>NZ_JABFAS010000009.1:0-831 GCF_017168295.1 Microbacterium sp. KRD172 | reverse complement strand
TCGTGGTTGATCGCCTCAGCGGCAGCGTCGCCGTCGCCGTCGCCGCCGGAGCCGGAGCCGGCGCCGGCGGAGCCGGCACGCCGCCAGAGGAAGCCGTACGTCTCGTACGCCGAGAACATGCTGTCGTATCGGCCCGAGCGCACCCCGTCGACTGCGACGTCGATGCGGTCACTGGGGATGAACGGCGACGTCGCCTGGATGAAGACGACGACATCCACCAGCTCGCCCGCGTCTTCCAGCGCGTCGAGCACGTGCAGCACGGCACTCTCGGATGACGCGGTGTCGCCCGAGATCTCGGCAGGACGGCGGATGACGCGCGCCCCTGCCGCGATGCTGAGTTCGGCGATCTCGTCGTCGTCGGTCGAGACCACGACCAGGTCGACCAGCTCGGCGGCTGCAGCCGCCCGCGCTGCGCGCTGGATGAGCGGGATGCCGCCGACGCGGCGGAGGTTCTTGCGCGGAACTCCCTTCGATCCGCCGCGCGCCGGGATGACCGCGACGGTGAGGCCGCCGAAGGGTTCCTCCCGCTTCGACAGGCTCAGCGATCGGGCCTCGTGGCGAATCGGTCCCTCGGCCGGAGACGAACCCTCAGCCGGAGACGATCCCTCAGCCGGAGACGAACCCTGAGCCGGAGACGATCCCTGAGCCGGAGACGGTCCCTCAGCCGGAGACGATCCCTGAGCTGGAGACGATCCCTCAGCCGGAGACGGTCCCTGAGCTTGTCGAAGGGTCGGCACTTCTTGTGATGAGGTCATAGCCCGCGCGCCACCTTCCATACCCGTGCGGCGCGGCGGCGCGCACCCTTGATCGTCAACCGGATCTCCTCGGCCC
>NZ_JABFAS010000008.1:0-419 GCF_017168295.1 Microbacterium sp. KRD172 | reverse complement strand
GTAAATGTACCGCCAGAGCCAATACCAGCCACAAAATAATCAATTTGCTGTAATGCTGAAGTCAATTCGGGTCCCAATGTATGAAAATATGTATCCGGATTATGTTCGGATTCAAATTGATTCATATAAACGGCACCATATTTTTCAGCATAGGAACGTGCAGCTAATTGTGCCCCATGCATACCTTCAGACTGACTCGTCCTTGAAACATCTGCACCAAGCGCTATCATAATATTAATCTTTTCTTCTGAAAAACCATACGGCGCAAAGATCTTACATTTCAAATGATGTCTATTCGCTGCAATAGCTAACCCTATGCCTGTATTACCAGCAGTCGCTTCAACAATAGTTTGACCTGCACGCACACGCCCTTCTTGAATTGCCTTCTCTACTAAATATTTCCCGAGTCTGTCTTTAAC
>NZ_JABFAS010000007.1:0-1696 GCF_017168295.1 Microbacterium sp. KRD172 | reverse complement strand
CGACACGTCACCGGCTACATCGACAACGCCCGACTCGGCAAAGCCGCCTGAACCACGCATCGACTCGACGAACTCAGCTCAAAAACTAAAGACAAACGCCGAAGTTCTGGACACCAAGAAAAACTAGTCCGCTATCTCGGCTCTCCTGCTCCTTCCGTGGGTCATCGGCCGGGGAGTGCGGGTCGGTGGGGTCCGAGGGTGAGCATTGCGAGGGCGATGAGCGCGTCAGCTGATTTGAAGCCGAATGCGATCCGGGTGATGAGTCGGCTCTCCTGCTCCTTCCGTGGGTCATCGGCCGGGGAGTGCGGGTCGGTGGGGTCCGAGGGTGAGCATTGCGAGGGCGATGAGCGCGTCAGCTGATTTGAAGCCGAATGCGATCCGGGTGATGAGTCTGATCTTCGTGTTCGTTGATTCGATGAGGGCGTTGGAGAGGCCGTGCTCGATCGCAGCGAGGATCCGGTCACGGTGTTTCACGATGCTGCGTTGAAGCTTCACGAACGCGGGGATCCGGGATCGTCTCGCCCACGACACCCACCCGTCGAGGGCGTCTCGTGCCGCTTCGAGCGGCATCTTGAAGATCGCCCGCAGCCCTTCTTTGAGCAGGTACGCCCGGTAGAGCCGCGGGTCAGCTTTCACGATCCACGCGAGCTTCTCGCTCTGATGCTCGGTGAGGGTGTCCGGATTCTTCAGTAGCGCGAAGCGGGCGCCCTTCAGCCTGGTCGCCCGCTCGGACTGCGGCCGGCCAGGCGCGTCAGCGGGCGGGCGGCCCCGTGGCCTGCTCGGCTCGGCCCGAGCGAGCTTACGGGCCTCGTTCCACGACTCGCGCCGCACCTCGTTGAGCGCCTCGGTAGCCCACATCACGATATGAAATGGATCGGCGACGCGGACCGCGTTCGGACATTTCTCCGCCACGACGCTGCCGATGAAGTCCGCTCCATCCGCGGAAACATGCGTGATCAGGGTGCAACGCTCCGCCCCGAGAAGGTCGAAGAACTCTCGCAGCGTGTCCTTGCTGCGCCCGGGCGCAGCCCATACGAGGGTCTTCGTGTCATGGTCAACGACGACCATCAGATACTTGTGGCCCCTCTTGTAACTGATCTCGTCGATCCCGATCCGCCGCAGCCCGTCGAACCGGTCATGCAGAGCCTCGGCATCTGCCCAGACGCGGGCGATGACCGCACCGACCGTGCGCCACGCGATCCGCATCAACTGCGTCACCGTGCTCTTCGACGATCTCGTCGCCAGCCATGCAACCTGATCATCGAACGCATACGTGTGACCGGCACCATGACGAGCCCACGGCACCTGCCGCACGGTCACCCCGTGCACCGCGCACGACACCCGCGACGCGTCGGCGACCAGATATACCCGGATCGTGCCGAGATCCAGGCCCCGCCACCGCCGCTGACCCTCACCACGGTCATACGCCGGGCAGCGACGCCCACACGCCCCGCACCGGCCACGAGCCGATTTCCGTGGCCTCACCCGCACGATCAGCGCCTGCTCGTCTTCGTCGAACTCGACATCCTCGATCACCGTCTTCTCGACCCCGAGCAACGCCGACCATAGACTGACATTCCGCACGCCGTTCCCCGTTCACTGGTTCCTGTTCCTTGACAGTCCAGAAACCTATACGAGAGAACGGCGTGCGCCCGTTCAAACCCGCCCAAACACCCACGGATACGTCACAAGAGCC
>NZ_JABFAS010000006.1:0-12596 GCF_017168295.1 Microbacterium sp. KRD172 | reverse complement strand
CTCGACCGCGAAGGCCATTGCAGCCGTCGCCCGTCAGGAAGGCGTCGGTGCGGAATCGTTGCGCCGGTGGGTTGTGCAAGCCGATATCGACGCGGGAGACCGAGACGGGCAGACCAGCGAGGAACACGCAGAGATCCGCCGGCTCAAGGCCGAGAACCGCAAGCTGCGTGACGACGTCGCGATCCTGAAAGCAGCGACAACTTTCTTCGTGGGGGAACTCGACCCCCGCAACCGCTGATCATGGGATTCATCGACCAGATGAGATCCGAGGGGCATGCAGTCGAGTCGATCATCCGCGTCCTGCGAGAGCAGGGCGTGAAGGTCGCTGCGCGCACCTACCGGGCCTGGCGGCAAGGCCGCGTGTCCCTCCGGACTGTGACCGATGCGCTCGTCGTCGACGCCGTCCGTGACGCCGCCTGGCGCGCCGAGGTGCTGCCCGACGGGACGACGCGCCGCCGGATGACGCCGGAGGGCTTGTATGGCCGCAAGAAGATGACCGCGCTGATCCGCCGCACCGCCATCGCTGACGCCTCACGTGGCGCGGTGGACCGGGCCATGCGGGCTCTGGGTCTGCAAGGCATCACCCGGGCGAAGGGCATCCGGACCACGATCCCCGGCAAGGATGGCAACCGTGCCGGCGACCTCCTGAACCGAGACTTCACGGCCCCACATCCAGATCACACCTGGGTGATGGATTTCACATATGTCCGATCATGGGCGGGCTGGGTCTACGTCGCTTTCATCCTCGACGTGTACTCGCAACGCATCGTGGCCTGGCACGCGCAGACCACCATGCACACCGAGCTCGTCATGATCCCGCTACGCATGGCGCTGTGGGAACGTGGCCGGCAAGGCCACCCGATCCAACCGAAACAGCTTCGAGCGCATAGCGACGCGTCGGGTGTCGACTCGCACGTGACGCTGCGTGGCCGGATTCTCGCGCTCAAACAGCAGGAAACCAGCCACTACTCTGGCCGGAAAACCCTGCTCAACCGGCCTGTAAACAGTCGATCACACACAACGCTCTGCCCGAAGAGTTCCCCGGGGACGATGCCGAGGTTGGCGCCGTCCTCCAGACGGTGGGCGGCAATGAGGGAATGGCCGCCGGCGTCGGTCCAACGGAAGAACAGGACGGTTCCGATCGATTGACCGGTGGCGTCGATCAGTGCCGGTTTCCAGTCTGGTCCGGCTCCCGCAGGACGGGCGAGAGAGGCGGAATCCCACAGCGGGACTCCATCCCCAGTTCGAAAAGCCGTCACATCGTCCAAGGTGCCGGCGACTCCGACGCCATTGCCTTCGTACAGCGCCATCTTCGCAAGTCCAGCGTCCACCTGCTCGCCCGTGCGCGCGTCCAGCATCACCGCGCCGACCGGATCGTTCGAAACCACGGACTTCGGAGTATCGGCGAAGATGAGCCCCGGACCCCGGTGGGGACCCGGGACCTCGACCGGACCCCAGACGATCTCACCGTTGTCACGAAAAGCGGTCGCAACGGTTCGAGTGGCGAGTGTGTTCCCGTCGAGCGACGCATCAGAGTCGAGGATGACATCAAGTGTCTGCCCGTCAACGGTTATCGAGGTACGACCCACGCAGGAAGGGTTGGTGTCTATCTGCCAGCCGCGGCCGTCGGCGCCGACCTCGACGATACTGAGCGCGTCTCGTTGACCGTCCGGGAAGAGAACCGAGGTGAAATTATCCCCGGACACGGTTGGCGGCTGATCGAACTGGACCAACCCACGAAAGCGAAAATTGGGAGGGGCGCGAACCACGTCCGGGGATGCCGCGCGCAGGTAGTCGACGCGATCGTCCACAAGCTGCGCCCCCACCGTCTGCGGTGCCGGGGTGCAAGAGGTGAGTACCCCTGCCAGGACTCCTACACCGAGAATGATGCGCACTACCTTCGTGCCTCCGCCGAAGCTCGTCACAGTACCCGTTCATCCTCCGCCACCTGAGCGCGCCGTCGCCGCCGTCTTGATCGGATGCCATAGAGAGTGACAACAACCGAAATCGCAAGCACAGCAATGATGCTGAAGACCAGATTGGAAACACCGGATGACACGTTCAGCGCCCAGCTCTCCGCTGCGAACTGGCCCGAGATAGTCAGAATCCCGCCGAGCCCCGCTGTTCCGTCCGTGACCAACAGGAGAATACCGATACCGATAGAAAGGGCGCCGGAGACGATCATCAGCCAGGAGTTTTGCCACCGACCGATGCGCAAGGAGCGCGGGCGCAACCACTTTTGCTGGCTGATCTTGGCGCGATCCCACACCAGCGCGAGAACAACCAGCGGCACCACCATGCCGAGGGCGTAGACGGCCAAGAGCATTCCGCCGTAGACGGCGTCGCCACCGATCGCGGCGACCGTCAGAACCGACCCGAGAATGGGACCAGCGCACACCCCCGCGACGCCATAGACGGTACCGAGGACAAAAACTGAAACTTTCGAGGTTCCTTCCCCGCCACCGCCGCGAGAAAAACTGGGCAACCGGACCCCGGAAAGTTGCACCAGACCCAGGGCGATGATCACCGTTGAAGCGATAGCCACGAATAGGTCACGATCCTGCGTGAACAATGCCCCGAAGGAACCTGCTAGCGCCCCGATCGGGACCAGGGTCGCGATCAGTCCGAGGTAAAAGACGGCGGTGCGGGCAAACAATCGTGTGGGCGAGCTGAATGCGTAAGCGAAGAACGCGGGGAGCAACATCACCGAACAGGGACTCAACAGGGTCAGGATGCCGCCGAAGAACGCGCCCGCGTAACCAATGTCCATCAGTTCTCGGCCTGTTCGAGTTCCGCCTCAATCGCGTCTCGGAAGGCGGTGACGGGTAGCGCTCCGCTCAACGGGGTGTCATTGACAAGAAACGTTGGAGTGCCCGTAACTCCGAGTGAACGGGCCTCCGCAAGGTCGGCGTCCACGCGCGCCAGCAACTCGGGGTTCGTCAGATCCGCTTCGAAGGCGGCCATGTCCGGCACCCCGATTTGCTGGGCGATTTCGATCAGGCGCTCACGCGGCAACGCGACGTGACCGCGCTCGGGGGCGTCAGCGAAGACCACTTCGCCGAACTCCCAAAACAGACCCTGTTCTCCGGCCGCCCGCGCGGCCACCGCCGCAGCAACCGACTCATCGCCGAAGACTGGCAGATCGCGCCACTCCATTCGCACCTCGCCTGAGTCCACGTATTCCTGAATCAGCTGTGGCATGGTGTCGCGAGCGTAGACTCCGCAAAATGGGCATCGAAAATCGGCATACTCGATAAGTACTACCGGGGCGTCGACAGCCCCGAGAGCCGTCGGATCCCCGTCGACCCGCCGGGACATATCAAATTCCGGCTCACCGCCGGTGTCGGCCGGGGTGTCATGAGTGACGATGGGCGAGTCCGGGGTTGCTTCATCATTCTGCTGAGCAGCGACGCCGACCCCGACAACCCCGACGACGACCAACAGGCCAGCCGCTGCAACGGCATATCCTTTCCAAGGTCTACGGGTCGATTTGCTTGTGCTGCGCGGCGTTGTCATCTGCTCATCTCGTAGGAAGGAACGGTTTCGAGGTTAAATGTACATACATTTCATGGGAGAAAGAAGAGCGTCAACATGGTTAGGTCTTCGAGTCACAGCACCGGCGATAACGCACCATTGTGGAGAGCTATTTCTACCGACCTGGGGGAGCGGATGGCGAACGGCGAGTTCGCTGACGGGTTTCCGGGAGAAATGGAGCTGGCGCAGACCTACGGGGTGAGCCGGGGAACGGTGCGCAGCGCGCTGCGGCCGCTGCGCGACAGCGGTGCGATCACCGCGGAACGCGGGCGCCGTCAACGCGTCGTCGAGTCAGAAGACGGGCTCCTATTCGGTCCGCTCCACAGTCTGTTCGCCTCCGTTCAAGCTGCCGGGATGATTCAGCGAAGCACCATCCTCACGCAGGCCGTCACCACTAACCCCCGCGTGGCGACTCAATTGGGACTCTCCCCGTCGACTCCTCTTTTTCACTTGGCGAGAGTTCGGTTCGCCAACACGGAACCGCTCGGATGGGACGAGGTGTGGTTGCCGAACGCGCTCGTCGGACCTCTTCTCGAGGTCGATTTCTCTCACACCGCGCTCTACAAAGAACTTCGGGAGCGGTGCGGCATCACGCTGGACGGCGGGCGAGAAGAACTACGAGCCGACATTGCCGACGCGTTGGATATTCAGTACCTCGCGTGCGATCCGGGTGAACCGATTCTCCGCATCCACCGTGTTGGCATTCATGCTGGCGCACCGATCGAAGTGCGGCAAGGCCGGATTCGAGGTCGCCGGTACGCCGTCACCACGCAGTTCGGCGCGATCACCGCGGACGACTAGCGTTCCACCGCTTGCACTACGCAGTGAACTCCGCTTTCACGACCTCGAGGGAAGCGAGGAGACGGGTGTCCGCCTCATCCGCTACTCCTTCTATATCTGCTGAGCTGCTCAGCTCGACCATCGTCTGCGGGTTGATGGCCTGAACGGTAGTCGCCGCCGCGTCAGGGCCCCGACGAACGACAACGTTGCAGGGAAGCAGAAGTCCCATGTCTGGTTCTGCGGAGAGGGCTCGTTGCGCCAGAGCCGGGTTGCAAGCGCCGAGAATTAGGTAGTCGCCGAGAGCCTGGCTGCTCTCCGCCCCGAGCTTGTCGTCGAAGGTGGCTCGAACATCAATTTCGGTGAGGATCCCGAAGCCCTGTTCCTGTAGCGCTGCCCGGGTGCGGGCGACCGCGTCGTGGAAGCTCGCCGTGACGGTGACCGTGTGTGCGTAGTTCATGAAATGCTCCTTACATTGTTGATTGTTTCTTCCGATTCGGTGCCGGCTATGTCGCCTCGACCACCCCCATCATCCCGGCGTCTTCGTGCGCGAGAATGTGGCAGTGGTAGACGGTCTTGCCCGGGAAGTCGTCGAACGCGATTCGTACCCGCACTCGGCTCCGGGCGGGAACATTGACGACATCGCGCCACACCGGATCATCGGTGGAACCACCCTGGTCGTCCACTAGCTGCATCGGCCACACGTGGAGGTGAATCGGGTGATCCATGGTGCTGGTGTTGACGAGAGTCCACTCCTCTACGCTTCCGACCTGAACGGCAGAGTCGATGCGTGCAGGATCGAAGGGTTGGCCGTCGATGGTGAAGCTCATCCCGCCGTCACTCATGCTCGTGCCGCCCATTCCCATGGCGAAAGTCAGTTGCCGGGTCGCCGCTACCGACTCGGTTCTCAAATCGCGTTGAACTGGCTGTGCCGGCACGGGACTGTGCTCGGCAACAGGCGCACCTTTCACCTCGACCGTGATCACGTCGACGGAGTTCGAGGAGGACCGCGCGCCAGCACCCATCATCCCCATCGCGCCCCCTCTGTCCACAGGCAACGATCGCAGCACCGAAGTTCCGGCAACGCCGGTGACAAGCAGATCCGCTCGGTTCCCCGGGGTCAGAACAACCTCGTCGACTTCGTGCGGGTTCACGGATCGACCGGAGTCCATGCCCAGCAGTTGCAGGTGCTGTCCGTCCAGTCGAAGCTTGAGATAGCGAGCAACGCAGGCGTTGACGATGCGCCACCGCTCCCTTTCGCCAGGCGCTAGCGTCAGCGTCGGAGCGACCTGACCGTTGACGAGCACCAGATCGCCTTCTCGGCCAAGCATCCGATCCATCGCTGCTGCTGCGGGAATCTCCCCGGAACCATCGAGAGTGATGTCCGAGATCACAAGGACTCGTTCGCGGCCTACCGAGATGGGGGTGGGGTCTTCAACGATGATCATCCCGTACAGGCCGCCGAAGATCTGCTCGGCGACCATGCCGTGATGGTGCGGGTGGTACCAATACACGCCCGGCGGATGATCGTCCGGAAGCCGGTATTCGTAGTCGAACGACTCTCCCGGCTCGACCGCGACGAAAACGTTGTCGCTGTTTCGTTCAGGAGACACATGGAGTCCGTGAACATGAAGATTCGAAGCCTTGCTCAGGTCGTTCTTCAGCGAGACGCTGAGGCGGTCCCCAGGGCGGACGATCAAGGTAGGGCCCGGCAGACCCCCGTTGTATGCCAGCACTGTCGCCTGCCGGCCTGCGACCCGCGCTTTCCCCTCCGCGGCCGACAGCTCCACCTTCAGGGCGCCGTTGACGCTGCGCATCACTCGTGGTTCCACCAGCATCTGACCTGCTGCAGAGTCGCTTCCGGAGTCCGCACTCAATAGAAGGCCGGTGGAGCCGACAACGAGGCTCGCCGTCCCAGCGCCCGCCAGGATGAGCGCCTGCCGTCGAGTAAGCGGTTCCATCACGTGTCTTCACCCAAGATGCGGACGCGCTCCTGGTAATCCTCCACACTCAGTTCACCTCGCGCGAACCGTAGGTCAAGCGCCTCGCGCGCAGGGCTTCGTTTCGTGGTTCCCTGTCCAATCGCGGGATGCCGTTCACCGGTCGGGCCCGGTGCAGGCCTACTCCCGAAGGCCCGCACCGCCCAGATCGCCAGTAGGACGATGCCCACGACGATCAGCAGCCAGAACACCCAAGCGCCACCCATCAAGAATCCGTAGTCGTTCATCATGCGTCCACTCCTTCTTTCTATTGCCACGACAAGCCACGGTGGCTATGCGGTGAGAATCAGATGGTTCATTGCTTCGCTGCCTGATGGGGCGAGGGCCGAGGGATGGAGATGGGCCGACAGGTGGAGCAGGCATTGCCTGGATCGACCCCACGTTCTCGGTCGGAGACTGTTGCCTCCTGTTCCTGGGCGAGACGCTGCAGAAGCGCCCATACCAGCAGGGCGAGTGCCGCGAGTCCAAGCGCGAGTCGGGTGACAACTCCGAGCGTGCCAGGAGCGAGCGCTATTAGGCTCATTGACGACGACGACAGACCAGCGAAGGCGACGCCTGCTATCCCGAGTATCGGCCACCGAAGATCGCAGAAGGTCGCCGCCGCGCCGATTGGTGCGCCTCGGTAGGTAGCGAAAATCAGGCCGACAAGCCCCGCCCCTATGATCGCGAATGGGTACCACCACCGCGCCGGAGGCGGGGCCAGAGAATCATGTCCGATGTCCGCCGGAACTCCAATGAGCCCGTTGGCCGCGCCCAACCCGAGAAGCACGGTGGCGGCCACGAGCGCGGACACGTACCAACGGTGGCGAGGCCAACGGCGAAGCTCACCGCCGACCCGCCTGCTGCTGACAAGAGTTTTGGTCATCACATTCTCCGGGTGTCGAGGATCGAGTCGCGCGAGCATCTGGCATCAGAACCGGACGTAAGCCCAGCCCTCCCACTGCTTCTGCGCGACATATGCCACCGCTGATGGAACGCTCCCCACTGACTTGTGAAGTTCAGACTTGTCGACTCCAATCGTGGCCATGCTGTTGCTGCAGGCCGTCACCTCGATCGCGCGCGAGGTGGCGACTTCGGCAATCTCATCCGCGTAGCTACTCCCAGCCGTGAGCTGTTCCACCGCGGGACCTTGTACGACAATGTGAATCCCGACACCGGAACCGAGTTCTCTGGCGGAATTGCGAGCGACACGGAACGCGGTCGACAGGACTTCAGGATCGGCGCCATAGGCATGAATGAGAAGATGTTTGTCGGCCATCTGCACTCCTAAGCCAAGGAGAGGAAAAGCTTCTCGAGCTCATCAACCGTCATCGGGTCCGACGGGTCGTCCGGAGAGGTGATACACCGCCTCATCGCGGTCGACACGATCGTGAAGCCTGCACGATCCAGGGCCTTGGAGACAGCCGCAAGCTGAATAACAACGTCACGGCACTCTGCACCGGACTCGACGGCAGTGATGACCGAGGCGAGCTGGCCCTGCGCACGTCGACGCCGATTGATAACTTTCCGGGAAGCCTCGGCTGCGGCTGCGGAATCGCCGTCGAGAGCACTGGAAGGGGTCATGGGAATTTTCCTCTATTGATCTGATCAGTGGGACAGAACCGGCAAAAATGCCTAGTTGGTATCGAGGGGCAGCCCAGCTTGGGTCCAAGCGGCAGTGCCACCATCAACGTTGACCGCATTTATGCCAAGGGCTCCGAGCGCCTCCACCGCTTGGGCGCTGCGACGTCCCGACTCACAGATGACATGAACGGTATCTGTCGACGGAATCTCGCTAATACGCGACCGGAGTTGACCCAACGGGATATTGATGCCCCCGGGAACGTGACCCGCGGCATACTCGTTCTGCTCTCGAACGTCGACCAGAGTCACGTCAAATTGGTCGGCGAGGCCTGTAACTAGAATGGACTTCATGAATGATCCTCTCAAGTAAAACTGAACGAACTGTGCAACGCTCTCCTACAGGCCCACCTCGCGGCTAGAACCGGACTTGTGGGTTTTCTTCCCACGGCGAGGTTGGTTAGCGGCGACCCGAGAACAACCGCGAGAAGAAATTGCCCTGGGGTGGAGCATCCCTTTCATGTCCACGACAACGCTGCGCGCCAGGCACCCCTCGCATAACCTGATCGACGTGCTGACCACACCCCGCCCACGTTGTCTTGCCACACTTCTTACAGGTAGCTGCTCGGCACATACTCATACTCCTTCTCGTAGTTCGTCGAAATTCAAACTATACCCCTAGGGGTATTGAACTGGCTGAAAAATGGTTGTGTGAGCTAAACAACTTGTTTGTCGGCAGCAGCGCGCCAAGCATCGGCCATAGCGCCCGATGTCGGCCAACGACCCCGAGCGGCGCCCACGAAGTCCTTTTCTCGATTGCTGATCACGATGTCCTCGACAGCGCCTGGGACGGCCGTGGCGGCGTTTCTGACCACCATTCCGAAGGTGGGCGCCCTGATCGCTGCGATCCGACTCCTCGAGGTGATGCCCGCCGGGGTCGATATTCCGCTGCTCGTCGGAGTCCTCGCTGCCGTGAGCATGACTCTCGGGAATTTCGCCGCATTCTGGCAGACGGATGTCCGGCGCCTACTCGGCTGGTCCACCGTGAGCCAAGTCGGCTACCTGTTGCTCCCGGTCGCCGTTGCCGGCCGCAGCGACCTCGCCGTACGGTCACTCGTGTTGTACCTCGCCGGCTACGCGGTGACGAACCTCACCGCCTTCGCCGTCGTCGCCGCGTTCCCCGCACGCCGCTGCATTGCCGACTACACCGGGCTTGCCGCGCGGCATCCGCTGCTCGCCGGGGCGCTGGTCGTGGGCCTGCTCGGACTCGTCGGCACGCCGCCCACCGTCATCTTCTTCGGCAAGCTCACCAGGTTCGCCGCCGCCGCCGACGGCGGCTTCGCCTTGCTCGTCGTGATCGCCGCCGTCAACACCGTCGCGAGCCTCTTCTACTACCTTCGTTGGTTGCACGCCTACGCGCAATTAGCGATGCCGTCGAGGTAATACCGCGCGCAGCCCACATTCCGGAAGCATCAGACTTCGCCGATGCTGACGTCATCATCGACGCCACCGTCAGCGTCGCGGTGGGGCGAGTGCTCGACGCTGCGGCTGCGACGGCGACGCGCCCGGTCTTTGCGCAGATGGCATGTGACGTGCGAACCGGAACGCTCGGCATCCTGAGCGTCTCGATGCCACCCGAGAGAGCGGGTTGCCTAACGATCGACCAGAATGCCGAAAACGCGGTGAGAGCCGATGGCACGCTGGAGCCTTTCTACGAACTGTGGGGCTCCGAGACAGACGCCGACGAGATCATCCCAACCAGGGGCTGCTCCACACCGACCTTCCACGGCTCTGCTGCCGACATGAGCGGCATCGCCGCGAGTCTAACCAGCCTGCTTGGCGCACATCTCGGCTCCAGTGAACCCGTATCCGGGACACACCTCATCTCGCTGCCGCATGGCGAAGCGGGACCGCTGCGAAGCTTCGTGGCCGCAACCCGCATCGAAGCGCCGGCCGAAGGCGAGGAACTGTCGGAATATCAGGGAAGTGGCGAGACGGAGGAGCTGACCAAGGACCAGTCGGGAGGAGTGCAGGATGGCGCCCTCTGACGCGCGAGACACCACCGTCAAGCGCGAACGCATCAAGGAGTCAGTACGCAACGCACTTTGGGCACGCACCGCTGGACGTTGCACAATCTGCAACCGTCGCCTGCTCGGCGACCAGCGAACGTACCTGCACTCAGTTCTGTTGGCGGAACTGGCTCACAACATCGGCGCTACCGACGGAGCCGGATCACCTCGCAGTGGAGCCAACGACGGCGTCGACGACACCGAGGCCGAAGAGAACCTATTGCTCCTATGCCACGACTGTCACAAGATCATCGACAACCCGGACCACATCGACTTCTTCCCGCCCGAGAAGCTCCGCGAGATTAAGGAATCCTTCGAGCGACGGATCGAGATGGTCACAGACAACGGTGGACTCACTCGAACCGCCGCGCTCCGAGTTGGTTGCATGATACGCGGGTCGCTTGCGATGGCATCCCGGCGCGAGATCGGCGAAACGCTCCTCGCGGTCAACTACCTGGGCCTAGTCGAGACCCAGCGCAGCGGTGACTTCACCTGTCGAATCAACGGTTCCGCAAACGGCCGCGGCTTTTGGGATGCGGCGCAGCAATCGATCGACGACACACTTACTCAAGTCCGTCAAGCCGTCGACAGCGGAGACGTGGAGCACATCTCTGTCTTTGCCATCGCTCCTGTACCTCTGCTCGTCTATCTGGGATGGCATCTCGACGACAAGACACCAACCCGACTCTTCCAAAAGCACCGCGACCAGTTCACGGGTTGGTCATGGAGTGATCAAAGCGACCTGGTCGACTTCGAGATCGTCACCTCCGAAAACGACGCATCGGCCGAAGGCCTCGTACTGGTCTGCGCACTGACAAGCGAGGTGAGTCGTGCGGCGTTTCCTCCCGATGTCGCCGGATTGCCGGTCATCGAGGTAAGACCCGTAGGCTCGCCACCTGGACCGGTTCTTATTTCGCACGAGCAATCTCTCGTCAACTTTGCCGAGCGGTGGCGAGAAGCGCTAGCGATGGCTGAAGCGCGCTTCCCAAGCGCACGTCGCTGGCACCTGATCGCGTCTGCACCGGTCACAGCCTCGATCGAGGCCGGCCGCGCGATCGTCCGAGACATTCATCCGCCCGTCACGATCTACGAGCGCACGAATGTGGCATACGAGGCGGTCATCACGGTCAACGCCTAGAGAAGCAGACAGAAGCGTAACGACAACGAACGTGGCGACGTGCGACGATCCAGGACGATGCAGCGGCTACAAGGAGTGCCGTCCTTGGCATGCAGGTCGCGAGACCGTGAATTCGCGCTCGACTGTGGGTGGAGTGTCGGGAGCCCTTTCGACGGACGTGGGGGGAGGGCCATGACCTTCTACGCGATGTCTGGGGTCGGCTAGACACTGGTTGCAGGCTCCGAGGCGCTCCCGAGTTCGACGGAGCTGGCACCCTAGAATGAACGGGGAAGGCTCTACCCGATGGAATGATGCTGCGAGGAGGCGTGATGGCTGGCTTAGGGGAACACATCACTGCCATGGTCCGCAGTCACGCGTCCGGTGACGACTCAGCGTTCTACTCGGTCGCCCTCCAAGTCGCCGCACGGGAAGCCCGTCAAGGTCATCACTTGCTCGCTGATGACATCAAGAAGGCCGTCGACGCCTCTCGGCAGACAAGTCCCCGTAGCAACGTCACCAAGCTTGCCAAGCCACGCGGCGACCTGGCAGATCTAATCGAGGTCACACACCCGGAAGTGACACTGAAGAACCTCGTTGGGCCAGGCGAACTCGTTGAGCGGCTCAAACAGGTAATCGCGGAGCAACGACAGCGAAAAACCCTCCTCGAACACGGCTTCGACCCCACGCATCGACTGCTCCTTGAGGGACCGCCAGGTACCGGAAAGACTATGACCGCCGCGGTACTCGCGCGCGAGTTATCGCTACCTATGTTCACGATTCGGCTCGATAGCTTACTCAGCAAATACATGGGTGAGACTGCAGGCAAGCTGCGACTCGTATTTGACGCGGTTGCAGAACGTCGCGGTGTGTATCTCTTCGACGAATTCGACGCTCTTGGCGCCGACCGATCTGGTAACGACGTCGGCGAGGCCCGGAGAATTCTGAACTCGTTCCTTGTGTTCCTCGAACAGTCCAGCCCGGAGAGCATCGTGATAGCAGCAACGAATCACCGCTCCATTCTGGACAAGGCTCTCTTCCGACGGTTCGACATGGTCCTCACCTATCACCTCCCTGACAAAGCGCAGGCCCGTTCCGTTATCAAGGGCAGACTGGGCTCATTGATCAAAGGAATGCGCTGGGACAACGTTGACGCGCACACCGAGGGACTCAGCCACGCAGACCTCGTAAAGGCCGCCGAGGCTTCCGCAAAGTCCATCCTGATGCGAGGCGACACACTCATTACCGCCAACGATCTCATCGCTGCGCTGGATACCCGGCGAACGGCGTGAACCGTCCCAGGTTTGGTGCCGCATCCTTTTGAGTTGATTGGATGTCATCATGCCGAAGAAGATCGATGCCGCGCTCCGTGAGCGCGCAGTCAGGCTCGTGCGCGAGCACCGGGCCGAGTACCCCTCGACCGCGAAGGCCATTGCAGCCGTCGCCCGTCAGGAAGGCGTCGGTGCGGAATCGTTGCGCCGGTGGGTTGTGCAAGCCGATATCGACGCGGGAGACCGAGACGGGCAGACCAGCGAGGAACAC
>NZ_JABFAS010000005.1:0-9200 GCF_017168295.1 Microbacterium sp. KRD172 | reverse complement strand
GACGACGCGCACCCGTTCTGATCATGCCCACGCCACAGATTCCAGCCGCGCTCACACGGCCGGAAACCATGCACACGTGGCCGGAAAATCCGCGCTCAAACGGCCGACTTCCACTTGACAAAACACAAGCGTCATCGCGGCACGCGAATCGACGGTGTATGCCGTGTCAAAGCTGGGCGCTGGCGAATCTGTTGTCAGCGCAATCTCCGCACAGCGAGGACTTGCCTGGTCCGTCCCCTTCACAGGAGAGGCGGTGCTCGCCTCCGCCGGCGACGGGATGGTGTACCTCCGTCACAACGGCGAAGGCACTGCCCTGAACGCCCTCGACGGATCGATCGCCATGCGCGGCGCATTCGCCGTCCCCGTGGCAGTTCTCCCCGACGGGACGGCGCTGATCCCGACCGGAGAGCCGTACGAGTACGCTCTCGCGTCCCCGCAAACCCAGTAGGGGCAACCGCAGCCCGATCAACCGCACCACCGCACCCTGACGAAAGGCAACGATGAACTCTCGAATAACAACACTGAGCAGCAATCTTCGCGGATGGCCGGGGCGACGGTGGGTGGTGGCGGCAGGTACCGCCGTGGCCACCTACTTGATTGTCGCCATACCGACCGATCTCATCGACACACCCGTGTTCTCGCGCGAGGTTCCCCCCACCTGGTGGGCGCAGCCTGTGCTCATCATTACCGCCGTACTCGCCGGACTGCTCACCGCCACCTACGTGTCGCGACCCGACGGCCCGAACCGACAGAACACCGTACGGTTGGGAGGCGCAGGGGCGATCGTGTCGTTCTTCGCCGTCGGCTGCCCCGTATGCAACAAACTCGTGCTCATCGCCTTGGGCACCAGCGGCGCAATGCAGTTCTTCGAACCCATCCAGCCGTATCTTGCCGCTGCCTCCATCGGGCTCCTGGTCTGGGCGCTCACCCGACGGCTGACCAGCGAAGAGGCGTGCCCCGTGACCCGCGCCCGCCCCGCCGACACCGTTCTAGTACAGGCCGGTGAAGTGCATGACTGAACTGGCGCTCTCATCCAGATGGGGAGTACGCACGGGCGGCTTGTAGCACCACCTAGCGTCAGAGCGGTGGCACAGGTCGACTCGAGCAGTATTCGATGCCTTGCACCTATACCCCCGGGGGTATAAACTAGGCCCATGGCAATCATCGATCTGACAGAGCGAACCTTCGCCGAAATCCTTTCTTCCCACGCGATCGTTCTCGTGGACTTCTGGGCCGGTTGGTGCGGTCCGTGCCGAATGTTCGCGCCCACCTATGCTGCAGCTGCCGAGAAGCACCCCGACATCGCTTTCGGGAAGGTGGACACGGAGGTGGAGCAGCAGCTGTCCGCCGCGGCAGAGATCTCATCTATTCCGACGCTGATGGCGTTCCGCGACGGCATCCTCGTTTTCTCTCAGCCGGGGGCTTTGCCCGCGGCCGCGTTGGAAGAGGTCATCACGACGGTCCGGGCCCTCGATATGGACGATGTTCGCGCACGTCTCGCCGAGCAGGAAGAAAAGATTTTCCGTTGATCCGGTAACGGCGGAGTCAGCCGGCCATCGGCCCACAGCATCGACTAACACGTTACTTGAAAGGACGATCATGCAGGTTTCCGTCATCGAGACCCCGCAGCTCGGGGATCGCAGCTACCTCATCCACGACGGCAGTGTCGCGCTCGTCATTGACCCACAGCGCGACACCGACCGTGTTGTGAAAGCCGCCACCGATGCTGCCGTCAGGATCACGCACGTCGCTGAAACGCACGTGCACAATGACTACGTCACCGGTGGCCTCGGGCTGGCCGCCGAGACCGGCGCGGTGTATCTCGTGAACGGGGCGGACAATGTGCAGTTCGATCGCCAGCCGATCACCGACGGAGATGTGATCACGGTCGGTGCATTAAGTGTGAAGGCGGTAGCGACCCCGGGGCACACCCATACGCACCTGTCCTACATCGTCACCCACGACGAGGAGCAGGCTGTGTTCTCGGGGGGAAGCCTGCTCTATGGGTCGGTGGGACGTACGGACCTTGTCCATGCCGACGACACCGTAAAGCTGACCCGTGACCAGTACGCCTCCGTACGCCGTCTGGTCAGCGAATCCGCAAGCGCGGCCTCGCTCTACCCGACCCACGGCTTCGGGTCGTTCTGTTCCTCCGGGCCGGCCAGCGGCGCGAGTGCCTCCACGATCGGCGAGCAACTCGACTCCAATCACGCCCTCACCGACCCGGATGAGGAGCACTTCGTGCGGGAATTGATCGCCAACCTCACCGCCTACCCGTCGTACTACGCACACATGTCCCCCGCGAACACCGCTGGACCACGGCCGGCTGACCTGAAGGTGCCGGAGTCTCTCAACGCGGAAGAGCTCGGCCGACGACTCGCTGGAGGCGAATGGGTGGTCGACCTGCGTAACCGGGTTGCGTTCGCCAGCAATCACCTGCAGGGAACGGTGAGTTTCGAATACGGTGACGGCTCATCATTCACCACCTTCCTCGGCTGGGTGCTGCCCTGGAAGGAACAACTGACCCTGGTCGGCTCCCACCAGGACGTCGAGAACGCCATCCGGGATCTTTCCCGCATCGGCATCGATTCCCCCGACGCCGCCCTCGGCACCGACCCCGCACAGTTGGCTTCCAACGTCCCCGTCACGTCGTATCCGCAGATGGGCTGGGAAGAGATGCTCGAGATTCGACCTGAGGATGAGAACGTGCTCGACGTTCGCCGGGTCGACGAGTACCGCGCGTCGCATCTGCCGGGTGCGGTCAACATTCCGCTCCACGAACTCCTCGGACGCCTCGGCGAGGTCCCCGCCGGTCGGCTCTGGGTCCACTGCGGGTCCGGATACCGCGCCGGCGTCGCTGCCAGCCTCCTCGAACGCGCCGGTCACAATGTCGTCCACCTCAACGCGATGTTCGCTGACGCCGAAGCTTCCGGCGTCTCACTCGTCCACGGCTGAGGCGTTGCCCCTACCTGTGGCTGACGCACAGACCAGCGCGCCGCGCGCGGCTCCGCGCGGCGGGCTCTGGGTCCCCTCGGCCATCGCCGTTTTGCACGTGCTGGGCTGGGGCCTTCTGCTCGGCGCCGTCCTGCCCGCGCAACTGGCGGCGGGAGGCAACCCCGGCCCCCTATTGGTGCTGTCGTTCAGCGCGTACGCGCTCGGAATCCGCCACGCCTTCGACGCCGACCATGTCGCCGCCATCGACAACGCCACCAGGCAGCTTGTCGCCCGGGGCCGCCACGCCTCGACGGCCGGTTTCTGGTTCGCGCTCGGCCACTCCACCGTCGTCCTCCTCGCTGTTCTGTTCATCGCGGGCGGAGCCAGCACCCTCAGCAGTGCGCTGACCGACGAAGGCTCTGCCCTGCGTCATAGTGCGGCACTCTGGGGAGGAAGCGTCTCCGGCGTGTTCCTGCTGGCCACCGGCATCCTGAACCTGCCCGCCCTCGTATCCCTGACCGCAACCCGCCGTCGGCTGCGCTCCGGACGGTCCGTCCCGCGGCCCGAGGACATCCAGACAGTTCTGGACCGCCGGGGCGTGTTCTTTCGCCTTCTGCGGCCGATGACGAAGCTCGTCGACCGGCCCTCGCGAATGTATCCGGTAGGATTCCTGTTCGGACTCGGCCTCGACACGGCAGCATCGATCAGCCTGTTCGCCCTCGCCGGCACGTTCAGCGCAGCGCTGCCCTGGTACTCCGTTTTGGTGCTTCCCGCCCTGTTCACCGCCGGGATGACCCTGTTCGACACCCTCGACGGGGTTCTGGTGACCCGCGTGTACCGGTGGGCATCCTCAGACCCGACGCGAACCCTCAACCACAACATCGCGATGACCGGGGTGTCGGTCGCCCTCGCATTCGTGGTCGGAATAACCGGACTGGTTTCCGTCCTGGCTCAGCTTCTCGGTCCCGGATTCGCACTCACCCGAACGCTCGAGTCGCTCGATCTGAACATCCTCGGGATCGGCGCCGTTGTCTTCTTCGCTCTCGTCTGGGCAACGACAACAATCCTGCGAAAAAAGTCCGGCCCCTTCGAGGCTGCCCGCACTCTCCTTTAACGCCCCTGCCCCTCCGGCGTTTCTGCCTTCCCTACGAAAGAAGCTCATGTCGGCACTGATCGCCATTCCGCTCGGGCTCCTCATCGGCGTCATCCTGGGCCTGGTCGGCGCGGGCGGCTCCATCATCGCCGTCCCGGCACTGGTTTACGGCGTGGGACTCAGCCTAAAAGACGCCATCCCCGCGTCACTCATCATCGTCGGGCTAGCGGCCCTGTCGGCCGTGATCCCCCGCATTCGTCGAAGCATCGCCTGGACAACCGCCGCCATTGTCGGCGCCGCCGGGATCCCGGCCGCGTGGGCTGGCGCCGCCGTGAATCGCCTGTTGGATGCGAACGTGCTCCTGCTGGCCTTCGCCGGGCTGATGATCGTCTCCGCGCTTCGCATGCTCACCAGCCCCGCGCAGGGCACGACGGCCGAACGGAATGCGCGGAACATGCGCACTTACCTGCCCAAAGCGCTCCTGGTCGGGCTGGTCGTCGGGTTCTTGACGGGACTGTTCGGAATCGGCGGCGGATTCATCATCACCCCAGCCCTCGCCCTGCTGCTAGGGCTGAAAATGAGTATCGCAGTCGGCACATCGCTGGTGATCATTGTGATCAACTCCGCCGCCGGGTTCACCGCCCACCTCCACAACAGCGCGCTCGATTGGCCGCTCGTGCTGCTCTTCTCCGCGGCCGCGATCATCGGATCCCTGATCGCCGCCCGCTTCGCCACGCGGCTTCCCGACCAGACGGTCAAGATCACCTTCGCCGTCCTGATCCTTCTCGTCGCCGCCTTCGTGCTGATCAGAAGCATCACAGACCTCGCCACGGCGGGCATCTGACCATTACCTGAAAATCAATGGCCTGCACCGTCGTCCTCTCAGCGGTCCCACTTCGAGGAACTATCACATGCGCGGCAGAAGCGCGCCCACGTTCGGACCCGCCGCCAACGCATGCTCCGCCAGCCGCGGATTGCAAGCACCGAGGATGACGTAGTCGCCGACAGCGGGCCAGCTCGAAAGGCCTGTGACGTGGGGTAGGGAGAGTTCACGATCGAGCCAGAAGGCTGCCTCGTTGAGCGCGCCAGGGCTCGCTGGACCGACCCGGCCTCCAAACGCCGGGTGATCCGCACCGAAATCGTCACAGACGTCGACGGCAGACACGTATTCCTTCGGTCTGAAGCTCCGCGTACTGCCCGCACTCGGGCATCTGCCCGTTCCGCAAATCACGGCAGACATGATCGACCGCACCATCGACGAATGGGAGACGAGATACGGGCGTCAACGATCAAGAACACGATCGCACCGATGGTAAGAGTTCTCGACGAGGCGGTGCGCGACGGGCTCCTGACAATGAATCCCGCCAAGAACCGGGCCAAGCGGAGCCTCAATCGCAATGCCTTCCGCGAGCAACCTGCTGAGGGCGCATCGCCCAGGGCGCACGCGATCCCAGACTTGGCGACGCTGAACATGGTCGCCGCTGCGTGCGCCCACTTGCATCAGTCATATTCCGACTTCGTGATGCTCGCCGCTCTGCTGGCAGCACGTTCTTCAGAAGTCTCCGGGCTTCAAGTCGGAGACGTGGACTTCACAAAGAACCTCGTCATCATCAGACGACAAGTCTTCCCCGGCAGGGGCGGCCTGATCACCAAGCCAACCAAGAGCCGCAAAGAGCGTCGCGTGCCGATTCTCGACCCGCTCCGGCCGGTCCTGAAGCGACTTTGCGCGTTCAAGCAATCGGACGCACCTCTCCTCGTTGGTCCACGTGGCGGTTTCCTCACGACGGCCACCGTTCGCGATGCGACCAGCTGGGACCAGGTTGTTGCTGACCTGGGCCTGCCGAATCTCACCCGACACGGTCTCCGACACACCGGCGCCACCTGGCTCGCCGACGCCGGAGTCCCCCTCCATGTCCTCCAAGAGATCCTCGGACACGCCTCAATCGAAACAACACGCGGCTATCTCCACCCCGATGACCGCCACCTCGCCTCCGCCGCGGAACAGGCCAACGCCTTCCTCAGCAGAGACACTCCTCGGAACCCATCGGGACGACCGCGGCAAGGCACCGGACGCGGACCCCTACGTGTCAGGGTTGAGTGAGTCCACCGGTTTATAGCAAGTCCGCCTCGTGGGGCGAGTTGAAGGATCACCAATCTGATGAGTTTGAGTTCCCCGGTCGCGGTCGTCGCGGCCGATGATGGAGTACGACGCGACAGACGCGACCGAAGATCCTCGACCGAGACCCGGCCGCGTGGATCAACCAGCCACCAACCGACGAGATCCAACTCGCCGCCTAACACCCACCGGCCTCACTCGCCTTGACAAATTCCGGACTGTGAGCGGCTCAGTCGCCGGTATTCAACCGTTCTGGTCCCCTTTTGGTCCCCTTATCCACAGACAGGGCATCGCGACGGATTCTGCCATCCACAGGTCGACCACGCCTACCTGCCCAGGGGGACCAGAGGGGGACCAGAGAAAACGACGTCCAGAAACAACAAATCCCTGATGAAAATTGCTTCTCATCAGGGATTTTCTGTCGGGCTGACAGGATTTGAACCTGCGACCCCCTGACCCCCAGTCAGGTGCGCTACCAAGCTGCGCTACAGCCCGCGACATTGTTTTTCAGTTGTTTGAGCCGACCGAAGAGTGGTAAACCACTTAACCCCCAGTCAAGTGCGCTACCAAGCTGCGCCACAGCCCGTTGTTCTTCGCTTACGCGAAGGCAACTCCACTATCTTAGCCGCACCCAGACGCCATCGCGAACCGCCACTCTTGCCCGTGTCGGTGACGCGGCGTAGCCTGCCCGACATGTCAAAGATCACCACGACGCTCGCGAGCCCTGATGTATGGGACGACATCCAGCACGCTCTCAGTGGCGGCGGCGATGGCCGCAGCTGCCAGTGCGTGTGGCCGATCCTGACGAACAAGGAATGGGAAGCGACTGATCTCGACGAGCGCACAGCACTGTTCCAGCGCGAGATCGCATCAGGCCCGCCGCCCGGACTCGTCGCCTACATCGACGGAGAACCCGCCGGATGGATGCGGATCGGTCCGCGTCCCGCCCAGCACCGCCTCGCCCGCACGCGCAACATCGTCACCACCACGCGGGAGCCTGTCGATGACGACGATGTCTGGGCAGTCACCTGTTTCGTCGTGCGCAAGGAGGATCGCGGCCAGGGGTTGAACGCAGCACTCCTCAAGGCGGGCATCGAGTTCGCCCGAGCATCCGGAGCGCGCGTGATCGAGGGGTATCCGATCGACACCTCCGTCACGGATCCTCGCGTCAACGACCTGTTCCACGGTGCTCTCTCGACGTTCCTCAACGCCGGCTTCGCCGAAGTCGCCGGCGCCAAGCCCGGTCGGCCGGTGGTGAGCTTGAAGCTCGCGGCCTGACCGCTGTCACGGCGTCGAGTGCCGGCGAACCTACGATGGAGGAATGCAACGCGGCACCCCCGGTCGAACCCTCATAGCGTGGGCATTCGTTCCGTACGTCGTGATCTCGATCGTGCACGTCATCGCCCTCGCCGTGCAGAGCGACATCGCCTCCCACACCAAGCTGTGGCTCATGCCCCTGCTCGCCGTGCCGGTGCTGCTGTCGCTCCGCTTGCATCCTGTGATCGCGATCGTGCTTCTGCTCGCCGCCATCATCATGTCCTGGGTCGGCGACGGAGTCGGCGCGTTCTTCCCCGATGGTCCGGAACTTCCGCTGATGCTGATGTTCTTCGCCCTCGCGCACATCGCGTACATCGTGCTCTTCGCCCGCGTGCTCGCCGTACGCCGGATGCCGTGGTGGTCACTCGTGTACGCCGCTTGGTGGCTGGTCATGATCATCACGCTGGGCCCGCACACCGGTGCGCTCCTCCCGGCCGTCGCCGGCTACGGTCTCGTCCTCGGCGGCACCGCAGCCTTCGCGGCACGCTGCCATCCGCTCATCGCCATCGGCGGTGTGTTCTTTCTGCTCAGCGACACCGTGCTCGCGTTCCGCCTCTTCCTCGCCGACGCCATGCCGCACTGGACCAGCCCGCTCGTCATGCTCACCTACACGCTCGGGCAGGGTCTCATCGTGGCCGGCGCGATCGTGGCACTCCGAAAGCGCGGCGCCCGATGAATGCGCAGAATCCGATGATGAGCAAGCCGGTACGAGTCGACAGCTGGCTCTGGGCGATCCGCGTCTACAAGACCCGCTCCGCCGCCACGACCGCATGCCGTGCGGGGCATGTACGAGTCAACGGCGAGAAGGCGAAGGCCGCGCAGACGGTGAAGCCGGGCGATGAGCTGCGCGTGCGCATCAGCGGCTTCGACCGCATCCTCATCGTGCGGCAGACGCTCGTGAAACGCGTCGGAGCACCGGTCGCCGCTCTCGCCTATGAAGATCGCACCCCACCCCGTGAGCCGCAGGCGGTCATGGGCATGCGGGATCGCGGCGCAGGCCGGCCGACGAAGCGCGAGCGGCGTGACATCGACAAGCTGCGCGGACGCGATGACCAATGACCTACGAGTAGGGCGGCTCAGTCGAGTTCCGCCCGCAGGCGCGGCCACGCGTCGGCGAAACCGGGATGCAGCGGTCGGTCGGCCACGTCGTCGAACGGCACCCACTCCAGCGCGACGCTCTCCGGGTCGCTGATCACGGGCTCGAACGGGACGACGACATCAGCCACGACCGTCGTGTACGACCAGATCTTGAGATCCAGCACGCTCGTGAAGCGCACTTCTACGGCGCCGGCGGGAATGCCGGCCTCCTCGGTCGCCTCACGGATCGCACCCTCGATCGCGGACTCGCCCTCATGCAGCGCTCCGCCGGGCAGCCCCCAGGTTCCGCCGAAGTGACTCCAGCTCACCCGGTGCTGCAGCAGGATGCCGCGCTCGGCATCCACTGCCAGTAAACCGGCGGCACCGAACCGGCCCCAGTACCGCTCACCCGTCTCGGCGACGACCCACGCGTCTCCCGGATCGCGCGGCCCGTCGGGGCGTCGCGGTTCACCGGGTACGGGAGGAATGATCGTCACCCCTCCAGCTTTTCACAGCATCCGGGTTCGTGCGCCGCCCCCGGGTTCTAGTTCGAGGTGCAACGTGGTGTGGCTTGGCTTGAGCATAGTTCGTTGAAGATCTCGGCGGGGGTTGCCCAGCCGAGGACTCGGCGGGGTCGGTTGTTGATCTCGGTGACGATCTCGT
>NZ_JABFAS010000004.1:0-2540 GCF_017168295.1 Microbacterium sp. KRD172 | reverse complement strand
GTGAACGGCGTGGAGGCTGTTAATCGTTGGCAGAGGGTGTTAAGCCCAATGTGTGAATACCGACCTCAACACCCTCCTGATCACACTTTACGTCCATCTCGATGACCGGATCCTGCCCGCGATCGGCTTCACCCGGGACCACCACCCCGGTCGCAAGCCCGCGTTGAACGATGTCGAGCTGCTGTGTCTACTCGTCGCGCAGCACCTGCTCGGGATCTCCTCTGACCGGAAATGGATCCGATACGCCCGCACCCACTTGAAGAGCATGTTTCCGGCGCTGCCTGGCCAGTCCGGGTGGGGCAAGCGCGTCCGCCAATCCACCGGGCTGCTGTCCGCGGTGATCACGGAGCTTGCCCGCGATACCCCGTCATGGAACGAAGTCACCCGGCTGATCGATTCCACCCCACTGCCGTGTGGGAAGTCCCGCGAGACGGTGAAACGCTCCGACCTTGCCGGTGACGCCGGCTACGGGTACTGTGCCTCACATTCCCGGTTCTTCTGGGGCTTCCGCCTCTACCTGGTCTGCACACCGGACGGGATGCCCGTGGTCTGGGGACTCGCGAATCCGAAGATCGGTGAACGCGAAGCCGCGGCAGCGATGCTCGACCACGACCGCCACCTCATCCAGCCTGGACAAGTCATCATCGGCGACAAAGGCTTCGCCGGGCGCGAGTTCGAAACCTTCATCACCGAGGACCTCGGCGCACACCTGATCCGTCCCGATCGCAAGGACGAGAAACCGAGGTTCGGGAAACTCGGCGGGATCCGACAATGGGTCGAGTCCGTGTTCGACACGCTCAAAGGCCAACTCACCCTCGAAGACCACGGCGGACGCACCATCGCTGGTGTTTACTCCCGCGTCGCCGCACGGCTCCTCGCCCTCGCAGCCGGAATCTGGCACAACTGGCTCATCGGAGCACCCGTCAAACGCTCACTCATCGCCTACGACCACTAAACCCAATCGGACTCACTCATCGGAATTTGTCAAGGCGAGTGAGGCCGGTGGGTGTTAGGCGGCGAGTTGGATCTCGTCGGTTGGTGGCTGGTTGATCCACGCGGCCGGGTCTCGGTCGAGGATCTTCGGTCGCGTCTGTCGCGTCGTGAACCGTTCGGGGTGGGCGCGGCGGGCGGCCTCGAGTGTGGCGTCTCGGTCGCGGTCGATGGCGTCGGCGTGCCCGTAGTGCACGTCGGCGGGCGTGTGCATGCCGATGCCGGTGTGCCGGTGGTGGTGGTTGTAGGCGTGCACGAATTCGTCCAGGAACTGCCGTGCGTGGGCGAGGGAGACGAACCGGTCGGGGAAGACGGGCAGGTACTTCATCGTCTTGAACAGCGCTTCGGAGTAGGGGTTGTCATTGGACACGTGCGGTCGGGAGCGGGACGCGGTCACGCCGAGATCGGCGAGCAGGGTGCGGACGGTCTTCGACGTCATCGAGGGGCCGCCGTCGGAGTGCACGACCTCGGGGGTGCCGTGGATCCCGAACGCGTCGGTCATCATCTCCTTGGCGAGTAGGCCGTCCTCGCAGGCGTGCACGATGGCGCCGACGATGTAGCGGGAGAAGATGTCGATCATCACGTACGCGTCGTAGTACGTGCCTTTGACAGGGCCGGCGAGTTTCGTGATGTCCCAGGTATAGACCTGCCCGACGGCGGTCGCGATCAGCTCCGGCACCTTCCGCGGCGGATGGGTCGCGAGCCGGCGCCGCTCCCGTACCTGCGTGTGCTCGCGCAGCACCCGATACATGGTCGAGACCGAGCCCACGTATTCGCCGCGCTCGAGCAGGATGGGATAGATCTGCAACGGCGGCTTGTCGACGAACTCGTCACTGTTGAGCGTGGACAGCACCAGCGACCGCTCGACGCTCGAGAGCTTGTTCGCTGGGGCAGGACGAGCCGACGGCGGCTCGGGGTCCGGTCGGCGTGCGCGGGAGGCGGCGCGGGTCGCGGTCGCACGCGCCACGCCGGTCAGGGCTGCCGCCTGCCGGGTCGGCACGTCCGCGGCGGCCAGTTCGACGTAGGTGTTCATGAGCGCTTCCCGCGCCGCGGGTCGGTGTCCGCGCTCTCGGAGATCTGCCCCAAGAGCGTGTGCGCTTTTCCCATGATCTCCAACGCCGTCCGCGTCATCGACAACTCCACCTCGGCCTTCCGCAGTTGCGCCTTCAACCGGGCGTTCTCGGCCTGCGCGGCGCTGGGACGACCGACCGCTTCGCCGGGGTTCTTGCCCTCCAGCAGACCCGCGTCGCGCTGCTTGCGCCACTCCGAGATCAGCGACGAGTACAGGCCATGTCGGCGCAGGTATCCCGCGCCCTCACCCGTCTCGCACGCGACCTCGTACTCGGACAGGTACTGCAACTTCTGGCCCGGCGAGAACGAACGCCGACGCGTCGGCCCGTCCGGGATCGAGGGTGCGCTCACGACTCCATCATCGGCCGCGACGACCGCGACCGGGGAACTCAAACTCATCAGATTGGTGATCCTTCAACTCGCCCCACGAGGCGGACTTGCTATAAACCGGTGGACTCACTCAACCCTGACACGTAGGG
>NZ_JABFAS010000035.1:0-1308 GCF_017168295.1 Microbacterium sp. KRD172 | reverse complement strand
GCCCAGCCCACCCAGCGACGAGACCGAGTTCGCGGCATGAGACCGAGCCGGCCCACATCGGTCTCATTCCGCTGGGTCGGTCTCGCGCGGCGTAGGCCGCCATGGCTTTGCCCTCGACCGAACCCTGAGCGTGGCGAGCATCGCTGGCACCGGCGGCCGAACCATGCGCACGCCTGCGCCGTCCAGCGCGGCACGGAGCGGACTCACCTTCCAGGCGTCGCCAAGATCCCAGCGGCCCATTGGATGCTGATGGCGACGCAGCCTGTCTTCCCGACGCTTCTCGTCCCTGAGACGCCGGGCGGCCTCGGCCGGGTCGTCAAGTTCGTACTTGCCCCATCCGTCAGCTTCGCCGATCGCACCGTTCGACCGGAAGTAGAAGTCGCAGCGGTCGACATGACCCTCATAGCGGAATTCGCGCTGCAGTTCGGGCATCTCATACCCGCTCCACATGATGACAGCGCGGCTGATGCTCTCCGCGGGCGACTCGGACAATGCATTCGCGTGACCCCAGACCCACCGCATCCTTGCGCGGCCACGCGGATCCTCGAGCTCGCGGCCGCGTTCGATCAGAGCATCCAGACGCAGCGATCCGCCCTGAACGGCCGAGATCGACGCATCGGCGACGGCCAGAGCATCCGCGGGGTTCATCACCCGCGCCAGGTCGACCACGGTGTCGAGCAGCGATGTGACAAGGGTGGCACCGATCCGAACCACCCGGCGTGGGTCTCGGCTGGTGTGCACCCTGATATCGCCGTAACGCTGCGATGCCATGGCCCGCGGGTCATAGACATGGATGAACCTGCCCTCGCCGAACTGCGGAAGACCGTGGATCACTCCCGCCGACTCCAGGCAGAGGATGGCATCCGGATGGAGGCGAAGGTACGCGTGCACGCAGACCGCGTACTTCTGCCAGTCGTTGAGCGCCAGGTACTGCTTCTTGTCGACGTGAACGCCCTTGCGTACGCGATGCCACCGCGGCGCCTCCAGTCGAAGACCGAGCATCCTCGCGTCTTCACGGGTGTAGAGCGGCAGCGGGGAGAGTAGTTGTGCACGACCGGACAGCGTGTATGCCATGCGCACAGCTTGGATGCGCGGCATCCCTGCCATTGGCCGCCAACCCAGCACCTCTGCACAACTCGCCCGCCTGCGATTGCGTGCAGGCAGAGTTACTCGCGCCGAGTTCGCCCACGAAACCGAGTCTTCAGTGTGAGACCGAGTTCACGCGGCTCGGTTTCGCGCCGCCAACTCGGTCTCGGCGAAATCGGCCCGGGCGGGGCGGGGGCTACGCCCCGTCTCTTATAAACATCT
>NZ_JABFAS010000034.1:0-467 GCF_017168295.1 Microbacterium sp. KRD172 | reverse complement strand
CCCTAATAAACTTGATGAACTCCCTCTACCACTACTACTTTCATCCATAGCTATTGTAAAACCAAGTGTCGCAACACCTGTCACTGGTGCTATTAAAATGATAAATCCTATCGCTAAAATCCAAAAGTTCCAATGATTAAGCAATACAATCGTCACTAAAATTACACCGATAATCTGAATCATCGTCATGCCTCTCATCAATTTTTGTGAGTCTATAAAATCAACAAGGTACCCAGTAAGTTGACTTGATATGATGAGCGTAATACCAATTCCTGCAAACATCCAACTAAATTGTATTGCAGTCATGCCATAAATTTTTTGAATAATAAACGGAGACGCAGAAATATAAGTAAATAATATTACAAATGTCATACCTTGAATGAGCATTGGTAATACAAAACGTGGCGTCTTCAATAATATTTTGAAGTTTTTAAACATTGTCTTTAATCCACGACTTGACTCACGAT
>NZ_JABFAS010000033.1:0-400 GCF_017168295.1 Microbacterium sp. KRD172 | reverse complement strand
CATTAAATTCATAACACCATTAATAGAGCCACCAGCCCTCATAAAATCATCGACAACTAAAACATTTGAATTTTCTGCTAAAGTTCTCTTCGAAAGTACCATTGTTTCTATTTTTCTTGAAGATCCTGAAACGTAATTAATTGAAACTGTAGAACCTTCAGTCACCTTGTTGTCTTTTCTAATCACTACTACTGGTAAATTTAAAATATTAGCAACCGCATTTGCCAATGAAATACCTTTTGTCGCAATGGTAACAACAGCATCTAATTTTTCTTCCATGTAAATACTGGCAATTAACTTACCAACTTTGTTTAGTAGCGATGGATTACCTACCAAATCTGATAAAAATAAATATCCGCCAGGTAACAAACGTTCTTTCTCTTCTAATAGAGTAATGACC
>NZ_JABFAS010000032.1:0-320 GCF_017168295.1 Microbacterium sp. KRD172 | reverse complement strand
CCATCAGGGCGGTCGCGAACGCGTCGTGACGTTTCTGCGCGTGCGTGCGCATGTCCGCCAACTCCACCGGCGGCGATTTCGCCTTGTGCTCGGGGAGCCCGTCCACACGATCCGAGACGTCTTCGCCGGCACCGTACTCGGCGCTGCTGGAGTACTTCGCATCGAACCAGTCATCGTCGTCGCTATCGCCGCTGCTGCGGCTGCCGTCGCCGCTGTCGTCTGCGGGTCGGAACCGCACGGTACTGCTGCTGCCTTTGTCTTCGGCTTTCGGGTTCAACAGCGAATCGATGAGTTTCTGCAACTGTGCTGCGACCTCCGGC
>NZ_JABFAS010000031.1:0-464 GCF_017168295.1 Microbacterium sp. KRD172 | reverse complement strand
CCATCAGGGCGGTCGCGAACGCGTCGTGACGTTTCTGCGCGTGCGTGCGCATGTCCGCCAACTCCACCGGCGGCGATTTCGCCTTGTGCTCGGGGAGCCCGTCCACACGATCCGAGACGTCTTCGCCAGCACCGTACTCGGCGCTGCTGGAGTACTTCGCATCGAACCAGTCATCGCCGCTGCCGCCGTCGCGATCGTCGCCGCTGCCCTCGCGGGCGCCGCCGGTCTCCCCGCCGCTGCCGCGACCGCCGTTGGGCTCGTCATCGCCGCTGCCGTCGCTATCGGCGCTGCTGCCGTCGCGATCGTCGCCGCTGCGGCTGCCGTCGCGATCGTCGGCGCTGCGGCTGCCGTCGCCGCTGTCGTCTGCGGGTCGGAACCGCACGGTACTGCTGCTGCCTTTGTCTTCGGCTTTCGGGTTCAACAGCGAATCGATGAGTTTCTGCAACTGTGCTGCGACCTCCGGC
>NZ_JABFAS010000030.1:0-254 GCF_017168295.1 Microbacterium sp. KRD172 | reverse complement strand
ACTCCATCATCGGCCGCGACGACCGCGACCGGGGAACTCAAACTCATCAGATTGGTGATCCTTCAACTCGCCCCACGAGGCGGACTTGCTATAAACCGGTGGACTCACTCAACCCTGACACGTAGGGGTGAACGGCGTGGAGGCTGTTAATCGTTGGCAGAGGGTGTTAAGCCCAATGTGTGAATACCGACCTCAACACCCTCCTGATCACACTTTACGTCCATCTCGATGACCGGATCCTGCCCGCGATCGGC
>NZ_JABFAS010000029.1:0-405 GCF_017168295.1 Microbacterium sp. KRD172 | reverse complement strand
GTTATGAGTAATTTAGGTTTTTACAAAGCGCTTGAACAAGAAGGAATTAAATCTAATAAAACTAAAGTTGGAGACAGATATGTAGTAGAAGAAATGCGTCGCGGTAATTATAACTTAGGTGGGGAACAATCTGGGCATATCGTTATGATGGATTACAATACAACTGGTGATGGTTTATTAACTGGTATTCAATTAGCTTCTGTAATAAAAATGACTGGTAAATCACTAAGTGAATTAGCTGGACAAATGAAAAAATATCCACAATCATTAATTAACGTACGCGTAACAGATAAATATCGTGTTGAAGAAAATGTTGACGTTAAAGAAGTTATGACTAAAGTAGAAGTAGAAATGAATGGAGAAGGTCGAATTTTAGTAAGACCTTCTGGAACAGAACCATTAGTT
>NZ_JABFAS010000003.1:2480-36552 GCF_017168295.1 Microbacterium sp. KRD172 | reverse complement strand
CCACGACCAGCTCGTGGATTGGGTGATCTCCGCACTTCGGCGCGGGTGGACCCCGGCGGAGATCTCCGGGCGGCTGCCGCTCGAGTTCCCCGACGATGCACGGATGCGCGTCGGAGTCGAGACGCTCCGGGCTTGTCAAGTTTTCTGTGTAAGCGGTTCGGAATTGGTGGTCAGAGGTAGGGGTTGATTCGCTCGGGGTAAGCCAGGGCGAGTTGCTCAAGGGCTTGTTTCCAGTTCGTCGTGACGTTGCCCTCGTGATCAGCAAGCTCCTTCTGCCTCCGACGACGCTCCTCGCGCTCCGGGCTGATCGCATCCATAGTCACAGTGTTTCTCCTTCAGGGGGGTGAACCTCACCCCCTTACACAGACCATTTGACAGGCTCCCGGCCCACGCCGGTCCGGTACGAGATGGCCGCACCCGGGCAGCTGGTGCACGTGGACATCAAGAAGCTCGGCCGGATCCCCGATTGCGGCGGGCACCGGACGTTGGGCCGGCAGGCCGGGAAGCGGAACAACGACGAGCATGGTCGCGGGGGCCGCGGTTGTGCGTTCCTGCATCACGCGGTCGATGATCACTCGAGGGTGGCGTACTCGGAGATCCTCGGCGATGAGCGCAAGGAGACCGTGGCGGCGTTCTGGGAACGCGGACGCGTACTTCGCCGGCATCGGAGTCACCGTGACGGCGGTGATGTCCGATAACGGGTCTTGCTACCGCTCACTCGCGTTCGCCGCCGCACTCGGCGACGGCGTCAAGCACCGCCGCACCCGCGCCTACCGGCCCCACAAAAACGGGAAGGTCGAGCGGTGCAACTGCACGCTCGCCGCGGAATGGGCCTACGCCGACACCTACTCCAGCGACGAAGCCCGAGCCGCGACCTACCAAGACTGGGTCCATCACTACAATCACCACCTAGCCCACACCGGGATCGGCGGCGCCACCCCCTCAGACCGCGTTCACAACCTCACGGGGCGATACACCTGGGCGTCGGCCATGACGTTGTTGACGATGACGCCGTAGCCGTGCGGCGTGGTCAACAATCCGACGCATGAAATCGGGCCGCCAGCTCACGACAAGCGTTCAATCACCATGGCCATCCCCATACCGCCCGCAACGCACATTGACTCGACGCCAAATTGCTTGTCGTGCCACTGAAGTGAGTTGATCAAGGTTGTAGTGATCCTCGCCCCAGTCATACCGAACGGGTGCCCGACGGCGATCGCGCCGCCATTGACGTTTAACGAATCAAGAGGAATACCGAGACGCTGGGCTGAGCCGAGAGCCTGCACCGCGAATGCCTCGTTGATCTCGAAAAGGTCGATGTCCTCGAGTTTCATCCCGGCATTGGCTAACGCCGCTGGGATCGCCGTAACCGGAGCCAGACCCATGACCTCTGGTGACATTGCGGTCACCGACGTGGACACTATCCGCGCCAGTGGTACCAGACCTAGGTCCTTTGCCTTCAGGTCGCTCATCACGACGAGGGCCGCTGCGCCATCGTTGAGGGCGCACGCGTTTCCCGCCGTCACCGTACCGTCCGGGCGGAATACCGGCTGAAGTTGGCTGACCGCTTCAAGAGTGACACCAGGTCGAGGGCCGTCGTCATGGGAGACTATCGAGCCATCGGGGAGAGTCACGGGAGTAATTTCTCGAGCCCAGAATCCTGAGGCTATCTGCGCTTCGGCAAGATTCTGACTGCGCACCGCGAAAAGGTCCTGCTCTTCCCGCGACATCCCAATCACCTGCTGTACATTCTCGGCTGTCTGCCCCATGGCAATATAAATGTCGGGCACCTCAGAGTCCTCCCGGGGGTCCCGCCACATTAGCGCGCCAGCCTCGGACCGCTCCGAGGTGCGGGACTGGGCACCGCGAAAGAACGGGTTGCTCAGATCCTGGCCGGGGATGAAATCGGAGGTTCCTTTAGAGAAGCGGCTGACCGTTTCTACTCCTGCAGAAATGAATACGTCGCCCTCTCCGGAGCGGATCGCGTGGAAAGCCATTCGAGTCGTCTGCAGCGACGATGCGCAATACCGGGTCACTGTTACACCCGGGAGGTGGTCATAACCGAGCATCACCGCCACGGTTCGCCCGAGGTTAGATCCTTGTTCACCTCCAGGAAGCCCGCATCCGAGCATTAGATCCTTGACGTCCTTCGGGTTCAGCTCCGGAACCTTGCCCAGGGCCGCGCCCACGATATGGGCGGCGAGGTCGTCGGGGCGCATGTCCTTAAGAGACCCCTTGCCGGCCCGCCCAATGGGGGACCGGGCTGTTGCAACAATGACTGCTTCCGGCATAGCACACCTGAACTTCCTTGTTGTCGTGAACCTCATAGTCACGCCCTCAGAGTACGAAACGGTACCGAGGGGTACAACCATTCCGCTGAGAAACCGGCCGATCGCGGTCTGCGGAATCGCAACTGATCGAGCGGATCGTGCAAGCGCCGCTCCACGGTGCAAAGGCTACTCGCTTTGAGCGATACAGTTCGTTCTAAACGACGGCGTCACAAGTTGGCCATCACTCAGCAAGCGCGGTCAACGTCAATAACAACGACGATGCCGAATCCCTGCCGATCGTTACCGGAGCGAGGACGGGTTCATCTATCCCGGCGGCCCGCAGTCCTCGAATCCTCGCTCTTATCTCGTCCGCGTCGCCTATCATAGCGACCGCTTGGATCAGCCTCTCGCTCACCGCCGCCGTTGCATCGCGACCGTAGCGACGCGCTTCACGCACAGCCTTGACGTCGTCCGCGTATCCATCGTCGGCCAGCGGATCGCCATAGGCAGACAATTGCAAGTACGACGACAGCTGGCTCGCGACCTTCCGGTATGCATGATCACGATCCTTTGGTCTGTCGACGACGCACACCGGAATATACGCCGCTGTGGTGAACATCCGTCCTCGCGCCACCTCGCCAGCGAGAGCACACAATCGCGCCGCTCTAGCCTCGGTCACCCAATTGAGGAGCATCCCATCCGCGATTCCCGCAGCGATCTTCACCATGCGCGGCCGGAGCGCGCCAACGAACAGCTGCGGAGGCACCTCAATATGCTGCCCTCGCAGTTTGAGTACGCACGACTCGCCCCCGGCGCCATAGTGATGTAGCGTGGAAGTCTCGAGAGCTGCGCGGATCGCAAAGACCGCTTCGCCCACCTTATCAGGAGAAGCCGGTCCGCGCCACCCGAACTGGGGAGCCGCCGTCTCGCGGTGGCCCGCCCCCAGCCCCACGGCCACCCTGCCTGGGGCGCTTTCGGCGAGCGTTGCAACCGCCATCTCCAGAGCAGGCAAAGGCCGGGAGGGAAGAGGGATGACGCCAAGGCCAACACCGATTGTCTGCGTCTGAGTCGCCAGGATCGCGGCGGTCACAAAAGCATCTCGACCGCTGATCTCGGGGAGCCATATACGGTCGTATCCAAGACCTTCAACGAACTTAGCCTGTTCGACAAGTTGCGGAAGGGGGGCTCGTGAGGAGAGCGCAGTCGCCAGTCGCGACATATGCGATGCGCGGATTAATCCGACGATGCAAGCTGTTTAGGCTCCTCCATTGTGAGCGGCTCCCCGTGGCACTTCGGTTCCGACTGGCCTCCCGGTTTCGTAATGAGCACCTGCGTTCCGCACGTCTCACAGGTGTATCGCTTCCCGACTTTCAGCATGGCAATCCTTTCGTTCGTGTCACACTATGTGTGATGCGGAGGCTTATTTTGCGACCATGTCGACGTCGTCACACTGCAGAGTTCCGTCGCCACCTTTGGTCACGACCAATTCCGCACCGCACACTTCGCACTTCATTCGCTTGCCTGCTTGATTCATGATCGATTCATTCCTTTCGGGATGTTCATCTCTGCGTTATCATTCTCGCACAGCCCACTTCTCAGGTCACTTTTCTCGCCTCCACATCATGCAGCCTCCGACGAACGTCGCCATCACCTGGGTCTGTTCGAGCATCCGCCGCGGGTCGTCGCCGAGAACGACGGTGTCAGCGGTCCGACTCCAAGGTGAGTGCGATGCACGCCGATGGTTCCAACCCTCACGCGACGGTCCGTCCACCTCGTCCTTATCGGTGATGAGGCCGAGAGCGTCGTCCGGTGTGATGCGTTCTCGGACGCCCAACGGTTCGGTTCCACTGCCCCGCCGACGACGATAGACGGCCGCCGACATCGTGTCCAGCGGAGTGGCCACTGTAACCGGACGGTCGCTCGCGCCGGCCATGGGGATTCCGTGCGAGATTACGCTAGCGACCGGATAGAGCCACTCCTGCTCGACGGGGCTGAGAAGTTCCCGGTACTTGGGCGCGCGCTCTGTCAAGAACGCCGGGTTCGTTGTCACGGCGGTCCCCGTTGCTTTGATTCGCTCGAGTTGACCCGGCAGGGGAAGGCCGAGGTGCTCAATACGATCGCGTCCCCACGCCGGCGGACCGGATGCTTCGATAGCGACCAGCGCCGCCTCCAACTCATCAGGCTCAGTTGCGTGAACTGCGACTGGCCATCCGAATCCACGTGCGTGTCGCACGCACTCGGCGATGCCGTCGGACGGTGCAGCGACCTTCGCGCCGAGCACACGCACCCCTCCCCGGCTCGGAGTGCGCTCCCTGTTCCGTGCCACCGCGGAAACTTGATCGACGGCGAGAAGCGCGTTGACCCGTTGCCGAATGACGCCACGATTCACCCAGGTTTCGTACTGCGCGATGTCGTCCCAGGTATTAGTGGCGCTAGCCTCTGTGACGCTCGTGAGTCCCATGGCTGCAAGCTCACGGGACAGAGCGTTCAGACTTGATTCGAGTGATTGCTCGCGCTGTCGCGGCATCCTCAAGAGTGAGGGGTCGTCAGCTCGCACAAGCTCACCGGTAGGAGCCGTTTCATCGCCGGCGCCGGCCAGGATACGCCTGGCCGTCGAGTTCAGAAGAACCACCTTCCCTGTCCGATGATGAAGAGCGCACGGGTGGCCATTTGTGATCGCATCAATCTCAGCGACGGTCGGTGCCCGCCTCTCCCTGAGAGCGCTCTCGTCCCATCCCCAACCGCGAATCCATCTCCCGTTGAATTCGGCGACGCTCGTCTGCAATATGGCGAGCAACGCCGGTATGGAACCCGCAACACTCAAATCGACAGAGAGCCTCGCGGCTGCCGCCGCACGCAGATGCACATGAGAGTCATGAAACCCGGGCAGCATTACCCACTTGTCGGTATTTCGCCCGGTCATCAACGGACGAATCTGCTCGATCCGTGCGCCCGAGACTCGCACTTCGATGCGAGCTCGCCGAACCCAGCGCCCATTCCGATGGTGCAACGGCGTCGCCTCAAACCGCCACATCCGCGACCTGCGGCGTCCCGAATTGCTTGCTGAGCCCACGACGGAGAACCTTTCCAGTCGAGGTACGGGGGAAATCGTCAACAATGTGGATTCGGTCGGGCCTTTTCGCCCCGGAGAGGGATGCCTTGCATTCTTCCAGGAGGGCGTCGACGGTCCCGATCGCTCCCGGCACAAGGCGTACCGCGGCTTCCACGCGCTCGCCCCAGTGGTCATCGGCGACAGGGAAAGCCACCGCCTCCTCGACTTCTTCGTTTCGCTCGAGGACATCTTCGATTTCGCTGGGCGAGATGTTCTCGCCCCCTCGAATAATCAGGTCACTCGCTCGGCCCGTCAGAAATAGGTAGCCGCCCTCGTCGACGTGTCCAATGTCTCCAGTGTGAACCCATCGTTCAGAGTCCAGCGTGACGCGGGTGCCTCCAGCCCTGCCCCAGTAGCCCGCCATCGCTCGACCAGTTCGGATGAACACCTCCCCCGTGACGTTGGCGGGGGCGATGTTCCCCTCGTCGTCGGTCACGCGGATCTCAACGTCCGGGAGCGGCTTGCCCACGGAACTGAGGCGGCGCCGCTTGAGCTCGATCTCGTCCGGCGTGCCTTCAAGACGGTGATCGTCCGGGCCGAGGAGCGAAACGGTGGAGTTCGTTTCCGTCTGCCCGTAAGCGCACGAGAACGACACGCTCGCCGGGAACCGCTCGAGCATGGCATGCCGAACAGCAGGCGGCATCGGAGCGGCACCGTACGTCATCATCTGAAGACTCGTTAAGTCAAACCGATCGAAATCGGGGTGTCGCAGGAGGAGCGACACCATGGACGGCACGAGGAAGGCGTGAGTGATCTTCCGGCTTTGGACGGTTTCGAGCCATCTTCCCGCCTCGAAATCGAGCAGATAGGTTTCGCGTCCCGAGAACAGGGAGACGGCAATCGTTGACAGCCCCGCGACGTGGTAGAGCGGCGCGGCCACAGCAACCCTGCCATGGAATTCTCCGTCTGCCGCCTCCCCCTGGCTCATGACGTACTGCGTGAATCCCCCATGCGTGAGCAGGACGCCCTTGGGAAGCGATGTCGTGCCGCTGGTGTACAGCATGACCGCGACATCAGAATCGTCGACGTCTGCAGGCTCGTCCTTCGGCTCGAGTCCAGCGGATCGGGAGTGCGCCTCTTCGAGAGTCAGCACCCTGTCGCGAGTCATCCCCGCTGCCAAAATGCCATCAATGTATCTTTCCTCCGCGATGACCAGCGACGCTCCGGAATCGCTCACCAAGTGGGCCAGCTCGCTTCCGCGGGCACGGTAATTCATCGGTACGACTGTCGCGCCAGCCATGAGAATGCCGAAGAACGAACTGAGCGCCCCGGCCCTGTTGGTCGAGAGGAGCCCCACCCGGTCGCCGCGAGAAACACCCAGCGATTCCATCAACGCCGCCTGTCGCGCGGCCTCGTCCCTCAGCACTTGGTACGTTTTCTCGTGTCCATCTCCGAATACCGCCACATCATCGGGCACGATCATGGCGGGGATGTCGACAACGACTGCCAGGTTCATAAATCCTCCATCTTGCTCGCTACGAAATCCACTAGATTGGGTTGCCAGCGGCGTCTAGATAAGACACGGCAATGTGACCTTCTCGGTCAGCATCGGCGTATTGTTCGTCGCTGAACCCGAGAACCTCCTTGTAGACGTACTCGTTGTCTGCGCCTAGTCCACCGATCGGGGACCACTTCATCGGTGGCCCGCTCCATTTCCACTGATGTCCAGGATAGAGATGCGTACCGGTTGCGGAGCCCGTATTCTTGCGCAAGAATCCTCGCGCTTTGACGTGCGGATCAGAGAAAACATCATCTTCGAGCATGATTGGTCCCGCGGGCACGTGAGCGTTTTGTAACAAGGTGAACACCTCGTTGCGCGTGCGCGTGCGTGTCCAGTTGGTGATCTCGGCGTCGATATCGTCTTGCGAGGCGAGGCGCCCCGCCTGAGTGAGGAAGCGGTCGTCCGCTGCCCAATCAGGGTTCCCCATCACTTCAGTCGCACGATGCCACTCGTCATCGTCTCTGATGGTGATGGACACGAACCGATCGTCCTCATTCGTGGGGTAGACGCCCTGGACGAAGTTGAGGTCCCGGTTCGTCATGGGCTGGCTGTCATGACCGTTTGCGGCAGCGTCTATAAACATCTCACCGATATGGTTCATCTCGTTCTCCACCTGCGGGAGGACGATCAGATCGCCCTGCCCAGTGGTCTGCCTGCGACGCAACGCGGCCATCACCGCGAAGGCGCCGACGGAGCCTGACGCAGGGTCCATTTGGAACACGCTCGTGGTCGTCGCGGGCGCGCTGTCCGCATAACCGCGGACAGCGGTAATCCCAGAGAACGCTTCGAAATGGGCGCCGAATCCCAAGTACGTTGAGTACTTCCCGCCAATACCGGCCGGCGGCATCCGCAGCAGGATCAGGGCGGGATTGGTCTCGTGCAGAACCGGCCAGTCGATGCCGAGATGTTCTAGCACGGAAACATTGTTGTTCTCGACGAACACGTCCGCCGACTTGATCATTTCAAGGAAGATCTCGCGCCCTGATTTCTTACGCAGATCAAGCGTCATGAGCTTCTTGCCCCGCGCGTGCCAATTGAACATGGCGTGACGATCCTGCGGGCGATCGCCAGTCTGCCCGTCCGGATATGCCCGGCCCATCGTCCCCATCATCTTCATCTGTGCTTCGGTGGGACGAGCCACCAATCCGCGCGTGCTACTGGGGAAGAGCCATGGATTATCGACGCGGATCACTTCGGCACCGAGGTCAGATAGCAGCATCGTGACGGTCGGGCCGGACCAGACAACGGTCATGTCAATAACGCGAAGTCCCTCGAGAGGAAGGTGAGACATCATACTCCTTTGTACAATCTCGGTCGCTAGCTGCGACTCAACTGGTGAATTCGGCCAGTACGGCGACGGTATGCTCGCCGAGCCGAGGCGCTGCGCTGGGGTTCCAGCCATCCTCAATATTGAACGGACTGCCCGGGTGCACCACCCTCCCGATCGGATGGGTCACTTCGGTGAAGAATTGACGCTCCTTGTAATGCGGATCTTCGAGCACCTCTGTGGGTGTCTTGATGGCTGTCAGCGGCCACTTGTGTCGCTGGGCCTCCTCCATGGCCTCCTGCCGCGTCCGCTGTAGCAGCCACGGGTAAAGGGCCGCGTCGATGGCCTCCTTTGTCTCCATCGTCGCGAACATCGACGGATCCTGCGCCACCTTGGCGAAATACGCCGTCAGGTCGTCGTCCGCGATAGCCTCGATCATTCGAGGCAACCACGCCTGCGTCACAACCGTCTGGACATAGCCGTCATCCGTGGGAAACGCGCCGTTAGGCAGGATCCCTCCCAGCACATTGCCGCGCCCGGTCAACTCGCCGTTGTAGGCATAGTTGAGCAGAAACGTTGTGCGTCGATCCGAGGAACTAAGGCCGGTTTCAAAGCCGGAGACGTCGACGTGCACGGCCTCATTCTGGCCTTCCGCGACAAGGAGTGCCGCCATGGTGGCGGTAGCTGCCGAGTTGCCGGTCTGATAGATGGACATGTACCCGCCCAATTTGACCGGGACATCATCCTCAGCGCCGTTGCCCCCCAGCGGCCCACCCATACCGTAGTAAATGAGTTCCGAGCCCTCATACTGCGCGTATGGCCCGTCCTGTCCGAACGGCGTGATGCTCGTCATCACGAGTGTGGGCTGCACCTTGACCAGATCATCGAAGCCAAGCCCCATCGCCGCGAGCGCGTCGGGCTTCAGTCCCTCGACGACAATGTCCGCAGTCGCGACCAGTTTCAGGAGGGAATCTCGCGCATTGCTTTGCTCCAGATCGAGCACCACGGACTTTTTGCTCGTATTGGTGTGCAGAAACACCGCGGACCCATTCTCATCTTGCTCATTTCCAACAAACGGAGCCATCCTCCGAACCACGTCGCCCGTTGGCGGTTCAATCTTGATCACCTCGGCGCCGTAATCACCGAACAGCTTGGTCGCGTAATTTACAGCGATTCCGCCGCCAATTTCGATGACCCGGATTCCTTCAAAAAGCCTCATTGCTTCTCACTTTCTCGTACCGGATGTGATTTTCCGACTCAGCTAATGTCTAGTTAGTCAAGCCGACGCCGGGTCCCGCGAAATCAGCCCCGCGGAACCGCTGCTCGTCAAGTGTTGATGAGCTCTCGGAACGCACCTGCGTCCACCTTCGGCTCCTTCGGGAGACCGAGCAACTGTTCGCCGATGATGTTGCGCTGAACCTGCGAGGTCCCCGCGTAGATCGTTGCGGCTCGTGCCGACAAAGCCGTTTCCACCCATGCCCGAGAAGTATTGGGCGTCCCCACATCTGCCGTCTGAAGCGCGCCACCAGCACCGGCACCAGACGGGGCAACGGCATCCATTCCCAGAATCTCCAGTGCGAGTTCGGTGTAACGCTGGAAGTACTCGCTCCAGACCAACTTCGCAATCGCCGCATCCGCCCCCGGGTTCTCCCCCTTGAGGAACTTCGTGAGCGTCTGATAGCCCCGAGCCCGCATGATGGCGACGCGGCTGTAGCACCAGGCGAGCAGCTCTCGAACCTTCGGATCCTTGTTCTTTCCCGTCGTCTTCGCAATCTCAAACAACCTGTCGAGGTCGTTCTGAAAACGGATGGCGTCGGTGGTCGCACCGGAGCCGCGCTCAAAGCCCAGCAGAGTCATCGCGACCTTCCACCCTTGATTCACCGGTCCGACGATACTTTCCTCGGCCGCGCGGGCATCGGTGAAGAAGACCTGGTTGAAGATGTGGTCACCGGCCATGTTGATGATCGGCTGGACCTCCACCCCCGACTGGTCCATCGGAATCAAAAGCAGGCTGATTCCGCGGTGCTTCTCAGCCTCGGGATCGGTGCGCACAAGGCTGAAGATGTGGTCGGCAGAGTGGCCAGCTGAGGTCCAGATCTTCGAACCGTTCACCACCCATTCGCCGTTCTCCAGCACCGCGCTGGTTCGCAGACCCGCCAGGTCGGAGCCCGCTCCAGGTTCGGAGTATCCCTGGCACCACCGGTCCTCCCCAGAGAGAATCCGCGGAAGGTAGTGTGCTTTCTGCGCGTCGGTACCCCACACAGTGAGCGTGTTGCCCAGCAGGCTGATTCCGAACATGTCGTTCTCATCGCCAGCGGGTACACCGTAGCGAGCAAACTCCTCGGCGATCACCACTTGCTCGATCGCGCTAAGCCCGGGTCCCCCATACTCCTTCGGCCACGACACGGCGAGCAGTTGCTCGTCAGCAAGCACCTTCCGCCAGTGCTGCATGAATGCCTTGCGCTCGACCTCATCCGAGATGGCCCCGATACCCTCCCATCCAGATGGCACGGCACCCTCAATGATCCCGCGGACACGGGTACGGTACTCCTCGGCCTCAGGCGGATAGGTCAGATCCATTTTTGCTTCCTTTCATGGTGTGTATTGCTTTCGCGCAGATCCGAACTGTGTCGGCTTCCGGCTTCGGAACCGTTTGCTGTGGGCGTATAAATGGCCCTGGATAGTGGCATCGCCGAGCGAACGGATGAATCCGTCTCGATCGGAGAAATCATCGAGTTCCATGAACACTGCGCCGATTCCCTCAGGATCGTGCGCGTCGGAGCCAGCGCCCCCCGGCACGCCGAACTCGGCAGCAGCCGATGCGGCCAATTGGTTCAAGACCTCGTCCGTCATCTTCGCGTTGTAGACCTCGATCACATCGAGCAAACCAGAGTCCGCGAGTTGATCGATTCCACGACGTCCCAATCCAGATCGATTCGGATCGAACGGGTGGGGGACATATACGGCCCCACCCTGGTCGTGAACGCGCGCGGCAGCCTCTGCGAGCGGCAGAACGTAGGGTACGCGCTCTTGAAGAAACAAACCGATGATTTCGCCGAGGGGCGTCCGTATCTCCTCACCGACCACCACCCGAACCCCATATTCGATCGCAGAATCCTGCATCCGCTTCGCCGCATCCACCGCGTGGTGATCGGTCACGGCAATGACATCTAGCTTCGCCGAGCGAGCGCAACGCAACATCTGCCCCGGTGTGGTCGCTGCATCTCCGGAACGCACCGTGTGAAGGTGACAATCCATTCGAATCCTCCCTGCGGTGGGCTTACCCGCGGTGTGAGGGTGTCGCGCGAGGACACCTGTGCGGGTGAAATCGGACTCTTCCAATGTTCAGCCCAAGGGTTCGAACTCGGGCAGCGAAACCGCGCCCTGGTCGTTCCAAGCGACTCTGACCCTGGCCCCGATGGACAGTGTTTCGAGGTCGACATTGGTCAGTCTCGTCAGCATTCGGAATCCCTCGTCGAGATCACTTCTTTCAGTCACGGTCTTGATCCGCCTTCCTGAAACCAGTAAGGGGAAGCGTCACGCTAGGCCAGCAAGGCCCTGCTTCTCCGGGTGGAAGGCGCGAGGGAACGACTCGAAGATTCCATCGATGGTCCATGCGTCTTGAGAAACCAACGTTGATTCGGGGCGATAGTTTTCGTAGAGGGTGACACGACCGCCCTGTGCACCGACGACGCGACCATTCAGCCACCCGGACTCCTCGCTTGCGAGGTAGGTGGCTGGATACGCTATCGCGGACGGAGCGAGGTCAGCGAGATTGATCCCCATCTCGGCAGCACGTTCCGGTGGGATAGTGCCCGTCATTCGCGTCGCTGCCGCCGGCGCGATCGCGTTGGAAGTGACGCCATACCGGTCGAGCGCGTGAGCGCAGGACAACGTGAAACCGACGATCCCAAGCTTCGCGGCCGCGTAATTAGGTTGACCCGGCGAGCCAAAAAGTCCTGCCCCTGAGGTGAAGTTGATGAGTCGATACTGACCTTCTCCGCGATGCTCCCGCCAGTAAACGGCTGCATGCTTGCTGGTATTGAAGGTGCCGGTGAGATGCACGTCTAGCACGGCCTGCCAATCCTCCGGGCCGAGATTGACCAGCATCCTGTCGCGAAGAATTCCGGCGACGTTCACGAGGATGTCGAGCTTGCCAAACTCGTCGATGGCAGTCTGTACAATTTCTCCCGCAGAATCGTAGTTGCTGACGTCGCCGCCGTTGACGACCGCCTCACCGCCGTTCGCGACGATTTCATTCACGACCGACTGTGCGGGCCCGACGTCGACTCCCGAGCCATCGACCTGGGCCCCGAGATCGTTAACCACCACCTTCGCGCCCTCACTGGCGAACAATTTTGCGATCTCGGCGCCGATTCCGCCACCGGCTCCGGTAACAACAGCAACTCGGTTTTCCAGACGTCCCACGAGCTATCCTCCATTGGATTGTGTCAAGACCGGGCGCTCGGCGAGCGCAACAGCACGTTTTCGGCTGGCATTGCCATATCGCCGGGCGCATCTTCGCTAGTAATCTACCACGCGAGTACAATTTGAATCTACCTCATGAGTACAATTTCCACAACGCCCCGTATCGTGGGAAGACGATGAACAACGCGGTCCGATCGGATGCGCTGCACAGTATGAAGGACTCCGACGGAGTCCTCGTTAGTCGCCTTCGAACCGCGGGTGCGAGGTTTGCTCGCGGAGACGCCGGATATGCCGGCGACGTTGCTCGCCGAGCGGGCTCGGCTGGGACTGGCCGAAAACCTGGTTCCCGGCCGGTTTAAATGCCTGCGGCCGGAGTTCCGCCCGATCAACCCGGCGGACCAGCTGACGTGGCGTCCGGCAGATGCGCTGCGGTGTGATCGCTGGTTCCCTCCGAAGAGATCCCGCTCGAAGACGGGCACGGCGAAGCTGCTTGCGCGTGTTGGTGATCACGGCCCCGCATTTGGGTGTTGCTGACGCCGCGGGATCCGGAGTCCAAGGGTCTCGTCGCGCGGCGCAACGGTTGGCGCGAGGCCTCCTTCATGCCGGGCCGGCCCTTCACCTCCCCGGCGGACTTCAACACGCAGTTCCAGGACCCAATGAACAAAGAGCGAACTCCCGCATGGTCCGCAGTATCCACGTCTTCCCGTGGACCGGCTCGACGCGGACCGGGCCGCGATGCTGCCGTTGCCACCGATCCCAATTCATTTGGGCTGGCGCAACAGCATCCGTTGGGTCGGAACTACTACGTTCCCCTCGACACCAACTACCAGTCCTTGGACCCTTCCGTGATCGGGAGACGGTCGACGTCACTGCCGACCTGGAGCGGGTGAAAGTCAGCACCGACGGGTGGATCGTCGCTGACCACGCGAGGGATTCAGCGTGTGGGGCGGCGGTCACCGACTACCCGGCCCACGTGGAGACCGCCGCCCGTCTCCGCAACCCCTCTGCCGTCGCGGTCGACAACGACCTGACCCGGGACCTGGCCGACCGCGACCGGGACTTCGGGCTGGTTATCGACGACCGGAACAACTGATGGCGTCGGCCAGACCACGGAAGCCGTGAGGCAGATCATTGATCTCGCCAGGGCGCTCAAACCTCGCTGGATCACCGAGGCCGCCGCTCGTATGGCCGACCATGCACGGGACGCGGGTTCGTCGTTCGAGGACTACCTCGCTGCCGTTCTCGAACGTCAAGTGAGTGCGCGGAACGCTTCCAGCACGGAGTGCGGATCAAGGCGGCCGGGTTCTCGGCCCGGAAGACTCTCGAGTACTTCGATTGGGACGCCCAACCGACCGATCGGCAGCAGATTGCCGGCCTCGCATCCGGAGAGCTCCCGCTCGAGGCGCAGAACGTCGTGCTGCTCGGCGCCAGGAACCGCGATGACGCATCTCACGACCGCGGCGAAACCCTCGCTAGGCTGCCCCGCAACTGTTCACTCTTCACACGCCGAAACTGACCAGTTCTCCAGCGTCGCCGACGTAGCGAGCTGGTCGCAAGTAGGACTCACCACGGACGTCGCACAACTGGCTGGTGAGGTCATGGCATGATCGAAGTATCCGTCACGGCCCTCACTCGCTCCTCGGGCGGGCGGCAATGCCTGGTGGGGTTGACAGTGAATGAGCCGTTGAACCGATGCTCTTCGGCAAATCGAGGATGGTGAATGATGTCAGACGCACAAGCGAGTGCGGAAACCTTTTTCGACGTTGCTCCGGGCTCAGCGGTTACCACGCGGCGGGCGAACACCCCGGATCTCGAGACCATCGTGAGGGTTGCGGCCGAACTATTCCATTCGCACGGGTATCAGAACACGACGATGCAGATGCTCGCCAGTGAGTTGGGCATCGCGAAGCCAACCTTGTATGTGCACGCGCAGAGCAAAGGATTTCTTCTTGGCAAGGTCTTCGAGCGTGTCCTCCGCCGCGCGGACGTTGTCGTTGCCGAAGCTCTTTCCAAGCCCGACCCACTCGAGGGTCTCACATGCCTCATCGAAGGCGAGATCCGGTTGTCAATGATCTATCGGGACTACTACGGCGTCATCTACGGCGACCAGCGCGAGCTCCCCGAGGACCTCGATGCCTCGTACCAAACCTGGATGAAAACCTTCGTGACGAACGTTAGTGGCCTCATCGAGCGGGGGCAGGAGAATGGTTCGGTACGCAAAGACATCACCCCGCTCGTGGCTGCTCAATCTGTTATCGGCCTCACAGGATGGTCGGCGCGCTGGTTACGGCCCAACTCGAGCCTCACCCTAGACTCGGCGAGTCGCCAGATCACCACGCTATTGCTCGGCGGCCTCGGCACCCAAGGCTCAGCTCAGGAGCTCGGAGAGATTCGTTGAGTCTCCGGCCGAATCACAGCCAGTTCGAAGCGTGGACCGGTCACCATCTCCCCGATACCTTGCAGGTCCAGCCGGGCGTTTGGGCGGTGCCGCTACCCCTTAAGGGCGACCAGTACGTTCGACACACCTACACCTACCTCGTCACCGACGCCCATGGAGCAGTGCATGTCATCGATCCAGGCTGGGATACCGCTGACAATCGGGCAAGGCTGGCGTCGTCCTTCGGGCAAATCGGGAAACATCTCGCGGATGTGAAAACCATTGTTTCCACCCACCTCCATCCCGATCACACCGGCCTCGCCCCGTGGCTCAAGGAGCAGAGTGGTGCGCCGGTAGTAATGCACCGCGCCGAGGCGGAAGCAGCGGGGAGTGGTGCCTCGTTGTCCATCGCCGTTGACTTCTTCCGAAGACTTCGTTCCTGGGGCGCACCGTTGGCCGAGCGCACGAAACTCTACACCGAGCTGTGGCGACAGAGGCACCTGGGAGACGGGATCAGCGTGAACGCCGACGTGCTAGTTGATCACGGCGACGTCCTCGACATTCCTGGTCGACGACTGCGGGTAATTCACACTCCAGGACACACTGAGGGCAGCATTTGCCTGCATGACGAGGAATCTCTCTCCCTGTTCAGCGGCGATACCTTGTTGCCGATGGCGCATCCTGGCATTGGTCTCGGCGTCGGTGGCGGGCGGTCACAACGGGATCCTCTTGCACGCTACTTCGACTCATTGGAAGCGCTCACTCGCCTGGACGTAGATATGGTGCACCCCGGACATGGGTACTCCTTCAAAGGACTTCGCGACCGTGTCGAAGAGACGACTGGACATCATCGCCGTCGCTCGGACGAAGTGCAGTCCATTATGTCGTCCGAAATGAAGAGGCCCAGTGTCTGGCGAGTCGCCGAACAGGTGCATTGGACGGCGGGCTGGGAGCACCTCCACGGATACATGCGCCTCTCGGCTGTCGCACAGACAGCGATGCATATCGACTATCTCCGAGGCGTGGCCACCGAGTAGTCTCCTCGACGTGGCCACGTCAGAGAGACAGGCCGCCATCGACCGGGATCACCGCACCCGTGACAAAGCGCGCGGCACTCGAGACCAGCCAAGCCACCACGGATGCGATGTCCTCAGGTTCGCCCGGACGCGCCAGAGGAGTCGCCGCGATGTTCGCCTCGATGATCTCCGCAGGCAGCGTCAGCGTCATGTCGGTGAGCACGAAACCTGGCGCGACAGCATTCACCGTGACGCCTTGGGGTGCGAACTCACGAGCGAGTGATCTCGTCATCGCCAGCAGTCCACCCTTAGCAGCGGCATAGTTCGCCTGCCCCACGTTACCGTTCATCCCCACAATCGACGACACGTTGACAATGGTGCCTCGCGGAGACTCGGCAAGGGCGCTGGCACCTGCACGTGAGCAACTGAACGCCCCGCCCAGATCCACCGCAAGAACATCCGCCCAGTCCGCGTCCGTCATACGGCGGATACGTCGGTCGCGAGCAATGCCTGCGTTGTTGATCAGTGCGTCCAGACGACCAAAACGCCCGAGCGCCGCGTCGACATAAACCTTGCCTGAGCTTAGGTCGCGAAGGTCGGCTCCGACTGAAACCGCTGAGCTGCCGGATGCTACTCGACCGGCGGTTTCTTCAGCGCCTTGTCTATCGCTGTGATAACCGAGTACTAAGTCGAAGCCGGCCGCCGCAAGATCAATCGCGATCGCCCTGCCAATACCGCGGGACGCTCCAGTGACGAGAGCGACCGGCCTACTGTCCACATCGCTCATCGAACCTCATTCTTGAACCGAAACAATCCCTCCTGAGCAGTGCTCGCGACGCGCCCACGATCGATTGCACTAATTCCGCCTATCGCAAAGCCTCGGCCTCGGGATGCGACCGGTGAGTACTGATCGTAGAGCAGCCACTCGTCAACTGAGAATGAACGATGAAACCACACAGCATGGTCTAGCGAGGTCGCCCGAACTCCTGGAGACCACATAAACGCACCATCAGGTAATATAACGGGCGTAAGAAACGAAAGATCCGAGACATAGGCCAGAACGGCTGCGTGGAGAACCGCATCATCGTCCGGAAGTTCCTTGCTGAACCGGAACCAGAAGCTATTCCGTGGTGACATACCCGCGGGGGCCCTACCCGCAGGTGGCCAAGGTCCACCCCACCGGATGTCGAGGTCATTCCACTCGCTACCGGTACCCACCGTGGATCTCATCCCGTCCATGAAGGACGGAAGTTCTTCCGGTGCGAGACTAGGGGGCTGCTCCTCAGCCCGCTCGATGCCCGCCTCGCCGGTGTGAAACGACAGATCCGCCGTCCATATCTTGTGATCGTCCTGATACCCCACCACCCGACGGGAACTGAACGAACGGCCATCCCGTGTTCTCTGCACCTCATACTGAACGGGGCGCCTACCATCGCCGTCATGCAAGAAATAACCGTGCAGCGAATTGATCTCGCGCCCCTCCACAGTGCGGGCTGCAGCAACCACCGATTGTCCGAGAAGTTGCCCGCCGAACAGATGTTGGATCATCCCCGAGGAGGACCCCAGAAACATGTCATGTCCCTGCGGTTCGACGGAGAGAATATCCAACAATGAGGTCACGAAGTACAACTCCTGTCTCTGATCGGGCGAAACTCGGCAGCAAGTGTGGACGTAATTCCGATCAGACTCCAAGCCGGTCGGCCAACTGTAGCCAGGTATCAGCGGTCGAACCCAGGAGCAGCTCGGTGGACTTGGCCTTCCGGTAGTAGAGCTGGGCGTCATGATCCCATGTAAAGCCGATACCACCGTGGACCTGAACTACCCAGGACGCGGTGAACGCAAAGCCGGCTGCCGCTGTTGCCTTCGCCACGAGCGCCGCAGTCGGAAAGTCTTCAAGTTCTTCGGCGCCCGCATGGGCCGCGTACCATGTCGCAGCCCGAGACGTGTCGACTTCCAATGCCATCTCAGACAGGCGGTGTTTTATGCCCTGAAACGATCCGATCGCGCGACTGAACTGATTGCGAACCTTCGCGTATTCGACTGCCATGGTCATCGCTGCTTCCATCGCACCGACCATCTCGGCGGCAAGGAGCGTCGCCGCGACGTCGATCATGTGCGAGATGCGGTCCCAGCTTCCGGGCTCGCCGAGAGCGGTAGCGGCGACATTGTCGAACTCCAGCGTCGCCATTGGGCGCGTGAGATCGAGAGTCGTCTGCTTCGTACGAGAGAGCCCTGGGGCATCGCCATCGACGACATACAACCCATACTGGTCGCCCGATCGTGCGACCACGAGAATCTTGTTGGCCGTGTGACCATCGATGACGAACGACTTCGTCCCGGTCAAGGTGACGGAATCATCGCTACCGTCCGCAACCATCTCCACACCATCAGGGCTCCAATTGCCGGACGGCTCGGTGATCGCAGTGGTGGCCGTGATTTCCCCAGCCACGATGCCTGGGAGCAAGTGCTGCTTCTGGGATTCGGAGCCGAAAGTGAGGATCGGAACCACTCCGAACGCGGTGGTGGCGAAGAAGGGGGATGGAACGAGGCCGCGGCCGAGCTCTTCCATCACGATCATGGCCTCCACGAGAGACGCGCCCGCACCGTCGTATTCTTCGGGCACCAGCAATGCGGGCAATCCGGCCTGCTCGGCAAATTGCCGCCACAGACCCTCGTCCCAGCCCGGCTCGGTCTCAATCACCTCCCGGACGATCTTCATCGGCGAGCGATCGGAGATCATCCGCCGCAGGCTCTTCTGAAAGTCCAGTTGATCTTCGCTAAGTTCGAACTGCATCGATAACTCTCTCTACTCGAAACGTCGTGGCACGGACCGGCCACTTCTTCCTAACGCGGAAGGACTCCAGTCGCCAACGCCTGAACCTTAACGTCGGTCCCGTCTTCATTGGTCACGGTAATCGCGGCCTTTACAGCAGTGCCGTCTGGCCCGGCGACAACCTCAATAATCTCCCCGCGGATCTTCAGCACTTCGCCCGGCCATACCTGGCTGCGAAAACGTGTTCCGAAGCTCGTCAGGTTCTTCAGTCCAATCCAGTCTGACGCCAGCCGTGATGACAGCCCACCCTGGAACAGGCCCATGGAGAATACGGACGGGAGCCCGATGGATACGGCCCAGACCTCGTCGTGGTGAATGGGGTTGAAGTCACCACCGGCACCGGCGTACTTGACGATGTCCGTACGTCCGATCGGCCCAACAGTGTAAACGGGAGAAGTCAGTCCGACCTCCGCCTCGTTCGCGCTCAGCGGCTTGGCTGCATCGGTGTTCATTTCTCCCCACCTCCGACAACGGCAGCAGTCTCGATGACTGTCGACTCCTCGGTGAGAACAGGCTCCCCATTCTGGTCCCGATACTCGGTTCCGAGCTTGACTAAAGTCATCACCCCGCCGCGACTGCCGGGCTTCTTCTCGACACTCACGACTCGGGTCTGTCCGGTGAGAACGTCGCCCACGACGGGCGTCCTGTGGTAAGTCCAAGTTTGCTCGCCATGAAGGACCCGAGCCAGGTCGAGACCCAACGACGAGAACGCGCTATCACCTTCATTGAAGTGCGCTGCAACCACCGAATAGGTCGGAGGGGCTGGAATCGCCGAGAAACCGGCCCGCTGGGCTTCTTCGGTCTCCCGGAATACAGGGTTGGGATCGTGAAGGCTCTTCGCGAACTCGCGAACCTTTCCCGCTTCGACGGGGAACGTCACAGTTCCAAGAATTTTTCCGACCAGATCGTCGCCATGCTCCATTTGAGCGCACCTCCACGTTGAGTGACAACTTCACGCTAGTCGTAGTTGAACTGGCCAGTCAAGTAAGCAAGCCTGCGTTCTGCAACCAGACCTTCGCGGAGAGGGAGTTCATGTGCGGCTTTCGATGCGCTGAGCGCAGCACGCACCGCAGCCCTGGGGAGGGCCGCCAGACGTCGTGCGTATGCCATGGCCGCGTCATCCACGTCGACCCCCTCTGGCAATACCTCATCAATGAGGCCGAGATCGCGGGCGGCCGCCGCATCGATGGCTTCGCCCGCCATGATGAACGGGATCGCCTTTGATGGAGGCACCCACGCAGTTATAGAACGCGTACCCCCCGCGGCTGGCAGCATACCGAGCTTTGTCTCCGGTAGTCCGACCTTCGTACCGTAGGCGGCGATCCGCAGATCACAGAGCAGTGCCATCTCTAAGCCGGAGCCGAGCGCATAACCGTGTAGAGCGACGACCTTCGGTATCGGCAGACTCCACAGGAGGTACCACGGGTCGCGATCCCACCGAATACGGCGCGCCTCAAAGACGGACTCCGCATTGCCAAACTCGCTGATATCCGCCCCGGCGGAGAAATGAGCCCCTTCCGCGCGTAATACGAGCGCACCGAGATCTGGGAAGTCCCGCACCGCGGCGAACGCCTCGATCAGCGCGTCACGCATGCGCAGGTTCACCACGTTGAGCTTCGTTGGCCGAGTTAGCACGACCTCGGCCACCCCGTCCACGCCGAATTGAACCCGGACCACGTCGTCTATGTTATTCATGTGGGGAGCATAGCGACAATCGCGTCACGCCCAGATGAAGGGGGAAGCGGGATGGCGCACGCGACGACCGGCCACGGTCACTTCCGCTGCGCGGGCCGCGTGCGACTCCACTAGCTCGCTCACCCGAGGCATCGGGTCGCCCCGGAGCAAAGTACCGCGGTCACTATCGGCCGATAAGGTCTCGACTGCATCCATGAGGCTTGCTGTCAGCCTGGGCGGCTCGTGCTGCTGCGTGGCCGCATACAGCGCTGCGACGGATGCCAGGGCTCCGGCAATACCTCCGAGCGCATCGACATAGGCCGTAGCCGCGGGGATCGGCTCGTCGGTTCCACGAGGCCATGCCAACCCGCTCATGGCGTGAATCTGCGTGCCGTACGACACCCAATCACGCGTGGGGCCGTACGAGTACGCCGGCAGGTGAACGATGGCCGGTCCTCTTCGGCTCTGGCCCCAATAGTCGATCCCGAGGTTATCGCGAGCACGCCGGGAGAGGCTATCCACACGCAAGTCCACTTCTGCACAGGCATCGTCAAACGCTTTGCGGTCATCCCGGACACGAAGGTCGAGGTTCACGCGCTGTTTGCCCTCAGCCAGGGCCAAAAACATCGCCGACCGATCGTTCGTGCCCGGTATCAGCAGACCGCCAGGGTAGATACCTCCCCCGTTCGGCGCTCGCATCCCGTCCGGCCGGGCATCGGATTCGATCGAGAGCACTGACGCCCCCATCTGCGCGAGCAGCCATGTGCAGAGAGGACCCGCCCACATCGCCGTGACTTCCATCACCTTGACGCCGGCCAGCGGAGGCGCGGCAATCGAAGACACCTCTGGCGGAAGTCGATCACCAGGGCTCAACAGTTCGTGGTGATCGAGTCGAGCCCGGCTCAGATGACGACTGGTGAGCTCCCTGCGATACGGAACAACCGGTAATCGCCATTCCTGCGCGGCCGTGCTGAGTTCTTCAGGATCGTCAAATAGGGTCGTCCGGCGGAGGAGTGCGAACAGATCATCGTCTCCGGGAGCCCCGAGCTCTGTCGCCACCCACCCTGCACCGATACGCAATGGAGTCACCCGTACCGGCGTCGGTGCCGAGTACCAGTGCGCCAGCACGAGTGGCTGCAGCAGAAGAATGGCGGCTGAGTCAGCATCGACCACGACCTCTCCACCAACACGGGCTGCCGCGAGCGCACCCACCGCCAGAAGGCCCGCGGCGGCGCGAGTGGGCGCCGCCGCGGGCAGCCCCTGGCAGGGCGCCACGGGTCCACTCATCCGCGCACGCCCCGGACTGCAGCCGCGGCCGAATACTGTCACGCTTGCACACCGAGAAAACTCGCCGGAGGCACGAACTGAGGCGCCGTACCGCGAGAGCAGATCGCCCGCCTCAGAGGCGACACCTCGGTCCCCGTCGATGCAGACCTCCACTCCCGTGAGTGGTCCCATCAGGCGTTCCGGAAGTTCGCCGTCCGCTTAGCAAGAAAGGCGGCGATGCCTTCCGCGCGATCTCGCGACGTCTGCAACAGTGTATTCAGGTCGGCTTCGAGAGCAAGGCCCTCTCTCAAACGGAGCTCCCCGCCATCCCGAACCGCTTCCTTGGCGTACTCCAAAGCGAGTGGAGCGCGAGCCTTCCACATAGATGTGTACTCAGCGGCCCGTTCGAGTGGGGCGGCAACGACCTCATGCACAAGACCTTGATGGAGAGCCTCCATCGCCTCCATTCGCTCGCCGAACAAGATCATGCGAAGGGCGGCCGCTTGACCAATCACACGAGGCAGCCGTTGGGTGCCACCCCACGACGGCAACCTCCCCTCAGAGACTTCAGAGAGACGAAAGAATGCATCGGATGCCGATAGCCTGACATCAGCCGCCAGCGCCAACTCCAGACCTACGGACTCGACACGGCCGGTCAGGACAGCAACGACCGGCACACGGATCGCCGCAAGTGCATCCGCCGGCGTGGGACCGTAGATCCGCTTCACGATTCGCACGTCGTCGACGCCGACGCAGAAGTCCTCAGACTCGGACCGGAGTAGCACAGCGCGCACATCTCTATCCTCGGCGTGCTCTGACAGCACATCGGTCAACTCAGCGCTCTGTCCTGAGCTCATGATTGCATCGAGAAGTGCAATGTCGAGCACACCGTCGCGCAAACTAGTCCGTACTCGCTCCCTGCGCATCACACTTCCTCTTCCGTTCCCGGTTAGCTTCGCACGATATCAGTAGTCCTTTCAGGCCCGGCGATCGAACCAGCTCCGCGAGAACAGTGATCGTCGTGAGGTCTAATGGCACCTCAGCGGGAACTCACCGAGCCGAACAGCCGAGCGATCGGCGCCAGAAGCAGCGGTCGAGCGGCGACCCAGGCCGCAACGATGAGTAACAGCGACGCACTGAATATCCAGAACCCCGTCCAATTTTCTGCGAGTGCCAAAGGATCGGTTGAGCCTTGTGCCGCGTACATGTGATTGAGGTTTCGGAGCGCTCCAGTGGCGATAACCAGAGTCACGTGAACCGCGATGAACAGTACGAAGAAGACCATCGTCGGAAAATGCACGGCCCGCGCCCACTCGATCGGGTAGAGCACATTGAGCCGCTGAGCATTCGTGGGCCAGATTCCCGACATCCGCACGCCTGTCGCAGCCGCGAGCGGAGAGGCCACGAATACCACCAGGAAATACGTTAGCTGCTGGATCGAGTTGTAGTTGACCCAGCCGTTCTCGATCGGCCAGTCCAGTGACAAGTACTGGAGTACCGCGGAGAGCGCGTTCGGAAACACCTCCCAGCTCGTCGGAACGATCCGCATCCATTGCCCGGACACAAAGAGAAGGAAGACGAAGATCACACCGTTGACGAGCCAGAGAACGTCAATCGACTGGTGGAACCATACTGCAAGACTAATCTTGCGTTCCTTGTTCCACCGCGGCGTCCAGAACGCGTTCGGACGCTTCTGAAACCTCACCTCCAAGCCCGACCGGATGATTAGGACCAGGAGGAACACGTTCAAGAAATGTTGCCAGTTTAGCCATGCGGGGAATCCGATCGGGGCGCCCTCTGGTAGCTCATATTCGCCCGGATACGTCGCGAGAAAATCCCGCATGAACGGGACCGAGACCAGCCAGCGGGTAAAGAGCACGACCATGGTTGCCAATACGAGCAACGCGACGCCCGCGAGAACGCCAGCACCGACCCATTGCCGCATTGTGAACGGGCCGTAACGCTTCGGTTCGGGCTTCGGTTGGTGTATTGGGTTGAGGCGGCCATCTTCGGCAGGCGGAGGGACAAGAGGTCCCTGCTCGTCGGAAGAAGCCGATTCCCGTGCGTAGGAATGAGGCGGGTCCTCGAGATCGGTTGCGGTCTCGTCGCTCCCAGCTCTCAAGGCGGGTGTGAAATCCGCGGGCGGCCACGCTTCCCCCCCGGCCCTCCGAGGCAACCCCCGACGCGCCGTGGTCGTGCGTTCATCGAGGACGGAGCCCTGAGGTTCTTTGGGCTCGAGCGCCGCGGCCGAAGGCGAAGGCCAAACGTGGATGTCGGGTCCGAGGCCAGCCGGAGGCCACGGCTGACCACCGTGTTCTCTAGGTAGACCGCGTCGCCAGATTGAGGTGGGTGTCGACACCGCGCTAGCCCTTCTTCGCCCGGATCGCCTCGATCAGCTGGGGAACCACAGTGAACACATCACCGACGACTCCGAAGTCCGCGATGTCGAAGATGGGCGCATCTGCGTCTTTGTTGATCGCGACGATCGTCTTCGCGGTCTGCATTCCCGCGCGGTGCTGGATCGCGCCGGATATTCCCAACGCGACGTAAAGTTGCGGCGAGACCGAGACACCGGTCTGGCCCACCTGAGACGTCTGCGGTACGTATCCGGCGTCGACGGCGGCACGCGACGCTCCGATTGCGGCACCCAGCGCATCGGCGAGCTCCTCGACAAGTGCAAACTTCTCGGCGGAGCCGAGGCCTCGGCCGCCAGCCACGACCTTCGGGGCACCTCGCAGCTCCGGCCTGGCGGAGCGGGAGACAACTGCCTCCTGTGCATCGATCTTCGCAACGACCTTGCCGGAAGACCGTACGTCCAGCCGCACACGCTCGAGAGGCCTTGACTCGGCGCGTGCCTCTATCGAACCCTGGCGGATGGTGATGACTGGAGCACCGAAGGTAGCGGCACTCGTTACGTTATAGGAGCCACCGTAGACCGAGTGGCTGGCGACAATGCCCTCGGGATCCCTGCTCACCTCGACGGCATCGATGCAGAGCGCGGAACGTGTGCGAGCCGCGAAGGCGCCAGCGACGGCGCGCCCGTCGATGGAATGAGAGATGAGGACCGCCTGCGGGTGCACGAGTTCGGCTGCCGCCGCCAGCGCGTCCACGACGGGCGCCGACAACTCAGGATCTCTGGTGGCGGCAAGCAGTACCGCGGCAGCGCCCGCGTCGGCGGCGGCCTTAGCGAGAGTTGGCGCAGCATGTTCGGCTGCAACGACGAGCGCGACAGGTGTCCCCAAGGCGGAGGCAGCGCCGAGAAGCCCGGCCGAGGACTTCGCCAACTCCCCCGACGGTGTGATATCCAGCAGAACCAGAATCGAATCGGAATTGAATCGCGACATGCCCGCTCCTTAGGCCAGACGCTTCTGTATCAGGAAATCAGCGAGCCGCGATCCCGCGTCGCCTTCATCTATAATCTTCACTCCGGCCGACCTCGGCGGAGCTGCGGCGACCGCGATCATGATCGACCGCGCAGCGTTCGCATCCAACGGATCTACCTCCAGATCCGCGAGCGACAGAGTTTCAAGCGGCTTCTTCTTGGCTGCCGATATCCCCTTGAAATTCGGGAAACGCGCGTCAGGCAATTGCTCAGTGATTGAGATCACCGCAGGAAGTGACGCTGAAGCGGCCATGGTGCCCCCCTCCAAAGTGCGATCACCGGCTACGGAATCGGAGGTAATCCGAACAGTGTTGAGCGACGTAATGACTGCCATGTCGAGCAGCTCGCCTAGCATGGCGGGAACTACTCCGCCCACCCCGTCGGTAGACTGATTGCCTGCGACGATCAGATCAAAATCTGAACGTCTGAGCACAGCGGCGAGAACCTCAGCGGTGAGGCTCAGATCGGCCCCGACGAGCGCGTCGTCGACCACTTGCACAGCGGATGTCGCCCCCATAGCCAAACCCTTGCGGAGCGTTGACGTGGCCTGGTCAGGAACCATCGAAATCAACGTGACCTCCGTATCAGGCTGAGCGTCCGCGATCTTCAGCGCGACCTCGATTGCGCGTTCGCACACTTCATCGAGCACTTTCTCCGAAGCAGCTCGATCGGCGAGACCTGTCTCCAGATCGAGTAGTCGATCTCCGTATGTGTCTGGCACCACCTTTACCAGCACCGCAATCTTCATGGGGGCTCCTGATCTGTGTCGAAGTCATCGGTGCCCAGGGGTGGCAACCGTTATCGCTTTGCAGGGAGGGCAACTCTGAAGATGACCTTACCGGGTAGTTCAGCGTAGTGGTCCACACTCGACCAAAATAATCAGGTCCAGAGGGGGGTCCCTTCCACATCGCGCCAGGCAAGTCTCGCCGACCCCGACGTGCGCGAGTCGACCTGCTACGGCGAGGTGATCGACCAAGATATGAACAACGAGCGGCTTCCCATGGAGGGAAGTGTGGCATACAGTTGAACCGCCGGGTTCAACCCGAATCGGTCGGGCTCCCTGTTGTGCGGTCGCCGGCGTCCCGCTAGATGGGATGTGTTCCGACAGAGCGTGCACGCAAGTCCCGAAGAACCATGAAAGGTAAGCAATGAGTATTCGCGGAGCCGCGTTCATCGCAGGTGCGTACGAGCATCCACAACGCGTCATACCTGACAAGTCTCTCGGCCAGGTGCACGCGGAGGTCGCCGCAGGCGCCCTCCGGGACGCGGGACTGAGCTTCTCCGACGTCGACGCATACTTCTGCGCGGGGGACGCGCCTGGTCTCGGCGGAATTTCTATGGCGGACTACATGGGTTTGAAGCTGCGCTACACCGACTCGACCGAGACCGGCGGCTCGTCCTATATTGCCCACATCGGCCATGCGGCCGCAGCGATTAAGGCAGGCAAGGCCTCGATCGCGCTCATCTCGCTGGCAGGCTTGCCCCGGCAGATGATGGGCAATCTCGTGATGGATGGTTTCGGAGCCTCGGAGGATGCCTTCGAAGCGCCTTTCGGACCGACGGTTCACGGCCTGTACGCGCTTGCCGCCCGGCGACACATGTATGAGTTTGGCACCACGAGCGAGCAACTCGCCGAGATCAAGGTGGCCGCGTCGATTCACGCGCAACACAACCCGAACGCGTTGCTGTCCACGCCTGTGACCGTCGAAGAGGTGGTCAACTCGCCAATGGTCAGCGATCCGCTGCATCGCCTCGACTGCTGCGTCGTCACCGACGGCGGGGGGGCGCTCATCGTCGTCTCTCCCGAGGTGGCCCGCGATCTCGAACGCTCAGTGGTCAAGGTTCTCGGGCACGGCGAGGCTCCCAAGCACACCAACGGCGGCAAGGTGAATGTCACGTTCACTGGTGCGCGCTGGTCCGGCCCGACCGCGTTCGCGGAGGCGGGAGTCACGCCGCAGGACATCGACTACGCGTCGATCTATGACTCCTTCACCATCACGGTGCTCGAGACCATCGAGGACCTCGGCTTCTGCGAGAAGGGCAAAGGCGGCGAGTTCGTGCTCGACGGCACCCTTCAGGCGCCATTTGGCAAGCTTCCGTTCAATACCGACGGTGGGGGTCTGGCGAACAACCATCCGGCGAACCGTGGAGGGATGACTAAGGTACTGGAGGCGGTGCGTCAACTCCGCGACGAGGCCCATCCCGCGGTTCAGGTACCTAACGCCCAGCTGGCAATCGCGCACGGCACCGGTGGCAGCCTACCGACCCGGATGGGTGCGGCGACCGTCATTCTTGGAAGGGAAGACTCATGACCGAGACAACAGTGCTGCCCAGCCCGGCGCCCACGATCGACCCGGAGACCAAGCCGTACTGGGATGCCACCCTCCGGGGCAAGCTGCTGATCCGGCGCTGCAATGCGTGCGGCGAGGCACATTGGTACCCGCGTACACTATGCCCGTTCTGCGGATCGTTCGATACCGAGTGGCTTGAGACGGCAGGTCAGGGCGAGATTTACACATTCGCGATCACCCGCAAGGGCCTCGGCCACTATAGCGGCGTCGGCCCATACGTGCTCGCTTTTGTCACTCTTGACGAGGGTCCCTCGATGCTCACCAACATCATCGAATGCGACGTAGATGATGTGCAGATAGGGGACCGAGTGGAGGTTGTGTTCCACAAGACCAACGCCGAGGCGGCACTTCCTCGGTTCCGCCCCGTCGCGCGATAACGTCAAGTTCTCGCGTCGTCGCGCGACCCTGCGCGGCGACGGGAGACCGGTCGACGCGCAGACGCGAGCCACGGGTCGCCCGCCAGCGCGGCGTCCACCTAGGAGACCAAACATGATCCGCACCGCGTCCTTCGTCTCTGTCGCCGATGTGCACGAGCGTCTGGCCTCGGTAGGCTACCTACCTTCCCAGGCGGTCGCGACTACCGTGTTCCTTGCGAGCGAGTTGGGCAAGCCCCTGCTGGTCGAGGGCCCCGCAGGAGTTGGCAAGACGGCGCTCGCGCAAGCGGTTTCTGACGCGACCGGATCGCCACTCGTCCGGCTGCAATGCTACGAAGGGGTGGATGAGGCGCGAGCACTTTACGAATGGAACCACGCGAAGCAGTTGTTGCGCATCACAGCTTCGAAGGATGAGAGCTGGGACGAGACCAGTGCCGATATCTTCAGCGAGGAGTTCCTGCTGGCCCGGCCCCTGTTGACCGCCATCCGCAACGAAGTGCCGACGGTACTGCTGATCGATGAGACTGATAAGGCCGACATCGAGATTGAGGGCCTTCTGCTGGAAGTCCTGGGAGAATTCCAGATCACGATTCCCGAGATGGGGACGGTGCGGGCACGCCAACGGCCTTTCGTGGTGCTGACGTCCAACGCCAGTCGCGAGTTGTCGGAGGCGCTGCGCAGGCGGTGCGTCTTCCTGCACATTGACTATCCGGACAGCGACCTTGAGGAACGCATCATCCGGGCGAAGGTTCCCGATCTCGAGGACTCGCTCACGACGTCGATCGTGCGGGTCGTCAATGCCCTGCGCGGGTTGCCGCTGCGCAAAGCTCCTTCCGTCTCGGAAACGATCGACTGGGCCCACACCCTGCTCGCGTTGGGCGCCGTCGCGCTCGACGAACACATGATGCGAAACTCACTTGGGGTGATTCTCAAGCACCGCTCGGACCACGAGAAGGCACAGAGACTAGTGGGTATGGAAAGCGTTCTCGCGCCATGACAGAGGGCGGACACGCCGTCACGGACGACGCTTATGGCCTGCAGCAACGACTCGTCGACTTCGTCAATGCACTGCGGACCAAGGGGATAATGGCTGGTACGGGCGATACGATCGATGCGGCGTATGCGATCACCCGGGTGGGCGTCACCGATCGAAGCATCCTGCGCGAAGGGCTCGCGGGCACTCTGACGCGAAAGCACAGCGAGCGACAGACCTTCGACGAAGTCTTCGACATCTACTTCCCGCGACGCGTCGGTCGGTCCCGTTCCACCGAGCAGGTCCCCGCTGACTTAGGCGTCGGCACATTGCGTGACATGCTGGTCGAAGCACTCGCGGCCGCGGATCTCTACGCACTGGACGAACTCGCCGAGATAGCCGTCGATCGATTCGGGCTGATCGCCGGTGATCGTCCTGGGTGGTCCTCGAAGCAGACGCTCGACAAGGTGCAACCCCAGAACCTCCTCGCGCGCATCATGGACATGCGCGGCGACGACGACGCCGTCATCGAATTGGGCGGTGCCTCACCCCGCGACCACGTGCGATACCTCATAGAACGCTTCCGGCAGCACGTAGATGGGGAGTCCAGGCGACGCACTACCGAGACGCGCGGGCGTGAGCGCATGGTTCTTTCCGCGGTGCAGGCGCAGATCGAACGGATCGACTTTCTGAGCGCCAGCGCCGAGCAGGTCGACGAGATGCGCCGCAGCGTGCGACCGCTTGCTCGCCGGCTGGCGACTCGGCTCGCGGCGAAGCGGCGACACAGGTATCGAAACACGATCGACATCCGGCAGACGATGCGCAAGTCCATGTCAACCGGCGGGACTCCCATCGACCTTGTCTACTCGAAGCCGCACCCGCGTCGACCGGACCTGGTTCTGCTGTGCGACGTCTCCAGCTCCGTGTCGGGCTTCTCCGGCTTCACGATGCTCCTTGTACAGGCGATGAAGAACCAATTCAAGAAGATAAAGGTATACGCCTTCATCAATGCGATGGCGGACGTAACCGACCTCATCTCCGTCGACGGCGACGAGGACGGTGAGCAACTGCACGCGCGAATTGTTGGGAGTGCGCGCGTGCAGAGCGCAGCCTCGAGCAGCGACTATGGTGCCGCCTTTGCTGAGTTCGTAGCTCGCGACCTGGAGTCGGTTGGTACGCGTAGTTCGGTGCTCATCCTCGGCGATGCACGCACTAACCACCGCGATCCAGGCCTCGGCCCGCTCAGCGAGATCCGGGCGCGGTCGAATCGAACGTTCTGGCTCAATCCCGAACGAGAGAAGATGTGGGGAACGGGTGACTCCGCGGCATTCGACTACGCCAACGTAGTCGAAATGCACGAGTGTAGTTCGATCGCACAACTTGGCGAGTTCGTCAGCGCGATGCTTCCGTCGACGTAGTCAACCTCAAACGCGGCGGCCGATGGCGACTGGTTCGGGGAATCAAGTCATGAGAAGGAGATAACCATGACGGCATATCGAGATGTGTGGCGGAGAAGCCTGGAGGATCCCGAGGGGTTTTGGCTCGAGGCAGCGGGAGCGATCAATTGGACCACCGCTCCGCGTCACGCCCTGGTGCCGCGCGGAGACGAGTGGTCCTGGTTTCCCGATGGCACGCTGAACATGAGCTTCAACTGCCTCGACCGTCATGTGGAGTCTGGTCATGGAGACCACATCGCCCTGAGGTACCACTCAGCTATGAATGGAACCAAGGAGGACTACACCTACGCAGAACTTCGCGAGCGCGTTGCCCATTTCGCTGGCGCGCTGCGGTCGTCTGGCGTGACGACAGGAGACCGTGTTCTGCTCTACTTGCCGATGACACCCGAGGCCGTCATAGCGATGCTCGCATGCGCCCGCCTGGGCGCAATTCACTCCGTCGTGTTCGGTGGGTTTGCAGCAACAGAGCTTGCCGTCAGGATTACAGATGCCCGACCCAGTGTCGTCGTCACAGCATCAGGCGGTATGGAGCCGGGACGCGTAGTCGAATACCTTCCGCTAGTACGGAAGGCGCTAGAAGCGGCGGAAGGCATCGTCTCAACAGTCGTCGTCTGCGACCGCGAAGGCATTCCCGGCTCGGCGGACGAGATGGCAGGGACTGTGCCAGGCGTCGCCTGGTTGGACTGGGACAGACTCGTCGCGACGGCCGAACCAGCCCCACCAGTTCCGGTTGCCTCCTCCGCCCCCCTTTACATTCTGTACACCTCGGGAACGACCGGTAGCCCGAAGGGTGTCGTCCGCGATACGGGCGGATATGCCGTCGCGTTATCGTGGGCGATGCGTAACGTTTACGACATCGGTGCCGGCGACACGATGTTCACCGCATCGGACGTGGGTTGGGTCGTGGGGCACTCATTCATCGTCTACGGGCCGCTTCTGGCTGGCGCCACGACCGTGCTCTTCGAGGGCAAACCGGTTGGAACCCCAGACGCCGGTGAGTTCTGGCGTGTGGTGCACGACTACCGCGTCAAGGCAATGTTCGCAGCACCGACAGCGTTGCGCGCCATACGGCGCGTCGACCCGGAACTCAGGCAGCTGTCGAAAGGAGCTGTCGCATCGCTGGAGACCTTGTTCCTCGCAGGCGAGCGGTTGGACCCCGAAACATGGCGGTGGGCAAACGACGGCCTACGCGTCCGCATCGTGGATCACTGGTGGCAGACAGAGACTGGGTGGCCGATCTGCGCGATCCCCGTCGGAGTGGAGGCGCTCCAACCGAAACCAGGATCAACCGCGGTGCCGATGCCGGGCTATGACATTCGAATCCTCGGCACCGGGGGAGACGACCTAACCGGCACCGGTCCGCGCGGCTCCAGCCCCGAGGGCAACATTGTGCTACGAACCCCACTACCGCCCGGCGCTCTAACTGGGGTGTGGGGAAGCGCGGAGAGGTACCGCCACTCTTACCTGACTGCCTTCCCCGGCTACTACTCGACGGGAGACGCCGGATATATCGATGAAGACGGATACGTCTTCGTTATGGGCCGAACGGACGACGTCATCAACGTCGCCGGACACCGCCTCTCAACCGGCTCTCTCGAAGAAGTCCTCACGATGCATCCAGCAGTGGCCGAGTGCGCGGTCATCGGGATTTATGACGAAATTAAGGGGCAGAGAGCCGCCGGCTTCGTAACTCTCAAAGCCCACGTCGCGATCTCGCAAGAGCGACTTCAGCGCGAACTGGTATCTCTAGTTCGAGAGCACGTCGGGCCGATCGCCGCGTTCCGCGACGTGACCATCCTCGACCGGCTCCCAAAAACCCGCACTGGCAAGATTTTGCGCAAGACAATGCGCCAGATTGCCGATGGCGAGACATACAAAGTTCCGGCGACGATCGAGGACCCTACTGTCCTGGACGGGCTGATAGTCGCTTTGAAGGCGTCGCCGCGGCGCGCATCCGAACCGAGTGCCATGCTTAGTGGGCCGAGTGCTGGCTGAGCGACGAAGACTGAACATTCATGTAGCGCTGAGTCGCGTGCCGGGCAGGAGCAGAGGTGCTCGCCGCAGTGCTGGCTGCCCGAGCCAGGTGCATCCGGCGTGTCTAAATTCCTCGAACCTGCCGACGTCCCCTCGTTTGTGGGCGCCGTCGATGCCGGGGATGTAGCAGAACCGGTCGAAGCAGTAGTGGGAGCGGAACAGCGCCCGCCGGTCGTTCTCTCTGCAACCTCGCCGTTTACCGATCAGGACACGTTTGACGGCGGGAGGGTCGCGATTAGTTCGTCTACCCATGTTCCGAGTCGCTCGGTGTGTTCGTCTCGGAGGGGCAAGATGCCCGCGTCGATCAGGAGCGACCTGAGGTGATGTCTGGCCTGCCCCGGTGGGCAAGCATCGAGGCTGGCATGGGTGATCGAGGTCTCCGCGCCGATGGTCTGCAGGAGGGCTTTCGGGATGGGCTTGAGCAGCCACCGCATGGTCGAGTCGGGCCGGCCCCGCTGTGCAAGCGCGGCGGGAGTTCTGTGAGCGGGACGGGGATGGTGCCTGTTGCCGAGGAGAGTAGCTGTCGGACGCTCAGGGTGACGGAGCAGCGTATGCACGTCCGCTCGAAGTGTTGATCGCCGGCCGCACCGCAGGTAGCACACACGTAGTCTCGTGTTGCTCCGGCGCATGGCCCGCAGATCCGCTCCCCCGTCTCGGAAAACCCGATGAGGGCTTTGACCTGGTCGCAGGTGGGGCATGTGTTCGGGGTGCGGAGCACGCGCCGGTAGCAGCCGGTGCAGACAGGGCCGATCGGCCACGTCGTCGTGTGAACGGGCCGCGCGAGATGGCAAACAACGCACTCAGCATCGGTGGTCTGATAGCAGGACTTGCAGAGATCGGTACTGCCGTTTTGGCTGCGTGCGGCGATTGGGCGTTCTTGTCCGCAGTGCCCGCACGCCCGGACGGGCGCCTTGTGGCAGCGTTTGCAGTAGTCGTCGCCGTCGACGACCGCGGTGACGTGGTCGACGCGACCGCAGCCTGCGCAGTCTCGCTTGGGTCGGGCGCAGTGACCGCACAGAGCGGCGCCGTCGCTTGTTCGGGCGCTGGGTGTTCGTGATCGGTGGCAGTTGGAGCATTCCTCGCGCCTGCTGGCGTTGTAGCACGGGCGGCATAGCCCACCTCCCTCAGGGAGCCTTTTCGAGCGCGGTGCGGTCGTGCCGCATTCGGAGCATGGATGCTCCGGGAGTGCTTTCACGGCGTAGTTCCGGGGCGGTTGATCGTCGTGCGCCGCGCCGTCACCCGACTCTTCGGCGACAGGGTCTCCCCCGCCACCTTCTGGTTCGAGGCCTCCACGATGCGAGGCTCGATGAGGTCATTGGGCGTGCATCCCAGGATGTCGCACAGTGCGATGAGTATCGACATGCTCAGCCGTTGAGGATGTCCGGTGACGAGTCGGTAGGTCTGCTCCCGGGAGAGCGAGACACCGCGCTCAGCGAGGCGTGGCTGCAGATCCGTCGTAGCAAACATGCCCTGCTCGGCCATCTTGGCGCGCAGGTGCCAGACGTAGTCCATTTCCTTCATCGCGGTTCCTCCTGAAGGTCGAGGCCGTACCGCGTGTGGATGGCCTGGGTGAGTAGACGATTCCGATACTCATTGGAAACGCCCACATAGATCGCGGTTGTCGATGAGAGGGCTTGTCAAGTTTTCTGTGTAAGCGGTTCGGAATTGGTGGTCAGAGGTAGGGGTTGATTCGCTCGGGGTAAGCCAGGGCGAGTTGCTCAAGGGCTTGTTTCCAGTTCGTCGTGACGTTGCCCTCG
>NZ_JABFAS010000003.1:0-2380 GCF_017168295.1 Microbacterium sp. KRD172 | reverse complement strand
GGGCTTGTCAAGTTTTCTGTGTAAGCGGTTCGGAATTGGTGGTCAGAGGTAGGGGTTGATTCGCTCGGGGTAAGCCAGGGCGAGTTGCTCAAGGGCTTGTTTCCAGTTCGTCGTGACGTTGCCCTCGATGAGTCGGCCGCTGGCTTTGCGCTTGCTCGCGGGCAGGCCGCGTTCCTTCTCTCGTTCGCGGGCTCGTTTGTCCTCGATGTCGCAGATCGCGAGCCAGAGCAGCTTGACCGCAGCAGCGTCGTTGGGGAAATGGCCACGGTTCTTGGTGATCTTCCGCAGCTGGTAGTTCAGCGATTCAATCGCGTTCGTCGTGTAGATCACCCGCCGCAGCTCGGGCGGGAACGCGAGGAACGGGGTGAACTTGTCCCAGGCGTCCTGGAACGATTTCACCGCCGACGGGTATCGCTTCCCGAGCTCGGACGCGCTGAACTCCTCGAGCGCCTCGAGGGCGGTGTCCTCGTTCGCAGCCTGGTAGATCGGTTTCAGCGCGGCGGCGACGGCCTTGCGGTCCTTGTAGTTCACGAACCGCATCGCAGCCCGGATGAGATGCACGACGCAGGTCTGCACGGTCGCTTCCGGCCACGTCGCCGCGATCGCCTCGGGGAACCCGGTCAGCCCGTCGCAGCAGACGATCAGCACGTCGCGGACGCCGCGGTTGGCGAGTTCGGCGCACACCGACGCCCAGAACTTCGCACCCTCGGTGGCCTGCACCCAGATCCCCAGGACGTGCTTGATCCCGTCCATGTCGACCCCGACAGCGATATGAGCGGCCTTGTTGCGGACATGCCCGCCATCGCGGATCTTCACGATGATCGCGTCCAGATAGATCACCGGATACAGCGACTCGAGCGGCCTCGTCTGCCAGGCGAGGACCTCGTCGGCGACCTGGTCGGTGATCTTCGAGATCGTCTCATGGCTGAGCTCGGTGCCGATCGTGTTCGCGAGATGGTGCTGAATGTCGCGGATCGTCATCCCGCCCGCGTAAAGCGAGATGATCATCCCATCCAGCCCGTCCAGCCGCCGCTGCCCCTTCGGGACCAGCATCGGCGTGAACGACCCGTTCCGGTCGCGCGGGACCGCAAGCTCGATATCACCGATCTCGGTCGACACCGTCTTCGGCGTCGACCCATTGCGGGAGTTCGGATACAGCGACGCCTCGGCATCGCCGCGGTCGTAGCCGACATGCTCCGTCAGCTCCGCATCCAGCCCCCGCTCCAGCGCCGCCTTCAACATCCCGCCCAGCATCCCGTGCTCGCCCGTCAAGGGCTCGCCCGCGTCGATCTTCGCGAAGATCTCATCCATCGCTCCCGACGCCTTCAACTGATCAGCAAGCTCCTTCTGCCTCCGACGACGCTCCTCGCGCTCCGGGCTGATCGCATCCATAGTCACAGTGTTTCTCCTTCAGGGGGGTGAACCTCACCCCCTTACACAGACCATTTGACAGGCTCTGATCAGCAAGCTCCTTCTGCCTCCGACGACGCTCCTCGCGCTCCGGGCTGATCGCATCCATAGTCACAGTGTTTCTCCTTCAGGGGGGTGAACCTCACCCCCTTACACAGACCATTTGACAGGCTCGACGCTCTACGCATGGATCTACGCCCCCGAGCAGAAGCACCGACAGCTCTGGCAGTACCTGCCTCGCGGGCAGCGCAAGCGCCGCCGCCGACAGGGCCGGCGGGTGCATTCCGAGCGGATCAAGTGGGACGCTCTACGCATGGATCTACGCCCCCGAGCAGAAGCACCGACAGCTCTGGCAGTACCTGCCTCGCGGGCAGCGCAAGCGCCGCCGCCGACAGGGCCGGCGGGTGCATTCCGAGCGGATCAAGTGGCGCACCTCGATCCACGAGCGCCCCGCCCTGGTCGAGGACCGTATCGAGTTCGGGCACTGGGAATCCGACAGCGTCCTCGGTCTGCGCGGCACCGGTGGGCTGCACACCACCGTGGAACGCCGCGCCCGGTACCTGCAGGCCGTGAAGATCCCCGCCATCGCCGCCGCGCCCACCATCGACGCGCAGCTGAGCGTGTACTCGCCGCTACCCGCCCACGCCGTCCGCTCCGTGACGGCGGACAATGGGTCCGAGTTCGCGTTCCACTACCAACTCGCCGACGCCCTCGCCATCCCGACCTACTTCGCCGACCCGTACTCGGCATGGCAGCGGGGCACGAACGAGCACTTCAACGGCCGCATCCGCAAATACCTCCCGAAAGGCACCAGCTTCGAAGACCTCACCCAAACAGACCTCGACGAGATCGTCACCGAGATCAACAACCGACCCCGCCGAGTCCTCGGCTGGGCAACCCCCGCCGAGATCTTCAACGAACTATGCTCAAGCCAAGCCACACCACGTTGCACCTCGAACTAGAACCCGGG
>NZ_JABFAS010000028.1:0-426 GCF_017168295.1 Microbacterium sp. KRD172 | reverse complement strand
TAATACCACCAAACACACCCGTTTGTAACGTTGGAATACCTAATACTAAAGCATGTGCTGGTTCTTTCGCTGCTTGACTTAATTCTTTTGCCCCTTTGGCATATGAGAAAATGTCATCAATTGTAATGTGCAACACTTTCCCCATTGTTGCATTCATAATTAAGTAACCTACTAGCGCTGCTAATGCTGCAACACCGTCTCCTCCTGCTAATCCAAGTGCTGTACCAACTGCAAATAATAATGGCAAGTTATCAAATACAACTTGTCCTGCTGCTTCCATGACCGACGAAATCATTACAATGATATCGTTTTTTAACCATGGTGCAATTTCTACTAATTGTTCGTTGTGCATTGCGTTACCAAACGCTAATAAAATACCAGCTGCTGGTAAAATCGCAACAGGTAACATTAATGCTTTACCGATAC
>NZ_JABFAS010000027.1:0-8416 GCF_017168295.1 Microbacterium sp. KRD172 | reverse complement strand
GTGGGGGAGGGGCGGGCAGTGAGGGTGATCCAGTCGTTGTCGAACAGGTCGCGCAGGACTTGGTTGCCGGAGATGATGTCGCCGATCCTCTCGAGCGGGGCTTGGACGATCACGCTCAGGCGAACCGGTTCGTGCAGGAGAGTGTCACCGACAGCAACGGATTGCCAGGGAAGGCCGCGGCGGAGGTCGCCGCTGTGGCCGGCGAGGACGCCGATGCCGCCGATGGCGTTGTGGATGGTTTTGGTGCCGGCGGAGAGCACGTCGGGGTTGAGGGTGGAGAAGTAGTACTGGTGGTTGATCCACTGAGCCACGATCATCGGGGCGGTCAGGATGGTTTCCAGCCCTGTCCCGTCAGGGTCCATTTCGGTGCGGTAGGAATGCAGGAACACGCGGCGGTGCAGGTTCGCACTGGCGGTCATTTCCCGGGGGCCGATGATCATGGCGGCGTTGCCTGCTAGTCCCAGTTCCGGATAGACCTCGGCCCAGTCGTGTGCGCGGGCTCTCAGCCGGGCCAGGGACTGGTGCGGGTGAGCGCCCGGGAGGGTGGTCGCCCGCTCGCGGACCAGGTGATCCGCTGCGGCCCGTGCGTGCACGATGAACTCCGCTAGTTCGGTGGCGTGGGTGTCCGGGACCAGGTGCGGGTCGAGCACGGTGATGGTGTCGGCGACGGTGTCGTGCAGCGCGGCGACGAACACCGTGTCCTCCGGGATGGTGATCCCGCGGGGGGCGAGCGCTGCCCGGACGGTGGGGTCGTTGAAGATCGCTGCGGCCGCTCGGGCGTTCACAGCGCCTGGGTTTCCGCCGCAGGCGCCGCAGTCCAACGCTGATTGGTAGAGGTTGTTGATGCTGGTGGATCTGTGTCCGGTGAGGACGATCAGCGGAGCGAACTGGTGCAGGCCCATCATCGTGACCGCCGCTTCGGCCAGCGTCACACGCTCCTCGAGACTGAAGGCATCCGAAACGGTGACCTCACTGGGGGAGGGCGGCGCGATCAGGGTTCGCCAGGTGCGGGTGAGGGTGTGGTGCAGCCCGGGGGCGAGGGTGCGGGTGAAGGTGGTGGCACCGTAGAACCAGCCGGCGGTTTCGGCCAGCGCGAACGGGGTCGCGGTTGCGTTCTCGGTGGCGTGCAGCGCGTGCGCGGCGGCGTCGAGGAATCGGAGCCCCCGGCTGCGTCGATGGGCGCGCTGGGGACTCGTGGGTGATTCGGTGACGGCGTGGCGGGGACGCAACAGGGCAGGAAGGGAGTCCACTGCCCCGCGGCCCTGGAAAGACGTGAACCGGACCGGAACGCCGAAGAACCCGGCGAATCCGAGCGTCTCCAACCCCGGGTGCGATTCCAAGTGACGGCGAACCCCTTCGGAACGCGGGTCGATACACATCACCACCTGCACCGTCGGCCGGCCGGGTGCGGCAGTGCCGTAGGTGATCGACTGAACGAGTGCGGTGCGGTAGTGGCTCTCGTAGGCCGCTTGCCAGGTGAACGGATGATCGGTGGGGGGATGCAGGATCAGAACACGGGCCACCATCGCCACCTCGGCACGGGTGGGCGACGGAGAGAGGGTGGCGGAGATCTGCTCGGCGCGCGCCCACAGTTCCTTCGCCGGGTCTGGGGGGTGGTCGCCGTCGGGTCCGGGGCGGGGCGAAAGCGGGCGCGGCGGAAGGTCGAGAGCGTGGCGGAGCGCGAGGCGGACGGCGAGGTATTCGGTGAGGTCGATGTCGCCGCTGTGCTCGGACCGCCATTTCAGGTAGCTGGTCCACCCCGGTAGCGCGGCCAGCTCTGCCGTGAGGGTCTGCACGGTGGCCCCATCAGCGACCCCGAGATGGGTGAGGGCTGCCGTCAGGGCGGGCAGAGCCTGATCGGGGAGGGAGCGGATCCGCCGTCGCGCCAGCCGGCTCAGATGCGGGTCGTGGACGGACAGGGCGTGCCAGGCGCTGTAGAACCCGTCCCGTCGGCCGGGTATCGGCCACTGCGCGTCGGGGTCCACGAAAGCGGCCACCCACTTTGTGACGTGCTGTTCAAGCGGATCCGCCGCCGACAGCGTCCTCGGAGTCGGCGGGCGACTGTCGGATCGCAGCATTTCCTCGACGAGGATCTCTGCAGCCGACCAGGCCATCCGGCCGAGCTCGAGGACAGGGAAACCGTCAAGTTCCCCGATCCGCTCGTGCAGAGCTGAGATCAGATCCGGGCGGGTGATGCGCCCCGACGCGTACTGGGCGCGATACCGAGGAAGAGTCTGGGTGAGCGTGATACCGGGTTCGTGGATGTTCTCGAATCGGGTGCTCTCGTGTGCGGCGAGCGGATTGAGTGCGATGAACGATCCGATTGGCCAGACGGCGATGACATCGTGGGCTGCTTGGGCGACATGGGCCTGGATCAGCAGACTCATGCCACGACCTCCTTCTGACGAGCGCGGACCGGTTCGATCCGGGTGGGTGGGGAGACCGTCGATTCGGCGAGGGCCCACATGTACAGGACCCTGTGCATCCCGCCGGCGGTGCGGGGGGACCTGGCCAGCCACTGCAAGCCGAGCAAGAGCGCGGCGGGGATCAGCAGCAACCAGGGCGATGCCGGCTGCATGGACGCAGCGGGACTGATCAGGGAGTCGAACAGGCCGAGGAAGGCGACGTAGAAGAATCCCAGAACCGTGAGTCCGATTCCCGCGGCCGTGAGCGTGGCTGTTGTCATGGTGCGGCGAAGTCCGGCTGCGATGGCAACAACGGCGGTGAAGGCGACGAATCCGAGCAGGGCGAGGCTCGCGGGGGTTGCTTGCGGGGCGAGCACTACCTTGGCCGCCACCAGCACCGCCACAGTCAGGGTGGTGGCGAGCAGGGCCGCCGCGACAGTGCGGGACCGGGAAGACGGTTCCGGGGCGGGCCAGGTGCGTTGTTCGGCGTGTCTGGCCACTCCGGTGCCGGCGGAAAGGAACAGAGCCGACTTATAGAGCGCGTGCGCGAGCAGGTGGAAGACGGCGGCAGCGAACGCGCCCAGCCCGACAGCCATCATCATGAAGCCCATCTGGCCGGCGGTGGAGAACACCAGCCGGCCCTTCACGTCGGGTTTGACCAGCCGGACTGCCGCGGCGTACACCAGTGTCGCCGCTCCCGCCGCGAAGATGACCAGCATCGCCACCGCAACGGGTGCGATCAGCGGGGAGAACCGGATCACCAGGATCGCGCCCGCGTTCACGACACCAGCGTGCAGCAACGCGGAGACGGGGGTCGGTGCGGCCAGCGTCGAGGGAAGCCACCGGTGGAAGGGGAACTGTGCGGATCGCCCCAGCGCCGCGACCACCAGCAGCAGCGCCACCGCGACCACCATGCCCTCCGGCAGGATCCCTGCGACCGATCCGACCTGCGCGAGACGGACATCCCCCCCGACGGCCAGCGTCAGGATCAACACCGCCACGACCAGTGGGGCGTCGGCGATCAGAAAGCTCAACCCGGCCCGCCGCACCCCTTGACGGGCCTGTGGCAGCGAGCGGTAGGTGTTCAGCAGAAAGACCAGGCAGAGACCCGCGGCGATCCAGCCGACGGTGAAGGTGACCACCGTCCCCGCGCACACCATCACCACGGTGCTGCCCGTCAACGCGTTCGCCCACACCGCGAACCATCGCTGTCGCAGGTCACCGCGCAGGTAGCGGACCGCAAACACTTGAATCACCGCGCTCAACCACAAGACCAGCATCAGCATCAGCACCGCCACCGGGTCGCCCGCCCATAGTCCACCGGACGGCGGGCGCTCACCGAGCACCGCCAACAGGCCGGTGGCGACAGCAGCGACGGCGCCTGTTCCGGTCACCCATGCTGCGGCCCGCGCCACCGTCCCGGTCGATGCGGGTAGCAACGCCGCGACCACGACAGCGACCCACGGTGCCGTCACCGCGATCGTGAACACCACGCTCCCCATCACCCGCACCCCCGACTTTTTATGTCACTGAAAACACGAAAAACATAGCACGTATTGTGATTCCGTAAATACATGTGCCGAAACGTGCGGGGCCGCACGGTAGCATGGGGCGATGGCGCAGTGGACCTTTCTCACGAATCACGCCCACGTCCTGCTGTGTGTGGCGGCCAATCCGCAGATTCTGTTGCGAGATGTGGCGACCCTGGTGGGGGTGACCGAACGGGCGGCGCAGCGCATCGTCAGCGAGCTCGAGCAGGAGGGGTACCTGACCCGGGAGCGGGTCGGACGGCGCAACACCTACCGGCTGAACCCGGACCGGCCGTTGCGGCACCCGCTGGACAGGGACCATCACATCGGTGAACTCCTGGCCATCTTTTCGGCATCTGACGCAGCCGAGCACGCACCCACCGCGGCCTGATCTCAGCCGCCGCAGATCCTGGATGGCATGCCGGTAGGCGCAGCCCTGGGAGGATGGGAGCTATGGCGGAGTGGACGTTCTTGACCCATCACGCGCACGTGTTGCTCGCGATCGCGGCTAACCATGACGCCACTGTGCGCGATATCGCCGCGGAGGTCGGGATCTCCACGCGTTCGGCGCTCACGATCCTCAACGATCTCGAGGACGCCGGATACCTGGAGCGGGAGAAGCGCGGTCGGCGCAACCACTACGTGTTGTACCAGGACCGTCCGTTGCGGCATCCTGCGAACGCCGCGCATACCGTGGGCGACCTCATCCGCGCGTTACTGGACATCCACTAAGACACGCGCGTTACCGCTCGGCTCAGCGGATGCCGGGGCGCGGTCAGTGCACGAGTGCTTTGAGAGCGATCAGCGCGAGTCCCATGCCTGCCGTCGCGGCGGCGGTGACCACCTTCACCAGGGCGGGGTCGTTGCGTTGCCGGGCCGCCCACCATCCCAATATGGCGAGGGTGACGACGCCTCCCCACAAGGAGATGTCTACGGCGGCATCCATCGATAGTCCGAGGAGCGCGGCCGCGGTCAGGCAGGCGACCGGGACGATGAGTGCCCACAGGAGTCCGGCGGAGCGTTGCAGGCCCTCGCGGACCGCTTCTCGCCAGCTCATTGCGCGGTTGCCGACGATCTCGGCGTAGACGTGTGCACCCCAGAACACCAGGACGGTGCCGATGGTGCGCGCGATCAGGACCGGCAGTCCCGGGTTGTAGAGAGAGAACGCGGAGATCAGCCCAGCGGTCAGAACGGTGCCGTAAACGGCCTCCGCGTTCATGGCCCTCGACACCCACGGGTATCGCCGCAACCCGGCATCGACGTCGAACCCCGAACCCTTCACCCGCCACCACCACTTCGCCGTGCAGCTCGACGAGCAGCCCGAAGACAGCATAGTCCTGCCAGAACACCGCGAAAGCGCCCCCAGGCTCGCCCATCTGTTGACCGTGGTTCCGGGAACTTCTCGCGAGCCGACTTGACGTGAAGCATACTTCTCCTGTTTGATGGGGCAAGAAGGGGAGTAATCCTCGCTCCGCATCGTCAATACGTTCCCGCCTCGGGATCCGGTGCGCAGGGCCGTCAGGCCGATGAGACCTTCACGAGTATTCGTGGAGGTCTTTGATATGTCAGTGCCGTTGTGGGCGTGGTTCGCCGTCCTGGGCGTGATCCTGGTGATGCTCGCCGTCGATCTGGTCGCACACCGCAAAGCCCATGTGATCGGTGTGCGGGAAGCCGCCGCGTGGTCGATCGTGTGGGTCGTGCTGGGCGTGAGTTTCGGTGTGCTCGTGTGGTCGCTGTGGGGGGCGGAATTCGGGCAGCAGTACTTCGCCGGCTACCTGATCGAGAAATCCCTCGCCGTGGACAACGTGTTCGTCTGGGCGATCATCTTCGCCGCATTCGCCGTCCCCCGCGAGTACCAGCACCGGGTGCTCTTCCTCGGCGTCCTGGGCGCCCTGATCTTCCGCGGGATCTTCATCGCCGCCGGCGCCGCACTGATCGAGAACTTCGCCTGGATCCTGTACGTGTTTGCCGCGTTCCTGATCTACACCGGATGGCGGATGTTCCGCTCCCGCAACGACCACATTCACCCCGAGAAGTCCAAGATCCTCAAGGCCTTCCGCCGGTTCGTGCCGATGACCGACGCCTACCACGGGCAGAAGTTCCTGATCCGCAAAGCCGGAATCGTGGTGGCGACGCCGCTCTTGGCGGTGCTGGTCCTGGTGGAGATCACCGACATCATCTTCGCCGTCGACTCCATCCCCGCGATCTTCGCCGTCACCTCCGAACCGTTCCTGGTGTTCACCGCCAACGCGTTCGCCATCCTGGGGCTGCGTGCGATGTACTTCCTCCTCGCCGACCTCATCCACCGGTTCATCTACCTCAAGGTCGGGCTCGCGTTCGTCCTGATCTGGGTGGGCATCAAGATGCTCCTCCTGGACGTCCTCTACATCCCGACCACCATCAGCCTCGCCGTGGTGGCCACCATCATCACCGTCTCGATCGTCGCCAGCCTCCGTGCCACCCGAGGCCAAGGACGACGTGAGGTGCAAACCGAAGCCGCCGGGGCGTTCCGCCTCGCCAGTGACGAGGAGCTCGCCGCCGCGGAGCCGGTCTTCCGCCGCCGCGGCAGAGTGCCCGCAGAACGGAAGGTGAGTTCCGATGACTGACCGTGACCCCTCGGCGGCCCTGGCCCCCGATTCCCAGCCGGTGAGGAGGGGTCGCCGAGGTTCGACGGTGGCGGTAGTTGTGTTGCCGCTGCTCGCTGTGACCGGGATTCTCGCAGTCGCGTGGACTGTCGGTGTCGGTGACCGCTGCGGCGGACCTCTGCCGGGGTGCGGGAGTCTGCGCAACGCGGGAGACAATCCGGTCACCGTGCGTGAGGTCACGGATCAATCCGTGACGGACGTTGTCGTCGCGGCGGGGCAGCGGGTCTTGCTCGGCGGCTCGAGCAACGAGCTGCACGTGGATGCGGGGCAGTGCCTCATCGTCGAGGGAGGTCCGTCCTGGGACGCCCGGACGGTGATCGACCGGACTGCTGCGGCCACCGGTGTGTTGCATCCGATTGATGACTGGGGCGCGCGTGTGCAGCTACACGACGATGCCTGCCCGGATCGGAGCTGATCGTGATCACGAAAGAACACGATCTGTGCTTGCTGCATTACGGTCAGCTCACCACCCCGATCGACCGCGTCAGCCTCGAAGCGCCCGTATGGCCCAACGATCTCCGCTCGTTCGTCGGGGACGGTGATCTGTGCGTGCACATCGCCCTGCCGCGCCAAAGAGTCCGGTGGAACGGACTGTTCACCGCGGTTCGGCTCCTCGCAGAGCGCACCGCACATGTGGGAGTACACGTGCAGCCGGAGCGGGCAGGGTTCAGCCTCGACCCGGCGGTCTTGCTGCATTCTCGCACTCGACGGCACCGCGAGATTCTCACCGCGGTGCTCGCGGATGCCGCCGCCGCGAGGGTTGAGCTGACCCCCGAGCAGGTGCGCGTCGAATCCTACTCAGCCACACGTTCTTCCCTCCGCCTCCCACCCTCCGCAGGTCGGGCACAGGCGTGGGGAGTGATGTCCGTGGCATGGCTCCCGCTCGCCTGACCTGCCACGTGATCGACCAACGTTCGCGAAGCAGGAGGGACGTCCACTCGCCCGGAAGAGGCGCACTCACGTTCCACAGAACCCCAGCACCTACCCAGAAGGAAGACGCTCATGACCCTGTTTGACCGCCTCACCGGCCTGGCCCAACGGGCACTCAACAAGACCCCCGCGCCTGCGCAGACCCCTGGCAGCGAACCGCGCGACTGGAAAAGCACACTGCGTGGTGCGGTGGGCGCGATCACCGGCGCCGCGCCCACCCCGCCTGCCCCGGGCAGCGCGCCGGCGACACCCGTCCCGCCAGCGGGACCCGGGCATCCGCTCAGCCCACCTGCCGGCGCACCCGCCGGCACTGCACCCTCGAAGACCGTCGGGCTGACCTCACCCCCGGCAAACGATCACGCGTCCGAGCGTGCCGCAGTGGCCCGCTACGAATACCTCCTACATACCGCCGAGCCTGCCCAGTTGGAGCGGATCCACGCCGATGCGTTCAGCCGACTCACTCCTGCAGAACGCAACCAAATCCAGGCGCGACTGCGGACCGAACTCCCCCTCGCAGAACAGCCCCGCACATCCCAACCGGCTGATCTTGCCCGCACCGCCACCCGCGCCGAGGCAGCTCGGCCTGGTGCTCTGGCTGGGATCCTCGCTCGTACCCCTCGAACCGGTAACGCCACCACCGGGCAGAGGGCCGGCGTGGCCGCCGCCGGTGCTGCCGGTGGGCTCTTGGTTGTCGTCGCTGCCGGCGCGATCGGAAGTACCATTGCCGCGCCTCTTCTTGCCGAAGCGCTCACCGCGGGCGTCGATTTCGATGCTCTTGCCTGTTTAGCCGAGTCGTTCGGTAGCGCGGGTGGGTCGTTCTGGTAGCACTCGTGGGTTGGTCTGGTAGCGCCGGGGGCGGTTGGACCGTGAGGATGGCTGTCAGCCGAGGCCAACGGGGTCTCGGTCG
>NZ_JABFAS010000026.1:0-856 GCF_017168295.1 Microbacterium sp. KRD172 | reverse complement strand
GCTGCGGCTGCCGTCGCCGCTGTCGTCTGCGGGTCGGAACCGCACGGTACTGCTGCTGCCTTTGTCTTCGGCTTTCGGGTTCAACAGCGAATCGATGAGTTTCTGCAACTGTGCTGCGACCTCCGGCAACACCTCGCCCCGCACCGGGACCGACCCGTCGCGGAGTTTCCCGATCGTGAAGAACCGGCGCCGCTTGCCCGCACGATCCGACGGCTCCGCCCCATCCGGATCCAACCTCGCGATGATATGCGCGGCCAGGGCGGCAAGCTCATCCACCGTCGGCAACGGCGCCCGCTCAGCGTTTACCGTCACCGTGCCATCCAGCGGCAGCCCGGCTGCGAACCTGGCCAGCACCGCATCCGCAGCCAACCGATCCGCGACCCCGATCCGCGCCGCTTTCATCAACGGGACCGTGCATGCCAGGAACCCGCCCACCGACAGCACCCCGTCCGCCAACGCGACCGCGAGCTCGGGGAACTTCCCCGGCAGCAACGCACCAGAGGTGATGTCGACCTCACGGTGCACCGCCCCCGCGGCGGCCACATACCGGCGCGAGGCAGGCCCATCCACGAGAAGGGTGCGCCGCAGCAGTTCGGCCGCATCACGGCATCCCGCCCGCGTCGACAACCGCCCGCCACGCTCGCACTGATCCCGCCCCACCACCTGATCCGTGACCGCGACGACCGCCCCACCCAACCGCCGCTGCACACGCCCCAACACCCGAACCACATCCAGAAGCTCGGCGTCATCAGCGACGCGAAGATCACCACCCGCACCAGAGGAGCCCATCGCATCGGCCAACAACCGATCGATGCCCTCCAACTCCTCCGCCAGTGATCTCATACCCCCATTCAAC
>NZ_JABFAS010000025.1:0-392 GCF_017168295.1 Microbacterium sp. KRD172 | reverse complement strand
CCACCCCACCTCCTGCGCCTGTGCGGCTACAGGGTCATGTAGCTTTTGACTCGGATCGCAACGGCAATACCGATGTGTATTTGCTCGATGCTACACAAGGAGCAAACGCCAAGCCCGTACAACTGACGACGAACGCAGGGATTGATTTCGCACCCTCCTTGTCGGCAGACGGAAAGCGCATTGCCTTCGTATCCGAGCGAGGAGGCAACCTGGACATCTACGTGATGAACACCAACGGATCGGATCAGGAGCGACTGACAAATAGTTCTGGTGCAGATCTTACGCCACGCTGGTCACCCGATGGCAAGAAGATCGTCTTCTCATCCACTCGTGACGGTAATCCCGAGATTTATGTGATGGACGCGGATGGCTCGAACCAGAAGCGTTTGACC
>NZ_JABFAS010000024.1:0-2675 GCF_017168295.1 Microbacterium sp. KRD172 | reverse complement strand
TGTTTAGCCGAGTCGTTCGGTAGCGCGGGTGGGTCGTTCTGGTAGCACTCGTGGGTTGGTCTGGTAGCGCCGGGGGCGGTTGGACCGTGAGGATGGCTGTCAGCCGAGGCCAACGGGGTCTCGGTCGACAGGAGGACTCTTCATGGCCGATTACCGGCTCATCATGTCGTTGTTGCTCGAGCAGCGGCCGTATCGTCAGATCGAGGTGTTGGCGTCGTGTTCGCATCGCGCGATCTCGCGCGCCAGGCGCGTGCTCGACGCGGAGCAGTTCACGACGACCTTGCAGGTCGACGCGTTGACCGCGGAAGATCTCGATCGCTTGTTCAACGATGGGAGGAAGGCCGTCGTGGGCGAGTTCGTGCCGATCGATGTCGACGCGGTCGTCGCCGCCAGGGTGGGGCGGAAGAAGCCGCCGTTGAAGGTCCTCTGGTCCCGCTATCTGAAGTCAGCGGCGGCACCCGGGGCGCGGTTCTACGGCTATGACCGGTTCTGCGAGATCGTCGCGGAGCATGTTCGGGTGAATGATCTGACGACACCGATCAGTCATGTCCCCGGCCACACGATGCAGGTCGACTGGGCGGGCACGATGATGCAGTTGATCGATCCGGTCAGCAGGGAGACGACGAGGGTGTCAGTGTTCGTGGCGAGCCTGCCGTATTCGGGGATGGTGTTCGCTTGGGGCTGTTTGGACGAGAAGCAGTTGGCGTGGTTGGACGCGCATCGGCGGGCGCTGGAGTTCTTCGGCGGCGTCCCGCTGCTGGTCGTTCCGGACAACGCGTCGACGGCGTCGAATCAGATCAGCCGGTCCGAGCGGGCCAGGGACGTGAATCCTGTCTATGCGGAGTTCCTCGAGCATTACGAGACGGCCGCCGTTCCGACGCGCTCGTATCGTCCGCGCGATAAGGGCAATGTCGAGGCCGGGGTGAAAGTCGTCACGAACTGGGTGATCCACTACCTCGCCGACAGAGTGTTCGCCTCCCTCGATGACTTGAACGCCGCGATCACAGAGCAGGTCGATATGGTCAACCATCGCACGCCGTTCCGAGGTGAGGCACGAAGCCGTTGGGACTGGTTCGTCGAACACGAGCAGAGCGAGCTGCGGGTGCTGCCGGAGCAGCGGTGGGAGCCGGTGGTCTGGCGGAAAGCGCGAGTGCATCGCGACTGGCATATCCAGATCGACACGGTCAAGTACTCCGTCCCCTATGCCCTCACGGGCCGCGACGTCGATGTCCGCATCGTCGGGGACCTCCTCGAGGTCCTCGCCGGCGGGGCCGTGGTCGCTTCTCACCGGGTCGGGACGACGAGGAACGGATATGTCACGGACCCGGCGCATGCGCCGGCTTATCTCGAGGACTCGGAAGGGCTCTGGACGCGCGGGTACTTCCTGAGGCAAGCCGCGAAAGCAGGGCCCGCGACAGTGACCGCACTGGAGCGGCTGCTGGATGCGCGCAGGATCGAGGCGCAGGGGTTTCGTTCCTGCATGAACGTCCTCGGTCTCGGGAAGAACGGCAACCGGCTCCTGCTGGAGCAGGCCTGTCGCCGTCTGATCGAGGCCGTCCCTGTCCGTCCTGTCTCCTACACCGCGGTCAAGCATGAGCTTGCCGCGGTCCGGGCCGAGCAGGACGCTCGCCCGAGAACGGTGTCCTTCACCGACATCGACGGCGACGCCGATGCACGATCGCGGACTGCCGGGGCTGCGTCTCGTGACACGAGTCGCGCGCACCTGGCGGGAGCAGCCGCGTTCCGTCTCGACACGCTGACTGGAACCACCGCAACGACCATCGAGACCGAGGCGGGCACGGAGACGGGGATGGAGGGTGATGATGAGTGATCTGCACCTCACCATTGATGACATGCCGTCGTTCACGCGGTTGCGGCTGACGGCTTTCGGAGAAGCGGTCATCGAGATTGCCAACGATGCCGCGTTCGATGACTGGTCGTTCTCGGCGAAGATCCGTCACGCGTTGGAGAAAGAAGTCACCGCCCGCCGGGACCGGCGGCTTGCGAAGCTGCTGGCGCAGTCGCGGACCCCGAATCCCGCGGCCTGCGTCGAAGATATCCACTACCTTCCCGGCCGGTCGCTGAACCGGGACGTGATCTCTCGGCTCGCGGCCTGTCGCTGGCTGGACAACGGCACGAACCTCGTCATCCTCGGCACCTCCAGCGTCGGGAAGTCCTACCTCGCGCAAGCACTCGTGAACTCCGCCTGCCGACACGACTACACCGCCCGCTACTACCGGCTCGATGACCTCGCGAACCAGCTCGCAATCCTCGACGCGTCAGACCCGGCCCGGCTACGTTTCCTGAGCGAGTTGCATGGCTGCGACCTGCTCGTGCTCGACGATTTCCTCACGACTCCGGTCTCAAGCACCACCGCGGCAGACTTGCTCAACATCCTCGCCGCGAGGGAAGGCAGGGGCTCTACCGTCGTGACCTCGCAATTCGACCCCGAGGACTGGTATCGCTCCCTGCACGACGCGGTGATCGCCGAATCGATCCTGAATCGCATCGTCTCCAGCGCTGAGCTCGTCCAGCTCGACGGGCCGAACATGCGCCGCCACGTCACCGGGCTCGTCCCGGCCGAGTGACCGCAGTGCGGGCGCGGGCGCTACCAGATCCCCGCGCCCGCACTACCGGTTCGACCCACACCCGCTACCGAACAGCTCGGCTAAACA
>NZ_JABFAS010000023.1:0-715 GCF_017168295.1 Microbacterium sp. KRD172 | reverse complement strand
GGCGAAGACGTCTCGGATCGTGTGGACGGGCTCCCCGAGCACAAGGCGAAATCGCCGCCGGTGGAGTTGGCGGACATGCGCACGCACGCGCAGAAACGTCACGACGCGTTCGCGACCGCCCTGATGGTCGCTGCCGCCTCCGGAGGCATGCCCACCTTGGGTGGTGCGGCACCGACGCTGGTCGTCTCCGTCACCGCAGAGGACTACACGAACCGCACCGGGCGGGCCAGAGTCGAAGGCACCGGCTACGACGTCCCCCTCGGGGCGGCCGATCACGCCGGGTGTGCGGGCGGGATCCAGCGGGTGCTGTTCGACGACAAGGGTGCGATCGTCGCGATCAGTACCAGCGCGCGGTTGTTCACCGCGACCCAACGGCGGGCGATCGTGCTCAGAGACCGCGAATGCCTCATCCCCGGCTGCGACGTCCCCGCCGACTGGTGCGAGATCCACCACGTGCAAGAACACGCCCGCGGAGGGCCCACCCACACGTCTAACGGGGTTCCGTTATGTTGGCACCACCATCACACCCTCGATGAGGGCATCTGGAAGATCCGCATGCGAAACGGCCTCCCCGAAATCCGCGGACCCGGCTGGTGGGACCCCTACGCCAAATGGCGATCCCCCCACCTCGACTACCAAGCCGTCGACGAAGCCCTCGACCACGAACGCCACACCGAACCCGAATCCACATGGAACACCCCGTGACAGCGTCTCG
>NZ_JABFAS010000022.1:0-42444 GCF_017168295.1 Microbacterium sp. KRD172 | reverse complement strand
GAAGTAGAGCTGTGGAGCCCAGCTATCCGCGCCCATGTCGGTGTAGAGCGTCGTGGGGAAGGGGAGGAGCTGCGCGAGGTCGTCGAGGAGGTCGGCGACGTCGGATTCTGTGAGGGTGTCCATGCTGGTTCTCCTGTCTGGTGGGGTGGTCAGTCGGCCGCGAGGTCGTAGCCGCCGAAGGGGGATCGGGATTCGACGTGTCGGCCGCCGTGCGGCCCTCGGATGGTGCGGACGGGGGAGCCGGGACGCTGCCACTCGGCGGGGTAGTTGGCCGCGCACCACTTGGCGGCGGCGGCTCGCGCCTTCTTCTCGTCGGTGGCCGCTGCGGCGGGGCGGGGCATGATCGGCAGTGATCGCCAGCCGGGCAGGGCGTGGTCGTGCCACGCCTCTACGGCGTCGTTCTCGCGCTCGGTGATGATGTGCCAGGCGCAGCCGGGGCACACGGCCTGATAGCGGCCGCCGCCGGGGAGCGGGTCGGCGGTGTGGTCGTGGTCGGATTCTTTGCACCAGGCGTCGGCGTAGAACATGTGCAGCTCGTGGCCGTCGTCGGTCGCGGCGCGCTCGCCTTGGTTGTAGCTATTGCGGTGCCACATGTGGGAGCGGGGGATGCATCCGAAGCCGCCGAACTCGGCGCGGTAGCGGTCGAATGCTGCATCCAGCTCGGCGGGGCTGTAGTAGCTCGTCGTGTAGGCCAGGGGCGCGCCGTCCCATGCGGTCGCGGCGACGGCCTCGCGCTCGAACTCGGCCAGGTCGAACAGGGTTTCCGCGGTCATCGTTCCTTCTCCTCTAACGGTCTTGACGGCAATAGAGTTATTGCCGCTCAGGCGGCGACGGTCTCGGGCTGCTCGGTGAGCGCGTCGGCCAGGGCGTGAGCTGCGCGCAGCACGTTTGCCGCGGTGGCCTTGATCGTCTCGGCGTCGCAGTTGCTCCACCCGGCGACGTAGCCGACGCTGTAGGCGCTGGTGTCGAGTCCGAGAATCCCGGCGACGACGTAGGCGACGCTCTCGGCCTCGGTTTCCTTGGTGCCGCGGTGCTCGACGTACTCGGCGTGATCTTCCTCGGCGTGCAGGATGACGTGCGCGGCCTCGTGAAGTCCGGTCTTTGCGGCCTGGGCGGGGGAGAGGTCGGAATCGAGCACGACGCGACGGCCCTCGGGGTCGGTGTAGCCGTGTGCGCCTCCGGGGATGCTCTCGCGCTCGACGGTCCAGCCCTTGCCGGTGAGGTAGTCGGCCACGGCGTCGAAGATGCCCGCGGGGTCGTCTCCGGTCAGCGGCCGCGCGATGTCGGTCGGGTCGCCCGCCTCGGGGTCGATGAGGTCGGTCTGTCCCATGTCGAACACGGACACCGGGAAGAACAGCGTTCGGCGCTGCTCCTCGTCCTCGCCGGTCTTGGGGTTCTCGACCGTCTCGCGCACGTCGCGGCCGCCGAAGATGCGGATTCCGCGCTCACCCTTGCGCACCTGGCGGTTGAGCTTCTGCCACGTCCGGTAACCGGCGACGTGGGACGCCTCGGGGCACTGGCCGAAGATCAACAACAGGTTGTTGATGCTGTAGCGGTGGAATGCCTTCGTGAAGTCCAGGAACCGCGCCCACGCCTCCGACTCGCGCAGCGCCTCGACCTGCTCCGCGATCGTGGCTTGCAGCTCCTCGGCCTCGGCGCGACGCTGCTCGGGGGTCTTGGTGGTCTTGACGTTGCGTGCCATGTTCGGAACCTTCCGTGCCGGTAATAGGGTTATTTCCCTGCTCATCCCCTCCACGTTTTTTTGCCGTGAAGGCGGTTTACCGCCGCTAGGGAGGATGCCCGGAGCACAACCCGTAGGGCGGTGGGGGAGAGAGTTTCGGCGCGAAATAAGGGAGCGCAGCGACCGCGTGCCGAAAGTCTCGGAGGAGCCGGCGGCGCAGCCGCTTGGGTGGAGGGTTGACGACCGTATGCTGCCGAAGGCTTCACGGCAAAAGAACGGGCCGTAGGCCCTGACAGTGCCGGCGACGCCGGCTCGACCAGCGAGCCCGTGGGCTCGCCTCCGCGCAGCGGATCGGCTCTACGCGACGCGGCGCTGCGGGGTGTCGAGCTGCTTCGTGGCCGGGCCGTCGCAGTATCGGCACCGGATGCCGACGGTCATTCCGTGGGAGCAATAGCCGGGGTCGATCCACTCGCCCTCGGCGGCGTCGATCGCGGGGCTCTCGTCGACGAGGGTTCTCGAGCGGAGATCTCCGTCGGCGTCGCGCTCGTAGGGGCGTACGGCTGTTCCCTCGCGCTCCTCGATGATGATCCGTCGAGCTGCGGCGTAGTCCAGCCGGCCATTGGCTCGGCGCGGGTGCGGGCCGTAGGCGTGGGTGCCGTCCTCGGGGACGAGGGAGAGTTGACCGCGGCTCGGTCGACGTCGCGCGTCGGGTCGACGTGGTGCGTGCATCCACGCCTCCTCGGCCTTCCACCAGGCCCATGCTTCGCGCTCGACGCGGTAGCGGTCTGCGCGGGCGTCGAGTCGGCCGGCGACTCCGGCGCGCTCGGCGGCGGCGTCGGGAGAGTGGGCGTCGACGCGCTGCCATCCTTCGCGGCTGCGCTCGACGATGCCGGCGTAGGTGAGGCGGTCGAGGAGTCGACGGGTTCGGAGAGGATCGGCGCCGATGGTGGGGGAGAGTTCGTCGAGGGTGCGAGCTGTGGTGTCGATCCGTGCGTAGAGGTTCCCGGCCAGGTGACCGAGCGCAGGGCGGGTAGCGGTGAACAGGTCGTGCGCGGCATCCGTCGTTCGTGTGCGCAGCGTTGCGAGGAGGGTCGTTCTCTCAGCGGCCCCAGCCCCGGGGGGGCGTGGGTCCGCTTGTGACCGGGCACGAACCAGGCTGCTGTGGAGAACGCTCTGTGGGTCGATCGTCCAGTGAGCGGCGCGGGTGCCGTCGGCGGCCGTTGTCTGGGCGATCCATCCGTCCTCCGCGAGGCGCAGGAGCGCCGTTCTGGCTGTCTCGCGGCCGACCCCGGCCGACAGGGCCAGGCGGCGGGTGTCGGCCTCCACGGAGCCGCTGAGGGCGTGCAGGGCGAGGAAGCTCAGCACGTCGAGGATGCGGCGATCGGCTGGGCCGCCTCCGCGGGTCCAGCGGCCGGCGGCCGCGTCGGCGCGCTGCTGCACGTCGCGGACGTGCGCGGCCATGACGTCGGCGCGGCGGTCGAACGTGGGATCGTCCCCGATCTGGCGGTCACTCGCGGCGACGTAGCGCACGGCCTTGTCCCACTGCCGGCCGAGCACGGCGGCCTGCTCGCCTCGCGGGCGAGCTGCGCGGCCGCGGGTCGTGACGCGGCTGCGGACGTGCTCTAGGCCGGGCTCGGTGTCGACGAGGGCGGCGACGTCGGCGTGCCGCCACCTGGCGGCCGCTGCGCCGATCAGGACGCGCCAGAGCGTCGCTGAGGCGTCGAGGGGCGTCTCGCGCAGCGCTGCGGCGCTGTTGGCGGGGAGCTGCCGGCGTGGGCCGGCCAGGTGCAGGCGGCCGTGGGAGTCGAGCGGGAGCGGTGAGCGGGGGTCGATGGGCCGTGCGGGCTCGGTGTCGTCGACGAGGCCGGCGACGAGGCTCACGAGCGCGCGCACCTGGGCTGCGGTGGCCGTGGGGGCGCTGAGCGCGTCCACGTCGCCGCTGAGGACTGTGGAGTGCCCGCCGGCACGGTGGGGCGCTCCTGGGGGCCGCACACAGCCGGTTACGGCGTTGCTGAGCGGCGAGAGGTCGAGGGTGGGGCACAGGTGCTTGGTGAGGCGGGCGAGGGTGGCGACGGTTTCGGCGTCGACGGACTCGGCCAGGGCGACCCACAGGTGCCGGCCTCCGGTCGGCCCGGACTCGCAGAGGACGTAGGGCAGGCCGACGTCGCGGAGGAGGCCGCCGAGCACGTCGGCATCGCGAGCTGCGGCCGCGGGGTCGCCGTGGGCGTCGAGGTCGAACGCCAAGAGCCGGAACCGGCGATCGGCGCCGGCCAGGTAGACCGCCCACGGACGCTCCGGCGCGGCCCTGCCGATCGCGCGATCGCGGTAGTCGTTCAGGACGGTGCCGTAGGCGTCGACGACGGCCACGCGCACACGAGGGCGCGGACTCACCGCGGCGGTGAGAATCCAGGACTCGCCGTCGGCAAAGCGATATCGCTTTTCAACTTGCCGCGCTATGATGGCACCACCTTTCGACTCCGGTCGCTGGGTACAGCGAAGGTCCGGTTCCCTACCGGTTTTCTCTGGAACTGCCTCGATCTGCCTCTGTCGCCAAACTCAGAAGATCAGGCACTTAGCTTCGGCCCCCCGTCTCGTAGAGGCGGGGGGTTCGCTCGTTCTATGCGGCTCTCGTCGATGCCTCCTGGGGGAGGTCGAGCGGAGTCTGTGGGCTGACGGGCAGCTCCCAGTTCTCGGGGTAGCCGTTCGGGCCAGGCTTGCCGGCCCGGATCGCGGCCTCGATAAGCGCCCACTGGGGAAGGCCTGTGGCGGCGTGGTAGCCGTCCAGGATTGCCTTCACGTCGGGGTCGATATCAACCTGCACCCCGACTGTGGGGGTGCCTCGTGTGCGACGCACGGCGGCTGAGCCGCGCTTACGTCCTCCGGGGCTGCTCATGAGGTCCACACTAGGGCGGCGTTTCCTAGTCCTAGGTAATTCGCCCGCCGCGGCGTGTCGGGTCATGCGAGGGTCACGACGCACTCGACGTCACCGAGAAGGATCGTCGATCCGTCGGGGATCGTGGTCGGCTCTCCGGGCGTCAGCCACCGCGGCGGGGTCGACTGCAGTTCGATGCCGTTCGCGGAATCGAGGTCGGTCACGACGATGTGGCCGGCGTCGTCGACGGCGATCGTCGCGTGTGTGCGCGAGAGCATCCGGCCTGGTGTGGCGATGCTGAGCGGTTCGTGGCCGGCGACCGGCTCGGGGTTGCGGCCGATGACGACGCGGGGGCCGGCGGCGACGCTGCGCTGTGTGTTGAACGCGAGGCGCAGCGCTGGGCGAGCGGGAGTCGCGCGGCGCGTGACGCGGGTCTGCTCGACGTCGTGCAGCTCGTCGAGCTCGCGGAGCTCAACGGGATTCGGCCGCGTGATCGCGGCGGCTGCGGGCGGCGTGATGGTGTTCGGTTCGGCCAGGGGAGCGACCTCAACGCGCAGCGGCTCGTCGACGGCGCACTGGACGCACGTCGTCGACGTCACCGGCTGTAGGCGGCGGCAGATACGGCATCGGCCCTCGTCGATGCTGAGGCCGTCAGCGGCCGGAATCGTGCCGTCGGCGCCGACGAGCTGCACGTAGCCCTCGGGCCGCACCGCGAGGGCGTGGGTGCGGCCGTCCTCGGTGACGTCGAGACGGATCGGGCGGCGTAGCTGCGTGGCGATCGCCACGGCGCGCGCGATCATGCCCGTTCGGAGCGCGGCGACGGACTCGGCCGCGCACGCGCGCCGTTGGCCGTTGACCGTGAGCGTCCCTGTGCCGTCGGCTGTGACCTCGGCGGCGAGCCGGGGCCACTCGGGCACACGATGGAGCCCTGGGACGGGCTGTGTGGCGTTCACAGCCCGCGTGCGACCGCCGCGCCGGCTGCGAGCCATGCCCGCTGCGTTTCAGGGCGCAGAGAGCCGAAGCGCAGCACGCCGTCGACCATTGCCGGGTCGTGAGGCACGGTGACGGCCTCACGAGCGAGCGAGCGGTAGCCCTCGGCTACGCGCGCCAGCTCGGCCGGGGTCGACTTGGGGTCGGCTTGGTTGACGATCACCACGGCATCGCGGGCCAGCTCGGCCGATCCGGCGTCACGCTCTGCGAGAGCTTCGAGGAGGAGCGCGCCGGCCTCGGCGTGGTCGTCGCGGGTCGTGGTGGCGACCACGAGCTGGTCGGTGTGGTCGATCATGCGCAGCCACATCGGGTCCGACTCGTCGTTGCCGGAGTCGATGAAGATCAGCCGGTAATACTTCGCGGCCACGGCGTGGATCGCGTCGACGTCGCTCGGCTCCACACGCTGCTCGTGCGCGAGCGCCATCGGCTTGCTGCGCAGGACGTCGAACCGGTCGCGCGTCTGGTGGTGCACGAAGTGGGCGAGGTCGGCCGACTGCGCCCCGGTGCTCAGGAGCCGGTCGACCTGGGGGAGGAGGTCCAGCAACGTCGCCTCGTGCGGCCCCTGCTCGGTGCGCCAACCGAGCGTGCCGCGGGTCTGGTTGTTGTCCCACGTGAGCACGCCCGCGCCGCCGTGGCGGGCGAACACTGCCGCCAGGAGGACGGTCGTCGGAGTCTTGCCCGCGCCGCCCTTGCCGTTCACGACGGCGATCGTGCGAGGGCCGGGCCAGTGCTGCGAGACGGCGAGGACGTCGGAGCGCTCGGCGCGCTCGGACTCGCTGGGGCTCATGCGGATACCGAAGCGGGTCAGAGTGCCGCGCCATCCCTGGGTAGCCGGCTCCTCGATCTGTTCCTGCGTGAGGAACGACTGCCGGGCCTCACGACGGCTCGGGAACTCCGGCGCGGGGGTCGGAGCCTGCCGCACCCATGCGTTCCCCTCAGCGACGGCAGGAGCGGCCGGAGGGGCCGCATGAGCGGGCACGCTGTCGATCGGCGCGGGCGTCGGTTCCGGCAGGGGCTCAGGCTCCGGCGCGACCTCCTCGACGGGCGCGGGGTGGGCCGGCAGGCTGTCGTCAGCCTCCACGCTGCCGTCGGGGTGGACGATCAGCGGCCACTCCCCGTCGGGGCCGGTCGTGGTCACGCGGACGGGGCGCTGCATCTTCCCGGCCGTCTCAGCGACGCGGGCGAGGATCGCTGCGCGAGCATCCTCGAGAGTGGTCGTCTCGATCGGGTACGACGTCCCGTTGATCGTGACCTCTCCCGATCCGTTCGCGTGCGTGCGCGCCTCGATCTTGGGGAATGTGGGTACTTCGATGCTGCTCATGGTCGTCTCCTGATCTACTGTCCGAGCTGGATTCCGACCGCAGCCATGAAGGGGGCCGGGTCAGTGTTTTCGCCGTTCACCTGGACCTCAAAGTGCAGGTGGCATCCGGTGGATTGTCCGCTGCTGCCGACACGGGCGATCTGCTGACCGCCCTTCACCTTGTCGCCAACCTGGACGAGCATCCCGGAGTCGTACATGTGCAGGTAGCGGGTGGTGACGCCGCCGCCGTGGTCGATCGCGATGACGCCGTTGCCGCCGCTGTCGAAGCCGCGGAACGTGACGACGCCCGACTGAGCGGCCCAGATAGGGCCGTCGCAGCCGCCTCCGGCGAGGTCGGTTCCGGCGTGCAGCCGCCACACCTGGTCGATGGGGTGCAGGCGCATCCCGTAGGGGTCAGTGATGGGGCCGGCGCCGGGCGCGGCCCAGCCCTGGGGGTTGACGCTGCCGGGAACGCCTGGGTCGCACTTGCCGCCGCTGGCGCTGCCGTCGCCGGGGTTCAGTCCGGTGGTCTTACCGGAGAGCCCTTCGACGATCTGCACCGCGCCATCCCAGAACTGGGTGTAGTGGTACGGGTCGGCGTTCACCTGCGTGCGGTGGGCGACGATAGTCGGTTCCAGCGACTCGCGGTCGGGAACCTTCGCCACCATCGCCTGGAAGAACTTCGTCGACGAGATGTAGGGGTCGAGGCGCTCCTCGCGGGTGCCCCATCCGTCCTGCTGCTGGAACAGGCCGATCGAGGTCGTGCGGGTGCCGTCGGGGTTGGTGACGCCGCCGGTTTCCCAGTCGCCGTAGTCGATGTTTCGGAGGCTGGATTCGCCCATCGCGGTCATGACGCCGATGGTCTGATCGCGGACGTTCAGCCCTTGGTCTGCGCCCGCCTTGATGACGTTGGCGGCGTTCACAAGCTGCTCGTGGCCATAGCCGGCGATTTCGGTCTGTGGCACCGAGTCGGGGTTGACGGAGACGCCCGATCCGCCGCCTCCGGCGGTCGGGCCGCAGTTGTCATCCCCAACGAGGAGGAGCCCGAACAGCGACCCGATGACGAGGAGCGGGACAGCGGCGATCGCGTAGACGCCGCTGCCCTTTGGGCCTGCCATCAGTTCACGCCCTCAGGAAGGATGAACCGGGAGGCGAGCCACGGCGAGTCAGCGTCGGCCCGGCTGAGCACGACGCCGTAGGTGCCGGCGTTCGTGGGGACGTCGACGAACGCGACGTAAGCGCTGGTGTCGTCGGTGATGACGGCGGGGCCGGTGACGCTGCTCGCGACGATGCGGGCGGGGTCCATGTAGGCGTAGTCCTGGGTGGCTTTGCCGTCCAGGAGCGGCTGCAAGCCGGCCCACCACTGGTCGAACGGAAGATCGGGACGGGCGTAGGCGGTCATCACGGCCACGGCGGCCGCGGTGGCGCTCTCGCGCGATTCCTCGTCCCACGTCGGCACGGGCCGCGGGCCGTGCGTCTCGCCGCTATCAGCGTCGATAGCGCCGGTCGGCGCGGGGGTGAACTGATCGAGGTCGGGATAGATCGGGCCGGAACTGCTGGCGCTGGGGGTAGGCGCTGGCGCATCGTTCGGTGCCGTGCAGGCTGTCAGGGTCGCCGCCGTGACCACGATGAGTAGTGCCGGCCCGATCTTCCGCATGTCAGTCTCCTTGCTTGGTTTCCGTTCGGATGACCAGCACGGGGCCGGTATCCCGCTTCGTGTTCGCACCCTTGCGCAGGGTGTCTTTCAGCTCGTCACGGATGACGAACCAGGTCGTGCCGATCTTGTAGCCGGGGATTAGCCCGTCTTTGAGCCACGTGTAGACACTCTTCGCAGAGACTCCGAGTCGTTCCGCGACTTCGGTCGCGCCGAGCGTCGGAGGGCTCTGGTCAAATAGGCGGTCGACCGCATCGCGGTTGATCGCCTCGCTGTCGTCATCGCTGGTCATCGGGATTCCTCCTGGTGGGGCCACGCGACCAGCTTACTCATTCGGGGGCAGATGTACAGGTTCGGGTTCATTCGGGTTGACCCTTCCTTGTTCGGGGTATTGGGGGTTAGTGTTTCCCTGTAAGGGTGAATCTCACTGTACCTAGGAGACAAGATGAGCGAACCGCTTAATCCGTGGCTTTCTCGGCCGACGACACCGCCGCCGTCGCAGGCCGCGCCCGTGGCGTCCGTGCCGGATGCGGTCGGTCCTGTGGCTCCGCAGCGGGGCATTCCTGCCCCCGATCGCGTCGACCAGCTCCCGGTCCACGACCGCGGCGCTAGCGCGGCGCTCTGGTGGGTCGGCGCACACGGCGGGTCGGGGGAGTCGACGCTGGCAGCTCTCATGCCAGGGACGCAGGCGGCGGGCCACGCCTGGCCGCGCACCCCATCGCAGACGCCCGCACGGACGGTTCTCGTCGCACGGGGTGACGCTCGCGGGTTGCGTGCTGCGCAGGACGCGATGCGGCAGTGGGCCGCGGGCCTCGTCCCTTCGGTTGAAGTTTTGGGCCTGGTCGTCATGGCTGACGCACCAGGTCGTGTACCTCGTTCGCTGCGCGACCTCTTGCAGGTCGTCAGCGGAGGCGTCCCGCGCACCTGGTCGGTGCCGTGGGTCGAAGCATGGCGCGTGGGAGAGCCGCCGGCTCTCTCCTCTTCCCCGCGCGAAGTTCAACGACTCGTCGACGAACTGACCGCAATCCTCGGTGCCGCCGGCACCACCAACTGAAAGGCAGACGCATGTCCGTTATCGACGTGTTCCACGCGGCGGCAGACACCGCCGTCCACATCGCCGGCGTCATCCCCGACCCCGACCCCGTACAGCCTCCCGGCACCGAAGGCGTGACGACGATCCTCTCCTGGTTGAAGTGGATCGGCTACGTCGTCGTCGGCGGCGCGATCATCGTCGGCGGCATCCTCATCGCCGTCAACTTCCGTCGCGGCGAGGGCCAGGACGCCATCACAAAGATCATCTGGCCGATGGCCGGAGCGATCGTGATCGGCGGTGGTGCCGCCCTGATCGGCATCCTCGCCGGAGCCTGAAAGGAGCCGTCATGGCTGAGGACGACACCCAGCAGAACCCCTTCACCCGCCCCGGCTTCATCGTCGGGGCGGTGGTGGTGGCCGCGCTCATCGTGACGGCCATCGTCTTGACGGTTCTCAACCTGAACCGCGGGAACGAGGCCGGCCCGCCCGCGCCCGATCCGTCGTCCAGCGCCACGACCAGCGCCGCCCCAACCCCGGAGCCTTCCGGGGTTGCGGGCGGCGCTAGTGTCTGTGGCCTGGGAGGCGAGAAGCTATCGGGCACGGTCACGACCGCGCCCGCTGCGGAATGGAAATTCCAGGACGTCTACGCCTACCCGACGTCGACGACGTTCGGCCCAGGCAAGACGGCCACGGAGGGCTACCCGTACTGCTTCCAGCACTCACCGGAGGGCGCACTGTTCGCAGCAGCGAACGTGACGATCATCGGCTTTGGGCCCGCCGACCAGCGGCAGGCGTTCCTCGAGTACGCGCTCACGGACGGCCCCTACCGGGACACCCTCCTGAGTGCTGATGGAGCGGCTGCACCCTCTGATGTGCGCGCATCCATCGCGGGCTTCCGGGTGCTCGCGTACGACGGCGACAGCGCCCGTGTGGATATCGCGTTCCGCGGTAGCAGCAACGGGCAGAGCGTGACCGGTTCGGCGGTCTACGAACTCGTGTGGGCCGATGGTGACTGGAAGCTCGACGCCACGAAGTCGGAGCCGGCGCGCGTCGCCCAACTGCCCGACCTGTCGGGCTACGTGAGCTGGACGGAGGAATAGATCATGGCCGCGAGTGAATGCGCGCCGCTCGACCTGAGCTGCAAGGCGGGGGAATGGGCGAACAGCGTCGTTGGTGACGCGATCCAGAACATGGCCGATGCGGTCATGGAAGCGTTCGGCAAGGCCGTGGCCTCGCTCGGCACCCTGTGGGTGAACGTCGGGACTCCGAACCTGACGGGGACCGGCGGCGGCTCGTCGATCGCCGCGGGTGCCACCGCTCCGAACTCAGACGGCATCATTACGGTGCTCGGCTGGGTGACCTGGATTGCGATCGCCCTCGCGGCAATCTCGATCATCCTTCTCGGGGCGCTCATCGCCACGCGAATGCGCAACGGTGAGGGCTTCCAGGCCGCTGGCCGAATGGGCATCGTGCTCGGCGCGATCTTCCTCATCAGCGGTGCGACAGCCCTCGTGTCGGGCCTCCTGCCGAACGGGCCGCAAGGCGCGGGCGGTGCGGTGCTGTTTCTGCAGTCGTCGCTCTGGTGGTACATGGGCGCGGCCGCGGTGGTGTCCGTCATTGTCGGCGGCGTTCGGATGGCGTGGGAACAGCGCGCGGAGCCGGGCAAAGACACGATCAAGAGTCTCCTGACTCTGATCGTGGTCGCTGGTGCCGGCGTGACCATCGTCGGCTTGTTGGTAGCGGCGTTCGACTCGTTCTCCGTGTGGATCCTCAACGGAGCGCTGAACTGCGACGTCGGCACGGATACGGCCTGCTTCGGGAACAACATCGCGACGCTGCTCGCGCTCACGACGAACCCCGCGGCTGGTGGCCTCGGGGCACTGCTCATCATCATCTTGGGACTGATCGCGATCCTTGCGACGGCCTTCCAAATCGTGCTGATGATCGCGCGTGGCGGCATGCTCGTCATCTTGACGGGCATCCTGCCGCTGTCGGCTGCGGCCACCAACACCGAAATGGGTAAGGGCTGGTTCAAGAAGAACGTGGGCTGGCTGGTCGCCTTCATCCTCTACAAGCCGGCGGCCGCGATCGTTTACGCCGCGGCGTTCCAGCTCGCGGGAACGAACGTGTTCCAAGACGACGGATCGGGCTTCATCGCCGTTCTGACGGGCCTCATTCTGATGGTGCTCGCGCTGTTCGCGATGCCGGCTCTGATGCGGTTCGTGACCCCGCTCGTCGGGGCCATGTCGGCCGGTGCCGGCGGCGCTCTCGGCGTCGCAGCTCTCGCCTCGCTCCCGACCGGAGCGGCCTCGATGGGTCGCCTCGCGACCGGTTCCGGTGGCGGCTCGTCGGGCGGTTCCGGGTCGACCGGCTCGTCTGGCTCCACGGGCTCTACCGGCCCGTCTGGGGCCAGCGGTGGCGGTCAGTCGGCACCACAGGCCGCGCAGGCTTCTAGCGGCGCTGGTGGCGGCGGTGGGGCCACGTCAGGGGCCGCGGCGTCCTCGGGTGCTGCTGGTGGCGGCACGGGTGCTGCTGCGGCGTCTGCGGGCGGTGGAGCTGCCGCGGGTGGCGCTGCGGCCGGCGGAGCGGCTGCCGGTGGTGGAGCTGCTGCGGGTGCAGCGGCCGGCGCCGCTGGCGGGCCTATCGGCATGGCTGCCGGCGTCGCGATCGGCGCTGCAAAACAAGCAGGACAGGCGGCCGCTGGGGCCGCCCGAGACGTTGGTAACCAAGCAACAGGTGAAGGGAGCGGGAGCTGATGGCAACCGTAGAGACAAGCCGTAGGGGCGTCCGCACCTACGGGAACTGGCGTCAGCCGACGTCGCCGGGCCTCCTCGGGCTCGGCACGGTCGGCACCGGCCTGATGTTCGTTGCGTTGCTGATCGTGATCGTCGTTCTGATGACCACGGGCATCATCGAGGCATTCGTCACGGCCGCGGTGTTCGGCGGGCTGATCTTGCTGCTGACGATCCGCGACGGTGACGGGCGTAGCGTCCTCTCGCGCGCCGCGAACCGCGTCGCGTGGACGTCGACCAAGCGGAGGAAGGCGAACATCTACCGCTCCGGCCCGCTGGGGCGTTCCGACTGGGGAACGAACCAGCTTCCCGGCCTCGGCGCGCAGACTCAGCTCTCCGAACATGAGGACTCCTACGCGCGGCCGTTCGCGATGATCTACTCCCCGCACGCCAAGACGTATTCGATCGTGATCGGGACCGAGCCTGACGGCGCGGCTCTCGTCGACCAGGAGCAAGTCGACCTGTGGGTGGCCGACTGGGGTCACTGGCTGCGCAACCTCGGTGATGAGCCGAACATGGAAGCTGCCGCGGTGACGATCGAGACGGCTCCCGACTCGGGACGCCGGCTGCGCCGTGAGGTCGAGACGAACACCGACCCCGACGGCCCCGATTTCGCCAAGGCGATGCTGGGTGAGGTTGTGTTGAGCTACCCCGCCGGCTCGTCGACGGTGAAGGCGTACGTCACGCTCACGTTCGCTGCTGCTCCTCGGAAGGGTGCCAAGGTGCGCAAGCCGGACGAAATGGCGCGCGAGCTCGCGGCTCGCCTGCCTGGCCTCACGGCCGGATTGCAGGCGACGGGCGCGGGCGCTGCTCACCCGCTCTCGGCCCAAGAGCTGTGCGAGACGATCCGGGTCGCCTACGACCCGGCGGCCGCGACGCTGATCGACGACGCGCACGCGGACGGCGACGTGCCCGACCTCCGGTGGAGCGACGTCGGCCCGACGGCGGCTCAGGCCGGATGGGACAGCTACCGTCACGACTCGGCCAAGTCGGTCACCTGGGCGATGACGCAAGCGCCCCGCGGGCTCGTGCAGTCGGGAGTCCTCGCCCGGCTGCTCGCTCCGCACCGGGATATCGCCCGTAAGCGCGTGACGCTGCTGTACAAGCCGATCGACCCGGCACGGGCCGCGACGCTCGTCCAGTCGGACGTGCGAGCTGCGGAGTTCAAGGCCACGTCGACCAACAAGCCGGCGGCGCGCGACACCCTCGCGCTGCGCTCGGCTCAGGCGACGGAATCGGAGGAGGCATCGGGCGCTGGCCTGGTCAACTTCGGCATCCTCGTCACCGCGACGGTGATCGACCCGGTGAAGGAAGCCGAAGCGCGCGCCGCTGTCGACAACCTCGGCGCGACCGCACGTCTCCGTCTCCGTCCCGTCTACGGCTCCCAGGACAGCGCATTCGCCGCCGCCCTGCCCCTGGGCCTGGTGCTGACCAAGCACGTGGCCGTCCCCGCGGCACTGAGGGAGCGTGTGTGATGACCCCGGATCAGATTGCCCTCGCGGCCCTCGGCGGCCTCGTCGTTGTCGTGGCCGTCGGCTCACTCCTGTTCGTGCGCCTTGGGCGCAAGAGCACCGACGCGGGCTCGTCGACGTCTGCCGGCGCGCTGTCCTCTCGTGGCTACAGCGGACCTGGCGGCGGCATGTCGAACTTCATCCAGCCGCCGGCTGAGTGGCGCGGGACGACGCTGCAAGTGTGCGGCCTGTGGCCCTACGCGATCGGTGCCGGCACGCCGATGGTGGGCGTCCCGCTCGGCCGCCACATTCACACCGGGGCGACGCTCTGCTGCGACCCGATTTCGTGGTTCCAGCGCGCGAAGCTCATCAGCAACCCGTCGCTGTTCGTGCTCGGCAAGCCCGGCCTCGGCAAGTCGACGGCCGTCGCTCGGATGGCGATCGGCCTCGCCGGCTACGGCGTGCAGCCGCTCGTGCTGGGCGATCTTCGACCCGACTACGTGGAGGTCATTCGCGCGCTCGGCGGCCAGGTCATCACCCTCGGCCGTGGCCGCGGGCACCTGAACGTGCTCGACCCCGGCGAGGCGAAGGAGGCCGCACAGCGGCTCACTGAGGCCGGTTTCCCGAAGGAGGCCGGCGAGGTCTTGGAGGATGCCCACGGCCGCCGCCTGGCTATGGTGTCGTCCCTGCTGACGATCCTCCGCAAGTCGCCTCCGAGCGACGTCGAGGAATCCATCGTCGACCAGGCGCTGCGCTACCTCGATCGGAACTTCGACGGTGTGCCGGTCCTGGGCGATCTGCTGAACGTCGTGCAGCAAGGGCCGGAGGAGCTGCGCCAGGTGGCCGTCGACCGCGGCGACTTCGCGGAGTATCAGCGGATCACCCGCGGGCTGGAAGCGTCGCTTATCAGCCTCTCCCGCGGTGGCCGCCTGGGCGAAATGTTCTCCCAGCCGACCGACAACCCGATGCGCCTCGACCGCCCGGTGGTCTACGACATTTCGGCCATTGGTGAGGCTGAGGGCGATCTGCGCGCGGCGACCCTGCTCGCCTGCTGGTCGAACGGATTCGCGACGGTGAACATCGCGAACGTCCTCGCGGATGCCGGCCTGGAACCCCGCCGGCACTACTTCGTCATCATGGATGAGCTGTGGCGTGCGCTGCGCGCCGGTAACGGCATCGTCGATCGCGTCGACTTCCTCACCCGCCTGAACCGTCAGGTGGGCGTCGGTACGGCCATGATTTCGCACACGATGGCCGACCTGAGCGCCCTCCCGGAGGAGGACCGCTTGAAGGCGAAGGGCTTCGTCGAGCGCGCCGGCATGGTCATGTGCGCGGGCCTGCCGTACACCGAAATGCCGGAGCTGACGTCGGTCATCCCGTTCTCGGAGGCCGAGCAAGAGCTTCTGACCGGTTGGCAGGACCCGCCCGCGTGGGACGCCGCATCGGGCCGCGAGGTCGACCCTCCCGGCCGCGGGAAGTTCCTCGTCAAGGTCGGCACGCGACCGGGCATCCCCGTCGAGGTTCGGTTGACGGAGGCTGAGCGCTCGATCCGTGACACGAATCAGCGCTGGTACGAGCAGTCCCGCACCGGACGGCGCGCGCTGCACGTCGTCGAGGAGCTGGTCGAGGAGCACGAGGAGAGGGTGTCATGAGCACTCCCAACAACCGCCGCCGCGATCCCGGCGGCCTCGGCGGTGAGACGCTGCTGCTGCTGATCGTCGTTCTCGGGGCGGTGGCGGCGATCGTCGTTCTCAACGTCGCGGTGCGCCTTGGCCACCAGCTCGACGGGACCGGCGTCGAGCTGCCCTCCGACCCGTTCGCGTTCACCCTCGGGGTGATTCTAGGGCGGGTGCCGTGGCCGGCATCCGCGACGTGGATCGTCATCGTCCTGTTGGCGATCGTCCTCGCGCTCGTGGTGCTCGCGATCGTCGGCGTCGTGCGCTACCGGAAGGGGCGGACGCGCGTCGACCGGGCCAGCTCGTACATGGGTCGAGGGAAGGACGTCGAGGGTCTGAGCAAGCGCAACGCGCAGGCTCAGGCGACCCGGCTCGGCGTGACTGGCTCCCTCGGTGTGCCGATCGGTAAGACGCTCGGCCAGATGCCGCTCTACGGCACCTGGGAGGACATGCATATCGACATCTGGGGGCCGCGCACCGGTAAGACGACCTCTCGGGCGGTGCCGGCCATTCTGGAGGCTCCTGGGGGCGTTCTCGTGACCTCGAACAAGCGCGATGTGGTCGACGCGACGCGCGACGTGCGCGCGGAGGCCGGCGCGGTCTGGGTGTTCGATCCGCAGGGGATCGCGCTCGAGAACCCTACGTGGTGGTGGAACCCGCTCAGCTACGTCACCGACGAGGTGCGCGCGGCCAAGCTGGCCGATCACTTCGCGTCCGGTTCACGCGATCCCGGAGCTAAGACGGATGCCTACTTTGACCCCGCGGGGCAGGATCTCCTTGCGGGGCTCCTGCTCGCGGCCGCGCTCGACTCGCGTCCGATCACGGACGTGTACGGCTGGCTGACGCGCCCCACGGAGGAGGAGCCGATCGGCATCCTTCGCCGTGGTGGGTACGACCTGACGGCCGACCAGGTGCGCGGGGTCATCATGGCTCCCGAGAAGCAGCGCGGCGGCATCTACGGCACGGCGCAGCAAATGGCGTCGTGCCTGACGAACCGCCAGGTGGCCGCGTGGGTGAACCCGCAGGGTGAGCCCGATCTGCGTCCGCAGTTCGACCCGGCCTCGTTCGTGCGTGACGGCGGCACCCTGTACTCGCTCTCCAAGGAGGGCCGCGGGACCGCCGGCCCGCTGGTGACGGCGCTGACGGTCGCCGTGGTGGAGGCCGCGGAGGAGCTGGCCGCCGGGTCTGCCGGCGGCCGCCTGTCGGTGCCTCTCCTGGGCGTTCTCGACGAGGCCGCGAACGTGTGCCGGTGGCGTGAGCTGCCGAACCTCTACAGCCACTACGGCTCGCGCGGAATCGTGCTGATGACTATCCTGCAGTCGTGGTCGCAGGGCGTCGACGTGTGGGGCGATTCGGGGATGCGGAAGCTGTGGAGCGCCTCGAACGTGAAGGTCTACGGCGGCGGTGTCTCCGAAGATGCGTTCCTGGAAAGCCTCTCCAAGCTGATCGGTGACTACGACCGTCAGGCGTCGTCGGTGTCCTCCGGCCGTGGCGGGCGCAGCGTGAATCAGCAGCTCCACCGTGAGCGCATCCTGGACGTGGCCGACCTGGCCGCGATGCCGAAGGGTCGCGCCGTGGTGCTCTCCTCGGGGAACCGACCGACGCTCATTCGCACGCAGCCGTGGATGACCGGCCCGCACGCGGAGAAGGTCAAGGCGTCGATCGCAGCTCACGACCCGCAGGCGTCGCGGACGATCGTCGAGGCGCAGGAGTCGGTGCGCGAGGTCGCGGCCGCCGTTGACGATCGGGGCGCTGCCTGATGAGTGACAACTGGGGCGACGCTCCCGCTGACGAGGGGATCGACGCGCAGCCGTTCGAGCTGGACGAGGGCGACGAGCCCGACCCGCGCGACGTCCCCGACGACGCCGAGTTGCCGGAGCTGCCGGAGCGTGAGCCCGGCCGGCTGTTCGGGATCGACATTGCCGACGTCGCGACGAACCTCGCCGCTCCGGCGATTCGCGCCGTGGTGCAGAAGGCGATCACGGGCGCGGTGAAGGATGCCGTCGCGGCTGAGGTAGACGAGGCGCTGGACCCGACGGTGGTCGAGGAGCTGCAAGCGCAGGCGGCCACGGCCGCCCGTCGTGCTGTCACCGCGGCGATGGATGCTCTCGACGAGGAGGAGCCGGCCGACGAGGAGCCGGCGCTGTACTACGGCTCGGTCGACGAGTTCGTGCGCGAGTACCTGGTGAAGAACTACCGTCGCCGCGTCGACGGGGAGCGCAGCGTGTGGGCGGCCGACTGGTGGAACTACCCGGAGGCCGTGATCCGCCTCGACGCTCTGTGGCGGGCGTGGGAGCATCTGCGCCTCGATCCGACAACGGGGATGAGCGTCTGGTTCCGCGATCACGCCGAGCACCACATGAGCGTCCTGCTCGACCCTCACGGCCCGTTCGCGGCCGCCGGCATGGGAGAGAACCGGGTCAACACGAACGACAGCGACAAGGGCGCTGAGCTGCCGTACACGGCACCGCCGGAGGGTTTGTACCCGGACCTGCGCGAGGAGCCGCCTACGGGCGTCTGAGCGCACAACGAGAGAGGGACCGGCCCAGTGGGTCGGTCCCTCTCTCGTGGGCTCAGGCTGTCGCTCAGCGACCAATCTCGGTGCGCTGCACCTTCGACGATCGCGACCTGTTCGGCCGCGCCTTGGCGCTCTGTAGCTGCTGCGCCTTGACCGCCTCGGTGGCCGGCTTGCCCTGGCTGACGTCGGCCGCCATCTTCGCGCTGACGGCCTCCTTGCCGACGCCTCGCTGTTCGAGCTTGTCGGCGTCGCGCTCGCGCCGCTCGGACGAGTCATACAGCGGCTCGGCCTTCTCGCGGGTGGCCTCGGCTCGGTTCTGCTCGCGCTCGGCCTGCACCTGGGCCTGCTCGCGCTCTGCCTCGTCGGGAGCCGTGTCGGCGGTGTCTCGTGACGCCTCGGCCGCGCGGTCGATTTCGTCGGCCTGACGCGAGAGCGCGACCGCCTCGGCCTGCTCGGTAGCGCTGCGCTGCCGCTCGGTGTCGGACTGCCGGCGCAGCTGCTCGGCCTCGACGGCCGCCTGGACGGCCGCGGGGTCGGCGCCGGTGTTGTCGACGTCGACGCCGTAGCGGGTGCGGAGCTCGTCGCGGATGCGGCCCTCCGCGCGCTGAGCCTCGGGGTCTTCCGAGCCCCACGCGCGCGCCGTGGTGAGTGCGCCGCCGATCTGCTGCGGCGTCGCCTTGTCCCACCAATCGGAGCGGTGAACGCTTCCCAGCTCGACGCGAGCTGCGCGCTTCTCTGCCTCGAACCGTGACGACAGTTCGCGGGCTGCCTGCTCGCTCTGTGCCTGCGCACGTCGTGCCGCCTCCTCGCGGGCGCGGGCGAGTGCTTCGCCTACCCGGCCCGCCGCGGTGACGGCGATGCGGAGCTGCCCTTCGAATGCTTCCTCGATGCCGTCGCTCTCATCGGCCATAATCTGACTCCCTTCTCATCGCTCCGGGCCGCGATCTGCGCCCGGCTTCGTCGTGGTGCGCGGCCGCGCGGGCTCCACCTGTGGCGGAACCGGCGAGCCGGTGGTCTTGTTGCGCTGCTCCTCGGCGCGCTGCATCTTGTCGAGCGCTTCCTGCACGGATGCGTCGACGATCGCGGAGCGGTCGACCCTCGGCGCGGTCGCCGTGACGGTCGACGTCGTGGCCGCGGTGGCCGGCACGCCTTCGAGCTGACGCCGAACGTTCATCACGCGCTCCCGCACGGCGGCCTCGACGTTCGCTGCCTGCCGGGCCTCCCCTGCGGCCTTCGCGGCGTCGTAGACGGCCTGGGAGAGGTTCATGAGCTGTCGCAGCATGGCGAGCTGCGCGGCCGTTCCCTGGCCGCCGCGGGCGACACTGGCGAGGAGCATCGTCGCGCCCGACATTGCCACCCGGCCGGCGCGCTGGGGCTTCACCGGGCGACGGTAGGTCTGTGCCGACTTGGCGAGTGCGTCGGATGCCTCAGCCAGGTCGCCGGGTGTCTCCTCGACGGCGTTCGACCAGGCTGCGAACGCGGCCGCGGTCTGACGTGCGACTGTCGACCAGGTGTCGCGGTCGTCGAGCGGGATCGACCGAAGCTGCTCGCGGAGCTGGCCGATTTCCTCGGTGTGGCGCTGCCACAGCTCGGGGTCTGGTTCGCGCATTTCGCGACCAGGTGCAACGGGCCGCCGGCCCCGTCCCGCTGCCTGCCACTCGGCGGCCGCGTCGGTCGCTCCGGTGGGTGTGTCGGGCCAACCTTCGCGGAGCCTCGGCAGGGTGAGGTCGCGGCCCATCTGACCGCCCCCGTACCAGATCGGACGCTCACCCTTCGTGGGCCTGGTCGCGACCGAGTAGCCGGTGATGACGTCCGTCGTGCCCTCCGCGAACCGGGGGCGGACGAGGACGCCGGAGCGGCGCAGCCGGCGCACGAACTCGGCTTCGTTCTCGCTCGCGCCGGCTGCCGCTCGGACGCTGCGCGCGAGGTCGTTCCGGGGGGCGTTCAGTCGAACCTCAGCCGTGATGCGTGCCTGGCGTTCCTTCGGGTCGAGGCGGTGCCATTCGGGCTGCTCTCCCCCGATGCGCGCGGTGTGCTGCTCGTACTTGCGCTGCGCCATGAGCGCCGAACGCTCCTCGACGCGGGACTGCTCCGCGGGGCTGTAGCCGCGCGTCGCACGCTCCCCCTTCGTCGACTCCAACTGCTCCAAGCCGTACTTCACTTCGAGGGCGCGCGCAGCGTTCTGTGCACGCTGGTAGTCCAGGTGCGTCGACGCCTTCGTGCCGTCCTCGCGAACCAGGTTCACGGCGATGTGCACGTGGTCGTTGCCGGCCTGTGAGAGGCCGTGACGGATCGCGACCCAACGACACGGGGCCTTGGTCCCGTCGTTGTCGTCGAACCCCATCGCGGACACAAAGTCTTGCGCGATCGCCGCCCACTCCTGGTCGGTGCGAATGCCCTCCTCGGCGCGCAGCGACAGTGAGGCGTGCCACACGTGACCGCCCTTGACCTCGACGCCCATAGCGGTGCGCGGTCGGTCAAGGTGACGCGCGATCGCCTTCGCGTTGTCGCCGCTCAGCTCCGCATCGTCGTACCACGCCATGAGCGCGTGATCGCCGGCCACCAGGTGCGGCTCCGTGTGCTCGTTGTGGCGACCGCCGCCGACGAGGTAGGACACGAGGCCGGGCATCCGATCGCCGCGCGTAACGTTCGGCATCATGACAGGCTCAGCTCATCCACGGCGGCGTCGATGCGCTCCGCGACTCGGCGCACGGCGGCGAGCGTGGCGTCCGTCTCTGCCTGACGCTGACCGGTGGCGTTGGTGGCCTTCGCGATCTGGTTGACGTTGTTCGACACCGCGGCCAACAGCCGGTGCAGCTCGAACAGCTTCCCGATCGCGTTGCGCCGCTCGGTGACCGTCTCCCCCGTCTCGGATGCAAGGGTCGTCTCGACCAGCAGCCGCGGGATGGTCACCCGCTGAGCGAGCGCGAGGTGCAGCAGCCGGCCCTCCTCCTCGGGAGTCACCTTCACTTCATGCTTGTGCTTCCGACCGCCCGGAGCATTCGCGCGCCGACGCCGCTCGGTCTGGGGCTCGGCTGCCGTCTCATCTGACATGCGATCCCCTTCCTTCGGCCCAGCGCAGCGACCCCGCCCCGTGCGGGGACCACACGTCCAGTGTGCCGCACCCGTCGACGGCTGTCGAGGGGTCAAGCCCACTTAGCCCTGCTAAGTGTTTAGCTTGCTCCGTCTGGGACTCCATTTGGGTTCACTCACGTCGACAGACGGGAGTGGTCGAGGCTTCGCCTCGGCGTGCTTTTGATGTGTCGACAGGCGTCGACTTCGAACGGCGCGATCCGTACGATTGGTGCATGGCTACGCAACTGACACCAGAGGAAGCAATCGAACGCGCGCGACGTCTACAGGATGACCGCCTGACAGCGGTTCGTACGGTCGCGGAGGCGCGGCAGTCGCTCAGTGATGTGCGGGACGAGACGGCCCGCGAGCTGGCCGACCTACAAGCACGAATCGCTGAGCGGATCGCGACCGCGGAGCGCGAGGACGTGCGCGCCTACTCGGCTGCGCTAAGCGCCGGATGGTCTGCGGACGAGCTGCGCAAAATCGGGTTCGCTGAGCCCGACAAGAAGGCGCGCACCCGGCGTCGATCGACGCGCAAGCCTGCGTCCAGCTCGGCCCCTGGTTCGGCTGACGATGCGCAGTCGGAGCCTTCTACGGAGGGTTGATCGCTGGCACGGTTCCGGCCCCACGTTCCGCTCTGCGGCGTGGGGCTTTCGTGTGTCCCCGCGCTGCGGGGTTGCACTCCGCTCCCGATCCCGTCAAGGGCGCTTCGCGTCCCTTCGGGAGAGCCCTCCGGGCTCCCCTTGACCGGCTCTCCGCTGCGTGCAAGGCGGCAAGTGTTCCGAGAAAGCCGGCACCTCGGCGTACCGCCGAACTGCCTACTTTCATCGGACACACAACAAGGGAATGGGATCGAACGATGAGTGGACCCGTGAGTTTCGCAACGCTGACAACGACGCTGCCGACGTCGGACGAGGAGCGCGGCCGGCTGATGCGGAACGTGAGCGAGCGTGACCAGCAGCTCTACGATTACGGTCGCTCCGGCTACCGGCTGGCGGCGTCCGTGACGGTGCCGGGGAACGACGTCGTGACGGTGATCGACACGCTCACTCGTGAGGGTGAGTTGGGGGGCGATGGCCGATGACGCGATCCATAGCTGTGCAGGTCGCGCAGCGCATCCGGCGCGTGCTCGACACCCGCGGTCTAACGGTCGAGTGGCTGGCCGACGCGACCGGGATCAAGCCGCGCACCCTGGCTCGGCGGCTGCATCTGAGAAGGCCGGCGGGCCTCACGGTCGATGAGCTGAACGCGATAGCCGGCGCGCTCGATGTGGCTCCGGGCGTCCTGCTTCACGATGACCAGGACGGGGCTACCGGCGCGACTCGGTGAGTTCCTGATCGGCCTTGCTCAGCGCACGGGCAACGGTCGACTTGCCGACGCTGAGCACTCCGGCGATGTGGTCGAGGCTGCGGTTCTCGGCGCGCATCCGCTGCGCCTGTGCGATCTTCTCCGGCGTCATCTTCGACGGCCGGCCACCGACTCGACCCTGCGCCTTGGCGTGCGCGAGGCCACGCAGGGTGTTGTCCCGGATGGTGTCGACGCGGAGCTGCGCGAACACGGCGACCATGCCGAACAGGGCGCGGCCCATCGGGGTTGTGGTGTCGATCATCGGCTCCGTGAGGCTCTTGATGTTCACGCCTCGGCGGTCGAGGTCGTGCAGCGTCTCGATGATGATCCGCTCCGACCCTCCGAGCCGGTCGAGGCGACGCACCAGGAGGGTGTCGCCCTCGCGGAGGTAATCGAGGCAGGCGAGCCACTGCGGGCGGTCTGCGATGCGACTCGACTCGCCGTGGTCAACGAATACTCGAGAAGCGCCGGCCGCGCGCAGCTCGGCCTCCTGAGCGGCGGGGTTCTGCTCCCGCTTCGACACTCGGGCGTAACCGACGACGTTCGTCACTGCTGAACCTGCTCGACGTCCGCGGCCGGTGCGCTGCGCGGCGCGCGCGCGATGCGGCGCATGCGCGGGACGACGAACGCGAGCCCGGCGAGCACAGCGACGGTGGCGATGATCCGGCCGGGAAGCCATGCGGTCCCGTCGATCCAGAGTGCGGCGATCCAGAGCACTACGGCGACCTCGCACACGCCGAGCGACCAGAGGAGTCGACTGACACCGCCGCTGGTGCGGGCGAAGCGATCGCGCGAGGTAAGCAGCGCGATCGAGCCGACGACGAACAGAACCACGCCGGCCCCGCCGACGACGTTTGGGAGAAGTGAATCGAACATGGGATCTTCCTATCGGTCACGACTGACGTCGGGTCCGCGGTTGGCGCGGTAGCCGGCACTCGGCGGGCGGGCCTGTGTGCCCCGCTGCGGCGTCTGCTTGGTCGCCTCGGCCGCGGGCCGCGGGTAGGAGGCGCTGAGCGCTGAACGCACCTGAGCGGCCCGGTCAGGGCCGGCCTGCGGTGCCGTGCGCTCGACGGTCACCGCGGCGAACACCGGGACGAGAGAGGCGGGCTCGGGAGCGTAGGCGAACATGTCGGGCCGGCTCATGGCCGACCCCCCGTTCCACTGCTCCGGGCTCACGCGGGCAAAGTCAAACCGGTACGGCGACTGCTCGGCCACGTGCGCCATGAACACCTTCGACGTGCGGCCGTTGCCCTCGCGGAAGGGGTGCGCCTGGTTGACGTAGGCGAACACGGTCGAGGCCGTGGCGATGAAGTCGTTACGACCGATCTTGGCCCAGTCGGTCGACGTCACGAGCTGGCGCGCGTCGGACAGATACCGATCGACCTCGCCCGACCCGACCTCACCGAATCCGCGACCCGGACCCTTCGACATTTCGACAGTGCGGTACTCCCCCGCCCACTCGTAGACGTCCTGGAACAGGTGCCCGTGGATCGCGCGTAGGTGCGCCCCGTCGAACGTGCGAGGTATCTCGACCTCGCCGTTACCGAGCTGCACGGCGCGCACGGTGGTGTCGGTGTACTCCATCCGAGACAGCACCCGCGCGTCGTGCTCCTCGTAGAGGTTGCGCAGCGTCCCGATCCCGGTATCCGGGTCGATCGTGTCGGGGTAGAAGTACGACTCCCAGCTATCGAACTGGGATGCCACGTCAGCGGCCGGCGCCGACGACGCCGGCAGCGCGGCGAGCGGCAGCGTGGCCGCGTCGACGGTACTCCGCGAGGTCGATCGCCCCGCGGGTGTAGTCGGTCACGTTCTCGACGTCCTCGCGGGTCGGGGTGAACCCTTCGTGCCATCCGGCGGCGAGGGCCTGGCGCACGCTGTCGCGCTGCGTCGCGTCGAGCTGCGCGAACAGCTCCGGCCACTCCTGCTCGACCGTGAATGCCTCAGCCACGATGGGCTCCCTTCGTCGTCCTACCAGTCTACCGGTTTTCCCGAAAACGGTCTAGAAGAAGTTTCGGCACAACAGGGTTTCGGCACGGCGTTTCGGCACGGCGTGTCGACGTCGCCGCGGTGCAGCTCGCGGCCGTGCCGGAATCGATCGTTTCTGGCGCGATCGAGTCCATAGCTCCCGGCGCTCCGATACTCAGACCTCCTGCGCTTCGCTACGTCGTAGGGAGGATCCGTGCAGGATGCCAGGGCGACCCCCGTCGTACTCTGTTCTCATCCGTCGCAAGGAGAACCATGTCCAAGAACACCGCTGCCGTCGTCGCATTGATCGCGGAGAAAGTCGTCGACGGTAACCGCTCAATGAGCAGACCAACAGAAGATCAGGGCGACCGCGAGGGACGTCGGCAAGTGCCAGGATCTAACGTCAGGGTCGATCAGCCAGGCAGACAGGTATGGCATTGTCTTCGCCCAGATGCACGTGCGGACGCAGGCGGCAAGCGACAGGGGTGTGACAAAGGTACGCGCGCGTACGGCATCCGTTCACTACAAAGCGCGTAGTGTCCGCTCGCACGTCCCTGGCGGTCATGCGGGCCGGCGGCGCGTCACGAGCCCTCACTGTCCACTGCCGTGCGCGCGTCTTCGCGCTGGGCGTCGGCGAGATAGCGTGCGTAGTTCTCGGACAGCACCGCATGTCGTTCGGAGTCGGGCGCGACCCGCCGTCCCGCCGCGACGTTCGCCGCGGCCCGCTCAAAGCCGTCCCAAACGCCGATGGTATGCCCCGCGAGCAGAGCCGCGCCGTAGGCGGCGTCGCCGTGCGGCGGCACGATGCCGTCGCGCCCAAGAACATCAACGAGGCTGGACACGAAGACCTCTGACTTGGCACCGCCGCCGAGCACGACGATCTCCTTCGTGTGTGCGAAGTCGGGTGTGTGGTCTAAAATGTCACGGATCGACATCGCGATCCCTTCGTACATGGCTCGGGTGACGTGGCCTCGTCCCATCCCTGCTCTCAATCCGTGCAGCATCCCCGACATCGCCGAATTGAAATACGGGGTAGCCTCGCCCATGAGGTAAGGGTGAAAGATCAGGCCGTCCGAGCCCGCCGGCACATCGACGGTACACGCGTCCATGAACGCGAAGGTATCGGTCGTCTGGGGGCGGTCGGTGAAGAACATCTCGCGCACCCAGCGAACTGAAGACGCGCAGGACTTTGTGTAAGCGCCCACGAGCACGTGTCCTGGAACCACATCGCGAAAGCCGCCGCGGTTGGGGTCGTACGGGCGAACGAGGTTGAGGTCGGCGGCCGTGCCGAGGCGCACCTTCAAGCGTGGCAAACCGGCTAAGCCCAGCGAAAACCCCTCGGCCCCGGAGTCGCCCCCAGCGCAGACGACGGGAATGCCTGCCGGAAGGCCGATCACCGCGGCCGTCTCGGTGGTCGTGGCCGCGACCTCGTCGCAGGCGACGACGGGCGGAACCATCGTGCGCGGGATGTCGAACTCGTCAAGCAGGTCGTAGGACCAGTCGTTAGCTGCGACGTCATTCATCCCACTCTGGCCGAGGTTGTTCACGTCGGCCAGGCGCTGACCGGTGATCGCCTGCACGATGAACTCTGGAGCGTGCAGCACCGTTGCTAACCGTGCCCAGTTCTCGGGCTCGTTCGCGCGTACCCACAGCAGCTTGCCCAGCGTGAGGCCGTCCGAGAAGGGCGCGCCGATGATTCCCTCGATCCTCTTGCGATCCCCCTTGATAATCTCGCGGGTCTGCGGCGACGACCTGGTATCGTTCCACAGGATGGAGGGCCGCACGGGCGTACCCGCTTCATCCACAAAGGTCGCGCCCTGCATCTGACCGGTCACGCCGATGGCTTTGACCCCGAACGAGTCATCCAGGCCTGCAGAGAGTTCGCTAATCGCCTCGCGGACTCCGTCGATCCACTCCTGTGGATCTTGCTCGCTCGTCCCATTGGGGCGCACAATCGGGAACCATTCACGAGAAACGGTGGCAACCGCATCGCCCGACTCGTCGAGAGCGGTGACCTTGCATCCGCTGGTTCCGATGTCAATTCCGAGCACGTAGGACATCTCAACTCCTCTTGTCAGAGCGACCGGCTCACGCTGTCCGCTCGAATCGGAACGTCAGATCGAACGCCGCGGATTCTCTGGGTCTGAGCATCCGCAGCACCCCGGTCTCTCGCGCGTGCGCACGGCTGGTCACGGTGCGTGTGTTCATCGGTTCCAAACCTAAGACGCAAGCGTCTAGCGTGAGGTGCTTCCACTCGCACAAGTACGGCAGCTGTGTCGTGTCGAAATCGAGGAAGAACGACGCCCCCAGGTCGAGATTGCGCACCCCTACACTCGTCGGACCCTCGCCTTCGAAGTCGTGCAGGAAGACTACTGCCTCGGCATCCGCTGCCGGATCCTCGATCACGCGGCAGGCATCCCTCCGCGCATTGCTCACCTCGTCGCGTGGCTCGACCGCCGATTTGGGGATGACGAGTTCGGCTCCGCTGCCCAGCAGGGGCATGCCGATATTGACGTGGTACAACACCATCAGCACCGCCGGTGTTGTGTGCGACTCGTTGACGATGCGGTCGTGGATGCTGAAGGATATGCCGCCGATCCGGCTCTCGATCCGCCGCCGCAGCAGCAGCCTCGTCGATCCGAACTCGAACTGTCTGATGGTTCCCTCGACTGCAAGCACACCGTCATCATCCGTGATGACGTTCACCGACGCCGGCACCTTGCTGATACTGCCGTGCTGCGGGTAGGCGGTGTCCTCGTCGATGCTGGGTGCCCCGTAGCTATCCAGCCCGCACGTGACCAGCAGGCCGCCACCGAAGGTCCGCAGCCACCCACCGGCGCCGGTGGCGTGCCGCTCGGGAGCCGGAACGCCACCGGGCTCGAGGAACGCCATCGGCATGCCGTCGAGCGTGACCGCGCCGACGTCGAGCGCTCGATCCGGGTGGATGTCGATCTCGAGCCCACCGCCGGTGATCATCCGCAGCCGTCGTGTACCGTGCGCCGCTCCGTCCGCTTCGTTGAAGCGGTCGATCCGCGCGGCTGATCGACGGGCCAACGTGGTCGCGGGATCGGTGTCGGTGAACCTCATGATGGTTTTCTCCAGGTCAGCGGTACGGACTGTTTAGACGTGCCGTGCGATCTCGGACAGCGCCTGTTTCATAGCCGTGACACGTTTAGCATGCGATGACGGCCTGCGAAGGGCGACGAGACTGGTGAGGATGTCGATGACGACGAGCCCGGCGATACGGCTCACCGTCGGCGTATACATCTCGGTGTCTTCGAACGCACTGGTATGCAGAGTGACATCTGCGATCTGGGCCAGCGGTCCGTCGTCGCCTACGATCGCGATGACTCGCCCCCCCGCCGACTTCGCGGCTTTGGCTACGTCGACAACGGTTCGCGTGCGGGCGCTGTTGGAGATCGTCACCACCACGGTTTCTTCGACTGACATGGACGCGGCCATGTACTGTTCGTGGAAGTCGAGCGGGGCCGAGCAGGGCACTCCGAGCACGGGAAACTTCTGTTGCGCATCGAGCGCGACGATGCCGCTTGTGCCCGCGCCGATGAACACGATCTCGCGAGCCTGCGTCAACATATCGGCGGCCTCTTCGAGTGCTTCGGTCGAGATGCGCCGCCGAACTCGGTCGAGCGTGCTGATCGTGCGATCCACGGTCTTCGACACGACAGCCTCGATGCCGTCATCGCGCGCTACTGCCGCCACGGCTCCGGGGTCGCCGAGCGCGAGCGAGCGCACGAGCTCGATCTTGAAAGCGCGAAAGCCGCTAAGCCCGATCGCCGTACAAAACCGTACGACGGTCGGTTCGCTTACCCCGGCAGCGTCGGCGAGGCCTGCGAGGTTCATCATCGAGGTATCGACCGGGTTCGCTAGCACCCAATCGCCCACACACTGCTCCGACGCGCGCATATTCTCGCGGCGCTCGCTGATCTTTTCCAGAAGAGACCGTGGTCGGGGGTCTGCTTCGACACTGTGGTCAAGAGTCGTCATGAGAACCTCATTTCAGAGGCGCGCCGATCGGCCTCGATCACTGCATGCAACACGGCATCTTCGTCAATCGATATTGGCATGTTGTGAAGCGTCTCCCCCGGTGCCACGGCGGCAAACGCAAGGGAGCGCAACGTCGCTTCGTTCGGTGGCAGCCCGAGATCGGCGAGGGTCGTCGGCAACCCAACAGAGCGGAGATAGTCGAACGCAGCGGCGAACTCGTCCGACTCTTCCAAAACGAGCTGCACGAGAATACCGAAAGCGACCTTCTCACCGTGCAGTAAGCCGTGCGTCTGTTCCAATTCGGTGAGTGCGTTGTGGATCGAGTGTGCCACGGCGAGCCCGCCGCTTTCGAAGCCGATGCCACTGAGCAACACGTTCGCCTCGATCACGTCTTCGAGCGCATCGTTGACGGTGTTGGTGTCAGAGGCGCTGATCGCTTCGAGCGATCTCCGGCGCAGCACACCGACGCAGGCCTCGGCAATTGCCAACGCGGCGGTTGTCGGAGTGCCGCCGGGCATGTTCGTCGCGCCCGAGCGCTGAACGGCGCGAGCTTCGAAATAGGTGGCGAAAGCATCGCCGAAGCCAGAGATGAGAAAGCGCGTGGGGGCTTGCGCGATGACCTGGGAATCAACGAGCACGAGGTCGGGGTTGCGTCGCAACAGGTCTCCCGACTCGAACGCCCCTTCCTCGGTATAGAAGACGGCCAGTGCCGAGCAGGGGGCATCGGTTGAAGCCACTGTCGGTACCGTCACGCACGGTAGATTGAGCACCTCAGCGACAGCCTTGGCCGCGTCGCACGCCTTGCCCCCGCCAAGACCGACGATGACGTCGCTACCCTCAGCCTCGGCAGCAGCGCGCAGCCGGTTGGCCTCGGCACGCGTCAGCTCGCCGCCGAACTCGGCGACGGCCAACTGATGGCCGGAGCGCTCCACCGACGCGGTGATTGTGTCAGCCACCCGGTCGAAGTCGGGCGCGAGAGCGACGACCAGTGGTTTCGTCCCGAGGCGCGCGACGTGCTCGCCGAAGCGGTCGAGCTCGCCAGGCCCTTGGACGTAGCGCTGCGGGGCGATGAAGATTCGCGACGTCATCGTTCCTCCATCCTCACGGGAGCATCAAGATCTAGCGCCACCGCCGTGGAGGCCGAGCGCCCTGAGTGAACCACTTCGAGGAGTCCTTGCTCGGTGAACGCGGCATCCCCCCGCACAATCTCGTCGACCATTTTCCCGTGGGCGAACACGAGGATGCGATCGGCGAGCGTGAGCAGCTCCCGGATCTCCGGCGAATAGACGACTATGCCTTTGCCGCGCTCTCTCTCTTCGAGCAGCAGGTCATAAATCTCGCGCTTGGCGCGCACATCAACACCGCGCGTGGGCTCGTCGACGAGCAGAACATCCACGTCGCGTTGCAGCCACTTGGCCACGACAACCTTCTGCTGGTTGCCGCCGGAGAGAAACTGCGCCTTCTGATAGGGACCGGTGGTCTTGATGCTCAGCCGATTGATCGACTCCCGCGCGGCAGCATCGATGTCGCGACCCGAAGCGGTCCCGAGCCACCGGGCGAAGCGTCGCAACGTTGCGAGGACGACATTGTCGGCGATGGACAACCCCAGGGCCAGGCCCTCGGCCTGCCGGTCGTTGGTTACCATTCCGATTCCATGCATGATCGCCTCGCGCGGGTTGCGGGGGTGGATTTCCACGTCAGCACGCATGATCTCGCCGCTTGTCGGCCGGTAGGCACCGAAGAGCGTGAACAGCAGTTCGGTAATCCCCGCGCCCTTGAGCCCAGCCAGTCCGACAACCTCGCCCGCGCAAACCTCGAACGACACGTCATCGTAGACCTCGTCGAGAGACAGCCATCGCGTGCTCAGTAACGGCGTGCGCGTCGTCGGGTCGGACAGGGTAGGGTCAGTGTCCTTCGCGAGGTCGTCCTGCATCTCGCCAGTGGCGCCGAGCATGATCCTGATGATTGTCGCCTCGTTGAGGCCGTCGCCGGTGCTGAGCACGCCGCCGATCTGGCCGTCACGGACCACGACGACACGATTCGAGATCTCCACGACCTCGCGCATGTCATGCCCGATGAAGATGACCCCGACACCGCTGCCGGCGATCTGCCGGATGACGGTGAAAAGATGCTCGACCTCTTTCGCGTTGAGGGTCGCGGTGACCTCGTCGAGAATGAGAATACGGGGCCGCGCGAGCATCGCGCGCGCAATGGCGACAACACCCCGCTCGATGAGCGGGAGGTTACGCACCAGCGCCTCCGGATCGACTTGATATCCGAGGGACTCCAGGACCGCACGGCTCTCGTCGATCATCGCGCCCCGCCGAAGCGTTCTCGCAGGCGTGAGTAGCTCGCGGTTGAGGAAAATGTTCTCATGCACGGTCAGTTGATCCACGAGCGTGGGCTCTTGGTGGACCATGCCGATGCCGTGCCGCTCCGCGTCACGCGGTGTGCGTAGCTGCACTCTCTCGCCGTCGATTTGGACGACACCGCTATTCGGGGGGTGGATACCAGCGATCACCGACGACAGCGTTGACTTTCCGGCGCCGTTCGTGCCCACTAGGGACACGATCTCGCCGCGAGTGATTTCGAAACTCACATCGGTCAGGACAGCGTTGCCGAAGAACGACTTGTTGATGCCGTCCAGCCGGAGCAGTGGAACTGTCATCGCAGGTCCCTTCGCAGCATTGCGGTCAGGCGAATCGTATCCATCGTCAAACCTCGATCTTCTTCATGTGGCGCAGTCGCTGACTGTCGGCGCGCTTGCTGACGGCGGTGAAAACGAGCACCACGAAGCCGGTCACAGCCATTTGGGCGTAGTAATTAAACCCGAACGAGCTGAGGATCTGAAGCAAAAGGGTGAACGCGATCGTCGCCAGCACTACACCCGAGACCCGACCCTCGCCTCCGCGCACGCCCACACCCCCGAGAATCGCGATGACGATGCTCTGGAGGGCGAAGTTCGCATTCTGACCCACGTCCACCCCCTGCATGCGCGACATGTTGAGGATCGCGGCGATGGCGACGATAGCACCGGCTATCGCATAGGCGAAGACACACCACAGCCTGGTGTCCACGCCGGACAGCGCGGCTGCCCGGGTGTTCCCTCCGGTTGCGTACAGGCGTGGCCCGAGCTTGGTCCAGTTTATGAAGAACGAGAGCACTAGGGCCACCATCAGGAAGCAGATGAAGCTCCACGGCACGAGGTTGGCGATGAACGTGTTGCCGACGAATTGCGACTCTTCGACGGTTTGGAACGAAATCGGGGTGCCCTGCGAGATCACGTAGCCCGTGCCGATCAAGATGAAGCTCATGCCGATGGTGACCACGAACGAGGGCACGTTCAGGTATGCGATGATCACTCCCATCACGACACCGATTCCGACTGAGAGCATCACGGTGAGCCCGATGATCATCCACCATCCGCCGGTCACCCCCCCTGTCAGGCCGACGAGTAGCCCGCGCCCCGTTAGCGCATAGGTTATTTGGTCGGCCGAGTGCACTGCGAGTAGGGGCGCGGCGACGAGGGTGGCGCCGAGAGCGAGATCGATCTCGCGCACGATGAGCGCGAGCGCCTGCGCAAGGGCGAGCAATCCTGTCACCACGCACGCCATGAGGACGACTCGGACGTTCGCTGGCTGCAGGAACCCCCTGACCGACAACTGGCCGACGATCAGCAGCACAACGATGACCCCCACGAGCATGAGGTCGAGCGCAAGCCACCCGGGGATCGATCGGCGGGAGCGGAGGACCCGTTCGGGCCCCGCAACGGTGGTCATGACGCATCCTCCTTCATCGCACGGCGATTAAGTATGCCGAACAAGAACACGACGGCGATCACGAGCACGCCCTGCATGGCGAGACTGAAGTAGCTACCCAGGCGGAACAGCGCCAACATGTTGATGAACACACCGAGCGTCAGGGTACCGACCAGCACCGCACCGATCGATCCCCGCCCGCCGAAAAGGGACACACCACTTAGTACGGCGATCGCGATTGCGGTGAGCTCTTGGCCCGTGCCGATATCGATGGCCGCGCTGCCGATCTGCGTGCTGAGCAGATAGCCCGACAGGGCTGCGCAAAAGCCCGAGATGATGAACGCGATGATGCGGATGCGGTCGACGCGTACACCGCTCGCCCAGGCTGCGCGACGGTTGGTTCCGACGGCGTACATCCGGCGTCCGAACACTGTTCGCGCCGTGACCCACCACAGCACCGCGGTGATCGCCACGAAGATCAGGAACGAGACTGGGACGCCGAATAGATTCGCTCGAGCCGGTGCTGAGTATATGGGGTAGTGGTTCTCGAAGAACTTCGTCTGTGCGTTGACGATGGCCGCTAGCCCGCCGAACAGGCTGAGAGTTCCGATGGTAACGATAAGCGAGGGCACTCGCAGCTTCGTTACGACGAACCCGTTGAACAGGCCGCAGAGCACGCCGACCGATAGGGCGACCACGATTGCCAGCGGCTGGCTGATGTCGACAAACCGCGCTGAGGTCATAACCGCCAGCGAGGCGATCGCGCCGACCGACACATCGATCTCGCCGGTCAGCAAGACCATCGAAAGGCCGACAGCCATGAGTCCCGCCGGAGCGTACAGCCGCGCGATGTTGGCCAGGTTCGTCGACGCGAAGAAGTTGGGGATGAATATCGCCGCGATGACGACGAATATCGCAAGAATCGCGAGGGAGAGAAGCAGCGTACTCGCCGCCGGCGATACCCGCGTCTTGGCGGTCGGCATAGTCAGGAACTCCATTCTCGGCGGGGACGGCCGGCGTATTGACCGACCGACCCCGACTCACAGTGAAACGGGGAGGCCCAACTCATCCGAAGGTATACTCAAACCACGCTTCGGGCGTCAGGGTCTGTAGCCCGAAGATCTTCACTCCGTCCTTGGTCACCATGGGGATGTTCGGCGTTGCGACATCCCGAGGAACCTCGTTGCCAGCCAGAACGTTGAGAGCCACACGCATCTGCACATCGCCGATCAGCGGAGTGTAGGGGGTGTTGACCGATACCTGTCCGTTGTCGAGCAGCGTGAAGATCTCCTTCGCGTCGTCGGTCGACATAATGATCAGGGGCTCGCCGTTGGCACGCGTCATACGTCCGGCTTGCTCTGCGGCCTGAGCGGCGACGGCGGCCTTGTTTGAGTCTGCACCGAAGATTGCGTCGATGTTGTCGTAGGTCGCGAAAGCGTTCTGGGCTGCTTCGGCCGATGCCTGCCGGTTGTCATCGATGTTCTCGTACTTGAGGATCTCGATGCCGGGGAAGTAGCTCAGCACCTTTAGAAAGAAGCCACCGCGGGTGTTGTCCGCGGTGCTTCCGGCGGGCTTGCCGAGCACTACGACGTTACCGTCAACGGCTTCGCCGCCACCTTCTTGAGCGAGCTTCCAGACGAGGTACATCGCGTTCTGTGCGCCGTTGGCCGGGAAGTTACCGGTGACTCGCGATGTGACATCTTTGTAGCCGCTCGTGCGGTCGGCGGTGATCACCGGGATGCCGGCCTCTTCAGCACGCTGTACAGGCGCGGCCGACGAAGACTCGACCATCGGCCAGGTCACGATCGCGTCGACCTGCTGGGCGATCAACGCATCCATCTCGGTCGAATACTTGGCCATATCGAAGTTGTAATCTCGCACGTCCAGCGTTACGTTTTCGTGCCTCGCGGCTTCGTAGCCGACGCTGTCTTGGTAGTTTGCGATCCACGCGTCCGACAGCCCACCAGAGAGCAGACCGATCGTGTAGGTCTCGTCCGGGTCGCCGATGGGTCCTTCCGGAAGAGGGATGTACTCGTCCGAGAACGGCAGCTTCAGCGCCTGGTTTGTGAACGGGCCAGTGATCTGCGTGCCCATTCCTGACTGCCACTCGAACCCGTCGACCATCTCGGCGCGCGGATACGCCTCCGCGCCGTTGGCGAAGCCGCGCGAGTTGTACAGGTCGTAGATCTCCTGGTTAGCGTCCGATAGGGGGAGGTTCACAAAGAAGTCGATCACTTGCGCATCGGAAAGATCCATATCATCGAGAGATTCGAAGAACGCGAGCGCTTCGAGGTCCGACTTGCCCTGAACCTCCTCGAGGAGGGCGGCGATGGCCGGATCCGAACTCGTGGTAGTCGGCTGCCCCGCGCCCTCGGGCGCCGGCCCTTCTTGACGGTCCGCTGGCGAGCTGCAGCCGGCAATGCCGACCATCAGTGCTGCGATACCTAGACCCGCGACAAGGTGGCGAGGACGTGCGGCTAGTTTCATGTGTTTGCACCCTTCATTGGATACTGTGACGTCCCCCCGTCGAGTCGGGCGAACAAAAGTGGACTGTGACGACCGTGGAGGCCCACGACGGTTGAAAGAAACCTACACAAATCCGTAGACCTCCGCAAGACAGTCCCCTGAAAATCAGGGAGAACCTTGCAAATTGGCGTCCTAACACTCTATCTTGGTGAAAGATTACTACAAGAGCCCGATTCCTCGGGCGGGACAGAGGAGGCCGCGTGCCATCTATCGAAGCATTGGCAAGTCACACCATTGGCGACTTGAAAGGCATCGTTGGCGATGCCGAGGTACTGACCGACCGGGACGCACTGTTGCGCCCGGAGGGCGTGCTCGTGCGACAGTTTGAGAAGGCCTTCGGCTACGAACCCGAATTCCTTCCGCTGTGCATCGTTCGTGTCTACAGCACCGGTCAGGTTGCGGAGGTTATGAAGTACTGCGACGACCATGATCTGAGCGTGATGCTGCAGTCGGGTGCCTCGAGCAGCGAGGACCAGCTGCTCGTCATCAACGACAAGACCGTTGTCGTTGACATGCGCGGCATGGACAAGCTGATCTCGCTCGACGAGGAGAACATGCAAGTCACCACGCAAGGTGGCATGGGCCTGCAAGAACTGGAGCGCATCCTGAACGAGAAGGGCTTGACGACAGGGCACTGGCCTCAGTCCCAGCCCCTGGCGTGTATGGGTGGGCTCGTGTCCACGCGCAGCATCGGTCAGTTGAGCACCTACTACGGTGGTATCGAGGACATGCTCACAGGCATGGAGGCCGTCCTGCCCAATGGTGAGATTGTACGGATGCGTTCGGTTCCACGCGCCGCCGCTGGTCCAGACCTGCGCCACACCATCATGGGTAGCGAAGGTGCCTGGGCGGCGATCACCGAGGTGACCGTTAAGATCTTCGTCGATTACTCCAAGGAACAGTGGCGGGGCGCCTTCGTCATGCCGAGCTTCGAGAGGGGCCTCGAGGCGATCCGTGACATTATCACCTCGGGGTACCGCCCCGCTGTCGTGCGCTTGTATGACAAGGCCGACATGGATGCGCACTACGGCTCAGTCGAGTTGGGCGAAGACGAGGCCTGCATGTTCTTCGTCGCCGAAGCCCCACCGGAGATCGCGCAGGCGATCGGCGCGAAGATAGATCGCGTCGCGGACGGGTTCGGTGGCCGCGCGATCGGCACCGCTGTCGTTGACAACTGGATGGACACGCGCAACGCCGTCAACGCGGTGCTCGGCACCGAGCCCAACCGCGACAAGTACCGCGAGAGCCGACGGTTCAACACCACGATCGAGATTTCGGCGAGCTGGAGCGATATCAGGAAGATATACCGCGATGTACTCGACGCCGTGCCCCAACACATTGATAACCTCACCATGATTGGTGGGCACGTCTCGCACAGCTACCAGAACGGCACGAACATCTACTTCGTCTACCAGCTGGCCATCGAAGATGGTGATCCCTTGAAGATGTGGGAGTCCGACCGCGCGGTCAAGGACGTCGTCGCCACTCAGGTGCTCAAGCAGCCCAGCGGTGGAATGGTGCACCACCACGGCGTGGGCAAGATGCGCGTGGCGCGGATCGCCGATGAGCTGGGTTCGGCGTTCCCGATCCTTGTGGGGCTGAAGAAACTCTTCGACCCGAAGAACACCATGAACCCGGGCACGCTCATTCCCGAGGACGCGCTGGAAGCCTGAATAGGTGGGCGGTGGCTCGAAGGCCACCGCCCACCTATCTCTCTATAGGAGGAACGTATGGACCGCTCGTATCCGATCGGCGGGCTGGACGGAAAGATCGCCGCCGTCACTGGTGGTGCCCAGGGCATCGGCAGCGCGATCTGCCGGGCGCTACACGATTCCGGTGCCGTTCCGATCGTTATCGACCGCGATCCCGAGAACACGCGGAGTGAGGCACAGCGGTGGGGCGGCCACTGGATTCAGGCTGACGTCACTGACTCTGGACAAGTCGACGCGGCCGTCGAACGCATCATTACCGATCACGGGCGGCTTGACATTTGGGTCAATAACGCCGGCATTGTCATCGAAGTGCCTGCCTTGGACATGTCCGACCTCGACTTCATGCGTGTCTACGAGGTGAACGTGTTCGGCACCTACTTCAGCGCACGTGCGGCTGGCCGGCAGATGCTTAAGCAGGGCTCCGGCTCGATCGTGAACATCGCTTCCATCTCGGCGCACATCGCCAACACGCCTCACCCGGGCGCGGCGTACAATTCGTCTAAGGCCGCGATCCTTGGTCTCACCAGGTCGCTGGCCAGCGAATGGGCATCCGGGGGCGTGCGTGTCAACTCGGTCTCGCCGAGCTATACGCGCACTGAGATGTTCGAGAAGACCACCGCCGGGCGCGAAGCGATCACCGACGTGTGGTTCCGGATGACGCCAATGGCGCGGGCAGCCGAAACGGAGGAGGTCGCCGCGGTCGTAGCATTCCTCGCATCAGATGCCGCGAGCTTCGTTACCGGCGCTGATTACCTTGTGGACGGCGGCTATACCGCCTGGTAGGGCCGACTCGCCACCCGATCGCGCGGTTTGCTGAGCCCGCCGAGAACCTCTGCCGAAAGCCGGTTCCGAACGACGTTTGTGGTGGTGCAGCGTCGCGTTTCATTCGCTAAGCGCCGTAAACGATCGTTTTCGGGAGCGATAGCGTCAGAACTCTTGAAGCTCGGTCGTCATGTCGCCCCCAGCATCCCCCGTGTTGACCGTCCCCTTGGGCTCGAACAGAAGCGCATGCACTTCCTCCGTGGCCTTCGGGCAGTGCTCGACGCCCTTCGGCACGACAAAGACGTCGTTGGGCTGGAGAACGACATCCCGATCGCGGAGCTGGATCGTGAGTTCCCCCGCCACGACCATGAAGAGTTCATCGGTGTCGGGGTGGGTGTGCCACACAAACTCCCCCTGAAGCTTCACCACTTTGACGTCGTAATCGTTGACACTCGCCAGCCGGTGGGGCTGCCACTGCTCGGAAATTGCGGAAAGGGCGGTCTGGATATTGCGCACGTCGTTGGTCATAGCCCGAACCTTATCGTCGTGCGATTTCCTGCCCGTTTCGCGTTGGCCAGAATCGAACACATGTTCGAATAGCGGTAGTCTCGTCCTGGCCGGAGAGGAGTCGGCCATCGGGAGCAACAAGCGCTATGCCGAGCACTACGACCGTCTGATGGGTGAACGCATATTGGAACAGGCGGTGGTGAGCGCTGGCCCGTTGCAGTCGCTCACTCCGGAGGAGCTGCGCCTGGACTCCGAGCCCGTGACGGTCGACCCTCGCCCTAAGCCGGTGCGTGCCTGGGTGCGGTTCGGGTTGAAACCTGCGCTCGTCGACGCGGTAGCGGCGCGCTGGACAGCGGATGCCGTCGGGGTGGTGTTCTCGATCCGCGGCACCGAGTACCGCGCCTGGGTCTGGGCGTCCGCGGTGACTCCGGTACGGCGGCCGTAGCTACGCCGGCTCTGCCGGCGGCACGGCCAGGTCATCCGGGAGAGTCGTCGCGATCGCGCCTGTACGTAGATCGCCGTAGTAGGCCACCGCGTGCTCGGCTTCGGGGCTTGTGCCGTAGACGGGCGTCACGGCCACGAGGAAATCGATCGGCGCTGGGTCGACGTTCGGAACCTCATTGACGAGGCAATCGCGGTAGACGTGCCCCCGGTAGTAGTTATCCCGGCCGTCGTTGTCCTTGCGCCACAACTTGTCAGAGTCTTTCGGCAGCAGTAGGGCGTTGGCGAGCGACAAGGTGATGCCGAATTCAACGCCGGGGTGCGCGGCCTGTGCGGTGTCGAGCACCTGGTCGACGAGCTGGTGAAGCGTGGGTGTGGTCATGCGTTCTCCTGTGGGTCTATCGGGTGGCGCGGACTTCGCAGTCGGATTCGTCGGTGCCGATAAACACGTCCTCGACCGACACGTCCCAGCTCTGGTAGCGACCTGAGTCGCGCAGCTCGTCCTCTAGGTTCTCGAGAAACCAGGTCGTGGCCGACCCGACGTGCGGCAGGAACGGGCCGTAGTAGCGCGTCGCCTCGACGCCATCGGTGGCGACGGTCGACGCCTTGACGATCACGGCTGTTGCAGTGCGAGAAACCATGTCACTCCCCCATCGGTCGGCCGACGGTGAGCACGCCCGGGCCGACTGGCTCGAACGGCTTCCCGCCGTTGTACTGGGCTTCCAAACGCTCGACCTTCTCCATGATCGCCTCATTGGCGAACTTCGACAGGTTCGTCATGCCGACGTTGCGCATGTAGGCGACGATCGCGCCGCGCATGCGGGCGGAGTCGTCGGGGTGCTGGTAGATCGTGATCTTGGGGGGCTTGCCGGGCTTCTCGCCCTTCTCAGCGGCGCTCAGCGGCTCTGTGGCGCTCTGTGCGGCCGGGGCGGGCGTAGTGGAGGCGGGAGCCGCTGCGGGAGCCTCCTGGGCCGCTTCCGGGGCCGTGGGGTGATCGAACGGGCTCGCGCTCGACAGGCTCGACTTGCGGGGGGCGGGACGGTTCATGACGGATCTCCTTCGATAGCGGCCAGGTGCTCGGCGTAGATCGCTCCGAGCGCGGTTGCCTCGGCACTCCCCCACTCGTCGAGGCCGCGTGCGGCCTCGGTGGCGTCTGCGATCACGACGCGCTTGGGGATGGGTCGACCGATCAGGCGCAGCCCGCGGCCCTCGGCGGCCGCGCGGAGCTCGTCGAGCCAGGCGGCCCCGCCGACGGTGCGCTCCTCGTGCTGGTTGACGATGATTCCGGCGACGCTCAGTCCGGGGTTGTAGTACCTCTGGACGTTCCCGATCGTGTCGAGGAGCTGCCCGAGCCCGTCAAGGCTCCACTTCTTCGTGTGGGTGACGATCACAGCCCCGTCGGCCGCGGTGAGGGCGTTGATCGTGAGCTGGTCGAGGGACGGCGCAGAGTCGATCAGAATCAGGTCGTAGTCGTCGATCACCTGGGCCAGCGCTTCGCGCAGCCGAACCTCTCGGCCGGCGCCGGCTATGACCAGTTCATCCCGGACGTTCCCGAGCGAGGCCCCGGACGTCGGCACGACGTCGAGGCCGGGCCACAGTCCGGGCACGATGACGTCGCGCATGGTGTCGTCGGCGCGGGCGCTCAGGACGTCGGCCAGGCCCGCCTGCTCGGCGTCGACCTCCTCGGCGGTGATGTTGCTCGTGAGGTTGCCCTGTGGGTCGTTGTCGACGGCCAGCACGCGGCGACCGGCAAGCACCGCGGCGCGCGCGAGCTGGAATAGCGTCGTGCTCTTGCCGACGCCGCCCTTCTGGTTGCAGAGGGCGAGAATTCGAGCGGTCATAAGAAAATACCTCCGTTGACGGGAACAACTCTAATACAGCTATTGCCGGTGTTGATGGAACGAGAGAGGGGGGCGCAGCGCGCCCCCCTCGATCAACGATCAGAACGGGGTGTCGTCGCCCTGGTCGGCTGCGGGCTTGCTGACGACGCGGACGCTCTGCCCGCGCAGGCTCACCGCGACCTCATCGGCTCGGACCTCGTGCTGCAAGCGGGTGCCCTGCTCCCCCTTGTATTCAGTGACGCGGTAGCGACCCGAGAACGTCACTCGGACATTGCCCGACTCCTCCGCGACCTCGACGAGGTTCACGGCCTGGTTGCCGCTCACGGCGACGTCGTAGGCCACGGTGGGGCCGTCGGTGTAGCTGTTGTCATCCTGGCGGATGCGGTCGCTGACGAGCACGCGGGCGTAGGTGTACGGGCCGTTATCCCCCTCGCGGAGGGTGGGCGTTGCGGCCAGGTTGCCGGTGCGCGTGATGTAGCTCATGATCTGTTCCTTTCGATTGCTGATTGGGTTCTTATCGGGGGTGGACAGCCGTCTATCCGGTGGCCTCTTCGAGCGAGCTTGTCGCCTCCTCGACGGCGTCGCGGGCCTGGTCGAGCGCGTCGGCCGCCTGCTCGGCCGCCTGTCCACGCTCGCTGCCTTGCAGGCTCTCAGGCATGTTGTCGAATGCCTCGCGCTCCTCGTCGCACAGCTCGTCAATCTGCTCACGGAGCGTGTCGAGCTGTTCGCGAATCTCGTTGATGCGTCTGCGGCGGTCACTGTTCATAGCCCATTCCTTCGGTCGGTCGTGCTGGTGTTGCCGCTAATAGTGTTATTATGCCGGATCGAATGTCTCGCGCTCAACCTCCAATCTGCGGCCGTCCATCTGCGACGGATACAGCACCAGCTCGATAGGGCTCGTGGGGTTGGGGTTCTGCAAGCGGACGCCCTGCACGGGGGAACCGGCGGTGATCGTCCCCAGCTCGGACACGACGCGGCGGGGCGGGTTGTAGGGGCGGCCGTCCCAGCTCTTGATCCGGTCACCGAATCGCAGATCGGCAAGCCGGGTAACGGTGATGGTCTGAGTGGTCATGCGGTCCTCCTTGGTAATAACTCTATTGTAGTAAATGACTCTATTAGCGTCAAGCCTTCTCGGCTTCTCCGCGCAGCAGCTCGGCCACCTTCTGGGCCAGCAGCCAACGGCGATCGGCGGCCGCGCGATCCTCGGCGGTGTAGTCGCCGTAGCTCGCCTGGTGCTCGAAGTCCTCGCGGCCTCGACGGGCCATGTCCAGCAGTTCGTCGATTCCCGCGCACAGCTCGGCGTCGACCGGCACGACGCGCCCGCCGCCGTCGACGACTAGGCTCAGCGGCTCGGCCATCCCTGCGACGTGCATCGCGTAGCCGTCGCCCTCGCGCTCGACGTAGGCCGTCAGCACGGTTGCCGACTCGTCGTTGTCGAAGTCGACCCGGCCGTAGCTGTCGGGGTCGTCCCCGAGCGGCCAGAGCTGCGGCTCTAGGCGGGTGCCTCGGTCATATGGGGTCAGGTTGCGAGCGTTCATGGTTCCTCCTCGGTCGGTATTACCAGTATAGCCGGTAATAGAGTTATTTACTACTGATGTCAGGCGGCAAAGTGAGCGGCTACCCGCTCGATGTGGTCGGGTCGGAGGTCGCACCAATGATCGTCATCGTCGACGACGACAACGGGGGCCACGGTGTAGCCCAGCTCCTCGGTGACGTACTCGCGCGCTTCGGGGTTCTCGGTGATGTTGACCTCGATGTAGGGGACGCCCTTGCTGTCGAGCATCATCTTCGTCATGCGGCACTTCCCACACTGCGGCCCGGTCGTGTAGACGGTTAGCGCTTCCATTTGGTAATCCTCCCACCCCTCGTTTTTTTGCCGTGAAGGCGAATTCATTCGCCGCTAGGGAGGACGGCCGGAGTGCTAGTGACCGCGGAATACCGGACTGAGCGCAGCGAGGGAGGATATGCCGCGAAAGCACTAGCGCGCAGGTTGGCCGACCGTACGCTGCCGAAGGCTTCACGGCAAAAGAACGGGCCGACAGGCCCCTGCAGTCGGCCGGCTCCGTCCGGCCGTCCGTTAGCCGGCGCCGGCTCCGTCCGGCGTCGGCCGCTGTAGAGGCTCCCCGCCGCGCGGTCTGGGGGGCGACATGGCGGCGGGGAGCGGGTGCCGGGGCTGCCGACGCCACCAACCCTATTGCGGGGCCGCTCGGAACGGTATTGGAGTTATTGCCGGTGTTCGGGGTAGAGCTGCGCGATTCGGGCGGCGACGTTGCACACGTCGTCGGGGGTTACCTCGTCGAGGAGGATCGTTCGCGTTCCGCCGTCGAGGTCGATCCACCACACCGGGCGTACGGTGTCGGCGTCGATTCCGGCGCGGTGGGCTGCGAGGTCTGATGACGGGTCGACGGGGCCGAAGTAGAGCTGTGGAGCCCAGCTATCCGCGCCCATGTCGGTGTAGAGCGTCGTGGGGAAGGGGAGGAGCTGCGCGAGGTCGTCGAGGAGGTCGGCGACGTCGGATTCTGTGAGGGTGTCCATGCTG
>NZ_JABFAS010000021.1:0-398 GCF_017168295.1 Microbacterium sp. KRD172 | reverse complement strand
GAAGCTAAAGCTGCTGAAAACACTAGTACAGAAAATGCAAAACAAGATGATGCAACGACTAGTGATAAGAAAGAAGTAGTGTCGGAAACTGAAAATAATTCGACAACAGAAAATAATTCAACAAATCCAATTAAGAAAGAAACAAATACTGATTCACAACCAGAAGCTAAAAAAGAATCAACTTCATCAAGTACTCAAAAACAGCAAAATAACGTTACAGCTACAACTGAAACTAAGCCTCAAAACATTGAAAAAGAAAATGTTAAACCTTCAACTGATAAAACTGCGTCAGAAGATACATCTGTTATTTTAGAAGAGAAGAAAGCACCAAATAATACACATAACGATGTAACTACAAAACCATCTACAAGTGAAATTCAAACAAAACCAACTACACC
>NZ_JABFAS010000020.1:0-3404 GCF_017168295.1 Microbacterium sp. KRD172 | reverse complement strand
CGAGGGCAACGTCACGACGAACTGGAAACAAGCCCTTGAGCAACTCGCCCTGGCTTACCCCGAGCGAATCAACCCCTACCTCTGACCACCAATTCCGAACCGCTTACACAGAAAACTTGACAAGCCCTCGTCCATCGCGAAACCCTTGACCAGGTATTCGCGCAGCACGCTCGTCGCCCACTGCCGAAACTGCACGGCGCGCGGTGTGGTGACGCGGTAGCCGACGGCGAGGATCATGTCGAGGTTGTAGATCTTGACCTCGCGCCGCACTTCGCGCGTGCCCTCCGTGCGAACCATTAACTCAGAGTTAACGGTTGCCGAGCCGACTTCGCCGTCGTCGAGGATGCGACGGATGATCTGCGTGATGTTGGGCAACGACGTGCCGTAGAGCTCGGCCAGCCGCGCCCGCGTGAGCCACACCGTGTCGTCGACCGCACGCAGTTGCATCTGCACGCCGCCCGGTGCGGTGTACAGGATGATCTCGCCGGATTCTCTGGCCCCGTCGTCAGTCATCGGTGCCCTGACTCCGCATCGAGGAACTCGTCGAGTTCATCGTCGACCTCAGGCAGCGCGTCGGTCAGTTCGGGAAGCGTCGTTGCGATCTCCCGCACATCCACCTGCCCGGTGACGACGTCAGACGTGAGGCGCGCGCGGAACTCACGGAGCAACTCAACTTCCTGCCTCGCTCGATCAATCGTCTTCGCCGTGGTCGCGGAGTGCTCGTGGATGTGGGCAAGAATTTCCCGCTGCTCCGAAACGGCAGGAACTGGAACTACGAAGTCCCTGATTTGGCTTGGGCTGAGGTGCGGGACACTGATCCCCGTGAAGATGGGTGCCAAATAATCCTGGAATCCAGATCCCGCCAACAAAAATTTCACCCAGCCTGCTAGCGCAGTCGCTCTTGGGCGAATTCGCGCCACCCGCTGGACAAGCAACGATGGCAAGTCAGTGGGACCAAGCTGTGCCACCCGGACGCCAGAACCGACCACCGGACGATCCATGCCGAGCACCAAGTCTCCAACCCGAAGCGAATAACGGTCGGCACTCTCGGTCGCGTGCTCGGGCCAGCCCACCACGTCGTCCCATCGAACTACATCAACGCCAACATTGATGCCCCGCAGGAGTCGGGTCGTGTCAGGCCCAGATGCGAACCCCACGCTCTCGAACGGAAATCCAGTCAGGAGGTCTACATGCCACCCCAGGCGTTCAGCCTCCCAGTGAGCGGGGATCTGGCCGAGCCAGGGGATGCCCGAATCCTTCAGCGGGACGGACGGGTCGAGGCCACGTGTGACGGTCTGGTGGATGATCGCTCGCTTCTGCTCTTCGAGCAGCGCAATCATCTTGCGCTTCGCGGCGATGGCCCGGTCGATCCGCGCATGCGCATGCCCGAGGTACTTCACGATCGCCGCCTGCTCCCCAAGCGGTGGCACGGACAGCGGGAGCCGCGCGAACCCGTCCGTCGAGAGCTCCATGAATGTCGTACCGGTGGCGTGGGACTGGATTGAACACTCCATGCTCCCCAGCAAATATGAGAGGAAGCGAGAATGCACGTTTCTGGGATCCGGCTCGATCGCCTTACAGCCCTGGCTAGTTGCCAACTCGATACTCGCGACCGCTACCTTCCCGACGGGTGCGCGACTTGTGACGACAATTGCCCCAACAGGAAATACCTCTGCGGAACATGACCGCAGTCCGAGCGCTGTGAGCGTTCTCTTGGTCGACGTGATGTCACCGCTACCATCGAAGTCCACTGCCGTCGCCCACTGGATGGGGCCACCCCAGAAGGCTGGTTCGTTCGAGGTCGGTGTCGCACCCCCTCTGATTCGCGTAATCACGTCCTTCAATCGCAGTCGCGCCCAATGCCGAGGATGAGGTGGAGCGTCTCGCACGTCGGCCGAGTCGGTGTACTTCGGATACGACATAAAATCTCGAAACATCAGCCGACGATCTCGCTCAGCAGATCGTCTGTCTCAGCTTCAAGCGCACGGATATCGGCGCGGATCTCATCGAGCGTGCGCATCGGGGCAGGCTCGTAGAAGTGGCGGGTGAAGCTCACCTCGTAGCCGATCTTCGTCTTCGACTCGTCGATCCAGGCATCCGACGCATAGGGCAGCACCTCTCGCCGCAGGAACGCCTCGATGCCGCTGGCGTACTCCCCCGCCGGCTCCGTCAGCGGAATCTGCTCAGTGTCACTCAACTCGGTGTCGCGCTCATACTCCACGACCCGGGTCTTGCCGTCGACCTCTGCCTCGAACAGCCCGCGCAGCGGGTCAGCGACCACTCCGAGTTTGTGCAGTTTCTTGATGACGGCAGGCGCAGCATCCGCTCGCTCGCTGGCCGCCCGCAGAGCCTTGATCTCGGCGGGCTTGTAGACACGGCCCGGCTCGGCATCGACGAGGCGCAGCGGTCGGTCGACGGCGACCTTGTAGTACCCGAAGTCGGCGTTGTCGAAGATCTTCGAGACCTCAGCATCCGCTTCATCAAACGCATGAAAAGTCGCCATGATCGCGTCGATGTTCGTGGCCGACAGCTCGCAGTTCTTGCTGCCCAGGTTCTTGCGCAACGGCGTGAACCACTTCGTCGCGTCGATCAGCTGCACCTTGCCCTTGCGGCGATCCTGCTTGCGGTTGCTCAGCACCCAGATGTAGGTGGCGATGCCAGTGTTGTAGAAGAGGTTCAGTGGCAGCGCCACGATCGCCTCGACGAGGTCGTTCTCCATCACATACCGGCGGATGTTCGACTCGCCCTGACCCGCATCTCCGGTGAACAGCGACGAACCGTTGTGAATCTCAGCGATGCGACTGCCGGTGACCGTGTCGTTCTTCATCTTGGCGATGAGGTTGGCGAGGAACAGCATCTGGCCGTCACTCGACCGGGTGACCAGGCTGAACTCGGGGTCGCCGTCGTGCTCGACGATGAAGCGCGGGTCGGTGATGCTCTTCGCCCCGCCCATGCGCTCCTGGTCGGTCTTCCACGACTTTCCGTACGGCGGGTTCGAGAGCATGAAGTCGAACTCTTTGCCCGCGAAAGCGTCGTTCGACAGGGTGGAGAACTCGGGTCCGCCCTTGATGTTGTCGGCAGCGCGCCCGTCGCCCTTCAGGATGAGGTCGGCCTTGGCGATCGCGAACGTCTCAGCGTTGATCTCCTGCCCGTACAGGTGCGTGTCGATCTTCTTGCCTGCGGTGAGCTCGTTCAGTGTGTCGTCGGCAACGGTGAGCATGCCACCCGTGCCCATCGCACCGTCGTAGAGCAGATAGGTGAGTGAGTCCGATTGGCTGTGAACGGCGTGGAGGCTGTTAATCGTTGGCAGAGGGTGTTAAGCCCAATGTGTGAATACCGACCTCAACACCCTCCTGATCACACTTTACGTCCATCTCGATGACCGGATCCTGCCCGCGATCGGC
>NZ_JABFAS010000019.1:0-384 GCF_017168295.1 Microbacterium sp. KRD172 | reverse complement strand
GTAATAGCTGGTATTATTTATCTGATTTATTATTTCTTCATCTTAACTGAAGACCAACGCAAATATCGCAAAGCAATGCGTAAGTATAAAAGAAATCAAAGAAGAAAATAGATAAAAAAACGGAAGCACTTGTAGGTAAAATAGTGGTTCTTCATCTTTTATGGTGGGAAGGTAAAACTTCCTGCTTTTTTTAATACACAAAAAGCGCAATTGCCTCTATAATTTAAAGTGACCAAACCCAAACTAAAGGAGACAAGTGCGCCTATGTGTAATGATACCTTAGAATTACTAAGAATAAAAGATGAAAATATAAAATATATAAACCAAGAAATTGACGTCATTATCAAAGGAAAAAAAGCAACAGTGGTTAATGCTGTACTAACG
>NZ_JABFAS010000002.1:3195224-3196524 GCF_017168295.1 Microbacterium sp. KRD172 | reverse complement strand
TCTACCGTCATCGTCGCCCTCAACGGGCTGCGCCTGCTCCGCAAAAGCGCCTGGACATGAGATCTCGCATGCGGGTGGAACTAGACCTCGGGGGCCGGCCATGACACCGAAACGTCCCGCCATGGCCGCCTCGGTGCTGGAGTCCGAGAACGCGCTGGTCATCGTCTGCCGCGGCGGCGATTGCGGGAGCCGGCGAAACCACCCCACCCTCGATCACGCCGCGCAACTCGCTGCCATCCGTTCCGGCGTGAGCGGTGCGGCCGAGGTGCTGGTCAGCAAGTGCCTCGATGCGTGCGAGCACTCCAACGTCATCGTCGTCGTTCCCGGCCAGAAAGATCGCTCCCGCGGCGCCGAGCCGGTCTGGCTGGGCGAGGTCAACGACGCTGACGTCACCGCCGACCTGATCGACTGGGTCACATCTCCGGCGCCCTGGTCGGTGCAGCCACCCACGCTCGTCGACATCCACACCTTCACCCCCACCCGCCGCAGCCGCCACGAACTGGAGGACCCGGACACCGTGCCTGCAGCGCGGTCCGCACGCCAGAAGCGGAAGAGCAATACCTGATTGTCGTGCCCCAGCCCGACTTCCCAGGCGTCACATCGTGGAGGGCAACGGGGGAGGTCTCGGCCGAGGCGAGCAGCTGCAGTGCCCAACGTTGCTGCTGTCGGCGGTCCGCTGCAGCAATCGGCACAAGTACCCGTCACCATGGTGAACGCTATTCAGCGGGGCATGCACGCTCCGCTGATTCCTCGAAGACCGGAACGGGTCGGGTCTGTGCTTGCTCAGGCGTTGTCGCGACGCCATTGCGTTCGATGTCTCGGATGAGCCAGTCCATTTCGAGGATCTCGCGGCGCTGCGCTTCGCTGATCTCGACCGCGAGCTCGCAGACGCGGACGTCCTGGATCTGGGCGCGTTCGGCACGGGTGATCGCCAGAGAATGGTGCGGGATCATGGCGCGCATGAAGGCCGCGTCGTCAACAGTGATTTGACTGCGGTCAAGGAAGACGCCGCCTCCGATTAGCAGGACACCCACCGTGATGATCGCGATATTGGCTTTGGTGTTCTTATACATGCTCAACATCCAGCCGAGCATGATGAGCACCATCGTGCCCCCCATGGTGAGCGTCATGAACACGCGGCTTTCACTGAAGCGGACGTGACCCCATTCCCATGAGCCCACGAACATTACCCAGTACATCACCACCATCGCGGTGAGGATCATCGCCGCAAATCGGATGTACATGTTCACCTGCTTGCTGCGGGGTCCGTGCTGCTCCTGGTCGGTGCGGGTTTTCTTGT
>NZ_JABFAS010000002.1:3191034-3195124 GCF_017168295.1 Microbacterium sp. KRD172 | reverse complement strand
GAGCCCACGAACATTACCCAGTACATCACCACCATCGCGGTGAGGATCATCGCCGCAAATCGGATGTACATGTTCACCTGCTTGCTGCGGGGTCCGTGCTGCTCCTGGTCGGTGCGGGTTTTCTTGTGTGTCTCCATAGGGCACTTCCCTTCGTTTCGGTGTTCGGCGCGTGCCGAGGTGTCGAAGCGCCGTCAGAGCACCTGGAGCAGTTCCGCACACGCCCGCTCACAGTGTCGGCACGCTTGGCCACCGATGCGCCAGCGTTCGTGCATGCCTTCGTGCAGCTCGCATTTGTAGTTGATCGTTCGACGACTACTACGCTTCGCGCGCCTCAGCACAGCCGCAAGGGGGTTGAATGCTGTACCCCCTTGGGGTAGCCGGACAATGCTGACAGCGACGCCGCATCCGCGAAAGGTGTGGGCTTTGGTGCTGAACGCGCCCCTGTGGCGCTACTCGCGCGTTCTGGTGATCGCGACGAGAGCGGCAAGCCCGTCGGCTGTTCCTGGCCAGTTTCGTTCGAGGGCGTCCATGCCGGCGTGCGTGATGGCGAAGCGCAACCCGATCGCGACGAGGATCGCGTCGTCGAGGTATCCGAGTATCGGGATGAAGTCTGGGACCAGGTCGATCGGCAGCAACAGGTAGGCGAGGAGGCCACCCAGCCACCAACGTGTGAGGCGCGGCACCGCCGTGTCGAAGGCCAGACGTGTGATGAGCCTTACTGCGTCGGGTGCGAGCCGGGCGATTTCCCGCCAATCGATGGAGCGGTCAGCTCGTCGGTAGTGAACAATCAGCACAATCATCAGCGCGCCCCACAGGAGCGCGATACTCCCGAGGACGCTGAGAAGAATCTGCAACCAGTACGGCATGCGCGATCCTCAACCGGCCTCGTGTCGCGCGTGACCCGTGGCTCCCGGACCGGGCGCCCCTCCGCGAGGCGAAACCGCACCCGTGTCGTCCGTGTGCTCGTGCGACTGCTCGCGTACGTGATTTTCGCCTCTGCGGTTCTCCCTAGCCAAGGAACCTGCGGCAGTTGGATTCCTCCCGGGGTGGTAGGGCGAGAGTTCCGGATCGGAGTGGCGGATGCTCTGGATGACGAGTAGGCCGATGCCGATGAGAACGACGGCGAAGGAAGCCCAGATGTTGGCGGGAACGCCGAGGGGCGCATCACTGGTGGGATCGATGCGGATCGTTTCCAGCCCGCTGCGCCCGAGCCCATACCAGATCAGGTAGAGCGCCAGGCTGCGCCCCCGGCCACGAGCGAAGCGTCGCTCGAGCGCAACGATGAGGGCCGCACCGAGCAGGTTCCAGATCATCTCGTACAAGAACAGTGGATGAAACAGGGTGCCCGCCGGTACACCGTCGGGGAACATCGGTGCGGTCGGCAGGATCTCCAATCCCCAGGGCAGCGTGGTGGGGAGGCCGAAAAGTTCCTGGTTGAAATAGTTCCCGAGCCGGCCGATGGCCTGCGCAACGAGCAGAGCGGGAGCCAGCGCGTCAGCGAAGAGAGCCCACGAACATTACCCAGTACATCACCACCATCGCGGTGAGGATCATCGCCGCAAATCGGATGTACATGTTCACCTGCTTGCTGCGGGGTCCGTGCTGCTCCTGGTCGGTGCGGGTTTTCTTGTCTGTCGGCATGAAGGTCGGCCCTCCTTTTCGTTTCGGTGTTTCGGCCGGGGCCGGAGGTGTCGAACCGTGGTCAGAGGGCTTGGAGCAGTTCGGTGCACGCTCGCTCGCAGCGTCGGCACGCTTCGGCACAGATGCGGCAGTGCTCGTGCATGTCTTCGTGTAGCTCGCATTCGCTGGCGCAGCTGGCGCATGCAGTGCGGCAGGCCTCGAGCGTTGCTCGGGTGAGGTTGGCGTCGTAGCCGGTATGGCGGGACAGTATGCGTGCTGTTGCATCGCACAAGTCGGCGCAGTCGAGGTTTGTGCGGATGCATTTGATGAGATCCGCGACCATGTCTTCGCTGAGGCAGGCGTCGGCGCATGCGGTGCAGGCCTGTGCGCACTCCACACACGCGTCAATGCAGGTGGAGAGCGCTTCTTGGTCGATACCGCCGAGATCCTTTGGATACGTTCGCAGCATTTCTGCGGTGGTGGACACGGCTGTTTCCTTCCGTCGTTGATCGTTCGACGATTACTACGGTCCGCGCGCCTCAGCGCGACTGCAAGGGGGTTGTATGCCGTATCCCCGTGGGGTAGCCGACCAATGCTGGCAGCGACGCCGACCTCCGCTGGCGCTACTCGCGCGTTTTGGCGATCGCGAGGAGCGCGGCAAGCCCGTCGGGTGTTCCTGGCCAGTTTCGCTCGAGGGCGTCCATGCCGGCGTGTGTGATGGCGAAGCGCAACCCGATCGCGACGAGGATCGCGTCGTCGAGGTATCCGAGTACCGGGATGAAGTCGGGGACCAGGTCGATCGGTAACAGCAGATAGACGAGAAGGCCACCCAGCCACCACCGGGTAGGGCGCGGCACACCCTTGTCGAAGGCCAGACGTTTGATGAGCCGGACGGCGTCGGGGCCAGACGGGCCATTTCCCGCCAATCGATGGAGCGGTCAGCTCGCCGGTAGTGAACAAGCAGCGCAACAATCAACGCACCCCACAAAAGCGCGATACCACCGAGGACACTGAGAAGAATCTGCAACCAGAACGGCATGCGTGCGGACCTCAGCTCACCGGGGATCGCCCGCGACCCGAGACTCCCGGATCGGACACCCCTCCGCGAGGCGACACCGCACCCGTGCCATCCGTGTGTTCGTGCGACTGCTCGCGTGCGTGATCGTCGCCGCTGGAGTCCTCCCCGGCGGCGGAATCAGCAGGAGGGGGAGTCCTCCCGGGGCGGTAGGGCGAGAGTTCCGGATCGGAGTGGCGGATGCTCTGGATGACGAGCAGGCCGATGCCGACGAGGACGACGGCGAAGGATGCCCAGATGTTGGCGGGGATGCCGAGGGGCGCATCACTGGTGGGATCGATGCGGATCGCTTCCAGCCCGCTGCGACCGAGGCCGTACCAGACCAGGTAGAGCGCGAGGCTGCGCCCCCAGCCCCGAACGAAACGCCGCTCCAGCGCAACGATGAGGGCCGCACCGAGCAGGTTCCAGATCATCTCGTACAAGAACAGTGGATGAAACAGGGTGCCCGCCGGTACACCGTCGGGGAACATCGGTGCAGTCGGCAGGATCTCCAATCCCCAGGGCAGCGTGGTGGGGAGGCCGAAAAGTTCCTGGTTGAAATAGTTCCCGAGCCGGCCGATGGCCTGCGCAACGAGCAGAGCGGGAGCCAGCGCGTCAGCGAAGAGTCGGCAGGATCTCCAATCCCCAGGGCAGCGTGGTGGGGAGGCCGAAAAGTTCCTGGTTGAAATAGTTCCCGAGCCGGCCGATGGCCTGCGCAACGAGCAGAGCGGGAGCCAGCGCGTCAGCGAAGACCCAGAACCGGAGCCCGGCGCGACGGCACCCGATATAGACGCCGAGCGCACCGCCGAGAAGGGCCCCGTAGATCGCGTTGCCGCCGTCCCAGATCGCGAACACGTTCCACAAGTTCGCGTCGGGATAGAAATAGTCCGTGACATGGGTGAACACATGATAGAAACGCGCGACGATGATCCCCAGCGGCACCGCCCACAACGCGACGTCGATGGCGGTCCACGGAGCAACTCCGCGCGCGCGGAGCCGACGATCGGTGATCAGCACCGCAGCGGTGATCCCGGCGATGATGCACAGCGCATACACATGCACGGTGAGCGGGCCGATCTGGAAGCTCGCCCACGAGGGATCCGGACTTGGGATACTCAGCGGTACGACGGCGATCATGGCGCCTCCTCTAACTCGACTCCGACTAGGAACCCTAGGCGACAGCGTTGCGCCATGGGCGGCCAGCACCGAGCCGATCCGGCATCGGCCTACCGCGACCACGGCACGTGCGAACCATGATCTACCTTAGTCTGTAAGCATTCATGCAGATACTAATATGGATCGACTGCAGCCGGACGGTCCGTTCGTTGAGGTGGCGGTGGAGGTGTTCCGGCTGCTCGCAGATGCGACACGGATTCGCATCATCCTCGCCCTCCAAGAGGGGGAACTGTCGGTGAG
>NZ_JABFAS010000002.1:3173958-3190934 GCF_017168295.1 Microbacterium sp. KRD172 | reverse complement strand
CTAATATGGATCGACTGCAGCCGGACGGTCCGTTCGTTGAGGTGGCGGTGGAGGTGTTCCGGCTGCTCGCAGATGCGACACGGATTCGCATCATCCTCGCCCTCCAAGAGGGGGAACTGTCGGTGAGTGCTCTCGCCGAACTCGTGGATCGCAGCCCGGCGGCTGTGTCGCAGCATCTGGCGAAGTTGCGGTGGGGGAAGGTCGTGCGGGTTCGCCAGGACGGCAACCGGATGTTCTACCGGCTCACGGACGAGCACGCGCAGCGCCTGGTCACTGAAGCGATCCTGCAAGCGGAGCACGCTGTCGAAGACACTCCCCACCACCACACATGATCCAGGTCCTTCGCAACCGCACATACCGGTCGTTGTTTTCCGCGCAGGTGATCGCACTAGTCGGCACCGGGCTGCTCACCGTCGCACTCGGACTACTGGCGTTCGATCTGGCTGGCGCCGCGGCAGGGTCAGTGCTGGGGACCGCGTTGACGATCAAGATGGTCGCGTACGTCGGAGTCGCACCCCTGATCGCCGCGACCGTGGACCGGCTCCCGAAAAAGGCCGTCCTCGTCAGTTCCGACGTGATCCGGCTGCTGATCGCGATGATGCTGCCGTTCGTGACTGAGACCTGGCAGATCTATGCGCTGGTGTTCGTGCTGCAGTCCGCATCCGCGACATTCACGCCCGCGTTTCAGTCGCTGATCCCCTCCGTGCTCCCTGAGCCACGCGACTACACACGGGCACTGGCACTCTCCCGCCTGGCTTACGACCTTGAAGCGTTGCTGAGTCCTCTCCTTGCCGCGGCTCTTTTGGCCGTGATCAGCTACAACAACCTGTTCCTGGGCACCGTCGTCGGCTTCGCAGCATCAGCCGTGCTCGTGTTGACCACCAGATTCCCGTCGTTGCTGCACGATCAGCCGGCATCCTCGTTCTGGCAGCGGCTGTCGATCGGAATGCGTGTGTTCGCCCGCTCGCCCAGCCTGCGGTTTCTGATGCTCACTAATATCGTCGTCGCCGCCGGCACCGCGCTCGTTCTGGTGAACTCCGTCGTCTATGCCAAGGGCGTGTTCGGCTTCGACGACGCAGCCCTCGCCGTCACGCTCGGCGCTTATGGTGTCGGCTCGCTGGTGGTGGCGTTGAACATTCCCTGGATCGTCGAGCGCATCGGGGTAACCCGCACCATGCTTGCCGGCACGGCCGTGGTCGTCAGCGGACTCATCGCAGCGGTCGGTATCACGATCATCGCGGTGGACACTGGTGCCGGGTGGTGGGCTCTGCTGACCGTTTGGTCGGTACTCGGCGCCGGGACCTCCCTGATCAACACACCCTCCTCGAGGCTGCTCGCGGAAGCCTCCACGCCAGCAAACCGCAACCTTGTCTACACCACCCAATTCGCTCTCTCCCACGCCTGCTTCCTCGTCACCTACCCGCTCGCCGGATGGCTGGGTGCCACGAGCCTTCCCGCCGCCGCCGGAGCCCTCGCCGGCGTCGGCGTCCTCGGAACAACCGCTGCGCTCCTTCTCCGCCGCCGGACAACGACCTGAAGACCTATCGAAACATTGAGTGGCATCGGCGTCGCTCTGACACTCAATTGCACGGCAGCTCTCGCCTGTGTCACCTAAAGCTGGTTTGTGTCACCTCAACGCGGCTCCGACAAAGAATGTCAGAATCGCGATGAAATCGGACTAAGTCCGATGTAAAGCGCTAAGTTCACTGCCTCGCGACGGGGCTGATCCGATCATACGGATCGGGTCAGACATTTCGCCTCAGAGAGTTCTGAATCCCCATGGCACGCATCTCGGCGACCCAGCGTTCCCCGATCGGCGAAGCAGGACAACGCTAGCGTCGAAGCTCGTAACCCTGTTCGTTTAGTAGGTTGATTGCGATCTCGAGCAGCTTCCCAATGAACTTGATGAGGTCTGCAATCAGCTCCTCGTCTGGTTCGTACAGAGCCCCGCCCATCTGAGGCGTAGATGGGGGCGTCTCGATCGCGTGGCGCAGAGTGGTGATGAACTGCCCGTGCGCGTGGGCCGAGGTTATCGCCCAATAGTTGAAGGTCTGCAATGTGGGGCCTGGAACGCGATTCGCTATCTTCCTTGTGATCGAGGAGGGATCGATCAATGGTGCGCTGAGAACGTCCTCCGGATCGTATCCGAGGTTGCTCGCCGTGGTCCTGAGAAAACGTCCGAGTGCTGCTATTCCCTGTTCGGTCTTGTCATCCGGCGTTCGCGCTTTGCGCAGAGCGTTGGTCAGCTTCAGCCCGTGCTTGTACTCGATCCGAGCAATCTCAAGTGCCCTGCGGGCTCTAGAAAGGGAATCGGTGCCGTCCAGAATCCAGATGACCTCCACGAGCCCCTCCAAGACAGGACGGAACAACGTGTAGTCAGCCTGCATATGAAGGAGCAACACGTCCTTCTCGGGGCTAGCGGCAAGCTCCGCCCAGGCGGATACGTGGTCTGCAACGGTGAGGACGAGCCCGGAGACTATGGCATGAGGGATGACGATGTTTGCGGAGAGGGCTTGATCTTCCTCCGCCATCGACCCCTTTCGAACGGTGGGCACTCCACTCTTGATCGCCGCCGCGAAGTCCCGGAATCCTTCGACAGCACCGCCGAGAGTCTGCAAGGTGGAACGCTGTGTCATAGTACTGAGCGTACGGGTGGATCGAGCGTCATCTGATGATGCGAGCAATCGCAGATTGCTGTCCTGGGGTGGTTCTACTTCTTGACGCGGTAGCCGAGTCTTTTCACGGCTTTCGCGAGGTACACGTTCGCACTGGAGGCGTCCAGTCGGGTGTGCACCAACGGCAGCTGCGGGAACGAGTCCTCGGCGGGCGAGAACAGCGTCACCATCGGGCCGAAGTCGATCGATGACACGTGGTAGAGCCCGTCGATGCTCGACCCAAGTTGGTCATGGATCGCATTCGCCCAGTTCCGTGTGTATCGCTTCGGCCCCATCTGGATCGAAGAGGTCGTGCCGTTGATCACGGGCCAGTTGCTGGTGAGGTCCAGCAACTGAAGCTCACGCGTCGGCCGCCAAGCCGCGAGGGTGTTTCCACGAACGCGTCGATTGATTAATCGGCTCTTCTGAAAAACCTCGCCGAGAGCTGTCGTAGATCCAGCAGCTGCGTACATCACGCCATAATCGGCATGATGCTGCTGGGGCTCGGGATGCGGGTCAAAGCGCATGGTTCTGATCGGCCCGAAGTGCCGCAGCTCATCCCACGCCTGTGGGTGAGCACCTCTTGTAGCGAAGACCCTCCAGAGGATCCCATCGAATGATCTCAGGTGCTCGCTAGCGTCGAGTGTGAGCGGCGCCGGGGGTGTTGCGGGGACTTTCGCGTTCGACGGGCTCACGTGATGTCGGCGTCTTCGAGGATGTCCACTACGGGTGCAGGATCCTTCGCGGCAGCCAGCCACTCGATCGGCGTCATCCATTCCTGGGGGTCGACAGACTCATCGCTCGACCGCAAGTCGTCTTGAGGTGTTGTCATGAAGCCTTCGACGTCGGCCGGATCCCAGTCGGACGGGATCGCTCGGACGAGTAGGGGGAGGTGGGGGATCGTCGAGACCTTTTCGCCGGGAATGAACTGCCATCGAGGGTAGAGGCGGATCCTTCCCGCCCGGAAGCCGTACAGGGTGTTCTTGCTCTGGCGGTGACGCACACTGGAGGCATCGATGCCGAGGAGCGCTGCGACTTCGGATGCGGTGTAGGTGTTGGTCAGGGCGCGCACGTGAGTCTCGCGTTCGAGCTTGGCGAGCCCGCCGCTGGTGACGAATGCGGCTGCCTCGGCGAACTCCTCCGGAGTGAAATCGCCGGACTCGATCAGGAAGTTGGCTTCCTGCTCTGTGAGGCCCAGCTCGGTCGATTGACGGTCGGTCATGGCATCGGCGAGCTCGTCGATGAGCGCGTTGAACACGGATACGTCGACGTTTGACGTCTTCGCCACCTGTGCAAGGCGCTCGACACCGGCTTGCACGTCGGTCTTTTCTGGGGCCTTGGTCGCCACGACGAGCTTCGGTTTCCCGTCGAGGAATCGACCTGTCGCGGTGCCGCGGCCCACAGTCGTCTCGCGAGCGGCGACGTGAGCGGAGGCGGCGCGGGCGCGACTTTTCTTCACAGCCATCTTGCCTCCTCGTGTCGGCATCTGGTTAGTGCGTACACGCATTATCTTACGCGCGCTTTTGCGTGTATGCATCCCCGCGTGGTGCCGAAGGTGAGAGCGGTCAAGCGCTCCCTGGGTCGGGAGCAGCGGCGTTGTGGGAGGCATGTCGTGCGCGCGTTCAAGGCGGCTCCCAACTCTTGGCCCGGCGCGACGTATTCATCGCGTAGCAATCAACGAGGATGTCGTTGGCCTACGCTTGAATGCTTGCGTGGGGAAGAGCAAGAAAACTCGGAGAAGCAAGCGGTCTCGATCTCAACGGCCGGCGGTGAGCGCCGCGCGACGGGAGCCAGACGCACTCGAACTGGCCTTGTCAGCGTACGATCCGGATGAGCTCTGGACGTTGATTTTCGCCGCCGCCACGTCCCCGGGCAACAGGCATCGGTCGGTGACATTGGGAAGCAGTTTCGCGGCTGCGCTACGAGCCTCCGCCGCTCCGGCGAGTTGAGTCCCGCATAGTGGTGTAGCGCACGGTGGTCTGGCACGTCGTTCACGACGTAAACGCGGTCACCGTGTGATCCTTCGAGAAAGCTCTCTACTTCTCACTCGAAAAGGAATCATCACGATGACCGCTCCTCATATTGTCGACCCTGCCGGCGTTCTTTCCGAAGCGCTCTCTGACGCGTCGCCGGATTTGATGCGCAACCTGTTGCAGACCATGATCAACGCACTGCTGTCCGCGGATGCCGATGCTGTTGTCGGCGCGGAATGGGGCACGTCGAGCCCCGAACGCATCGCACAGCGCAACGGTTACCGACACCGAGACCTGGACACCCGCGTCGGGACGATCGATGTCGCTGTCCCGAAGCTGCGCCAGGGCACCTACTTCCCCGAATGGCTCATGGAACGCCGCAAGAGGTCCGAGGCCGCGATGATCACCGTGATCGCGGACTGCTACCTCGCCGGAGTCTCCACCCGCCGGATGGACAAGCTCGTCAAGACACTCGGGATCCACTCCCTGTCGAAGTCGCAGGTCTCCAGGATGGCCGCGGACTTGGATGAGAACGTCGACCAGTTCCGCCACCGCCCCCTCGGCGATGCGGGCCTGTTCACGTTCGTCGCCGCCGACGCTCTCACGATGAAGGTCCGCGAAGGCGGCCGCGTCATCAACGCGGTCGTCCTCGTCGCGACGGGCGTGAACGCCGACGGGCGCCGTGAGGTTCTCGGCGTCCGCGTCGCAACGAGCGAGACAGGGGCGGCCTGGTCCAGCTTCTTCGCCGACCTCGTCGCCCGCGGACTCACTGGCGTCCGCCTCGTCACTAGTGACGCCCACGCAGGGCTGGTCGAAGCGATCGCTGCGAACCTGCCAGGCGCGTCCTGGCAACGCTGCCGCACCCACTACGCCGCGAACCTGATGTCCGTCTGCCCGAAGAGCATGTGGCCGGCGGTGAAAGCGATGCTGCACTCCGTTTACGACCAACCCGACGGGGCCAGCGTGAACGCGCAGTTCGACCGGCTCCTGGACTACGTCGAAGACAAACTCCCCGCCGCACACGCCCACCTCGACGCCGCCAGAGCCGACATCCTCGCGTTCACCGAGTTCCCGGACGGGCTCTGGGCACAGATCTGGTCCAACAACCCGAACGAGCGGTTGAACCGGGAGATTCGTCGCCGCACCGACAGCGTCGGCATCTTCCCCAACCGCGACGCGATCATCCGCCTCGTCGGCGCAGTCCTCGCCGAGCAAACCGACGAATGGGCCGAAGGACGCCGCTACCTCGGCCTCGATATCCTCGCCAAAAGCCGCCTCACCCTCGTCCCCGACAGCGGAGCGGAGGAGGTCACCGACACCGTTCTCGAGCTCAGCGCCTAACACTCACACCGAAGGACAGCGCTACACCACTACCCGGGACTTGACCCTCCGGCGCCGGACGGGTACCAACCGCTGCCATCGATCCAAGCACTATCCGATCTAGCGGCTACCACCTATGGGATCGGCCTGGAGCGTGAAGATTTCATCGCCACAGACCCCACCCGACCAGCCTTCCTCGCCGTCGGCTCGGAGCCGCTGCGCGCGGTGCCTGGCCTCACCGAACGGCCGGTCGCCGACCTCACGCGTGCGCTCAGAATGGCGGAAGCGGTAGACGGTCGCCTCCACCGGCGATTTCGATTCGGTATCGCGAACGTGGTGAACGTGGCGATGAGGTACGGCGATTTCTGCGTGCGCCACCTTGCGGACGCATGGGTGCCAGCCCCGGACCTGGAGCTCAACGATGAGGTCTCATTGCCGGACGTTGAGTTCGAAGCGACGCGGGCCTTCCTCAACCTGGACCCCCTCGACCACATCGAACTCGGTGAGGCTGACAAGAGGGCGTTGGAATGGATGACGAACTCCGCAGGTAGGGCCGCGTTCGACGTGGAGAGTCTCTCCAGTCCGTTCGAAAGGTTCCTTCGCTTTGCTGACTCGGCGGGTGGACACCGATGGGTGCCGCCACTCTTCATTCCGGAGATTATGGCTCATGCCGCCCGAGAGCTGGTGTCTGCGCTCGACCGAGACGGCCAAGCACGAAAGGCCCTCCGGAGCTCTTGCCTGAACCAGATCCGTCAGGCCCTGTGGCGTTTTTCCCACCGTTTGATCGAACCCCCGCCCTCCAGCGAAGGCGCCGCCAGCCCGCTTCGAGGGATTGACGTTCAGTGGTTGGTACCGGTGAATCCGTCTACTTTCATCGCCGTCTCGGTCATCTACGTCCCCGACCTGGGGGCCGCGCCGCCGCCATACATCGGCTCAGTGGAGCTGGCGAAACAGGTGAGGTCGCAATCAGGCCCTGTGCCGGTGCGGATGGCGGGCGGGCGACGAGGAACCATCAAGTCGGGCGCGGAGGTCATCCCGTTGACGGTGTTCGCTGCGCCCGGTCACATCGCTGTGCCGCAGGCGGTCGGCGAGGCAAGACTCGCGCTCGAAGACCTGACCTGGATCGCGGAAACGGCCACGTCCGACGATGATCTCTACGCATTCGCGCGGGATCTGAGCGCTCCCGATTTCCCTGAGAGTTTCGGGTGGGAGGCGATCAACTACTGGGAGCCATGGAAAGCCAATGGCAAGTCGTTTTTCAAGGGTGGCGTGGTACCCAATGGCGTCTACTTTGAAGCGCACGCGGGCGAGGCCGAGTGGGATCGAGCGGTAGAGCTATCGGATCTCGAAGTGGCGCTCCTCAGGGTTGGGCTTCCCCCGATTCGAGACCTCCGAGCGGCAGAAGTCGCCCCGGGGCCCGTCGCAAACGTCGCGATGATCGCAGGTGACCCCAGGTACGACGCCATCCGCGGTGTCAACATCGCGCCGGGTGTTGACGGGTGGTCCCTCGCTCTCACCGAACCTCCCGTTGCCGTGGCGCGGGCGGGCCTGGAGGAAGCATCTGCCGACCACCGACGGTTCGTCTTCGACTTATGCGGCGGGCTAATCTACGGCTTCGCTGCGCTTGGTGGCCGATGGCGTTTCGCGCACCAGGGGATCGATGTGCCCGGATATGTCCTCTACCTCCACGCGTCGGAAACGGTCTCGGGTGAACCGTCCGGTGTGGTCACGCCGTATCTCGACCCGCACGTGCGTGCCATCGACGAACCGGTCAACTTCTTGTGGCGCATCGATGTCGAGGGCTTCGCCGACTCAGCGAATGGAGATCCGCAGGCGGCGAATCTCCTAACAGCGGACGCAGTGTTCGATCTGCTCCGCGCGGGAGGCATGGATGTCGACACCGCAGCGGCGCTCCGCGACCAGTGGCGCACAGCGAAACCCTTTCTCGTCTTGGAGATGAAGCAGGCCCGGACCACTCTCAATCACCTGCCTGATCCGTGGCGTCTACGACCCTCTGACGAAAGCCGTATGGTTGCGGCGTTGGGGCGACGACTCCACGATGCCGGCGTTCAACCTGGCGAGTACCGAGCGGATGATGCGAATCGACTTATCCGCGAACATCTTGCGCCCCTTGCTCTCGAAACCCTGACTGAAGGAATCAAGAGCCACGATGGGAGCGAGGTGGTGCTGACGGGTATGGAGCAACTGGCGAGGGTGATGGACAGCGCCATTCATCAGCAAGACGATCTATCCCGAGTCGCAGCGAATCTCTCGACCGAATGGGATCCGCTCACCCGCACGGCCGAACTCTCGGCGGAGACACTTCAGCTTCGTCAATGTAACGAGATCGTGGTGGAAGCCGCCCTGCGCATCCTGGACAAACCGGCGGCGACGAAGCCGATCACTCCTCAGGCATGGAGCGGTCTCCTTGCCGCCGCAGATGCGTACCTCACCGCGACCACATTGAGCGAGCGGATGTATCACCAAGTCGCGCCCGCAGTCATCACCCTCAGCCCGATGTACGAGCTGACCGTGGACGACGATCCGCATCCCGACGCGTCGGCGTGGGGCCTACGAAACGACGAACTAACCCGTGCAGCTGCGGGCATTCGGCTGCACGGCACGCAAGACGACGACTCGCTGCAACAGGCGAACGAAGAAGACGACGTCGAAGATGCGTTCCAGCAGGCATGGGGAGCGACGTCGCAGGACATGTTCTCCACCCTCGCCGCGCTCGCGAAGTGGGAGACGTTTGAGCCAGGCAGGACGACTGCCCACGTCACCGTGGCCGAGGCCACCGTGTGGGTCTGTGATGCGCTGGGCCCGGGCGCGGATGAGTCGCAAAGAACGCGTGTCGAAGCTGCAATCGAGATGCTCACGAGCACGGCCGTCCAGATGCAAGCCGTGGAGTGGAAGCCCTGGCAAACGCGCACTCGGCGTCATCGGCTCCTCGTGCAACCGCTGGCGCAAGACTCGGATGGACGACTCATTGTCAGCCCGCAGTACTTATTGACATCCTTTCAGGTCTACTACCGCCACCTCCTTCAAGGAGTTCTTCCCTGGGCAGGAGATGTTCCTCAGCCTGTCAGCAACGCGCTTGCGAACCGCCGTGCGCGCCGCAACATTCGGTTCGAACGACTCCTTCAAGACCGGCTAGAGCGCTGACAAACTCAAGCTCGTCACCGAGGCCAGGGCCAAGGGCCGGACCGCGGCAGATGCCGCGAAACTCGTCGGCTGGAGCCGAGCCACCCTCTACCGCCACCAGCAGGCCTTCGCGGCCCGCGAGAGCACCACCGTGTAAGTGACTCATGGACGCGGCCGAACGGTGGCGTGTTCTTCGGCTTCATGTCGAAGACCAGATCCCGCTCGCCGTCCTCGCCCGGGAGACCGGGATCTCCGCCCGCACCCTCCAACGCTGGCACCAGCTCTACCGCGCAGGCGGCATCGCAGCCCTCGAACCTCATGACCGCAACGACAAGGGGGGCCGCCGAACATCAGCGGAGACTGTCGCGTTCATCGAACGATTGGCGCTGACCCGGCCACGCCCAAGCATCGCCACCTTGCACCGGCTCGCCTCCGCGGAGGCGGAAGCTCACGAACTGCCGGTGCCGAGTTACGCGACCGTCCGCCAGATCGTCCAGGCACTCGATCCGGCCCTTGTCATGCTGGCACTTGAGGGACCGGTCTCGTACCGGGACAAGCACGAGCTCGTCTTTCGGCGCCGGGCGGAACACCCCAACCAGACGTGGCAGTCCGACCACACCGAGCTCGACATCCTCATCGTCGGCGCGGACGGGAAACCCGACCGGCCCTGGCTCACCACGGTCATGGACGACTACTCCCGCGCCATCTGCGGATACATGGTCTTCACCGGCGCACCCTCAGCCATCAACACCGCCCTCGCTCTCCGACAGGCGATCTGGCGGAAGACCGACCCGGCGTGGGCAATGTGCGGCATCCCCGAAATCCTCCACGTCGACCACGGCTCCGACTTCATCAGCCATCACCTCGAGCAGACCGCACTCGCCCTGCACATCAGGATCGTCCACTCCGCCGTCGGGCGACCCCAAGGCCGCGGGAAGATCGAACGGTTCTTCGGAACCATCAACACCGAACTCCTAGCCACGCTCCCCGGCCACCTCGGACCCGGCAGCCGAACACCAATGCCTATGCTCGACCTCGCAGGCCTCGACCGTGCCATCGGCGACTTCATCGGCACCTACAACGACCGGCCCCACAGCGAGCTGGGGATCTCACCCCGGGATGCGTGGGTCGCGGACGGCTGGCTTCCGCGGATGCCCGAGAGCCTTCAAGAGCTCGACGGGCTGCTCCTTACTGTTCCGAAGAACCGGGTCGTGCAACGCGACGGCATCCACTTCCAAGGCCAGCGCTACCTCGCCCCAACCCTGGCGCCGTTCGTCGGTCACACCATCACGATCCGGTACGACCCCCGGGACATCTCCGAGATCCGCGTCTACGACCGCGACACGTTCATCTGCACCGCCATCGACGAGGCCCACCCCAACCTCCGCCTCAGCCTCCGCGACATCGAAACCGCCCGCCGCGCCCGCCGCAAGCAGCTGCGTCGTGCAATCCACGATCGCATTCCGACCGTTGCCACCCGCCAGGAACCTCGCACCCCCGAACCGATCAAGCGGCGGCCACGGCTTCGCACCTACGAAGAGGACGAGTGATGAACCAGGCATTCATCGTCACCAAAGAACACCGACGCTTCACCGAGTTCGCCAACGCCGTCCGAAAGGAGAAAACCATCGGGATCTGCCACGGCGCCGCCGGCGTCGGGAAAACCAACTCCGCCCGCCGCTACGCGAACTGGGACGCCCTCGAGCCCTACATCAACGCGTGGGGACCGAGAGGCGATCACGACGCAAAGCACTATGCCCTGGCGAACCGATCCCGCACCGTCTTCTACACACCCGAAGTCCTCTGCCGGCCCAAGGACCTCATGCACGACATCGACCACTGGCAGATCAAAGTCGGACTCTGCGCCGACGAGCACCTCCGCTCCCTCATGCCCGACGGTGAAGTGGTCAGGCAGAACGACGTCACCCGCCTGGTCGAGCTCCTCATCATCGACGAAGCCGAACGGCTCACCCCGACCGCCTTGGAGCTTCTCCGCGACCGTCACGACCGCACGCATCTCGCGATGATCCTGATCGGCATGCCCGGTATCGACGAACGCTTCCGTCACTACCCCCAGCTCTACAGCCGCCTCGGCTTCTCACACCACTACCGCGCCCTTGGCCGGGAAGAGCTCCTCTTCGTTGTCGAACGCCACTGGAAGCGACTCGGCAGGACTCTCGACCCTGACGACTTCACCGACGCTCAAGCCATCGCCGCCATCGAACGCATCACCCGCGGCAACTTCCGCCTGCTCGAACGGCTCTTCCCCCAGATCAATCGCGTGCTGAAGATCAACCAGCTCGACACCATTACCGACGACGTCATTGAAGCCGCCGCGAGCATTCTCGTCATCGGCAACTAGCGACACGAAGCGATCACAGAACACCGCCAAAGAGCGGCAAACTCCACATCCTTATGAGGCGCCGCAAACGATCGCCGGAATCCCCTTTCGGCAGGGATTTTCGGCGCACCACGTCAAGAGACTTTTTGTCTGTGATCGCTCAGACAGAACTAGCTGACAGCTGGAGGGGTCGGGTGGTGTTCAGGTCGCGTCTGCGCTGCTGGGCTGATGTTCCACCGCTGGCGCGCGTCCTTCTTGGTACACGGAGGGTTCCGGTTCGGGGTGGCGCCGGCCCTGGACGATGAACAGGACGATGCCGAGGGCGACGACGACGAAGGATGCCCAGACGTTCGCGGGGATGCCGAACAGGGCGTCGCTGGTGGGGTCGATTCTGATGGCCTCGAGCCAGCTGCGTCCGAGGCCGTACCAGATGAGGTAGAGGGCGAAGGTGCGTCCCCACCGGAACCGGTATCTGCGCTCGAGGAGGAGGATGATCGCGACGCCGATCAAGTTCCAGATGATCTCGTACAGGAACAGCGGGTGGAACAGCGTTCCGGCCGGGAGGCCGTCCGGGAACATGGTGTCCGTCGGCAGGATCTCGAGCCCCCACGGCAGCGTGGTGGGCAGCCCGAAGAGTTCGTGGTTGAAGTAGTTGCCGATCCGACCCATGGACTGCGCGATGAGCATCGCGGGCGCGAGAGCGTCGGCGAAGGACCAAAGCCGGATGCCGGTTCGTCGGCAGCCGATGTACGCACCGACAGCGCCGCCCAGGAGGGACCCGTAGAGGGCGTTGCCGCCGTCCCAGATGGCGAAGATGTTCCCGAGGTTCGCGCCGGGATAGAAGTAGTCCCCGACGTGGGTGAACACGTGATAGAACCGGGCTCCGATGATGCCGATCGGGACAGCCCAGATGACGATGTCGACAACCACGCCGTCCTCCGCGCCTCGTGCCGACAGGCGTCGTTGGGTGATGATCACGGCGGCGATGATCCCGGCGATGATGCACAGCGCGTAGGTGTGGATTGTGAGCGGCCCGAGGGTGAACTGTGCCCACGACGGTGGGGGGCTGGGAAGACTCGTCAAAAGCACGAAGCACCGCTCCTCATCTGGCATCGCTGTGAATGCCTCAACACATCATTGTTCAGCGCCGGTCCCCTGTGAACAGCGCCCTGGGAAGATTAACGGTGTTCGACACGGGAATCGTCGAACTCCTCCCAGGTCACCAGGCGAGGGCCCCGAGGAGCGGGCCTGACCGGTTTAGGCCAGGGAGAGGAAGAGCTTCTCCAACTCGGCGGGGGAGGTGACGTCGTCGGCGTCCGGATCGGTGAGGCATTCCCGCAGCGCGGTCGAGATCACGAGGAATCCGGCCCGGTCGAGGGCCTTCGAGACGGCGGAGAGCTGCTGCACGACGTCGCGGCAGTGCGCGTCGTCCTCGACGGCCGTAATGACCGCCGCCAGCTGGCCCTGAGCTCGCTTGAGGCGGTTGACGACTTTGCGCTTGGCCTTGGGGTCGTGGACGAGCGGGTCGCCGGGGACGAGGGTGTCGGTCATGGGTGGTCCTTCCGTCGAGTTGACAACCACTATACCCCCCGGGGTATCGTATTCACATGAACTGATACTCCCCGGGGTATCGCCGAGCAAGGAGATCAGCGTATGTGCAGAGCAACGAAGTGCCACACCTGTGGAAAGACGACCTGGACCGGGTGCGGTCAGCACGTCGCATCCGTGCGGAAATCCGTGCCCGCATCCGACTGGTGCAATGGCAGCCATACCCGTGCCGAAGTCCAGGCCGCCCAGTCTCAGCGGGGTGGCTTCTTCGCCCGCCTGTTCGGACGGTGATCGGCGATGGCGACCGTTGAACTGACCACCGGGAACTTCGAACAGCTCACCCACGCCGAGGGCATCGCGCTGATCGACTTCTGGGCTGAGTGGTGTGGACCCTGCCGGGCCTTCGCCCCGGTATTCGATGCCGCATCCGACAGGCACCCCGACATCATCTTCGGGAAGGTCGACACCGAGGCCGAGACCGCTCTGGCCTCCGCCCACCGCATCACCTCGATTCCGACCCTGATGGTCTTCCGCGACGGCGTCCTGGTCTACCGGCAGCCGGGAGCTCTTGCCGAGCCGCAGCTCGAGCTGCTCATCGAGAAGGCCCGCGGACTGGACATGGACGATGTCCGCCGCCAGCTCGCCAACACCGCTACCCCCTGAAAGGACCTGGCACCATGTGCGCACGAATCACCTGCTCCTCCTGCGGCAAGCCCACCTGGGACGGCTGCGGCCAGCACATCGAACAAGCCCTCGCGGGCGTCCCCGAATCCCAGCGCTGCACTTGCACGCACTGACCCAGAAGAAAGCGACGGAGACCCTTATGCTCCTCGAACGCCTCTACGACGACGACCTCGCCCACGCCAGCTACATCATCGGCTGCCAGCGCACCGGTGAAGCGATCGTCGTCGACCCGCGCCGCGACATCCAGGTCTACCTCGACCTCGCCGCGAAGAACAGCATGACCATCACCGCGGTCACCGAGACCCACATCCACGCCGACTACCTCTCCGGCACCCGCGAGCTCGCAGCCCGTACCGGGGCGACGATGTGCGTCTCCGGCGAGGGCGGCCCGGACTGGCAGTACGGTGTCGGGTTCCAAGACGCCACCCGGATGATGCACGGTCACCGCATCACGGTCGGCAACATCACGGTCGAGGCGGTCCACACTCCCGGGCACACCCCCGAGCACCTGTCCTTCCTCGTCATCGACGGCGCCACGACCTCCGAGCCGGGCTATGTCCTCACCGGTGACTTCGTGTTCGTCGGGGACGTCGGACGCCCGGACCTGCTGGACGAGGCCGCAGGCGGCATCGACACCCGCTTCGACGGCGCACGGGATCTTTTCGCGAGCCTCCGCGACTACTTCCTCACCCTGCCCGACTACGTGCAGGTACTCCCCGCGCACGGGTCGGGGTCCGCCTGCGGCAAGGCGCTCGGCGCCGTCCCGAGCTCGACAGTCGGATACGAGCGGCGCTTCGCCTGGTGGGCTCCCTACCTCGAGGCCGGCGATGAGCAGGGATTCATCGACACGCTGCTGAACGATCAGCCCGACGCACACGCCTACTTCGCACGAATGAAGCGGCAGAACCGCGTCGGACCGGCCGTGCTGGGCGAACTTCCTCCGCTCCTCGAGCGCAGCGTCTTCGATCTTGACGCCGACATCGACGCCGACCGGGTCATCATGGTCGACACCCGCCACCACTCCCTCGTGCACGAGGGCACTGTTCAGGGCGCGCTGAACGTGCCCGGAGTCGCGAGAGCAGCCAGCTACGGTGCCTGGGTCTACGACCCCGACACCGAGACGCGGCCGCTCGTCCTCCTCATCGACTCGGGGGACGCCGCGGCCCGGTTCCGAGATCATCTGCTGCGGGTCGGCATCGATCAGGTCGACGGGTTCATCACCACCCTCGATGGCCTCCCCACGGTGCAGCCCAAGACGATCGCCCCCACCGACCTGGACCAGGTCGACGCGGCGCTCCTCCTCGACGTGCGAAACCGTACCGAGTACAACGCCGGGCACATCCCCGGCGCCGCGCAGCTCTCCGGTGGTCGGGCCCTCTGGCGCACCGACGAACTGCCCGCCGGCAAGATCCTCACCTACTGCCAGAGCGGCGTCCGCAATAGCGTTGTCGCCAGCGCCCTGCGCCGGGCCGGGCACGACGTCATCGAGATCGAAGGCAGCTACAACGCCTGGCTCGCCGCGACGCCGTCTCGGCCGACGGCCGCCTGAGCGGCCGAGGAGCTCGAGTGGACACCTCCATCATCCTCGCGATGACTCTCGCGGCCCTTGTCGGTGTCGCACTCGGGCTCCTCGGCGGCGGGGGCTCCATCCTCACCTTCCCCATCTTCTCCCTCGTCCTGGGCATCGGAACGAGGGAGACGATCGTCTCCTCTCTCTTCGTCGTCGCCATCACCAGCGCCGTCTCCGCCGCCTTCCGTGTGCGCCGACACGAGGTGCGCTGGAAAGTCGCCGGCGTCTTCGCGGCGACCGGCTTGATCGGGGGAATCGGTGGCGGGATGGCTGGTCAGCTGCTACCAGAAACCGTGCTCACCGTTCTGTTCGCGGCGATCATGATCGTCACAGCGATCGCCATGATGCGGCCGCGACGAGAACGCGCGGGGCGCCCTCCGACGCGGCCGGTCGTCCGTGGGATCCGAACGACAGGTACGGGACTCGGCGTGGGAGTCCTCACAGGGGCACTGGGAGCAGGCGGTGGGTTCCTCATCGTCCCCGCCCTCACCTTCCTCGGCCAGCCCATCGCCGCTGCAGTGGGGACATCGCTACTAGTCATCGCCGTGAACTCGTCCGCCGGCTTCCTCACCCAGATCACGACCGTGGCCATCCACTGGCCCATCGTCCTCACCTTCACCGCGCTCGCCGTCGCCGGATCCTTCATCGGTCTGGCACTGTCGCATCGCCTCCCGGCTGCCGGCATCCGCACCGGGTTCGGGGTTCTGGTGCTGGCCGTGGGGCTGACCATGCTCGCCACCCTCATCATTCAGACGCTCTCCGCCTGACCACCACCAGAAAGAAGCCGATGCCTCACGCGACCGACACCGCGCCCCGCGCCGGGGAACACGTCGACGGATACGAGGTGCCCGTCCTCGACGAGCACGCCGTCCGCATCGCCGCCGGCATCCTCCTCGCCATAGGCATCACCGCTCTTACCATCACGCTCGCCTCCGACAGCATCAGGCCGCTGCAGATGTTTGAACCGTCCCAGGTTTGGTGCCGCATCCTTTTGAGTTGATTGGATGTCATCATGCCGAAGAAGATCGATGCCGCGCTCCGTGAGCGCGCAGTCAGGCTCGTGCGCGAGCACCGGGCCGAGTACCACTCGACCGCGAAGGCCATTGCAGCCGTCGCCCGTCAGGAAGGCGTCGGTGCGGAATCGTTGCGCCGGTGGGTTGTGCAAGCCGATATCGACGCGGGAGACCGAGACGGGCAGACCAGCGAGGAACACAACAACCGAAGGCTCCACGGTAGCCTCGGAATGGTCAGCCCCGACGAGTTCGAGGCGACCTACTACGCGGCCATCACCCGAGAGCCGCAACCCGCATAGAAGCGGCACAGAACCTGGGACGGTTCAGTTCGGCATGTTCTTCCTCCTCGACATGACGACGCGCGTACTCATCAGCGACCGGCTGTCCCTCACTCTCGCCCTCGGCCGTGCTCTGACACGCCGCCGCCGTCGGCACTGGGTAGGCGCGCCGCAGAAGGTCTTCGCCTGGTGGCTCGCCCTCGGTCTCGCTGCTATCTCGTGCGTGACGATGCGCGCTGGAATGGTCCCGCTACCCGTGACTCTCGGGCTCTGCGGACCCTGCTTCACAGTCCTGCTCCTAGATGAGTGAGTCCGATTGGCTGTGCGGAATTTGTCAAGGCGAGTGAGGCCGGTGGGTGTTAGGCGGCGAGTTGGATCTCGTCGGTTGGTGGCTGGTTGATCCACGCGGCCGGGTCTCGGTCGAGGATCTTCGGTCGCGTCTGTCGCGTCG
>NZ_JABFAS010000002.1:3150145-3173858 GCF_017168295.1 Microbacterium sp. KRD172 | reverse complement strand
TTTACTCCCGCGTCGCCGCACGGCTCCTCGCCCTCGCAGCCGGAATCTGGCACAACTGGCTCATCGGAGCACCCGTCAAACGCTCACTCATCGCCTACGACCACTAAACCCAATCGGACTCACTCATCCAGCGAGGCTGGCTCCTCTGACCGCCGAGCGAAGTGGCGGCGCTATGGGGGGTGACTTCTGTGTCGTCGGGGTGCACGCTGGTTGCCAAGTGCAGTGTCTCGGGTGGTGAGGGTGATGGTCAATATCAATGATGTTCTCGACGGTCACGTGGCCTTGGAGATCGAGTGCTTGGACAGGATCTACTTGAACGGGTACGTGCCGATCCTGCAGGTGGGTGGGCAGGTGATCCGCTTCATGCGGGAGCACCTCGGGAAGAACATTCCTTCACCCGCGATCCTGGAGAAGCTCGGGACCCGGTTCCGGGCCGCTGTCCGCGACTTCGCCGACGTGCACCAGATCCCCATCGTGCAATTCAAGAAGGACGACCGGAAGATCGACGTCATGCAACGGTTCCTGTCAGCCCAGGAGAAGTCGGGCATCTCGGGGGTCGTGGCGATCGGCGTCGCTCAGGAGTACCAGAACGTGTTCGCCGCCACTCAACGAGACAAGGGCGCTGGCGTCCCCTGGTACTCGTTCACGAAAGCCGATCGGCGGGTCACCTGCTACTACTTCTACCTCTGGGACGACGACTTCGGCGCTGGGTTCATCAAGGTCTGCGCCTACTTCCCGTACCCGGTGAAGGTCTGGGTCAACGGCCACGAATGGGCCAAACGACAGGCGTCGAAGGTCGGCCTGGGGTTCACCAGCCTGTCCAACGGGTTTAAGTCCTGCGATGACCCGGCCGCGCTGCAACGCATCTGCGACACGTTGACCTCGAGCACGATCCAAGATTTCTTCGACCGGTGGATGGACCGGCTGCCGCTGCCATTGGATGACTACGACCGACAATTCGGGTACTGGTGGGAACTGTCAATGCGGCAGATCGAAACATCCCGAACCCTCGTCTTCGACGCGCCCCGGCACGCCCGCAGCTTCTTCGAATCCCTGATCACCGACAACCTCGATATCGGCAGGCCGGAGACCGTCGAGTTGCTGTTCACCGGCCACGGACCGCACCATCTGGGGCATCCGATTGTGAACCGGACACCATACAAGACCAAGATCGTGACCGCAGATACCCAGGTCAGCTTGAACGTGTTCTTCAAGCACTCCCGGGTCAAGCAGTACCTCAAAGATGGCCGCGCCCTCCGGGTGGAGACCGTCATCAACTCCCCCCGAGATCTGCAATGCCTGCGCCGGCTGGAACACCTGCCGGAACTGCAACAAAAAGCCCGTGACATCAACGCACGGCTGCTCGATACTGAACGTGTCGGGCAGGGCTGTGTCCTCGCGAGCCCAGCCTTTGAGCGGGTCGCGTCCCCCACCACCACGGTGGATGGCAGAAGGGCTCCAGCCATGAGATTCGGCGACCCTCGGGTCATGGCCCTGCTCGACGCACTCTGCGCCAGCATCACCGTCCTCGGATTCACCCACCGGAGCCTCCGCGCCCGCGTGAACACCTTCCTCGGCAGCGACGCTGACTACACGACCCACCAGATGAGCTACGACCTCGCCCGCCTCCGACTCAATGGCCTCATCGCCCGGCACGAACACAGCAACCGCTACTTCCTCACCCCCGACGGGCTCCGCGTGGCGCTGTTCTTCACGAAGGTGCATCACCGATTACTGACACCCCTGCTCGCCGCCGATCAACCGCCAGCACCCGACATCCTCCGCGATGCCCTCAGGACTATCGATCGACACGTCACCGGCTACATCGACAACGCCCGACTCGGCAAAGCCGCCTGAACCACGCATCGACTCGACGAACTCAGCTCAAAAACTAAAGACAAACGCCGAAGTTCTGGACACCAAGAAAAACTAGAAGCCACCCTCGGGTGGTGCGCGGGATGTGCCCTGCACCAACGCTTCAGTAGGCAGCCCACCCGCCACTGCGCCAACGGCGCCTGCGACCGCTGACACCCTCGCTCCCTCACAACGAAAGGACGCACATGCGCCGCCTCACCCTCACCACCCTCGCCGTCATCACCGCACTCACGCTCACCTCCTGCGCCAGCACACCCACACCACAGGCCGACCTCGACCCCGACGCGGTCATCATCGACGTGCGCACCCCCGCCGAGCACGCGACCGGCCACCTCGACGGCGCCCTCCTGCTCGACGTCACGGGCGGCGACCTCCAAGCTGCGCTGCCGGACCTCGACCCCGAAGCCACCTACCTCGTCTACTGCCGTTCAGGTAACCGGGCAGGAGTCGCCATCGACCTGATGAAGCAGGCCGGCTTCACCGACCTCCTCAACCTCGGCTCCCTGGAAGACGCCGCCGCCACGACAGGCCTCCCCGTCGTGCAGCCCTGAGACGTACGTGCTCGCCCCCACGAGCACGTACCTGCGTGCACAGCACGCCACCGCATCGCTCGAGCACTGCCTCGCGATGCACAGGCGGGGCGGGGTCCCCAGATACCCGCCCCGACTGTTCAAGCCTGCTCGCCTTAGCCCACCGAAAACGATCGTTTGCGGCCGGGGATCCTCGGTGCTGGTGGGAAGCGCGACACGCCGTGCCTCGCTCCGCCGTAACCCCCTGCCGAAACCGTAGGGCACCGAAACAGGTGATGTGTGGGTTTCGGCGCAGGCTCTGTCAGCAAGAAAGCACCCGTAATCGAGGTCTAGAGGTTCACTCGTCAAACCGTCGTCGCTCATGGGCCAGTCTGAAGATCTGACTCGTCTGCGTGACCTCAGCTGGCTGCATTGCCATCCCGAGGGCGGAGCGTCAGGTTCGTCACGCGTTGTGGCTTGCCCGCAGGATCAGCGCCGCACACCGCTGTCAATCTCCCGACACTTGCTTTAGCCCGGACTACGTCCGATCGAGCGGCGGGTAATCCGATGTAAAGCGGTTAGTCCGATCTAGCGCCAATACCGTTCAATTAGGGTAGTTCGGTGTAGTTTTGGGGTATGCCTCGTTCTGGTTGGAAGAAGCCTGAGTCGGATCGTCGGTTGCCGGATCTCGTGTCGGTGGGTCTGCTGATGCGGGTGTTCCCGCCCGAGGTCGTGGACGCGGTGATCGCGGAGTGTGGTCGGACGGAGCAGCGGCGCCGGTCGCTGCCTGCGCGGTCGGTGGCGTACTTCGCGATGGGGATGGCGTTGCATTCGGAGGGCTCCTACGAGGATGTGCTGGCGTTGATCTCGGACGGGATCGCGTGGGCGCACCGCGAGGAAGGTCCGTCGAGACTGGCGAATAAGGCGGCGATCTCGCACGCGCGGGACCGGTTGGGGGCCGAGCCGATGGCGGTGTTGTTTGATCGGGTCGCACAGCCCATCGCCGCAGAGGGCACGCCGGGATGCTGGCTGGCTGGGCGGCGTCTGGTCGCGATCGACGGGACCTGTCTGGATCTGGCTGACACGCCAGCGAACGATGGCCACTTTGGCCGGCCGGGGGTGAACAAGGGGGAGCGTTCGGCGTTTCCGCAGGCGCGGGTGGTCGCAGTGGCTGAGTGCGGCACCCATGCGATCTTCGACGCCGTGATCGGCCCGTACACGACCTCGGAAAATGCGCTGTCGACGGAGCTGTTGGGCAGGCTGACACCGGGGATGCTGTGTCTCGCCGACCGTGGCTTCTACGCGTTCACCGCCTGGCAAACTGCCGCAGCGACGGGCGCTGACTTGCTCTGGCGGGTCAGGGACAACCTGAAGCTGGAGCCGGTTGAAGAGCTGCGTGACGGGTCATTCCTCGCCGACGTGTTCGACTCCCAGGCCGACCGCAAACGACAGCACCCTGTCCGGGTGCGGGTGATCGAGTACACCGTCGAGGATGGTCGCGGCACTGCCGGCCCGTACCGGCTGGTCACCACGATCCTTGACGCCGACCAGGCGCGCGCCGCCGAGCTGGCGGCCGTCTACGCGCAACGCTGGGAGATCGAGACCGCGTTCGATGAGCTGAAGACCCACCAGCGCGGTACCCGCGCCGTGCTGCGCTCCAAGTCCCCGGACCTGGTCCTCCAGGAGATCTGGGGGCACCTGTGCTGCCACTACGCGATCCGCACCCTCATGTTCGATGCCGCCGCACACGCGGGCCACGATCCCGACCGGATCTCCTTCGTCACCGCGCTGCGGATCAGCCGCCGAGCCATCGCCCAATAGGGCGCTTTTTCCCCCTGAGCACTCGGACGCCATCGACACGCTCTGGGCTCACGCGATCCGCGAACTCATCCGCAGGCTCCTCCCCAAACGCCGACCCCGAGCCAACCCCCGCGTGGTGAAACGCAAATACACCCGCTGGCACGTGAAACGATCCCGGCACCGCGACTGGCCGCAACCGAACCGCCGACCCGACGAAGCCGTAGTGATCTAATTGAACGGTATTGGATCTAAAGACGTAACTCACAAGAACCTCTTGACACGGCATCCGCTTTGTCGTAACGTACAACCAAATGGTTGCACAACGAGAACTGAGCGAAGCGGAGACCGACCGTGTGTTCCACGCACTGGCGACGGCGACGAGGCGCGACATCCTGCGCCGCACGATCAATGAAGAGCAGTCGGTGTCGACCCTTGCGGGCGACTACGACATGTCTTTCGCCGCGGTGCAGAAGCACGTCGCGGTCCTCGAGGCCGCCGGCCTCATCATCAAACGCGCCGAGGGACGCGAGCGGCTCGTCCGCGCGAATCCTGAGATGATCGCGCGCGCTCGGGCGCTGCTGGCCCGATACGAAGAGCTGTGGCGGGCCCGCGTCTCCCGCCTCGACGACCTCCTGTCATCCGACGCACCGCGTCGAGAATCACCGAACAATCCACCGAAGAATTCACCGAAGAGAGGGAACTGAAATGCCTGTCACCGACATCAGCACGGATGCTGAGAACCGCACGATGACCGTCACCGCCGACTTCGCCGCCCCTGTCGAGCGGCTCTGGCACGCGTTCACCGACCCTGTGCAGCTCGAGCGGTTCTGGGGCCCGCCCGGATGGCCGGCAACCTTCACCGAGTTCGACTTCACGGTCGGCGGCAAGGCGCTCTATTACATGACCAGCCCGCAGGGCGAGCGCTCGGGCGGCTCGTGGGAGTTCCTGAACATCCTCGAACCGCACGGCTTCGATGTCATCGACTCGTTCGCGGACGCCGACGGCAACCCGCTCGAGGGCATGCCGGCGATGCGGATGACGTTCGGCTTCGAGTCGACGGACGCCGGCAGTCGCATGATCAACACCAGCCACTTCGATTCGGCCGAGGCTCTCGAGCAGGTCGTCGCGATGGGGGCTGTCGAAGGAACGCGCATGGCGATGGCGCAGCTGGATGCCGTGCTGCAGGACCTCCGCGAGTACGCGCAGGGCAAGGGCACGCAGGTCGAGCTGCTCGACGACACGCACGTGCGCATCACCCGCCTCGTGAACGGTCCGCGCGAACTGGTCTGGCGCGCCTACAACGAGGAAGCGCTCATGCGGCAGTGGATGCTCGGCCCTGACGGGTGGGAGATGACCGAATGCGTCGTCGCCACCGCTCCCGGTGAGAAGCACCGCACGTCGTGGGCGCCCGTCGGCGACACGGAGGGCGAGGCGTTCGGCTTCGAGGGTGAAGTCGTGCTTGTCGATGCCCCACGTCGCGCCGTGTCGACCGAGCGGATGCAGGGCACCGAAGGCCCTGAGACGCTCAACGACCTCAACCTCTATGAAGAGGACGGCGCCACCCTCGTCACGGTGCTCATCGAGTACCCCGACAAGGAGACGCGCGACATGATCCTCGCCACCGGCATGGCCGACGGCATGGAGGAGTCGTTCGCACGGCTCGAGCGCGAGGTGCTGGAGCCCACGCGTTCATAACTCCTCAGAAGTAGACCTGAACGGCCCGGATCCGATGCGTTCCGGGCCGTGCGGCTGTGGTCTCGAGGAGTTATGCGCGGGTGGTCGCCGCACAACTCAGGACAAACTGCAGTTGAGGCCCATCCCGGCGCCGCGAAACCGCGGATCCGGCGAAAAGCTCCGGAGTTGTGCGGGCGGGCCGACCTCAGCGCCCCATCGCCCGCTGCGCGGCGAGGCGGATCGGCGCGTTCGCGCCGCCGTAGCCGTCGTACCCGCCGCGCCGCTCGACCACTTCGAAGAACACGTCGCCGATCGTGCGCGTGTAGAAGTGGATGAACTCGCCCTCCGCGTCGCGGTCGTAGAGCAGGTCGAGCTCGCGCAGCGACGCCAGCAGATCTTCGGGCAGGCCGAACCGCGCCGACAGATCGTCGTAGTAGTTCGCGGGGATGCGCAGGTGATCGATGCCGCGCTGCTTCGCCCGCCGCGCGACGGCGAACACGTCATCCGTCCGCACGGCGATGTGCCGAGCCGGGGGCGCCGCCGTCGGAGGTGCGAGGTTGATCGGCACGCGCACGATGCCGTCAGGGGTGCGCATCACCTGACTGCGGATCAGCCCCTGAGGGCCAGGCACATCCGCGGGTGGCTCCGCATGCAGCGACAGCGCGCTCGACATGAACAGCACGGCCTCGTCGAAGTCCTGCCACGCGTACGCGAGGTTGATGTGATCGACCTCGCCGACCAGACCGTCATCGGCGTCGGTGCCACCCTCGAACTCCTGCAGCCAGGATTCCTCGGCGGGCAGCGAGCTCCAGAAGACCTGCGTCCCGTCCGGCGCCGGGACGCCACGGAGGTTCTGCTCGCCTTCATACGTGCGACGGAATATGCTCTGCGAACCCAGTGCGATCGCGCGGTCGACGGCGGCCGCGGCATCCGGAACCTGCAGGCCGATCCCCGAAAGCCGTGGCTCGTCATGGCGCACCTGCTCGTTAAGGATCACGCGCGCGGAGCCCGCGCTCCACAGCCGCACCGGCTTGCTGCGGTGGCGTCCCTCGAAGGCGAACCCCAACTGGGCGAGCAGCTCATCGACCTCGGCGAGGTCTGCGCCGGCGACCTCGACGAAGTCGAGCGCCGTCGCCGGCTGCGCAGACCCGAGCCGCCCGTCGTCCCAGCCGTTCGCCGTGGCCGTCCGGTCGGCCAGCCACACCAGTGACCGCTGGGCGTGCGCCGCCGTGCGCACCGTATCGGTCTGGCGGAACGTGTCGTTGAACACCTCCAGCGACCAGGGGCCGGTGTACCCGGCGCGCACCACATGCGTCATGAAGTCCACCAGATCGAACGATCCCTCACCGGGGAACAGCCGGTGATGACGGCTCCACGACAGCACGTCCATGTCGAGCGCCGGCGCGTCGGCCAGCTGCAGGAAGAAGATCTTCTCGGCCGGGATCTCCTCGATGCCAGCTGGGTCGTGCCCGCGAGAGAGGATGTGGAAGCTGTCGAGGCAGATACCGAGGTTCGGCCGATCCGCGCGCTGCACGATCGACCACGTGCGACGGTAATCGTCCACGAAGCGCCCCCAGGCGAGTGCCTCGTAGGCGAGGCGGATGCCGTGCACCGCGGCCCTGTCCGCAAGCTCACCCAACTGCCGTGCGGCCACCTCGTCGTCGTCGATCGTCGCGGTGCCGACGTTGCTGCACACCAGCATCAGATCGGTGCCGAGCCGGTTCATGATCTCGAACTTCGCCTCTGCGCGGCGCAGAGTGTCCTCGAACACGTCTTCCGTGACGCCTTCGGCATCGCGGAAGGGCTGGAACATGTCGATCCGCAGTCCGAGCCGCTCGCACAGGGCGCGGATCTCCTCGGGGGATTCCGGCGCGGCGATGAGATCGGCGTCCATGATCTCGACGCCGTCGAAGCCTGCTTCAGCGCAGGCGTGGAGTTTGTCGACGAGCCCTCCGGACAGGCAGACGGAAGCGATTGAGGTGTGCATGGCAGTGAACGTACCAGTTTGTACATTAATTTCCCAGAGGTGTTGCCCAATCAATGTACTAACCGGTACATTCAACTCCAGTACCCGATCCACCGAGCACAAAGGCGTCTCGTGACCCCACAAGAGCAACATCCCACCACCGGCATCCTGCACCGTGTGGCCCGAATCATCACCGTGATCGAGCTCACCATCGGCGCGGTCGCCGTGCTGATGATCCTCGTTCTGGTCTTCTACCAGGCGCTGCAGCGCTACCTGCCGTTCGAGAGCCTGGCGTGGACCGGCGAACTCGCCCGCTTCGCGTTGCTGTGGGCGACGTTCTCAGCCATGGGCCTGCTCGTCACGAGTCGAGGGCACATCGCCTTGGAGCTGGTCGACTCGATCCGCAACCCCATGATCGTGCGCATCATCCAGGTGTTCGCACTGCTCGTGGTGGCCGCAGCGGCAATCGGTCTGTCATTCGAAGCCTGGGCACTCATCTCGACGCAGGGCATCGTGAAGTCTCCGGTGCTGCGCATCCCGATGTCCTGGATCTACATTCCGGTCCTGGTCGGCACCGTGAGCACGACGATCCGCGCTCTGCTGTCCGCCGCCGACGTCGCGCTGCACGGCCCGAGAGCCGCCGACATCGAAGAAGACCAGGTCGAGGTGGCAGGACTGTGACTCTGATACTCCTCGCTCTTGCGATCGCCCTCCTGCTGGCACTGCGTGTGCCGGTGCCGTTCGCCTTCCTCGGACCGTCGCTGGTGTACATGGCCATGGAGGGTCAGTCCCTCGGCATGGCCCTGCGCACGGTGACCAACGCCGCCAGCAGCTTCCCGCTGCTCGCCGTGCCGCTGTTCATCTTCCTCGGTGCGCTCGCCAACCACGCCGGGATCGCCGACCGGCTGTTCCGATTCGCCCAGGCCGGGCTCGCGAACATCCGCGGCAACCTCGGCTACGTGACCATCGGCACCAGCGTCGGTTTCGCCTGGATGAGCGGGTCGGCCGTCGCCGATGCCGCAGCACTCGGCAAGGTGCAGATCCCCGCCATGATCCGCGCCGGCTACGGCCGCCGCTTCGCCACCGGGATCTCCGCGACCTCCGCGCTCATCGCGCCCGTCATGCCGCCGAGCATTCCCGCCGTGATCTATGCCGGACTCGCCGCTGTCTCCACCGGAGCGCTGTTCGCAGCATCCGTCATCCCCGCCCTGCTCATGGCCCTCGGCCTGTGCATCGTGGTGTGGGTGCTCGTGAAGCGCATGCCCAACGTGAAGAAGGGGCGATTCGATCGCGCGGAACTGGTGGCGTCGACCAAGGGCGTATTGCTGCCGCTCATCGCACCGATCATCATCCTCGGCGGAATCCTCGGTGGATTCTTCACTCCCACCGAAGCCGCAGCGGTCGGAGTCGTCTACATCATCCTCGTCGGGCTGCTGCAGCGCTCGCTGAGCATGAAGAGCTTCATCAAGGCGCTCACCGAGACCGTGACGACGACAGCGTCGATCATGATCATCGTCGCCTCGGCATCGCTGCTGGGCTACATCCTCGCCAAGGAGCGTCTGCCGCAGATGCTCACCGAGTTGGTGTTCGCGATCAGCGACAGCCCGACCGTCTTCCTGATCCTCGTCGCCGTGCTCATGCTGATCCTCGGGACCGTGATCGACGCGACCGCGATCCTCGTGCTGACCGTGCCGATCATCCTTCCGATCGGGAACACGATCGGCGTCGACCCGATCGTGCTCGGCGTGCTCATGATCCTCTCGCTCATGATCGGCCTCCTCACGCCACCGGTGGGAACCGTGCTGTTTGTGACGGCGGCGGTGTCGAAGACCCGCATCGGAGAGGTGTTCCGCGGTTCGCTGCCGTTCATCATCCCGCTGCTCGTGATCTGCGTGCTCATCATCGCGTTCCCGAGCGCCGTGATGTGGCTGCCGGGGGTGCTGGGACTGTGACGCTCGCCACTGCGCTCGTACGCCGGCCGGCCGTGCTGATCGGCCTGATCGGCGAGGGTGTCACGCCATCGCTCACGCCGCCGATGCACGAATTCGAGGGTGCCAGGCACGGGATGCACTACGTGTACCGCACGATCGATCTCGCCCCGGAAGAAGGCACGACCGCTTCGCTGCGCACCCTGCTCGCCTCCGCACGTCGGCTGGGATTCAACGGCTTGAACATCACACATCCCGTCAAGCAGGCGATCATCCCGCTGCTCGACGGGCTCAGTGACAGCGCGCGTGCCGTGGGCGCGGTGAACACGGTCGTGTTCACGGATGCCGGTGCCATCGGCCACAACACCGACGTCACAGGCTTCGCGGCCGCTCTGAAAGACGCCTTCGGCGACGAGCGACTGCGACGGGTCGTGCTGTTCGGCACGGGAGGCGCGGGCTCTGCCGTCGCCACGGCGCTGGCGCAGCATCCGATCGCGGAGCTCGTGCTCATCGACCAGGTGCGAGAGCGCGCCGACCTGCTCGCCGGTCAGGTGCGCGAGCTGACCACCGCGGAAGTGCGCGCGGCCGACATCGACGAGCTGCCAGGCCTCATCGCCGACACCGACCTGATCGTCAACGCGACACCGGTGGGCATGGCCGCGCACCCCGGCACCCCGTTCGAGAGCGCGATGCTGCCCGACGGCATCCGCGTCGCCGACATCGTCTACCGACCGGCGGACACCGCATTGCTGCAGGCGGCTCGCGCCCGCGGCATCCGCACCATGTCGGGACTCGGCATGGCGATGCACCAGGCCGCCGACGCCTTCGAGATCTTCACGGGGCAGCGCGCCGACCGCAGAGCGATGCTCGACGATCTCGACGATCTTGTCGCCGCGGAGGCGACCACGACGCCCCACCCGACATCACCAGACGCAACACCCGAAACAGCACCAGAAAGAGGAGAGAATCGATGAACGCACGACGCACGCGGCGAACGATGTGGATCGCCCTTGCCGCCGCACCAGCGATGATGCTGGTCGCCTGCTCCGGCGCCGGAGGCGACGCCACCACCGGCGACAGCGGAGACGCCGGGGCGACGCAGAAGCTCACGCTCGCCCACAGCTACAACGAAGACCAGCCGCAGCACCGCTGCGGTGCGCAGGTGATCGCCGACGAGGTCGCCGCCGCCGATGTCGGACTGGAGATCGAGATCTTCCCGTCCAGTCAGCTCGGAGGCGACGCCGATCGCATCGCTTCCGTCGCCTCGGGCGACATCGACATCGACATCCAGGGCGCGTCCGCGCTCGGTGCCGTCTACGAGCCGATCAGCGTGCTCGATGCGGCCTATGCGTTCGACGACGCCGATCACCTCGCAGCCTTCATGGCCAGCGATGCCTCAGACACGGTCACCGAGGCGTTCGAAGAGGAGTCCGGCGTGCACACCCTCGGTGCCTGGTCGGCCGGGGCCCGCCAGTTCACCGCGAACACCGCCATCCGCACGCCGGAGGATCTCGAGGGACTGCGCATGCGCTTCCCCGGATCCCCGCAGTTCCTCATGAACGCCAAGGCCCTCGGCGCGACCGCGACCGAGGTCGCATACGAGGAGCTCTACCTCGCCCTGCAGCAGGGCACGGTCGACGGTCAGGAGAACCCGATCACCAACATCGTGGCCTCGAACCTCAAAGAGGTGCAGGACTACGTCAGCCTGAGCTCGCACCAACTGAACACCAACCTCGTCATCATGGGCCCGATCTGGAACGAGCTCAGTGACGAGCAGCAGGAGACCCTGACCGCCGCGACGGAGGAGGCCGTCACCGAGGTCACCGCGTGTGTCATCGAAGAAGAGGAAGCGGTGCTCGAGGAGTGGCGCAGCGGCGGCGAGTGGGAGGTCATCGAGGACGTCGACCGCGACGCCTTCAGCGAGAAGGCGGAGGAGTACCTCTCCAGCACGTTCACGGGCGACTCGCTCGCGGTGTACGAGGCCATCCGCTCGACCTCGAAGTGAGCTGACTGCATGGCGCGTTCGGTTCCGACGTTCTCGGGTCCGGTCGACGGCGACGAGCTCGGGATCACCCTGATCCACGAGCACGTCTTCGTCACCGACCCTGAGCTCGACGTCAATATGCCTCATCCGGAATGGGATGAGCAGGCGTGCATCGAACGCGCCGTGCAGACCCTCTCTTCGCTGCACGAGCGCGGTGTTCGTACCGTGGTCGACCTCACAGTGATCGGCCTCGGCCGGGACGTGCGACGGGTCGCCGAGGTGGCGGCCCGGGTGCCGGTGCAGATCGTCGCGGCGACCGGATGCTACGCGGCATCCGTGCTGCCGCCGTACTTCCGGCTCAACGGGCCGGGGCTCGTCGTCGACGGCCCCGACCCGCTCGTCGACCTCTTCATCGGAGACATCGAGCGCGGGATCGCCGGCACACAGGTGCGCGCGGGGATGATCAAGATCGCCTCGGACGGCTCGGGGCTGACCCCCGATGTCGAGCGCGTGTTCACGGCGGCCGCCACGGCGCACCTGCGCACGGATGTGCCGATCACGACGCATTCGGATGCCGCGGCCCGCGGCGGCATCGCCCAGCAGGACGAACTCGAGCGGCTGGGCGTGCCGCTCGATCGCGTCGTGATCGGGCACAGCGGTGACTCGCTCGACCTGTCGTATCTCCGCGGGCTCGCGGACCGAGGTTCCTACCTGGGCTTCGATCGTTTCGGCATGGACCACGTCGGCCGTGATGCCGATCGCATCCGGATGCTGCTCGCCCTGCTCGACGCCGGCTACGTGGATCGCCTCGTGCTGTCGCATGACGCTGCTGTGTTCAGCCGGGTCACGCCGCCCTCGTGGCGAGCCGCTCACGTGCCGAACTGGCACATGGGCCACCTGTTCGACAGCGTGCTGCCGCAGCTGCGCGCAGCCGGCCTGGACGATGCCACTGCGCATCAGCTGATGGTGGTGAATCCGCGGCGAGTGCTGGCGGGTGGGGCATGATGTGTGGGTGGACAGAGTGAGCGAACCGGTCGTGCGAAAGCGCGATGCAGAGCGGACCCGCGCCGAGTTGCTCGAAGTCGCCACCGGGGCCTTCGCCGAATCCGGCTACGCCGGTACGCGCGTCGACGAGATCGCCGAGCGCACCAAGACGACGAAGCGGATGATCTATTACTACTTCGGCGGCAAGGAGCAGCTCTACCTCGCGGTGCTCGAGAACGCCTACCGAGGCATCCGCGAGAAGGAGCAGTCGATCCACGCGGGCGACCTCGCACCGGTGGAGGCGCTTCGGCAGATCGCCGAGCTCACCTACGACCACCACCGCAACCACTCCGACTTCATCCGTCTGGTGTCGATCGAGAACATCCACCACGGCGAGTTCATCAAGCGACTCGATGGCCTGCGCACAGTGAATCAGCCGGCGGTCGCCGTGCTCGAGACCGTGCTCGAGAGAGGTCGGGCTGAGGGGAGCGTGCGGGCAGACGTCGACGCGCTCGACGTGCACCTGCTGATCAGCTCGTACTGCTTCTTCCAGGTCGCCAACCAGCACACCTTCGGGTACCTCTTCGATCGCGACCTGCTCGCAGAGGATCGACGCGGGCACTTTCGATCGATGATCGGCGACGTCGTGGTCGCGTGGCTGACGGCTGAGATCTGATCCGATCCCTGAGCCTGTCGAAGGGTCAGATCAGGCGCCGCAGGGCGTCTTCCAGCGAGATGCCCTGTGCCTCGGCTCGGGAGCGGAGGCGCGACAGCTCGGCGGATGACAGCGTGACGTGCAACTCGACCGGAGCGACATCGGCCGCGTCGTCGAGACCATCGAGCAGATCGGATGCCTCGGCCCACAACGGCAGCGTCATCGGGGTGCCGGGCCCTTCGACGGGCTCAGGGACCGACGGGTGTGCGGTCGGGGTGCCGGGCCCTTCGACGGGCTCAGGGACCGACGGGTGTGCGGTCGGGGTGCCGGGCCCTTCGACGGGCTCAGGGACCGACGGGTGTGCGGTCGGGGTGCCGGGCCCTTCGACGGGCTCAGGGACCGACGGGTGTGCGGTCGGGGTGCCGGGCCCTTCGACGGGCTCAGGGACCGACGGGTGTGCGGTCGGGGTGCCGGGCCCTTCGACGGGCTCAGGGACCGACGGGTGTGCGGTCGGGGTGCCGGGCCCTTCGACGGGCTCAGGGACCGGCTGGTGTGCCCCTGCAGCCACGGCGGCGGACGCGGCGACGGCGGCTCCGGCATCCGTCGCCATCGTGAACCCGGGCCCGCGTCGCGGCTCCTGCTTCGCCTGATACGCCCTCGCCGCGCCGTTCGCGCGCTCGTCGGCGGCCTCGTTGAGGTCGTGGCCTGCGTGGCCCTTGACCCATTCGAACCTCACGTCGCGGCCGTGCATCGCGTCATCCAGCGACTCCATCAGCTCGCGGTTGAGCACAGGGGCGCCGTCGGCCTTGCGCCATCCGCGGCGCTTCCATCCCGGCATCCACTTGGTGATCGAGTCGATGACGTACTTGCTGTCGCACATGATCAGCAGCGGCTCGTCGGTGCCGGCCGTCGCCCGAAGCAGCTCGAGCACGGCCTGCAGCTCGCCCTGGTTGTTGGTGCCGTGCGGCGAACCGCCGGCCGCCCAGTTCGCGTCGTCGATGTACCAGGCCCAGCCATTCGGTCCTGGGTTGCCCAGGGCGGAGCCGTCTGCGGCGGCGATGATCGTCATCCTTCAACCGTAACGGCGATGACTACTGCCATTCGATCGCCACCACCGCACCGTGATTCACGACACGAAAACAGGTGCGAAGTGGTGATTGACCAGCTGGCACGCACCAGGGATCGTTGACCCATGACCACCCACATCGACACAGACTGCGTGATCGTCGGCGGTGGCCCCGCCGGGCTCATGATGGCGCTCCTGCTACTGCGCCAGGGTCTCGAGGTCACCGTCGCCGAGAAGCACGCCGACTTCCTCCGTGACTTCCGCGGCGACACCATCCACCCCTCCACCCAGGACCTGCTCGCAGAACTCGGCCTGCTCGACGAGTTCCTCGCCCGACCGCACGACGACATGCCCCGCGTGCGCCTGAGCTGGCAAGGCACCGAGCTCACCCTCGCCGACTTCACCCGACTGCCCACTCGCCGCAAGGTCATGACGTTCATGCCGCAGTGGGACTTCCTCGACCTGCTCGCAGACACAGCGGCGCAGCATCCGGGATTCCGCCTGCTCCGCTCGACGCGGATCGACGGGCTCATCCGTGAAAGCACCCGCATCACGGGCGTCACCGGATCCGGCCCAGACGGCGACGTCACCATCCGCGCACGCCTCGTCGTCGACGCATCCGGCCGCGACTCCGACATCCGCGCGGCCGCGGGTCTGACTCCGACCGGCAGCGCCGCCGCCATGGACGTGCTGTGGTTCCGGCTGACCAGGCGCGACGGCGAGGTCTACCCGTTCATCCAGGCGGGCGACGGCATGATCATCACGATAGACCGAGGCGACTTCTTCCAGATCGCGCACGTGATCCCCGCCGGCACCTGGACCGGATCCGACGCCGACGTGGTCAAGATGCGCGAACGCATCGCACGCATCTCGCCTCGCATGGCGGATGCTGTCGCCACCGTCACGGCCGACGACGTGCACCTGCTGCGGGTGCGGCTCGAGCGGCTGTGCCGCTGGTACGCCGAGGGGATGCTGTGCATCGGCGACTCCGCGCACGCGATGTCGCCGGCGGGAGGCGTCGGCATCAATCTCGCGATTCAGGATGCTGTCGCCGCTGCTCGCATCCTCGGCCCGGTGCTGCGCGCGCGCCCGCCACGGGCGAAGGACCTGCGCCGCGTGCAGCGCCGCCGCACCTGGCCGGTGCGGCTCACCCAGTTCGTGCAGCGACGGCTGCAGGGCCCGCTGATCGCGTCGCGTGCACCGGGTGCATCGTTGCCGTTCCCGCTGCGGATGCTGCGTGATCACCCGCGACTCACGTACCTCACCGGAAGGTTCGTCGGGCTGGGAGCGCGGCCGGAGTCGATCGACTGAGCATCGTTTCGACTCGCTCCGCTCGCTCAACGCGTTTCGTCTCGCTGGCGCTCGCTCAACGTCCCGCGGGGTGTGCTCGCTCAACGTCCCGCGGGGACGGTCAGTCCGCCGGCTCGGCGTCGGACTGCTCCGCGCCCTCTTCCAGAACCGGAGCGACGGGGAAGACGATCGACGTGGTCTGCGCGCCCAATCCGATCTCGAGCGGATCGACGGTGGCCGCGCCGTCGAGCCTGTCGACGGCATCCTGATCCAGCGGTTCTCCCGGCAGCGATGCCCAGGGGCCCGGATCGTCGGGTTTCTGCGTGAAAAGTCCCATGTGGTCCTCAGAAGTCGGCGATGATGAGCTTCTTCATCTGCATCATCTTCTCGTACGCACCAGGGCGTTGCATGAGTTCGCCCATGTTCTCCGGAACGATCTGCCAGCTGAGGCCGTACTTGTCGGCGAGCCAGCCGCAGACCTCCGCCTCGGGCGCGGTGGTCAGCGCGTCCCAGTAGCGGTCCAGCTCCGTCTGATCGACGACGCGCACCTCGAGCGAGACCCCGCAGTCGAATGTGACGTCCTGCTCGACGGCCGAATCCATCATCGAGAACCACTGCCCGGCAAGCAGGAACTCGCCGAACATCACGCTGCCGGCATCCGCCGGACCGGTCTGCGTCGGGTACTCGGCGATGAAGCCGACCTCGCCGTCCGGGAACAATGAGGTGTAGAACTCCGCCGCCTCGCGCGCCTTGTTCTGCACCGGGCCGCAGAACATCAGCTGCGGGATCAGGAACGGTCGCGGCTCTCCCTCGGGGTTCGCCAGCAGCAGTTGCCAGTTCACGCCATAGCGATCCTCGACCCAGCCGTAGCGCGGGCTGAACGGGTACTCGCCGAGTTCCATCCGCACGGCACCGCCGTCGGACAGCTTCGCCCAGGTCTCATCGAGGCTGGCGCGCGCGGCATTGCGGTCGCCGTCGAAGCGCAGCGGATCGAAGTTCAGCATGAACGACACCGACGCGTTCGGGCGGAACTCGTCTCCGGCATTGATCAACGTGAGCAGGTATTCGTCGATGACGAGGTCGACCGTCAGGGTCTTGCCGCTGAAGTCCGCCTGCCAGTCGGGCACGTCATCGGGGTACCGTGCGCCGATGATCGCCGTGGCACCGGGGAACACGTCGGTGTAGAACGCGCCGGCTTCGTCGGCGTTCTGGTTGAACCAGAGGTTCGGGATGATCTTCTGCGACATGACAGCTCCTTTGCTGCGGACGGTTCACCTGTCTGATGCGGCGCGCCCTCATCGAATCCAGCACCCTCATCGAATCCAGCACCCTCATCGAATAAAGAGTGCGCCGCAGGTGCCGCGGAAGCAAGGGGGTTCTCACTGCCCGACGACCTTGTCTAGGGTGGGACGATGCCTTCTTTCTTCGGCGTTACTGCGTCCGTCAGTTCGAACCTGGACTGGGCCGCGTGGGTGGAGACGATCGTCGCCCTGCTCATCGCTGTCGCGATCGTGGCGGTGGTCGTCATCGGAGTACGGTTCGTGGCGGCGCGCGCCCGCGGGCGCTCGGCCTGGATCGGCGAACTCGAACGCCGCATCCGCACGCCGGGGATGATCCTGGCGTTCCTGATCGCGGTGTGGATCACGTGCGCCGTCACCGCTCCGTCTGCGCTGTCGTGGTGGCCGGTACTGCAGCGCGTCCTGCTGATCGCCGTCGTGCTCGTCGGCGCATGGCTGCTGTCGACGGTCGTCACATTCGGCATGGAACGACTCATGCAGTACGACAGCAGGCGCGACGCGACCAGCCCTGAGGCGCGACGGCGCCAGACCCAGTTGACTGTGCTGAACCGTCTCGTGGTCGTCCTGATCTCGATCATCGCGATCGGAGCGGTGCTGTTCTCGTTCCCCGAAGTCAGGGCTGTGGGCACCAGCATCCTCGCCTCTGCCGGCGTCGTCAGCATCATCGCCGGCCTCGCGGCGCAGTCGACGCTCGGCAACCTCATCGCCGGTGTGCAGATCGCCTTCACCGACGCGATCCGTGTCGGAGACGTCGTCGTGATCGAGGGGGAGTGGGGGCGCATCGGCGAGATCAACCTGTCGTACGTGGTCGTCTACATCTGGGACGAGCGGCGACTCATCCTGCCCTGCACGTACTTCACGTCGAAGCCGGTTGAGAGCTGGACGCGCAGATCCGACAAGATCCTCGGCACCGTCTACATGGACCTCGACTGGCGGGTGCCTGTGGATGCTGTGCGCGAGAAGTTCATGGAGATCATCGAGGCCTCAGACGCCTGGGACCGGCGCTCGGCGAACGTGCTCGTGACCGGATCCGAAGGCGGCCATGTCACGCTGCGCTTCAAGATCTCGGCCGCGAACTCTGACGACCAGTGGGATCTGCGCTGCCTCGTGCGGGAGAAGATCATGACGTGGCTGCAGCAGGAGCATCCGGAGTCTCTGCCCGTCACCCGAGTGATGCTGGAGCCGCGCCCCGCACCTTGAGCGGCCGTGTCAGTCTGCCGCAGCGGCGCGCACGGCATCGACGAGCTGGCGCCATGGTCCGTCGAGCGCCGACTCCGGCAGATCGCGTTCGCGTCGCATCTCGGGGGTGCGGGCCCGGATGCTCCAGACATACCGGTCCGCACCGGGCGGCGTGGGGGCCGGGGCCTCCCACGGACAGCGATCGATCAATTCGATCCAGCGCGACTCCTCGTCGCGTGGCGGTTCTACATGCCAGCGCCGACGGATGCCGGCGACACCACCTGTGCGGATCACGACGATGCGGAAGCCGGGCTCCGCGTCCGGATCACTCGGAGGGGCTGCGTCACTCGGAGGGGCTGCGTCGCGCATCATCCAAGACTCCCACGGTGGTCCATGCTGCGCGAGTGGCTGTTGCGACTTCGTCGTCGACGGCGGCGGCGATCGTGGCATCGGCGAAATCCCGGAAGCTCGCCGTGCTCGCCAGCGTGCCGGTCAGGGCGTTGTACCAGGTGAGGCCGGCACGCTCCCATGCGTTGCCGCCGAGAGCCGTCGCAGTGAGCGCGAACGCGCGGTTCGGGATGCCGGAGTTGATGTGCACGCCGCCGTTGTCCTCCGTCGTCTGCACGAAGTCGCTCATGTGCGCCGACTGCGGATCCTTGCCGAGCTCGTCGTCGTCGTATGCGGTGCCGGGTTCGAGCATCGACCGCAGAGCTTTGCCTTGCACCTCGTCGGTGAAGATGCCTGCGCCGATCAGCCAGGTCGCCTGGTCTGCGGTCTGTCCTTCGCCGTACTGCTCGGTGAGAGCGCCGAACACGTCGGCGATCGACTCGTTCAGCGCGCCGGGCTGGCCCTGGTACTCGAGGTTCGCCGTGTGCTGGATGACGCCGTGCGCGAGTTCGTGGCCGATGACGGTGATCGAACCGGTGAAGCCGCGGAACACCTCGCCGTCACCGTCGCCGAAGACCATGCGCTCGCCGTCCCAGAAGGCGTTGTCGTAGTCGGTGCCGTAGTGCACGGACGCATCCAGTGGAGCTCCGTTGCCGTCGAGGGAGTTGCGCCGGAACGCGCTGAGCAGCATCTCGAAGGTCGCCCCGAGTCCGTCGAACGCCTGGTTCACGCTGACGTCGTCGACGGCCGGATCATCTTCGGCGCGCACGATGACACCCGGCAGCGTCTCGGTGTTCTGCGCGTCGCTGATCGTGCGGTTCGGCGCATCCGACAGTTCGGCGACGAGATCGCCCTGTTCGTCGATGGACAGGTCGATGCGGGCGCGGAAAGTCGGACGCCCGGCGAGCAGGGTCTGGCGCGCAGCATCCGCCGCCCGGGGAAAGCGCCCAGACTCGGCAAGGCGGGCGAGAAGGTATGACGGGATGATGCCGTATGCGCTGTCGTTCATACCGGCGACGATACGCCGGGGTTGAGACACTGTCACGAGGCCCGGGTTCTAGTTCGAGGTGCAACGTGGTGTGGCTTGGCTTGAGCATAGTTCGTTGAAGATCTCGGCGGGGGTTGCCCAGCCGAGGACTCGGCGGGGTCGGTTGTTGATCTCGGTGACGATCTCGTCTCGATCTCGATCCGGTCTTCAAGAGTCAGATGACGGTAATGTGCGGTCAAGGAAGCGCAACCCTTCAGGTCGTGAGTGTGAATAACCACAACCTACGAGGTGTTGCGCTTCCGTTCAGAACTCGGGAGGAGGCACTCTCTCAGCCCGCTCGCGTAAAATCAGCCCAATGACCGATGCGCCAGCTGCCGACACCTCCGACTTCGGCGACGGCCTCGACCCGGCTGATCTCGAGACCGTGCTGCGCGTGCTCGCATCCATGGATCAGCTCGATGAGCAGCATCCCGATTACGTCGCCGTCCGTCGCGCGACCGCCGCGATGTTCAAGGCCGTCAAACGCGTGCGCCGCAAAGAGATCCGTGACGCGATCGCCCAAGCCGACAAGGCCGTCGTCGCCAACACGGCGACTGGCGCACCAGACCGCATCGACGACGAGACGCGCGGCAACGACCTGAAGACGACCGTGGACGCCCCGATCGCGGGCGAGCTGCTCAAGCCGCGCAACTGCTACATCTGCAAGCAGCCATACACGCTCGTCGACGCCTTCTATCACCAGCTCTGCCCTGACTGTGCGCGCTTCAGCCACGGCAAGCGCAACGCCCGCACCGATCTCACTGGCCGCCGCGCGCTGCTCACCGGCGGACGGGCGAAGATCGGCATGCACATCGCTCTGCGCCTGCTTCGCGACGGCGCCCACCTGACGATCACGACGCGCTTCCCGCGGGATGCCGTGCGCCGATTCTCCTCCCTGCCGGACTCGGCCGACTGGCTGCACCGGCTGCGCATTGTCGGCATCGACCTGCGCGACCCCGCTCAGGTGATCGCGCTCGCGGACTCGGTCGCAGCGCAAGGCCCGCTCGACATCCTCATCAACAACGCAGCCCAGACCGTGCGGCGCTCGCCGGGTGCGTACTCGCTGCTGGCGGATGCCGAGATGCAGCCGCTTCCGGATGGACCGCTGCCCGAGATGGAGACGTTCGGGCACACCGCCGACCCGCACCCGCAGGCGCTGCAGGCCTCCGTCGACGCGAACCCGCTGCTGTCGGTGAAAGCGCTGGGCGGCACCGTCGCGGAGCAGGGTGGACAGGCGCTGACGGCCGAAGACCTCGCACGGCTCGCCATGGCACCGGGATCGTCGTCACTCGCGAAGCACGCCGACGGCTCGGCGATCGACGCCGGGGGACTCGTGCCCGATATCGACCACGTCAACAGTTGGGTGCAGTCGATCGACCAGGTCGACCCCCTTGAGATGCTCGAGGTGCAGCTGGCGAACACGACCGCGCCGTTCCTGCTCATCAGCCGGCTGCGACCGTCGATGCGTGCCTCGAGCGCGCACCGCAAGTACGTCGTGAATGTCTCGGCGATGGAGGGGCAGTTCTCGCGCCGTTACAAGGGGCCGGGGCATCCGCACACCAACATGGCCAAGGCTGCGCTGAACATGCTCACGCGCACCAGCGCCGGCGAGATGCTCGAGACCGACGGCATCCTGATGACCGCCGTAGACACCGGCTGGATCACCGACGAGCGCCCGCACCACACCAAGGTGCGTCTGGCGGAGGAGGGCTTCCACGCCCCGCTCGACCTCGTCGACGGCGCGGCCCGCGTGTACGACCCGATCGTGCAGGGCGAAGCAGGCGTCGACCAGTACGGGGTGTTCCTGAAGGACTACAAGCCGAACCCCTGGTGAATGCTCCCCCGGCACTGAACTGCGTCGATGTCGCGGAGGTCGAGCACGAACCGGTAGCGCACGTCGCCGCGGGTCAGCCGATCCAGCGCGACGTTGACCTGCGCGGCCGGGAGTACCTCGACATCTGCGGTGATGCCGTGCTCGCCGCAGAAGTCGAGCAGGTCCTGCGTGAAGCGGTGCCCGCCGCTGCCGGCGGAGGCGAGGCGCTTGCGGCCGACGAGCAGATCCGTCATGGCGATCGTGACCGAGCCGAGGTGACCGAGCGAGAAGAGCGTGCCGTCCAGGTCGAGCACTCGAAGGTAGGGCGCGAGGTCATGCTCGACTGCGACCGTGTCGATCACCAGGTCCAGGGAGTCCCGGGCGGCGTCCATGGCGTTTGTGTCTGACGACACCACGACATGTGCGGACCCCAGCCCTTTCGCGTCCTCGGTCTTGCCCGGGCTGGTGGTGAACACCGTGACCTCGGCGCCCAGTGCTCGCCCGAGCCGTACCGAGAGGTGCCCCAGGCCACCGATGCCGACGACACCGAGTCGCGTGCCTGGGCCGACTCCGGTGGCGCGCATCGGCTCCCATACCGTGATGCCGGCGCACATCAGCGGAGCGACTGCCGCGGCGTCGAGCGAAGCCGGCCGGTGATACACGAACCGGTCGCGCACGACGTACCGTCCGGCCCAGGCCCCGGCCGTCATCGAGCTATCGATGCGATCGCGCCCGCCGTAAGTCAGCGTCGGGAACTCGACGCAGAAGTTCTCCTGCCCGCTCAGGCACATTCGGCACGTGCCGCAGGAGTCGACGATGTTGCCGACGGCTACGGGATCGCCGGGCGTGAAATCCGTGACCGCCGCGCCGACGGCCACGACCTCGCCGACGAACTCATGCCCAGGCACCAGCATCCCGTCGTGACTCTGCGAAGAGTGCAGAGCGTGGAGATCGCTGTGGCAGACGCCGCAGTACGTCACGCGGACGTCGACGTCATCGGGGCGAACGTCGCGTCGCTCGATCGTCGTCGGACGGAGCGGCGCATCGGGGGCGGTGGCGGAGAGCGCGGTCGTGAACATGCCCAACAGCCTACCTACTAGTTGGTAGGTGAGTATGCTGGGCGGGTGAGCAGAGTGGATCAGACGCGAGCACGGATACTCGATGCTGCGACCGAAGAGTTCGCCGCTCACGGGATCGCCGGTGCGCGGATCGACCGCATCGCGGAGCGCTCGGGCATGAGCAAGCCGATGATCTACACCTACTTCGGCGGAAAAGCGAAGCTCTTCGACGCCGTCTTCGACACCCACGTCATCGCAAACAGCGAGCGCGTGCCGTTCGAAGCCGCCGACCTCGCGGGGTATGCGACTCGTCTCTACGACGCCTATCTGGCAGACCCGGCACTTCTGCGTCTGGTGATGTGGAAGCGGCTCGAACGAGACGGCACCGGCTACCTGTACCCGGGGCTCGAGGAGACTGACGCTCAGCATCTCCGAGAAATCATCGCTCAGCAGCAGACCGATCACATCCGCGACGACCTGGAGCCCGCCGACGTGTGGTCTCTCCTCATCGCCACTGCCGCGACCTGGGCGCAGGGCTCGATCACCGCGGTCGCGACGCCGAACGATCCCGCCGACGATCACGAGCGCCGCAGGTCTGCGCTCGGTGCGTATGTCGCGGCGGCACTGATCACGGAGACGTCGCTCAGGTCGCAGCGCCCGTTGACGTGAGCCGGGTGACCACGTCGGGCAGATCCGCGATGTCATCCAGCACGAATACACGGTCGCGCTCCGGCAGTGATGCGGTGTGTGGCCCGGCGTATGCGAGGACGTACATTCCCGCGCGGTGGGCAGCTTCGACGCCGAAGGGGCTGTCGTCGACAGCGATGCAGCGGTGGGGCGGGACGCCCAGCATCTCGGCGGCATGGAGATAGACGTCCGGAGCCGGTTTTCCGGCGAGGACATCCTCGGCGCTGCTGATCTTGCCTTCGAATCTTCGGAGGAGCCCGACGATATCCAGGCTCATCCGGATGCGTGCGTGCCGGCTGTTTGATGCAACGGCGCTCGGAAGGCTGATTTGGTCCAACGCTCCGGTGATGCCGGGGATCGCTGTCAGCTCTGCTCGTAACGCCTGCTCCAGCCGTCCGCGATACGGTGTTTAGCCGAGCTGTTCGGTAGCGGGTGTGGGTCGAACCGGTAGTGCGGGCGCGGGGATCTGGTAGCGCCCGCGCCCGCACTGCGGTCACTCGGCCGGGACGAGCCCGGTGACGTGGCGGCGCATG
>NZ_JABFAS010000002.1:3064907-3150045 GCF_017168295.1 Microbacterium sp. KRD172 | reverse complement strand
CGACCGAGACCCCGTTGGCCTCGGCTGACAGCCATCCTCACGGTCCAACCGCCCCCGGCGCTACCAGACCAACCCACGAGTGCTACCAGAACGACCCACCCGCGCTACCGAACGACTCGGCTAAACAATACGGATCATCCCATCCGTGTTCGAGTTTCCGACCGATGTTCTTCTCCACCTGCTCGACGAAGTACTCATGGGAGCAACCGACGAACATCTCCATCATCGTGGCCAGATCGATCTGCCAGCCGAGGTCGGCGACGATCTGCTGCGACACTCGCATCGACAGGGTTTCGCTGTCGACGAGAACGCCGTCGCAATCGAACACGATGGCATCGAAATGCGGCGCCGAGCCGATCATCCTTCGCTGCACCATCCCAGTGCAGTTCTCACCAGCATTCGGGCGGCTGCGGGGATGAGGTCGACGTCGACGTACTCGTCCGCCGCATGCGCGACCAGGAGATTGCCGGGGCCGCAGACCAGCGCGGGGATGCCTTGCGCCTCATAGAACGAGGCGTCGGACTGTGCGCCGTTCGGCTGAGGCGTGTCCAGAGCGGGCGTCCCCAGATCGACAGCGACCTCGTTGCGGGCGCTCAGCGCGACGCGCGCGAACTCCGAGGTCGGGTCGGTGTACGCGGGTGGCCACGTATCGATCCACTCGAACTCGATCGGATGCTCGGCGAGCCACGGATCGAGGGCCGCCGCGGCATGGATGTGAGACTCGACCTCCGTCCGGATCTGCTCCGACGTATCGCCTGGAGGGAAGGAGAGGAGGTAGTCGAACCGTGCGCGGTCGGGGAAGTACGGCGCGGCGGGGAAGCCGATGTCGGCGTGCAGCACTCCGGGATGAATGATGAATGCGCCGGGAGGGAATTGCGGATGCCGCTTGGAGAACGCCCATTGATCTTCGAGCTGGCGCATGGCCGTGTAGACGTAGAAGGCCTTGTCGATCGCGTTGACGCCGACGGTATCGCCGCCCCCGCCGGCGCGGATTGCGAGGTTCCGTGAAGCCCAATGCGTGGACTTGCCCGGCACCGTCAGCGAGAAGAGGTAGTTGCCGGCGGCAGTGTTCGCCAGTCGGAACAGTTCGTCGTCGCTCGAGGTCGGTTCCGGGATGATCGCGGCATCGACGCCGAAGCCGGCCTCGAGGACGGCGGTGGTGCCGATACCGTGGCTCATCGTCTCCTCTCCGACGACGGAGTGGATGTGCAGATCCCCGGTCAGCCCGACGTCGGTCGTGTTCAGAGCCTTCACTGCAAGCCATGCGGCAGCGTGAGCCGCCTTCATGTCTGTCGTGCCGAGGCCGTACAGCAGGTTTCCGACCCGTTCGGCCTTCCAGGGGTCTTCGAACCTGCCCTGCTGGGGCGCCACCGTGTCGATGTGCGCGTTGATGCCGAGCGAACGACCGCCGCCGCTGCCGCGCCGGACGCCGACGAGGTTCGCCCGCCCAGGATCTGCCTCGACGACATGGGTCTCCATCCCTGCATCGCGCAGCCACTCACCGAACAACTCGTTGGCGCGCGACTCTCCGCCGTTGTATTTTCCGACGGCTACACCGGGCTGCAGTGGGTTGACGCTCGGAACGCCGACGAGATCCACCAAGAGTCGTTCGGCATCGGAAGCATGCTCGGCGATCGCCTTGTCAAGCCGCACCAGCGCGTCACGGTTCTCTTTCGACGAGGGCATCAGGCGGCTCCGTTCAGTCCGGTGATCGCCTTGACGAGGCTGTCAGGTGTGAAGGTGCTCGTCGGAGCATCCACAGAAACCCGTCCGAGACGGAGCACGACGATCCGGTCCGTGACTTCGAGCACGTGTGGGAGCGTGTGCGAGATGAAGATCACCGCTAGCCCCTTCGCACGTGCCTGCTTGATCACCTCAAGGACTTCGGCGGACTGACGTGCGCCGAGGTGGTTCGTCGGCTCGTCGAGGATGATGACCTTGCTTGCCCACGCGGCGGCCCGGCCGATCGCGACCGCCTGACGCTGACCACCGGAAAGGCGCGACACCGTTCGCGTTGAGGAGGGGACGGCGATGCCCACTTTCTCCAACTCCTGACGTGCGCTCTCGTCCATCCGCCCGTTCGCGAGGAATCCGAGCTTTCCCCAGAGCCCCGGGACCACCTCTTCCCGGCCGAGGAAGACGTTCGCGCTCACAGTCAGGTCAGGCGCGAGCGAGGAGTCCTGGTAGAGCGTCTCGATGCCGCTCTCGAGAGCATCCTGCGGGGAGTGCCAGTCGGCACGCTCACCGTCGAGGGACAGCTCGCCGTGGTCGGGCCGGTAGGCGCCGGAGAGCACCTTCACGAGGGTGGATTTTCCCGCACCGTTGTCGCCGACCAGACCGACCACTTCACCAGCGGAGACCGCGAAATCGACGTTGTCCAACGCGAGGACGTTGCCGTACTTTTTCGTGACGCCCTTCGCCTGGTACACAGGCTGTTCGTTCATTCCTTGCTCCTTAGGTTCGCGAGTTGGCTCGACTGAGACCCTGCACGGCGACTGCCAGCGCGATGAGGGCTCCGACGACGATCTGCTGGGCGTTGGGCTCGATTCCGATCAGGATCAGACCGCTGAGCACGCTGGCCGTGATGAGTGCTCCCAGCGCCGTGCCGGTGACTCGTCCCACACCACCCATGAGGCTGATGCCTCCGATGACGGCTGCTGCGATCGCCTGAAGCTCGCCGCCCCGCCCGGAGGCAGGAGAGCCGGAGCCGAGCCGGAAGTAGACGAACAGACCGGCGATGGCGGCGAGCACTCCGCCGATCACGTAGACCTTCATCAGGTGTCGATCCACGTTGATGCCGGCCACGCGCGCAGCGAACTGATTGGATCCGATCGCGTAGGTATGCCGGCCGAAGCGAGTGCGGGATAGCGCCAGCCAGGCGATGATCAGGACGCCCAGCACGACGAAAAGTGGCACCGTGAAGACTTCGAGGTATCGGGTGTTGCCGAGGAGCACGACCTCCTTCGGTGCGCCAGCGACCTGCACGCCGCCGGTCACCACGAGGGTGGTCCCCATGCAGATGCCCATCGTGGCGAGCGTGGCGATGAACGGAGCGAGTTTGACCCGGGTGATCAGCAAGCCGTTCACGACGCCGACGGTGGCGCCGACGAGCAGGGCTGCGACGATTCCGATGGTGATGCTGAGCGCCGGGCTCATGCCGCTCTCCGTCGTCGTGCGGATCGCGAGCGCGGCTGAGACTCCGGAAAGCCCCAGGACGGCACCGACGGAAAGATCGATGCCTCCGGTGATGATGACGAAGGTCTGCCCGATCGCCATCAGCATGACCGGGGCGAAATCCTGCAGGATGTTGCCGAAGGATGCCGTCGAGAAATAGCGCGGATTGATGAGGGAGAAAGCCAGCACCATGATCACGTATACCGCGATCAGCAGCGTCTCTTGACGGGTTGCCATCTCCTTCCAGCGATCACCGCGCGTGGCGATGATCGGTGTGGTCTCCAGCGTCGGTGTGCTGTTCGTGTCGTTCGTCATGGGGCTCACTCTGCGTACTGGTATTCACGGGTCTCGTCGAGGTTGTCGAGGTTCATCACCACGTTGGGGATCACGACCTCGTCCTCGATCTCGTTCTCGCCTTCGCCTGTCACCTTCGCGTAGGCGAACTGCAGCGCAAGCCGCGCCTCCTGAGCGGGATCCTGGGCGATGAGCGCGGAGATCGCGCCCGACTCGAGCTCCGAGACCTGCGCGGCGTAGGCGTCGTAGCAGATGAGCTTCACATCGCCCACCTTGTCCGAGTTGTTGAGGGCTGCGACCGCCCCGGTGCAGGAGGTCCCGTCCACAGCGAAGACACCGGCGAGGTCGGGATTCTCGAGCAACGTCGTGTTCAGGATCGTCGTCGCCTCCGAGGGCTGGCTGTATGCGTACTGCACCGGCAGCAGGTCCAGGTCGTCGAACTCTTCGGACAGAGCTGTTTCGAATCCTTCGACACGCTGAGTTCCCGTGGTATTGGTCGGTGAGGCCGAGATGACAAGGATCTTGCCGCTGCCGCCGGTCTGCTCGTTCATCTCTTCGGCGGCACGGGCGCCACCATCATGGTTGTCGCCCGTGATGTGCGAGACGAGATCCGAACCGTCGGAGACCGTCGTGTCCACGGTGATGACCGGGATGCCCTGACTGACGGCCTTTGTGACGCTCGGCTGGAGGGCGTCGGCATCGGTCGGCACGAGCACGAGGGCATCGATGTCCTCGGTCAGCGCGGCGTCGACGAAGGGCAGCTGAGACTGCGGCGAGTACTGGTCTGCTGCTCCCTGCCAGATCAGCTCGATGCCGAGCTTTTCCGCCTCATCCTTGGCCGCGATCTCCATCGCTCGGAAGAAGGGGTCGGAGGCGATGCCCGGAATGAAGGCCACCTTGATCTGCTCTCCCGAGCCGCCCTCGCCTTCCTGCTCGCTGCCGTCCGCTGAGCAGCCGGCGAGTGCGAGCGCGGCGACGGCCATACCGCCGAGGACACCGAGTGATGTGGGCCTGTTGATTCTCTTCATTTCGTGACCTTCGTTCTCTGTTCGCTGTTCATCTGGATATGGGAACTGCTGTCATCGCTCGTCGTACTGATACGAGCGTGTCTTCTCGAGGTTTTCCTGGGTCATCACCACGTTCGGGATGACCACCTCCTTCTCGATGTCGTCGGTGCGGCCCTCGATGGCCGCGATCGCGAACTGGATGGCCAGGCGCGCCTCTTGCGCGGGGTCCTGGGCGATCAGTGCGCTGTAGATTCCCTGCTCGAGCTCTTCTACCTGGTTCGAGTAGGCGTCGTAACCGATCAGCGCCACCTCTCCGGTCGCGTCCGCGTTGCGCAGCGCGGCGACGGAGCCCACGCCGCTGTTTCCTTCTGCCGCGAAAACGCCCTTCAGATCCGGATGGTTGAGCAGAGCGGCCGACACCTTCGTCGTCGCCTCGGCCGGCTGGCTGTATGCGTATTCGACTCCGACGACCTCGATCTTCGGGTAGTTCTGCTCGATCTCGTCGACGAACCCGTCCACACGGAGCGTGTCCGTCGTGATCGTCGGTGCGCCGGAGACGACGAAGACCTTGCCCTCGCCGCCGATGAGCTCCGCCATGGTCTCGGCCGCCTTGCGCCCGCCATCCTCGTTGTCGCCGGTGACGTGCGAGACCAGTTCGCTCTGGTCCGAGACTGTCGTGTCAACCGTGACGACGGGCACGTCCGAGGCTGCGGCCTTCTGAACGCTGGCCTGAAGCGCATCGCCGTCGGTCGGCGCCATGATGAGCGCATCCACGCCTTCGGTCAGCGCCCCCTCCACGAACGGCAACTGGGTCTGCGGCGAGTAGTCGCTGGAGCTGCCCTGATAGACGAGCTCAAAGCCCAGCTTCTCCGCTTCCTCCTTCGCCGCGATCTCCATCGCCACGAAGAAGGGGTCCGAAGAGATGCCGGGGACGAACGCAATCCTGTACGAGCTCGCCGAGTCACCGTTCTCGGCACCACTCTCCGGCCCGTTCGCGGCGCAGCCGGTCGCAGCGAGGAGTATCGAAGCTCCTATTGCGGTGATGCCAGCTCTGAGTGTTGTACGCATCTCAAGCTCCTTCGCTTGATCGGGTGTGGGCGTTAGTCAACTATCAGTCATTGTCAGACATCACGCAAGTCATGTCAAACGACTGATTCAGCCCACCAGTCATTTGCGGCAAAGGGCGTGCCGGAACGGACGGTGGACCGAAGAAACAACATCAGCCGGTCGTCCGTACGCGAACGGGCCGGCTGTTTGTCGGCGGTGTCAGAGTTGACTGACGACCGCAATCACCTCTGTCGTAGAACGCTGAATGAGATCTCGCTGCCGCGGTGGTAGTCGGCCGCGTACAGTACGCGCTCCCCTTGGCGACTCATGCCTACTTCGGTCACCAGCAGCCATGGACCCAACCCCGCGAGGTTGTATCGGCGCTGCCAGTCGTCTGGCAGATCGACTGCAGAGATGGTCGCGATCGACGCGTTCACGTGGTGTCCGTGCGCAGCGAGTGCCGCTGTCAGAGACCCGCTCCAATCGCGGTGCTCCAGCGGGCCGGGGAGCGTTGCCCGCGGCAACGTGTTCGCGCTGACCACGAGCGGTTCTTGGTCCCCGTAGCGGATACGCAGCAGGCGGATCACCTCGGCACCGGGCTCGATCCGAAGAGCTTCGGCCTCATCGGCATCCGCTTCGCCGGTCTTGACCTCAAGAACGGCGCTACTCACCTGGTATCCGCGTGCATCCAGCACCTCGGTGATGCTCTCGTACTTCGTCATCGGCCGCTCGACCCGCAACGAGCCGGATGCCGATATGAACCGGCCCTGCCCCTGCACAGCGTGGACAGTGCCTTCCTGCTCAAGCTGACGCAGCGCCTCACGCACGGTGGAACGAGAGACGCCGAAGAGTTCGGCGAGCTCCGCCTCGGTGTTCAGACGGTCTCCCGGTTTCAAGCCGAGTCGCGAGATCAGCTCCTGCACCTGCTCGTACACACGCTCGACCATGCTCTCTCGTCCCGAAGCGCGAGTAGTGGCGGCCTTCTCTGGCACGACGCCCCCTAAGTCCTTTGCTGTCAGACACTTCAGCTGACGATAGCCCTGACCATAGCAACGAAGCCCTCGAACTCGGCATTCTGTCGCACCGGAAACCAATCGGATTAGGTCTTGACAGACATAATGTTATCGTTGTCGGACATCTCTGATCTAGATCAGACATATTTCAGTGAAAGGTATGAAGTGCATGCTGAACTTCGATGAAGCCCGCTACGTGAGCATCCAGGGCGGCGCTACAGCGTTGGCGGGAAAGATCCGGGAGACGCTCAAAGAAGAGCTCGAAAACGGTGCGGAGAACATATTCTTCGCCGGAGCGGGCGGGGTGAACTTCCTTATGCAGCCGGCAGCGCGTCTTCTGCAGACGAAGTCGACCTTCCCGACATTCGTGGAGATGGCCGCCGAGCTGGTGAACTCCGGGAACGCGAATCTCGGGCCGAAGTCCGTCGTGGTCTTCCCGTCGGTCTCGGGAACCACGAAGGAAGCCATCGCGGCTCTGGACTATGTACGCAGCAAGGGCGCGCGAGTTCTCACCCTGACAGCCAAAGCGGACACGCCACTGGCTGAGCAGGCAGACATCAATTTCACGAACTTCTGCGCGGACGACACCTCAAGCGAGAACTTCTACCTGCAGTCCCTGCTCATCGCACTGGCGATCATGGACCTTCGCGGCGAGTACGACGGGTACGACGAGATCGTCGCAGAGATTCAGAAACTACCGGAGCTGCTCGTAGAGGTGAAGAGGGCGTTCGAGCCGCGGGCCGAGGCATTCGCGCTGGAGATCAAGGACGAGCAGAACCACATCATGACCGGTGCCGGTGGCGTCTGGTATGAGGCCTGGTACTACGGCATGTGCATCCTCGAAGAGATGCAGTGGATCTGGACGAGGCCCGTCCACGCCTCCGACTTCTTCCACGGAACTCTGGAGCTGATCGAGGAGAACACCAGCGTGATCCTCGTCAAGGGCGAGGACGAGCAGCGTCCTCTCGCAGACCGCGTGGAGCGTTTTGCTCCCACCGTCACCAAGAACCTGCGGGTCTTCGACACAAAGGAGTTCGAGCTTCCCGGGATCTCCGATCGCGTCCGTGCCCTCATCTCACCCATCGTGCTCGCCGCGGCGTTCGAGCGGCTCAGTGCGCACCTCGAGGTCGTTCGTGACCACCCGCTGACCACGCGTCGCTACTACAAGAAGGGCGATTTCTGATACCTCTGTCGATGGGCCTCGGCGGCGCACGCGTCGCCGAGGCCCATCACGCGTAGGACACAGCCCCCGACTTCTGGAGTGTCAACATGACAACCTCGACTTTCGATGTCGCCGTCGTCGGCGACAACACCATCGACCGATACCTCGACGAACCCGACCTCGGCGACCTGATCGGCGGCAACGCGCTCAATGTCGCCGCTCAACTGGCGATGCTCGGGTTGCGTGTCGGCTACTTCGGAGCCGTCGGCACCGACGCGGATGCGGCTGTCGTTCGTCGGGCGGCGAAGGTGCGCGGCATCGACATCTCGGGACTGGTGACCCTCAGCGGGCGCACTGCGCTCACCACCATCCGCAGGGACGCGGACGGTGATCGGCGCTTCGAATCCGAGGACTTCGGCGTCACGGCCCAGTATCACCCGGACGATGACGCTCTGCGTCGGATCGCGGACGCACGGTGGATCCACGTGGGAATGCTGCCGAAATCGCAGAGCTTCGGCGAAGCCGTCGCACAGCTGTCCGACGTCCCGATGAGTCAGGACTGCAGCGTCTCGCCCGACTCCCACCGACTTGCGGTCCAGTTCGCCTCCGCCGGAGAAGATGAGGTTGAGGCCGAGCGCATCGTCTCGGCCGCCGTGGCCGGACCGAGTGAACTCGCCGTGGCGACGCTCGGAGCGCGTGGAGCATTGGCAGGTCGTGCCGAACGACGCTGGCGCGTTCCGTCGGAGCCGGTGGCAGTCGTCGACACCACGGGCGCCGGGGACTCGTTCATGGCGGGCTTCATCGCCGCCCGACTGAGGGGTGACGATGTGGAGGAAGCCTTGCACAGCGGTATCCGGCGCGGCTCGTTCACGTGCCGTTACATGGGCGGATGGCCGCAGCTTCCCGCAGACGTTCGGCAGTTCGGATAGGGGCGGCATGTATCTCCTCAACGCGGCAGAAAAGTACTACTCGTGGGGTTCACGATCCGCAATCCAGAATCTGACGGGCATTGGCATCGCTGACGAAACGCTGGCCGAGATCTGGTACGGGGCGCACCCTGCGGGCCCGGCGACCCTCGAAGATGGTCAACCTCTCAACGAGATGATCTCGAACGACGCGGCCCACATGCTCGGGGACGAGATCGCAGAGCGATTCGACGGACAGCTTCCGTTCCTCGTGAAGCTGATCGCTCCCGGCAAGGCGGTGTCTCTTCAGGTCCACCCACGGGCGGAACGCGCGCGCGAAGCCCACGCCGAGCAACTCTCGAGTTCTGCGCCGGAGCCGAAATTCGTCGATGCGAACCACAAGCCGGAGCAGATACTGGCGCTCACGAAGTTCGATGGACTCGTCGGGCTGCTGCCGGTCGCCGACGCCGAGGCGGTTCTCGACGCCTTCGACCATCCGCTGACTCGTGCTGCCGGCACGGCGCTCGCGCGCGGAGACGAGAAGGCCATTCGCGACGCCATCGCGATCTTGGCAGGAGCGTCGACCAGTGAGATCGACCTCCTCGTCGATGTCGCCCGCGCGGTCGTGGCAGAGGGGGAGCATGCCGCAGCCGCAACGCTCCTTGAGCTCGCCGAGCAGTATCCCGGTGATTCCGGCCTCGCCGCAAGCCTGATGCTCCGCCGGATATATCTCGAACCAGGCGAATCGGTGATGGTGCTTTCGGGCGTTCCGCACGCCTACATGTCGGGGCTCGCGCTCGAGGTGATGGCCAACTCCGACAACGTGTTCCGGCTCGGTCTGACCGCCAAGCGGGTAGACGTCGAAGAATCGGTCGCCAATCTGATCACGTCACCGGCACTCGTGAATCGGCCTCACCGCAGCGCGGCTGCCGACTCGCCGGAAGAGTTCGATCTCGAAGTCCATGCGCTGCGACCCGATGGCATCGCCGTTGCCGGGCCGGGACCGAGGATCCTGGTCGCCATCACATCGGGCTGCACCGTGCGCTCTGCGGATCAGAGCATTGCACTCGAGCCCGGGCACGCTGTCTTCCTCCCCCACGGATCAGCAGCTGTCGCCGCCGCGAAGTCTGGCCAGATCGCCGTGATCTCGGTACCCTCACCGCGGGAGCGTTGTTGAGATGAGGATCGGCATCGTCACGGGTGGAGGAGACTGCCCGGGCCTGAATGCGGTGATCCGCGGCGCCGTGCTTCACGGCGAGGAGACCTACGGGCAATCCTTCATCGGGTATCGCGGCGGCTGGCGGGGAACCGCCGTCGGCGACGTCGTTCCGTTGACCCGCCAGGACGTGCGTGGCATCAGCAAACTCGGCGGCACCATTCTCGGCACCAGTCGCACGAATCCCTGGGAGTTCGGCGGCGAGGATGCCGTCCGTGCGGTGATGCGCGAACACCGGATCGATGCGATCCTGGCGATCGGCGGCGACGGCACGCTGGCCGTCGCCAGACGGCTCCACGATGCCGGTATCCACGTGATCGGGGTTCCGAAGACGGTCGACAACGACCTCAACGCCACCGACATGACGTTCGGGTTCGACACGGCGGTGTCGATCGCGACAGAGGCGATGGATCGACTGCGCACCACCGGTGACTCGCATGCTCGCTGCATGGTCGCCGAGGTGATGGGGCGTCATGCCGGGTGGATCGCGCTGCACTCCGGTATGGCGGCCGGCGCACACGCCATCCTCATTCCCGAGCGCCGCACCGGCATGGACGAGCTGGCTGGCTGGGTTCAATCGGCACGTGATCGCGGTCGAGCGCCCCTTGTGGTGGTCGCTGAAGGCTTCGTTTTCGATGGAGACGAGACCGCGCACTCGACGAAGGGAAATGATGCATTTGGGCGACCGCGCCTGGGCGGAATCGGAGAACGCGTTGCTGCGCTCATCGAGCAGCGCACCGGGATAGAGACGCGAGCCACGCTTCTCGGTCATATCCAGCGCGGCGGTGTTCCCACCGCCTTCGATCGGGTGCTTGCCACGCGGTTCGGCATGCGCGCGATCGACCTCGTGTCTGCTCAGGCTTGGGGGCGTATGGTCGCCCTCCACGGAACAGACGTGGATGATGTGGATCTCGACGAAGCGCTCGGGGACTCCAAGCGCGTGTCTGAAGCGCGTTATCTCGAGGCCGCTCAGCTCTTCGGCTGAGTGGAGATGCCACCGGAGCGCGAGGACGCTTACTGGCGCAGGGGTGGTTGCGGCGCCCCCAATGATGCGGACAGTTCGCTCGCCGCCTGCGCGACATACGCCCCCAGACGGTCCAGCTGTCCGCCGATCCGTGACTTCGGCGCGCTGACGTTGATGGCCGCGATGATGCGACCGGTGAAATCGGTGATGGGCGCGGAGGCGCCGACCACGTCGAGTTCGAGCTCCTCGTCGAGAGTCGCGTAACCCCGTTCTCGGATGCGTTGCAGCTCTGCGAAGAGAGAGTCGAGATCGCGGACGATCGCCTTGTTCTCCGGGGGTGTCTCCAGAACAGCGAAGCCGGCCGCGGCCATGGCGGGATTCAGCGGTCCGACGAGGGGCTCATCCCGGCCGTGTTCCTCGTACCAGCGGGTCAGCGACTTCCGATCCCAGTCGCTGATGAGCACGCGGCCTGACGGTGTGCGCCATGCGGCCGTCGTCACGCCCTCCCATCCCGTGGTGCGGAACTCGTGCGGGCTGAGCTCGCTGAGCACCGTCAGCACATTGCCACCGCGCAGCACGCAGAGGTGAGTCGTCTCACGAGTCGACTGCGCGATGTTGCGCAGGTGCGCGCGTGCCCGGCTCACCAGCGTCGCCTCGGTCGTCCTCGCCGCGATCGCGAAGAGCCGGCTGCCCAATCGGAAATTCATGGTCGACGGATCCCGTTCCACGAGCTCCGCGTCGGACAGCGTCGCCATCGTCCGCGAGATCACCGCTTTGTCGCGGCCGGTGAGTTGCGCTATGCGCATGACTCCTAGGCCACCGCCGGCGACGGCCTCGTCACTGCCCAGCAACTCGAGGATCTCGATGTCCCGCCCCAGCCCGGATGTGTTCCGGCGGGAGCCCCTTTCGGTCGGTGTCATCGCGTCAGCATAGCATTGGTTGCCATATGCACAACATGTGTTGCGAGAATGTCATCGGCATCCTAATCTGATCTCATCGTCATCCCGACGGTTCACTCAACGGTGAGAAAGGAGCCACTGTCCCGTGTCAGGATTCGACCTCGACAACGTCACGACGTTCCTCGAACGCCGCTGGGAGGACATCCTCGAGCTGGCAGCCGAGCATCTGCTCGTCGTCGCGCTCTCGCTCGCCATCGCGCTCGTCGTCGGTGTGGTCCTCGGACTCCTCGTCTGGAACCGTGCCACACCGCGCGCGATCGCGATCACGTCGGCGTCCGTGGCGATCACGATTCCGTCGCTGGCCCTGCTGGCACTGCTCAGTCCGGTCCTGGGTCTCGGCTGGGGGCCGACGATCGTCGCCCTGGTCTTCTACTCGCTGCTGCCGATCATCCGCAACACCGTCGTCGGGCTCCGCGAGGTCCCGGCGCACATCCTCGAGTCGGCCACGGCGATGGGGATGAGTCGCCCGAGGGTGCTGCTCACCACTCAGTTGCCGCTCGCGTGGCCGGTGATCCTCACCGGCACCAGGGTCGCAGCTCAGCTCTCCCTCGGCATCGCTGCGATCGCCGCGTACGTCGCGGGTCCGGGTCTCGGCCAGTACATCTTCAAGGGACTCTCCTCGCTCGGCTCGAAGAACGCACTGAACTATGCGCTCGCCGGAACCGTGGGAGTCATCATCCTCGCGCTCCTCGTTGACGGAGCATTCGTCCTCATCTCCCGCTACACGACTTCGAGGGGGCTCCGTGCCTGATCTCACCACCGCCACCGGCAGCGTCACCACCGCCACCGGCAGCGTCACCACCGCCACCGGCAGCGTCACCACCGACACCGGGTTCCTGTCCGCGATCTCGAAGAAGCAGCGCGGCGTCTCGATCGAGCTCCGCGATGTCACCAAGGTCTACCCAGGTCAGGAGGCTCCCGCGGTCGAGGACTTCTCGATGCGGATCGACCCCGGGGAGCTGGTCATGTTCGTCGGCCCGAGCGGCTGCGGCAAGACCACCACGATGAAGATGGTCAATCGCATCATCGAGCCGACGAGCGGTTCGATCCGCATCGATGGGACCGACATCCTCTCGATGGATCCGAATCAGCTGCGACGCCACATCGGCTACGTCATCCAGCAGATCGGACTCTTTCCGCACCTGACGATCGCCGAGAACATCGGCGTCGTGCCCCGACTGCTCGGCTGGTCGAAGGCGAAGACCGCCGAGCGCGTAGACGAGTTGCTGCGCACCGTACAGCTGGATCCGGGTCAGTTCGCGGGGCGTTACCCGAAGCAGCTATCCGGCGGCCAGCAGCAGCGTGCCGGTGTCGCGCGCGCCCTGGCCGCCGACCCGCCGGTCATGCTCATGGACGAGCCGTTCGGCGCGACCGACCCGATCACCCGCGAGAAGCTGCAGGCCGAGTTCCTGCGGCTGCAGGCGGAGATCGGAAAGACGATCATCTTCGTCACGCACGACTTCGACGAGGCGATCAGACTCGGCGATCGGATCGCCGTGCTCAGCGAGCGCTCTCGCATCGAACAGTTCGACACACCGGCACGCATCCTTGCGAACCCGGCGAACGACTACGTCTCGTCGTTCATCGGCCAGGGGGCGGCCCTGAAGCGATTGGCTCTCATCCCCATTGCGGAGGCACAGCTTCGGCCGGCATCCGACGCAGCCCCACAGATCGGTGCGGACGCGTCACTGCGCGACGCGCTCGACCTGCTCGTGCTCACCGGGGCGGAAGTCATCAACGTCGTCGGCGCGGACGAGCGAGTGAAGGGGTCACTGGACAACGCCGCGATCTCCGCCGTCCTCAGCGATGCGCCTGAGTCGTCGACTGTCGAGGGACGCCGCTGAGATGAGCGTCATCTCCGCGACCCAGGCGACGCCCGTCGCCACTCGACGCCGGTTTGGCGGTTCGGTTGTGCGCGTGTCTGCCGCGCCGCTGATGGTCGGTGCCGTGCTCGTGCTCACCCTGGTCTGGGTGGCGACGATCCCGCTGGACTCGATCGAGCAGCGCACCCTCAACCCTGACTACATCCTGTCCCGTGTCGGAGAGCACCTGCTGCTCACCGCCGCGGCCTCAGCACTCGTCGCGGTCCTCGCGATCCCCGCCGGCATCGGCGTCTATCGCAGTCGCTCGAAGGTCGTGCACGCCTTCGCCCTCGGACTCGCGAACATCGGCCAGGCCACGCCGGCGGTCGGCGTCGTGATCCTGCTGGCGATCGTATGGCAGACCGGTTTCGCCACGGCGTTGGTCGCTCTCGTCGCGTACTCGTTCCTCCCTGTGCTGCGCAACACTCTGGTAGGCCTCGAGCAGGTCGATGGCGGAGTCAAGGAAGCCGCCCGCGGCATGGGGATGACGTCAGGGCAGGTGCTGCGCCGCATCGAGCTTCCGCTCGCATCGCCCGTGATCCTCGCCGGGCTGCGCACCGCCCTCGTCTTCTGCGTCGGCGTCGCGACGATCGCGACGTTCATCAACGCCGGCGGTCTCGGCGACATGATCGTCAACGGCCTGAAGTTGCAGCGCTTCCCCGTGCTGCTCGTCGGCGCGGTGCTGGTCGCTGCCATCGCCGTCCTCATCGACTGGATCGCCGGTCTCGTCGAAGAAGCAGTCCGCCCGCGCGGGCTGTGACCCGCACTTCCCATCACACGCATCTGCACGTCACACATCAAGGAGCAATCATGAAGAAACACCTCATCACCGGAGTCACCGCGCTCGCCGCGGGTGCGCTCCTTCTGTCGGGATGCTCTGGCTCGACCAGCACCGCCAGCGCCGGCGACGAACTCGAAGGCCTGACCGGGCAGGTCGGCTCGAAGGACTTCTCAGAGCAGTACATCCTCGCCTACATCACCACCGAGCTGCTCAACGCGTACGGTGCTGACCTCGAGGCGAACGTGAAGCTGGTCGGCTCGGCGAACGTGCGCCAGGCGCTCGAGAACGGCGACTTCATCGGCTACTGGGAGTACACCGGCACCTCTTGGATCACGTATAACGGAAATACCACGCCGGTCAAGGGTGCTGAGGCCCAGTTCGACGCCGTCAAGGAAGCGGATGCCGAGAAGGGCATCGCGTGGCTCGACCCCGCACCCCTCAACAACACCTACGCGTTCGCCGTCCGCGCCGACAAGGCCGAAGAACTCGGCGTGAAGACGATGAGCGACGTCGCCGCGCTCCCCGCCGAGGATCAGACGTTCTGCATCGAGAGCGAGTTCTCCACTCGGGACGACGGCTGGCCAGGGCTCAAGACCGCGTACGGGATCGATGTCCCGGATTCGAATGTCACGATGCTCGACACCGGTGTCATCTACACCGCGACCCAGAAGGGCGACGACTGCAACTTCGGCGAGGTGTTCCAGACCGATGGCCGCATCCCCGCCCTCGACCTGGTCGTGATGGAGGACGACGAGGAGTTCTTCCCCTCCTACCAGGGCGGCTTCACGATCCGCCAGGAGGTCCTCGACGACTATCCGGAGATCGCGGACATCATCGCCGAGATCGCCCCGCTGCTGACCACCGAGGAGATGCAGAAGCTCAACGCACTCGTCGACGTCGAGGGTGAAGACCCCGAGGACGTCGCGATCGACTGGCTCGAAGAGCAGGAGCTGATCTGATGACGGACGCGCTTCAGCTGGGCGAGAGCTTCATCGGCGAAGGGGTCAACGCGGCGCACATCAACAGCGTCTACGGTCCTCGCACCGGGCCGGCCGGCACCGCCTGGGCCACGGCCCTCGCGACACCGAGTCCGGGGCATGTGCCGTTCGTCGCGGTGCTGCGCCCCTCCCTTCCCGTCAAGCCTCTGACGTTGTTCGTCACCAAGGCCGCACCGGCGAACGATGAGCATGGCAACCACATCTGGGGCCCGGCGCAGGCCGGTGTCGCGGCTGGCGTCGCGGATGCCGTCGCCGAGGGCACGCTCCCCGCGGATGCTGTCGACGACAACGTCGTGATCACCGCCGTCTGGGTGAATCCGGGAGCGGACGACGCGGATGCCGTGTACCGCAACAACCGTGAAGCCACCCGCACCGCACTGCGCAACGGCTCGCAAGGTCTGCCGCGCACCGAAGAGGTTCTCGACGCACGATCGGCACCTCGCAATCCCTTCTACACGGCCCCGGTCGACTGAGCACTGGAGAACTGATAAGCATGGTCACTACCCCGACGGTCGGCTTCATCGGCCTCGGCAGCATGGGCTCGGGCATGTCCTCGAACCTGCAAAAGGCGGGATACTCTCTCATCGTCACCGATGTCCGTCCGGAGGCGGCGTCAGCGCTCGTCGAAGGCGGCGCGACGTGGGCTGCGACGGCCGCCGAGGTCGCCGCGGCCAGCGACATCATCATCACGATGCTGCCGACGCCGCGTCATGTGACCGAGGTCGTGAGCGGTCCCGGCGGCATGCTGGAGGGCATCGCCGACGGCGCCACGTGGATCGACATGTCCACCTCGGTGCCGGAAGTGGCCGACCGGGTGCGCGCGGAGGAGAGTGCGCGCGGACTGCGCATCCTCGATGCGCCGGTGAGCGGAATGGCCAAGGGCGCCGCATCGGGCATGCTGCAGATCTTCGTCGGCGGCGATGCCGACGACGTCGAAAGGGTCCGCCCCGTACTCGAGGTCATGGGCGACCCGGATCGGATCCTTCACGTCGGCGGCCACGGTGCCGGCTACGCCGTGAAGCTGATGATCAACCAGCTCTGGTTCTCGCACCTGGTCGCGACCGCGGAGGTGCTGGCCGTCGGCGTTCGCGCAGGGGTGGATCTGGGAGTGTTGCGCGACTCGCTCATCGCGAGCCCAGCGAACAGCACGTTCGTGGAGCGTGACGTGCTCTCCATCCTGGAGCACGGCGACTACGACGAAGGCTTCGCCATCGCACTCGCCTGCAAGGATCTGGGACTGTCCATCGATCTGGCCAGGTCCGTCGGTGTGCCCGTCGAGCTCTCCTCGCTGGTCGAGCAGGTCTACCGGCGGGCGCGTGCGTCCTACGGCGACAAGGCGGGGGAGATGACGCCGTTCCGGTTGTACGAAGACCTCATCCACAGCGAGCTCAGGCTCGTACCCGAGCTCGCGCTGGCCGGATCGGAGGAGCAGGCATGATCGCTACGGAGCCCACCACGGACACTCGCGAGAAGCAACTGCTCGGGCGCGTGCCGACGCAGCTGCTTCTCGGCGACGGCTGGACGGATGCCGAGGGTGGCCGTACTTTCCCGGTCACCGATCCCTCGACGGGCGAAGTGCTCCTCGAGGTCGCCGACGCCCGGCCAGAGGACGGCGAACGCGCGCTCGCCGCAGCGGCAGCGGCACAGGAGAGCTGGGCGGCCACGCCGCCGAGGGAGCGCGGCGAGATCCTGCGCCGTGCCTTCGAAATCGTCACCGCACGCGCGGACGACTTCGCCCTGCTGATGACCCTCGAGATGGGCAAGCCGCTCGCGGAATCCCGTGGCGAGGTCGCCTACGGCGCCGAGTTCCTGCGCTGGTTCTCCGAGGAGGCACCACGGATCTCGGGTCGGTTCGCGATGGCCCCCGACGGAAAGAGCCGCCTGCTGGTGATGAAGACCCCGGTGGGGCCGTCGTTGTTCATCACGCCGTGGAACTTCCCGCTTGCGATGGCGACGCGCAAGATCGCACCGGCGATCGCCGCGGGCTGCACCATGGTACTCAAGCCCGCAGCGCTCACTCCGTTGACCGCACTGCTGTTCGCCGAGGTGCTGCGAGAGGCGGGACTGCCCGACGGCGTGCTCACGGTCATCCCGACCACGAGCGCCGGCGCCGTCACTGGTCCGCTCATCCGCGATCCGCGGTTGAGGAAGCTGTCCTTCACCGGCTCCACAGAGGTCGGCAGACGCCTGATCGCCGACTCCGCCGAACAGGTGCTGCGCGTCTCGATGGAGCTCGGCGGCAATGCGCCGTTCCTCGTGTTCGACGACGCCGACCTCTCGAAGGCCGTCGACGGTGCCGTGCTGGCGAAGATGCGCAACGGCGGGGAGGCCTGCGTGGCCGCGAACCGCTTCCTCGTCCAGCGAGGCGTCGCCGCCGAGTTCACTCGGCTGTTCACCGAGCGAATCGCCGCTTTCCGGGTCGGCCGCGGAACGGATGCCGAGACCACGATGGGTCCTCTCGTGGATGAGGCGACGCGGAGCAAGGTCGCGGAGCTGGTCGACGGCGCTGTCAGCGACGGGGCCACTCTCGCTCTGGGCGGGCACGCGCTTCCCGGAGCCGGCTACTTCTACGAGCCCACCGTGCTCGCGGACGTGCCGGTGGATGCGGCGATCCTCGAGGAGGAGATCTTCGGTCCCGTCGCCCCGATCGTCGTGTTCGACACGGAGGAGGAGGCGATCGAGATCGCCAATCGCACGCCGTTCGGGCTCGTCTCGTTCGCGTACACATCGGATCTCAACCGGGGTCTCCGCCTCGCGGAGCGACTCGAGACGGGCATGTTCGGTATCAACGCCGGCGTCGTGTCGAACCCCGCCGCGCCGTTCGGCGGCGTCAAGCAGTCCGGTCTCGGGCGTGAGGGGGGATTCGAGGGGATCGATGAGTACCTCGAGACGCGCTACGTGAACATCGCCGACCCGTTCGCACCCGACGGCAGGTGAGCATGGAGATCACCGACTTCTCCCTCGACCTGTTCTCACTCGACGGCCGGACGGCCGTCATCACGGGTGGCAACACCGGACTGGGTCGGGCTTTCAGCCTTGCCCTGGCCAAGGCGGGAGCGAACGTCTTCGTGGCCGGGCTCGCAGACGACGACGGCACGACGCGTCGCCTGGTCGAGGCCGAAGGACGCGAATACGCGTTCCTCGAGGCGGACATCGCCCGCCGTGGCGTGCCGGCAGAGGTCGTCGCGGCCTGCGTCGAGCGCTTCGGATCGCTCGACGTGCTCGTCAACTCGGCCGGCATCGCGCTGCTCGACGATGTCGATGCGTTCGATCGTGACAAGTGGGATCCGATGATCGCGGTCAACCTCACGGCACCGTTCGAGCTCGCGCATGAGGCGAGTCGTGTCATGCGCAGCCAGGGCCGCGGGAAGATCATCAACATCGCCTCGCTGTTCGCATTTCTCGGCGGCAAGCAATCGCCCGCGTACGCCGCGACGAAAGCCGGGGTCGTCGGTTTCACGAAGGCGTACTGCGACGAGCTCGCCGCCGACGGCATCCAGGTCAACGCGATCGCGCCGGGGTATTTCGCGACCGCGATCACGGCGGCCACCCGTTCCGATCCCGAGGCGAGCCGACGGATCCTCGAGCACATCCCCGCCGAGAGGTGGGGAGACCCGGCCGACCTCATGGGGGCGACGGTGTTCCTCGCGAGCCGCGCCTCCGACTACGTCAACGGGCACGTGCTCGTCGTCGACGGCGGCTATCTCGTCCGCTGACCAGCTCGTCACAGACCCACCCGATTCGAACTACCACTGAAAGCGAAGGCCATTCCCATGTCGGCATCACGATCCGCCCTCAGTCGCGACGAGATCGTCACGCGCGTCACCGCGCTCCTCGGCGCCGATGGGGTCGACACAGATCCGCGCGAGCTCAAGCTCGCCAGTGTCGACCGCTTCAAGAAGTACCAGTCCGTGCACGGCATCTTCGACGGCCCGATCCCTGCGATCATCGCCTACCCCCGCACCACCGAAGAGGTGGCGGCTGTTCTGCGCTTCGCGAACGACAACCTGGTCAACGTCGTGCCGCGCACCGGCCGCACGGCGACCGAGGGCGGTCTCGAGACGGTCATCGAGGACACGATCGTCCTGGACGGCTCGAGAATGGACAGCGTCCTCGACGTGAACGAGACCGACATGATGGTCACCGTGCAGTGCGGCGTGCCGCTGCAGCGGCTCGAGGACGAACTCCGCGAGCGCGGCCTGACCACCGGCCATTCGCCGCAGTCCAAGCCGCTCGCGCAGTACGGCGGGCTGGTCGCGACCAGATCCATCGGACAGTTCTCGACGCTCTACGGTGCGATCGAGGACATGGTCGTCGGCCTCGAAGCGGTGTTCCCCGACGGCACGGTGACGCGTATCAAGAACGTGCCGCGTCGTGCTGCCGGTCCCGACATCCGCCACATCATCATCGGCAACGAGGGTGCACTGTGCGTGATCACCGAGGTGACGGCGAAGATCTTCCCGTACCACCCGGAGAACACCCGGTTCTTCGGCTTCCTCGTCGACGAGTTCGAGGTCGGGGTCGAGGCGCTGCGCGAACTCGTCACCGCCGGATACCGGCCGTCGGTGTGCCGGGTCTACTCGCCCGAGGACGCGAACCAGCACTTCGCGCACTTCTCCGAGGGCAAGTCGGTCGTCGTGCTCACCGCCGAGGGTCCTGAGCCGCTCGCGGCCGCGACGGCTACAGGCATCGAGGCGGTGTTCGCCGACCGCCCGCACCAGCGGGTCGACTCCGCCCACATCGAGACGTGGTTCCAGGGACTCAACTGGGGGCAGGACAAGATCGACGCCGAGAAGGAGGCGATGCTGCGCGATTCGCATCTCGGGTACACCACCGAGGTGTCGATCAACTGGTCAGGGGTGAGCAGCCTCTACCACGCCGTCATCGACCGCATCCGATCGGAGTACCCGCGCGCCGATCACCTCACGATGCTCGGAGCGCACTCGTCGCACAGCTACCAGACCGGCACGAACCTCTACTTCGTCTACGACTACGACATCGACTGCGAGCCGCGGCAGGAGATCGACCTCTATCACGTGCCGCTCAATGCGATCATCGTGGAAGAAGCACTGCGACTGGGAGGTTCGATGGTGCACCACCACGGCATCGGCAAGTACCGCACACCCTGGACCCGCCAGGAGCACGGCTCGGCGTACCCGATGCTGGAGCGGCTCAAGCAGGCGTTCGACCCGAACGGCGTGATGAACGCGGGCACGATCCTCCCGCTCGAGGCGTGAGCGGACCCCGCTACGTCGTCGCCATCGACGGCGGGTCGCAATCGACCAAGGTGCTCGTCGTCGATGAGGCTGGAAGGATCCACGCCTCGGCGCAGCGGCGGTTGAGGCCGACCGAGTCGCCGTCGCCCGGTCACGTCGTGCATCCCGACGACGATCTCTGGGACTCGATCGTCGAGGCCTGCCGCGAGGCGCTCGGCCGCTTCAAGGGCGATCCCGATCGCATCGTAGGGGTCGGGCTGTGCACCATTCGCTTCTGTCGTGCGCTGCTCGACGCGGACGGCGGTCTCGTCGAGCCCGTGCTCAGCTGGATGGACGAACGCGTGTCGCGGCCGCACGAGCAGGATGCGCGCGTGCACTACGTGACGACATCGTCCGGATATCTGACCCATCGGCTGACCGGTGAGCTGCGCGACAGCGTCGGCAATCAGCAGGGGGTGTGGCCCGTCGATCAGGAACGGTGGCGCTGGTCCGACGACCCGGACGCCTATGCGCGCACCGGAATGCGGGCGGAGCAGCTGTTCGACCTCGTGCTGCCGGGTGCGATGCTCGGTCGGGTCACCGCCGCTGCCGCCGCGGCGACCGGCCTTCCCACCGGGCTGGCCGTGTATGCCACCGCGAACGACAAGGCTGTGGAGGCGTTGGGCTCGGGGCTGAGGGACGATCGGACGGCCCTTCTCTCGCTCGGCACATACATCGCGGCGATGACGGTCGGGCGCGACGCGAGCGCGAGTGATGACCGTTACTGGACGAACTTCGCGGCTGAGCCGGGTCGGTACCTGTACGAGAGCGACGGCATCCGGCGGGGCATGTGGACGGTCAGCTGGTGGCGCGACCTGCTCGACGCCGGGCACGGGATCACCGATGACGAGCTCAATGCGGGGGCGAGCGGCATCGCGCCGGGCAGCGATGGGCTGATGGCCGTTCTGGACTGGCTCGCCCCAGGCGGGGCGTCGCACCGGCGCGGAGCGCTGCTCGGGTTCGACGGGCGTCAGGGAAGATTCCACGTGCACCGGGCCATCCTGGAGGGCATCGCCCTCACCATGCGCGGGCACGTCGATGCGATGGAGGACGCGCTCGGCCACCGGTTCGAGAGCGTGATCGTGTCAGGTGGCGGTTCTCGTTCGGACCTGATGATGCGCATCCTCGCCGCCGTGTTCGAAAGACCTGTGCGGCGCAACAGACTGACGGATGCCGCGGGCATCGGTGCCGCGATCTCCGCGTTCGTCGGCGCCCGCGTTCACCCGTCGTGGGACGAGTCCGTCGCTGCGACCGTGCACGCTGCCGACAGTTTCGCGCCCGAATCGGAGTGGGTACGCGCCTACCGGCCGGTGCGCGAGGCGTATTCGCTGCTGCCACGGCATCTGGACCCGCTGTTGCTGGAATGGCAGGCGATCGCCGCGCGGGCGGCCGAGGGGGAGTAGCCCGGCCGCCTCTTCTGCAGGCTCACCGCAGCTCGCGGAAGAACGTCCTCACTACGAACGGCGACCGGATGCTGTCGCCGCCGGGTGTCCGCCGGCGTACTCCGCTCCGACCGAAGACCCGCGGATGCACGGACGAGCGCGGGGCGGCGGTCAACTCTGGCGGCCGCGAGCAACTCTGGCGGCCACATGAGTCCTGAGCGGCCGCCAGAAGTGCAACGATCCGACACAGTTGATGCGACTCAGAGCCGGTCCACCCCGGTCACCGTCACGACGGCTTCACCCGCCTCGTCCGATGCTGCGAGGTCGATCGTCGCGGCGATGCCCCAGTCGTGGTCACCGGCGGGGTCATCGATGATCTGCCGCACGGTCCAGGTCGCGGAACCCTCGGTCAGCAGCAGGAGTTTCGAACTGCGGGCGTCCGGGCCGGTGAGGATGTCATCGTGCTCGGCGAAGTAGGCGTCGAGGGCGTCGTTCCACCCGTCGGAGCCGAACGTGGGATCGAGCGCCGCCAGGGCGTCGACGTCTTCGCGGGCGGCGAGCTGCACCCGGCGGAACAGCTCATTGCGCACCAGGATGCGGAACGCGCGCACATTGCTCGTGAGACGCTTCGGCGCGGGCGGCACGATCGGCTCCTCGACGTGCTCGGCGGCCTTGAGAGCATCCAGATCGACGACGCCGTTGTCGGTGCCGGCCCGCAGCTCCTCCCACTCATCCAAGAGCGAGGAGTCGACCTGGCGGACGAGCTCTCCGAGCCACTCGATGAGGTCACGCAGATCCTCGTTCTTCAGATCCTCCGGGATGGTCTGCGACGCCGCGCGATACGCGTCCGACAAGTACCGCAGCACCACTCCCTCTGACCGTGCGATCTTGTAATACGCGACATATTCCCCGAACGACATGGCTCGCTCGTACATGTCGCGAACGACGGCCTTCGGCCGCAGCTCGAAGTCGCGGATCCACGGCTGCGCCGCGCTGTACGTCTCGAACGTCGCGCCCAGCAGCTCTTCGAGCGGCTTCGGATACGTGATCTGCTCGAGCAGCTCCATGCGTTCGTCGTACTCGATGCCCTCGCGTTTCATCTCGGCGACCGCGTCGCCGCGGGCGAGGAACTCCTGCTGGCTCAGCACCGCGCGCGGATCGTCGAGCGTCGCCTCGACGATCGAGATCATGTCGAGCGCGAAGGTCGCGGCATCCGGATCCAGCAGCTCGAACGCGGCGAGAGCGAAAGGCGACAGCGGCTGGTTCAACGCGAAGTTCGGCTGCAGATCGACGGTGAGGCTGATCTCTGGCTCTCGCCCCTTCGACAGGCTCAGGGAGCGAGGCTCCGACTGCTCGACGATCCCTGATTCCCGCAGTGTCCGATAGATTCCCAGCGCCCGCAGCGCCAGCATCCGTTGCCTTGCCCGCGGCTCGTGATTGTCATATACCAGCGCGCGCATATTCGCGAACACGTCTCCGCCGCGACCGATGACGTTGAGTATCATCGCGCTCGTGATCTGCATGTGCGAGGTCAGCGTCTCCGGCTCGGCGTCGATCAGCTTGCGGAACGAGGGCTCACCCCACGACACGAAGCCGTCCGGCGCCTTCTTGCGGATGATCTTGCGCTTCTTCTTCGGGTCATCGCCGGCCTTGCGGATCAGCGCGGCGTTCTCGGTCTCATGTTCCGGCGCCTGGGCGACCACGGTGCCGGCCGTGTCGAAGCCGGCGCGGCCCGCACGTCCGGCGATCTGATGGAACTCGCGGGCGTTCAGCTGCCGCATGCGCGTGCCATCGAACTTCGTCAGCGCCGTGAGCAGCACCGTCCGGATCGGCACGTTGATGCCGACCCCGAGCGTGTCGGTTCCGCAGATCACGCGCAGCATCCCGCGCTGAGCGAGCTGTTCGACGAGCCGCCGATACTTGGGCAGCATGCCGGCGTGATGCACTCCGATGCCCGCGCGCAGGAACTTCGAGAGCGTCTTGCCGAACGCCGTCGTGAAGCGGAACTCTCCGATGAGCTCGGCGATCTGATCGCGCTGCTCGCGGGTCGCGATCTTCATGCTCGACAACGCCTGCGCGCGCTCCATGGCTGCGGCCTGCGAGAAGTGCACGACGTAGATCGGTGCCTGGCCAGTCGTCAGCAGGTCGTCGACCGTCTCATGGATCGGGGTGAGCTCGTAGTAGAAGTGCAGCGGCACCGGACGTTCGACGCCCGTCACGGTCGCTGTCTCGCGGCCGGTGCGCCGACTCAGGTCTGCCGCCAGCGCGGTCACATCGCCCAGGGTCGCCGACATCAGGACGAACTGCGCCTGCGGCAACGTGAGCAGCGGAACCTGCCACGCCCACCCGCGGTCCGGGTCGGCGTAGAAGTGGAACTCATCCATCACGACCTGCCCGACGTCAGCCGAAGGTCCCTGGCGCAGAGCGAGGTTGGCGAGGATCTCGGCCGTGCAGCAGATGATCGGAGCATCCGCGTTCACCGACGAATCACCCGTGATCATGCCGACGTTCTCTGGCCCGAAGGTGTCGACGAGCGCGAAGAACTTCTCGCTCACGAGGGCCTTGATCGGCGCGGTGTAGTAGCTTCGGCGGCCCTCGACGAGCGCGGCGAAGTGCGCACCGACGGCGACGAGCGACTTCCCGGTGCCGGTCGGCGTCGACAGGATCAGGTTCTGACCCGAGACGATCTCGATGACCGCTTCGTCCTGCGCCGGGTACAACCGGATGCCGGTGGCCTCTGCCCATTCGACGAACGCCAGGTAGACGGCATCCGGGTCGATCGCGCCCTCGGTGTCGCGCAGGGAGGTCGGATCGAGGCGCGCGGAAGAAGTCATGGTCCTTCGATCATCCCTCACCGCGACCTGGACGAACGTCGGGCACCGCACAACTCCGGAGAATCGGCCGGTTTCGACCCCGGCGACGCCGAAAAGTCGCCGGTCCGCGAGGTTCGTCCGGAGTTATGCGGCATCCGCTCCCCTCATCAGGCAGTCGCCGCGCGCAGTGCGATCTCGATCATCTCGCCGAAGGTCTGCTCACGCTCATGCGCCGTGGTCGCCTCGCCCGTGACGATGTGATCGGAGACGGTGCAGATGCTGAGCGCGCGCCGGCCATGGAACGCAGCCAGAGTGTAGAGACCGCTTGTCTCCATCTCCACGGCCAGCGCTCCATGCTGCACGAATGGCTCTGTCAGCTCAGGTCGAGTGCTGTAGAACTGATCACTCGAGAACAGCAGCCCGACATGCACGGCCGACCCCAGAGACATCTGCTCACTCGCCTCGACGGCTGCGCGCAACAGCGAGAAATCGGCGACGGGGGCGTAGTCGAGCCCGTTGAACCGCACGCGATTGATGCCGGAATCGGTGCACGCGCCGTTCGCGATGATGATGTCTCGCACCGAGAGATGCTCGGCCAGTGCTCCGCATGATCCGACCCGCACGATCGTCTGCACGTCGTACTCCGTGAACAATTCGGTGGCGTAGATCGCCATCGACGGCTGCCCCATGCCCGAGCCCTGCACGGAGACACGGTGCCCCTCCCAGGTGCCGGTGAATCCCAGCATCCCGCGCGTCTCCGAATACAGCGTTGCGTCATCGAGGAAGTTCTCGGCTATCCACTTCGCCCGCAACGGGTCACCCGGGAACAGGACGATGGGGGCGATCTGACCGGGCTCGGCGGCGATGTGCGTGCTCATGAACTCAGCCTAGGGTCAGCCCTCGCGGCGCTGGACGATCTCACCGATCCAGATGGGAGCGAAGGGAGAAGTGCAGCCCGGGGCGGTGGGGTAGTCGGCCAGCACCTGCAGCCGTTCGCCGATCTCCAGAGCGCGGGCGCGCAGGTGCGGGTGGTAGATGCCGATCTGCGCGAGCGTCTCGTTCATCGACCACTGCGGCCGTGCCGGCGCATCCTTCATGTCGCGTTCGATGCGGTCCAGCAGATCCTCGAGATCGAGCCCCTCCGGGTTCTTCGCCACGCGCTCGCTGGTCAGTGACCATGCCGCCGCAGCGACCGTCGGATCGGCGTCGTCGAACCACCGCTGTCGCATCTCTTCGGCGAGCGGCGACTTCTTGGCGATGTAGTTCACGAACCAGTCGTTGACCTTCGGTGCCCGCGTCTCACGAAGCATTGCATCGAGCTCGTCGGCCGTGAACTCCTTCGGTTTGCAGATCAGCAGGGCGAGCAGACGCGGTGCGGTCTCGCCGGTCTCCCAGAGCTCTTTCGCCAGAGCGTGGTTCGTCTTGACCTTCTTGGCGAGCGCACGCAGCTTTGAGAGGTTGATGCCGTGATCGTCGCCGCGCTTCTCATTCGCGGCGCGCATCTTCGGATCCTCGAGAGCGGCGAGCTGTGTGAGGACGTCGGGGACGGTGATCGTGTCGGACATGGGACCAGCGTAATCTCGGTCAGATCACTTGCACGGGGCAACGGATACCTGGTGCTGCAGCAATGCGGCGGTCGCGGGTGAGGAGCGCACACTCGAGCACCTCGGCGAGAGCGACATACGTCGCGTCGTACACCGTCAGGTTCTCGCGAAGTTGCATAGCTCGCGGGATCAGCATGCTCGAGGCGAACCGATCGGCTTCGAACCGCGCGAGGTCGTCGATCGTCGTATGCACACGCTCTTCGGTGACTTTGTGCCCCAGCCATAGTCCTCGCAGCGCTGATGCGACCTCGACGTCGAGCAGATCGGGAGCAGCCAGGTCGGCGCCGTCGATGCGTGTGGACACGGCGGCATCAAGGTCGCCGAGTAAATGGTCCAGAACAATGGACGCGTCGACGACGATCATCATTCCGATCGTCCACGTCGGATGGCTTCCATAATCTCTTCTGCGCTGAGAGAAATGCGATCGCCGCGCGCGCTGATTGCGGCAGTCAACTCTGCATTGTCCCTTTTGCGCGCCAGCCGAGTCAGCTCTTGCGTCAGATACTGCTGCAATGACTGGCCGTTGTGCTCAGCGCGTTGCGCCAGCACGGCGTGCACCTCGGGCGGAAGATCACGGATCAGAACGTTGGGCATGCTTACAGTATGCAAGCAAGCCTCCTTCCGTGGGATGGATTCTGAAGAGTTCAGCGCAGCAGCGAGTGCGCGAATGCGCGCACGGCCGGAGTGAAGAGCCCGTAACCACCGTGGCCGCCGAGCGGAGCCAACACCTCCATGAGTGAGGTCACGGCCTGTTTCGCCGATGATTCACGTTCGGCATCGGTCGTCTGCCGGTACGGATACTCCTGGTTCTCATCCAGCGCCGCCAGCCCGTTCATGACGCGCTCGTTCAGATCCACGGATGCGGTCGCCGTTCCGTCGGCGACCGCGAGCAGCGCCAGTGTCTCCGCATGGTCCGGTTGGCCGGACCACGAGTATCCCTGTGACCTCCTCTGCGCTCCACTGCCGAGTTCGCGAACAGCGCGGAGCGGATTGGCCGACAGCTCTCTGGTGTGCGCGACGGGTATGACGCGGCCCTTGAAGCGGCGGATGAACCGTAACGAGCGCGCGGTGCTGAGCAGCGCATGCCCGGGCGACGGTGGCGCACCGGGTGCCGGCACCCATTCCAGCGCCTGTTCTGCTTCGCGAGCGAGTTCGACCGGTAGCCAACCGTGTTCGTCCTGCTCCATACCTTCCGTGCCGATCCGGTCGATCAGCCAGGCGAGGCCGTGCGTGAGAGAACGAGCCGCCGCGGCGTCGATCAGTGGAGCGGTCATGAGCTCGGCATCTTCCAGGTGCGAACGCAATGCCAGCCGCTGCAACGGCGCGAGAGCTTCTGCCAACGGCCGCAGTGCAGAAGCATCACCGAACGCACGGCTCATCTCGTGGAAACAGACGGATTCGCGATCGGGGAGAACCAGCCCGAACTCTCGTGTCAACTCGTGCTGCACATGATCGATATGGAAGCTGGCAGGCGACAACTCCCATGCGGCTACTGCGCGCGGCGTATCCGGCGTGCCATCGACGATCCGCACATGCGGTTCGCCGACGACGGTGGCAGTGGCATCATCGAGCACCTCAACCCTGCAGTCGCCAGCCATTCCCGGGATGCTCAGCGTCGGTCCGGCCTCCGGCTCGAGTGGCATCCCTCCGTACTGCCACGAGGCGCGGGGGATGATCGAATCGACATCGCCGTACCAGCCGGACTCTTCGTCGGGGCCGTCTGGCCGCGTCCGGCCGGTCGAAAGCAGGAACGACTCGCCCAGCCAGGACAGCGGGGCGCCTCGGCAGATGTCGAAAGTTCGTGAGATGGGCGGATCGGTTGGCGCGGTCACGCGGAGGCGCAACGCGGAGTGGCTGTGTACGAAGGATGCGTAGTCGGGATCGAAGAACATGCCGCAACGCTAAATGCCCACGCCGACCCCACGACCCCGTATCCACGCGACCCGTGCGCAACTGCCGCTGTCCCGCAACAGTGCAGGAGAAGTCACACCCTGTCACTCCTCGCCGACGAGCTTCTCGCGGATGCGGCGCAGGTCTTCCATGAGCGATCCGATCAGGATCCAATGACCGGATGCCGGTGGCTTCACCCGCAGCGGAGCGGTCAGCGCCGGGATGGCCGAGGTCTCTGACGACGGCTCAGGCGCGACGTCGGCGACCTGCACCGCGAGGCGCACATCATGACCCGCACGGCGAAGCTGCTCGGCGATCGCATGCACCGTCGGTTCCTCGGCGAGGGCGTCGTCGTAGTGGTCGAAGTACGCCCGCGTCATGCCGATCACCTGCGTGACGATCGGGGAGAGCCTGTCCAGAAGTGCGCGCATCTCGGCGAGGTCGCCGCGCTGCGCACGGCGCGGATTGAGCGTGAGCGATTCCTCACCTGCGGTGATGGATGCTTCGGCGGCATCGCGCATCGGCCGCAGCAGTCGCGCTTCCACCATCAGCCCCTGAAGTTGCGCAGGCGTCTGCGCAGTGGGCAGCGCCGAGGCCAGCCGGTCGAGACTCGCGGCGATCTCCGCGCCGAGCAGCCCGAGGTCGCGCCGCGCTGGTGCGGTGAGCACCGGCGGCACGATCAGGGCGTTGACGATGATGCCGATCGCGACGCCGATCAGAGTCTCGATGATGCGGTCCAGGGCGTACTGCGGGCTGGACGATCCGAGCGCGAGGACGAGCATCGCCGAGATCGCGACCTGGTTTCCCATGCCTGGGGTGGCGCGGAAGACCCATGCCACCAGCATCGCGACGACGATCGCGAGCAGGACCACCCAGCTCTGCGGCCCGAGCAGCAGGCTCAGCCCGGTGGCGATCACGACGCCGACGATCACGCCGAGGCTGCGTTCGATCGCCTTGGCGAACGACTGGTTCACACTCGGCAGCACCACGAGCAGAGCGGCGATCGCGGCGAACACCGGCAATGGACCGGGCACCAGCCATCCCGCGATGAGCCAGGCGCCGATCGTGGCCACTGCCGACTTCACGACCTGCAGCAGAGGAGCGCGTTTCGCGCTGCGCACAGCCGATGTCATCCCCATGCACCCACGTTAGCCCCGCGGTGTCATCCGCCTCGGCGTATGAGGCGATCCTAACTTCTGATAAATTAGGGCAGGCTTACCAAAGAGCCCGACGCTTTTGCGTCATCCCCCCGACCACCCGAAAGGGAAACACCCGTGCGCATCTCTCGTCTTCTCGGCCTCGGCGCCGCCGTGGTCATGGCAGCAGGCCTCGCCGCCTGCGCGGCCCCCGCCACCTCCGACAGCTCGGACTCCGACTCCCTGATCGGCACCAACCCGGCATCCGCCGACGCGTTCCCGGTCACTGTCACGCACGCGTTCGGTGAGACGACGATCAGCGAGAAGCCCGATCGCATCGCGACCGTCAACTGGGCCAACCACGAGGTACCTCTTGCCCTCGGTGTCGTGCCGGTCGGCATGAGCAAGGTCGCCTGGGGCGACGACGACGACAACGGCGTTCTGCCGTGGGTCGAGGACAAGCTCGACGAGCTCGGCATCGACGTGTCGCTGATGGGCGACAAGGATGCCGAGAAGGCGGGTGAGGTGCCGGTGCTGTTCGACGAGGCCGACGGCATCGACTTCGAAGCCGTCGCCGACACGAACCCCGACGTGATCCTCGCCTCGTACTCCGGCCTCACGCAGGAGGACTACGACACCCTCTCCAAGATCGCTCCTGTCGTCGCGTACCCCGAGGTCGCATGGGGCACCTCGGTGCAGGACATGATCACCATGAACTCCGAGGCGATCGGACTCGCCGACGAGGGCCAGGCACTGATCGAGGATCTGGATGCCCAGACGCAGGCGGCACTCGACGCGCGCCCCGCGCTGAAGGACGCGAAGCTGCTCTTCAGCTACATCGACCCGAACGACCTCAGCCAGGTCGGCTACTACACGCGCATCGACACCCGTCCCGGCTTCCTGCTCGAACTCGGTCTGCCAGAGCCGCAGGTCGTCGCCGACAACGCCGACAGCACCGACTTCTACCTGATGGTCAGCGCAGAAGAGGTCGAGAAGTTCGACGACGTCGACGTCTTCATCACCTACGGCGACGAGTCGATCATCCCGGTGCTGCAGGCCGACCCGCTGCTGGGCAAGATCCCCGCGATCGCCGCCGGCAACATCGCCATCCTCCCCGACGCATCCCCGATGGCGAACTCCGCCAACCCGTCGCCGCTCTCTATCCCGTGGGGCATCGACGACTACTTCGCGATCCTCGAAGCACCGCTGCTCGACGAGTGACCTCAGTCGCCCACGCTTCGACGTCGGGCGCCGCGAGACTGCGGCGCCCGACGTCGGTGCGTGTGCTCTGGCTGCTGATCGGCGCCGCCGTCATCGTCGTCCTGTGCATCCTGTCGGTCTCGTTCGGTGTGCGCACCGTGTCGCTCGACGACATCGTCGCCGCGCTCAGCGGGCAAGACGACACCGTCTCTCAGGCCGCGATCATCAAGCGGATTCCCCGGACCGTGCTCGCCATCCTCGTCGGGGCCGCTCTGGCGCTCTCGGGTGCCGCGATGCAGGCCGTCACCCGAAACCCGATCGCCGACCCCGGCATCCTCGGAGTCACCAATGGGGCCTCGCTCGCGGTCGTGTTCGGCCTGGCCTTCTTCGGGCTCGCGAATCCGTTCAGCCAGATGGCCGTCGCCATCGTGGGTGCGGGGATCGCAGCCGTCTTCGTCTACTCGGTCGGCTCGCTCGGCCGCGGCGGTGCGACGCCCCTCAAACTCGCCCTCGCGGGAGCCGCGACCTCGGCGGCCCTCGGCTCGCTGATCAGCGCGGTCATGCTGCCCCGCGTCGACCTGCTGCAGACGTTCCAGTCCTGGCAGGTCGGCGGCGTCGGCGGCGCGGAGTGGCCGCGCATCGCGATCACCGCTCCCGTGCTCGCCCTCGGCGCTCTCATCTGTTTCATGTGCGCACGAGGCATGAACTCCCTCGCCCTGGGCGACGACATGGCGGCGGGCCTCGGCGAGCGGGTCTTCCGCACGCGCCTCGTCTCGGCAGCCGGCGCCGTGATCCTCGCGGGCGCAGCCACGGCGATCGCCGGTCCGATCGGCTTCGTCGGCCTCGTCATCCCGCACATGTGCCGGATGCTGATCGGCACGGACCACCGCTGGCTGCTGCCCTTCTCCGCGCTCGGCGGTGCCGCGCTGCTGCTCGTGAGCGACATCATCGGCCGGGTGATCGCGCCGTCGTCGGAGGAGATCCAGGTCGGCATCATCACGGCCGTGATCGGCGCACCGTTCTTCATCTGGATCGTCCGCCGCCAGAAGGTGCGTGAGCTGTGACCCTCGTACAGGCCCAGGGCCCGGCCGCGATGCAGGGCCCGGCCGCGATCATGGCCGGTCGCCGCGCCCGCCACCGCCGTCACGCCGTGGCCACCATCGTGCTCGGCCTGCTGCTCTTCGCGCTCGCCGCGGTCGCCCTGATGTTCGGCAACTCGTTCTACACACCCGGCGAGATCATCCGCGTCATCCTGGGCGAGACGGTGCCAGGCGCATCCTTCACGGTCGGAGAGCTGCGCCTGCCGCGCACGGCGCTCGCGATCCTCGCCGGATTCGCCTTCGGGATCGCCGGTGTCACCTTCCAGACGCTGCTGCGCAACCCTCTCGCCTCGCCCGACATCATCGGCATCACCGAGGGTGCGAGCGCCGCGGCCGTCGTCGGCATCGTCGTGCTCGGGCTGAGCGGCCCCGCCGTCTCGGCGATGGCACTGGGCGGAGCGCTGATCACCGCGATCGCGATCTACCTGCTCTCGAACAAGGGCGGCTTCTCCGGCATCCGTCTGATCCTGATCGGAATCGGTGTCGCCGCGATGCTGCAGAGCGTCGTGTCGTACGTGCTCTCGCGTGCCGCCGAATGGGACATCCAGATGGCGATGCGCTGGATCACCGGCAGTCTGAACAACGCCGCGTGGGACGACGTCATCCCGCTCGCGATCGCCAGCATCGTGATCCTGCCGTTCCTGTTCAGCCAGGCGCAGGCGCTCGGGATGCTGCAGCTCGGCGACGACTCGGCCTCCGGCCTCGGCGTACGGGTGACCGTGACGCGGCTGATGTTCATCATCGGCGCCGTCGCGCTGCTCGCGTTCGCGACGGCGGGCACCGGACCGATCGCGTTCGTCGCTTTCATGGCCGGACCCATCGCCGCGCGCATCACCGGGCCCGGCGCGAATCTACTGCTGCCGTCGGCATTCGTCGGAGCTGTGCTCGTGCTCGGCGGCGATTTGATCGGTCAGTTCGCGTTCGATGCGCGCTACCCGGTCGGCGTCATCACCGGTGTGCTCGGCGCCCCATACCTGATCTACCTGCTCATCCGCACCAACCGCTCTGGGGGCTCGCTGTGACCGAGGCACACACACTGACCGCCGAGGGGGTGACTCTCGCCTACGGCGACCGCACGATCATCGAAGGCCTCGACCTCCGCGTCGCACCGGGAAAGATCACCTCGATCGTCGGGGCGAACGGATGCGGCAAGTCGACGCTGCTGCGATCGCTCGCGCGCCTGTTGTCGCCGGCATCCGGTCAGATCGTCCTCGACGGCAAGTCGGTGCACTCCAGGCCCACCAAGGAGGTTGCGCGCGTGCTCGGACTGCTGCCGCAGTCGCCGATCGCTCCGGAGGGGATCGCCGTCGCCGACCTGGTCGGGCGGGGGCGGCATCCGCATCAGAAGGTGCTCGCCCGCTGGACCGCGCACGACTACGAGGTCGTCGCCGACGCGCTCGCCGCCACCGGGATCGCCGACCTCGCCGACCGCAGCGTCGACGAGCTTTCGGGCGGACAGCGGCAGCGCGTGTGGATCGCGATGGCGCTCGCGCAGGAGACCGACATCCTGCTGCTCGACGAGCCGACCACGTTCCTCGACGTCGCGCACCAGGTCGAGGTGCTCGACCTGCTCACCGACCTCAGCGTCTCGCGCGGCACGACCATCGTCATGGTGCTGCACGACCTCAACCTCGCCGCGCGCTATTCCGACGAGCTCGTCGCGATGCGCGGCGGCCAGGTGCATGCGCTCGGCGCCCCGGACGACATCCTCACTCATACGCTGGTCGAAGAGGTCTTCGGCATGGCGAACCAGATCACCACCGACCCGGTCTCCGGGAAGCCGATGGTGACACCGATCGGAAGGCATCATGTCCGCTGAGACTCGTACTCGCACCCCTTACGTTCTTGCACGTGCCGAGGTGCGTGCGGTCGACCGCGTCTCGCCGAACTTCGTGCGCGTCACCTTCGGCGGTCGCGACCTCGAGGAGTTCGGCACGCCAGGCGACGTCTACGACGCGCGGATCAAGCTGGTCTTCCCGCCGGCATCCGGCATCCTTCCCGACCTCGATCGCGACACCGATGACTGGTGGGGCTCGTATCTCGCGGTTCCGGAGGAGAAACGCGGATCGATGCGCACCTATTCGGTGCGCTCACTTGACGTCGTTCCGTCCGCTGAGCTTGTCGAAGCGTCCGCTGAGCTTGTCGTTCCGTCCGCTGAGCTTGTCGAAGCGTCCGCGACCGAGGTCGTCGTCGACTTCGTGCTGCACCTGGCGCCTGGCCTCACCGGACCCGCCTCGCTGTGGGCGAGCGCTGCCGGCGTCGGCGACGAGGTCTGGATGGTCGGACCGCGCCGCGGGCGTTCCGAGCGGGGCGGAATCGAGTACGCGCCGGGTTCGGCATCGTCAGTGATGCTGGTCGGCGATGAGACCGCAGCACCGGCGATCGCCCGCATCCTGGAGGACGCCCCGCGTGATCTGCGTGGGCTCGCGTTCATCGAGGTGCCGACCGCCGAGGACATCCTGCCCATCGATGCGCCGGACGGCGTCGAGGTGCACTGGCTGCCGCGTGGGGACGCCGCGCACGGACTGCGCCTCATCCCCACCGTGCTCGACTGCCTCGGCGACAGTGCTCACTCGAAGTCTGGCGACAGCGAGATCGTCGTGCAGGATGCTGAGGGGGAGGACCTGGTCTGGGAGACGCCGATCTATTCGGGCAGCGGCGAGGACGTCGCCGAGGCAGCATCGGGCGAGCGATACTTCTGGATCGCCGGCGAGAGCGGCGTCGTCACGACGCTGCGCCGTCACCTCGTGAAGGACCTGGGCATCGACCGCGCGCAGGTTGCGTTCATGGGCTACTGGCGCCGCGGTGTCGCGATGCGCGGCTGAACTGCGCGGGAGGCTCGGATCGCGGCTTCGACTCCCTTCGGTCGCTCAGCCCGTTTCGTCTCCTCGCTCCGCTCGTCGCTCAACGCCCCGTGAACTGCCCCCGCGGGTCGTTGAGCAACACTTCGACTCGCTGGGTTCGCTCAGCCCGTTTCGTCTTCTCGCTCCGCTCGTCGCTCAACGCCCCGTGAACTGCCCCGCGGGTCGTTGAGCAACACTTCGACTCGCTGCGCTCGCTCAGCCCGTTTCGTCTCCTCGCTCCGCTCGTCGCTCAACGCCCCGTGAACTGCCCCGCGGGTCGTTGAGCGACACTTCGACTCGCTGGACTCGCTCAGCCCGTTTCGTCTCCTCGCTCCGCTCGTCGCTCAACGCCCCGTGAACTGTTCCCGCGGGTCGTTGAGCGACACTTCGACTCCCTTCGGTCGCTCAGCCCGCTTCGTCTCCTCGCTCCGCTCGTCGCTCAACGCCCCGTGAACTGCCCCGCGGGTCGTTGAGCGAGCGCAGCGAGACGAAACGCGTTGAGCGAGCCGTAGGCGAGTCGAAACGTCGCAGCCGCGTGGTTCGATGGATGCATGGACCAGACGCAGCGGATGAGACAGGAATCCCGTGCAGTATGGGCGACTGTCGTCTGCTTCCTGGTCGGCACCGGCATCGGCACGCTGCTGCTGTGGGGCAATCCGCGACCGATCGCCGGAGATGGCTCGGTCGGTATTCCGGCAGCCGCAGTCGCGGGGGCGATCGCCGCGGCATCCTTCGTGGTCAGCACGTTCCTGCACCGTCGGGGTGAGCACGCGTCGATGCCGCGCTGGCAGACGATCATCTCTGCTGCTTCTGCCGTCGCCCTGACGATCGCATTCGCGGGAGTGACTGCGCTTGGCGTGCTGCTAGCCAGCGAGGTGCTCGGCGTCGGATTGCAAGGGCTCGAGCTGCCGGCGCTCGGCGGCGGCATCGTCACAGGGGTCGCCAGTGCTGTCGCCGGCCGGTTGACGTTCGCCGCGGGAATCGGCTTGCACACTGCCGACCTCGCCACGCTGCTGTTCAGCTACCTGGTGATCGGCACGCTGTTCGCGATGCTCACCGCCGCGAACCCCCGTTGGTGGGAGACGAACTTCTCGCAACTCGGCATCGGCGTCGGATCCTGGGCATTCAACGGCACGCTCGTCGTCGCCGGTGTCCTGATCGCCACCGTCGGCTCATACATCGGTCGCGATCTTCATCGCATCCTCGGAGACGGCGCGCTGGGACGGATCGCCTGGGTGGTCGCTCTGTGGGCGGCGACCGGCATCGCGCTCGCCGCGGTCGGGCTGTTCCCTCAGGAGAACATCGTCCTGGTTCATAACATCGCCGCCGTCTCGACGCTGGTGCTGTTCGTCGCATCCGGGGTGCTCACGACCACAGTGATCCCCGGCCCTCCGTGGCCGCTGTTGATCACTACAGTCGGCGTCGCGCTGCTGCTGGTCATCGCCTTCGTGCTGGCCGACAGCTTCAATCTGTACTCCTTGACCGTGCTCGAGGCGATCGTGATCGGTCTCGGTCTGCTCTGGCTCACGACGCTGGTACGCGTGCTCGCGGTGCTGACGCCGGATGCCAGCCGGCCGTCCGCACGCTGGTCGCTGCTGCGGGGGTAGCGCGCCCGAACGGCGCAGGGCTGGCACCCGGCATCCGTCCCTGTCAGTATCGGGGGACCGACCTCCACGAAAGGACGACGATGTCCGACCAGATATTCATCTTCATCGCGCTGGGCCTCTACTTCGCGGCCATGCTCGTCATCGGCTACCTGGCGTTCCGCCGGACGACCGACCACGAGGACTACATGCTCGGAGGGAGGGACCTGCCACCGTGGGTCGCGGCGCTGAGTGCCGGAGCATCCGACATGTCCGGCTGGCTGGTGATGGGCCTTCCCGGAGCGATCTATCTCTCCGGACTGATCGAGGCATGGATCGCGGTCGGCCTCACGATCGGCGCGTACCTGAACTGGCTGCTCGTCGCCCCGCGGCTTCGCGCATACACACAGGTGTCGCGCAACTCGATCACTATTCCGAGCTTCTTCGAGAACCGGCTGCGCGACTCGTCCCGTCTGCTGCGGATCCTCGCCGGCGTCGTGATCCTGGTGTTCTTCACCCTGTACATCTCGTCGGGTATGGTCGCCGGTGGCTTCTTCTTCGAGAGCTCGTTCAACTCCGATTACCTGCTGGGCATGGTGCTGGTCGGCGGCGTCACGCTCCTTTACACACTGTTCGGCGGCTTCCTCGGCGCCTCATTCACCGACGTCGTGCAGGGGGTCATGATGCTGATCGCCCTGATCGTCGTTCCGGTTGCAGCGATCATCGCCGTCGGCGGTTTCGGCGAGGTGGCCACCTACGTCGACGACCTTGCTCCGAACCACATCTCGCTCATCGGCGGAACGGCACTGACCGGCGGAACGATCCTGGCAATCGTCGGGTCGCTCGCCTGGGGCTTGGGCTACTTCGGCCAGCCGCACATCATCGTGCGGTTCATGGCGCTGCGCAACCCCGGCGAGGCAAAGACCGCCCGCCGTATCGGCATGAGCTGGATGATCATCTCGCTTGTCGGCGCCGTGTTCTCCGGATTCGTCGGCATCGCCTACATGGCGCACCAGGGCATCGATCTCGCGAACCCTGAGACGGTGGTGCTGGTGATGGCGCAGACGCTGCTGCATCCGTTCATCGCCGGTCTCGTGCTGGCCGCGGTTCTTGCCGCGATCATGAGCACGATCTCCAGCCAGCTGATCGTCGCCTCCTCCGCGCTCGTGGAAGACCTGTTCAAGGTCGCCAAGAAGGAGCCATCGCCCAAGCTGCTGATGATTCTCGGGCGAGGGACCGTACTCTGCGTCGCCATCATCGCCATGCTGCTGGCGCTCATACCCAACGACACGATCCTCGGGCTGGTCTCGTTCGCATGGGCAGGCTTCGGTGCGGCGTTCGGCCCGCTGATCCTGCTGAGCCTGTTCTGGCGCAAGCTCACCAATTGGGGTGCCCTGGCCGGAATGTTCGTCGGCGCCGCCGGTGTCTTCATCTGGAAAGCGGTGTGGCCGGAGATGTACGAACTGCTGCCCAGCTTCATCTGCGCGACGATCGTCGCCGTGGTCGTGAGCCTGCTCACCCACAAGGACGGCGAGCGTCAGAACGAGATCCTGCAGGAGTTCACCGAGACGGGCACGCTATTGACGGTGAACGGCGTCGGACGAGGCGCGCGCACCGACCGGATGACGCCCTGATTCGCGCAACTCTGGCGGCCGCGCGCAACTCTGGCGGCCGCAAAGCCGCGGTCGGGCCGCCAGAGTTGACTTGGGCCGCCAGAGTTGCTGTCTGAGGCAACCGGGCCCCCGGAAATACCGTGCGCGCACCCCATCTTGGATCGGATACGCGCCTGGTTCGGCGGCCGAGCGGATGCAAGACCGCGAGCGTGCACGTCTCGGCGATTCTGCGCAAGCTCGGTGTCGGGACATCAACCGAGGTGGCGCTGGCGGTCGCCAGACGCTGACCGGCAGGGGGTTCACAGCACCAGCCGGTAGCCCATTCCCGACTCTGTCAGCAGATGCGCCGGCTCGGCGGGCGACGCCTCGAGCTTCTTGCGCAACTGCGACATGTACAGCCGCAGGTAGCCGGAATCAGACACCTGTTCGCTTCCCCAGATCCCCTTCAGCAGATCCTGGCGCGTGACGAGCGCGCCAGGATTGCGGGCGAGATGCTCCAGCATCCGCCATTCAGTCGGTGTCAGGTGCACTCTGGATCCGGCACGGTTCACCGACTTCGCGGCGAGATCGATCACGACGTCGCCGAAGCGCACGGTCGACTCTCCCGTCGCGGGCGTCGCCCGACGTGACAGTGCCCGCAGCCGCGCCAGCAGCTCATCGACCTGGAACGGCTTGGTGACGAAGTCGTCGGCGCCGGCATCCAGAGCCTCTACCTTGTCTGCCGAGCCGGTGCGACCGGACACTACAATAATCGGCGCGCTCGTCCACCCCCGCAGCGCATGGATCACCTCGATCCCGTCGAGCCGCGGCATCCCGAGATCGAGGAGGATGATGTCCGGATGGGTCTGCGCCGCTGCGGCGATCGCAGCCGCACCGTCCGCGGCCGCCACAACCTCATATCCGTGCGCGGCGAGAGTGATGCGCAGCGCGCGCACCATCTGCGGGTCGTCGTCGGCGATGAGCAGCTTCACTCCGCCTCCTGGATGTCGGGCGTTCCCGCAGCGAGAGGCAGGGAGATGACCATCGTGAGGCCGCCACCGGGGGTGTCCTCCGGAGCCAGGCTACCGCCCATCCCTTCAGTGAAGCCCTTCGAGAGGGCGAGCCCGAGTCCGAGGCCGGCCGTGTTGTCGGTGTCACCGTAGCGCTGGAAAGGCTGGAAGATGCTGCTCTGACGTTCGGGAGGAACGCCGGCTCCTCGATCGATGATGCGCAGTTCGGCCCGATTACCCAGGCGACTCGTGGACACGATCACGCGCTGATCGGCGGGCGAGTACCGGAAGGCGTTCGTCAGCAGGTTCACCAGCACGCGCTGAAGCAGCACCGGATCGGCCTGCAGCGGGGGGAGTTCGGGATCGAGCGCCAGTTCGACGGCATCGGGGCCGAGCGACAGCTCGTCGAGGGCGGCGAGGATGCCGGCGGAGGCGTCGACCGGCGTGGCGGAGACGGCCAGCACACCGGCCTCGACGCGGCTCACGTCCAGGAGGTCGGTGACGAGCGCCGACAGCGCGGCAAGGCTCTCATCCGCCGTGGCGAGCAGCTCATCGCGGTCGGATGCCGAGATATGGTGGGCTCCGCGCAGACCGCCGATCGCAGCGACGGCGGCGGCCAGCGGGCGACGCAGGTCATGGCTCAGGGCGGACAGCAGGGCGCTGCGCACCTGATCCGTCTCGGCAAGGGCCTCGGCCTCTTTCGCCGTCGCGCTGAGGTCGGTGTGCTCGATCGCCGCCGACAGCTGTGCGACGATCACATCGAGCAGCCTGCGAGACGGGGTGTCGAGCGTGCCGCCGTGCAGCTCGAGGAGGGCGCGCGGTGCGCGGTCGCCCGCGCGACCGACGGGGATCGTGGTGGCGCGGCCGTCGCGCAGGGGTTCTCCGTCGGTGGCGATCACTTCGCCGTCTGGCGCGACCAGACGCACACCGCTCAGGGCGAAGGCCTCTCTCGTCCGAGAGGCGATCGCGAGCGCCGCGCTGTCGCCGCGCAGCACGTTGCCGGCGATGGATGCCAGCAGCTCGGCCTCGGCCGTCGCACGCTGGGCGGAGCGCGCGCGACGAGCAGCCTGATCGACGATCAGACTCACGAGTACGGCGATGATGACGTAGAGCGCGAGCGCGATCGCGTGCAGCGGATCGGCGACGGTGACGGTGAACAGCGGCGCGACGAAGAGGACGTCCAGCGTGATCCCGGAGAGCACGGCGGCGAACAGCGCCGGCCGCAGCCCGCCGATGAGCGCGACGATGACCACGAGCAACTGATACGACAGCACGTCTGAGGTGATCGACTCCGGAGTGCGCAGCGTGAACAGCAGCCACGACAGCAGCGGTCCGCCGATGAGCGCGACGACGAAGCCGAGCACTTGACGGCGCCATCCCAGCGCACCGCCGGTCATGCGCGGCAGCGCGGTGCGGCGGCCGGCGTGCGCATGCGTGACGATGTGCACGTCGATGTCGCCGGAGCGCCTGATGACCTCCGCGCCGATGCCCGGGCCGGTCAGCATGGCGGCCAGACGGCCGCGGCGGCTCACGCCGACCACGAGCTGAGTCGCATCGACCGACTGGGCGAATGAGACGAGCGTCTCCGGCACGTCGTCGCCGATGATCTGGTGGTAGCTGCCGCCGAGCGATTCGACCAGTGTGCGCTGGGCGGTCAGTGCCCCTGGCGCCTCGGCGCGCAGTCCGTCCTGCGTGGACACGTGCACTCCGAGCAGCTCGCCTCCTGCGGAGCGCGCCGCGATCCGTGCGCCCCGACGCAGCAGGGTCTCGCCCTCCGCCCCGCCGGTGAGGGCGACGACGACGCGTTCTCTCGCCTGCCACGCGCCTTCGATGCCCTGCTCCGCGCGATAGCTGCGCAGTGCGCTGTCGACCTCGTCGGCGAGCCACAGCAGAGCGAGTTCTCGCAGTGCCGTGAGGTTGCCGAGGCGGAAGTAGTTCGAAAGTGCCGCGTCGACACGTTCGGCGGGGTACACGAGGCCCGCGGCCAGACGGTCCCGCAGCGACTGCGGGGCGAGGTCGATGACCTCGATCTCGTCGGCGGCTCGCACGACGGCATCCGGGATCGTCTTCTGCTGGGCGACGCCGGTGATCTTCTCGACGACGGCGTTGAGCGATTCGATGTGCTGCACATTGACGGTCGTGACGACGTCGATGCCCGCGTCGAGCAGCACCTGCACGTCTTCCCAGCGCTTGTGGTGCCGGGACCCGGGGATGTTGGTGTGGGCGAGCTCATCGACCAGGGCGATCTCGGGTGCGCGGACCAGCACGGCGTCCAGATCGAGCTCAGTGAGCGACACCCCGCGGTGCTGGTCGAGGCGGCGCGGCACCTCCGGCAGTCCCACTGTCTGGGCCAGGGTCGCGGCACGTTCGTGGGTCTCAACGATCGCGATCACGACATCGTGACCCTCGTTCTGAAGCCTGCGCCCCTCGGCGAGCATCTCGAATGTCTTGCCGACGCCGGGTGCAGCACCCAGGAGCACGCGGAGCCGGCCGCGCCGTGGCATCCGCTCAGCGTGCATCAGCCCTCCAGGTCGTCGAGTGCGAGATTGAGCTCTGCGACATTGATGCGCTCCTCGCCGAGGAAGCCCAGGTCCCGCCCTTGAATCCTAGACTCCACCGCATCGCGCACCTCCGCCTCCGAGAGCGCGCGCGCCGAGGCGACTCGCGGCACCTGGAGCAGGGCGTAGGCGACGCTGATGTGCGGGTCGAGACCCGACGCGGATGCTGTCACCGCATCCGCCGGGATCGTCGAGGGGGAGACCCCTTCACGTTCGGCGATCTGCGCCTTGCGATCCTCGATCGTCGCGATCAGGTCGTCTGATCGGCGCAGCAACATGCGGCGATCCTGGTGCCGCGAGCCGCATTCCGACGTCGAGTTCGGTAGCGGATGCCGCTTTGTGCAGCGCGGGGAATATTGTTCGGAAAAGTTGTCTGATCAGCCTGAAACGGAGGGTGGAATGTCGGTGGCCCGGTGTTGAATGGTGGGTATGAACAGCATCGTTGCTCGGCTTCGGGATCTTGAGGAGTCCCTCGATTCCGTGGTGCGTGATGCGTTCGGTGCGGAGCAGATTCCTGGAATGTCTGACGCGGACGTAGCCGAATTGCTGGCTGCGGCCGGCCGTGTTCAACGACGCATGGAGGGTGTGCAGGTCGAGGCGACCGTGCAGGTGGGTGACCGGTCGGCGGGGCTGAAGGAAGAGCGGATGACGACCCGGTACGGCTGTGCGAAGCCGGCCGATCTCGTGCGGATGCTCGTCGGCACCGACACGCGCGGTGCGGCGCGGCTGGTGCGGGCGGCCCGCCTGGTGCGGCGAGACCGTGGGATCACGGACGGGGTGTTCCTGCCGGCGCGGTATCAGGCGCTGCGGGAGGTGATGGTCGACGGTGACCTGGGGCTCGCGGGGTTGTTGGCGGCGACGGATCCGATCGAGCAGTCCGCCCGGCGCATCAGTGACGAGAACCGGGTGGAGGCGGACCGGCAGCTTGCCGACTTCGCGCGCGGCATCGACGCCGGTGCCGACGGCGACGCTCCGCGTCCGGTCCCCCTGCCGGAAGATCTGGGTGTGCTGGCGCGGGTGATGGTCGCCTATCTCGACCCGGATGGTGCGGAACCGGCGGAAGAGGCCGCGATGCGGGGGCGATACTTCTCGATCGGGAAGGTCAAAGACGGCGCCGCACCGGTGCGCGGGAGCCTGCTGCCCGAAGTCGCCGCGCAACTCGCGCTGCTGATCGACAGCCTCCTCAACCCGAAAGTGAACGGGGCGGACGACCCGGAACAGGGCGGCGAGTCGGCGAACGGCACGTCGACGGACGCTGGAACAACGGACGGGGAATCGACGGACGGGGAATCGACGGGCGCTCGCGGGGGAGTGCGGTTCGAGCCTTCCGCCGATGAAGAGACAGAAGAAGGCCCGATCTTCACAGACACCCGCACGCGGGGGCAGAAAGTGCACGACGCTCTGGCGGCGATCTTGAACACCGCGGCCCGCACCGATCTGTTCCCGCACCTCGGTGGTGCCGCGCCGACACTCACCGTCTCGGCGACCGCCGCGGACCTCGCCGCGGGTCACGGGTGGGCGCGGATCGGGCATACCGGTGACCTTGTTCCGCTGACGGCGGCACTGCAGACCGGGTGTGCGGGTGGGATCCAGAGGATCCTGTTCGACGATCACGGGAGGATCGTGTCGATCGGCACCAGTGGTCGTATCTTCAACGCCCTGCAACGCCGGGCGATCACGATCCGTGATGGCGGGTGTGTGATCCCCGGGTGCACGATCCCCGCGACGTGGTGCGAGGTCCATCACGTCCAAGAACATGCCGACGGTGGACCGACGCATACCGATAACGGGGCGCTGCTGTGCTGGTTCCATCACCGCACCCTGCACCTGACCGAATGGGTGATCCGCATGAACCACGGCGTGCCCGAAGTCCGCGGCCCCGCATGGTGGGACCCCCACCAGCACTGGCACCGTACCCGAAGCCCACACCACCGACAACCCGCACCAGGATGAGGGGCGAGCCGGCCGAAAAGGGTCGGATCCGGGTGAGACGCGCTCACCCCTCAGCCGGCGGTCCAGCAGGTCGATGCGCGCGTCGCCCGGTGGTCGAGGTGAGCACCGGCCGCCCAGCGCGCTCCTGCCCCGGAACCGGTCGGGAGCGCCGTCCGTAGATCAGCTCGGACGAGTCCAGAAGCCATGGCACGAGCGTGATCGATACGCCATGCACGAGCATGAGCTGGTTCGCCATGCGTCGCGCGCGTCGATTGTGCAGGAAGCTCTCCCACCAGTGGCCCACGATGTACTGCGGCAGGTACACGGTCACCACGGACGAGCCGTGCTTCTGGCGATACTGCTTGATGAACTGCGCCACCGGCTGCGCGAACGATCGGTACGGCGACTCCACGATGATCAGCGGGATCGGGATGCGGTGCTCCGCCCATTCCTGTTGCAGGTGCTCCGCATCATCGTCGGCGACCGCTATGTGCACGGCGAGCGTCTTCCCGTGCTTCGCCGCGATCGCGTAGTCGATCGCCTTGATGACGGGCTTCTGAAGCTTGCTGACCAGCACCAGTGCCACGTCGCCGCTCGCGCCGAAGTGGGTCGTGTCGTCTACCGCGATCTCGTGCTCGACATCGCGGTAATAGCGCTTCACGCCCATCATCAGGAACGCGAGGATCGGGATCGCGAAGAACGCCAGGTACGCCCCGTGCGTGAACTTCGTGATCGTCACGATCAGGAGGACCAGGATCGTGAGCGTCGCGCCGGCCGAGTTGATGATCAAGCCGATCCGTGCTGACCGGCGATCGGATGCTGCGGCATCGTCGACCGTGACGTCGACGTCGCCCTTTCCTGAAGCCGTGGTCCGCAGGACCCTCCGCCAGTGGCGCACCATCCCGATCTGGCCGAGCGAGAACGACACGAATACGCCGATGATGTAGAGCTGGATGAGGGTCGTCAGGCGGGCCTGGAAGACCACCAGTACGGCGATCGCTGCGATGCCGAGCAGGATCATCCCGTTCGAGAAGACGAGTCGGTCACCGCGCGTGTTCAGCGCCTTGGGCGCGTAGCCGTCGCGGGCGAGAACGGAACCGAGCAGCGGGAAGCCGTTGAATGCTGTGTTCGCCGCGAGCAGCAGCACGCAGGCCGTGGCCGCCTGAATGATGAAGAACAGGATGCTGCCCCCACCGAACGTCGCCGCCGCGATCTGCGCCATCAGGCTCGGCTGCGGGTTCGAGCAGTCGAAACCGACCAGATCGCAGGGGTTCTCGGCGTAGTGCACACCGGTGATCAGCGCGAGGGCGGTGAGACCGGCGAACAGGCAGATGGCGATGGATCCCATCAGCACGAGCGTGGCCTGTGCATTGCGCACCTTCGGCGTGCGGAACGCGGGCACGCCGTTGGAGACCGCCTCCACGCCGGTGAGCGCCGAGCATCCGCTCGAGAACGCGCGAAGCACGAGCAGGATGACGGCGGCCTGGCTGAGATCCTCGGAGTTCACAGCGAACTCGGCGCTCGATGCCACCGGAGCGTTGCCGAGGAACGTCTGGACGAGACCCATGACGATCATGAACCCGACGGATGCGATGAACACGTAGGTCGGGATCGCGAACACCGATGATGCCTCACGGACACCCCGCAGGTTGACGAGGATGATCAGAATGACGAACCCGACGGCCAGCTCGACCCGCCAGGCGTTCAGCCCCGGCACGGCGGAGATGATGTTGTCGACGCCGGACGCCACCGACACCGCGACCGTGAGCACGTAGTCGACCAGCAGCGCGGCGGCGACCACGACTCCGGGGATCTCGCCGAGGTTCTTCGAGGCGACCTCGTAGTCGCCGCCGCCGGACGGATATGCCTTGATGAGTTGCCGATAACTGAGCACCACGACGATCAGCAGCACGATGACCGCCACCGCCACGAGCGGCGTGAACGACAGGAAGGTCAGCCCTCCGATCAGCAGGATCATCACGAGCTCCTGCGGGGCGTAGGCCACCGAGCTCAGTGCATCCGATGCGAAGATCGGCAGCGCCATCCGCTTGGGCAGCAGCTGGTCATCGACCTGCTTCGAGGTGAGCGGGTCGCCGAGGAGGATGCGCTTCGCGAGCGGCGGAGCATCCGGGAGTGCGCGCGTTTCTTCTGTCACGAAGCGTGACACTACGCCGATCCGCGCCATCCTCACGGGATCCTTACGCAATCCCTACGCCCGGGCGCTGTGCGCATACGGAATCCTCACGTCACCGGCATCCGCCCACAGCGAAACGCACAGCGCGTTCTGATCACGATCACGTAACGTCGAGGACATGACGACCATCGAGGTCAGCGAAGACGATATCCGCCAGACGCGGGAACTCCGTGACGAATTCCAGAAGTTCCTGCGCGAGTACGAGTTCGGGATGCGCGAGGTCGAGACGAAGATCTCGATCCTGCGGGACGAGTTCCTGCACGATCACGCGTACAACCCGATCGAGCATGTGAAGAGCCGGATCAAGACGCCGGACAGCATCGTCGAGAAGATCGCCCGCAAGGGGATCGAGGAACCCGACTTCGAGCGCATCCGCGAGAAGATCACCGACATCGCCGGCGTTCGCGTGACCTGCAGCTTCGTCGCCGACGTGTATCAGCTCTTCGACCTGCTCACCCAGCAGGACGACGTCACGGTGCGCGCTGTGAAGGACTACATCAAGAACCCCAAGCCCAACGGCTACAAGAGCCTGCACGTCATCATCGAGGTGCCGGTGTTCCTGTCGACCGGACCGCTGCTGGTGCCCGTCGAGGTGCAGTTCCGCACGATAGCGATGGATTTCTGGGCGAGCCTGGAGCACAAGATCTACTACAAGTTCTCCAACCAGGTGCCCTCGCACCTCGTCGAGAGCCTGTCGGACGCTGCGGATGCCGCAGCCGAGCTCGATTCACGGATGGAGCGGCTGCACCGCGAGGCGCACGGCGTGCCCCAGCGTCAGCTCGACCCGCCCCCGCCGCCGCGCATCGTCGAGGTGTAGTCGAGCGCGGCGCAACTCTGGCGGCCCACTGCAACTCTGGCGGCCACGGATGCCGTTTGTGGCCGCCAGACTTGCGCGTGGCCGCCAGAGTTGCGCGTGGCCGCCAGACTTGCGCGTGGCCGCCAGAGTTGCGAGGCCGGGCTCAGCCCATGAACTCCCGCACGGCCGTCGCCATCGCCGTGACCCCGACTTCGATCGTCGGGTGGATCTCGGGCGCGAACAGCGGTGAGTGGTTGGTGGGGATGTCATGGGCGACCGTGCCGCCGGCGACCGCCGCTGCGAACGTCGCCGGGTCGACACCGCCCCAGAACCAGAACACCAGGGGAGCGCCGGCGTCGCGGGCGAACCATGAGACATCCTCGCTGCCGGTGATCATCCCCGGATCGATGACGGCGGCTTCTCCGAGGGCGCGCTGGAACGCGGTCGTGACCCGTGCCACGGCATCCGCGTCGTTGATGGTCGGCGGCAGGGTGTGATCGGTGCGGATCTCCGGCTCGCGCTCGGCGCCGGATGCGAGGGCCTCGGCCCGGACGATCCGCTCCACGCTCGCGAGCACGTTCGCGCGGGCCTCATCGTCCGGATATCGCAGACTGAGTTCGAGCGTCGCCTCGGCGGGGATGATGTTGTTCTTCAGCCCCGCATGGATCGAGCCGACTGTGACGACGGCGACGCCCTGCGGGTCCGTCTCGCGTGAGGCGATCGTCTGCAGGCGCATCACGGTGGCAGCGGCCATCACCACCGGGTCGACGGTCGTGTGCGGCCTTGATCCGTGCCCGCCGCGGCCGTGCAGTGTGACGGTGAGGCCGTCGGATGCCGCCATCTGAGTGCCGCTGCGGACGCCGATCACCCCGGCGGCGAAGGGCGTGACGTGCTGGCCGAGCACGATGTCGGGCTTCGGGTAGCGGTCGAGGATGCCGGCATCCAGCATCGCTCTGGCCCCTGCGCCGTATTCCTCGGCCGGCTGGATGACGACCACCAGCGTGCCTGACCATTCCGCCTGCTCGGCGACGAGCCGCTCGACGGCTCCGATCATCGCGGTGACATGCATGTCGTGCCCGCAGGCGTGCATCACGGGAACCGTGTGGCCGGCCGGGTCGACCCCGGTCGCCGTGCTCGCATACGCGAGGCCGGTCTGCTCTTCGACGGGGAGCGCGTCCATGTCGGCGCGCGCCCACACGGTCGGCCCCCCACCGTTGCGCAACACCCCGATGACGCCCGTGATGCCGATGCCCTCTTCGACTTCGAGTCCCAGATCGCGCAGGTGCTGGGCAGCGATGCCGGCCGTGCGCGTCTCCTGGAAGGAGAGTTCGGGATGCTGGTGCAGGTCGATGTACAGCGCTTCGAGGTCGATGCTCATGAGCTGAGCCTACTGTCGGGCCTCGCGGACGTACGCCTCCAACTCGGGCACCGGATGCAGCACGGAGTTCACGATCGCGCGGATCGCGAACTCGCTCGCCTCGCCGAGTCCCACGACGTCCGGATGCAGCAGCCATTGCAGCTGCAGGCCGTCCATGACGGCGAGGATGCTGGCGGATGCCGCGGCGACCGTATCCGGCTCGATCACGCCCTCCTGCCTGCACAGCTCGCGGAACGCCTCCGAGACCTCGCGGCGGAGCGTCGTGTAGCGCTCCTCGAAGAAGCCGCGTGCGGGGTGGTCGTCGGTCACGGATTCATTGGAGAGCACGGTGTACGCCTGCACGATGCCGGGGCGCCGCTCGTTGGCGAACGCCGTGCGCACCAGGTGCAGGAAGAGCTCCGGCCCACCGGGGATGTGCTTCTCGTCGAGTTCGGCGACGTCGGCCTGGTCGCGGTAGGCGAGCACCTCGAGCAGCAGCTTCTGCTTCGAGCCGAAGTGATGCAGGACCCCGGCGTGAGTCATGCCCACCTGCTCTGCGACGTCGGCGAGCGTGCCGTTCGTCGAGCCCTTGTTGCCGAAGATCTCGACTGCCGCTTCCAGGATGTCGGTGCGTTTCTGCCTGGTCGCCGGGCGCGTGCGCGCCGAATTCTCTGTAGCCACGGCATCCCCCTCTGAGGTGAGTGTAACGGTCTGGTATCCCGCACTTGCAAGCTTACTTACTTGTCGGTAACCTCGCCTCAGTTTACTTTCTCGTGAGTAAGCCGGAGCGTCACATCGACGCGTGCCACACCTGCACAATGACCCGTGTCCTAGGAGAAGCAATGAAGCTCAGCAGATCCCTGATCGCGATCGGCGCGATCGCGACCCTCAGCATCGGCGTGCTCGCCGGGTGCTCGCCTGCATCAGATGGCGGCGGCGCAGATGCCGGCTCGTCCACCGCCGCGCTCACGATCGCCAAGCCGGACGGAGCGATCACCACAGAGTCGCACAACCCGTATCTCGGCGACTCATCCGCGTCGAAGTACGGCTATGCCAAGGTCATCTTCGAGCCCCTCGCACTCGTGAACCCGACCGGCGACCTCGGCACCACGCCGTGGCTCGCGGAATCGGTCGAATGGAACGACGACTACACCGAACTCACCGTCGTCCCACGCGGCGGCGTCAACTGGAGCGACGGCGAGCCGTTCACCGCCGACGACATCGTGTTCACGTTCGATCAGTTCCTCAACGGCAAGCTCACCGACTCGTCCGGGCTCAACTACCAGGGTGCGACGGTCGACGGCGACAAGGTCACGCTGAAGTTCGCCGACTCGAAGTTCACCGCCCAGTCGCGCGTGCTGCACACCCCGATCGTGCCGAAGCACATCTGGGAGAACATCGAAGACCCCAACACCGACCCGCTCACCGAAGACGGCCTCGCCGTCGGCACCGGCCCTTACGTGCTCGACAGCTGGACCACGGAATCGGTCACTCTGACGGCGAACGAGGACTACTGGGGCGGCGAGCTGGCCGTGCCAGAGCTGAACTACGTCTCGTACGGCGACAACGCGGCACTCACCACGGCTCTCGCATCGGGCGAGGCAGACTGGGCGCAGGCGTTCCTGCCGCAGATCGAGGAGAGCTACCTGTCGGTCGACCCCGACAACCAGTTCCTCGTCTCGCCCACCGCCGGCGCCGGCACGCTGTTCATGAACCTGCAGACCAAGCCGTTCAACAACCCCGCCCTGCGCGAGGCCCTCGCCTGGACGATCGATCGCGACGCCTACGTCGACATCGCCCGCGAGGGTGCGAGCGAGGCCGTCTGGAACGTCACCGGTCTCGGCACGCTGCTCGCAGACGAGATCATCCCCGAGTACCAGGATGCCGAGTATTCGGTCGACATCGACAAGGCGAAGCAGATCCTCACCGACGCCGGCTACACCTGGAAGAGCGACAAGCTCATGGACCCCGACGGCGAAGCAGTCTCGTTCTCGGTCTCGGTTCCCGCCGGATGGAGCGATTGGAACACCGAACAGGCGCTCCTCGCCGAAGAGCTCGGCAAGGGCCTCGGCATCGAGGTCAAGGTCGACCAGCCCGACTGGGGCGGCTGGGACGCCGCCCGCCAGGAGGGCACCTTCCAGGCGATCATCCACTGGCTCGAGGACACCGGCAACGTGTACGGGCTGTACACCTCGACCATGGACCCGAAGTGGATCGTCGACGACAAGGCGCAGTACAACTTCGGCCGGTTCGACGACCCCGCGGTCACCGAGGCGCTGAACACCTACGCCAACGCCTCTTCGGACGAGGATCGCGCGGCGGCCTCGGCCGTGCTGCAGACGGCATTCGCCGAGAACGTGCCGGCCATCCCGCTCGGCGCGCACCCCCTGCTGGGCGAGTTCAACACCCGCAACTACGTCGGATGGCCGAGCGAGGACGACCAGTACGCGTCGGCCGACCCGACCCAGCCGGCGATCGTGCAGATCCTGACGAAGCTCGAGGCGAAGTAAGACGGCGGAGCGACGTTTCGACTCGCGCTGCTCGCTCAACGCGTTTCGACTCGTCGCTCCTGCGTTTCGACTCGTCGCTCCGCTCCTCGCTCAACGACCGCCTCGCTCAACGACCCGCGGGTGTCCCCGGGTATGCCCCGGAGGCTCCCGCCGGGGAACTCCACTGCGGGTCGTTGAGCGAGCGAAGCGAGACGAAACGGGTTGAGCGAGCGAAGCGAGACGAAACGGACTGAGCGAGCGAAGCGAGACGAAGTCGCACCGCAGTCCCCAGACAAGGAACCTCCATGCCAGACCCCCTGTTGTCCATCCGCGACTTCTCGATCGTGTACGACGTCGATCCGCCCGTCGCGGCGGTGAAGAACGTCACCCTCGAACTGCAGCGCGGCGAGATCCTCGGCCTCGCCGGTGAGAGCGGCTGCGGCAAGACCACGCTCGCGTACGGCGTGCAGCGCCTGCTCAAGGCTCCTGCGGTGATCACGAGCGGATCCGTCGTCTTCCACGACAGCGATGGCGACGACATCGACGTCAACGCCCTCGGCGCCGAGCAGATGCGCCGCTTCCGCTGGGACAAGATCTCGATGGTCTTCCAGGGCGCGATGAACGCGCTGAATCCCGTGACCACGATCGGCGCGCAACTCGAGGACGTGTTCGAGGTGCACCGCCCGAGCATGAGCAGGAAGCAGCGGCGGGATGCGGTCGCCGAGCTGCTCGAGATCGTCAAGGTCGGCGCGCAGCGCGCCCGTTCCTTCCCGCATGAGCTCTCCGGCGGCATGCGTCAGCGCGTGATGATCGCGATGGCACTGGCGCTCCGGCCGCAGTTGATGGTCATGGACGAGCCGACGACGGCGTTGGACGTGCTCGTGCAGCGCGAGATTCTCCGGCAGATCTCGCAGCTGAGGGCGGAGTTCGGGTTCTCGGTGATCTTCATCACGCACGACCTTCCGCTGCTGCTCGAGATCAGCGACCGCATCGCCATCATGCGCGAGGGCGAGATCGTCGAGATCGCCACGGCGGAGCGCATCTGGAACGCCCCGCAGGACGAGTACACGAAGACACTGCTGTCGTCGTTTCCGAGACTGACCGGAGAGAAGGGGGTGGTGGTGCGATGAGCACTCTCGAAGTACGCCACGTCACGAAGACCTACAACGTCCGCGGTGCCGGTCAGCTCAAGGCGCTCGACGACGTGAGCTTCACGCTCACCTCTGGCCAGACCATCGGCCTGGTCGGTCAGTCCGGCAGTGGCAAGTCGACGATCGCGAAGATCCTCACCCAGCTGGAGACGCCGACCAGCGGCGAGGTGCTGCTCGACGGCCAGCCGATCCCCCGCCGCGGCCGAGGACTCCGCACCTACCGGCAGCAGTTGCGGATGGTCTTCCAGGACCCATTCGCATCGCTCAACCCGTACCACTCGATCCGTTACCACCTCGAACGCCCGCTGCGACTCGACGACGTCGTCCCGAAGGCCGAGACCGAGGCAGAGGTGCGCCGGCTGCTCGAACGGGTCCGGTTGGTCCCGGATGCCGTGATCGATCGCCGTCCGCACGAGCTCTCCGGCGGCCAGCGGCAGCGCGTCGCGATCGCCCGCGCGCTGGCGTCGCGTCCGAAGATCCTCGTCGCCGACGAGCCGGTCTCGATGCTCGACGTCTCCATCCGCCTCGGCGTACTGAACCTGCTGTCCGACCTGCAGCGCGAGGAAGGGCTAGGCGTTCTGTACATCACGCACGACCTCGCCACCGCCAGGCACTTCAGCGACGAGATCATGGTGCTCAACCAGGGGCGCATCGTCGAGCACGGCCCCGCCGACGACGTCATCCTCCGGCCTCAGGACCCGTACACGCAGGAGCTGCGCGCAGCATCCCCAGATCCAGAGCGATTCTTCGCCGACACCAGCGGAGGTGCACGATGACCGCCGTCGAGCCCCAACTCCCCACCTTCGAGACGCGGCCGGATGTCGACGCCGTCGAGCTCGGCACCACGGCGACCAAGGTCGTCGCCGGTCGCTCGCGCATCCCCTGGCGCTTCCTCGGCGGTCGCGCCGCGTTCTACCTCTTCACGCTGTGGGCGGCGCTCACGATCAACTTCTTCCTGCCGCGCATGATGAAGGGCGACGCGGTCAGCCAATACCTCTCGCGCAACCGCAACGTGTCGCCGGAGGCGGCCGAGGCGCTGCGTTCGCTGCTCGGGCTCGACACCGACAAGTCGCTCTTCCAGCAGTACCTCGACTACTGGGGGCTGCTGCTGCAGGGAGACCTCGGCGTCTCGCTGCTGCACGGGCTCCGCCCCGTCACCGAGGTCGTCGGCCAGGCGCTGCCGTGGACGGTGGGGCTGGTCGGCTTCGCGACCATCGTGTCGTTCGCGATCGGCACGATCGGCGGTGCAGTGATCGGATGGCGCCGGGGCAGCCGGCTCGAGGCGCTGATCCCGATCACCACCTTCCTCAGCACCATTCCCTACTTCTGGCTCGGCCTCCTCGCCATCGCGGTGTTCTCGGTCAACCTCGGCTGGTTCCCGATCGGCAAGGCGTACGGCGTCGGGATGGTGCCTGGCTGGAACTTCGAGTTCGTCGGTCAGGTCATCCACCACGGCACGCTCCCCGCACTGACGATCGTGATCGCATCGCTCGGCGGATGGATGCTGGGCATGCGCAACATGATGCTCACCGTTCTCGACGAGGACTACATCACCGTCGCGCAGGCGAAGGGCATGCCGAATCAGCGCGTGCTGTGGCGCTATGCCGCCCGCAACGCCGTGCTGCCGCAGATCCAGAGCTTCGCACTCTCGATCGGATTCATCGTCGGCGGCACGATCGTGATGGAGATGGTCTTCAGCTATCCGGGCGTCGGCAAACTGCTGCTCGATGCCACGAACGCGAAGGACTACGCACTGATGCAGGGCGTCTTCCTCGTCATCACCCTCTCGGTGCTGGTGGCGAACATCCTGGCGGATATCGCCTACGCATTCCTCGACCCGCGCACGCGCCAGACGGAGGCCTGAGCCATGACCACGACAGACAAGGCCGGATGGCGCCGGGCGAACGCTCCGGACACATTCCTCATCCGCACCAGCGGCGCCGGCAGCGGAAACGGCAGTGAGCGCCAGGGCTTCTGGGCGAAGCTCGTCTCGGCGTTCGCGATGTTCCGCAACGGCAAGTCGATCGCAGGCCTCGCCATCCTGGGATTCTTCGTGCTGGTGGCGATCTTCGCCGACGTGCTGGCACCGTACTCGCCGACGCAGATCGACAACTCCGCCCGCCTGCAACCGCCGTCCGCCGCGCACTGGCTGGGCACGACGCACATCGGCGAAGACGTGCTGAGCCAGGTCATCCACGGCACTCGCGGGGTCATCGTCGTCGGGTTCCTCGCCGCGCTGATCGCCACGGTGATCGCGATCACGGTCGGTGTGATCGCCGGATACCTGTCGGGCTGGAAGAGCGAGGCGCTGTCGGCGCTGACCAACGTGTTCCTCGTGATCCCCGGTCTTCCGTTGATCATCATCGTCGCCTCGATGTTCGAGGACCCGCCGCTGGTGCTGATCGCCGCTGTGCTCGGCATCACCGGATGGGCGTGGGGTGCCCGCGTGCTGCGCGCGCAGACGATGTCGCTGCGCAATCGCGACTTCGTGCAGGCCGCCCGCGCGAACGGAGAGCCGCTGCGCCGCATCATCACGGTCGAGATGCTGCCCAACCTCATGGCGCTGATCGCCGCGAGCTTCGTCGGCACGGTGACCGCCGCCATCCTCGGTCTCACGACGCTGTCGTACATCGGCGTGATCCCCGTGACCACCTACAACTGGGGCACGATCCTGAACTGGGCATCCGCGCAGGGCGCGTTCGGGCAGAACCAGTGGTGGTGGTATCTGCCGCCAGGGCTGTGCATCGCCGCGATCGGCGTCGCGCTGTCGCTGATCAACTTCGGCATCGACGAGTACGTCAACCCTCGCCTGCGCTCGGCCGGTGAGCGGGCGCGCGCGATGAAGAAGAAGGGCCTGAACGTGAACGACGCGGTCACGGCCGTGCGCACCGACGACGCGGCCGCCGTGGCTGCAGAGCCTGCATCATCCATAGAGAACGCGAAGTGATGACCTCCGAGACCCTGACCCTCCCGTATCTGAATCCCGATCTGACCGTCCCGGCGCGCGTCGCCGACCTCCTCGAGCGCATGACACTCGAGGAGAAGATCGGGCAGATGCTGCAACTCGACGCACGCGACGATCTCGACGACCACGTGCTCCGGCGCATGGTCGGATCGATCCTGCACACTTCGCCGGAGCGGATCGTCGCGGCCCGCGAGCTGACCCTGCGGACGCGCCTGCAGATCCCGCTGCTCGTCGGCGAGGACTGCGTCCACGGCCACTCGTTCTGGCCGGGAGCGACGATCTATCCGACGCAGCTCGGGATGGCGGCGTCGTGGGATGCGTCACTGCTCGAGAAGGTCGCGCGCGCGACTGCCATAGAGGTCGCGGCGACCGGCATCCACTGGACGTTCTCGCCGGTGCTCTGCATTGCCCGTGACCTGCGCTGGGGCCGGGTCAACGAGACGTTCGGTGAGGACCCGTTCCTGCTCGGAGAGCTCGCATCCGCCATGGTCCGCGGCTACCAGGGTGAAGGGCTCGAGGATCCGACGGCCATCCTCGCGACGGCCAAGCACTTCGCCGGCTACTCCGAGACCCAGGGCGGTCGCGATGCCAGCGAGGCCGACATCTCGCGGCGCAAGCTGCGGTCGTGGTTCCTGCCGCCGTTCGAGCGCGTCGCCCGCGAGGGGTGCCGTTCGTTCATGCTCGGATACCAGAGCATGGACGGCGTGCCGATCACCCTCAACGACTGGCTGCTCAGCGACGTGCTGCGCGGCGAGTGGGGCTATACCGGCACGCTCATCACCGATTGGGACAACGTCGGGCGCATGGTGTGGGAGCAGCAGGTGCAGCCCGACGTCATGCATGCGGCGGCCGCCGCCGTGAAGGCCGGCAACGACATGATCATGACGACGCCCACCTTCTTCGAGGGCGCTCTGGATGCTGTCGCGCAGGGCCTGCTCGCATCAGATGCCTTCGATGCCGCGGTCGAGCGGATTCTCACGCTGAAGTTCGAGCTCGGGCTGTTCGAGGACCCGCGGACCCCGGTCGACGGACTCGAGCAGATCGTCGGGACTGCGGAGCACGCGGCGCTCAATCTCGAGATGACCAGACGCTCGCTCGTGCTGCTCGAGAACGACGGCGTGCTGCCGCTTTCGCCGGCTGCGCCTGGTGGACCTCTGCAGCCGGCTGCGCCTGGTGAGCCTCTTTCGCCGGCTGCGCCGGGTGGTGCCACCCGCTCCGCGGTGACCGCACGCGTCGCCGTTGTCGGGCCGCTCGCGGATGACGCGCAGGAGCAGCTCGGTGACTGGGCAGGTGGCTCAGGACAGGCCGGCTGGTTGGACGGACAGCCGCGCGAGATGATCACGACCGTGCTCGACGGGTTGCGTGAGATCGCGCCGTGGGAGATCGTGCATGCGCGCGGCGCAGACATTCTCACGCTTGCCCCTGATCCCGCCGGCGCGACATGGCCGGACGGTCAGCCGCGGCCGCCGGTCGTCAACCCGTGCGCGCCGGATGCCGCGCAGATCGCCGAAGCTGTCGCTGCTGCAGAGGGGGCTGACGTGTGCGTGGCCGTCGTCGGCGACGCACAGGGGCTCTACGGCGAAGGCCGCTCGACAGCAACGCTCGAGCTCATCGGCGGCCAGAACGCGCTGCTCGAAGCCGTCATCGAGACCGGCACGCCGGTGGTCGTGGTGCTGATGGCATCGAAGCCGCTGGTGCTGCCGGCATCCGTCTCGAAGGCCGCCGCGGTTTTGTGGGTCGCGAATCCCGGCATGCAGGGCGGTCGTGCGATCGCCGAGCTGCTGACGGGTGCGGTCGAGCCGACCGGCCGCCTGCCGATCTCGTTCGCGCGGCACGCCGGGCAGCAGCCGACGTACTATAACCAGATCCGCGGCCAGCACGGCGATCGCTATGCCGACCTCACGCAGTCACCGGCGTGGGCCTTCGGTGAGGGACTGTCGTACACGACCGTCGAGTACTCCGACCTCGTTCTCGAGGGGGCTGCGCTCGCCGCATCCGACACTGTCGTCGCCGACGTGACCGTGACCAACACAGGCGACCGTCCGACGGTCGAGACCGTGCAGTTGTATGTGCGCGATCGGGTGACCAGCGTGAGCTGGGCGGACAAGGAGCTCAAGGCGTTCCGCCAGGTTGCACTGGCGCCGGGGGAGAGCACGCGTGTGCGCATGGAGTTGCCTGTTGCAGATTGCACGATCGTGGATGCCGCCGGCGACCGCGTCGTGGAGGCGGGGGAGTTCGCACTGCTGGTCGGCCCGAGCTCGCGGGACGAGGTGCTCCTGAGCGAGGGGTTCACGGTCGCCTGACGGTATCTCGACAGGGATAGGTGTTCCCCCGTCATCTTTCCGCAATCTGTTCAGACTAAGTTTCGTAAAGTGTACAGTTCCTTTGTCGCAAAGTGTACAGTTTCACCATGGTCAACTATCTACCCCGCGTAGCCGACGGCGAACTCGAGGCGAAGATGCGTTCTGTCGGCGGCGTACTGATCGAAGGTCCGAAGGCGTGCGGAAAGACCGCGACCGCGTCGCAAAGGGCCGAGACGGTGTTCGATATGGATCGAGATGCGACAGCGCGCGCCTCGATCGAGCTCAATCCGAGCTTCCTCTTCGAAAGGCCGACGCCGATTCTCTTCGATGAGTGGCAGGTCGCACCCGATCTGTGGAATCAAGTACGCCGCGCGATCGACGACTCAGATCGCGGACGGGGGATGTACTTACTGACCGGTTCGGCGACGCCACGGGATGATGCGAAACGACACTCAGGGGCAGGGCGGATCGGATTGCTGCGGATGCGACCGATGAGTCTGTTCGAGTCGGGGCATTCCACGGGCGAGGTATCGCTGGCCGCATTGTTCGATGGGACGTCGCAGCCGGGGGCAGGGACGAGTGCGTCCGTGCCCGACCTCATGAGCAGAATCGTCATCGGAGGATGGCCGGATCTGCTCGGTGCGGAGGAGCGCGAAGCCAGGGTATGGATGGATGACTATCTGCGCCAGATCGTGGAAGTCGATGTGCCGTCGTTCGTAGGGCGACGGGATCCACGCACTCTGAAGCGCGTCCTTGCGTCCCTGGCGAGATTCGTCGCGCACAGCCCCGCCACTCGAGCCATCGCCGCGGATGTCGGCGGTGACCGAGGCCCCATCTCCCCGACCACCGCCTACAGCCACCTCGACGCCCTGGATCGGCTGCACCTCCGCGATGACTCGGACGCGTGGCAGCCCCACATGCGTTCACGTGCACGGCTGCGCACCGCGCCTTCGCGCTACTTCGTCGATCCTTCGATCGGCACGGCGGCTCTGCACATCGGCAGTGAAGACCTGTTGCGGGATCTCGAGGCGGCCGGATTCCACTTCGAAGCGTTGGTGGTCCGGGATTTGCGCATCTATTCGCAGGCACTGGGGGGCCGGGTCGATACCTGGCGTGACGAGTCGGGCAACGAAGTCGACGCAGTCATCACGCTCGCTGACGGGCGATGGGCTGGCGTCGAGATCAAACTCGGTCAGGCCCAGGTGGATTCCGCAGCATCCGGCCTGCTCGCGTTTGCAGAACGCGTGGATACGGCGAGGCAGGGCGTTCCATCCGCGCTCATCATCATCACCGCGACGGGCTCAGCGGGGCGACGGGCGGACGGCGTCCACGTGACGCCGATCACCGCGCTCGCTCCATGACACAAGCACATCACCGCATTCATTCCCGAGCCCTTCCGGTGTCGTAGGCCCACATCGCCGCCTCCACACGATTGCGCACGCCCAGCTTCGTCAGGATCGCGCCGATGTGGGCCTTCACCGTGCCCAGCGACACGAACAGCCTCTCGCCGATCTCGTCGTTCGTGAGGCCGGAGCTCAACAGTGCGACTCCCGCCTGAGACATCGGCCGATCGGCCAGGATGTCGACGGCTCACGTGTTCGAGGCTGCTCTCGTCAGGAATAGGGTTGACTCTCGTGACCACAGCCGACGAACGCACCCGCTACCGTGCGAACCCATCAGTGCTCACTGCACTGAAGTCGCCGCGCATACTCACCCGTGAGGTGCTCGCCGGCCTCGTCGTCGGTCTCGCGCTGATCCCGGAGGCCATCGCCTTCTCGGTGATCGCCGGGGTCGACCCGAAGGTCGGGCTGTTCTCGTCGTTCATCATGGCGGTGGCGATCTCGTTCCTCGGTGGGCGACCGGCGATGATCACCGCTGCCACCGGCGCCGTCGCCCTCGTCATCGCGCCGGTCGCGCCCCTGTACGGCATCGACTACTTCATCGCCACCGTGCTGCTCGCCGGCGTCTTCCAGGTGCTGCTCGCGGTGCTCGGCGTCGCGAAGCTGATGCGCTTCATCCCCCGCAGCGTCATGACGGGGTTCGTCAACGCGCTCGCCATCTTCGTCTTCAGCTCGCAGGTACCGCACCTGCTGAACGTGCCATGGCTGGTGTATCCGCTCGTGGCGCTCGGCATCCTCGTCATGATCTTCATGCCGAAGATCACCAAGATCATTCCTGCGCCGCTGGTCTCGGTGGTCATCGTCACCGCCGTGGTCATCGTGTTCGCGATCAACGTGCCGACCGTCGGCGATCAGGGCGAGCTGCCGCGCAGCCTTCCCGAGCTGTTCATCCCGAACGTGCCGCTCACCTGGGAGACCTTCACGATCATCGCTCCGTTCGCCCTCGGCGTCGCCGTCGTCGGGCTCCTCGAATCGCTGATGACCGCGAAACTCGTCGACGAGATCACCGACACGCACTCCCGCAAGACGCGTGAGGCCTGGGCGCAGGGCGTCGCGAACGTGCTCTCCGGCATCTTCGGCGGCATGGGCGGCTGCGCCGTGATCGGCCAGACGATGATCAACGTGAAATCCGGGGCCCGCACCCGCATCTCGACGTTCTTCGCCGGTGTCTTCCTCTTCCTGCTGGTCGTCGTGTTCGGCGACTTCGTGGCGACGATCCCGATGGCCGCGCTCGTCGCGGTGATGATCATGATCGCGATCGGGGCGTTCGACTGGCACAGCATCCGTCCGTCGACTTTGAAACGGATGCCGAAGAGCGAGACCTTCGTCATGCTCGTGACCGTGCTGGCGGTCGTCATCACGCATAACCTCGCCATCGGCGTCGTGGCCGGCGTGATCGTGGCATCCGTCCTGTTCGTCAGGCGCGTCGCGCACTTCGTCACCGTCACCCGCACCGTATCGGATGACATCGCGCACTACGTCGTCGACGGCGAACTGTTCTTCGCCAGCAGCAACGACCTCACGACGCAGTTCGAGTACGCGGCGGATCCCGACCGCGTCATCATCGACATGTCGCGCTCGCACGTGTGGGACGCCTCGACCGTCGCCGCGCTCGATGCCATCGAGACGAAGTACGCCCAGCATGGCAAGAGCGTGCAACTGTTCGGGCTGAACGAGGCCAGCGGATTGTTCCACGGCAGGCTGAGCGGCGGCTTCCCGCCGGCGTGATCAGAAGGCGCTGGACGCTGATTCAGGCGGAGTCGATCTCTTCCGGGATCCGCACGGCGTTGCCCGTGGTGTGGTCGCGTGGGTCATGGCTGACGGTCCGACTCGCACTCTTCGGCCTTCCGGTAGCGCCGATTGCGCACCCCGAGCACGACCGCCGCGAGCACCGCGGCCAGGGCGGAGGCGGTCAGGATCGCCACCTTGCCGTGATCGTAGTGCGGGCTGCCGGCGGCGAAGCTCAGTTCGGCGACGAGCAGTGAGACGGTGAACCCGATCCCGGCGAGCACTCCGACGCCGGCGATGTCGATCCACTTCAGGGACGGATCGAGGTTGATGCGGCGGATCCTGGTGATGAGCCAGGTGGCTGCCGTGATGCCGAGGGGTTTGCCGATCACGAGACCGAGGACGATCCCGATCAGTACCGGATCCGTGAGCGCGGAGACGAAGCCCTCGGGACCGCCGATCGCCACGCCGGCGGAGAAGAACGCGAACACCGGGACGGCGAATCCCGCGGACAGCGGGCGGAATCGGTGTTCGAAGAGTTCGGCGAGGCCCGGTCCGGCATCCTCCGACCGATCCGCCTTCTTGTGCAGCACGGGGATCGTGAATCCGAGCAGCACGCCGGCGATCGTGGCGTGGATCCCCGACGCATGCATCAGGGCCCAGGCGGTGAATCCGATCGGCAGCAGGATCAGCCACGCGGCCCCAGGACGAACATCGAACAGCTGTCGGAAGCGCTGTGCGATCGCGCCGTAAACCGCGATCGCGACCAGCGCGAGCAGCAACGGTATGAGCTCGATCGACTCCGTGTAGAAGATCGCGATGATCCCGATCGCGATGAGGTCGTCGACGACGGCGAGCGTGAGCAGGAAGATGCGCAGCGCGCTGGGCAGGTGCGATCCGATGAGCGCGAGGACGGCGACGGCGAATGCGATGTCGGTCGCCGTCGGGATGGCCCATCCGCGTGCTTCGCTCGTCGTCGTGCCCACCACGGCGACGTACAGGAGCGCGGGGACGGCGACGCCGCCCACGGCGGCCACCACCGGCACGATGGCGGTGCTGGGCTTTCGCAGGTCGCCGGCCACGAACTCGCGCTTGAGCTCGAGTCCGACGAGGAAGAAGAAGACCGCGAGCAGGCCGTCCGCGGCCCACGCGCCCAGCGAGAGCCGCAGCTGCCACGGTTCGTAGCCGATCTCGAAATCACGGATCGCGAAGTACGAGTCTGCCCAGGGCGAGTTGGCCCAGATCAGCGCGATGGCCGCGAAGACGACCAGCAGGATGCCGCCGACCGTCTCCTTGCGCAGGATCTCGGTGACGCGGATCGATTCCTCTCGGGATGCCGAGGGGAAGATGCTTCGCACACGGGCGAAGCGCGGGGGAGTGGGCGACATGAGTGCCATTCTGGTCGACGAACGATGACGTCGACCAGGCTTCCCGACACTCCGAGATACAAGTCTAGTCGCGATGACCTCGCTCAGCGACGTTGAGCGGATCGCTCCGCGACGGTGGTCATCCGCAACAGGATCCTGACGAGATCTTCACGCCGGTTCGCCGACGTCGAGAACGGGATCCTCACTGAATCCCCGCGCTCTCGCCGTCGTTGCTCGCACGATGAGCTCGTACGGCAAGGCGCCGGGGGCGGGGACGAGCGGGGCGTCCTCGAGCTTCGCCAGCACGGCTGCGGCCGCCCGCTCTCCCTGACCGAGTGGGAACTGGTCGACCGTCGTGAGCTGGAAGAACTCGCCGAGTTCGTGACCGTCGATGCCGACGACCGAGAGGTCCTCCGGCACGCGGAAGCCGAGATCGCGCGCCGCGAGGATCGCACCGATCGCCATCTCGTCGGATGCCGCGAACACGGCGGTCGGTCGTGGTCCTGGCCTGCCGAGCAACTGCTTGGCGGCACGGTACCCGCCGTCGACGGTGAAGTCGGCCGGTTCGAGGAACGCGGGGTTCAGCATTATCCCGGCATCCGCCAGCGCCTTCTCGAAGCCGAGCCGGCGCTGGGACGGGATGTGGAAGTCGATGTCGAACTCGGGATTCGCACCGATGTGTGCGATCGCCGTGTGGCCCAGCCCCAGCAGGTGCTCGGTCGCCAGCTGCGCGAGCGCGCCGTCATCGACCGTCAGTGTGTCGAGTTTCGGGTTCGGCCCGCCGATCGCGATCACAGGGAGTCCGAGTTCGAGCAGACGGGTCGTCTCGTCGTCGTCGAGTTCGATGGACACCGCGATCACGGCATCCACCCGTTGACGCCGCAGTGCCGTATCGAAGACGTTGCGACGCACGTCCTCGTCGGCCGTGATGTTGTACAGGGTGATGTCGTAGCCGGCGCGCATCAATGCGCTGGAGACGCCCGACAGTACCGTGCTGAAGAACCAGCGATCGAGGTAGGGCACCACCACGCCGATGTTCCTGGTGCGGCCGGAGGCGAGCGATGAGGCGCGCGACGACACCACGTAGCCGAGGGTCTGCGCCGCGGCGCGCACGCGGTCGCGCGACGCCGCGGAGACGTGACCGCGACCGCTGAGGGCGCGCGAGACCGTCGCCGTGGAGACCCCGGCCAGTCGCGCGACCTCATCGATGCTCACCATGGAATATGTCAGGCCTTCGTGTACCAGGCGGCGTGGTCGACCGGCAGCGCAGTACCGTCGAAGGGCTGGCTCTGCACGACGAAGGTGACGTCGTCGCCGAGCTCCAGCGGCTCGGCGCCGATGTTGACGGCGACGTGCAGGTCGCCCCGGTGGAACGCGACTGCGGACGAGGCGAGGTCCTCCCAGACGAGCGAACCCACACCGAGCGCACGCTCGCGGCGCAACTGCAGCAGCTGCTTGTAGAGGTTGAGGGTCGACGTGCCGTCAGCCTCTTCGGCATCGCGGGCGAACGACGCCCATTCCGCCGGCTGCGGCAGCCACGCATCACCGGTCGTGTTGAAGCCGAAGGCCGGCGCCGCCGCCTCCCACGGGATCGGCACGCGGCATCCGTCGCGCCCGTACCGCTTGCCGTTCGTGCGGTACCAGGTCGGGTCCTGACGGAACTCGTCGGGGATCTCCATCGCTTCGGGCAGGCCGAGTTCCTCACCCTGGTAGAGGTACGACGAGCCGGGAAGCGCGAGCATCACGGTCGTCGCGGCGCGTGCGCGCGAGAGGCCGACGACCGGGTCGGGCTTGCCGGCCGACTCGGGTCCGATGCCCTCACCCTGCGGGTTGTCGGCCGTCAGCGCGAGGCGCGATGCGTGACGGACGACGTCGTGGTTCGAGAGCACCCAAGTGCTCGGTGCGCCGACCGCGCCGAATTCGGTGAGTGATTCGCGGATGACGTCGCCGAGGGCCTTCGCATCCCACGCGGTCATCATGTACGGGAAGTTGAACGTCTGATGCATCTCGTCCGGACGCACCCAGAGAGCGGTCTGCTTGAGCGTCGGCAGCCAGGCCTCGCCGCAGAGGGCGCGGTCGCCGTCGTACTCGGCGAGCACCTTATGCCAGTCGCGGTATATGTCGTGCACGCCGTCCTGACCCCAATAGGGCACGCTGGCTTCGCCGCCGCCCATCGAGTCGGCGTCCGCCACCGGGGCGTAGTCGGGGAGACCGGCTTCCTTGACCATGCCGTGGGCGACATCGACGCGGAAGCCGTCGACGCCGCGGTCGAGCCAGAAGCGCAGGACCGAGCGGAACTCCTCCTTGACCTCCTCGTTCGTCCAGTCGAAGTCGGGCTGGCTCGCATCGAAGATGTGCAGGTACCACTGGCCGGGGGTGCCGTCGGCTTCGGTGACGCGCTCCCACATGCCGCCGCCGAAGACGCTCTCCCAGTTGTTCGGGGGCAGCTCGCCGTTCTCACCCTTGCCGTCGCGGAACACGTAGCGGGCGCGCTCGGGGCTGCCGGGGCCGGCCTTGAGCGCCTGCTGGAACCAGACGTGCTGGTCGGAGGAGTGGTTCGGCACGAGGTCGACGATCAGGCGGATGCCGCGGGCGTGCGCCTGCGCGATCATCTTGTCGAAGTCGGCGAGGGTCCCGAAGATCGGATCGACATCGCGGTAGTCGGCGACGTCGTAGCCGGCATCCTTCTGCGGGCTCGTCATGAACGGGCTCAGCCAGATCGCGTCGACGCCGAGTTCCTTCAGCGAATCGAGGCGGCCCGTGATGCCGGGAAGGTCTCCGATGCCGTCACCGGATGCATCCGCGAACGAGCGCGGGTAGATCTGGTAGATGACGGCGCTGCGCCACCACTCTGCTCCGGGGGCGGCGAACTGCTCAAGCTCTGTCATGCGACGAGCCTACTGCAAGCGCTTACAGTTCCGCGAGCGCCCGGATCGAATCGGTTCGAATCGGTTCGGTGAGGCCGGTGGGGTGTCAGCGGCCGTCGATCACGACGTTCACCGGGGCGTCGCCGCGCAGCATCCGCTCGATCTGCTTGCGGATGAGTCTTGCGATGCGCGGGTTCATCGCCGTCGAGGCGCCGCCGACGTGCGGAGAGATGAGTACGCCTTCGGTCTTCCAGAGCGGATGCTCCGCCGGAAGCGGCTCCGGATCCATCACATCGAGTGCGGCGCGGATGCGTCCGTTCTGACGCACGAGGGCGTCCGTGTCGATGAGAGTGCCGCGACCGACGTTGACGATGAGCGCATCGTCGGGCATGAGCGCGAGCAACTCGTCGTCGAACAGGTGGCGCGTCTCGTCTCCACCGGGCAGCGCGAGCACGACGATCTCCGCCGTCGGCAACAACGAGGCGAGTTCGTCGATGGCGTGCACCTGCACGCGTCCGAGCCGCTCGTGCCACACCGGGCGGGCGGTGCGGGCGACGACGGTCAACTCGATCTCGAAAGGCTCCAGGCGCATGGCGATCGCCTCACCCACGCCGCCGAAGCCGACCAGCAGCACGCGCCTGTCAGCGAGGCTCTCGGCGAAGACCGGTGCCCATTCGCCGTGCTCTTGTGCGAGCACGAAGCGGGAGAACTGCCGCTGCGCGGCCAGGGCCAGGGCCAGGGCGATCTCGGCGGTCGAGGTCTCGTGCACGCTCGCCGCGTTCGCGAACGGGATGCCGGAGGGCAGCTTCTCATCGATACCGTCGTAGCCGATCGACTGGCTCTGCACGAGGCCGACGTCGAGTCCCTTCAGCGCCGACAGAGCCGACGATCCGCCCATGTACGGCGGCACGACGAGGTCGATCCTCTGCCGAGGCGCGGCGGACTGGAAGTCCCACACCTCGAGCTCGACGCCCTCGGGCAGCGCGCCGATGTTCTCGGCGAGGCGGGCGGTGGGAACGGTGACGAAGAGACTCACACGTCGAGCCTATCGATCCCGCTCGGTTCAGGGAGTAGCGTCAGCGGCAGAGGCGACCCCCGGTCGCTCGAGTGCCGAGGAGGAGCCATGATTCCGGAGATCAACTACTGGGCGGTGCTGCTGGCGATGATCTCGAGCATGATCGTCGGGTCGGTCTGGTACACGCCGAAGGTGTTCGGCACCCGCTGGGCGAAGCTCGCGAACGTCGACATGACGGGCTCGGCGAAGAACGCCGTGTGGCCGATCGTCACCACCGTGATCGTGAGCTTCGTGACCGCATGGGTTCTCGCCGGAGCATCCGCCATCGCCTGGCACTTCTACGAGGGCTCGTTCTTCGTCGCAGCGGTCGTGACGGCGATCCTGCTGTGGGCAGGCTTCACCGCCGCCCGCTTCATCACCCACGACGCATTCGAGGGTCGACCGACCGCACTGACCACGATGAACATCGCGCACGAGCTCGTCACGGTCGTGATCATGGCCGTGCTGATCGGCGTCTGGCCTCCCGCGGGGATCTGACTCGCGTCTGGCGAAAGCGCGCGGCCGGAGTGCCTAGGCTGAGAGAGTGAATCCTCCTGACCTCGGACTCCTTCTCGACGTCGACGGCCCCGTCGCCAGCCCAGTCACTCGCACCATCGCGATCGGATCGATCGCCCGCGACATCGTCGAGCTCGTCGCGGAGGGCGTGCCGATCGCCTTCATCACCGGGCGTTCGCATGAGTTCATCGCCGACGTGGTCATCCCCGCTCTTCAGGATGCCGGGCTGCGCGAGGCTCTGAGTCGACCCGGAGCGCGCATGTTCGGCGTGTTCGAGAAGGGCGGCGCCTGGTCGACGATCGCCGCCGACGGCATGGGTGAGCCGACGATCGATCAGACGGTGGCGCTCGGTGCGGATGCTGTCGATGCGATCCGCGAGCTGGTCGAACGGCGCTTCGCCGACACCATGTTCTTCGATGAGACCAAGCGCGCGATGATCTCGGTGGAACAGCGCACGGATGTCGGGCCCGAGGAGTACCGTCGAGCTCAGCAGGACTTCCAGGACGAGGCCTTCCGCATCCTGACCGCGCAGGGCATCGGGCTGCGCTACGCGGCTCTGTCGGCGCCCGACGCCGACGGTGCTGTTCCCTTCCGCATCGACCCGACCGTGATCTCCACCGACATCGAGTCGATCCGCCTCGACAAGGATCACGCTGCGCAGCGCGCGTTGGAGCACTTCCGCGCGCACGGGCCGATGCCCCGCCGGTGGCTCAGCGTCGGCGATTCACGCAGCGACTACCTGATGGCCGATCAGCTCCACGCCGAGGGATTCGACACGGCGCATCTCGACGTCCGCCCGGGCGACGGCATACTCGAGCGGCCGTACCGGGTACTCACCGAGGATGACCTCATCCACGACGAGGCGTTCGCGGCGCACCTCACCCGCATCAGGACAGAGCTCGGCGTCTGATCGAAGTCAACTCTGGCGGCCACTGTCAACTCTGGCGGCCACGGGTGGCATCTGGGGCCGCCAGAGTTGCGATGGGCCGCCAGAATTGCGGGGGCAGCGGCTACGCCGCGACGCGACTGACGGCAGCGATCGCGCTCGTGAAGAACGCCAGGCCGTCGGTGCCGGAGCGCATGGCCTCGGAGGTGTTCGGTCCGAAGCCGGCTTCGGTCGCGTGCTCGGGGTGCGGCATGAGGCCGACGACGTTGCCTGCTTCGCTGGTGAGGCCGGCGATGTCGCGCAGTGATCCGTTGGGGTTCACGCCCGCGTAGCGGAACGCCACGAGGCCTTCGCCCTCGATGCGATCCAGCGTCTCCTCCGAGGCGATGTAGCCGCCGTCGGCGTTCTTCAGCGGGATGACGATCTCCTGGCCGGCGGTGAAATCGCTGGTCCAGGCTGTGGAGACATTCTCGACCGTGAGCTTCTGGTCGCGGCGGACGAAGTGCTGGTGGTCGTTGCGGATCAGTCCGCCGGGCAGCAGGTGCGCCTCGACGAGCATCTGGAAACCGTTGCAGATTCCGAGCACCGGCATGCCCGATGCGGCAGCATCCTTCACCTCGGTCATGATCGGTGACAGCGCCGCGATGGCTCCGGCGCGCAGGTAGTCGCCGTAGCTGAAGCCGCCGGGCAGCACCAGAGCATCGACGCCCTCGAGATCGTGCGAGCCGTGCCACAGGGCGACGGGCTCGGCACCGGCGAGGCGGATCGCGCGCTGCGCGTCGCGGTCGTCGAGCGATCCCGGCCAGGTGATGACGCCGATGCGGACCGTCATTCGACGACCTCGATGCCGACGACATCCTCGATGACCGCGTTGGAGAGCACGTCATCGGCGAGCTTCTTCACCTCGGCGAGCACGGCATCCGTGACCTCGCCGTCGACCGTGAGCTCGAAGCGCTTGCCGATGCGCACATCGCTGAAGCCCTCCACGCCCAGACGCGCGAAAGCGCCGGAGACGGCCTTCCCCTGCGGGTCGAGCAGTTCGGACTTGGGCATGACGTCGACGACGATGGTGGGCATTGAAGGCTCCGGAAGTCGCGGGAAGGCGGGCCGTTCCAGTCTAGCCGTCCGGGTGGTGACCGACGGATGCGCAGGGTGGAGGCGCCTACTGTCTGGCGGGAGTGCCCGAGCGGATGACGCACCCCCTTGGTGTATCCGCCCGGGCAAGTCGATGACCCCCCGATCATCGAAGCTCCCGCCCGCGCATCCCCAGCGGCGACAGAGTCCCTCCACTGGCAGGCTAGAGTCATCGCACAGAAGTCGCATCGTGGAGAGTTGCAGGGCTCGCCACTCTCCAACGGTCGACCTCGAGGGGGAGGACGCATGAAGCTCAAAGAGCTCGCCGTGCAGAGTGGAGTCAGCACGACGACCCTCAAGCACTGGATCCGAGTGGGGATCCTGCCGAGTGGACGGCTGCGCAATCGCACCACGGCGGTGTACGAGCAGCGGCACGTCGATCGGGCGCGATTGATCGTCGTGCTGCGTGATTCGTACAACGCCTCGACGGCCGCGATCAGGTCGCTCACCGATGTGATCGACTCGGATGCGGCGACGCTCGAGGTGATGAACGCGTGCCAGGCGTTCGCGCTCGGAATCTCGGAGGGAGTCGCCTCCGACCCTGACCACGAGGTCTTCCGTGAACGCACGCATGAGCTGATGCGGCGCCGCGACTGGCGCGGTTATCCCGGTGCGGCAGAGCAGGGCCTCGCGCTCGCGCTCGCACAGGCGTCGGCGGTCGGCCTGGACTACGACGTCGAAGAGCTCATGGAGTACGCCGACGCGCTCGAGCCGCTCGTCGGTCGCAACATCGCCGCGCTCCGGCCGGACGGGTCGCGTGACGAGGTCGCCAGGAGGATGCTTCTCGCCGTCAACGCGCGTGCTCGACAACTCGTCGCGGTGAGCAGCCTGGCGCATGCCGCGGCATCCATCCGCTCCGCGATCGATCGCGGCGTCGCGCCGGCCGACCTCGCGATGCCTCCGGCCGCATCCGGGAAGTAGTGCCGGGGCGTCAGGCCGAGTGGAAGACGGTGTGCAGGTCGCCGATGAGGTCGCGCCCGCCCAGCCCGTCGATCTCGAACAGCACGGAGATGCCTGTGACGTGCGATCCGAGTCGCTCGATCAGCTGGCGTCCGGCTGCCAGCGTGCCGCCGGTCGCGAGAACGTCGTCGATCAAGAGCACTCGTGAGCCGATCGGCAGATCGTCGTGCATCTCGACCGTCGCGGTGCCGTACTCGAGGGCGTAGTCGACGGATGCCGCGGGCCGGGGCAGCTTGCCGGCTTTGCGGATCGGGATCAGGCCGACGCCTGCGGCGATGGCGGCTGCGCTCGCGATGAGGAATCCGCGTGCCTCGATGCCGGCGATGACGTCGAACTGACCGGCGAAGGGCTCGATGATCGCCTCGGTCGTCACGCGCAGCGCCTCGGCATCCGCCAGCAGCGGAGTGATGTCGCGGAACAGGATGCCGGGTTCCGGGTAGTCCGGGATGCTGCGGATCAGTGATTCGGCGCGGGTGAGAGCGGGGGACAGTTCGGCGGAGGGCACCGGCCAAGGCTACTTCAGTTGCGCGGATCCGACGGATCCCGGCCTCGTGAAGGCTGACGCTTGACATCCGTGGGAGCGCTCCCATAAAGTGGCATTCACGTTCGTGGGAGCGCTCCCACAGGAGCGGGTACCGCACGACGCGAACGCACATCCCGATCACCACCACTGCACGACCACAAAGGAGTGACCTGTGAACACACGCGCCCGCCGACGGATCCTGACGACAGTCGCCGTCGCATCCGTCTCCGCTCTCGCCCTCGCCGGCTGTTCAGCAGCTGCAGACGGCGACACCCCCGGCGGCAACGCCGATGAAGACGTCACGCTGACCATCACCACGTTCGGCACGTTCGGCTACGAGGACCTCTACAAGCAGTACGAGGAAGAGAACCCGAACGTCACGATCGAGGCGACCAACATCGACACCGGCGGCAACGCCCGCACCGACACCTTCACCAAGATCGGTGCAGGCGGCGGCCTCAGCGACATCGTCGCGATCGAAGAGGGCTGGCTCGGCGAGATCATGGGGGTCTCCGACCTGTTCGTCGACCTGCGCGACTACGGCATCGAAGACCGCAAGGACGACTGGTTGGAGTGGAAGTACGACCAGGGCACCGACGCCGACGGCCGTGTGATCGGCTATGGCACCGACATCGGCCCGAGTGGTATCTGCTACAACGGACCGGCATTCGAAGCTGCGGGCCTCCCCAGCGACCGCGAATCGGTCGCAGAGCTGCTCAACGGCGACTGGGAGAACTACTTCAAGGTCGGCCAGGAGTACACGGATAAGACCGGCAAGGCCTGGTACGACCACTCCGGCTTCGTCTGGAACTCGATGGTCAACCAGCTCGACGAGGGCTACTACACGGCAGACGGCGAGCTGAACGTCGAGGGCAACGCCGAGCTCAAGGAGCGTTTCGAACTGCTCGGTGCAGCGACCGAGGGCGGCCAGTCCGCCGCAGAGGCCGCATGGGACTGGAACGGCGGCAAATCGTTCGTCGACAGCAGCTTCGCGACCTTCGTCTGCCCCGGCTGGATGCTGGGAAACATCGCCGGCAAGCTCGAGTCAGGCGGCGGCGACGCTTCGACGGGTTGGGACTTCGCTGACGCGTTCCCCGGGGGACCGACCAACTGGGGCGGCTCATTCCTCACCGTTCCGGAAAGCTCTGAGCACAAGGAAGCAGCCGCGGCGCTCGCCGACTGGCTGACCCAGCCTGACCAGCAGATCAAACAGTCCACGGCCGCAGGTAACTTCCCGTCGACGATCAAGGCGCAGGAAGATATCGCCGCTGCCGCGGCGCCGAACGAACTCTTCAACGACGCACCCACCGGTGCGATCCTCGCGGAGCGTGCAAAGGGCGTCGTCGCGCAGTTCAAGGGCACGGATGACTCCGTCATTCAGGAGAACGTGTTCGGCCCGCCGCTGAGCGCTCTCGACCGTGGAGAGACCGACACCAACGGCGCGTGGGAGCAGGCTCTCACACTGCTGAACGAACTCGTCGACTGACCCATCCGATCACGTTCAGGTCGCACTTTCTGTCGCTTTGGCGCCGCCATACCGACAAGAAGTGCGACCTGAATCGTGCAATCCTTCCGAGGCAGGACACATGACTCTCACCGCCCAGCGCCGGGACAAGGTAACCGCGGCGCCGAAGAACCCGATCGACGCAGGGAAGCCCTCCTGGCGTCATCGTGTCTCGCGTTTCGATCAGAACGCGTCGCCCTACTTCTACATCTCGCCGTTCTTCCTGGTGTTCGGTCTGGTCGGGCTGTTCCCGTTGATCTACACCGTCTACGTGGCAGTGTTCGACTGGGACCTCCTCACAGGCCAGGGCGATTTCGTCGGCTTCGGCAACTTCAGCGAGGTTCTCGGCGACTCGATGTTCTGGAACTCGATCCTCAACACCCTGAGCATCTTCCTGCTCTCCGCAATTCCGCAGCTCGCTGTCGCACTGGCCGTGGCCTACCTGCTGGACCGCGGACTTCGCGCACCGACGTTCTGGCGCATGAGTGTTCTCATCCCGTTCGTGGTGACACCTGTTGCCGTCGCGATCATCTTCTCCAGCATCTTCAACGAGGCCGACGGCCTCGCCAACAACCTGCTGAACCTGATCGGCATCGTCGATCAGGAGTGGAAGAACAACACGTTCCTCTCCCACTTCGCAATCGCGACCATGGTGAACTTCCGGTGGACCGGCTACAACGCCCTGATCCTGCTCGCGGCCATGCAGGCAGTGCCCCGCGACCTGTACGAGTCCGCTGCCATCGACGGCGCCGGCCCGATCCGTCGATTCTTCTCGATCACCATCCCGACCATTCGTCCGACCCTCATCTTCGTGATCATCACCGCGACGATCGGTGGTCTGCAGATCTTCGCCGAACCGCGCCTGTTCGATGTGTCCACGGCAGGAGGCACGGGCGGCAGCGATCGCCAGTTCCAGACCACTGTGCTGTTCCTCTGGGAGATGGCGTTCTTCCGCCGGAATCTGGGCGAAGCATCCGCCGTCGCAATCCTGCTGTTCCTGCTGATCGTCGGGATCGGCGTGATCAACTTCCTCATCTCGAGGGGCATCTCGACGGGTGACGCACCCAAGAACAGGGCTGCACGACGCCGCGCCCGCCGCACGACGAAGGAGCTGACTCGATGAGCGCCACCCAGGCCCTGAGCGTGCCCGAGAAGATCCGCCGCCGACGAGGGATGACGGGTGGCACTGCCGGCATCGGCAGCCGCCCCGGATTCCTCACCTATGGATTGCTCGCCGCGTTCATCATCGGAAGCGTGTACCCGCTGTGGTGGTCGATCGTCGTCGCCAGCGGCACGAACGCCACGCGCGGCGAGACGCTTCCCCTCATCCCCGGTGGCAATTTCTTCACCAATGCCGCCAAGGTCCTCGACGCCATCCCGTTCTGGCTGGCCCTGGGCAACTCGGTTCTCATCTCCAGCGTCATCACACTGTCGGTGGTGACTTTCTCCACCCTTGCCGGCTACGCGTTCGCGAAGCTGCGTTTCAAAGGACGCGACGGTCTGATGATCTTCGTGATCGTGACGATGGCGATCCCGACGCAGCTCGGCATCATCCCGTTGTTCATGGTGATGCGCGAGCTCGGCTGGACCGGATCCGTCGGCGCGGTGATCATCCCCACGCTCGTCACGGCGTTCGGCGTGTTCTTCATGCGTCAGTACCTCGTCGACGTCATCCCGGATGAGCTCATCGAGGCGGCGCGCATGGATGGCGCGAACCAGTTCCGCACGTTCCTCACTGTCGGCCTCCCCGCCGCACGCCCGGCGATGGCGATCCTCGGTCTGTTCACATTCATGACCGCATGGACCGACTACCTCTGGCCGCTGATCGTTCTCCCGCCCCAGAACCCGACCCTGCAGACCGCGCTGAGCCAGTTGCAGTCGGGATACTACGTCGACTACTCGATCGTGCTCACCGGCGCTGTTCTCGCGACCCTGCCCCTGCTCGTGCTCTTCGTGGTCGCAGGCAAGCAGCTCGTCAGCGGGATCATGGCCGGCGCGGTGAAAGGATGACCTCTATGACCCGCCCCTTCCCCGAGGACTTCCTGTTCGGAGCAGCGACTGCTGCCTACCAGATCGAGGGCGCCGCCCACGAGGACGGTCGCACCGATTCGATCTGGGATGCGTTCGCCCGCGTTCCCGGTGCCGTCGTCGGAGGTGAGAGCGGCGACGTCGCGTGCGATCACTATCACCGTTACCCCGAAGACGTCGCGCTCATGACCGAGCTCGGCCTGCAGACGTACCGCTTCTCGACCTCGTGGTCGCGAGTGCGCCCCGACGGCGGCGCGGTCAACGCAAAGGGTGTCGACTTCTACAGCCGACTCGTCGATGAGCTGCTCGGCGCCGACATCCTGCCGTGGCTCACGCTCTATCACTGGGACATGCCGCAGGCGCTCCAGGACAAGGGCGGATGGACGAACCGCGACACGGTCGACCGCTTCCTCGAGTACGCAGGCAACATGCATGACGCGCTCGGCGATCGGGTGAACGTGTGGACGACGTTGAATGAGCCGTGGTGCTCGTCGTTCCTCTCATATACGGGCGGTGAGCACGCGCCGGGTCACACGAGCGTGGCCGAGGGTCTGCTGGCCTCGCATCATCTGCTGCTCGCGCACGGCCTGACGGTGCAGGAGTTGCGCGGCCGCGACGCTTCGCTGAACCTCGGCATCACGCTGAACCACACGGTCGCCGACCCCGCCGATCCCGACAGGCCAGCCGACGCCGACGCTGTGCGCCGAGTGGACGGCCAGTTCAACCGATGGTTCCTCGACCCGATCTACCGCGGCTCGTACCCGGCAGACATCGTCGAAGACATCCGTGGCGTCGATCCGGATGCCGTCGCGCGGTTCGAGGCGGCGATCCACGACGGCGACCTGGTGTCGATCTCGCAGAAGATCGACACCCAGGGTGTCAACTACTACCACGGCGATCTTCTGTCCGGTCGGGCTCCGGCCGTGCCTCCCGTATCCGGTGGGCCGACGACTGAGAGGGCGAGGCGCAGCCCGTACCCGTCGAACGACGGCATCCATTCGGTCGAGCGCGGGCTGCCGCGCACGGCGCAGAACTGGGAGGTGCAGCCGGAGGGGCTCACTCGCCTGCTGCAGCGCGTCTGGACCGAGTACGCCGAGCCGGCGGGAACCGTGCTGTACATGACCGAGAACGGCGCCGCGTACGACGACGTCGCCGTCGTCGAGGACGGCGAGACGCGCGTGCACGATGCGGATCGCACCGAGTTCCTGCGCCTGCATCTCGGTGCGGTGCTGGATGCGGCCGATGCCGGTGTCGACGTGCGCGGCTACTTCTACTGGTCGATGTTCGACAACTTCGAGTGGGCCTGGGGCTACGACAAGCGGTTCGGCATCGTCCGCGTCGATTACGACACCCAGGCGCGCAGCCTCAAGGACAGCGGTCGGGAGTACGCTCGCATCATTGCCGCGCGGGCTCTCTGACCGCGTCGACCGAAGGGAGAGCAGTGCCGTCACGCGCGACGATCGAAGAGGTGGCGGCCACCGCCGGAGTGTCACGCTCGACCGTGTCGCGGGTGGTGAACGGGTCGACTGCGGTCAGCCCCGAGGCGCTCGCGGCCGTGCAGACGGCGATCGCCGACCTGAACTACGTGCCCAATCGCGCAGCGCGTTCGTTGGCGTCGAAGCAGACCCACGCGATCGCCCTGATCGTGCCGGAAGACACGACGCGCTTCTTCGGCGACCCCTTCTTCGCATCGATCGTGGCCGGTATCACCGGTGCGCTCCGCGGCTCGGACTACCTGCTCAACCTGTTGATCGCGAGCGATGACCCTGGCGACAAGATGACGAGCTTCGTGCGCAACGGCGGCGTGGACGGCGCACTGATCGTCTCGCATCACACGAGCGACGCATTCATCGATCGCATCGCGGATGCTGTGCCGGTCGTCTGGGGCGGGCGTCCGCTGCGCCGGCGTCCGAGCGACTACGTGGTCGACGTCGACAACGTCGCTGCGTCTCGCACCGCGACGCAGCACCTCATCGATTCAGGCCGCAGGCGTATCGCGACGATCTCGGGTCCGTTGAGCATGCTCGCGTCGGTCGATCGCGTGCAGGGCTTCCGCGATGCGCTTTCGGATGCCGGACTCACCCCGTTCGCGGAGGAAGAGGGCGACTACGGCGAGACGAGTGGTGCGGAGGCTGTGCGCCGCATCCTCTCGGTCGGCACTCCGGACGCGATTTTCGTCGCGAGCGACCTCATGGCGCGCGGTGCGCTGAACGCCATGCGGTCGGTGGGGCTTCGGGTGCCGGAGGACGTCGCGCTGCTCGGGTTCGACGACTCTGCAGTGGCGCTTTCGACTGATCCGCCGCTGACGACGATGCGTCAGCCGATGTACCTTCAGGGCGAGACCATGGCCGCCGTACTGCTCTCCCGTCTCGCCGGGGGCGAGCCGGAGAAGATGACGATCCTGCCGACCGAGTTGGTGGTGCGCGCGTCGGCGTGAGCCGCTCGAGATCGGTGTCTCACAACTAACGGCTTGTACCTGGAATCGCCCAGGAACTTGTGACACATAGTTGTGAGACACGGCCGCATCCGGCGTTTTCGGAATTGTGCTGTTACCAGGCATTACGGGATGAGGCGTCTTGTAAGCGTAGCGTTGTGCGACACCTCAACGCACACGCACCGCCCAACGCTTTGGCGGAAATTAGCAACGGTTAGAGCACACCGAAAACGATCGTTTTCGGTGGATCGTTGCAGTGCGCCTCATCGGGCCCGCCATAAAGGTGGGTCGTAACCGGGTTTTGGTAGAGGGTTTCGGCTGGGGCAGAGAGCGACGGGCAGTTCCGCAGCTGCTGCACTCTGGTGCGCCAGCAGCTTCCTTTCTCGCCTAGAACTGAGCGTCGGTTTTGATCGGTGCGAGTGCGTTCATGAATCCCTTGGAGCATCCGCTAGATCCCGCGAGTCGATCGATGTCGAGTTCGTTCAGGGGTCGGCCGATGATCGCTTGTGGCAGTGCGGCCGCAAACCGCTGCTGGTAGCCGAGCGAGGTTGTGTCTTCTGCGGGTGTCGTGATCTGGACGTCAGTCACGGTGTCGTTCGCGATCGGGGTGCTTCAGGTTTTCCCCGATCCCAGGCGGGACTAGGGGTCGGGGAGTGGGCTCCCACGCGTTTTCCACGTTAGGCCGTTCGATTTTCCACGGTGGGTCGAAAGCCCCCGAGTTTCCGCGGTTCTGAACTTGCCTGCGCGCGCCCGTTCTGGACGCGCTTCCGCCTGCGCGACGCGCTGTTGCACGCCCCGGATCGGTGGCTTCCTGCTTCATCCGGTACCGCTCCAGCAAGCTGGAGTCTGACGTCACGTCCACAGGCGTAAACCGCGGGCCCGTTCCCCCGAAGCCAGTGGTGGCTGTGCTCAGATGTGCACCTCGCCGCCCGCCCTCACCCGGGATTCAGGTGGCCACGGAACGACTCCTCGGCCCTGCCACGACGTCTGCGTCACTGGCAATCATCAAAATGATGACGTAAACATTTTGCGTCAGGCAAGTCCTGTTACGCAATCGTGACCTTGCCGGCGCGGGTCAGCGGGTCGATCAGAACCGCTCCCGCCGCCGGCTGCGCCGCGGCTCCGCGATGGGAGGCCGCGCCGGTGCGGGCGGCGGGAGCGGTCGGGTTCGCAAACGCGGATGCCTCGCGTCCTCCTCCCCGAGGAGAACCCTGAGGAATCGCGGAAGATTGTTGCGTCCAAGGCTATGGCCGCTCCCTACTCCTCGAAAGAGATGGCCGGATTCCGCCGGTGGGCGGGCGCTCAGCGCGACCTCACGAAGCAGTACCGAGCGATGCTCATGTTGGTTCTGTGCGCGGGCGCCGGACTCCGACCGGTCGATGTCGCGGAGCTCAGCGCTGAACACATCGAGCCCCTCGACGGTGGCGGGTAGGTCGTGCACGTGCAGGGTCAGCACGCGCGGGATGTGCCGTTGCTCGCTGAATGGGACGACTGGATGGAGACCGTCCTCCAGATCCACCGTTTCGACCCCGCCGTCCCTGTTGAGGAGACGATGGGAGCGCTGCACGACGTCGTCAAAGCCGGCAAGGCGCGCTACCTCGGCGCCTCAGCAATGCACGCCTGGCAGTTCGCGAAGATGCAGCACGCCGCCGACGTTCACGGGTGGACGCGTTTCATCTCGATGCAGGACCAGTACAACCTTCTGTACCGGGAAGAGGAGCGCGAGATGTTCGGACTACTCGGAGACCAAGGTGTCGGGAGCATCCCGTACAGCCCGCTCGCGAAGGGCCGGGTTGCTCGACCTTTTGGCGAGAGGACCAGCGCCCGATCCCACAATGACCCTGTCGGTAGCGCCCACTTCGCCAACCCCGACGCGGAGAAGCCCGTCATCGATGCCGTCGAGCGGATCGCCGCCGAGCGGGGAGTCCCTATGGCGCAGATCGCTCTCGCGTGGGTTCTCGCCAACCCGATCGTCAGCGCCCCCATTGTGGGCGCAACGAAACAGCACCACCTGGCCGATGCGGCCGCGGCCGTCGAGCTCACTCTCACCAGCGGGGAGGTCGACGAGCTCAACGCGCACTACGTCGTCCGCCAGCCCGCCGGCTACTGAAACCCACCCATCTGTCGCGCCTAGGGCGCTGTTGAAAGGAACGATCATGAGCACCACCCCCACCGTCACCCTGAACAACGGTGTTGAGATGCCATTGCTCGGCTTCGGCGTCTTCCAGATCCCTGCCAAGGACACCGAGCAAGCCGTCGTCGACGCGATCGCGGCGGGCTACCGCCTCATCGACACCGCCGCCAGCTACGGCAACGAAGAAGCCGTCGGTCGAGGCATCGCTGCCAGCGGCGTGCCGCGCGAGGAGCTTTTCATCACCACCAAGCTCTGGATCCAGAGGCGCGGCGAAGAGGGGGCCCTAGAGGCCTTCGAAACCTCGATGCGCAAGCTCGGCCTCGACTACCTCGACCTGTACCTGATCCACCAGCCCTTCGGCGACTACTACGGCGAGTGGCGGGCCATGGAGAAGCTGCACACCGCGGGCCGGATTCGCGCGATCGGTGTCTCCAACTTCGCCCCTGACCGCCTCGTTGACCTGATCCAGTTCAGCACCATCGTGCCTGCGGTGAATCAGATGGAAACCAACCCGTTCCACCAGCAGACCGACTACCAGGAGCTCCTCACCGCAGAAGGCGTCGTACTCGAAGCGTGGGCGCCCTTCGCCGAGGGGAAGAACGACCTGTTCTCCAACCCCGTGCTGACCGCGATCGGCGAGAAGTACGACAAGACGCCAGCGCAGGTCGTCCTGCGGTGGCTCCTGCAGCGAGAGGTGGTGTCGTTGGCCAAGTCGGTCAAGCGTGAGCGGATGCAGCAAAACTTTGACGTGCTCGATTTCGAGCTCGCCGGCGAAGATATGGACCGCATCGCCGCCCTCGACGCAGGCAAGTCGCAATTTTTCTCCCACGCCGACCCCGAAATGGTCCGTTGGCTCGCCGGGCGAGCGGAGAGCTAAGCGGAATCGCGGCCGCCCGGCCGCGCCGAAAACGATCGATTCCGGCGCTCACGCCGACGATGATGATCAAGTGCGCGACACGCCGAAGCGTGAGCCGCCGAAACCCCCCACCGAAACTTAACCGCGCCGAAACGCGTGTGGTAGGTATTCGGCGGAGCGCCGGACAACTGCTCTCGACGTTGGATGCGTCGATCACGATTACGTCGGAAGGTCCGGAACGAACAACTCCCCAGCGCTTTGTGGACTTCCTCAATCGGTCCGTGATTTCAGCTCGTCGAGGTGTCTCGTAACCTATCTGCCTCATAACCCATGGGTTTCGAGACACCTTGGTTGCGAGACACGCAGTCGGCCGACGCGGTTCACTTGAGGCGTCGAGTTGTCGCAGTCGTTTATGGCTGGAGAGAGATCAAAGTGGTGTACCAGGAAGGCTCAAAACGGTGGACTAAGCGTGCCCATAATGGTAGCTTGGAAACGATCAAAATGGTGTACTAGTTGAGGTGGGCAGGAGATCATCACAATGGATGGGTACAAGAGACGGATCATCGATGACTCAATCGACGAGCTTTTTCCTTCGTTCGCTGCAATCTCTATCGATGGAGCTCGCGCGATCGGGAAGACCTCCACCGGGAGGCAGCGAGCGAAGACAATTCTTGATTTGGATCTCCCCGAAATGCGGGAGTTGATCCAAGCGGATCCAAAGCACTTGAACCGAGTAGACACTCCCGTCCTCATCGATGAATGGCAACATGTCCCCGAGGTCTGGGACCGTGTCCGCCGCCTTGTCGACAGTGACTCGACCGGCGAACGGTTCATCTTGGCCGGCAGCGCGGCCCCCGTTGGCACCCATCTCCACTCAGGCGCCGGCCGCATCATCAGATTCCGGATGCGACCTCTCTCCATCGCGGAACGTAACTTGGAAATACCCACCATCCGAGTCCGCGATCTGCTCAGCGCAGACGTCCCGGACATCCACGGGTCCAGTGACGTCGAACTGCGCGACTACGTCCGCGAAATCGTCACCTCAGGATTCCCGCAACCCCGGCAAATGAGTGATCGTGCCCGCGGAGTTTGGCTGGATGACTACATCGAGCGAGTCATCACTCATGACTTCACGGAACAGGGGCACCGCATCCGTCGGCCTGAACTGCTGCGCGGCTGGTTGCGGGGTTACGCCGCGGCCACGGCCTCCGCAACCACGTTCGCGAAGATCGGTGCCAGTCTCGACCCAGGTGTACCAACTGGACCGACGAAGAAGACGTCGATCGCCTACCGCGACGTCCTCAGCAGCCTCTATCTGCTCGACCAAGTCGACGCCTGGTCACCCAGCCAAAAGCTCCTGTCACGAACTGCCCTCGCGCCGAAGCACTTTCTCGCAGATCCGGCACTCTCCGCGCGCCTACTCAATCTCAATGAGGTCAAACTGTTGTCGGCCGCCCAACCGGTGACCAACAACCGGGATCGAACTCGCCTCGGCGATTTCTTCGAAGCACTCGTCGCCCTCAGCCTCCAGACCTATGCGGCAGCGAACGACGCGCAGGTGTCTCACTTCCGTGACCATGATGGGCGGCACGAGATTGACTTCATCATCCACCGAGGACACGCAGAAGCTGTCGGTGTTGAGGTGAAGCTAAAATCCGCGATCACCGACCACGACGTTCGCCACTTGCTCTGGCTGAAGGAGTCGCTCCCCGACCAGATCGTCGACCTCGTCGTCATCAACACGGGCGCCCACGCCTATCGTCGACAGGATGGCGTGGCGGTTGTCCCGCTCGCGTTGCTCACCTCCTGAGAACGCCCCGCGCAGCAGGTCCTCAACACTCGTGTGCATCAGCCGATCCCACGAGGCGGGCAACTGTCTCGAATCCCATGGGTTACGAGACAACTGCCGTCGCCTTGCCACGTGCGTAAGGTGCTCAGCGCGTCTTCACACGATCAGCCGGAAACCCTTGCCGTTTGGTGGCTATGACGAGCGTTTGCGGCAACCGTTCCGAGCCCGATGTCGGGATCGCGCCGTAAACGATCGTTTTCGGCAGACGTGTGCGAGCCTTGAGCGCTGAGTCCATGGGAAAGCGGATGATCCAGGGGCGCGAAGTCTCCGACGAACAGGTACAGGCGTGGGCTGACGAAGCCGAGGCCGGTTATGACGTCGACGAACTGCAGAAGCGGTGGGGGCGTCCACCGCGGGCCGAGCGCGCGTCGCAGGTGGTGCCGACGCGGTTCTCTGACGCGGAACTGACTGAGCTTATGGCGCGCGCCGATCGCGAGGGCCTGGATCGCTCGGCGGCAATACGGGCTGCTGTGCGAGCGTGGGCGCACGTGTGATCGCCTCCCATCTGCACGCAAGCACGGAATCAGCGACGAGGACGCGAAGGCGGCCGCGCGATCGGTACTCGCGGGTGGCGCTTTGGACGACGAGAACCCGCAGCGCGAATTGCGCTTCGGGTTGGATGCCTCAGGGCGATTGCTCGAGATCGTCGTGCTGCTCTGGGATGACGGAGAGGTTGAGATCATCCACGCGATTAAGGCCCGAGCTGAGTATCGACGCCTCGTTCTCTGACAGGTCTGAGTGCCGGCGTGTCCGATGTCGCCAGCCCAAACTGGGAGACTTGAAGCGTGGCGGGAATTCATCATGTGGAGATCTGGATCGCAGATGCGGGGTCCCTCGCCGAATGGGGTTGGTTGCTCCGCGAATTGGACTTTGTGCGCGAGGGCAAGTGGGCTGAGGGAGAGTCGGGGGCAGCAGGCGGCGCCTATGTAACGTTGACGACGTCACCGAACGTGAGCAGGTTGCCACACGACCGCAGGGCTCCGGGTATGAATCATCTCGCATTTAAGGCGGAGACCCCCCGCGCTGTGGATGCGATTATGGCAACCGCCGCGGCACACGGGTGGCGACCGCTGTATCAGTCGCGGTCCCAGTACAGTTCGATGCCGTTGCCCAGGGCTCCGGCGAGTGCTGCCTGCGACTCGAACACGATCGCCGTGTGGAACAGTCCTGCCGAGCCCGGACTTGCATGCCGCAGCGTCGGCGCGTGGCGGAGGATCACCAGCGGTGTTCCGGCCCGCCCGAGCGTCACCGCGTCACCCGCAGCATCCTGCACCTGGAGCGTGACGACGTCGCGATAGAACGCGGTCATGGCGTCGAGGTCGGCGACCAGCAGGGAGACGGCCCCATCGAAGTTGCCGCGGCAAGTTTTTCATTCATGTCCGTGGAAACCAACGCCGATCGGAAAGTATCCCGCGCTAGCCGCGGCCCATGCGCGCGAACGCTCCGAGAACGGTGCGTTCCGACGAGATGAGGTAGCTCTCAAGCGCGTCGGCCGCCACACGCGGACCCTCTTCGAGAAGCGTCTTGAGCACGACGCGATTCTTGCGCACGAACGGCTCGTGCAGTGCGCGGGGGTCGTCGATCTCGAGGAACACGAGTCGAAGCTCCGCCGCGACGTCACGATATGTGCGGGCGAGTCGCGGACTGTCCGCGAGCGCGACGATCGCGTCGTGGAAGGCCATGTTCGCGCTGCCCACGCGGTGCCACTCCTCCGTGAGGAGATGCTTCTCGGCCTCGGCGAGAGCAGCGCGCATCAACTGCACGGCGGGATGCTCGGGCTCCGACTGCCGGAGCGCCGAGCACTCGATCACGCGGCGGGCGCGGTAGATGTCGACGACATCGGCGATCGACGGCGCAGCCACCGAGACGCCACGGTGCGGGATGTGCTCGATGAGCCCCTGTTCCGCCAGCACGCGGAACGCCTCCCGCAACGTGTTGCGCGAGACCTCGAACCGCTCGGCCAGCGCCGCCTCTGAGAGGCGGGCCCCCGGCGCGAAATCGCCGTTGATGATGCTCTGACGCAGCACATCCGCCAGCGCTCCCTGATGGTTCACGCCTTCATGCTAAGCGGGTGGGACCCTGCGCGTAGCATCCCGGAAACAAAATTGTTGAACAATCAGTCCCAATCCGTTCTACACTCGGTGTCACCCGACACCCGCCGAAGACGATGGGAACCCCCTTCATGTCCGAGCAGTCCCCGACTGACGCCCAGACCGATCCCGAAACCGCCGCCAAGCTCGCCGCGGTGAAGAAGCGCGTCGGCCGCAGCGCCGTCATCGGCGCGATCTTCCTGATGGCCACCAGCGCCATCGGTCCCGGATTCATCACACAGACCGCCACCTTCACCGCATCGATGGGAGCGGCGTTCGCCTTCGCCATCCTCGTCTCGGTGCTCATCGACATCGCCGTTCAGCTCAACGTCTGGCGCATGATCACCTCGTCCGGCAAGCGCGCGGGCGAGCTCGCGAACTCGGCCATCCCGTTCTCCGGACACGTGATCGCGGTCCTCGTCGTGATCGGCGGTCTCGCGTTCAACATCGGCAACATCGCCGGTGGCGGCCTGGGGCTGAACGCGCTGCTGGGCATCGACCCCAAGATCGGCGGCCTGCTCACCGGGGCCCTGGCGATCGTGATCTTCCTGATCAAGAAGGCCGGCAAGGTGATGGACATCGTGCTGGTGATCCTCGGCATCGGCATGATCGTCATGACGGTCGTCGTCGCGATCATCGCCCAGCCGCCGATCGGCGACGCGCTGCGTCAGACGTTCGTTCCGGACGAGCTGAACTTCGCCACCATCACCACGATCGTCGGCGGCACCGTCGGCGGCTACATCACCTATTCCGGCGCGCACCGCTACCTCGACTCCGGCCACACCGGTCCCGAGTACGCGGGCCCGGTCATGCGGGCAGCGGCCAACGGCATCCTGATCACCGGCATCATGCGCTACGTGCTGTTCCTCGCGATCCTCGGCGTCGTCGCATCCGGTGTCGCCCTCGACCTGTCCAGCCAGGCCGCCAACCCCGCGGGTCAGGCCTTCGGGTCTGTGCTGGGTGACGCGGGTCTGCGCATCTTCGGTGCGATCTTCTGGGCGGCCGCCCTCAGTTCGGTCATCGGCGCCGCGTACACGTCGGCGACATTCCTGTCGTCGTTCCACAAGCGCTTCCTCGGCGGCTGGTCGCTGCAGATCGCCACGGTGGCGTTCATCGTCGTCTCTCTGATCGTGTACCTGTCGATCGGCACCGCACCCGCGGCGATCCTGGTCTTCGTCGGCGGCTTCAACGGACTCATCCTCCCGATCGGCCTTACGGTATTCATGTACATCGGATGGTTCCGCCGCGACCTGCTCGGCACGAAGAAGTACCCGCTGGTGCTGCTGATCGCTGGCACACTGGTGACGCTGCTCACCTGGTACATGGGCATCGTCTCGGTCGGCCCCATCTTCGCCTTCCTCGGAACCGGAGCGTGACCATGCCCACCATCGACCTGAACTCCGACCTCGGCGAGAACGTCCCCGACCGCATAGTCAGCGACGACGTCGCGATGCTCGAGATCGTCACGAGCGCGAACGTGTCGTGCGGGTTCCACGCGGGCAGCCCGGAGGGCATCCGCGAGACTCTGGATGCTGCGGTGCGAAGCAGCGTCGTGATCGGCGCCCACCCCGGTTACCGCGATTACGAGAACTTCGGCCGCACGAACGTCGAGATCGACTCCCCGACGCTGCAGGCGCACGTCGAGTACCAGCTCGGCGCGCTCATCGGCCTGGCCTCTTCGGTCGGCGGCAAGGTCTCATACGTCAAGCCGCACGGTGCGCTGTACAACACGATCGCCCGAGACGAGCGGCAGTCCGCCGACGTGGTCGCGGCGATCAAGGCGATCGATCCGAGCCTCGTGCTGCTCGGCCTCGCGGGCGGCGTCGTGCTCGAAGTGGCAGCGAAGGCCGGACTCGCCGTCGCCTCCGAGGCCTTCGCCGATCGCGCGTACATGCCGGACGGGCAGCTCGTCTCGCGCACCCAGGACGGCGCCGTGCTGCACGACCCCGCCGCGGTCGCCGAGCGCATGGTGCGACTCGCGTCCGACGGTGTGATCCGCGCGATCGACGGTTCGGACGTGCGTGTCGACGCGCAATCGATCTGCGTGCACGGCGACAGCCCCGGCTCGATCGAGATGGCGGCGGAGACGAAGCGGATGCTGCAGGCAGCAGGCATCACGATCGCACCGTTCGCCGGAGTCTGAGATGGGCGTGCTTGCTTCTTCCGATCAGCTCGCGACCGCGCGGGCGGCGCGTGGCGACTACCGTGCGGGACGTGCGGTGCCGACCAGCGGTGTCGCGGCCGGTCTCACGCAGGCGAACCTCATCGCCGTGCCGGCGGACTGGGCGTTCGAGACGCTGCTCTACGCCCAGCGAAATCCGAAGCCGTGCCCGGCGCTCGAGGTCATCGAGCAGGGACAGGTGGAGTCGGTGCTGGCACCCGGCAGCGACATCCGCACCGACGTCGGCCGTTACCGGATCTGGCGCGACGACGAACTGACTTCCGAGGTGAGCGATGCGACCGAGGCGTGGGACGAGCATCCGGATCTCGTCGGCATCGCCGACCTCTCGCGTCCTGACTTCGGTGACGCACCGGAGGTGCGTGAGGGGGAGATCCCGGTGTTCTGGGCCTGCGGTGTCACCCCGCAGGCGGCGATCATGGCGTCCAAGCCGCCGTTCGCGGTCACGCATGCCCCCGGCTACATGTTCATCACCGACGTGCCGGATGCGGAGTACATCGTCTGATGCGCATCCTCACAGCATCCGACCGCACTCTGCTCGTCGAGGCGAAGGGCCTCGACGAAGCCATGCGGCTGAACCTTGCCTGGGACGGCGTGCCCGGCATCGTCGAGCGCATCCCCGGCGCCCGCACGGTGCTCGTGCGGTTCGATCCGCTGCGCACGTCGGCCGCCGCGCTCGCCGAGGTGCTCTCGGCGACGCAGGTGGACGCAGAGCACGTGCCGCACACCCGCGAGGTCACCGTGCCGGTGCACTACGACGGCGAGGATCTCGCGGAAGCCGCGTCGCTGCTGGGGGTGTCCGCCGAGGAGCTCGTGAACCGGCACCTCGCGGCCGACTGGCAGGTCGCGTTCTCGGGCTTCGCGCCCGGGTTCGGCTACGTCGTGAGCGGTGATCCGCTGTTCGACGTGCCTCGTCGTTCGTCGCCGCGCACCAGGGTGCCGGCGGGGTCGGTCGCGCTCGCCGGAGCGTTCACCGGCGTCTACCCGCGAGAGAGCCCCGGTGGCTGGCAGCTGATCGGGCGCACGGATGCCGTGATGTGGGACATCGACCGCGACCCGCCGGCGCTGCTGTCGCCTGGGGCGCTGGTTCGGTT
>NZ_JABFAS010000002.1:3060419-3064807 GCF_017168295.1 Microbacterium sp. KRD172 | reverse complement strand
GGGCGGGAGGGGCTTCGACTCCCTCCGGTCACTCAACCCGTTTCGTCTCCTCAGGCTTCGCCGTCGTCGCTCAACGACCCGCACCAAGGTTCCCCGCAGACAGAGTCCCATGCAGGCGCTGACCTCCGCGGGGCGTTGAGCGAGCCGGGGGCGAGACGAAACGGGTTGAGCGAGGTGGTCGTTGAGCGAGCCGTAGGCGAGTCGAAACGCAGCAGCGACGAGTCGAAGCCTCGCTCTTCCGACCCGCAATCTCCTTTGGTCGAGATCGTGCGGGCTTCCCTGCAGTTGCTGGTACAGGATGCCGGTCGTCCCGGACACGCGGCACTCGGAGTCTCGGCATCCGGGGCCGCCGACCGCACGGCGCTGCGCGATGCCAACCGGGCGGTGGGCAATGAGACCGCGGCCGCGGTGCTCGAGAGCGTCGGTGGCCTGACCCTCCGCTTCCACGGCGACGGCGTCGCCGCCGTCACAGGTGCGATCGGAGCGATCACGCTGACCGATGCCGAGGGCCTCACCCGCAGCATCCCGCACGGCGTTCCGTTCGCGACCGTCGATGGCGACGAGCTCACCCTCGGCCACCCGAGCCCCGGCCTGCGCTACGTGGTAGGTGTCCGTGGCGGTATCGACGCAGCATCCGCTCTCGGCAGCCGAGCCAGCGACACGCTCGCGGGCCTCGGGCCTGAACCGCTCGTCGCCGGTGATCTCGTCGCCATCGGAGATGCCGCGCGTTACGCGGTCGACCCCGTTGCCACTCCGCGCGAACTGCCTGCATCCGGCGACCTCGTCGAGCTCGATATCACGCTCGGCCCGCGGGACGACTGGTTCACGGCATCCGCTCTCGTGGCCCTGACGACGCAGGAGTGGCTGGTCACGCCGCGGTCCGATCGGGTCGGCATCCGACTGCAGGGCGATGTGCCGCTCGAGCGCGCGACACAGGGCGAATTGCCCAGCGAGGGCGCCGTGACCGGCGCGATCCAGGTGCCGCCCGACGGGCAGCCGGTGCTGTTCCTGCCGGATCATCCACTCACCGGCGGGTACCCGATCATCGGCGCCCTGACCGATCGCTGCCTTGATCTCGCCGCCCAGTTGCCGCCGGGTGCGCGCATCCGTTTCCGCACTCCCCGCAACGAAGAAGGACTGTCATGAAGAAGGTGCTGATCGCCAATCGCGGCGAGATCGCGGTGCGCGTGATCCGCGCATGCGCCGAGGCCGGCTACGCCTCGGTCGCCGTGTACGCCGATCAGGATGCCGACGCGCTGCACGTGCGTCTGGCTGACGAGGCGGTGGGGCTGGGCGGGACGACCGCCGCCGACACGTACCTCTCGATCGCCGCGCTGCTGCGCGCTGCCGCCGACAGCGGGGCGGATGCCGTGCACCCTGGCTATGGATTCCTCTCGGAGAGCGCGGAATTCGCCCGCGCGGTCGAGGGCGCAGGATTGGTCTGGGTCGGACCGACGCCTGCGAGCATCGACGCGCTCGGCGACAAGATGACCGCACGGCGCATCGCGCAGAGGGTGAACGCACCGCTCGCGGCAGGCACGGATCAGCCGCTCTCAGGGCCTGCCGAAGCGGTCGCATTCGCGGAGGAGCACGGGCTGCCGATCGCGATCAAGGCCGCGTTCGGAGGCGGAGGTCGCGGGCTGAAGGTCGTCCGCGAACTGTCGGAGGTGGCAGAGGCGTTCGACGCCGCGACCCGCGAGGCGATCGTGGCGTTCGGGCGAGGGGAGTGCTTCGTGGAGCGTTTCCTCGAGAGCCCGCGGCACATCGAGGTGCAGGTGCTCGGCGACGGCCAGGGTGAGATCGTGGTCGTCGGCGACCGCGACTGCTCGATGCAGCGACGCAATCAGAAGCTGATCGAAGAGGCTCCGGCGCCCGGGCTGACCGCTGCGCAGCGCGCCGAGATCCACGACGCCGCGCGTCGGATCTGCGCCGAGGTCTCTTACCGTGGCGCGGGAACCGTCGAGTTCCTGCTCGCCGCGGACGGCACGATCTCGTTCCTCGAGGTGAACACGCGGCTGCAGGTCGAGCATCCGGTGACCGAGGAGGTCACGGGTGTCGACCTGGTGGCCGAGCAGTTCCGGATCGCGTTCGGGGACGGGCCGTCTGTCCGTTCGACGCCCGAGCCGCGGGGGCATGCATTCGAGTTCCGGATCAACGCGGAGGATCCCGGTCGCGGGTTCCTGCCCAGCCCCGGTGAGGTGTCGACTCTGCGGATTCCCGGCGGACCAGGCGTGCGGTGGGACAGCGGGATCGAAGCGGGTGATGCCGTGCAGTCGGCGTTCGATTCGATGATCGCGAAGCTCGTCGTGCATGCGGATTCGCGGGATGCCGCGCTGGTGCGCGCGCGCCGTGCCCTGCGTGAGCTGTCGGTCGAGGGGCCGGCGACCGTCATCCCGTTCGATCGCCTGGCCGTCGACGAGCCGGAGTTCCAGAGCGCGACGTTCGCCGTGCACACGCAGTGGATCGAGAGCACGCTGTTGCCGCGACTGGAGCCGCAGCTGCGGCCCGCGCCCGTGGACGATGCCGCGCTGCAGCGCTTCCCGGTGGAGATCGACGGGCGTCGCGTGATGCTCGGAGTGCCCGTGGGGTTGCTGCGAGGGTTCGCAGGTGCGGCCGTGCCGGTGGATGCTGCGGCATCCGTTGATCCCGCCGAGTTGCGGGCGCCGGCTCCCGGCACGCTGGTGCGGTGGCTCGTGGATGACGGAGCTTCCGTAGAGGAGGGGGATGCCGTCGCCGTGCTCGACGCGATGAAGATGGAGACGCAGGTCAGCGCACATCGTGCCGGCGCGCTGGTGCACGCGGCATCCGTCGGGGAGGCGATCGCCGCTGATGCTGTGATCGGCCGTATCGGCTGAGCGCGGCATCCGCCTCGAACCGGAGGAGATCTCCCCGATGGGAGGAGATCCGGGCCTGCGCCGCATCAGCCCGCCCTGATGTTACGCACTGCGGAGGTTGTCACGCCGGTCGGAGGCTTTCGATCAGAACCTCCGACGTGCGTGACAACCTCCGACAGGTGTGACGCGCCGAGCGCCTACTCCGGGTCGCCGCCCAGCGGGCCGACGGCCGGGATGGGGCCGCCGTCATCTGCTCCGGTCTTGCGCGCACGGGCGATCGCGTTGCCGACGTGATAGACCAGCAGGGCCGCGACCGTGCCGATCACGATGGCGCCGAGTTGGAACGCGCCCCACTGCATCGCGAACCCGCCGACCGCCATGACGAACGAGATCGCGACGGTGTATTGGTTGACCGGGCGGGAGAAGTCGACGCGGTTGTCGACCCAGATCTTGATGCCGATGACGCCGATCAGGCCGTAGAGCGCGGTGGTCACGCCGCCGAGAACTCCGGGCGGGATGGTGTTGAAGATCACGCCGATCTTCGGCGAGAAGGCCAGCAGGATCGCGGCGAAGCCGGCCACCCAGTACGCGGCGGTGGAGTAGACGCGGGTGGCGGCCATTACGCCGATGTTCTCGCCGTACGTCGTGGTGGCCGAGCCGCCGAAGCCGCCGGCGAGCGTGGTGGCGAGGCCGTCGGCGATGAGGGCGCGCCCGGTGTGCTTGTTGATCGACGGGTCGTTCGTCATGGTCGCGACGCCACGCACGTGCCCGACGTTCTCGGCGATGAGCACGAGCACGACCGGGAGGAACATCGGCACGAAGGCCCACGCCATGGGGTCGGTGACCGCGGCGAGGTGGAAGTCAGGCAGGCCGATCCACGCCGCGTCGGCGACGCCTTCGAACGAGACCTGCCCGGTGAAGATCGCCACGACATATCCGACGATCACGCCCAGGAAGATCGAGATGCGCCCGAGGAACCCGCGGAACAGCACGCTGAACAGCACTACCGCGATGAGCGTCACAGAGGCGAGCTCGGGCTGCAGCGTGAAGTTGTTCCACGCGGCGGGTGCGAGGTTGAAGCCGATCAGAGCGACGATGGAGCCTGCGACGACGGGAGGCATGAACCGGTCGATCCACCCGACGCCCACGGCCTGCACGAGAAAACCGATGCCGGCGAGCAGCACACCGACGACGAGCACACCGACGAGGGCTTGGGTGATCTGCTGAGCGGTCTCCAGCGCCTGCCCTGCATTGATCGCGGTGATCGGGGCGAGGAACGCGAAAGACGAACCCAGGTAGCTGGGCAGGCGGTTCCGCGTGATCAGCAGGAAGAGCAGGGTGCCGAGGCCCGAGAACAGCAGCGTCGTCGACACCGGGAAGCCGGTGATGATCGGCACCAGGAACGTCGCGCCGAACATCGCGACGATGTGCTGCGCGCCGATCGCGAAGGTGGCGGGCCAGTTCAGGCGCTCTTCGGGCTTGACGACTGCACCGGGGGCGACGGTGTGGCCGTCGCCATGGATCTTCCACACGGGCATGGGGGCTCCTCAGAAA
>NZ_JABFAS010000002.1:2751389-3060319 GCF_017168295.1 Microbacterium sp. KRD172 | reverse complement strand
GTGAGGGGGAATCGGGGTGGGGATGCTGGAGAAACACTATCGAGTCGCACGAGGCGGCGACGTCGGAGGCCGAGGGTAGAAAGGTGGTGGTGATGGTAGAAAGGTGCGAAAATGGGGAGTATGAGCCTCAACATCAAGAACGAACGGGTGCACGAGATGGTGCGCCGGCTCGCCGAGCTCACCGGGCAGAGTCAGACGAGTGCGGTTGAGGATGCTGTGCGGCGAAGGCTGGAAGAAATGGGCGAGGTGGCGGATGGCGCGGAGCAGCGACGACGCGAAGAATTCGACGCGGCGCTGAAGCGGCTTCAGTCCCACACGCCGATCGGACCAACGTATGAAGAGATCATGGATGACATGTACGACGAGCTCGGCCTACCGCGATGATCGTCGACACGTCGGCGCTGCTGGCCATCGCGCTGAAGGAGCCCGAGGCGCCCCGGTTCATTCAGTTGATTCGTGAAGAGGGCATTGCGATCTCCGCATCGACACTGTTGGAGTCGGAGATCGTCGTTCGGGCGCGTCTCGGCGTCGATGCGCTGAACGACCTCCGAGATTTTCTTGACCGGGGCCCCTCTGAGGTCGTGCCCTTCGACGCTCGCCAGGTCCGCATCGCGAGCGAGGCTCACGCGCGCTATGGGCGAGGATCGAAGCATCCAGCGAAGCTCAACTTCGGCGACTGCTTCAGCTACGCGCTCGCGATGGCGCGTGACGAGCCCCTGCTGTTCAAAGGTGACGATTTCATTCACACCGACGTGCGGGTCGCCGCGCCCTGACGCTTCGACAAGCTCAGCGACCGGAGTGTCACGCCGTAAGGCGTTCGATGAGCTCGCGGTACCGGTCGGCGGTGCGCTCGACGATCTCGTCGGGCAGCGTGGGCGGTTCGCCCTGCTTGTCCCAGTTCGAGGCGAGCCAGTCGCGGACGATCTGCTTGTCGAAGCTCGCCATGCGCTCGGTCGGGGTCGATCCGGACTCCCACGTCGCTGCATCCCAGTAGCGCGAGGAATCGCTCGTGAGCACTTCGTCGGCCAGGCGCAGGATGCCGCTGGCATCGGTCCCGAACTCGAACTTGGTGTCCGCGAGGATCAGCCCGTGCTGCTCGGCGATCGCCGCTGCCTTCGCGTAGATCGCGAGCGAGGCGTCGCGCAGTTCGGTCGCGCGCTCGGCGTCGACCAGTTCGACGACGCGCTCGAACGTGATGTTCTCGTCGTGCTCGCCCATCGGTGCCTTGTACGCGGGGGTGAACAGCGGCTCGGGAAGACGGTCGCCGTTCTCGAGCCCCGAGGGCAGTGGGATGCCGCACACGGTGCCGCTCTGCTGGTACTCGGCCCATCCGGTGCCGGTGATGTATCCGCGGACGACGCACTCGATCGGCAGCATCTCCAGCGACTGCGCGAGCATGGCGCGGTCGGCGACAGCATCCGGAATCGCACCCTCTGCAAGATGATTCGGGAAGTCGAGCTGCGCGAACCACCAACGGCTGAGTGTTGTCAGCAGCGCGCCCTTATCAGGGATGCCGGGGGAGAGCACGAAGTCGAACGCGCTGACCCGGTCGCTCGCGACGACGAGGATGCAGGTGTCGGCGGGATCCTGCGATGCGTAGAGGTCGCGGACCTTTCCCGAGTAGAGGTGACGCCAGCCGGGGATGTTCAGTGCATCGCTCATCCGCCCATTATCCCTGGCGGAGTCCGCGTGTGTCGGCGCCTGATCCACGGAGCCTCGGTGTCGGAGGCCGGGTGTAGCGTTGCCGGGTGACTGACTCCTCGGCATCCTCCGGCCCTTCCACCGGCACCTACGCCACTGGGCAGCGTCCGAGCAGCCCATGGCCGGCCCTTTGGGCGATGGTCATCGGATTCTTCATGATCCTCGTCGACACGACCATCGTCGGGGTCGCGAACCCTGCGATCAAGGAAGCGCTGGATCCGACCTCGAACAGTCTCGACCGCGTCGTGTGGGTGACGAGTGCCTACCTGCTCGCCTATGCGGTGCCGCTGCTGATCACCGGGCGCCTCGGCGACCGCTTTGGCCCGAAGAACCTCTACCTCATCGGCCTCGCAGTCTTCACGCTCGCCTCGCTGTGGTGCGGTCTGTCGACCACGCTCGACGGCCTGATCTGGGCGCGCGCCGTGCAGGGGCTCGGCGCGGCGCTGCTGACTCCGCAGACCATGGCGGTCATCACCCGCACCTTCCCGCCCGAGCGTCGCGGCGCGGCGATGGGGCTGTGGGGCGCAGCATCCGGCATCGCCATGCTCGTCGGCCCGCTCGCCGGCGGCTTCCTCGTCGACGGTCTCGGCTGGGAATGGATCTTCTTCATCAACCTGCCGGTCGGCGTCATCGGGTTCATCCTCGCGTGCGTCCTCGTGCCGAAACTGCAGACGCACAAGCATCGTTTCGATGTCCCTGGCGTCTTCCTCAGCGCGATCGCCCTGTTCCTCATCGTCTTCGGACTGCAGGAGGCGGAGACGTACGACTGGGGCGTCATCTGGGGTCCGATCTCGGTGTGGAGCCTGATCATCACCGGCGTCGTCGTACTGGTGCTCTTCCTCTGGTACCAGTCGCGCACGAAGAACGAGCCGCTGGTTCCGCTGGAGCTGTTCCGCAATCGCAACTTCGCCTGGTCGAACATCACGATCGCGATCGTCGGATTCACGGTGACGGCGCAGGGCCTGCCGCTGATGTTCTTCCTGCAGCTCGCTCGCGGGCTGACCCCGACCGAATCCGCCCTGTTGCTGATTCCGATGGCGATCGCCGCCGGCGTCATCTCCCCGTTCGCCGGCAAGCTGCTCGATCGGATCGACCCGCGCCTCATGCTCGTGCCGGGGCTGCTGCTCGTATCGATCTCGCTGTTCCTGTTCGCCACGATGATGAACACCGAGATCCCTATCGGCTGGTTGCTGGTCCCGTCGCTGATCCTCGGGTTCGGCAACGCGGGTATGTGGGGTCCGCTCGCCACGACTGCCACCCGTGACCTGCCGCCGCGTCAGGCCGGCGCAGGTTCGGGCATCTACAACACGATGCGCACAGTGGGCTCGGTTCTCGGCTCGGCCGCGATCGCCGCATTCATGCAGAACCGCCTCGAGACGAACCTGCCCGGCGCCTCGGATGCCACGGGTGGATTCGGTAGGGGTCAGATGCCGGATGCTGTCGCCGGGCCGTTCGCGGATGCGATGGCGCAGACCATGCTGCTGCCCGCGGCCGTCATCCTGCTGGGCGTCGCCGCCGTGCTGGTGCTGCGTCGGCCGAAGCACCTCGCCGCGCGCGCGTAGCGGGCATCGCGAGCAGATCGAGGAGGCGTGGCATGAGCACTTCCGTTGATGGCGCTGTCGTTATCGATGTGGTGGTTGACGACGAAGAGGTGCGCGTGCGGGTGAAGGACGGTCGCACTGTCAGCGCCCCGCTGAGTTGGTTCCCGCTACTCTCTGCCGCGAGCCCGACCCAGCGTTCGGACTGGCGCCTGATCGGTGAAGGCGAAGGAATCCACTGGCCTCAGCTCGATGAAGACATCTCGGTCGCTGCGTTGCTGCACGGGCACGATCGATAGCACGCGCTGAGCCCCGAGATCCTGCCGCAGAGCTTCAGCCTCGCCGACTGAGGTCGAAGCCTCGCGCGGGCGAGCCCGGTCCGCGTGCTACTCCGCGACGCGGGCGGCGATGTCGCTGCGGAAGTGCGCACCGTCCAGGCCGATGCGGCCGATCGCGTCGTAGGCCTGGGTGCGGGCCACGGCGAAGTCTGATCCGACGGCGACCACGTTCAGCACGCGGCCTCCGGTGGCGAGCAGATCGCCGCCTGGAGCATCCGGTCCGGCGGTGGCTGCGTGGACGATCCGCACGCCCTCGACGCTCGCGGCATCCGACAGCCCTGAGATCTGGCGGCCGGTCTGCGGCGCCTCGGGATAGCCCTCGCTCGCGAGCACGACGGTGATCGCGACGTCGCCCGAGAACACGGGGTCCGGCTGGTCTTCGAGAGTTCCGGATGCCGCGGCGAACAGCAACTCGGACAGCGGGGTCACCAGACGCGGCAGCACGACCTGGGTCTCAGGATCGCCGAAGCGGGCATTGAACTCGATGACCTTGATGCCCTTGTCGGTGAGGATGAGTCCCGCGTAGAGGAGCCCGATGAACGGTGTGCCCTCGGCATCCAGCTGGCGGATCACCGGCAGCGCGACCTGGTCGGTGACCTGCTGCACGAAAGCCTGCTCGCTGCCGAACTGCTCGTCGAGCCACGGCAGTGGCGAATACGCGCCCATGCCGCCGGTGTTGGGGCCTTCGTCGCCGTCGAAGGCGCGCTTGAAGTCCTGTGCAGGGCTGAGTGCGCGCACGGTGTCACCGTCGGAGAGGAAGAACAGCGACACCTCGGGTCCGGAGAGGAACTCCTCGATCAGCACCGGTCCCTGCGGAAGGTAGTGCGATGCGTGGGCGAGTGCCTCGGCGCGGTCCGACGTGACGATGACGCCCTTGCCTGCAGCGAGCCCATCGGCCTTGACGACGTAGGGCGCGCCCAGGTCATCGAACGCAGCCTCGACGTCGGCGACGGATGCTGCGCGCACGGCGCGTCCGGTCGGCACTGATGCCGCTTCCATCACGCGCTTCGCGAAGGCCTTCGAGCCCTCCAGCTGCGCGGCGGCCCTGCCGGGGCCGAACACCGGGATGCCGCGTTCGCGCAGTGCATCCGCGACACCGGCGACGAGTGGAGCCTCGGGGCCGATGACGACGAGGTCGATCCCGTTCTCGTTCGCGAAGGTCGTGACCGCGCCGCCGTCGAGCTGGTCCACGGTGGCGAGCGCGGCATCCTGCGCGATCCCCGCGTTGCCCGGCGCGGCGACGATCTCGTGCTTCGCACCGCCCGCCTGCTCTGACTCTGCCTTCAGGGCGAGGATGATCGCGTGCTCACGGGCACCGGAACCGAGGACGAGGATCTTCACCCGTCCAGACTACCGAGCCGGTCGAGCCCCGTCAGACGGTCACAGGACGTTCGTCGCTCTCATCCCATGGCACGGTCCACCCGCAGGTGTCGAACAGGCGGTCGAGCACCATCGCCGTGAATCCCCACACGATCGTGCCATCGACGTCGAACGCCGGTCCGCTGAAGCGGAACCCGTCGCGGGTGATGACCGAGGTGAAGCGCGTCGCGGGGTCGAGCAGCTGCGCGACCGGCACACGGAACACCTCGACGGTCTCGGCATGGTCGACGGCGGCGACCTTCGACGGCTTCGTCCACCAGCCCAGCACCGGCGTGACGAGGTGGTTGCTGGCTGCGAGGGGGAGTTCGGGGAGTACTCCGAGGATCTCTACCCCGTCCGGGTCGAGGCCGGTCTCTTCTACCGCTTCGCGCAGCGCGGTGGCGACGAAGTCCGCATCGGCCGTTTCGCGCCCTCCGCCGGGGAAGGACACCTGGCCAGGATGCGATGACAGAGTCGATGCGCGTCGCTGGAGCAGCACGTCGAGATCCTTCGCGACTGCCGCATCGATCACCGGGGCCGGAGTGCTGTCGAGCACTCCGAACAGGATCAGGACGGCGGACTCTCGAGCCGTGTCCGGATCGGCGAGCTGCGGCAGGATGCCCCAGCTGTCGGACCGCGCGGCGGCGAGCAACTCGGCGCGGGCGCCCTCCGGATGCTGCGAGACACTCATCCTTTCGAGCATACGCGGCGCCCGGAGAGCGTGGCCGCTGACCGCCGCGCGCGTCGTCGTAGGCTGATCCCGTGGCCAGGAAGATCGATGTGAGCGACGGGCGCGACGCGCTGGATGCTGTGCGCGTGTCCCGCACCGCGGACACGAAGCCAGCGCGCACCGCGCTCGCGACGGCCGTGCGCTACCTGCTGCAGCTGCTCGATGAGAAGGCGCCTGGCAACAGCGTCGAGGTGCGGGTGCCGCCGTTCGGCGCGGTGCAGGTCGTGCAGGGTCCCCGCCATACTCGAGGCACGCCGCCGAATGTCATCGAGATGGATGCCGCGACCTGGATCGATCTCGCCACGGGTGTCGAGACCTGGGAAGAGGTCGTCGCCGCAGGTCGCGTGCAGGCATCCGGCACGCGCGCAGATCTGTCGGATCTGATGCCCTTGCGTCCGTAGCGGTCGCACACTCGCGGGTCGTTGAGCGCAGGCGGCGCAGCCCCCGGTATCGCGGGTCGTTGAGCGCAGGCGGCGCAGCCCCCGGAGACGAAACGCGTTGAGCGAGCCGCAGGCGAGACGAAACGTCGTCGGAGAGGCTTCGACTCCCTTCGGTCGCTCAGCCCGTTTCGTCTCGCTGCGCTCGCTCAACGACCCGCGGGAGCTGGTCGCTCAGCCCGTTTCGTCTCGCTGCGCTCGCTCAACGACCCGCGGGAGCTTTCCGCTCAGCCCGTTTCGGGCCGCGGGAGCTGGTCGCTCAGCGACTGGGCGCCACCGCCCTGCGCTACGCCGCGGGGCCACCATCTCGGCGGAGACCGGAGGGTTCCCGATCTGGGCGTGGCTGCTCGTTGTCGGCGCGGGTGTCGGCACCGGTGTCGTCGTCAAGCGGCGTCGGGATGCCGCGTCCGCCGCCATCGGGGAGGATTGACTCATGACAACCACCGATCGTCCTCAGCGGCGCGCCCGTCCTCAGATCGTGCTCGAGGTCATCGATTCCATCCGGCTGACACCCCACCTGGTGCGCATCATCGCCGGCGGACCTGGCATCGCGGCTGTCGAGGACAAGGGCTTCACCGACGCCTACACGAAGATGCAGTTCGCGCCGGCGGAGGCGAACCTGACGCCGCCGTACGACATGGAGGAGCTGCGGGAGAGGCTGCCCGTCGAACTGCTGCCGTCGGTGCGCACCTATTCGATCCGCCGTTTCGACCTCGACGCTGGACAGATCTGGATCGACTTCGTCACGCACGGCGACGAGGGGGTCGCGGGGCAGTGGGCGGCGAGCGCCAAGCCGGGCGATCCGGTGGTTCTCGGCGGTATCGGCGGCGGCTACGCACCAGACGCGACAGCGGACTGGCATCTGCTCGCCGGCGACGAATCGGCGATCCCTGCGATCTCGGCGGCGCTCGAGGCGATGCCGGCGGATGCTGTCGGCACGGTGCTGCTCGAGGTGCAGGACGAGGCCGAGCATCTCGCGCTGACCGTTCCGGAGGGGATAGAGGTGCGCTGGCTGCACCGCGGTGATCGTGAGGCCGGGACGACCACCGAGCTCATCGACGCCGTGCGAGCTCTCGAGTGGCGTTCGGGTCGGGTGCAGATCTTCGCGCACGGCGAGCGCGGCGCGATGAAGCAGCTTCGCCCGTTCCTCACCGATGAGCGCGGAGTGGAGCGCACGCAGCTCTCGCTGTCCGCGTACTGGGCCTATGGCCGCCGCGAAGACGCGTTCCAGGCGGAGAAGCGCGAGGCCGTCGGGCAGGTGTGACGCTCCCGCGAGGGCCGGAACAGTGGGATAATGGATGCATGTCCTCCACCGATTCTCACGAGACCGTCGAGGCGACCGTCAGGCGGGTGCCCCGCTACGGCGTGTTCATGGGCATCGGAGTCGTGCTCGGGATCATCGCCGCCGGCATCCTGACCATGGTCGGAGGCTACGAGCCGTCTCAGGCGCTCGACGTCGTCTACCCGCCCAGTCAGGTGTTCGGATTCGCACTGCTGTGGACGGTGCCGATCGGCCTCGCTCTCGGTGGCGTCGCCGCGATCGTCCTGGAGCGTTTCGCCCGTCGCCACGACCGTGTCGTGCGCGTCGACCGCGAGACGATCATCGCGGCGGACTGACCGTACTCGTTTCGACTCGCTGACGCTCGCTCAACGCGTTTCGTCTCGCTGACGCTCGCTCAACGCCCCGGGGCGTCGCCTTGTCGGATCAAGTCAGGCGAGCTCGGCGATGATCGGCCGGATGGCGGCGTCGAATGCGACCACGTCGCGTCTGAGCCCATCCGTGACGGCGACCGTGAGTGCGCCGATCCACCAGATCCCTCGTTGCGAGAACGGCAGCACCTGCACGTTCAGCTCGAACGAGTGCGCGCGGCGGCCGATCTCGCGCTCGAACTCGGCGATCGCGCTCGCATAGGCGCGGTACGCGCCGCCCCCGGTGGCCGTCTTCATCGTTCCCAGATACCGCTTGTGGGCATCGCGGGCGTATTGCAGCGCGGATGCCGCGAGCGGAGTGATCGCTTCGCGCAGTTCCTCGGCTCCGGTGGCGGGCAGAGCGACGAGGGTGTCGAACCCGTCGACGAGCTCCAGCGGGCCCTCTGCGGGGTGCGCACGCGGCTCCACCGCCATGTCCCAGTAGTCGCGCCACTGCGCTTCTAGCGGGGCGCTGGCGTCGGCGGCATCCGGTGCGCGCACCTGCAGGTCGCGCAGGCTCGGCAGGCCCTCCGGCTCCCGGATCCCGAGCATCTGCCTGAGGGCGAGCGCGACGAGCGTCGGCATCCCGGCGTCCTCGCGTATCAACCACTGCGGCTTCTCGGCCATGGCCCCATCCTATGGAGGTCGCGCGGAGAATCGCAGGCTCGGTCACCGGTAGTCTTGTGGTGTGGCTGCCTCCCCCACCAATCCCTATTCCGAAGCCGGCGTCGACACTGCTGCAGGTGATCGTGCCGTCGAGCTGATGAAGTCCTCCGTGCGCGCTACGCACGGCCCAGAAGTGCTCGGCGGATTCGGCGGATTCGCCGGACTGTTCGATGCCTCCGCTCTGCTCGGCTACACCAAGCCGCTGCTCGCGACCAGCACCGACGGCGTCGGCACCAAGGTCGCGATCGCGCAGGCGATCGACAAGCACGACACGATCGGGCAGGACCTGGTCGGAATGGTCGTCGACGACATCGTCGTGGTGGGGGCGAGGCCCCTGTTCATGACCGACTACATCGCGTGCGGCAAGGTCGTCCCCGAGCGCATCGCCGACATCGTCCGCGGCATCGCCGACGCGTGCACCGCCACCGGCACGGCGCTGGTCGGCGGCGAGACCGCAGAGCACCCTGGCCTGCTCGGCCCCGGCGACTACGACGTCGCAGGCGCCGCCACCGGGATCGTCGAGGCGGATGCCGTGCTCGGCGCGGACCGCGTTCAGGACGGCGACGTCGTGCTGGCTCTCGCATCGAGCGGTCTGCACTCCAACGGCTACTCGCTCGTGCGGCACATCATCACCGGCGCCGGCATCGGCTACGGCGACGACGCCGCCGACCTCGGCACCACCTGGGGCGAGGCGCTGCTCGAGCCGACCAGGCTGTACACGCTCCCGCTGCTGCGTCTGCTCGATACCCTTCGCCCTTCGACAGGCTCAGGGACCGCTCAGGGGCCGAATGAACCGAGCGCAGTGCACTCGCTCAGCCACGTCACCGGCGGCGGCATCGCCGCGAACCTCGCCCGTGTGCTCCCGGTGGGCAGCTGGGCCGAGGTCGACCGTGCGACCTGGTCGCCGAGCCCGATCTTCCGCGTGCTCAGCGACATCTCCGGCACTGGCCTCGAGTCGACCGAGGGCACCTGGAACCTCGGCATCGGCTTCCTCGCGGTGATCGATCAGCGTCAGAAGGATGCCGCGATCACCGCGCTCGCCGCAGAGGGAATCCACGCGTGGCAGGTCGCGACCGTCGGTACGGGGGCACGCCCGGCCGGAGAATTCGAAGAAGGCGCCAAGGGCGTCGACGGTGGTGCGGTGCGTCTCGTCGGCGCATACGCGGATGGAGCAGAGTAATACCCCATGTGCGGAATCGTCGGAGTGGTCGCTGGCGGCCCGGTCAACCAGGACATCTACGATGCGCTCCTCCTGCTGCAGCACCGCGGGCAGGATGCCACCGGCATCTCCACTGCAGAGCCCAACGGCGTCATGCACACGATCAAGGCAGAGGGCATGGTGCGCGAAGCCTTCCGCACCCGCGACATGCGCTCCCTCCTCGGCAACGTGGGCCTCGGTCACGTGCGCTACGCGACCAAGGGCACCGCATCCAGCGAGGAGGAGGCGCAGCCGTTCTACGTGAACGCGCCGTACGGCATCGTCCTCATCCACAACGGCAATCTCACCAACACGCGTGAGCTCACCGCCGACATGGCCAAGCGCGACCGTCGGCACCTGAACTCCTCCAGCGACACCGAGCTGCTGCTGAACGTGCTCGCCGGTGAGCTGCAGGCGACGACGAGCGACGTCGACCTCGAGCCAGAGCGCATCTTCGAAGCCGTCAGCCGCACCCACGAGCGCATCGAGGGCGCGTACGCGGTGATCGCCGTGATCGCGGGCTACGGTCTGCTGGCGTTCCGTGATCCATACGGCATCCGTCCGCTGATCCTCGGGCGCCGTGACGGCGCCGAGCACGACGAGTGGGTCGTCACCAGCGAGTCGCTGGTGCTCGAGAACGGCGACTACGAGGTCGTCCGCGAGGTCGCTCCCGGTGAGGCCGTCTTCATCACCGACCAGGGCGAGCTCTTCAGCAGGCAGTGCGCCGAGAACCCGACGCTCACGCCCTGCGCTTTCGAGTACGTGTACCTCGCCCGCCCCGACTCGACGATGAACGGCATCGCCGTGTACGAGTCGCGTCTGCGGATGGGGGAGCGTCTCGCCGACACGATCGCCAAGCACGTGCCGCGCGAGAAGATCGACGTCGTCATGCCCATCCCCGACTCCGCGCGACCGTCGGCGATGGAGGTCGCCCGCAAGCTCGGCATCGAGTACCGCGAGGGCTTCTACAAGAACCGCTACGTCGGACGCACCTTCATCATGCCGGGCCAGGCGGTGCGCAAGAAGAGCGTGCGCCAGAAGCTCAACGCGATGTCGACCGAGTTCCAGGGCAAGAACGTGCTGCTGATCGACGATTCGATCGTGCGCGGCACGACGAGCAAGCAGATCATCCAGATGGCGCGGGATGCCGGCGCCCTCTCCGTGACGTTCGCCTCGGCCGCACCGCCGGTGCGGTACCCGCACGTCTACGGCATCAACATGCCCTCCAAGCACGAGCTGATCGCCCACGACCGCACGATCCCCGAGATCGCCGCCGAGCTCGGTGCCGACCACCTGGTGTACCAGGAGGTCGAGGACCTGAAGGCCGCGATCATCGAGGGCTCTGACGTCACCGACCTCGACATGAGCTGCTTCGACGGCCGCTACGTCACGGGCACCGTCACCGACGAGTACCTGTCCTGGGTCGAGAGCTCACAGTCGTCGTGACCGCGTCGCGCCCGCTCTGGCACGGTCGGGCGCTCGCAGTGCTCGGTATTGTGCTGTGCGCCTTCTCGCTGCGCTCGGCCGTGGCGTCACTGTCACCGCTGTTCGATCACGTGGCGGCGGACTTTCCGGTCTCGTCGGCCGTGGTCGGGCTCATCGGTACAGCGCCGCCGGTGTGCTTCGCGATCTTCGGGTTGCTGACACCGCTGTTCGAGCGCCGGCTGGGGCTCGAACGGGTGACGGTGATCGCTCTGATCGCGATCGCCGCCGGCCTCGTGCTGCGCGGATTCTCGGTCGACGCGATCACGCTGCTGCTCTCGACCGCGCTGATCTTCGCCGGAGTCGGGATGGGGAACATCCTCCTGCCGCCGCTGGTGAAGAAGTATTTCCCCGACCGGCTCGGCATGATGATGACGCTGTACACGACGGCGATGGCGCTGTCGACGTTCGTCCCGCCGTTGGTCGCCGTGCCGGTGGCGGATGCCGCAGGATGGCGTTTCTCGCTGGCGATGTGGGGCGTGTTCGCGCTCGCCGGCAGCATCCCGTGGATGCTCATGCTGCTGCGCGGGCGCACCGAGGGCGTGCCGGTTGCGGCCACTCGCGAAGATCGTCCGATGCGCGAGACGTCGACATCGGATGCCGAGGCACCTGAGCCTGCGACCCTCGTCACCGGCCCGATCGCCGTCGCTCCGGCGAACTCGCGAGTGTTCGCACGGCTCGCCCGTCTGCCTCTGGCCTGGGCGATCGCGGTCGTCTTCGGCACCTCGTCGACGATGGCCTACGTCTCCTTCGCGTGGCTGCCGACCATTCTCATCGACCGGACGGGGGTGACGGCATCCGCCGCCGGGCTGCTGCTCTCACTGTTCGCGTTCATGGGCCTGCCCGCGTCGCTCGTCGTGCCGGTGCTGGTCGTCCGATTCCAGGCGACCAGGCCCCTTTTCCTCGTCGCCGTCGTCTGCGGGATCCTGGGCCTTGCCGGGCTCATCATGCTGCCGTCGATCGCCCTCGTGGGGCTGTGGGTGGCGCTGTTCGGCGTCGTCGGGGTGCTCTTCCCGCTGGCGCTGGTGCTGATCAGCGTACGCGCGCGCACACCCGAGACGGCGGTCGCCCTGAGCAGCTTCGTGCAGAGCGCCGGTTACATCGGTGCGGCTGCGTTCCCGCTCCTGCTCGGCATCGTGCACGATCAGACGGGCGACTGGCTGGTGCCATTGCTGATCATCGGCGCCGTACTCGTCGTCGCCATCCCGTTCGGGTTGATCGCCGGTCGGCGGCAGACGATCGAGGACGCCTGGGAGCGTCGGCACGGGCGCTGGTGAGGAGCGCTGTCTCATCGGGCCCGGTTCCGGGCACGACAAAACCCCCGCACGGCGTACGGGGGTTGTCAGATCAGGCGGTCAGGCCTTCTCTAGTTCGTCTTCGTCTTCGTCGGCGTAATCATCAGCCCACTTGTCGACGTAAGCGTCTTCATCCGTCGGATGAGCAAGCTCGCGCTCAAGCGCTGAAGTGTTCAAAGACGGACTGTACGCCTTGAGTTCGCGGGCGATCTTGGTGTGTTTCGCCTTTTGACGGCCACGGCCCATGCGCGAGACCCCCTTACGAGTTAGGACGCGGGCAATCAGGTGCCCGACGCGTTTCACGACACCGGCGTGCGGCCGGTAAGAGTAGCATTCAGAATAGCACGAGGGCCAGGTGCGCTGGCCTTCGCCGGCACGTGAAGGGAACGATTCACATGACAGATGCAGCCTCCTCCCCGTCCGACGAAACGGCCCAGAACGCCGCGCTGCAGAAGGCCGTGATCGTCGGCATGCAGCCGGGGCAGGCCGTGCACGTGCTGCAGGAGGCCGCGCGTTACGCGAGCCTCCTCAGCGCACCGCTCGTCGTCGCCCACGTGGACGTCACTCGGTTCGTCACATACGAGGATCCGGACGGTTACGTGCATTCCGCGCCGATCGACCTGAACATCGAGGCCGGCGCCGCCGAATTCGAAGAGGTCCAGGCCGCTGCGGCCGCTGAACTCGACGGCAAGGGCCTCACCTGGGCCGCGCGGCAGCTCGTCGGCGACCCGGCCCTTGCGATCAAGCAGCTCGCGAACAAGATCGACGCGCAGCTCATCGTGGTCGGCACGCGCAAGCGCGGTCTCGGCGAGTCGATCCGCGAGTTCTTCACCGGATCCGTCGCCGCGCGTCTCGCCCACCGTCAGCATCGTTCAGTGCTGGTGGTGCCGCTCGAGGAGTCGGTCCCCGACGATCAGCAGGAGATCTGGACCGAGTAGCGTCACTCAGCTGACGGGGAGTTCAGAGCCTGCGTGACGGCGCGGGCCGCGGCATCCAGCGCGGCATCCAGGTCGGTGACGGTGGATGCCGAGAGCACGCCGCCTCGAGCGACATGCGTGCGCAGATCGGTGCGCACTCGCGCGCGGAACGCGTTGATCGACGCGTCTGCGCGATGCAGCTCCTCGCGGCTCGTGACGCGATCGTCGGGCAGTGAAGACGAGGTCGACCGAGGGTGGCCCTTCGCTGCCGTCCGCTCGTCGTTCGCCGCAGCGGCCAGGTCGGCGCGCAGGCTCTTCATGGCGTCCTGCACGCTCTGGCGCACCTCGTTGGCGATCAGGCGCACAGAGTCGGCGAGACCGGATTCGATGCCGGCGAGGTCGCCCTCGCGGCCGGTGAGTTCGGCGCGACCGGCATCAGTGATCGAGTAGATCGTGGTGCGCCCGTCGACCGTCTTGGAGACCAGGCCCTCCTCCTCGAGCTTCGCGAGCCGAGGGTAGATGGTGCCGGCGCTGGGCGTGTAGGTGCCGCCGGTGCGATCGGTGAGCGCCTGGATGATGCCGTAGCCGTGCTGCGGCGCTTCTGCGAGCAGCGACAGCAGGTACAGACGCAGGTCGCCGTGGGAGAAGACGGCGGGGGTCATGAGTCCCACTCCTCGTCGTCGGCCACGGTGATGATGGGCTGGCGCAGCACGGTGATGTTTCCGGAGACCGAGTTCGAGCGCACGTCGACGAACGAGCCGGCGAGCTCGCCGGTCGAGCCGGTGTAGTTGGTCGGTCCGGAGTTTCCGCGGTCGACGCCGTCGATCAGCATCCGTCCGCTCAGGGAGCGCGCCACGTAATTGGCGGGCAGTGTCTCCTCCAGGCGGATCGTGCTGCTGCCGGAGACGGTGTTCAGGTTGATGGAGTTCACGGCGCCGGTCGCATCCACCAGGATCGCGCCGGAGACTGTGTCGACCGTCGCCTTGCGCACCGAGCCGGTGATCGCGACGTCGCCGGAGACGCTGTTCGCGTTCGCGGAGCCGGTCAGTCCGCGCACCTGCACGTCACCGGAGACGGAGTTCACCGTCAGATCGCCCGTGTGGGTGTCGACGATGAGGTCGCCGGAGACGGTGTTCAGCCGCGCGTCGTTGGTGAGGCCCGAGATGAGCGCGCCCGCGCTGACGACGCCGAGGTTCAGGGCGATGCTGCGAGGCACGGCGACGCTGACTTCGGCGCGGGGACCGCCCGAGCCGAAGTTGCGGAACACCTCGAGGAAGTTGTCCCAGCCCAGCTGCGGGTGGTCGATCTCGATCTCGTCGCCGTTGGATTCGATGCGGAGATCTTTGGTTGTGACACCGTGCACCTCGATGCGGATGCCTGGTTCGTCGTGGGCGATGACGTCCACCTGTCCGCCGACGAGGCCGACCTTGAGCCGGGTCGCCTGAGCGATGTCGATGACGCGTTCCTCGCCGGGGGCGATGAGCCACTTCTCGGTCATGTTCTCTCCTGAGGTTGGATTAGTCGCGATATATCGCGTGTGAAGAGAATAACACGATATATCGCGAGTTTGTCAAGAGATGTGGTTGACATTGACGTGACGTCAACTTTTACGCTGGTCATATCGACACGAAAGGGAGGATGCCGTGGACACGCAGGACTGGTCGATCCAAGAGATCGCACGCCACGCCGGAACGACGAGCAGAACGCTTCGTCACTATGACGACATCGGTCTGCTGACGCCGTCGCGCATCGCGCACAACGGCTACCGGCACTACGACCAGAGCGCGCTCGTTCGGCTGCAGCGGATTCTGCTGCTGCGCGATCTCGGGCTCGGGCTGCCCCAGATCGCCGAGGCCCTCGAGGCCTCGACGGACCCTTCGACAGGCTCAGGGACCGGGGCGGCGGCGGAGGCATCCGCTCTCGAGACGCACCTCGCGTATCTGCGCGAGGAGCAGAAGAGGCTGGCGCGGCAGATCGCGTCGGTCGAGACCACGATCAGCACATTGAAAGAAGGAGGACCCCTCATGGCCGAGAACATGTTCGACGGCTTCGATCACACCCAGTACAAGGACGAGGTCGAGGACCGTTGGGGAAAGAAGGCGTACGCCGACAGCGACCGCTGGTGGCGAGGACTCTCGAAGTCCGAGCGTGCCGAATGGCAGCAGCTCGTGTCCGATCTCGGACGCGACTGGATCGCCGCCGCGGAGAGCGGGGCCGACCCGGCATCCGACGAAGCACAGCTACTCGCCCAGCGCCACGTCGAATGGCTGACGAGCGTGCCGGGGACTCCGGCATCCGCATCGGGCAGCGACGTCAAGGGCTACGTGACCGGACTCGGTGAGATGTACGTCGCCGATCCGCGGTTCGGAGCCAACTACGCCACCGCCGACGGCGGCACGCGAGGGGCGGAGTTCGTCCGCGACGCGCTGCGCATCTACGCCGAGGCGAATCTGTAGGCCACACGGATGCCGGGCGTAGGGTCTATGCATGCCCGGCCGCTCGACCACCACGAACACGGCGCCGCTGTTCGGGGCAGCGGCACTCGGCTACGCGGCGAACTGCGCACTGGGACTGGCCGTCGCAGTGAGGTTCGTCGACACTCGCAGATTCCGATGGCTGCACCATGCGCTCTACATCACGACGTGCACGGCCGTCGCCGCGGCGCTCAGCACGGCGTGCTGGGGCAGGCCGCGGCGCGCGAGCCGGTATGCCGCGCTGGCGCTCGTACCGTCCATCGTGCCGCTCGCCGCGATCGCTTACGTGCCGACGCACAGCCGCCGGCATCCGCTCGTCGCGCTCGCCGCAGCCCCCTTCTTCGTCGCGAGCGTCGTGCGCTCGCGCCGACCCTCCGACCGGAAGTGATCGCATGGAACTGCTCGACGCCATCCGCCGCCGCAAGACCACGAACGGGCCGTTCCTGCCCGATCCCGTCTCAGCGGAGCATCAGCGGATCCTGCTGGAGGCCGCGGGTCGTGCGCCGTCGCAGTTGAACAGCCAGCCCTGGCGGTTCGTCGTGATCGAGAGCCGAGAGACGATCGATGAGATCGCGCGCATCTCGGGCGAGAGCATGACCGAGGCGATGTCGAACGGCACGTTCTTCGAGCGGTACAAGCCGTACTTCCGCTTCAGCAAGGCCGAGATGGAGCAGAAGCGCAGCGGCATGCTGTTCGACAAGCTGCCGGCGCCGCTGCGCCCCTTCACCGGTCAGGTCTTCACGAAGCGAGGGCAGGCCCTCATGAACACCTTCGGCGTGCCCAAGACGCTGGGCGCGGAGAACCGGAAGCTCGTCGCGGGTTCCCCGTTGCTGCTGGGCGTGATGCTGGACCGCAGCGAGTACCGGCCCGGACAGCTGTCGTCGTTCTACTCGGTGTTCAGCATGGGCGCGGCGATGGAGAACGTCTGGCTCACCACGGTCGAGCTCGGCATGGGTATCCAGTTCATCTCGTTCCCGATGGAGGTGCCAGGCCGGTGGGACGAGATCGTCAGGCTCCTGCATGTGCCAGACGACCTGGAGCTGATGGCCGTGTACCGGCTGGGCTACCTGCCGCCCGAGCAGCGCCGCCCGGCTATCGACTGGTCGAGCAGCGAACGCAAGCACCCGTCGCCGTACGTCTATCGCGAGAACTGCGAGACGCCTCAGGAGGGGTGGGACGACGTGCAGCTCCGGCACGAGAGCTGATCCGCGCCGGATACCGGAACCCGTCAGCTGCCCTCGCGAGGCAGCAGCTTCAGATCCTTCAGCGCCGGACCCTCGATGCGGGTGCCGTCCGGTGCGAAGCGCGAGGCGTGCAGCGGGCAATCCCACGTGCACTCGGCGTCATTCCAGTCGAGTACGCCGCCGAGGTGCGTGCACATCGCAGAGACCGCGCGGGTGACGCCGCCGACGGTCGAGACACCGACCGGGCGACCCGCACGGTTCGCCACCACGCCGGTGCCCTCCGCCGGGCGATCGACGGGCACCGGGCGGGATCCGGCGCGCGACCATCCGGATGCGGCCGCTGCTGCGACCCGGCCGCTCTCGGCCGCTCCGCGCGCGATGTCGGCCGGCACGGTCAGCCGCGTGCCGATCGCGGTCATCCACCGCGGTCGGTCGTGCCGGTCGGTGCCGAGGATCTCCGCGGTGAGTCGCAGCGCGGCGGCCGGCGCGTTCGACAGTCCCCACTTGGCGTAGCCGGTGGCGAACCGGATGCGCCCGAGCCCCCGCGGCATCGCGCCGACGAACGGGATGAGGTTGTGCGACTCGTAGTCCTGTGCAGACCACCGGTGGGTCTCCTCGGCATCCGGGAAGTACTGCCGGGTCCACGACCCGAGATCCTCGACTGCGGCCGTCTCGCCATCCGAGCGTCCGACCGGATGCCCGTTCCCGCCGACGACGAGCTGCGCCGCCGCACCAGGCCCATCGGCCGGTGAGACCGGACGGATCGACCGATTCGGGCCGTCCACGGAGATGAAGGTTCCATCGAGCGCGTCACCGGGAACGCGGAAGGCGACGCAGTACGACCTGAGGCCGCGGGTCTTCGCGAAGTAGAGGCCGCGGTCGATGATCGGCGTGCCGGTGGCGAGAACGATGTGGTCGGCGAGCAGCGGCCCGGCGGCGGTCTCCACGCGCGGCTCGGGAACGGCATGGGCGCCGGTGGCGCGGATGCCGGTGTGCAGTGTCCCGCCCGCAGCCAGCAGTTGCCGGGCCAGGGTCTGTGCGATCAGCATCGGGTCGATCGTCACCTGATCCTCGAGCGCGACGGCGCCGACGATCGGGAAGGGCGTCGCGGGCAGGTCGGCCGGTGCCAGCATCCGGGTCGCCAATCCTGCCTCACGCGCCGCGAAATGCTGGGCCCGCACGACGTCGAGACCGCCGGGGGTCTGCGCGTAGGTGTGATCCGTTCGTCGGGTATACGCGACCCCGGCGTCGTCGGCGAACGCGGTCAGCCACTGCATTCCGGCGCGGTTGGCATCGACGTACGCCCTCACGAGCCCGATCGGATGGTGGCGGCGGATGCCCGCGAGGGTCTGGCCCTGGAGCAGGGTGAGTTTTCCGGTGTTCGCACCCGAAGTGAGTTCGCCGACTTCGCCCGCGTCGATGACGGCGACGTCGAGACCCTTGCGGGCGAGCATGACGGCGGTCGACAGTCCGGTGAGCCCTGCGCCGACGACGACCACGTCGTGTCGCGCACCGGTCTCGAACGGCGATCCGAGTGAGGCGGTGGGTTCGATCTTCCACAGCGGCTTCATGTCGCTCAGTCAACGCCGCTCGGGAGGCGCCCGGAACAGCCTTGACAATCACGTCGTGCGCGGACATGCGATGACGGGGGTAGAGTGGCCGCGTGTCTCTGCGTCGGCTGCTTCTCGTCGCGCTCGGCGGGACGATCGGCACTGCGGCGCGGCTTGCGATGGCGCTGTCGATCCCGAATGCCGGGGGCTTCCCCGTCGCGACCCTTGCGGTGAACTTCGTCGGTGCGCTGTTGATCGGCATCCTCGCTGTTCGTCTTCCCGGCGACTCGGACGTGCGTGTGTTCTTCGGCGCCGGCATCCTCGGCGGCTTCACCACGTACAGCGCCTTCGCGGTCGGCACGGTGCAGCTGTGGTCTCAGTCGCCGCTGCTCGCAGGGCTGTACGCGATCCTCACCCTGACGCTCGGCGTCGCAGTCGCTGTTCTCGGGATGCGCATCGCCGCGTCGAGGGACCCCCGATGACTCCGCTCATCTTCCTGTTCGCGTCCGTGGCCGGCGGTGTCGGCGCGGCGCTGCGGTACGCCGCTGACTTGGGGGTCAGCCGCTTCGCCGGTCGCCGCTTCCCCTGGGGCATCGTCATCGTGAACATCACCGGGTCGCTCGTGCTCGGCGTCGTCACTGCGGCCTTGCCGGATGCCGTGTTCGTCATAGGCGCGGGGCTTCTCGGCGGCTACACCACCTTCAGCACGGCGATGCTCGATACGATCGCCCTCTGGAAGGACGGCGAGCGGCCCGCATCCGTGCTGCACCTCGTCGGCACGTTCGCGGCATCCGTGATCGCGGCACTCGTGGGCCTCGCCGTCGGCGCGGCGCTCTGAGCCCGGTCGGCGTGGGTCGCCCGACGACGCGCTGAGCCGCGCTCAGCATCCTCACAAATGCAAGAATGTACAAAAGTACATGTACAACAGTCCAGAGGGGAGAGTCGTGGCTGGAGCAGTCCGCCGCAGGCGCGACCCCGAGACGCGACGACTCGCCATCATCACCGCTGCGGCCGCGCTCATCACCGAGGTCGGCGTCGACGCGATCACTCACCGCATGGTCGCCGCCCGCGCCGATGTTCCGCTCGGTGCGACGACCCAGTACTTCGCGACTCTCGACGACCTCCGAGACGCCGCGCTCCAGCTGCTCGCCACTCACGTGGCCGAGCGGATGACGGAGATCCGTGCGGTCATCAGCGAACGCGGTGCGACTCCGGCCCTGCTCGCCGAACTGATCCACACCGCCCTCGCCGACGCTACGGCAGTCCAGGCCGATCGCGCCGTCGTCACTGCGGCGGTGCATGACTCGAGGCTGCGAGCGCTCGCACGGCAGTGGTCGGACGAACTCGTCGGCATCTTCGCCCCCGTCCACGGAATCGACCGCGCGCAGGCCGCAGCCGTTTTCATCGACGGCGTACTCTGGCACGCGCAGATCCACGACAACCCGCTCGAACAGCACTTCATCGAGGTCGCGCTCATCAGCATCCTCGGGACCGCCGACGCCGCAGCATCCCCTCCACCGCAGTCCGCCGCATAAAGACAACCGAGAGATCACCGTGTCGAAACTCGCCATCCTCAGCCTGCGCAACCGCGCGCTGATCGCTCTCATCACGATCGTGGCCGCCGTGTTCGGCGGCCTCGCGTTGACGAACCTCAAGCAGGAGCTCATCCCCTCGCTCGAGCTGCCGTCGCTCATCGTCATGACGACCTACCCCGGTGCATCACCCGAGGTCGTCGAGAACGATGTCTCCACGCCGATCGAGACGGCGATCCAGGGCGTTCCCGGCTTGGAGTCCACGAGTGCGACGAGCGCGACGAACTCGTCGATCATCCAGGCCACCCTCACCTACGGCGAGAACCTCGCCACCGCCGAGCAGAAGATGCAGCAGGCGATCAACCGCATCTCCTCGCAGCTGCCTGAAGAGGTCGAGCCGCAGGTGCTGTCGGTCTCGATCGACGACTTCCCGGTGATCCAGGTCGCAGTGACCGGATTCGATGACGCCGAGACGGCTCAGGCCGACTTGGAGAATGTCGCGATCCCCGACCTCGAAGACGTCGACGGTGTCAATGCCGCACAGATCGTCGGCGGCATCGGGCAGCGCATCACGATCACGCCGGACAACGCCAAGCTCGCGGCGGCCGGCGTGAGCAGCCAGGCGATCCGCGATGCACTGCAGCAGAACGGCACGCTCTTCCCCGGTGGCGACATCACCGAGGCCGGTCAGACGCTGACGGTTCAGACCGGCGCCAAGATCACCTCGGTCGACGACATCGCCGCGTTGCCGTTGGTGGGCACGGATGCCACGATCGCCGACATCTCGACCGTGGCGTTGGAGTCCGACCCGGTGTCGTCGCTGTCACGCGTGAACGGCGAGGACGCGCTCTCGATCTCGATCACCAAGCTTCCCTCGGCGAACACGGTCGAGGTGTCCGACGGCGTGATCGCCGAGCTCGACGAGCTGCAGAAGACCTTCCCCGACGCGAAGTTCACCGTCGTCTTCGACCAGGCGCCGTTCATCGTGCAGTCGATCGAGACACTCGCCACCGAGGGCCTGCTCGGGCTCGTCTTCGCCGTGATCGTCATCCTCGTCTTCCTGCTGTCGATCCGTTCGACGCTGGTCACGGCGATCTCGATCCCGACCAGTGTGCTGATCACCTTCATCGGGCTGCAGGCGTTCGGATACTCGCTGAACATCCTCACCCTCGGCGCCCTCACCATCGCGATCGGTCGTGTCGTCGACGACTCCATCGTCGTGATCGAGAACATCAAGCGGCACTACGTGGGCGATGCCGACAAGGGCGATGCGATCCGCCTCGCGGTGCGTGAGGTGGCCTCTGCCATCACGGCATCCACCATCACCACCGTCGCGGTCTTCCTGCCGATCGTCTTCGTCGGCGACATGGTCGGCGAGCTGTTCCGTCCGTTCGCGATGACGGTGACGATCGCGATGGTCGCATCGCTGCTCGTGGCGCTGACGATCGTCCCGGTGCTGGCGTACTGGTTCCTGCGTCCAGGAAAGGAACTGCGCGACGAGAACGGGAACGTGATCGACCCCGAGCATCAGGATGCTCCGCCGACGCCGTTGCAGAAGCTGTACCGTCCGATCCTCGGATGGACGCTGAAGCACTCGGCCGTCACGGTGATCCTCGCCGTCGTGGTGCTCGGTGGCACGCTCGCCGCCGCGCCGCTGATGAAGATCAACTTCCTCAGCGACACAGGCCAGAACACCATGACCGTCACGCAGGACCTCGGTCCGACGGCGAGCCTCGAGACGAAGGATGCGGCGGCAGCCGTCGTCGAGGATGCGCTGGACGGCGTCGAGGGCATCGAGAACGTGCAGGTGTCGATCGGTTCGAGTGGCTCGTCACTCATGGACGCCTTCTCCGGTGGAGCCGGGGTGACCTATTCGATCATGACGTCGGCGGATGTCGATCAGGAGCAGCTTCGCGCCGATGTGCTCGATGCTGTCGACGGACTGGAAGACGTCGGCGACATCAGCGTGAACGCCGCCGCAGGGTTCGGATCGAGCGACATCGAGGTGAACGTCATGGCGCCGAGCGCCGAGGCTCTGGCCGAGGCGACCTCAGCAGTCGCCGAAGAGCTCGACGGACGCGACGGCATCGGCGCGGTCACCGACAACCTCGCCGCATCGCTGCCCTACATCGCTGTGGTCGTCGATCGACAGGCGGCGGCCGACAACGGGCTCTCGGAGGTCGCAGTGGGAACGCTGGTCTCGGGCACGATGCGCCCGCAGCAGGTCGGATCCGTCGAGCTGGATGACACCGCCCTCACGGTGTACATCGCCGCGACCGAGCCGCCGGCGACGATCGATGCGCTGCGTTCGCTGGCCATCCCCAGCCCGCGCGGGATCATCACGCTGCAGGACATCGCGCTCGTCGAGCAGCGCGAGGGACCGACCTCGATCACCACCGAGCAGGGCCGCCGAACCGCGACGATCACGGTGCCGCCGGCGTCGGACAACCTCGCGACCGCGACCGCATCGGTCACGGCCGCGCTCGAGGCGGTCGACCTGCCGGACGGCGCCTCGGCCGAAGTCGGCGGCGTCGCGTCGCAGCAGGCTGATTCGTTCTCGCAGCTGGGGCTCGCGATGCTCGCCGCGATCCTGATCGTCTACGTCGTGATGGTCGCGACCTTCAAGTCGCTGCGCCAACCGCTGCTGCTGCTGGTCTCTGTGCCGTTCGCGGCGACCGGTGCGATCCTGCTGCAGATCATCACGGGCGTGCCGCTGGGCGTCGCATCCTTGATCGGCGTGCTGATGCTGATCGGCATCGTGGTGACGAACGCCATTGTGCTCGTCGACCTGGTGAACCAGTACCGGGAGAAGGGTCTGTCGACGCGTGACGCGGTGATGGCCGGAGGCGAGAAGCGTCTGCGCCCGATCCTCATGACGGCGCTCGCGACCATCTTCGCCCTCACTCCGATGGCACTGGGGATCACCGGGCAGGGCGGGTTCATCTCGCAGCCGCTCGCGATCGTCGTGATCGGCGGCCTGGTCTCCTCGACCGTGCTGACGCTGATCGTGCTTCCGACGCTCTACAACCTCGTCGAGGGGGCGAAGGAGCGTCGCCGGGCTCGCAAGGCGGGGCCGGATGCCGGTGGCACGGCCCCCGATTCGGATGCTGGACCTGACACAGGGGGCGACGCTCCCGCAGGGGATGCGTCCGAAACCGACGCGTCCGAGCATCCGCTCACCCGCCGCGAGCTGCGCGAGCACCAAGGCTGATCCGTGGGGCTGCGAGGCCGCATGGTCTTGCAGTCCCGTTGGAATAGTCCGCGACCGGGTGTTGTTCAGCGACGAGTGCGCTGATCTCAGATCGAGCGCACAGAGCCGTAGACCGCGCACACAGAGAGAGTGTCAGTGCCACTGAACGACTTCACCACCCTGCCCGACCAGGACGAGCTCGCGAACCAGAGAGCAGTAGAGCAGGAACAGGTCAGCCTCGATGAGGCGTTCACGCGCCGTGACGACCTCCTCCGGCAGCTCGATGCCGACCTTGCGGCTCCTGCGGCGGATGCGGTGCAGCAGACGCGGATGCGCATGATGGCCCAGCGTCGCGCAGAACTGTCGCACGCCGAGCAGGGGCTGATCTTCGGGCGGCTCGACGGGCTCGACAATTCCGTGAGGCACCTGGGCCGGGTGGGGATCCCCGCATCGGACACGGAGGATGACGATCCTCTGGTGATCGACTGGCGCGCCCCGGCGGCGCGCGCCTTCTACACGGCGACTGCGGTGGACCCTCAGGGGCAGGCGAAGCGCCGGCACATCCGCACGAGCGATCGCACCGTAGTGGGCGTCGACGATGAGCCGCTCGACGGCTCGGTGGCCAGCGAGCTCGTGGGAGAGGGTGCACTGCTCGCTGCGCTGGGCGAGCGCCGGACCGGACGCATGAGCACGGCGGCGGCGACGCTGCAGCGTGAGCAGGACGATGTGATCCGCGCTGACGCCCACGGGCCGCTCGTCGTGCAGGGCGGACCGGGCACCGGCAAGACCGTGGTGGCGCTGCACCGGGTCGCATACCTTCTCTTCACGCACTCTCGCCTCGCTGCGCAGGGGGTACTGGTACTCGGCCCGTCGATGCGGTTCCTGGACTATATCGCGCAGGTGCTGCCGGGCCTCGGTGAGACGGCTGTCGTCTCCGCGACCTGCGACACGCTGGTGCCGGGCGTCAGCGTGGAGCGTGATGAACCGAGGGTGCTCGCCGAGATCAAGGGCAGGGCGCTCTGGCAGCGGGCGCTGTCGGAGTATGCGGCGTCGCTGGTCCCGCAGCCGAGGGAACTCGAGCTGGTGTGGGAGGGCGAGAAGTACACGCTCGACGGGCGGAGGATCGCGAGCGTACTCGCCTCTGCGACTTCCGGACGCTCGTACCACGCGGCGCGGGCCGTCTTCTTCGAGCAGGTGCACAGCCTGCTCACCGACGCCGTCGTCGAGCGCAGCGAAGAGACGCTCGCGCGGATGGAGGAGGGCCTGGAGGACATCCTCGTCGACGTCGACGCAGGGCTGGAGCGCTCCGATGACCGTGCTGCGGCGACCGGCGCGACGGGCGCCGAAGTCGATGGACTGCTCTCTGAGGACGACATCGAGCGGTTGCGCGATCGGATCGCGATCGACCGCGACCTGGCTGACCTGCTCGCCCAGTGGTGGCCGCCTCTGGATGCGACGGCAGAGCTGCGCCGGCTGCTCGCCGACGACGCGTTGCTGCGGCGGTGGGCGCCGGAGCTCACTGACTCGGAGCGCGACTCGGTCCGCCGCGAGCCGACCGGGTGGGCCGGCAGCGACATCCCGCTCATCGACGCGCTCGCCGATCTGCTGGGTGACCAGGGATCCGGACGGGCGCAGGGTGAGTTCCTCGCCGATCGTGCTGCTTCGCAGCGCGACTGGGTCTACGGGCACGTCGTCATCGACGAAGCGCAGGAGCTGTCCGAGATGCAGTGGCAGATGGTGATGCGGCGCTGTCCTTCGCGTTCGATCACGGCCGTCGGCGACATCGATCAGGCAGAGGCGCCGCACCGGCACACGACCTGGGCGCAGGCGGTCGACGCGGCATTCGGCAAGAAGTGGACTGAGGCCGGCCTGACGATCTGCTATCGCACTCCGCTCGAGGTCATGGCGCTCACCGCTCCCGTGCTGCGCAATGCCGGAAGTGAGAACGAACCGCCTCGGGCCGTGCGGGCGTCCGGCATCGAACCGTGGGAACGCGATGTCGACGAGAGCGATCTTGCCGCTGAGGCTGCGCTGCTCTTCGAGGAGTTGTCAGCGCGTTGGAGCGGCGGAACGGTCGGAGTCGTGGCGCCTCTCGACCGCCTCGCCGCGCTGCGCGCGGCTCTTCCGGACGCGACGGTGCTCTCTGCGACCGACGCGAAGGGGCTGGAATGGGACGCCACTCTGCTCGTGGATGCCGTCGGCATCGCCGCAGAGCCGCGTGGCTGGAACGGACTCTACGTCGCGCTGACGCGCTGCACCCAGGAGCTGGGACGGCTGCGCGTCAGCTGAGCTCGACGCCCCAGGTGAGCCTCCACGTCTCGTCCGGGGCGAGGCGACGGATGCCGAGACCGCTGTTCAACGCGTCGGCCGGGGCCGTCATCGGCTCGATGGCGACCGCGAGATCATGGCCGGGGTAATTCGTGGTCGTGTACACCTGCACGTAGTCGAAGCCTTCGCCCTGGCGCAGGGTGACGCGGCGGCCGTCTGGTGCGGTGAGGCAGTGGCGTACGAACCCGTCTGCATCCCGCGTGAGGTCGGTGAAGCCGGTGTCGAGCGCGATGTCGCCGAGGCGCACTCCTTCGCGCAGTGCGGCCGGTGCGGGGGAGGTGCCGGTGGGCAGCATCCGCTCGTCGGCGTCGAACTGGGTCGCGGCGGGCACGGTGAGCACGAGGTCGTGCGGATCGGCATCGCCGATCGTGACGAACGGGTGGGTGCCGAGTGCGGCGGGTGCCGCAGCATCCGATCGGTTCGTCAGCGTGTGCGTGACCTCGATGCCGGCGTCGGTGAGCGCATACGTGACCGTCGTCGCGATCTCGTAGGGGAAGCCGGTCTGCGGGTGGATCGTCGCGCGCAGGGTGGCGGCGGCATCCGTCTGCTCGATCTCGTAGGCGGTGAAGCGCAGCAGTCCGTGGCTGGCGTTGTGCAGCTTCGGCTCGCTGATCGAGAGCTGCTGCGTGGTGCCGCCGTCGTCCCAGACGCCGTCGCGCACCCGGTTCGGCCAAGGCGCCAGCACCACACCGGAGCACGACGGCGTCGGGATGTTCTCGGGGTACCGGCTGACGAGATCGACGCCGCCGACGGTGAGCCCGCGGAGGGATGCCCCGACCTGGGCGATCTGCGCCGTGACGGCGCCGCGCTGAAGGTGGATCTGGATGCCGGTGGGGGATTGCGAAGTCACGGCTTCATCGTACGGGGGTGTTCTCAGGCGCATCGGCTAAACTTGTGCGGTCGGCTTCGGGCAGCCGCGCATGGCGCGGGCGTTTATCTGTTGGAAGTGTGAGCCCAGGGGCCGATGGTGAGCGTCGATCGACGCACATTAACCATCACATGAATGGCCCCCGGCCGACGGATGTCCGGGTTTCCCCGCGCGCTAAGCGCGGCGCTGTTTGGTGCAGAAAACCCAGAAGGACACACCCATGCCCAAGAACAAGAAGCCCCAGGGCGGCAGGCCCTCGCGCAACTTCGAGCCGCGCTACGGCGCGAACAAGACCTCGTTCCACGACCGTCACGCCGGTCGCCCAGAGGGTGGACGTTCGGATGCCGGCGCACAGCGCTCTGCGTCGAGCCACCCCACGTCGACCTCTGACCGCGGCGCCGACCGCCGCCCGGGCAGCAAGAGCGCGACCCACCGCGGATACCGTCCGGCCGAGGCCGACAGCGGCGCTCCGAAGCGTCGCTGGAGCGACCAGGAGCGTGCCGGCCGTGATGAGGCACGCGGCATCCGCGGCCGCGCCGAGTCGGGTCGCCGCGAGACGCCGCACCACCAGGGCGAGCGTCCGCGCACCGATGGGCGTCGCTTCAACGACGACCGTCCCCGGTACAACAGCGACCGTGGCGCTGAGCGTCCGCGGTACGACAACGATCGTGGCGCTGAGCGTCCTCGGTTCAACGATGACCGTCCGCGTCGGGATGACCGCGCGCGTCAGGATGAGCGTCCGCGTCGGGACGCCGGTGCGTCGACTGGTTCTCGCTACCAGGGCGACCGCCCGAGGTTCAACAATGACCGCGGCGGCGAGCGTCCCCGCTACAACAACGATCGTCCCCGCTTCAACAGCGATCGACCCGCCGAGCGTCCGCGCTACAACGACGAGCGTCCGCGTCGCGATGACCGCGAGCGCACGGATGGCCGCCCCCGTTACGAGGACCGCCCTCGCGTGAACAGCGAGCGTCCGCAGCGGGACGCGTCGACGGGCTCGGCGACCGGTTCCCGCCACCAGGGCGACCGCCCCCGCCGTGACGATGCCCGCCGTGACGATGCGCGCCGTGATGACCGTGGTCCCCGTCGTGACGATCGCGGCCCCCGTCGTGACGATCGCGGCCCCCGTCGTGACGATCGTGGACCCCGCCGTGATGACCGTGGACCCCGTCGTGACGATCGCCGCAGCGAGCCGCGCGCGAGTCGCGACGACTGGAACGCTTCGACAGGCTCAGCGACCGGCGGATCGAAATTCGAGAAGACCGAGGACGTCGTGCACGAGCGCCTCGAGGCGAAGACGATCGCGGCCCCAGAAGTTGATGGCGTCACATTCGCCGATCTCGGCATCGGCTCCAACATCGTCGACGTTCTGAAGGAGCTCGGCGCGTCTTCGCCGTTCGCCATTCAGGCGGCGACGATCCCGTCGATCCTCGAGGGTCGCGACGTGCTCGGCCGTGGCCGCACCGGCTCGGGCAAGACCATCGCGTTCGGCGCACCGCTCGTCGAGCGCGTGCTGAAGTCGCAGGCGGGCAAGCGCCGCGAGTACGGCCGCAAGCCTCGTGCGATCATCCTCGCCCCGACGCGTGAGCTCGCGCTGCAGATCGACCGCACGATCCAGCCGATCGCCCGCAGCGTCGGCCTGTTCACCACGCAGATCTACGGTGGCGTCCCGCAGGGCCGCCAGGTCGGCGCGCTGATGAAGGGCGTCGACATCGTGATCGGCACTCCCGGCCGCATCGAGGATCTGATCAAGCAGCGCAAGCTCGACCTCTCCGACTGCCGCATCGCGGTACTCGACGAGGCCGACCACATGTGCGAGCTCGGATTCGTCGAGCCCGTGCAGCGCATCCTCCGCCACACACAGGAGGGCAGCCAGAAGCTGCTGTTCTCGGCGACGCTCGACCGCGAGGTCGCTGCCCTCGTCGACGAGTTCCTCGTGGATCCTGCCGTCTACGAGGTCTCCGGCGAAGACCAGGACTCCGGCACGATCGACCACCGCGTGCTCGTGATCGAGCACCGCGACAAGGCCGAGATCCTCACGTCGATGGTCGACCGCGCAGGCAAGACTCTCGTCTTCGCCCGCACCCGTGCGTACGCGGAGACGCTGGCCGAACAGTTCGACGACGCCGGGATCCCGGCGGCTGCGCTGCACGGTGACCTCAATCAGGCCAAGCGCACCCGCAACCTCGAGCGCATGACCTCTGGTCGCGTGTCGGTTCTGGTCGCCACCGACGTCGCAGCCCGCGGCATCCACGTCGACGACATCGACCTGGTGATCCAGGCGGACGCGCCGGACGAGTACAAGACCTACATGCACCGCTCGGGTCGCACCGGGCGTGCGGGCCGTGCCGGACGCGTCGTCACGCTCATCACGCGTCAGCGTCAGCGTCGCATGACCGAGCTCTTGGGTCGCGCCGAGATCGACGCACCGTTCGAATCCGCTCGGATCGGTGACGACATCATCGAGGAGATCACCGGGCGCATGCCGAGCAACGACGAGATCACCGCGTAACACCGTTCACAACTCCTCAGAATTCTGAGGATCGGGGCCCCGGAAGCTGATTCCGGGGCCCTTCTGCGTTGTTCTTGAGGAGTTGTGAATCGCTGGAAACTGACGCCGTCGAGCGCCGGCAGTGCATCCGTCGAGCGATCGGCTGCGAAAGGCAACGCCCGCCATCGGCAACCTCAATCCCGGTCGGTGAGCGGCCCGTTCAGTCGATGCCGCGTACGTGGATCGCAGAGCTCAGAGTGGTCCCGTTCAGGTCGAGGTACAGCTGCTGCTCAGTGACAGTCAGCGTCACGGTGTTGCGTCGCTCGAGCACCGCGGCCGCGGCATCGACGAAGCCGGGGTCGAAGCTGAACACCTGGATCGCCTCGGCGTTGTGGATGCGCTTGCCCGCCCACGGTGCGATGACCTTGATCGGATCGCGGTGCGTGTAGACGACGATCCGGTCGGCCAGCTTGCTGCCGTAGTGCAGACGTTCGGCGTCAGGGGCTCCGACCTCGATCCACACGGTGACCTTGCCGGTGAGATCGCGCACGAGCACCGCAGGTTCTTCCGTCGACGAGATGCCGGCGCCGAAGACGATGCCCTCGACGTACTCCAGGCAGTAGGCGAGCGTGCGGGTCACCATGTATGCGTCGGTCTCGGACGGATGCCGTGCGACGCGGAGCGTGAGGTCGTCGTAGACGCCGCGGTCCGTATCGGCGAGTTGCACCGTGAACGTGTGGATCATCGCGCCGATTGCCATAGTCACTGAGCCTACGTGCCAGCCGGGGCAGGCCTGACCGCGACGGGGTCGTCAGAACAGTGCGTTGTCAGAACAGAGTTGGCGCAGGCTGAGCGGCGGCGGTCGTGCGCAAGTGCGTCGGCCGAGTGAGCTGCCGAGCAGGGTATGCGTCGTCGTCTGAATGGCGCGCCTCGAGCCCGTGCGCACGGATCAGCGGACGCACCCGCTTCGCCAACCACTGCCGGTACGCCTTCGGAGCATCGGCCGCTGCGCCCGGATACAGCTCGCGGTACGACGACATGAGTTCCGGATGCTCGCGCCCGAGCCATTGCATGAACCAGGGCTTGACCCCGGCGCGCAGATGCAGGGCGCCGTAGATGACGTGGTCGGCGCCGGTCTGCTCGATGCGCTGCAACGCGTGATCGATGGCCGCGACCGAGTCGGTGAGGTGCGGCAGAACGGGCATCAGGAAGACGCCCACGCGGAACCCCGCATCAGTCAGAGCGCGCACGGTGTCGAGCCGCGCTTGTGTCGAAGGCGTTCCCGGCTCGATCGAGTGCTGCAGTGCGTCGTCGTACATTGCGATGGACATCTGGATGTCGATTGGCACGTGCTTCGCAGCATCCCTCAATATCGGGATGTCGCGCCGGATCAACGTTCCCTTGGTGAGGATCGAGAACGGGGTGCCGGATTCCGCGAGGGCGCGGATGATGTCGGGCATCAGTTTGTAACGGCCTTCGGCACGTTGGTACGGATCGGTGTTCGTGCCGAGCGCGACGCTCTCGTGCTGCCAGCTGCCTTTCCGCAGCTCTTTCGCGAGCACTTCGGCGACGTTGGTCTTCACGACGATCTGCGAATCGAAGTCGCCACCACCGTCGAGGTCGAGGTACTCATGCGTTCCGCGAGCGAAGCAATTGTGACTTATTACTCCGTTAGCGATGAAATCGCCAGTTCCTGTCGTGATGTCGACAAGATCTCGCGTCTCACCGAGTGCGTCGACCGCGACGATTCGGAGGTCGGATGCCGACTTCACGGCGCTCCCCTCAATGCCGAGCTTCCTCATAATGGCTGGTTGCGTGAGGTCGAAGAACCTTTGGCGCTGAGGAAGTCCGCCTGTAACGCGGACGCAAGAGACGCCGTTGGGTCGCGGCGGCTCGCTTACATGCGGAATCCGCAGCTCCGTCATCGATGAAGTGATGAGTTGGAGGATCTCAGGACGCGCGACCTGTGCGCCGAATCCCATGAGCCTATTGTTCGCGGTGAGGTGCGGGCGCTGGCCTCGCTCAGCATCCGCAACGTGCTTCCATCCACGATCGGTGAGAAATCGGTGATCCCCGCTCGCAATGATCACGGTCCCGTCTGCCAGGGTGACTCGATAGGCCGGCTTTTGAGTACCCCACTTTGCGAGCACTCGTGTGCGGACATATCGGCGGTAGTTTCCTTGACGCTCCGTGCCGATGATCTCGTCGCCGACCAGGAGATCATCGATCCGACGCTGCCGTCCATCTGCGCACAGCACCAGCGTGTCGGGGGATACGCAGTACACGCATGCATGACTGCATCCGCGGTAGGGATTGATCGTCCAGCTGAACGGCATACGCGAGCCGCTGGGCACGTGATTCAGCGCGGAGCGCGCCAGCACCTCGTGGAACGTCATCCCCGCGAACTCCGGCGTCGTCACGGAGCGGACGATACCCGTGCGGTTCTCCATGCCCGGCAGCGCCGCGTCATCCGCGTCGTCGATCGTCTGTCCCTGCCATCGCATGAACTCATTCGAACAAATGCACGATGTTAAGTCAAGATCGTGTGGAATATATGTTCGATCGGTGGATGCGGGGCACAATGGAACCATGAGCGGCGCCCATCACCCACGGCACGCCTCGCGTCCGTCGCGCGTGCTGATCGTCGCGCTGCCCATCGGCCTGGCCGTGACGGCGCTCGGGATGCTGTGGGCCGTCGTCGATGTGCCGGCCGCGGCGGACGCCGAGCTTCCTCCCACGCCGGCCGTCGCGGCTCAACTGCCTGGTGTGGATGTCGGCGGCGTCATCGCGGCTGACCCGTGTGCGGATGCGGCAGTCGCCGAGGCGCTCGCGGCGGGCGCCGACGAGGCGGCGATCGCGGCGTTCGGCGGAGGTGCGGCCTTTCGAGACGCCGTGATCGCGGGAAACGCGCCGTGCATTTCGCTGAGTGATCCAGCCCGCATCTGGGTGGTGGTGAACAAGACCCGCCCGCTTGCGCCTCTGGGTTTCGAGCCGTCAAGCCTCGACGGCGTCGATCTCGCATCCACGACACCATCCGATCGCCTTCGGACGGATGCGCGCGATGCGCTGGGCGCGCTCGCGCAGACCGCTGACGCGTCGGGTGCGGGAGTGCTCGGGATCAACAACGGCTATCGCTCGTACAACTTGCAGGTCTCGACCTATTCCGGTTTCGTCGCCGCCGAGGGTGTCGCGGGTGCGGACGAGGGCTCGGCGCGCGCAGGATTCAGCGAGCATCAGACCGGGCTGGCTGTGGACGTCGTCGCGTGCGGCGATGCCTGCGGTGAGATCGACGCGTTCGGCAGCACCGCGCAGGCCGCCTGGGTGGCCGAGCATGCGTGGGAGTACGGCTACGTCGTCCGCTATGAGAGTGGCGCGAGCGACCGGACCGGCTACATGCCTGAACCGTGGCACCTCCGCTTCGTCGGGCCGCAGCTCGCGGCGGCTTACCATGACGGCGGCTTCCACACGCTCGAGGAGTTCTTCGGGCTCGCTGCGGCTCCCGACTACGTGCACTGAGCCGGTTCTGTGGCTTCCCACAAACGCGGTACGCAGTCCCACGCATGGCGGGATGCATTCTCACAACGAGCTGTCACGGCATCCGCTCTCCGCCCTAGAATCGCGGGAGCAACGACGCACTGACACGTTCGGGAGGACGGCATGGAACGCGAAATCTACGAAGAAGACCACGAGGCTTTCCGCGACCTGGTGAAGGACTTCGTCAAGCGCCACGTCAGCAATGAGAGCATCGAGAAGTGGGATGCCGCGGGCGAGATCGACCGCGAGACCATGCTCGCCGCAGGTGAGGCCGGCCTGATCGGGCTTTCGGTCCCCGAGGAGTTCGGCGGCGCCGGCATGCTGCAGGACTACCGCTTCCGTACCATCGTGATGGAAGAGGTCATCGCATCCGGTGCCGGTTCGCTGGCCGGCGCCTTCGGCATCCAGGACGACCTGGCCGTGCCCTACCTCGTGCACATGGGCACGCAGGAGCAGAAGGAGAAGTGGCTCCCACGCATGGCGACCGGCGAGGTGCTCGGCGCTCTCGCCATGACCGACCCCGGCGCAGGCTCCGATCTTCGCGGCATCAAGACCAACGCCAAGAAGGTCGATGGCGGTTACATCCTCAACGGCGCCAAGACCTTCATCTCATCCGGCACGACGGCCGACATCGTCGTGACATTCGTGAAGACGGGCGAGGGCAACCGCCCCGACGCATTCAGCCTTCTGATCGTTGAGAAGGGCATGGAGGGCTTCGACCAGGGCAAGAAGCTCCAGAAGATGGGCTTCCACGGCTGGGACACTGCAGAGCTCAGCTTCACCGACGTGTTCGTCCCCGACGAGAACCTCATCAGCGGCAAGGAGGGGCAGGGCTTCATCCAGCTGATGATGAACCTGCCGCTCGAGCGACTTTCGATCGGTGTCGCCGCCGCTGCGGCTGCCGAGGCTGCGACCGCCTGGACCATCGCCTACACGAAGGACCGCGAGGCGTTCGGCGAGCGCATCGCCGACTTCCAGAACACCCGCTTCCGCCTCGCCGACATGGTCACCACCACCGAGGTGATGTGGGCGTACATCGACCAGGCGCTGCGCGCGTACAAGGACAAGAAGCTCACCGCTGAGGATGCCGCGAAGGTCAAGTTCTGGGCGACCGAGCGCGAGTGGGAGGTGCTCGACACCGGCGTGCAGCTGCACGGCGGCTACGGCTACATCATGGAGTATCCGATCGCCCGCGCCTTCACCGACGCCCGCGTGCACCGCATCTACGGCGGCACCAACGAGATCATGCGCGACCTCGTGGGGCGTCAGATCGTCGGCAAGCGCTGACGCCCGGGCTACTCCGGTAACAAAGCGCTTGCTACCGGAGTAGTCCGTACTGGTCTCGTTTCGACCCCGCTGTCGGCTCGGAAGTGATCAGCGCGACGAAAGGAGGAAAGTGCCGGTTTCACGGCGTCAGAACCGGCACTTTTCTCCTTCGAACGCTCTGCGCATCTGCTCGGTGCGCAGCACTTCGAGGTGCAGGAGCACAGTCGTCTCGGGCCCCACCATCTTGCTGAATGCCATGCGATGCCCTTCAGGCGGGTTGCCAGGGGAAGAGCACGATGAAGATCGCGGCGGATGCTGCGAGAAGCAGGACGATGAACACGACGTCGCGTGTGCGGAAGGGCACGAGATGGCGTTCAGTGCGGGTGGGATGCGCGCCGAAGGCGCGGGCATCCATGGCCAGGGCCACTCGCTCGGCATGACGGATCGCTCCGGCGAGCAGCGGCACGATGTACCCCCAGCCCCTGGCGATGCGCGCGAACGGGCCGCGACCGCCGTGATGCCCGCGTACGCGGTGCGCGGCGCGGATCACGCTGAGCTCGTGCCCGAACCTCGGCACGAAGCGGAAGGCTGCGAGCGCCGTGTAGCCGACGCGGTACGGCACCCGCAGCTGCTGGATGCTCGCGCGCACCAGGTCAGGACCGCTCGTGGTGAGCCCGCCCACCAGCGCGAGCGCGGTGATGGCGCCGAGCCGCAGCGCGGTGGCGAACCCGACTTCCAGCGCGCCGGTGAAGAGGGTCCAGCCGCCGATCCGCAGGAACGATGCGGTGTCGTCGACGAGCGCGGCATCCACCCACAGCGAGAAACCGATGCCGATCACGAGCATGGCGACCGGTATCACGACGAGCAGAAGCAGCAAGAGCCGCCAGGTCAGCCGCGCGCCGATCAGGATCAGCGCATATGCGAGCACGAGTAAGGCAGCAGGTGTGGCGAGGTCGCGCACGAAGACCAGCAGGATCATCGCGGGGGCGACTGCGGCGACCTTTCCCAGCGGGTTCAGTGCGTACAGGAACTCGCGGCGCGAGGCCCTGACCATCGCGGCATACGGGTCGATGACGGTGGTGCTCATGACGCCGCCGTCCCTGCATGGGAAGCGAGCATGCGCTGCAGTGCGGGGAGCCGCAGCCCGGCGGTGGCGAAGACCTGCTCATCGCGGAAGAGGTCGTCGGTGGGGCCGGTGGCGTGCACGCGTCCGTCCGAGAGCACGACGGTGTGCGTGGAGTGTTCTGCGACGAGTTGCAGATCGTGCGTGACGATCACGATGGTCGTGCCTTCGCGGCGCAGCGACTTCAGAAGAGCGAGGAGCTCGGTGGCTCGTGCGCGATCCTGCCCGAATGTCGGCTCGTCGAGTGCGAGCACGCGGGGGCCGGTGATCAGCGCGGTGCCGACCGACAGTCGTCGCTTCTCGCCGCCCGAGAGCAGGAACGGATGCACGTCCGCCTTGTGCTCCAGCCCGAAGCGCACGAGCATCTCGTGCACGCGCTGCGCGAGCTCCGCGTTCGACATTCGCGATCCCTGAGCCTGTCGAAGGGTGAGCCCGTGCGCGAGTTCGTCAGAAACGGTGTGCGCGATGAACTGGTGCTCCGGGTTCTGGAACACGAAGCCGATGCGCGCGGCGAGATCGCGCGGTGAGGCCGTGGCAGGGTCCAGACCGTCGACGTCCACCTGGCGCTTCCGCGGAGGAACGACTCCGGCGAGCGCCTGGATGAGCGTGGTCTTGCCTGCGCCGTTCGCCCCGACGATCGCGGTCAGGCTGCCGGTCTCGATGTCGAGGTCTATGTCGTGCAGGATCTCGCGTCGTCCGCGCGTGACGGTGAGTCCGCGGGCACGGATGAGGGGGGCCGGCGGTCGGGGAGGTTTCGACTCGCCTTCGGCTCGCTCAACCCGTTTCGTCTCGCTGCGCTCGCTCAACGTCCCGCGGGGGATGCGCTCGCTCAACGTCCCGCGGGGGATGGGCTCGCTCAACGTCCCGCGGGGGATGGGCTCGCTCAACGTCCCGTCGGAGACGCGGTCGCTCAACATCTCCGCGAGTTCAACCGGCGTCAGCGGCAGCGGCGCATCGTGAGACAGGATGCCGCGCTCGCGCAGCATCCGTGCCGTCAGCGTCGCGGCCGGCAGCCACACGCCCATCGAGACGAGCTCTTCCGTGTGCCCGCGGAGGATCTCGTCGACCGGACCGTCGAATGCGACGGTGCCCGCCTGATCGAGCACGATCGTGCGCGTCACGAATTCCATAGCGGCGTCGAGGTTGTGCTCGACGAGCAGGATCGCGCGGTCACCGGCCGCGACCACATCGGCGAGTGCGGCGTAAACGTCTTCGATGCCCTGCGGGTCGAGGTTGGCCGTCGGCTCGTCGAGCACGAGGAGGGGCGATCCCATCGCGAGGGCGCAGGCGATCGCCAGTCGTTGGCGGCCGCCGCCGGAGAGACGGTCGGGGTTCTCGTCGCGACGCTGCCAGAGTCCGACGCGGCGCAGGGCGTCCTCTGCGCGTGCGCGCACCTCGTCCAGCGGAAGCAGCAGGTTCTCCGGTCCGAAGGCCACCTCGTCGTACACGGTGCCGGTGACGATCTGGGCGTCGGGATCCTGGAACACCATCGCCACGTGCGTGCTGAGCGTGGCGGTGTCCGAGCGCGCGGTGTCGATCCCGCCCGCTTCGACCGTGCCCGTCATCGTCGCGGGCAGGGCGTGCGGGATCAGACCGTTCAGCGCGAGCGTGAGCGTCGACTTGCCCGAACCGGAAGGGCCCAGCAGCAGCACGACCTCGCCTGGCGCGATGTCGAAGTTCACGTCGCTCGGGGAGGGGCGCGCGGCATCGGCGTGCGTGAGGGTGAGATCACGCACGCGAAGAAGGGGCGCGGATGAGCGCACGGCGGAACCCCGGATCGATGGAACGTACCGTTCTAACTTAGCTGAGCCTTACCTGATTCGCCATCGAGCCATCCGTGTTGGGCTCGTCGGGATCAGCGGTGCGCGACGCCTGCTCTGCCCAGGGCCGAACCGACCGCGAGTCCGATGGCGGTCCAGGCGATCGGGCCCAGCAGGGACAGCACGAGGTACGCGATCTGCGCCCACAGCGGCAGAGATCCCAGATGCGCGACGAAGAAGACCACGACCGCGACGATCACGCCGATCACCATCGCCGAGATGAAGAATCGCCATGCCCCCCAGACCCGGTAACGGGTGAGGGCGGCGACGCCCTCCTGGATCGCGCCGAAGAGCAGTGCGGTGCCGATGAAGCGCAGCGCCCACGCAGGGTTGAAAGCACTGGACACGAGCGCCGCGATCACGTGGGTGATCAGTGCGACGAGCGGCTGACGCAGCACCTCCTGCGCGATGATTCCTGGCAGCACGTGGGCCCCGAGCAGCAGGCCGTACGCGTACGGAGCGGTGAACAGCACGAACGGCGTCAGCACTCCCGCGATCCCGCCGACGATGCCGGTCGCGACGCCGATGGCCGCGCACACGAGCAGCACTCTGGTCGACAGGAGAGGGGTTCGCGCCACGTCTTCAGCCTACTTGCGCCAGGGCGGTCTCGGCCGCGCCGGCAACCGTGCGATGCGCCGCTCGTCGCCTCGACTGCCGCGGCACCGTTCCTCGTCCATCCGGCGGCGTGGACCGTACCGCTCGCGACCGCCGTCACCGTCGGAGTGTCGCGCATGGACACCCGCCGCGCGCCTTTGCGCGCGGACCGGTGCTTGGGCGTCTGCACACGCCAGAGCGTGTGTGAGCGTTCTCCAAACGTCTCCATACGGCTCTCCAAACGTCTCCATCTCTCGCAGATCTTTCGCCAGATCGGCATCTGGTGCGGTCGGTGCACGGACGCTAAGTTGATCGACTGTGCGGCAACGCAGCCGCAGTTCGCAGACCATCGGAGAGACACATGGGTCGATCACCCTTCCGATTGGCGATGGCCGTCACAGTGGCCGCAGTCGTCATCGGATCCTCGGCAACAGCCAGTTCCGCAAGCGTCGAGGGGGTGACACATCCCACACCTGTGGAGGGCACGCCAGGGCATTACATCGTCATGATGAAGGCCGACCCGCTCGCCACCTACGAAGGAGAAACGAAGGGCCTCCGCAGCACCAAACCGAAGCAGGGCAAGCAGCTCGACGCCCGTTCGGCTGACTCGCAGAAGTACATCGCATACCTCGCGAACGAGCAGCGCAAGCTCGCGCAGGCAGAGGGCGTCACGACCGACGCGACCTACCAGGTGACGCTCAACGGCTTCAGCGCCGACCTCACCGGTGATCAGGTCGACGCATTGCGGTCGTCGAAGGACGTGCTCGGGGTGTTCCCTGATGAGGTCCGTCATCCCGACGCGCAGACCTCCACCGACTTCCTGGGCCTCGGCGATGACGCCGCGGGTGCAGGCGGTGTCTGGGACGAGACCGGAGGCGTGGACAACGCCGGCGAAGGTGTCGTTGTCGGCGTGATCGACACGGGCATCGCGCCGGAGCATCCGTCGTTCGCGGGCGACAAGCTCAAGAAGCAGAAGCAGAGCGGCAACGACCCGTACAGCGACGGCTCGTACGTGTACTTCGACAAATCCGATGGCGGTCAGTTCCGCGGAGCGATCGTGCAGGGCCAGGACTGGGACAAGCGCGACTACTCCACCAAGCTGATCGGCGGGCAGTACTTCTCGGCCGGTGCCACGGCGGCGGGATTCGACTTCCAGTACGACTACCTCTCCCCGCGTGACGGTGACGGGCACGGGTCGCACACCGCCAGCACGGCGGCAGGCGCTTTCGGGGTCGACGCCGCGGTGAACGGCGTCGGGCTGGGCACGATCTCGGGTGTGGCGCCAGCGGCGAAGGTCGCGGCGTACAAGGCCTGCTACGTCGGTCCGGACGCGTCGGTCACCGACGATGACATCTGCGCGCTCAGCGACCTCATCTCTGCGATCGATCAGGCCGTCGCCGACGGCGTCGACGTGATCAACTACTCGATCGGCGGCGGAGCGGCGACCACGGTGCTCGCCCCGGATGACATCGCGTTCCTGAACGCCGCTGCGGCCGGCGTGTTCGTGGCGGTCAGCGCCGGAAACGACGGACCCGATGCGGTCACCACCGACCACGCCTCGCCGTGGTACACCTCGGTCGCCGCATCCACGATCCCGACCTGGGAGGGGACGGTCGTGTTCGACGGTCTCGCTCAGGCCGGAGCATCCGTCTCGGTGCCGTTCGGTGAGACCGTGACCGGTCCGTCGATCTACGCCGCGGATGCCGCGGTTGCCGGCGCGGTCGATCCTCGTCTGTGCCTGCCAGGAACGCTCGACCCTGCGAAGGTCTCCGGGCGCATCGTCGTCTGCGATCGCGGCAGCAACGCACGTGCGGAGAAGTCGCAGGTCGTGAAGGATGCGGGCGGCATCGGCATGGTGCTCGTGAACGTTCCGGGCGAGGCCGACTCGCTCGACAACGACTTCCACGCTGTGCCGACCGTGCACCTGGCATCGGCGCATCGCGAGGCGGTTCTCGCCTATGTCCAGGGCGGCGTCGACCGGCCGATCTCGCTGGTCGGCGAGAACACGACGGATGAGGTGACTCCGGTGCCTCAGATCGCCGGATTCTCCAGCCGCGGGCCGGTGCACGCCGACGGCAGCGATGTCATGAAGCCGGACATCGCGGCTCCTGGCGTGGCTATCCTCGCTGCGACGAACAATGCTCGCAAGGATGCTCCGACATTCGGCATCCTGTCCGGCACGTCGATGGCGTCGCCGCACATCGCCGGTCTCGGTGCGCTGTATCTCGGCGAGCGTCCGAACGCGACGCCTGCCGAGGTGAAGTCGGCGATGATGACCACCGCCTATGACACGGTCAACGCCGACGGCTCGGCGAGCACCGACCCGTTCGCCCAGGGTGCGGGGCAGGTCGATCCTGGCCGCTTCTTCGAGCCGGGGATGCTGTATCTCAACGGTGTCGCGGATTGGGCGGCGTTCATCGAGGGCAAGGGTCTGGCGGAGTTCGACGGCATCGAGCCGATCGACGGCAGCGACCTCAATCTCGCCTCGATCTCGGTCGGAACCCTTGCCAGCGAGCAGACGGTCACCCGCACGGTGACGTCGACCGAGGCGGGCACGTTCACGGCGAGCATCGACGTGCCGGGGGTGAGTGCGACGGTCGAGCCTTCGACGCTGAGTTTCGGCGGCGCCGGTGAGACGGCCACGTACACTGTCACGTTCGACAACGAGAGCGCGCCGGTCGAGCAGTGGGCGACCGGATCGCTCACCTGGTCGAGTGAGTCGAACTCGGTGCGCTCGCCGATCGCGGTGTTCCCCGTGACGGCGGATGCACCGGCCGAGGCGGCCGGAACCGGTGTCGACGGCAGCACGGTCGTCGAGATCACTCCGGGGGTGGACGGCGAACTGCCGCTCAACCTCGCCGGTCTCACGCCGTTCCAGCTGCTCACTGATCCCGCGCGTCCCGTCGACGGGCATTCGGGCGACGAGGGCTCAGGCGATGCGAACAAGGACGTCTCGTGGGTCGTTGATGTTCCGGAGGGCACCACGCTGTCGCGGTTCGATCTCGACTCGTCGGATGACGAGGGAAGCGACCTCGATCTGACGGTGTACCGCGTGGTCGGCCCGGACGATCTGCGCTACTACGAGCGCTGGCAGTCGGCGACCGCCTCGGCCGATGAGCAGGTGACGCTGCCGACCCCGACGGCCGGCACGTACCTGATCGTCGCGAACGTGTACTCGACGACCGCGCCGATGACGTGGGACATGACCTACGCCGACGTGGCACCGGGCGGCGAAGGTGCGCTCACGGCGACGCCGAACCCTCTCTCCGTGACACAGGGAGAGGCTGCAAGCTACGAGCTGAGCTGGAGTGGCCTCGCCGCTGGCACGAAGTACCTCGGCGTCGTGCAGTACGGCGAGTCCGCAGTGCGCACGATCGTCTCGGTCGACACCGGACGGTAGAGAGATCGGCAGTAGAGCTACTCGCCGGTAGAGCTACTCGCCGGTAGAGCTACTGCCCGGATGGGAAGGGGCGCCTCGTGCACATGCGCGGGACGCCCCTTCGTCGTCGGTCACGCGGACTTGCCTCGCGCACGCTCCATCGGTAATCCGGCAGCGCATTCACGATCGGCTGACCACCCCGCCGAAGACTAGCCCTCACACGAACATCACGCGCAGCGGAGCTTCGTCGGTGTAGGTGCGTCCGAGCGGGCTGGTCCACAGGATCACGCCGTCGTCGAGCTGCTTCGCTGTCCATCGATCGCGAGCATCGACGTCGGGATGCTTGAGCGGATGGTGGCTGGTGCAGAACAGGCACAGGTTGCACAGTGCTGTCGGCCCGCCCTTGGCGTGGTCGTGGTTGTGGTCGATCTGGCAACGGTGTGCGGGCGCGCGGCAGCCGGGGAAGCGGCAATGCTGGTCGCGTGCGCGCAGGAACCGTTTCATCCCTGCGGTCGGAACATAGTTGTCGGTCTCGACGACCATGCCTCGCGGGTCGAGGAACGCCCGATCCCAACTGCCGGCGCGACCCGCCAGGATTCGTGCGGCATCAGGAGTCATGGGGCCGTGACCGGTGAGCTCGGCCATCGCGTCGTCGTCGCCCGCGAGCGTCGATGCGCTGATGGTGATCTGAACAGTGGCCTTCACGGATCCGAGTGCTGTGGTGGTGACGCTGGTGGGCGTCGTCGTCAGCAGCAGGTCGGCGAGGATGTCGGCGCGGAGCTGATCTTTGGTGCGCGTGTCGTATTCGAGCGCGCCGTAGCCATCGTGCATCGGCGTGGAGTCATGGACTGTGTCGTCGTCGCGGGCCACGTCGTCGAAGTGCTCATCACCGATGAAGTCGTCGAAGTGCTGACCTTCAGCGGGAACGGTCTCCGCGTCGCCTGTCGGACGCTCTGCCGCTGCCTTCTCCCACGGCGCAGGCTTCTCCATCGAATGCCGGAACTCATTCTCGAGATCGATCGGCGGTTCGGGATCGAAGGGCGTCTGCTGTGCGAGGGCGGCATCGCGCTCGGCCCGGATCTTCGCCAGCGCGGACCGGCGGGGTCGGCGCTGCCCTTCCGGCCGCGCATGAGTGACATCATCGGCCATCGCCGTCAGTCGGTCATGGATGGCATAGGCGAGGAGCTCGGGCAGGATCGCGGTGAGCACCGCCATCCCGTCGCCGTCGGACTTGACGGTGACCGTGCGCTCGGACCGCGCCCGGCGATGCTGCTCTTCCATTCCTTCCGGATGCACCGCCGCGGCTACGCCACGCGCGTGCGTGCGCGTGCGAGCGGCGGTGTCGTTCTCTGCGAAAGGCAGAACCTGTTGTTCGTACTCACCGCGCAATCGTGCCGCCTCGGGATGGCCGCTCACATTCGGAGCCGCGGCGACGATGACGTCTGCATGCCGCTTGCTGATGGCCCCGGACGCCAACGAGGCCAGAGTCTCTGGGAACATGCGCGCCAACGCCCACGCGTCGGTGATGTGAGTGGCCGCCGTGGTCGGCGGAATGTGTCCGGCAGCCGCGTACTCTGCGCACATCGACCGGAACGCGATCTCATCAGATCCCGGTTCCAGCGAACGCTCCTGCGCCAACATGTCGAGACGCTCGGCCAACAGTTCAGCGCGTTGCGCATCGAGGGCGCCGATCTGCTTGCCCAACTCGACCCAGCCGTCGAGCAGCTCCCCTTGACGCACGAAGGATTCCTCGAGTGCCGGTCGCGGTGGGCTGATCGTTGCCATACCTCGAGTCTAGAACATACCATCGAAGATGGCAAGAAAATATCGAGGCTATATTCGATTCTTTGCGCGCGTGCTCAGATCCTCCGCCGCCGCGGCTTCAACCTCACGTTCGGCAGTTCGGGTGCGGGGATCCGCTCGGTCCCGTGGGTCACCACGTGCCCGAAGCGAGCGGATGCGGCATCCGGTGTCTCCCAATCGGCACGCGCCTGAGCGATCTCATCGTGGGTGCGGCCGGCGAAGTTCCACCACATCACCAGGTCCTCCTCGAACGGCTCGCCGCCGAGGATGAAGAGCAGCCCGCCTTCGGCGCTCGAGACGGAGACGTCCGAGCGCGCGTCCCCGAGATACAGCATCTCGTTGCGCGCCACCGCGCGCCCGTCGACCGTGACATCGCCCTCGACCAGCACGATCGCGTGCTCCCACGCCTCATCGAGCGGCAGCGCGACGCGGCTCCCGGCGGCCAGCGCGATCTCCGCCCCGACGATCGGCGTATGGGCCGTCGCGGGGGAGCGTGCCCCCGCGAACTCGCCGAGCACGACCGTCGCTATGGCATCCGAACCTGAGGAAGCCGGGACCGCCACCGTGGGAAGTGACGTGTGCTGCTCGAACCCACCCGCACCATGCCTGGCCGACTCCGGCAGCACGACCCAGAGCTGTAGGGCGTCGAGCGGGATCGGATCCTCGCCGAGTGAGTACTCGGAATGCGAGATGCCATTCCCGGCCGTCATGAGGTTCAGCTGTCCGCGCTTCAGCGTCACATCGCTGTCGACCGAGTCTCGGTGTCGCATGTCGCCCACGAGGGGCCAGGTGACGGTCTGCAGCCCGATGTGCGGATGCGGTTCGACGCGCATCCGCACCGGCCCTGGCCCGAAGCGATCGAGGAAGCACCACGCGCCGACCGTCGGCAGGTCGCGGTTCGGCAAGGTGCGCAGCACGCTCATGCCGCGCACGCCGCCGAGCGGCACCTCACGCGGTTCGAGCGAGATGGTGCGCCGGCCGATCATCGGCCTGTGGCATCCGCCGGGTCGGTCGGAAGCTTCGGCCAGCGGATCTCGGCGCCCTCGACCTCGTGGGTCTTCAGGTACTTCGCGATGTAGGGGCAGTACGGCACGATCGTGTCGGCGGATGCTGCGGCATCCGCCAGCGCGCGTTCAGCGAGAACCGAAGCCAGACCCTTTCCCTGGAACGCGGGATCGACCTCGGTGTGCACGAAGCGGATCTCGCCCGGTCGCTGATCGAATTGCGCGAAACCGGCGAGGACGTCGCCGACATGGATCTCGTAGCGAGAGGCTTCGTCGTTGCGGGTGACGGTGGTGTCGTCGGTCATGGCTGCTGCTCCTTCGCGTCCGCTGGTTATCCCCACCCTAGGACGGCCCGCGTCCGCGGGGGTCGTTACGCTGGAGGGATGCCGCAGACATCCCGTGACCCGTACGAGGATCTGCCGTGGGATCCGGCCGAGCCCGACCCCTGGGAAGACGCTCCTCCGCCCGAAGAGATGGATTGGGAACCGCAGGGACCAGGATACGAGCCGCCGCTCGACTGGGGTCAGGGTCCGACGACACCAGTGGTGACGGACCCTTCGACAGGCTCAGGGAACGGAAAACGCACGACGCCGGCGCGCTATGCGACCGCGCGTGAGGCGCTGCACACGGTCTTCGGATACGACGCGTTCCGCGGCGACCAGGAGGCGATCGTCGATCAGGTGATCGGCGGTGGGGATGCTGTCGTGCTGATGCCGACCGGCGCCGGAAAGAGCGTCACCTACCAGGTGCCCGCGCTCGTGCGCGAGGGCACCGGACTCGTGATCAGCCCGTTGATCGCACTCATGCACGATCAGGTCGACGCGCTGCGCGCCAACGGCGTGAACGCGGCGTATCTGAACTCGACGCAGTCGGCATCCGAGCGCTCCGAGGTGGAGCGGGCATACGTCGCAGGCGAGCTCGATCTCATCTACGTCGCACCGGAGCGGCTGTCGAATAGGCAGACCACGACACTGCTGCAGCGCGGCACGCTCAGCGTCATCGCGATCGACGAGGCGCACTGCGTGTCGCAGTGGGGCCACGACTTCCGCCCCGACTACCTCGCACTGGGCGACCTCGGTGAGCGATTCCCCGGGGTGCCGCGCATGGCGCTCACCGCCACCGCGACCCGCGCCACGCACAAAGAACTCAGCGAGCGTCTGCAGCTCGACGGTGCCCATGGAAGAGCGCGAGCCCAGCACTTCGTCGCGAGCTTCGATCGCCCGAACATCCAGTACCGCATCGTCCCGAAGGTCGACCCGCGCAAGCAGCTGGTGCAGTTCATCCGCTCGATGCAGTCGTCCGCCGACGCTTCGACAGGCTCAGCGGGCGAAACTCAGCCGGCGGGCATCGTCTATGCGCTCAGCCGCAAGTCGGTCGAGCAGACCGCGACGTATCTCGCGGCGCAGGGGCTCGACGCCCTGCCGTACCACGCGGGACTTCCCGCCGAGGTGCGATCGGCCAACCAGTCGCGGTTCCTGCGCGAGGACGGGGTCGTGATGGTCGCGACGATCGCGTTCGGCATGGGCATCGACAAACCCGACGTGCGCTTCGTCGCTCACATCGACCTGCCCAAGTCCGTCGAAGGCTACTACCAGGAGACCGGTCGCGCAGGACGCGACGGTGAGCCCGCGGTGGCATGGATGGCCTATGGCCTCGGCGACGTCGTGCAGCAGCGCCGCATGATCGACCAGAGCCCCGGCGATCGCACGTTCAAGATGCGGATGGGGCAGCACCTCGATGCCATGCTCGCCCTGTGCGAGACCGTCGAGTGCCGGCGCCAGAACCTGCTGAGCTACTTCGGTCAGGAATCGGGCCCCTGCGGCAACTGCGACACGTGCCTCGAGAAGCCCGAGACGTTCGACGGCCTCGTGCCGGCGCAGAAGCTGCTGTCGACGATCGTGCGGCTCAAGCGCGAGCGCAACCAGGCGTTCGGTGCCGGCCACCTCATTGACATCCTGCGCGGATCATCGAACGATCGCATCCGCCAGCAGAAGCACGACGGCCTCGCGACCTACGGCATCGGAGCCGACCTGTCGGATCAGGACTGGCGCAGCGTCGTGCGACAGCTGTTGGCGCGCGGCATCCTCGTCGCCCAGGGCGACTACGGCACGCTCGCCCCCGGCGCGGTGGCGGCCGGAGTGCTCAGCGGCGAGACGCCGGTGCCGCTGCGCAAGGACACCATCGGTCGGGTGAGCGTGAGTCGCGCGCGCAAGACGTCGGCGGCGTCGGATGCTGTCGCCGAGGGCGACCGTTCGCTCTTCGAGGCCCTGCGGGTGTGGCGCGCCGAGACGGCGCGGGAGATCGGGAAGCCGGCGTACATCGTGTTCGGTGATGCGACCCTGCGTGCGCTCGCCGAGATCCGTCCCGCATCCATGGGCGATCTCGACGGCATCACCGGTATCGGCGAGAAGAAGCGCGAGGCCTACGGCGACGCCGTGCTCGCGGTGGTCGCCGCGAACTGAGGGTTGCGGAGTCGGTGTGGTTTCGACTCCCTTCGGTCGCTCAACCCGTTTCGTCTCGCTCCGCTCGCTCAACGACCCGCGAAGCAGATGGTTCCCTCGCGGGGGTCGTTGAGCGAGCGTCAGCGCGTCGAAGCCGGCTCTCCAACGAACTGCTCGGCGTGCACGGTGACGGTCGCGGCGCCTCCGATGAGCTTCGAAACCGGGCAACGGGCGCGCGCGGCCGCGAGCACGCGCTCCGTCTCCGCGGCATCCGCATCCTGCACCGACAGGAACGCATCGACGTGGAACTCGTACCCGGTTCCCGCCGCGGCATCGTGCAACTCCACCTCGACCCGCACCGCGGTCTGCACGCGGCGCGCGACCACGGCCTGCGCCGTCGCGTTCAGGCACGTCGCCCAGGCGAGCGCCAGCAGCTGCTCCGGGTTCGTCCCCGCCGGATCGCGGTCGGGGTTCAGCGGTGACGACACCGTCACCGTCAGTCCATCCGGAACTGCGGCCGTCCCTTCTCCGCCGTCACGATTGATCGCCTCTGTAAGGAAAGCGGCACGCATCGATGGAAACCACGAGCACGACGATCGTCGAGTTCAGCGACGTCAGCAAACGCTACGGCGACCGTCCCGATCAGCCGCCGGCGCTCGACGGCATCGACCTGAGCATCGATCGCGGCGAGATCTTCGGCGTCATCGGCGAGAGCGGTGCCGGCAAGACGACGCTCCTCGAACTCGTCAACGGGCTCATCACGGCCGACCGCGGTGAGGTGCGCGTCGACGGTGCGACCATGGCCGGGCGCAGTCGCCGCGAGATGCGGATGCTGCGCCGGCAGGTCGGCGTCGTCTTCCAGGGCATCCACCTGCTCAGCAGTCGCACCGTGCGGCAGAACGTCGCGCTCGGACTCCAGATCAGCCGCAGGGCAGGCATCCGCCGCACGCGTGCCGAAGAGCGGGCCGCCGTCGATGAGATGCTCGCCTTCGTCGGCCTCACGCATCGCGCCGACCATCACCCGGCCGAGCTCAGCGGTGGGGAGAAGCAGCGCGTCGGACTCGCCCGCGCGCTGGTCACCCGCCCGCCGCTGCTGCTCTGCGACGAGCCGACCTCTTCGCTGGACGCCAGCACGACCGCCGAGGTGCTCCGCGTGCTGCTCGACGCCCGCGAGAAGTTCGGCACGACGATCGTCGTGATCTCGCACGACCTCGACGTCGTGAAGGCGATCTGCGATCGCGCGCTGCTGCTCGAGAAGGGGCGCATGCGCGAACTCTTCGCGGTGAAGAAGACCGACCTGCGCGCGATGCCCAGCTATCACGAACAGGTCAAGCGGGAGCTGATGTGATGGGCTGGCTCACCGGCCTCCTCTCCGAGTACGGCGCGGACATCGCCGAAGCGCTCGCCGAGACCGGGTACATGATGCTCGTGTCGTTGGCGGCGGCTGTGCTGATCGGACTCCCGCTCGGGATGGTGGTGTTTCTCACGCAGCGCGGCGGCATCGCCGAGAACCGCCCGGTCTGGACGATCGCGAACATGTACATCAACATCGTCCGCTCGTTCCCGTTCCTGCTGCTCGTCGTCTTCCTCATCCCGTTCACCCGCGCCGTGATCGGCACCAGCTTCGGCACGCAGGCGTCGACCCTGCCGCTGTGCTTCGTCGCCGTGGCCATATACGCCCGGCTGGTCGAGCAGATCCTCCGGGAGATCCCGCCCGGCATCTCCCGCGTCGCGGTCGCGATGGGAACCACGCTGCCGCAGGCGGTGTTCCGCGTCCTCCTTCCCGAGGCACGTTCCGGACTCGTCTACGCGCTCACCTCCGCCGCGATCAGCCTGCTGTCGTACTCGACCGTGCTCGGCGTCGTGGGCGGCGGCGGCATCGGCGACTTCGCGATGCGCTACGGCTACCAGGAGTACAACGACGCGCTCATGTACATCACGATCGCGATCATCGTCGTCTGCGTGCTGGTGATCCAGGCCGTCGGACACCGCGCCTCCGAGAAACTCGACCACCGCTGAGCCGCCGCGCCGGCCCAGTGGAACAACCACCCCGAAGAAAGAAGGATTCATGAGAACCGCACGTATCGGCATCCTCGCCGCGAGCATCGGAGCCGCTCTGGTGCTCGCCGGATGCGCGTCGGGCCAGCCGTCCAAAGGCGGGGATGCCGCGGCATCCGAACCCGTCGTGCTCAAGATCGCCGCCGTCACCGCGCCGATGACGGATGTCGTCGAGGCCGCGGGGGAGGCGATCGAGGACGGCTACGAGATCGAGCTCGTCGAGGTCTCGGACTACATCACCGCGAACACGATCGTGAACGACGGCGACGCATACGGCAACTTCTCGCAGCACGAGCCGTACATGCAGGAGTTCAACGCGGCCAACGGCGCCTCGCTGGTCGCCGTGCAGCCGGTGTACAACTTCGTGATCGCGTTCTATTCGAAGACGCTCGACGACATCGCCGACCTTCCTGACGGCGCCACGGTCGCCGTGCCGAACGACTCGTCGAACCTGGGCCGCGCGCTCAAGCTGCTCGATGCCGAAGGCGTGATCACCCTCGACCCCGATGTCGACCCCTACGTGTCCACCGTGGACGACATCACCGAGAACCCAAAGAACATCGAGTTCCTCGAGGTGCCGATCGCATCGCTCAATTCGGCGTACGAGGAGGCCGACCTCGTCTTCCAGTGGCCGTCCCACATCGCGGCTCTCGGCCTCAACCCCGCCGACGACGGCCTCATCACAGAACTCGACGACCGGTTCGCACTGCACGTCGCGGTCCGTGAAGAGGATGCCGACAGCGAGGCGACCGCGGCGTTGAAGGCCGCGTTCGCCAGTGACGAGGTGCGTGAGGTCATCGAGTCCAACGGCACGATCGACGTCGCCTTCTGAAAGGGGGCGGTGTCGGGTCGAGGGCTTCGACTCGCTCCGCTCGCTCAGCCCGTTTCGTCTCGCTTCGCTCGCTCAACGACCCGGGCGGCTACGACTGTGGCCTCGCGACAACTCGACCTGACCGCGTGCCGCGGGAGGCTTGGAGGTTGCGCACACAACGCTTGGTGAAGTGTTGGAGGACTCCTACGGTTGAAGCATCCTTACTTCTCTCTGAGAGGAACTCTCATGGTCGACGCCGCCGTCCGCACCGCAACGACACACCGAGACGACGATGCGCCCCGCATCGATGTCGACCGGGTCAACGACCTTCTGCTCGGAACCTGGGCCGACACGCGCCGCACCGCGCGGGAGATGATCAAGGACCCGGCGTTCTGGCGGATGGATGAGCTCGGCAAGGACGAGCACCGCGAACGCGTGCTCAGCCAGCTGCACCTCCTGGTCGAGAACAAGGCAGTGCACCGCGCGTTCCCGAAGGCATTCGGCGGCGAAGACAACAATGGTGCGAACATCTCCGGCTTCGAAGAGTTGGTCGCGGCCGATCCGAGCCTGCAGATCAAGGCCGGCGTGCAGTGGGGACTGTTCGGATCCGCCGTGCTCCAGCTGGGCACCGAGGAGCACCACAAGAAGTGGCTCCCCGGGATCATGGACCTCTCCATCCCCGGCGCCTTCGCGATGACCGAGATCGGACACGGCTCCGACGTCGCCTCGGCCGGCACCACCGCGACCTACGACCCCGAGACAGAGGAGTTCGTCATCAACACGCCGTTCCGCGGCGCGACGAAGGAGTACCTCGGCAACGCGGCGCTGCACGGTGTCGCGGCGACCGTGTTCGCGCAGCTGATCACGAACGGCGTCAGCCATGGCGTGCACTGCTTCTACGTGCCGCTGCGCGGCGACGACGGCGCCGACCTGCCGGGCATCGGCCGCGAGGACGACGGGCTCAAGGGCGGCCTCAACGGCATCGACAACGGCCGCCTCTCGTTCGACCACGTGCGCATCCCCCGCACGAACCTGCTGAACAAGTACGGCGATGTCGCAGTCGACGGCACCTACACCAGCCCGATCGACAGCCCCGGCCGCCGCTTCTTCACGATGCTCGGCACCCTGGTGCAGGGGCGCGTGTCGCTTGACGGCGCAGCATCCTGGGGCTCTGCCCTCGGCCTGTACATCGCGATCACGTACGCCACGCAGCGCCGCCAGTTCGACGGAGCGGATGGACAGGAGGTCGTGCTTCTCGACTACGGCAAGCACCAGCGCCGTCTGCTGCCGCGTCTGGCGACCACGTACGCGCAGATCTTCGCGCACGACGAGTTCCTGCAGAAGTTCGACGGCGTGTTCTCTGGCCGCACCGACACTCCGGACGACCGCGAAGACCTTGAGACTCTCGCCGCTGCCCTCAAACCGCTGTCGACCTGGCACGCGCTCGACACCCTGCAGGAGGCCCGCGAGGCCTGCGGCGGCGCCGGCTACATGTTCGAGAACCGTCTCGTCGGTCTGCGCGCAGACCTCGACATCTACGTCACCTTCGAGGGCGACAACAACATCCTGCTGCAGCTGGTGGGCAAGCGCCTGCTGACGGATTTCGCAGGACAGTTCAAGGACAAGGATGCCGCGGCACTCGCCAAGTACGCCGTCGGACAGACCGCTGGCAAGGTCTTCCACGGTGCGGGTCTTCGCCGCTTCGGCCAGAACATCGCCGACTTCGGCTCGACGGCTCGCTCAGTCGAGAACGGGCTGCGTGCCGAGCAGCAGCATGAGCTGCTCGCCGATCGTGTGCAGCAGATGGTCGCCGACATCGCCGGTCGCCTGCGTCCAGCGGGCAAGGACAAGGTGCTCGGCGAGAAGCTGTTCAACGAGAACCAGGCCGACCTCATCGAGGCCGCCCGTGCGCATGGCGAGCTGCTGCAGTGGGAGGCGTTCACGGATGCCGTCAACAGCATGCCCGACGACGGAACGCGTCAGGTGCTCACCTGGCTGCGCGACCTGTTCGGACTGCAGCTCGTCGAGAAGCACCTCGCGTGGCACATCATCAACGGGCGACTCTCGACCCAGCGCGCGGCGGCGGTGTCGAGCTACATCGACCGGCTCTGCCTGCGACTGCGGCCGCATGCACTCGACCTGGTCGATGCCTTCGGCTACGAGCCCGAGCACGTGCGCGCTCCCATCGCCAGCGGTGCGGAGCTCGAGCGTCAGAACGAGGCGCGTGCGTACTACGCCGAGCTCGCGGCATCCGGCCAGGCGCCGATCTCGGAGAAGGTGCTGAAGAAGCAGAAGAAGGCCTGACCGCCCGGCGAGACCGAGCTTGCGTCACGAGACCGAGCTGCCGTGACTCGGCCTCGTGCTCCAGACTCGGTCTCATGGAATTGACCAACATGCCCTCCCCCTCCCCCTCCCTCCGCACCGGCGCCGATGGACGCGCGCGCTGCGCGTGGATCGGAACGGATGCCGAATACGCCAGGTACCACGACGAGGAGTGGGGAGTGCCGCTGCGCGGCGACCGCGCGCTCTTCGAGAAGATGGCGCTCGAAGGCTTCCAGGCCGGACTCAGCTGGATCACGATCCTGCGCAAGCGTCCGCGGTTCCGCGAGGTGTTCGCCGGGTTCGACCCAGCGGCGGTCGCCGCTTTCGACAAGGACGACGTCGAGACCCTGATGGCGGATGCCGGGATCATCCGCAACCGCGCGAAGATCCTCGCCACGATCGGCAACGCGCGCCTCGTGACGGAGATGGTGGAGGGTGATCTCGACGAGCTGATGTGGTCGTTCGCTCCTGCCCCCGGCACCCGTCCTCGTTCCTTCGACGACGTGCCGGCGGTGACCGCCGAGTCGACCGCGATGAGCAAGGCGCTGCGCGGCCGGGGGTTCCGGTTCGTCGGAGCGACCACCATGTATGCGTTGATGCAGTCGACCGGCATGGTCGATGACCATGTGGAGGGGTGCTGGCGCGCAGCCTGATCAGATGGGCATTTCTGCCCGTGGGGTGCTTCGCCTGCGGCAGTTAGTATGTACCGGTGCGCCTTGCCGCGAGCGGCTGCGAACGGCGCCGACACGAAGCAGATGTTAATCGGGGGATGACTGACGATGAAGGCGCTGTCCTGGTTGCGCGCAAGGCCGAAGACAGCCGCATCGGTTGCGGGCGTCACAGCGACGGTCGTCGCGATCGGCACGCTCGCCTTCGCGTATGAGGGCAATCCGACCACGAAGGTCGATCTGAACGACGGCGGCGTCTGGATCACGAAGTCGTCGGCGCTGATGGTCGGCCACTTCAACAACGAGTCCACTCTGCTCGACGGCGGACTGCGCACCACTGGCGAGGGCTTCGACATCCTCCAGGACGAGTCGACCGTGCTCGTGACCGACCGCAGCAATGCGACGCTCACGGCTGTCGACCCCGCGCGCGTCTCGCTGGGCGACAGCACGACGATCCCCTCGAGTGCGAAGGTCGCGCTCGGCGCGCAGACAGCGGCGCTCCTCGACACCGAATCCGGCGACCTCTGGGTCGTGCCGGTCAAGGCCATTTCCGGGTTCGAGCTGCAGGGCACGGATCCGCTCGTCGAACTCGGCAAGAACTCCGACGTGACCATCGGTCAGGACGGCACGGTCTACGCCATCTCCGGCGAGCGCGCCGAAGTGGTCACCATCCCGGTCGACAACGAGGGTGAAGCCCTTGACCCGCAGTCCGCCTCCCTCGGCGAGATCGACACCTCGATCGCTCCCACCATCACGGCGGTCGGCGTGACGCCGGTCGTGCTGTCACCGGCCGACAGCGCCCTGATGACTCCCGGCGGGTTCCGCACCGAGATCCCCCAGGCGGACTCCGCCGTACTGCAGTACGCCTCCGCCGCGACGGATGCCGTGACCGTGGCGACCGCGTCGCAGCTGATCGACGTGCCGCTCGACGGGGCCGAGCCGGTCGTGACCGAGGCCGGTGGTGAGGGGACCCCGGCGGCCCCGGTGTCGTTGCTCGGCTGCACGTACGGCGCCTGGTCCGGCACGGGTACGTTCGTCCGCGAATGCCCCGGCGAGGACGACGACATCAACGAAGAGGTGCCGGGAGTCGAGTCGTCGGCGACCCTGAAGTTCCGCGTGAACCGCGACGTCATCATCCTCAACGACACGGTCGGCGGTGCCGCGTGGCTCACTGATGAGAGCCTGCAGCAGGTCGACAACTGGGACGACCTGACCCCGCCCGAGGGCGAGACCGAGGACGAAGAGGACACCACGCAGGAGACCGTGGAGACCACCCTCCCCGTGCGCACCGATGTGAACACGCCCCCCGTCGCGGAAGACGACGAGTACGGCGTGCGACCGGGCCAGACCACGGCTCTGCCGGTGCTCGACAACGACAACGACCCGGACGGCGATGTGCTGGTCGCCGCGATCGCGGAACAGCAGCCGTCGATCGGAACAGTGCAGCCCATCTACGACGGCGGCTCGCTGCAGATCGCCGTGGGGGACGATGCCTCGGGCTCGGCATCCTTCGCGTACGAAGTGGATGACGGCCGAGGCGGCACGGACACCGCGAACGTGAACCTCTCGGTCAAGGACTGGGACACCAACTCCGCCCCGAAGCCGAAGCGCTCGACCGCTCTGGCGATCGAGACCGGTGGCACGATCTCGTACAACATCCTGCCGGATTGGATCGATCCGGAGGGCGACGACATCTACCTGCGTGAGGTCATCGCGGCCCCGGGCGACGAGGTCGAGTTCACCACCGACGGGCAGATCACCTACCGCGCCGCAGCGAGCCTGCAGGGCCGCAAGGAGGTGGAGATCTCGGTCGCCGATGCTCTCGGTGAGATCGCCACAGGCACGCTCGTGCTCGACGTGCGCCCCGCAGGATCGACGCTGCCGAAGACGAATGCCGACCACGTGATGACCCGCGTCGGCGAGCAGGTGACGGTGTCGCCGCTCGCGAACGACTCCAGCTCCGGCCAGGAGCAGCTCCGCCTGACCAGGGTCAACGGCGACGAGACACCGGGCGCGACCGTCGAGCCCGACTATCCGAACAAGACCTTCACCTTCAGCGCTCCCGCACCCGGTGTCTATTACGTGCTGTACGAGGTCGCTGCCGGGCCGAACGGCGTGCCGGGAATCGTGCGCATCGACGTCGCCGACGCGGACCAGCAGGATCTGCCCCCGGTCGCCGTGCGCGACGTCGCACTGCTGCCGACCGGCGGCGAGGTGCTGCTGGGCGTGCTGAACAACGACACCGATCCGTCGGGTGGCATCCTGGTCATCCAGTCGGTGAGCGTGGAACCGGGCAGCGGAGTCTCGGTGTCCGTGCTGAACCACGAGTCGCTGCGCATCGGCGACCAGGGCGCGCTCGACGAGCAGGTGCGCATCAGCTATCGGATCTCGAACGGGTCGAAGACCGCCGAGGGCGAGGTGGTCGTCATACCGATCCCCGCGCCGGAGAAGATCCTTCCCCCGGTCACGACCCCGGATCAGGCCGTCGTGCGCGTCGGTGACGTCGTGACCATTCCGGTGCTCGACAACGACACGAGTCCGGTCGGCGACGCGCTGACACTCGAGCCCGAACTGATCGAACCCTTCGTCGATCCGGAGGACGGCGAGATCTTCGTCTCGCAGGATGCCGTGCGCTTCAAGGCCGGCGACGAACCCAAGACCGTCTACGCCACATACGAGGTGTCTGACACGCGCGGGAACAAGGTCGGCGGATACATCACGATCCAGATCGTGCCCGTTCAGGATGAGAATGCCGCACCACGGCCGAAGGACATCACGACGCGCGTCCTGAGCGGCAACGTGGCGAACATCGCAGTGCCGCTGGACGGCATCGACCAGGACGGCGACTCCGTCGAGTTGATCGGCCTTGCGTCGAATCCGACCAAGGGGCGGATCACCGAGGTCGCGCAGAACTACTTGGTCTACGAGGCGTACGCAGATTCCTCGGGTGTCGACACGTTCTCCTATCGGGTGCGGGACCGTCTCGGCAAGGAGGGCACGGCGACGATCCGCGTCGGTGTCGCCCCGGCCGAAGAGATGAACCAGGCCCCGTACGCGGTCAAGGATGCCGTCGTGGTGCGTCCGGGGCGTGAGATCGCCGTGCCGGTGATGCTGAACGACTCCGATCCCGAGGGCGACACCGTCTCGCTCGTCAAGGACGGTCTCGTCCTGCCGGAGGACGCCGGATTGGAAGCCCGCATCTCCGGCGACCGCGTGCTCGTGCAGGCCCCCGATCGGGCCGTCGAGACGTCGCTGCAGTACACGATCAGCGACTCGCGAGGAGCCACAGCTCAGGCGGTGCTGCAGATCACGGTCGATGAGGACGTGCCGCTGCTCGCGCCGATCGCGCGCGACGACCGCGTGCTGCCGACGGACCTCACCGACGGCGAACTCACCAGCGATGTGGACATCCTCGCCAACGATGAGGACCCGGACGGCACCACCGAGGCGCTGGAAGTCGAGGTCGGTGCAGGCGGCACCCTGCTCGAAGACGGCAAGGTGCGTGTCACGGTCGGCGACCAGATGCAGCTGATCCGATACACACTCACCGACAGCGACGAGCTGTCGACTTCGGCGTTCATCTTCGTTCCCGCCGTGAAGGATCTGCGACCGTCGCTCACCTCGACCAAGCCCGTCGAGGTCGTCAGCGGCGAGACCAAAGAGCTCCCGCTGGACGAGTACGTGACGGTCGCGGGCGGTGGATCGGTCGTCATCACCGAGAACGCGAAGGTGAGCGCATCGAACGCGGACGGCGCTGATCTGGTCAAGGACGCCAGCACGCTCGTCTACACGTCGAAGCCGGGCTTCTTCGGCGAAGACGGCATCTCGTTCGAGGTCACTGACGGCACCGGTCCCGATGATCCCGAAGGCCGCAAGGCCACGTTGACGATCCCGGTCACCGTGCTGCCGCCGGACAACCAGCCGCCGACATTCACACGTGCCGAGATCAACGTCGCGCCAGGCGAGGAACCCACGACGCTCGATCTCGAGGCGCTGACCACGGATCCCGATCCGGAGGATGCCGGCAAGCACGAATTCTCGCTCGAGGGCAACCCGGGCAACGGTCTGACCGCGCGCACCGACGGAGCATCTCTGAGCGTCGAGGCGGCGTCGAACGCGAAGAAGGGCACCAGCCAGACGCTGACTGTGAGGGTCACGGACGGCGAGACCGAGCCCGTCGAGGGCACCGTGATCGTGAACGTCACGGCATCTACGCGCGCGATGGCGACGGCGAACACCGACACGATCGACGAGGCGGACCAGGGCGAGACGATCTCTGTGCCCGTGCTCGCGAACGACTTCAATCCGTTCCCCGAGACCCCGCTGAAGCTCGTCTCGGCCGCACTGGAATCCGGCAACGGCAGCGCCACGGTCGAGGGCGACGAGGTCCGGGTGACCCCGGACGAGGAGTTCGTCGGCACGCTCGTCGTCAGGTACACGATCGAGGATGCCACCGAGGATACCGACCGGTATGTCGACGGACGCATCGTGCTGACGGTGCAGGGCGTACCGGAGGCGCCGGGCCGACCGCAGGTGACGAGCGTGCAGGATCGCACTGTCGTGGTGTCGTTCTCGGCCCCATCGAACAACGGTGCCGAGATCACGAAATACACCGTCTCGAGCACGTCGGGAAGCGCGTACAGCAAGGAGTGCGCGTCGACGACGTGCACGCTGGACGGTTTGACCAACAACGTCGAGTACACCTTCCAGGTCATCGCGACCAACCGTGTCGGCGATTCGGAGCCGTCCGGAGCGTCGGTAGTCGCCCGCCCTGATGCGCGCCCTGACACCCCGGTTGCCCCGACCCTCGTCTTCGGCGACAAGTCGCTTGAGGTCGCGTGGACCACGCCGACGACACCGGGTTCTCCCGTCGAGTCGTACAACCTTCAGATCTCCCCGGCACCTCCGTCAGGCATCACTGAGAAGACCGGTGTGACCGGGAACTCGCTGACCTGGGAGGGGTTGGAGAACGGCACCTCGTACCAGGTCAGGGTGCAGGCGGTGAACCGGGCGCCCGAGCCGTCGACGTACAGCGGATGGTCGATCGCGGAGATTCCCGCCGGCCCGCCGGTGCAGCCGGCTGCACCGACGACGGCGGAACTGGCTCCGGTCGGGGATCAGGCGCAGATGCAGGTCGCCTGGACGGCGCCGAACAGCAACGGCGATTCGATCGACGGCTATCAGGTGCAGGTCCTCGAGGGTGGATCGACTGTGCGGACGATCGATGTCCCCGCCGGACAGACCAGCCAGGCGGTGGTCGTAGCGACTTCCGAGAATGGCTACACCTACATCGTTCGCGCTGAGAACAAGGCGGGTTGGGGAGCGTGGAGCCCCGCATCGGCCGAGCGCCGTGGCGCTATCAGGCCGGATGCCCCGAACACTCCGTCGATCTCCGCGAATGACCGATCGATCACGATCGCTGACACCTATGCGCTGACAGCGAAGCAGCGAAACGGTGCCAGGGCATCGGAGATCAGCTACCAGTACCGATTGAACGGTGGTACTTGGCAGGGGTTGACCAACAACACGATCGGCGGGCTCAACAACGGCACCGCCTACCGCGTCGAGGTCCGCGCGCTGTCCAACACCGGCACGGGCAGCTATACGGGAGTCGAATCGGCTGCGTCCAATGCGGCCACGCCCTACGGTGTCCCCCCTCAGCCGAGAGCGAAGGCCACCAATAATGGCTCGAACGTCACGGTGTCGTGGGGAAATAACGGGGACAACGGAAAGCCCATCACGGAAACGCAGATCAGGGTGACCGGCCCGGGAACCCCCGGCTCATGGCAGTCGGTCAGCGGAAGCGGCTCCGCAAACTACGGCGCGCCGTACTCGCAGACGATCACTATCGAAGTGCGGGTGAAGAACGACAGCACGTGGTCCGCCGTCGCCTCGGACTCTGCGACGACGGACAAGAAGCCCGACCCGCGCGCCTGGGTAACCCGCGGCGACTCCGCGCAGGGGCAGCCGGGGTGCAGCACCGCGTCATGCTCCTACTTCAAGGTGAACACACAGGACTTCCCCGCGGGGACGTACAACGTCACCTGTCAGAGCTCGAACCAGGGTCAGATCGGCGGCAACCACTCGGTCAGCCTGCCGGCGAACGGCACCAGGCAGCTCAGTTGCTACTTCGGATACCCCGGGCAGAATGTCTGGGTCGAGATCAACGGCACAGCATACGAGAAACGCGCCTGGTAGACGATGTACGTAGCGAGAACACGCAGAGGAACGAACTGAAATGACCATGACCCCCGAACAGGCCGCCTGGTTCCAGGGCACCTTCACCCGCCTGGTCGACAACATCGACAAGGCCGTGCAGGGCAAGCGCGAGGTCGTCAGCCTGGTGCTGGCAGCCATGCTGGCCGAGGGCCACGTGCTCCTCGAAGACGCACCGGGTACGGGAAAGACGAGCCTCGCGAAGGCACTGGCAGCGACCGTGCAGGGCACGAGCTCGCGCATCCAGTTCACGCCCGACCTGCTGCCGTCCGACGTCACGGGTGTCACGATCTACGACCAGCAGGCGCACAAGTTCGAGTTCCACAAGGGCCCGATCTTCTCGTCGATCGTGCTCGCGGATGAGATCAACCGCGCCTCCCCGAAGACGCAGTCAGCGCTTCTCGAGGTCATGGAGGAGTCGAAGGTCACCGTCGACGGCGTCACCCACGAAGCCGGCCGTCCGTTCCTCGTGATCGCCACCCAGAACCCCGTCGAGCAGGCCGGCACATACAAGCTGCCCGAGGCGCAGCTCGACCGATTCCTCATCAAGACGTCGATCGGCTACCCCGATCTTGCGGTGACCGAGAGCATCCTCGCCGGAGCATCCGATCGCAACCCGTCGTCGAGTCTCTCCGCGATGATCACCACCGGTGCCGTCGCCGACATGGCCGACCTCGCCGCCAGTGCTCATGTCGAGCCGGCCGTGCTGCGCTACGTCGCCGAACTCGCGGAGGCGACCCGCAAGGACAGCGGCGTGCGGCTCGGCGTATCGGTGCGCGGTGCGATCGCCATGGTCCGACTCGCCAAGGTGTGGGCGGCCGCGCACGGCCGCCACTACGTGCTGCCCGACGATATCAAGACGCTCATCGCACCCTCGTGGCAGCACCGTCTGATGCTCGACGCCGAGGCCGAGTTCGCCGGCACCACGGCAGATGTGGTCATCAACCGCGTGCTCGAGACGATCGCAGCTCCTCAGGCGCGAACGGCGGCTTGATGACCGCAGAGACGCTGCCCGCATCGCCCGAGATCGCCCGTGACGCCGGATGGCGCGACATCGCGGCGGTCATCGGCGCGCGCGTCGGCGCCCGTCTGCAGAAGATCGCGAGCGTCATCCGACCGCTGGCGTGGGTGCTCATGGCCCTCGCGCTCGTGTTCTGGATCGTCGGTGTCAGCCTGGGCTGGAGCGAGCTGACCCTCGCTGCCGTCGTCGTGGCGCTCACGCTGATCCTGTGCGCGCTGTTCCTCATCGGACGTACAGAGTACGACGTCACCCTCGACCTCGCCCGCACGAGAGTCGTCGTCGGCGAACGCGCGGTCGGGGCGCTCACGCTGTCCAACCCCGGCAGCCGCGCCATCCTGCCCTCACGCGTCGTGCTGCCCGTCGGAGGCGGACGCGGCGAATTCGGCATCCAGCGCCTCGCGCCCGGTGAGGAGGCCGAAGAGCTGTTCGCCATCCCCACCCAGCGTCGTGGCGTGGTCAAGGTGGGCCCGGTCAGTGTCGTCCGCGGAGATCCGTTCGGCCTGTTCGAGCGCGCGCACCGCCGTGACGACCCGGTCGACCTCTTCGTCCACCCGCAGACAGTGCTATTCGACGGCCAGTCGCTCGGCTTCCTCCGCGACCTCGAAGGTCTTCCCGCGGCCGATCTCTCGCGCGATGACGTCTCATTCCACGCGCTGAACGAGTATCAGCCCGGCGACGACCTGCGTCACGTGCACTGGCGCTCGACTGCCCGCACCGGCGTGATCATGGTGCGCCAGTACGAGGAGACCCGGCGCTCGCACTTCGTGATCGGACTCTCCCGTTCGACTGGCGACTACGCGACTCCAGAGGACTTCGAGCTCGGCATCTCGGTCGCGGGCTCCGTCGGTCTGCGGGCGATCCGCGACTCCCAGCGCGTCGATGTGCGTGTGCAGGGACGCGAACTGCGCGCGGGGACCGGCAAGCAGTTCCTCGACTCGCTCGCCGCAGTCGAACCCAGCAAGCCGCGCGAAGGCGGGCTCTCCGACCTCAGCGGAGTGATCGCCGCCACCGCCCCGCTTGCGAGCGTCGTCGTCCTGGTGTGCGGCACGAAGGTCGCAAGCGATGACCTTCGCCTCGCCTGCGCCCGGCTCCCGTTCGGCGCCAGAGTGATCGTCGTCGTCGCCGACACCACTGTCGAGATGCCTGCACTCCGCCAGATCGGCGAGGCCGCCGTCGTGAGTGTTGGCGCACTGCAGCAGATCCCCCTCGCTCTTCAGAAGGTCCTCGCATGAGAAGCCCTATGTCAAGCCGCCTCGGTTTTCGGGTCGAGGTAGGCCTGAAGTGCGCGGTGTTTGGTGGGGTCGTAGGGGACGTTGTCTTGCCAGCAGTGCCAGATGATGGTGAGCCATGCGCGGGCCAGTATGCGGACGGCGTGGGGGTGGTCGTGGCCTCGGTCACGGGCTCGTTGGTAGAGGTGCGCGGCCCAGGGGTTGGCTTTGACGCTGTCGGCGGCGAAGTCGGTGACGGCGTCTCTGAGTTGTTTGTCGCAGGACCAGCGGAAGCCGACAACGCGGATCTTCCCGGATTGTCGGGTGGATGGTGCGGCACCGGCGAGGCAGATCAACGACTCCGGGGTGGGGAACCGGGACCGGCAGTCGCCGATCTCGGCGAGCAGGCGGGCGGCGCGAATGCGCCCGGCTCGGGGCAGGCTGGTGAAGATGTGTGCGTCGGTGTGGATGCTCAGTTGCCTGTCGATGTGCTTTTCCAGGGTGCGGGTCTGGTCTTGCAGGGTTCGCAAGACCTTGACGTAGCTGGCGGTGATAGCGGCCAGAGCGGTGGCGAACTCGCCGATGGGGCCACGCGGTGCGGTAAGGGTCTTCGCGTGCAGCACGGTGGGATTGGTGCGTCCGGAGTATCCCTGCTTACGCAGCCAGGAACCGAGCCTGGTGGGGGTGAGCCAGTCGAGCTTGTCCTGGGAGTCGAAACGTTCCAGGAACGCCAGAGCGATGTTCGAGTCGATGTCTTTGAACAAGCCGACGGCGGCGGGCAGGGCGTTGCGCAGGTGCGCGCGCAGCTGGTTGCCGACCGCGATGCGGTGGGCGACGAGGTCCTTGCGGGCACGGCAGGCCCGACGCAACGCGGTCGTGTCGTCGCGGTCGGGAATCAGCGGGCGCAGTCGGGCCCGATCGGTGCGGAGTGTGTCGGCGAGCACGTAAGCGTCGAACCGGTCGTCCTTGTTGCCGGCGGATCCGTAGCGGCGGCGGAGGTTTTTGACTTGGTTCGGGCTGACTACGACCACGGTGATGCCCGCGTCCAACAGCGCGTCGATGACGGGCCCGTCGGGGCGTTCGATTGCTACCTCGGCGGCGTTGTTGCGGGCCAGGAAGGCCAGCAGGCTATGCAGTCCGTCTGTGGTGTGTTCGATCATGCATCGGTCGAGCTCTCGGCCACGGTGATCGACGATGCTAACGGCGTGATCGTCGCGGGCCCAGTCCAGACCCGCGGTGACGTCGCCGGGCGGGTCGTCGGGCAGGGACAGGGTTTGTTCATTGTCGGGTGTGTTGGCAGACTTCATGTCAGCCTCCTTGCTGCTAAGCCCAGTGGGGAGGCGCCCTCGTCTCACGGTGCCATGGGAGCCGGGACGTGTCTGCCGGTTCGCTCACTGATCGGCGCTCGCTCCCGGTCATCCCGGGTTTGGCGCTCAGCCCTATCGACGGTCCACACGTCCCGGGCAGCCACCAGACCTCGCAGATCTCATGCTGGACATCAACAGTGTCGAGCGAGCCGGGCGATGGCCCGGCGGCACCCGGGGTGCATCAGCGCCCTATCGGAGAACGCTGGCACAAGAAAGGTAGTCCAGTGAGCGCCACCGCACAGGCGCGCACGAGCGTGCCCGCGATCCCCGTGCGCCGCTGGATTCTCGACATCGTGGCTGTGACCGTGCTGCTGGGCGTCTCGATCGCGGGGTTCTGGCCGACCTTCGCGGGCGCGAGCTATCTCGTGGCGGCCATCGGCGGTGCGCTGCTGGGCATCGCGGTCGCCGCGGTAGCGGCATGGCGACGCTGGGGCATCCTCATCATCGCCGGCCTCACCGTGCTGGCGTACTTCCTGTTCGGCGGCGCGCTCGCACTGCCGCACACCGCGATCTTCGGCGTCATCCCCTCGATCGACACGCTCCAGCAGCTCGCGATCGGCGTCGTCACGTCATGGAAGCAGCTGCTGACGACGGTGGCGCCGGTCTCCGGTGCTGACGGGCACTTCATCGTGCCGTTCCTGCTCATGCTGATCATCGCGGTGGTCACGGCATCCCTCGCGCTGCGACTCGCACAGCCGGCCTGGGCGCTGATCCCCGCGGGGATACTGCTCGCAGTCGTCATCGCCCTCGGCACGCCGGAGCCGGCCGTGCCGGTGATCCAGGGCGCCGTCTTCGCGCTCGCCAGCATCACGTGGCTGGCGGTTCGCCAGATCTGGTCGCCGCAGAACGCCGCGGTTTCGGTGGGCGAGGTCGATCCGGGTCGCGCGAACCACATGCGGGTGCGGCGGCTGCTCTCGGGCGCCGTCGTGCTCGCCGTCGCAGCCGGGGTGGGAGTGGCGACCAGCGCGTTCACCGCACCCGCAGAGGTGCGTCACGTACTGCGCGACACGATCATCCCGCCGTTCAACGTGCGCGACTATCCCAGCGCCCTGCAGTCGTTCCGCGGTCACGTGCGCGACGACGCCGACAGCACCCTGTTCACCGTGCGCGGACTGCCCGAGGGCGCGAGGGTCCGCCTCGCAGCCATGGACGAATTCGACGGACAGGTCATCAACGTCGTCGACGGCGGTCCGGGCTCGTCCAGTGCGTTCACGCCGATCCGCTCGAACATGTCGCCCGACGCCGAAGGCGTGCCGGTGACGCTGCAGTTCGACATCGACGAGTACTCCGACGTCTGGGTCCCGCAGGCAGGGCTCGTATCCGAGTTCCGCTTCTCGGGCGATGACGGCGATGCGCTGCGTCGTGGCACTTACTACAGCACAGGCTCGGCGACCGCCGTCGCGACGGCAGGGCTCGGCAAGGGCGACAGCTACACCGTGCAGACGACGATTCCCGCGGAGTACAGCGATGAGCAGCTCGCCGAGGCGGAGTTCGGCGCTGTGCGCCTGCCGAAGAACGAGAACGTGCCGGAGGAGCTCACCTCTCTCGCCGGCGAGATCGTGTCGGATGCCGAGACCCCCGTCGAGCAGGTGCAGGCGCTGGAGACGTTCCTGTCCGAAGACGGCTTCTTCAGCCACGGTCTCGAGGGCGAGGTCATCTCGCGCTCCGGCCACACCGCCGAGCGCATCTCCACCCTGATCGGCGGCGATCAGATGATCGGCGACGACGAGCAGTACGCCGTGACGATGGCTCTGCTCGCCGGTGAGATCGGCATCCCCGCGCGCGTCGTGATGGGCTTCTACCCGGATGAGGAGCAGGACGGCGCGGCATCCTTCACGGCGACCGGAGACAACATCCGTGCCTGGGTCGAGGTCAACTTCGACGGCTTCGGCTGGGTTCCGTTCGACCCGACGCCCCCTGAGGATCAGGTCCCGAACGACCAGAACACCAAGCCGCGCGCCGACCCGAAGCCGCAGGTGCTGCAGCCCCCGCCCCCGCCCCAGGAGCCGGTCGATCTTCCCCCGACGCTGCCGGATGACCGCGAGTCCGAGGACGAATCGCTGAACATCGGCGGCATCATCCTCGCGATCCTCGCGATCGGCGGCATAACGCTGGGCATCATCGCGTTGCTCGCCTCGCCGTTCATCATCATCGGCGCATGGAAGGCGTCTAGGCGCCGATCACGGCGGACAGCGGAGCGGACGGCGGATCGGATCGCCGGAGGGTGGGACGAGCTCACCGACCGTGCCGTCGACTACGGCGCACGGCTCGCGCCGGGGGCGACCCGCGGTGAAGAGGCGGTGCTGGTCGCCGAATCCCTGACAGTGCCGACCGTGACCACGCTCGCGCACCGGGCGGATGCCGAGGTCTTCGGCCCGAGTGACCCGAGCCCGGCGGACGTCGAAGCCTTCTGGCAGCAGGTCGATGAGATCGTCGCCGGCCTCGGGAGCGAAGCCGGCTTCTGGAAGCGCACCAAGGCGCGGCTGAGCCTGCGCTCGCTGCTGGTCGGCTCTGCCGTGTCGAACGGCTTCCAGGGGCTCAAGACCGCAGCGGCCGCGCGCGTTCGCCGAGAACCTGGCACCATCAAGAACAGCACTTCAGACGTACCCGAGAGTGAGACCCCATGACACAACCGGCGTTCGGCACCGTCGCCCCGACGTCACGGCGTGCCGTGGCATACATCATCGACGCTGCGATCGCGGCGGGGATCGGCATCGTCCTCAGCGTCCTGCTCGTCATCTTCGCGACGATCGCCGGAGCGGACGGGATGCTGGGAGTGCTCGCCATCGGCGCACCGGTGATCTGGCTCGTGCTGCTCGGCTGGTTCGCGTTCTACACCTTCATGCAGGCCGGGAAGGGCTCCATCGGCATGCGCGCCCAGGGGCTGCGCCTGGTCAAGGAGACCGATGGCACCCCGCTCGGTTTCGGACGCGCACTGCTGCGCAACATCATCTTCGGACTCGCAGCATCCATCGTCGTCGGTTATTTCACCCCGCTGTTCGACGGCTCGGGCCGGTTCCAGGGCTGGCACGACAAGGTCGCGCGCTCGCTGATGATGGATGCGCGCACCGGCGCAGCATCCGTCGCAGCACCGCCCACCCAGGCGATGAGCGTGCCGCCGCGACCGGTGGCGCCCGACGCCGTACCTCCGCTGCCCGGCCGCGCCGGCTCGGCGCCGAACTTCTCGTTCCCGGCGCCAGGGACGACGCCGCTGCCGACGCCGGTCGGCGTGCCACCGGTACCGGGCCTCAGCCCGACCCGGCCCGCGCCCGGGTATGCGTCACCGGAATCGGTCGCGTACGCCGCTCTGGTCGGCCAGCCGCCGGCGCCCGCTGATGCCGCGCCTGCCCTCGACGAGACGATTCCCGCACCTCCTGCGCCGCGGATGCCGCAAGCCGCGCCGCTCGCGACCCCACAGGGCGCCCCGCAGGCAGCGCCGCAGCTCCCGCACGCTCAGCCCGCGATCTCGCAACCGCCGGCGCCGGCGATCGGTGACGATGCGTTGATCGCGTTCGTCCCCGGCATCACTCAGGACGGCCCTCCGGCGCGGAGCCCTGAGGCTCCCGCAGCGCCGTCCGTGCCCGCTCAGAACCCGGTGGCTCCGGCGGCGCCACCGGCGGCTCCTCACCAGGCGCCCGTCGCCGACCAGCCCGCCGCTCACCAGCCTCCCGCCGACCAGCCGGCCGCAGACGCCGTGTCCGACGACCTCGGCGATGTCGAGGACACCCGCATCAGCATCCCCGGCCATCGTCTTGTGTTCACATGGGACGACGGCACCAGGGTCACCGTGTCACAGCGCACCCTGTTCGGACGCAACCCCGCGCCCGAGGACGGCGCGGTCGCCGTCAACGTGCGCGACGAGACCCTGTCACTGTCGAAGACGCACTTCGAGGCAGCGGCCGAGGCCTCCGGCGGCTGGATCAAAGACCGGCATTCCACGAACGGCACCGTGATCGTCCGCGACGGTGAGCGCATCCCGTGCACCCCCGGTGAGGCGGTGCGCGTCCGTCTCGGCGATGCGATCGAGATCGGCGACCGCATCGTCACGATCGGCGGTTACGCATGACGGCTCCACTGATCGTCTCCGCAGGCTCGTCCACCCACACCGGGATGCGCCGCACGCTCAACGAGGATGCGATGCTCGCCAGCGCACCGATCTTCATCGTCGCCGACGGCATGGGCGGACACGAGGCCGGCGAACGGGCGAGCGCCGCCGTTGTCGAGGAGTTCGCGCGATTCGCCGGACGGCAGAGTCTCGAACTCGACGACGTGCTCGACGCGCTCAGCCGTTCGCGTCTCGCCGTCGACGCGCTGTCTGTCATGGCCACCGGCCGTGCGGGTACGACCCTCAGCGGTGTCGTGCTCGCCGACGTCGACGGCACGGGTTACTGGCTGAGTTTCAACATCGGCGATTCCCGCACGTATCGGCTGTACCGCGGTGAACTCGAGCAGATCAGCGTGGATCATTCGGTCGTGCAGGAGCTCGTCGAATCCGGCGAACTCAGCGCCGCCGACGCGGCATCCGATCATCGCCGGAACATCATCACCCGCGCCATCGGCGCGGGGAGCACCGGCGATGCCGACTTCTGGATGTTCCCGGCCGAGCTCGGCGATCGCATTCTGATCTGCTCGGATGGACTCTCCTCGGAGGTGCCGGATGCGCAGATCCAGGAGATCCTGACCGCCGAGTCCGACCCGCAGACCGCCGCCGCCACGCTTGTCGGCGAAGCAGTCAGCGCCGGCGGCCGGGACAACATCACGGTCGTCGTCGTCGACGCGGTCTTCGTCGCGTCCCACCCTGGCGTTCACATGCAGGCGGACGACGACTTCGATGAGAACACGCGGCCTCGCGAGGCCACCGCAGGAGGGATTCGCTGATGCAGACGACCTACCGACCCGGTGACTGGTATGTGCTGGTGGCACCGGGAGCCCTCATCGCCCTGGCGCCCGATGCGCCCGAGCAGCTCGTCTCGACGCTGTGGAAACGGCAGCAGGAGGGCGGCGATCTCGCTGCGGTGATCGACGCGCTCACCGAGCAGGCCTCAGGATCGTTCGCCGCGATGCTGCCCTTCGCCGCCGTCGTCCTGGAAGGACCGGATGCCAGGATCGCCGTGCGCGGCGACGTCACCGTGCAGATCACCGGCCCCGAAGGCACTGAGAGCTTCGCGGGCACGAACGTGACCACGTGGAGTGAGAGATTCGCCCTGAACGCGAACCGGATCGCCGTCACCGCGAGCGATGTCGACGACACCGCGCCCCTTCCGATCACGGGTGGCGTCGTGCGTGCCGCGAACGTCAGCGCCGAGATCGAGCCCGCAGACGTGACGGTGCCGGATGCTGCGCCCGTCCAAGACGCTGCGCTCGACGTGGCCGCTGAGCGTGTGGTCCCGCCCGTCGGCGAACCGGCGGAGGGATCGGCGGAGCCTGCGACCGCACCACTGCCCGCAGCCCCTGCCCCGATCGATGACGCTGTCGAGGGCGCGACACTCGTGCCCTCCGACATCTCGGAGACCTCCGACATCTCGGAGACCTCCGACATCTCGGAGACCTCCGACATCTCGGAGACCTCCGACATCTCGGAGACCTCCGACATCGACGAGTTCGAGCAGCTCTTCGGCGCGACGGTCGCATCGCCCAGCGCGATCATGCAGCCGGCTCCCGCCCCGCCTGCCCCGCCGGCGCCCTTCGGCGCGGCGCCATCGGACGGCACGGCCGACGGGGATCATGACGGTGCGACGATATCGGTGGCCGAGGCGCGCGCCATGCGTCAGAACGTCCCGACCGCCGAGCCGGACGCCCCGACCGCGATCCTCCCCGTGGTCTCCGCCGGTGCCGGTCGTGTGCGTGTCTCGACGGGTCAGGTCGTCACGCTCGATCGCACGGTCATCATCGGTCGCCGCCCTCGATCCACGCGGGCGAGCGGTGCCGACCTGCCGCACCTCGTCGCGGTCGAGAGTCCCCAGCAGGACATCTCCCGCAGTCACCTCGAGATCCGCCCGGAGGGCGACACGGTCGTCGTGGTCGACCTGCACACCACGAACGGCTCGACGCTGCTGCGACCAGGTACCGACCCGCTGCGCCTTCATCCAGGAGAGCAGACCCTCGTGCTCTCCGGCGACGTCGTCGACCTCGGCGATGGCGTCACCGTCACGTTCGAGGATCTTCCGTGAGCAGACCCCCCTCACCACCGCCGGAGCTTCCCGGCTTCACCTACGTCGAACCGCTGGGCACCGGTGGCTTCGCAGACGTCTTCGTCTACGAGCAGCAGATGCCCAGACGCAAGGTCGCCGTGAAGGTGCTGCTCGCGGACAGGATCTCGAGCAGCGCGGCTCAGGAGTTCACCGACGAGGCGAACGTGATGGCGATGCTGTCCACTCATCCCGCGATCGTCACGATCTACCACGCCGGCGTCGCGGTGGACGGACGCCCGTACCTGGTGATGGAGTACTGCCCGAGGCCGAACCTGCAGGTCCGTGCCCGAAGGGAGCCGTTCTCGGTCGCCGAGGCGCTGCGCGTCGGCATCCAGGTCGCCGGCGCCGTCGAGACAGCGCACCGCGCCGGTGTGCTGCACCGTGACATCAAGCCGGCGAACATCCTCGTCACCGAGTACAACCGGCCTGCGCTCACCGACTTCGGCATCGCGTCGAAGACCGGCGCGGTGACCGAGGCGACCGGCATGTCGATCCCGTGGTCGCCGCCGGAGTTCTTCGCGGACCCGCCGCAGAGCGGACCGCGCTCCGACGTGTTCGCGCTCGGTGCCACGCTGTACACGCTGCTCGCCGGTCGCTCCCCGTTCGAGCGCCCCGGTGAACGCAACTCCGGTGCAGACCTCATCGAGCGCATCGAACGCGCACCCCTGCAGTCGCTGGCGCGGCCGGACTCACCGGCGAGTCTGCAGCGCGCCATCGAACGTGCGATGTCGAAGAACCCCGACGCACGCTATCCGAGTGCGGTCGCATTCGCTCGTGCCCTGCAGAAGGTGCAGATCGAGCTGACCCACTCGGTCACCCCGATCGACATCATCGATGACCATCCCATCGCGGAGGACCTCGAGGACGAGGCCGACGGCCTCACCCGGGTGCGCGACATCGTCAGCATCGACCCTGATGCCGGCGCCACCCGGCCGTCAGCGACGACCCGCCCGTTCGGCAACGGGCAGCCTGCTGCAGCCTCCGACGCCGGTCCGCGGTTCGAGCAGGGGCGTTCCGTCCAGCCCGACGCCGTCTCGTCCGGCACTTTCCCGTCCAGCGCAGCGCAGGCCGGCACAGCCCAGGCCGGCACAGCCCAGGCCGGCACAGCGCAGGCCGGCACAGCGCAGGCCGGCACAGCGCAGGCCGCCGCGGTGGAGGACACCGTGATGCGCGCCCCGTCGGCGTCACCGGCGCACGCGGCATCCGCTCCTGTCGATGACGAGAAGACGCTGATGCGTCCCCCGCGGACGGTCTCGCCGCAGGCGCCGATGGCCCCGGGCGTCCCGACCGCGCCGAGTGATTCTGCGGCGAACCCGCCGGCGAACACGCGTCGTCCCAGGGTAGGACTCTGGGTGGGACTCGCCGTCATCGCGGCGGTGGTCGTCGGCGGCACGATCGTCGGCGCCAATCTGCTCTCCGGGGCAGGCAGGCCCGACCCGGTCGCGACGCAGGACGAGGTCGTCCCGCAGGATCCGCTGTCCGACGCCGTTCCCAGAGTGGAGGAGCTCACCGGTTCGCGCGACGGTACGGCGTTGACCTTCACCTGGACGAACCCGTCACCGGAAGACGGCGACCTGTACCTGTGGAACACCGTCGATCTCGCCGGATCCGGCAAGGCGCAGACGACCGAGAAGACGACCGTGACGTTCCAACGTGCCTCGGCGGGCCAGGTCTGCGTCGACGTCGTGCTGCGACGCGGCGATGGACGCGCTTCGGAGCCGGTTCGGGGGTGCACCGAGTGACCCCCGGCATCGAGGGGGGCCGCGAGGCTCGCGAAGCCACGATCTGGGAGATCGAGGACGAGACCGAGGCGATCGAAGGGCTCGATGAGAACGGCCGTCCTGACCCCGCGTACGCCGCAGCGCTCGGACTGCTTCCCGCCCCTCTCGGACGTCGCGCCCTCGCGCTGGTCTGCGATGTCGCCCTCTGGCTGATCGTTCAGCTGCCGTTGTGGATCGGTGCCGTACCCCTACTGCTCAAGCTCGCAGGCGGGTCGATCTCGCCGTACGGATTCATGAACCATCCCGGCTTCGTGCTCGCCCTGGTCATGGCCGCGGTGACGGTGTTCCTGACGCTGGTGCTCAGCGTCGTGCAGCTGGTGATGCACGGGCGCAGCGGGCGCACGCTCGGCAAGGCGATCGTCGGCATCCGCACTGTGAACGTGCGCACGCTGGAGCGCCCAGGAATCGGGTGGGTGCTGCTGCGCTACCTGCTGCTGTGCGCGTCGAACCTCGTCCCGCTGTTCGGGCCCGTGCTCCTGTTGCTGTCGCCGCTGTTCGATTCCGAACGCCGCAGGCGCGGACTGCACGACAAGGCAACGCAGGTGTGGCTCATCGACGTGAAGCGAGGGCTGAACCCGTACGACCAGAAGCGTCTGCGTGTGGCACGAAAGCTCGTGAAGGCTGAGCCTGCGCGGGAGCGCTCGGTGCTGCCCTCGCTCGCCACGCCGACCGACCCTTCGCAGCAACCCGCCTATCGTCCAGGCAATCGCGTCAGCGCGGGCGTCATCGGGATCGCCCGGCCCCATACCTCGGACGCGCGCCCTGAGATCGGACTTCCGCGAACGACACCCCAGCCGCCGCCCGCATCGGCGGAGCTCGGCAAGCCGGTGTTCGGCGGTTACCGGCAGGCAGAAGATGAACGATTCGTGGATCCTGCCCAAGGAATCGGTCACCTCGCCTCGCCGGCTCTATCTGCCTCGCCGGCGGCCGCTCCCGCCCCGCAGCCGGTCGTGCCGCCCGTCGCCGCGTCGCAGCCGGTCGTGCCTCCAGCCGCCAACCCGCCGCAGCCTGCCCCTGTGCACTTCGGCCTGCGCCTGGACACCGGTGCGAGCGTCCAGGTCGCCGAGCCGCTGCTGTTCGGGCGCAATCCGGATGCGACGGTCCACCCCGGCGCACGCGCGGTGCCTCTTGAAGACGAGAGCAAGTCGCTCTCGAAGACCCATCTGCTGGTTCGTCCGGTGGACGGAGGGCTGGAGGTCACCGACTGCGGCTCGACGAACGGATCCGGGTTGGCCAGGGCCGGCGTCGAGTATGTCATCGAAGCAGGTGTGCCTGTCGTGACCGTCGAAGGGGACACGATCCGTCTCGGCGACCGCAGCGCGGTCGTGGTCCGAGTGTGATTGAGGGAGACCAATGAGACTCAAGCTGACGCTGCACCGCCAGACGGGCGATCCGGTCGACATCGTGGTCACCACGGATTCGACCGCGACTGCCGGAGACGTGGCGCGCCACATCGCCGAGGCGGACCCCACCCGGTCGATCCCGGTCGCCGAGGGCGACGTGCTGACGTTGGCCGTCGCTCCGCCGATGGCCGAGCGGCTGGTCCCGTTGCAGCCGGACATCCCGATCGGAGAAGCGGCGATCGGCTCCGGCTTCGCAGCATCCATCCTCAATTACGGTCCCGACTACGTCTCCACGGGTCAGCGCGAGATCGTGGGCGTGCTGCGTGCGATCGCGGGACCCCTCACCGGCCAGGAGTTCCCCATCTCGTCCGGCCAGGTGGTCCTCGGGCGCGACAGCGCCAGCGACGTCGTCCTCGCGGACTCGATGGTCTCCAAGCGCCACGCTCGGATCGAGGCCGGTCAGCACATCGAGGTCGTCGACCTCAACTCCGCCAACGGAGTGCTCGTCGACGGCGTCGCCGTGCAGCGGGTCCGCCTCGAAGAGGGAGAGCCGTTCATCATCGGCGCGACGACGCTCGTCCTGCGCCTCGCCCGGTCGTACGACGGCACGGCCACCGAAGAGCCGATCATCGAGCGCGGCGGCGGGCTGATGTTCAACAGGAGTCCGCGCGTCGAAGTGCGCTACCCCGGCGCGGGCTTCAAAGCACCGCGTATTCCTACCGAGAAGCTCGGCAAGATCTTCCCCTGGCCCATCCTGATCACGCCGATCATGATGGGCATGGCGCTCTACGCACTCAACGGCAACCCGCGTTCGCTGCTGATGATCGTCATGACGCCGTTGATGGCGCTCGGCAACATCATCAACCAGTCGGTGCAGGAGAAGAAGAGCTCCAATCACGAGTTCGTGCTCTTCGAGCGCCAGTACGAGGAGCTCGAAGAGCAGTTCTTCCGCGGCAAACCGGAAGAGGAACAGGCGCGTAACGCCGAGGCGCCACCTGTGGCCGAGGTGTTCGACCATGCCATGCGGCTCGGGCCGTTGCTGTGGACCAGGCGCCCAGAGCACTGGAACTTCCTCGGTCTGCGGCTGGGCAGCTGCACACTGCCCGCCCGCAACATGATCGCCGAGATGGACACGCCCGACGGACTGCCGGAGTTCCTCGAGCGGATCGAACGGCTGCAGGAGCGGTACAAATCGGTGGATGATGTGCCGATCTTCGAGCTGTTCGCGGATGCCGGATCCGTCGGGATCGCGGGCCCCCAGGCACTCGCGGCCGACGCGATGCGCGGCATCGCCGTCCAACTGTTCGGACTGCATGCCCCCAACGATGTGGTCTCAGTGGCATTCGCGGATTCGGCGTGGACGGCCGAGCTCGACTGGCTCAAGTGGATGCCGCACACCTCCAGCGAGAAGAGCCCGTTCCAGGGCGTGGCGCTCGCCGATTCCGCACCCACGGGCGCCGCGCTGTTGAGCATGCTGGAGGACTACGTGCAGCGCGCAGCTTCCGGCGGTGCCGACAGCAACGAACCGCGCGGGCCTTTCAAGGACGACTGGAACCCGCTGCTGTACGGCACCGACGTCTCTCGGGCGGCGAGCGATCACAAGAAGACGGTTCCTGTTTCGGTGATCGTCTTCGTCAGCAGTGACGCGCCGGTCGATCGTGGGCGGCTCACGGACGTGCTGGACCGCGGCGCCGATTACGGCGTCCATGCGGTGTTCGTCTCGCCGACCGTCGAGTCGCTCCCGGCGGTCTGCCGTAGCTACATCGACGTGACGAACGGCCTCGAAGCCGCCAGCGTCGGACTCGTGCGCACCGGCGAGAACTTCGACGACGTGCGGATCGAGGGCGTCTCCAACGCCTACATGCACATGCTCGCGAAGCGTATGGCGCCCGTGGTGGACGCGAGCACGGTGGTGCACGACGCCTCCGACATCCCGAGCACCGTGGGATTCCTGCAGCTCGTGGATCCGGCGATCGCTGAGGACCCCCAGGTCGTGATCGAGCGGTGGCGTCAGAACAACACCATCGTCGACCGCTCGCCCACCCCCAGACCGAGACTGAAGAAGGCCGGCAATCTGCGCGCGATCATCGGCCAGGGTGCGAGCGACGCCATGGCGCTCGATCTGCGGACTCATGGCCCGCACGCTCTCGTCGGAGGCACGACCGGTGCCGGAAAGTCAGAGTTCCTGCAGGCCTGGGTGCTCGGCATGGCCGCCGCCCACAGCCCTGACCGCGTGACGTTCCTCTTCGTCGACTACAAGGGCGGATCGGCCTTCGCCGATTGCGTCGAGCTGCCGCACTGCGTGGGTCTGGTGACAGACCTGAGCCCGCACCTCGTGCGCCGCGCGCTCACGAGCCTGCGCGCAGAGTTGCACCACCGAGAACACCTCCTGAACCGGAAGAAGGCCAAGGACCTGCTCGAGCTCGAGAAGCGTCAGGACCCGGAGTGCCCCCCGGCCCTCGTGCTCGTGATCGACGAGTTCGCGGCGTTGGCATCCGAGATGCCGGAGTTCGTCGACGGGGTCGTCGACATCGCGCAGCGCGGCCGGTCCCTCGGCATCCACCTGATCATGGCGACCCAGCGCCCTGCCGGCGTCATCAAGGACAACCTGCGTGCGAACACCAACCTGCGCATCGCGCTGCGCATGGCGGACGAGGACGATTCCCGCGACGTCGTCGACGATCCGGTGGCGGCGAGCTTCCCCGCATCGATCCCCGGTCGCGGGATCGCCAAGACGGGCCCCGGCCGGCTCGTGCCCTTCCAGTCGGCCTACGCCGGTGGCTGGACATCGGAGGACGAGACCGGCTCGGTCGAGGTGCGGGCATCGGAACTGCGCTTCGGATCGACCGCTGACTGGGAGCCGGATCGCCCTGCGGAAGCGGAGACGCACGATGAGGACCTCGGTCCGAACGATCAGAAGCGCATCGTGTCGACGCTGATCCGTGCTCGCGAGGTGGCGGCTCTGCCGCATCCGCGTCGTCCGTGGCTCGACGATCTCGCGGAAGTCGTCGAATTGGAGGATCTGGAGAACGAGGGTGACACCCGCATTCCGATCGCCATGATGGATGTGCCGGAGAAGCAGGTTCAGGAAGCAGCTGTGTTCGTGCCCGACCGCGACGGTTCGCTGGTCGTGTACGGAACGTCGGGATCGGGTAAGTCGACGGTTCTCAAGACCATCGCCACCGCTGCCGGCATGCGTCCTGATCGAGGCCGCGTTCAGGTGTACTGCATCGACTTCGCCTCCGGTGCCCTCGGCCCGCTCGCCGACCTGCCGCACGTCGGCTCGGTCGTGGACGGTGCGGATGCCGAGCGGATCCAACGCCTTTTCCGCACGCTCGAGCGCGAGATGGATCGTCGCTCGGCCGCGTTCTCGGCCGCGAGCGCGGCAACGGTCCAGGAATATCGCGACATCGCCGATCCGAACATGCCGCGCATCCTGCTGCTGCTCGATAACTTCCCCGAGTTCAAGAAGGACTGGGAGTACGCGCCAGGACGTGCACCGTTCTATCGCACCTTCATGCGCATCCTCGGTGAGGGGCGCACGCTCGGCGTGCACACGGTGATCACGGCGGATCGCGGCAACGCGGTGCCCAGCGCCGTGGCATCCAACATCTCCCGCCGCGTCGTGCTGCGCATGGGCGACGAGAGCCAGTACATGCTGCTGAGCGCGCCGAGGGACATCCTTGACGAGCAGTCGGCTCCGGGGCGGGCGATCATCGACGGTCACGAGACGCAGATCGCGGTGCTGGGCGGCACGACGAACGTGGTCGAGCAGACCAAGGCGCTGCGCGCACTGGCAGAGCGACTGCGTTCTCAGGGCGTCCGAGACCTGCCTGAGATCGGTGCGCTGCCCACCATGGTCCCGGTCACGGACATGCCGGCGACGGTCGACTCTTTGCCGGTGTTCGGCATCGCGGACGACACGCTCGAACCGCGCGGATTCGAGCCGATCGGGTCGTTCGTGATCTCCGGCCCTCCGGCCTCGGGCAGGACGAACGCGCTGCGGGCGCTGGTCGTGGCCATGGAGCGCTTCGACCCGAACGTGCGCATGTACCACCTCGGCAGCCGTCGCGCCGAGCTCAAGGACTTCCGTCCGTGGGTGCGCAGTGCGATCAAGCCGGAAGACGAGAAGGAGCTCGTCACAGAGCTCGCCGAGCTCGTCGCCGGCGATACGGTCGACGGCCGCATCATGATCGTCATCGAGGACATCCCGCACCTGGCGGACGGGCCGGCCGATCGGCCGATGCGCACGCTGCTGCAGGCGATGAACAACAGCGACCATCTGCTCATCGGCGAGGCCGAGATCAGCCGCGCCAGCGGAAGCGTCGGTGTGCTCGGCGAGTGGAAGACCGGCCGGCAGGGCATCATCCTCAAGCCGGACACCTACGACGGCGAATCGATCTTCAAGACGGCGTTCAGCCGCGTCAAGAGATCGGACTTCCCCGTCGGGCGCGGAATCTTCGTGCAGGCAGGTCGCATGGTGACGATGCAGATGCCGTTCGTCCCCGAGCAGCCGGTAGCCCCGGCTGTCGCTGTCGTCCCGGCTGCCTTTGCCGTCGCGCAGACCCCTGCCGGTTCGGTGGATTCGGCGATGGGTAGCGGTGACATGGGTAGCGCTCCCCGTTTGCGGGAGCGCAATCGTTGACTACTCTCATTGACGAGGCCGAACGGGCCTGAACAGGGCCAGACAGGCCGGAAGACGAACGCGGGAGGCAGTTCTCATGGCACATGACTTTGGTGCAACGTACAGCGAGATGGAAAGCGCAGCTCAGCGCCTTCGTGACGGTCGCACGACCGTCACCGACACCCTGAAGGAACTCCAGGGCGTCATCGAGGACCTGGTGCAGGACGGGTTCAAGACCGAGAACGCGTCGGGTCAGTACTCGACGGCATACGACGAGCTGACGTCCTCGCTCGACGACGCCGCAGAGGCCGTCAACGACATGGCCACGGCGCTCGACCAGATGGCCGACAAGATCCGCGACTCCGACCAGCTCTGAGTTCGCACAGCATGAGGCCGTGGTGGCCGGTTCGGGGGGACTGGTCGCCACGGCCTTTCGCTGTCCCGGATCACCTGCAGAAGAGCGACGAATAGAATCGGGAACATGAGCGGATCACAGAGCTATTGGTACAACCTGTCGAACCAGACGGTGACACGTGCCGATGAGCGTCCGTCTGAGGACACCATCGGGCCGTTCGCCACGGCCGAAGAGGCTGCGGACTCGCCAGCCGTGCTGTTGGAGCACGCGCGCGCCTGGCTCGAGAGCGAAGAGAGCGAGCCGTTCCGGGCCATGGCCGAGGAGAGCGGCGACGACACCGACTACGCGTGATGGCGACGGCATGAGGGGGAGTCATCGCGCTGTCGCGCTTGTCGCAGCCGCGCTCGTGTTAACTCTGGCGGGTTGTTCTCCGGCCCTGCCGGAGTCGGTCGTTCCGGATACGAAGGTCGTCGTGGGATGGACCGGTGCGTTCACGTCGACGAACGTGGCCGCGTCGCCGACGCCCGGCAACATCGACATCGCGCAGATGACAAGAGGCGACTTCGGCGACATGGTCGACGGCGATTTCGTTCCAGACGAAGGCTTCGGCACGGTGGAGATCGTCAGCGATGACCCGTTCACGGTGCGCTACGACCTCGCCGAGCCGTCGTGGTCGGATGGCATCCCACTCGACGCAGCCGATCTGCTGATGGGATGGGCCGCCGCCGCAGGGTACTTCGAGCAGGACGGCGAGGCTGAGACGGACGCCGCGGCACCGGATGCTGTGGACAGCGATGTCCCGAGCATCGACGAGTTCGCACGATCGATCGACGTGACCTCGTATCCGAGAAGCGACTGGCAGACGGCCGTCACTGCGCCGGTGCCGGCCCACGTGCTCGGAGCCCGTGCTCTCGGCATCGACGATGCGATGGAGGCGAAGCAGGCCGCCATCACGGCGATCCAGACCCATGACGACGCCGCGCTCCAGAAGATGGCCGACGTGTGGAACGAGGGGTTCGCACTGGACGGCGGGAAGGTCGCGGACGAACTGCTGCTCTCCAGCGGCCCGTTCCGAGTCGATGAAGTGGCAGACGGCGGTCAGCAGGTCGTTCTCGTGCCGAATGCCGCGTACCGCGGGCTCACGCCGCCGCAGCTGGCGCGCATCGAGCTCGTGCCTGGCGGCGATGACCCGCTCGCCGCGATGGGAAACGAACTGGATGTCGTGCAGACCACCCCGGTGGCGGCGAACAAAGAGCCGATCCGCGCACTCGAGCGTCGAGATCTCGTCGTCAGCACCACCCGTGACGGAACGGTCTGGGCTGTCCTGCTGAAGCCGACAGGTGTGTTCACCAGTGTGCAGGCGCGAACGGCGTTCCTGCATGCTGTACCGGCGAGCGACCTGATCGAGCGGGGTGCAGGCGAGTGGCGCACCTCCTATTCGCCCACCACGTCGATGACGACGTCGGCTGATTCACGTGCATACGAGGTCGTCAACGAGGACTCTGGGTTCACACAGGCGCTCGGCACCACTCAGGGCGAGCCGCCGCTGGAGCGCGAAGCCGCAGGCATCGCAGCGGGAGCCCCGGTCTGCGTGCTCTACGACCGCGGGAGCGAGTTCGCCGTCGGGGCGTTCGCCGGGATGCGGGATGCTGCGGCAGAGGCCGGCTGGACGATCACGGACTGCAGCGCAGATGACTTCGATGCCGCCCTCGAACAGCGCAACTGGGACGCGGTGATCGCTCGCGTACCGCTCCCGCAGACGCCCGGCGACATCGCGGCCCAGTGGGGCAGCGACAGTGCGGCCTCGATCGTCCGTCAGTCGGATCCTGATCGTGACGCGCTGATCGCGCAGCTCGCTCAGACGACCGATGTGTACGAGGCGCGCGATCTTCTGGCGAAGATCGAGGCGACGATCGTCCGGGCGGCTGTCGCCCTTCCGATCACTGGCGGTCCGGTGCTCACGATCGTCGATCGCGACGTGACGGGTGTCGCGCCCCGCAACGGAGCAGTCGCGTCGCTGACCTCGGGCGTCTCGCAATGGGCGGCAGTGCCGTGAGCGGCGACGTACGCCGGTCTGTCGTGTGGGTTGCTCTCCCCATCGCGAGTGGGTGCCTGCGCCGCATAGGGTTTTCTTTGGAGGTTGTGCCGTGGGAATGATGTTGCCGAATGAGCTTGTCTGGGTGATGGAGAAGCTGGGTTTTGAGTGGCCGGACATCGACGAGGATGAGGTCCGTAAAGGATCAACGCTCGTGCGGAATCTTGGCACCGATCTGGAGTCTGTGATCCAGGCGGTGGACCGGAAGATGAATGGCGATCTGACCGCATCGATGCGGGGTCAGACAGGGCCCGCGACCGTGAGCGCATGGAACACGAACCGTGCGCAGAACCTGCAGAAGCTCATCGACATCATGCCGCCTGCGGCGACGGCGATGGATGTCGGTGCGGAAGCGATTCTGGCATTGAAGTTGAAGGTGATCTTCGATGTGACCACGACGATGATCGCGTTGGTGGGGATGCTGACGAATCCGATCACCGCGCTGGGCGCAGGTCCGATGCTGTTGATCAAGAAGAAGCTCTTGAACGCGGCGGTCGACGTCGCGGTGGAGCAACTGCTGAATCAGCTCCTGCCGATGGCGATCGAGCCGATGTCGCAGCAATTGCCGGCGGTGATCGATGCGGTTCTGGATGCGCCGATGGTCGAGGGCACCGCAGGGGATTCGGATGAGTTCTATGCCGATCTGCAGGCGCTGGAAGATGCGCAGACGGAGATGAAATTGCATGGTCAAGATATCTCGACGCTGACGTCGACGTTCTTCACGGAGTTTTCCGCTCTCGATTTCGGAGGAGACGCCTGATGTCTGCATTCGGACGCGCGTTCGCTGATCTGTGGCAGGCGATGGTCAAGGGCGGCAAGGACGCGAATGTCAGACTCCCTGAGGTCGCCCGCAAGATGGATGATCATCTCGAGGAGTTGAAGCAGAAGGTGAAGCTTCTCGACGGGACCGATGCCCCTGATCTGACCGGAAGCCGCACCAACCGCGTGGATCGCACGACGAACGAAACGCTGTACCGGGGCGATAACCGTCCGCCGAGCGTGATCTTCGATGAGGGCTTCCAGGTGCGGGACGCGAGTAACAACGACTACAACGATTTCGTGCGTCACAACACGCATTCTAATTTCGTCAGCACCACCACCACCCCCGACTTGAACTGGCCCGCGGCTTACCGCTACTCCATCGATGCGCCAGGCGGTATCGATGCCGATGCCACGATCCCGGATAATCCGTTCGGCCCGAACTCATTCCGGCCGGAGCGCGAGATCACCTTCCAGGGTGGGATTCCGCGTGAGAACGTCATGGGTGCGCACCCGGTCGGCCCTGGGGGTTCATTGGGCGATTGGGTGCCGAACCCGCATTACAGTGGTGGAAAGTGAGCGACCTCGACATGGATGGGACAGAGCCTCGCATGACGACATCCAAGGTGCCGCCCATTACGGACGCACTCCGCGCGGAGGCTCGCGCGAATCCGGGTGAGTGGGTGTATGCGATCGATCCCGAGTTCGCAGGTGTCGATCGTGTGCCGCCGGAAGGCATCGTCGGGGCATGGCACGCAAACGAAGCCGGCGAGTTGAGCAAGGAATTCACTCCCAACCCTCGTTACGTGCCGTCTCCGCCTGCGCGCGGCTGGCCCGCACCGACCACCAAGCTCGAGCGCGTGCTGCAACTCGCGCGGGCCGGACATATGACGAGCGAGCAGCTGGACCAGGAATTCGCTGTATCCGAGGTCGTCATCTTCAGCAGGCCCGAAGGTGGGATGTTCCTCGCCACTGCGAAAGACGGCGGACGCCTCGCGTACGCCTTCACTGACGCGGCGAAGGCCGCAGCTTCCGGGTACACCGATCTCGCCACGATCCGCGGTCGCGAGTATGCCGAGTCGCTGCCCGAGGGCGTTCGAATCGCTCTCAATCCCGGGACCGAGGTTGCGCTCGTCATCGACCCTGCTGACATCCTCAAGGCATGACCGAAGGGTCACGCACGATCCAGGTGAGTCGCGACGGGATCGTACGCGATGCCACGATCATGTGGCGGTTCGATGGATCGCGCTCGTGGGAGGTGGAGATTCGCTGCTCCGGATTCGGTACGGCCGAGGCACGCGCGGACGATGCCTTCGAGGCATTGTGCCTGGTGCGAGAAGAGCTCGAACCATTCGGTTGGCGGATCGGTGTCGCGGGCGCGCAGGCCGATGTGTGGCCCAGCGGAATGGCCCGTGACCAGGGCGGTGGCCAGCGGGCGTACCGGATGACGGCTGAGCAGGTCGGAGATCTGGTGGATACGTTCGAACCTGTGGACCCGGCATCAGTCACCACAGTGGCCCTGCAACGCGCCGAGACGGACCGTATGTACGAAGCGATCCGACACCGGGCACACACGGACTGATCGGGGCGCGCAGGTTGTCACCGATGCGCTGCCAGTCACCCGCGGTCTGCCAGGCCTTTTGATCGAGCAGGCCGGAGATGCGGTCGTACGCACGGGACTTGTACCGATCCGGTATTACGTCCCTGACGCCCTCAAGCTCACCGAATAGAGCGGTTGATCTCGTCGGGGGCCGGTTGATGGACGTGAACCGGCCCACGCGAGTCGACCCGGAACACGCTCATGGGGTGATCTCCCCATCGCGCATCCGTCGTCGGGATCGGTAGTTTCGTTGCGGAGGTGCTGCCGTGGGAATGATGCTGCCGGACGAACTGATCTGGATCATGGACAAGCTCGGTCTGGAATGGCCCGACATCGACGAGGATGAGGTTCGCCAGGCGGCGACCCTCGTGCGCGGTTATCGCGACGACATGGAGACGCTCGTCCAGGCCGCCGATCGCCGCATAAACGGCGACATCGCGGCGGCCATGAAGGGCAAGATCGGCACGGGCCACGTCGAGGCGTGGAACCGGAACCGATCCGAGAACGTGCAGCAGTTGCTCGACGTGCTCGGCCCGGCGAGCACCGGAATCGACCTCGCAGCGGACATCGTGTTCGCGCTGAAGATCAAGGTGATCGCCGAGGTCACCCTGACCTTGATCCAGCTCGTGCCGCTCCTGGCCGCCGGACCGTTCGGCGCCGGCGGTGCCGCGGTGCTCATCCTCGTCCGCAAGAAGCTCTTCTCCATGGCCATGGAGGCGACGCTCGAGCAGGTGATCAACGAGGTGCTGCCGCTCGCGCTCAATCCTCTCGCCGAGAAGGTTCCGGGCATGGTGATGGCGCTGCTCGATGCTCCGGTCGTCGAGGACAACGTCGGTGACGTCGACGAGTTCTACGCAGATCTGGTGGCGCTCGACCAGGCCGCCGACGACATGGACGCACACGCGGTCGATGTCGAAGAGCTCACCGATCGTCTACTGGCCGATCTCGCAAATCTTCAGATCTCGGGGGCGTGACAGCATGCAGTTGAAGCAGCTCATGAAGGAACTCGTGGATGCCGTCGACGGCGCAGGGCGAGAGTTCAAGACCGGATTCGCCGGCGCATTCCGCAAGCGCGGAGGTCGTCATCGCGCGGATGCCGACGCCATCCGCGGTCTGGACCGACGCAGCGCGGACAGCGTGCCGAGGCACCGTGCGGAGCCGGCGACTTCGCACGCGAAGAAGTACGACATCCTCAGCGACGTCAGCCGAGGGATCGAGTCACAAGGACGCGTCGCGAGGCATGCGAGCCCGGACTACAACGCCATGCAGGACCTCGGCCGCTCGGTCGGCAAGAGCGTTCACGACATCCCGGGCGACATCGTCGACGAGGTCAAGGGTGTGCCGAAGACGGTTCCGAAGCAGCTTGTCGAGGAACTCTACGAGGATGCCATCGGGCAGGACGATCCTGACAAGTACGGGCGGAAAGACGGCGACATGAAGTTCCTCGCGCCGTCGAGTGAATCGGGCGACTTGAGCGCGCTCAGTCAGAGCGAACTCGAGAGCCGGCTGGGCCTTGGCCCTGGTGCGCTCGACGGAGCGGCCGTCGAGGTGAAGCAGATTCCCGATTCGCGATTCGTCAGTGTCGAGATCGACTATCCAGGGAGCGACTGACGTGCGCGCGTGCCGTGAGATGGGAACCGCTACCCATCGTGATCTTCGCCTCGTCTGCCTACAGTCGTTGCAGGAGGAGGTGCGATCGTGGGAATGATGTTGCCGAATGAGCTTGTCTGGGTGATGGAGAAACTGGGTTTTGAGTGGCCGGATATCGATGAGGATGAGGTCCGTAAGGGCGCTGTTCTGGTGCGGAATTTCGGGTCGGATCTGGAGACGGTGATTCAGGCTGTTGACCGGAAGATGAATGGTGACATGGCTGTCGCTTTGCGGGGGCAGACGGGCCCGGCGACGGTGAGCGCGTGGAATACGAATCGTTCGCAGAATCTGCAGCAGTTGCTCGATATCATGCCGCCGGCGGCGACGGCGATGGATGTCGGTGCGGATGTGATCTTCGGTTTGAAGATGAAGGTGATCTTCGATGTGACCACGACGTTGGGGACGTTGTTGTTGATGTTGACGAATCCGATCAGCGCGGCGGGTGCTGGTCCGATGCTGTTGATCAAGAAGCGGTTGTTGAACGCGGCGGTGGATGTCGTGGTGGAGCAGTTGATGGAGCAGTTGGCGCCGATGGTGATCGAGCCGATGGCGCAGAAGCTGCCTGCGGTGATCGATGCGATTCTGGATGCGCCGATGGTTGAGGCGGCGGCGGGCGATTCGGATGAGTTCTATGCGGATCTGACGGCGTTGGAGGATGCGCAGGCGGAGATGAGTCTTCGTGGTGCGGACATCTCGACGTTGACGACGAACTTCTTCACGGAGTTCTCCGCTCTTGATTTCGGAGGAGACGCCTGATGGGTGTCGGACGGATCTTCAAGGAGGCGTTCGAGTCCGTGCTGAACGCTGCGACGCACTCGAAGAGGTTGCAGGGGTTGACGGACAACCTGGGCCTGCACATCGGTGGCTTCGGCAAGAAGGTCAAGAAGAACGACACGTTCGACGGCAATGACAAGGGCGTCGATTACTCGACGAAAGCGCACAAGCCCGGAAGTGGCGAGTCCTCGGGGCCGGTGGTCTTCTACGATCCGAAGAAGGGTGCGACGCCGGATCAGAAGGCCCAGATCCAGGAGTACATCGACGGGTGCAATGCTGCCGGCAAGGATGGATATCTCTCTCCCACCGGTCGTGTGAGCACGAAGGGTGAGTTGCGCACCGACGCATCGGCGGCTGCGGCTGCGGAGAAAGCGGGCGGAACGTACACCGGTCACCCCGGTCACGTGCCGGATACGACCTGGACGGGGATACCGGATCCGCACTCGTGGTTGGATCTTGACCCGTCGGTCAATACGAGCCTGGGCTCGCAAGCGCTGCGTTATCCTGTTGGCTACCGGCCGAAAAACTTCATCTATGGAGGCGAGTACCCAACATGATCGTCATCGAGGACTGGCGTCCGCCGATCGTTGAGATGGTGATGACGAAGCAGAATCTGGCTGCGTGGGATCCGAAGGGCCTGTTCCCCAACCACCTTCCCGAAGTCGCCGCGACCGAAGAATCGATTCGTGAAGCGGAGCTGGCGCTGGGCGTCACGTTCGACAAGGAGCACCGCGGTTTCCTCGGATTCGCCGACGGTTGGAAGTGCTTCCATCAAGAGGTCACGCTGCTCGGTTCGCGTGAGCTGGTCGCCGGGGAACTTCGAGAAGCGGCGCTCGAGTCGTTCGAGTACGCACCGGAGATGCTCGAGGAGCTCGGGCGATCGGCCGAGGAACTGCTGCCGATCGCTGCGAGCCTCGAGCAGGCCGACGTGTTCGTGATGCTCATCGAAGAGGGCGCGGTCGGACCAAGAGTGCTCTGGCTCGCCGAGGGAGAGCTCATCGATACGTTCGACAGCTTCGGTCAGTTCTTCGTCAGCATGATCGAGTACACGAAACGTCGGATCGACAAGATGCAGGAAGAGGCCCGGGCCGCCGGGATCACCGACCTGTGATCATCTGATCCACTTGCGTCAGGTGTCATGCACCGGCATCCGGGCTGTTCCCGTGGCAGGATATTCGCCAGGGGGTCGATACGTGACTGAAATCGATGGTGCTACGGCGCTGGATGAGGATGCTGAGCCGAGTGTGACGCGCGAAGCAGCGCCGCTCCGGCTTGAGTTCGCCGGAGAATGGCACGACCTGCCTGTGGACAGGCCGTTCATCATCGGACGTGAGGGTGACCTCGAGGTCGACGACAACCCGTACCTGCATCGGTACTTCCTCGAGCTGCAGCATCACGACGGACTGTGGTGGCTGGCGAACGTCGGGGTGCGTCTGGCAGCCACCATCTCCAGCGCCGGTGGCGCGGTGCAGTCGTGGCTGTCGCCCGGTGCGCGCATGCCGCTCGTCTTCGAGCGCAGCGTGATCGTGTTCACTGCCGGGCCGGTGACTTACGAGCTGAGCCTTCACACCGAGCAGGCTCCGTACGAGGTCTCCCGCCAGGTGGAATGGTCGATGAGCGGTGAGACGACGGTCATGCCGGCCAGCTTCACTGCGCTGCAGAAGCAGCTCATGGTCGCGCTTGCTGAGCCGATGCTGCGCCGAGAGGGAGTCAGCATGAACGAGCTGCCCTCGTCGAGCGATGCCGCCAAGCGCCTCGGATGGACGATGAGCAAGTTCAACCGCAAGCTCGACAACGTCTGCGACAAGCTCGACCGCATGGGTGTGCAGGGCCTTCGCGGTGGTCCGGGAAAGCTCGCCACCAACCGCCGGGCCAGACTGGTCGAGTACGCCGTGACCTCCCAGGTCGTCACCCGGGCCGATCTGCCGCTTCTCGACGATGGCGCGCTGCGCGATCAGCACGATCCGGACGGTGACTGACTGCATGAACGAGGACTGGGCACGGCTGTGCAGGCTGCTCGACGATGATCCGCAGATCGTCGCGGCGGTGAGCCAGGCTGTCGACGAGCCCTGGCTCGTCATGATCGAAGGCCTTGACGACGCCGGCGCGCTCGCCTATCTGGAGCCGGGGGACACCGGAGCGCAGCTCGCCGATGCTCTCGCCGGTCTGCCGCGCGTCTTCGCCACCGCAGTCGACCTCGACGCGGTCGGGGATGTCGACTCCGACCTGGCGACAGCCGTGGCCGTCGCGAACGAGATGCTCGACGAGCACGGCCTCGCGCTGGTGTACCTCGAGGAGGAACCCGACGCCTATCCGCTGGTGGCGGTGTCAGCGGACGATACAGAGGAGATCGTCGCTCTCGCGGGCCGGCTCGGGCACGTCGCCCGTACGCACTGAGCTTCGCGTCAGCGCATCGCGTCGGCGAGGTGCCGGGAGTCGGTGCTGAGCACCTTCACGATGATGCCTCGCTGGCGCAGATCGGTGATCGTGCGCGTCTCTTCGTCACGGTCGCGCCCCAGGGCGTGCACGTTGGCCACGACCAGCACATCGCCCTTGTGCAGGGTCGCGATGAAGCGGGCCAGACGATCGCGCCAGCTCTCGAGGATCTCAGGAGCCGGATGCCGGAACCCCTCGATCGGAACGCCGAAGCGGGTCAGATCATCGCGCTGCTGCACGACCGAGGGCATCCCCTCACGGGAGACGACCAGTCCGACCAGACGTGAACTCGTAGGACGTGCGTGCCACCAGTCGTGATCGTGCTTCAGCTCGGTGAAGCACTTCTCGCACTGCGTCGCCGCATGCGGCAGGTGCAGCGGACTCGTCATCGGCTCGCCGATGGGATGTTTCCCGGTCGTCAGATCAGTCGTATCGCTCATCGGCGCACCTCCAGCATCCATTGTGCCCTGCGCCTCGGACAACCAGGTACCCGCTCCAGCAGATCGGGCTACAGAACCCCGAGCGCCCGCACTGCTTCTCGCTCCTCGACGAGTTCGGCGACCGAGGCGTCCACGCGCGCGCGAGCCCATTCGTCCAGCTCCAGGCCTTCGACGATCTGCCACTCGCCGTCGACCGATCGCACCGGGAACGACGACATGAGGCCCTCGGGAACCCCGTACTCGCCGTGCGAGACGACGCCGGCGCTGGTCCAGTCATCCGTGCCGCGCACCCAGTCGCGGGCGTGCTCGATCGCGGCGTTCGCGGCTGATGCCACGGACGACGATCCACGCACCTCGATGATCTCTGCGCCGCGCTTCGCGACACGGGGGATGAAGGTCTGCTCGAGCCAGACGCGCACGTCTCCGACCCGCTCGGCCAGCGCGTCGAGCACCGGGCGGCCGTCGACGGTGGCGTGCGAGACATCGGGGTACTGCGTCGCCGAGTGATTGCCCCAGATCGGCACGCGGCGGATGCTCGACACCGGTGCATCCAGAGCGGCGGCGACCTGTGCGCGGGCGCGGTTCTCGTCGAGCCTGGTGAGCGCGGTGAAGCGCTCGGCTGGCAGGCCTTCGGCGGATGCCGCGGCGATCAGCGCATTCGTGTTCGCCGGGTTTCCGACCACGGTGACGCGCACATCAGCGGCGGCGTGCTCGGCGATCGCCCTGCCCTGCGGTCCGAAGATCCCGGCGTTGGCCGCCAGCAGATCGGCGCGCTCCATGCCGGGGCCGCGAGGCCGTGCGCCGACCAGGAGCGCGAGGTTCGCCCCGTGGAAGCCGATAGCCGCATCATCGGTCACCTCGACATGCTCGAGCAGGTCGAAGGCGCCATCGTGCAGTTCCAGTGCTGCACCCTCGGCGGCCCGGAGACCCTGCGGGATCTCCAGCAACCGCAGTCGCACCTTCTCGTCGGGACCCAGCAGGTCTCCGGCCGCGATGCGGAACAGCAGCGCGTATCCGATCTGTCCGCCCGCACCAGTGATCGTGATCGTCGTCGCCATGAGACGAGACTACGCCGCCACCCCGCACACGGCGCAGTGCGCGCGGTACTCTCATCCCATGACGTTCAACCCAGACTCCGACATCTCGGGCCATCGGACGCGTCGCCCCGGCCGCACCGCGGCGATCGCCGGTGGCGGCGTCGGAATCCTCGGCATCCTCGCGCTGCTCGCGGGACCGCTGTTCGGGATCGACCTGTCGGGTCTGGTCGGCGGGGGAACTCAGGGCGGCGGAGCCCCGGAGTCCAGCGGCACCGTGCTCGAGTGTCAGACGGGTCAAGACGCGAACACCCAGGACGACTGCCGCATGGCCGGCGCCCAGGTGCTGCTGGATGACTACTGGGCGCAGCGCGTCGAGGGGTACACGCCTCCGCAGCTGTACGTGTTCGAAGGGCAGACGTCCACGCAGTGCGGCACCGCTTCTAACTCGGTGGGGCCCTTCTACTGCCCGCCGGAGCAGGGCGTGTACATCGACCCCGACTTCTTCCAGATCATGCGGCAGCAGTTCGGCGCCTCTGCCGGAGAACTCGCGCAGCTGTACATCGTCGGCCACGAGTGGGGCCACCACATCCAGAACATCACCGGTGTGATGACGCAGTACCCGAACAACGGCACCGGCCCCGGCAGCAACGGCGTTCGCACCGAGCTGCAGGCCGACTGCTATGCGGGCGCGTGGCTGGCAGATGCCGCCGAACTCGAGGACGAGAACGGGGTCGAGTATCTGCAGACGCCGACCGAGGCGCAGCTGAAGGACGCGCTGAACGCCGCGCTCGTGGTCGGCGACGACCAAATCCAGGAGATGTCCGGGTTCTCGAACCCTGAGTCGTTCACGCACGGATCGAGCGCGAACCGGCAGTACTGGTTCGCCAGCGGCTATCAGGACGGGCTCGGCACGTGCGACACGTTCGATGCCTCGGTCGGGATCGATCTGGTCTCCTGAACCGCGAAGAGCCTGCCGGAACCTGCGCGCACCGCACGATACGGTGAAGAACACCGTCGGCCGACGGTTGAGAGTGACTGATCCGGGGGCCAGAAGACGATGAAGCTGGATGCACTGTATCCGCCGATCGAACCGTACGACAGCGGCATGCTGATCGTGGGTGACGGTCAGCGCATCGCATGGGAGGTCAGCGGCAACCCCGAGGGCAAGCCGGTCGTCTTCCTGCACGGCGGGCCGGGCAGCGGCGTCTCGGCATGGCAGCGTCAGTTCTTCGACCCGGAGAAGTACCGCATCGTGCTGTTCGACCAGCGCGGCTGCGGCAAGAGCACCCCGCACGCCGGCGAGCCGGCGGCCGATCTGCGATTCAACACCACCGCGCATCTGATCGCCGACATCGAACTGCTGCGCAGGAATCTCGGCATCGCGAAATGGCTGGTCTTCGGTGGTTCGTGGGGGAGCGCCCTGGCGCTCGCTTACGCGCAGGCGCATCCGGATGCCGTGAGCGAACTGATCCTGCGCGGCATATTCACGCTCCGGCGCGTCGAGCTGGAATGGTTCTGCGACGGAGGGGCGGCGGTGCTCTTCCCTGAGCTTTGGGAGGAGTTCATCGCTCCCATCCCTGTGCTCGAGAGAAGCCGGATGACAGAGGCCTACCACCGCCGGCTGAGCGACCCTGATCCGGCGGTGCACGTGCCGGCGGGAGTCGCCTGGGCGAAATGGGAGGCCTCGATCGTCACGCTCCGCCCCGACGCCGATGTGGTCGCCGCGATGACCGAGCCTTCAGCGGCGGTCGCGCTCGCACGGATCGAGAACCACTTCTTCCTGCACCGGGGCTGGCTGAGCGAGGGCCAGCTGATCGCGGGCGTCGACCGTATCCGGCACATTCCCGCCGTCATCGTGCAGGGCCGCTACGACGCCGGCACGCCGATGATGACGGCGTGGGATCTGCACAGGGCCTGGCCCGAGGCGGAGTTCGTGGTCATCGACGACGCAGGGCACGCGGCATCCGAACCCGGCATCCAGCAGGCGCTGCGCGACGCGGCCGATCTGTTCGCCGACGACTGACTGAGGTTTCGACTCGCTGGCGCTCGCTCAACCCGTTTCGTCTCCTCGCTCCGCTCGTCGCTCAACGACCCGCCGGGGCGCCGTGCCGCCCCGGCTCAGGCGCGGAGCGCCCGGAGCAGCGTCTTCAGCAGACCGAGCACTCCGCCGTCGGCGCGGAAGCGCGTGAGCCCCTCCGACACCTGCGCTCCGGTGCGTGCCGTCACGAACCACGGCGGCTTCGGCAGGATCGTGAAACGGCCTCCGCCGCCCTTCGACAGGCTCAGGAGCCACAGGGATGATGCCGACCGCGGGAAGGGCCGGAACGGTCCGCGCATGATGGAGCGCTCGACGCGGTCGAGCAGCAGCGCGTTGTGCACCACGCCGATTCCGCTGCCGACATCCGCGAGCGTGTTGCCGGGGAAGGCACCCCAGGTCAGCGTCGGCGTGATGAAACCGACCGCTGTCCAGGCGTTGATCGCGATCGAGCCGTAGCGCAGTTCGGTGATGGCCCGTTCGAACCCGGTGCCCAGCGCCTTCTGCGTTGCTGGATCGATCAGCAGGTTCGCACCGAGTGTGCCCTGCAGGTCGTGGTTCGCGTGCGCCACCGCGGCGTCCAGGAACTCCTGCCCCGTACCGCCGACCTCGACCACGCCCAGCACCGGGGCGAAGTATTCGGTGTTCTGCAGCGCCGTCGCATCGTCGCCCTCGCCGATCTCCACGAGGAGCCGGTCACCGAGCACGAGAGCGTCGGGGTAGTCGTCGCCGGCGCGCTGCATCCGATCATCCGATCCCGGATACCAGATCGCCCTCTCGGGTGCCTTGGCGTAGGCGCGGCGCAGCGCGGCGCGGAAGGCGTCTGCCTGGTCCCAATCGGATGACATGATCACGACCTGGCCCGCGATGCAGTTGTGGCCGCCGTTCTGCAGCCGCATGGTCGCGACGTGCTCGGCCTGGAAGGTGAGGTCTGCGTCTGTCCACTCGCCGGGCACGACGATGATCGGCGAGACGCCGCCGAGCTCTGCGGTGATCGGCTTCTTCAGCAGAGGACGGTCCTCGCGACGTCGCCGTCTTCCCGAAGCCCCTGTGCCCCACGTGATCGCGTCGAACGTCGCCGCCGAACCGGTGATGTGCACGTGGGCGAGCTTCGGGTGAGCGGTGAGATATGCGCCGACGTCGCCGCCACCGCGGACGATGCGCAGGAACCCCGGCTCGATCAGAGGAGCGAACGCATGCTCGAAGACGGACACGAGCGCGTCCTGTGTGGGATTCACCTTCAACAGCGCTGTGCGATTGTGGGCGAGCAGCTCGTAGAGAACGTCGAGTACAGGGATCGACGTGACGTTGCCGGCGCCGAGCACGAGCCCGACGCCGCCGGACGCGTCCGGGGTGCGCTGAGCGAGGCCGGCACCGGCACGTGCAGCCCGCGGCGTGACACCCGGCTCGAGCCAGACCTCGCCGGTGAACCCGGACAGCAGCACCTTGTCGATGCCTGTGAGAGGGAACGCGTGCACGCGGGTCCGTCCGCCGGGTGCACGGTCGATGCGGATTCCTTCGAGAGGGTTGCGTCCCTCGGCCAGCCTCGTGAGCGTCTCGACGTACGCATCGATGGCGCCGAGCGCGCTGTACGGGCCGGAGAGCCATTCCTCACCACGCAGCGGGTGAGCGCCGTTCAGGCCCTTGGACACCGCGGCTGTGAGCGCCCATTCCTCAGCGGATGCTGCGACGGCGGAGCGGACGCCACGCAGCAGCGTCGCCCGCTGGCCGACGGTGAGCGCCGACCAGGTGCGTGCTCCTGCGCCGAGGTCGTCGATCGCGGTGTCGAGTCGATCGCGGTCGGTCTCGTCGAGTCCTGCGGTAGGGGTCACGGTGGTCGCTGACGTCATCGGCATCTCCTTCGTGCGGGTACGCGCTCAGCCTAGGATCGATCAGCGGACCGCAGTGAAGCTGTTGTGCTATTCCTCAAACGAGCGCGATGCGAGCTCGTCGATGTCGTGCCTGCGCAGGCTGTACCGGGCGAGCGGAATCAGGCTGAGCGCCATCAGAACGGCGGGGAGGATGCTGAAGCTGAGCACGATGCCGGCAACCGCGGCATCCGGCTGGACGGTGCTCGCCCCGGCGACGCTGGAGACGTACCCGGTCGCGGCGAGCATGAGCGCGACGGCTGTCGCGCCGAGCGCGAAGCCGATCGTCTCGCCGGCAGTCCAGATGCCGGTGAACGTTCCGGCCTGCCCGGGGCCGGTCGTGCGCTCATCGTGCGAGATCACGTCGGGGAGCATCGCCATGGGCAGCGACTGCAGCCCGGCATACGCGATGCCCGCGACGGCGACGGATGCGTAGATCCACGGCCCAGGCGCCCACACCGCGAACGTGATGGTCGCGGACGCGACGAGGAACAGGATGCTGGCGGCGAGGAAGGACCGCTCCTTGCCGATGCGGTTCGCGATCACTGTCCAAGCCGGCGTCGCGATGAGGGCGGGCCCGACCAGGGCGACGAAGAGCACTTCGACCGCGGCCTCGTCACGCAGCACCCAGGTCGCGACGTACTGAGCACCGGCCAGCATCGTGCCGGTCGCGAGTGCCTGCAGCAGGAAGGTGCCCAGCAGCGCACGAAACGGCAGGCTGCGCCGCAGTGCCCGGAAGCCGGAGAGGTACTGCGTGCGCAGGTCGGGCGAGGGTGCGAGCTGCGTCGAGACGGCCTGCGCCGCAGCATCCGCTGTGCGAGCCGCGATCAGCATGCCGACGCCGATGGCGACTCCGGCGACGATACCCATCAGCAGGTAGCCGGTGACCGGATCGCCGGTCGCGCGACGCAGCATCGGGCCGCCGGCGCCGAACAGTAGGATCGCGGCGGTCAGCACGACCACGCGCCAGCCCAGTAGGCGGGTGCGTTCGTCGTAGCTGCGGGTGAGTTCGGCGGGCAGCGCGACGTACGGAACCTGGAACAGGCTGAAGGCGGTCGCGGTGCCGAGGAAGGCGAGCAGCACGCAGATCGCGCTCGCCACCGGCCCCCACGACGGCGGCACGGCGAACGTGAGCGCGAAGAAGACCGGCAGTGTCACTGCGCCGATGACCATGAATCCGCGCCGGGAGCCGGTGCGGGCGAGCTGGCGATCGGATGCTGCGCCGATCAGCGGGTCGATCACCACGTCCCACACCTTCGCCGTCGTGACGATGATGCCGGCGGCGAGGGCTGCGACGCCGAGGTTGTCGGTGAGGAAGTAGGTGAGTACGAGCCCGGGCAGCGTCGAGTAGCCGCCGGTGCCGAGGGAGCCGATCGCATAGTTCACGATCGTGCGCGCGGACAGGCGGACGGATGCTCGTTCGGGTCGAGCGTCTGTGCTCATGGCGCCAGTGTAGCGGCGCGACTCCTCGGTCGCTGAGCCTGTCGAAGCGTCAGATCAGCGAGAGCTCGCGGAGCTTCGACTCGACGTCTTCGTTGCGAGGTTCGACGTGGTGCGACGCGTCCGGGTAGACGACGACGGGGATGTTCGTGCGGCCCGAGATCTCCTTGGCGACGTCGGCTGCCGCCGGCTCCGCCACGAGGTCGACGTAGGTGTACTCGACGCCGAGGTCATCGAGCTGCTTCTTCGTGCGGATGCAGTCGCGGCACCAATCGGCGCCGAAGAGGGTGATGGAGTCAGAAGCGGGAGAAGTCATGAATCCAGGATATCGGCGTGCGGATGAGTAGGCGCTGAAACCAGTCGGGCGAGGCGCAGTGCACAGCTGCGTCCTGGAAGCGAAACTTCATGGCGGAACATGAAACGATGGTTCCGGCTGACCAGCGCGATCAGAGGGGACGAAACATGCGCACTGCTGTCACGATCATCGTCCCCACGTTCAACGAACGCGAGAACATCGCCGAGCTCATCGCCCGTGTGGCGGCGGCCCTCGCAGGCCGTGAAGCGGAGATCCTCGTGGTCGACGACAGCACGGATGACACGGCGGGGGAGGTCGAACGCGTCTCCGCCGGTGCAGGGCTGCCCGTGCGGGTGATCCGTCGGACGGAGAACACCGGGGGCCTCGGCGGGGCCGTCGCGCTGGGTCTTTCGGAGGCCGCGGGCGACGTCTGCATCGTCATGGACGGCGATCTCCAGCATCCGCCTGAGGTGATCCCTCAGCTGCTGTCGCGATTCGAGCAGGGCGACGTCGACATCGTCGCGGCATCGCGCTACATGGGTGGCGGCGACTCCCGTGGACTCGGCACTGCGATGCGGTTCGGTGTCTCGCGGGCGGCGACCTGGCTCACCAAGGCGATGTTCCCCCGCCGACTGGCCACCAGCACCGATCCCATGACCGGTTTCTTCCTCGTCGATCGGCAGAGCCTCGACCTGCCGGGGCTCCGCCCGCAGGGTTTCAAGATCCTGCTCGAGATCCTCGCCCGATCGGATGTGCGCATCGCGGAGGTGCCGATGGAGTTCTCCGAGCGCCGCAACGGCACGTCGAAGGCATCGCTGCGCCAAGGCGCGACGTTCATCGCCCACCTCACGCGGCTGCGCTTCGGCAAGATGTCGCTTTTCGCCCTGATCGGCGGCATCGGTGCGGTCGCGAACCTCGCCATCATGTGGGTTCTCACGACGATGGGGATGCCCTATATCTGGGCTGCGATCATCGGCGCCGAAGTCACCATCGTCGGCAACTTCTTCCTGCAGGAGCGTTTCGTCTTCGGCGACATGCGCCCGGACGCCCGCGGAGTCGGTGCCCGCTTCGCGGCATCCTTCACGTTCAACAACGTCGAGGCCGCCCTGCGCATCCCGATCATGGCACTGATGGTCGAGACGTGGCACATCTCCAGCGTGTTGGCCACCGGCCTCTCATTGATCGTCGCGTTCTTCGCGCGCTTCCTCTTCCACTCCCTGTTCGTCTATGCGCCCCGTCGCGGGCGTTCCGGAGCGGATGCCGCGTCGGCTGCTCGCGAGCCGGAACCGGACACCGCCGCACAGCGCATCATCCGTGCGATCGATGCCGAGGCGATGCGGCCGGGCGAGCTCTGAGTCGCACTGGTCTGCTAGACTCATCCTGCAACGTGAAGGATTCGCCGTGATTTCGGCGCATCACGTCGCCACTGATCAGGGCCGTAAAGGACCGCGTAGCACCGACGCGCGCGGCATCCGCTCTTGATCTCGAGAACATGAGGCGCGCGTGCGCGCCCCCACCAAGCAATGAGCATCACAATGAGCAGTACCTCCACCCATCCATCCGCACCACTGACCTGGAAACAGGCAGATGACGATGTGCACGTCGCGACCCGAGACGGCGAATTCGCCGGTTTCGTCGAGCTCGACGGTGCACGTCACGTCACCCGCGACAGCCACGGCACCGAACTCGGCGCATTCGCCACGCTCGCCGATGCGCGGCGCGCCCTCGACGGCTCGGCTCGTCGGAAGACCCGTTCGATCACGCAGACACTGCGCCGCCACCTCAGCCGTGCGCGTTCGTGATCGCCGGCCGTGCCGCCGCTGATCTTCGATTCGGACCCGGAAAGCTGAGAAACGTATGCCTACCCGCGTATGCGGGTCGCGTTAGCCTGAGGTAAGCGAACGGCATCCGCCCTTGGCTTTCATAGCTCAAGGGCTCCGATCGACAGGAGAGCAACATCTCCACCTCAACGGTCGTCGAAACGACCAGCATCCTCGGACCGGTACGTCAGACGTACTCCGGCAACGCGGATTTCCCACCCATGGCGCGCGCGTTCAAAGAGGTGTCGCAGGTCGTCCGCGAGATGGGGCTGCTGCAGCGCACCAAGTGGTTCTACCTGCTCAATGCGCTGGGCATCGTGCTCGCCCTCGGCGGTGCGGTCACGGGGTTCATCCTGCTCGGCGACAGCTGGTTCCAGCTGCTCATCGCCGGCGCGCTCGGCCTCATCTTCACGCAGATCGCCTTCGTCGCGCACGAGGCTGCGCATCGACAGGTGCTCACGTCCGGGCCGGCGAACTTCCGGCTTGCGCGCATCCTCGTCGGACTCGTCGGCATGAGCTACTCGTGGTGGGACAACAAGCACACCAAGCACCACGGCAACCCCAACCAGGTCGGCAAGGACCCCGACATCGAAGTCGACACGGTCTCGTTCCTCGAAGAGGACGCAGCCAAGTCTCGTGGCCTGATCCGACTGATCACCCGCAGGCAGGGGTGGCTGTTCTTCCCGCTGCTCACGCTTGAGGGCCTGAACCTTCACTACCTCGGCCTGAAGTACCTGCTCACCAAGAAAGACGTCAAGGGCCGCTGGATCGAGCTGGGTCTCATCACGGCACGCCTGGCCACTGTGCTGGTGCCGGTCTTCCTGCTGCTCCCGCTCGGAATGGCGTTCGCGTTCATGGGTGTGCAGCTCGCCGTCTTCGGCGTCTACATGGGTGCGGCGTTCGCGCCGAACCACAAGGGCATGCCGATCATCGAGCCGGGTGCACGACTGGACTTCTTCACCAAGCAGGTTCGCACCTCGCGCAACATCTCGGGCGGCTGGTGGGTGACCATCTTCATGGGTGGCCTGAACTACCAGGTAGAGCATCACCTGTTCCCGAACATGCCCCGCCCGCACCTCGCGAAGGCCAGAGAGATCGTGCGCGACTACTGCCTCTCCAACGACGTGCCGTACACCGAGACCAGCCTGCTCAAGTCGTACGCGATCGTCATCGAGTACCTGAACCGCGTGGGACTCTCTGCGGGCGCCGATCCGTTCGACTGCCCCGCTGTGGCGCAGTTCGGTCGGGCGTAGCTCGCACCAGTCTGCAAGCCCTTTCGGCGGCGGACGTCGTTCGCTAGCTTGTGGGGCATGGACAACGACTATTCAGGAATGGCCGCCGGCCTCGGCATCGGCGCCATCATCTTCGGGTTGGTGATCTACCTCGGCACCATCGCGCTGATGCTGTGGATCGGGTACCTGCTCATGCGTACGGCGGTGAAGAACGGCATCCTGCGCGCAGATGCGGAGCGTGCGGGTCAGCGTCCGGGCGGGCCGTACGCGGGGCCGCCGAGCCCTCAACAGCACGGCGTGCCGCCCAGGCAGTGAGGCGTTGAGCCCGACAGGCTGATCATTCGCACCGAGAGCGTACGGAGCGCCGCACCCGCCCGTAGGCTCGAAGTATGGCTGAGCTCCACGACCTGACGGCGATAGAACAACTGGCGGCGCTCCGCGCCCGCGAGATCAGCCCGGTCGAACTCACGCGCCACTATCTCGATCGCATATCCCGCTTGGACGACGGACTCGGCGCGTTCGTGCAGGTGACGGCGGATGCTGCGCTCGCGCGCGCCGCATCGCTCGACGACGGGGACACGGCGGGGGCGGCGCTGTGGGGCCTGCCGTTCGCCGACAAGGACCTCGTGACCCGCGCCGGCGTGCCGACAAGATTCGGCTCCCGTTTGCATCAGGACTTCGTTCCGGATGCCACGGCGGATCAGGCTGCGGTGCTCGACGAAGCCGGCGGCATCAGCCTCGGCAAGACGAACACTCCGGAGTTCGGTCTCACCGGCTACACCGAGACGCAGATCGCACCGCCCGCGCGCGACCCGTGGAACCTCGTGAACGGTGCAGGAGGATCGAGCGGCGGCGCCGCAGTCGCAGTTGCCGCTGGTCTGCTTCCGTTCGCCCCGGCATCGGACGGCGGCGGTTCGATCCGCATCCCCGCCGCGACTGTCGGGGTGGTGGGGATCAAACCGTCACGGGGGAGGGTGCCGTTCGCCTCCGGTCTCGACAGCCCCGGCGGGCTGCCGGTAGCGGGTCCGATCGCCCGCACTGTATCGGATGCGGCGCTGCTGCTCGATGTTCAGGCGGGTGGGCGGCCGTATCCGTACGCGACGTCGGCGCCCGGCCGACGCGCGTTCCTCGAAGCCGCGACTGCGGCTGCGGCATCCGCTCGCATCGGCGTCACGACCGTCTCTCCGTGGGATGACGCCGAAGACATCCGGCTCGATCCCGAGGCGTCGCGTGCAGTCGACGTCGCGACGGCACTGCTGGCGGATGCCGGCCACGGCGTCAACCGGTTCGAGTGGCGTCCGCGCGGCTACGGGGAGATGTTCACGACCATCTGGCGCACGAGCGCCGCGCGGATGCATCTGACCGATGCCCAACTCGAGCTCGTGGAGCCGATCACCGCATGGCTGGTGCGCGAGGGTCGGGCGTTGACGGGCACTCAGGTGCTCGACGCGCTCGCCGCGGCGACGGTCTTCGAGCGCGAGACCATCACCGCGTTCGCCCCGTTCGAGGCCGTGCTCACACCGGCGCTGGCGCTGCCGCCGCAGCCGGTCGGATGGTTCCACCCGACCGATGCCCCCGAGAACTTCTCCCAGCAGGTGCGGTACGCACCGTACTCGAGCTTCGTCAATGTCGCCGGCCTGCCCGCGATCGTGGTGCCCGTGACGCTGAGTGCATCGGGGCATCCCGTGAGCGTGCAACTGATCGGTCGGCCGGGTGGGGAAGCGCGCATCATCGCGCTCGCCGCCGAGCTGGAGCGGGGCGTCGGCTCGTTGCCGAAGCCGGATGTCTGGCGTGCGTGAGCACCCTCGTCGTCGCGTACGCGGGTTCGGCATTGGCAGGAAAATAAGCTGGTGCGCTAATTAGCACCAGTGCTATATTGCAGACATGCAAGATGATGACACGAGCGTGTTCGAGGCACTGGCGCATCCGACGCGGCGGCAGATCCTCCAGGATCTGAAGGACGGCGAGCGCGCGGCGGGGGAGATCGCCGCACGATTCGCGGCGACTGGACCGACCATCTCGCGACATCTGCGCGTGCTGCGAGGCGCAGGACTCGTGAGCGAGCGGCGAGACGGGAACCGGATCCTCTACTCCCTCGTGTCCGGACGTCTCGCACTCTCCGTCGGCGACTTCCTCTCCACGGTCTGCCCGGAGCAGATCGTGCTGCGCGAGGTGCGCAAGCGGCGCCCGGCGTCCGTGCCCGACGCAGAGACGGCGCGGGCATCCCTGTCCGACGCAGCCGACGAACCGGCGCGCGCATGACGATCGTCCGCGGTGTGCAGGCGCGGCTGCGCCGGCGTCTACTCCTCAGCTACCGTCTCGATGCGGATGTCGCCCGTGGCCTGCTCCCCGACGGCCTGCGGCCATTGCTCGTCGACGGTCATGCTGTCGCCGGCGTCTGCGTGCTCGGCCTCGAGAGCATCCGGCCGCGATGGGTGCACGGGCGCTGGGGACTCCGCTCCGAGAACGCCGCGCACCGCATCGCCGTCGAGTGGGACGACGATGGTGAGCGCCGGCGCGGCGTGTACATCTTCGAACGGCACAGCTCGGCGTGGTTCCCGGTGCTGTTCGGCGGACGCGCCTTCCCCGGCGTGCACCGCAAGGCACGATTCAGGGTCGACGAGTCGAAGGATCGCTACGCGGTGACGATGGATGCGGATGGCGAGAGCCTCGCGGCGGATGTCGAAGTCGGCGGTGAGTGGAAGAGCGAGTTGTTCCCGACGGTCGAGGATGCATCGGAGTTCTACCGTTCGGGCCTGGTGGGATGGTCGCGGCGGCACGACGGCGTGAGCCTGGAGCCCGTGACGCTCACCTCGACAGCGTGGACGGTGGAAGGAGCACAACTGCTGAGCCTGCGATCATCCTTCTTCGACGCGCTGCCGGAAGGCGCCGCCGTGTTCGACAGCGTGGTCGTGATGCGTGATCTGCCGATTGTCATGACGGCGTAGGGTGAAGAGCGACGGAGGGACGCCGCAGTGATCACTCGGTTCGAAGAACTTGACTGGCAGCCCACACCGATCGGCGACCTCATGCTGCGCCGCCGCACCGAGCCGGCGGTGGGCCGGGAGATCTACGAGGTGAAACTCGGCGACGAGTACCTCATGTCGAGCCTGTTCACCGTGGCAGAGGAAGAGCTCGCCAACCTGGGGCTCGCCGCTGTCGAGGGCGACGAACTCACGGTCCTGGTCGGAGGACTCGGCCTCGGGTACACCGCCGTCGCCGCGCTGCGGGACCAACGCGTACGCGAGCTCACGGTGATCGACCGGCTCGGTGCGGTGATCGGCTGGCACGAGCGGAAGCTGCTGCCGGCGTCGAGCGAACTCGTGAGCGATGCGCGGACCACCCTGGTGGAGGACGACTTCTTCGCCGTGATGCGGGCGGAGCCCGCCGAAGGCCACGGCGGATACTCCGCCATCCTGCTCGACGTGGACCACTCCCCACGGCATCAACTGGATCCGACCCACGCCGACCTGTACGACGCTGCCGGGCTGCGGGCACTCGACCGCCATCTCGCTCCGCGCGGTGTCTTCGCTCTCTGGTCCGATGATCCGCCCGATGACGACTTCATGGTCGAGATGAACGCCGTGTTCGACGCCACCGCGGCGCACGTCGTCGACTTCGACAATCCGGTCACAGGCGGGATGTCATCGAACACGGTCTACGTCGGGCGCAGCCGCGGCTGAACGGCGTCGGCGGGCGCCGATTTCCGTGATCGGCGGAGTTGATCGCGGACAAACGACAGGGTTATGATTAAATGGCCTTACCATTAGGCGAACGGGGTTCCATGGCTCGACGTGACGCGGATGGCCACGACACCCCGCACGATCCCCGCGCACTGCGGATCGATCACTGGCTCACACAGACGATGAACTTGGCGTTCTCGACCAGCCAGTCGATGGCTGCGGTGGTGGTGCCGTTGCTCGCGATCCACGCCGGCCACCCGATCGAGGCCGTCGGCCTTCTCGTCGCACTGTCGGCTGTGACCCAGACTGCTGCACGCCTGGGCATGGGCTCGATGATGAGCCGCATCCCCACGAAGCATTTTCTGATTGCCGCGACCGTGCTGCTCGCGGCATCGTGCGTCGTGCTGGGCGTCAGCGTCGCCCTCTGGGCGTTCGTCGTGGCGCAGCTGCTGCAGGGTGCGGCGCGCGCGTACTTCTGGACCGGCGCACAGACCCACGTGATCCGCTCCTCCGATTCCGCAGTCAAGGCGCTCGCGCGATTGAACGTCATGCAGGGTGTTGGGCAGCTCATCGGCCCGGCTCTTGCCGGGATGATCGGCGCGTGGTCGCTGCAAGTCTCGCTGCTGGCCGCCGCCGCTGCTGCCTTGATCGCGATCGCCCCCTCCTTCGCGCTCGTGCGCTTTCGGCCGTTCGCCTCCAGGAAGCGCGACGCCGCCGCGGGTTCTCGTCAGATCTGGCGGCGGCCCGGGGTCGCGACCGCAGCGAGCATGACCGCCGTCGGCGGCGCCTGGCGCGGCATACTCAACTCCTACCTCCCCGTGATCCTCACAGCAGCGGGCTACTCGGTCCCGATGGCGGGCGCGCTCATCACGCTGACGAACCTGGCCTCGCTGGGTGGCAGTGCTATTGCCGGCCGCGTGAACAGGCTGGGAGCACGTGCGGCGAATGCGCTGGGCACCAGCGCGGCCGGTCTCGGGCTCGCTGTCGCGTCACTGTTCGCCGTGCCGCTGCCGATCGTGATGATTGCGCTCGCGGTCTCGGGCGGCGGCGCGGGAATCCTGCAGACCATCGGCCCTGCGCTCGCCGCGGACTCCGTGATCGACGACGAGCGCGGACGCGCGATCGCGTCGATCGGCACGTTCCGATCTGTCTCGCTGCTGCTCTCGCCACTCGCGACCTCGGCGTTGGTGCTGCTGCTACCCAGTGCCGCAATCGCCGCGGCTGTCGCCGGTATCATGATCTCCAGCCCCGCTCTCGGCGCCATCCGGCGACGCACAGTCGCGGTCGATCCCCCGCCGCCGGCGGACCCCACTCAGGAAGGCGAAGCCGATGAGCGCGATGTCCAATAGCAGCAAGCCTCCAGGAGAGACGGTTCGCGCCGATCTCTTCGCTCCGGTCGAGACGCAGCGCTCCTCGCAGCGGGTCTCCGACCGCATCCGCGCGCTCATCCAGGATGGGACCATCGCGGTCGGCGATCGCCTGCCTCCTGAACGAGAACTTTGCGAGCGTTTCGGCGTCAGCCGCGTGACCCTGCGCGAAGCGCTCCGGATCCTCGAGACGAACGGTCTCATCGAGGTCAAGCTCGGCGTGCGCGGCGGCGCGACGGTGACCGTGCCGTCGGCCGAAGTGGTCAGAGCGGGGATCAGCGACCTGCTGGCGCTGTCTTCACTGCGCGCGGCGGACATCACCGAAGCGCGGGCGCTGATCGAGATCGGCATCATCCCCCTCGTCTGCGAGCGCGCCACCGACGAGGACATCGCGGCGCTGCGCGCGCTCAACGATGCAGCCTTCGCTGCACGCGAGCAGGGGAATTATGACGCCAGGGCTTCGCTCGACTTCCACCTGCGACTGGCGGCGTCAGCCGGTAACCCGGCGATCGACCTGCTCCTGACCTCGTTCCAGCGTCCAATCCTGCGCGCGCTCACCGAGGCATGGCACAGCGGGACCAGTGGCGTCGAGGAGCACAGGCGCATCGTCGACGCGATCGCTGCGCGCGACGCGGACACCGCTACGACGATCATGCGCGAGCACCTGCAGCGCACGGCTGTCCGCGTCGCCCGGTCCTGACACCGCGCGCTTGACAGCCGTCCTGAACTAATGGATGATCAACTTATGCAAATGGACTTACCATTCGCACATATGTGACCGATGTGCTCGAGGAAGAGCCACGACGATGCACCCACCCGCGACAGACCAGGAGCAACCATGAAGCTCGTAGCCCACCGTCACCTATGCCAGAGCTATGGCAACTGCCTCGCGGTCGATCCTGAGCATGTCGACCTCGACGATGAGGGACTCGTCTTTCTCCTCCGCGACACCGTGGAGGAGGGCGAGCTCGCCAAGGTGCAGGCCGGCATCCGCAGCTGCCCCGTGAACGCTCTCGAGCTGGTCGAAGCCGATGCCTGAGAAGGCCGAGCACCCAGGGCGCATCGTCATTGTCGGCGGATCCGTCGCCGGTGCGCGCACGGCGCAGGCGCTTCGCGCAGAAGGCTTTGCGGGCGAGTTGATCGTCGTCGAGCCGGACACGGGAGAGGCGTACGACCGTCCGCCGCTGTCGAAGGCATACCTGACCGGCGCGTGGACGCGCGAGCAGATCGAACTCATCCCCGGCGGGTGGGCGTCGATCGATGTGACTGTCGTGCAGGCATGGGCGGATTCGCTGGACGCGCAGGCGCGCCGCCTCACCCTCTCCAACGGTGAGACGCTCGACTATGATCGCCTCGTCATCGCGACCGGTCTCGCTCCGCGCCGGCTGCTCACAACCGACGGCGCGCCGATCGGACATGTGATCGGCACTGCGGCGGACGCGGATGCGCTCCGTGATCGGCTGAAGAGCGGCGGCTCCGTCGTCGCCATCGGTGGTGGCTTCGTCGCCGCTGAGGCAGCCTCGGTCGCTCGCGAACTCGGCCTGTCCGTGACGATCCTCGAGCGCCGTGAGCATCTGCTCCAGCGCAGCCTCGGCACCGTCGTCGGCGCTCACATCTCAGAGATGCACCGCGCTAATGGCGTCGACATCCGCAACAACGTAACGGTCGAGTCAATCGAGCGCGACGGCGAAGGCGCACTCCTCGCCCTGTCGGACGGCACCCGGCTGCAGGCAGAGACCCTGATCGTCGGCATCGGCTCCGAGCCGAACACGGCGTGGCTCGAGGGCTCGACCATCAAGGTCGATGACGGCGTGGTGACCGACGCGCGCTTCCGTGCGCTGGGCGGACCAGGCGTTTACGCCGTGGGCGACATCGCACGCTTCTATGACGTGAACTCGGCAAAGTCGCGACGCGTCGGGCACTGGACGAATGCCACGGATCAGTCCAACGTCGTCGCCCACAACCTACTGAACCCCGACGACCCGAACGGGTACCGCGAGGCGCCGTACTTCTGGTCGGACCAGTTCGGCCAGAAGATCCAGGTCGCCGGTCACCCGGAGGAGGACGCGCATGTCGACGTCCTCACCCTGGATGGCCCGGTTCCGCGCCTCGTTGCCGTGTACACGCACGGTGACGACCAGGACTGCGGCGCGGTCGTCACCTTCGGATGGCCCCGCGGCATGGCCGCAGCACGCCGGCTCATGCACCTCGAGCCGAAGTCGGCCGAAATGATCGAAGAGCTCGAGAAGCTCGCCGCCGGCGCTCGCACTCCCGTCCCCGCCTGATCCCCTCCACTCCCACCTCTTCACCCACGAAAGCGAGCACCGCTGATGGCTGCCACCAACATTGGGTCAACAACACCCGAGCCCCGCTCCTGCGAGGATCACGACCACGAGGCCTCCGGCCACGAGGCAGCCCCGCAGGGCGCGACCACGCGCGCGCGTGACCTTGTCGACCTCGAATCCGGCGTGATCAGTCGGAAGGTGTTCACCGACCCGAAGATCTTCGATCTCGAGATGCAGAACCTCTTTCCTCGTGCATGGCTATTCGTCGGCCACGCGACGCAGGTCAGCGAGCCCGGCGATTACTTCTCGTCGAAGATGGGAAGCGATCCGGTGCTGCTCACGCGCGATGTCGACGGCGAGATCTATGTGCTGCTGAACTCGTGCCGCCACCGCGGCATGCGCGTGTGCCGCTATGACGAGGGCAACACGACGCAGTTCACCTGCCCGTACCACGCTTGGTCGTACTCGATGGACGGCAGCCTCGTGAACGTGCCGGGTGACCTGTTCGGCGTGCCCCACATGAAGGCCGCATACGACGGGAAGCTGCCCAAGCAGAACTGGGGCCTCGTGCGCTGTCCGAAGGTCTACAACTACAAGGGCCTCATCTTCGCCAACTGGGATGAGAACGCCGAGGACTTTCTCGACTATGTCGGCGACTTCCACTACTGGCTCGACAACCTCGCCGACGCGTTCGACGGCACCCCAGGTGACACCGAGGTGATCCCCGGTGTGCTGAAGTGGCGCATCAAGTCCAACTGGAAGTTCGTCTCCGAGAACTTCCTCGGCGACACCTACCACGGCGCGTCCACGCACGCCTCGGTCGAAGCCGTCGGCATCGGTCCCGGCGGCCGCGGCAAGCGCCGCCACGGCGAGCGTCAGAACGAGGGCGGGCACTCCACCGGCCGCATGAAGACGTCGTTCCGCAAGGGTCACGGCGCGAGCGACAACCTGGCATACGAGATCTCCTACCCCGAGTTTGCCGAGCCGGAGATGAACGAGTACTTCGACAACGCCTGGGCCGTCCGCAAGGAGCGCCTCGACGCCGAAGGCCGCCTCCTCGGCGGACGCGGCCCTGCGACCATGTTCCCGAACATGTCGTTCGCGGCCGGCTTCCCGCGCAGCATACTCGTCGCGCACCCGATCAGCCCCACCGAGACAGAGGTCTGGCGCTGGTTCCTCGCGGACAAGGGTGCGCCTCAGCACGTGCGCGAATGGTTGCGTCAGTACTACATGCGCTACGGCGGGCCGGGCGGCATGACCGAGCAGGACGACATGGAGAACTGGGACTACGCGACCCAGGCCTCGCAGGGTGTCATCGCTCAGCGCTACCCGTACAACTATCAGCAGGGTCTTGGCACCGAGCAGCTCTCCGAGCTGGATCGTGCGATCCATTCGAACCACGCGATCTCCGGCGAGGTGAACGCCCGCGCGTTCTACCGCCGCTGGTCGGAGTTCGTCGACAACCTCAGTTGGGAAGAGCTGATCGAGGTTTCGCAGTCGGATGACCGCATCCAGGCGATCATCCGTCGTCAAGAGGAACTGGCCGCGGCCGAGCTCGCCGCAGAAGAGGAGACGCGCTGATGGCCGAGACGCCGGACTACTCCCAGGGCCCTGACCGCTGGGTGCTGCTGCAGGAGGTATCGGAGTTCCTCTACGCCGAGGCCGACCTGCTCGACGAGCGGCGCTACGGGGAGTGGCTCGATGTGCTCGCGGACGACTACCAGTACAGCGTCCCGCTACGCCTGAACGTCGAATTCGCCGATGCCGACACTCGGAGCGAGACCAAGGTCGGTGAAGAGCTGTGCTGGTTCGACGAGCCGAAGTCGACGGTCGAGATGCGCGTGCAGCAGCTCGAAACCGGCGTGCACTGGGCCGAGGAGCCCGTGTCCCGGGTGTCGCACCTGGTCACCAACGTGCGCATAGTGGAGGTCGACGCCCCCGCGGACGGTCCCCTCGAGGTGCAGCTTTCGAGTCGGTTCCTCGTCTACCGGAACCGCGTCGCGGACGAGACCGACTTCTTCGTCGGGCGCCGAAAGGACACTCTGCGCAAGACCGACGGCGGCTGGAAGGTCGTGCGCCGGTTCTTGCTGCTCGACCAGACGGTGCTGCTCGCGAAGAATCTGTCGGTGTTCCTCTGAGCCAGAGTGGCTGAATACCATTTCCCGCGGTGCAGAAAAAACACGTTTCTGCACCGCGGGAAGTGCTGCTGTATGCTGGCGAAATGGCAACCGACGTCGCACCCAAGCAGCCGAACTATCCGATCTCATCGGTCGGTAACGCGCTGCGGTTGCTACTCATGTTCAAGGAGCAGCCGCGAATCCGGCTGTCCGATGCCGCCAAGGCCCTCGGCGTCTCGACGTCCACGGCGCACCGCCTGCTGATGATGCTGCAGGCCCATGACTTCGTGCGCCAGGACCCGGAGGCGCGCACGTACGTGCTCGGCCCTGTGCTGCTCGATCTGGGGCTCTCCGCGGTGCGCAATATGGACGTTCGGGTGATCGCCCGCCCGATCCTCGCCGAACTCGCATCGCGCCTGGATGAGACTGTCCACCTCGCGGTGCTGGAGGACACCCACGTCCGCTACATCTTCAGCATCGAAGGCAAGCACCAGCTGCGGATCGCCGACCGCACCGGTCAGGTGGTGCCGGCACACACCAGCGCCATCGGTCGCGCGTTCCTCGCCGACATGCCCCGCGACCAGCTCGACAAGATCATGAAGAACCTCGAAGCCGAGGGCGTCGATGTCGTCGCGCTCGAAGCACAGCTCGAGCAGATCCGCGAGGTGGGCTACGCCCTGAACTACCGCCCCGACGACGTAACCTCTCTGGCCATGACCCTCCAGGATGCGCAGGGGCGCTCGCTCGCCGCCATCAACGCAGCCGGCCCCTCTTCGCGCATGTCGAAGCAGGGGCAGAAGCAGATCGCCCGGCAGCTGCACGCAGCCGCCGCGCAGATCGAGGAAGCCTTGCGCGCAGCATCTTAATCCCGCGCGATATGCGACGACGACCACCGCGCACGCGACGCACACATGACGATGCCCCTCCGCTACGGGACGGGCATCGTCATGTCCAGGGTGGTATCAGGCGACAGCGAGCCCCGCGTGCTGGAGGCGCGAGCGCTGGTAGCGCCACACGAATCCGTCGTTGAAGGCCGAACCGAGATCCGGCATCGCGGCCATGTCCTCGGGGGAGACCTCGAAGTCGACCGGGCCGCGGGCGCTGGCGCGCACCAGCATCCTAGCCAGGATCTCGATGTTCAGGGCGCGCACCACCGCCTGCTCGACGGTCTCGCCGACGGTAACCACACCGTGTCCGCGCATGACCAGCACCGGCACATCGCCGATGGCCTCTGCCACCTCGCGCCCGAGCTCATCCGTGTTGATGAGCAGGCTGCGAGGGTAGGTCGGTACGCCTCCGGCCGCCATGCGCATCGCCGGCATGTTGTACGCGCCGACGACGGGACGCAGCTCGATGCCGGCGAGGTCGGCGGCGATGACGAACGGCGCGTGCGCGTGCACGACCGCGTTCACATCCGGCCGGGCGCGCAGCACCTCGGCGTGAATGGGCAGCTCGTTCGGCACCTTGTAGCCGCCGTCGAGCGTCACGCCGGGGATGACCTCGTGGATGTCGTCAGGGCTGGTGAAGAGCAGCCCGTTCTCCTGCGGGCCGCGGCAGCGGATGGCGATACCGGCGTCCGTCCGCAGGCTGACATGACCGAGGATGTCTTCCGCCAGACCCGCATTAGCGATGATGCGGCACGCCTCGGCGAGGAGGTTGCGGGTGCCGGCGTCGAACGTCATCAGGCGCCCTGCGTGCGCAGCTGTGTCAGCAGCTCCGTGCTCTCGGGGTAGGGGCGCGTCGCGTAGTCGCCCTCTGCCGCGGCCGCGAAGAACTCAGTCGCCGCGGCGAGCGTCGCGCTCGTGACGCCGGCGGACTCGGCCAGGGCCGAGGCGAGGCGCAGGTCCTTGGCGATCGTGGTGGCTGGTGCGTGCTTGGCGACGGCGCGCTTGTTGTCGGAGTAGTACTCGACGACGCCCCTGAGACCACCGGCGACACCGCTCGAGTGCTGGATGGCGTCGATCACCGTGGGCACGTCGAGACCAGCCTTCTCGGCGATGACGATCGCCTCAGCCACGGCCAAGTGCGTTGCGTACTTCACGTGTTGGTGCACGAGCTTGGTCGAGAAGCCCTTGCCGAGGGCGCCGGTGTAGATGATTTTCCCTGAGACGTCGTTCACGATCTCCTCGGCAGCGCCCAGCGAGCCGACTGCGCCGCCCACCATGACCGTGAGGTTCGGAGACGTGCCGGAGACGGGGGCGTCGATGTAGCGGATGCCGCGACCCAGTGCCTCGACACGCTCTGAGATCTCGAGGGCAAGTTCAGCGTCACCGGTGGTCATGTCGACGATGATCGCGCCGTCCTTGAGCCCGGAGACCAGACCGTCCTCTTCCTTGAAGAGCACTTCGCGCACGGCGGTCGGGTTCGGCAGCGTGAGGAAGACCACGTCGCTGTCCTCGGCCAGCTGACGCGGACTCGTCGTGGGGGTCGCGCCGATCATGGCCGTCGTCGCCACCCGGGCCGTGTGACGGTCCCATACGGCGAGCGGGTGCTCGGCCGCGATCAGGCTGTCGCTGAGCGACTTGCCCATCCCGCCGAGACCGACGACTCCGACATGGTTCGTGTTCATAGGTTTCACCCTTCGTTGCAACGGTGCTGCTTCCGTCATCCTACAGAAAACATTTCCGCACAACAATAGGTCGTACCGCAATCGATGGGTGGTCGACTTCGCTTGACAGCCTCAAAAGTTCCCCCGTACACTCACCCTCTAGAAACATTTTCTGTACTGTGAAGCGGCTTCAGGGTCGCGACGAACCGGGAACACCCGTACTCGGCGGCACACAGTCACCCGTCCTGGCGAAGGTGCCAGAGAGGAGTTGCGCATGCTCGACGCGATCATGAGTGCGCTCGGCCAAGCGTTGAGCCCGATGTCTCTGCTGATGCTTCTCATCGGCGTGGTCATCGGCTTCTTCGTCGGCATCCTCCCGGGTCTCGGCGGTGCCGTGACACTGGCGTTGCTGATCCCGGTGACCTTCGGCATGGATCCGATCCCGGCGTTCTCGCTGCTGCTCGGCATGTATGTCGTCTCCGCGATCGCGGGAGATTTCACCTCAATCCTGTTCGGCATCCCTGGAGAGCCAACCGCCGCGGCGATGGTCCTCGATGGATATCCGCTGAACAAGAAGGGGCAGGCGGGCCGTGCGCTCGGCGCTTCGCTGTCGAGCTCGGCGATCGGCGCCATTTTCGGCGCTCTGCTCCTGATGGCGCTGATACCCGTCATGCGGCCGTTGATGATGAGCATCAGCGCCCCTGAGCTGTTCGCCGCGGCCGTCCTCGGTCTCACCTTCATCGCTTCGCTGTCCACCGGCAGCATCAACAAGGGCCTCGTCATGGCGACCCTCGGCGTGCTGCTGTCGCTCGTCGGCATCGATCCGAACGTCGGCGTCGAGCGCTTCACATTCGGTAGCCTGCACCTGTGGGAGGGCATCGGCATCGTCCCTGTGGTCGTCGGCCTGCTCGGCGGCGCCGAGGTGCTGCAGACCATGCTCGACAAGACGGGCGGCAACAAGCAGGCATCACCCCCCAACCTCGGCGGCGTGATGCGAGGCGTGAAGGACAGCTTCAAGCACTGGTGGCTGATGCTGCGCGCCAGCGCGATCGGTGCCGTGCTCGGCATCCTTCCCGGCCTCGGCGGCTCGGTCTCGCAGTTCATCGCCTACGGTCACGCCAAGCAGACCTCGAAGCACCCAGAGGAGTTCGGCAACGGCTCCATCGAGGGCGTCGTGGCAGCCGGCGCCACCACCACAGCGAAGGACGGCGGTCACCTGGTCCCGACGATCGCCTTCGGCGTGCCGTCCGGCGCCAGTATGGCTGTTCTGCTCGGTGCCTTCCTTATCCTCGGCCTCAACCCCGGCCCGGAGATGCTCGACGAGCATCTCGACGTCACCCTGTCGCTCGTGTGGATCATCGTGCTCAGCACGATCGTCGCGGTGATCATCGGCTTCGCACTGATCCGCCCCCTCGCGAAACTGACCTCGGTCACCGGCCGCGTGCTCGTGCCCTTCCTGATCGTGATGCTCACGATCGGCGCGTACTCGAACACGAACTCGCTCGACGACGTCTGGATCATGCTCGTCTTCCTCGCGATCGGTGTGCTCGGCAGCCGCTTCAAGTGGCCGCGGATCCCGCTGCTGCTCGGCCTCGTGCTTGGTGAGATCCTGGAGAGGTACTTCACGGTGAGCTACTCGCTGTTCGAGTTCACCTGGCTCAACCGCCCCGGTGTCGTCGTCATCGAGGTCATCATCGGCGCGATGATCGTGTTCACCGCGGTCCGTGTCGGACTCAAGAAGCGCGCTGCCAAGAAGGCACGCACTCTCACGGGAGGTCTCGTATGAGCACTGAAGCCTTTTTCTCCCCGACCGCCGCCGAGCACGTCTCGTGGTGGAAGCGGGTGAACAAGTCCGATATGATCATCACCGCGGTGCTGCTGGGATTGTTCGTCATGGCGTTCTCGATGGCGCTAGGCTTCCCCGCCCTCGCCGGGTACTTCCCGCTCGGGGTGAGCGCTGCCGGCGCGATCGCCAGCCTCTGCTTCCTCATCCGGGTGCTGTTCTTCCCGCGCACGCCCGACGCTCCCAAGACGAACATCCCCGAGGTCGCGAAGTCGATGTCGGAGCAGGAGTACGAGTTCTTCAAGAGCCTCACGGGTCGCGATTGGCTCAGCTCCCTCGGCTGGCTCGGAGGATTCTTCATCGGCCTCGCCGTGTTCGGAATCTATGTCGCGCTCGTCGTGTTCACCGTCGGGTACCTGAAGTTCCAGGCCGAGAAGTCGTGGTGGTTCGCGGCGATCTACGCCGCATGCCTGACCGGCCTCGTCTTCGTGGCCTTCGAGATCGCGCTCAAGCTGCCCCTGCCCGGCGGCCTGCTCGGACTCGCCTGATCATCTCCTCCCACCCGCACCACTTCAACCTCACCGGGTCCTGTCACGGGCACCCGAACTCGAAAGGATCTACCATGCGCAAGATCGCAGCAGGCATCCTGGCAGTCGCCATCGTCGGCGCACTGGCCGGATGCTCATCCAGCGGCACCGCAGCCGCACCGGCCAGCGCTGAGGATGCGGCCGCCGCATTCAAGGACCAGACCATCACGCTCGTGGTGCCGTTCGATCCGGGCGGAGGGTATGACGTCTACGCCCGCATGCTCGCACCGGAGCTCGCCAAGCAGCTCGATGCCACGGTCATCGTCGAGAACAGGCCCGGCGCCGGTGGCATCCTTGCCACCAACGAGCTCGTCCGCGCCGACGCGGACGGCCTCACCATCGCGATGTTCAACGGCCCTGGCCACCTCGGTGCGGCGCTGGCGAAGACCGACGGCGTGCAGTACGACGCCGAGGCGATCAGCTACATCGGTCAGATCAGCTCCGAGCCCGACGTCGTCGTCGGCAGCGGCTCGACCGACATCGAGACGGTCGAGGACATGGCCGGCACGCGCTTCGCGGCCACCGGCCCCGGATCGAACGAGTACATCGACCCGGTCGTGCTGAACGAGCTGCTCGGCCTCAAGGCCGAAGTCGTCACCGGCTTCGCATCGAGCAACGAGGCGAGCCTGAACGTCGTGCAGGGCAACGTCGATCTGCACTCGCGCTCGTTCGGCAGTCAGCTGCCGGGCATCCTCGCCGGCGACCTCACGCCGCTGCTCGTGATCGGTGTAAACACCGGCGAGGCAGAGATCGCCGACGTGGCGAACCTAGTCGATGTCGTTCCTGCCGATAAGAAGGAGCTCGCTGAGCTGCACTCCGACCTCGTGTCGAGCGGCCGCATCATTGGCGCCCCTCCTGGGGTCGACGAGGCGACGCTGAAGGTGCTCCGCGACGCGTTCGAAGCAGTGCTCACCGACCCTGCCTTCGAGAAGCAGGCGGCCGAAGCCGGTCGCCCGGTCCACTTCCTGAGCGGCGAGGACGTGCAGACGCTCGTCACCAACGTGATGAACTCGCCCAAGGAGTACGTCGACCTGATCACCGAGGCATACGGCGGCTGATCTGTCGAGGACACAGGGGTCGTGAATCGGAGACATCCGGTTCACGACCCCCTTCTCGTCGTCCAGGCGCGATGTCATTCCTCGGTCGTGAGTGATTTCTCTTCGTCGGGCGGTATGGCCAAAGGGCGCGCGAGGTAGAGGGTGCGCGCCATGCGCATGAAGCGGTCGCGCACGAGGGGCAGTGGCAGCCCGGACTGGCTGCGCACGTTCTCGGTATCGCCGCCGAGGAGTTCGGTCGCCGCGCGATCAGCGGGTTCGATGGCGTAGTCGATCATGCCCTGCGCGATCAGCACCTCGGCGTCGCCGAACGTGCGACGGGTGATCGAAGAGACGCCGACGGGTCCCATAGGCGTCATGATGGCCCCGTCCTCACGCACGCTCGCCTGCAGTCCGAGCTGGCGCAGCGATGCGAGCGCCCATTCCGTGGCGGCCTCCGCAACGTTCGCGGCCCCGGCCGACAGTAGTGCCTCCTCGTTCGCGATCACAGACCAGAGGATCGCGGCCGGCCCTGGTGCCAGCCACTGTCCACCGCCGGTGACGCGGTGCACCCCACTCGCCTCGATGACGGGCGAGCCCGACGCTGAAGCGTCGGCGGCGATCAGGAGTGCTCGTTCATCGGTCTGCCACAGCCGCAGCAACGGGTCTCGCCGCCCGTGGAGGATATCGTTCGCGAGCACGTCATCGAGAGAGCATCCCGAGGCCGGATCCCGCGGGTCGTTCTCGATGATCACGTTCCACCGAGGGCGCTTGGTGCGCGGGCGCAACGATGATGGTGTGGGCATGCATCAACTTTAGGTCGGGCTGCGACCTGAGGAAATGCGCCCTACCCGGCGCCGGTCAGCGCCGAACGCGGGCGCGCGACTTCGCGACGCTGGCCAGAGTCTCGCGCAACGGGGTGCCGAGGTAGAGTCCCAGCGATGCGCCCGCGGCGAGGCCGATGCCGATCGAACCTGCGAGCACGAGCGGACTGATGCTCACCAGCATCCCCTCGGCAGTGCCGTTCGAATCCACCATCCCGAGCAATCCGCGGAAGACCGCCGAACCGGGAACGAGCGGGACGATCGCCGCCGTCGTGACGGCGACGGACGGGACGTGGAAGTTCCGGGCGATCAGGATGCCGATGAAGCTCGCCATGAGCGCGCCGACGCCGCTCGCGGCGGCCTCGTGGATGTCGAGGAGGACCGCGAGGTTGTAACCGACGATCGCGATCACGCTCAGTCCTGCGCTGACGAGGATGATCCGCATCCCCGCGCCGTTGAACAGCGCGACGGCGACGGCGATGATCACGGAGCCTGCGATCTGATGGGCGAGTGAGCCGAACGGCAGGATGTCATCTGGCAGCGCCATGCTGAAGCCCACCAGCCGCGCGAGTTCGAGGCCGATGAGGATGCCGAGGACGACTCCGACCGTCTGCATCGTGAGATCGAGGATGCGGCCGCCGGCGGTGAGTGCGAATCCGTCGATGGCATCCTGAGCCGCACCGACGACGGTGAGCCCGGAGAGCATCAGCACGATGCCAGAGGCGACGATGATCGACGGCTGCACCTGATCGAACGGAGCGATGCCGGCGGCGCCGAGGGCCGAGGTCGCGGTCGCGATGACGGTGATGACGAACGCGCCGGCGATCTGGCTGAAGAACGACGGAACCTGCAGGCGCGCGAGCCCGGCCTGCGTGAACGCCGCGCACAGGGCGGCGATGAAGGTCAGCAGGATGATGATCGGCGATGCGGCGAGCAGGATGGCGACGCCGACGGTGAGCAGCGCACGCGCGATGATCACGACGAGGGGACGGTAGAGGAACGGCGTGCGCCGGATGATCCGGAACGCCATCCGCGCGGCATCCAGGTCCAAGCCCTCGGTGATGTCGACGACCAGCGCCTGCAGTCGCTGCAGCTTCGCGTGATCGGGCGATGCCGCGCGCACCACGCGCATCAGGGTGGTCGGCCAGTCTTCTTCGCCCCGGTGGTACGACACGCTGATCGCGCTGAAGGTGACTTCCACGTGCACCCCGGTCAGGCCGTACACGCGGGCGACGCGGGTGATGGCGAAGGTGACGTCGTGCGCCGAGGCCCCCACGGCGAACATCGATTCCCCGATCCGCAGTGCGAGGTCGAGGATCTTGACGACGACCGTCTCGCCCACCACGGCGTGCATCTCGGTGAGTGCGACCTTCGAGGGATCGGTGCGGATGGCGCGACGGACGGAAGTCAACAACCTCCACTGGCGTTCGGGGGACATACCTCCATTGTGTCGAGGAGGTGCCTGGGCGTCACCCCTGCGGGCTCTGCGGCGCGCCGGAGCGTGTACGAAGGCGGAAGCGGCCGCGAATGAACGGCAATGCGGGTGCGCGGTACTCGAGCGCTGCTTCATGGTCGGGCTGAAGGACGATCTCGGCCTCGCCGAAGCGCCAGAGCCTGTTGAAGAGGAAGACGCCCAGCGTCACAGTCTCATCGGATGGAACCTGCCAGGTGCCGAGGCCCCACTGCGTCGGCTGACCGCGTCCTGCGATGACGAGCGTCGGCCTGACGCCTGCGTAGAGGGCGAACCACGGCTTGTGCATGGTCAGTTCGATGCGCCGGGTTGCGCCGGCGGGCACGGGCGGGTTCGCGCTCACAGGATCACGTCTTCTGCGGCGACCAATGTGCGCCAGCCTTCCGGGCGCACGGCCTGCGCCGCCAGCACGTCGGCTTCCGGCAAGGCACCGAAGTCGACGCCGCTCATGTCGGCGATGTCTGCGATCGGCACCTGAAAGGTGCGGAACGCCCCCAGCGGTGGTGTGGCGAGAAGCCCCTCGGAGATGTCGACGAGGTCGGACTGGTCGAGGATGAAGCCCGTCGCCGCGAGCCCGGTCGGGCCCTGCCATGCGGCGATCTTCCAGAAGCGGAGGGGGATTCGGATGCCGCGATACGGCGGATCGTCATCGGCGAGCACCGGCGCAGTGAAGACGGACACGCGCTGGTCGGTGGTCTCGGCGTATTCGAGGACGTGATCCTCGAGACCGAGCCAGAGTTCTTTGGACTGGTTGAAGCCGGCCGCCTGCGGCGCTGCGTTCGGGTAGAAGAACGTCGCCTCCGTGGCGTCTCGAGCCTCAGCGGGCGCGCCCCAGCCGGGGTCGCGGCGGCGCACGAGGTGGCCACGATCGAGGTCGTTTCGCGCGTACACATCCGGACCGGTCTGCTCGTCTGCCGGGAGCCGTGGATCGAGGCGCCAATCGCCGGTGCGCGGCACATCGACGAGCCGGGCGCCGTCGATGTTGACGCCGGTGACTGCGGCGAGTCGGCGCTGCGGTTCGACCAGAACGGAGAACCGCGGATAGGTGAGTTCGCGAACGTCGAGAACGGGGCGGGGGATCGGAAGCGGTGTGGCCAGGAACCCGGCGTCGTACCCGTCAGTCATGTGTCCATCGTGCCCGATGCGGCGGTGCGGTGTGTACCGTCACCGCTCACGCGAGCGGTACCGGGTGAAGTCGCGTGATCTCCCGGGTGGCGAGGTCGATCACGACGGCGGTGTCTTCGGGGATCCGCGTCCATCCCTCGGCGTCCAGGCCGCTGGAGATGACGTGGACGGCGTCGTCGGTGATGCGGTAGTCCATCGCGTAGTACTCGGTCGCGTGACTCGCCGGCATCGCCTCATCCGACTCGAAGAGCTCTCGGAGGGACTCGACGGGCGAATCGACGCGGCTGTTGATGTGGATCGCGAACAGCCGCGTCGGCGTGAGAAGGAGCGCGTTGAGGCTCGAGTTCGGGAACTCGCGCACCAGGATCTCGAGCGCGCGGGTGACGCCCCGTGCCTCGTCACCCGAAGCCTCATCGATGCACTGCATGAGGAGGCGGAAGTAGCGCTCGCTGTCGGTGTCGCCCATGAGCTTCGCTCGCGACGCCGTGCTGAGCTGTTCTTCGAGGTGTGCGATCGGTGCGATGTGGCCGTTGTGGGCGAATGCGTATCCGGCATCGGTGAACGGGTGGGTGTTCGCGGGCGACACCGGTAGACCTCCCGTCGCCCAGCGCAGGTGCACGAGGCCGCAGCATCCGAGTGCCTGCTCTGCGAGCGAGCTGTACTGGGGATCGACCGAGGCGTTCTGCGCCGAGGAGACCGCTTCGGTCGGCGCGTCGAGCGAGCGGTGCCATGCCATGCCCCAGCCATCGCTGTGCACTTCGGTGAGGGCGGTGAAGGTCTCGAAGTCTTCACGGCCGAGGACGTCGACGACCGAAGTCGGGCGCGTGGTGACATAGCCGAGCAATCTGCACACGATGCGATTCTCCTCTCGTTCTCACCTCGAGCTTTCTCTCTTCGCCCCGTACAGGCAAACTGGGCGCATGCGTACCGTCGGTGTTGAAGAGGAACTGCTGCTGGTCGATGCCGAGAGCGGGCGACCGCGATCGGTTGCCGCTCGCACCCTGCAGTATGCGGAAGAGACTGCGAAGCCTGCTGAGCCGGCGAACGGCGCCGAGCCTGCCGCGCCCGACGACGCGCCAGGTGGTTCGCTCGAGCACGAACTCCAGCAGCAGCAGATCGAGACCGACACGATTCCGCACACCGACATGGTCGCGCTCGGCGACGGTGTGCGGGCGTGGCGGGAGTATGCGATCACCGCGGCGCGTCGTGCGGGCGCTCGGGTGATTGCCTCGGGGACATCGCCGCTGCCGGTCGGAGCCGCGATCGTCGGCAAGCCTCGATACCTGAAGATGGTCGAGCACTTCGGAATGACGACGACCGAGCAGCTCACGGGCGCATGCCACGTGCACGTCTCCATCGAATCGGACGATGAAGGCGTCGGTGTGCTCGACCGCATCCGAGGCTGGCTTCCTGTTTTGCTCGCGCTCAGCGCCAACTCTCCGTTCTGGCAGGGTGAAGACACGAAGTACGCGAGTTTCCGCTCTCAGGCCATGGTGCGCTGGCCTACCGCTGGTCCGACCGAGGCGTTCGGAACTGCCGAGAGGTATCACGAGCTCGTCTCCTCGATGATCGCCTCCGGCGCGATCCTCGATGAGGGCATGGTCTACTTCGATGCGAGGCTGTCGCATCATTACCCGACGGTCGAGATCCGTGTCGCCGATGTGTGTCCGGATGCTGCGGACACCGTGCTGATCGCCGCACTGTGCCGCGCCCTCGTCGACACGGCCGCGGCCGAATGGAGCGCGGGGGAGGACCCGCTGCCTATCTCAGTCTCGATGTTGAGGCTCATGAGCTGGCAGGCCGGACGGTTCGGCATCGAAGGTGACCTGATCGATCCCCGAACGTTCAAACCCCGTGCCGCACGCGAGGTCGTCGCCGACCTCATCGAGCACGTTCGTGCGGCGCTGCGCGACAACGGCGACGAGGCGCGTGTCGAGGAGCAGGTCGATCGGATCTTCACTCGCGGCAACGGCGCGATGCGTCAGCGTGCGGTGCTCGAGAAGACCGGCCAACTGAGCGATGTCGTCGCCGACCTCGCGACGGCGACAGCCGGGCTCGACGCCTGACGGCAACCTTTTACTCGGACTAGGACTTAACTGAAAGGGCCCCCAAGAGTAAAAGCCTCTTGAGGGACAGCGGCTCCGACGGGCGTCGATCCGTGACCTCGCGAGTTTCAGTTGGATTCCGTGGGGTAGCGGGTACCCGTTGGTCGCCGTTCGCCGCGTGATTCCGCGGAAGATATCATCGTTGGTGACGGCTGGTTTGGAGTGGTTTCAGTGGAGCTACCGGCACGGAACCGGCACAGATAGCTGCGCCTGCGTAGGCTGTCCGGAAGTTCGTCATCTTGGAGGGTCCGTGCCTGATTGATTTCGATCGGCCTGCCGATCCTATTGCTTGTAGTAGTTGGGGCCGGCGCCGCCTATCGAGTCCGACAGGTGACAGCGACCACATTGACGGACGAACAGCTTGAGGAACTCGGACATGACGTTCTGATGAGTTGGCGTGCGATCGCGAGAGACACCCATACAGATGTCCCGATGACTCGGGAGGCATGGGCGTCCTATGGCGTCACGCCGCAAGAGGCGATCCAGCTTGCGCGTGACCTTGTGCGGCGAGGGCAGATCGTTCTCCCTGAGTATGGTCTGATCCAGTTGTTGATGGGGGAACCGCCGACTGCGGGGCGGCTAACTCAAAACTCCTGGGGAGGCGTATGGGCCGCACGCCGAACGGATCATCGTGAATGGGCCAGCTCACTTTGGTGCTGGCGACCAGCGCAATAGCGGTACGTTCTCCTATCACTTGGAGGCCGCTGAGCGTGACCTGACGGCCTTGTCGTTCGAGGCGGAACGTCTCATTGGGATAGTCACAGAACCCGGGACGCGGGCCAAGCTCTCTCGTGCAGTGGGTGTTGTGGACGACGTGATCGAACGACGTGATGTCTCCGATCCGAGACTCCCTGCTGCGTTGCGATGGCTGGGTTCCTTCTCCGGAGATACAGCTTCCGGGGCCCTAGGGTCGATCGTCGCTAGCCTTGCAATGAGGCTCCTTGATGGACTCGCCTCTTGACGAACTGTCGATCGATGTAGGCACGCTCATCGTCGCCGTGCTGTTGCTCTGCTCTGTCGCAGCGGCGCCCCCGGCGCTGGAATTGTTTGTGCCTGGCTCATCATGCGTCAGAGGCGAGAAGGTTCATCGTTAGTCTCATGACGAAGCGGATCATCAGGGAGCGGTACGCGTCCGGGGGGCGCGGTGACGGCAAGAAAGATATCATCGGCGATGAATTGGCGCCCATAGGTGCCGTACGGGCCTGACAGTATCCCAAGATCGACTAGCTTCTGGATCGCTGGTGATACAGCCTGAGGCGTTCGGCCGAATCGGTCGCTCATGAGCGACACCGTTATGACTTGGTCCCCGATCAGCGCGTCAACGATGTCGCGAATAACGCCACGTGCCCCCGCTCCTTGAAGAATCTGCACGTAGCGTGCCTGAACAGCGAGTATCCGATTTACGCGATGGGCTACGTCCTCGGCAGACGCGGCGATCCCCTCTGCGAAGAATGCGATCCATGGGTTCCAATCACCAGTGGCTGAGACTTGCGCGAGGTGCTCCTGGTAGGTCGCGCGTCTCGCCTCAAGCCAGGGTGAGACGCTGAGCAGGGGCTCACCGACAAGGCCGTCAGTCATGAACTGCAACACGACCGTCAGGCGACCGATGCGCCCGTTGCCGTCGTTGAACGGGTGGAGCGTCTCGAACTGGTAGTGGGCCATTGCGGCAGCAACGATGGGATCGCGTGCTGCACCGCTTCGGTTGATCCACTGTGTGAAGTCTTGAACCGCTACTCCTAGAGCGACTCCTGGAGGCATCGGGACAAAACGAGCGTCCTCAATGGCACCGGTCGGGCTCCCAATCGCGACCTGCGATGTGCGCACTCGCCCGGCCTGCTCGGTGTCGGCATCGGTGCCGCGAACGAGGATGGCGTGCACTGTCTCTAGAAGACCGACGTTCATGGTGCGTCCTTGCTCGACCGCGTCGTATGCCAGGGTGGCGGCTTCGATGTAGTTGAGGACCTCTTGAAGCTCTTTGCTGCGCCCGCTGATCTCGGTTGCGTCGGAAGCCAAGACCTGCTCAAGAGGGGCAAACGTGCCCTCGAGCGCGGACGTGCTTTGCGCTTCGCGGCGGAGCGTAGGGCGGAGGAACAGTCGTGGGTTGGGGACTTGGCGTGAGGCTTGGTCGAGTCGTGCGAGCGCTCGACTGGCTCGAGTGACCGCGTGCCAGGTAGCACCTTCGAGTTGTGGTTCGTCAGTCAGCGGATCTGCGACATAGGCAAAGTGCTCGAACGGACGGTTGAAGCGTCCATCGACGCCAGAGATGGGAGTGAGGGAGCCTAGATGAGTGAGTCCGATTGGCTGTGAACGGCGTGGAGGCTGTTAATCGTTGGCAGAGGGTGTTAAGCCCAATGTGTGAATACCGACCTCAACACCCTCCTGATCACACTTTACGTCCATCTCGATGACCGGATCCTGCCCGCGATCGGCGACACGTCACCGGCTACATCGACAACGCCCGACTCGGCAAAGCCGCCTGAACCACGCATCGACTCGACGAACTCAGCTCAAAAACTAAAGACAAACGCCGAAGTTCTGGACACCAAGAAAAACTAGAGGGCTGGTTCCGAAGCGTTCGACGTCCACAATGTAAGTGTATTTGGATCTACCTACATTATGGGCATGAGATTGAAAGTGGACGGGGGATCTAGCGAGGACATTGAAAGCGGACGCAGGTTCGCCGATAGTTCGGATCCACAACTGTAAGCCTGTGTCCGGTGGTGCCCGCACAGCAGGCCGGAGGCCAGCCTTGAATGAGTATAGAAAGTTCTCACGTTCTTGAAGGTGGCGGCCTTGAGCACGAGTGCTGCCGGTGTGCGAGGAACGGCGATCTGAACGTCGTGGCCGTCGGTTTCACGATGTAGATGTCGGGATCCTGCAGCGCGAGCGTGGCACCAGGGGCGCGCATGATGGGGCGCGACATCCATCTCGCGGGGCCTGCCAGGTTGGTGACCATGACGTCGACGATATCTTCGCCTCGAGCGAATCTGTGGAAGGGGCCACGGGGCTCCACGGGACGCATGCCCAGGCGCTGGAGCGGTCCGGCCACAGCGCTGACGTCGGCGGCGATTGCTTCGAGGTTCAGGAGTATGTCGACGTCCGTCAGGCGATGTTCGTCAACCATTGCGCCCTCATCTGCCCCAGTGCGTCGATTCCGACTGATCGGACGCGCGTAGACGTCGATCGGAAGCAGTCTGCTGCGACGAGCGCGACGGGCGTCTCCTGCCAGGGGAACGCATCGTCGCGAATCCGGTAGACGAAAACGTCACCAGTCGAATCCTCGACGAGGCGCGCAGCGCTCGTAAGCGCACGAAGTGAGCCGCCGCTGCGAACATATCCATGGAGACCGCGGGCACCGGCGTGCAACTGCCGCCCCGGCTCGGTAGTGATCCGATCGATCGCGCTCTCCCCGGTAAGCGTGAGGTGCTCGGCCACGCGCTCCATCCACTTTGTGGAGTATCGGCGAACCGTGATCGCCTGGCCTATCTTCGCCGCGAGCTCGTCGGTGCTGGTACGCATGATTAGACCGGTGTCACGCGTGCCGAGCCGGCCGCCGTCCGAGAGCGCACCCATGATGCGACGGATGGTTGCCGCGGTCCATGGTCGTCCTGCTGAAACGCCGAGTGATGCTCGCGCGGCAACCGACGTCTCGTCGACGAGCCAGGTGCGCCCCACGCGTCTGCCTTCGAGTTGTTCGTCGTGGAGCAGGGAAAGTACTCGCTGCGCTCGCTCAACGACCAGCCGGAACAGTCCCAGAGAAAGGTGCGGAAACCGGCACCCATCAGGGCAAAGCAAAACCCCCGCCATGTTAGAAGCTAGGCGAGGGTTTCTAGGATGACTGTAACGGTCACCTTGTGGCTCCGACGGGCGTCGATCCCGTGACCTCACGATTTTCAGTCGTGCGCTCTACCAACTGAGCTACAGAGCCATGCGGCAAATCGTAGAACTGCCGCAACCTAGACGAAAGGCCCTCTTCGAAAAAAGGGCCCGTCGCTTAGAGCGACCCTGACGGGACTTGAACCCGCGACCTCCGCCGTGACAGGGCGGCACGCTAACCAACTGCGCTACAGGGCCATGCTTTTAAATTGTATCGGACGGAGTGACCCCAACGGGATTCGAACCCGTGCTACCGCCGTGAAAGGGCGGCGTCCTAGGCCGCTAAACGATGGGGCCGAAGGGTGTCCCGGGGGACTTCCTTGCCGACGCTCAAGCATAAAGGATGATCTGACCAAAACGCTAATCGAGGGCACGCAGCCTTTCCGCCCGGGCGTTTCGGCAGGATGATCGACGGCACCTGCCCTTCACGGCATCCCAATTTGCTGTTGCGGATGTTGAAGATGTTGCTACTGTGGCATGAGTGAAACCTGTGGAAGGGGCCACGTGAACGAGCAGTCCGCGATGGATGCTGCGCGCGAAGCGGGAGACTCGTGCGGCTGCGCACCGAGCCTCACCGAGCGGCGCACCTTCTGGCAGAAGAGCACTCTCACCCGGCGCAACGCCCTCGGCCTCGGCGTCCTCAGCGTCGCAGCGATCAGCGCCTTCGGCATCGGCTCCGGCGTCAACGCCGCCTACGCCGCCTCGTACCCCAGCTGGGACGATGTCCAGCAGGCGAAGAACAACGAGGCAGCGAAGGCCGCCGAGATCACGCGCATCCAGAACCTCATCAATGCGCTGACCCAGAAGGTCGCCGAGACCCAGGCAGCGGCAAAGACGGCCGGCGACGAGTATTACGCCGCACAGCAGGCGTTCTTCGACGCGATCACGAAGGCCGATGAGCTCCAGGCGCAGGCCGACACGCAGGCGAAGATCGCAGACGAGTCCGCCACCAAGGCAGGACAGGTAGCCGCACAGCTCTACCGCAACGGCGGCGACGACACCGCCCTCGAGCTCTTCTTCGCCGGATCCGCAGCCAACGCCGATCAGTTGCTCTCCAAACTCGGCACGATGGACAAGCTTCTCGACTACAACCAGTCCGTCTACGACGATGCTGTCGCGGCCCGCAACTCCGCGCAGTCGATCAGCGACCAGGCGCAGGTCGCACGCACAGAGCGCGACCGACTGCAGAAGGTGGCCGAAGAGAAGATGATCGCCGCTCAAGCGGCGGCCGAAGCGGCTCAGGCCGCGCTCGATGAGCAGACGGCCTACCTCTCGACGCTCGAAGCACAACTCGCAGCGCTCCAGGACACGACCGCGAAGACCGTCGCGGACTACCAGGAGGGCGTGCGCGTCGCCGAGGAAGAGCGCAAGGCTCGAGAAAAAAAGGCCGCTGAAGAGGCTGCCGCTGCCGCTGCAGCGGCCGCCGCAGCTGCGGCCGCCAACAACAACAACGGTGGCGGCACCGGAGGTTGGACGCGCCCGCACGACGGACGGCGCAGCTCGGGCTACGGCGCGCGCCTGGTCCAGTGCGGCAACAGCTACTGCTCCAGCGGATTCCACTACGGCGTCGACCTCGCCAACGGTTGCGGGGCGCCGATCTTCGCGGCCAACGCCGGAACCGTCGACTATGCCGGCTGGAACGGCGGATACGGCAACTACGTGCGTATCCAGCACGGCGGCGGCGTCGGCACCGGCTATGCCCACATCAACTCGCTCGCGGTGCGCAACGGTCAGTGGGTCGAGTCCGGTCAGGTCATCGCCTATGCGGGCAACACCGGGAACTCCTTCGGCTGCCACCTGCACTTCGAGGTCTACATCCGGGGCGGATACACCAACCCCATCGACTTCATGGCGGCACGCGGCGTTTCGGTCTGAGGTCGAGCACGAAGAAGCCCTCGGCCGCCGTGAAGGCCGGCCGAGGGCTTCTGACGTCGACTCGGCTCAGTGAGCGGTTTCGCCGGCACGAACGATCGCCTCATCGAGGATGCGCTGCGCCTCGGCTGCGTCTCCCCAGGCGTCGACCTTGACCCACTTGTCGGGCTCGAGGTCCTTGTAGTGCTCGAAGAAGTGCTCGATCTCCTTCTTCGTGTACTCGGCGAGGTCGCCGATGTCCTGGATGTGCGCCCAGCGCGGGTCCTTCGACAGCACGGCGACGAGCTTGTCGTCTCCGCCGGCCTCATCGCTCATCTTCAGCACTGCAACGGGACGGACCTCGACGACGACACCGGGGAACAGCGCCTGGTCGAGCAGCACGAGCACGTCCAGCGGATCGCCGTCTTCGCCCAGGGTGTTGTCGAAATAGCCGTAGTCGGCGGGGTAGCCGAAGGTCGTGTAGAGCACGCGGTCGAGGTGCACTCGCCCGGTCTCGTGGTCGACCTCGTACTTCACGCGGCTGCCGCGCGGGATCTCGATGACGGCGTCGTGTGCGCCCATGCGTGTGCTCCTCAGGAAAAGACGGGTGGATGCCGGAGACCAGCCTACCTGCGCAGTCGCTCGAGCAGTTTCTCCAGGGGACTCGAGAACGCGAGAAGAAGCAGCGCGTAGTAGCCGACGATGTGCACCCACGCGGCGATCGGCAATGCGATGCAGAACAGGATGATCGCCGCCACATCCGCGATCGCGCCGCGTCGAAGCCGCTCCGCAGTGAAATCGGCGAGATCGGGATGCCGCAGCAGGTACAGCTTTCCCGCGAGGGTCGCCGCCTGGGTGAGGATCAGCGTCCCGATGTACAGCAGCGCCTGCAGCGGGTCCGTGTCCATCTGGCCGAGCATCGCCGTCGGCACCGGCAGCCACACGATCGTCAGCATCCACGCGGCATTGATGAACAGCAGTGGTGAGGTGACATGAAGAACGCGTTCGTACTGCCGATGATGCTCCATCCAGAACAGCGCGATCAGCACGAAGCTGAGGAGGAAGCTGACGATCTGTCCGCGGTGCCCGGCGAGGAACGCCCCGGTGCTGGTGCCGTCGTTCGCCGCTTCGGCCACCGATTCCAGCAACGGCAGGATCAGCAGCGTCATCGCGATCGCCACGACGGCATCGACGAAAGCCTTCAGCCGCTCGGGAGCGAAGGTCTGGGCAGTCACAGGCTCAGACTAGAGCCGCGCAGGATGTCGCGGGTAGGAGATTCGCGGTGCCGTACCGTTGGCGTGTGCCTTCACTGTCGCCCGCCATCGCCGAAATCCGCCTCGCCGTGCGCACTGCCCTGGCCGAGTTGCCGGAGCGGTCGACCATCGTGGTCGCGCTCTCCGGCGGTGCGGACTCCCTGGCACTCGTCGCCGCGACGGCGTTCGAAGCGCGCGCACGCGGGATGCAGGTGGTCAGCGCGACGATCGATCACGGGCTGCAGGAAGGGTCAGCGGATGCCGCGGCCGCGGCCGCAGCGAAGGCCGGGGCCCTCGGCATCCGCTCTGCGATCGAACGCGTCGATGTGCGCCACGATGCAGACGGCCCCGAGTCCGCGGCGCGCGACGCGCGCTACGCGGCGCTGCGTCGTATCGCGGACGGAGAACGTGCTGCCGCCGTGCTTCTGGGCCACACCCTCGACGATCAGGCCGAGACCGTTCTGCTGGGGCTGGCGCGCGGCGCCGGCGCGGCGAGCCTGCAGGGGATGTCGCCGAACCGCGTCGACGACGAAGGGCTGATGTGGGTTCGTCCGATGCTCGGCGTGCGGCGTGAGACGACGCGCGCGTTCTGCGCAGCATCCGATCTCGTGCCGTGGGAAGACCCGCACAATCTCGACGACCGGTTCGCGCGGGTCCGCGTGCGCGAACGTGTGCTTCCCGTGCTCGAGAGCGAACTCGGTCCCGGTATCGCCAAGGCACTCGCTCGCACTGCTGAACAGCTCCGCGAGGATGCCGAGGCGTTCGACGAGATGATCCAAGAGACCATCGAAGACATCGTCGAGCACGCAGAAGCAGGCATCTCCGTCAGCGTCGCCGCGCTCGCCGCCAACCCCGCGGCGCTGCGCAATCGCATCATCCGCCTCGTCGCGCGCAGCGAGTCGAAACCTACTTCTTCCCGCCGAACAGCCCGCCCAGCAGATCTCCGATCCCACCACCGCCGGAGGACGAACCGCCACCGAGGATCCCGCCGAGCAGATCGCCGATCCCACCGCCGGAGCCGTCCTTTTCGCCGCCGCCGATCAGTCCTCCGATGAGGTCGCCGATGCCGCCTCCGGATTCCGCGCCGTCCGCGGTCGTCGACTTCTCCTTGTTCTTGTTCGCGATCAGACCCATGATGATCGGCGCGAGGATCGGGAGGAGCTTGCCGAAGTCGATGCCGGCGGTCTTGTCCGACGAGTTCAGCTTCGACGTCACTTCCTGCTTCTGGTCGCCCAGAACGTGCGTGACGATCTTGTCGCCGTCGGCCTGATCGACCTCGTCCACGGTGGAGACGCCGGCCCTGCCCTCGTGCTTGCGCAGTGCGTTCTGGATCGCCGCGGAGCCTTCCTCGCTGGCGGCGTTCTTCGCCAGCCCACCGAGCAGCACTGCGCCGCCCTGCTCGACCGCGGCCTTCGCGACGTCGGGCGAGACGTTGAGCTTCGCCGCGATGTCATCGATCGGCACCTGCTTGAGGATGTCGTCAAGAGCCATGAGATTCCTTCCTTCGGCGGCGTCCGCTCGCCTCACCGCTCACAGTAGTGCGCACGCACAGGATCGTGTCACTAAAATCGATGCATGCGCGCGGCTGAGATCCAGGACGACCTTTCCGAAATCCTCGTCACGGAGGAGGAGATCAAAGCGAAGCTCGCTGAGCTCGCCGCGCAGGTCGCGAAGGACTACGAGGGCAAGGATCTGCTGCTCGTCGGCGTGCTGAAAGGCGCGATCATGGTGATGGCCGATTTCGCGCGAGCGCTGCCGTTCCACGCCCCGATGGACTGGATGGCGGTCTCGAGTTACGGTTCCAGCACGAAGTCCAGCGGTGTGGTGCAGATCCGCAAGGACCTCGACACCGACCTGCACGGCAAGCACGTGCTGATCGTCGAGGACATCATCGACTCCGGCCTCACGCTGAGCTGGTTGCTGGAGAACTTCGAGTCCCGCGGCCCCGAGTCGATCGAGGTGCTGGCGCTCCTGCGCAAGCCGGACGCCGCCAAGGTCGAGATCGACTGCAAGTACGTCGGCTTCGACATCCCGACCGAGTTCGTCGTCGGCTACGGCCTCGACTTCGACGAGCGTTATCGCAACCTGCGCGATGTGGCTGTGCTCGCGCCGCACGTCTACAGCTGACTTGCGACGTTTCGACTCGCTGGCGCTCGCTCAACGACCCGCGGGCACCGCGGCGTACGCCGTGGGCGAATCCCAGCGGAACGTAAAGTACGGCGCGATACGCTGAACGGATCATGGACGTGAAGAAGATCACCCGGAATCCACTGGTTTATGTGGCGCTGATCGGTGTTTTGCTGTTCGGCGGGTTCCTGCTGATCTCGAACCTCGGCGCCCCCAAGACGATCACCACCCAGCAGGGCCTCGACCTGCTGGCCGGCGAGACGGTCACGGAGGTGACCAACACCGACGGTGACCAGCGTGTCGACATGACTCTGTCGAAGGCGTTCGAAGACTCCAAGACCGTGCAGTTCTACTATGTGGACGCACGTGCAGACGAGGTCGTCGAGGCCGTCACCTCGGCCGACCCGAAGGACGGCTTCAACGACGTCGTCCCCCGCGCCACGTGGTTCGACGGCTTCCTCTCCCTTCTTCTTCCGCTCGTGCTGCTCGGCCTGCTGTTCTGGTGGCTGCTCTCTTCGATGCAGGGTGGCGGCGGCAAGGTCATGCAGTTCGGGAAGTCGAAGGCCAAGCTCGCCAACAAGGAGACGCCGACGGTCACGTTCGCCGATGTCGCCGGTGCGGATGAAGCCATCGAGGAGCTCGAGGAGATCAAGGACTTCCTCCAGAACCCCGCGAAGTTCCAGGCGATCGGCGCCCGTATCCCGAAGGGCGTGCTTCTGTACGGCCCTCCAGGAACCGGCAAGACCCTCCTCGCCCGCGCGGTCGCCGGTGAGGCAGGCGCCCCGTTCTACTCGATCTCCGGGTCTGACTTCGTCGAGATGTTCGTCGGTGTCGGTGCCTCTCGTGTGCGCGACCTGTTCAATCAGGCCAAGGAGAACGCCCCTGCCATCATCTTCATCGATGAGATCGACGCCGTCGGCCGCCACCGCGGTGCCGGCATGGGCGGCGGCAACGATGAGCGCGAGCAGACGCTGAACCAGATGCTCGTCGAGATGGACGGCTTCGACCCGAACGCGAACGTCATCGTTATCGCGGCGACCAACCGCCCCGACATCCTCGATCCCGCGCTGCTGCGCCCCGGTCGCTTCGACCGTCAGATCGGCGTGGACGCCCCCGACCTCAAGGGCCGCCTGCACATCCTGCAGGTGCACGCCAAGGGCAAGCCGCTCGCCAAGAGTGTCGACCTCGAAGTCGTCGCCCGCAAGACTCCCGGCTTCACCGGTGCCGACCTCGCGAACGTCCTCAACGAGGCGGCTCTGCTCACGGCACGCTCGAACGCGCAGCTGGTCGACAACCGTGCCCTCGATGAGGCGATCGACCGCGTCATCGCGGGGCCTCAGCGGCGCACCCGCGTGATGAAGGACCGCGAGAAGCTCATCACGGCCTATCACGAGGGCGGCCACGCCCTCGCGGCGGCGGCGATGAACTACACCGATCCCGTGACCAAGATCACGATCCTGCCCCGAGGCAAGGCCCTCGGCTACACGATGGTGATGCCGCTGGATGACAAGTACTCCGTCACCCGCAACGAGCTGCAGGATCAGCTGACCTACGCCATGGGCGGCCGCGTGGCGGAAGAGCTCGTCTTCCACGACCCGACCACCGGCGCCTCGAACGACATCGAGAAGGCGACCAGCATCGCCCGCAAGATGGTCATCGAGTACGGCATGACGACCGACCTCGGTCCCGTCAAGCTCGGCACCGAGGGCGGCGAGCCGTTCGCAGGACGCGACATGGGGCGCGGTCGTGAGTACTCCGAGTCGATCGCCGAGCGCGTCGACACAGAGGTGCGTGCGCTCATCGAGCAGGCGCACGATGAGGCGTACAAGGTGATCAGCGACAACCGCGACATCCTCGATCGTCTCGCGCTCGCGCTGCTCGAGCAGGAGACGCTCGATCACAACCAGATCGCCGAGATCTTCACCGAGATCCGCAAGCTTCCCGAACGGCCCCTCTGGCTCTCGAGCAACGAGCGCCCGGTGTCGGATCGTCCGCCGATCGATGTGCCGACGCGCGTCATCCCGGTCGATGCCGCGGCTTCGGTGGACGGGTCGGCGGATGCCACGGCATCCCGTGGCGCGACCGGCAGCGCGCCCGCATCCGGGCAGGCCCGGCCGGCGACGGCCTGATCGTGGCCGTCGACGGGGCGCGTGTCGAGCGGCTGACCCGTGAGCTCCTCGAGGCGATCGGCGAAGACCCCGAGCGCCCTGGACTCCGGCAGACACCGGCGCGGATGGCCGAGCTGTACGCCGAGTTCTTCGCCGGTGTGGGTGAGGATGCCGCGGCACCTCTCGCCCGGACGATCAGCGTGACGCGGGGACCCGCGCCGGAGACCTTGCCGTCCGGTGCGGTGCTGCTGCGCGACATCCGTTTCCGCTCCGTCTGCGAGCATCATCTACTGCCGTTCGCCGGGCACGCGCACATCGCGTACCTGCCGGGCGAGCAGGTCGTCGGGCTCGGAGCGCTGGTGCGCGTGGTCGACATCCTCGCGGCCCGCCCCCAGGTGCAGGAGCGCCTCGGCGAGCAGATCGCCGACACCATCGCGGAGCATCTCGACACGCGAGGCGTGCTCGTCGTGCTCGACGCGACCCACGGCTGCGTCACGATGCGCGGTGGCCGCCAGAGCGAGTCATCCACTCTGACGATCGCCGCACGCGGCGAATACACCGAGCCCGTCGCACGGCAGGAGATCATCGCGCTGATCGGTGCGGGATCGACGTCCGATACGGGTGCCGGCCGGGAAGAGCGATGACCGGCATCTGGGGCATCGTCAACGTCACGCCGGACTCGTTCAGTGACGGCGGCCGCTACATCGATCCCGAGCATGCGATCGCTCAGGGTCTGGCGTTGCGCGACGCCGGTGCGAGCGTGCTCGACGTCGGTGGAGAATCCACCCGGCCCGGTGCCGAACGAGTTGACCCGGAGGTGGAGCAGCAGCGCGTGCTCCCGGTCATCAAGGAGCTTTCTGCCCGCGGCATCCCGGTGAGCGTCGACACGCTCAACGCATCGACCGCTGCCGCTGCCGTGCACGCCGGCGCACGCATCGTGAACGACGTGTCCGGTGGCCTCGCCGACCCCGACATGCTCAGCGCCGTCGCCGAATCCTCTGCCGACTTCGCGATCGGGCACTGGCGAGGACCGTCGGACGACATGTACGCGCGCGCGCAGTATCGCCGGGTCTCGCGAGAGGTGGCCGGCGAGTTGCGGGATCGCGTCGGTGAAGCGGCCGCCGCCGGCATCGCTCCCGCCCGACTGATCGTCGATCCCGGAATCGGCTTCGCCAAGTCCGGCGGGCAGAACTGGGAAGTCCTGCGCGGCCTCGACGACATCACCGCTCTCGGCCATCGCGTGCTGATCGGCACCTCGCGCAAGAGATTCCTGACAGAGTCACTCGACGGAGCCGGAGAAGTCGACGAGCATCGGCGAGATCTCGCCACGGCTGTGACGAGTGCGCTCGCGGTTCGCTACGGTGTGTGGGCGGTGCGCGTGCACGACGTCGCCGCGACGCGCGACGCCCTCGCGATCGCGCACGCCTGGGAGGGGTGAGCATGCAGACCACGGACGAGATCACGCTCACCGGGCTCACTGTGTTCGGCCGCCACGGGGTGTTCGAGCACGAACGCGAGAACGGCCAGGAGTTCGTGATCGACCTGCGCCTGCGTCTCGATCTGGCGGATGCCGCGGCATCCGACGACGTGGCCGATACGGTCGACTACGGCGAGCTCGCTGAGAAAGTGGCCGCCGTCGTCGCAGGCGAGCCGGTCGACCTCATCGAGACTCTCGCTCAGCGCATCGCCGATGTCGTTCTCGTGGACGCGCGAGTGAACGAGGTCGATGTCACAGTGCACAAGCCCCACGCGCCCATCCCGCTGACGTTCTCCGATGTGTCGGTCACGATCCGTCGTTCACGGAAGGATGCACCCCGATGATCCGCAAGCCGCCGCCCGCACAGCCGGACCCTCGTCCTGGCCGTGACACGGCGAACGCCGTCATCGCGCTCGGAGCGAATCTCGGAGACCGTCGTGAGACGATCCGACGCGCCGTGGAGCGGATCGAACGGCTCCCACTCGTGGATGACGTGCGGCTCTCCGAACTGTACGAGACGGTCGCGGTGCGCCTCGACGGTCCCGATCCTGACGCGCCGGGGTATGTCAACGCGGTCGCGATCGTCTCGACACGTCTCGCTCCGCAGGTGCTGCTGGGCATGCTGCATGCGATCGAGGAGGAGCACGGTCGTGAGCGCCGCGAGCGCTGGGGCGATCGAACTCTCGATCTCGATCTGATCACCTACGGCGACGTCGTCTCGGATGACCCGCGTCTGCTTCTGCCGCATCCGCGCGCTGCAGAGCGGCTGTTCGTGCTCGATCCATGGCTCAGCCTCGACCCAGACGGCGAGATCCCGGGGCGTGGCCGGATCGCCGATCTCGCAGTGGTTCTCCGCGCGGATGCCGCGGATGACAGCTCGAGCGACGGCTCGGGGCGCGGATGAAGCGCACTTCGGCCCCGATTCTCATCCTCCTCGCCTTGATCGGCGGGGGAGTGAGCTATCTGATCGATCATCTGCTGACGGTGTCCGGTCGGGCGACGTTCGCTCCGTCGGGGTTCCTGCCGGTGCTCCTGCTGCTGCTCGCCGTCGCCGTTCTCGCCGTCGCCTGGCCGGTCCGGCGGAGCGTTCGAGGCAAGTCTGCCGGTCGCATCGATCCGTTCCGTGCGCTGCGCGCCGCGACCCTCGCCCGGGCCTCGAGCCTGCTCGGTGCGATCATGACGGGGTTCGGAGGCGGCCTGCTGGTCTTCCTCCTGTCGCGTCCCGTTGATCCACAGGTAGGGTCGATTGTGGCGATGGCCGCTCTCATGGCGAGTTCACTCGTCCTCGTGGTCGCCGCTCTCGTGGCCGAACAGTTCTGCACCCTGCCGAAGGATCCTGATGACCGACAGCCAGACGACCCCTCCACCGGAGCCGACGCCGGGCACTGAGCCGACACCGCCCTCCCAGCTGCCGAACATCCCCCCGGCCCCGCCAGCGCCTCCGGTGCCTGCGTCGGAACCGCAGATGCCCGCGAACGCTGCGCCGCAAGTGACGCCTCCTGCTCCGCCCGCTCCGGCAGCACCTGCCGAGCCGATGGCCCCCGCCGTGGCGTCGGAGGCCCCGCCGGCCTCTCCCATCACCGCACCGCCTGTGCTCGATGAGGGCACCTACGACAAGCTCCGCGAACCACGTGGCGCAGGACGCATCGACCTCGACGGCAGATGGCATCAGATCTCGCCGCGCTACGTCGTCTCGCAGTTCCTGCAGAACGGCATCTTCTTGGCACTGGTGGTCATCGCCGCCCTGATCGTCGGACTGGTTCTCGATCAGCACTGGATCTGGATCCCTGCCGGCATCATCACGGTCATGATCCTCATCACCCTGGTGATCCTTCCGCGGCAGGCGAAGGCGATCGGCTTCATGCTGCGCGCTGATGACATCGTGTTCCGCAAGGGCATTCTGTGGCAGCGGATCATCGCCGTGCCATACGGCCGCATGCAACTCGTCGACATCACGCACGGACCGTTGGATCGCGCCTTCGGCGTCTCGCAGCTCAAGATGGTCACCGCCGCCGCCACGACGGGGGTGCAGATCCCCGGACTCACGCAGGCGGCCGCCGAAGCGCTGCGCGACACCCTCATCGACGTCGCCGAGACTCGACGGACCGGCCTGTGAGCACTCCTCAGCCCCCTGATCCGCACGCGGCGCAGCCACCCGTGCCGTCCGCGCCCGCGGGCAGCGAGTCGCTCGCCGACGGCGAATGGCACCGACTGCATCCGTTGACGCCGCTCTTCAAGGGCGGCCTCGTGCTCATCATCGTCGCCGGAATCATGCTGAACAACTTCCGCGACCGCATCATCTATTGGGGCATCGGACTGTTTGCCCCGGAAGAGGCTCATGTCGGCGACTACGCCGGTGGCGATCCGGTGGACTGGGTGTTCGAGAACAACCTCATCCTGGTCGTCCTCCTCGTCGTGCTGGGCGTGCTGATCGTGCTGATCGCGCTGTTCTGGCTGGTCTGGCGCTTCCAGGAATTCCGCATCTCCGACGAGCACGTCGAAGTGCGAAAGGGCATCATCTTCCGTTCGCAGCGCCGGGCACCGCTCGACCGCGTGCAGGGCGTCAATCTCACGAGGCCCTTCCCCGCACGGTTGATCGGTATGGCCAAGTTGGAGGTCGTCGGCGCCGGCACCGACGCGAACGTGCCGCTGGAGTACCTCTCGACGACCAAGGCGGAGACGGTGCGATCGGACATCCTCCGGCTCGCATCCGGTGCGCGCGCGGCGCGCGAGGCGAGGCAGCACGGTCGGTCGCCGCAGAACGCTACTCCGGCGGGCGCCGCGACGATCCGCTCCCAGTTCGTCGGCTCGCTGAACGGGGGAGTGAACGACCTCATCGGCGGCGTCGACCTCAACGATGTCGCACCGGAGAGCGTCGTCAAGATCCCGACCGGACGACTCGTCGGGTCGCAGCTGCTCGCAGGCGTGCTGTGGCTCGGGTTCTTCATCCTGATCTTCGGCATCGCGATGGCCTTCGCCATCCCTGCCATCCTCTCGGATGGCGATCCTGACGCGTGGATCGGCGTCGTCGGGATCCTTCTCGGCGTGGGGGTGCCGTTCGTCATCGCCGCGGTGGCCATCGTCTGGGCGCAGATATCCAGGTCGCTGCGCTACTCGATCGCGCCGACGTCCGACGGTGTGCGCATCACGTTCGGCCTGTTCACGACTGTCACCGAGACGATTCCGCCCGGGCGGATCTTCGCGGTCGAAGTGACGCAGTCCATCCTGTGGCGGCCGTTCGGCTGGTGGACCATCAAGATCAACCGGATGAGCGGCAAGAGCGTATCCCAGCAGCAGTCCAGCACGGCTCAGCAGTTCAACATCGTGCTGCCGGTGGGCACTCGCGGCGACGTCGAGCGCGTGCTCGCGCTGGTGCTTCCCGACATGCCCGAAGCGGATCGACCGCTCATCTGGGAGCAGGGCATCTTCGGACCCCAGGCTGGCGATCCCTATCAGGTGCTGCAGCGGCGCGGTTGGTGGCGCCGACCCTTCTCGTGGAAGCGCCACGGCTTCGCGGTCACGGATTTCGGCGTGATCATGCGGCGCGGCAACTTCTGGCGCAAGCTCGCGGTGTTCCCGCTCGCCCGCATGCAGGGCGTCTCGGCCGCGCAGGGACCGATCGATCGGGCCCAGCGCGTCGCGGCGCTCAAGGTGCACAGCGTCACGGGCCCCGTCCTCGGCGATGTCGTCGGCATCGAGAGCGCGGCGTTGACTGCGGCCATGGATGACATCTCGCGCCGCGCAGCGGCGGCAGCGGGTCGTGATCACAGTCATCGTTGGGCTCAGGATGCTGAGCACGAGCGGTCCGTATGAACCGTGACGGACGACTCGGCGTGGGGATCATCGGCGCCGGACACGTCGGACCGGTGATCGGTGCTGCGCTCGCGGGTGCGGGACACGCGATCACGGGCATCACGAGCGGCTCCGACGATGACCGTGTCGCCGGTGTGCTACCAGACGTGCCGGTGCTCGATGCCGCGGAGGTGCTGCGTCGCAGCGAGCTCGTGATCGTCGCAGTGCCGCACGACGAGCTTCCCGGACTCATCAGCGGACTGTCGGAACTGGGCGCCTGGCAGCCGGGTCAGCTCGTGCTGCACACGGATCCCGCCTACGGCATCGGTGTGCTGGAGCCCGCGCAGCGTGCGGGCGCCATCCCGCTGGCCGTGCACCCGGCGATCTCATTCACCGGAACCTCGATCGATCTGCGCCAGCTGCGGGCGAGCTTCGCCGCCGTCACCGCTCCCGCGCCGGTGCTGCCGATCGCGCAGGCGCTGGCTGTCGAGCTCGGATGCGAGCCGGTCGTCATCGGCGAGGACGACCGAGCCTCGTACGCGGAGGCGATCGCGACGGCATCCGAGTTCTCCCGGGCGATCATCGGACAGTCGACGTCGCTGCTCCGTGGCATCGGCGTGGACAATCCGGGCGGCTACCTCTCGGCGCTCGTGCAGTCGACCGTCGAGCGGGCTCTGCGCGACGCATCCGATCCGCCCATCATCTGACGAGCTCGGCCGACCCGGACGGGCACCCGCCTGGGGAAACAGGGACGACCTGGCGTGTCTTCAGTGTGTCACGGTGCGCCGCGCCGACGACACGCCAGATGGTCTGGGTTTTCCAGAGGCAGATTCGGCCTCACGCGTCAGCGGCCTCCAGAGAATCCGCCGCCTCCGCCGCCACCGGAGAATCCGCCGCCTGACGATCCGCCGAAGCTCGACGAGCTGCCTGTGCTCGGCGCGGTGTAGGTCGAAGAAGCACGCGTCGCGGCGGAGAACGCGGTCATCCGCATCGTCAGGCCGACCGCGGAGCCGTCGATCCAGCCGGGTGACCGCTGCTCACTCGCATAGCTGACCTCGAGCACTTCACCCCATTCGCGTTCCTGCCCGAACAGGATCGCGTACGGCAACAGCCTCTCGTACACGTGGATGACGTCGACCGTGCCATCGCTGCGACGCTCTGCGCCCGAATACGACTGCAGCATTCGCAGCCGGTCGGCCTCCGCGACGCGGATGAACTCGCGCACGCCCTCCAGATACTCGAGCTGGAGCGCGCCCTCCGGGGTGAGCACGGTGTGCTGCTTGAACGCCATCACGCTCGAGATGACCACGACGATGGCGCAGGCCAGCGTTGCAAGAAACACCGGGCCGGCGGATGACCTGCCGGTGAAGAGCCCCCAGCACAACAGGCCGATCATCACCGCGAGGACGACCAGCGAGACGATCTGGACGATCTGCGCCGTTCGGCTGCGGGCCTTCGTGGTCAGTCCTCGTTCTTCCGCGGCCTTCGGGCCGGCCTTGAGGAGCGCCACCATGCGCTTCGAGAACGCCGCGCTGTTCTTCGGCATCTTCATGACGATGCCCGTCTCGGTGCTGTTGAACAGCGCTTTGAGGGCCCGCTCGTCGAGTGGATCGGGGATCGGGCCGTCGAGTCGGCGCAGACGCGGGCGTCGCTTCTTCTTCTCGCCGTCCTCGGGCACGTCTTCGAGTCGTATGAGTCCGCGGACGGCGAGGTGCACGATCTGCGCGGTGAGCGAGTTCTTCGTCTTGGGCACGACGGCGCTCGCGAGGAGAGGTGGCATCGAATCCGGCACGTCGTACTGCGCCACCACGATGCCAGTGCCTCGGCGGCGGGAACGGATCATGGCGCTGGTGGCGAACCAGCCGCCGAGTGAGAGCAGTACGGCGCCGCCGCCGACTGCGTAGGGCAGCACGTCGGTGGCGGCATTGGGCCTGCGCGCCGATGGCTGGGTGACCGTGCCGGGCTCCAGTGCGATCGCCACAGACACACCCTCGCCCGCGGTCAAGTCGTTCGCGCTGACGGAGAACGTGCCGGCGTCCTCGCTGAGGTCACAGGTGTCCGTCGAGCCCTGCGGGCCCTGGTAGCAGGCGGAGTCGCCGGTGAGCTGCGCGGCCAGCGCGTCATCGAAGACGACGTCTGCGCGGAATCGGCGGATGTCCTGGGTGCTGTCCAGCGGCAGCAGATCCCAATAGAACTCATCGACGTTCGTGCCCTCGGCGGCGAGGATGACGTCGCGCATCTCGTATTCGATGACGTACGTCGTCGAGCCGTGCACGTAGTCGTCGTCACCCGTGAGGACGTAGATGATGCCGTCGTCCTTCTCGATCTCGTAGGGGACGTCGTCTCCGTTCTCGTCACGCACCGAGATGATCGAGGTGTCGAGTCCTGCTCCTTGATAACTGTCCGGATAGCCCGCGACGATGCCCCGGTTCTGGTCGTACTCGGGGAACTCGGCGACGCGGGTCTCCACCACATGCATGGTCGCGCGCCCGTCCGCATCCATGCCGACCTCGTACGTCGCGTCCCATGAGGAGAAGTCGAAATCATCGACGCCCGCCTGCGGTTCGATCGCGGATGCCACGGCACCGGATGCGGTGAGCATCAGCGCGACGGCGGTCACGAGCAGAGCGAGGTATCGGGGAAGTGATCTCCGGAACATGCTTCGAGCGTATCGAGGGGTGGGTTCGTCTCCGAGTTCAGGGGAGTTCGACGAGGTGGTGCGCGGTGATGTCAGCGGCCGCGCCGCGGGGGATGTCCCCGTCGCCGACGCGCACCGAGAACGACTGCACGAGCGGCCGGTGCAGCCCCATCAGATGCACATCGCAGATCAGTGCGCCGCGTTCACAGGGGATCCTCCAGCGCAGTGACGCCGCATCCTTCGCGGTGAGGATGCGCTGAAGGGCCGACCCTGCTTGCGGGAGCGGATCGCCGACCTCGTCGATCGCGGTGCGAAGCCTCGCGGCGCGCACAGGCTCCGGAATATCGCGGAGCACGTTGCGGGCGAGCAGTTCGACCGCATCCGACAGCGGACGCTGAGCGCGCACGAGGTCATCCAGGGCAGACGCGGCGGCGAGCGTTTCCGGCCACGGTCGGACGATCGCCGCGGGCGCGTCGATCGCAGCGAGTGCGTTCCGAAGCGCCTGAGCCGCGACCGGAGCGGCGTCGAATGCGTCGGAGTTGCCGAACACGACGGCGCCGATCCCGGTGGTGGGATGCCACCGCATGTGCGAGGAGAAGCCGGGAAGGCCGCCCGCATGCTGGACGATCCTGCCGAACCGCCTGTCGTGCTCGATGGCGACTCCGTAGCCGTAGCCTGCGCCGTCGACGAGGTCAGGGTCGAAGCGTCCACCGGTGATCGGGATCATGGATCTCGCCGACTGCAGCTCTCTTCGGGAAGCTGCGCAGAGGACATCCTCGGCGATCGGAGCGTCATCGAACGCCGTGCCGAGGAAGTGCATCCATCGCGCGATGTCGTCGAGCGTCGAGAAGAGGCTGCCGATGCAGGCGAGCGCACCCGAACCCACGTACGGCTCTTCGACGAACGTCGTCCCGTCGTCGAAGGTGCGAAAGCCCAGGGCGAGTTCGGTACCGCGCGGATACAGCGATGCCGCTGGTCTCGTGTTCGACAGGCCGAGCGGGTCGATGATGCGCTGCTGCATCACGACCTCGACGGGCAGGCCGGTGACGGCTTCGATGGCTCGGCCGATCATCGATATTCCGAGGTTCGAGTAGTGGTATTCGGTGTCGGGGAGCGCAGCGAGTCGCAGGCCGGAGTCGACCATCTCTGCGATCGACTCTCGCGGTTCGCCGAGCATCTCATCCCCCCACGCATTGTCCTCGGTGAGCCCCGCCCGGTTGGACAGCAGCGACGAGAGGGTCATCGATGCCGGCCGCCCGCGAAAGGTCGCGGCGGCGAGACCGGGAACGTACTGCGCGGCCGGGGCGTGCAGATCGAGCAGTCCGTCGTCGCGAAGCGCGAGAGCGGTGGCGGCGAGGAAGCTCTTCGTCATCGACGCGATACGGAACACCGTCCCCCGTGACGTGCTGGTCCCGTCTCCTCGCGGCATCCCCTGCGCATCGACGGCGACGAACTCGCCGTCGCGTGTGATGGCGGCGGCGGTGGCGGGGGCGAGATGTCTCGTCTCGGCGATCGCCCCCTGCAGTATCGCGGCTGCCGTGGCCTGGTCGAGCGCAGCCGTGATCGACGGAGTCGGCGTGACGCTCACGCCCGGATCCCCGCGGCCTCACGCACCTCCTGCGCGAAGCCACGCACCAACGCCTGGCACGCGGCAGTGTTCTGCTCGTCGACGCGAAGGGCCTCGGCGACGAGGTCTGCGACAGGGCGATCGCCAGGTGCGGGATCGGTCGGTTCGCTCCACCACAGCAGGTCATCGGCTGAGACCTCGGGATGGAACTGCACTCCGCGGACGTGAGCGCCGATGCGGAACGCCTGGATGGCGACCCCTTCACTCGATGCGAGCAGAACGGCGTCGGGCGGCAGCACCGTGATCTGGTCCTGGTGGTTCTCGATCAGCGGGGCTGCGCTGCCGAGCCCCGACATCACCGCGTCATCCCGCCCATCAGAGGTCGTCGTGATCACCGTGGAACCGCGCTCCTTCACCCCGTACGACTCACGCACTTCGCCGCCCGCGATCTGGGCGAGCAGCTGTCCACCGAGGCAGATGCCGAGCGTGGGCAGGTCCCGTTCGATCGCTTCGGACGCGAGTCGTCGCTCGTCCGGAAGCCAGGGTCCCTTCTCGATGTCATCGGGCATCATGCCGCCGCCGAGCATCACCAGGCCGTCGTAGGACTCCAGGTTCTCCGGAAGACCATGTGCGCCATGGCGTACATCCGCTCGGACGCCTGCGGCATTGAGCCAGCTCAGCAGACGCCGGGGTCCCGAACCGTCGGCGTTCACGACGATGAGCACCCGGGGACGATCCTGGCGTCCGGAAAGGAAGGCGAGGTGGTCGGCATCCGAGGCCTCCAGCACTCGTAGCGCATTGCGAAACGCCAGCGCCTGCAGTTCGTCTTCGCTCCATCCCCTGCGTCGCAGCTCGTCGAGCAGCCGCTGATACCCCGATACGTCCTCAAGGCCGGTGGGCATGGCATCCGTGCCGTCATAGTCCGCTCCGATACCGACCGCGTGCACTCCAGCGACGGCTCGCACGTGTTCGATGTGGTCGGCGACATGGGCGATCGTCACCTCGGGCGGTGTGCCGACCTCGCCGGCGACGTGCCAGTCGCGGCGTTGTTGGCTGAGGAACGTCGGGACGAACGCGACCATCACTATCCCGCCGCCTGCTCCGATCGCGGCGAGCACATCGTCAGGGACGTTGCGCGGGTGGTCGCAGAGCGCCGCGGCACCCGAGTGGCTCACCATCACCGGACGGATGCTGGTGGCGATCGCATCCCGCATCGTCGACGGCGCGACGTGCGCGAGGTCGACGAGCATCCCGATCCGATTCATCTCCCTCACGACGTCGCGACCGAACTCGCTGAGGCCGCCGTGGCGCGGAGCATCCGTGGCGGCGTCAGCCCAGTCGGTCGTGTGGTTCCAGGTGAGTGTCATGTAGCGGGCGCCGAGCCGCGCATACTGCCTCAGAACGCCGAGGGAGTTGTCGATCTGTGCGCCGCCTTCGACTCCGATCAGTGACGCTATGCGCCCCTGCCTGATGGCGGTACGCGCCTCGTGCGAGGTGCGGGTGAAGGCGAAGACCTCCGGATAGTCCTGCACCAGTCGGTGCACGAAGTCGATCTGCTCGAGGGTCGCGGTCACCTGCGCCGCGCCCTCGAGTGAGGAGTCGACCCATACCGACCAGAACTGACCGCCGACGCCCCCTGCTTGGAGTCGGGGGATGTCGGTGTGCGCCTCCGCGACGAGTTCATGCAGCTGCTGCGTGGACAGAGCGTGGCGCCGTCTGCGCGCCCAGGCCAGGTCGTTGTGTCCGTCGATCACCGGAATCATCTGTCAGGCCTTTCGTGCGTTCAGGAAGTCGGAGATGCGCTGTGTGATCGCCCGATCGACCTGCTGGGCGACCCCGTCGAGTGATCGCACCGGCGCTGCGCCGCGAGTGCTCGAGCACAGCCAGAGCGCGTCGGCACCCGAGAGATCGGAGACCGTGAGGCCGCGCACCGCAACGCGATCGCCGCCGTCTGTCAACGCATCGAACGCGTCGGACTGCGTTGTCCCTGGCAGGATGCCGAACTCCACCGGCGGCGTGACGTATTCACCGTCGATCCTGGCGATCACCGTGGAGTTCGGCCCCTCGAGGATGTATCCGTCGCTGGACACGAAGATCACGTCGTTCGCCCCGCGACGGTGTGCTTCGCGGAGCGCAGCCATGTTCACCGCATAGGAGAGGGTCTTCGCGCCCTGCAGCAACCACGGCGCCGTCGTGGCGACATCCGAGCGGTAGCCGCGATCGAGCAGCACGACGTCCAGCTCGGGCGGAGTCGCTGAGCGGTGATGCGTCGGTGCGAATCCGAGCGCCCATCCCGTCGGCTCTCCCGTCACCTCGTCGCCGCGGGACAGGATGTACTTGACCGCTCCGCGCGGTACATCCATCTCAGCGGCGACCGTCTCGACGGCCGTGCGCCACAGCGAGCGATCCGGCGAAGGAAGCTCGAGCAGGCTCGCGGATCGTTCGAAGCGATCCAGATGGGCCTCGACGGCCTGAGGGACGCCGTCGACCACGACGACCGTCTCGAAGACCCCGTCTCCCCGGGTGGCCGCGAGGTCGGTGCCGGTCAGGAGAGGACTCGCCGGGTCGATCCTCCTCAGTGCGGAGGCCGGATCAGCCGTACGGAGATCGACGCGGTACAGAACGAGCGGTTTCATGGTCCTCCTCGATGATCTCAGACGGTGACTTCGGCGGTACGAACGGCGTTGTGCTCAACCCAGTCGAGGTCGATCTCGTACCCGATGCCTGGCCCTTCGGGCACCTGGACGACGCCGTTCTCCGCGACCACCGGCGGCACGATCACATCCCGCTCGTAGTACTTGTCCGAACCGGACACGTCCGACGGCAGCGTGAAGTTCGACAGCGATGAGATCGCGACGTTCGCGGCTCGCCCGACGCCGAACTCGTGCATGCCGCCGCACCATACCGGGATACCGGCATCCCGGGCGAGATCGTGGGCGCTGCGGGCGGTGAGGAGTCCTCCCATTCGGGAGACCTTGATGTTCAGCACGCGACCGGCATCCAGCTCGATCATCGTTCGCAGATCCGCCAGTTCGACGACGGACTCGTCGAGACAGACGGGCGTGCTGATCCGTCGCTGCAGTCGGGCGTGGGCAGGGAGATCGCGCGGCGTGTACGGCTGCTCGATCATCGTGAGACCCTGCTCGTCCAGGTGTCGGAAGATGTCAACCGCCTCCTCCGTGTCCGGATATGCACCGTTCGCGTCGACGTGCAGATCCAGCTCGGGGTAGTGGCTCCGCACGGCCTTGACGGGCTCGACGTCCCACCCCGGCGCGATCTTCAGCTTGACCCGTGGGTATCCTGCGCGCACCTGTGTCTCGACCTGTGCCAGCAACTCGTCGAGACCGGGCTCGATGCCGAGCGAGACGCCCGCCACCACTTCCGTTCTGGTGCCGCCGAGGGCGGCTGCCAGCGAGATTCCACGCGCGCGGGCGTGGAGGTCCCACGCGGCGGCCGAGAAGCCCGCTTTCGTGAACTCGTGCCCGCGGATCCTCGACCACGTGCTCTCCAACTCGGCGGGCTCGTCCCACCTGGCGCCCAGCACCAGGGGTGCGAGGTAGCGGTTGGCGATCAGCCATGCCGTGTCCGTCGTCTCCGATGTGTAGTACGGGTCGGATGGGGAGGCGATCTCGCCCCACCCGGATCTTCCGTCGACATCGGTGACCTGAACCAGTATGTGCTGCAGGCCGCTCTTGCGGTGCGAGCTCGTCTCGAAGCTGTGCACCAGCGGCAGTGACACTTCGAAGAGTGCGACGCGCGCGATTCTCACCGCCGGGTCTCCTTGCCATGATCGGGATGGTGCAGACCCAGATCCGCCGCCAGCTCATCACGCGCGGCGAGCCGGCGACGTGCGCCCTTCGCGCTCGCAGTGGTGAGGGTGCTCAGCAGATGACAGACCGCGGCGACCGCCGTGGGCGAATCCGCGTAGGAGGCGGAATGAGTGTGCACCTTGATCACTGCCGATGCCACATCTGTCAGCGGCGCATCGTCGCTGTCGGTGATGACGATCAGCTCGCCACCGGCTCGACGGAACCTCTCGCCGAAGCGGATCGACTCCTCGCGGTAGCGCCGCATGGTGAAGAGCACGAGCAGGTCGGTGGCGCGCACGTCGGTCAGCACGGTGAGCGGAGAGAGCGACCTGTCATCGACCAGGAACACATTGGACAGGGTCGCCGACAGATCTGCGGCGAGCAGGTCGGCGTATGCCACAGTCTTGCCCCGCCCCGCGATGTATCGCCGGCGAGCACCCAGGATCAGCGTCGCCGCGTGCGAGACGGCGCCGGTCCGGGTGAGCTCATCGAACGTGCGTGCCAACGAACGGGTCTCGGTCTCCATCACCTTCGCCTGCAGCACCTCGGCGGACAGGCTCGTGCGGAACCGCTCGCCGAAGCGCGCACCGGGCGAAACGAGCGCGCGGTCTTCGTCGTCATCATCCCGTGTCATCGCATATCCTCCCCGGCAAGGTAGACCGCTGTGTCGTCGTCGATTCTGGTGCAGTTGACAAGGACGAGCCCGGCGTCGAAGACGCGCTGCATGCTGTCCCGGATGCGTGCGCGCAGCGCGCCGGTCGACGCATCGGCGTCGTTCACGGATGAGGGCAGCGGGATCCGCGCGATCCGTCGACCGTCCTCGACGGCCTCGAACAGACGCCCGCGATCGTCGGGGCCGAATGCGGGGGACGGCAGCCCTCGGATGTCGGCGAAAGGATCGCGTTCGCGGTCGAGGGCCCAATCGACCACGATGCGGTCGGTGCCGGGCCGGTCGTAGTAGTCGACGGCGTATCCGGTGCCCTCGGCCTGCAGAGCCGCGAAGTTGAAATGCGCGTTGCGGGCCAGGAGCGGGTCGAAGGTCCAGCGCATCCGATGCTGGTTCCAGCCGAGTGCCACCTTGCGCTGGCATGTCTTGAGCAGACGACCGACCCCGCGCCCCTGATAGTCCGGATCCACGACTGCGGCCTGCGAGTAGTGGAACTCGTGTCCGCTGCGGTCGCGGCCGGCGAAGCCGTATGCGAAACCGACCAGTCTGTCGCCGTCGTGCACTCCGACGGCGGAGCCGCCGTTCTTGGCGAGGGCGCTGAGCAGGTTGGGGTTCAACGAGTACTCAGTGGGTTCGTATCGGAAGACACGGGTGTACAGCGCCGCCGCTTCCCGGAATGCAGCGTCGCCGATGAGCGACTCACCGTGCAGCGGGATGGCGGACAAGTTCGGCATGATACGTATCCTATGTGCGAGATGATCTGACGCCAATGGTTGATTTTGTGTGATTAATTGACGCCGGTGCGGACTGATATGTCTCGTATGATGACTCCGGAGGAGATATGAACGATACCGAGCAGGTACGCGCGCTCGTAGACCGCCTCGCGCAGCTGACGCTCATCGAGTCGCCGTCGCTCGATGTCGCCGCCAGCGAGCTGGTCGTCGACCTGCTCGCGCAGTGGTGGCGAGACGTCGGCGCACATGTGCGGATCATCACGACCTCTGCAGGTGCGAACCTCATCGCCGACGTCGCGGGGGAAGGTGATCCTGTGCTGCTCGTCGGGCATTCCGACACGGTCTGGCCTGTCGGGACGCTGGATGGCGATGTCCCGTGGAGCGATGACGGTGAGGTCGTGACGGGCCCGGGCGTCTACGACATGAAGAGCGGGCTCCTGGTCATGCTTGCCGCGGCTGAGCGTCTGCGAGCGCGGCCTCACCGTGCGTTTCGCGTGATCGTCGTCTGCGATGAGGAGATCGGCTCCCCGACGACCGCCGACCTGCTCAGCGGGTGCGCCGAAGGCGTGCGCGCAGCGATCGGATTCGAGTCGCCCCACCCCGACGGCGCGCTGAAGATCGGCCGACGGGGGAGCAGTCGTGTGCGCCTCGCCGTCACCGGCCGTGCGTCCCACGCCGCACTGGACCCGGAAGGCGGCGTATCGGCGATCGATGAGCTCGTCGATCAGCTGCAGGTGCTGCGCACCATCGTCAGCGACCCCGGCCTGACGTCCGAGGTGCTGTGCAATGTCGGCACGGTTCGCGGCGGCGGAAGAGCGAACGTCGTTCCCGCCGAGGCGACCGCGGAGATCGGCCTCCGCTTCATCGACCCTGACACCGAGGATCGGGTGCTGTCCGCGCTCGGCGCACTGCGCCCCATCCGGGAGGGGGCGCAGATCCAGGTCGAGGTGCTCAGCCACCGGCCCGCGTGGCGGGCATCCGGCGCCGACGCGGAACTCCTCGAAGCGATCGCGGCTGCCGCGAGCGGGATCGGGCAGCACGTCGCTGGGCGGCCCGCTGCCGGAGCAGGCGACACGAACCTGCTCGGATCGCTCGGCGTGCCGACCGTCGACGGTTTCGGCCCTCGAGGTGGCGGTGCGCACGCGGTGGATGAGCACATCCTGACTTCCTCGCTTCTCGAACGAGTCGCGCTGCTCGAGGCATTCTTGCTGTCGAGCTAGGTTCATGATACGAAACGTATCCTGGCATCGGTCGCAACGCGTGAGCTACGGCAGGGTTCGTGCGGGATGCGTATGCGTTGGCGCCGGAGTTGCGCGAAATGCGCGAGTTCGCAGGCAAAGTCTGCGTTCCAGCCGAGGTCTTCTGCGCGTCGGATGCGAATACGTTATGTTTCTGACATGTTGCAATCGTGTGGTGTTCGCGAACATCCGACACGAATGTGTTGACCTCGGGGCAGTCTTGCGGTTCTATTGCTCCATCCCAGGGTTCACGCTCCCTCGATGAAAGGAACCCCGTTCATGTCCGTATCCCATCGCAGACGCCCGTTCCGCGCCGCGTCGCTGGCGATCGCAGCGTTGCTGATCGCCGCTCCGGCCGGCGCGGCACATGCGTCAGACTCGCCGGTCGTTGCGCAAGAGGCACCCGACGAGTCCACGAGCTCGCCAACGACGTTCCGCATCGCGACGTCGGGCTTCGTCGACTCGTTCAATCCGTTCGTGTCGATCTACCTCACACCGACGAACATCATCCGATACGTGTACGAGTACCTCGTGCAGAACGACGCGGAAGACGGTTCTCCGACGAAGGGATTGGCGGACTCGTGGGAGACGGACGACGGGACGACGTGGACGTACACGCTGCAGGACGATCTGAAGTGGTCTGACGACGAACCCATCACCGCCGACGACGTCGTGTACACGTACACGCAGATGATGGAGGTCCCCGAGCTGGCAGTGGCGAACGGGAACCTGGTGACCAACTTCGAGAGCGTGGAAGCTCCGGACGACAAGACCGTCGTCATCACGCTCAAGGGGCCGCAGGCGACCAACCCCGGCATCGAGATCCCCGTGGTGCCCAAGCACATCTGGGAAGCGATCGACAGCCCGGCCGAGTTCGTGAACGATGCGGATGTCGTCGGATCCGGTCCGTACCTCCTGGAGTCGTACGAGGCGAACCAGCAGATCACCCTGAAGGCGAACCCGAACTTCTGGCGGGGTGAGCCTGCAGTGGAGCGCATTCAGTACGTGTACTACACCAACTCCGATGCCCAGGTGCAGGCGCTTCGCTCAGGCGAGGTCGATTTCGTCAGTGGCCTGAGCCCGACGCAGTACGAAGCACTCGAGGGCACCGACGGGATCACCGTCCATTCCGGAGAGGGGCGTCGCTACCACTCGTTCAGCCTCAATGTCGGCCTGATCACACGCGATGGCGTGCCGTACGGCACTGGCAATGAGGCGCTCAAGGACGTGGAGGTGCGTCAGGCTCTTCGGCTCGGGACAGACACGAAGACGCTGCTCGACAAGGTGCTCGACGGTCAGGGTGTGCAGGCGACCAGCTTCATTCCCACATCGTTCAGCAAGTGGACTCTGCCTGCCGATGACTCCGTGATCGTGGAGTACGACCCCGAAGCGGCCAAGCAGAAGCTCGAGGACGCCGGCTGGACCGTCGGCGCCGACGGTGTTCGAGAGAAGGACGGCGCCAAGCTCGAGTTGCGTCTGCTCGCGGATGCTGAGGACCTCCAGGAGGTGTCCATCTCCGAGTACTTCGTTCCCTGGATGGAGGAGATCGGCGTCAAGATCAACGTCGAGTCCACCGACTCCGACACGATCAGCGCGAAGGCCGTCTCGGGCGATTACGACATCTACTTCAGCGGTTGGAGCGTCAATCCGGACCCGGACTACCAGCTGGGCATCAACCTGTGCTCGACGCTTCCGACCGGCACCGACGGTTCGGGCGGTACATCTCAGGACGGCTACTGCAACCCCGAGTTCGACGCTCTGTACGACCAGCAGCGCGCGGAGCTCGACGAGCCCAAGCGCCAGGAGATCGTGCACGACATGCTCGCGCTGAACTACACCGACACCGCCCAGATCGCCACCTGGTATGCGAACTCCTTGGAGGCGTATCGCTCTGATCGGTTCACCGGCTTCACGCTGCAGCCGAAGGATGGCGGCATCATCGCGAGTCAGGCGGGCTATTGGGGCTTCCTGACGATGGAGCCGGTGGATGCGGCCTCCGCAGACGGAGGCGACGGTCCCCCCACCGGCCTGATCGTCGTCGGTGTCATCGTCGGCGTCGCGGTCATCGGCATCGTGGTGTTCCTGCTGCTGCGTCGTCGACGCAGCGCGGACATAGAGTGACCTGACGGGCCGCCGCGGTGCACGCCGCGGCGGCCCCATCTACGTGCAAGGAGGTACGGATGACCGAGATCATGCCATCCACGGGAGCTGTGATCCTCGAAGAGGAAGGACTGGACGAGCCGCCGCGGCGGGTGTCCGGTGCTCGTTACCTCTTCAGCAAGCTCGGCGGCGCCGCGGTGAGCATGGTGATGGTGATCCTGCTCGGGTTCTTCGCCTTCCGCATCCTCCCGGGAGATCCTGTCGCATCGATCACCCGGGAACGCCAGCTCAATGCCGAACAGGTCGAGCAGCTGCGGCAGCAGATGGGACTCGACAAACCGCTGTGGCAGCAGTTCGGCGACTATCTCGTCAACGTCGCAACTCTGAACTTCGGTGAGAGCTATGTGTACAAGACGTCGGTGTCCTCGCTGATCGGCGACTACTTCTGGAACACGATTCTGCTCACCGGCACCTCCGCCATCCTCGCCATCGCGCTCGGCCTCTGGCTCGGGCAGCATGCGGGCTGGAATCACGGCTCGCTGTTCGACAAGATCACCTCCGGCACATCGCTGGTGCTGTGGTCGGTGCCGACCTTCTGGCTCGGGCTGCTCCTGCTGATGGTCTTCGGCGGAACCCTCCACTGGTTCCCCACCGGCGGGATGCTCTCACCCGATCCCCCGACAGACCCACTCGGCCTGATCGGTGACGTGCTGGCGCACATGGTGCTGCCCGTCATCACGATGGTCGCCGTGGTCTACGCCCAGTACGTCATGGTGATGCGCGCATCCGTCATGGAGGAGAAGAGCGCCGATTACCTCACGACTGCGCGAGCAAAGGGGCTGAGGGAAGACCTCGTTCGCCGACGACACGCCGTTCCCAACGCCTTGTTGCCCGCCGTCACCCTGGTGTTCATGCACATCGGAGGGCTGATCGCCGGTGCGGTCACGGTCGAGACCGTGTTCAGCTGGCCCGGACTCGGCAAGCTCACCTACGAGGCCATCACCGGCCCGGACCTCCCGCTGCTGCAGGGAACGTTCGTCGTGTTCTCCGCGATCATCATCGCGATGAATCTGATCGCCGACCTCGTCTACCGATTCCTTGACCCGAGAGTGAGGCAGGCATGAGCACTCAGACCCGACTGCGCTCGCCACGCGCGATGGCGTGGGAGCGGCGGCGCAGCTCCTTCGCAGAGTTCTGCCGCGAGTTCGCGCAGAATCGCGCAGGCCTGATCGGCCTCGTCTTCCTCGTTGTCATCGTCCTGCTCGCCGTGCTCGCGCCCGTGCTCGCACCGGCGTCGATGCTGGATGTCACCACGCTCATCGACGCTCCCCGGTTCGCTCCGCCATCGTGGGAGCATCCGCTCGGCACCGACCACCAGGGGCGCGAACTCTGGGTCCGGATGCTGTGGGGCGCCCAGGTGTCGCTCCTGGTCGGGTTCGCGGCGACGGCGATGTCGATGGTCATCGGCACGATCGTCGGTATCGCCGCCGGTCACTTCACCGGGTGGTGGGGAGGTCTGCTGATGCGCACCATCGACTTCTTCCTCGTGCTGCCGTCTCTCATCCTCGCCATCGTGCTGACCTCGGTGCTCTCGCGAGGCGTGTGGACGATCGTGATCGCCATCGGGTTGACCTCGTGGGCAGGGACCGCCAGAGTCGTCCGCTCGCAGACGCTGTCGGTGGAGAGCCGGGACTACGTCGAACGAGCACGCGTGCTCGGCGCCGGGCACTGGCACATCATCGTCAAGCATCTGCTGCCTGCCGTGATGCCGCTGGTGCTGGCGAACACGACGCTGACGGTCGGCTCAGCGATCATCGCCGAATCCACGCTCTCCTTTCTCGGGCTCGGCGATACGACCGTGCAGTCGTGGGGCGCGATCCTGAGGAATTCCATGGATGTGTCCGCTGCGACGAGCGGCTACTGGTGGTATGTCCTCATCCCCGGACTCGCGATCGTGCTCGTCGTGCTCGCCTTCACTCTCATCGGCCGCGCCGTGGAGAACATCGTCAACCCGACCCTGAGGAACCGTTGACCTATGCCGGATCTGACATTCGAGGACGTCTCGATCACCTACCGCACCTCTGGACGCAACGATCGAGGAGAGGTGCCCGCCGTCACCAAGGTGTCGCTCAGCCTCCCGTCCGGTGGGACTCTGGGCATCGCCGGAGAATCAGGGTCCGGCAAATCCAGCCTGGCCATGAGCGTGCTGCGCCTTCTGCCGCGTTCAGCGAAGGTGACGGGCCGGATCCTCATCGGCGAGACCGACGTGCAGGCACTGAGTTTCGGGCAGCTGCGGGCGCTGCGCTGGGCCGACGCCTCCATCGTCTTCCAGGGCGCCATGCACTCGTTGAACCCCGTGCAGAAGGTCGGCGCACAGATCCTCGAGGCGCTGCAGCTGCACGTCACCGATCGATGGAAGAGCGACAAGGCGCGAGCGGCTCGCGTCAGCGAACTGCTCACGGCAGTCGACCTGCCCCTGCTCAAAGCGGAGTCGTTTCCGCACGAGCTCTCCGGCGGCCAGAAGCAGCGGGTCATGATCGCCATGGCACTCGCCTGCGAGCCCGACATCATCATCGCCGACGAGCCGACGACCGCTCTTGACGTGATCGTGCAGAAGCAGATCCTCGACATGATCAGCCGACTCGTGACAGAGCGGGGGATATCTCTTCTGATGATCAGCCACGACCTCTCCGTGCTCGCCACAGCCTGCGAGCGCATCGCGATCATGCGCGACGGCGAGCTCGTGGAACTCGGAGAGGCGCAGCAGGTATGCACCGATCCGACGCATCCGTACACCCGGCAGCTCGCCGAGGCTTTTCCGACCATCGGCGATCAGGCGTCGCGGCTCAAGCCCGTGACGCGGAAGGACCGTTCGCAGGTGACCGACGAGCCAGCCAAGGGCAAGAGCGACGAAGTGCTTCTGCGCGCACGCGGGCTCAGCGTCACCTACCGCTCCGGAGGCAGCACCATGCGGGCTGTCAGATCGGTCGACCTCGACATCCACCGCGGTGAGATCGTCGCTCTGGTCGGCCAGTCCGGATCGGGCAAGAGCACCTTGGCACGCACATTGATCGGGCTGCAGGCCCCGGACGAGGGATCGGTTCTGCAATTCCGCGGCTCCGACCTTCCGCGCTCTGGCAAGGCGCTGCGCGCTTTCCGCAGCGAAGTGCAGATGGTGCTGCAGGATCCGACTGCGGCGCTCAACCCGAAGCTCAGCGTGTACGAGTCGGTCGCAGAGGGGCTGCGTGTACAGCGTTACCGCGGCGACGAGCGCGAGCGCGTGGCGCAGAGCCTCACCGATGCCGAACTCACGCCGCCGGAGAAGTACTTCGGAGCGATCCCGCAGGAGCTCTCCGGAGGTCAACGCCAGCGGGCGGTCATCGCCGGTGCGCTCGCCGTCGGCCCGGAGGTCCTGATCGCCGACGAACCCGTCGCGTCACTGGATGCCTCGGTGCGCGGCGAGATCCTCGCGCTGCTGCTGTCGCTGCGCGAGCGGCTCGGCCTCAGCGCCCTGGTCATCACCCACGACCTCGGCCTCGCGTGGAACATCGCCGACACCGTCGCCGTGATGGTCGACGGCGAGATCATCGAGCACGGACCCACCGAGCAGGTACTGCTGGATCCGCAGCATCCCTACACGCGAAAGCTCTTGGCCGCCGCCCCGAGCATCGAGAGGATCAAGGCATGAGGGCGACGGCGATGCGCGATGCCTACCTCGGCTCCGCACCGCTGCAGCCGGGCGACACCGTGCGCTTCGTCTCGCCGTCCGGTCCGGGCAAGCCCGACAGCCTCGCTCGTGCGGTGGCGTTCTACGAGGCGTGGGGGCTCAACGTCGTCGTCGGCGATCATGTGCTGCAGCCTCACCCGCGAGCGACGTACCTGGCTGGTCCGGATGACGTACGTCGACAGGATCTCGTCGAGGCGTGGTCGGACCCCGACACCGACGCAGTCGTGTGCATACGCGGGGGCTACGGTGCGATGAGGCTGCTGGACGGGATCGACTGGGCGGCGATGCGTGAGACTGCCACACGGCGCGACGGTCGCCCGAAGCTGCTCACCGGGTCCTCGGACATCACGGCTCTCCACGAGGCGTTCCGCGTGCACCTCGATGTGCCCACGCTGTTCTGCCCGATGGCGGGCAACGATGTGTTCCGCGATTCGGAGCCGGTCCGCGATGACGTTCATCGCTGGCTGTTCGAACCGTGGGGAGGGCGCCGCATCGTCGGTCCGGCCACGGAAGCGCTTGCTGAGGGCGCGGCAGCCGGGCTGTTCACCGGCGGCAACCTCGCCCTGCTCGCGGGAAGCCAAGGGTCGAAGGAGGCTGCGGAGCCACCAGACGGCATTCTGTTCCTCGAAGACATCAACGAGGACATCTACCGCCTGGACGGATTCCTGCTGCAACTGCGGCGAGCTGGTCGGCTGAGCGCGGCATCCGGCATCGTCCTCGGCTCGTGGCACGGGTGCGCCGACCTCGTCGGTGTGCGGGCGCTGATGCACGAGTACCTCGCCGACCTCGGCGTCCCCGTGCTGTGGGAACAGGGCTTCGGACACGATCCCCACGCGCTGAGCGTGCCGCTGAACGTGAAGGGGTCGATGCGCGCCTCGTTCGGTGGAGGCGATCACGGGGTCACGCTCATGGTCGATGAGGAATCCTCATGAGCATCCCTGTCCCGGCCCTCGACACGCGGGCGGGTTGGTCGATCCGTATCGTAGATGCGGTCACCGGCGAGGCGTTGGCCGAGCACGAGCCGGATGCCGTGTGCGAGACGGCGAGCATCGGCAAGGTCTTCCTGCTGATCGAGGTCGCCAGACGGCTGGAGGACGGCCGCCTTCGTGCCGATCAGCGCGTGGAGATCCCGGCGGAGCATGTCGTCGCCGATTCGGGCCTGCTGTACCGGATGCTCGACCAGCGGCTCACAGTGCACGACGCCGCACTCCTCGTCGGCGCGGTCAGTGACAATCTCGCGACCAACGCGCTCATCTCGCTGTGCGGCCTCGATGACGTGCGCTCGGTCGCCGTCGAGCTCGGATACCGCGACACCTCCCTGCACGATTACATCCGCAACGAACGCACCTCCGATATGCCCTGGACGCCGTCGTACGGCACTGGTCGGGAACTCGCCGACGTGATGCGCAGGCTCGGCGCGCGCGAGGTTATCTCACCGGCAGTCAGCGAACAGGTCCTCGGATGGCTCGCCGCCGACACCGACACGTCGATGCTCGCCGACGCGTTCCTGCTCGACCCGCTCGCCCACCCCGACGCGGAATACCAGGGCATGCTGCTGCGGCACAAGACGGGCAGCACGAGCTTCGCCAGGATCGACATCGGGTGGGTGCAGGGGCCGGCGGCCACCGTCGCATACGCGGTAGCGGCGAACTGGAAGGACGCACGAGAGGATCTACGTGCACCGGTCGTCGATGCGATGCGAACCCTCGGCGAAGGCATCCGTGCGCACGTGACAGGACGCGCCCGTGACGTGGGGGATGAGTGACGCAGATCACGCATCTAGAACCGATCTCCGGGCTCGCCTGGAGCGTGTTCCGCGGCGGGCGGATGGAAGTGATGCATGCTCTCGGCCGAGAGCATGCCGATGCGATCCACGCCTTCCGCTCCCTGCTCGGCGGATCGTGGGAAGCGCAGGTGCGCCGGGCCGACACCGTCGCGGCCGAGCGTCTCGACGCCGTCATCGCGTCGACACGAGGACTGCTGCCCGTCGAATCTCAGGAGCTCGCCTGGATCGCGGAGGGCGCGGGCATCGCGGAACGGGATATGTGGGCGCGCAACCTCCGCGGCGACCTGGGGCGTGACGGCACGGGGTGCAGCGACATCGCATTCACCACGGATGCCGGCGTGGTGATGGGGCACAACGAAGACGGCGACGGCGAACTGCGCGAACATATCCGCCTGGTCACGCTTGACATCGACGGCGACCCCGCCGTGACATCGGTCTGGTACCCGGGGATGCTGCCGTCCAACGCGTTCGTCACGACGACGGCGGGCCTGGCGTTCGGCATGGACCACGTACCGGTCGTCGCTCCGCAGACCGACGGCGCGGGTCGGCACTTCGTCGCTCGGCATGCGCAGCGTCAGCCGACAGGGGAAGCGGCGCGTGCCGCGCTGACGCACGTGCCCTGCGCCGGTGGGTTCGCGTTCGATGTCGCCGACGCCGCGGGGCGGGCCGATCTGATCGAGAACGCGGCCGGCCACGTCGCCTCGGTGACGGGTCGCTACCGCCATACGAACCATCTGCGGCTGCTCGACGGCACGAGCGAGGGCCTCGCGGTGTCCGACGACGACGAGTGGCTCGGCGAGAGCATGACCCGGCTGGGCGTGCTTCGTGGACGCGGAACGCCGACGAGCGCCGTCGATGTGTTCGACGCGCTGCGCATCCCCGGCGTACTCGGGCGCTCGGAGGATCTGTGGACCTACGTGACCACGGTCGTCGACACGGCGGCCGATGAGATTCTCCTGCAGGGGAGTGGTTCGCCGTGGCGTGGTCGATGGAGCGCGTTCGCGCGCGGGGAGCGAGTGCAACTGTGATGATCGGCTTCGAGGACCTGGAGCGGGACTTTCCTGGGCTTTCGATCTCGGCGCTCGCCGCGGACGTCGACTCAGGCGTCGAGGTGTTCCGACACCATCCGGAACGGGTGCTCGACACGGCGAGCGTGGGCAAGATCTTTCTGCTGCATCGTCTGCTCACCGAGACAGACCGTGGCGAGCGCAGCCTCGAGGACAGGGTGACGCGTCGCCCGGTCGAACAGATCGACAACTCCGGCATCTGGTACCTGCTGCAGCAGGACTCGTTGACGCTGTACGACGTGGCGGCGCTCATCGGCGCGACGAGTGACAACGCGGCGACCAACACGCTGTGCCGGGTCATAGGACTGGACGAGGTGCACGCGCACACCCGCGCGCTCGGCTACACCCAGTCGGGCCTCGACGACATCGTGCGGTGGCCGCTGCCGCCTGGCGCTCCGCGGACGCTGTCGCACGCCAACGCGGAGGAGTTGGTGCGGTTTGTGCGGCGCACCGCCGACGGCGACGATCTCAGTGCCGCCGCCGGCGACACGCTGCAGCGCTGGCTCGGTGCCGGTATGGACCTCTCGATGGTCGCCTCCGCTTTCGGGCTCGATCCCCTCGCGCATTACTATTTCGACCGCGACGTGTGGCTCTGGAACAAGACCGGCACGATCAGCACCGTCCGCGCCGATGTCGGGCTGGTGATGTCGCCGACGAGAAGGCTGGCATACGCTGTGCTGATCAACTGGGAGCGCGGTGCAACTGCGCGCGACCGCGCACTCGACGTGATGCGGCAGGCCGGGGTCGCGCTCCGCGCCGAGCTGGAGTCGTGAGCCGGTCGCGTCCGGTCCCAGCGCGGGTCCGTCTCCGGCGCGGGTCTGTCGCCGCGTGAAAACCGGCGGAGCGACCGCCGGTAAACTGGGCAGCGACTTTCAAGGAGCCTTAATGACCGCCGCGCCCGCAGATCAGCCAGACGACACATCAGCCGAGGACATCCACGAGCAGAAGGCCGTTCGTCTCGCCAAGCGCGAACGACTCATCGCGCAGCGGACGGATGCCGCGGGTGGAGCGTTCCCTGTAGCGGTGCCGGTGACTCACACGATCCCTGCGCTGCGCGCCGAGTACGGCGATCTCGAGGCCGGTGCGGAGACCGGAGTGACGGTGGGTGTGGCCGGACGCGTGGTCTTCAGCCGCAACACCGGCAAGCTCTGCTTCGCCACACTGCAGGCCGGCGACGGCTCGCGCATCCAGGCCATGATCTCGCTCGCCGAGGTCGGCGAGGACTCCCTTGCACGCTGGAAGGAGTTCGTCGACCTCGGCGACCACGTCTTCGTGCACGGCCAGGTGATCTCCAGCCGCCGCGGCGAGCTGTCGATCATGGCTGATGACTGGGCGATCGCATCGAAGGCGATCCTCCCGCTGCCGAACGCATACTCCGAACTCAGCGAAGAGGGGCGAGTGCGCAGCCGCTACCTCGACCTCATCGTGCGCGAGCAGGCACGCACCACGGTGCGAGCCCGCGCAGCCGTCAACGCGAGCCTGCGTGCGACCTTCGGCATACATGACTATCTCGAGGTCGAGACGCCCATGCTTCAGGTGCAGCACGGCGGCGCATCCGCCCGTCCGTTCATCACGCACTCCAACGCCTTCGACACCGAGCTGTACCTGCGCATCGCGCCGGAGCTCTACCTCAAGCGCGCCGTGGTCGGCGGTATCGAACGCGTCTACGAGATCAACCGCAACTTCCGCAACGAGGGGGCCGACTCGACGCACAGCCCCGAGTTCGCGATGCTGGAGGCCTACCAGGCATACGGCGACTACAACCAGATGGCCGAGCTGACACAGGAGCTCGTGCAGCAGGCGGCGATCGCCGTCTCGGGCTCCACCACTGTCACCTGGGCCGACGGCACCGAGTACGACCTCGGCGGCGAATGGGATCGCGTCTCGATGTACGAGTCGCTTTCCGAGGCGGCAGGACGCACGTTCACCCCGGACGATGTGGTCGAGGATCTCATCGCCTTCGCCGAGGCGAACGGCGTGGACGTTCCGTCGCACGCCATCCACGGCAAACTCATCGAGGAGCTGTGGGAGCACTTCGTCAAGGGCGACCTCGTGCGTCCGACGTTCGTGATGGACTTCCCCGTCGACACCTCGCCGCTGGTGCGCGAGCACCGCTCGATCGCGGGTGTCGTGGAGAAGTGGGACCTGTACATCCGCGGGTTCGAGCTGGCGACCGGATACTCCGAGCTCGTGGATCCCGTCATCCAGCGCGAGCGTTTCGTCGAACAGGCGAAGCTCGCAGCATCCGGCGACGTCGAGGCGATGCGCGTCGATGAGGAGTTCCTGCGAGCGCTCGAGCACGGCATGCCGCCGTCGGGCGGCATGGGCATGGGCATCGACCGTCTGCTGATGGCGATCACCGGGCTCGGCATCCGCGAGACGATCCTCTTCCCGCTGGTCAAGTAGCACTCACCTCTCGACCGCCTCGCCGCGGTGGAATGACCACTGCGGAAGCAGTGCCGCATTGATCATGCTGCCGATGAGGCAGGCGAGCGAGTATTCGGGATCGATCTCGCTCACGAGCCGCAGATAGTGGGCGGCGTGCGAGGAACGGCCGAGCGCCCAGGACAGCCAGGCTGCGGCCGTGAGCGGCGCCGGCCGCGATGCGCGGGGCGCGCGGGCGGCGGCGCCTCGTGCGATCGTCAACGCGACCCTGAGCCGATCGACGTCGGGGCGAGGACCGCGCCCGAGAAAGATCTCGCCCAGATGGTCGGGTACTGTCGTTCCGCCCGCGGCGTAGGCGAGCTGTGCGGTCAGTGCCCGTTTCCCGGTGCGCAGGTCGGTCGCCCATTGCAGCAGTGCCACATCGCGATACCGTGGCCGCTGCATGCACCACAGCAGTGCGGCCGTGGCGAACGGCGGCAGATTCTCCGGCGAGTCGAGCAGGTCTTCGAAGAAGCGCGGCAGATCTTCGAGCACCACGGATGCGGCGATCGCCTGCGGGTTCGTGCGTGCACGGTCGGAGAGCCCCAGATGTTCATGAGCGAGCAGATCGGAGATCTCGAGCAGTGCACGGCCGACCCGCTCCTTCTCCGCGAGATCGACGACCGGCAGCGCCGTGCCGGAATCCTGGTCGCCCGCCACATCGGCCAGCCCCGGAATCGACACGGGTGCCGGAATATCGGCGATCGGATGCAGGGTCGGCTCATCGTGCAGGTAGCTCGCCCACCCTTCAGGGGTGACGCAGAGGGCGTCGACGATGTGCATGCCGAGGTCTTCGCTGAGGCCGAGGAGTTCGTCGACGACGATGCTCGACGGCAGCACGATCCCATCAGGGGTGTGCTGTGGCGCCTCGTCGGTGTACACGACGACGGCGACGGCATCCGTCCCTCTGACCTGCGAGACCAGACCGATCGCGGTGTCGACGTACTCGTCGAGGTCGACGCCGTCTCGCGGCAGGTCGATGCGCATCGCGCCGTGTGCGCGGGAGCGCTGGAAAGGCAGCAGCACGATGCTCCGCCGTGGTGTGAACCCGGCGAGGGACGGGACGAGGCCGAGGAACTCGGCGGAATCTGTGGCGCGGAGGACTGTGTTCATGCCGTGAGTGTGGCCGATCAGGAGGCGTGCGAACGGCTGTGCACAGGGTGGATCAACGGTTCCCCGATGTGGAGGACGAGTCGAGGGAGCGTGGCGACGGCGTACGATGGAGGCATGGACAGCTTCTGGGTCGCCGCAGCGTGGTCGCTTCTGCCGACGATCGGAGTCAGCGTGGTCTTCTACATCGTGATACGCGGGATCGTCCGCTCCGACCGGACCGAGCGCAAAACGCACGCGCGGATCGAGGCGCAGGAGCGCGCAGCGCGCGGCCTCCCGCCTCGCGCCTCCTGATCCCTGCGATCGCACCTGCCGAGCGCTGTCGTCCGCACCGGCTACGCTGAGGCTGGCGCCGCATTCGGCGAGCACGCGCGGTGGATGTCGGGGGTGAGTCGCATGGAGCAATGGCCGTGGTGGGTTCTCGGCATCGCGATCGTGATCGACACCGTGATCCGCATCACGGCGGTCATCATCATTCCGCGCAACCGCCGTCCGACCGCTGCGATGGCGTGGCTGCTCGCCGTGTTCTTCATCCCCTACATCGGGGTGATCCTCTTCCTCGTCATCGGCAATCCGCGTCTGCCTCGAGCGCGACGACGCAAACAGGATCAGATCAATGCCTACATCGATGAGACGAGCCACCAGTTGCATTTCGGCACGCTCCGCCCGAATGCCCCGGAGTGGTTCCCGCCCATCGTGGCGATGAACCAGAAGCTCGGCGCACTGCCGATCTCCGGAGACAACGGCGCTCATCTGATCAGCGACTACCAGAGCTCACTGGATGAGATGGCGGAGGCGATCCGCACCGCGGACGACTACGTGCACGTGGAGTTCTACATCCTGCAGTCGGATGACGCGACCGACAACTTCTTCCGCGCTCTCGAAGAGGTCGCGGCGCGCGGTGTCACCGTGCGGGTGCTGCTCGACCACTGGGCGAACCGCTGGAAGCCCCGCTATCGCGACACCATCAAGCGACTCGACGCGATGGGCGCCGACTGGCAGCTGATGCTGCCGATGCAGCCGCTCAAGGGCCGGATGCAGCGCCCCGATCTGCGCAACCACCGCAAGCTACTCGTCGTCGACGGCACGCTCGCCTTCGTCGGATCGCAGAACGTCACGGACTCCACGTACAACCTGCCCAAGAACATCAAGCGCGGACTGCACTGGGTCGACCTGATGGTGCGTGTGGACGGACCGATCGTGCTCAGCATCAACGCGATATTCCTCAGCGACTGGTACAGCGAGACCGACGAGGTGCTCGCCGAGATCGACATCACGCGGGCCGAGATCGGCAGTGGAGACCTGGACTGCCAGATCGTCCCCTCCGGACCCGGTTACGAGGTCGAGAACAACCTGCGACTCTTCCTCGCGCTGCTCTACGCGGCGCGCGAGAAGATCATGATCGTGAGTCCGTACTTCGTTCCGGATGAGGCACTGCTGCTCGCAGTGAACGCCGCATGCGACCGCGGCGTCGCGGTCGAGCTGTTCGTGTCCGAGGAGGGCGACCAGGCGGTGGTCTACCACGCGCAGCGCAGCTACTACGAGGCGCTGCTGCGCGCGGGCGTGCGCATCTGGATGTACCGCAGGCCGTACATCCTGCACACGAAGAGCCTCACGATCGACGATGAGGTGGCCGTCATCGGCTCGAGCAACATGGACATGCGCTCTTTCGGCCTGAATCTCGAGATCTCGATGCTGGTGCGAGGCGAGGAGTTCGTCGCCGAGATGCGGGCTGTCGAAGACCAGTACCGTGCGCTGAGCCGCGAACTCACCCTGGAGGAGTGGCTGCAGCAGCCTCTGCGCTCCACCGTGCTCGACAACCTCGCCAGGCTCACCTCCGCGCTGCAGTGAGCCTGTCGCATTCCCCGACGTCTCGACGCTGACACAGCGGCGAGCGACGGCTACTCTGATGGCATGACCACGCCATCGCGTCTCGTCCTTGCTGCATCGACCCTGTTCGCCGCGGCGTTGCTCGTCGCTGGCTGTGCGACATCGCCCGGCTCATCGACGCCGACCAGCAGCGCGACGCCGGATGACTCGGGCAGTGCGACCGCGCCGCCGGCCGAGGACGACATCGAGGCGGCCTGGCTCGACGACGGCCGGATGTTCGCCATCGTCACGTGGGGGTCGTCGACGTGCGTTCCGATCGTGGATGAGGTCACCGCCGACGGGCAGAAGGTCACCGTCTCGCTGGTCGACCCGCCCAGCTCGGACGGTGCGGAGCAGGCGTGCACGGCCGATCTCGCACCGCGTGCGAGCGTCGGCGGCATGCCTGAGGGCGTCGATCCGACCAAGGACGTCGAGTTCGTCGTCACGGTCGGCGACGTCACCGACGACGTCGATCTCGACGGCAACTCCGCGCTCACCGGGACGCCCGGCAGCTCCACCGAATACGCACCGAGCGCCGGCTGGTTCGACGACGACGACGGTGCGGTGCTGCTCACCTGGGGCTCATCCACCTGCCCACCGATCGTCGAGAGCGTCGAAGAGCAGCAGGGTGGTGCCACCGTCACGTTCATGACGGAAGACGGGGTGTGCACGATGGACATGGTGCCGCGAGCCACCGTGCTCGCGTTCGGCAGTGATGACGGCAGCGATGACGGTAGCGATGAGGGCAACGATGACGGCAGCGATGACGACGACCAGGACGATGGCGAGTTCGTCCTGACGCTCGTCGGCGGCAACCTCGACGGCACCGTCTCGGTGATCAAAGGCTGAGGCAGCTCGCCGCGCGCTCAGAGAGAATCGACGGGATGCCCCTCGGGCAGCGCCAGCAGCAGAGCGCCGGGGGCGATGCGGCAGCGGATCCGCACGGCCTCACCGAACTCGTCGCCGTCGAGTTCGATCGGTGTCGGCTGCGTGGCGGCGGCTTCGGCGACCTTGCCGCGCAGGTAGCGCACCGACGCGTCCCTGCCACGGCGTTGCAGCACCAGGCGCCCGGCGCGGAACCTGCGCAGCACCGAGTTGTCCCACCAGATCTTTCGCCACACCCCGAGCCATCCGAAGGGGCCGGTCGGCTGGATGATCGCGACATCCATCTCGCCGTCGGTGATCGACGCCGACGGGATAAGGGCGATCCTGGCGGGCAGCGTGCCGCAGTTCGCGAAGAGCACGCTGTGCACCTTGGTCGAATGCAGTCGCGACTCGTCCATCTGATAGACGATCCGGAACGGCTTCGCGTTCGGGAGTGATCGCGCGGCCCCGTCGACGTACGCCACCCAGCCGACGGACTTCTTCAGGTCGGGACGCGTGTTGGCGATCATGTCGGCGTCCAGGCCGATGCCGGCGAGCACGACGAAAGCGTGCTCGGTCGTCTCGCCGCTCTCGCGTGTGAGAGCGGCCCAGCCGATGTCGATCGGATACCGGTACTCACCGAGAGCGGCACGGATCATCGCCTCAGGGACGGCGAGGGGGAGTCCGAGGTTGCGTGCGAGCAGGTTGCCCGTGCCGCTGGGGATGATCGCCAGGGGGATCCCGGTGCTGGCCATCGCCTCGGCGACCGCCCGCACGGTGCCGTCACCGCCGGCGACGAGCACGACATCAGCGCCATCGGTGATGGCGGCGCGTGCGGCCTCCTGCCCGGCATCCTCGATCGTCGTCTGGTGGAAGGACGGCGCGGCCCACCCCGCGTCCTTCGACAGCTCGCGCACAGCGGAGCGCAGGCGCTTCTCGTCGACCTTGATGGGGTTGTAGACGAGGGCGGCCCGGCTCTGTGGGGAGGCGCTCTTCGGCATGCCGTTCACTCTACGTCCCCGCCTCAGCGCCGGCATGCACCCCCGGTAGACTTGATGAATGATCGACCTCGCCCTTCTCCGCGACCAGCCCGACCTCGTCCGCCGCTCGCAGATCGCGCGCGGCCACGACGCCGCCACCGTCGATGCGGCGATCGAGGCCGACCGATCGCGTCGGGCAGCGCTGAGCGCGTTCGAAGATCTGCGTGCAGAGCAGAACGCCTTCGGCAAGCAGGTCGCGAAGGCTCCCAAGGATGAGAAGGCCGCCCTCGTCGCGCAGGTGAAGGAACTCGCCGAGCGCGTGAAGCGGGCGCAGCAGACGGCGAACGAGGCGGCGGATGCCGCGGCATCCGCTCTCGCCCCCATCGAGAACGTCGTGATCGACGGCGTGCCGGCAGGCGGGGAAGCGGACTTCGTCGAGCTGCGCCGCGTCGGAGAGGCGCCGACCTTCGATCCGGCATCGTTCCCGAACGGCCCGCGCGACCACCTCGAGATCGGCGAACTGCTCGGCGCGATCGACATGGAGCGCGGCGTCAAGGTGTCCGGTTCGCGCTTCTACTTCCTCCGCGGCATCGGAGCGCGGCTCGAGATCGCGCTGATGAACATGGCGCTCGACAAGGCGCTGCAGAACGACTTCGTGCCGATGATCACCCCGACGCTGGTGCGTCCGGAGATCATGCAGGGCACCGGGTTCCTCGGCGAGCACGCTGACGAGGTCTACCACCTCGACAAGGACGACGACCTGTACCTGGTCGGCACCAGCGAGGTCGCGCTCGCCGGGTACCACAAGGACGAGATCGTCGACCTCTCCGGTGGCGCACTGCGCTACGCAGGGTGGTCGACCTGCTACCGCCGCGAGGCCGGCTCCTACGGCAAGGACACCCGCGGCATCATCCGGGTGCACCAGTTCAACAAGCTCGAGATGTTCGTCTACACCACCCAGGACGACGCTGAGGCGGAGCACCTGCGCCTCGTCGCGCTTCAGGAGCAGATGCTCACCGCTCTCGGACTCTCGTACCGGGTGATCGACGTCGCTGCCGGCGACCTCGGCTCCAGCGCCGCGCGCAAGTACGACATCGAGGCGTGGGTTCCGACGCAGGACGCGTTCCGGGAGCTCACCTCGACGTCCAACTGCACGACGTTCCAGGCGCGTCGCCTCGACGTGCGGCACCGCCCTTCGACAGGCTCAGGGAGCGCGGCGGAGGACGGGGCCACGGCGAAGACACAGCACGTTGCGACTCTCAATGGAACACTCGCGACGACCCGCTGGATCGTCGCGCTGCTCGAGACGCATCAGCAGCCGGACGGCTCGGTGATCGTGCCAGAGGCCCTGCGGCCGTACCTCGGCGGGGTGGAAGTTCTGGAGCCGACGCTTCGGGATGCGCAGGGGACACTTCGGCAGGCGGCGAAGTGACGGCTGCCTGGCTCGTCGGCCTCGACGTCGACGGAACGATCATCCTGCAGGACGAGACGATGAGCCCCGGCGTGCCGGAGGCAGTCGCGCGCGTGCGCGATGCCGGTCACTTCGTGACGATCGCGACAGGGCGAAGCTGGATGGCCACGGAGCGCTGGCTCGACGCGCTCGAGATCACCCCGGAGTTCGTCGTGTGCTCGAATGGCGCCGTGACGATGCGCCGCGTCGGCGAAGCATGGGAACGCTGGCACGTCGAGACGTTCGACCCGACTGCGGTTCTCGCGCTGCTCACCGAGCGACTGCCGGAGGCGCACTACATGGTCGAACTCGCGACCGGGCAGCGCCTGTTCACGGGTGAGCTCGACGATTGGACGCTCAACGGCGGCCGCATGGTCGAGCTGGATGAGCTCGGCGCCGAGCCGGTGTCGCGTGTGGTCGTGGTCTCGCCGGGGCACAGCGAGGACGACTTCCATCGTCTGGTAGCGGATGCCGGACTCAACGAGGTCTCGTACGCGATCGGCTGGACCGCGTGGCTCGACATCGCCCCGCAGGGAGTCGACAAAGGCACGGCGTTGGAGCGTGTGTATGCCGAACTCGGCATGCGCGGCCCCAATGTGTTCGTCGCCGGGGATGGCCGCAACGACCTCGGCATGTTCAGTTGGGCGCTCGGCATCGGCGGTCGTGCCGTGGCGATGGGGCAGGCGGTCGACGAGGTCAAGGATGCTGCGGGTGAAGTCACCGCAGACGTCGAAGTCGGCGGACTCGCGCTCGCATTGGACACGCTGGTGGATCATCCAGCGGTCCCCCAGGTGGGGACGAGACAATGAAACCGGCTAGACTCGACCACTGATCGGCGGATTCGTCCGTCGATGGAGGGTTGTCCGAGTGGCCGATGGAGCTGGTCTTGAAAACCAGTGGGCAGAGATGTCTCGTGGGTTCGAATCCCACACCCTCCGCATCATGAGCTGACTGCGGCACCCCCGACTGCAACAGACTCGAAAGGCATTGAGTGAGCGAGAAGATCCGTCGCCGCAGGACTGTGGCCCGCCACGGCCAGCTGCGGTCCCCGGGCCCGATCAATCAGCTTCTCAAGATCATCGGCATCGCGCTCGCCGTCGTGCTGGTGAGCGGGGTGAGTGTCAGTGCCTTCGTCGTGAGCGATCTGTACGGTACGGCCACGGCGGACGCTGTCGAACTCGAAGGGCAGAAGCCTGTTCCGCCGGACATCAGCGAGTACGAGGGCGGGTTCGACATGCTGCTCGTCGGAACCGACACGTGTGAAGAGGCTTACGCACAGCTGTTCGGCGACAGGTGCACCGGCGACGATGCTGCGGGCAACCTCAACGACGTCAACATCCTCGTGCATGTCTCCGAAGAGCCGCGTCGCATCACCGCGGTGAGCTTCCCGCGCGACCTGATGCTCCCGATTCCGGAGTGCACGCGTGAGGACGGCAGCGTCGCGTCGGCGATGAGCAAGCAGCCGCTGAACGGCGCGTACACGGACGGCGGCCTCAACTGCGTCGCCAAGACGATCACCGAGATCACCGGCCAGGACATCGAGTTCGCGGCATCCGTCACCTTCGGTGGTGTGATCGAGATCACGAACTCCATCGGCGGCGTCGACGTCTGCCTGGCCACTCCCATCAAGGACCGTTTCACCGGTCTCGACATGGCTGCCGGAACGCACACGGTCGAGGGGCTCCAAGCACTGCAGTTCCTGCGCACCCGCCACGGCGTCGGCGACGGCAGCGACCTGGGACGCATCGGCAACCAGCAGCAGTACATGTCGAGCCTGTCCCGCAAGCTCATCAGTGGCGAAGTTCTCGGCAACGTCCCGGTCATGCTGCGCCTGGCCAACACCGCACTCAGCAACCTCGAGGCCAGTACCTCCCTGACCAACCCGATGACGATCGTCCAGATCGCCCTCGCGGTCAAGGACGTGCCGTTCGAGGACATCGTGTTCCTTCAGTACCCGACGTTCACGGACTCCGACGACCCCAACAAGGTCGCCGCGAACACGGAGGCCGCGCAGGCGATGTGGGACGCGATCAACGCTAACCAGCAGCTGCAGGTCACATACCAGAACACCGAGAACGACGGTGTCGTGGTCCAGGAGCCCACCGCTCCCGTTGAGAGCGGGACCGGCACAGAGACTCCGGCGCCGACGGATACCGCCGTCGCCCTGCCGGACTCGATCAAGGGCAACTCGGCCGCACAACAGACCTGCTCGAACGGCAACGTCCGCGAGTAGGGCGCTGCCCCTAGCGTGCGTCGTCGACGCGGGTCGCCCGAACGGCCATGAACTGCCGACCGGGCAGCTCCACGCGCACGGACCCGGCGGGATGAGTGCCGGGCACCTGCTCGATCGTCATGTTCCACGTGTCGATCACTTCGACCCTCCACGCGCCCTCAGGCAGCACTAGATTGCGGAACCGGGGACGGTTGAAGCCGAAGTAGCCCACGCGAACGCGGTCGGAACCGCCCCACGGCACGTCCCAGTCGCTGGGAAGCGGGTCCCATACTCCGGCTGGCGCCTCGGCGATGAGCCCTTCGAGGAAGCCGATGCGCTCAGGCGAGCTCCCATGCAGCTCGCCACCCTTGGACCACCACAGGACGTCGTCGTCGAGCCCGAGTGCGTCAGGCAGGTAGGTCTCGCCGTGCCCGACATATCCGCCGCGGACCGCGCCCTCCCAGAATCGGCGCACCATCTCCTCGCCGGTGATGTTGCCCCAGCCCTGATCGATGTCGCCCTCATAGGCGCATTCATCGATGACGACGGGCTTTCCCCAGCGTTCGCGCCACTCATCCGTGTTCTCGGCCGTGCGGTACACGTCCACGCGCTGCACGCTGACATGCGTGATCCAAGGGGCGCTGTAGTCGTAGAACGGGCGGCAGTTGTGGATCGAGTTCAGATGCCCGAAAGCATCCTCTTCCCCCACGATGGCGGCCAGGCGCTCCCAGTCGGGGGTGTCCTTCGACCACAGCAGGTCGTACTCGTTCGCCATCGACCACCACACGTTCGCGAAGCCGGACAGCCGCCGCACGAGGTAGCGCAGATAGCGTTCATCGACCGCCGGGCCGAGGTCGGCGAAACCCCAGCGGTCGTACGCGTGGAACAGGACCAGGTCGGCCTCGATGCCGAGCGCCCCCAACTGGGCGATCCGCTTCTCGAGCCGGCGGAAATGCTGTGGATCGAACCGTTCGAGATCGAAGCCGTCGGCGAGCGAGCCGACGAATGGGAAATCGTCGGGCTCGTTCGCGTTGTACAGATACGACTTCGGGAACACGCACATGCGTATCTTCGTGAACGGTGCTTCGGTCAATGTCGCGAGGGTCTGCTCCTGGAGGGCATCAGGCTGATGCGTCCAGGCATACGCGGTGGTGCCGAGCGGCCGGTGGCGGGTGCCGTCAGCGTGGGTGAAATGGAAGCCGTCAACGCGCACTGGTCCGTGCGCGCCATCGCGCGCCTCTCTGACTTTCACCGAGCCGGTGAGGCCATCCATCGAACGCGCCGTCGACCGGGTCTCGAAAGTCCACAGGCCCTCGACGTCGGCAAGCGCACGGACGACGTATGCCCCGTCGCCGTCATAGAAGCCGCCGACCCGCACCTCCGTGTCAGCACGGGTGAAGACCGCTTCGAGCTCCACATCGACGAATGGGTTTCCGTGCGACGGGCCGGCGATGCGGATTTCCAGCGGATCCCACAGCGCGACGAAAGCGGGCAGCGTGATCGTCGCGGAACCCCGGACGACTGCGTCGCCCTCGTACGCGGCATCCGCAGCGATCGCCGGAGCGTACGGCGCTCGCTTCTCGCCGTCGCCGACCTCTGCCAGCGCTGCCCACAGTCGCTCGCGCGCGGCTGGATCCTCCAGCTCGGGGACGAATGCGACGAGCTGTCCCAGACGCACGCCGCTGTATTGCTGCACCATCGGCGACGCGGCGATGCCGGGAAGATGGCGCTCGAGGACGGCGCGTCCGAGCGGACTGTCGAGTGTGTCGCCGAAGGTGGATGCGCGATCGAACATGTGATTCCTCTGGTCAGGCGGTGGCGGTTCGTACAGCGGCGTCGACGCGAGCGAGCGCGTCCGGTGGGGTGAACATGAGGGCGCCGGCCAAAGTGCGACCGGTGCCCCAGACGGTGTCGACGCGCACGGCTTCGGCCCGTGCCGGATCGATCTCAGCGAGCGTGTCGAGCAGCGCACGGTACGCCCGCTCATCGTCGATGACGTCCGACAGGGGGGCATCGAGTCCGGACAGCGCCGGGCGGTCGGGTGCGGACTCGGCTCGATAGCGCCACTCGTGCGTCCCGGCGCCGACCTCATCTGGCGCGCCGGGCACGGACACCTCGGCCGTCGTATTGGCGGGGACGACAGCGGTCACGATGATCTCGGCCGAGTCGCCGCCGACGCGACGCCAGGAGACGGATGCCGTTCCATACGGTGTCTCGTGACGTGCGGTTGCATGCGTCAGCGCGGTGAGTGGGCGCGGGGCGATCCGCAGGCGGCGGTAGCCCGGCTCGGCGGGTGCAAGCCCTGCCACCGTGCGATGCAGCCAGTCGGCCACAGCACCCAGCGCGTAGTGGTTGAACGATGTCATCTCGCCCGGGTTGACGGTGCCGTCCGGCAACAGCGAGTCCCACCGCTCCCACACGGTCGTCGCGCCCTGCGTGACCGGATACAGCCACGACGGGCATTCGGTCTGCAGCAGCAGTCGTTCTGCGGCGGCGAGGTGCCCGCTCCCGGTGAGCGCGTCGGCGACGAGCGGAGTGCCGACGAAACCTGTGCCGATCCGGTAGCCGCCCTCGCGGACGCGTGCCGCGAGACGGTCGCCGAGCGCGCGGCGCAGATCGGGATCCGTCACCAGATCGAACTCCAGCGCGAGTGCGTAGGCGGTGACGGCATCGCTCATCATGCGACCGCCCGGGGTGACGTACTCGGACACGAATGCCGAACGGCTGCGCTCTGCGAGGGTGCCGTACGTCGTCGCATCCTTGTCGAATCCGAGCAGCGCCGCCGCGTCGGCGACCTGGCGAAGCGATCGCGCGAGATACGCGGTCGCGACGATGTCGGAATCGGTCTTCGCCTGGCCCGGCTTGTCAGGAGGCGCTGCAGGGTCGAGCCAGTCGCCCAGCTGCATCCTCCCTGCCCAGAGTCCGCTGTCTCCGGCATCCCGAAGGACGGCATCGACCCAGTCGCGCATGCTCGTGTACTGGCCTGCGACGACGTCGCGGTCGCCGAACCGCTCGAACAGCACCGTCGGCACGACGGTGGCGGCATCGCCCCAGGCAGCGGGAGTGGCGCTGTCGGCGCTTCCGAAACCCGGCAGTGCAGCCGGCACCACGAGGGGCACCGATCCATGGTGGTGCTTCTGCTCGTGCGCGAGGTCTCGCAGCCAAGAGGTGAGGAACCCGTTGCAGTCGTACAGGAAGCTCGCCGTCGGCGAGAAGACCTGGATGTCGCCTGTCCAACCGAGCCGCTCGTCGCGCTGGGGGCAGTCGGTGGGGATCGACAGGAAGTTGCCGCGCATGCCCCACACGACGTTCTCGTGCAGGCGGTCCAACAGCGGATCGGAGGCCTCGAACCATCCCGTCCGCGTCATGTCCGTGTGCAGCACGACTGCTTCGATGTCGGCCGGATCCACGTCGACACCGGTCAGCTGCGCGTACCGGAAGCCGTAGAAGGAGAACCGTGACTCGAGCACGTCATCAGAGCCGGAGAGATCGAACGTAGCGGTCGCTGCGGCGTTGCGCAGCGGACGCAGCGAAAGCTCGCCGTCCTCGAGCACCTCGGCATGGTGGACGATCAGGCGATCGCCGATTTCGCCGCGCACGCGGATGCGCAGACGGCCGACGAGGTTCTGACCGAAGTCGAGGATGCGGCTGCCTGATGGGGTGGTGATGACGTCGGCCACAGCGACGGTCTCGATGCGTCGCACCGGAGGGGCGATCCTCGCCTCCGGGATCGGCACATTCTCATAGCCGGGCAGCGCCGCGGCGCCGACCCTGACGGGTGTCCAGTGCGAGGCGATCCGACGCACGTCCTGGTGCTCGCCGGCATAGACTCCGCTGTCGACGACGGGGCCGTCACCGGCCGCCTGCCACTCTTCGCCGGTGGCTGCGATCGTCGCGGTGGTGCCGTCGGCATAGGTCAGTCGGAGCTGGGCCAGGAACGACGGCTGTGTGCCGTACAACCGGTCGGTGAAGACGTAGAAGCCGTACTTCTCGGTGTACCAGGCGCCCGCGATCGTGGCGGTGAGGTTGTTCTCACCCTCGCGGAGGAGGGATGTGACATCGACCGTCTCGTGCACGAGACGGTCGCGATACGACGTCCAACCCGGGGAGAGGACGTCTTCGGAGACCGCTGTGCCGTTGACCTCGGGTTCGGCGACGCCGAGTGCCGTCCAGAACAGCAGGGCGCGTTCGATCGGTCGGTCGATCCGGAATGACGTGCGCACCACTGCGGGCTGTGCTTCTCGTTCCGGCGCTGCCAGTCCGATGGGGCGCGCCACCCACTCTCCGTCGTCGAGGAATCCGGCCTCGACGCGCAGCGGGTCGCTCCAGTCGGTCTCTGCGCCGGATGCGGCGCGTGCGCGCACCCGTACCGTACGGACCTCGCCGGCAGTCAACGGCGTGAACGGCCACGCGATCAGTGCGCTGTCGCGTCCATCGAGAGCGACGGTCTCTCGACCGTCGCTCAGTTCTGCCCCCGCCTGCAGCCAACCGCCGGACCCGTCGGCCACCGTCCAGGTGAGCCGAGGCGTGCGGGTCGCGACGAAGGCGGTGTCGTCGCGGAGTTCCGCGCGCAGCCCCGAGATGTGTGCGGCAGCGGTCATTCGTCGTCTCCTTCTGCGGTCCAGCGCTGCACCGCGACGTCTCCGGAGACGGCGTAGACGCCGATGACTCGTCCGGTGAAGGACTCGCAGGTCTCGGAGGAGAGGAAGCGTCCGTCGATCTGCGCGAGTTCGATGCGCTCACCGTCGATCGTCGCACCGAGGTGGAACACGTCACTGGTGCGCGGGAATCCCGCTGCGGCCTCCGGCTTTCGTGAATCGATGTGCAGGTCGAGTGCTGTCGTCGTCAGCGGCACTGTCCACTCCTGGACGAGGCCGGCGACGACGGCGCGGGCTGTCAGTGTCCCATCGCCCGCCTCGACCTCGACATGGAAATGCTCGTCGTAGCGCACAGCCACGCCGCCGACGCCCGCACTCACATCAACGCGCACGGTGGCGGCGTTCGTGAGGTGCTCCTGGCGGCGGCCGAGGAAGGTCGGGTGAGGGTCATCGAGGGTCCGGCCGGTGCCGTGGAGGACGAGGTCGCCGGGGCGGGAATCGAGATCGGCGATGGATGCCGGTGTCGCGCGTACAGCGATCCATTCGCGGTCGAGGGGCTGATCCGACGCGAAGTCCACGTCCACGCGTGTGCCGGGACGAGTGTTCAGATGAACAGGATCGATCGCCGGCCAGCCGTCGTCCTCCCAGCGCACTGTCGTCACGAAGGTCTCCCGACCCAGCGCTGAGAAAGCACGCGTCATACTCCGCGGTCGCACACCCAACAGCACGCACAACCAGTCACCGTCCGGCCCGACGACGAGGTCGCCGTGCCCGGTGTTCTGCACAGGGCGGATCGTCGAACGTGCGGAGACAAGGGGGTTCTGCGGTGCGGTCTCGAAGGGGCCGACGGGGGAGGGGCCACGCGCGATCGAGATGCCGTGGCCGCGTTCCGTGCCGCCTTCGGCGATCATGAGGTACCAGCGTCCGTCGACCTCGTACAGGTGCGGCGCTTCGGGGAACTGCCCGCCGGTGCCGGACCACACGGATCGAGGCTCCTCCAGTGCGACGTGTCGATCGAGATCGACCGTCACCTGCTGGATGCCGAGGTGCTGTCCGGAGTTCTCGCCACCGAGGATCAGCCCGGAGTAGGTGATGTAGACGGTGCCGTCAGCATCCCACGCGATGTCAGGGTCGATGCCGTCGAGCGATCCCGACCCGTCCTGCTTCAGGATGAGGTCGCCGTCACTCCACGGGCCGGCGGCGTCGGCAGCCGTGAAGTGCAGCATTCCTCGGCCCATGGCGTCCGTGATGACGAGATGGAAGGTTCCGTCTCGGTGCCTGATGGTCGGCGCCCACGCGCCTCCGGCCGTCGGCACGTCCTCGACAGCCAATTGACCGGGCGCAGTGGCGACATGGCCGATGAGCTCCCAGGTCTCGAAGTCGCGGGATCGATGGATCGGGATGCCGGGCAGGTATTCGAACGTCGAGGTGGCGAGATACCACTCGTCGCCCTCGTCAGTGGAGACCCGCACGACGGAGGGGTCGGGATGGAACCCGTTCAGGAGCGGGTTGTAGAGAGTGGTCACGCGACGTTCCAATCGACGCTGAGCGGGAGCTCGGCGACCGAGGAGCCGGCTCGCAGCGTGTAACGCCCCGGCTCGACCACCCATTCGCCCGCCCAGTGGGCAAGTCGACGAGCCGGCACGGGCACCGTGGCCGTCACCGTCTGTCCAGGTGAGGCGTGAACGACCGCGAAGCCGACGAGCCATCGCGCGGGGCGTTCGACAGCGGAGTCGGGTGCTTCGGCGTAGATCTGGACGACCTGCTTGCCCGACCGCTGACCGGTGTTGGACAGCGTCACCTCGACGGTGTCGTCCTGACGTTGCGCCACTGCCCACGCCCACGAGGTGTAACCGAGTCCGTGGCCGAACGGGAATGCGGGTTCGACCGCATCCTTGAGCCACGCCCGGTAACCGATATGTAGTCCTTCGCGGTACACCAGCCGACCGTCGGTCGGGGTGACCTCTGAGACCGGGACGTCGTCGAGCGAAGCCGGCCATGTGGTGGGAAGACGGCCACCGGGCTCAGCGGCACCGCTCAGGACGTCGGCGATCGCATGACCGAACTCCTGCCCGCCGAAGTATCCCTGCAGGATCGCCGCGACCTCGCTCGCCCAGGGCAGGACGACGGGAGAGCCGGCGTTGACGACGACGATCGTCGGAGTTCCGGTCGCTGCGACGGCGCGCACCAGATCGTCCTGGCGGCCGGGAAGATCGAGATCGACGCGGTCATAGCCCTCGGACTCGACCTTCGAGTTCGTTCCCACGACGACGATCGCGACCTCGGCGGCCTCCGCCGCGCTGACTGCGCGTGCGATGAGGGCATCCGGGTCCGTGCGCTCCGGGGCGATGCCGAGAGTCACGCTCAGCGCACCTGCGAGCGCGCCGTGCGACTCTCGGGTGAACTCCGCGCGGATGTCGATCGCGTGATCCGCCTGCACCTGAACCGGTGTGGTCAGCGACGGAGGGTTGAGGAATGCAGCCCCGAGATCGGTGCCTTCGAGGACCGGTGAGTCATCGAGGACCAAAGTGCCGTCGACGAACAGTCGCCCCGGGTTGGCGCCGGCGAACCCGAGCTGTATCTCTCCGGACTCCGCCGGCGTGTACCTGGTCTCCAGCACGACAGTGCGGCTCGCTCCGATCGGAGCATCACCGCCGAACCAGACCAGCGCCGTCGCGCGACGATCCTCCGCGAACAGCGCATCGCCGTTCGCGTCGCGGAAAGTCACGCGCAGACCGGGCTCAGCCGTGACGGGATTGACGATCGCGGTCAGCGGGATCTCGGAGACGCCCTCCTGCACGACGGCGCCGAGTTCGTAGTGCACGTCGGCACTGGCGAAGGCACCACGGATCGCATCGAGCGGCGAGATGACTTCTTCTGGTACGACCGTCGCCGACCCGCCACCCTGCGTTCGCGCCTCGCGGGCATTGTGACCGATGACGGCGATGGAACGAGCACCGGACTGCAGGGGAAGAATGCCGTCATTCTGCAGGAGCACTGATCCTTCAGCCGACGCCGCGCGCACGAATGCGGGACCATCAATGGCTGCAGGGTGGACAGGTCGGCTGCCCTCGAGTGCACCGACGCGCTCGGCGAGAAGGAGGATGCGCAGCACCTTGCGGTCGATGTCCGCCTCCTGGACGCGACCGTCGCGAACGGCTGCGACGAGGTCGCCCCACGCCGGCGCGGGGCCGGGCATCGCGAGATCCTGAGCGGCGGCCACGGCATCGAGCGACCGCACGGCTGTCCAGTCGCTCACGACGACCCCGTCGAAGCCCCATTCACTGTTCAGTGGCGACTCCAACAGATCGTTCTCGGTCATCGTCACCCCGTCGACCGCGTTGTACGAGCTCATGATCGACCACGCCCCGGCCTCGACGGCGCGCTCGAAGGGGGCGAGGTAGAGCTCACGCAGTGCGCGTTCGTCGACTTCCACGTCGACCGTGAACCGGTCGGTCTCGGAGTCGTTCGCGATGTAGTGCTTGGGAGTCGCGGCGACGCCATTGTCCTGGAGTCCGCGAACGTAGGCGGCTGCGAGTTCAGCGGTCAGCTCCGGGTCTTCACTGAAGCACTCGAAATGCCTGCCGCCGAGTGGGGAGCGGTGGAGGTTGATCGTCGGCCCCAGCACGACATCGACTCCCTTGCGGCGAGCTTCAGATGCGGCGGCCGCGCCGTAGCGGTACGCCAGATCGACATCCCAGGAGGCGGCCAAAGCCGATCCTGAAGGCATGTTGAGAGAGGGCTCGCGCTCGTCCCATCGTGGCCCGCGTACACCGGCGGGGCCGTCGGAGAGAGTGAGCGAACGGAGCCCGATCTCCGGCATGGGGACAGTCGTCCAGAAGTCGGCCCCCTGCACGAGGGCGGCCTTCTGCTCGAGAGTGAGACGCTCGAGCAGCGGCACGAGGTGCGCCGTCGTCTCTGGGTGTGAGGCTGTTTCCGGGCGTGCGGCAGTCATGCGGCTGCTCCTTCTGAGTTCTTCTGCGCGTCGATGAGCGCGCGGCGGTCGACGCGACGCTTCTGCTGGGCATCTGGGTTGGGGACGGGGGCGGCGAGGAACAGTCGCTGCGTGTAGGGGTGCTGTGGGCGCGCGGTGACCTGATCGCCGTCGCCGGTCTCGACGAGTTCGCCCTGGTACATCACTGCCACTCGGTGACTTATGTGACGGACGACCGCGAGGTCGTGCGAGATGAAGAGGTATGCGACACCGGTGCGCTCCTGGATCTCGATGAACAGGTCGAGAACGCGCGCCTGTGTGGAAAGATCCAACGCTGATACCGGCTCGTCGCAGACGATGAGCTTGGGGTCCAGCGCCAGCGCGCGGGCGATCGCCACGCGCTGGCGCTGCCCGCCCGAGAACTCGCGAGGCAGCCGACGGGCAGCATCCTTCGGAAGGCCGACACGATCGAGCAGGTCTGCGACGCGCATGTTCGCCTGTTTGGCGGGGACGCCGCGCGCGGTGAGCGGCTCCGCGAGGATCTGAGCGATCGTCATGGAGGGGTTCAGCGACGAGTACGGATCCTGGAACACGACCTGGATCTCGCTGGCGAGCGCGCGACGTTCTCGGCGGCCCAGCTGCCCGATCTCCTGTCCGTCGTAGCGCACGGAACCCTGCGTGATCGGAGCGAGACCCAGCACGGCCCGGCCGAGCGTGGTCTTGCCAGAGCCGGATTCGCCGACCAGGCCGACGGTCTCGCCAGGGCGGATGTCGAGAGAGACGCCCTTGAGGGCATGGAAGGGCTGGGCGCGGAAGCCCTTTCCCGGATAGGTGACGTGGAGGTCTTCGACCTCGAGGAGCGTGGTCACGATCGTCCTCCTGCTGTGCTGGTGAGCGGGCCGCGGGCCGGACCCTCGTCGAGGATCGCGTCGAGCAGAGTCTGTGTGTATGCGTGCGCCGGGGCGCCCAGAATGGTGCGAACGGGTCCCTGTTCCACGAACAGGCCCTGCTGCATGACGGTCACCCGGTCGCACAGATCGGCGACGACACCGAAGTTGTGCGTGACGAGCAGCATCGCCATCTGACGCTCGCGCTGCAGGTCGCGCAGCAGGTCGAGGACCTCGGCCTGCACAGTCACATCGAGCGCCGTCGTCGGCTCGTCGGCGATGATGAGATCGGGATCCGTCGAGACGGCGCCGGCGATGAGGACACGCTGCGCCATCCCGCCCGACACCTCGAACGGGTAGGCGTCGAAGGTGCGCTTCGGGTTCGGGATGCCGACGCGATCGAGCAGCCCGAGTGCGCGGTCGGCGGCGTCCTTCTTCGACAACCCCAAGTGCTTGCGCAGCGGTTCGACCAGCTGGTACCCGATCGTGAACGACGGGTCGAGGTTACTCATCGGCTCCTGCGGGATGTAGCCGATGCGCTTGCCCCGGATGGCGGAGTAGACGCGCTCCGAGGCATCGGCCAGCTGCGTTCCCTCGTACTCGATCGATCCTGCTGTGACGCGTCCGCCCCGTGGCAGCAGACCCAGCACGGCGAACGCGGTCTGCGTCTTGCCCGATCCCGACTCGCCGATCAGACCGTGGACCTCGCCCTTGCGGATCTGCAGGGACACGCCGTGCACGACCTCGACGTCCGCGCCGTCCGTCTGCTCGTAGCCCACGCGCAGGTCGGAGACGGACAGCACGGGTGCAGACGGAAGCTGCGCAGTGCTCTCATCATCCGGGTGCACGATCGTCTCGCCGATCACGGGAAGCGGTGCCGAATCCTCGAGGGCATCGACGTCGCCTCCGGAGAGGCTCATGGACGTGGTCACCGCGGCGATGGATCCCGTCGCCGTCGTCACCGCGCGGCGACGGCGACGGCGAGGTGCCACGGTGCGCTCCAGCACGTCCCTCATCCCGTTCGCCAGCAGAGTCAGCGCCACCGAGGTGAGAGCGATCGCGAGAGACGGCCACAGCATCAGAAGGGGCTGCTTGTAGATGTTCGCGAAGCCGTCGTTGAGCATCCCGCCCCAAGTCGGGACGCTCATGTCGCCGAGTCCGAGGAACTCCAGTCCGGACTGGATGGCGATCGCTATCCCGGCGATGATCGCCGACTGGATGATGATCGGTGCGCGGACGACCGACAGGATGTGGCGGCCGATGATGCGCATGTCCGAAAGGCCGGAGACGCGGGCCGCGTCGACGTAGAGCTCGCCGCGCACGCCGGACACGGCCGCGTATACGAGCCGGTAGTAGGCAGGGGCGAGCAGTATGCCGAAGATGAGCATCGCCAGCCAGACGCTCGGGCCGAGCACGGCGCGCGCCGCGAGCAGCACGACGATCCCGGGCAACGCCATGACCAGCGAGGTGATCCAGGAGGCGACGGAGTCGAACCACCCGCGATAGTAGCCGGCGATGAGGCCGGAGACGACACCGAGCAGCAGTGCGGTCACGACGGCGACGAGCGCGGCGGCGAGGGTGATCTGCGTCGCGGCGAGAAGGCGTGACAGCACGTCTCGACCCGCGCTGTCCGCCCCCAGCGGATGGTCTGCACTCGGCGGAGCGAGGACGAGTTGCAATGATGCCGCGCTCGGATCGAACGGTGCGATCCACTGGCCGATGATCGCGATGATCGCGATGAGCACCAGGAACACCAAGGAGGCGAGTGACACCGGCCTCCTGATCAGGCGGCGGAGCAATGAAGTCTTCGCCACAGGTGTCGCAACGGCGGGGGGAGCCTCGATAGCGGTCATGAGAGTCGCACCTTCGGGTTGAGCGCGGCTTGCGCGAGGTCGATGACGAGGTTCACGATGATGACGATCACGGCGAAGGCGATCACGACCCCCATGACGACAGGGATGTCGCCCTGCGTGGTGGCCGAGACCGTGAGCTGGCCCATCCCCGGCAGGGCGAAGACCTGCTCGACGATGACCGCTCCGCCGAGCAGTCCGATGAACTGCACGGCGAGTACGGCCAGTGCCGGACCGCCTGCGTTTCGGAGGACGTGCTTGTAGACGACGCTGTTGCTGGAGAGTCCACGCGAGCGAAGCGTGCGAACGTAGTCGCGCGACATGGCGTCGACGACGGATCCGCGTACCTGCTGCGCGACCGCGGCGATCGCGCCGAGGGAGAGCGCGGCGATCGGGAGGGTGACCGAGCTCAACCAACCGCCGAACGAGTCCGTGATCGGGATGTATCCGGTCGCCTTGAACCAGTGCAGGTTGATCGCGAAGAGCAGCACCAGGTACAACGCGATGAGGAAGCCGGGAATCGCGAAGCCGAGCACGGAGAGCAGCTGCACGAGCGCGTCGACCCAGCCTCCGCGGCGAGCGGCGAGGACGCCGAGCACGATCGCGAGGATGGCGGAGATCACCGTCGCACCGATGACCAGAGAAAGGCTGACGCTGAGTCTGCCCCCGAGGCTCACCGACACGAGTTGTCCGTTGAACCAGGAACGGCCGAGGTCGCCGGTCAGCGCAGAGGTCAGCCAGTCCCAGTACTGCACCGCGAGCGGCCGGTCGAGTCCCAGTTCGGCAGACTTCTGCGCGACGAGTTCCTCCGTCGCGTTCTGGCCGAGGATGCGGCGCGCGATGTTCGCGCTGTCGAGGAAGAGGAGCCCGAACGTCACCACGGAGATGACGAAGAGCAGGACGACGCCGGCGAGGATCCGGCGCGCGATGAACATGAGCATGCTGCGCTCCTGTGGTGGGAGGAATCGGGATCCGGCCCGCCCGCTGACGCGTGCGGGCCGGATGTCGGGACTACGGCTTCGGCTGGAAGTCGTAGATCGCGGGATACGCGTTCGTCGGAAGCATCTCGACGGTGGTGTCCGCATCGGTGGCGAAGCTGCCCTGGACGCGGTAGAACGGCGCGAACCACGCCTGCTCCACGAGGTACGTGTTCAGTTCCTTCGCCACCGAGGCCTGGGTGGCCTCGTCGCCGAGCTGGATCTGCTCGATGTACTCGTCCACCTTCGGATCCTCGGAGTGGAACGGGTTGAAGATCGCCGTCGGCGCGAGCATGAACTGGATCAGCTGCCAATCGGGGTTCTGCTCCAGCGCCATGAAGGCGGCGGGGAACTTCGGCGCGAGCATGTCCGCGATGAAGTTGTTGCCAGGATCGGTGTACTCGGCTGTCACGCCGATGTCGGCCAGCTGCTGCTCGATGAGCGTGTAGGTCGTGGCGCCGAGCACCGTCGACGACGGCATCGACAGCGTGAAGCCGTCGGCGTAACCGGCTTCGGCGAGCAGCTCCTTCGCCTTCTCGGGATCGTAGCTGTAGTAGTCGTCGAGTTCGGGATCGTACGCCGCGGAGCCCGCAGGGAAGACCTGGGTCGTCACGGTGCCGTTGCCGAGCTGCAACGCCTGCAGGAGTCCCTCGCGATCGAACGCGTAGTTCAGCGCCTGGCGCACGCGCACATCGGCGAGGGCGGGGTTCATGGTTCCTGCGCGGTCGAGCAGGAGCAGGCCCTGGAAGTCGAGTTCGTTCGCATTGATGGTCCACCCTGCGCCCTCGACCTCGGTGAGGTTGTCGTTGTTCGCGAGCTTCACCCCGTTGGCCTCGCCGGCCTTGATCGCGTTGAGGGATGCCGTGGCGTCCTGCAGCACGTTGATGACGAGTTTGTCGTAGTGCTGAACGTCGGGGTTCCAGTAGTCGGGGTTCTTCGTGTACGAGTAGCTGGTACCGGTGACGGTCGCTGCCGTATCGAGGACGTAAGGGCCGGATCCGATCGGGTTCGTGGCGAGGTCGTCGTTCGTGAGCGACTCCCCGCTCGCGATGAGGCCGGGGTCACGTGTGAGATAGCTCACCAGCGCAGGGTCGGGAGCGCCGAGCGTGATGACGACCGTGGTGTCGTCAGGAGCCGTGAAGCTTGTCACACCGGCGAAGTAGCTCGCGTCCGGTGAGGTGCCGTCTTTGAATCGCTGCAGATTGTCGACGACGACCTGCCCGGTGAGAGCGGACCCGTCGCTGAAGGTGACATCGTCTCGCAGCGTGAGGGTGAGCGCAGTGTTGTCGTCGTTGTAAGACCACTCGGTCGCCAGCCAGGGCTCGATCGTGCCCTCTGGAGTCGCCAGCAGAAGTGTGTCGAAGACCGACTGGTAGAACGGGGAGCGGTTGCCCCACTCGGATCCGGCCGGATCGAAGGTGGTCGGTGGTGTGATCGCGCCGAGTGTGAGCGTGCCTCCGCTCGTGCCGCCCGCGCCCGTGTCCTCTGATCCTCCGGCGCAGCCGGTGAGAGCGAGAGCGGCGATGGCGATGGTGGCTGCTGTGGCCTTCCAACGGAACATCCTTGGTCCCTTCGTTGCGGTGATGCCCCTGCGGATCACCTCTGCGGAGAGAAGCTAGCAGTAAAAACGAGCGAGTACTAGGTTTTTGCTCCAAAAAGCTAGCTTCTGCTCGGTATTCGTTATAGAACTAGATCGAAAGGTCCTGCGCTCGTCACCGAAGACGGTGGGCGAGCTGAGATACGGTGACAGCGATGGCCAACACGGAACCCAGTACGCAACCACGCCGGGTGCGCGGTGAATACGCCAAGACGCGTGAGAGACGACAGGCGATCCTCGACGCCGCGCTCGAAGTCTTCGCCGAAGCCGGCTACCGGTCCGGCTCCCTGCGTGAGGTCGCTCAGCGAGTCGGGATGAGCGAGGCAGGGCTGCTGCATCACTTCCGCAACAAGGTCGCGCTCCTCGAGGCGGTGCTGGAGCATCGCGATGACAAGGCGCGCGAGATGGTTCCGATCGAGTCGAAGGACGGAGCGGCGGTGCTGCGCGGCCTCGTCCGGCTCGCTGCTCACAACGCGTCGATACCCGGGGTGGTCGAGCTCTTCTGCACGCTGTCCGCCGAGGCGACCTCTCCCGACCACCCGGCGCACGCCTACTTCGTACGCCGGTACGAGTACACCCGGAGTCATGTCGAGGAAGCGTTCGCTGCGCTTGACGCTGAGGGGCGTCTGAAGGCAGGCATGACGCCGAATCGCGGTGCCGTGACCCTCATCGCGATGATGGACGGGTTGCAGGTCCAGTGGCTGCTCGACCGGAGGGTGGTGGACATGGCCGAAGAGCTTCGGCGCCTGTTCTCCGTGTTCGTCGACATCGACTGGAGCGTCGTCGACTCCGTTGAGGAGCCTCACGCATGATCCGCGTCCCGTTCGTCGACGGTTGGAGCGTCGGCCCCAAACTCGGTGCGTTCGAAGCGCGCGACGCCTCGACCGCGTCGGTGCCGGTGGTCATTCCGCATGACGCGCTGCGCGATCTGCCGCGATCGGCGGACAGCGTGCAGGGCGTGCACAGCGGATACATTCCTGGCGGCGTCTTCGAATACACCAAGTCGTTCGACGTTCCCGCCCAGTGGCGGGACAAGACCGTTCGGCTCGAGTTCGAGGGCGTGTATCGCGACGCGACCGTCTACCTCAACGGCGACTTCGTCGCACATGAGGCGAACGGCTACGCGGCATTCGTCGTCGAGGCCGACCCGTTCCTCCGCTTCGGCGAGAGGAACACGATCACCGTGGAAGCGCGTGTGCACAGGGACAGCCGCTGGTACACCGGCGGCGGCATCTACCGGCCGGTGCACCTCTGCGTCAGTGACCCGGTGCACATCGCTCTCGACGGCACAGTCGCCACGAGTCCGGACATCGATGAGGAGCGAGCGATCGTCGAGATCGCGACACGCGTCGAGAATCAGACCAGGCACACAGCCCGGCGCAGGATCACCTGGACCGTGCGCGACGGCGACGGCGTCGCCTCAGCATCCGGAACGTCGCCTGTGACGGTGCTGCCGGGCGCGAGCAGCGTCGCACGGGTGCGACTGCCCGTGGTGAACCCGCGCCTGTGGAGTACGGATGAGCCGCACCTCTACCGCGTTCACACCGTGCTCACCGACGCGGAGGACTCCGGGGAGACTGGCGCCTCGGACGAGGAGGAGACGCGTTTCGGCATCCGTCGTCTGCAACTCGACACGACCCACGGACTGCGGATCAACGGTGCCTCCGTCGACCTGCGCGGTGCGTGCATCCATCATGACAACGGCCCTCTCGGGGCGGTGTCGATCGCGGCCGCGGAGGATCGCCGCATCCGCTTGCTCAAGGCGGCGGGGTTCAACGCGATCCGCAGCTCCCACAACCCTGCCAGCCGCGCGTTGCTCGATGCCTGTGACGTGCACGGCATGATCGTGATGGACGAACTCACCGACGTGTGGACGAAGTCCAAGACCGCTTTCGACGCCTCCATCGGCTTCGATGAACGGTGGCAGCGCGACGTCAGCGCGCTCGTCCGGAAGAACATCAACCATCCCAGTGTGGTGCTGTACTCGATCGGGAACGAGATCCTCGAGCTGGCCACCCCGCACGGTGCGACGTGGAGCCGGCGACTCGCCGAGGAGTTCCGCAGGCTCGATCCGACGCGCTTCGTGACGAACGGCATCAACGGCATCATCGCGAACCTGGGCCGGATGGGCGATGCGATGGCAGAGGCCGAGGCATCCGATCCCAACACGATGATGGCCGGCATGGGCGAGATGATGGCGCTCATGAACGCCTCGTCGTTGGTGACGGAATCGACCGAGGAATCGGCGGCGGTGCTGGATGTCGTCGGCTTCAACTACGCCGATTCGCGCTACGAACTCGATACTGAACTCTTCCCGAATCGCATCATCGTCGGGTCGGAGACGTTCCCGGATCGCATCGCATCGTTGTGGGCGGACGTGCGTCGGCTTCCGAATCTGATCGGCGACTTCACCTGGACGGGCTGGGACTACATCGGCGAAGCAGGAATCGGACGCGTCGACTACACCGATGTCGAAGGTTACGAGCCCACAGGGACGGCCGGTCCGTTTCCCTATCTGCTCGCCGACTGCGGCGACATCGACATCACCGGGCATCGCCTGCCTGCGTCGTACTACCGCGAGATCGCGTACGGCCTGCGGGTCGAGCCGGCGATCGCCGTGCATCGCCCGCAGCACCACGGTCGCCCGACGGCGAAGACGCCGTGGTCGTGGGACGACGTGGTGTCGAGTTGGACGTGGGGTGTCGCAGAAGGCTCACCCGTCACCGTCGACGTCTATGCGGACGCCGACGAGGTCGAGTTGCATCTCGACGGGGCGATGCTCGCCCGCGTGGCTGTCGGCGACCCGCTGCCGCTCATCGCGCGGTTCGAGACCGAGTACCGCGCTGGCGTGCTGATGGCTGTGGCGTTCACCGGCGGCGTCGAAGTCGCGCGTACGACGCTCCGCACCGCCGGCGCGCCGCTTCTCGTCGCGCGCGCAGAACGTGCGCAGATCGGTCTCGATGAGGATCTCGCGTACGTGGCGATAACGATCGAGGATGCTGATGGCGTACTTGTCTGCGACGCGGACGTGTTGGTGACCTTCGCTGTCTCCGGCGGCGAGCTTGCGGGGCTCGGATCGGGCAGAGCACGCACTGAGGAATCGTTCGCCGGCCCCGCATGCACGACTCACGACGGCCGGGTGCTCGCGATCGTGCGGCCGAATGGCGTCGGCGAGATCACGATGACGGCTACAGCTGAGGGATATGCGCCCGCAGTGGTCGCAATCGCTGTCGAGTAGCGGGCCGGATGCTCAGCCCGTCGTCGACCGACGGATGATGAGCTCGGGCGGGAAGACGGTCTGACGCGGGATGCTGTCCGGATCGGCAGCTTCCTCGAGCACGATCCGCAGCGCCGTTCGCCCGATCATCCGACTGGGCTGACGGATCGACGACAGCGGCACCGCGGCTGCGGCAGCGAACGGGATGTCGTCGAATCCGATGATCGCGATCTCGTCGGGCACCAGCATCCGACCTCCCGAGACGAGCGACTGAAGGAGCCCGAGCGCGAGCAGATCGTTCGAGGCGAACAACGCGTCCGGCCATTCTCGACGCGGCCTCGCGAGGATTCGAGCGCCTGCCGCCGCGCCCTCCTCGACCGTCATCGCGGCCGTGGGGATGACTTCGAGATCGACGCGGGCGGACGCGTTCTCGGCCGCTGCCCGTGCACCGGCTAGCCGGTCGGTGACCTGACGCATCTCGAACGGACCGCCGACGAAGGCGACCCGTCGTCGGCCGCTCTCGATCAGGTGCTCCACGGCGAGCCGCCCACCGGCGACGCTGTCCACCGACACGGACGAGAAGCCGCTGTCTGCGCTGAACCGGTCGACGAGCACGGTGGCGATGCCGGAGGAGCGGAACCGGCGCAGCTGCGTCATCACATCGCCGTACGGGGCGATGAGAAGCCCGCGCACCTGCTGCTCCCGGAACAGATCGAGGTAGACCTTCTCGCGTGACGGGTCTTCATCGGTGTTGCCGTAGAGGATCGCGATGCCGTGACGAGTCGCCTCGTCCTCTGCGCCGCGGACGACGTCATTGTAGAACGGATTCTGGCCGTCGAGCACGACGAACCCCACGGTCGTGCTGACACCGGCGCGGAGCTTCCGGGCAGCGTCGTTGCGCACATATCCGAGTTCCTCGATCGCCGAACTGACGCGCTGCACGGAATCCGCCGAGACCTCTTCGGGACGGTTGAGCACGTTCGAGACGGTGCCGACGGAGACGCCGGCACGCTGCGCGACATCGCGGATGCTCACCGACACGACCTCACCTCTCCTCGTTGATCGATCACGATTCGGTCACCGTGGTGTTGACCTCGTGGCGTTGTTTCATACACTAGCTTGAAACGTACATGAATCGATTCATGTTAGATTCAGTCGCAGATCAGATCGATCCCCTCAACGGAGAGGACGCGCCAGTGGCCGTCGAAGTCGAGAACAGCAGCCCAGCGGATGCCGCGCTGGAACTGCATCGCGTCGTGAAGTCCTTCGGGCCGGTCGTGGCGCTGCGCTCCGGCAGCCTGACGTTGCGCTCGCAGTCGATCCATGCGCTGATCGGAGAGAACGGCGCGGGAAAGTCCACGCTCGTGAAGATCATGGCCGGGCTGTACCGCCGCGACTCCGGAGAGTTCCGACTGCACGGCGACGACGTCGACTTCACCAGCACGGCGCAGTCCAAGGCTGCCGGCATCGCCGTGATCTATCAGGAGCCGACCCTGTTCCCCGATCTCTCGGTCACCGAGAACATCTTCATGGGGCGGCAGCCGACGAGCAGGATCGGACGCATCGACCGCAAGTCGATGCGTCAGGAGGTCGAGCAGATCTTCCGGAGGCTGGGCGTCTCCCTCGACCCTGATCGCATCACCGAGGGCCTCTCGATCGCAGATCAGCAGATCATCGAGATCGCCAAGGCGATATCTCTCGATGCCAGCGTGCTCATCATGGACGAGCCGACCGCGGCGCTCAGCGGGGTAGAGGTCGAACGTCTCTTCGCGGTCGCTCGCAGTCTTCGCGATGAGGGACGGGCGGTGCTGTTCATCTCGCACCGCTTCGACGAGGTCTTCGCCCTGTGCGACACCGTCACCGTCATGCGCGACGGCGCGTACATCAGCACCACGGCGATCGCCGAGACGACCGTCGACGAACTCGTCCGGCAGATGGTCGGTCGAGACGTCACGGAACTCTTCCCCAAGCAGACCGTGCCGATCGGTGACCCGTTGCTCGAGATCAAGGACCTCACGAGCCCCGGCATCTTCCATGACATCTCGTTCACCGTGCGAGCCGGCGAGATCGTCGCACTCGCCGGACTCGTCGGCGCCGGTCGGAGTGAGGTCGCCCGTGCGGTTTTCGGCGTCGACGCGTACCGCGAAGGCGAGGTGCGCATGCTGGGCGAGACCGTACCGCGCCACAGCCCGACCCACGCCATGCGCGCAGGTCTCGCGCTGGTTCCTGAGGATCGGCGCAAGCAGGGCCTCGTGATCGAGTCCGGAGTCGGAAGCAACATCACGATGGCGATCCGCAGTCGGCTCGCGAAGTTCGGTCTCCTGACCACCGGCATGGAGAATCGCGCCGCGAAGGAATGGGCCAGCCGACTCGAGGTCAAGGCGCACGCCCTCGACACGGTCTCCTCCACGCTCTCCGGCGGCAACCAGCAGAAGGTCGTGCTCGCGAAATGGCTGGCGACGAACCCGCGAGTGCTCATCATCGATGAACCGACGCGCGGTATCGACGTCGGCACCAAGGCAGAGGTGCACCGACTGCTCTCCCAGCTCGCCGGTGAAGGCATGGGCATCCTCATGATCTCGTCGGAGCTCCCGGAGGTGCTGGGGATGGCCGACCGCGTGCTGGTCATGCGCGAGGGGCGAATCACGGCCGAGATCGACCGCGCAGACGCGACCAGCGAGAACGTCATGTTCGCCGCCACACATGCAATGGAGATCCACTCGTGACCACCACCGCGATCCAGCGCTCAGGACTGGGCAAGGCCATGGGCGGCGTCGGCCGGGCGCGGGAGTTCGGCATCCTGATCGCCCTGGCGCTGGTCGTCATCGCCGCGACGGCGAAGAACCCGAACTTCCTGTTCAGCGCAGACGGATGGCGCGACCTGCTGCTCACGCCGTCGATCCTCGTGCTCGTCGCGGTCGGACAGGCCATCGTCATCATCACCCGCAACGTCGACCTCTCAGTCGGGTCGGTGATGGGACTGACCGCCTATCTCACCGGACGACTGTTCATCGACATCCCCGGCATCCCGATCGTCTTCGTCGTCATCGCAGCCGTCGCCTTCGGCGGGCTGCTGGGTCTCGTCAACGGCGCGCTGGTCGCCTTCGCGAAGGTCCCCGCCATGGTGATCACGCTCGGCACGCTGTACGCCTACCGCGGCATCAACGTGCTCTGGGCGGGCAGCGACCGGGTCAACGCCTCCGACATGCCCAAGGACTTCCTCGGGCTCGGAACGGCCCAGCTCATCGGCATCCCCGTGCTCGCGATCGTCGCGGTGATCGTGCTCGCGGCGGCCGCCTGGTACATGCGCAACACCCGCGGAGGACGTGAGTACTACGCGATCGGCTCTGACCCTGCTGCCGCGGAGCTTTACGGTCTCAAGGTCACGCGACGCCTGCTCACCGCCTTCGTGCTTTCCGGCGCGCTCGCCGGACTCGCCGGAGTCTTCTATGCCGCGCGTTACGGGTCCGTCAGCTCCCAGGCGGGCGCTGGTTGGGAACTGGATGCTGTCGGCGCTGCCGTGATCGGCGGCATCGCGATCACTGGAGGCGTCGGCTCGGTGTGGGGCGCCGCGATCGGCGCGATGCTGCTGATGACCATCAACCGCGCGCTCCCGATCCTCGGCATCCAGGACTTCTGGCAGCGGGCCGTCGTCGGCGCGCTCATCATCGGCGCCATCGTGCTCGACCGCGTGCTCGCGGTCAGACAGAAACGGCGTCTCATCGAGGCGAGGGACGAATCATGACCGCCACCACGGCCACGGCCACGACCCGAGTCATCCGGGAGCACGACCGCCCGCTCTGGCACCGAGTGCTGTTCACCAGGGAGATGGCGATCATCGCGCTCCTCATCCTCGTGGTGATCGTCGCGATGTCGACGGTGCGAGGATTCGCGCAGCCGATCACGCTGAACTACCTGCTGCTCGACGTCGCTCCGATCCTGCTCATCGCGCTGCCCATGGCGTTGATCATGGCCACGGGCGAGATCGACCTGTCGGTGGGCAGCATGGTCGGACTCGCCAGCGTCGTGACGGGCGTACTCACCCAGGCGGGCGCCCCGTTCGAGGTCGCCGCCCTCGCGGCTCTTGCCGTCGGAGTGGTCGGCGGCGCGGTCAACGGGTTCCTTGTGACGGTGGTCGGGCTCCCGTCGCTCGCTGTCACGATCGGCACGCTCGCGCTGTTCCGCGGCCTCGCGGTCGGGCTGCTCGGCACCACGGCGGTCACCGACTTCCCCGAGATGTGGACGGCATTGGCCAAGGCGAAGATCGCCGGCACCACGATCCCGTACATCACCGTGCCGTTCCTCGTGCTGCTCGTGATCTTCGTGGTGCTGCTGCACTTCACGCCGTTCGGCCGCGGTATCTACGCGATCGGCCTGTCGAAGGATGCCGCGCGATTCTCCGGTGTGCACGTCGAACGCACGAAGTTCATCCTGTTCGTGCTCGCCGGCGTCGTCGCGGCATTCGCCGGGATCTTCTTCACACTGCGCTTCGGCAGCGCCCGTGGCGACAACGCCACCGGCCTCGAGCTGCAGGTGATCGCCGCCGTGGTCCTCGGCGGGGTGTCGGTGTTCGGCGGCCGCGGCCAGTTGCACGGGGTCGTCGCCGCTGTGCTCCTGATCGGTGTGCTCTCCAGTGGGTTGCGACTGGCGAACGTCACCTCGGATGTGATCAACATCATCACCGGCGGTCTTCTCGTCGCATCCGTGGTCGCGGCGAGCCTGCTCGCGTGGGCGCAGCGACTTCGCGCCAGGATTCCTCCCTCACGTCTCACAGCCTCCTCTGCATCCTGAGGCGCCTCGTGCCACCGGCATCCGTCTGTGGCAGCATCCACGAAAGGAAGAACAATGAAGTTTTCACGCAAGCGTGTCACGGCTTTCGCGGCTGTCGCCGTGGCCGCGGCGCTGGTCCTGACCGGCTGCGCCGACCCCGGCAGCGGGACGGGTGGTGACGGCGGCGGGGCCGAAGGCGGCTCCGACAACCTCACCATCACGTTCCTGCCGAAGAACCTCGGCAACCCGTACTTCGACACGTCCAGCAAGGGCGGCAAAACCGCGGTCGACGAGCTCGGCGGCACGTTCGCCGAGGTGGGACCGGCTGAGGCGACTCCCGATGCCCAGGTGAGCTACATCAACACGGCCACGCAGCAGGGCGTCGGTGCTCTGGTCGTCTCGGCGAATGATCCGAAGGCCATCTGCGATGCGCTGAACGAGGCGCGCGACGCGGGCGTCAAGGTCGTCACGTTCGACTCCGACACCAACCCGGACTGCCGCGACCTGTTCATCAACCAGGCCGATGCCGAGGGCATCGCGAAGGTGCAGGTCGACCTGATCGCCGAGCAGATCGGTGGCGCGGGCGAGATCGCGGTGCTGTCGGCCTCGGCGAACGCGACCAACCAGAACGCCTGGATCGACCTGATGGCGGAGTACCTCGCGAGTGACTACCCCGACATCACGCTCGTCGAGACGGTGTACGGCGACGACGACGACCAGACCTCGTTCGACAAGACCGCGGCACTGCTGCAGACGTACCCGAACCTGAAGGGCATCATCTCGCCCACGACGGTCGGTATCGCCGCAGCGGCCCGCTACCTCTCGACGTCCGACTACAAGGGCGCCGTCGCGCTGACAGGTCTAGGCACGCCGAACCAGATGCGCGAATACGTCGAGGACGGCACGGTCACCGCGTTCGCGCTGTGGAACCCGGAGGAGCTCGGTTACCTGTCCGCCTACGCGGCAGCCGCACTCATCCAGGGCGACATCACCGGCGCCGAGGGCGACACCTTCGAAGCCGGAGACCTCGGCGAGTACACGGTCGGCGCCGACGGCACCGTTCTGCTCGGCGACCCGTTCGAATTCAACGCGGACAACATCGGCGACTTCGACTTCTGAGTCGCGGGCCACGACGCCCCGGCTGCTCGCGCGGTCGGGGCGCCCTGCTGCGCGCGGGAGGCTGCGCGGGAGGCAGGGCGCGGGAGGTGGGGCGCGGGAGGCACGGCGCGGGAGGTGGCGCTACTGGTCGCATCGGGGCGGCTTCAGCGGCACTTCGCGACACCTCCCCCGCGTGTCTGTGACGGGAGGTGGCGCTTGTGGCCGCTCTAGTCCGCGTTCGGCGACACCACGGGACACCTCCCGGGACCTCCCCGGGCGTGTGACGCTAGCGGAGGGCTGCACGCAGTCGCGACGGTCCTCAGCTGGTGTCGAAGCGCATGGGCTCGTGCGTGCGGGCGACCAGTGCTCGCAGCTCCTCGAGCGTCGCGGGCGCGGCGCCCAGCGTACGGGCCTGCACGAGCACGTTGCCGAGTGCGGTCGCCTCGACGGGCCCCGCGAGCACCGGAAGACCCGAGCGGTCGGCGGTCGCCTGGCACAGCAGCCGGTTGAGCGATCCGCCGCCGACGAGATGGATGCTGTCGAGTTGACGCCCCGACAGATCGCCCGCGGTGCGCACGGCCGAAGCGAAGGCCGCGGCGATCGACTCGACGATCGCGCGGGCGAAGGCCGGGCGACTGTCGGGAACGACCGAGCCGCCGGCGTGCAGCACAGCGGCGATTCGCGCGGGCATATCGCCAGGAGCGCTCAACGACACGTCGTTCGCGTCGAACAGCGCGATGTCAGCGGGCACGGCGGACGCGGCATCCAGCAGATCGGGCAGGTCGATCGCCGCGCCGTCCTCCGCCTCCCACGCGCGCACCGTCTCGCTCAGCAGCCAGAGCCCCGTGACGTTGTGGAGGAAGCGGTAGCGTCCGTCGACACCGAGTTCGTGCGTGAAGTTGGCTTCGCGTGCAGCATCCGTCAGCACCGGCTCGGAGAGTTCGACGCCGACAAGACCCCAGGTGCCGCACGAGATGTATGCCGCGTTCGGCGACGAAAGCGGCACGGCGACGACGGCGGATGCCGTGTCATGCGAGCCGACCGCGATGACGGGGAGGTCTTTTCCGATGCGTGCCGCGAGCTCGGGGCGCAGCATCCCGATCCGCGTGCCGGGATTGACCAGAGCGGGGAGCGCGGCTGAGGGGATGCCGAGGCGATCCGCCAGCTCGACGTCCCACTCGCCCGAACGCACACCCAGGAGTCCTGTCGTCGAGGCGTTCGTCCGCTCCGCGACGCGGGTGCCCGTCAGCAGGAAAGCGATCAGATCCGGGATGAGCAGCGCGGCGTCAGCATCCGCCAGCCGCTCGTCGACGCGGTACTGGTACAGCGTGTTGAACGGCAGGAACTGCAGCCCGTTGCGCTGATACAACTCGGCGAACGGAACGACCTCGTGCACCTCCACGACGCCGCGCTCGCAGCGCGGATCACGGTAGTGGAACGGCTGCGTGAGCAACTCGCCGTCACGCAGCAGCCCGTAGTCCACGGCCCAGGAATCGATGCCGATGCTCTCGATGGCCGGTTCGCGGCGCACCGCCTCGGTGAGACCCTCGACGATGTGCCGGTAGAGCGCGTCGAAGTCCCAATGCAGACCGTCGTCGCGCTCGACGGGGCCGTTGGGGAAGCGGGTGACGAGTTCGAGGTCGAGTGTGTCGTCGCCGATGCGGCCGATCATCACGCGGCCGAAGTCGCACCAGGGGCGCATCGCGTTCGTGACCGGCGCAGCATCCGGCATCGGCAAGGCCATCGCCACCCGCCTCGCCGCCGAGGGCGCGTGCGTGGGGTGGCGGGGTCAGCGGCGCTGTTCGAAGAAGTCGCGCAGCAGTGCGGTCGCAGCGTCCTCCGCCACCCCGCCGACGACCTCGGCGCGGTACGGCAACCGGCGATCGCGCAGAACGTCGTACATCGATCCGGCGGCTCCCGCCTTGTCGTCCCATGCGCCGAACACGACGCGCCCGATCCGCGACTGCAGGATCGCCCCGGCGCACATCACGCACGGCTCGAGGGTGACGACGAGCGTGCGCCCTTCGAGATTCCACGAGCCGACGGATGCTGCGGCCTGCCGCAGCGCGACGATCTCGGCATGTCCGGTGGGATCGTGGGTCTGCTCGCGCGTGTTGCGCCCCTCGGCGATGATGCGGCCGGACTCATCGAGCACGACCGCGCCGACGGGAACCTCACCGGCGGCAGCGGCCTGTGCGGCGAGCGCGAGTGCGCGCCGCATCCCGTCGCCGTCGGTCTCTCGCATGTGTCGAGCCTATTGGTCGCGTTGCATCTGGCGGAGCATGTCACGCCTGGCGGAGCCATTCGCCGAAAACCTCCGTCAGGCGTAACAACCTCCGTCAAGCGTCGCAGCCTCCGTCAGGCGTCGCAGCCTCCGTCGGGCGTCGCAGCCTCCCAGCCTCCGTCAGGCGTCGCAGCCTCCGTCGGGCGTAGCAGCAGCACGTCCGATGTGCGCGGACTGACGCGCCGGCGAGATGCCACGCAGGAAGTCGGCGAGCGTGCGGCCGGCATCCTCGAGCGCGCCGTCATTGACGATCTCGAGGTCGATCCGGGTGTCAGGCGCGGGATCCGGTCTGTCCATCCGGGCCTGGATCTCGGCATCCGCCTCTCGACCGCGGCGGGCGAGGCGCGCGCGACGCTGTTCCTCCGGCACGCAGACTCTGATCACGGCGGAACGCTCGAAGCGCTCGGTGAGCCGGTTCAGCACTCCCCTGGAGATGTTCGCCACCACCACATCACCAGCCCGGACGGCGTCGACGACTGCGGCGGGCAGCCCGTAGGCGAGGCCGTGCCTCGCCAGCTCAGCGCGAACCCGCCCTCGCTCTCGATCCGAGTGAAATCGGCTTCACTGACGGGCAGATGGTCCTCGCCCGCACCGACGGGTCGGGTGATGAGCCGGCGAGGGAAGACGAAGCCCTCGTCCTGATCGGCGAGCAGATCACGGGCGGCGCCGATGACGGAGTCCTTGCCCGATCCGCTCGCCCCGACCACCGCGACGAAGGCGCCGCTCACGCGACCCGCTCGCCCTCGCGCCAGACGCTGCGCACGATCGGCACCGGAGACCCGAGCGGATGCTGCTCGCTCGACGCCCCCTCGTACGCGTGCACGCGGATCAGGTCTGCCCGCAGGCCGGTCTCTATGACGCCGCGGTCGTCGAGGCCGATCGCGCGTGCGGGGTTCGCGCTGAGCAGGCGCGACGCCTGCGGCAGCGTCGTCTCTCCTCGCGCGACCAGCAGGAACGCGGCCTGGAGCGTGCTCGCCGGCACATAGTCGCTCGAGAGGATGTCGAGAAGTCCCGCGCGGAGCAGCTCGACGGCGGCGACGTTGCCCGAGTGCGACCCGTCGCGGACGATGTTCGGCGCGCCGGACACGACCAGCTGCCCCGCTGCGCGAGCGGCGCGCGCCGCGTCCACCGTCGTCGGGAACTCCGAGATCCGCACACCAAGTGCCGAGGCCTCGTCCACGTGCGCCTGCGTCGCATCGTCGTGCGCGGCCATGGTGATGCTCCGCACCCCGGCGCGCTCTGCCATCTGTTTGCGATGCCGGCCTGCGTAGAGCCCGGACAGCCGATGCAGCTCTTCGACGTGCGCGTCGAACTCGGTCTCGAGCAGCCGCCCCTTGCCGACCATGTACGTGCGGAACGCCTCGACATCCGCATACTGACGCTGCCCAGGCGTGTGATCCATGAGCGAGATCATCCGCACCCGGTCATGGCCTCCGACCTCATCGAAGACCTCGACGACATCGGCAGTGGAGACCTCGCAGCGCAGGTGCACGAAGTGGTCGGCGCGCAGCAGACCCGACTCGGCCGCATGGATGACAGCATCCATCAGCATCTTCGCGTTCGCCGCCATGCGATTGCCGTCGGTCGGGCCGGTGCCGATGCGCAGTGCGTCGAGGACCGTGGTCATGCCGGAGGCAGCCATCTGCGCGTCATGCGCGATCACTGCGGTGATCGGGTCCCAGTAGCGCTTCGGCCGTGGCTGGAAGTGGGTCTCGACCTGATCCGTGTGCAGTTCGACGATGCCGGGCATGAGGAAGTCGCCGTTCAGGTCGGTGCCGGCACGCGTCGGGTCGTCGGAGATCTCGGCGATGACCCCGTCCTCGATGCGCAGCGAACCGTGGATCACTTCGTCGCCCACGACGACGCGGGCGTTGGTGAGGGATGAGGACGCGAGGGGCATCAGGCGGTCTCCTGCAGGTCGGCGTCAGCGGATGGGGTGGCGAGGGGATGGGCGGAGAGCACTTCGAACGGCGCACCAGGCTCGCGCTCGATGAACAGCGCGATCGAGCGGAGCAGGACGTCGCAACCGTGGCCGTCCTTCGCGAAATGCGCAGCGATGGCACTGTCGATCTCGCTCTCGCGCGCCGGCGGGATGGGGTCGGTCAGCGTCAGGTGGAAGCGGAACTCCTCGAACACGTACGGGTAGCCCCACTGCTCGAAGAGCACGCGCTCGCGCGCTGAGAGCGTCTCCGGTCGTCGGCGCCGGATGTCGGCATCGTCGAGCTCCGCCCGGAAGACATCGAATGAGCGCACGGCCTCGTCGGCCAGCATCCGGATCGCCGAGTCATCGCCGTGCGGGAGCAACGCGCGGAAGCGACCGAGGTTCGCGGGTCGCAACGCGGGGAGGAGCACGCAGTGGTGAGAGGCGGCGAACGCATCGGCGGCCGCCCGCAGATCGGCTTCGGTGCGTCCGCCCGCGAGGCGGAACGGCGCCTTGAGGGTCGCATGGAAGCCGTAGCGGCGCGCGTCGACGGTGAGGTCGTGGAACTCCGGCCTCGCGTACCAGGCCTCGACAGTGCTCCGCAGGCCCGCGGCGATCGGATCATCGCTCTCGCCGAGCAGTCCGGGCACGGCGTACACGGCATACCGTGTCATGCGGCGATCCCCTCTCGACTCGGGTCGGCTTCGCGGCGCGCGTCGGAGTCCGGCTCCTGCGGAGCCGCGAAAGCCTGCACATCGACAGTCACGTCCGCGACCGCTTCGCGCACGTCCGCGTCGTGGAAGATCGCCAGGATGCCGACGCCGCGTGCGACGCTCTCGCGCACCAGCTCGATCACGACCTGGCGGTTGCGGGCGTCGAGGGATGCCGTCGGCTCGTCGAGCAGCAGCAGGGATCGCTCGACGACGAAACCGCGCGCGATGTTCACGCGCTGCCGTTCACCTCCGGAGAACGTGGCGGGTGGCAGCGCCCAAAGGCGCTCGGGGATGCTGAGACGCTCGAGCAGCTCGCCGGCGTGCTCGCGTGCCTCATCACGACCCGCACCTCGCTCGACCAGCGGCTCGGCCACGACATCGATCGCCGGTACGCGCGGAACGGCGCGGAGGAACTGACTCACGTAGCCCATCGTGGAGCGCCTCGCGGCGAGCACCTGTCGTGGCTGCGCGGTCGCCAGGTCGAGCACATCGCCGTCGTGAGCGAGCAGGATGCTTCCGGCATCGACGCCGTAGCTGCCGTAGACCATCTTCATCACCGAGCTCTTGCCCGATCCCGACTCGCCGCCCAGCACCACGCAGGTACCCCGTCGCACGTCGAAGGTCAGCCCGTTCACCACAGGCAGCCGCTGTGCGTCCTGCAGGTGGAGTGTGAAGCTCTTCGAGACGTCCTGCACGCTCAACACGGCATCCGGGTTCATATCGCTGTTCGGGTTCATGTCAGTCCTGGAGGATCGATGAGACGAGGAGCTGGGTGTACGCGGCCTGGGGATCATCCAGCACGCGATCGGTCAGCCCGGATTCGATCACCACGCCATCCTTCATGACGAGCGTGCGATGCGAGATGAGGCGGGCCACTGCGAGATCGTGCGTGACGATCACGACGGCAAGGCCGAGGTCGGCCACGAGCGAGCGGATGAGATCGAGCAGACGCGCCTGCACTGAGACGTCGAGCCCGCTCGTGGGCTCGTCCATGAACACCAGCCGTGGGCCGAAGACGAGATTGCGCGCGATCTGCAGCCGCTGGCGCATGCCGCCGGAGAACGTCGTCGGTGCGTCGTCGATGCGGTGCACCGGGATCTCGACGCGGGCGAGCCACTGCTCGGCCTGCTCACGGATGCGGCCGTAGTGACGCCACCCGTTGGCCATGAGCGGCTCGCCGATGTTCCCGCCGGCGCTCACGTGCATCCGCAGGCCATCGGTGGCGTTCTGGTGCACGAAGCCCCACTCCGTGCGCCAGAGACGGCGCACTTCGCGCTCGCTGAGCGTCGAGAGGTCGACGAGCTGCGCCGCGTGGCCCGGACCGCCGTCGGGAGCGGTGCGGTACTGCACGCTCCCCTCGTCGATGCTGAGTCGCTGCGTCAGCATTCCGAGCAGAGTCGACTTGCCGGAGCCGGACTCGCCGACGATCGCGAGCACCTCACCCGGCCACAGGTCGAAGTCGACGCTGCGGCATCCGAAGACATCGCCGTAGGCGTGCCCGGCGTCGGTCACGCTCAGCAGCGGCTGTTCGTCGTCCGTGCCGGTGTCGTCTTTCACAGCAGGGCCCCTTTCGTGGCGGCGGTCCGCTCACAGTGATCGGTGTCGGAGCACACGTACATCACAGTGCCGCGATCGTCCATGATGACCTCGTCGAGGTACACGCCCTCCGACGCGCAGATCTCGCACGGCGTGTCGAAGCTCTGCGGCTCGAACGGGAAGTCCTCGAAGCCGAGGCTCTCGACGTCGGTGTACGGCGGGATCACGTAGATGCGCTTCTCCCGTCCGGCGCCGAACAGCTGCAGGGCCGGGCTCTGGTGCATCTTCGCGTTGTCGAAACTCGGGATCGGCGATGGGGCCATGACGTAGCGTCCGCCGACGAGCACCGGGTAGTCGTAGGTCGTCGCGAAGTGCCCGTATCGGGCGATGTCCTCATAGAGCTTGACGTACATGAGACCGTACTCCTCGAGCGCGTGCAAGCGTCTGGTCTCGGTCTCGCGCGGTTCGAGGAAGCGCAGCGGCTCGGGGATCGGCACCTGGTAGACGATGATCTGACCCTCGGCCAGCGGCGTCTCCGGGATGCGGTGGCGCGTCTGGATGATCGTCGCGTGATCGGTGCGCGTCGTGACACCGGCGCCGGCGACCTTCTCGAAGAACTGCCGGATCGAGACGGCGTTGGTCGTGTCATCCGCGCCCTGGTCGATCACCTTGAGCGTGTCGGGCTGACCGATGATCGAGGCGGTGACCTGCACGCCGCCGGTGCCCCAGCCGCGCGGCATCGGCACCTCGCGTGAGGCGAACGGCACCTGGAAGCCGGGGATGGCTGCACCCTTCAGCAGCGCCCTGCGCACGACGCGCTTGGTCTGCTCGTCGAGGTAGCCCTCGTTGTAGACGATTCGCGGCTCGCTCATGGCTGCTGCCCCCGTGCACGTTCGTTGAATTCTTCATGCAGCCGGCGGATGAGCACCAGCTCGCCCTGGAAGTCGACGTAGTGCGGGAGCTTGAGGTGCTCCACGAACCCCGCAGCCTGCACGTTGTCGGCGTGGCTGATGACGAACTCCTCGTCCTGGGCTGGTGCGTCGGCCCGCTCCCCGAACTCCTCGTGCCGCAGGGCACGGTCGATGAGCGACATCGACATGGCCTTTCGCTCGGCGCGGCCGAACACGAGACCGTATCCGCGGGTGAACTGCGCGGGACGATCGGCCCCGCCGACGAACTGGCTGACCATCTGGCATTCCGTGACCTCGATGCGCCCGATGGGCACCGGGTGCCCGATCTCCGGTGCGTCGAAATCGATCTCGACCTCGCCCACGCGCACCTCGCCCACGAAGGGATGCGTGCGCCCGAAGCCGCGCTGAGTCGAATAGCCGAGCGAGAGCAGGAAGCCCTCATCCCCTCGGCTGAGCGCCTGCAGGCGTTCGGCGCGGCTCATCGGATAGACGGTGGGTTCGCGGGTGAGGTCGGCCGGATCCGGATCGGTCCAGTCCTCGCCGTCCGCACGATCCGGTTCGATGAGCGCGTCGACACCGAGCAGGTCGGTGACGCGCGGCATCCGCTCGGTGTCGGCGTCCTGTTCGTCGCCACCGGATGCCGACGTCTCGGACGTCGTGGGATCGTCGGGGATGCCGTCGGCGAGTTCGTCGGCGAGCAGACGGTGCGTGTAGTCGAACGTGGCGCCGAGCTGTTGGCCGCCCGGAATGTCCTTGAACGTCGCGGAAACCCGCCGCTCGGGCGGCAGCCCGGCGGTGTCGATCGCGACGGTGACCCCGAAGCGCGGCAGCGTCGTGCGGTACGAACGCAGCAGGGTGACGGCCTCGAGCACATCGCCCTGCGCCTGCAGCAGAGCCTTCGCCGCGAGGTCGGGATCGTAGAGCGAGCCCTCTGCCATCACGCGTGAGACGAGCACGCCCAGCTGATCGCGTACCTGCGTGTAGTCGACGCGCGCTGACGACTCCTCGCCGCGTCCCCGTCGGGCGAGCAGGGCGTGCGCGTTGGCGATCGCCTTCTCTCCGCCCTTGACTGCGACGTACATCAGGCGCTCCGGTTCTCGGCGCCCTGCAGGCGGATGCTGCGGGGCAGGGCTCGTACGGAATCGTCGGCGACGAGGATGAGGTCGATGCCGCGTGGGAAGTGCGAGTGGTTCTGCTGCCACTGCGCCAGGAAGCCGACCGGCAGGCCTGCACCGTCCCAGGCGACTGCTCCGTTCACTCCAGGGCCGGTGGCCACGAAGTCACCGGTACCCCGAGCGCCGGTCGCGTCGATCACGACGGTCGCAGACCGGTGCGGTTCTTCATCAGTGCCGGATGCGAGAGCGTCGAGGCGTGGGACCATCGTCGGAGAGGATGCGACGACGAACAACGCTTCGCCTGGAGCATCCACCAGACGCGCGCCGGTGTGGAAGCGCAGCCAGGCGCACACATCATCCGAGGCGCGAAGCGCCGGGTCGAGCCAGATCGGTGTCTGCTCGTCGCACAGTGCGAGAAGCACCGCCGCCACGCCGGGACTCAGCGGTGCGACGCGGCCCGTGGTCCCCGCTTCGAGGGGCTGCGGAAGCGTCGGACGCGCGAATGCGCCGAGCACCGCACGGAAGACGCGCTGCGCATCCTGCACCGGGTCAGCGAAGCCGGGGCGCTGACGCCGGGCCGTCGGCATAGGGCCGGTCGGGCGTTCCTGAACTCGCATGGTCATTCGTCATCCTCTCCGTCGACACCGAAGTCCGGTCCGGAATTCTCACGGGCGACGGTGAAGAAGTCCACCACCGTGCTGCGGGCATCGGCGCGCGAGCGGGCGTCACGCTGGGCCTGGGCGTGCTCAAGCGGCACGATGACCTCGTCGAGAACGCGTTGGCGTGCATCCCCCGCGAGCAGTGCATCGAAGATCGCGGCGAGACCCGCGTGCTCTGGGTGACTTCCCAGCACGTACGCGGTCCCGACCGTCTCCGCCCCGAGCCCGCGTGCGACGACGGTCGCGCGGCTGACGGTGGCCTCGCCGACATTGAATCGGTCGCCGGTGCCGCCGATGCGTCCTTGCGCCATGACGAGCCCCGACTCCGGGCCGCGCACGAACTCGATCTCGGGCTGGTTCGGCCATGCCTGCCAGAGCGCGGCCAGGTCGGCTTCCGCAGCATTGGCGAGCACGCGTGCGGTGCGCCGTCGTGCCGTCTCATCGGGCCCCGTCTCGTCCGGCCCCGCCTCGTCCGGCCCCGCCTCGTCCGGCCCCGTCTCGTCATGCCGATCCATCGCGCCTCCTAAAGTTGTCTATTGGTCTAGACAACTATCACGCTAATGGCAGGATGTGAGAAAGGGAAGCGGCAGACGGGTCGCTACGGCGACGATCGCGTGAACTTCCCATGAACGAGCACGAGGAGGCTGCCGTGAGTGATGCGACACCGACCCGGCCGACCGGGTACTCGGCGTGGCGACTCATCGCCGAGGAACTGCGTGCCGACATCACGGAGGGCCGGCTGCAGACCGGCGATCGGCTTCCGCCGGAGAGCGCATTGGCCACGCGTTTCGGCGTCAATCGGCACACCGCGCGGCAGGCTCTCGCTTCTCTCGCGGCCGAAGGCCTGATCGAATCGCGCAGGGGCAGTGGCACGTTCGTCACGAGCAGCGCCGTGCACGTGCACCGCATCGGCATGCGCACACGCCTCTCGACGAGCCTCGGCAACGGTCATCAGCCCTCCGGACGAGTGATCGAGAGTGCGCTGGAGACCGCGCCGGCACACATCGCCCGCAGGCTCGGCATCGCCGATGACGGCCTGGCCGTTCGGGTCGAATCGCTCAGGACCGTCGACGGCGAACCGTTCGCTCTCGGATCACGCTGGTTCGACGCCGCTCGCCTTCCCGACATCGCCGCGTCGCTGCGACGCACCTCGTCGATCACGGTGGCGCTGCGCGCGAGCGGGGTGGACGACTATGTGCGCGTGTCGACAGTGGTCTCCGCGCGGCACGCCACCGCCACAGAGTCGGGGCTGCTCGGACTCGGCTCCGGGGCGATCGTGCTGGTCACAGAAGCGCTCGACGCCCTGCCGGACGGCACGCCTCTGCAGCACCTCGTCACACGATTCGCCGCTCAGCGCGTGCGGCTCGATATCGAGCATCCGGATCCGACCGCGTGACGCATTACCCTTGACCTATGCGTGTTCACGTGGCGGACCACCCCCTCATCACCCACAAGCTCACGGTGCTGCGCGATGTGCGCACCCCCTCGCCGGTCTTCCGGCAGCTGACCGAAGAGCTGGTGACGCTGCTCGCCTATGAGGCGACGCGCAACGTCAAGGTGTCACCGGTCGAGATCACCACCCCTGTGACCACCACCATGGGCGTGAAGATCTCCGAGCCGCGCCCGATCGTCGTCCCGATCCTGCGTGCCGGACTCGGGATGCTGGAGGGCATGGTCAAACTCCTCCCCACCGCAGAGGTCGGGTTCCTCGGCATGGTGCGCGACGAGACGACGTTCGAGCCGACGACCTACGCCGAGCGCCTGCCAGACGACCTCAGCGATCGCCAGTGCTTCGCGATCGATCCGATGCTCGCGACCGGCGGATCACTCGGTGCCGCGATCGAGTTCCTGTTCAAGCGCGGCGCGCAGGATGTCACGGCGATCTGCCTGCTCGGCACCCCGGAGGGCGTCGAGGCCATCGAGAAGATGGTCGGCGATCGGGATGTGACTCTCGTGCTCGGCGCGCTGGACGAGCGGCTCAACGAGAAGGGCTACATCGTGCCCGGCCTCGGCGACGCGGGTGATCGCTTGTACGGCACGGTCTGAGATCGTCTAAGTCACCGTCAGGCGGTAGGCGCGTTCGTCACCGAACCGCTCGAATCCGACTCTGGTGAGAATCGGCGCCGATGTGGCGATGCGGCCCTTCACGATGGCCGTCGTCGCGCCGAGTTCGGCGCTCGCACGCAGCCTCTCAGCCAGCACGGCACGGTACGCGCCACGGCCACGAGCGCTCCCCGCACTCACGCCTGATCGGCGCCGACCAGTCGGGCGAAGGCACTCATCCGCGCGACGCCTTCAGGTGTGCGGGGCAGGTCGTCGAGCAGTGCCGGCGAGTGGATCAGGTACGCCGCCACCTGTGCGCGTGAGATCGCGACGTTCAGACGGTTCTGCAGCAGCAGGAACTCCGGCCCGCGCGGGGCGTCCCGGCCACTGGACGCCGCGAGCGTCGTGATCGAGACCACTGCTTCCTTGCCCTGGAAGTTGTCGACCGTGCCGACGGGGACACCGGCCATCCCCGCAGCAGCGAGAGCATCGATCACCAGCTGCTTCTGCGCGTTGTACGGCGCGACGACGATGATGTCCCCCTCCGTCAGAGGGCGCGGCGCGGCATCCGGCTCCGCGAACTCCCGCCCGAGCAGATCGCGCACGGTCCGCACGACTTCGGCGGCCTCCTCCGGCGATTGGGTCGCGTTGCGGCGATGACGCAGCGAGATGACGTGCAGTCCCGGCTCGATGCCCGCAACTGCGCGCTGATCGGTGCCGGGCGCTGACGCGAGCTGTCCGGCGTACGACAGCCGCGACACCGGCGCGGCGACCGCCGGATGCATCCGCCAGCTGCGATCAAGGAAGTACCCGTATTCGGGGCGGATGACCGCATCGCCGTCCATCACCCAGCCGAGAGCCGAGGTGTCGACCGGCTCCGGATGCGCACCCTGGCTCACCTGCGGCAGCTGCTGCGGATCGCCGAGCAGCAGCAGGCTCTTCGCTCCCGCCGCGACGGCGATCGTCGAGGCGAGCGAGAACTGCCCTGCCTCGTCGATCACGAGCAGATCGAGGCCGTCCCGTTCGACGCGAGCGGTGTTGCTGAAGTCCCATGCCGTGCCGCCGACGACGACGCCCTGCCCCGCATGCTCGGCGAGGAACGACGCCATGCCGGTCTTCGGGATCGCGGTGTACTTCGGATCGCTGTCTTTGTCTTTCGGCGCCTTCGCGACCTGCCCTGGCGGTACTCCGTCTGCGACCACGCGATCGAGCAGCGTCTCGATGATCGCGTGCGACTGCGCCACGACGCCGACCCGGTAGCCGTACTCGTTGACGAGCCGGGCGATGACGCGGGATCCGGTATAGGTCTTGCCGGTGCCGGGAGGGCCCTGCACCGCGAGATAGCTGCGGTCGAGATCGAGCACACCCCGCACGATCGCGTCGATCCTGTCGACGCCACCATCAGCGCCCGCTGCACCACCGGTCACCACAGGCAGCCCGCTCCCCGACCGCGTGCGCGGCGGAATGCGGCGCAGGATGTCGGTCGCCGCATCCGCAGGGAACGACGGTGCTGCGTCGTGCACGGCATCCGCCCACTCGTCGATCGCACCCTGCAGCGACACCACACGTGGCGGAGCCGCGGGAGTGAGCGCGACGGGGAACTCGTCCCAGGTCTGTCCGCCCGCCGCCGTCTCGACGATGACGTAGCCGTCGTCGAGCACCTCGCCGACCGTGACCGCGCGTGCGACATGCACGGCGCGTGACGGCGCCTCGACATCGAACGGCGCCGGGAACGGGTACAGCGCGAAGGGGTTGGCGCCCTCGCCGAGCGTGGTGCCGGGTGAGATCTCACCACGGATCTCGATCTCGCGTGAGGCGACGCGGCGGCCCTCTTCGACGCTCCAATCGCGGCGAAGAGCGCTCTGTCCGGTATCCACCCGGACCACGTCGCGGGTCTGATCCCACATCGACACCGGCTCGCGCAGACGCTGGAAATGCCCCACCCAGAAGCTCTTCGCCTCGCGCGGGTAGTAATCGATCGCGGCCGCCGCGACGCGATGCACCTCGCCGTCGCCTCCCGCTTCGACGTCTTGTTCAGCATCTGCGAGCAGCGAGACGGATCGGTGCGACGGTTCGTAGACGAGTTCTTCGGTCTCGTCGGGTGGCGCAGGGCTCACGCCCTTCTGCTTCGCGATCTCGATGAGCCAGTTACGCAGCCGCCGGGTGGAGACACAGTCGTAGCGGTTGTAGTCGGCGAGGTCGGCGAGCACGGATTCCGCCTCGGCGCTCTCCCCCGCCTCGGCGAGGGCACGGGCGGCCACGTACTGCACGATCGAGTCGTCGCCCTTCTGCACGTCACTGGTGCGAACCTCTTCGCCCATGTACAGCGGTTCGAGCTTCTTGATCGAATAGGAGCGCGAGCCGACGCGCACGGTGCGCAGCACGAGCGGATAGAGGTCGACGAACACGCCCTCGCGGAGCAGCCTGTCGACGTCAGACTCACGGATGCCGTAGCGGGCGGCCATCGCGACGAGATGCGAGGTCTCGTACGGTGCGTAGTGGTAGATGTGCATGTCGGGATGAGCGGCGCGGCGCGCATCGACGAAGTCGAGGAACTGCCCGAGCGCGATCTTCTCGTCGGCGAACGTGTGAGCCCACAGTGGCGTGTACTGGTCTTCGTTGTCGACCCAGCCGAACAGGTAGTCGATGCCCCACTGCGCGTGGCCATCGGCCGCCGGCTCGGTGTAGAGCGGGTCGCCTTCGAAGTCGAAGAAGATGTCTCCACGACTCGGCCGGGGCAGCGTGTGAATGGCGCCGGGGTGATAGACGTCGAACGTCGGCGCGTCATCGGCATCGGCACGCAACTGCAAGCGCGCCTGTGCGCGAAGCGACTCGAAGGTGTCGACGTTCATGCCTGCCGGGGCGGCGACAGCTGCGGCGAGGTCCTCGATCGTCTCGATGCCGGCGGCCCGCAGACGGGCGCGCTGCACGGGACGCATCCGGGCGACCATGAGCAGATCACGATGCGCATCCACCTGCTCGGTGCACGTGGCGCAGCGCCCGCAGGCGACGATCTCGAGGTCGCCGCGGTCATCGCCCCAAGCGAGCGCCTCGCCGTCGGCACCTGTCTCGACCCGCCGGTCGGCGATCAGCGCGCGCAGCCGCGCACGGCGCACATGGAACAACGGCAGCAGGTCATCGACGGCGTGGGTGCTGATGGTTCCATCACCGAGGATGAGATCCACCCAGTCGGAGCGAGGGATGCCGAGCCCGTCGAGCTGATCGACATATGCCGCGAGCTGCATGAGAGCGGTGACGCGCGCCGTCCTGGCGAGCTTGGAGTCCTGAACGCGCCAGGTTCCGTCGTCTTCTCGCAGCAGGAAGTCGGCGAAACCGACGAACTCGTCGGTGGAGAACGCTGCTTGGAAGAGTACCTTCGCGTCGGAGCGCAGCGCGGCCCCGGTCTCTGCGACGACCGCGGCGAGGGACGATGCCGCGGCGGACGACACCTTGGCGACCTCGTGCACAGCATCCGCGCCGAAGCGCTCGCGATAGGCCTCGAGGACCTTCACCTCGTGCAGATCACCGAGCTTCGCCGCACGCGCCAGCGTGGCGTCTTCAGGCTCGATGACCACAGGGACGCGACCCAGCTTCGCGTCGATCGCACGGGACCACGCGAACTCGCACTCGGCGGCCGCCTTCAGGTCGCTGGCGCTGAAGATGACGCGCTGCGCCTGAGTGTCGATCCGCATGTTTCGAGCGTAGCCGGGGGCTCAGACAGCGGATGCTGCGGGTGCTTCGAGGCTTCGACTCGCTGCGCTCGCTCAACCCGTTTCGTCTCGCCTACGGCTCGCTCAACGCCCCGCGTAGCAGTCGCGAGCTCAACGCCCCGCGTAGCAGTCGCGAGCTCAACGCCCCGCGTAGCAGTCGCGAGCTCAACGCCCCGCGTAGCAGTCGCGAGCTCAACGCCCCGCGTAGCAGCCGCGGGCAGTGCGCTCAGCGCCACCAGTCGTCGTCGGGTGTGACCGGCAGGTGGCGCTTGTGCTGAGTGGCGAGGTACTTTCCCTCGAGCCGGGCTGCTGCCGCAGCATCCACCGGCTTCCCCTCCAGATAGTCATCGATCTGCTCGTAGGTGAGACCGAGTTCGTCCTCGTCTGCGCGTCCGGGCTGGTCATCGAGCAGGTCGGCGGTGGGAATCTTCATCCACAGCCGCTCCGGAGCTTGCAGTGAACGCAGCAGCGCCTTGCCCTGCCGCTTCGTGAGGCCTGCGAGAGGCAGGACATCCGCAGCGCCGTCGCCGAACTTCGTGTAGAAGCCGGTCACGGCCTCGGCCGCGTGATCGGTGCCGATGACGAGGTGACCGTCGTGTCCGGCCAGCGCATACTGCGTGACCATGCGGATACGGGCCTTGATGTTGCCACGGTTGAAGTCGGTGATGTCGGCGCCTGCCGCCTGCTCGATGTCCTTCTCGACGCCGTCGACGCCATTGCGGATGTTCACCTCGACCGTGCGATCCGCTGCGATGAAGCCGAGCGCGGCGGTCGCGTCATCCGCGTCGTGCTGCACCTTGTAGGGCAGGCGCACAGCGATGAAGTCCGCCTCGTGGCCGCCTGATCTCACGCGCTCGACGGCGAGTTGCGCGAGCCGGCCGGCGAGCGTCGAATCCTGCCCTCCCGAGATGCCGAGCACGAATCCCTTCGCACCGGCCCTGGTCAGGTAGTCGACGAGGAACTGCACGCGGCGTTCGACTTCGACGGCCGGGTCGATCTCGGCGCGCACTCCAAGTGTCTGAGCGATCTCCTGCTGAAGCGTCATGCGTCCAGTATCCCCCTTGACTGTTACGCGCTCGTGACACGGATGGAATATGTCCGGCGCACATCGGCTTGACTGGGACAGACGACAGAAAGCGAGCCTTCATGACTCTTCTCGGCAGCAGCGATATCGACGTGCTCCCCCTCGCCCTCGGCGGCAATGTATTCGGCTGGACAGCCGACCGCGCCGCCTCGTTCGAGATTCTCGATGCGTTCGTCGGAGGCGGTGGCGACTTCATCGACACAGCCGACGGATACAGCGCCTGGGCGCCCGGCAACGGCGGTGGCGAGAGTGAGACGATCATCGGCGAATGGCTCGCTGCTCGGAAGCCGTCTGACATCACGATCGCGACGAAGGTCAGCTCCCACCCGCAGTTCAAGGGGCTGTCGGCCGAGAACGTCCGCGCCGCCGCCGAGGCATCGCTCAAGCGGCTCGGCGTCGAGACGATCGATCTGTACTTCGCGCACTTCGACGACGTCGAGACCCCGCTCGAGGAGACTGTCGCGGCGTTCGGTCAGCTCGTCACGGACGGCCTGGTGCGCCACACCGCTGTCTCGAACTACTCCGCGGACCGCATCCGCTCCTGGATCTCACTCGCGCAGGATGCCGGGACCGCCGTTCCCGTTGCCGTACAGCCGCATTACAACCTCGTGCACCGTAACGATGTCGAGGAGAGCATCGTGCCGGTCGCTCAGGAGTTCGGTCTGAGCCTCGTGCCGTACTACGCGCTGGCGAGCGGCTTCCTCACCGGGAAGTACCGTTCGACGGACGCTTCCGCGGTGGACTCGGCACGCGCCGGCGGAGCCGCGAAGTACGCGACTGGGCACGGGCTGCGCGTCATCGACGAGCTGGAGCGCGTCGCCGCGGCCCACGACGCGTCGATCACCTCGGTGTCGCTGGCGTGGCTGCGGTCGCAGCCGACCGTCGCCGCGCCGATCGCGAGCGCGTCGCGGGTCGAGCAGGTGGCGGATCTGCTGGCCGGTGCGCGGTTGGAGCTGTCGACGGAGGAGCTGCGCGCGCTCGACGATGTCTCGGCCTGGAGCCCCGCGAACGCTTGAGGCGGGTCGCTCGGCGAAGGTTTCGACTCGCTGACGCTCGCTCAACCCGTTTCGTCTCGCTCCGCTCGCTCAACGCCCCACAGGCGCCGCGGGTCGTTGAGCGGACGCGCGAAGCGCCGGAGACGAAACGGGTTGAGCGAAGAGCGCAGCGAAGAGTCGAAACCGGGGTTCAGGTGCGGATGCGGCTCGGGCCGTTCTCGGTCTGCTCGACCACGAGCTGAGCGGGGATCTGCTCCTGCATCGACTCGACGTGGCTGATGATCCCGACCGTGCGCCCACCGGAGCGCAGTTCGTCGAGCGTGCGCATCGCGACGTCGAGGGTGTCGGCGTCGAGAGATCCGAATCCTTCGTCGATGAAGAGGGTGTCGAGCTGGATGCCGCCTGCGCGCGCCGTGACGACCTCGGCGAGGCCGAGAGCGAGGGCGAGGGAGCTGAGGAACGTCTCCCCTCCCGAGAGCGACTGCGCGGGTCTGGTCTGCCCTGTGAAGGCGTCGAAGACGACGATGCCGAGACCGGATGCCGCGCCTCGCGCCGCGAGCGCGTCTGAGTGCTGCAGCTGATATCGCCCGGTCGACATGTCGCTGAGGCGCCGGTTCGCCGCCTGGACGATCTCTTCGAGCTCTGCGGCGAGCACGAAGGTCTCGAGCGTCATCTTGTGGGTATTGCCTGCACGACCGGCGATCGTGTCGGCGAGGCCGCGGATCGTCTCATACTCGGCCTGCTGATCAGCGCTGCGCGCATGCTCGGATGCTGCGGAGTCGATGAGTCCCGCAAGCTGCTCCGCCGTGCTCTGCGCACGGTTGGCGGTGTCGACGGCTGTCTTCCACGCCGCACGCGCGTCTGCTGCCGACTGCTCGACCGGAGCCAGGTCGATGGGGTCTTCGGGGAGTGTGCGCAGTTCGAGTTCGAGCAGTGTCGCACGCTCTTTCGCACGCTGCACGCGGTGCGCGGTGATCTGCGAATCGAGCTCTGCCTGCTCGGCGGATGAACGCAGGGACTGCTGAACCGCAGTGGTATCGTCGAAATCTGAGGCGGCGAGAGCAGCCTGCTGTTCTGCCTGAGTCTCGATCAGCGCGGTCGTACGCCGGGAATGCTCGGCGAGGGCGGCAGCGAGTGCCTGTGCGGCTTCGATCTGCGCTTCCGCAGAGGTCAGACGCTCCCGCACCGAGCCGAACGCACCACGGGCGTCGGCGATCGACTCCTGCGCCTCGCGGCTGCGCTGCTCGATCAGTGCGAGCGATTCGCGAGCGGTGGCGAGCGCGGCAGCAGATTCCGTGCGCTCGTTCTCGAGCTGCACGGCGCGTGCGTCCGCCTCCGATAGCCGGGCCTCGAGTGCGGGCAGCGAGTCGGCCGCCGCAACAGCACCGGCATGAGCCGCCGCGGCAGTCTCGACCTCGGCTTCCGCCGTTTCAATCGTGCGCTTCTCTGCTCGAGCCTCTGCCGCCGCGAGCTCGGCACGCACTGCGGCGAACCGTTCTGCGGCGCCGCGTTCTGCCTCGGTCGCGGCATCCCGAACCGCCTCGGCCGACTCGATGTCGTCTGCCGAGACGGGGTCGGTGTGCGCGGCGGGAGCGGGATGCGAGGTCGATCCGCACACCGCACAGGGCTCGCCTTCGACGAGAGCGGTCGCGAGCTCCCCGGCGAAGCCGTCGAGGCGGCGACGACGCAGTTCAGCGAGCTCGGTCTGGGCGGCGGCCAGCGCAGTGCTGGCTTCGGAAAGTCGACGCTCTGCGGTCTCCAGCTCACCGCTGAGCCGCGCGCTCTCGACAGCAGCGTCGCGCCTCGTCTTCGCCGCGTCGTGGGAACGTGCGAGATCTTCGACACGGTCGGCGAGGCGCCGGATCTCATCTCGCTGTGCTGCCAGCTCGACACGACGGCCAGGAAGCGCAGCGCGCTCCCCCTCCCCTGCATCGACGCACTCGGATGCCGTCGACACCTGCTTCACGGCGGATGCGAGCTCCGCGGCCAGTACCGGAGCCGTGGCTTCCAGCTCGGCGGCCCGCGCCCATGCGCCGCTCTCTCTTGTGCGGTCAGCAGCCCACGTCTCCAGTGCTGCGATCGCATCGGGCCGGGTGTCTGATCCGCCATCGCGCGATACCTCAGCACCGTGCTCACCCTGACCGGACTCGGCCGCTGGTTCGGGGAATTCTGTGCCGGTCGCCTCCCACGCCGACCGCGCCGCCTCCTCTGCGGTAGCAGCTGCAGCGCGCGCATCTTCCGCACGTGTCGTCGCCGTGATCGTGGCGCGCAGCGCCTCGGCGGCCCGCGCGCGCTCGAGCACCTGGCGCGCCTCGACGATCTGCGGTTCCTCGGCGTCGAGTGCAGCGAGTGCAGCGCGTGCGCGGTCGCGCTCCTGCTGCGCCTTCTTCTCCTCGCGCGCGGCGACGAGTGCGGCATCCGCCGCCGTAAGCGTCTTCTCGGCATCGTCCTGCTCGGCGATGCGGCGCTCGGCCTGATACTCGGCGCGGGTGAGCGCCAGGCGCAGCGCCTCCAGCCGCGTTTCCGTGCCGCCGGAACCGGACGCGGCAGGAACGGCTTCGTCGTCGATCGGACGATCTCCCCCAAGGGCCGCGACAGTGACGACGCGCTCCGCTTCTTCCATCCGTGCCGTCACGGAGGCCATCAGACCGGCGAGCGCGTGCTCGGCGGAGCGGCGCCGCTCGTCGAACCGCGACTGCACGTCATCGAATCGCTCCGTGCCGAAGAGCCGGCGCAGCAGCGCCTGCCGCTCTTTGCTGTCGGCGAGCAGGAAGCGGGCGAACCGGTTCTGGGCGAGCAGGATCACCTGCAGGAACTGCTCTCGGCTCAGCTGCAGGATCTCGTCGAGTTCGTCCGCGACCCGTTTCTCCTTGGCAGCGAGAGTCACCCAGCCGTCGTCACCCAGAGAGTCCAGTTGCACGCCAGAGGCCTGCTTCGTGAGCCCCCCACCTCGTTTTGCCGGGCGCTGGTACTCCGGCGAACGCGTGACACGGAACCGACCGGCGGTCGTGCTGAACTCGACGACCACCTCACTGACGTCTTCGGGAGCGCAGTAGTCGCTGCGCAGCCGTTTGTCTCCGCTCTCGTACCGTGGCACGCCGCCGTACAGGCCGAAGCAGACGGCATCCAGAATGCTCGACTTGCCTGCTCCCGTACGACCGGCGATCAGGAAGATGCCGTCGTCGGCGAAGCCGTCGAAGTCGACGACCTGTCGATCGAGGAATGGACCGAATCCCTCGATCTCGAGACGGTGGAGGCGCACTAGACGAGGGCCTCGGCGGCCACGCGCTCGTCGAGGATCTCGCGGATGAGCTCGCGCTCGCGCTCACTCGGGCCCTGCCCCGCACGCACGTGCTCGAGGAACGCCTCGATGCGCTCTGTATCGGTGACGGCGGACTTCAGACGCTCGGCGTACGAACGCTCCGCGCGCTCGGCCCCACCCACCGGAGCGTGCTGCACCATCGCGCAGTGCGTGAAGTGCGCCTTCAGGCGGCGCATCGGTTCGGACTGCGGCAGCGCGTCGGTGTACACCGCGCACACCCAATCGCCGGCGTGCGCCGCGATGTTCTCAGTCGAGAGGATCTCTTCGAGCGTTCCCGTGAGCGTCACGAGCCGGCGCGGCACCGGCAGCGGCAGCCACTCTACGGAAGCGAGGCCGGCGGCATCGAGATCGACCAGCCAGGAACCGCGTTCCTTGTGCTGCTCGCCGAAGCTGTAGTGCAGCGGCGCCCCCGCATACCTGACACGGTCGCTCAGCTGCTGCCGTCCGTGGATGTGCCCGAGCGCGATGTAGTCGGGACCGTCGAAGACATCGAGCGGCACGACATCGAGGCCCCCTTGGCGCACCTCGCGCTCGAGCCCTGCCGTGGCATCGACCCCGGCGGCGAAGCAGTGCGCGATCGCGACCGAGCGTCCGTCATGCGCAGCCATTCCCGCACGGACGAGCCCCATCGCATGCGCCATCGTCTGCGCCTGCGTGCGGAGAGTGGCGTCTGGCCAGTACTGGCGCACGATCGCCGGTTCGAGGTACGGGATGCCGTAGAAGTGCACCGGACCGTCGGAGTCGGAGATCGTGACCGGCGTGCCGATCGCACGCGGATCGGTGACCACATGGATGCCGTCGCGCAGCAGCCGCGCCTGGAATCCAAGGCGCGCTGCGGAGTCGTGGTTGCCACTCGTGACGATGACCTTGGCGCCGGTGTCGTGGAGGGCGACCAGCGTGTCGCCGAGCAGTGTGTATGCGGGGCCGGCGGGCGTCGAGGAGTCGAACACGTCACCCGCGACGATCACAGCATCCACGGCATTGTCACGCACTTGCTCGACCAGCGCGCTCAGTACCTCGGCCAGCGCATCCATGGTCGAGGTGCCGTGGAACGTGCGGCCGATGTGCCAGTCGGAGGTGTGCAGGATTCGCATACTCACACGGTACGGACGGCCACCGACATTCACGTCGAGGCGTGCCGCAGCACCCTTCGACAGGCTCGGAAACCGCGAAGGACGCAGCGGCACCGAAGGCACCGCTGCCGACGCGCAGCGGTGCCTTCTGCGAACATCAGTGCACGAGGACCGGCGTGCTCTCCGCGTCCGCTGCGCCCTGCGGCAGCAGATCCTCCTTGCGACCGCGCACCATCGTGGCGGCGATGATCGACGCCAGCACCATTCCGATCGCGGCGGCGATGAAGGTCGCGCTGTAACCGTCCGCCAGGACGTCGAGGCTGACTGCACTCTGCCCGCCGACGACGGCCGCGTAGACGGCCGTGAAGACCGAGAGTCCGATCGATCCGCCGATCTGCATGGCCGAGTTGGTCACAGCGGATGCGACACCCGCGTCATGCGGCTTCACGCCGGTGAGGGCCACGTTCTGCAGCGGGATGAACACCGACGCCATGCCGAAGCCCATGACGAGCAGTGCCGGAGCGACCTGGACGAAGTAGTTGCCACCGGGCGTGATGAACGACAGGTAGACGAGACCGGCGGCGACGATGAGCGGGCCGCCGATGAGCAGCGGACGCGGACCGACCGTGCCGAGCATCTTCGTGGCGAGCGGAGCGAGAAGCATGGTGCCCAACGGCAGCGGAAGGCTCGCGAGCCCAGACTCGAACGCTCCCTGCCCGAGCACGATCTGCAGGTGGAACGTCAGGTACAGAGTCGCACCGATCATCACGCTGCCGGCGACGGCCTGGATGAGGAAGGCACCGCCGCGCACCTTGTGCGTGACGACGCGCAGCGGAAGCAACGGGTTGCTCACCCGGGTCTCGACCCACACGAACACGGCCAGCAGAACCACGCCGAGCGCGATGAAGGTGATGGTCATCGGGTTGGCCCAACCGGTCTCGGCGAGGCTGAAGCCGTAGACGAGTGCCCCGAGACCTGCGGTGACGAACAGCGCACCCCACATGTCGTAGCGGTTGTCACCGTCGGCTTTGCTCTCGCTGAGGAACAGCGCACCGCCGATGAGGCCGATCGCGACGAAGAAGAGGTTGACCAGCAGGCACCACCGCCAGTCGAGGAACTCCGTGAGGAATCCGCCGAGCACGAGGCCGACGGCCGCGCCGGCACCGGCGACGGTTCCGAATACCGCGAACGCGGTGTTGCGCTCCTTGCCGGACGGGAACAGCGTCGTGAGCAGCGCGAGGGCGGCGGGCGCGAGCATCGCCGCGAACACGCCCTGCAGAGCGCGACCGAGGATGAGCTCCCAGCCGGCCATCGCCAGACCGGCGTAGAGCGAGGCGAGGCCGAAGCCGATCATGCCGACCATGAAGGTGCGCTTGCGCCCCCAGTAATCCGAGATGCGGCCGCCGAGCAGCAGCAGCGCCCCGAACGCCAGAGCGTAGGCGGTGACGACCCACTGTCGCAGGTGGTCGTCCATGTTCAGGGCGACCTGTGCCTGAGGAAGGGCGATGTTGACGATGGTGCCGTCGAGGACGACGACGAGCTGGGTGAGCGAGATGATGAACAGCGCCCACCATTTGGCCTTGGGGTGAGCGCGCAGGGTCGCAGACATGGAAAAACCTCCGGTGTCGTATGAGGATGCCGGAGGTTTCAAGCCTCGGACCAGCCACCGTTCTGGGCGCTGACCGCCTCAGCGAACGGTGCTGAGCAGAATTCCATTGTATCGAATATGAACCTGTGGATTCGAGCCGGAAGGTCCCCTGACCCACCCTCACCATGACGATCGACACGCGGTCATGCAGTGTGCGAGATGCACCTTCACCTGTGCGGCGTGCGGGGCTGCGCGATGCGAGATCTGGGCTGCCCTCCGCCCTGCAGGGCCGGATTTGACCCTCCGGCGGGGCTTGTGTCCTCATCCTTGCAGGTGCGACACGATCCGTAACAGAGCGTCACACGCCGCAGCGGTCATCGACGGCGCAGCAGCCCTGCGTGCTCGGGGTTCTGCGCGAACCACTCGGCGACGTACCAGCAGACCGGATCAACCTTGCGATCGCCGCGGCTCTGGATGTCGTCGACCGCACCCTCGACGACTCGCGCCGCATGCCCGTTTCCGCGGAAAGTCGGGATCGTGAAGGCCCTGGTCAAGGCGATCGTGCTGCCGTCGTCGCGGTAGTCGAGAGCGCTCACGAGCACTCCGTCACGGGTGAGGGTGTATCGCGAAGCATCCTTCTCATCGGTGAGGATGAAGCCGTCGACGATGTGCGAACCAGTCATCATTCCACGGTAAGCCCACCCGCGGACACAAGGTTACGTTTTGACACGACACGACTTTCTCAGTAATAATCCACCCATGACCACCAACGCGCGCCCCTCGTCCGCCCAGGAGGCGAACAGGACTGCCGGGATGATGATGCCCGGCTGCGTTGGCATGTGTTGCCGAATGTGTAGCTGACCCCAGCCGCCCCGCCACGCTCCCCGTATTCGCGATCTGCGAAGAAGGAGCCCGAGCACCCACCTGCGTGCTCGTTCCCGGCCTTCTCGGTCATTCACGCAACACATCCGAGCCGTATCGGCTCACCCTTCGCAAGGAACCCATCATCATGTCGAACATCGCAACCCTCGAGCGTTCTGCCACCCGCGCCCCTCATCTCCGTGCTGTTCCGCCGCTCATCGAGCAGGCACCGGCCGCGGTCGCACCGGCCGTACCAGCAGACCTTCCCGCGACCCGCTCACCGCGCGGCTTCGCCCTCTACGTCGGACTCGATGAGATCAAGGCCGCCGAAGCCGGCGTCAGCCTGCCGCTGCTCGTCGACGCCCTCCGCCGCACACTCGCCGAACTCGCCCCCGGCGCCGAGACCCACGCCACCGTCGCCCTCGCGCCGCACGGCTCGGGCGGACGCGACCTCGACGTCGTGCGCCTCGCCCTTCAGGAGCCCGGTGCGATCGCCCGCACCAAGGCCGCGGACGAAGAGGAGAAGGACGAGGACTACGGCGTCACCGTCGACATCTCCCGCAAGCGCGTGCTGATCGACGGAGACTCGGCAGCGTTCACATACAAGGAGTTCGAACTGCTGCAGTACCTCGTGCTCCGCGAGGGGCGCACGATCGAGCGCACTGAACTGGTCGGTGCCCTCTGGCAGTCGCCGGATGACGAGACCCCCGGCGAGCGCACGATCGACGTGCACGTGCGTCGCCTTCGCGCCAAGCTCGGCCGCTACGAGGACATCGTGCGCACGGTCCGCGGCGTCGGCTACCGCTTCGACCGTCACGCGGACGTCGTGATCCGCTACGGGCACGGCACGCCTTCGCCCGACCGCTTCTGAGGGGTTGATTTTCCAGCTCGCGCTCGTTCATAACTCCTCAAGAAACAGCCGGGATCAGCACGAATGACGCGGTTCCGCGGCAGGATCGGCGATCTGTGAGGAGTTGTGAACACCGCGGTGTCAGCGGCGCGACGTAGGGTGTTCGCATGACGACGACAGCGGATGCCGCACCCGCAGCACACGCTCCGATCGAGTCGCCGCGCACCACCGTGTACCGTCCTGCGCACCCGTTGAATCTGTTCCGCACGGTCGGCGTGCTCATGCGCGGGCCCAAGGATCCGACCATGCTCGTCGACGGCATGGCGCTGTGGCGCGCGAGCCGCACGCCCGCCGGCGTCGCGACCCTCGCGCTGCGGCAGAGCAGCGAAGGGATTCACGCGACCGCGTGGGGCCCTGGGTCGGACTGGGCACTCATGCAGCTGCCCGCGCTCTGCGGCGCGGACGACGACGCGAGCGGCTTCGATGTCTCGAGCCTGATCGCGGCGGGGCATCCGCACCTCGCCGACGTCGCTCGCCGTACGGCCGGCACCCGCCTGACCCGCACCGATCTCGTCTTCGACGCACTCGCGAGCTCGGTGATCGAGCAGAAGGTCACATCGTTCCAGGCGTTCGGTGCATGGCGCACCCTCGTCACCCGGTTCGGCGAACACGCACCCGGTCCGAGCCCGAGGCCGATGTTCGCGCCGCCGACGATCGACGGCTGGCGCCTCATCCCGTCCTGGGCCTGGCACCGTGCTGGAGTCGAACCTCCGCAGTCGCGTGCGATCGTGCGTGCCGCCGAACGCGGTGAGCGGATCAGCGCCGTCGTGCTCGCTGCGCAGACCGGCGCGGAGCGCGACCGCATCCTCACCAGCCTTCCCGGCATCGGGGCGTGGACGTCATCCGAGACACGAAGCCGCGCCCTGGGCGATCCAGATGCCGTGAGCGTCGGTGACTACCACCTCGCTCACCAGGTCGGCTACGCGCTCACCGGTGCACGTGTCGACGACGACGGGATGCTGGAGCTCCTGGCACCTTGGACGGGTCACCGGCACCGCGTCATCCGGCTCATCCTCGCCAGCGGTCTGCTCGAAGCGCGCCGCGGCCCTCGACTGGCGCCCGAGGATCACCGGCGACGCTGACTCGTGTTCAGGTCGCGACCCTATGCTGAGGGCATGGCGGCGACGAAGAAGCAGCGGTGGAGTTGGCTCGGCGGCACGGTCGTCCTCGTCGTGCTGGGCGTGGTGATCGGGCTCATCCTGCAGAACGTCTGGCTTGGGCTGCTGCTCGCCGCCGTCGTCTCACTCGTGTGGCTCATCGCGGTCGAATCGCGAAAGGGCGGCAACGCCGGGGTGAACGACGAATCCAACGGCATCGAGCTCTGACGCCCCCGAGCGATGTCTGAGACTGCGACTACAGTCGAGCGCATGTCGACCGGCATCCTCGAGACCCCTGTCGGGAGGCTCACCGTGTTCAGCGACGGCGAGTCGGTCACCCGTGTGTCGTGGCGCGGCGCACCGCCGCCCGAGAGCGACGCCGCAGAACCGGACCCGGTACTGCTCGAGGCGATGCGGCAACTGCGCGCCTACTTCGACGGCCGGCTCACGCGCTTCGACGTGCCCTTCGATCTCGGGCACCAGACCGAGACCACCCACGCCGTCCTGACCGCACTGGCCGAGACCGTCGATCACGGCGAGTCTGTCACGTACGGCGAGCTCGCTGCGAGAAGCGGCACCAGCATCCCCGCGCGCGGCGTCGGCGCGGTCATGGGCGCCAACCCCGTGCCGATCATCGTGCCCTGCCACCGCGTCGTCGCCAGCGACGGGCTCGGCGGGTACTCGGGAGGCGACAGCGGACAGGGCCTTCTGACCAAGCGGTGGCTGCTGGAATTCGAGGGCGCACTTCCGACGGCACTGTTCTGAACCGGATCAGCAGCACCCCGTCGCGCGCCGGCTGACTCACGAGAAGACGGGCGTCACCTCGGCCGCATCGAATACGTGAGCGGGTACAGCTCGGCGATCAGCGCCACGAAGTCCTCGAACGGCCCAGCGCCGCGCTCGTCGAGCTCGGCCGATACGGTCGGCAGCCGGATCATCCGGGAGAGCCGGTCGGCGATGCCGGGCGCACGGTGACGGTGGTCACGCCGTCATCGTATCGACTGCACGCAGCGCCAGAGCGTCGGCTTGTCCGGGTCGCGCACGACAGTGGCTCGCGGCGCGCTGACACGACCCGTAGACTGTCGGCCATGGGTTTGATAGTCAAGAGTGCGCTGTTCGACACGCGCTGCTTCACGTTCCGCGACCGCCGCGCCTGACGGCGCGTTGATGGTCGAATAACGCCACTGCGCGTCGTCGTTCCGGATGTCCTGCACCCGGAGGCGCGTTCGCCCTGCCCTCGCACGCCCGCTCCCGGGTGCTCCTTCCTCACGACTGGAGCGCACCTTGCGACCTCGATCCCATACCGGTGGCCGACACGAACTCGGCCAGAACTTCCTCACCCATCGCCCGACCCTCCGACGGCTCACGACGCTCACCGCTGCCACCGACGGAGCGATCCTCGAGATCGGCGCCGGCGATGGCGCCCTCACCCACCACCTCGCTCGATTGGGACGAGACCTGCGCGCGATCGACATCGATGCGCAGCGTGTCGATCACCTGCGCACACGTATCCGCGGCGCGAGCATCCAGCTTGCCGATGCCATGCTCGAGCCGTTGGATCGTCCGGTGATCGTCGGCAATCTCCCCTTCCATCTGACGACGCCGTTGCTGCGCCGACTGCTGTCCACTCACGAATGGCAGCACGCGATCCTGCTCACGCAGTGGGAGGTCGCGCGCAAGCGCGCCGGTGTGGGCGGGGCCACCATGATGACCGCGCAGGCCGGACCCTGGTACGAGTTCCGCCTGCACGAGCGCGTGCCCGCTCGCCACTTCCGGCCGATGCCGGCCGTGGACGGCGGCATCCTCACGATCGAGCGCCGCACGACGCCGCTCCTCCCGTTTCGCGATCGGCAACGGCATCCGCCGGATTCTTCGGGCTGAAGGACATCCGACGGTGGGCATCGACCGCGCGCTCAACGGCGCCGGCATCGCGCGCGCGGCACTGCCGAGGGACCTCACTCCCGGACAATGGGCACGACTGTGGCAGCTCCTCGGCGAGAACGGCCGAGGGACAAGAGGACAATAGAGGTGTGAGTCTCTTCGCCTTCGGTCCGTCGCGTGGCCCTCGGTGGCAGTTGGGGCTGCAGGCCGCGATCGGGATGGCGGTGCCGATCGCCGTGATGACCCTGCTGGGCCATCCGACTCTCGGCTACATCGCCGGTTCCGGCGCCTTCACGGTGCTCTTCGCCGGCGCTGCTCCCGTGGTCGAGCGGGCCAGAGTACTGCCCATCATCGCGGCAGGGCTGATCGTGAGCGCAGCGCTCGGGGCACTCGCCGGTGCGAACACCTGGTTGGTCGCCATCGGCATCGTCGTGATCGCCCTGGCCGCGGCCGGGCTCGCATTCGGATTCCGCCTCGGCCCGCCGGGACCGATCTTCTTCGTACTCGTCTTCGGTCTCTCCGCCCAGGTGACCGCGCACGCCGCGATCGCACCGCTCACCTACACCGCGACGATCGCGGCCGGCTGCCTCTTCTCGTACCTGGTGGCGCTGTCGCCGCTCGTCATCCATCGCGTGCGCTCGCATCCGGCGCGCCCGCTGCGCGAGCTTCTGCCGGGCCCATCCTTCGACGATGCCTCCCGCCTACTGCTGCTGCGTGTCGCCATCGTCGCCGTACTCGGCGTGCTGATCGGGATGTTCGTCGACCCTGACCGCAGTTACTGGATCGTCGGAGCGGCCATCGCCGTGATCGGTGTCGCCGCAGATCGTCGAGCCGCGTTCCAGCGAGGGCTGCACCGGATGCTGGGGACCGTACTGGGCGTCGGCGTGTACGCACTGCTTGCCCTGCTGCATCCGTCAGGCCTGTGGATCGCGCTCATGCTCGGCATCATGCAGTTCTCGGTCGAACTCGTGGTCGTACGCCACTATGCACTCGCCCTGATGATCATCACACCCCTCGTGCTGCTGCTCACCGGGGCGGCGACCGGGCAGATCGGATCGATGGACGTCGCGCTGGAACGGATCATCGACACACTCGTCGGCGCGGCGCTGGGCGCAGCATCCGGCGTCCTGCACCCGAAAGCGGCGAAGCCGGCCTGATTCGGACCTGTTCAGCCGATCGCGAGCTTGATCAGCAGAGCTTCGAGTTGCGCCCGCTCGGCCTTGTCGAGAGGGCGCAGCAGCGCCTCCTCTGTCGCCAGATGAACGGGATACATCTCGTCGATCAGCGTGCGGCCGCTCTGCGTCAGCGTCACGACCCGGCCTCTTCCGTCCTCGGCGAGCGGATGCCGGGCGACGAGGCCGCCGGCCATCAGGCGATCCACACGTTTCGAGGTCGCCCCGGCAGTCACCATCGTATGTTCGGCGATCTCGCCCTGCGGCAGGGCGAACGGATCCCCTGCGCGACGAAGCGCGCACAGCACGTCGAACTCGCCCTCGCCGATCCCGAAGCGGCGATAGTTCTCGATGAGCGCAGCGGTGAAGTCGTCCGAGATCCGACGCATCCTGCCGATGACGGCCATCGGGCTGGGATCCAGCTCCGGTCGCTGCTCACGCCACTGCTCGACGAAACGCGCCACACGATCGATCTCAGACATGCGACCCATCTTACTTTCCGTGGAACATATACTCGTTTCCATGGAAACTGTTACGTCGCGCCGGATGCGGCTCTGGAACCGTGCCCGCTGGCCGCTCATCGCAGCGATCGGACCCATCGTGTTCGGATCGACGTACTGGGTCACCCGGGAGTTCCTGCCCGCCGACTCACCGCTGTGGGGGTCGGCCATCCGCGCGTTGCCGGCCGGACTCGTTCTACTACTGGTCGTGCGGCGGCTCCCGCACGGCGCATGGTGGTGGCGTTCGATCGTCCTCGGCACGCTGAACATGGGCCTGTTCTTCTGCCTGGTCTACGTCGCAGCACAGCTGCTTCCATCCAGCGTGGCCGCATCCGTGACCTCAGTGGCGCCGCTGATGATCGCGGCGTTCGCCTGGCTGATCCTCCGCGAACCACCGACGGCACGTGTGCTCATCGGCGCAGGCATCGGCGCCGCTGGTGTCCTGCTCATCGTCGGCACCGCCACAGGACGATTGGACGCCTGGGGCATCGCGGCATCCATCACGTCCATGGCGATGTCGGCTCTCGGCGCGATCCTCATGAAGCGGTGGAACGACGGCACCCCCGTGCTCACGGTCACCGCGTGGCAGCTGCTCGTCGGCGGCATCGAGCTGAGCATCGTCGCCGCACTCATCGAAGGCGCTCCGTCCGCCGTGACCCCGACCGAGTTCGCGGCGTTCGCCTACATCAGCCTGATCGCCACCGCTCTCGGCTTCTTCTGCTGGTTCAGCGGGTTCCGTCATCTGCCTGCCGGTGTCGTCGGTGTGATCGGGCTGCTCAACCCCGTCACCGGTGTCGCGCTCGGGGTGCTGATCAGCGGCGAGACACTCAGCGCACTGCAGCTGATGGGCATCGCACTCGTGCTCGGCAGCATCGTGCTGGCGAATGCGAGGCGACGACCCACCGGGGTCAGCGCGCGGACGCACCACCCGAGGGCCCCGTCACCAGCTCCATCGTCGCCGGATCGCGATCGACGAGCTCGCCGGCAGTCGCGGTGATGACCCGGCGCATGGCCGCTGCGGCGCGAGTGGGATTGACGTCGGAGCGGTGGGCGAGACCGATCGTGCGGATTAACCGCAGATCGATGAGCCGTGTCGAGCGCAGCGTCGGCCGATCGAGCAGGACCATCGCCGGCACCACCGCCACCCCGAGGCCTCGCTCCACGAACCGCAGCACAGCATCCATCTCCGCGCCCTCCACCACCGGCGTCGGCGCGAGCCCGGCCGCACGGAACGCAGCATCCGTCACCCCTCGCAGGTCGTAGCTCTCGGCGAAGAAGACGAGCGGCAGACGCGATAGCGCCTCGAGGTCGATGCCTTCGTCTGCGACCGGTGCGTGCTCGGCAGAAGAGACGACCACGAGCTCCTCAGTGAGCAGCGGAGTGCGTACCAGCGCCGAGACTGACACCGGGAGGGCATCCGACAGTGTGATGAGCGCCATGTCGACTGTGCCGGCGGCGAGCTGCTCGATCAGGACATTCGACCCCGCCTCCGTGAGCAGCAACTCGACGCCCGGATGCGTCGCATGAAAGGCCGCCATCGCCTCGGCGACGAGGCTGATGCAGAGCGTGGGGGTGGCTCCGAGGCGCACCCGGCCGCGCTGAAGCCCGGCGAGCTCACCCATCTCGGCGCGGATGGTGTCCGCATCCGCCAGCATCCGCCGTGCACGGGGAAGCAACGTCTCACCCGCGTCGGTGAGCGTGATGTTGCCACGAGCACGATGGAACAGCTCGGCGCCCAGCTCGATCTCGAGCGACGAGATCTGGCGGCTCAGCGTCGGCTGCGCAAGGTGCAGCTTCGCCGCGGCCTGCGTGAAATGTCCGAGATCGGCGACTTCGACGAAGCCGCGCAACTGCTCCAGGTTCATACTTTCACGCTATCAGGACAAGTCAATCTATGCATTGGAGTTATCGATGAGAAGTTCTTAGCGTGGATGCATGAGCACTCGCGAACGACAGATCTCCACCACCGTCCTCGTCATCGGCACGGGCGGTTCCGGCCTGCGCGCCGCGATCGAAGTCGCAGAGCGCGGCGTGGACGTGCTGGCCGTCGGCAAACGGCCTCGCGCCGACGCGCACACCGCGCTCGCGGCAGGCGGCATCAACGCCGCGCTCGCCACGATGGATCCAGGCGACACCTGGCAGCAGCACGCCGCCGACACGATCAAGGAGAGCTACCTGCTCGCGAACCCGCACACAGTCGAGGTCGTGGCGCAAGGCGCCGAGCGCGGCATCCGCGATCTCGAGCGCTGGGGCATGGACTTCGCGCGTGAGGACGACGGGCGCATCTCTCAGCGCTTCTTCGGCGCGCACACCTTCCGTCGCACGGCATTCGCCGGTGACTACACCGGGCTCGAGATCCAGCGGACCCTCGTGCGGCGGGCCGAGCAGCTCGACGTGCCCATCCTCGACGGCATCTACATCACGCGCATCCTCGTGAAGGACAACGTCGTGTTCGGTGCATACGGCTTCGATCAGAGCGACGGCACGCGCTACCTCATCCACGCGGATGCCGTGATCCTCGCCGCGGGAGGGCACACGCGCATCTGGCGCCGCACTTCGTCACGACGCGACGAGAACACCGGCGACGCGTTCCGGCTGGCCGTCGACGCCGGCGCGCGCCTGCGCGATCCGGAACTCGTGCAGTTCCATCCGTCCGGGATCATCGAGCCCGAGAGCGCGGCGGGCACCCTCATCTCGGAGGCCGCCCGCGGTGAGGGCGGCCTCCTGCGCAACGCCCTCGGCGAGCGCTTCATGGCGAAGTACGACCCCGAACGGATGGAGCTCTCCACCCGCGACCGCGTCGCACTGGCCGCGTACACCGAGATCAAGGAGGGTCGCGGCACCGAGAACGGCGGCGTGTGGCTCGACGTCTCGCACCTGCCCCGCGAGACGATCATGACCCGGCTCCCCCGCGTGTACCAGACGATGATGGAGCTGCAGATGCTCGACATCACGACCGACCCGATCGAGATCGCCCCGACCGCGCACTATTCGATGGGCGGCGTGTGGGTGCGCCCTGAAGATCACGGCACCGACGTCGACGGGCTCTACGCGATCGGCGAGGCGTCGAGCGGATTGCACGGCGCGAACCGCCTCGGCGGCAACTCCCTGATCGAGCTGCTCGTGTACGGGCGCATCGTCGGTCAGGCGGCGATCGCGCACGCCTCATCTCTGGATGCACAGCGGAGATCTCCTGAGGCCATCGCGCAGGCGCGGGCCGAGATCGACGACCTGCTGGCTTCGGACGGTCGGGAGAACGTGCGCGCGCTGCAGCGCGCGATCCGCAACACCATGACCGAGCACGCCGGTGTGGTGCGCTCCGCGGAAGGGTTGCGCGCCGGCCTCGCCGAGCTCGACATGATCGAAGGACGGATGGATGACATCGGCATCCACCCCGACATCGCAGGGTTCCAGGACCTCGCGCACGCCTTCGATCTCAAGGGCTCGGCTGTCGCCGCGCGCGCGACTCTCGAAGCAGCACTGGAGCGCCGCGAGACCCGAGGAGCCCACAACCGCAGCGACTTCCCGGACGAGGATCCGACGTTGCAGGTGAACCTGGTCTGGTCACCGAGCACCGGCGTGACGCGCGAGGAGATCCCGCCGGTGCCCGCCGAGATCCAGGATCTGATGCGCGAGGTGTCGTCCGAGGGCAAGCTCGTGGAGTGACCTGTCGCCGAACGCCATTGAGGATCGCCGGTGCGCGGCGCAGACTGGTTGCATCCGCGCACCCATCCGAAGGAGCGATCATGCCGAATCTCAACCCCTACCTGTCCTTCCGCGACACCGCCCGTGAGGCGATGCAGTTCTACCAAGGCGTCCTCGGCGGAGATCTCGCCGTCAGCACGTTCGGCGACATGCCCGACAGCGGGACCGCCGAAGGCGAGGAGAACCTCGTGATGCACGCGCAACTGAACGCTCCGGGCGGGCTCGTGCTCATGGCGTCGGACACCCCCACCGGCATGGAGTACGAGACGCCGCAGGGGATCTCGGTTTCGCTCAGTGGCGGCTCAGTCGACACCGACTACCTGCACCGCGCATGGGAAGGCCTCGTCGATGGCGGAACCGCCACCATTCCGCTGGGCGAAGCCCCCTGGGGCGGCGAGTTCGGCATGCTCGTCGACCGCTTCGGCATCTCGTGGATGGTCGCGATCGAGGATTCGTTCGCGACGTCGTCCGACTGAGTCGCTACGCCGTGTACGCGATGCCGGATGCGATGGTGATCAGCAGGATGCCGGGGAGCATGTAGTTGATGTACGACTCATCCGAACCGGTGTCGATCGCCCCGCCGAGCACGTACACGAACAGGAGCATCAGCGCGATCGGGGTGACCGCGGTGGTGATGATCGTGTCGGGGCTGCGGAGGATGTGGGTCAGCGACCGACACGTGAGGACGCGCATGTCGCTGAGAACGTGGGAGGCCATCAGAGGTCCTCTCCTTGGTGCGCTTCGACAGACTCAGCGATCGAGTTTGCGCTCCCTGAGCCTGTCGAAGGGTCGCCGACGAGCGCGAGGAAGACGTCCTCGAGGGACGGCTGCTTCTCGATGTACTCGACCTTCGCCGAGGGGAGAAGTTGCTTGAGTTCGGCGAGCGTGCCGTTCTGGATGATGGTGCCCTTGTGCAGGATCGCGATGCGGTCGGCAAGATGCTCCGCCTCATCGAGGTATTGCGTGGTGAGGAGCACAGTGGTGCCGGCCTTGGCGAGATCCTTCACGCTCTGCCACACCTCGATCCGCGCCTGCGGGTCAAGGCCCGTGGTCGGCTCGTCGAGGAAGATGATCGGCGGATTGCCGATCAGGCTCATCGCGATGTCGAGTCGGCGTCGCACGCCGCCGGAATACGTGGCGGCCTTTCGCCCACCGGCATCCGTCAGCGAGAACCGAGCGAGCATGCCGTCGGCGATCGCACCCGGGTTCTCCAGGTGACGCAGTCTTGCCACGAGGATGAGATTCTCACGGCCGGTGAGCACTTCGTCCACCGCGGCGAACTGACCGGTCAGGCTGATCGACTGGCGTGCGTCATTCGGACGTCGAAGTCGACGCCGCGCAGCACCTCGAGGTCCTTGAAGGACTTGCGGATGCCGCGCACCTGGATGGCCGCGGTGGTCATGAGCGGGTCTCCTTTCCGATCGCCTGGTCGAACGCCTTGTTGAGGCGGGCGCGCTCCTTGTCGATCCATTCCTTGCCCTGGTAGGACTTGGCGAACGTCTCGGTGAAGTCGACCGGGTCGTCGCCGACGATGTCGCGCACAGGGGTGCCGTCGACGGACGCCCGCTCCCAGAGGTCGACGAGATCCGTGAACATCTGAGTGATGGTGTCGCCGCTGGTGATGCCGCCGTAATACAAGAAGTACCGGTGCATAGCCGTGGCGTTCGGCGAGGAAACGCCACGTCCCCCAGAACTCGACGAGCTGCTCTCGCCCCTGCGGGTTGATGGAGTAGACCTTGCGCGGCGGGCCCTTCTCGGAAGGGACCTTCTCCACGTCCACGAGACCGCGCTGCTCGAAACCAAGTACCGGTACTTGGCAACAGTGAGTACCGAGGTTCTTCTCAGGTCTCCCGGTACGCTCGAATCCATGCCACACGAACACCGCCAGCAGCGCGCGAAGCCGGTCTCGAACACCAAGGCGGTCTCCACTCGCAACGCGACATTCCAGTACTGGGAGACGCTGCTCGGCAACCGCACGAAGCGAAATCGCGCTGGCGAGATGATCGTGCAGTGCGTGCGCCCCATCAACCTCGTGCTCGAATCCGACCTCGAGGTGCGGGCGGTGCTGATCACGCACACGAACAGGCGCTCACCCTGGGCGTCCGAGACGATCGCCGCCGTACAGGCGACGGGCGCCGCGTCGTGGCTGGTCGCGCCTGAACTCATGACTGAACTCGGCGAGAAGGAGGAGGAGCCACCGGAGCTTCTGCTGATCGTCGCGATTCCCGCCGACGACCTGTCCCGGCTTCCAATCTCGGCCGATGCCCTCTTCGTCGCCCTGGACCGCCCGGCCTCCCCCGGCAACATCGGCTCGATCGTGCGCTCGGTGGATGCACTCGGCGGCCACGGCGTGATCGTGACCGGGCATGCCGCCGACCCTTATGACCCACGCGCGCTGCGCGCCTCCACCGGATCAGCCATCATGACGCCGACCGTCCGGCTCCCCGGCATCCATCCTGCTCTCGAATGGATCGAGAAGCTGCGCGCCGACGGCGTCGAGATCCAGATCGTGGGAACGGCTGAAGACGGTATGCACGACGTGTGGGATGTCGACCTCACGAAGCCGACGCTTCTCGTGACAGGCAACGAGCACTCCGGCATGTCGGCGGCCTGGAAGGAAACGTGCGATGTGCTGACCCGCATCCCGATGACAGGTCACGCTTCTTCGCTGAACGCCGCGAATGCGACCGCGGCGATCCTCTATGAGGCGACCAGGCAGCGCCGAACGGCGGGCCGCACGACGCACTGACGCGATCGCGTTCACACCGCGCATCCAGGGGACACGGAGGTTCTGCACAGAAGCACTGATGCAGAATCGTTACTTTGCGCGTCCGACCCGAAAGGGCGCGCCTGCCGCTCCGTGCGGCGTGGTTACCCTAAGGATCACACGTTCGTCATGCTCAAGAACCAGTTGCAGTCCCCTGCCCGTCGGCGCAAAGCCGGCATCAGCCTCGCGATCGGCGTCCTCGTCGCCACCGGAATCGCCGTCGCTGCCCCCGCCGTCGCGGCCATGACCGCGCAGACCTCCGTCGCCGATGCCAAGCCATCCGGCGTCGAGACCGCCGCAGCGGCTGAGGCTGTCGTCGCCGGCCGCTCAGCGCTGACCGACGCCGCTGCGGCGGTCTCCGCAGCACAGAACAGCGGCCTCGACCTCGGCGAGGCGAGCACCGCTGTCGACACCTCCGGCCTGCTCGAGGCCATGGACGACCTGGACGACGTCGATGCGCTCTCCGCGCTGGAGCTGCCCATCGTGCGCGTGAAGGCCAGCGCAGAGATCACTTCCGTCACGACCCAGACGGCCGCGCTGCGCGAGCGTCAGACTGCCGCCCTCGCTGCAGTCGAAGCCGCCAAGCAGGCGGCGGCCGCCGAAGCCGCCGCTGCCGCTCTCGCCAATGCGAACACGCCCGACGCTGCCAAGGCGACGGCGGCAGCCATCGCCGCCGACCAGTACGGCTGGGGCAGCGGCGAGTTCGAATGCCTGAATCTGCTGTGGGAGAAGGAATCGGGCTGGAACTACGAGGCCTACAACCAGGACGGCGGCGCCACCGGCATCCCGCAGTCGCTGCCCGGCGACAAGATGGCCAGTTTCGGTGCGGACTGGGCGACCAACGCGACCACGCAGATCCGCTGGGGCCTGGACTACATCCAGCGCGCCTACGGCAGCCCGTGCTCGGCGTGGGGCCAGTCGCAGTCGGTGAACTGGTACTGACCCTCCCTCCCGACGACGGCTCTCGGCGCATCATCAGGAAACGTCATCCGCCTCTCGTACACTGGTACCTCCAAGGGGAGTACTCCGATACGGACGGTTCGTCATTACGGATGCACGTCGCATCCCGGATCACCGGTTCCTGATCTCAGGAATGGAGAAGACTTTGGCGCTGCATCGCCACGCCACGTCTGGAGATTCTCTTGGAAATCACCCCGCTCATCTGGGTCATCACGATCGCGATCACGATCGCCTTCTTCGTCTATGAGTTCTTCGCGCATGTGCGCACACCGCACGAGCCGACGATCGGCGAGTCCGCCCGCTGGTCGGTGTTCTACATCAGCCTTGCGCTGCTGTTCGGCGTCGGCATCGGCGTCGTCTCCGGCTGGACCTTCGGCGGAGAGTACTTCGCGGGGTACCTGACTGAGAAGGCGCTGTCGATCGACAACCTCTTCGTCTTCCTCATCGTGATGGCCGGCTTCGCCGTGCCGAAGATCTATCAGCAGAAGGTGTTGATGATCGGCATCGTGATCGCGCTGATCCTCCGTGGCATCTTCATCGCCGTGGGCGCCACGCTGATCGAGAATTTCTCATGGATCTTCTACCTGTTCGGCGCGCTGCTCCTTGTGCTCGCTTACCGGCAGGCATTCGGCAACCACGACAGCGACCCGGCGAACGGTCGCTTCATGCGCTTCGTGCGTCGCCACCTTCCTGTCAGCGACGAGTACAACAACGACAAGCTCACCGTCGTCAAGAACGGCAAGCGCTTCGTCACCCCGATGCTCCTCACCATCATCGCGATCGGCTTCATCGACCTGGTGTTCGCGGTCGACTCGATCCCCGCGATCTACGGTCTGACCGATCAGGCATACATCGTCTTCACCGCGAACGCCTTCGCGCTCATGGGACTGCGCCAGTTGTACTTCCTCATCGGCGGGCTTCTCGAACGCCTGGTCTACCTCGCGCAGGGGCTCGCGGTCATCCTCGCCTTCATCGGGGTCAAGCTCGTGTTCCACGCCCTGTACGTCAATGAGCTTCCGTTCATCAACGGAGGCGAGGCGGTGTTGTGGGCCCCAGAGATCCCGATCTGGTTCTCATTGCTCTTCATCGCTGCGACCGTCGCCGTGGCGACCATCGCGAGTCTCTTGAAGACACGTCGTTCACCCGCATCAGTTTCTCGGTCGTCCGAAACCATCACCCAAAAGGAGCACTATTGAGCGCGCCGCAACGCTGTTCTGAGTCTTCGGATCCTGACAGTACGAGCGCCCGGTTCACTCCGGGCGCGCACCCCATGGCAGAGAAGAATGCTCACTGATGGCAGACCTGCTCTGGAACATCGCTCTAGTCTTCACGTTCGTCCTGATCGGTGGGGCATTCGCTGCCACCGAGATGGCGCTCGTCACTCTGCGCGAGAGTCAGATCAACGCGATCGGACAGCGTGGTCGCCGTGGCGCGAAGGTGGCGGCGCTGGCTCGCAACCCGAACACCTTCCTCTCTGCAGTGCAGATCGGCGTCACCGTGGCCGGCTTCGCCTCGGCCGCGTATGGAGCGACGTCGATCGCGCCGTCCCTGGTGCCCCTGCTCGAATCGTGGGGGCTGGCTCCGCCTCTCGCCCTCACGATCGCGACGCTTGTTCTCACTTTGATCATCGCGTACCTCTCCCTCGTGCTGGGTGAACTGGTACCGAAGCGGCTCGCCATCCAGCGAAACGCCCAGTTCGCGTACGCGGTCGCCCCGGCGCTGGATGGCTTCGCGACCGTGATGCGGCCGGTGATCTGGCTTCTGTCGGTCTCGACCAACGCGATCGTGCGTCTCCTGGGCGGAGATCCGCACAAGACGTCTGATGAGCTGACCGACGAGGAGGTCCGCGACATCGTCGCCACGCATCAGGGCCTCCCTGATGACGAGCGGCGCATCCTCGATGACGTGCTCTCCCTCCGCGGGCGCCAGATCAGCGAGGTCATGCGCCCTCGCCCGGAGGTGATCGCGCTCGACAAGACGGCGAGCATCGCCGAGGTGATGACCCAGATACGAGAGCTCCCGTTCTCCCGCTACCCCATCTCGGACCGGTCCATTGACGACATCACCGGGTTCGTCCATGTCCGCGATCTGTTCGAAGCGGTTGCCGACGATCCAGGGCGTCCGCTCGCTGCTCTCATCCGCGAGATCCCCTACATCCCATCGACAGCGCGGGTCCTGCCTACACTGTCGCGAATGCGTGCAGATGGACACCAGATCGCCGTCGTCGTCGACGAGTACGGCGGGACGGACGGGCTTGTCACGCTGGAGGATCTGGTCGAAGAAGTCGTCGGCGAGATATTCGACGAGTACGACACGGCAGTGCTGGATGCTCCGGGCGGTGGTATCGACGGACGCCTGAACCTGCAGGACTTCGAAGAGGCGACGGGCCTCGAATTGCCGCGAGGTTCGTCGGACACTATCGCCGGGTTCGTGACCGAACGTCTGGGCCGCCTTGCCCTCGTGGGAGATGCCGTCGACGTGCCTGGAGCGACGATCCAGGTAGCCGAGCTCGATCGTCGGCGCATCGCCAGGGTGCGCGTCACGCTGCGCGCCACCGACGATCCGGACCCGTCAGCCGCGCAGTCGTCGAACGCATGACCGGCGAGTTCGGGTCGCCGCAGCACCTCCACCGCGGCGATGAACTGATCGATGTCGACGTGCAGCACCCATGCAGCCATGACACGAGTCTGGCGCGCGGGGCGCGGGACGTCACCCGCCGTCCGGAAGTCACCCCTGTCGCAGCCGGCGCCGTTGGTATATACCTGGAGCATGTCGCTCAGTGCGCTCTATACGAAATCCCTCGAAGACACGCCAGACAAGACCGCACTGATCTTCAGGGACGCGGTGACGTCGTATCGAACGCTCGCCGACGGTGTCGACCGCTCAGCGCGTCGGCTCCTGGCGGTCGGCGTCACGCACGGCGATCGCGTCGCGATCTTCATGCGCAATCGTTCGGAATTCATCGAACTTTATCTCGCGTGCTTCCGCATCGGCGCGGTCGCCGTGCCTCTCAACCATCGCTTTCAGGCCGACGAGGTCGCGTTCGCATGCAATCACTGCGGAGCGAAGCTGCTGCTCACGGATGGACCGCTCTACTCGCGCGTCCAGGATGTGAAGGCGGAGATCCCGACGCTCGAGTCGATCTACCTCTACGGCGACGTGCCGGCGGATGCGGGGAACACCTGGGATCAGGTGGACGGTGACGCCTCGAGCGGATCGGAGTGGCCGCCGATCGATGATGACGATCCGGCCATGATCCTCTACACGTCCGGAAGCACTGGCAAGCCCAAGGGCGTCGTGCACACCCATCGCTCGATCCTCGACACGGCCGCCGGACGCGCAGCGACGCAGCAGCTCACTGCAGACGACGTCTCGCTCGCCGCGACCGCGATCTGCCACGGCGGCGGATCGATCGGCGTGACCTTCCCGACGTTGTACGCCGGGGGCAGCGTGGTCATCCTGGAAGAGAGCGAACCCGATCTCTTCCTCGAAGCCGTGACGCGGCATAGGCCGACGCGCACTCTGCTCCTGCCTGCGCAGCTGCTCGACGCGGTCGCTTCTCCTCGGGCAGAGGGCGTCGACTTCGCAAGCCTGCGCGAGGTGCAGTGCGGCGGCGATCAGATCTCGCCCGACTTGTACGCGCAGTTCGCCAAGATCGAGGACCTCGAGTTGAATCAGGCGTACGGCATGACCGAGTGCGAGGGATGCTGCATGAATCCGCCGTTCGGAATCATCAAGCGTGGTTCCATCGGCCAGGCCCGTCAGGGCATCGAGATCCGGTTGGTGCACGATGGGCGAGAGGTCCCAGACGGCGAAGTCGGCGAGTTCCTGATCCGCAGCACGTCCGTCATGGCCGGGTACTGGGACGATCCCGAGAACACTCAGGCTGTGTTCGTCGACGGTTGGCTCCGCACCGGCGACCTCGGGCGGCGCGACGAGGACGGCTATTACTACTTCGAGGGACGCATCAAGGAAGTCATCATCAAGGGCGGTTCGAACATCTCACCCGGTGAAGTCGAGGACGTGCTGAACGCGCACCCGGATGTCGAGCTGAGCGGTGTGGTGGGAACGCCCGACCCGCGGCTCGGCGCGCTCGTGCACGCTTTCGTGCAGCCGACTCCGGCGGCGCCTGCTCCCTCAGAGCATGAGCTCGTCGCCTACGCATCCGAACGACTCGCGGCCTACAAGGTTCCCGATCGGTGGACCTTCGTCAGCGATCTGCCGCGCAACGACGTAGGCAAGATCGACCGGAAGGCCCTGCATGCTCGCGCAGCCGAACTGGACGCGCCCGCATCAAGCTGACTCGCGCAGAGCCTGCGCTGACGACCGGTTCAGCGGAGCCAGAGCGCAATGGCATGAATCGTCGGTAGGTCAATACGACGATCGTGATTATCGCGACGCCCCACACAGAGTCTTTCAAATAACAGAATTTTCGCGAGTCTTCACAAGCTCAATGGCGGGAAGAGGCACATTTCTTGGCGCAGAGTGGTTCCTGACAGCCCACACCGCAAAGGAATCGAAATGACTGCGTACCAAGACGACATCGACGCCATCCGCACTCTCACCGACGAGAACGGCTCCAGCTGGAACGCCATCAACCCCGAGTCCGTCGCCCGCATGCGGGCGCAGAACAGGTTCAGGACCGGGCTCGAGATCGCCCAGTACACGGCCGACATCATGCGCCGCGACATGGGCGAGTACGACGCCGACTCTTCGCTCTACACGCAGTCGCTCGGCGTCTGGCACGGCTTCATCGGCCAGCAGAAGCTCATCTCGATCAAGAAGCACCTGAAGACCACGAACAAGCGCTACCTCTACCTGTCCGGGTGGATGGTCGCGGCCCTCCGTTCCGAGTTCGGGCCCCTTCCCGATCAGTCGATGCACGAGAAGACCTCCGTGCCCGCGCTCATCGAGGAGCTGTACACCTTCCTCCGCCAGGCCGACGCCCGCGAGCTCGACCTGCTGTTCACCGAGCTCGACGACGCCCGCGCGGCAGGCGACGAGACGACGGAGGAGTTCATCCAGTCGCAGATCGACAACTACGAGACCCACGTCGTGCCGATCATCGCCGACATCGACGCCGGCTTCGGCAATCCGGAGGCGACCTACCTTCTCGCCAAGAAGATGATCGAGGCGGGTGCCTGCGCCATCCAGATCGAGAACCAGGTCTCCGACGAGAAGCAGTGCGGTCACCAGGACGGCAAGGTCACGGTGCCGCACGAGGACTTCATCGCGAAGCTCACCGCCGTGCGCTACGCCTTCCTCGAGCTCGGGATCGACAACGGCGTGATCGTGGCGCGCACCGACTCGCTCGGCGCGGGTCTCACGCAGAAGCTCGCGGTTTCGCAGGCCCCCGGAGACCTCGGCGACCAGTACAACTCGTTCCTCGACGTCGAAGAGATCTCCGCGGCCGAGCTGGGCGACGGTGATGTCGTCATCAAGCGCGACGGCAAGCTGCTGCGCCCGAAGCGCCTCGCGAGCAACCTGTACCAGTTCCGGGCTGGAACCGGAGAGGAGCGCTGCGTGCTCGACAGCATCACGTCGCTGCAGAACGGGGCCGACCTGCTGTGGATCGAGACCGAGAAGCCGCACGTCGCCCAGATCGCGGGCATGATGAACGAGGTGCGCAAGGTCATCCCGAACGCGAAGCTCGTCTACAACAACAGCCCTTCCTTCAACTGGACGCTCAACTTCCGCCAGCAGGCGTACGACCGGTTCGCCGCCGAGGGCAAGGACGTCTCGACATACGATCGCGCCGCACTCATGAGTGTCGAGTACGACGGCACCGAGCTCGGGCGACTGGCCGATGAGATGATCCGCGACTTCCAGCGCGATGGTTCCGCGCAGGCTGGGATCTTCCACCACCTCATCACGCTCCCGACGTACCACACGGCTGCGCTGTCGACGGATGACCTGGCCAAGGGCTACTTCGGCGACGAGGGCATGCTCGCCTACGTGCAGGGCGTGCAGCGCCGTGAGATCCGTGAGGGCATCGCCACCGTCAAGCACCAGAACATGGCCGGAAGCGACATCGGAGACAACCACAAGGAGTACTTCGCCGGCGATGCCGCTCTGAAGGCCGGCGGCAAGGACAACACCATGAACCAGTTCAGCTGACCGTTCGGTCACGAACTCTCATGACCTGAGAGACGAGCCGCGCGTGGGTGACGGTCCATCAGAGGATGGCGCTGTCGCCCACGCGCGGCTACGCTTCTGGCGCATGACGCGCCAGTTGTGCAGCGCCAGGACGACCACCGATACAACCGGGCCCACAAGCAGGACGATCATCGTCCACGGCCATCCACCTGTGCTGACCAGCACCGCTCCCAAAACGATCAGACCTGCACCTGCGGCGCGCATCGCCACCGATCCGCGGGGAACCACCTTTGGGTTACGGCCGAAGGGGATCGTCGCATTCAGGTTCGCTCGGAGTGTGCTTCCGAGAGCAGTGTGGAAAAGCACGATTCCGATGGCAGCAGCGACGATACCGGCGACGAACATGGCCTCGACGGTACCAGCCGAGCTTGAAGCGCTGATGAGCAGCCATCGGCAGTGCTCTTTCCCCTGCCCACAGATTCGATTAGAATATGGCTCTGAGAACATTTTTTGGAAGGCGGCGAGATGACCAATGCATCGGTGCTCGTGCACGCTGCACGAAAGAGCCGTGGCCTCACTCAGCGCGATCTAGCCCAACGAACCAACGTCGATCAGGGGCGGGTCTCTCGGTTTGAAGGTGGTCGCGAGGCTGAGTTCAGCACCATCGAACGATTCCTCAGCGGCGCCGGCCATCGCCTCTACTCCGCGCCCACGAGGCGGGATGACGCGGCGACCATCGCGGCGGCGATCCGCAGATACCTGCGTGCAGGCGACAAGTACAGCGCTCTTCGTGAGCTCATCCAACTGAGCGACAACCTCGCCTCCGAGCATGGCCTTGTACGAGGAGTCCTCGGCCTCGCGGAGCCGGCGCCGACGGGTGACCGCGTCTGGGATGCTGCCCTTGCTGCACTCGTGGATCTTCGCCTCAGCGAAGAAGGACTGCCTTCTCCCGCATGGGTCGACGCCCCGAACAGGCGACTCCGGGCGCCTCGCACTCTCGACGTAGATCCTGCCGATCCGATCCCGGAGCCAGCAGATGTACCGGGAGAGTTCCTCAAGCGTGGCGTCTTAGTCTGGCGAGACACGCTGGCGAGTGTCTGATGGCAGATGCGCTCGATCGCGACGACATCATCACCGGCCTTCGCGAACTGGTGGGTGAACTTCATGCGGCTGGCGAAGTCGCGGGCATACGCCTCGTCGGCGGCGCTGCACTTGCGATCAGATACTTCGACCGGCGTACCACCGGGGACCTCGACTCACTGCACGTCCAGCCCGGAAGTGATGAGGCTGTCCTCGCCGCGGCCTCGCGCGTGGGAGATCGACGAGGGTGGAGCGCGGGCTGGTTCAACTTCGCAGTGGAGCATGCTGATTCTGTCCCAACGCTCGGGCGGCGAGCCGTCGAGTGGGAGACGATGTATGACCACGACGGCGTAGTCGTCCAGGTTGCCTCGAAGGACGCGCTTCTCGCCATGAAGCTCCGCGCCAATCGGCCAGGACGCGACGTGAACGACATTCGCCAGTTGCTCGCTCTCTGCGGCGTCACCACGCTGGAGGACGCTGAGTCGCACTACGAGGACTTCTATCCGGGCGACGGCCTCACCGATCGTGCGATTGGCATGGTCCAGCGAATCCTCGACGGCGGGCTTCCAGCGAAAGTTCCCTCACCCGGGCCCATTGATCTCTAACGCCACGGCGAACTGGCCCCGGACGTTCGTACGGGCGTCGAATCAGTTCCAGGGATCGTCACGAACCCGATCGCCCGCCAGTGCTCGAGCAGACCACCATGCTTGATCTGATCGTCGGCGAATTCACCGTCTCGGACATGGCGACGCTCGAGTTTGAGCCGCTCCCGCTTACAGAGATTCGCGGGTGGCGGTGAATCTCGCCGCCATCGCCGTCTGCTGACCCGCGACGCGGACTCGAGTCCGCGTGCCCGTGCATCTGCCGCCGAGAGTGTCGCTCGTGCCTGTGGTGTCTATGACCGCCGATACGCTGAGCCAATGAGACTTACCTCGATCGCCGCTTTAGGCATCATCTCCGTAGCCATGCTTGCCGGATGCGCCGCGACCACGCCTAGCCAACCCGTGAAAGCTGAACCGGCCACCACTTCGTCTCCGTTGCCGACGCCAACAATCGATCCGGGCCCAGTTACCCTCACCACCGATGAGGCCAGCGACAGGTATCTCGGGATCGTCTGCCAGCGCAACGGTGTAATCGCGCAGATGAATGAGGCGTTCAGCGTGCAGGAGGAGACCTATCTCAATAGCGGCGAAGCAGATGCCTCCGCCGTGAAAGTGGCCGCCATCGAAGTCTTGCGGGTGAACTCCATGCAGATCGCGCTGTTCGATGACCCGTACTACACCTGGCCAGAAGGTCTCATCGTCCATCTGAAGAACATCCGCGACGCGAGCATGACGCAGTCAAGCATGTTCGACTCGATCGCGAACGCGTCCAGCTATGAAGCCGCCTACTATATGACGGCTCCCGAGACACCAGAAGCAACGACCTCGGCCCAGGAGATCAGGTACCAACTCCAGCTCTCCCCCGACACGACCGCAAGCTGCCAAGGATACGAGACAGCCACCGACACACTCCACGCGGAAATGCTGGAACGCACCGAGTACCTGGCAACGTTCGCCGAGGAAGACTAGCGGCCGTATCGCTACCGCTGCATAGCGATGGGCTGCGGGCGGTCCTTGCCCCGAAGAAGGCTGCATGCTCTTGGCGAGGGCGGAGTCTTCATCTGCCGCCGGTGCGGGTGGTGGGTTGCGCTGCGTCTGCGCCGCGACCATCCGATCCGTCACGGTAACCAATAGGTCAGTGCTCCCTGTATAGTCGGTTTGTGCTGACTATTGCTTCTCGTCTTGATGTGATGAACCGTTTGGGGCGGGCGATGGCTGATCCGTCGCGGTCCAGAATTCTGCTCGCGCTTTTGGATGAGCCAGGGTATCCCGCGGAGCTCTCCCGCGATCTCGACCTCACACGCTCGAACGTCTCCAACCACCTGACGTGTCTTCGCGGCTGTGGTCTGGTCGTCGCAACGCCGGAGGGGCGTCGTACGCGCTATGAGATCGCTGATCCGCACCTGGCGGCGGGTTTGCGGCACATGCTGGATGCCGTTGTCGCCATTGATGAGGGCGCGCCATGCGTGGACGAGAAGTGCGAGTGCTGCGCATGAGTGAAGAGTGCTGCGGCCCCGACGAGCCCCGCAAGGCACGCACCATTCAGCGGGTCGAGCTGAAGCGCCCTCACGCGGCGGGAGACTCGTGCTGTGCACCCGACACCGCCAGAGAGTGTGAAGCACTTGCACCTCATGACGACGGGGACGCGTGCTGCGGCCCGGCGTTGCCATCTCGAAACAGTGTGGGCGGAGAAGAGAGCGAGCTGCGGCCCGCTTGGTGGCGTGACGTCGCTCTGCTGCCGTCAACCTTGTCTGGACTGTTCCTCGTCGCCGGGTACGCGTTCGAGTGGGCGGGCGTGGGGATCCCCGCGCTGGTGTTGCAGTGGGCTGCGCTTCTTGCCGGCGCCTACACATTCGTTCCGGGTGCCATCCGCCGCGTCATCCGCGGCGGGCTCGGCGTCGGACTGCTGATGACCATCGCAGCGATCGGCGCGGTCCTGCTCGGGCATGTCGGAGAAGCCGCAACATTGGCGTTCTTGTTCTCCTTGGCCGAGGCGCTGGAGGACCGGGCGATGGATCGGGCGAAGGAAGGACTGCGCTCCCTGTTGTCGCTGATCCCCGACGCCGTTCGTGTTTCACGCCTCGCTGGCGACACGACGATCCCCGCAGCGGACGTCCGGGAACTCGACATCCTGATCGTCGGTGCGGGGGAGCGCGTCGCCACCGACGGTGTCATCGTGGACGGACGCTCGAGCCTCGATACGTCAGCGATCACGGGCGAGTCGATTCCCGTGGACGTGCAACCCGGCGACGTGGTCGCGGCAGGTTCGGTGAACGGATCGTCGACGCTGCGGATCGAGGCGACCGCGGATGGACGCGACAACTCGCTGACGCAGATCGTCTCGCTCGTGGAGCAGGCCCACGCCCGCAAGGGCGACCGGGCGCGCCTCGCCGACCGGATCGCCCGTCCTCTCGTGCCCGTGGTCCTGATCGCTGCGGCTCTCGTCGTCGTGTTCGGTTTCGTCGTTGGGGATCCGTCGACATGGATCGAGCGCGCGCTCGTCGTGCTGGTCGCCGCGTCTCCCTGCGCACTGGCGATCGCGGTGCCGGTCACGGTGATCAGTGCCATCGGCTCGGCATCGAAGTTCGGTGTCGTGATCAAATCCGGTGAGGCGTTCGAGCAGCTCGGCACCATCCGGGCCGTCGCGCTGGACAAGACCGGCACCCTCACCCGCAACGAACCCGCCGTGGTCGACGTGCTTCCTGCGGTCGGTATCTCCCGCGAAGACCTGTTGTCATGGGCGGGCGCGGTCGAGAAGACGAGCAGTCACCCCCTGGCCGCCGCGCTCACGGCGGCTGCGCCACGAAGCCTTCCGGCCACGGATGTGATCGAAGCGGCCGGTCATGGAATCACCGGCCGTGTCGAGGGGAGGGTGGTGAGGGTCGGGAACGTGCGCTGGCTTACCCCGGGCGCACTCAGCGCCGCAGCCGACGAGATGGCCGAAGCGGGCATGACCGTTGTCGTCGTCGAAACCGATGGAATGATCGCGGGACTGATCGGCATCCGCGACGAGCTGCGCCCCGAATCCGCCGAAACCGTGCGGCTGCTCCAGGATGCCGGTATCGATGTCACCATGCTCACCGGCGACAACGAACGCACCGCCCGCGCCATCGCAACCCAAGCCGGCATCACGGATGTGCGCGCGGAACAGCTCCCCGCAGACAAGGCCTCCGTCATCGAGGCACTTGCCGCGACCCGTCCCACAGCCATGGTCGGTGACGGCATCAACGACGCCCCGGCCCTGGCAACCGCGACCGTGGGAATCGCTATGGGACTGAAGGGATCAGCCGCCGCCATCGAGTCCGCCGACGTCGCCTTCACCGGAAACGATCTGCGACTGATCCCTGGTGCCCTCGCCCACGCCCGTCGCGGACGCCGAATCATGACCGCGAACATCTTGCTCGCCCTCGCGATCATCGTCGTACTCTTCCCGCTCGCCCTCTTCGGCGTACTCGGACTCGCCGGAGTCGTCCTCGTACACGAGATCGCAGAAGTGTTCGTGATCCTCAACGGTGTGCGTGCCGCGCGGCGCCCAGCCCCTCTGCGCGCCCTTGCCGCGACGCCCGAACCCGCCCGCGTCTGAACCATCCCACCTCGGCGACACGCACGCCACCGATCAGGAGCCTTCCATGAAGGCTCCTGTCAAAGTCACTCTCATCACCGGTGGCGTCCTCATCGTCCTCCCGATCGTGGCGCTCATCGTCGTCATGATGACCCGCCCCGATTCTCCCGAGCGCTGAGGGAGCACTGCCCGGCACCCGCGCGGACTCGCATATCCTCGACGCCGCCCTGGCAGCCGAGGCCGACTTCAACGACGGACAGTACCTCGGCATCAGCGGCACACCGACCTTCTTCCTCAACGGCGAAAAGCTCGAGCTCACCCAGCTCAGCGATCTGACCGACGCTCCTGTTCGGGCGACAGGCCGCTAAAGAAGAAGGCCGATCCTCTCGGCTCTCGCCGAACATGGCGCATAGTGGTTTTGGAAAGCGGGAGTCCACGTATCGGGAGGCAGGGTTCCGGCGACCGGAAAGCGCTGCGGAGGGGCAGGCTCACCGGCCGCCGATGCACTACTCCCAGTAGTCCTTCGCTTGGCGGGCTTGCTCGCTGAGCTCGCGCCGCATGTCGACATCGCCGAGGGTGATCTTCTTGGCGTGGTTGACGAGCCGGTTCACGATCGAGTCCGCGGCGACTTTGTCGGGCAGCACGTCCACCCAGTAGTCCGGCCCCGATTGGGACGCGATCACAGTCGCTGCCCGGTGCTCCCGGTTCGCGAGAATCGTGAACAGGTCAGCGGCCGCGTCGGGGTCGATGCCGACGGTCATGAAGTCATCGATAAGGAGCAGGCTGACCGCTGAGTACTCGTTCAGCATGGCTTGGTGTTTGATGCTGTCCCCGCGGGCGATGACGAGCGCCCTGGCGAGGTCGTCCATTCGCGTGTAGGCGACCGTGTGCCCGTTCTGGCAGGCGGCGATGCCGAGCGCGCAGATGAGGTAGGTCTTCCCGCCGCCGGAGGGGGAGGTGACGATCACGTTGAGCGTTTCGGTGCCCCAGTCGTGGGCGGCGTAGCGTTGCATTCTGACTTTCGTGATGCCGCGCCCTTCTCGGTAGTCGATCTCCGCGACCGATGCTGCGGGCAGGGGGAACCCGGCCTTCTTGATCAGCCCACTGATCCGGTGCTCGCGTCTGAGTTCGAGCGCGTCAGCCGTGGCGGTGAGGAACAGCTGCTCCGGGGTGAAACCATCGTTGGCCTCATCAGCGATGAGGTCTTCGAACCGGGCTGCGAGATGGGTGACGCGCAGCTCGCGGAACTTGTCGTAGTCGTCTGTGGTGAACACTCATCGCCCCCGCTCTTGCTCGAGGCGGCGGTAGTAGTCAGCGCCGCGGACATACGCGCCCGACGGCGGCTCGGCAGGCGTCTCGCCGTCCTCGGTGGCTTCGAACCTCGGTTTCCGGCTCGACGCGGCAGGCCTGATCGTGGTGGGCTTCTTCTGATCGGAGTCGATCCCCGCCATCAGCCGCTTCAACCCGGTGTATGAGGGGGCCGACCCAGCATTCACGAGCTGTTGGCAGGCCGCCTCGAGGCGCTGCTTATTCCGTTTGCCGAGGGTCTCGAGAATGTTCTGGCAGTCCAGGAAACCCTGCGCCTCCACCTGACGGCGGTCGATGAGCTGTTCGATCACTTGGACTGTCGCCGGGCCGAACGCCTGCGCCCGCTGGAGGAACCATTGCCGCGACCAGAGCCCGTCGACATTCCGGTATTGGACCGGCAGGTGCGCGGCCTCGGTCGAATACTGGCCCTTCCTGCCGGTGAGGCGGCCGTGTTCGCACACGATCTCCTGCCCGTCGAACACCGTGACCCGGCTGCCAGTGAGTCGGACTCGCAGGAGCCTGCCCGCGTGCTCGTGAGGAACCGAGTAGTGCTGGTAGTCGCAGGTGACATGCGAGTTGCGGGCGACCTTCGCCTCCTTCCACTCGACCTCGGTGAACCCATCGGCAGGCAACGGGCCCAACAGCATCGCTTCTTCCTCGGTGAACCTCTCCCACCGGGTCGTCCCGTCCACGCGGCGGATGCCGTGGTTGACCTCGTGCACCCGCTCTGCGATGGCCTCGTTCAGATCATCGAGCGTGGTCCACACGTCCTCGGAGAGATACCCGATCACGCGCTTGTTGACCACGTTCACCCCGGATTCCACCGCAGCCTTCTGCTTCGGGGACCGAACCTTGGTCGGCAGCACCGAAGCGCGGTAATGGTCAGCAAGCTGCTGATACCGGTCGGTCACCCACCGCGACGCATCCCCTCGCTCGCGTCGCCTGGTCGCGGTCAAAGCGTTATCCGGGATTAACAGCTGCGGCACCCCACCATAGAACTCGAACGCCCCCACGTGGCCGGCGATCCAGGACGGCATCCGCATGTCGGTGAATGCCCGACACCACAAGCACCCCGAGTACGGCAGCACCGTCACAAACAAGTACGCCTTCGTCACCTCGCCGGTGACGGCGTCGACAAGGTCGATCGTGTCGCCCGCCCAATCGATGAACATCGTCTTGCCCGGCTCGTGTTTCAGCACCGCAGTCAGATCATGCTTCTGCACGTACTCGCTGAACAGGGCGCAGTACTGCGAGTACCCATACTTGCGAAGCTCCGACGATCTCCCCGTGTAGGTGCGCCACCCCTGCAGCAGCGTGTAATGCCGGTTCTTCTTGAACGACGCCACGACCTTCCCAAGATCGGGCTCGAGGTACTCCGAACGCACCCGTGAGCGCCCATCAGGGAACATCTCGGCGAGGTCCGCATCGGTCAACTGAGCCAAGCCGTCGACGGTGATGCTCCTGCCGACGAGTTGCTTCTTCGCCGCCGCAACGCTCTTCTGCGAGCAGCCGGCCATCGCCTCGATCTCTCGATAGCTGCGCCGCTCTAACAGCAGGCTCATGATCTTCCGGTAGTCCGTGGCCAACACGACCACCCCTCTCGTAACTGAATCGGTCGCCGCAGCAGTCGCTACGGCGACCATCAGCAGATCACAGCACGAGACCGCAGCGCTTTCCGGTCGCCGGAACCACGCTTCCCGATACGCGGACTACCGCTTCCCGAAAGAGCTACGCGCCAGAACACGCCTGCCGAAAGCTCGTTGCGGCGCACGTGTCTCGAAACTGTTTCCGGGCTGTGCGAACCAGATAGCGGCAAACGATCGTGCCGGCTTCGCCGTCGACCAGTGCGCGACAGCTTTCGTGAGAATCCGGCAGGTTCCGTGAGACGCTCCCCCACTTTCGTGAGAATCCAACAGGTTTCGTGAGAAAGCACAAACTGCGACTCTCAGAACTTTCCGTGACCAAACCGTTGCATTCGTTACCGCCCCGTTATACAGTGATCACACGGTGAATGTTTGCTGTGGCATACACCGCATGTGATTGCAGGACACTCTTGGTGCAAGGGACAAGGGCCGGTCGGGAGCCTCTCCGACCGGCCCTTCACCGTTCCTACTAATCTATATTCATGACGGATCGCAAGCTCGCGCTCGAGACCTGGGAGAGTCTTTTCCGTGCCCAGCACGAGCTCTTCATGGCCATGGCCACCGACTTCGACGGCACCGCGATCACGCAGGCCGAGTACGACGTGCTGCTCACCGTCGTCCGCTCGCCCGAGATGACCGCCAGGCTTCGCGACGTCACCTCGAACATGCTGATCAGCCAGCCGAGCGTCTCCAGGCTCGTCGACCGCATGGTCTCGCGCGAACTGATCCAGAAGTGCCCCGATCCTGAAGACGGGCGTGGTGCACTGATCAGCGCGACCGAGGACGGCGCCCGTGCGTTCCGGGCTGTCGCGACGGTCCACGGACGCTCGATCGCTCAGCGCATGTCGAAGCTCGACGACGACGAACTGCGCACCCTGCACGCGCTCACGGAGAAACTCCGCGGCGGCTGACGGGCATTCCTCCCCATCGGCGACGCGGAGATCTCTGACATAGTCGAAGCAGAAGCAGTCTTCGCAGAAGCGGGGGGCAGGGAGGGAATTTTTATGGAGATCGCCGGAGCTGTCGGCATTCTGATTCTCGTCGGCATCGCCGTCGTCGTACTGATCGTGGTCGGTCTGATCGTGCTGCTGTTCGCGCGCAGCTGGATCAAGGTCGCCCGCGCTGACGAGGCGCTCGTCATCTCGGGCCGTAAGCAGAAGGTGCAGCGCGCCATCGTGAACGCGGACGGCACGAGCAGCTCAGAGAGCGTCGACTCGCCCGTCACGGTCATCGTGAACGGCAAGTCGCTCGTCAACCCGATCACGCAGCGCCACGAGATCATCTCGCTGCGCTCGCGACAGGTCTCCCTGAACGCCGAAGCGCAGTCCCTGGACAGCGTCACCCTGAACGTCGACGGCGTCGCGATCGTGAAGATCGGCTCCGATCCTCTGTACGTCCGCCGTGCCGCCGAACGATTCGCCTCGCAGGATGCCGCGATCGAGCAGTTCACCACCGAGCAGCTCGAAGGTGCGCTCCGAGGCATCGTCGCCACGCTCTCGGTCGTCGAGCTGATGCGCGACCGCAAGAAATTCTCCGACCAGATCGCCGCCGATGTCTCACAGGACTTGGCCGAGCAGGGGCTGATCCTCGATTCCTTCCAGATCAAGGGCATCACCGACAAGGTCGGCTACATCCAGTCACTCGGCGCCCCCGAGATCCAGGCGAAGCGCCAGTCCGCCGAGATCTCGCAGACCAACGCCGACCGAGCGATCAACCAGAAGAACATCGCCAACCAGGAAGCCAACCTGATCGAGCAGACCGCTCTCGACACGAACACGGCCAACTCCAACGCCGGTATCGGTCGAGCTCGCGCCGAGGCGGAGCAGGCAGAGAACCTCGCCCGCGAGCAGGCGCAGCAGGCCGTGCTGCAGCAGCAGGCCGAGAACCGTCAGGCGCAGCTGGATGCCGACGTCAAGCGCGTCGCCGACGCTCAGCGCTACGAGGCAGAGACCCGCGCCCAGGCCGAGCTCTACACGCGTGAACGGGCCGCAGAGGCCGGCGCGATCGAGCAGGTCAAGCAGGCAGAGGCCCGCACCCGCATCGCCGAGCAGCAGGCGCAGGCCGACCGCGCTCGCGCCGACGGTGAGGCAGCTGCTGCCGTCGCGAAGGCGACCGGTGACGCCGACGCCCTGCGCGCTCAGGCCGAAGCAGAAGCCGAAGCCCGTCGCCTGCGCGCCAATGCCGAGGCAGACGCCATCCGCGCCGAAGGTGACGCCCGTGCCGCGGCCCTAGAGGCTGAGGCGAAGGCCATCGCCTCGAACCAGGAGGCGTTCCTCTCCCAGCGCGTGCTCGACGTGCTGCCGACGATCATGGCCGAGTTCTCGAAGGGCTACGCCACGATCGGAAGCGTGTCGATCATCGGCAGCTCCGGCGAGGACGGCGCCTCGGGCGTCGTCGGCGCCGACAGCGCGAAGGCGCTCAAGTCGGTGTTCGACAGCGTCAGCTCAGCTACCGGCCTCGACCTCGCCGCCATCATCCAGGGCCAGGCCGTCGGCCGCGGCATCGGGGAGAGCATGGCGAGCGCTCAGGCGCCTGCTGCCACGAAGAAGCCGAAGGCGAAGGCGGCCGAGTCGGTTGCCGCTCCCCCGCCCCCGCCGGCGTCGGCCGAATAACCAGAAGTGCCAAGAGCGGATGCCGCGCGCCACATCGGCCGCGGCATCCGCTCTTCATCTTTCGCTCCTATGGGGTGCGCCGTCGCAGAGTGAGCGATGCCAGCACCAGCGCTCCCAGCATGAATGCGACCACGATCAGCAGCGGGCCGAACACATCCCACCCTTCTTCCCCCGCGGAGACGGCGTTGATCGTGTCGATCGCGTAGCTCAGCGGCAGCCAGTCCGAGATCGCGTGCAGCACGTCGGGCATCTGATCGCGCGGCATGAACAGCCCGCCGAGGATGATCTGCGGGAACACGAGCAACGGCATGAACTGCACCGCCTGGAACTCGGTCTGGGCGAAGGCACTCGCGAGCAGTCCGAGCGCGGTGCCCAACAGCGCGTCGACGACGGCGACGAGCCCGAGTTGCCACAGCGGTCCGTCGGTCTCGAGTCCGCAGACGAACACCGCGAACGAGACGGTGATCACAGCCTGCAGCAGCGCCATCAGCCCGAACGCCAGCGCGTAGCCGAGGATGAAGTCGCTCTTCGCCAAGGGCGTCGTCATCAGCCGCTCCAACGTTCCCGAACGGCGCTCGCGCAACGTCGTGATCGATGTGATCAGGAACATCACGATGAACGGGAACAGCGCGAGTATCGGGCCGCCGAACTGGTCGAACACGCCCTCCTGATCGCTGAACAGCCACGCGAACAGGCCGACCAGCAGGCTCGGGGCGATCAGCATCAGCGCGATCGAGCGGGGGTCGTGCCGCAGCTGGGAGAGCACGCGACCCGCGGTCGCGAAGAGCCTGATGACGTTCATTCTCCCGTCTCCTCTCGGCGCGACCTGCGTGTGTCCAGATGCTGCTGCTGATCCCGTTCGATGAGGGCGAGGAACGCGGCATCCGGGTCTTCCGCCCCAGTGTCGGCGAGCAGCCCCTTCGGCGTCGTGTCGGCGATGATCCTGCCCGCCCGCATGAGGAGCAGCCGGTCGCAGCGCAGCGCCTCATCCATGACGTGGCTCGACACCAGTAGCGTCACGCCCTGCTCCGCGAGGCCGCGGAATCGGCTCCACAGCTCGGCACGCAGCACCGGATCGAGACCCACGGTCGGCTCGTCGAGCACGACGAGCTCCGGAGATCCGACCAGTGCCATCGCGAGCGAGACACGACTGCCCTCTCCGCCGCTCAGCGACGACACGAGCTGGTCGGCCTGCGCCGCCAGCCCGACGTCGGCGATCACCCGGTCGACGGCGTCACGCGGAGCGCCGAGCAGAGTCGCGACGTAGCGCAGGTTCTGCCGGATGGTCAGGTCGTCGTACGCCGACGCGTCCTGCGTGCCGTAGGCGACGCGATGCCGCAGCACGCGCGATCCGGCCGGCTCGCCGAGCACGGTCACGGTGCCAGACTCGACGCGCTGCACACCGACGAGCGAGCGCATCAGTGTGGTCTTGCCGCAACCGGAAGGACCGAGCAGACCGGTGATCTGCCCGCGCGGGATAACCACGTCGACGCCGTCGAATACGCGTACCTTCCCGCGTCGCACGCGCAGCTGCGCGACCTCCACACTCGAGTTATTCATCATGTGATGAATTGTGCGCTCCGGATGCAGTGGCGTCAAGGCCCCGCGATGCGAACAGCGTTCAGTCGAACAGGTATCTCTGTACCGTGGGGCCGATGCGCGTCACGAGTTCGTCGACCCCGGCATCGGCGATCGGCGGCAGTCTGAGGACGTAGCGCGCCATGAGAAGACCGGCGATCTGCGACGCCGCGAGCGTCGAACGCAGCGCCGCATCGTCGGTGTCGAGCGCGCGTGCGATGCGGCCGAGCAGTTCGCGCGAGAGGAATCCGGCCAGCACCGGAGTCGTGAGCTTGCTGCCGATCGCGGCGCGCATGAGTGCGACGCCGCGGCGGCGCACATCCGGCTGCTCGAACGCCTGCAGCACGAACCGCACGACGCGCTCGCCGACCTCGTCACGCGGGCCTGCGAGGATCTCCGGGATCGCGACGTCGAGCCGGATCGGCATGCCCATGGCCGCGGCGAACAGATCGGCCTTGGTCCCGAAGTAGTGGTGCACCAGAGCACTGTCGACCCCGGCCCTGGTCGCGATCGCGCGGATCGTCGATCCGTCGTAGCCGTGCTCACCGAACTCGTCAACGGCGGCCGAGATGATCCGTTCGCGCGAATCCGTCTCTCCGCGCGGACGCCCGCGCCGCCTCACCGTGGCCATGCCGCTCAGCCTACGCGCCGAGTCGTGCGCCGGACGCGAGAGACTGGAGGGGTGACCATTGCTCCGTTCGACCTGTCGAAGATCGGTCGCGGACTCGCGTTCGCCTCTGCAGTGGATGACCTGAGCGCGGCGCTCGACCGCAGCGCCTCCGTCGTGGTCAGCTCGCCGCCGGGCACAGGCAAGACGACGCTCGTCCCACCGATCATCGCCGGTCGCGTTCGGGGTCGCGTGATCGTGACACAGCCTCGCCGTGTGGCCGCCCGCGCTGCCGCCCGACGCCTCGCGCACCTGGACGGATCGCCCCTCGGCTCCCGTGTCGGGTTCACCGTCCGCGGCGAGCGCCAGGTGCAGTCGTCGGCGATGATCGAGTTCGTCACCGCCGGCGTGCTGCTGCGCCGACTGCTCGATGACCCGGGCCTCGAAGGCATCGGCGCGGTCGTGATCGACGAGGTGCACGAACGCGCGCTGGAGACGGATCTGCTGATCGGTCTGCTGGGCGAGGTGCGCGAGCTGCGCGATGATCTCGTGCTGATCGCGATGTCGGCGACGCTAGACGCCGATCGGTTCGCGACTGTTCTCGGCACGGATGCCGCCCCCACTCCGATCGTGACCCAGACGGTGCCGGCGCACGCGCTCGACGTGCGCTGGGCGCCGAGCCCTTCGCCTCGATTGGACGAGCGCGGCGTCACCTGGGCCTTCTTCGATCACGTCGCACGCACCGCGGTCGACGCGCATCGGGGCATGGCGCGCAGCATCCCGACCGCGGACGCGCTCGTATTCGCGCCCGGTGCGCGCGAGGTCGCAGAGATCGCACGCCGCATCCGAGACCTCGCGCCCGAGTTCGATGTCCGAGAGCTGCACGGCCAGATCCCCGCCGCCGAGCAGGATGCCGTGATCGGCGGCCGCCGCGCAGGTGACGCGGCGCGGATCATCGTCACCACCTCCCTCGCAGAATCGTCGCTCACGGTTCCCGGCGTGCGTCTCGTCGTCGACACCTGCCTGTCCCGGGCCCCGCAGCGGGATGCGGCCCGTGGCATGAGCGGCCTCGTCACCGGTCCGGCATCCCGCGCCTCTGCGACTCAGCGCGCTGGTCGCGCGACGCGCGAAGGACCGGGCGTCGTGGTGCGCTGCGTCGACGAGCGGACATTCGCCGCGGCACCCGCGCGGCCGGCTCCCGAGATCGCCACGACGGATCTCACCGACGCCGCGCTGCTCCTCGCCTGCTGGGGCGCCCCAGGCGGAGCGGGGCTCCGATTGGTCGATCCGCTCCCGAGCGACAGCCTGAACGACGCGACGACCGTGCTGCGCGGTCTGGGCGCGATCGATTCGGACGGACGCGCGACCGATGAGGGGCGACGCCTCGCCCGCATCCCGGTCGACCCCCGCCTCGCTCGCGCGCTCCGTGACGGCAGCACACGGGTCGGTGCACGCGCGGCGGCCGAGGTCGTCGCGCTGATCGGAGGCGAACTCCGTGTCGCCGACGGAGATGTCGCGACTGCTCTCACCGCGCTGCGGAACAGAAGAAGCACCGACGCGCGTCGCTGGGAGCAGGAGGTGCGCCGCCTCATGCAGTTCACCGACGACGGGCGCGCGAGACGCGCAGACGCGGACCTGACCGGACTCGTCATCGCGCTCGCCTTCCCCGAGCGGATCGCCCGCCGCGTCGATCATTCGGCGAACGGGGCGACCTTCCTGCTCGCATCCGGCACCCGCGCGGGATTGACCGGCCCGCTCGCCGGCGCCGAATGGCTGGCGGTGGCCGACGTCGCTCGCGCACAGGGCCGAGCGGCTGCCGGCACTGGAGCGGTCATCCGCTCGGCAGCGGCCATCTCGGAGCACGAAGCGGAACAGGCGGCGACCCATCTGGTCACCGACCGCGTCGAAGCGCAGTTCACGGACGGGCGCGTCGTCGCCCGGCGCGAGCGTCGCATCGGCGCGATCGTCCGGTCGTCCGTCCCCGTTCGGGTTCAGGCCGGCGAGGGTGGCCGGGATGCTGTCCGTCGTGCGCTGGAGAACCAGGGACTCGGGGTGTTCAGCTGGTCGGATTCGGCCGATGCGCTTCGGCGACGTCTCGCGCTGCTGCACCGCGAGATCGGCGTTCCATGGCCGGACGTGTCGGATGCTGCGCTCCTCGGTGCGCTCGATTCCTGGCTCGGTCCGGAGCTGGCGACGCTCGCGACCGGCACTCCGGCCTCTCGCATCGGCTTGACCTCGGCGCTGCGGCGACTGCTGCCGTGGCCCGCGGCCGTCGACCTCGATGCGCTGGTTCCCGAACGGCTCGAGGTACCAAGCGGATCGCGGATCCGCATCACCTACGCACCCATGGACGACCCGTCGGCGCGTCCCGTCGTGGCGGTGAAGCTGCAGGAGTGCTTCGGGTGGGCGGAGACCCCGCGCCTCGTCGGAGGGCGGGTGCCTGTTCTGTTCCACCTGCTCTCCCCCGGCGGACGCCCGCTCGCTGTGACCGACGACCTCGCGTCGTTCTGGGCCGGTCCCTACTCGCAGGTGCGTGCTGAGATGCGCGGCCGGTACCCGAAGCATCCATGGCCCGAGGACCCATGGTCGGCCGTCCCGACCCGGCACACGAAGCGCCGCGCCGCGGAGAACCGGTGACTCAGCACTCGATGACGTTGACCGCGAGACCGCCCTCGCTGGTCTCCTTGTACTTCGTCGACATGTCGGCGCCGGTCTGACGCATCGTCTCGACGACGGCATCCAGCGACACGTAGTGCTGTCCGTCACCGCGCAGCGCGAGTCGCGCCGCTGTGACGGCCGTGGATGCGGCGATCGCGTTGCGCTCGATGCACGGGATCTGCACGAGCCCGCCGATCGGGTCGCAGGTGAGGCCGAGGTGGTGCTCCATGGCGATCTCGGCGGCGTTCTCGATCTGCCGGTTGGTGCCGCCCATCACCGCGGTCAGCCCGCCCGCTGCCATTGCACAGGCGGAGCCGACCTCGGCCTGGCAGCCGCCCTCCGCGCCCGAGATCGACGCATTGGCTTTGAAGAGCGAGCCGAGGGCCGTGGCGGTGAGGAGGAACCGACGGATGCCGCGGCGACGGTTCGCCTCGGCGACGAGCTCTGGGTCGTCATCATCCGCGACTCTCGCCGGTTCACCGCCGAACCCGAGAAGCGCACTGCCGACCAGTTCGCCGTAGGGCGTGACCGCGTTGCCGGAGCCGAGCCCGGAGTCGGCGAGGAACCGCCACCAGTACATCGCGACGGCGGGGAGGATGCCGGCGGCACCGTTCGTCGGCGCGGTGACGACCCTGCCGCCCGCGGCGTTCTCCTCGTTGACCGCGAGCGCGAACGCGCCGAGCCATTCGCCGGGGATCTCGCGTCCGCCTTCGGTTTCAACGCTCTCGAGCTGCTCGCGGATCATTCCCGCGCGACGCTTGACCTTGAGGATGCCTGGGAGCACACCGTCCGCGTGCAGGCCGGCGTCCACGCATCCGGCCATCGCGTCCCAGATGGCGTCGAGGCCTGCGGCGAGCTCTTCTTCCGAGCGCATCGCGAGTTCGTTCTCCCGCGCGACATCGGCGATCGAGAAGCCGTGCTCATCGCAGAGTGCGAGCAGCGAGGCCGCGTCGGTGTAGCCGAACGGCAGGGATCCGGCGGCGACCTGCGCGTCTTCTCCCTCACGCCGGATGAAGCCGCCGCCGACCGAGTAGTACGTCTGTTCAGCGAGAGCGTTCCCGTCGATCCCGAGCGCAGTGAGCGTCATGGCATTCGGATGCCCCGGCAGCCGCGTGCGCGGAGCGAACTGGATGTCGTCCTTCTCGAACGCGACCGCGTGGGTCCCATCGATGAGCAGCGCCGCGCCGGCGGGAAGGTCCGTCCAAGCCGAGCGCACCTCGGCGGGGGTGCAGGTCTCGGGGGCGAGTCCGCGCAGGCCTGCGACGACAGCATCCGGTGTGCCGTGCCCGATGCCGGTCGCTCCGAGAGAGCCGTACAGGGTGCACGTCACCCGTCTCACCTCGCCGAGCGAACCACCAGAGCTCAGGCGTCGGGCGAAGTCCAGCGCCGCGCGCATCGGTCCGACGGTGTGCGAGCTCGACGGCCCCACCCCGATGGAGAAGAAGTCGAAAGCCGAGACGTACGCAGTCACATGTCCAGGCTACGCCCCGCAAGCCGCCCCTCGCCGCGCTCTGCGCCAGACTGATGACATGACCTCCGACGTGCCGCTCTACCGCCGCGTCGCCGACCGGCTCGCACACCGGATCGTCGATGGTGAGTTCCCGATCGGCACGCTGCTGCCTGGCGGCGTGTGGGTCCACCGGTAATGGATCGGTTCCAGCGACCCGCGAAGTTCAGCTCCTCCACGACATCCGTAACGAGGACTTCTGTCACGTCAGCCTCGATCAACTGCTCGAGGTCGTAAACCATGGCCTTGCCGATCAGCGCCTTTCCACATCGGTTGCCAGCGCTCAACTCCACGCCCCCTCTTCCGCGATGCTCGCTGTCGGTGGGATTTGAACCCACAAAGGCCGCCAGCTACCTCGATCAGGCACCCCGGTTCCACGCGGATTCGATCAGGTCAGGGTTCCGATTCGATCAGCCGGATCGGCCTCGATTTGATTCAGTTGTTGCCACGGTGTTGCCATGACGACGGACCGACGCCGGATCGAAGTGGGCAGAAGATCGCGTTCGTTCAGCAGCGCACTCTCTCCTCGCAGAGTGCTACTACCTCAACACGAAGTGCGCGTTGCGGCCCGCGGCGTCGCCCCGGGCCAGCAGATCGCCCTCCAGCCTCTCCAGCGCCCCGCGCGCGCCTTGGGGTGTCATTCCTGTCAGCACTGCGAAGTCCCCCGACGTGATGCGATCGTGGTGGTCGAGCCAGCGACGCACGATAGTTCGAGCATCGTCGGCGCTCGGTCCCACGTACCAGAGCACTCCGCGCCGTTTTAGTCCGGCTGCATCGGCGACTCCGCTGAGCACGGCCTTGCGTGACATCGCCGACAGAACCCACACGTCCTTGTGGGATTCAATGATCGGCTGTGCATCGAGCACACACATGGCCGTTGTTTCGAGCGCTTCGGCGGCTTCGCTCGCCGACCGCTGAAGGAGCGTGGCCATCTCCGTCGCTGTTGTAAAGGGGTTGTGGAGGAGTGCGTGGATGACGAGAGCGACCTGAACGTCACGTTGTCGCGCTGCGGGTTGGAGGCGTGTTGTCAGCCGCATGATGGGCACCACCGGCGCGCCGCCGACGAGCCTGGCACGCACCCGAGGGCCAGAGTCCTCAATGATCCTCGGCGGCTGGTGGCCGAGCGCCACCATCTCGCGATACATGCGGTCGACACCGATTCCCTGCTTGTCAACAAGCCCGAGGGCAAGTGCAGCGTCCGCAAGCGCCGGCGACCGGCTGAACCGTTGTGTAAGGAGGTTGTCAGCTGTGACCCCGCCGAGGAACCCGCCCGGCGAGACCACGGTGAGGGAGTAATCCTCCTCAACCCATGTGACTGTTGTCGGTGCGTGCTGGTTCCAGTCCCGATGCACGATCCCATTGAGAATTGCCTCACGTGCTGCGCGGGTCGGAATGAGCCTGACAACCCGCTCAGCGAACTCTCCCGCGATCGTCACCCGATCGTTGGCAGCATCCATCAGTGCCTCGACCCGCGCGACCTGTTCGAGCAGACTCACTCCCTGAAAGCTCTCCTCGCGCGCGAGCACATCCCCACCTTCGACATCAAGTCGAGTCCAGCTCAGCCAGGGACGCGGTGCAGCGCAGAACAACAATGCGCCAGCTTCCGTGAGGAAACCCTCGACGGTCAAGAGGCCGAGCTGGCGGAGCATGTCTTCGGTCGAAGCATCCGCGATGTCTGTCGCGCTGGCATCCTTGAGGTCCCGCCGCCCCAGGTAGCCTCGCGCGACCGCGATCGCGCCCGGAGTTACGTGATGGGTGGTCAGCGAGCTGGGTCGCGACATCGGGTCCCACCCCGCTCGCCCCTGACGATGCAACCACCATTGACCACGGTCGATCGGCACTGATGCTGGCCCGACGCGCCATCGGAGCCTGTCGCTGGTGTCCTCGACCGGTTCCCGCGCCTCGGGTACATAGAGAACCAGCAGTCGGATGCCCTGTTCGACGCGTTCGATGACATCAGGGGCGATGTCGATCCGACGGTAGATCTGCTATCGCAGCCACTCCGCATCCAATTCCGTACCGAGCAGATCGCCCGCTTTGTCTTCGATCCCGACGATAAGCGCCCCGCCGCCTGGAGTGTTTGCCATCGCGGCAATCTCGTCGGCGAGATGGTCGGCCGCCTTCGTATTCTCGCGGTTCCCCGGCAACAGCCGACCGCCGGACCCGCGGCGCCCTGCCTCTTCTTTGATATCGACGCGCTGGCGTTCTACGTCGTCGGGCAGCGCCCCCGTGCGGATCTGCGCGAGGCATCGCTCGACCGCGTCTTCCGCGCGGGCGCGATCGGCGAGCAGTTCCGTGCCCGGCTGAAAGGGAACCAGATCGCTCGACTCAGACATGGCTTTCAGTTTACGCATACCCCTAAAGAGAAAGTGCCTCGCGGCATGGCGATTCGCTATCCATTCGAACCGAGCGCGCGTCGGGGGACTTTTCCTCTCAGCCTGAGTCGTTCACGACCGAGAATCCTTCCTTCGCCACCACGCGCCGACGACGATTGTGCATCCGCTCCAGTATCGGTACGGCAGCGTCGCGGAAGTCGTGAACAACGGCGGCTACATCCGCGTCGACGCCGCGCGTAACCCGACCGACCTGCTGGATGATGCGACCCTTGAATGAGACCGGCACCGCGAGGAACAAGGCATTCAGAGATGGCAGGTCGATCCCCTCGCCGGCGATCTTGTCGATCGCGACGAGTACGAACGGCTCACGCGCCGCGTCCAAGGATGCGAGCCGGTCACGCAGTGTCCGCCGCTCCGCGGCACTCAGCCGACCGGACAGCACCGGGACCTCGGTGCGCGAAGCGATCCCTTCAGCAAGCACATCGAGGTGGTCGAGCCGGTTCGTCAGCACCAACGACCGACGGCCTTCCTCCGCTGCACGGACGACGTGCTCGACGATAAGCGCATTGCGGACCTCGTCGAGCGCAAGTTCGGAATAGATCGCCTGAATCGAGGGTCCATCTGCTCCAACTTCTTCGGTGGTGAACGCGGTCTCGTGCACGATGAAACTGCGCGCCTCAGCGGGTGCTGCCGTTATGGTGTGCCGGATCGGTCCGCACTGCATCGTGATGAGCCCGTCCATCTGGTCGGCACGATAGGGAGTCGCCGTGAGACCAACCCACTGCCGCACACTCACCGCACGGATGGCAGCCTCGACGGCAGGCGCGGCGACCGCATGGCACTCGTCGACGATGACCTGCCCATACTCTTCGAGCACCGTCGGGTCCCCGCTACGGTGGGCGATCGACTGCATCATGATGACGTCGACGATCCCCCGACGCTTACGGCGCCCGTTACCCAATTGCCCGATCTCCTTGTCGGTGATGGAGAGAAACTGAGTCAGTCGCGTTCGCCATTGCTGGAGCAGCTCGGCACGGTTGACGAGAATCGCGGTCGGTGTCGCGCGTTCGGCTATCAGCGCACATGCGATCACGGTCTTGCCCGAACCTGGCGGGGCGACCAGCACTCCTGTGTTGTGACGCCGCAGGGCCGTAACCGCGTCCCGCTGGTGATCATGCAGTTCGCCCGTGAACACCACATCGATAGATGTGCGCGCCGCCACGTCGACCGACACCTCGACCTGGAAACCAGCATCCGCGAGCACGTTGGTTACCTCGTCGAGCAGGCCGCGGGGTAGGCGCAGTTCGCCTTCATCATGCTCGAAGCATGTGACGAGTCGTGGGATGCCGAACGTGCTGAATCGCTGCGCCTGCCGACGATAGAACTCCGGATTCGAGACGGATGCTGCGTGCTTGAGCTCGGTGATCACCAAGCCGGGAAGACCCTCCACAGGAATATGCACGACCGCATCGCGACGCACCACGATCCGTCGTCCCGCGATGCGGGCAGCCTCAGCCTTGACCGCCGCCCGGCGAGGCCTCGTCGCAAGCGACTCCCGCGGCCCGGCAGACAATCGACTCGAGTTGGTCGCGAACTCACCCACCCGCTCGGCCGGCACAGGGCTGACAGCAGCGAGCGCAGCGAACTGATCCGCGAATGGCTCCCAGGTCTCAGGGTCGGCAAACACCGTCGTCCCTCGGCGGCGAGAGTCGCCCTGGAGCGGAAGTGCGATGAGGTTTCCGAGACGCAGGCGTCCAGGAGAGCGCGCCGGAAGGGTGTCCTGGGAAGGAAAGAACCGGTCGTAGCTCGACATCGGCATCGACGTTTGCTCTGCCATCGCCGCGCGCAGCATCGCCGCTCCCATCGCCCGCGCGGTCGCGGCGGGCACCGCTGCTTCGAAGAAGACCCAGACATGCGCGCCCTCCCCCGAGCGCGAGATCTCGGCAAGGGCACCGATCCGAGCCTTTTTGCACGCGGCGGCATACGCCCGGGCATCCTGTCGCCAGCCGCCATCATCGAAGTCGCACACGAGAAGTCGACAATGGTCGTCCGGCAGGAGCGGTATAGACCGACGTGAAACTCACGATCACCTGTCCGCCCGCCGCGAAGATGCTGCTCAAGAACCGCATCCGTCAACGGGAGCAAGTCACCATCAGCCGTCGCGTCGGTGAAGAACCCGCCCCGCACGGCCGGGCTCCAACCCTTCTTACCAGTGCGACGACTCACCCACGGCAGCGCGTAGGCGTCGGTGCGACCGGCGAATCGGGCGCGAAACAAGGCAAGCTTCTGCTCGGGCGAGGATGCAGCCGTCACCGCAGTCACCCGCTCGTTAACCGCGTCGCGGAGTCCGAGCGCTGCAGACTCAGTTCGCGGCACGGCCTCCTGCTCGATCTCCTCGAGGGCGCGACGCGCGACCGCGAGTTCCTGTTCGAGCTGACGAACACGCTCCCGCGCCTCTGCCAGCCGGCCGCTACCATCCACTCCTCGACCGTATCTCGGTACGCCACCACACGAGTTGCGCGATGCCTCGGCAGGCGTGCCGACGCAGACCGCCGCAGCGTGTGGACGGCTTAAGGCAGGCTGGTGCCCCGAACTCGAACTCGCCTTCGCGAGCCGCCCGTGGGTGTCAATGGGGCCAACCCCGTTTGTTCACACCTCGCGACCGCTTGGATCAACCCCGGTCGGGCGATTTCGAGTTCGCGCCCTTACAGGGGCGCTTCGGATGAGCTCGACCGCCCTTGCGGTCGCCAGCCGGCTCGTCTGCCGTCAGGTCGTGGAGACGATCGTAGGACACAGAATCGCGCCGGACCCGGTGCACACATGCGTGCACACATGTGGTCGACGCCGAGCGCGATCTCACCACCAATGACTCGCGTGATTCCGCGGAATATCGCGCCACTCCATCGAATCTTTCTGACTCTCGATCAGACGGCGCGTCAGCGGAATCAGAACGAACCCGGTACCTCCCGGAAACACGAAAACCCGCGGAAATCCGCGGGTTTTCGTAGATTACTGTCTCAACACAGTGTGCGCCCGAAGGGACTCGAACCCCTAACCTTCTGATCCGTAGTCAGATGCTCTATCCATTGAGCTACGGGCGCATATCTCGGCCCACATCTCTCGAAGTGGGCCTCAGCAAGAATACATGACGAAGCACCCCAACGCGAAACCGAGCGTCAGGCCTGCTGCTCGCGCTTGCGCCGCGCACGCTGCTCGGACGATAGAGCCTGCAGATCGACGAGGCGCAGCGCCTGCATCCGCGCCTCACGCATGACCTCGTAGTCGGGATCCTGATCCGGGCGCATGCCCTCGACATGGAGCCTGCGGTCGAGGTTGCCGCGCACATCCGCCCACGCCGCCTCGCGTGCGCCCTCGACGAGAGCGCCGAGCTGTTCGGGGTCTTCGGCGATGGCCCGCAGCTTCTCGGCGACGCCGGCCGACTGCTTGGCCCGGCGGCGGAGGTTGCGCACATCGCGGTCACGGTAGTCGTGCGTGCTCGACGGATCGGAGTGACGTCCCCGAGCGCGCTTGCGCCACGTGGTCACCCGTTCGGCCGCCTGCTCGGACTCATCGGCCATCGCCAGCAGCGCCTCGCGTGCGGCTGCGAGGTAGCGCTCGGCGTCGAACACGCCGCCCTGGGCGATCGTGCCGACAAGGATGCGGTTCTTCACCGTCAGGCGCGCAGCAGCCGTCCCGATGGCGACGCCTTCGGCCACAGCATCCGCAGTTCGTCCCACCACAACCTCCTCTGGAGATCGTACCGTCACCGACTGACGCCAGAGGGGGCCAGAATAGAACGCGACAGGTTCTCCCCACCTGCGATGAAGCGAACGGCACGAACCCGAAACGTGTCAGGAGGAGGATGCATGAGCCGGCTGACCCTTGCCGGGAACACCACCGTGATCACCGGCGCCGCCAGCGGCATGGGTGCACAGCTCGCCGTTCAGCTCGCGGCGGCCGGAGTGCACCTCGCGCTGCTCGATCACAACGCGCAGGCGCTGGCGTCCGTCGCATCGGATCTGCCAGGCACGGTGACGACGCACGTCGTCGACCTGCGCGACGACGACGCCGTCGCCGCGACCGCCGCCGGGGTGACCGCCGCACACCCGAGGATCAACGCGCTGATCACATGCGCCGGATCGTCGATGCTCGGCAGCCTCGAGCAGCTCACGATGGAGGAGATGCGCTGGCTGGTCGACGTCAACCTCTGGGGAACCGTCTCGATCACGAAGGCGCTGCTGCCGGCACTGCGATCCCGTCCGGCTGCGCACATCATGCACCTCGCCAGCGTCTACGCCCTCGCCGCACCCGCCGGACGCATCCCGTACTCGATGAGCAAGTTCGCCGTCAGAGGGTTCTCCGAAGCACTCCGCCACGAGCTCGAGGGCAGCACCGTGACCGTGGGGGCTGTCTATCCGGCCGGCGTGCGCACCGGCATCATCCTGCACGGCCGGTACGCCGCTGCGATCGATCCGGCGGTCGCCGCGCGTGCCGCATCGGCGCAGGCAGCGATGTATCACACGGAGCCGACGGATGCCGCGGCGCGCATCATCCGTGCAGTCGAGCAGCGCAGCATCCGTACGATGGTCGGGCGAGAGGCGCGACTGATCGATGTGCTGACGCGGCTGATGCCGGCCAACTACTGGCGCGTGATGCGCGGTCCGCTGCGCGAGGCGACCGATACGACCACGCCGGTGGGCTGACCCCCGGCCTCAGGCCTCGCCGACTCCGAACCGCTCGAGTGCGGTGAGCGCACCGAGCTCGAGGTGGCGGGTCACGAGTTCACGCACGAGCTCGACGTCACGAGCCCGGATCGCCTCATACAGCGCGCGGTGCTCCACGGCCTCGGCCATCAGATCCTCATGCCGTCCGAACAACCACCTCAACCGGGTGAGGAAGACCGCAGCGAGTTCCATGAACATCTCGTTGCCTGCCAGCACCGTCATGTACTCGTGGAATCTGCCCGCCAGCGCCATGGCTTCATCGACCTCGCCGGCGATCGCGGCACGCTCTTCGCGCTCAAGCAGTTCGTGCAGCGTCTGCAGACCCTCGGCGTCGTGACGCTGCGCCGCATACACGAACAGCAGCGTCTCGACCGTGGCCCGCACCTCGGCGAGATCCTCGATGTCCTTTCGGGTGAAGCTGCGCACGACCGCCCAACTGCGCGGCCGGGGAGTGACGACGCCCTCGCCGACGAGAGCGCGGATCGCCTCGCGCACCGGTAGACGCGAGACGTTCAGCTCCGCCGCGATATCCCGCTCCACCAACCGCGAGCCCGGCAATCGGCGCCCCAACATGATGTCGTCGCGCAGCACCCGTGCCACGCGCGCAGATTCGAGTTCTCCGTTTTCCGCCCCCATTCGCGCATTCTCTCACTCTTCTGAGAACGGCGTGAGATTTGGTATCCCAATCTGCGAGCTCGGATGGGGTTGAACGCCTTGACGACCTTCGAGGTGGGTCTCGTCAGTCAGTGGGAACATGTCCTCTCCGGGCGCTATTCCCGCATGACGGCAGATGTCGTTCGCACATCACACCTTCGTGAGCCTGCCATCGGGAAGGATCCCGACGGCGACCGGCTGCCCCCGGGTGTTCGACCACTGACTCCACGATCCCGGGTACACGAGCGCGCGGATGCCCGACTGCTCGAGTGCGAGCACCGTGTGCATCGACGCCACTCCTGAACCGCAGTACACGGCGACCTCGGTGCCGGCATCCACACCTGCGGTTGCGAAGATGCGGCGCAGAGCATCAGGATGCTGGAGTCGGCCGTCGCCGGTGACCGTCGCCATCGCCGGCAGGTTCACGGCGCCGGGGATGTGCCCGCCGACCGGATCGGTCGCAGTCTGCGCTCCGCTGTACTGCTCTGGCGTGCGCGCGTCGAGAAGCACACCGCGATCGCGGAACGCTTCGACCTGGTCGAGCAGGATCACTCCGGCAGCGTCGCCTGCGAAAGTGATCCCGCCGGGGTCGGGGAGCACATCGCCGCGCTCGAGCGGCATTCCCTCGCCCGCCCAGGCGCGGATGCCACCGTCGAGCACTCTCACGTCCACGCCGAACCGGCGCAGCAGCCACCACAGTCGTGCCGCGGGCACGCTCCGGTTGTCGTCATACGCGACGACGGTGTCGCCGTCATCGAGGCCCCACCCGCGTGCGGCGCGCTGCAGATCGTCGGTTTCCGGGAGCGGATGCCGCCCCTCCGCCGGCTCGCCGCGGCGAGCGAGTTCATGCTCCAGGTCGACGTAGACGGCTCCAGGCAGATGCGCCGCCAGATACTCCGGCCTCCCCTCAGGGCGATCGAGTCTCCAGCGCACGTCGAGCAGCCGCACGGCCGGGCCGGTGCCGTGCTCTTCGGCGCGCTGCAGATGGATCAGCTGCGCCACGCTGACGAGGTGGCTCATGTCCCCAGCATCCGCACCGGGGCGCCGCAGGTCACGCGATGACGACACGCTCGTTCATGAAGCGACACACGACGTCACATGTGCGCGTCGCCGGGGATCAGCGCAGTTTGCGGATGGCGTCCTCTGCGGCGACCCAGCCGAGCATGGCGCACTTCACTCGGGCGACGTAGCGTGAGACGCTGCCGAGGGCCGCCGCATCGCCGAGCAGCTCCTCATCGGGCTCGATCCTGCCCCGCGAGCGCATGGCCTCGCGGAACGCATCGATGCGGGTCATGACCTCCGGCACGGTCATGCCCTCGACCAGTTCGGCGAACAGCGACGCCGACGCCTGCGAGATGGCGCAGCCGTGCCCTTCCCACGCGATCGCCTCGATCGTGCCGTCGGGAGCCGCATGCACCTGCAGCGTGATCTCATCGCCGCAGGTCGGGTTCAGCTGATGCGACTGGGCCTCCACCTCGTCGCGCAGCCCGAAACCGTGCGGGGTGCGCGAGTGATCGAGGATCAGCTCCTGGTACAGATTCTGCAGATCGCTGGAGGTCATGAGCGCACCCCGAAGAACTCGATCGTCGCTGCGACGCCCTCGAGGAACGCATCGACCTCATCCTCTGTCGAGTAGAGATAGGTGCTGGCCCGCGTCGACGAGGTGACTCCGAGTCGTCGATGCAGCGGCTGCGCGCAGTGGTGTCCGACCCGCACCGCGATGCCCTGGTCGTCGAGGAACTGCCCGACGTCATGCGAGTGGATGCCGGGGATGTCGAAGCTCGCAAGTCCCACGCGCGGCAGATCGATGCCCGCACCGAGCACGCGCACGCCCTCGATCGCGGAGAGGCCCTCGACGAGGCGGCGGCCGAGCGCGGCCTCGTGCTCGGCGATCCTGGTCATGCCGACCGCGGAGAGGTAATCGACCGCGGCGGCGAGCGCGACGGCCTGCGACACCCGCTGGGTGCCGGCCTCGAAGCGCTGCGGCGGAGGCAGGTACTCGGCCTCGGTGGTGGTGACGGTCGTGATCATCGATCCGCCGGTGAGGAAGGGCGGCATGACCTCGAGCAGTTCACGACGCCCGTACAGCGCACCCACGCCCGTCGGGCCGAGCATCTTGTGACCCGAGAACACCGCGAAGTCGACGTCGAGCGCCTTCACATCGAGCGGCAGGTGCGGTGCGGACTGGCAGGCATCGAGCAGCACGAGCGCCCCGACCTCGTGTGCTGCGGCGATCAGCTGCTCGACGGGGTTGATGACGCCGAGCACGTTGGAGACGTGCGTGACGGCGACGATCCTGGTGCGGGGCCCGATCAGCGCTGCGGTTTCGTCGAGACGCAGTGCGCCGTCGTCGTCGAGCGGGATCACCCGCAGCGTCGCGCCGGTGCGGGCGGCGAGTTCCTGCCACGGGATGAGGTTCGCGTGGTGCTCCATCTCGGTCGTGACGATCTCGTCGCCCTCGCCGAGCCGGAACCTCTCGGCAGCCGATCCGCCGCGGCCCACTGATGCGTTCGAGAACGCGTACGCGACGAGGTTGATCGCCTCGGTGGCGTTCGACGTCCAGACGATCTCGTCGTCGTCGGCGCCGACGAAGCGTGCGACGGAGGCGCGGGCGTCTTCGAACACCTCGGTCGCCTCGGCTGCGAGGGTGTGCGCGCCGCGGTGGACTGCAGAGTTGAGGGTCGTGAGGAACTCGCGTTCGGCATCCAGCACCGCCACAGGACGCTGCGAGGTCGCACCGGAATCGAGGTAGACGAGCGGATGCCCGTTCACCTGCGTCTGCAGGATCGGAAAGTCCTCGCGGAGGCGGTGGATCTCAGCATCCGCCAGCGAGGTGACATCGAGGGAAGCGCTCATGCTTCAAGTTTCTCACCCGCACGCGCGCCGAGGGCGCCCAAGACGTCCAGGTCAGGCGGGTGGGGCAGGGTCAGGCGGGAGAGTCGTCCGGGTTCAGCGCCTTCAGCGCGTCTTCTTCGACCGCATTGTCGGCGTCGAGCTCCTGCTCGGTGGTCTCGTCGCCACCCAGAGGTGCGCCCCCTTCTTCGTGCGCGGCGGGGTGCTCCGGGTGTCGTTCTTCGGCGGGGTCGGGTCGGTGATCGTCCATACCCGGAACGCTACGCGCGTCGGGGCGGGTGCGCCATCCGCGGCTGTTGTTAGTGTGTGTCGAGAGGGAAGGAACCCATGCACAGCACTGGCGCTCTGCTCATCGATCGGCTCATCGCCGAGCTGCCGACCGACACGGTGATCACCGATCCGGCTTCCATGGACGCCTACCGATGGGATCGGGCGAACGATCCGAATGCCGGCACTCCACTGGCCGTGGTGCGGGCGACGTGCACCGAGGACGTGCAGGCCACGGTGCGGCTCGCCGCCGCGACCGGCACCGCCGTCATCCCACGCGGAGCGGGCTCAGGGCTCTCGGGCGGGAGCACGGCGATGGATGGAGCGATCGTGCTCTCACTGGATCGCATGAGAGAGATCCGCATCGAGCCCGCCACCCGCATGGCCGTCGTGCAGCCGGGGGCGTTCAACGCCGAGGTCAAGGCCGCGGCAGCCGCACAGGGGCTCTGGTATCCGCCGGATCCGTCGTCCTTCGAGTTCTGCTCCATCGGCGGCAACGTCGCCACGAACGCGGGCGGATTGTGCTGCGTGAAGTACGGAGTGACGACCGACTACGTGCTCGGGATGACCGTCGTGCTCGCCGACGGGCGCGCCGTGAACCTGGGCGGGCCTCGCGTCAAGGATGTCGCAGGGCTTTCGCTCACGAAGCTCTTCGTGGGCAGCGAGGGCACCCTCGGCGTCATCACCGAGGTCATCCTGCGCCTGGTGCCGCCGCAGAAGCCCCCGACGACACTGGTCGCCTCCTTCCCGACGCTCACCGGGGCGACGGATGCGGTGCTCGCCATCACCCGCGCCACTCGTCCGTCGATGCTGGAGTTCATGGATCGGCCGACGATCCGGGCCGTCGAGGCCGCGACGCGGATGGGCCTGGACACCGACGCCGCCGCGATGCTGGTGATCCAGTCGGACGACGATCCGGCAGTGGCCGCGGCCGAGATCGCGATCATCGAACAGATCTGCATCGACAACGGCACAAGCGAGTGCTACCTCACCGCGGACGCCGACGAGGGCGAGGCGTTCGTGCAGGCGCGGCGCATGGCGATCCCCGCCGTCGAGAAGCAGGGAAGCATCCTGCTGGAGGACGTAGGCGTGCCCATCCCCCGCCTCGGCGATCTCGTGCTCGGCATCGCGGCGATCTCCGCGGAGCACGACATCACGATCGCGGTGCTGGCCCACGCGGGCGACGGCAACACGCATCCGCTACTGGTGTTCGATCCGGCCGATGACGCACAGCGTCAGCGTGCGCACGTCGCGTACGGCGAGGTCATGGATCTTGCGATCGCGCTCGGCGGGACGATCACCGGAGAGCACGGCGTCGGCCGGCTCAAGCAGCCGTGGCTGGAGGATTACCTCGGCCCGGACGTGCTCGAACTCAACGAGCGGATCAAGCACGCCCTCGACCCGCAGGGCATCCTGAACCCCGGGGCCGTGTTCGCGCGTCGTTGACGGGAACGCACTTCACTGATCGGGATCACGCCCGACCTCGGGATCACGCCGGGCTGCCTCGGTCACGCGGGCGGAAAATGCGGGATCTCGTTCGGACGCGTCGATCGGGCCGGAGTCGTCCCCTGTGCGACGGCGGCATCGAGGTCGGCCAGCAGCTCGTCGATGTCCCTGTACCTCGACCGAGTCGGGCAGGGACTCCGCAGCCAGAGGACCTCGAGCGTGCCGGTGTCGTTGCGGTCGACGTACGCGACGAGGCGTCCCGCATCCGTCTGCTTTCTGGAGCCATCGCTGATGCGCCAGGCGCCATGTCCGAGCGGGATGATCTCCCAGTTCGTCGTCTCGGGCCTCGGAGGCTCCGGGGCTGTCATCGTCATAATGGTTTCCCTCCAGTCACCGGCAGAACTGCGCCGGATACGTACGATGCCTCGCCCGAAGCGAGGTACACATAGGCACCGGCGAGCTCCGCCGGCTGTCCGGCCCTGCCCAGCGGTGTGTCAGCGCCGAAGTTGCGGATCTTGTCCTCATCCCATCCGGTCCCCGGTATCAGCGGCGTCCAGATCGGACCGGGCGCGACCGCGTTGACCCGAACGCCGCGGGGGCCGGCCTCTTCGGCGAGCGCTCTGACGAACGCGACCTGAGCGGCCTTGGTCATGGCGTAGTCGATGAGTCCGGAGGAGGGTTCGAACGACTGGATGGATGCGGTGACGATGATGCTGGAGCCCGGCTGCAGGTTGGGGAATGCCGCACGTGCCGAGAACAGCATCCCGGCCAGGTTCGTGTCGAACACACGGCGCATCGCCTCGGTGTCCAGGTGCGCGAAACCGGGCACATCGTGCTGATAGCCCGCATTCAGGACGAGGATGTCGAGATCGCCGAGCGCCCGCCTGGCCTCCAGCACGCACTCGGTGGCGAACTCCTCGTCGCGCACGTCGCCGGCGAGGCCGAGCCCGGTTCGTCCGGCCTCACGCACCAGGCGCAGGGTCTCGTCAGCCTCCTTCTGCTCCTCCGGCATGTGGACGATGGCGACGTCGGCGCCTTCGCGTGCGAACGCGATGGCGACCGCACGTCCGATCCCGGAGTCTCCTCCGGTGATCAGCGCGCGCCGCCCGTCCAGGCGTCCGTGGCCTTCGTAGCTGTCCTCGCCGTGATCGGGCGTCGGTCGCATCTGTTCGGTCTGTCCGGGTTGGTCCTGCTGCTGTGCGGGGAAGCCATCGTCGGGGTGAGCGTGGCGGGGATCCTCGGTGTGCATCGGCACTCCTCTCTGGGGGAAGGTGAGCGTGATCCGAGCTTCCTTCGCTCACGAGATCCCGCCTAGGGGGTTGACACTTCGACGGGCTAGTGAGATCACGTGCGGATGTCAACGGGGAAGCATCGTGCCGATCCTGCTGGGATGATGCGTGAACTGTGAACGAAGGGAGCCAGCGTGAGCGACGTGACGATCCTCGCCCCGTCTCCGACCCTGACGGTGACCGTCGAAGACCACCCCCAGGGCTCCGAGATCCACGTGCACGCGGGCGGGCAGGGCGTGTGGCAGGCCCGGATGCTGCGCAGACTCGACGTCTCGGTGACGATGTGCTGCGTCCTCATCGGAGAGGTCGGCCGAACCCTGAAGCACCTGCTGGAGGATGAGGGGATCACTGTCGTCGCCGTCGAGCGCGAGGGCCGCGGATCCGCGTATCTGCATGATCGCCGTCAGGGCCAGCGACTCGTGATCGCCGAGGAGGAAGGCGATGCGATCGACCGCCATGCGCGAGACGATCTCTACGGCGCGATGCTGCACAGCAGCGCCGACTCGAAGGCGGTCCTCCTCAGCGGGCCGGCCGGCGACGCCACAGTGCCGTCCGACCTCTACCGTCGGCTGACGATCGATCTGCGCAGCGACGGGCGCCTGGTCATCGCGGATCTCGCCGGTGAGCGTCTGGAGGCCGTCGTGGAAGGGGGCGTCGATGTGCTCAAGGTCAGCCATGAGGAACTGCGCCGCGACGGTCTCGTGCGCGAGACGACGGTACCCGAGATCACCCACGCGATGCATGAGCTTCGCAGGCAGGGCGCCGGCGCGGTGGTCGTGACGCGGTCATCAGAGCCGTTGCTGGTCCTGGACGATCACGGCCTGATCGAGGTGTCCCTTCCGCCGTTCGAGGAGAACGAGACGCGCGGGGCCGGCGATTCCCTCACCGCAGGCGTCGTGGCCGCACTCACCCGCGGCGAGCGACTGCGAGATGCCGTCACGCTCGGCGCGGCCGCCGGTGCGCTGAACGTCACGCGCCACGGGCTCGGCACCGGCGACGCCGATGCGATCGCACAGCTGCGCGAGCGCGTGCAGGTACGAGAGCGTCCGCAGGGTGATGCGGATGAAGCGCCGCACGGACGAGTCAGCCCCGACGGGCTGGCCGCGCTGGCGGAGACCGAGACGGAGGAATCATGACGCACCGGGCGCTGATCACCAACGATGACGGTATCGACGCACCGGGCCTGGTGGCACTGGCGGATGCTGCGATCCAGGCCGGGATCGAGGTCACGATCGCCGCGCCCGCTGCGCAGTCGAGCGGGTCGAGCGCGTCGATCATGGCGAGCGAGTCCGATGGGCGCATAGCCGTGGACCGCCGCACGCTGGATGCACTGCCGGATGTGCATGCTTTCGCCGTGCATGGCGGCCCTGGGCTGATTGCGATGATCGCGGCACGCGGTGCGTTCGGACCCGCCCCTGACCTCGTGCTCTCCGGTGTGAATCACGGAGCCAACGTCGGACGGGCGATCCTGCATTCCGGTACCGTGGGCGCCGCCCTCACCGGAGCGCTGAACGGGGCCTGGGCGATGGCCGTGTCACTCGACGTCGGAATGAATCCGCAGGCGTTCCACTGGAACACCGCCGCCCGCGCGGCCATGACGTTGCTTCCCACGCTGACAGCGCAGCCGCGAGGCACAGCACTCAATGTGAACGCGCCCAACCGCACCGACCCCCGCGGCATCCGCCAGTGCACGCTGGCGCCGTTCGGCATCGTGCAGACGACCGTGGCGGAGAGCGACGAGAGTTACGTGCGCCTCGCCGTCGAGGAGCTGCCGAACATCCCCACCGATGACAGCGACGCCGCGTGCCTCGCCCAGGGGTGGATCACGATGACGAGCGTCGATTCGGTCACCGAACGCCCCATCGACGAGGATCAGCTGATCGGCGGGACCGTCGACATCTCCGCTGTTCCCGCTGCGGCGCCCGCGTCTGCAGGCTCGGGAACGAGGTAGAGGCCGGCCGGCGAGTTCGCCGTGAACGCCAGCGCATCGACCCATGCACGATTCACGGAGGGCTGCCGCCCGCCGTAGTACTTGTAGACGATCGCGCTGCCCGGATGCACCCACACCGTCGTGCGGCCGCCTCCGACGCTGGCATCTTCGCGCCAGCTGAATGCGAACGGCTCACCTCGCCGCAGCTTCGCGCTGATCACGAGCTGCATGTGCAGCAGGGCGCGGTCTTCGATCTCGACCTTGACGCCGCCCTCGTAGATGAACTTGCCCATGGTCCCCCGCTTCCGTGCCGCTCCGTGTTCGTGCGCGCGTACATGCTCTCGCACCTGTCAGTAGCCTAAGCCGTCATCGCCGTGACGTTGCGCGATAGCCCCGCGCACGCCAGGGGTCAAGCCCCTCCCCTGCGGTTCCGGTGCCGCATAGCCTTGCGGTTCCAGTGAGTTCGAAGGGAGCCGGACATGACCGATCAGACCGCGCCGGGGTACAAGCCCACCACGACCCACGCGGGATGGGGCGCGGGCGACCCGCGGCTGCTCATCTCGCGCGAGGACGATCGCTCGGTGCATCACATCACGACCGACACTGTGCGCGTCGGCAGCGCAGAGGGCAATGAGCTCCGTCTCGCCGACACGGATCCAGTGCACGCGACGATCGCCCATGACGAGCGGGACGAGTACGTGCTCACACTGCACGGTGCCGGCGAGATGAACGCGAATCCGCTGTCCGCCGAGACCGACGGCGGCGACCGCTCGGAGATCCTGCGCACCGGTGCACGCTTCACCGCCGGGCCGTGGACCCTGGTGTTCAGCAGGGAGGAGTTCGCCGATCACGGCCGTCCGTTCGGAGGGCGCGAGGGCGGCGAGTTGGACGATCAGCCGCCGCAACCCGCACGACCGGATTACTCGCTGTCCGACGGCGACGGCCCCGAGGGCGGACTCGAGGTGAAGGACGGCTGACGCTGTCAACCCCCTCTGCGCCCGCCGTGCCGCGCCCCTATCGTGACGCGAAGAAGACGAAGGAGGAGAGAGGAATGACGATGACGATGACGCGGGACATCATGACCCCCGCACCGCGGTGCATCGGCGAGAACGACTCACTGAGCATCGCCGCATCCCTGATGTCCGAACTCGACGTGGGAGCGCTGCCGATCTGCGGCGAGGACAGGAAACTGAAGGGCATGCTCACCGACCGCGACATCGTGGTCAGGGCCGTCGCCGAGGGGCTCGATCCAGAGAGCACGCCGGCACGCGCACTCGCACTGGGCAAGCCGGTGACAGTCGATGCCGCGGACGACATCCACATCGCGCTGGAGAAGATGCGGGAGCATCAGATCCGCCGGCTTCCCGTGATCGAGGATCGCCTCCTGGTGGGAATCATCAGCCAAGCCGATGTGGCACGGGCGCTGGCGCCCGAGACGACCGGCAAGACCGTCGAGAGCATCTCACGCTAGGACCTGGAGTGCCTGCCGTGCAGCTCAGCGACGACATCGACCGGCTCAGTCGGGTCGCGATCGCTGACGCGCTTCGCATCGCGGTGGTCGAGTCACTGACGGCCGGTGGCCTCGCACACGCGATCGGCGCCGGCGACGACGCCAGCAGCTGGTTCGCCGGCGGCATCGTCGCGTACATGACCGACGTCAAACAGCACCTTCTCAACGTGGCGGCCGGAGTCGATCCGTGCTCAGCCGAGTGCGCCGAACAGCTCGCAGTCGGCGGCCTCGAGCTGTTCGGCGGCGACGTCTGCGTTGCGACGACAGGCGTCGGCGGACCCGATCCTGAAGACGGTCACCCACCGGGCACGGTGTATCTGGGCTGGGCGATGCATGATCAGCTCGGCCACGAGCACCTCCAGCTCGACGGCGATCAGGATGCCGTGCTGTCGGCGACCGTCGAGGCCGGCGTCCGCCTGCTGCGTGAGCGCGCAGAGGACTTCAGCGACCACCACCCCACCTGACGCACGATCTCGACCCGAAGGAGCAGAACATGCCACGCGGCGCGAATTCACGATTGAAGGACCCGGAGCTCTACGAGGAACTCCGCGACGACGGCGCCTCCAAGGAGAAGGCGGCCCGCATATCGAACGCCACCGGTGGGACCAAGCGCGGACGCTCGGAGGTCGGCCGACGCGGAGGCAAGGCTGGCGACTACGACGATTGGACGGTCGACGATCTGCGCGGGCGCGCCAAGGAATTGGGCCTCACCGGCTACTCGAAGAAGCGGAAGTCCGAGCTCATCGAGGCGCTTCGCAACCACTGATCGCCAGTACGCGATCCAGGTGTGCGTTGCGGAACTTCCCCGCGGGGTCGACGCGCGCGGCGAGCGCAGCGAAGTCGCCGAGGCGACGGAAGCCCGCCGCCTGATCGAATCCGGTCGTGTACACCTTTCCCCAGTGCGCGCGCGGGGTGAAGGGCCCAAGCGCCGCCTCGATGTCCGGCAGGACGGCTGCGACCTCTGCGGGACGCCGGCGCCAGGTGAAGTGGATGGCGACCCGTGCGCCTCCCTCGCCTCCGCTGAGCCAGAGGTCGTCCCCCGCGAACGTGCGGAACTCGCTCACGTGCAGCAGCGGGTCGATCCGATCGCCGAGCGGCCGGATGGCGCGCAGCGCATCGACGGCCACCGCTCGCGGCACGAAGAACTCGGACTGGATCTCGTCTCCACCGGCGCTGGGGTCGCGGTCGAAACGGAAATGCGCGAGCCGTGTCGACCATGCACCGCGAGTACCCAGCGGCGTCATGTTGTCATCGGGCGCGTCGCCGGTGATGATGGCGTGCACTTCGGCGGCGACTCGTTCTCCGCCGAACGCCCGCGGCGCAGCATCCGCTGATCCGCCCTGATCCGTGAGAGCGCGGTGTTTGAGCCACAGCGTCGAGAGTGTCGGCTCCGCCCATTTGCCGAGCACGCTGACGCTGTACGCCGACGCCATGATCTCGTCGAACTCCGCAAGGAGGGTGTCCCACCCCAAACCGGTGTACACCTGCTGCGTCACGTCGTACGTCGGTTCTATCGCCAGCCGCAGCCTGGTGATGACGCCCAAGGCGCCGAGTGCGACCACGCTGCCCTCGAAATCCGGCTCTCCGGCGTGGATCCAGTTCAGCTCGCCGTCTGCGCCGATGCGCTCGATGCCGCGCACGGCCGTCGACAGCACGCCGTTGCCGTCACCGGAACCGTGAGTGGCCGTCGCTGTCGCGCCCGCCACGGAGATGTGGGGCAGCGAGCCGAGGTTGTGCAGCCCCCAGCCGTGCTCGTGCAGGAAGGCGGCGACGGCCCCGTACGGCGCCGCGCCGGGCACGGTGACCGTCTGTGTGCGCTCATCCAGTTCGAACGGCGATGCGACATCGCGGAGCGAGATGAGTTGCGGAGCATCGGCGATGTCGTTGAAGGAGTGGCCTGTGCCGAGCGCTCTGATCCGAGGAGCATCCGCGACGAACTGCTGCGCCTCGGCGACGTCCCTCGGTCGCAGGACAGCCGCCGGGGTGAAGACGACGTTGCCCGCCCAGTTGCTGATCGCGTTCCGGCCTGTGAATGTCATCCGTCCATCATGCCGTGGTCGAACGGACCCGAGGAACGCAGAGTCCAGGCGTCACTTCCGCGAGCGCTGTTTCACGACCTGCAGCGGACCGGTGACGCTGAGTTCGTCGATCCAGCTCTGGATGCCGGTGACCTCGGGCAGTCTGTCTCGGGTGAACACCGGATCCCTGCCCTCTCGCCGTTGCTGGGTGTAGTCGCGCAGCAGCTTGAATGCGACACCGGAGAGCAGTCCGATGGCGATCAGGTTGACCAGCGCCATGAGGCCCATGATGCCGTCGGCGGTGTTCCAGATGAGGTCGGCGGAGGCGACCGAACCGAACAGGATCACCAGGACGACGAGCGTGCGATAGCTCTGCAGCACCGTGCGGTTCGTCGTGATGAACTCGATGTTCGACTCGCCGTAGTAGTAGTTGCCGAGAATCGAACTGAACGCCAGCAGGAAGATGATGATGCTCAGAAGCACGTTCGACCATTCACCGAGGTTCGAGACGATCGCGTTCTGCGTCAAACCGATCCCCTGTGCCGCGTTCGCGAGATCCGGTGTGGAGACGAGGATGATGAACGCGGTGATGGAGCAGACCAGGAACGTGTCGAAGTAGACGCCCAGGGTCTGGACGAGTCCCTGCTTGACCGGGTGCGTGACGGCGGCGCTGGCGCCGGCGTTCGGGGCGGAACCGAGGCCTGCTTCGTTCGAGAACATGCCGCGCTTCACGCCGTTCATGATGATGACGCCGATCGTCGCTCCGACGACCTCGTTGAATCCGAAGGCCTCCGTGTAGATGGATGCGAAAACACCGGGGAGCGCCTCGATGTTCATGCCCACGATGACAAGGCCGAGCAGGAGGTAGCCGAGCGCCATCGCCGGAACGACGGCCTGCGTCACGCTCGCGATGCGGCGAAGTCCGCCGAACACCACCATGGCCGTCAGAATCGCCAGTGCGACGCCGACCACCCACGGTATCCATCCCACCTCGCCGCCGAAGCTCGAGGAGATCGTCGCGCTGATCGTGTTGGCCTGCAGCGAGCTGAACGCGAACGGGAAGCAGATGATGAGGATCACGGCGAAGACGATGCCCATCCAGCGAGCCTTGAGGCCGTGCTGCATGTAGTAGGCGGGGCCGCCGCGGAAGCCGTCCTTGTCGCGCACCTTGTACAGCTGTCCGAGGGTCGACTCGATGAAGCTCGATGCTCCGCCGACGAAGGCCATCGCCCACATCCAGAAGATCGCACCGGGGCCGCCGATGGCTATCGCCGTGCCGACGCCTGCGATGTTGCCGACGCCGACCCTGGATGCTGCGGAGATCGTGAAGGCCTGGAACGCCGAAACCGACTGCGGCTCACCGTTCTCGTCACGTGGAGTCCTGTCGGTGAGCGTGCGGAACATCTCGGGGATGAGCCGGAACTGCACCACACCGGATCGGATCGTGAAGTAGAGGCCCAGAAGGACGAGGACGGGAAGGACGATCCAGGTCCAGAGCAGATTGCCGCCGGACAACACGAATTCATTGATGGCATCCATGCGCGTCAGTATGTCGGACAGCGGCCACGGGGTCTATAGCGCGTAGCGAATGCGGGCCGTTCGATCGGTTGAAGCCTCCTCGCTGCAGATGCCGACCCAGAGGGCTGTTGTCAAGGGTGCATCCCTGCGCCCACCAGTGCGACAGGATCGTCTCCGAGACCGAGAGGAGCCGACATGTCAGGTGACGGTGAGACAAGAAGCGCGATGCGCACCGCATTCTGGTCGTGGACCGTGATCATCGTGGTGGGGCTCGCGATCATGATCATCCTGCCGCTGACGGGCCGGTGATCGTCGTGCGTCATTTCCTCCGGACCAGCAGTCTCAGCGTGGCGTTTCTGATCATCTTCGTGCTCGCGCTGCTCGGCCAGTCCTTCGCCGGTCACGCGTACAACAACGAAGAACTCATGCAGCATGGGCAGGCGCCGGTGACGTACATCGAGTTCGTCACCTCGTCGGACTTCCTCGTCGATGTGGCGGAGAACTGGCAGTCCGAGTTCCTCCAGTTCTTCCTCTTCATCTTCGCGACGATCTGGCTGATCCAGCGCGGATCGCCCGAGTCGAAGAAGTACGGCGACGAAGGCGTCGGCAGCGATGAGGAACAGCACGTCGGGACCTACGCGCGAGCGGACTCGCCGCGCTGGGCGAAGGCGCAAGGCGTGCGACTGTGGATCTACTCGAACTCACTCCTGCTCATGATGGGTTCGGTCTTCCTGCTCTCCTGGCTTGCGCAGTCACTCGCGGGACACATCGTGGTGAACGAGCAGAACGTGCAGCACGGGCTGCCTCCTGAGACGTGGGGCGACTACCTGGTTTCACCGGAGTTCTGGAACCGCACGCTGCAGAACTGGCAATCGGAGTTCCTCGCGGTCGGGGCGATGGTCGCCTTCTCGATCTATCTGCGCCAGCGAGGATCCAGCGAGTCGAAGCCGGTCGGTATGCCGCACCACACGAGCAGCGTGGCTTCGGAGTGAGACAAGTCCTCAGAGTTCGACGCGCAGGACCTCCGGTTCGGACTCGGCGACCTCGGGATGGCGTGCGAGGTTCACAATCGCGGCGATCAGGCCGCCCCAGACCGTGACCATCGCGATGATCATCATGATGATGGCTGTGATGGTCATGCACCCGCTCCCTTCTCGTGCGTCTCCGCGATCCGGATCGTATCCGTCTCCGGGTCGGGATCGTAGTGCTCGTCGACGAGGAACTCGTCGTAGTCCGGGTCATCCTTGGCGTGCGAGCGTCCGCTCCACGGCATGAGCGAAAGCAGCACCCCGATCACGACGAGGGCGATCACCATGCCCCATCCGAAGACGCCGAGGAACCAGGCGGGGTACCCGCCGTAGGGCTCGGAGATCTTCGTGATGAGCTCGCTGATCAGCAGGTAGCCGAGCACGACGGGGGCGAGCACGCCGACCAGCAGCATCCAGATCCGTCCCACGGGGAAGCTCGAGCGCCGGTTCAGGTGGTCCTTCAGCACGGGCAGCTTGTGGAACACCCAGGCGACGACGATCACCGCGACGAGGGCGACCGCCATGATGCCGAAGGCATTGACGAAGGCATCGGCCGTGTCGAGCACCGTCAGTGCCGTGGTCGTGGAGAACAGCGCCATCGAGATCACCGCGAGAGGGATCGACACCGTGAGAGTGGTGCGCACGCGGCTCCAGCCGAGCTTGTCCTGGAGGGCTGCGACGATCACCTCGAGGATGGAGATGAGCGAGGTGATGCCCGCGAACACGAGCGCTCCGAAGAACAGGACGCCGATGATCGAGCCGCCGGTCGCCTGCGAGACGATGGTCGGGAAGGCCACGAACGCGAGTCCGATCCCCGACGACGCCACGCCGGAGACGTCTGTTCCCTGCGCCTGCGCCATGAAGCCCAGCGCGGCGAAGACGCCGATGCCGGCGAGGATCTCGAAACCCGAATTGGCGAATGCGACGACGAGTCCTGAGCCGGTCAGGTCGGTCTTGCGCTTGAGATACGACGAGTAGGTCACCATGATCCCGAACGCGACCGAGAGCGAGAAGAAGATGTGGCCGTATGCGGATGCCCACACACCAGGGTCGGCCAGTGCCTCCCAGTTCGGGGTGAAGAAGGCGTTGAGGCCCTCCATGGCACCCGGCAGGAACAGCGACTGCACGACGAGGATCGCGAACATGACCGTGAGCAGCGGCATGAGGATCATGTTCGCCCGGCCGATGCCGCGCTTGACTCCGAGAGCCATGATCACGATCACGACGAGCCAGACGATGACCAGCGGAATGCCGACCTGCGGCACGAAGTCCGTCGAGACGCCGCCTTCAGCGACGTCGGCGGACTGCAGGAAGTCGGTGAAGAAGAAGTCGTTCTCGTTCCCCGGCCCCCACGTGAGCTGGGCGGAGAACCAGGTGTACATTGCCGCCCAGGCGATGATGACCGCGTAGTACACGGCGATCACCACGCAGATGAGAACCTGCCACCAGCCGAGCGGCTCGGCCGCGCGATGGATCCGGCGGAAGGCGAGCGGAGCGGAGCCGCGGAACCGGTGCCCGATCGCGTAATCGAAGAACAGCAGCGGGATGCCTGCGGTCAGCAGCGCGCACAGGTATGGGATGAGGAACGCGCCACCGCCGCCCTCGTACGCGACGTAGGGGAAGCGCCAGATGTTCCCCAGGCCGACGGCTGAGCCGATCGCCGAGAGGATGAACACATTGCGTGAGCCGAACGCCTCACGTCTGCGGGTCTGCGTCGTTGCGGTGGCCATGCCCGAGACGTTACCTCAGACCGGATGACCGCGTCGCGAAGCGCGCCAGATCCGCTCAGCGGGCGGCGGCCGGGCGGCGTGCGATGTGCACGTTGACGCCGGCGTCCCGCATCCGGTCGATGTGCCGACGATCGGTGGCTGCGTCGACGACGACCACGTCGAAGTCGGCCAGCGGCAGCATCGCGTGCAGCGCTCGCTTGTCGAACTTCGTCCTGTCCGCCAGCAGCACGCGCTTGCTCGCCGATTCGAACATCGCCCGCTTCACGTCGACGGTCTCCAGCGTCTGGTGGAAGCAGATGTCGTCCACGATGGCCGAGGTCGACATCACGAAGAGATCGGCACGCAGCTCGGCGATCTCCCGCACGGTGATGCGCCCCATGAAGGCGCTGCACCAGTTGTAGAACTCTCCGCCGAGGCCGATCATCTCGATGCCGCGCATACCGCGCAGGTCGTTCATGATCGTCAGCGTGTTGGTGATGACCGTCAGAGGCGTCTTCGTGTGCAGGTGCGGAAGCAGGTGCATCGTCGAGGTCGAGTCGTCGAGGATGATCGCCTGCCCCGGCTCGACGAACTCCATGGCGGCGAGCGCCATGGCCTCCTTCTCGGCCTGTTGTCGCCCCACCCGGTACACATCGCTGGATTCGACCAGCGCCGTGGAACTGGCGGTCGCCACTCCCCTGCTCTTACGCAGCAGCCCTCGGTCCTCCAACTCGTCGAGATCGCGGTGGACGGTCATGACGCTGATGCCGAACCGCTCTGCGATCTGCTCGATACGCAGGGATCCCGCGGCCATCACGGCCTCGCTGATCGCCAGCTGACGAGATTGCTGCCGGTCCGTCCGCGACGGCACTGCTGGGGAACTGCTGCTCATCTTCTCCCTCTCAACGTGCCCTGGCGGCCTCGTCGATGATGCTCGCGAATGCCTGCGGCTCGTGGGCGAATCGACCGAGGAACAATCCGTCGACACCTGAGGAGAGCGTACTCAGCAGTCCGGGCTTCGCGCTGCCGCCGTAGATCACCGCTGCGGCACCGAGGCCCCGCTGTGCGAGATGAGCGCGCAGCCGTGCGACGACCTCTGTCACGTGGTCGGGCGAGGCCGGCTCGGCCTGTCCGATCGCCCATTCCGGCTCGTATGCGACGACGAGATCGCTGAGGTCTCCGCTGTCGGCGATCGCCGATTCGATCTGAGCGATGCAGGTCTCGGCCGCGAGGTCCGCGTCCTGCCGTGTCTCCTCGCCGACGCACAGCACCGGGGTGAGCCCGTTGCGCACAGCGGCCGTGAGCTTGCGCCGGATGATCGCGTCGTCCTCACCGAAGACGTGTCGCCGTTCCGCGTGCCCGACCTCGACATACCGGCATCCCAGCCGCGCGAGGTCGGCACCGCTGACCGCCCCCGTATAGGCGCCGCGATCGGCCCAGAACAGGTCCTGGGCGCCCACGGCGATCGGCGAGCCCGCGACGGCCGCGATCACGCGATCCAGGGCGGGAAGCGAGGGCAGGATGAACAGGCGCACCTCCCCCGCGATGACAGCGGGGTGCGCACGAGCGATCACAGCGAGAGATTCGGCCCACGCGACGCTGGTATCGATGTCGAGATAGAGCTTGAGGCTCGCGCCGAGCAGAACAGGCCGTCCGTCGTCGTCAGCCACAGGTCCCCGTGGCCTCGTAGCCCTCGATGACGGCGACCTTCTGCGCCGATGCGGAGGACTCGTCGAACTCGTATCCGAGCCATTCGCGCGCCAATCGGCGTGCCAGTTCCAGGCCCACGACTCGCTGTCCGAATGTCAGCACCTGAGCGTTGTTACTGAGCACACTGCGCTCGACGCTATAGCTGTCATGCGCCGTGACAGCACGGATCCCCGGCACCTTGTTCGCCGCGATCGCGACGCCCAGACCGGTGCCGCACACGAGCAGGGCCCGGTCTGCTTCTCCCGCGCGGACCTTCTCCGCCGCCGCGATCGCGACGACCGGGTACGCCGTGCCCCCGCTCGCGTCGACGCCGACATCGATGACCTCGGCGACCCGCGGGTCGTTCAACAGGTCCTTCTTGAGTGCTTCCTTGTACTCGAACCCCGCGTCGTCGGATCCGACGACGATTCGCCATTCACGTGTCATGTTCAGTCCTTCTCTGTACTGCTGTCATCTGCGAGCACCAGGCCCGCAACGGTCATCGCCCGCGCGAGCGAGATCGCGCCGGGGTCGGGAGTGCCGAGGCTCTTCTCCATGTGAGGTCGTGCGCGCCCCATTCGGGGAAGAAGAGCGGATGTCGCCTCTGCCGCGCTCGTGGCGTCGGCGGCTGCAGCCACCCAGGCCTGCGCCAACGGCGTGCCGGCCGCGACGCGCGCGGTCAGCCCCTCCGCAAAGGGCACGAGCGCATCGACCATGGTCTTGTCGCCGACAGAGGCCTTACCGTATCCCTGGATCGCCGCGCGTGCGGCGTCCACCGCCTCGGCGACGTCGCCCGCCTCAGGCCGGATCTCGTCCCCGAGGCGCTCTCCGGCGGCTCGCAGCGCCGCACCCCAGAGTGCGCCGGAGGTGCCGCCGGCCTTGTCTGCCCACGCGTCTCCTGCACGGCAGAGCACTGTTCCCGCTCCCGCACCGGCGTCGACCGCCGCGCGTGCGGCGGCGGCTCCGGCGCGCGCGCCACGCTGCATGCCGATGCCGTGATCACCGTCGCCGGCGATCGCATCCAGTCGGCCGAGTTCGTCGACATCGCGATCGATCATGTCGCGGATGGCGTCGATGATCGCGAGGGTGACCGCGCCGATCTCGACGGAGTCCGGCGATGCAGCAGGGATGACCTCGGCATCGACGGCCGTGTCCTGGACGGCATCTGCCACGGCATCCGCGGCGGATGTCTCGACGGCGCCCTTGCGGTACGCCGGAGTGTAAGCAGGCGAAGCCCAGGCCCGGGCGAGCTCATCGTCCAGCCAGAACAGTGTCAGTGAAACCCCCGCCATCTCGAAACTCGTCGCGTATTCGCCGACCTCCGGCTCGACGATCGTGACTCCGGCCTCCGCCAGGAGCTCGATCACCGTGGCGTAGATCACGAACAGCTCTTCGGATTTGACCGCGCCGAGCCCGTTCAGGATGACAGCGGCGTGCGCACCGTCGACGGCGACACCGTCGGGCACCTCGCCGAGGAGCCCTCCGACGAGGACGGCGGCGAGCTCTCGAGCCGTTGGCAGCGGCACGACCGAGATGCCCGGTTCGCCGTGGATGCCCATTCCGACGGCCATGTGTCCCGCGGGAACGGTGAAGAGCGGCTCCGACGCACCGGGGAGCGTGCACCCGGAGAACGCGACGCCGATCGACCGGGTCCGGTCGTTGGCACGGGCTGCGATCTCGGCGACATCGTCGAGCGATATGCCCTGCTCTGCGGCCCATGAGGCGGCACGGAACACGGCGAGGTCGCCGGCGATGCCACGCCGCTTTGACTTCTCCGCGGATGCGGCGCTGTAGATGTCGTCGGTCACCCGCACTGTGCGGCACGGGATGCCCTCATCGCGCAGCCGCTTCTCGGCCTGATCGAAGTTGAGCACGTCGCCGGCGTAGTTGCCGTAGCTGAGGAGCACGCCCGCATCCGTCGCGACGGACTTGGCAACGGAGTAGATCTGCTGCGCACTGGGCGAGGCGAAGACGTTGCCCATCGCTGCACCGTGGGCGAGACCGGCACCGACGAGCCCCGCGAACGCCGGATAGTGCCCCGACCCGCCTCCGATGACGATCGCGACCTGTCCGGACGGCGTGGCCTGTGCGCGCGCGACACCACCGGAGACCCGCCGCACCAGGGTGCCGTGCGCGGCGACGAAGCCGATCACGGACTCGTCCGCGAAATCAGCGGGGTCGTTCAGAACGTAACTCATGTTGCCTCTCGTCAGTCTCTTCTTGAGATCGCGCCCTCTTTGAGATCGGGCCGTCTTTGAGATCGGGCGAAGTATCGGGGCGGGGCGGATGCCGTTCAGCATCCGCCCCGCATTCACCGCCGTGCGGCTTACTCGGTGTAGGTGAAGGGCTCGGTCATCTTGTCGGCGTTGTCCTTCGTGATGAGGATGCAGTCGAACGACTGCTTCTCGGTCTCCGGTGCGGTGCCGGTGCGGATGTACTCGTCGGCGAGCTCGACGGCCTTCTTCGAGAACACCGCGACGGGCTGGAGGACGGTGTACGCCATCTCCCCCGCGATGACGGCGGAGACAGCATCCGGCGCGCCGTCGAAGCCGCCCACGACGACGCCCTCGAGCTTGCCGGCCTTCTTGAGGGCTGCGATGGCACCGAGAGCCATCTCATCGTTGCCCGCCATCACACCGGTAAGCGACGGGTTCGACTGCAGCAGCGACTGCATCTTGTCGTGCCCCTTGGTGCGGTCCCAATCGGCGACCTCTTCGCCGACCTCGACCAGGCCGGGGTACTGACTGATCACGGTCTGGAAGCCGTTGGAGCGGGTCTGAGCATTGTTGTCGGAAGGAGCGCCGAACAGCTCGACGTAGTCACCGGCTTCACCCATCTGAGACACCCACTCCTGGGCGCCGAGAGCGGCTCCCTGAGCGTTGTTCGAGACGAGCTGCGCCTTGGCGATTCCGACCTCGTTGATCTCGGCGTTCACGAGGAACACAGGGATCCCCGCAGCCTCGGCCTTCTTGACCGCAGCGACCGAACCGTCGGCGTTCGCAGGGTCGAGGATGATCGCGACGGACTTGTTCGAGATCGCCGTGTCGATGAGGGTGTTCTCGGTGTTCGTGTCGCCCTTGTGCGCGCCCACGCTGGACTTGTAGCCGAGTTCTTCCGCCGTTGCGGCGGCGACGTCGCCCTCTGTCTTCCAGTACGGGTTCGCGGGGTCGTTCACGATGATGGTGATGAGACCGCCGGCATCTCCGCCTTCGGCATCCGTCGGAGGAGCGTCCGTGCTGCCTCCGGCGCATCCGGCGAGCGAGATGATCAGCGCGCCTGTGGCGATGATCGAGGCGATTGCCTTCTTGCGCATCATTTGATGCGTCCTTTCTCTTGGTGGGTGTTGCAGGTCGTGTGAATGCGAATCAGTTCTTCGCGGCCGGCTCCGGGACCGGCGGGGTCGGCTCCGCGACCGGCGGGGTCGCCTTCGCGGGCGGCGTCGCCGCAGCGGGGCGACGACGGCGGCCGTACTGCAGGCTGTTCAGCAGCACTGCGACGACGATCACGGCGCCGATGAAGATCATCTGCCAGTACGCGGAGACGCCCACGATGACGAGGCCGTCGGACAGGAATCCGATCACGAAAGCGCCGAGCAGCGTGCCGCGCACATTGCCCCGGCCGCCCATCAGCGATGCGCCACCGATCACGACCGCAGCGATCGCCGTCAGCTCGTAGGTGTTGCCGGCCGTGGGGCTGGCGCTGGTGAGCGTCGAGGCGAGGATGAGACCCGCGACCGCCGCGCAGATGCCGGAGATGACGTAGACCCAGATCTTCACGCCGCGCACCGGCACACCCGAGAGCTCGGCCGCACGCTCGTTGCCTCCGGATGCGTACAGCCAGCGACCGAAGCGCGTGCGCCCGAGGACGAAGCCGAGCACGATCGCGATCAGGATCATGATGATGACGCCGATCGGGATGTTCAGCACCCGGTTGAAGCCGAGCCAGTTGAAGCCGGTGTTACCCAGCGCCTCGTCACCCGAGAGGTCGTTGATCGTGAGGCCGTTGGTCATGAGGAGCGCGAGACCGCGCACGACGTAGAGCATGCCCAAGGTCGCGACGAACGGCGCGACCTTGAACTTGGACACCAGGATGCCGTTGACGAGTCCCACTGCGGCGCCGACGGCACAGGAGATGACCACGACCACGGGGATGCTCGGGTAGAGGATCACGCCGAAGATGTTGATCGGCACGCCCTGCATGAGGAAGCCGGCGATCACCGCGGAGAAGCCCAGCGTCGAGCCGACCGAGAGATCGATGCCGCCGTTGAGCACGACCAGCAGCATCCCGAGTCCGAGGATGGCGTAGATCGCGACGTGCGACGCCATGATCAGGACGTTGTCGAAGGTGAGGTAGTTCGGTGACATCAGTGAGAACACCACGATGATCAGGATCAGGGCGAGGAAGGCCCTGCCTTCGATGAGCACTCGTGTGAGCGAGAACTTCTTCTTGTTCTCGAGGATGGCGGTCGTTGTCGTCGTCATTGTCGGTCCGTTCTCAAGTTCTCTACGCGGCCACGGCCTCGCCGGAGGCGGCCATGATCATTTCCTTCGTGGCGTCCGGACCGAACTCGGCGGAGATCTGGCCGCGTCGCAGGACGATGATGCGGTGGGCGATGCTGAGGCATTCGCCGACCTCAGATGTCGAATACACGACGGCGAGTCCCTCGCGGGCACGCTCGGCGAGAAGTCGGAAGACCTCGCCCTTTGCGCCGATGTCGATGCCTCGGCTCGGTTCGTCGAGGAGCATCACGCGCGGGTCGGTCGCGATGACCTTCCCGATCACGACCTTCTGCTGGTTGCCTCCCGAGAGTGAGCCGATCGGCAGTTCCGGTCCCGGTGTCTTCACCGTCACCGAACGGATGAGGTCCTGTGCGATCTTCTTCTCGGTGCGGCGCGAGAGCACCCCGTTCCGCAGGGAATCGCCCAGGCTCGCGAGGGTGAGGTTCGTGCCGACGTCGAAGGTCTGCACGAGACCGTCGCGCTGGCGATCCTCCGGCACGAGTCCGATCCCGAGAGCGATGCGCTCCGCGATCGTGTCGTCGCCGAGGGAAGTGCCGTCGAGCAGGATCTCGCCGCCGTCGATCCGATCGCGCCCGGCGACCGCCTCGAGCAGCTCGGTGCGCCCGGCGCCCATCAGCCCGTACAGGCAGACGATCTCGCCCGCCCTGACATCGAGGCTCAGGCCGTTCACGATCGATCGCTCCGAGTTCTCCGGATCGAGGACGCGCAGATCACGGATGCTGAGGATCGTGTCGCCGAAATCGTATCCGGTGGGCGGCGAACCGAGGTCGAAGTTGTCACCGACCATGTTCCGCACGATCCACTCGAGATCGATGTTCGCCCGCTCATCCTTCGCCGTCATGGTTCCGTCTCGCAGGACGACAGCGTGATCGGTGATCTCGAGCGCCTCCTCGAGGTGGTGCGAGATGTAGACGATCGCGACACCGCGGGCGGTGAGATCGTGGACGATCCCGAAGAGGATCTCCACTTCCGCTGCCGCCAGAGCCGACGTCGGCTCGTCCATGATGAGGATGCGCGAGTTCACCGAGAGCGCGCGAGCGATCTCGATGATCTGCTGCTGGCCGACGCGTAGGTCGTTGACATGCGTGTCGGGTTCGACGCCGGGAAGCAGGTCGGCGAGAAGCTCGCGCGTCTGCCGCGCCTCTTCTGCGAAGTCGATCCCGAACGGACCGGTGATCTCGCGTCCCATGAAGATGTTGTCGCGCACCGAGAGGTTCGGGGCGAGGCTCAACTCCTGGTGAATGATCGAGATGCCGCGCTCGCGCGCGTCGTTAGTGGAATGGAACACGACCGGCTCACCGTCGAGGACGATCTCACCGGAGGTCGGCTGTTCGACACCGGAGAGGATCTTCATCAGCGTCGACTTGCCGGCGCCGTTCTCTCCGAAGAGGGTCGTCACCGTCCCACGACGGATCTCGAAGTTCACGCCCTTCAACGCTCTGGTGCCGCCGTATGTCTTGACGACGTTGCGCGCCTCGAGGACGACGTCGTCGAAGTCGTCGCTCATTGCACGCTCAGTTCGACCGGGGTGACGAGCCAGGAGCTCGGATTGATCAGAGTGAATGCGCCGGTGACCTCGATCGTCTTGCCTGTGAGCGCGGCGGGATCGATGTCGGCGAGCACCTGAGTCTTCAGTTCCTCGTTCAGTGCCGCCGCGGCGTTCTGGAAGTCGATCTGGTTGACGAACTGCCCGAACTCGATCTCGCCCGTCGCGTCGCGCAGCTCGGTTCCGTTGATGGCCGGGCCGGTCTGCACTCGGATCAGCAGGTCCGCGGGCAAGCCCTCGACCGCCACCTCATAGATGCCGGACTGACCTTCACCGACGACACCGGTGAACGTCGTGCTGTACACGGGGCCGCCGGAGCTCTGCACCGCATACTCCTCAGCAGCCGCTGCCGGGTCGGCTGCGACGGCCGCGGCGAGGACGTCAGCCTCGACGGCACGATCGACGATCTCGGACTGCACCGTCGGGAACTCCTCAGCGCCGTATGTGGCGGGGTCGAATTTCTGCGTGCCCTGCGCGAGCGGGTCATCGGCCGGAACGACACGCGTCCCCAGCACCAGACCGAGGATCACGAGTACGACGACGCCGATCCACATGCCGCGCCTGGCGCCGGTCGACAGCGATCGCCGCGGCTTCTTCACCGGTGCGCTTGCGGTGGTCGACGCGCTCACGGGATCAGCACCCTGGACTCGGTGTCGTTCGGGCGGATCTGGAGCTTGCGGCCCGAACCACGACGGAACAGCTCCAACGCCTCTTCGTAGTCGTCGAGGATGAAGGAATGGCTGATCATGGCCTTCGCGTTGATCGCGCCGGCCTCGAACATCTCGACCGCGCGGCCGAAGGAGTTGAGCACGGCCATCGTCCCGACGATCGAGATCTCGTCGCGGTACACGCGGAATGGAGAGAACTTCGCGGTGCCGTCGGCGGGAGCGACGCCGAAGTCCTGGAAGAATCCGGCCGGCTTGACGCGGGTCAGGGCGTCTTCGATCGCGCGCAGGTTGCCCGTGCAGTCGATGACGACGTCCCACTTCTCGCGGTCGGCGTCGTCCGCCGATGTGTAGCGCAGCTCGATGCCGCACTCCTCCGCGACCGCGAGGCGGTCGACGTTCAGGTCGACGATGCTCACCGATGCTGCGCCGGCGCGGGTGGCCAGCTGAGCCATCAGCAGTCCCATGGTGCCGGCTCCGTAGACGAGCACGTGGTCTCCGATGCGGCGGGGCAGCACGTCCCAGCCGCGGATCGCGCAGGCCAGCGGCTCGATGAGGGCGGCCTGGTAGAGGTCGGTCTCCGGCTTGAGCTTGTACACGTTGCCGGCTGGGGCCGTGAAGAACTCCTGCGATGCGCCGTCGGAGGCGACGACGCCGAGACCGTTCCAGAATCGGCAGAGGTTCTGGTGCCCGTTGAGGCAGAATTCGCATTCGCCGCAGGTCGTGCTGGGGTTGATCGCGACGTGGTCGCCGACCTTGAAATCGAACACGCCGCTGTTGACGCCTTCGCCGAGCGCGACGATCGTGCCGGTCGCCTCATGACCGGGAACGAGCGGGAAGACGGTGCCCTCGAACTCGCCGTCGAAGACGTGCGTGTCGGTTCCGCAGATACCGACCGCCGCCGTCTCGATCAGGATCTCTTTGTAGCCGGGCGTGGGCTTCGGCCGCTCTTCGAGGGACAGCTGCCCCTCTGCCGTGAATACAACTGCTCGCATCTTTGCTCCCGATCTGCGTCTCCCGCGACGCTCTCGTGTTACGTTCCTGTGATCAGATAACATGACCACGTTACATTCACCATACTTCGCGGTAACATCGGGTGTCAAGAGAGCCACGCCAGGCCTGACGCGACAACGAAGAACCGCATCGAGGAGACCGCATCATGACTGCAACGACGCACATTCCCGAGCACATGTCCGCGAACGTGCTGATCCGGGCGGGACACGTCGAGATGCAGGAGCGTCGCGTGCCGACACCCGCACCGGACGAGGTTCTCGTCAAGGTCACCGCGGTGGGCGTCTGCGGCTCGGACGTGCACTTCTTCCACGAAGGGCGCCTCGGAGACTGGATCGTCGAGGAACCGCTCGTGCTCGGCCATGAGTCGGGCGGCGTGATCGTCGCGGTGGGCTCTGATGTCTCACCCGATCGCATCGGGGACCGGGTCTCGATCGAGCCGCAGCATCCGTCCACGAACTCGGCCGAGACGCTGCGGGGCGACTACAACCTCGACCCGCACATGCGCTTCTACGCCGTGCCGGGAACAGACGGCGCGTTCCAGGAATACGTCACGATCCAGAGCCATTTCGCATTCGCGATCCCCGACTCGGTGAGCGATTGGGCCGCCGCGCTTCTCGAGCCGTTGTCGGTGGCCGTGGCAACCGGCCGCAAGGCCGCATTCTCCGTGGGCGATCGCGTGCTGATCACCGGAGCGGGACCGGTCGGCCTCGCCGTCGCGCAGGTGGCCAGGGCATCCGGCGCCGCCGAAGTGCTCGTGTCGGACATCAGTGAGGCGCGTCGAGATGCCGCGCTGCGATTCGGCGCGACCACCGCCCTCGACCCGATCGCCGACGCCGATTCGCTCCGTGACGCCGGCGCCGACGCGTTCGTGGATGCCTCGGGCGCCGCAGCCGCTGTGCGCAGCGGGATCGAGGCGCTCCGCCCCGGCGGGCGGGCTGTTCTCGTCGGGATGGGCCTGCCGGAACTGGCACTGCCGATCACGCAGATCCAGAACAAGGAGCTCGTGCTGACAGGAGTCTTCCGCTACGCGAACACGTGGCCGGCGGCGATCGCTCTCGTGGCCTCAGGGCAGGTCGATCTGGATGGGATGGTCACCGGTACGTTCCAGCTCGACCGCGTCAAGGACGCCCTCGAATCCACGACCGACGCCGGCACGATCAAGTCGGTCGTGGAACCTCACCGGCGCGGCTAGATCAGCTGGACGCCGGGTATCCGGTCTCGCGCAGGAGCCCTGCCAGGTGGATCGCATTGGTCAGCGAGGTCGTGATCGATGCGCTCACCTTCTCCGGTGTCTGCTCCAGGTCCTTGTAGTCGGTGGTGTGCATCGCCTCGCCGTTCCAGTACACCGAGCCCTGTGCCGGAACCGTGAAGCCGACGTCGTTCAGGGCCTGGAAGAGTATGGCCGTGATGTGATGCGCACCGTCCTCGTTCCCCAGGACGCCGGCGACGGCGACCTTGTCGAACAGGATCGGCCGCCCCTCGGCATCCGTCTCGCTCAGTTCGGCGTCCAGGCGCTCCAGCACCCGCTGAGCGACACTCGAGTGCTGACCGAGCCACGTCGGCGTCACGAACACCAGGATGTCGGCATCCAGAACTTTCTCGCGCAATGCCGGCCACTCGTCGCCCTCCCCCATGTCCTTCTCGACGCCGGGAAGGATCATGTGGTCGACGGCCCGGACTCTCTCGCAGGTCACGCCGTTCTCGGTGAGGAACGTCGACATCTGGCTGCCGAGCACCTCTGAACTCGACTCCGCAGGCGACGGCTTGAGGGTGCAGTTGACGACGAGAGCTCTCATACGGCACCACCGTGCTCGGCCGGCCCCTTGGAGCCGACGCCCGGAGCGTCGCTCATGGGTGAACGGTTCGCGACCGAGGCCTCGTCTTCGGGATCGACCTGGACCGCATCCACCGACCCGGAGTCCGCTCCCGCTCCGCCCGCTGGCACGTCGGCGGCGAGCACATCCGGCTCGTCCGCGACGGCAGGCTCACTCAGCGACGACTCTTCCTCGCTGGCGAGACGGTCGGCTTCGGCGCTGTCGATGAGGTTCTCATCGGCGTCCGGATCGAGCACGGCGTCGCCGTCGACGTCCATCATCGCCTGCTCGTCGCGGTCGTCGTCGGGAAGCGGAACCGACGTGAAGTTGGGGTTCGACATGGTTGCATCCTTTCCTCTGGTGGGCCAACGCTAAGCCCGCCGGTGGTCGCACCCGAGCGGGTTGACCGTCGACTTCCCGGCGGGTATAGAGCTCACGCCGGTCCGGGGTCGAGACGCTTGCGCATGAAGAGCTGAGCCGTGCCGTCGTCCTGCTCGACGCGCTCAGTGACCCGGTAGCCGCAGCTCTCGTACAGGCGCACGTTGGCCTCGCTCAGGCTGCCCGTGAACAGCTCCGCCTCCGGTGCTCGCGAGTCGTGTTCGGCCGCCTCGAGCAGCGCCCTCCCGATTCCCGCGCCCTGCATGTCGGGCGCGATGGCGATCCGTCCGATGAGCAGCAGATCGTCGGTCTCCCTCACGCGGATCGCTCCGACCAATCGTGGTCCGATCCTCGCCACCCAGCCGTTCGCATCCGCCAACTCGGCGCGCAGCTCGTCGAGCGTCTGCGTGAGCGGTGGCATATCGGGCGTGCCGTAGATCAGTGCCTCGGAGACGAACGCGGCTCGCTGCACCGTGAGCACCTCACCGGCGTCCGCCGAAGAGATCCGCGACAGCACGACGTCCGGCTCATGCGTCATGTGCCGCCCCGTTTCGGCGCCGCGCCCACTGCGCGAGTGCGAACAGCCCCAGACCGACCAGCAGCAGTCCGGCGCCGAAGAGCCATACGACGGCGCGCTGCTGGGTCAGCAGCAGGATGCACGAGCCGATGCCGAGCACGGGAATGAACGTCCAGACGCGGAAGTGATCGTGCTCGACCCTGTCCCGCCGCAGCACGAGCACGGAGACGTTGGCGCTGAGGAAGACGAACAGCAGCAGCAGGACCACGGTCTCGGCGAGCGTCGCGAGATCGCCGATCAGGGTCAGTAGCATGGCCACCACGCTCGTCGCCAGGATCGCCACCCAGGGGGTCCTCCTGCCCGGCAGCACCCGTCCGAGGCCTTCGGGCAGCAGCCCCTGCTGCGCCATGCCGTACGTGAGCCTGCTGGCCATGATCATGGTGAGCAATGCACCGTTGGCGACGGCGATCAGCGCGATCAGGCTGAACAGCCAGGACGGCACACCCACTCCGGTCGCCTCGACGACGGCGAGAAGAGGTCCGCTGGACTGCTGCAGCTCCTCCGGGGGAAGCGCCACCGCGCTGGCCAGTCCCACGAGCACGTACACGGCGCCGGCGGTGAGAAGAGCCGCGAACAGCGCCTTCGGATACGACCTCGACGGCTCTTTTACCTCCTCGATCACGTTCGCCGAGGTCTCGAAGCCGACGAACGAGTAGTACGCGATGATCGCACCGCCCAGCACCGCCACCCCGACGCCGGTGCCCTCCGGAGCCTGCAACACGCGCGATGCGTCTCCGCCGCCGCCAGCGACGAAGAATCCGACGACCGCGATGACGATCACGAGTCCGCTCAGCTCGATCGCCGTCATCACGAGGTTCGCCCCCATCGACTCCCGGATGCCGCGCGCGTTGATCGCACCGACGATGACGAGGAACACCATCGCGGCGGGGATCGCGGGGACGGGGAGGAAGGTCTGGAGATAGTCGCCCGCGAACGCGATCGCGAGTCCGGCTGCGCTCACCACCCCGGCGGCGAGCATGCTGAAGCCGACGAGGAACGAGACGATGCGGCTGCGGAACGCGCGCTCGGCGAAGACCGCCGCGCCTCCGGCACGCGGATACTTCGTGACGAGTTCGGCGTACGAGCCCGCCGTCAGCAGCGCGAGCAGCAGGGCCAGCAGCAGCGGCGCCCACAGCATCCCGCCCACTTCGGCCGAGAGCACGCCCATGAGGGCGTAGATCCCTGCACCGAGCACGTCGCCCAGGATGAAGGCGAAGAGCATCGGCCCGGTGATGGCACGCCGCAGTCGTGAGGGCGCTTCGGTCGGTTTCGTCATCGCCCCAACCTAGAGTCGGTTCGAGATGGGATCACGGCCCTTGACACCGCCCCGTGCTCATGGGGTATGTCCCGGTTCCTCCTCGTCGGCGCGTATCCGACGGGCCCTGGCCTCGTCTGTTCTGTCCCTGTGCACCGTCTGCGCGATCCGACGAGCATCGCGCAGAGGAAGCTGCACCTGGGTCTCGGCGGGCACACCCGCGCGGAGCTCTCGGATGCGCTCCACCTCCGCATCGAACTCCACTCCGACGAGCAGTGCCATGTTCGCTATCCACATCCACAGGGCGAAGACGATGACTCCGGCGAATGATCCGTAGATGCGGTCGTAGTTCGAGAAGCCGGCGATGTAGATGCCGAAACCCGCGGATGCGACAGCCAGCACCACGATCGCGACCGCGGCGCCGAGGCTCATCCAACGGAAGCGCGGCGGCCGGATGTTCGGTGTGAAGTAGTAGAGGAACGCGACGACGAACACCACGAGCAGCACCAGCAGCGGCCATCTCGCGATGCGCCAGACGAGGAGAACGGCTTCGCCGATCCCGAACGCGTCTCCCAGCGCCTGCGCGACGGGCCCCGAGCCGACGATGAGCAGGACAGCGATCGCCGCGCACAGGATGGCGACCACGGCGATGGCGAGCTGGATCGGCTTGAGCGTCCAGATGGGCCGCCCCTCCTGCACGCCGTAGATCCGGTTCATGCCGCGCCCGAGCGCGGCGACATAGCGTCCCATCGACCAGATCGACAGCAGCACGCCGAACACGAGCAGCAGGCCCGACATCCGCAGATCGGCGAGCTCGCGGAGGAAGTCCCCGACTCCGTCTGCAGCTTCCTCAGGAGCGACCGCGCGCACGACGTCGAGCAGCAGCCGTGCGGTCTCGTCGTCGCGGCCGAGCACGCTGAGCAGCGAGAATCCGACCATCGTGGCCGGCAGAAGCGCGAGGAGGGCGTAGAACGCGAGACTCGCGGCGACGTCAGCGCATCCGTCCGCGGCGAACGCGCGGAGGATCCGCCGGAGCGCGAAGGTCCAGGAGCGTGTGGCCATCCCCACACTCTGGGCCGTCACCGCCGCGGCGCGATGCCCCTTGACAGCGCGCTGATGCGGCTGCGAGGTCAGTCCTGTGCCTCGAGCACCTCATCGACGAGGGTGATGCCACCTGTCGAGTTCGCCGTGTGCATGAGTTCTTCGATCCACCGGGGGTTCAGCGGCGCGGCCTCTGGTTCATCGAACACGAACCGCAACGGGATCGACGGGTGGACCCAGATCGTCGACCGTCCGGCCGCGTCGCCCTCAGGATGCTTCCACGACAGGGTGAAGGACTCCTGGCGACGCAGCTTGGTCGCGATGACGACCTTGAGATGCGCCAGAGCGCGGTCCTCGATGTGGATCGGATCCTCTGACCCGCCGTACTGAATCGAACCCATACGCTGACCGTAGCGCATGGCGGATGCTGTCTCGAACGCCTCCTCAGTTCTCGACGTCGCCCCTCCACGCACCGGTCTCCGCGCCTCGGCTCTCGATGAACTCCTTGAAGTTCTTGAGGTCCTTCTTGACCGCGTGAGATCCCGCGCCGAGGGCCGCGCCCACGCTCTCCACGAGCCCGCTCGGCTCCCAGTCGAGCTGCACGCTCACGCGGGTCGAGGTGTCGGTGAGTTTATGGAATGTCACCGCTCCCCCGTGCGCGGTATCGCCGCCCGTGCTCGTCCACGCCACACGCTCGTCGGGATGCTGCTCCGTGATCTCCGCGTCGAACTCGCGCTCCACACCCCCGACGTTGACCCTCCAACGGGTGAGAGTGTCGGTGACCTGCGTCAGCGACACCACCTCATCGAGGAACTCCGGGAAGCTCTCGAACTGGGTCCACTGGTAGTACGCCACGTTGACGGGAACATCCACGTCGATGGTCTCGATGATCTGCGCCATGAGATTCTCCTCACTTGTCGGTTGTCGTTCCATTCAGCACGTGACGCCGCGCTCGTGTCAGGGGGCTTGACGGGGGCTGCGTCATGCGCGATCGTGCGTGCTCCCCGCTGCCCGGGATCATTCACGCGCGCGAAGGAGCAGGAGGATGCGCCGCAGGTGCATGCAGATGAGGACGCCTGGACCGATGGTGCGGCCGGAGCTGACGGCGACCTGATCCACCTCGTCCAGCAGCATCCGCACCGCTCTCGCGGCGTTCTCGCGCGCCCTGTGCGCGTCCGCACTGTCGTCCTCATCCCGTTCGATGCAGTCGGCGACCCGCCTGCAGGCCTCGCTCAGAGGCTCGGCCAGCGTCGGATTCAGCCCCAGTCCGCCCGGTCGCTCCCAGATGGCGTCGGCGAGGGCGTCGGAGATGTCGCGTATGCGCACGGCGATCACCTCGAGCGCCTCGAGACGGTCGTGCACCTCGGACGTGTCGTGCCGCCCCCGCATCGCTCGGGGATTGCCCTTCCGGCTGGCGTCGGCCTCCTCCAGCGCCTGCCGTACGTCACGCGACGTGTCGGCGAGGGCCGCGGCATCGCGCACCCACCCGTCACGCTCCGGCGGCCACGACTCGGACACCGCTTCACCGATCTCGTGCAGGTGCCTCGCGAGCTGGGTGCGGAAGTCGTCGACGCGCGCGACCGCGACGCCGGTGAGCACTCGAGGAAGGATCAGCAGGTTGACCGCGAGCCCTACGGCCACGCCGACGGCCATCTGTGTGAGATATCCCAGCGAGTAATCGTCGGAGTTCTGACCGCCGATGATCAGCACGAACAGCGCCGCTATCGGCACGTACTCGCGCCCGACGCCGAACCAGCCCGTGCCGGAGAGCAGCACGCCCACGCCTGCGACGAGGGGTATCGTCCACCAGTTGGGCCCGACGGTGACGACCACGGCGAGCGCGAGCCCGATGCCGACGGCGAGACCCAGCAGGGTCTGCAGACCCGACCTGGCCGACTCCATCAACGTCGGGTACATGCTCAGCAGCGCACCGAGCGGGGCGTAGTACGGATACTCGTCCGTCACGCCTGGCATGTGCGGCGCGAGCGCCCACGCGATCCCCACCGCGAGGGCGGCCTTCGCCGCGAACAGCAGACGCGGGGCTCGGAACGCGTTGCTCAGGGCTGCGAACCGTTCACGGTTCGCCCCGGAAGGCATCGGCGCCCGCCTGTCGTCGTGCCGCCGATCGTCATTCGTCGGCGTCGGCGGGTTCCGGCCCGCTCTCGACGTCGTCGGGGTCGGTGCTGCCGGCGTCGGTGCTGTCGGCGTCGGTGCTGTCGGCGTCGAAGTCGGTGGTCTCCTTCGGCGGGATCCGCTCTTCGGGGATGAACGGTCGCTCCTCATCGGGAATCGCGCGGGGATCGGACATGGCGCCTCCTGTGCATCGTCGTGGGACCTCATTCTGGACGTCGTGCGCCGATGACGGCCCGGGGGTTGACATCGCCGTACGAGTCGCTCGCGGTGCGCGCCGGTAGTGTCGGACACGGCAGAACGTGAGGCGTCGAAGGAGAACCCGTGCATGCACTGATCGCGAGCGGGACAGGACGGTACGCCGACCCGTGGCATCCGTTCACGCGCACGAGTCCGCTCATCGCCGAGATCCTGTCCGATTCTGGTTTCGATGTGAGCATCGACGACGACGTCGATCGCGCCATGCGCTCGCTGGGGGCCAGCGATCTTCTCGTCGTGAACGCCGGCGACCCGTGGCGCGCGGAGCAGCCGGTCGCAGCGCCGCCGGAGGATTCACTGCTCGGTCTCGCGACGGCACTCCACCGCGGCATCGGCGTGCTGGCGCTGCATTGCGCTGTCGCATCGCTGCGGGATTATCCCGAATGGGCCGCGGCGATCGGCGCCGTCTGGCTGCCGGGCCTCTCACACCACCCGCCGTTCGGGCGCACGGACGTCACCGGCGGGCCCATGCCTGACGGCACGGAGGTTCCCGACTTCACGCTCGACGATGAACGCTACTGCCGCCTGCAGGGCATCGGCACCCGCCGGATCGTGGCGACCCACTCCGGCGACGGATCGGCGGAGCCTGCCGCGTGGGTGCGCGAGTTCGGGGTGTCACGCGTCGCCGTGGACGTGCTCGGTCACGACGAGCGGTCGTACGAATCCGCGGGCCATCGACTGCTCATCCGCCGGCTCAGCGAGTGGGCGGCCCGAGGACGTTCAGACCGTCCGCCAGTCGTGTGATGTGATGGCCGCTCCGGCTTGCGGCCCCATCTGAAGCATGCCGCCGTCGATGACCAGCGTCGTGCCGGAGATGTATGCGGCCTCCGGCGACGCCAGGAACGCGATGAGCGCCGCGACCTCGCGCGCATCGCCCGGGCGTCCCAGCGGGATGCCCGGTCGATCGATCTGCTTCGGATCGGCGCCGCTGTCACCGGACGCGGACGTCGCGATGGCTCCCGGTGCGACATTCACAGCAGTGATGCCGTGGGAGCCGAGCTCGAGCGCGAGGTTCTTCATGAGCCCGCTCAGACCGTGCTTGGCGGCGTCGTAGGCGCTGTAGCCGACCATGGGCTGGTGCGCGTGAACGCTCGTCACCGCGATCAGCCTCCCGCCGCGGCCCGCCGTGACCATCGCACGCGCGGCCCGCTGCAGGCACACGAAGGCACCAGTCAGATCGGTATCGAAGACGCGGTTCCATTCGTCGAGCGAGATGTCGAGGAACGGCGTGTGGGTGCCGATGCCTGCGTTGTTGACGAAGACGTCGAGACCGCCGAGTTCGCCGATCATCGCATCGATGGCGTCACCGCAGGCCGGGATTTCGGTCACGTCGAGCTGAGCGACGATCGCCCTCGCGCCGTGACCGCGCACCTCCGCCGCCGTCTGCTCCGCCCCTTCGCGGTCCGTGTGCCACGTGACGGCGACGTCGTGGCCCGCCGCGGCGAGCGCGACGGCCGTCGCGCGGCCGATGCCGGAATCCGATCCCGTCACGATCGCCCGGGGCGGTTCGTGATCAGCTCGCATCGCTGGCCTCGGCGTCGTCCGCCCAGCGCAGCACCGCCACGGGGTCCCGCACGGCTCGGCTCTCGCGCGGCGCATCCTCTGCCGTCGGCTCATCGTCCTCCACCAGCACCCGTGCGTCCGTGAGGATCGCTGCACGCGCCAGCGCCTCGGCCGCGTGCACCCGCGCGACGACGTCGGCGCCGAGGCTCTCCGATTCGTCGCCGGCGACCCACGGCGGTGCGTCGAGCGCGAGCAGCGTGCGTTCGTCGTCGAGCATGCGCCCGTCCAGCAGGAGCGTCTCGACGCGCGCCTGCTGCAGCGCCGCGATGACCTCCTCCAGTCCGGTCGCTCCGCCGCTGCCGCTGTCGGCAGCGGCCCGGTCGCGCACCTCGTCGACAGTGGAGCGCTCCCTCTCTTCGAGCGATCGAGCGATCGCCGAGTCGAGTTCGGCGGAATCGGCGCCGTCCGCACGCGTGTGCGCGTCGACGTCCACGATGAGTGCGCGTTCGGTGTCGGTCAGTGCGTCCGTGAGCAGCTGTCGAGCCCGCACATCACCGGAGAGTGCGACGAACTGCGGATGGTGCCTCCTGATGAGTTCGCTGACCTCAGCGGCGACCTCCTCTTGGTTGCTCTTCCACGTGTTCTCGGCATATCGCTGGTACGCGGCGTGCGACCATCCTCCCGCCTGCACCTTCGTGATGTCGTCGGTCTGGCCCTCGATCTCCGCATCCGCATCGCTGTGCCCGCGGCCGGCGGTCTCCAGATGGATGTCAGCGCCGTCACGGCTCGTCTCGACGACGAGATAGCGGATGGCCGCGCCGAGATGGCGCAGCAGCGGGAGCAGTGTCGGCACCGGCGCGTGGTCGAGACGCTCGGGGCCGACCCGTGCACCGACGAATCCCTGGTCGAGTTCGACGCGGCCGCCGGACGCCAGGACGACGCGGGTGGACGGGCTCGGCAGTCCGTTGCGCGTCGCGAGGGCCGCTTCTATCGCTGCCGCGTCCTCCTCGGGTGCTCCCGCCTGTTCCAGTCGTTCGCGCACGGAACGGCGAAGCGCCTCCTCCTCGACCTGGGGGAGCACACCGGGACCATCGACGTATGCGCTGGCCCAAGGGCCGGGTCGGCTGAGCAGGTCGGCGAGTCCGCGGTCACTCATCGTCGCTCCCCTCGTCTGCGGTGCGGTGAGGGTCCGCGGCCTGCGCGTCGGCGGCATCCGCATCCGCCTCGGTGGCGTGCTCACCGCTCTCGTCGTTGCGGAAGGCGCGCTCGGTCGACCCGTCGTCGGTGTCGTCGGGCAATGGCTCGGTCTCGCGGAAGGGTTCCGCGTGCGGGCTGCCGTGCCCCTGCACCATCCCGCGCGTCTCCTGCTCCATCTGCTCGTCGAGCTGCGGACCGTGCTTGGTGTTGCCTCGCTGAGTATCGGACATTGTCGTCTCCTCCTCGCTCGTCTCTCGTCCGTGCAGTCTCACCCGCGCCTTCGGATTCGCCATCGGGGTTGACATCGGCGGATCATACGGTGACGGTCGACGCAGCACGAGGCCGTTCGCTTCTCACGGGCGCGGGTACATGATCTCCTCATGACGGAGCTGGTTCGGTTGCGGGCGTTGGCGGATCTCGCACACCTGGTGAGAGAGCGGTCGGGCTTGCATGTCCGCTATTCGAAGGGCCCCGACCACGATGCCGACCAGCGCAGCCTCGACACCGAGAGCGGCCTCGAGCTCCCAGGGCTCTCGGTGAATCCGCTCGACCCAGAGGACTGGTGGACCAGGCCGCTGGAGGACTGGCTCGCGCGTCAACTGTGCCAGTACCGCCACCTCGCGGAGAAGAATCCCGAGCGCATCGCCTGGGTGCTGCGCGGTGCACCGGCCGGACGCGGACCGGACTGCGAGCCGCTGCTGCGCGACGTCGAACCGGTCGCCGTGCTCGGCGCGAGTCTTCTCGAAGAGGCGGAGAGCCGATACAGGGCCAATTTCGACGCCGGGCGCGGCCCCGAGGATTGAGTCTCGGTCGTCGTCGCCGAGATGCCTCTGACACGGCTGCCAGGGGGGTCTACCGTTCAGTCATGGGCATTCTCTACTACGACAGCTCCGGAAGCCCGATCCACATCGAGGATCGAGCCCTCGCGCATCTGAAGGTCGTCATCGCCACCCGGCTGCGTCGGCACGAGAGCTTCACGCTGTCGTGGGAGCATCCGGACGGCGAGCCCGGAGGACGTTCGACCATCTGGCTGCATCCCTCGATACCGCTGCGCTTCGTGTTCGATGACCCTGAACCGCCAGCGCTGAACGGCCGCTGGATCGAGGACCTCATGAACTCCGTGAGCTCGACGGGTGGGATCTTCCTCGTCGAGGAACTGATAGAACCCGCCGACTGAGGCCGTCGGAGAACCCCGTCAACCAGACGGGTTGTCCAGAGGCATACCGTCCTCGTCGGTCGTATCCGGCAACCCGTCCGAGCGCTCAGGCCGTTCCCCGACGATGGCCACGGTGTCATCCGGGGCGCCACCGTCCGTGATCACGCCGCTCGGATCCGACTCCTCGACGGTGTGCCGAGAACCGTGCTCCCTCGCGAACTCCGCGCCCGCGACGACAGCCTCCTCCCGACTGCTGAAGCTGCGGGACCACTCGTTGGCCCCTTCCACCTCGTTCACCCACTGGCCCTGCTTGTCTCTGGTGACGACATCCAGATGAGACAAATCCGCACCTCCCGTTACGACGGCTGTATTCGAATTCCGGTCGACCACGACGTTAGGGCGGTGCGCGCCGCTCATCGATCCCCTTGACATCGGAACCGGGAAGACTCCGACAACTTCTCGTGCTTGTCAACCCGTTTGGCGTCGGCCCGGCCATCTGCGAATCTCGCGTGACGGAACGGAGCGTGACTGAACGGAGGAAGACATGAAGGCTCTCACCTGGCAGGGAAAGCGCAAAGTGACGGTCGAGCGCGTGGAGGACCCCGCGATCGAACAGCCGACGGATGCCGTGATCAAGGTGACGTCATCCGCCATCTGCGGCTCGGACCTGCATCTGTACGAGCTGCTGGGTCCGTTCATCGACCGCGGGGACGTCCTCGGTCATGAGCCGATGGGCACCGTCGTGGAGGTCGGGTCCGAGGTGGCGGAGCTGGCTGTCGGCGACCGCGTCGTGATCCCGTTCAACATCGCATGCGGTCACTGCTTCATGTGTCGGAGCGGGCTCCAGTCGCAGTGCGAGACCACGCAGGTGCGCGAGTACGGCAGCGGCGCCGCGTTGTTCGGGTACACCAAGTTGTACGGCCAGATCCCTGGCGGGCAGGCGGAGTACCTTCGCGTCCCGTTCGCCGACTACAACCACATCCGCGTCGGTGCGGACCTTCCCGACGACCGGTATCTGTACCTCAGCGACATCCTGCCCACCGCGTGGCAGGGCGTCGAGTACGCGCATCTGCCGGAGGGAGGCACGCTGGCGGTGATGGGGCTCGGCCCCGTGGGGCAGTTCGTCTCCCGCATCGGCATCCACCGCGGCCACCGCGTGCTGGCGATCGATCCTGTCGCCGAGCGTCGTGAGATGGCCGAGCGGCACGGCGTGCTGACGTACGACCTCACCGACACGGTGGTGGACGAGCTCCGCGATCTGACCGATGGCCGGGGACCAGACGCGGTCGTCGATGCCGTCGGGCTGGAGGCCCATGGCTCGGCAGGGATCGGCCTCGTGCAGCAGGCCGTGGGGCTGCTGCCGGATGCCGTCGCCAGGCCGATGCTCGACAAGGCGGGTCTCGACCGGCTCGCGGCGCTCTACGCATCGATCGACCTCGTGCGCAGGGGCGGCACGGTCTCGCTCAGCGGCGTCTACGCCGGCGATGCCGATGTGCTGCCGATGAAGACGATGTTCGACAAGCAGCTGAGCCTGCGCATGGGCCAGTGCAACGTCAAGAACTGGGTGGACGACATCCTTCCGCTCGTCGAGGATCCCGCCGACCCGCTCGGCGTCCTCGATCTTGCGACCCATCACGCTCCGCTCGACGACGCCCCGGAGCTCTACGGGATCTTTCAGCGCAAAGAGGACGGCTGCATCAAAGTCGTGCTGAATCCGTGACGGCCTGAAAGCGATGATGGAGGCGAGAAGATGACCACGATCGGCTACCACGCCTCGCACGAGCAGCTGCCGCCGAGAGATCTCCTCTCGGCCGTGCGCTTCGCGGAATCGGTGGGATTCGACGCCGCGATGTGCTCGGACCACCTGGCGCCGTGGACGCCTGCCCAGGGTGAATCCGGGTTCGCATGGACGTGGCTCGGCGCAGCGCTCGCCTCCACGCACTTCCCCATCGGCGTCGTCACCGCCCCTGGTCAGCGCTATCATCCGGTGATCCTGGCCCAGGCGATCGCGACGGTCGAGCAGATGTTCCCCGGACGGTTCTGGGCGGCGCTCGGCAGCGGAGAGGCGATCAATGAGCACGTCACCGGAACGGGATGGCCGGAGAAGGCCGAGAGAGAGCAGCGGCTGCGAGAGTGCGTCGACGCCATGCGACGGCTGCTCGTCGGCGAGAAGGTGACGCTCGACAGCCTGATCGTCGTGGACGAGGCGCGGGTGTGGAGTCGTCCGGAATCGCCGCCGCCCCTGTTCGGCGCCGCCGTCAGTGCGAGGACGGCGGGGTGGGTGGCCGAGTGGGCGGACGGGCTCATCACCGTGGGATCCGACCCCGACGCGACGGGCGCGGCTCTGAGCGCGTTCCGCGACGCGGGCGGAACCGGTGACGCAGCGCTCCAGATCCATGTCAGCCTCGCCGACACGGACGAGGAAGCGCTTCAGGTCGCGCGCGCGCAGTGGGCGCACTCGAGTGCGCCAGCAGAGCGCGTGTGGGACATCGCGCAGCCGGAGGAGTTCGCAGCGCTGGCGGATCCGACGGACGACAAGCTCAGGGAAGCCGTGGTCGTGGAGGCATCCGCCGATGCGATGGCGGAGCGCATCGCAGCCGCAGCAGAGGGGTTCGACGCGGTGTACATCCATCACGTCGGGGTGGATCAAGGTCCGTTCCTCCGCCGCTGCGAGGAGCAGCTGCTGCCCGCACTGCGGAGGCTGTTGTGAACGCCGCCGACAGAAGCGACCTGTGGTGGCGGACGGCGGTCATCTACTGCCTCGACATCGAGACGTTCTTCGACTCGGACGGGGACGGCGTCGGCGACATCGTCGGGCTCACCCAGCGGATCGACTATCTCGCCGAGCTCGGCGTCTCGTGCCTGTGGCTCATGCCCTTCCAGCCGACCAGGGACCTCGACGACGGGTACGACATCACGGATTTCTACAGCGTCGATCCGCGGCTGGGCAATCTCGGCGAACTCGTCGAGCTGCTGCGCGTCGCACACGATCGCGGCATCCGCGTCATCGTCGACCTGGTCGTTAATCACACCTCCGACCGGCATCCGTGGTTCCGATCCGCCCGCCGCTCACGCGACTCGAAGTACCGCGACTACTACATCTGGAGAGACACACGACCGCGGGGCTCTCGCAACACCGTCTTCCCCGGTGAGGAGACGAGCACCTGGGAGCACGACCCGAAGACCGGGCAGTACTACCTGCACAGCTTCTACCGGCACCAACCCGATCTCAACCTCGCCAATCCGCAGGTGCGTGAGGAGATCGCGCGCATCGTCGGATTCTGGATGGCGATGGGCGTGGACGGCTTCCGCCTGGATGCCGTACCGTTCCTGATCGCACCCCCTGGTGCGGCGAACGAGGCCGACCCGCACTCGTTCCTGCGGGAACTCCATCGATTCGTGATGCGCCGCCAAGGAGAGGCTGCACTGCTGGGCGAGGTCGGATTGGCGCATGACGCGCAGCTGGACTATTTCGGGACGAAGGGAACAGAGCTCGATCTGCAGTTCGACTTCGCCACGGCGGAGGCGGTGTTCCTCTCGTTCGTCCGCCACGACGCGCGTCCCCTCGCCGACGTGCTCCGTGCGCGTCCGATCGTCGACGCGAGCCAGGGATGGGCGATGTTCCTGCGCAACCACGACGAGCTCACGCTGGAGCTGCTGGAGGAGGATGAACGCCAGGAGGTCTTCACCGCCCTCGCTCCCGATGAGAGGCAACGCGTGTACGGGAGAGGCATTGTGCGCCGGCTCGCGCCGATGCTGCACGGAGATCCGCGTAGCCTGCGGATGGCGTACAGCCTGCTCTTCTCCCTCCCAGGAGCACCCATGCTCTTCTACGGCGAGGAGATCGGCATGGGCGAGCTCCCCGCGCTCGGCGATCGCGCCGCGGTGCGCACCCCGATGCAGTGGGAGAACACCAAGAACGGCGGCTTCTCGACCGCCCGGCCGTCGAAGCTGCCACGCAGCATCCCCGAAGACGGCTACGGTCCGGCGCACGCGAACGCGCATGATCAGCTGCGCGACCCTGACTCGCTCCTCGCCACGATACGGCTCCTCATCTCGCGCTACCGCGCCAATCCCGAGATCGCGTGGGGAGAGTTCTCCCTCATCGACACCGGCGATCCGAAGGTGCTCGCACATATGGCGGTCACCGATGAGGCCACGTTCATCGCAGTGCACAACTTCGGCGAAGACGCCTGCGGAATCGAGCTGGCGCTGCCGAGCACGTCGGAGGACGGCGAACTGATCGATCTTCTCCACGAAGACTCGACCACGACGCCGGAGCGAGGGAAGGTGCGTCTCGAACTCGAAGGCTACGCGTACCGGTGGTTCCGGTTGGTCGCACCGGCTGCGCCTGCACTGTCCTGAGCGGTCGAACTGCACAACGTGCGTTCAGCTGTCGTCGCGTGCCGCCTTGCGATCGATCGCTTCCAGAAGCCCCTTGAGCGCCTTCTCGATCGTCCCGTGCTTGTACTGACCGGCACGGCTCTCCCCCGAGATCACCGCGCACCGGTGCAGAGTGCGGAAGTCGCCGTACGGGAAGCGGTAGCGCCCCTTGGTGTCCTCGCCCATGTCGGTGTCCTCACCGAGATGCCATTTCGCGAACTCGCGGAGCCCGTTCTCCTCGTGAAGTCGTTCTCCTGGTCGGTCGTGGGTGCGTGCTCGCTCCAGTCATCGCGTTCGTCCGCGGTGTACTGACCCCTGCGGAGCAGCCCACGGGCGTGGGTCAGTGCGGATTCGTTCAATTTCATGGCCATCTCAGGCTCCTCTCTCTGCGACGGTCCAGTCGGCGACGACAGGGATGTCGACGCCGTGCTCCCGCGTGTGACGGCGCGCATCCTCGCGCGCTGTCACGAACCCGGCGCGGACCTCGGCCGCTCGTTCGGCGAGGCCGGGCACGCGGTCGATCACGTCGATCGCGAGGCGGTAGCGATCGATGTCGTTGAGCATCAGCATGTCGAACGGCGTGGTGGTGGTGCCGCGCTCGCGATAGCCGTGCACGTGCAGGTTGTCGTGCCCGGTGCGCTTGTACGTGAGGCGATGTATCAGCGATGGGTAACCGTGATACGCGAACACGACGGGCCGGTTCGTCGTGAAGAGTGCGTCGAAGGCCTCGTCCTCCATCCCTGCCGGATGCTGGTCCGGCGACTGCAACGTGGCGAGATCGACAACGTTGACCACGCGCACCTTCAGATCAGGGATGCTGTCGCGCAGCAGCTCCGCAGCGGCGATGACCTCCTGCGTCGGCACGTCGCCTGCGGCGGCGAGAACGGCATCGGGGGTCTCCGCGGGTCGAGTCGTCCCGGCCCATCCGAGCTCTCCGATCCCGCGCAGGACATGCGTGCGGGCGTCATCGAGGGTCAGCCACTGCGGTGCGGGCTTCTTACCCGCGACGACGACGTTGATGCGGTTCGCGGCGTCGAGGCACTGCGACATCGTGACGAGCAGAGTGTTCGCATCGAACGGCAGGTACACGCGCACGATGTCGGCGCTCTTGTTCAGCACGTGATCGATGAACCCCGGGTCCTGGTGGGTGAAGCCGTTGTGATCCTGTTGCCACACGTGGCTCGACAGCAGGTAGGTGAATGCGGGCAGCGGCTCGCGCCATGCGACGCCCGCCGATGCCTCCAGCCACTTCGCGTGCTGGTTGAACATCGAATCGACGATGTGGATGAATGCCTCGTACGAAGTGAAGACGCCATGGCGTCCGGTGAGGGTGTAGCCCTCGAGCATGCCCTGGCACAGGTGTTCGCTGAGCACCTCCAGCACGCGGCCGTGCGGAGCGAGGTGTTCATCCACCGGGGTCGTGGCTGCGTTCCACTGCTTCTCGGTCGCATCGAACACGGCGGGCGCCAGCCGGTTGGATTCGAGTTCGTCCGGGCTGAAGATGCGGAACGTCTCCGGGTTGCGGCCGATGACGTCCGCCAGCCACGCTCCGAGGGTCCGGGTGGCACTCGCGTCGGAGCCGCCTGGAGCATCGACGGCGACGGCGTGCTGATCAGGACCCGGGATCTCGAGCGGACGACGGATGCCGTTGGACTGCGGGATGGCACTCATCCGCCGCACGCCCTTCGGCCCCCAGCCCGACGTCGACTCGCGCGGTGAGCCCGCGTCGTCGAACAGGTCGGCCGGTCGATACGAGCGCAGCCAGTCCTCCAGCATCCGTCGGTGCCCGTCATCGTCGCGCACGTCGTCGAGCGGCACCTGGTGGGAGCGCCAGGTTCCTTCGACAGGGTCGCCATCGACTTCCACGGGGCCGGTCCATCCCTTCGGCGAGCGCAGTACGATCATGGGCCAGGCTCGCCGCTCGCCTTCGAGAGCCGCCGCGCGCACCTGCGCGATCCCGTCGAAGGCTCGATCCAGCGCCTCGGCGAAGCGCGCGTGCGCGGCGGCCGCATCCTCGGTCGCCGAGATCGTGACGAAGATCGGGTCGTAGCCGTATCCGGTCATGAGCGCGGCCAGCTCCTGCTGCGGGATCCGCGCCAGCATCGTCGGGTTCGCGATCTTCCAGCCGTTCAGGTGCAGGATCGGCAGCACCATGCCGTCTCGGCGCGGGTCGAGGAACCTGCTGCCGTGCCACGCCGCGGCCAGCGGTCCGGTCTCCGCTTCGCCGTCGCCGACCACGCACACGACCGTGAGGTCTGGATCGTCCAGCGCCGCACCGAACGCATGCGAGAGCGAGTAGCCCAGTTCGCCGCCCTCCTGGATGGAACCAGGAGTCTCGGGCGCCGTGTGGCTCGGCACGCCGCCTGGGTACGAGAACTGCTGGAACAGCGTGCGCATGCCGGCCGCATCCCTCGTCACGTCCGCATACAGCTCGGAGTACGTGCCGTCGAGCCAGGCGTTGGCGTTCATCGCCGGACCGCCGTGACCGGGCCCGGCGATGAAGAGCACCGGTTCGTCGCGCTCGACGATCACGCGATTCAGATGGGCGTAGACGAGGTTGAGCCCCGGTACGGTTCCGAAATGGCCCAGCAACCTGGGTTTGATGTCCTCTACCGTCAGCGGGCGCGCGAGAGTCGCGTCATCCTGCAGATAGATCTGCCCCACGCTCAGATAGTTCGCCGCTCGCCACCAGCGGTCGATCCGGTCGAGGGACTCGGGGTTCGCAGTCATGAGATCGCGGCGTCAGCCGGCCATCACGACCGGCGCGGAGGCGGATTCTGAGATTGTTTGGGATCCGGCACGGCCGGTTTCCCCTCGTCGACACCGTCCGGCGTTATCGGCTCGAACCCTGAATCATCGTCGCGGGTCTCGTCGAGCGGAACATCGGCGATCTGCTGCTCTTCCAGCGGATCCCTCGCATCGGACATCATGGACTCCTTCCGTCGGAGTCTCACCATCGCGAACGACGACAGCATGCGACAGGGGCTTGACCGGAAGGGCCGTTCGGAGTTATCGCCAGGAGGAACCGTGGAACCACGGTGACCGCGTTACCAGCGGTCGAAATGGCGGAGACGAGGGGATTTGAACCCCTGGACCCCTTGCGAGGTCTCCACCTTAGCAGGGTGGTGCACTAGGCCGGACTATGCGACGTCTCCAGGCATTCGACTCGAAGAGCACGGATGCGCTCGTCCATCATAACCGGTCGCGCGAGGGCTGACGAACCGGCGCCGAGTCGGACAGCAGGCGTGCAGTGGCGGTCGCCATATGGACAGCCATCGCGGACGCCGCAGCATCGCCGTCGCCTGCACGCACCCCTGCCAGCACGGCCTCATGCTCGGCGACCGCCCGCTCCGCCTCGGCACGGTCATGCACCGCCCGATCCGCGTAGACCTGCAGGAGCGAACGGATGACGTGCACATGGTCCGTCAGCGTCTCGTTGCCTGCGGCTTCGGCGAGCGCGTGGTGGAAGTCGAGGTCGGCCTTGGCGAAAGCAGGGAGGTCGCCGACGGTCTCACGCATCCGCTTCACGCTCTTGTCGAGGCGGGAGAGGACGCCGGCATCCGCACGCGCGGCAGCAAGCCGGGCGACATAGATCTCCAGGCCTTCGCGCAGCTCCAGCAACTGAGCCGTGTTGCGCTCACCGATCAGTAGGCCCCATCGCAGCGTCTGCGGCAGGAGCTCACTCGCGAGCCCGCGAAGGTACGTGCCGGACCCCGGCCGCACATCGACGATTCCGAGGATCTCCAGAGCGGCGAGCGCTTCGCGCACGGCCGAACGACCGACGCCGAGCGCTGCGGAGAGTTGCCGCTCCGGTGGCAGTCGAGCGCCGGCTGCCACCGAACCGCTCGTGAACAGGTCGAGCAGACGGCGCGCGACTTCTGACACCGGTGTACCAGAGGGCAGCGCGCTCAGTGCGGCGGTGATGTCATCAACCGGTTCGCCGGGGTATGCGGGCATGGGTTCAACATACCCGGATCACTTCACAAGGCGAGACTTGCAATTGGTCAACCGGTTTGCCAAAATGTTCGAAGCATCGCCCGTGATCATCGTCGATTCAGGAGTCACTGTGGACAACCCTCAGACCGAGAGCCCGGTCGCGAAATCTGCGATCCGCAAGGTCGCCATCCGCCTCGTGCCGTTCGTCGCCCTGATGTTCTTCATCAACTACCTCGATCGCACCGCCATCGGCTTCGCCTCCCCCAATGGCATGAACGACGACCTCGCCCTGAGCGCCGCACAGTTCGGTTTCGCGTCCGGCGTCTTCTTCATCGGCTACATCCTTCTCGAGGTACCGTCGAACCTCGCCCTGCACAGGTTCGGTGCCCGCCGCTGGCTGGCCCGGATCATGGTCAGCTGGGGCATCGTCGCGCTGCTGTTCACCTGGGTCCAGAACTTCGAGCAGCTCGTCGTCCTGCGCTTCCTGCTCGGGGTCGCCGAAGCAGGCTTCTTCCCTGGGGCCATCCTGTTCCTCAGCCTCTGGGTGCCGGCCCACTACCGCGGCCGCATCCTGATGCTCTTCTACCTGGCGCAGCCCCTGACCACAGTCATCGGCGCACCGCTCGCCGGGGCTCTCATCCAGCAGCACGGCGTCTTCTTCGGCCTCGAAGGCTGGCGCTTCATGTTCATGGGCGTGGCGATCCCGGCGATCATCGTGGGCGTCATCGCGTGGTTCTATCTGAAGGACAAGCCGGCTGACGCGAAGTGGTTGACCCCGGAGGAGCAGACCTGGCTCACCGGCGCCCTGGAAGCGGAACGCAAGACGACCGAGTCCTCCGAGAAGCACGTCTCCGCACGATTCGCCTTCTCGAGCGGACGCGTCTGGATGCTGTCGTTCATCTACTTCGGCTTCATCTACGGTCTCTACGCGCTGGCGTTCTTCCTCCCCACGATCATCGAGGGGTTCCAGACGGAGGCCGGCGGAGCATACGACGTGTTCCAGAAGGGGCTCATCACCGCGATCCCGTATCTTCCCGCAGCCATCGTGATGTACTTCTGGTCACGCGATGCCGGCAAGCGCGGGCTCAAGACATGGCACATCGCCGTCCCCGCGCTCGCGGGTGCGGTCTCCATCCCGCTGGCGCTGTTCATGGGATCACCGGTGGCGACGATGATCGTCATCACAGTCACGGCGTGCGCGATCTTCGCGGCGCTGCCGAACTTCTGGACCCTGCCGACGCAGTTCCTCACCGGTGTCGCCGCAGCAGCGGGCGTCGCCCTGATCAACACGATCGGCAACCTCGCCGGCTTCAGCGCGCCGTACATCACCGGAGCTGTGCACGACTGGACCGGTGGTTACGAGGTGCCGATGTTCATCGTCGGCGGCTTCATGCTGCTGTCGGCGGTGCTGATGGTCGTCCTCGCACGGCAGAATCGCAAGACGCCGGATGCCGTAACCGTCGAGCGCGCCGAGTCGGTGGCAGGCGAAGGATGATCGGTCTCGGCACCTACGCCTACTTCTGGCAGCACTCCGACCGCGTACCGGAGCCGCTGAGCCTGATCGACGCCTTCGAGGACACCCGCGCCCAGGGCGTCGACCTCTTCCAGATCTGCGACTACGCACCGTTGGAGCAGATGAGTGACTCCGAACTGCGCGATGCGGCGGGAGCAGCTCGCGACCTCGGTCTCACGATCGAACTCGGCACCAAAGGCATCGTTCCCGAACACCTGACCCGCTTCCTCGAGCTGGCCAAGATCTTCGATGCGCACCTGGTGCGCAGCATGCTCTACGGCCCTGACTCACGCCCCTCACTCGCCGAGGCCGAGACCTGGTTGCGGCACACACTTCCCACTTACGAGGCCGCCGGCGTCACGCTTGCGCTGGAGACCTACGAGCAGCTCGCCACCACTGACCTGCTCGCCGTGATCGAGCGCGTGGGCAGCGCGCAACTCGGCATCTGTTTGGACCCCGCGAACGTCGTCGCGCGCCTCGAATCGCCGCGCACCTGCGTCGAGCAGACGGCCGCCCTCACCAAGAACGTGCACGTGAAGGACTTCGCCTTCGCCCGCCAACCCGGCTGGGTCGGGTTCACCTACAGCGGCGCCCAGATGGGCACCGGTCTGCACGACTACGACCACCTGCTGGCCACGGTGAAGCCCCGAGAACGCGACATCAACGAGATCGTCGAGCACTGGCTGCCCTGGCAGGACGACGCCACGACCACCATCCGAACCGAGCGGGAATGGACCCGCGCCACCCTGGAACACCTGAGGAGCACACAATGAGCAGCACCCACAAGATCGCCGTCATCGGCGCCGGTGGAAAGATGGGCATGCGAGTGTCCGACAACCTGATGAAGACGGGGCACACCGTCTGGTACGTCGAGAACTCCCCCGCCGGCCAGCAGCGCACGATCGAGGCGGGCCGCGAGCTTACCGACGCCTCCGCCGCGGTCGCCGATGCAGACATCGTCGTGCTCGCCGTTCCCGACCTCGCCCTCGGACAGGTCACGGCAGACCTCGTCCCCCAGCTGCGTTCGGGCGCGATCGTGCTGACTCTCGACCCCGCTGCCGCCTACGCCGGACTCCTCACCACCCGCGAGGACGTCATCCAGGCCGTCGCGCACCCATGCCACCCGTCGATCTTCCTGCAGCGTGAGACACCGGAGCAGTGGGCGGACACCTTCGGCGGCATCGCCGCCCCGCAGGATGCCATCGCGGCGATCGAAAGCGAAGACGACGCCAAGAAGGCCATCGTCGAGGCCACTGTCCGCGCGATCTACGCGCCCGTCATCGACGTGCACTGGGTCACGATCAAGCAGCTCGCCCAGCTCGAGCCGACGCTTGTCGAGACGGTCGCGTGCATGATCGGCTCTCTTCTGAACGAGGCTCTGCAGGAGACCGTGAACACGATGGGCGTCCCGGAGGCGGCTGCGCGCAGCATCCTGTACGGTCACACGCAGGTGGCACTGGCCAACGGGCTGCGCGGCGACAACCCGTTCAGCGACGCGTGCCTGATCGCGATGGACTACGGCAGGGAGAGCATCATCAAGGACGACTGGAAGAAGATCTTCCGCGACGACGAGCTCGACAAGAACCTCGCCCGCATGCTGCACCTCGACGAGATCGAGCGCTGAGATGACCCGGCTGACTGGCAAGACGGCGCTCGTCACGGGCGCCGGATCCGGCATCGGACGCGCGGTCGCGGAGCGGTTCGCTCGCGAGGGCGCCCGAGTGATCATCGCTGACAGAGATGCGGATGCCGCGGCATCCGTCGCCGCCGACATCGGCGATGCTGCTCGTGCGGCCGTCGTCGACATTGCCGACGAGGCATCCGTCGAGGCTGCCTTCGCTGACCTCGTCGCCGCCGGCTGGAGTCCAGACGTGGTGGTGGCGAACGCCGGTGTACAGCTGTTCGGGCAGGATGCCAAGGCCGCTGATCTCGATCTCGACGTGTGGCGCCGCACGATCGACGTGAACCTGACCGGCACCTTCCTCACGGTCAAGCACTCCGTGCGGGCGATGCTCGCCTCGGGCGGCGGGTCGATCATCCTCACTGGGAGCCCGACCGGCCTGAACGGCGAAGGCCAGGACTTCACCGCCTACTCCGCTTCGAAGGCCGGCATCCATGGCCTGACGCGCACCGTCGCCGCGGCGTACGCCAGTGACGGCATCCGGGTGAACACCGTCGTGCCGGCTTACACCGAGACCGGGCTCGTCTCCACGATCTCTGACGATCCTGAATCGCGCGCGGCGATCGTCGGCCGCATCCCGCTCGGCCGCGCCGGCAGTCCCGCCGATGTCGAAGGGATCATGGTGTTCCTCGCGAGCAGCGACGGCGAGTTCGCCACCGGTGCGCTGTTCGCGGTCGACGGGGGCATGACGACGCTGTGAGCAGGGTCGACGCGTGACGACGACATCCTGGTGGCGGAGCGAGGCTGCCACGTGGCAGGCCGACGGATGGTCGTTGGAGTTGCGCGGCGATGAGCTGGCGGACATCCGCCGTGGTGGCGATGTGATCCTGCGCGCGGTGCGTGCAGTCGTCCGAGACCGCAGCTGGAACACCGTGCCAGCGATCGTCACCGCGATGGACTCGGATGCCACGTCACTCCGACTCGCTCTGCGCCACGAAGGTCTCGGCGCCGAAGTGCTGTCGACGCTCACGGTACAAGCGAGCGGAGACGATCTCCTGGTCGGGTGGGATGCCGAGAACCTCCGCGAATTCTCGACGTGCCGCACTGGTCTCGTGGTGCTGCATCCGGCGTCAGATTCCGGCCGCGGCGTCACCGTCGTGCACTCTGACGAAGCCTCGGAACAGACATCCTTTCCCACACGCATCAGCCCGCACCAGCCGATAGTCGACATCCGCGCATTGGAGCTTCACCCCAGAGCAGGTGCGGATGGGGTGACCACGCTGCGTTTCGATGGCGATGTCTTCGAGATGGAGGATCAGCGCAACTGGTCGGACGCCTCGTTCAAGACATACAGCCGTCCGCTGAGTCTCCCCTATCCGTACTCTGTGGCGGCCGGTGAGCGCGTGCGCCAGGCGATCACCGTGAACGCAGCTCTGTCGCGGGCCACCGATGGCCCCGTGCCGGACGAGATCGTCCTCGTCGAAGGCGGCGTGTTCCCTGCCACCGGCGTCGAAGCCTCGACCGCGCCGGACCCCGTGCCGCCGTGCGCGGACGGAAGCTTCCGCGTCGTCGAACTGGACCTGACCACACCCACGTGGTCCGCGGCGCTGCACAGAGCGGCCGCGGATGGGTTGCCGCTGGACGTCCGCCTCGTCGCTGCTGAAGACCCGCAGCCCCTCGCGGACGCGGCGAGCGCATTCGCGCGCCTACCGATCATCGCGGTCACACCGTTCGACAGCGTGCTGCACGTGAGTGATGGATCGATCGTGGCCCGAACCCGCACAGCGCTCGACGAAGCCGGCATCCGCACCGAACTCAGAGCAGGTGCGCGATCGCACTTCACCGAGCTCAATCGCGAGAAGACGCGCATCCCGAACGAGGTCGACGGCATCGCATTCACGACGACGCCCCTGTTCCACTCACTCGACACCGAACAGCTCGTCGAAGCTCTGCCGATGCAGCGCCTCATCGCCAGCCAGGCAGTCGGGATGGCCGATCACCGACCCGTGCACATCGGACCCGTGACGTTGCGCCCCCGGTTCAACAATGTGGCCACCTCTCCCGGGCCCGCTCCGACCCGGACCGACCTCGGTGAGGGATACGGAGCGCAGTTCACCGGCGCGGACGATGATCGGCAGAGTTCACCGGAACTCGCGGCGTGGACCATGGCGAGTGCAGCAGCACTCGCCATTCCCGGTGTCGCCAGCATCTCGTGGTTCGAGACCTGGGGGCCGCGCGGACTGCGTGATCTCGGCGGCGAACCTCATCCTGCAGCCGAAGCGATCGCAGTGCTCACATCGTTGGCCGGACGAACACTCTTGTCGGGTTCGAGTCCTGATGGACTTCTCTGGGCGATCGGGGCAAGGGCGGCTGATGAGGACATCGTGCTCGTGTCGAATCTCGACCGGGCGTCGAGGGCGTACAGGGTCGCAGTGCCCGGCCGACCGGCACTGTCGGGCTCGCTTCCCGCCGGCTCATGGATGCGGCTCACGACCTCCGGCAGATCCGACTAACGCCAATCCGCGGCAGGCCCGAATGCGTTGCGTCGTCGACCGCCGACCATTCACCCAGACGTCGACTGCCGCACCACGAGCTCGGGCCGGAACCGCACGTTGCGCTCGTAGTCTCCGTCGGGATCGCTGATCGACCGCAACAGTAGTTCGACGGCGGTGTGACCGATCAGCTGCGCCGGCTGGCGGATCGAGCTGAGCGGCACCACCGTGGCCGAGGCGAAGTCGATGTCGTCGTACCCGATCAGGGCGATGTCTTCGGGCACCCTGAGAGTGTTGAACATCGAGAACGCCTGCAGCAGCCCCACGGCGAGAAGATCGTTCGCGGCGAAGATCGCGTCAGGCCGGACCGCACGTTCGACGAGAGCCTCCCCTGCCGCGCGCCCGTTCAGAACGGTGAGCGCCGGCATCTCGATCACCTCGAGCGAGGCATCCGCTCTCTCATCCACCGCGCGTCGCGCACCCTGCAGACGATTCGCGACCTGCGCGATCGACGCCGGGCCACCGATGAACGCGATGCGTCGACGACCGATTTCCAGCAGATGCCGCACCGCGAGGTAGCCGCCCTCGACGTCGTCGACCGACACCGAGCAGAACGTGCTGCCCGGGATCTCATGGTCGACCAGCACCACGGGTATGCCGGCATCCTGCATCCTGCTCAGCCTGTCGGTCGTTCCGGATGCCGGAGTGATGAGCACCCCGTTGACACGCTGCTCCCGGAACAGATCGAGGTAGCCGGCTTCACGAGAGGCGTCGTCGTCGCTGTTGCCGAGCAGCACCGAGAGACCGTCTTCCTGCGCACGTGTCTCAGCGCCGCGGGCGACATCGGCGAAGAACGGGTTACCCGCGTCGAGCACGACGAGGCCGATGCTGCGACTGCGCCCGGCGCGGAGCTGACGAGCCGCGTCGTTGCGCACGAAACCGAGCTCCTCGATCGCGGCGAGCACGCGCGCGACCGTCTCGGCTGCGACCTTGTCCGGCCGGTTGAGGACGTTCGAGACCGTTCCGACAGAGACGGATGCCGCGACCGCGACATCTCGCACACTCACTGCCACTGCTGCTCCTCATCCTTCACGCTGACCGCGAGTGTACGGCATCACCAGCCACCTGCCTGGCCGACGCGGAACGACGAACGCACCCAGGACGACGCGAATCGTGATCGATGTTGCGCACAGTCGCCGGCCGACCTATCATTGAAACGATTCATGACCGCATACTCACCGAGGAGCATGTCACCGATGACAGCCGCCACCCGCGTCTGCTTCCAGCTGCAGATCCGCCCGGAACTGCTGGATGAGTATCTTCGCCGCCACTCCCCTGTGCGGCCGGAGATGCTCGCCGAGATCGCCGCCGCAGGCCGCCGCAACTACTCGCTGTTCCTCGGCGAAGGCGGCACCCTGATCGGCTACTACGAGACCGATGATGACGCGGCCGCGCAGGCGTACCTCGCCCAGTCGGAGGTCGCCACCCGCTGGGAATCCGAGATGGCACGGTTCTTCGTCGACCTCGACGGCCGACCCGATCAGGCCGCGACCCCGCTCACCGAAGTCTTCAACCTCGCGGAGCAGCTCTCCGCCACAGCATCCGACACCTCCGCAGAAAGCGAACAGTCATGAGCATTCTCAACCCCGCCGTCCTCACCGAGCTCGAGAAGCAGTCGATCGAACTGCCGTCGTGGGCGTTCGGAAACTCCGGCACCCGCTTCAAGGTGTTCGGCACTCCCGGCACGCCGCGTGACCCGTGGGAGAAGATTGCTGATGCCGCGCAGGTCAACAAGTACACCGCCCTCGCGCCGAGCGTCGCGCTGCACATCCCGTGGGACCTCGTCGACTCCTACGATGACCTGCGCAAGCACGCGGAAGACCTCGGCGTCTCACTCGGCACCGTCAACTCCAACACGTTCCAGGACGACGACTACAAGTTCGGCGCTCTCACTCACGAGGACGCGGCGGTCCGCAACAAGGCGATCGATCACCACCTCGCTTGCATCGACGTGATGGATGCGACCGGATCGCGCGACCTGAAAATCTGGCTCGCCGAGGGCTCGAACTACCCGGGCCAGGCCGACCTGCGCGGCCGCCAGGACCGCCTCAACGAATCCCTGCAGAAGATCTACGCGCGCCTCGGCGACGACCAGCGCCTCGTGCTGGAGTACAAGTTCTTCGAGCCCGCTTTCTACCACACCGACGTTCCGGACTGGGGGACTTCATACGCGCAGGTGGCTTCGCTCGGCGACAAGGCCATGGTGTGCCTCGACACGGGCCACCATGCGCCGGGCACGAACATCGAGTTCATCGTCATGCAGTTGCTGCGTCTCGGCAAGCTGGGCTCCTTCGACTTCAACTCGCGCTTCTACGCAGACGACGACCTCATCGTCGGCGCGGCCGACCCGTTCCAGCTGTTCCGCATCCTGTTCGAGGTCATCCGTGGCGGCGGCCTGAACAACCCCGACGTGGCGTTCATGCTCGACCAGTGCCACAACGTCGAGGACAAGATCCCCGGCCAGATCCGCTCGGTGCTGAACGTGCAGGAGATGACGGCGCGCGCGCTGCTCGTCGACAAGGATGCCCTGACCGCCGCGCAGAAGTCGGGCGACGTTCTCGCGGCCAATGCCGTGTTCATGGACGCGTTCTACACCGACGTGCGCCCGGCCCTCGCCGAATGGCGCGAGACGCGCGGCCTCGCCGGCGACCCGATGGCGGCATACGCGGCATCCGGTTACCAGCAGAAGATCGCGGCCGACCGCGTCGGCGGCGTCCAGGCCGGCTGGGGCGCGTAAGCGCCGCCCTCAAGACTTCGATACAAGGACTTTGACATGACGAATCCCACTGCCGCCGCCCTCATCGCGCGGTCGAACCGCCTCGGCGCGGATCCGAAGAACACGAATTACGCCGGCGGCAACACCTCCGCCAAGGGCACCGAAACAGATCCCGTCACCGGCCAGCCCGTCGAACTGCTGTGGGTCAAGGGCTCCGGCGGAGACCTCGGAACGCTGAAGGAGCAGGGCCTCGCGGTGCTGCGCCTCGACCGCTTCCGTGCCCTCGTCGACGTCTACCCCGGCGTCGAGCGTGAAGATGAGATGGTCGCCGCGTTCGACTACTGCCTGCACGGCAAGGGCGGGGCTGCGCCCTCGATCGACACCGCCATGCACGGCCTGGTGGATGCTGCGCACGTCGACCACCTGCATCCCGACTCCGGCATCGCGATCGCCACGGCCGCCGACGGCGAGGCGCTGACCACGAAGATCTTCGGCGAGAAGGTCGTCTGGGTGCCGTGGCGCCGCCCCGGGTTCCAGCTCGGACTCGACATCGCAGAGATCAAGAAGCAGAACCCGGCCGCGATCGGCACGATCCTCGGCGGCCACGGCATCACCGCCTGGGGCGACACGTCCGAGGAGGCAGAGGCCAACTCGCTGTGGATCATCGACACCGCCGCCGCCTACATCGAGGCGAACGGCAAGGCCGACCCCTTCGGCAGCACGCGTGACGGGTTCACGGCACTGCCGTCGGACGAACGTCGTGAGCGCGCCGCTGCCATCGCCGGCACGGTCCGCGGCATCGCATCGACGGACAAGCCGATGGTCGGCCACTTCACCGATTCCGACGTGGTGCTCGACTTCCTGGCATCCGAGCGTGCACCCGAGCTCGCGGCTCTCGGCACCAGCTGCCCCGACCACTTCCTGCGCACCAAGGTCAAGCCGCTCATCCTCGATCTGCCGACGACGGCATCCGTCGACGAGCAGATCGCACGCCTGCACGAGCTACACGCCGAGTACCGCGCCGACTACCAGGCGTACTACGACGCGCACGCGACCGACGAGTCGCCCGCGATTCGCGGCGTCGATCCGCTCATCGTTCTGATCCCAGGCGTCGGCATGTTCTCCTACGGAGCGAACAAGCAGACCGCCCGCGTCGCCGGCGACTTCTACGTCAACGCGATCAACGTCATGCGCGGTGCGGAGTCTCTCTCGACGTACGCCCCCATCTCGGACGCCGAGAAGTTCAACATCGAGTACTGGGCGCTGGAGGAGGCCAAGCTGCAGCGGATGCCGAAGCCGAAGTCGCACCAGGGGCGCATCGCGTTCGTGACCGGCGCAGCATCCGGCATCGGCAAGGCCATCGCCACCCGCCTCGCCGCCGAGGGCGCGTGCGTTGTCGTCGCCGACCTCGATCTCGAGAAGGCACAGGCCGCGGCCGCCGAACTCGGGAACACGGATGTCGCGATCGGCGTCGCCGCCAACGTCGCGGATGCTGACGCCGTGCAGGCCGCGCTGAACGACGCCGTGCTCGCCTTCGGCGGGGTCGATCTCGTCGTCAACAACGCCGGCCTGTCGCTGTCGAAGCCGCTGCTCGAGACCACCGAGAAGGACTGGGACCTGCAGCACGAAGTCATGGCGAAGGGATCCTTCCTCGTCTCCAAGGCTGCGGCGAAGGTGCTCATCGATCAGAAGCTCGGCGGCGACATCATCTACATCTCGTCGAAGAACTCCGTCTTCGCCGGCCCGAACAACATCGCGTACTCGGCGACCAAGGCCGACCAGGCCCACCAGGTGCGGCTGCTCGCCGTGGAACTCGGTGAGCACGGCATCCGGGTCAACGGCATCAACCCCGACGGCGTCGTGCGCGGCTCCGGTATCTTCGCCTCCGGCTGGGGCGCGAACCGCGCCGCGACCTACGGCGTCGACGAGAAGGATCTCGGCCAGTTCTACGCGAACCGCACGATCCTCAAGCGCGAGGTCGTGCCCGAGAACGTCGCGGATGCCGTGTACGTCCTGACCGGCCCCGAGCTCAGCCGCACGACCGGTCTTCACATCCCGGTCGACTCCGGTGTCGCGGCTGCATTCCTGCGATGAGCCACGGGTCGTTGAGCGAGCCCACCCCCCACGGTTCGTTGAGCGAGCCCACCCCCCACGGGTCGTTGAG
>NZ_JABFAS010000002.1:2685300-2751289 GCF_017168295.1 Microbacterium sp. KRD172 | reverse complement strand
GTACCCCCGCGCCCCTCTGCGCCGGCAGGTGGCGCGATGTGTCGTGTCTGCGCCCTTTGAGCGGCCACACGCGACACCTCCATGCGCCGACGCAGCCGGTCTCAGTCGGAAGACTTCAGCACGAACACATCCGTCGGCGGGGTGGGGTCGATCGCCGGACGGTAGACGTCGGGCTCGATGTAGATCGCGCGCGCGACGGGAACGGCATCCCGGATCCGCTTCTCGATCTCGTCGATGTCGGCGGCAGCCTCGCGCACGCTCTTGTCCGAGGTGAGCGCGATCTTCGCCGCGACGAGCATCTCGTCGGGGCCGAGGTAGAGAGTCTTCAGGTGGATGAGCTTCTCGACGTCGGGGCCGCCGACGATGGCATCCATGATCAGGTCGAGGTCGGCCTGGTTCGCGCCCTCGCCGACCAGAAGGCTCTTGGTCTCGATGCCGAGGACCACGGCGATGAGCACGAGCAGCACGCCGATCGCGAGTGTGCCGAGCGCATCGAAGACGCTGTTGCCGGTGATGATCGTCAGGCCGACGCCGAGCAGGGCGAACGTGAGTCCGGTCAGAGCGCCGATGTCCTCCAGCAGCACGACGGGCAGTTCCGGCGCTTTCGCGCGCCGCACGAACGACACCCACGACTGGCCCTCCTCACGCACGAGGTTGCTCTCTTTGACGGCGGTGCGCAGCGAGAACGACTCGAGGCCGATCGCGATCACGAGCACGACGAGCGGCAGCCACCACCAGACGGGGTCGAGCGCGTACGGATGGGTCAGCTTGTCGACGCCCTCGTAGATCGCGAACAGGCCGCCGACCGAGAACAGGATGATGGACACGACGAATGCGTACACGTAGCGTTCGCGTCCGTAGCCGAACGAATGCTCGCGATCGGCGGAGTGCTTGGCCTTGCGTGCGCCGAGCATCAGAAGCAGCTGGTTTCCGGAATCCGCGACCGAGTGGATGGCCTCCGCGAGCATGGACGCGGACCCGGACAGGGCCCACGCGATGAACTTCGCGATCGCGATCCCCAGGTTCGCCAGGAACGCCGCGACGATCGCCTTGCTGCCACCGGATGCACTCATGGGCCGAGTCTAGTTCCGCCGGTCGCGATGCACACGAGCGCCCTCGGCGCTGTCGAATGGGGTGCATAGGATGGCGGCATGGCTGAATCACTTCCGTCCCTCGCGTTCCTCGGTGCCGGCTCGATGGGAGGCGCGATCCTCCAGGGCGTCGTCGCCTCGGGCATCGCCGTCGACGGTGGTATCACGGCCACCAATCGCACCGCGGCGAAATCCGAGAGCCTCACAGATCTCGAGGGAGTGACGGCGATCGCACTCGAAGATCAGCCGGACGGCAACACCGAGGCTGCGGCGTCAGCCCGGATCATCCTCGTCGGAGTGAAGCCCGCCATGGTCGCCGATCTGCTCCGCGAGATCGCGCCCGTTCTGCGTGAGGATGCCATCGTCGTGAGCCTCGCCGCCGGCATCAGCCTGGCGAGCTTCGCCGAGGTCCTCGGCTCGGATGTCAGCGTGATCCGCTCGATGCCGAACACTCCGGCGACCGTCGGCAAAGCCGTCACCGGCATCGCTGCGAACTCGGCCGCCTCAGAAGACGAGGTCGCCGTGGTCCGTCGGCTGTTCGAGCTCGTCGGGTCGGTTGTCGAGGTGCCAGAGGAGAAGATCGACGCGCTCGGCACGATCTCAGGCTCCGGCCCTGCGTACGTCTTCCTCCTGATCGAGGAGCTGACCAAGGCCGCGATCGGCAAGGGCTTCGGCGAGGCCGATGCCCGTCTGATCGTCGAGCAGACCTTCATCGGCGCCACGGCACTGCTCGACGTGTCAGGAGAGAATCCCGCCGAACTGCGCCGTCGGGTGACGAGCCCCAAGGGCACCACCGAACGCGCGATCGCCGTGCTGCAGGACGCGCACCTCGACGAGGTCTTCGCCAAGGCGACGGATGCTGCGCTGGCGCGCTCTCACGAGCTCGCCGCCGGCGCCTGACTCAGCGGTCGAGGCTGGCGAACCGCTCGATGTCGCTGTTGGTACCCGACACGATGATGAGGTCGTGGTTGGTCACCACGGTGTCCGCCTCGGCGTAGCGGAACGGCTTGCCCGGACTCTTCACACCGACGACCGTGACCTTGTACTTCGACCGCACGCCCGACTCGTTCAGGCCGACGCCGCGGATGAACTTCGGCGGATACATCTTGGCGAGCACGAAGTCGTCGTCGAAACGGATGAAGTCCAGCATCCGTCCGCTCACGAGGTGGGCGACGCGCTCGCCGGCCTCCCGCTCCGGGTAGATCACGTGGTTCGCGCCGACGCGGGCGAGGATCTTGCCGTGCGATTGTGAGACGGCCTTGGCCCAGATCTGCGGCACCTTGAGATCGACGAGGTTCGCGGTGATCAGCACGGATGCTTCGATGAGCGAGCCCACCGCGACCACGGCGACCTGGAAGTCCTGTGCGCCGATCTGCTTGAGCGCGTCGATGTTGCGGGCGTCGCCCTGCACCGTATGAGTGACGCGATCCGACCACTTCTGGACGAGCTCGAGATTCTCGTCCATCGCGAGCACCTCGCGATCGAGGCGGTCGAGCTCACCGGCGCACGCGGCGCCGAAGCGTCCGAGTCCGATGACCAGTACGGGCGCGTCGCCCCGGAGGACTTCAACCAACGATCGGCCTTTCCACGGGCAGCGAGTAGAGCTGCGAACGCGATGTCGCGGCGACCGCCGCGGCGAGAGTCACTGTACCAATTCGTCCCATGAAGATGGTGGCGGCCATGACGTAGACGGCCGAGTCGGGCAGCTCCGCCGTGAGGCCGGACGAGAGTCCGACGGTGCCGAAGGCCGAGATGACGTCGAAGAGCACGTCGCTGATCGGAGCCTTCGTGATCTGGGCGATGACGATGGTCGACAATGCGACGATCGTGGCACCCCAGGCGACGACCGAGAGGGCGACACGCTGCACGTCGCTGGGGATCCTGCGGCCGAAGGCCTCGACGGACTGTCGACCGCGCGCCTCGGACCACACGGCGATCGCCAGCACGGCGAGGGTGGTCACTTTGATGCCGCCGGCGGTGGACGCGGAACCGCCGCCGACGAACATCAGCATGGACGCGGCGAGCATAGAGGAGCCGTTGAGGTCTGAGATCTCGACCACGCTGAAGCCGCCGGATCGCGTCATGGCCGAAAGGAAGAAGGCCTGGAACGTGGTGTCGCCGGCATCCATCGAGCCGAAGGTCAGCGGGTTGTTGTACTCGAGGATGAGGAACACGGCCGCACCGAGTACGAACAGGATTCCGGTCGTGATGAGCGTGAGCTTGCTGTGCAGCGACCACCGCTTCACATGCCAGTAGTTCTTGGCGAGGGTGTAGATCACCGGGAAGCCGATGCTGCCGAGGAAGACGCTGACCATGAGCACGCTGAGTACGAAGTAGTCGTCAGCGAACTCGCCGACGCCACCCGCATTCGGCGTGAATCCGGTGTTCGTGAATGACATGGCCGCGTAGTACGGCGCTTCCCACAGAGCTGCGAGCGGAGGGATGCCGGCCATGACGAGCCCCGGGTAGAGCAGCAGAGCCACCACGAACTCGATGAGCAGCAGCGACAGCGCGACCGTCTTCAGCAGCTGACCGACTTCGCCCAGTCGCACCGTCTGCCCCTCGTTCACCACGCCGCCGTGCGCGCGCAGCGGGTTGCTGTCGCCTGCCGCAAGCAGCTTGGCGCGCAGCCCGAGCTTCTTCGAGATGACCAGTCCGAGCACTGACGTCAGGGTCAGCACTCCCATGCCGCCGATGTTGACGCCGAGGAAGATGAGCACGTGCCCGAACGGAGACCAGTGGGTGGCCATGTCGACTGTCGAGAGCCCTGTGACGCAGATCGTGGAGACCGCGGTGAACAGCGCATCGCTGATCGGGGTGACGGTGCCGCTGGCCGAGGCGAGCGGCAACGAGAACAGTGCCGTGAACAGCAGGATCAGCGCGGTGAAGACGAGAATCGCGAAGCGGGAAGGCGATGACGTGATGATGTGGCGCGCGAAGCGCCAGAAGTCGCGTGCGCGCGTGCGCGGGGATGCCGATGACCCGATGCTCGACATCGACGCCCTCCTGAGTCCGCTCCGTGTTCGCTCGCCCCAGTCGTCCCGGCGAGCCTTCGTCATGGTACTCCGCGCGTGGGACGACTACCCTGATCTCATGACCGACATCTTCGACGTGATCGCAGACGGCACGAGGCGAGACATCCTCCAGCTCCTCCTGCGACGGGCCGCCGACGGGGATGCCGGAACCAGCGTCTCGCAGATCGTCAGCGAACTCGGCATCAGCCAGCCCACGGTCTCCAAGCACCTGAAGGTGCTGCGCGAGTCCGAACTGGTCAGCGTCCGCGAAGACGGACAGCGCCGGTTCTACAGCATCGAGGTGGAACCGCTCGAGGTCGTGGATGACTGGCTCGTGCCGTTCCTCGTCGATGCCTTCGGAGACGGCGCCCCTGACATCGATCTGTCGCTCGCTCCGCTGCCTGACGGTGCCGCGCACGCGGCCGAGGTCTTCGGCCGCGCCGCGGCATCCGCCAAGCACGTGGTCGCCACCGCTATCAAACGGCTCGGCAACTGAGACCGGCACCTCTGATTCCCACAGGTCACATCAGTCACTCGGGTTTACACGCGTCGCAGGTTCGCCATAGAGTGTGCTTCAGCAGAAAGGGGTACAGGGGATGCCCGAAGTTCCAGACGTCCGGTTCCTTACGGTTGCCGAAGTCGCCGAGATCATGCGCGTGTCGAAGATGACCGTCTATCGTCTCGTCCACGCGGGCGAGTTGCCCGCGATCCGATTCGGCCGCAGCTATCGCGTGCCCGAATCCGCCGTCACCGACGCCCTTCAGAGGCCGATCGCCGACGTCGGCTGAGCCCATCCGCCTCGGTGATCAGCGAAGGTCCGCTGGTTTGCTAGACTGACCCGAGGCATTTTTTCCATGCCCGTACCCGGGCGTCCGACTTCGTGCGACGCCCAGCCACTGACGTAGTGAGGTTTCCGTGGGTTCTGTCATCAAGAAGCGCCGCAAGCGCATGGCGAAGAAGAAGCATCGCAAGCTGCTTCGAAAGACTCGCCACCAGCGCCGCAACAAGAAGTAAGCGGCTGGACACGAGCGCCTGTCTTCGGACGGGCGCTTTGTGTCTGTGGCCACGTATCTCCAGACCCAGACCTCGAATTTCAGGGAGAATCCATGAAGTCGATCAGTGTCGCAGAGCTCGCTGCCCGCACGGGAACGCCGCTCATCGATGTGCGCGAGCGGGATGAGTTCGCCGGTGGCCACGTGCCCGGTGCGGTGAACATCCCGATGTCCGAGCTGGGAAGCCGTCTCGAAGAGCTTCCCGCCGAGGCGTTCGACGTGATCTGCCAGGTCGGCGGTCGGTCGGCGCGCGTCGTGCAGGCGCTCGAGGCCCAGGGCCACGACGCCACGAACGTCGATGGCGGCACTGGCGAGTGGATCGCCTCCGGCCACCCGGTCGCGGTTCCTTCGGCGTGACGACCATCACGGTCATCGGCAAGGCCGGGTGCCATCTGTGCCCGACCGCGCTCGGGATCGTCGAGACCGTCGTCGCGGATCTGCCCGATGACATCGGCGATCGCATCGAGATCGTCGAGAGGTCGATAGAAGACGACCCCGCCCTGTATGAACTGTGGTGGGAGAAGATCCCCGTCGTGCTCATCGACGATGAACTGCACGCGCACTGGCGGGTCTCGCCCGCCCGGCTGCGCCAGAAGCTGGAGGAAATCTGATGCTCAGGCACGTGGTGAGCTGGAAGCTCGCGAGCGAGGATGCTGTCGAACGCGCAGAGCAGGCCGCAGAGGTCGCCCGCCGGCTGAACGCGCTGGGCGGTGTCGTGCCCCAGCTGCGTTCGATCTCGGCCGGCGCGAACTCCGTGTACCCGGATGCGAACTGGGACGTCACGCTGATCGCGGATTTCGACTCGGTCGAGGCTTTGGAGCAGTACGTGGTGCATCCGGCCCACGAAGAAGCCGCGGTGTACATCCGCTCGGTAGTCGCCTCCCGCGTCGCCGTCGATTTCCAGATCTGATCAGACTCGAAACGCAAACGTAACCATCCTGATCGAGGCATCGCCGTCGCTCCGTGTCAAGATGATCTTGATACCTGTTCGTGGGCGAGCTCGCCCCAGTCTCCGTGGAGCGGTCATGCCCCGTCGTCGTAATTTCACCTTCGGTATCGCGCTCGCCGCGACCGCCATGCTCGCTCTCTCCGGCTGCGCCAGCGGCGGTGGCGACGCGGGCGGCGGCGAGACCGCCGCCGGTGACGACTACGGCCTCACCGAGGCGGGAACGCTGACGGTCTGCTCCGACATCCCCTACGCGCCGTTCGAGTTCGAGGGGGGCGACAACGGCACCGGTTACACCGGTTTCGACATCGACCTGCTCGATGCGATCGCCAAGAGCCTCGACCTCAAGCTGTCGGTGCAGGATGTCGGCTTCGATGCCCTGCAGTCCGGCACCACGCTCGCGGCGGGCACGTGCGACATCGGAGCATCCGCCATGACCATCACGGAAGAGCGCGAGGCGAACCTCGACTTCTCCGACCCGTACTACGACTCGCTGCAGTCGCTGCTCGTGCGCACCGACTCCGGCATCAAGTCGATCGATGACCTTTCGGGTCGTAACGTCGGCGTGCAGCAGGGCACCACAGGAGAGACCTACGCCTCTGAGAACGCCGAAGGCGCGGAGCTCGTGCAGTACCCGTCGGACGGTGAACTGTGGCCGGCGATGCAGGCGGGCCAGATCGACGCGATCCTCCAGGACCAGCCGGTGAACCTCGAGCACGAGAAGGCCGATTCCGCCTACAAGATCGTCGAGGAGTACAACACCGACGAGCAGTACGGCTTCGCCTTCGCCAAGGGCGAGAAGGACGAGCTGCGCGAGGCGATCAACGGCGCCCTGCAGGAGCTTCGTGACAGCGGCGACTACCAGACGATCTACGACAACTACTTCACCGCAGAGTAGTCGGCAGGGCGAGCAGGACAGGAGTCCTTGACGATGGCGTTGAGGCGCACGACCAAGAGCAAGCTCTACAGATACATCGTCTATGCGGTGCTGATCGCAGTCGTCGTCTGGCTGGCCGTCAGCACCGACTGGGCCCGGATCGCGAAGCTGTATTTCAATCCGGAGATCGCCGCGAAGATGCTCCCGGGCATCATCACGACCGCCCTGGTGAACACGCTCTGGTTCACCGCGGTGGCGTTCGTCGGAGGCCTGCTGCTCGGGATCGTGCTGGCACTGCTCAAGCTGTCGAGCATCGGACCGTTCCGGTGGATCGCCACGGCGTGGATCGAACTGTTCCGCGGTCTGCCGGCGATCCTGACGATCTTCGCCATAGCGTTCATCCTGCCGATCGGGCTGGGCGTGCCGGGCACGAAGCTCGGCGGGCCGGTGGTCCTCGGCCTGATCGGCCTCATCCTGGTCGCCTCGGCGTACATGGCCGAGACGATCCGTGCGGGCATCCAGGCGGTGCCGAAGGGGCAGACCGAGGCCGCCCGTTCGCTGGGCATGTCGCCGATGAAGACGACGTTCTGGATCGTCGTGCCCCAGGGGTTCCGCATCATCATCCCGCCGCTCACGAACGAGTTCGTGCTGCTGCTGAAGGACACCTCGCTGCTCTTCGTCGCCGGGACGTTCATCTGGTCGAAGGAACTCACCAACTTCGCCCGTGACGCGAGCACGCAGAATGCGAACGGAACACCGCTGATCATGGCGGCGGCCCTCTACTTGATCGTGACGATCCCGCTCACGCGCTTCAGTGCGTGGCTGGAGCGACGAATGGCGAGGCAGCGATGAGCACTGATCTAATCGATGTCCACGCCCCGGCGATCGACATCCAGGGGCTCGTCAAGAGCTTCGGCGACAACGAGGTGCTCAAAGGCATCGACCTGACCGTGAAGGCGGGCGAGGTCGTGTGCGTGATCGGACCGTCGGGTTCCGGCAAGTCGACCCTGCTGCGATCGGTGAACCTGCTCGAGGAGCCGACCGGCGGAAAGGTGCTGATCGAGGGGATCGACATCACCGACCCCGACATCGACATCGACCGCGTCCGCACGCGCATCGGCATGGTGTTCCAGAGCTTCAACCTGTTCCCGCATCTCGATGTGATGGGCAATCTGATGATCGCGCAGCAGCGCGTGAAGAAGCGCTCGAAGACCGAGGCCGAGAGGGTCGCCCGCGAGATGCTCGGCCGGGTGGGTCTCAGCGAGAAGGCCGACGCCTACCCCGGTCACCTCTCCGGCGGTCAGCAGCAGCGCGTGGCGATCGCCAGGGCGCTGTGCATGAACCCCGACATGATGCTGTTCGACGAGCCGACCTCCGCGCTCGACCCCGAACTGGTGGGCGAGGTGCTGCAGGTCATGCGCACTCTCGCCGACGAGGGGATGACGATGCTCGTCGTCACGCACGAGATGGGCTTCGCGCGCGAGGTCGGATCCCGCCTGATCTTCATGGACGGTGGCGTGATCGTCGAGGAGGGCGACCCGCGCCAGGTGCTCGCGAACCCGCAGCATCCGCGCACGCAGGACTTCCTCGCCCGCGTTCTGTAACGTCACCACGCGCCACAGTCAGGCGAAACAGCTACACCTTCCAGCATCCGCCACATCGATCGATGCCGCGGACGCTGAAAGGTGTAGCGCCAGCCTCGCTGGGGCCGCCGAGAGGCGACCGGTTCACACTCAGATCATGCGGCGACGGTGAATCGTGTAGCCGCCGACAGCGATCATCGCGACAGCGATCGCCAGCAGCACGTACGGAACGGCCGCACCGGTGATGGCGAGTCCGCCGCCGGCGCCGGCGCCACCCTGTCCGCCGGGCAGAGCGCCTGCGCCGCCGTCAGCCGGGTCAGTGGGTGCCGGCGTCGTCGGAGTCTCAGTGACGGTGATGTCTGTCGTGAGAACAACGCCCGTCTGCGCTCCGGTCACCGTCACGCTGTGCGTTCCGACCTCAGTAGGGGCCGTGACGGTGAACTCGGCGCGACCAGACAGCACGTCGCGCTGCGGGCTCGAAGCGGCTGCAAGCTTTGCGGCAGCCGCATCCGATGCAACGCTCGCCTGCCAGTCCGCGTCGAGACCATCAACGCTCACGGTCACAGTTGCACCGGGTGCGACCTCCGCAGCACTGGCCGAGATCGTTGCGTCAGCGCTGAGCGACTTCAGGTCGCGGTTGAGTTCCAGTGCGCCTGCCGAGGTGAAGAAGAGGTCTGTCTGGTCCGTGAGCCCGAGCAGGTTGGCAGCTCCGGGGCCGTACCCGGCGACGCGCACCTGCGAACCGGTGTGCTGCTGTGATCCGCCCGCCTCTGCCGTGCCGTAGGACACGATCATCGATCCGCCCTCGACGGTCTGCAGGTTGACGCTGAGTCCAGGAGGGGTCGAGCCGACGATCTGGCTCGTGTGAGCGTGATCGGCGGTGACGACGACCAAGGTGTCCTGGTTCTGCTGTGCGTATGCCAGAGCCACCTGCGTGGCCTCATCGAGGTCGACAGTCTCACCGATCTGAGCGCACGCGTTTGCGGCGTGGTTCTGCTTGTCGATGCTCGCGCCCTCCACCTGCAGGAAGAAGCCGTTGTCGTTGTCGAGGAGCTCGATCGCCTTCTGCGTGAGCGAACCCAGCGAGAGACCGGTGTCGAGACGCTCGGGGTTCTCGGTGCACGCGGTTGGGGCTGCATCGCCACCGCCGACGGTGGCCTCAGGGCCCTGCCAGCGCACGGGGAAGTTGCCCGGCGTGAAGAGGCCGAGCAATGGCGCGTTCTGGTCCGCCGCGGTGACCCCGGCAAGCCCTTCAGCGTCGTCAACCACCTGGTAGCCGCGGTCCGCGGCCTGTTCGAACAGGGTTGCGCCCTCCCACGGACCCGCCTTCGCAGTCTGCGTGAAGCTCGCCGAGCCGCCGCCGAGCGTGACGTCAGGACGAAGGTTCAGCAGCTGCTCGCTGATCGAGCCGAGTCCGCCGTTCTCGAGCGCCTCCGAGGCGCAGTTCGCCGACGTCTTGTCCGGTCCGTAGCATCCGCGCTGGGAGATGTGCGAGATCTGGGCACCTGGGGTCGCGTCCTGGATCTCGGCGGTGGAAACGTCGCCCGTCCTCATCCCGTTCGCCTTCGCAAGCTCGAGGAGGGTCGCCTGTGCCACGCCGTTGATGTCGATGCTCAGCTGACCGTTGATCCCCTTCGTGCCGGTCGACCATGCGCTTGCGGTCGAAGCGGACTCGGAGGCGTAGTTCGCGGTGCCGTCCTCGCGCAGGGAGTAGGTCGTGTAAGAGCCCGTCAGCGGGAGGGCATCGATCCCGGCGAATGCTCCGGATGCGCCTTCGGCGTAGTTGCGCGCGACTGTGATATCTCGGAGTCACCCATGCCGTCACCGATGAGAAGGATGACGTTCTTGGCGGGGCCGTCGACGAGGGCCTCGCGCACGGCGGCCGTGCGGTCTTCCGTGTTGCGTGTCGCACCTCCGTTCTCAGTGATGTCGGTGGCGCCATCGTCCGCGGCCATCGCGATCGTCGGAGTCATCAGCGTGGCTGCCATCAGCGCAGTGATGCCAACGGCCAACAATGTGCCGCGGCGGCGTTCTCTGGACACGAGCATGGGTATCTCCTCGGTAGCTCTACGGGAAAGACGCCGCAGTCGGCATCAGATTCAGCCAAGGGGGAGAAGAAGACGAACGCGTGAACTGTCGATGGATGATGTGAGAATTGTGCCGCGGGATGCGCGACACAAACCTGAGGTCTCGATTCTCGGTCACCCTAAGCCCGTGGCGCGCACCGCCACCGGCACCGGCTCGATCGCGAGGTGCACGCGGTCTCCGAAGGACGGATGCTGGTGCGCATCGTGCTGCACGCGGACCAGGTCGCCGGCATCCGTCTTCACGAGCGTGCGGCGGATGCTGCCGAGGAACGTGCTCTCCTCCACGACGCCGCCGATCGCGGCATTCGCCTCTCCGGAGAACCGCAGGTTCTCGGGCCGCAGGTGCACCTCGACCGGCCCATCGGCGGGCGCGTTCGTCGGCAGCTCGCGGCCCCACACCGTCACGTGCCCACCCGACGCGACACCGGGGACGACGCTGGAGAGTCCGACGAAAGCGGCGACGTGCGCGGTCGCGGGGCGCAGATAGAGCTCTTCGGGGGTGTCGATCTGGTCGATGCGACCGGCATCCATCACCGCGATCCGATCCGAGACGGCCAGCGCCTCCTCCTGATCGTGAGTGACGAACACCGTCGTGATACCGAGCCGCAGCTGAATGCGGCGGATCTCGTCGCGCAGCTGCACTCGCACCTTCGCATCGAGCGCCGACAGCGGCTCATCCAGCAGCAGAACACGCGGCTCGGTGACCAGAGCGCGGGCGAGAGCGACGCGCTGCTGCTGACCGCCGGAGAGCTGGTGCGGATAGCGATCGGCGAAACCCTCGAGTCCGACCAGCGCCAGAGCGTCGAGCGCGCGCTTCGCCGCAGCGGCCTTGCCGACGCCCCGACGACGCAGCCCGAACGCGGTGTTGTCATCGACGCGCAGGTGCGGGAAGAGCGAGTACGACTGGAAGACCATGCCGATGTCGCGCTTGTTGGTGGGGATGCGCGAGACGTCCTGCCCTCCGAGCAGCACGGCGCCGCCGTCTGCGCTCTCCAGACCCGCCAGCACGCGCAGCGCGGTGGTCTTGCCGCATCCGGACGGCCCGAGCAACGAGACGAACTCGCCAGGTGCGATGTCGAGATCGACGCCGTGGAGCACCTGATTGGAGCCGTAGCTCTTCTCGATGCCCTGGAACTGCACGCGCGTGCCCTCGCCGGCCTCGGCGAGCAGCACGTTGTCGGCAGTGGCGGGAAGAGCGGTCATGAGCGGGCCTTTCCGTTGCCGCGTGCAGCGCGGCCGATGATGAGCAGCAGGAGGAAGCAGAACAGCAGCGCGAGCAGAGTGAAGATCGCCGGAGCGTAGGCGTCCTGCTTCTGCACCACCACCATCGCTGTCTGGAACACCTGGCGGTTGAGCAGCGACGCGATCGTGAACTCGCCGAGCACGACCGCGATGGAGATGAGGGATGCCGCGAGCAGACCCTGACGGATGTTCGGAGCGAGTACCTTCACGACCACGACCGGCCAGCTCGCGCCGAGGGAACGGGCAGCTTCGGCCAGTGTCTTCAGATCTGCGGCGTCGATGGACGCCTGGATCGAGCGGAATGCGAACGGCAGCACGGTGACGCCGTAGGCGAAAGCCAGCGTCCAGGTGCCGGTGCCGAGTGCGCGTCCGATCTGCAGGTAGATCGGCGCGAGGCCGACGACGAGCACGATCGCCGGTATCGAGATGGGCAGCAGCACCGCGAACTCGAAGAACGGCTTGAGCTTCGGGAACCGCAGGTTCACCAGGATCATGGTCGGCGCCAGCAGCAGCAGCACGATCAGCACCGTGATGAGAGCGAGCACGAGCGAGTTGCCCAGGCCCGTCCAGATGGGCTTGATGGCCGCGGATGCCGCGGGGTCGAACAGCGCGGCCCAACGCTCGAACGACAGGCCGCCTTCGCCGCCGTTCGAAGTGCTGCCGCGCAGCGTGTAGAGCAGAGTCGAGATCAGCGGGATCGCGAAGAACGCTCCCACCACGACACCGATGATCCAGCGCGTGGCGAGCGAGGGTCCGAGCCGGTTCATGACTGCCACCTCGCTGCCCGGCGCTGCACCAGCGAATACAGCGCCATCACGATGCCGACGACGACGATCATGCCCAGTGCCAGGGCGCCGGCGAGGTTCTCCCTGCCGAGAACGGTCTCGCTGGTGAGGGCGGCACGGATCTGCAGCGGAACGATCTGCGACCCCTGGCTGGCGAGGGCGGCCGCCGTCGCGTACGACGAGAACGCGTTCGCGAACAGCAGCAGCAGGCTCGCGAGGAACGACGGCGCGAGCACGGGGATGCCGATGCGCAGCCAGAAGCTCGCGCGGGTGCCGCCGAGCGTGAGGTTCGCCTCGGTCCACTGCGGCTTCAAGGCGGCCAGGGCAGGCATGAACGTGATCACCATGAGAGGCACCTGGAAGTAGATGTACGGCATGATCAGGCCGGGCACCTCGTAGAGCCACATGCCGTTCTCGTAGATGTTCAGCCCGAACGCGTCCTGCAGGAACAGCGTCATGACGCCCTGCGCGCCGACCGTGGCGATGAAGGCGAACGCGAGCATGACGCCGCCGAACTGGGCGAGCACACCGGCCGCGGCATCCACGCTCGAGCGCACCGCACCCTGCGGGTTCATGCCGAGCAAGGCGTAGCAGACCAGTGCACCGGCGACGGCGCCGACGACGGCGGTCAGCAGCGAGAGGCCTGCGGAGTTCGCGAACGTGTTCAGCACGACCGGGTCGGCGAGGGCGGTGACGTTGGTCCAGGTGAATGCACCGTCGTCGGTGAAGAAACCCGAGCCGACGGCGAGAATGGTCGGCACCGCGAGGAAGAGCAGCACGTAGGCGGCGAAGGGCACGAGCCCCAGCCACGCCACGGACATGCCGGATCGCCGGGCCGTGCGAGACGGCCCGGCGATCGAGGGGGCGGATGCCGTAGCATCCGCCCCCGGAAGCACAGTGGTCACTGGACCGCCGCTGCCCACTTCTCGCCGAGCAGGGTGCCGGCGTTCGTCGACTGCTCCTCGGTCGGGACGACCGTCTCTGACGGAACCTCGGGCAGAGCAGCCGCGAGGTCGGCGTCGATCGTGCCGGCCTCGGTCATGGCCTCCATGCGTGCCGGACGCGCGCCGCCCTTGAGCCACAGGTTCTGCACGTCGTCGCTGTAGAGGAACTCCTGCCACAGACGGGCTGCCGCGGGGTTCGGGGCGTCCTTGTTGATGGCCTGGTTGTAGTAACCGGCGTAGCCGACGCCGTCGAGCACGGCGACCTTCCAGTTCTCGTTGTCCGCACCGGCCGCAGCGTTCAGGTAGTCCCAGTCGAACACGACGGGCGTCTCGCCGCTGGTGATCGTGGCCGGAGTCACGTCGACCTTGAGGAAGTTGCCCGCCTTCTGCAGTTCGCCGAAGAAGTCGATGCCGGGCTGGAAGTCGTCGAGCGTGCCGTCGGACTGCACCGCTGCGAGGCCGACCGCAGCGAAGGCGGCGCCTGCCTGCGTCGGGTCGCCGTTGATCGCCACGGCGCCCTTGTAGTCGGCGCCGAGCAGGTCGTCGAGCGAGCCGGGCTCGTCGAACTTCGAGGAGTCGTAGCCGATCGACATGTATCCGCCGTAGTCGCCGACGAACAGGCCGGTCGACTCCTTGAGAGCGTCGGGGATCTCGTCCCAGGTCTGCACCTGGTACGGCGCGAACTGGTCGGTGCTGGAGAGCGCGACAGCGAGGCCGAGGTCGAAGACGTCCGGAGCGGTGTCGAGGCCCTCGTTCGTCTCCGCCGCGGTGATCTCCTCGGCGCTGGAGATGTCAGGCGACTGCTCGTTGATCGTGATCTCGGGGTACTGCTCGGCGAACAGGTCGAGGATCTCGCCGTAGTTCGCCCAGTCGCGCGGGAGGGCGATGACGTTCAGCTGGCCTTCGGCCTTCGCTGCGGACTCGAGGTCTTCGAACGAGCCGAAGTCTTCGATCGAGGTGGCTGTCGCGGCATCCGCTGCGGCGTCATCGGTGCTGTCGCCGGTGGCGGCCGCGCACGAGCTGAGAGCGAGCGTCGCGGTCGCTGCGAGGGCGATGCCGGCGACGAGTCGCGCGCGGCGGGGAATGGTGGCCATGGGTATCCTCTCGGCGTCCGGCCACGGGTAGGCCGGAATCGGGTTGCGATAGCAAACTATCAGTCGGGGGTGACGTGCGGGCGCGGAGCCGGTAAACGGAACGTGTCCGACCTGTGGCAGGCAGGGGGGCGCAGGTCGCGGCCGGCTCGACGGTTGACAAGCCATCGGCGCCCCCGCCATGGTGAGAGCCATGGATTCGAACCTTCTGTCGGAGCAGATCTTCTCGACGAGCTCCTCCGTCCTCTACGTCATCTACTACGTCATCTACGCGATCACGATGTGGAAGGTATTCGTGAAGGCGGGCTACCCGGGTATCCTCGCGCTGATCCCGATCGTGAACTGGGTGTTCCTGGTGAAGATCGCAGGCATGTCGGGGTGGTTCGCCCTGCTCTACCTGATCCCGTTCGTGAACATCATCTTCGCGATCGTCGTCGCTTTCAAGGTGGGCGCCAACTTCGGCAAGGGCGGCGTGTTCTCGTTCTTCCTGCTCTGGCTGTTCCCGTTCATCGGGCACCTCATCATCGGCTTCGGCTCTGCGCAGTACCGGAAGGTCTGACGCTCTGACGCGGCTTCGACTCCCTGCGGTCGCTCAGCCCGTTTCGTCTCGCTGCGCTCGCTCAACGACCCGCGGGGTAGTGTCTCGCGGCTTCGACTCCCTGCGGTCGCTAGCCCGTTTCGGGTCGTTGAGCGAGGAGCGCAGCGACGAGACGAAACGCGTTGAGCGAGCGCAAGCGAGTCGAAACGTCCGACAAGAACAGCCTCAGGCTTCGACTCCCTGCGGTCGCTCAGCCCGTTTCGTCTCGCTGCGCTCGCTCAACGACCCGCGGGGTAGCGTCTCGCTGCGCTCGCTCAACGACCCGCGGGGTAGCGTCTCGCTGCGCTCGCTCAACGACCCGCGGGGTAGCGTCTCGCTGCTTCGACTCCCTGCGGTCGCTCAGCCTGTTTCGGGTCGTTGAGCGAGGAGCGCAGCGACGAGACGAAACGCGTTGAGCGAGCGCAAGCGAGTCGAAACGTCCGACAAGAACAGCCTCAGGCCTCGTCGTCCTCAGGGACGAAGTCCACGCCGGCCTCGGCGCGCTGCGCGTCGGTGATCGGCGCAGGTGCAGCGGTCAGCGGGTCGAAGCCGTTGCCGGTCTTCGGGAACGCGATGACCTCGCGGATCGAGTCGGTCTTGGTCAGGTGCTGCAGCACGCGGTCCATGCCCAGCGCGATCCCGCCGTGCGGCGGGGCACCGAACTTGAATGCGTCGAGCAGGAAGCCGAACTGCTCGTCAGCGACGGCATCCGAGATGCCCATGACCTCGAACACGCGCTTCTGCACGTCCTCGCGATGGATGCGGATCGACCCGCCGCCGAGCTCCGACCCGTTGCAGACGATGTCGTACGCATAGGCGAGCGCGGATCCGGGGTCGGTGTCGAACGTGTCGGCGAACTCCGGCTTCGGGCCGGTGAAGGCGTGGTGTACTGCTGTCCACGCGCCGGCGCCGACGGCCACGTCACCGGATGCCACGGCATCCGCCGCAGGCTCGAACATCGGGGCGTCGACCACCCAGGTGAACGCGAAGACGTCGGGGTCGAGAAGGCCGAGGCGGCGGCCGATCTCCACACGGGCGGCGCCGAGGAGTGCGCGGCCGTCTTTCGCTGAGCCGGCGGCGAAGAACACGCAGTCGCCCGCTGCGGCGCCGACGAGGTCGGCGAGGCCGGCCTTCTCAGCATCCGACAGGTTCTTGGCGACGGGGCCGCCGAGCGAGCCGTCCTCGTTGAAGAGCACGTACGCGAGACCGCGAGCTCCGCGCTGCTTCGCCCAGTCCTGCCAGGCGTCGAGCTGCTTGCGCGGCTGCGATGCGCCGCCGGGCATGAGAACGGCGCCGACGTAGTCGGACTGGAAGACCCGGAACGTCGTGTCCTTGAAGTACTCCGTCGCCTCGACGAGTTCGAGACCGAAGCGCAGGTCGGGCTTGTCAGAGCCGTACTTCGCCATGGCGTCGGCGTAGGTGATGCGCGGCAGCGGAGTCTGAACCTCGACGCCGATGGTCGCCCACATCGCCGGGATGAGTTCCTCCATCAACGCGATGACGTCTTCCTGGTCGACGAAGCTCATCTCGATGTCGAGCTGCGTGAACTCCGGCTGACGGTCGGCGCGGAAGTCCTCATCGCGGTAGCAACGGGCCATCTGGTAGTACTTCTCGACGCCGCCGACCATGAGCAGCTGCTTGAACAGCTGCGGGCTCTGCGGCAGGGCATACCAGCTGCCGGGGTGCAGGCGTGCGGGGACGACGAAGTCGCGGGCGCCCTCCGGAGTTGACTTCGTGAGCGTCGGGGTCTCGACCTCGAGGAAGTCGCGATCGTGCAGCACGTCGCGGATCGCCTTGTTCACATCGGAGCGCAGACGAAGAGCGGATGCCGATGACGGGCGCCGCAGATCGAGATAGCGGTGCTTGAACCGCACATCCTCGCCGATGGTGTCGGCGTCGCCGAGCCCGGTGGAGACCTGGAAGGGGAGGGGAGCGGACTCGTTGAGCACCTCGACCTCGGTCGCGATGACCTCGATCTCGCCGGTGGGCAGGTTCGGGTTCTCGTTGCCGGCGGGTCGGGCGGAAACCGTGCCCGTCACCTTCAGTACGAACTCACTGCGCAGCGGATGTGCCGTCTCCTCGTCACGGATGACCACCTGCGCGATGCCCGACGCATCACGGAGGTCGATGAATGCGACGCCGCCGTGGTCACGACGACGATCGACCCAACCCGAGAGGGTGACGGTCTGACCGATGTTCTCGGCTCGCAGGGAGCCTGTCGTGTGTGTACGCAGCATTCCGCCATTCTACGTGGGCGCTCGCGGGCGTCAGCGGACGGCATCCCTAGACTGGGGCCATGCCAGCCGAACGTCTCCATCTGGTCCGCCACGGCGAAGTGCACAATCCGCAGCGGGTGCTGTACGGACGACTGCCGCACTACCGGCTGAGCGAGGACGGACGGCGGATGGCCCGGTCGGCTGCGGAGTACGTCGCGACGCTCGATCGGGCAGTGACCTCGCTGCATTGCTCGCCGCTGGAGCGCGCGCAGGAGTCGGCCGAGCCGTTCGCGGAGATGTTCGGGCTGGAGCCGGTCATCGATGAGCGGGTCATCGAGCCCACGAACGTGTTCGAAGGCACGCGGATGAGCAGATCGCTGCGCGATCCGCGCAACTGGTGGCATCTGCGACGGCCGTCGGTGCCGAGCTGGGGCGAGCCGTACCTCACGATCGCCGACCGCATGGAGAAGGCGATGAACAGCGGGTGGAACGAGGCAGACGGCGGGGATGTCGTGATCGTCTCTCATCAGGCGCCGATCTGGATCACGCACCTGTACGTTGCGGGCCTGCCGCTGCGTCATGATCCCCGCACCCGCCGCTGCGCGCTGTCGAGCGTGACATCGTTCGAACGGGTCGGCGACGTCTGGCGCGAAGTGGGATACGCCGAACCCGCCGCGACCGGCGACGCGGTCGATGTCGGAGCGGTCTGAGCGCCGGCTCGCACCCAGATCACCCATAGATTCCCGTGTCTAGACTGGGAATGTGCCACTCGCCTCGACGATTCGACCGATTCGCAGCGGCCGCTCCTCCCGTACCGGGCGCCCCGCTCGTCTGGTCGGAGCCGCGCTCGCCGCGCTGTTCGCCGTCGCTCTGACCGCGTGCGCACCGGATCCGGTCGCCCAGCAGTACCTCTCCGGCGACGGCAAAGGTTACATCTCGGCCGACGGTGCGGTCGTGGAGATCGCTCCGGAGGACCGCGGTGAGCCGATCGTCTTCGGCGGAGTGACAGAAGACGGTGAGAAGTTCAACAGCGAGGACATCGCCGACGACGTCACGGTCGTGAACTTCTGGTACGCGGGCTGCGCCCCGTGCCGCGTCGAGGCGAAAGACCTCGAATCCGTCTGGCAGGCGAACGAGGATGAAGACGTCTCCTTCGTCGGCATCAACATCTACGATCAGGCCGACACCGCCAAAGCGTTCGCCGAGACGTACGGCGTGACGTACCCGAGCATCATCGACGTCGACAGCGGTGCGGCGAAGCTCGCCTTCGCGGGCGACGCTCCCCTGCAGGGGACTCCGTCCACACTCGTACTCGACAAGCAGGGGCGTGTGGCGGCCCGCATCGTCGGACCGCTCGACGGCCCATCGATCCTCTCCACGCTCGTCGAAGACGCGCTCGCGGAGAGCGCGTGAACACTCAGGAGCTGATCGGCTCCGGTGCGCTCTGGCTCGCCATCCCGGTCGCGATGCTCGCGGGACTCGTGTCGTTCGTCTCACCCTGCGTGCTTCCGCTCGTTCCGGGATATCTGGGGTTCCTCGGGGGAGCGGTGGCCCCGCGGTCAGCGAACGGGACCGCCCAGGCCGGGCGTGGCCGCCTCGTGCTCGGCGTGCTGCTGTTCATCCTCGGCTTCGCCGTCGTGTTCGTCGCCTACACCGCGCTGAGCGGAACGGCCGGCGTGTTCTTCCTGCGGTGGGGCGACATCATCACCCGCGTCCTGGGCGTCGTGATCATCCTCATGGGGCTCGTGTTCCTCGGACTGTTCGGCTTCATGCAGCGCGAATTCCGCTTCCAGGTCGATTCCAAGGCCGGAATCTTCGGTGCGCCTCTGCTCGGAGTCGCACTCGGTATCGGATGGGCTCCGTGCATGGGGCCGACACTCGCGGCCATCATCGCGCTGTCGATCAACGTCGGAGATCCCGCTCGCGCCGGCTTCCTCGGCCTCGCGTACAGCCTCGGTCTCGGCATCCCGTTCCTGCTCGTCGCGCTCGGTTTCGGCTGGGCGACCAGGGCGATCGACTTCCTGCGCCGCCACATCCGCCTCATGAACATCATCGGCGGCGTGCTGCTGATCCTGCTCGGCGTGCTCATGGTCACCGGAATCTGGACCGACATCATGTCGCGTCTCGGGGCGGTGATGAGCAGTGTCATCCTCCCGCTCTGATTTCCGCACCGATTCACCTGCCGACCAGAAGGATGCCGTGACGTCTTCCGATCCGCTCCGTCCGTCCGACCACATCGACGGCGACGACTCCGCCATCACCCAGCCGCGCCTCGGATTCGTCGGGTGGTTGCGATGGGGCTGGCGGCAGCTGACATCGATGCGCACGGCGATCATCCTGCTGCTCGTACTCGCGATCGCGGCGATCCCCGGGTCGATCTTCCCGCAGCGGATGGCGGACCCGAACGGCGTCACGCAGTGGGAGGCCAACAATCCCGATCTGTTCCCGGTGCTCGACTCGATGAAGATGTTCGACGTGTACCTGTCGCCGTGGTTCTCAGCGATATATCTGCTGCTGTTCATCTCGCTCGTGGGCTGCGTCATCCCGCGCATCAAGCATCACCTCAAGGCGCTGCGCGCACGTCCGCCGCGCACTCCGGCGCGGCTGGGGCGACTCGAGGACCACCGTGAGGTGACGCGCGAAACTGCGGATGCCGACACCGAGGCTGCCCGGTCGATCGATGTCGCGCAGAAGCAGCTCAAGGCGCTCGGATACCGCGTCGAGCGCTACGACAGGGGTCGCACGTACTCGGTGTCTGCGGAACGCGGGTACTGGCGCGAGACGGGCAACCTCATCTTCCACCTCGCGCTCGTCGGCGTGCTGCTGACGGTCGGCATCGGCGGCAGCTTCGCATACACAGGGCAGCGCGTGATCGTCGAGGGGCAGACGTTCGTCAACACGCTGCTCGATTACGAGTCGATGAACCGCGGTCGCTTCGTCAGTGACGATGTGTTGCGCCCGTACGCGATGACGCTCGACTCGTTCGACGTCACGTACCAGAAGTACGGCACCGCTGCGTCCGGCCAGCCCGGCGACTTCTCAGCCAACGTGTCGGTGCGCGAGAACGGCGAGACGCGACAGGAGTCCGTGCGCGTGAACTATCCGGTCGGCATCGCAGGAGACAAGATCTACCTGCTCGGCAACGGATACGCGCCGACCATCACGGTCCGCAACGCGGACGGCGATGTGGTGTACAACAACTCAGTGCCGTTCCTCCCACAGGACAGCAACCTCACTTCGCTCGGTGTCATCAAGGTGACCGACGGCATGCCCGAGCAGCTCGGCATCGCAGCCTTCTTCTACCCGAGTGCCGCGAAGCTGGACAGCGGGGCCTTCACCTCTGCGCACGGCGACCTCTTGTCGCCGCTGCTCACGGTCGACGTCTACGAAGGTGATCTCGGCATAGACGATGGCACGCCGCGCTCGGTGTACGTGCTCGACACCGAGAAGCTGACCAAGCTCACCGGTCGTACAACTGATGTCGACTCCATCGAGCTCGTACCGGGCGAGACGGCCGACCTGCCGAACGGGCTCGGGACGATCACGTTCGAGGATGAATCGCCGGTCGGTGCGACCGACTCCAGGGAGTCCGTGAAGCGGTTCGCCTCGCTCCAGATCCACCGCGACGACTCGGCCGTGTGGGTACTGGTGTTCGCGTTGCTCGCGCTCACGGGTCTCATGCTCGCGTTGTTCGTTCCTCGACGGCGCATGTGGGTCAAAGCGACATCCTCCGACAGCGCCGTGAACCTCGAGTACGCGGGTCTCGCCCGCGGTGAGGATCCGACGCTCGCTGCAGCCGTCGACAGTCTGGTCGCGGGTCATGCCCGTCTGCTGGATGCGCCTCGTGATTCCACCACACGCTCGGCCCCTGAGCCTGTCGAAGGGTCCGACCTTCCTGACGAAGACCTCAGAAAGTAGACTGGCACCATGCCCGACCTCGATTCCCTCTCGATCCTGTTCCTCTGGACGGCGATCGCGATCTACGCCGCAGCCTTCGTCGCCTACGCATTCGATCTCGCGCGTCGCTCAGAGGCCACGTCCAACGCCCGCCTCCGCGCGCGCGAGACCGCGCTCGTCGGTGCGGGGGGCGCCGGTGCTGCCGACGCATCCGGTGCGGCCGATGATGCAGCATCCGCTGAGACGGCGAAGCCGCGCCACGTGATGGAGCGCATCGGTACCACGCTCACCGGGCTCGCCTTCGTGTTCCATCTCGCCGCGACCGTGCTGCGCGGTATCGCCGCCGAGCGCGTGCCGTGGGCGAACCTGTACGAGTTCGCGATGATCGGCACGCTCCTGATCGTGTTCGTCTACCTGCTGGTGCTCACGCGCGTCGACCTGCGATTCCTCGGCACGTTCATCACCGGCCTCATCGTCGTGCTGATGGGTGCTGCAGCGGTGAGCTTCTACGTCGGGGTGGTTCCTCTGATGGACCCGCTCAAGAGCGTGTGGCTCGTGATCCACGTGTTCGTGGCATCGCTCGCCACCGCTTTCTTCGCCCTGACAGCAGCGCTGTCGATCCTGCAGCTGATGCAGCATCGCCGCGAGCGCCGCATCGCCGAGGAAGTCGAGAAGCCGGGGCCGAGATTCCTCGCGACGCTGCCGGGGTCAGAGCGCCTCGAAGGACTCGCCTTCCGCTTCGCCACCGTCGGGTTCGTCCTGTGGACCTTCACGCTCATCGCCGGGTCGATCTGGGCGCAGGAATCCTGGGGCCGCTACTGGGGCTTCGACGTCAAGGAGACCTGGACCTTCATCATCTGGGTGCTCTACGCGGGATACATCCACGCACGTGCCACCCGCGGCTGGCGCGGAAGCCGGTCGGCGTGGCTGGCGATCATCGGCTTCACCGCCGTGATCTTCAACTTCACGATCGTCAACGTCTTCTTCAAGGGTCTGCACGCGTACTCCGGCCTGAGCTGAGCGGGCTCACCCCAGCACGATCACCTCATGGTGCTCGACACCGTCCGAGTACCAGACGAACTCCGCCTCACCGACGACCTCGGTCGGACGCTCGTCGTACCCGCGGGTCACTGATCGCGCGAGGGCGGCCCAGGCATCCGCATCCAGCGTCTTGGCATAGACGACCGAGGGTGCGCGGCGGGGAGGTGTCGCGTGGTGCCGCTCCATCCGCCGGGAGGCGGCGTCAAGGACCACCCGCTGAGGGGACCCGTGTGGCGGGGCGTCGTGGGGTGGTTGTACTTGTCGCCTCTCGCCCAGGGAAGCGGCGTCAAGGACCACCTCCCGCCGGGGCTGCGGCTCAGGCGCCGGCGAGCACGGCCTTCGTCGAGGTCGACCGGCGCACGGCGACGATCAGCGTCGTGGCGATGAGCGACAGCACGCCCCACACCACGAGGCTCGCGAGCGCGCTGCCGTTCGCAGCGATCAGTCCTGTGAACGCCGGGGCGGTCGGCAGCGCCTGGCCGATCGACGCGAGCCACCCCGGCACTGTGGAGATGAGTCCGGTCGCGACGGCGACGACTCCGATGAGGGCGCTCACCCAGCGTCCGATCCCGCCGAACAGTGCGACGAGCGCCTGGTTCACTGCGGCGAACGCGACTCCAGCGAGGACCGCCGTGCCTGCGAAGGCCCACCACGCCGCGGCATCGTACGACGCCACGAACTGCACGATGAGTGCGACGAGCACGCCCTGTCCTGCGCCGATCGCGGCCGCGGGGGCGAAGGCACGCAACGCGAGTCCGGCCGACGATCGCCGCGACGTCAGCGTGCGCGCGGTGTGGGCGCGCATCACGATGAACGATGCGAGACCACCGAACCACAGCACCACCGCTGCGAGCAGCGGGATGGCGGTCGGACCGAAGATCGTGTTCATCGACGAGTTCGACGACACAGGATCGGCGATGACGGATGCGAGCGAAGACGATTCCTGATCGTCGAACGAGGGGAGAGACTCGGATGCCGTCTTCAATCCGCCGGCGAGGTCGCCGGTCCCGGTCGCGAGCTTGTCCACGCCAGAGGCCAGCTCGGTCGCGCCATCGGACAGCGCAGTCGCACCGTCGCTCAACGCCACGGCGCCCGTGCTCAAGGAGTTCGCGCCGGCAGCGGACTGATCCGTGCCATCGGCAAGTCGATAAAGGCCGTCAGCGAGGGAGAGTGCGCCGTCTCCGGCGGTTCGCAGCTGTGAGGTGAGCATTGCGGATGCTTCGGTGTTGAAGGCCACGAGTCCGGATGCTGTACCTGCCGCCACCTGAGCTGCTTGGCCAGCGGGGCCTACGAGCGCGGTTGCCGTGCCGGAGGCGAGCGCAAGCTCTCGGCAGAATTCGGGAGTTGTGTCCGCATCGCAACTGGCCAAGAGCGTCTTCAACTGCGCATCCAAGCCTGTGACGCCGCTGTTGACTCTCGCAGTCGCTGTCTGGGCGCCGTCTGCAGCGGTGAACAACGCTGCCGGCACGAGACCGTCAGCCTCGAGCGCCGCCGCCCCGGAGGTCAGCCCCGAGCCCAGCGTCGAGGCGCCGTCGGCAGCACCACGCGTCCCAGAAGCGATCGTGCCGAGCCCGCCTGCGAGCTCCGACGCACCGGTGCCGAGCTGCGACGCACCGTCGGCGAGCTGAGTCGCACCCTCGGGAAGGGCGGCCGCGCCATCCGCTGCGCTTCGTGCACCTGTCGCCAGCTCCCGCGCACCTGTCGCGGCTTCGCCGATCTGGTCGCCGATCGTCGTGAAGCCGACCAGCACATTCTCCATGGTCGCCTCAGACAGCATCGTCCCCATCGTGGACGTCGCGACGGATGCGATCTGCTGGGTGATGAGGTCATCGGCGACGAGTCCGTCATCCGGCGTGGTGACCTCGATCGTCGCCTGCTCAGCGGTGCCGCCGCCGTCGGAGATCGCCTGTCCGGAAGAGGTGGCCGCTGCAGAGAACTCCGCGGGAATCGTGATGACGGCCTGGTAGCTGCCGTCGGCAAGACCCTCGGCGGCGTCGTCCTCGTTCGAGATGACCCAGGTGAGGTTGGAGTCGAGTTCGTCCGAACCCTCCACGAGCCCAGACGCCAACTGTCGCCCGAGCGGCGTGTACTGGTCGTCGATCGTGACGGGCTCGTCGAGGTTCACGATGGCGGCGGTCATGGTGCCCAGCCGCTCGGTCGGGTTCTGGAGGGCCGCGACCAGGATGCCGCCGACAGCTGCCGGCAGCAGCACGATGCCGAGAATCGTCAACCAGGTGATGGGCTTGCGCGAGCGGGCGCGCTCGATCGGGAGGGTCATGCGTTCACCTCGGTGATGTCGGTGGGAGCGTCGATGAAGGTGCGGAGGTCGACGAGCTGGGCGGCGGGCCAGGCGGCTTCCGCGAGGATCGTGCGTGCGAGCGCGGGGTCGGATGCTGTCGCGAAGACCGCGAGCGGGCGCGAGGTCCCCGCTTCCACCCGTGAAGCGGCTGCGGCCGCGGCATCCTGCAGCATCGCCGTCGCCTGATCGCGCTGACCACCGGTGAAGCGGTCGAAGCCGTCGATCACGACGAGAGTCGGGGCGCCGCGCAGGGCTTCGCGAAGGTCGATGAGCGCAGCATCCGCATCGTCGACCAGCACGCAGCCGACGTGATTTCGCACCCAGGGCGCCCGGCCGGGCAGCAGATGTCCTGCGATGCGGAGCCTGCCGGCATCCGGTGTCAGCCTGCCGGCGACCGCCAACGCGAGTGCACGCCGCACGCGGCCGTCGAGACCTGTGGCGATGAGTGCCGCGCCGGGGGCGATCCGCAGGGTCACGCCTTCGAGGATCGGCGCATCCGCGCTCAGCACGAGATCGTCCGCCGCGACGATCGAGTCATCGCCAGGCCAGGAGAGAAGATGCCGCTCACGCTCGACGGCTTCGCCCTCGATGTCGACGCTGGGCAGGATCTTCTCCAGCCACTTCGGGATCTCCCAGGCGCGCTCGCCGAGGATCGCCATGAGCGCGGGGATCAGCGTCATCCGCACGAGGAACGCGTCGATCGCGATGCCGGCAGCGAGGCCGAGCGCGATCGGCTTGAGGGACGAATCGCCCTCTGGCACGAATGCCACGAACACCGCGAACATGATGAGTCCCGCAGCGGTCACGACCTTCGCAGAGCCGGTGAAGCCGCTGCGCACGGCGCGCAGAGCCGCCCCACGGCGCACGCTTCTGTCGGGCGAGCGACCGTCCGGGTCGTGCACGAAGTCCTCGCGCATGCGCGACACGAGGAACACCTGGTAATCCATCGCGAGCCCGAAAAGCACACCCATGAGGATGATCGGCATGAAGCTGATGATCGGGCCGACCTTCGCGACGTGCAGCGCGTCGGCGAACCAGCCCCATTCGAACACCGCGCCGACGACGCCGAACGCCGCGACGATCGACAGCAGGTAGCCGAGGGCGGCGGTGATCGGCACCCAGAGCGAGCGGAACACGATCGTCAGCAGGATGAGCGACAGCCCGATCACGAAGACGCCGAAGGGCAGCAGGGCGTTTCCGAGCTGGTCGGAGATGTCGATCGCGACAGCGGTGAAGCCGGTCACCTTGACGTCGATGCCGAATTCCTCGAGCCACTCGTCGTGGTGCGAGCGCAGCTCACGCACGAGGTCGCTGGTCGCCGGGTCATCCGGCGCGGTCTCTGGGATCACCTGCACGATCCCGGTGTCGGCAGTCTCGTTCGGAGTGGCGAGCGCGACCTCCTTCACCCCGTCGATCTCGGCCACAGCATCGCCGAGGTCCTCCATCAGCGTGAGCGGGTCGGTGGACGTGACGATCGTGCCGGTCAGCACGAGAGGGCCGTTGAAACCGGGGCCGAACTCGTCCGCGACGAGATCGTAGCTCTGCCGTGCCTCGTCATCGGCGGCGAGAACGCCGGCGTTCGGCAGCGCGAGATTGAGGCTGAGTGCGGGGACGGCGACGACGCCGAGACCGATCACGACCGCGAGCGAGGTGAGGATCGGATGCTTCGTCACTCCGCCGACCCAGCGCTCGCTGAATCCGCGCCGCGGACCCTTCGACGAGCCCTGGGCCGGTCTATCCGATCCCTGAGCCTGTCGAAGGGTCGCGCGCACCTTCTTCGGGCGGCCCACGATGCGCCCCTTCAGGAATCCGAGCACAGCAGGTGTCAGTGTCACGGCGATCGCGACGGCGACGGCGACCGCGACGGATGCGGCGATGCCCATGGTCGTCAGGAACGGGATGCCGGCGAACCCGAGGCCGATCAGGGCGATCAGCACGGTGATGCCCGCGAACACGACAGCGGATCCCGCGGTGCCGACCGCGCGCGCGGCCGATTCTTCCGGGTCGACGCCGTCGCGCACCTGGTCCTGATGTCTGGCCATGATGAACAGCGCGTAGTCGATGCCGACCGCGAGCCCGAGCATCAGCGCGAGCAGCGGCGTCGTCGATGACACCGAGGCGAAGGCGGTGGCGGCGAAGATGCCGGCCATGGAGATGCCGACGCCCAGCATCGCCGTGAGCAGGGGGAGCCCGGCGACGACGAACGACCGGAACGTGACGATGAGCACGAGCAGGGCGATGACCACGCCGACGGCCTCCGTGAGGGTCACCCCCGGGATCGAGATGGCGAACAGATCTCCGCCGAGCTCGGTCTGCGAACCGTCGGGCAGTTCGCCTACGAGCGTGTCGACCGAGGCGGTCAGCGCATCCTTCGTCTCGGCCGAGACGTCGGTGGCCTGCCCGTCGAACTGCAGCTGGACGATCGCCGCGGTCTCGTCCTCGTTGATCATCCCGTCGATCATCTCGTCGTAGGGAGAGGTGACGGCAAGGACGCCGTCGAGGTCGCTCAGCTCGTCCACGGCATCCGCTATCGGGTCGCGGTACTCGTCATCCGTGATCGAATCGCCGTCCGCGGCGACCACGATGAACTGCGCGTTCGTGCCGCTGACCTGCGGGAACGAGCGCGAAAGCTGCTCGAGACCGTCCTGCGACTCTGTGCCGGGGATGCTGAACGAGTTGTCCGTGCCCTGGTTGAGCACGAGCGCGCCGCCGCCGGCGACACCGAGGATGATGAGCCAGGCGACGAGCACGCGCCACGGGTGACGGAACGACCAGCGCCCGAGTGACGACAGGAGAGTGGACACAGGTTCCTCCGAGACGGCGGACGGGAGAATGGATACAGAGATGTATCCGATACACCTGTGTATCCTACGGTGAGTCGGATGTGCGAAACTGTGCCTCGGATGTGAAAGTGAGACCATGACGATCCCCGTGACGAAGCGGCGCGAGAACACGCGAGTGCGATTGATGGATGCCGCCGCGCAGGTGTTCGCCGAGGTCGGACTCGAGGGCGCCAGCGTCGAGGCGATCTGCGAGCGCGCGGGCTTCACGCGTGGGGCCTTCTACTCGAACTTCGACTCCAAGGACGAGCTCTTCCTCGAGCTGGTCTCGACCGTGACCGAGCAGCGTCTGGCTTCTGTGCGCGGGCGCATTGAGGAGTTCGTCGCAGCAGGTGTGCTGAACGGCGACGCCGACCCCATCGAACTGGTGCAGAAGGTCATGGACTCCGGCCTGGACGACCGTCTGAGCGTGCTCTTGATGAGTGAGATCCGCATCCGCGCGCTGCGTGATGAGGTCTTCGGGAAGGCCTACCTCGCGCAGGATCGGGCGATGACCGCCAGCATCGAGGAGATCATCCAGGGCATCGTCGACTCGGGCCTGTTCGCGCTGCGGATCGATGTGCCCACCGCGGCGCAGATGCTCATGGTCCAGTGGGAGGGGTGCATGGTGCGCGCGGCGGTGTCCGGCTGGGACGGCGAGAAGCTGCATCGCGCCGGCGCCGAGGCGCTCGGTCAGCTCGTCGAGCTGCTCATCGCGCCCGCTGCCGACTGAGTCGCGCGGCGCTCTGCGGCGAGACCGACTTTATGGCACGAGACCGACCGTGCCTGGCGCTGTTTCGTGCTGCAGACTCGGTCTCGTGCCGCCCGCCGTCTACTCCGCGGCGAGCAGAGCGTGACAGCGTTCGAGGCGGTCGAGCCACCAGTCGCGACGCTCGACGGATGCCGCGAGCCTGTCCAGTCGCGCCGCGTCAGGGGTGATGCGGCCGACGGGAATCGTGCCGTCCGACGGCGAGAGATCGGCGACGTCCTCGACGAACAGCGCCCCGGTGCCGAGGCCGCAGTCGTAGTCGAGGTGGGGGAGAGCGGCCGCGAGAGCTGCGCCCTGTGAGAGTCCGACGGCGGTGTCGAGTGCGCTGGAGACGACAGCCGGAAGGCCGGCAGCGACGACGATCTGCAGCGCGCGGGTGAGGCCGCCGAGCGGCTGCGCCTTGATCACGATGAGGTCGGCAGCACCTGCGCGGGCGACGGCGAGCGGATCCTCGGCCTTGCGGATGCTCTCATCAGCGGCGATCGGAATGCCCATGTACTTCACGCGCATGCGCAGCTCGGCGAGCTCGTCGACGGTGGCGCATGGCTGCTCGGCGTACTCGAGATCGAACTCGGCGAGTGCGTGGATCGCGTGCTCCGCCTCGTCGACGTTCCATGCGCCGTTGGCGTCGATGCGCACGCGCCCCTCCGGTCCCAGCGCGTCGCGCACCGCACGCACCCTGGCGACGTCGTCGCTCAGCGGTTGGCCGGGATCGGCGACCTTGACCTTCGCCGTCCGGCATCCGGGGAATCGTGCCAGTACACCGGCGACCTCGGCGGCGGCGACCGCGGGAACCGTCGCGTTCACGCCGATCGACTGCCGCAGCGCAGTCGGCTGGGCGTTCCAGGCGTAGTCGATCGCCGAAGCGAGCCAGACGGATGCCTCGGCATCCGCATACTCGACGAACGGCGAGAACTCGGCCCAGCCCTCTGGACCCTCGAACAGCAGCGCTTCGCGCACGTCGACGCCGCGGAAGCGCGTCGTCATGGGGAGGGCGACCACACGGGCCGTGTCGAGCAGCTCTGCGAGCGACGGGGTCATGTCACCATCATGCCCTCATCGAACTCATCGGGCCGGGTGCCGTGCCGAGCCAGGGCTCGCGTCGCGACACCTGTAAGCGCCGCGACACCTGTCAGTTCAAAAGACGGATGTCAGTCCAGAAACGCAGTTCTCGACTGACACCTGTGATCTGAACTGACGAGTGTGCCGTGCGGCGTGTCCGGCGCTCAGACCAGCCGCTTCTGCAGCTCGGCCATGAGTTCGGAGGGTGCGAAGCCCAGGCGGCGGTTGATCGACAGCATGTGCTCGTTGACGCCGGCGTTGTACGTGTACACGGCGCGCACGTCAGAGGCGTGCGCCAGCAGCATCCGCAGATTCGCGATCTTGACGGCCATGCCCAGCCGGTTGCCGCGGGCCTCGCGACGCACGAGCGTGCCCCATTGGTAGGCGTTGCCGTCATCGCCCGACACGACCAGCTGCGTGAAAGCGACGACGCGGCCGCCGCGGTCGCATGCGACGGTTCCGAAACTGCGTCGATTCTGCTGGGCGATCAGCGTCTCGCTTCGGCGGATCTCACTCGTGTCGACCGTGGCCCGCTCGATCTCGAGGTCGCCGACCGGCGCCTCCGTGTCGACGGCGGCGTCGAGCTCGGCCCATCCGTCGACCAGCACCTGGGGAACGCTGCCGATCCATGAGCGCAGCGAGTAGTCCTGGGAGCGAGCGGATGCTTCGGCGCCGAGCGCATCGAGATGCGCTGCTGCGACGGGGAGCGGCAGGCGGCTCTGCACATCGCCGAGTGCCAGCGCGTAGCCGTGCCGTCGAGCGAACTCACGACCAGGAACTCCGGATCCGTCATCGCCCGCACTGCACGGCCACGACGCGTTCGCCTTCAGGATGCTGCGCCCTGCGCTTCGCGCCTCCTCCTCGAGCGCCGTGAGCGCTGCCGTACCGATGCCGCGGCGCCGCAGTTCCGGTGCGACGTGCACGCCGAGCATCGCGACCCGCAGGTTGTCGCGCATCGGCAGCGCGAGGCGCCCTCCCGCGACGACCTCGCCGTCGATCCGGGCGAGGTACGCGCGGCGATCGATCGTCGCGGTGTCGTGCTGCAACTCGTGCCGGGATTCGTCGCGCGTCCACACCGCAGTGCCGGCACCGCGATCCGCACGTTCGGCGGCGGCGTAGATGTCCCACCAGAGGTTCACCTCGCGGCTGTCGAACGGGTCGATCCGCATGAGTTCGAGCATCCTGCAACCGTAACCCGATCGAGGCGGCGCTTCCTGCGTGAGGTACGCGGGCGCGGGGAATAGGGTGGATGCCGTGGCCACAGCATCCGTCTCAGACCTGTTCGATCCCGCTGAATGGGTGCTGGCACCCGGTGCAGAGGATTACACCGACATCACCGCGCACGTCACGCATGACGGCGGCGTCGCCCGCATCGCGTTCCACCGACCGGAGGTGCGCAACGCCTTCCGGCCGCACACGGTCGACGAGCTGTACCGGGCGCTCGACATCGCCCGCCAGGATCCGAAGATCGGCGCCGTGCTGCTCACCGGCAACGGGCCGAGCGCGAAGGACGGCGGCTGGGCGTTCTGCTCCGGCGGCGACCAGCGCATCCGCGGCCGCGACGGCTACAAGTATGCTTCGACAGGCTCAGCAACCGACCCTTCGACCCCTGAGCCTGTCGAAGGGTCAGCGATCGAGAGTCCCGCAGCCGCTGCGTCGTTGGGGCGTCTGCACATCCTCGAGGTGCAGCGGCTGATCCGCTTCATGCCCAAGGTCGTCATCGCCGTCGTCCCCGGGTGGGCCGCGGGCGGCGGGCATTCGCTGCACGTGGTGTGCGACCTGACCGTCGCGAGTGCAGAGCACGGCAAGTTCAAGCAGACGGATGCCGATGTCGGCAGCTTCGACGCCGGATACGGCTCGGCGTACATGGCCCGTCAGACCGGGCAGAAATTCGCGCGCGAAGTGTTCTTCCTCGCCGAGGAGTACTCCGCGCAGCGCGCCTACGAGATGGGCGCCGTGAACCGGGTCGTGCCGCACGCCGAGCTCGAGCGCGAGGCGCTGAAGATGGCGCGCACGGTGCTGACGAAGTCGCCCACCGCGATCCGCATGCTGAAGTTCGCCTTCAACGCGGTCGATGACGGGCTCGTCGGCCAGCAGGTGTTCGCCGGCGAGGCGACCCGCCTGGCCTACGGCACGGATGAGGCCGTCGAGGGCCGCGACTCCTTCCTCGAGAAGCGCGACCCCGACTGGACGTCGTTCCCCTGGCACTTTTGACGCGGTTCGGATCAATGCGAAGCGTTGATGCGAGCCGGGTCAACACTGAGCGAGCGAAGCGAGTCGAAATGCAAGAGGCCCACCGATGACAGGACTGATCTCCACGCAGGCCGACGACGCCGTGCAGCTGCAGCAGGATCTCGCTCGAGCGCTCGACGGCGGCCCGGCGTTGGCACTGGGGATGCTCGGCCTCGGTGCCTCGGACGACGAGCCGGAGGTCGTGGACGAGGGCACGGCCGTTGTGATCGGAACGTCCGGATCCAGCGGCATCCCGAAGCGCGTCGTGCTGAGCGCAGAGGCTCTGCGCGCCGGAGCCGAGGCGACCGCACTCCGCATCGGATCGGGCAGCTGGCTGCTCGCGCTGCCGGCCGGATACGTCGCAGGTCTGCAGGTGCTGGCGCGCTCGATCCTCTCCGGTACCACTCCGGTGGTGCTGAGAGACGGGTTCTCGGCCCGAAGCTTCGCCGAGGCGACCCTGCCGATGCTGCGCGGCCGGGGCGAGAAGCTGTTCACGTCGCTCGTGCCGGCGCAGGTTGCGACCCTGCTCGATGCGGCCGTCGATGATACGACCGTCCTCGCCGCACTCCAGGCGTACTCCGCGATCCTCGTCGGAGGCCAGGCGCTCCCTGAGCCGGTGCGCGAACGCGCCACCGAGCTCGGCGTGCACCTCGTGCGCACCTACGGCTCGACAGAGACGAGCGGCGGATGCGTGTACGACGGCGTCCCGCTCGAGACCGTCGCAGTGAAGACCGTCGACGGCGAACTGCGCATCGCCGGACCCATGCTCGCCGACGGCTACCTCGGTGATCCTGCCCTCACCGGGGCCACCTTCGAGCGCGACGAGCACGGCATCCGCTGGTATCGCACCGGCGATCTCGGCATCGTCGAAGACGGTGTCGTGCGCGTGCACGGCCGCGCCGACAACGTGATCGTCTCGGGTGGCGTCAACATCTCCCTCGACCGAGTCGAACGCATCGTCCGCGGCATCCCGGGGCTGACAAGTGCCGTCGTGGTCGGCGTCGACGACGAGCGATGGGGCGAGGCATCCGTCATCGTCGCCGAGCGCGGCGAGGCGCTGCGGCGCAGCGAATCCGAGCAACTAGGGCATGCGCGCGAGGTCGTCGCGGAGCAGCTGGGCAAGCCCGCTCGTCCCGCCCGGATGATCATCGTCGACGAGATGGCGACGCTGAGCTCCGGAAAGCCCGACCGTGAGGCGATCCGTCGCCTGGTCGCCGAACTGCACTGAGTTCCGAGAAGGCGAGCTCCGGAAAGGGAGACCATGGCCACGTACACCCATGGGCACGGCGAGATCCTCTGCCGCGCCTGACGTCGGCTGGCGTACGCCCTGTTGCGGATGGCGGAGGATGTCACGGACGTCGGAGGTTCTGGACGAATATCTCCGCCAAACGTCGCACCCTCCGCCAAACGTCGCACCCGCGCACGGATCCACCCTCGGGATACATCGCTGGACGGATGCTGGCGCACGGGCGCCTCGCGTAGCGTGAAAGGGTGATCCGCCCGCTGTCCCGCACCTCGCTCGTCCTCGACATCGTCGGGGCGTTCGTGCTGTTCGCGGTCCTCGTGCCCACATCGCTCGCGTTCTACGCGCCGGGAAACCTCAGCACCACAGTCCCCGAGGCTGTCGGCATCGGTGGGCTCGTCGTCGCCGCGGTGCTGCAATGCGGCGCGGTGGCGATCGGGCGGCTCGCGCCCGGCATCGCCCTGGCTGTGGCGTGGGCCGGCGCGCTCGTGCAGATGGCGGCGGGACTCGGGCCCCTTCCGATCAATGTCGCGATCCTCGGCGTGCTGTACGCGGCCGCCGCATGGGGCACGACCCGCGTCTTCTGGGCAGGTCTCGTCTCGTCATTCGTCGGCGGGGTCATCGCCGCGACGTACATCACCTTCAGCAACGACCAGTTCGTCGGGGTCGGAATCTCCAGCACCGTCGCGAGCTTCGTGCTGATCGCCTTCATGAGCATCCTCGCGCTCGGCTCACCATGGTTGGGAGGATTCGGCTGGCGCATGGTGCTGCGCTGGCGCGTCAGCCGCGAAGCGCAGACGCGAGCCGAACTCGCCACGGCCGAGGAGCAGGAGCGGGTGCGCATCGCCCGCGACATGCACGACGTCGTCGCGCACTCGCTCGCCGTGATCGTGGCGCAGTCCGATGGAGCGCGCTATGCGGCGGCCTCCTCACCAGAGGTCGCAGTCGAGGCACTGGGCACGATCTCGCAGACCGCGCGCTCCGCGCTCTCAGACGTGCGGATGCTGCTCACTCAACTGCGGCATCGCCAGGGCGACGGACCCCAGCCCACCATCGCCGACCTCGAGCAGCTGTTCGCGCAGGTGCGGCAGGCGGGCGTCGAACCGCGCGTCACGGTCGATCCGATGCCGCCGGGAGAGCCACCAGGTGCCATCCAGCTCGCCGTGTACCGCATCCTGCAGGAGGCGCTGACCAATGCCATCCGGCACGGCTCTGGCGGGGCGGTCGACATCCGCCTGGCGTGGCTGCCCGACCGGGTCGAGGTCGAAGTGCGCAATGCGGTCGCGGTCGCTCAGGTCGTCGGCGCTCCCGGCGGACACGGCCTGGTCGGCATGCGAGAGCGCGCGCAGCTCGTCGGCGGCTCGCTGCGGGCCGAGCGCACCGGCGACGAGTTCGTCGTTCATGCGGCACTGCCCATCGGGGCGACGCAACCATCGGAGGGACGCGCATGATCCGGGTGCTGCTGGTCGACGACCAGGCGCTGTTCCGTGCCGGCATCCGGATGCTGGTGTCGTCCCAGCCTGACATGGAAGTGGTCGCAGAGGCGGGCGATGGGCAGGAGGCGCTCGCCGTCGTGGCGCAGACGGCACCGGACGTGGTGCTCATGGACATCCGAATGCCGGTGATGGACGGTCTCACGGCCACAGCCAAGATCCTCAAGTCGCCGGATGCCCCGAAGGTCGTGATGCTGACGACCTTCGACCTCGACGAGGCCGCAGCACGTGCGATCAGGCAGGGGGCGAGCGGGTTCCTGTTGAAGGATGCCGAGCCGGAGTTCCTGCTCGCCGCGATCCGCACCGTGCACTCAGGGTCGAATGTGATCGCGGCATCCGCCACTCGTGAGCTGTTCGCGCACTTCACCGAGGCGGCGAAACCAGTGCCTTCGGCCTATGCGTCGTTGACCGATCGCGAGCGGGAGATCTTCGCGCTCGCCGCGCGCGGGCTGTCGAACTCGGAGATCGCCGGACGCGAATTCCTCAGCGAGGCCACGGTGAAAACGCACATCAGCCGTATCCTCACCAAGCTCGCGCTGCGCGACCGCGTGCAGCTGGTGGTCTTCGCGTTCGAGCACGGTCTGAACTGACTGCGAAACCGGGTGGTCGAGCTCTCAGACGAGTCGAGCTGGTGAGCCGTATGCGCTCACGGCACGGTCCGAGGTGAAGAGGGTGATTCCCTCCACTCGTGCCTGGGCCACGAGCATGCGATCGAAAGGGTCTCGATGGATCGCAGGCAGATCGGCGATCGCGGCGGCGTGCGCGCTCGTGATGGACAGCTCTTCGTAGCCGTTGTCGATCAGGGCCCTGCGGAACGAACGAGAATCCACTGTGAAGTCGGCGCGGCCCAGACCGGCTTTGATCGATATCTCCCAGACGCTCGCAGCGCTGAACATGGGAAGGTTGGACTCGTCCTCGAGCAGTTCGCTCATGGCAGGCGAAAGCCGGTCCGGCTGCAGCCCGGCCCACAACAGCAGGTGCGTATCGAGCAGCAGTCGCATTCAGGCGTCCTCGCCCTCGAACAGGGCCGCGATATCGGCGCCGGCGATCTCGTCGAAGTCGTCGGGAACCTGTGCGTCGCCGGCGAGGAAACCGAGTCGTCTGCGCGCGGTCGGAGAATCGATGCGCGTCAATTTCGCCACGGGCTTGCCGGCCTTCGCGATGATCACCACTTCGCCGTCGGAGGCGGCATTGACCAGCTTCGAAAGGTGGGTCTTCGCCTCGTGCATGTTGACAGTGTGCATGAAATCTCCTGGACTGAGTCCGCTTAGTCTAGTCCATCGGTCGTGTTGTTTCGTGGAACCGAAGGACGCGCAGGATCATCCTTGAGATGTATGCGGATGATGCGCACGGGCGATGCGGCGCAGCATCCGCTCTTCCTAACGTCGTAGGTATGGAGATCACGACCACAGACCTCGGGCTCGCAGCCCGTGTGCAGCACCTGACGAAGTCATACGGCTCTGGCGAGAGCGCCGTCACTGCTCTCGACGACATCAGCGTCGGCATCCGCCGCGGGCAGTTCACCGCCATCATGGGGCCGAGCGGATCGGGCAAGTCGACGCTCATGCACATCATGGCCGGCCTCGATGCGCCGACCGAGGGGCGCGCGTGGATCGGCGACACCGAGATCACCGGACTCGGCGACCTCGACCTCACGATCCTGCGGCGGCGGAGGGTCGGCTTCATCTTCCAGGCGTTCAACCTGGTGCCGACGCTCGATGCGATCGGCAACATCCTGCTGCCTTTCGAACTCGACGGTCGCCGGCCCAGCGCGATCGAACGCGCCAGGATCGACGGACTCGTCGAGACCCTCGGTCTCGGCGCGCGTCTGCGGCACCGTCCGCACGAGCTCTCCGGCGGCCAGCAGCAGCGCGTGGCCATCGCCCGCGCGCTCGCCACCGCGCCCGACCTCGTGTTCGCGGATGAGCCGACCGGCAACCTCGACTCCGCCAGCGGGCGCGAGGTGCTGCAACTGCTTTCGACCGCGAGCAGTGAGCACGGCCAGTCCATCGCGATGGTCACGCACGACGCGATCGCGGCCAGTCACGCCGACCGGGTGCTGTACCTCGGTGACGGCCGCATCGTCGCCGACCATCCTCGCCAGAGCGCCGAGCAGATCGCGGCGCACATGCTCGCCGCGGAGGTGGCGGCGTGAGCGCCGTCGCCGCCGTCGTCTCGGACACGAGTGCGACGGGCCCGCGCCTCACCTGGTTGCGCGACCGCGGGATGGGAGCCAGCGTGCTGGTCGCCGCCCTGTCATCGGCGCTCGGCGTCGTGCTCGTCGAGGCGACGATGTACATCGGTGCGATGCTGCGGGCCGACCCGTACATCGGTGACAGCGGAACGCTGGCCGTCGTGGTCGCACTGCTGTCCGTGCTGCTGATCGGCGTCGCGCTCTACGTCGGCGCGATCGTCACCGCCAACACGTTCTCGACGATCATCGCCGGGCGTACGCGGTACATCGCGCTGGTGCGGCTGATCGGCGGGAGTGCCCGTTCCCAGCGGGTCGAGGTCGCGAATCAGGGGCTGGTCGTCGGCGCACTCGGCGCCGTGGTCGGTCTGGTCGCGGGCTTCGGCATCGTCTGGATAGGACTGGGCGTCGCCGATCGGATGCTGGGCGCGGCGCCCTCGTTCACGCTGGCGCAGCCGGCGATCCTTATCCCCGCGCTCGGGGTCGCGCTGACGACGTGGGCGGCAGCCTGGGTCGGATCCCGGCGCGTGCTCGCGGTGACTCCGCTGCAGGCGATCGGAGGTTCGGTGGAGCGCTCGCACGAGGATGCCGCACGGCGCCCCACGCGTCACGTCGGAGCGCTGCTGCTGCTCATCGCCGGTGCGGCGCTGCTGGCGTTCGGCGTGCTCATCGGACTGGTGACGCCGCTGGGAGTGGTCGTGGCGTTCTTCGGCGGACTGCTCTCGTTCACCGGGATCTCACTGGGCGCCGTACTGGTGATGCCGCCGCTGCTGCGTCTGGTCGGAAAGCTGTTCGGGCGCTCGGCGACGGCACGGCTCGCCGCGGAGAACGCGCTGCGGTATCCGGAGCGCTCCAGCCGCATGGCGATCGGTGTCGTCATGGGTGTGACTCTGGTGACGATGTTCGCGGTCGCGCTGGAATCGGTCAAGGTGCTTCTGGCGAAGGCCGCGGGTGGAGAGGTCGACTCGGAGTTCGCCCTGATCATGGACAGCTTCTCCGCCATCATGATGGTGCTGGTCGGCGTCTCGGCGGTGATCGCCGCGGTCGGGCTGGTGAACCTGCTCACGATCGGAGTCGTGCAGCGGCGACGCGAAATCGGGCTGCTGCGCGCGATCGGGCTGTCGAACGGCCAGGTGCGACGGATGATCCTGCTCGAGGCCCTGCACATCACGATCACGGCGACCGCCACCGGTCTCGCACTCGGCGTCGTGTACGGCTGGATCGCCGCGCAGTCGCTGCTCGGCTCTGTGCGGATGCCGCCGAACTTCGAAGAGACCGCGGGGCTTGTGGCTCCGGCCGTGCCGTGGATCCCGGTGGCCGTGATCGTCGTCGCGACTGCGGTGCTGACCCTCGTGGCTGCCGCGGCGCCCACCCGGCTCGCAACCAGGGTGGCACCGGTCGAGGCGTTGGCCGTGGACTGAGCCGGCTGGTCGCGGCGGTGGCGGGCGGCCGGCCGGCCGATGCAGGTGGCGGGAGGGGTCGCTTGGTGTCGCTTCGGGTCGCGGGAGGCGGCACGTGGCGCCACCTCCTGCAGCGCGGGGCTGGCGCGCGATGGCGCGCGCCGGAGTCTCGTAGGCTGGGGGGATGCCGCAACCGTTCGATCAGTCCGCATACCAGGTCCGCTTCGAGTGGGGTGTCGCGGGACTGCAGCGTCTCGCGCCGTCCGACGTGGTCGTCGTGGTCGACGTGCTCCGCTTCTCATCGACGGTGACGGATGCCGTGGCATCCGGCCGCACGGTCACGCTCACGGATGCCGCTGGCTGGTCGCGCAACGGCGCAGCCGTGGTCGCGGCGGCCGCAGCGGCGGGCGAGCCGACCGTGCTCCTTGGCTCGCTGCGCAACGCCTCGGCCGTGGCGAGGACCGTGCTCGAACTTCAGAACCGACGGCAGCAGCGCACTTCGGTCGCCATGATCGCGGCGGGCGAGCTGACGGATGCCGGAGACCTCCGCTTCGCCGTCGAAGACCAGCTCGGCGCCGGCACGATCATCGCGGCGCTCAGCGACCTGGGCGCCGATCACACCTCGCCGGATGCCGCGGCTGTCTGCGAATCGGCCCGCGGACTGCGACGGGCGATGAGGCATCTGCTGACGGCATCCGGGTCCGGCAAGGAGATCGCCGACGGCGTATCAGCGACCGCGCGCATCGAAGCGGCGGGTCTCGTTCCGACCGACACTGCGGCCGCCGCCGAAGTCGACGCGACCGACGTCGTGCCCGTGCTCAGCGACGGGGTCTTCGTCGCGTTCGCGTGAGACACGCAGGTTTCGACTCGCTGACGCTGCTCGGCAGGTTTCGACTCGCTGACGCTCGCTCAACGACCCGTGGCGGAACGGTCCGGCTGACGCTCGCTCAACGACCCGTGGCGGAACGGTCCGGCTGACGCTCGCTCAACGACCCGTGGCGGAACGGTCCGGCTGACGCTCGCTCAACGACCCGTGGCGGAACCGTCCGGCTGCCGCTCGCTCAACGCCCCGTAGCGGAACCCCCGGCGGCTACTGCTCGCGCGGCATCTGCGCGGCCAGCTTCGCCGCCGCCGTGATCTCGCGGCGGGTCCAGGTGAACTCGAAGCGCGGGTCGAACGTGCGCGAGCACTTGACGCATGAGGTCGCCCGGCTCGGCCTGCGGTGCCGGTAAGTGACGTGGCCGGCGGGGCAGGTGCCGATCCACGGAGCGAGCTCCTCTGCCGTCTCGCCGTGGTGCGTCGTGCCACCGACGTAGCCGATGTCGCGGGCGATGAGCTTCCACTTCGCCCCGTGCGCGGCCCGGTGTCCGGCCATGGCGTGCGCCACCTCGTGCAGCAGCACTTGATGGATCTCGTCATCGTCGAAGCGCGCAGCGAGATAGCGCGACACCGTGATGCGCTTCGCCCGGAAATCGCACTGACCGGCGCGGCGCTTGGCGTGGTCGAAGCCGAACGACCACGAGTCGTCGAGGTGCAGCCGGATCAGTGCGTCTCCCCAGACGCGCACACGGTCAAGTTCCGCCATGCGCCAAGAGTAAATCATCCCGCCGACAATGGGGATGCCGGACGCTTCGACAGGCTCAGCGACCGTGCAGGTCAGCTCCCGACGAGCTGCCCCGTGCGCCGCTTCTCCGCGGCGTCGATCGCGAGCAGAGCGACCTCGAGCTCGGCATCCGCTGCGCCGGCCTCCCGACGCAGGAAGAGCGCCTGCTTGAAGCTCGTGCGGGCCTGCTCGAAGTCACCGGCGTCGTACGCGTTCTTGCCGTGGTGCTGGTGCGCGAACGCCGCGATCGACGCCCACCCCTGCCCTTCGGCCTCGGATGCGCAGGTCGCCAGTTCCTGTTCGGCTGCGGCGTGCGCCCCGCGGTACTGCAGGATCGTCGCGTGCAGCACGCGTGCGCGAAGAACGTCCTTGCGCGTGCCGGCCATCCGCGCCACTCGCACGGATTCATCCGAGAGCTTCAGCGCGTCGTCGAGCTGATCGAGCACCTTGAGCAGCCAGACCCTCTCGAGCAGCGCCGGCAGGCTGCGCTGCGACTCGATCTCGACCAGTCGTTCTGCGCACTCGACCTTATCGATCAGCTCACGAAGAGTCTCTGGATCGTAACCCTTGATGTAACCCATGTGCTCTCCCTCCGCAGCGCCTCGCTCCAGTCTGCCTGTCGGATCAGCAGACGAGCCGGCGGCACGCCCCGGAGTGCGATTTCAGCGCAGGAAGATCGACGCGTCCGGCTTCGGGGAGGCCACAGCATCCGCATCCGTGACGATCCGCGCACCTTTCGCGAAGGCGGTGACCTCGCCATCCTGCGCGATCTTCGCCGGGTGGGGGCCGGCCGCCAGCATCCGCGGCAGCCATGCGGTCGGCAGGGGAGAAGCGGATGCCGCGATCACCAGATTCCCGAACCGGCGGCCCTTCAGCACCTGAGTGTCGGCGAGCAGCGCGACCTCGGGGAGCACGTGCGCGATCGTGGTGACCTGCCGTCGCGCGAACGCGAGCCCAGGACCGTCGGCGACGTTGACGAGCAGCACTCCGGCCGGGGCGAGGAGCTCTGACACCTCGCGATAGAACTCCACGCTGGTCAGATGGGCGGGCGTCTGCGCGCCGGAGTAGACGTCCGAGACGACGAGGTCGCAGGCGCCGGTGAGCGCGGGCGGCAGTTTCGGAACACCAGCGCGCGCATCCCCGATCCGAATGCGGATCGACGCCCCGCGAGGCAGCGGCAGGTGCTCGCGCACGAGAGCGGCCAGCGGCGCTTCCAATTCGATCACCTGTTGACGCGAGCCCGGTCTGGTGGCCTCGATGTAGCGGGGGACGGTCAGCGCGCCGGCGCCGAGGTGCACGGCGGTCAACGGTGCACCCGCCGAGGTCAGCTGATCGATCACTGCACCCATGCGCACGACGTACTCGAAATGCAGGTGCGTGGGGTCGTCGAGGTCGACGTGGGACTGCGGGGTGTCGTCGACGATCAGCTCGAAGCCGGTCGTGAACTCCGAGGGGATCACCCGGGCGATCCCGCCGTGGTCGAGGCGCGCCTCGGGGTGTTCGGCATCCCGAGCTCGTGTCCGTCCCATGCCCCCGAGCCTATGCGGGACGGGCGTGTTACAGGTCTATGACGATCGCTCGCACAAGTTGCAGGCATTTTGTTAGTGGTGAATACTTTTTACTGATCGGCATGCAACCGTTGTGCGCCGAGGCACTTTTCAATGAGGAGATTCACCAGATGAAGAAGCGCATTCTTCCCATCGTGGCGCTGGGCGTCACGGCAGCACTGGGCCTCGCCGCGTGTTCGGGCGGCACGGACACTGGCTCAGCCGACGGTGAGGACCAGACCCTCAGCGTCTGGATCATGCAGGGCACCAACCCCGACTCCACCGCGTTCCTCGACGAGGTCTCCTCGGCGTTCAAGGAGGAGACCGGCGCGACCGTCGAGTTCGAAGAGGTGCAGTGGGCAGATGCCCACGAACGCTTCGTGACCTCGATCGCCGGCGGCACGACCCCCGACATCGCCGAGACCGGCACCACCTGGACGGCGGAGTTCGCCGACGCCGGTGCGCTCGTTCCGATCGACGAGTACGTCGACGCCGAAGACGGCCTGCGCGACGACCTGGTCGAGGGCCTCGAAGTCGCCGGCACCTACGAAGAAGAGCTCTACGGCATGCCGTGGTACGCGGGTGTGCGCTCGATCGTCTACCGCGCCGACATCTTCGAAGAGCTGGGACTCGAGGCGCCGAAGACGTGGGATGACATCGTCACCGCCGGAGAGGCCATCAAGGCCGCGTACCCCGAGATGCTCGCATTCCCGGTCGCCGGCGACTCCGAGTTCTTCGTGTATCCGTGGGTCTGGGGCGCCGGCGGCGAGATCGCCACGGTGGACGGCGGCGAGTGGACGAGCGAACTGGACAGTGAGAAGTCGCAGGCAGGAATCCAGTTCTACACCGACTTGGCCACGAAGTACGGCTTCTCCTCCGCGGGTGCCACCACCTGGAAGGAGACCGACATCCGTGACGCGTTCACGCAGGGCAACGTCGCGATGATGCTGTCCGGTTCGTGGACGCCCAACGCGCTCATCGAGACGAACCCCGACCTCGAGGGCAAGCTCGGCGCAGCGGTCATCCCCGGTGAAGACGGCGGCATCGCCCCGTCGGTGCTCGGTGGATCGCACCTGTCGATCTTCAACACCACCAAGAACGCCGACCTCGCGTGGGAGTTCGTCAAGTTCATGACCACGGGCGAGTACGCCGAGCAGTGGGCTGAGCAGACCGGCTACTTCCCGGGTGTCGCCTCGGCGATGGAAGCGGCTCTCGCCTCGACCGACCCGCTGGTCGCACCGTTCGCCGAGCAGATGGTCGATGGCGGCGCGTCCGTGCCGGTGACCCCGAACTTCGGAGCCGTCCAGGCGAAGAAGACCACCAATGCGATGATCCAGTCGATCCTCAGCGGGCAGAAGGACGTCGCCACGGCGACGAAGGATGCCGCAGCCGAGATGACCGAGCTGCTCAACCAGTAACGACCAGTTAGGCAATACCCTCCATGTCGACGGTGCACGCACCGCTGCCGACACCCACGGAGGCGGGGAACACCCCCGCCTCCGTGGCCGGTGGCCGCCGATCAAATCGGTTCCTCTCCATCGCCAAGGCCCGTCCTTGGCTGCTCCTCGCCCCCGGGCTCGCGATCCTCGCAGGGCTCATGCTGTGGCCGCTGGTGCAGGTCTTCATCTACTCGCTGCAGGACTACGGGCTGCGGGAGATCAACACAGGGGAGAGCAATTTCATCGGCTTCGACAACTATGTCGAGGCGCTGACCGACCCCACTCTGTGGATCGTCGTCCTGCCGAACACCGTCGGCTTCGCGGCCGTCGCCGTGTTCACCACGGTGACCGTCGGCACACTCGTGGCGCTGCTGCTGCAGCGGCTCGGCACGACCTGGCGCCTGATCGTCTCCAGTTGCATCATGATCGCGTGGGCGATGCCGGCAGTCACAGGCACCTACGTGTGGACCTTCATCTTCGACGCCGATCGCGGCGTCTTCAACGACGTGCTGCGCAGCCTCGGCCTCATCGACGACTCGGTGAACTGGTTCACGAATCAGTGGTCCTTCTACGCGATCGTGCTGCTGAACGTCGTGCACCACGGCTTCCCGTTCGTCGCGATCACCGTGCTCGCAGGCCTGCTCGGCGTCTCCAAGGAGATGCTCGAGGCCGCAGCCCTCGACGGTGCCGGCGCCTGGCGCCGCTTCTGGGGCATCATCTTCCCGACTCTGCGTCCGGTGTTCTCGGTGGTGATCATCCTGTCGACCATCTGGGACTTCAAGGTGTTCGCGCAGGTGTATCTGATGCCGGGCGGCTCCGGCTCGAATCGCTCAGTGCTCAACCTCGGCGTCTGGTCGTACGTCGAGTCGTTCGGCCAGAACCGCTACGGTTTCGGCGCAGCCCTCGCGGTGCTGCTGACACTGGCGCTGATCGGCATCACGATCGTGTACATCCGCTCGCTCATGAAGGAGGACGAACTGTGAATCCGAACAACAAGTCCGTCCTGTCGAAGGTCGGAATCGGCGTCGCCGTCGCCGCAGTCCTGATCTTCACCCTCTTCCCGGTGTACTGGATGATCTCCAGCGCCTTCGACAAGAACGCCTCCAGCGGTGGTCGATCGTTCTTCCCCGAAGAGCTCACCTTCGACCACTTCGCCTTCGTGCTCACCGAGGGTGGATTCGGCGTCTTCCTCCGCAACTCCGCGATCGTCGCGCTCGTGACGGTGCTCGTCAGCGCCCTGGTCTGCCTGCTCGCCGCCGTCGCGGTGGCGCGGTTCAAGTTCAAGTTCCGCACCACGATCCTGATGATGATCCTCGTGGTGCAGATGGTGCCGCTCGAAGCGCTGGTCATCCCGCTGTTCCTGCAGGTGAAGAGCCTCGGCCTGCTCAACAGCATCATCGGTCTGATGATCGTGTACGTCGCGCTCTCGCTCGCGTTCGGCATCTGGATGCTGCGCGGCTTCGTCGCGGCGGTCCCGGTCGAGCTGGAGGAGGCGGCGTACATCGATGGCGCGAGCTGGTGGCGCATGTTCCGCTCCGTGCTGCTGCCGCTGGTGATGCCCGGCCTCGTGGCGACGAGCATCTTCAGTTTCATCACGGCGTGGAACGAGTTCATCTTCGCGATGACGATGCTCGGCGGCGCGAGCGACCAGTACACGGTCGCGATCGGTCTGAAGTCGTTCTTCGGCCTGTACTCCAACGACTGGGGCAGCATCATGGCCGCCTCTACGATCATCACGATCCCGGTCATGATCTTCTTCGTGATCGTGCAGCGCCGGCTCGCCAGCGGCATGGTCGCGGGAGCGGTGAAGGGATGACGGACGAACTCACCCGCCTCGCCAACAGCGTGCTGTGGCCGGGGTTCTTCGGGACGAGCCTCGAAGGCGACGGCGCTCCGGCGTGGCTGCTCGCAGCACTCGAGGACGACCTCGCGGGCGTCGTGTACTTCGGCCAGAACATCTCGGCGGAACTTCCCGAGCTGAGCGCCCGGATCCGTGCGGCGAATCCGCACGCGCTGATCGGCATCGACGAAGAGGGCGGCAGCGTCACCCGGCTCGAGGTCGCGACCGGATCGACGCTCCCCGGAGCCGCACAGCTCGGCATCGTCGACGACGTCGCCGCGACGGCGGCCACCGGAGCAGAGCTTGCTCGCCGCGCGCGGGCGGCCGGCATCAACGTCGTGCTCGGCCCCGTCGCCGACGTGAACACCGACCCGCGCAACCCCGTGATCGGGGTGCGTGCGTTCGGGGCGGATGCCGCGCTCGTCTCGCGCCACGTCGTGGCCACGGTCGAGGGCCTGCAGCACGGGGGAGTGGCCGCGTGCGTGAAACACTTCCCCGGCCACGGCGACACCCATCTCGACTCGCACCACGCGCTGCCCGTGATCACGCTGGATCCGGCCGAGATCGAGGACGTGCACCTCGAGCCGTTCCGCGCCGCGATCGCTGCGGGCGTGGACTCGCTCATGACCGCGCACATCGTCGTCCCCGCGTGGGGCGAGAGGCCGGCGACCCTGAGCCCCACGGTGCTGGGGCGCCTGCGAGAGATGGGATTCGAGGGCGTCATCATCACGGACGCGCTCGACATGGCAGCCGTCCGCGAGTCCGTCGGCATCGGTGGCGCAGCGGTGCAGGCGCTGGCCGCAGGCGCCGACCTGCTGTGCATCGGCAACCCGACCAACCCGGGCTCTGCTGCCCACGCCGATCAGGATGAGCGCGACTATCTCACTGCGCGCGAGGCGGTCGTCGCCGCGCTGCGCGACGGCACTCTGCCGCGCGAGCGCGTCGAGCAGGCGCGCGATCGGGTGCGGATGCTGGCGGCGAAGCGCGCCGGAACCGTCGAGCATGCGCCCCGTGGCGCCGACGACGAGTCCGACACTGCGACCTACGATGCTTCCGAGATCGTGCGCCGCGCATTGCGTGTCGCAGACTCAACAGGCGCGTCGCACGCGACGCCGGATGCCGCGGCATCCGTCCTGTCCGTCATCGACGCGCGTCGGCGCTCGACGCTCGCGGTCGACAGTGCGGCCTCGTACGTCGCGGACGGACTCGCCGGCGACGGCTTCCGCGTGCGTCTGGACGTCGACCGCGCGACGGATGAGGAACGCGATGCTGCCCTGAACGCGGCCATCGCATCCGATGGGCGACTCGTCCTGCTGATCGACCGCCCAGACGTCGCCGATGCGCAGCGCGCGCTCGTCGAGCTCGCGTCCGTCCGTGACGCGGACGCCGTCGTGGTCAACGTGGGCCTGCCGGCCCGGCATCCGCTGTCCCTTCCGATCGTCGAGGTCGCTGCCGCCAGCCGTGTCGGTGCCGAGGCCGCCCGCGACCTGCTGCTCGGGCGCTGACGCGGCACGGATCGCGCCCGCCCGAAGGACTACTGCGTGGGAGGTGGCGCTTCGTGCCGCCTCCCCGGCGCCAACGCGGCACGAAGAGACACCTCGCGAACGGCTGTCACGGCGGCATCCCGATCCTGAGACCTCAGTTGAGGTTGCCCGCAGAGCAGGTGTCCTGCCCGACATTCGTTCCGGAGACCTCGGGCGGCAGCGTCGCCCGATCGTCCGGCGCTGCCGTGTCCTCTGGGGCTGCGGTGCCGTCCGGAGCGGGCTCCTCCGGAGCGGGCTCGGAGGGTGTCACTTGCTCCACGCCCCCGTTGGGGCTCGCCCCGCCGGTCAGCTCCAGCGACTGATTGGCGGCGAGAGCGTCCCACAATGCAGCGGCGGAGTCGTAGTCCGGTACGACCTTGTCGGGGTCGTTCGGATCGGTGAAGCTCGGATACTGCACGAACACGAAGTCGTCGAACGGCACGTCCTTGACCGCGAGAGCGAGCTGCCCGAGTCTCAGCGGATTCGAGAGGGATTCGCTCGGCACGATGTTCTCCGCCACTGTGCTCGCCAGGCGCAGCACCTTGGACGGGTCGCTGAGCACCTCATCGCTGAGGATCTTCCTCGCCAGGCGCGACATGTACTGCTGCTGGTTCGAGATGCGCGCGAGATCGCTTCCGTCACCGACCCCGTGCCGCGTGCGCAGGAACTGCAGGGCCTCGAGTCCTTTCACGTTTCGGATACCCGCCGGCCAGTCGATGCCGGTCTGAGTGTCGCTGATCCCCGGCTCGGCGATGCACACCTCGACGCCGCCGATCGCATCGGTCATCTGGATCACGCCGTCGAAGCTGAGTTTGGCGGCGAAGCCGATCTTCACCTCGGTGAGCTGGGTGATGGTCTGCGCGACGCACGACAGCCCGGCGCGCTCGTACACGGTGTTGAGCGACTGTGTTCCCTGCGCCTCTGCCACGGTGCCGTCCTCGCGTGTGCACTCTGGCACGTCGACCATCAGGTCGCGGGGGAACGAGACGACCGTCACCCGGCGCGGGTTCTCGGAAACGTGCACGAGCAGGTTCGCGTCGTTCAGGATGCCGCCATCGGCCTCCTCGCAGCGCGCGCCGAGCCACTGGTCCGAGATCGGCCCGCACTCGTCGGTGCCGAGCACGAGCACATCGAATGGGCCGGGAAACTCGCCGAGGGCGGGTGGCGCGATCTCGGGGGCTCCCTCGAGGCCGACGGCATCCGCCGTCGCGCGTGTGGCGAGGTCGATCGTGATGAACGCGCCGACGCCGATCGCCGCGACCAGTACGGCGCCGAGCGCGGCGCCCAGCAGCTTCAGGCCGGTCGATGTCCGGCTGGGTGAAGGCAGCGTCGCATGGCGAGCGACCGTCGAGCGGTGGAGTGCATCAGGCACCTTCTTCATCCGTAGTCCTCCGATCCTGCCTGACGCTAACACGGGGCCGTTACGCAGCTGATACCGGATCGCAACATGGATGCGTTTGGATTCCAGGAGCGTGCTGGGTAACGTCGATGCATCACGTGTATCGCGGCATCGACGCCTCGGCACGCGCAATGAAGCGCCCCAACAGGGAAGGTACACAGCATGCACCACACATCCATGCGTCGGCGAGGGCTGATCGCCGTCACCGGCACCGCGATCGCAGCGATGCTGCTCGCGGGTTGCGTCGCCAGCGACCGCGGCGACGACTCAGGAGCCGCACAGGGCGACGTCGACAGCACGTTCGTCTTCGCGGCATCGTCCGACCCGGCCGGCCTCGACCCTGCCTTCGCGCAGGACGGCGAGACGTTCCGCATCTCTCGCCAGATCTTCGAGGGTCTCGTCGGCACCGAGCCGGGTACGGCGGACCCCGCCCCGCTGCTCGCCGAGTCCTGGGAGCCATCCGAGGACAACCTGTCGTACACCTTCGCGCTGAAGGAGGACGTCACGTTCCAGGACGGTACTCCGTTCAACGCCGAGGCCGTCTGCGTCAACTTCGACCGCTGGTACAACTGGACCGGCCTCGCAGCATCCGAGGCGTTCGGCTACTACTACAACAAGCTGTTCAAGGGCTACGCATCCAACGCCGCCGACGCGGTGTACAAGTCGTGCACGCCAGAGGGCGATTACAGCGTCACTGTCGAGCTGAACAAGCCGTTCGCCGGGTTCATCCCGGCACTCTCGCTGCCGGCGTTCGCCATGCAGAGCCCCGCGGCCATGCAGGAGTTCGCGGCAGATGAGGTCGGCGGCTCGGCCGAGGCGCCTGCGCTCTCCGAGTACGCCATGGGCAACCCGGTCGGCACCGGACCGTTCCAGTTCGAGGAGTGGGCACCCGGTGAGCAGGTCACGCTGAAGTCCTACCCCGACTACTGGGGCGACAAGGGGCAGATCGAGGAGATCATCTTCCGTACGATCGATGACCCGACCGCTCGTCGTCAGTCCCTCGAGGCCGGCGACATCGACGGCTACGACTTGGTCGGCCCCGCCGATACGGCAGCACTCGAAGAAGACGGCTTCACGATGGTCCCGCGTCCTCCGTTCACGATCCTGTACCTGGCGTTCAACCAGCAGGTCCCTGCGCTTCAGGACCCGAAGGTGCGCGAGGCGCTGTCGTACGCGATCGACAAGGATGCGCTGATCAGCCAGGTGCTCCCGGAGGGCACGCAGAAGGCGACGCAGTTCATCCCCGAGGTCGTCAACGGCTACAACGACGACGTCACCACCTACGAGTACGACGTCGACAAGGCGAAGGCGCTGCTGGCCGAGGCCGGCTACGACGAGTCCAACCCGCTGAAGCTGGACTTCAACTACCCGGTCAACGTCTCGCGTCCGTACATGCCCGACCCCGAGCAGATCTTCACCGTGCTCTCGTCGCAGCTCGCTGAGGCGGGCGTGGAGACCACACCGGTCGCCGAGGAGTGGGTCGAATACCTCGACCGCACCACCGGCACCGCGGACCACGGCATCCACCTGCTCGGCTGGACGGGCGACTACAACGACACCGACAACTTCGTCGGAGTCTTCTTCGGCGCGCAGAGCTCGGAGTGGGGCTTCGACAACCCCGAGCTGTTCGCGGCGTTGGACGAGGCGCGCGGTGTCGCCGATCTCGATGAGCAGACTCCGCTGTACGAGGACATCAACGAGATGGTCGCCGAGTTCATCCCCGGCGTCCCGCTCGCGCACCCCGCTCCCACGCTGGCATTCGACTCACGGGTCGAGAGCTACCCCGCCAGCCCGGTGAACGACGAGGTCTTCACGGACATCGTCCTCACCAAGTAAGGGTTCACGCGGCGTCACCTGTTCCGGTCCCTGAGCCTGTCGAAGGGACCGGAACAGGGCGACGCCGCACCTGAAAAGCTGGGAGTACTTCTTGCTGCGCACCATCGGCAGGCGACTGCTGTTCCTCATCCCCACCCTCTTCGGCCTGAGCATCCTGCTCTTCGCCTGGGTCAGGGCCCTACCCGGCGGGCCGGCCGTGGCGCTTCTCGGAGAGAAGGCCACCCCCGACGCGATCGAACGGGTCAACAAGCTCTACGGATTCGACAGGCCCCTCATCGAGCAGTACTTCGTCTGGATCGGACGACTGCTGCAGGGCGACTTCGGCACATCCATCCAGACCAACCGCCCGGTGCTGGAGGAGTTCTTCCGGCGCTTCCCCGCGACGATCGAACTGTCGATCGCAGCGCTGATCATCGCGATCGGCATCGGCGTCCCGCTCGGCTACTGGGCCGCGAGGCGGCACGGCAGGTTCAGCGATCATGCCGCCGTCATTCTGAGCCTGGTCGGCATCACGATCCCGGTGTTCTTCCTCGCGTTCATCCTCAAATACATCTTCGCGGTGCAGCTGGGCTGGCTTCCGGCCGACGGCAGGCAGAATCCGAGGATCGACGCCACCCACCCGACCGGGTTCTACGTGTGGGACGGCATCATCACGGGCGAGTTCGACGCGTCGTGGGATGCGATCCTGCACCTGATCCTCCCCGCGCTCGCGCTCGGCACGATCCCGCTCGCGATCATCGTGCGCATCACGAGGGCCAGCGTCCTCGAAGTGCAGAACGCCGACTACGTGCGCACCGGTCGGGCGAAGGGCGTCGCCAATTCGACGCTGCGAGGGCGGTTCATCCTGCGCAACGCCCTGCTCCCCGTCGTCACCACGATCGGTCTGCAGACCGGTCTGCTGATCTCCGGAGCGGTGCTGACAGAGACCGTGTTCGCCTATCCGGGTATCGGATCGTTCCTCGCCAGGGCGATCTTCACGCGTGACTTCCCCGTGCTGCAGGGCTTCATCATCTTCATTGCGATCGCGTACGCGCTGATCAACCTCGCGGTGGATGTCTCCTACAGCCTGATCGACCCGAGAGTGAGGGTCCAATGAGCATTCCCCTTCCCCCCGCGCAGGGTGGCGAGATCATCGACACGGTCTCGCTCGCCCAGACCGATCTGAAGGATGCCGGCGGCGGCTTCTGGCAGGACGTCTTCCGGCGCCTGCGCCACAGCCCGACAGCCTGGATCGGCGCCGTGATCGTGCTGCTGTTCCTGCTCGTCGCGGCGCTCGCCCCGATCCTCGCGCCGTATCCCGAGACCGCGCTGCCCGGCGCGAAGTTCATCACACCGACGAACATTCCCGGCCCCGGTGAACTCGCGGAGTTCCCGCTCGGACTCGACCGCTTCGGCGGCGACGTGCTGTCCAAGCTCATCTGGGGTGCACAGGCCTCTCTCATGGTCGGTGTCATCTCGACCGCGATGGGCCTGGTCGGCGGCATGATCCTCGGACTCGTCGCCGGCACGTTCGGCGGCTGGGTCGACACGGTCATCATGCGCATCGTCGACATCATCCTGTCGGTGCCGAACCTGCTGCTCGCAGTCTCGATCGCGGCGATCCTCGGCCAGACCCCGTACGCGGTGATGATCGCGATCGGTGCGTCGCAGGTGCCGATCTTCGCGCGCCTGCTTCGCGCGTCGATGCTGCAGCAGCGCTCGAGCGACTACGTGCTCTCGGCGCAGACGCTCGGACTCGGACGAGGGCGCATCACGATGTCGCACGTGCTGCCGAACGCGATCGGCCCTGTCATCGTTCAGGGCACTCTGACGCTCGCGACGGCCGTGATCGACGCGGCAGCGCTCTCGTTCCTCGGCCTCGGCGGCGGACGCCCCGAGACCGCCGAGTGGGGGCGGATGCTGACCTACGCGCAGAGCGAGCTCGCGATCGCGCCATGGCTGGCGTTCTTCCCCGGCATCTGCATCGCGGTCACCGCTCTCGGCTTCACGCTGTTCGGTGAAGCGCTGAGAGAGTCGATGGACCCGAGGACGAGGGCGCGCTGAGATGGCCGATATCACCAAGGAACCGAAGATGAGCACTCCGCTGCTGTCGGTCGAAGGCCTGGCCGTCGACTTCAACACCACCGACGGCGTCGTGCACGCCGTCGAGGGCGTCGACCTCGAGATCTCCGAGGGCGAGACCGTCGCGATCGTGGGGGAGTCCGGGTCGGGCAAGTCGACGACCGCGATGGCGATCATCGGCCTCCTCGCCGGTGGCGGACGCATCGCCTCCGGCAGCATCCGTCTCGACGGTCGGGAGATCTCGAAGGCTCCGGAGCACGAGATGCGCACGATCCGCGGACGCCACATCGGGCTCGTGCCGCAGGACCCGATGTCTAACCTCAATCCGGTCGCGAAGATCGGCACGCAGGTCGCCGAGACGCTGCTCGCGCACGGCCTCGCCAACCGGCAGAACGTCTCCGCGAAGGTCGTCGAGGCGCTCGAGGCCGCAGGTCTGCCCGACGCGGCGAAGCGCGCCAAGCAGTATCCGCACGAGTTCTCCGGCGGCATGCGACAGCGCGCGCTGATCGCGATCGGTCTCGCCTGCAAGCCGCGCCTGCTGATCGCGGACGAGCCGACCAGCGCGCTGGACGTCACCGTGCAGCAGACGATCCTCGATCAGATCGGTGCGATGACGCGTGAGCTCGGCACGGCCGTGCTGTTGATCACGCACGATCTGGGGCTTGCCGCAGAGCGTGCGGAGCGCGTGATCGTGATGCACCGCGGCAAGGTCGTCGAACAGGGCGATGCGAAGCAGATCCTCGAGGACCCGCAGCATCCGTACACGAAGTCGCTCGTCGCGGCCGCGCCGTCTGTCGCCGTCGCGCGCCTGCGGCCAGAGACGTTCGTGAAGTCGGACGGAAAGGCTTCGACTCCCTTCGGTCGCTCACCCCGTTTCGTCTCCGACGGCTCCGCCGCCTCCGCTCAACGCCCCGTGGGGGGCGACTCCGCTCAACGACCCGTGGGGGGCGACTCCGCTCAACGACCCGTGGGGGGCGACTCCGCTCAACGACCCGTGGGGGGCGACTCCGCTGACGGGTCGTTGAGCGAGCGAAGCGAGACGAAACGCGTTGAGCAAGCGGAGCGCGTCGAAACGACCCCCTCGTCCGCAGCATCCGAGACCGCAGCATCCGAGACCTCAGCATCCGCCACAGCATCCGACAACATCGTCGAGTTCGAGAACCTCACGAAGGTGTATCCGGTGCGGGGCCGAGGCGAGGATTTCGTCGCGGTGAAGGATGTGTCGCTCGTGATCCCGCGCGGCGAGACCGTCGCGATCGTGGGGGAGTCCGGCTCCGGCAAGACCACGACGGCACGGATGCTGCTGAAGCTGATCGAGCCGACCAGCGGACTGATCAGGTTCGAGGGCAAGGACGTGTCCACGCTCAGCCGCGCGGAGACGCGCGACTTCCGTCAGCGGGTGCAGCCGATCTTCCAGGATCCGTATTCGAGCCTGAACCCGATGTTCACGATCGAACGCCTGATCGCCGAGCCGCTGGAGTTCTACCGACGAGGCAGCAGCGCCGATCGCCGCAAGCGCGTGCGGCAACTGCTCGATGACGTCGCGCTGCCGCAGTCGATGCTCAGGCGGTATCCGTCCGAGCTGTCCGGCGGTCAGCGTCAGCGCGTCGCGATCGCAAGGGCGCTGGCGCTCTCGCCCGATCTGATCGTGTGCGACGAGCCGGTCTCGGCGCTCGACGTTCTGGTGCAGGATCAGATCCTCCGACTGCTCGGTGATCTGCAGCGCGAGTACGGGCTCAGCTACCTGTTCATCTCGCACGACCTCGCGGTCGTGCGCCTGATCAGCGACTACGTCTGCGTGATGAAGGACGGCGCTCTCGTGGAGGCTGCGACGAGCGAGGAGATCTTCACGAACCCGCGCGACCCGTACACCCGTCGCCTTCTGGCCTCGATCCCGGGCAACGAACTGGGCATCGCCTGACCCGCGCTGCCCCCGCGGACGAGCGCGGGGCTGTCGATCCGGATGCTTTTACCGCAGCATCCGGAATTGGTCAAGGATTCAGCTTGCCATGTCGTGAAATCGGACGTATAGTTGTTCTTTGCGCCTCGGTTCTCCCTGCCCTCATATGGTGGTCGGCAGATGTTGAGCAATTGAGTGCGCACTCCACCTGACGACAAAGGAATCGAGAAGCCCTGCGGGGCTCACGGAGGTTATTCCCTTGGCTGCTGCTCGCAACGCATCCACATCCACCACCAACAAGAACGGACGCGGAGCTTCCCGTCTTTCGTTCGCCAAGATCTCCGACACGCTGACGGTCCCTGACCTTCTCGCGCTGCAGACGGAGTCCTTCGACTGGCTCGTCGGCAACGACGCCTGGAAGGCTCGTGTCGCAGAAGGCAAGAAGGCCGGTCGCAAGGATCTCAACGAGTTCAGCGGTCTGGAGGAGATCTTCGAGGAGATCTCTCCGATCGAAGACCTCAGCGAGACGATGCAGCTGAGTTTCACGAACCCGTACCTCGAGCCTGAGAAGTACTCGATCGACGAGTGCAAGGAGCGTGGCAAGACCTACGCGGCTCCGCTCTACGTCGAGGCCGAGTTCATGAACCACCAGACCGGTGAGATCAAGACTCAGACCGTCTTCATGGGTGACTTCCCGCTGCAGACCAGCCGCGGAACCTTCATCATCAACGGCACCGAGCGTGTCGTCGTGTCCCAGCTGGTGCGCTCGCCGGGTGTCTACTTCGACAAGAGCCCCGACAAGACCTCCGACAAGGACATCGTCTCCGCTCGCGTCATCCCGAGCCGTGGTGCATGGCTCGAGTTCGAGATCGACAAGCGCGACCAGGTCGGCGTGCGCATCGACCGCAAGCGCAAGCAGTCCGTCACGGTCTTCCTCAAGGCGCTGGGCATGACCAGCGAGGAGATCCTCGTCGAGTTCGCCGGCTACCCCTCCATCGAGGAGACCCTGGCGAAGGACACGATCCTCACCAAGGAAGACGCGCTGCGCGACATCTACCGCAAGCTCCGTCCGGGCGAGCAGGTCGCCGCCGAGGCCGCCCGCGCGCTGCTGGACAACTTCTACTTCAACGCGAAGCGCTACGACCTCGCGAAGGTCGGTCGCTACAAGATCAACCAGAAGCTGGGCCTGAACCAGCCCCTGGACTCCTCGGTGCTGACCATCGAGGACATCGTCGCGACCATCAAGTACCTCGTGCGTCTGCACCGTGGCGATGAGACCTTCGAGGGTCTCCGCGGCGGCAAGAAGGCCGAGATCCGCATGTCGACCGATGACATCGACAACTTCGGCAACCGTCGCATCCGCGCCGTCGGCGAGCTCATCCAGAACCAGGTCCGCACGGGTCTTTCCCGTATGGAGCGCGTCGTCCGCGAGCGCATGACCACGCAGGACATCGAGGCGATCACTCCGCAGACCCTGATCAACGTGCGCCCCGTCGTCGCCGCGATCAAGGAGTTCTTCGGAACGTCGCAGCTGTCGCAGTTCATGGACCAGAACAACCCGCTCGCGGGTCTGACCCACAAGCGCCGCCTCTCGGCGCTGGGCCCCGGCGGTCTGTCCCGTGACCGCGCAGGTGTCGAGGTCCGTGACGTTCACCCGTCGCACTACGGCCGCATGTGCCCGATCGAGACTCCTGAAGGCCCGAACATCGGTCTGATCGGCTCGCTCGCCACGTTCGCGCGCATCAACTCCTTCGGTTTCATCGAGACCCCGTACCGTCGCGTCGTCGACGGCCAGGTCACCGATGACATCGACTACCTGACCGCCTCCGAGGAGAACGACTTCATCGTCGCTCAGGCCAACGCGCCGCTCAAGGCCGACGGTCACTTCCGCGAAGAGCGCGTCCTGGCTCGCCGCCCCGGCGGCGAGGTCGACCTGTTCGCGCCGACGGAGATCGGCTACATGGACGTGTCGCCGCGCCAGATGGTGTCGGTCGCGACCTCGCTCGTGCCGTTCCTCGAGCACGATGACGCCCAGCGCGCGCTCATGGGCGCCAACATGCAGCGCCAGGCTGTGCCGCTGCTGCGCAGCGACTCGCCGCTGGTCGGAACCGGTATGGAGGGCTACGCGGCCATCGACGCCGGCGACGTCATCAGCGCCGAGAAGGCCGGTGTGGTCATCGAGGTGTCCGCAGACCGCGTCGTGCTCCAGCTCGATGAGGGCGGCACCAAGGAGTACTACCTCCGCAAGTTCGACCGCTCGAACCAGGGAACCTCCTACAACCAGAAGGTTCTCGTCTCGGCCGGCGAGCGTGTCGAGGTCAACGAGGTCATCGCCGATGGCCCGGCCACCCAGAACGGTGAGCTCGCGCTCGGCAAGAACCTGCTGGTCGCGTTCATGACATGGGAGGGCTACAACTTCGAGGATGCGATCATCCTCAGCCAGGACCTCGTGAAGGACGACACCCTCTCCTCGATTCACATCGAGGAGTACGAGGTCGACTCCCGCGACACGAAGCTCGGCAAGGAGGAGATCACCCGTGACCTCCCCAACGTCAGCCCTGAGCTGCTGAAGGATCTCGACGAGCGCGGCATCATCCGCATCGGCGCCGAGGTCCGCCCCGGCGACATCCTCGTCGGCAAGGTCACGCCGAAGGGCGAGACCGAGTTGTCGGCCGAGGAGCGTCTGCTCCGCGCGATCTTCAACGAGAAGAGCCGCGAAGTCCGTGACACCTCGCTGAAGGTGCCGCACGGTGAGCAGGGCACGATCATCGCGGTCAAGGAGTTCAACGCCGAAGACGGTGACGACGAGCTCGGCTCCGGCGTCAACCGCCGCGTCGTGGTCTACATCGCCCAGAAGCGAAAGATCACCGAGGGCGACAAGCTCGCCGGCCGCCACGGCAACAAGGGTGTCATCGCCAAGATCCTGCCGATCGAGGACATGCCGTTCCTTCCGGACGGCACCCCGGTCGACATCGTCCTGAACCCGCTCGGAATCCCCGGTCGAATGAACTTCGGCCAGGTCCTGGAGACCCACCTCGGGTGGATCGCCAAGCAGGGCTGGAAGGTCGAGGGCAAGCCGGAGTGGGCTGCGAACCTGCCGAAGGACGCGTTCGAGGCTGCCCCTGGCACCAAGGTCGCGACCCCGGTGTTCGACGGTGCGGAAGAGCAGGAGATCGCAGGTCTCCTCGACTCGACGCTGCCGACGCGCGACGGCGACCGCCTGATCGACTCGACCGGAAAGACGCAGCTGTTCGACGGCCGCTCCGGTGAGCCGTTCCCGGCGCCGATCTCGGTGGGCTACATGTACATCCTGAAGCTGCACCACCTGGTCGACGACAAGATCCACGCGCGTTCGACGGGTCCGTACTCGATGATCACCCAGCAGCCGCTCGGTGGTAAGGCGCAGTTCGGTGGACAGCGCTTCGGTGAGATGGAGGTGTGGGCGCTTGAGGCTTATGGCGCCGCGTACGCCCTCCAGGAGCTCCTCACGATCAAGTCCGACGACATCCTCGGCCGTGTCAAGGTCTACGAGGCGATCGTCAAGGGCGAGAACATCCAGGAGCCAGGCATCCCCGAGTCGTTCAAGGTGCTCATGAAGGAGATGCAGTCGCTCTGCCTGAACGTCGAGGTCCTCTCGGCGGACGGCACGACGGTCAACCTCCGCGACACCGATGACGAGGCATTCCGCGCAGCGGAAGAGCTCGGTATCAACATCTCCAGCCGATTCGAGTCCGCCTCGATCGACGAGATCTGACGCGCACCCTTCGACAAGCTCAGGGACCGGGTCCCTAAATATTTATTGAGACACAGGAGAACTAGTGCTCGAGTCAAACACCTTCGATGAGCTTCGCATCGGCCTGGCCACCGCTGACGACATCCGCGGTTGGTCATACGGTGAGGTCAAGAAGCCCGAAACCATCAACTACCGCACGCTCAAGCCCGAGAAGGACGGCCTCTTCGGAGAGCAGATCTTCGGACCCTCCCGCGACTGGGAGTGCGCCTGCGGTAAGTACAAGCGCGTCCGCTTCAAGGGCATCGTGTGCGAGCGCTGCGGCGTGGAGGTCACCAAGAGCTCCGTCCGTCGCGAGCGCATGGGCCACATCGAGCTCGCCGCGCCCGTCACCCACATCTGGTACTTCAAGGGCGTTCCGTCGCGCCTCGGATACCTGCTGGACATGGCTCCGAAGGACCTCGAGAAGGTCATCTACTTCGCTGCCTACATGGTCATCTCAGTCGATGAGGATGCTCGTCACCGCGACCTGGCCACGCAGGAGAACAACATCCGCCTCGAGCTGAAGACGCTCGGGGACCGCCGCGACTCGAAGATCGCGGAGCGCCTCTCGCGTCTGGAAGAGGACCTCGCAGCCCTTGAGGCTGAGGGCGCCAAGGCCGACGCGAAGAAGAAGGTCAAGGACGCCGCCGAGAAGGAGATGACTCTCCTCCGCAAGGGCCACGACGAGCAGATCGCCAAGCTCGAGCGCGTGTGGGAAGACTTCCGTACGCTTCAGGTCGGCGCGCTTCGCCCAGAGGACGACGTGTTCCACGAGCTGCAGGACCGGTTCGGTCAGTACTTCGAGGCCCACATGGGTGCGGAGTCGATCCAGCGTCGCCTGGCAGCGTTCGACCTGAAGACCGAGGCGGAGAACCTGCGCCTGCAGATCTCCGAGGGCAAGGGCCAGCGCAAGATCCGTGCGATCAAGCGCCTGAAGGTCGTCAGCTCGTTCCTGGAGACCGGCATGAGCCCGGCATCCATGGTTCTCGACGTCGTTCCGGTCATCCCGCCGGAGCTGCGCCCGATGGTGCAGCTCGACGGTGGCCGCTTCGCCACGTCCGACCTCAACGACCTCTACCGTCGTGTGATCAACCGCAACAACCGTCTTCGCCGTCTGATCGACCTCGGTGCCCCCGAGATCATCGTCAACAACGAGAAGCGCATGCTGCAGGAGGCCGTCGACGCGCTGTTCGACAACGGTCGCCGTGGTCGCCCCGTCACCGGTACCGGCAACCGCGCCCTCAAGTCCCTCAGCGACATGCTGAAGGGCAAGCAGGGTCGTTTCCGCCAGAACCTGCTCGGCAAGCGCGTCGACTACTCGGGCCGTTCGGTCATCGTGGTCGGTCCGCAGCTGCAGTTGCACCAGTGCGGTCTTCCCAAGACGATGGCGATCGAGCTGTTCAAGCCGTTCGTGATCAAGCGTCTGATCGACCTCGGTCACTCGCAGAACATCAAGGCCGCGAAGCGCTCCGTCGAGCGCATGCGTCCCGAGGTGTGGGACGTGCTCGAGGAGATCATCCGCGAGCGCCCGGTGCTGCTGAACCGTGCGCCCACGCTTCACCGTCTGGGAATCCAGGCCTTCGAGCCTCAGCTCGTCGAGGGCAAGGCCATCCAGCTCCACCCGCTGGTGTGTGCCGCATTCAACGCCGACTTCGATGGTGACCAGATGGCTGTGCACCTGCCGCTGTCGGTCGAGGCTCAGGCCGAGGCCCGCGTGCTGATGCTCGCGTCGAACAACATCCTGAAGCCGTCCGACGGCCGTCCGGTCACCCTGCCTTCGCAGGACATGATCATCGGCCTGCACCACCTCACGGTGGTCAAGGCCGGCGCGAAGGGCGAGGGCCGTGCATTCGGCTCTGTATCCGAGGCGATCCTCGCCAAGGACGAGGGCACCCTCGACCTGCAGGCGAAGGTCCGCATCCGCATCCCGGGTCTGACGTTCCTCGAGGGCGAAGCGCCTGAGGGCTACGAGCGTCACCACCTCGTCGACGCATCGCTCGGACAGGCGATCTTCAACGCCACGCTCCCGAAGGGCTACCCCTTCGTGCGTGAGCCTGCCGACAAGGGCAAGCTGTCGCAGATCGTCAACAAGCTGGCCGAGGAGTACCCGAAGGTCGAGACGGCGGCGACGCTGGACCGCATCAAGGATGCCGGCTTCTATTGGGCCACGCGCTCCGGTGTGACGGTGGCGCTGAGCGACGTGCTCACGCCTCCGAACAAGAAGGAGATCGTCGCCAAGCACGAGAAGCTGGCCGCGAAGGTCCAGTCCCAGTACGAGAAGGGTCTCACCACCGACGCCGAGCGTCGTCAGGAGCTCATCAAGATCTGGACCGAGGCGACAGATGAGGTTCAGGTCGCGATGCGCGAGAACTTCCCTGAGGACAACACCATCAACCGCATGGTGTCCTCCGGTGCTCGTGGTAACTGGCTGCAGATCCGCAACATCGCGGGTATGCGTGGTCTGGTGAACAACCCCAAGGGTGAGATCATCCCGCGTCCGATCATCTCCTCCTACCGTGAGGGTCTGTCGGTGGCGGAGTACTTCATCGCGACGCACGGTACCCGTAAGGGTCTGGCTGACACCGCTCTGCGTACCGCCGACTCGGGTTACCTGACCCGTCGTCTGGTGGATGTCTCGCAGGACGTCATCATCCGCGAAGAGGACTGCGGCACGTCGAAGGGCCTCGAGCTCCCGATCGCCGCTCCGAACTCGCAGGGTGACCTCGTGCGCGATGCGAACGTCGAGAACTCGGTGTTCGCTCGTACGCTGGCCGCTGACGTGGTCGACAGCAAGGGCGAGATCCTCGCCTCTGCCGGTGACGACGTCGGAGACGTTCTGATCGACAAGCTCGTCGAGCTCGGTGTCGACACCATCAAGGTGCGCTCCGTGCTGACCTGCGACTCGGCTGTCGGCGTCTGCGCGCAGTGCTACGGCCGTTCGCTGGCGACGGGTAAGACCGTCGACATCGGCGAGGCCGTCGGCATCATCGCGGCGCAGTCGATCGGTGAGCCCGGTACCCAGCTGACGATGCGTACGTTCCACACCGGTGGTTCGGCATCGGCGGACGACATCACCCAGGGTCTGCCCCGTGTGCAGGAGCTCTTCGAGGCTCGTACGCCGAAGGGCGCATCGCCGATCGCCGAGGCCGATGGCCGCATCACGATCGACGAGACCGACAAGGCCAAGAAGGTCATCCTCACGCCCGACAACGGCGATGAGGAGGTCATCTACCCGGTGCTGAAGCGTGCGACGCTTCTCGTCGAGGACGGCCAGCACGTCACGGTCGGTCAGCCGATCCTGGTGGGCACGCTCGACCCCAAGGAGGTCATGCGCGTCATGGGTGCTCGCGAGGTGCAGCGTTACCTCGTCGGCGGCGTCCAGGGCGTGTACCGCTCGCAGGGTGTGCCGATCCACGACAAGCACATCGAGGTCATCGTCCGTCAGATGCTCCGCAAGGTCACGGTCGTCGATCACGCCGACACGAACCTGCTCCCGGGTGAGATGGTCGACCTCAAGCGCTACCAGGCGATCAACCGCGAGACGGTTGCCGAGGGCAAGCGTCCGGCCTCCGGCCGTTCGGAGCTGATGGGTATCACGAAGGCGTCGCTTGCGACCGAGTCGTGGCTGTCGGCTGCGTCGTTCCAGGAGACGACCCGCGTGCTCACCGAGGCTGCCATGCAGGGCAAGCGCGACCCGCTGGTCGGTCTCAAGGAGAACGTCATCATCGGTAAGCTCATCCCCGCCGGCACCGGCCTCGCGAAGTACCGCGATGTCACTGTCGAGGCGACTGAGGAAGCCAAGAGCGAGCGCTACCCGAACCGGATCTTCGCATCCGACGGCGCGTACGCCGAGGGCGACTTCGGTTACGTCGACTTCGACGCGTTCTCGACGGATGACGTGACGCCCGGTACCTACAACTGAGTGTTCTAGCCCACTGAAGAAAGCCCCAGGGTTCGCCCTGGGGCTTTCTTCGTACCTGAGCGGGTGGTGGCCGGAGCCCGTGCGGGAGGTGGCGCTTGGTGCCGCGTGGGACCGTTTTTGGCGGCACTTCGCGACACCTCGCGCGGCGGTGCGTCGTGCACCTGGCGAGGAGGTGGCGCGTTGTGCCGTCTCCACAGGTCGCAGGCGGCCAATCCCGCCACCTCCCGCCCAGTCGCGCCCACTCGCGCAGCAACGAGCCGCGGCGGGATACGCGAGAATGGCAGGATGCAGCAGAGCACCCCCAGCGCCGTCGTCATCGGCGATGCGTTGATCGACGAGATCCATGACAGCGGAGGAGTGCGCGAACTGGTCGGTGGCGCGGCGTTGAACGTCGCCGTCGGACTCCGCCGGCTCGGCGTGCCCACGACGCTCATCGCGATGGTCGGCGATGACGAGGCCGGTGCCCACATCCGCGAGTACCTTGCCGATCACGACGTGAGCCTGATCTCCAGTGACGCTCCGCTCGGGTCGTCGCGCGCGGTCGTGCAGCGCGATGCCGGCGGCGAGCCGACGTACGTCTTCAATGAGGCGGCTCAGGGGCGCAGCATCCGCTACGGAGACGAGGCGCGCGCGGTGCTCGCCGACGCCGATCTCGCGGTGATCAGCTGCTTCCCGTTCGACGTGCCCGCCGAGGTGGATGCTGTCGCCGATGCCCTGGCGGGCGTCAGGGTGGCGATCGACCCGAATCCGCGCTCCGGCATGCTCAGCGACCGCGACGAGTTCGTGCGCGGGTTCGAGCGGCTCGTCGCAGGTGCCGCGATAGTGAAGGTCGGAGCCGACGACGCCGCGCTGCTGTACGACGGCGATCTCGATGCGTTGCGTGCCCGGCTGCGTGCGCTGGGAGCCGACGCTGTGCTGGCGACGGCCGGTAAGGATGGTGCGATCCTCGAGGCGGATGCCGGCATCCTCACCGCTCCGATCGCCAGCCTTCCCGGACCAGTGATCGACACGGTCGGGGCGGGGGATGCGACGCTCTCCGCCGTGGCGGAGGGACTCGTCGGTGCCCGTCCGGAGGCGGTAGAGGAATGGCAGAAGCTGCTCGATCGAGCGATGGATGTCGCCGCCGCAACCTGCCGCGCGGAGGGTGGGCTGCTGCGCACACCGGAGTCGCTCGAGGACGGCGAACGCGGGGTCCGCGGCAGCTGAACTGCCGATTTCTTGCACCCGCTTCTGGCGGGTATGCTTGATACTCGCGCCCCCGATTGGCTGTACAAGCTGGACGGGTGTGCACTTGGCGAGTTACCCAAGCGGCCAAAGGGATCTGACTGTAAATCAGACTGCATCGCATTCGGGGGTTCGAATCCCTCACTCGCCACCGTATGACTGAAGGGCCTCCGCGCAGCGGGGGCCTTCAGTCATTCATCGAGCAGAGCGGGGTGCGGTGAGCTCCGACCGAGGCGAACTCTGCGCGCAACCTTCACACTCTACGATGTCGAGCACATCGGGCGTATCGAGCGTATCGAGCGTATCGGGCGCATCGGGCGCATCGAGCACATCGAGCACATCGAGCACAGCGGAGGCGAATCGTGGAACTCGAGGCACCCGTCGGGCACGTCGTGCACCTGCTCAGGTCGTTCGACGAGTCCACGGAAGCAATAAGTCCTGGCCCGCGGCTTCTGCCGATACCGGCGACAGCGAGCAACGGCATCCGCCATACTGAGCCCCATGGGATCAGCGTTGACCACCATCGGACTACCGGTCGCCCTCGGCATCATCATGCTGGGTCTCGGCCTCAGCCTCACCATCGCGGACTTCACGCGTGTGCTGAAGCAGCCCAAGGCCGTGCTCGTGGCTCTGGTGTGCCAGCTGCTCATTCTGCCGGTGATCTGCTTCGGGCTCGTCCTGCTGTTTCAGTTGCCACCGGTGCTCGCGGTGGGCATGATGATGCTCGCCGCATCGCCCGGCGGCACCACGGCGAACCTCTACAGCCACCTGTTCCGCGGCGACATCGCGTTGAACATCTCGCTGACGGCGGTGAACTCGGTGATCGCCGTGATCACGCTCCCGCTGATCACGAACTTCGCGATCATGTACTTCCAGCCGTTCGACGATCAACTCGGTCTGCAGTGGGCGAAAGCACTCGAGGTGTTCGCGATCGTGCTGCTCCCGGTCGCCCTCGGAATGCTCATCCGGCGGTTCTGGCCGAAGTTCGCCGATGGCATGGATCGGCCGGTGCGCATCGCCAGCGTCGTCATCCTCGTCGTCGTGTCGCGGGAGCCGTCGCATCCAACTGGGAACTCCTCGCGGCGAACTTCGCAGGGCTGGCACTGATCACGATCCTGTTCTGCCTCATCAGCCTCGCGATCGGGTTCTGGGTGCCGCGGATGCTGAAAATCGGCAAGCGGGAGTCGATCGCCACCTCGTTCGAGATCGGCATCCACAATGCGACGTTGGCGATCGTCATCGCGCAGAGCGTCCTCGGATCGACGGAGCTCAGCCTGCCGGCCGCTGTCTACGGCGTGCTGATGTTCTTCGTGGCGTTCGCGTTTGGTTTTCTCATCCGCGAGCGCGAACCGCAGACCGCGATGGCCTCATAGCACTGCGGCATTCATAGACTGGTTCGATGCGAGCGCTCACCGAATCCGATGTCCGCGGGGCGTTCGTCAACGCCACGGAGGAGGAGTTGCGGCTCATCGAGATGCCGCACGACTTCGTGCTCGTCGACTGGGACTTCCACGATTTCCTCGCCTGGCGCGATCCGGCGTCGAGCAAGCGCGGATGCGTCGTCGTCGAGATCGACGGGCGCCTCGTCGGCGTCGTACTGCGCTCCACCGACCCCGGACCTGCACGTACGGGCATGTGCAACATCTGCCACACGATGCAGCCCGGCAATCAGGTCGCCCTGTTCTCCGCGCGCCGGGCGGGGGATGCCGGACGCCGTGGCGACAGCGTCGGCACCTACATCTGCGCCGATCTGTCGTGTCATGAGAACGTGCGGCTCGCGCATCCGCTCGCCCCGAATGAGATCCGCGTCCCCGGCCAGGTTGACGTTCGCCTCGACGGGACACGGCGTCGTATGGAGGGTTTCGCCAAACGAGTTCTGGACCCGCTGGTCTGAGTCATACGCTGGGCGCGACGACTTCACCCTGTGCTTCGAAGGAGATGCCATGAGCGATCCCATCCTGTTCTCGGTCGACGATGGATTGGCGCGTCTGACGCTGAATCGTCCGACACGTCTCAACGCGTTCAACGCGGATCTCGCTCGCGCGTGGCGCGATGTCACGACCGAGGCGACCTCGCGCGATGACGTCAAGGCGATCCTGCTGGATGCTTCCGGTCCGGCCTTCTGCGCCGGCGGCGACGTGCTCGACATGGCGACCACGATGGGCGCAGGATCCGACATCGCCGACCTCGCCGAAGTGATCAACGTCGGCATCCGTGCGCTCACGCAGTCGGCCATCCCGGTGGTCGCCGCAGCACACGGTACGACGGCGGGCGGCGGCCTCGGCATCCTGCTCTGCTCCGACTACGCGGTCGTCGGCGGGCGGTCCAAGATCGGCAGCCTCTACGCGAACATCGGCCTCACCCCCGACCTCTCGGTATCTGCGCAGCTCGCCGCCGCCGTGGGACAGCGGCGCGCGCTGCAGTTGGTGCTGCAGGATCGCCTCTTGAGCGCGGAGGAAGCGCAGGAGTGGGGCCTGGTCGCCGAGGTCGTGAGCGGTGCGGATGCTGCGGACGAGGCCGATCGCGTGCGCGAACGCGCGGAGCAGGTGGCACGCTTCTGGCTCGCCGGTGCCGCGGGCGCATACGGGCAGGCGAAACGGCTGGTCCGCTCGCGTCCCGAGCGCACGTTCGCCGAGCAGCTCGATGAAGAGGCACGTTCGATCGGCGCGGCTTTCGAGACTCCGGATGCAAAGGCTCGCGTCGCGGCGTTCGCCGCAGCATCCGCGAAGAAGGCACGCTGAGTTCAGCGCGAGTTGCCCACAGGCCGGCGGCGAGCCCTGCGCGCGCGCCGCACGGCGTGGCAGGATGAGAGCAGTCGGCCGAAGAGGGGAACGCCATGTCAGAGGTCAGCACGGAAACCAAGGGGGAGACGAACGCCTCCCTGTTGATCCGAGGGGCGATCTGGATCGCCATCGGTGCGCTGATCGCGGCAGCGCTCGTCTGCGTGGTGTGGGTGCTGATCGGCGATCAGGACGGCATCGTCGGCCGCGCCTTCCTGACGATCCTGCTGCTCGCGGGATTCGCCGGGATCGCGATCCTCGAGGCGGGTCTCGCGCCGAAGAGGCCGGACTGGCTGGCCCTTGCGAGCATGATCACCTGGATCGTCGCGCTGCTGGTCGGCGCCATCAAGATCTGGCTGCCGGAAGAGCCGGGGGAGTACGCCGGTGGCGTCGGGCGCTTCTTCATGCTGCTGCTCGTGATCGGCGTGCTGCAACTCGCGCTGCTGCACGTGCGACTGTTCACTCCTGCGGTCAAGCGCTACATCACGACGTTCACCACGGTCATCTACTACGTGACGATCGCGGTTCTCGTGCTGCTGGTCGCGATGCTCATCATCTATCTCACGCTCCCCGACACCTTCCGCTACGGCGACCTCTACTGGCGCATCGTCGTCGCGCTCGCGATACTCGCAGCGGTCGGCACGACACTGATCCCGCTGCTGAACGCGTTGTTCGCTCCGAAGAAGGCGCCTGCGGCGCCCGCCGGCTACTACGCGCCTCAGACCTACGGCTCCGCCGCGGCGATTGCGGCACCGGTCCAGCAGCCCGCTCAACAGCAGCCGATTCAGCAGCAGTGGCCGACCTATGCCGACGGCGTGACGCCGCTTCCGGTGCTGCAGGACGGCTCGCCGGACTGGAACGCCTACTACACCGGTTACCCGACGGCTCAGCAGAGCCAGTTCCTGGAACCGAATCAGTACTACGAGCAGTCGTACACGCCGTCGCCTCCGCAGCAGGGGTTCGTCTCGTCTCCTGATTCTCCGATCGGACCCGATGGCCTGCCGGTTCCGCCTGCCGGGGCGCCGGCCGCTCCCGACGGCATCGCCGGCGACACGTCCGTTTTGAACGTTCCCCCGGCACCCGACGTCCCGCCCGTTCCCGACCTGCCGCCGTCTCCGGATGCACCGCAGACTCCGGATGCACCGCCGGCTCCGGATGCACCGCCGGCTCCGGATGCGCCGCCGGCTCCGGA
>NZ_JABFAS010000002.1:2539982-2685200 GCF_017168295.1 Microbacterium sp. KRD172 | reverse complement strand
CTGTGACCTCGGCATCGCAGCTGAAGGAACTCGCTGCCGACATCGCCCGCGAGGCGGGCGAGCTCGCACGGCTCCGAAGGTCTGCTGGGTTCGCCCTCGCGGCCACGAAGTCGACGCTCGCCGACATCGTCACCGAGGCCGACCGCGAGGTCGAGGCGCTGATCCGCGCACGGCTGGACGCCGAGCGTCCTGGTGACGGGTTCCTCGGTGAGGAGTCCGGTGGTGGCGACGGCACGACCGGAGTGACCTGGGTGGTCGACCCGATAGACGGCACCGTGAACTACGCGTACGGCCTGCCCGCCTACTGCGTGAGCATCGCGGCGGTCGAGGGCGGCGCCGATCCGAACAATTGGCGACCGCTCGCCGCGGCCGTCTACGCGCCCGTGCTCGGCGAGCTGTTCACTGCCGGCCGCGGCGAGGGCGCATGGCTCGATGACGCGCGGCTCGCCGTCACCTCGGAGACGCCGGCGGGCGGGTTGCTGGCGACCGGCTTCGGCTACGACCCGTCGACGCACGACGGCGACCTGCTGACCGTGCGGCAGGTAATGCCGCTCGCGCGGGACCTGCGCAGGGGCGGATCGGCGGCGCTCGATCTCAGCTACGTGGCGGCCGGGAGGTTGGACGGCTACTTCGAGCGAGGACTGAGTCCGTGGGACTTCGCGGCTGGGTCGCTTCTGGTCACCGAAGCGGGAGGGATCGTGACTCGGCTGGACACGGCATCCGCTCGTCCGATGCTGATCGCTGCTGGAGCGCCGTTGCACGCTCGGATCACCGGGGTCCTCGACAAGGAGATTTGAGGATCTGTACATGGCATTCTCAGTACGACCACGATAGTGTTTACGCGATCATTACCTTCGTTCGACCCGAACTTCGAAGGTCTTCAGCCCCCCCAGCGCGAACCCCGAGAGAACCCGTTTTGCCCCTTGACACCCCTATGGCTGCGCCTGCGCCCACGCGCCGCTCCAGCCGTCGCCAGGCTGCGGATTCGGTGACACTGGCAGGTGTGCAGAAGGAGACCTCCTCGATCGAGGTCGTCGTGCCGGTCCTCTCACGTCGAGCTGCGCGTGATCGCCTCCGTGGCGTGACGGCTGAATCTCAGGTCGTCGCGCCTCAGAGCGTCGGAGTCAAGAGCGTCGACGACGCTGTGGCCGATGCTCCCGTCGTCGTCGAATCGACGGCTGACGCCGAGATCGGGCGAGAGCCGGTCATCGGAGTCGTGAAATCATCGACGGATGCGGATGCGGATGCGGATGCGGATGCCGATGCCGATGTTGACACGTTCGTCGCGGCATCCCGCGCGTTCCGTGCGGTGACGGGTGAGCAGCCCGCGGTGGCTGAGCCCGTCCTGCCGGTCACGAGCGTGCTTCCCACCGAGGCGACCACCGTCCACGTCGCTCCGCGCAAGGCCCGATCGCGTCGCAAACTCGTCGCAGCCGGAGCCACGGTGAGCATGATGGGTATCGTGGGGCTGCTCGCCGTCTCCATGACGCTGCCCGCTGAGGCTGTCGCCGCGGCTCAGGGCATTTCGGTGCAGTCGGCGACTTCACTTGTCGCCGCGTCGGAGGGCACGGCATCCGCTGTCTCCGACGACGAGATCCAGGCGTATGTCGCATCGTCCGATGTGCGCAACGACGCGATCCAGCGGGCGGAGAATTTCTCGACGCTCTCGCTCGGTGACCTCGCTGCGGAGCAGGGCATCGCCTATTCGAACTCTGTGTACACGAACGACCCGACGGCGGCCATCCAGTGGCCGTTCGTCGTCGGCGTCGGCATGACCTACGGGTACGGGATGCGTGACGGACGCCTGCACGAGGGGCTCGACCTCGTGCCCGGCAACGGAGCACCAGCGCAGGCGATCGCCGACGGAACGGTGCGCATCGCGACGGAGTCCGGCGGCAACTACGGCGTCACGGTCTACATCGATCACGTCATCGACGGTGTGCTGATCACCAGCCATTACTCGCACATGCAGTACGGCTCGCTGCGGGTCGCGCCCGGCGATAAGGTCAAGGTCGGAGACATCGTCGGACTGGTCGGAAACACCGGTCGCTCGTACGGTGCGCACATGCACTTCGAGCTCATCGTCAACGACTCGACGATCGACCCGCTCCCTTGGCTGCAGGCGAACGCGGGACGCAAGTCCTACTGACCCTCTCAGTTTTTGAGAACGCCGAAGAAATGGTATTCTCGTGTGGTTGCCCTCGCGGGTGACAGCGCCCCGATAGCTCAGTGGTAGAGCACTTCCATGGTAAGGAAGGGGTCGTCAGTTCAATCCTGACTCGGGGCTCGCAGCATTCGCTTTCATGTTCTTCATGGGCGGGGATGCCGTGCGGCAGGGTAGCTCAGTTGGTGAGAGCGCACGACTCATAATCGTGAGGTCGCGGGTTCAAGCCCCGCTCCTGCTACTTCGAAATATGGTTTGACCAAGTTTTCTTGTCCCGAATGAAGGGACGGAAATCTGATGTATTCAACACTTATTCGCGAGTTGTCCACAGGTTGGCTTGTTTGCGCTGATCGTGTGGAGCTGGTGTTCGGTCGGCCTCGACTGGTGTCGGCTGATTTGGCGCACCTCCCTGGCATGAGAAGAAATGCTCGCCTCGTGCCCTGGCCGGTTCACACTTCGCATGTCGTTGCTGGCGCGTGTGGGGGCGAGTTCTGATGCGCGGGCGGCCACGGATGCCGATCGGCACGTTCGGGGAGATCGCGACGCGCCAGATCAGCGTCCGCCGGTACCGTGCGTCGGCTCGACTCCGAGACTGGGACGGGCAGACACGGCAGGTCCCACACCTCAGCGCTCAAGAACATCGGTGGATCCAGGATTCGTCGCTCGGCGATGAGTCCCCGGCTGAGTGTCAGTCGAGCGTGATAGCGTGTGAGTAACACGACCGGTTCCGCTCCCTTGGGAGTCCAGGGCCGGTCTTTCTTCTACCGGAGTACGGGGTTCGTGGAGCCGAAGCCGCACAAGACCTATCGCGAGCAGGTTGCCCTTCTCGTGGATCGCGGGATGCTGATCGACGATGAGGATGCGGCGATGGCGCTCCTGCGTCGTGTCGGCTATTACACGCTCAGCGGCTACTCGTATCCGTTCCGTTTCAAGGACTCGACTGGCGTGCGGACCGGTCGTTTTCGCCCCGGCACCTCGCTGACGCAGGTCGAAGCGATATGGGAGTTCGACAATCGTCTGCGTGCGGCGGCGTTCGGACCGCTTCAGCACGTCGAAACCTACCTTCGCGCACTGCTCGGGTACCATCTCGGCGAGGTCAATCCGATGATCCACCGCAAGCCCGAGCGGCTCTCGATGGACCGAGCGTCCGACTATCCACTCTGGATCGCGAAGCTTGATCGGCAGGTCAGAGACTCACGCGAAGAGTTCATCGTCCACCACCGCGAGAAGCGCAACTCCATCGTCCCGATCTGGGTCGCTGTCGACGTTCTCGACTGGGGAGGGCTCTCGTACCTCTACAGCTTCGCGCCGCTCGGTGTCCGCGACAACGTCGCCCAGGCGTTCGGGCTGAATGCTGCGCAGCTGAAGTCCTGGGTCCGGGCACTGAACGTCGTCCGCAACGTCTGCGCCCACCATTCGCGCCTCTACAACCGGTACTACTCACTGACTCCGAAGCTGCCACGACGCGGCCTGTACCCGGCCCTTGACGCGATCGTGCCCGTGAAAGACAGCACCTTCGCGATGCTCACTCTCCTTCAGCACCTCGCGCTGAACACCCTCGGCGCGAACACGCGGCTCCTGCCCTCCGTGCTTCGCACCTTCCCCGCCGACAGCGGCATGGAGTTGACGTCGATGGGCGCGCCGGCCGAGTGGGGATCGTCCAGCCTTTGGCGGTGAGGGACTTGATGAGTCTTAGGAACTCATCACAATCGCCCTCGTCGGGCATCGTTCTCGCGCGGGCGCCACGGCCACCGGCCCATTCCGAACGAGATATTCCCTGATCAATCACGAAAAGCCACGTCGTGCCCATGGCGCTCCAGATGCATCGAGGATTGAGTGCGTAGCGTGAGGTCGCGGGTTCAAACCCCGCTCCTGCTACAGATGAAAACCCCCGGGGAAGGGGGGTTTTCTGCTTGAATGGCGAGGTATGAGAACCTGCGCAGCGGGAATCTGGTGCAGTAGACGGTGCAGTAGGGTTTCAACTCGCTACTAGTCCGGACGGGGCCGCGACGGCACGCACGGAATCCCGTCTGGTGGGGCGCGCTAGCTTTACCCCGCGAGTGACCGGTACCGTTCGTTCATATGATGAACCGCACAGCCAAGACCGTCCCCGCTGCCGCCGCGCTTGCGCTCACCGTCCTCATCCTCGCTGGGTGCGCCACGGGTCAGGCGGCTGCCGAGGCGCCGACAGTCGCGACCCGCACAACGACTCCGGTTGCGATGCCGACGCCGACCGTGGAGCCGGTCGTCGAGGAACCGTTGCAGACATATATCACGTGCGACGCCGCACCGGAGCTGATCCCCGCTGACCATGTCGAGGGTACGATGAACGGCCTGGAGCCTACGCTGCTGGGCGATTCCGGACCCCGCGCTCAGGCGCAGGGCGAGTCGGTGCTCAACGAGAACGGTGAACCCGTCGCCTACGTCGCTGCCGAGGGCGACACCATCAACGGCATCGCCCAGCGGTTCTGCGTCGGCGCGAACCCCACGTACCTCGAAGTGCTGAACTCGATCCGCCGTACCGGGCTGTACAGCTCGGCAGGCCAGCAGCGCGCCGTCGTCTACGCGGGCGACACGATCAACCTGAACCCGTACACGATCGCGAGCGTCGGCGACGAGGCCGGAGTGGTGCACGATTTCTCGCCCAGCTTCACCATCCCGCCGCAGCGGTAGAGTCGGGCGCATGAGCTGCCAACGCTAGCCCCGCGCGTGGGGCTGCGACCGACGAGGGGATACCTCCATGCGCAGCGCACTCTGCAACGGCATCTACCAGCGAGACGGGGAGGGGCCTTCGGATGATCGAGCGCTATGGGCGCAGGCGCAGCACGTCTCCCGGCTGGATGGTGCCCTGCAGGTGAACTTCGTTTAAGTAGAACAGGCCCGTCCCGAACACGCAGAAGCGGGCACCGATTCCCTGGATCGCATCGCCCGGCGCGACGGTGTAGGTCGTCGGGATGCCGTCGACGAGGCCGACCTCGCCGATCGCGAACTCGCGCGGACCGTTGTCGATGGGTGCGTCGAGCCGCGGAATGCTCGACGGGCCGGTCGGATAGTACAGCAGTGCGCAGTCGCCGTGGGTGCGATCCGGGATCGGCGCGGGAGAGGCGACCGGCTCATCAGCTGGAACAGCAGCGGCATCAGCCGGAGCATCAGAGGCATCAGCCGGGGCATCAGCGGCGGGCTGATTGAACAGCGCCCAGCCGCCGATATCCGACGCGACCGACGCAACAGCGGGAGCAGCCACAGCGGCGAGGCCCGCGACGACGAGTACGCACACGGTAACGGCGACCTTCTGAGAGCGGTTCATCCGTCTCAGCTTGGCACCGAACCCCCGTAGATGCCACAGGCAGGTACTGTCGAAGACCAGCTCGTCGTCGCCGTTCTCGCGCAGCGCCTCGAGCGCCATGAGGTCGAGCGGGTTCAGCGCCCAGCCTGTCAGCTCGCGCTCCTGGCCGAGCAGGTCCCCGGTGAAGGCATGCACCTGCACGCCGGAGGTTTCGAGGACGCCGGTGAAGCGGTCCTCGAGGCCGTCGCCGGAGAGCACGTCAGCCTCGATCGCTGCCAGGGTGTCCTCGCGGAGCCGCACCTGCAGAATGTCGGTCAGGTCGGCGAAGTCGTCGAGGTAGCGCCAGACGAGGTCTTCGATCTTGTTCGCGTAGACGCGGAACGTGTCGTCGACCTGGCCGAACGTGTACCCGTCGTCATCGGGGCGAGCGACTCCCCGAACTTCCGTGGTTCGCACCGACGATGGGGATGAGGTCGCGCAGCGTCCGCGGGGCCGTGTCGATCAGCACGGGGCTCGATCAACACGGCGTCGGCGTACGGGCTGGAACAATTGGCACCTGCTCCTGACCAGGATCCCACGCGGGCAAATGAACGACGATAGCGGGTCGCCTTCGCCGGACGTCGCGCTTGACCGTTGGCCGACGCATCTCAGCCAAGCGTGATGGGCGGCACGGTTCCGCACGAAGTTGAGCTGCTGCATCCGGAAGGCAACTTCGCGTTGACGAGTGCGGAGATCGGGATCTCCGTTGGGGAACGCGCGATGAGTCGCTGGGATCCTGAGCATGGTCAGATATCGAGACTCGACGAGGTAGCGCCAGAAACCGAGGGGGAGTTCCGCAACGACCCGGCCGTGAACTTCTGCGCGCTTGCCTCGCCGGGTTGCCCGGTCGCGCGCCTTCTGAATGTCGGCGGCACCTTGTCTGTCCAGCGGCGAGACGTCCAACCAGGAAGAGCCGCCGCGTCGACGATGAGCCCAATCACGAAGCTCGCGATCTAGCGCGTTGCGTGCAAGGACCTCGACCATCGAAGTGAGTTCCATGATGCTTGCCCCGCCACGCATGTTCCACTCATACAAAGTGAACGCGTCCGCGAGGTTACCACCGGTCGCGCGAAGGTACGAGCCCAGCCGCTCTGCGGTGACAAGTGGTACGAGGTCACCGTAGAAGGCCGGGTCGAAGTCACCAGATGCGGTAGACACTCAGCCCATGAACTAAACGGGGCGCGGCGGGTCCGAAATCAGGCGAAGTCGGGCGACTGGGGTTCCGCGGTGCGGTCGCGCGGCGGAGGACTCACGAAGAGTCATGCCGACGTGCTCGTCCGTTCGGGCGCGCTCTCCGCTGACCGTCTCACCGAGCTCGAGTGTCGCGTCAGCGTCAGCGTCAGCGCCGGCGCCGGCGATCTGGCCCGTTTCGAGCGCGAGACTCGGCTGGGTGCGACCACCCGTACCCTGACCGCCGAACAGGTCGGGTGATCACCCTCAGGACTGGGACGAGATGTGCGAGTTCGGACCCATTCCGGGCATGCGCTTCGACCCGCATCCCTCTGAACCGAGGACGATCACCCGGGCTTCGGCGTGATGTACGCGGCTCTCAACCGCATCACGGCCCTCGCCGAGGTCTACCCCTCGCCGAGGTCTACCCCTCGCCGAGGTCTACCCAGAAGAGCACGTGATCGATCGCGCGGTAGTGAGGTCGGCCGGAATCAGACCACATCAAACCCCGGACGGATCAAGGCTCAGTTCGCGCCGCTCAGGATCAGCCAGAGCAGCACTCCGTTGAGGGTGATGAGGAACACGGATGCCGTGATGCCGACGGCGGTCGTCGCCCAGTGGTTCCGCCACCGGCCCAGCACGCTCCTCTTGGCTGTGAGAGCGACCAGCGGTATGAGCGCGAACGGGATGCCGAAGGACAGCACGACCTGACTCAGGACGAGCGAGATGGTCGGATCGAAGCCGAGCGAGAGGATCACGATCGCGGGAACCAGCGTGACAAGTCGCCGCACGATGAGTGGGATCCTCACGTGCAGCAACCCCTGCATGATTTCGGCGCCGGCGTATGCACCGACCGATGTCGAGGCGAGACCGGATGCGAGAAGACCCACGGCGAAGAGCGTCGCGATCATCGGGCCGAGGGAGACGTCGAGAGCGGCATAGGCGCCTTCGAGGCTGTCGGTGCCTTCGACACCCGCGAGGTTCACCGCCGCGAGCAGCATGATGCAGAGGTTCACGGTGCCGGCGATCGCCATCGCGATCGAAACGTCCCATCGTGTGGCGCGCACCAGCGTGTCCGTGGGCATGACGGTCGAGGTCCCCGGTTCGCGAACCGGACGATCCGCACCGCCTGAGGACGGCCCTTCACGAACGGCGAGCGCCGACAGCATCCTGCGACCCCAACCGCCCGATGCGCTCGCCACCGCGGCAGATGGAAAGCTGACCTCCCGGGTCACGAATCGGTCGCGGCTGAGTGCCGAGTGCGCATAGATCGCATGCGGCATGATCGTCGCACCCAGGATCGACGCGGCGAGCAGCACCGAGTTCGCTCCCTCGAAACGCGGCACGACCCCGGCCAGGAGTCCTCCAGGGTCGGGTGGGGCGACGAAGACCCCGACGGTGAATCCCACGGTGATGATCATGAGGAGCCCGATGATGACGAACTCGAACGTGCGGTGCCCGTGCCGCGACTGAATCATGAGCAGTACGATCGAGACCGCACCGGTGATCAGGCCGCCCCAAACGAGAGGTACGTCGAACAGAAGATAGAGGGCCACCGCACCGCCGATGACTTCGGCAAGGTCCGTCGCCATGGCGACGAGTTCCGCCTGCAGCCAGTACGCGCGCCTTCCCCATCGGTTGCGCAGACGCCGGCCGAGCACCTCAGGCAGGCTTTCGCCGGTCACGACGCCGAGCTTCGCCGAGAGGTACTGGATCAGCCACGCCATTATGTTCGCGAGGATCACGACCCAAACGAGCATGTATCCGTATCGTGCCCCCGCCGTCATATTGCTCGCGACGTTGCCCGGATCGAGGTACGCGACGCCGGCGACGAGTGCCGGACCGATGAGCCAAGCAGTGCGTCCCACTGATGCTGCACCGCGCTGCGGCTTTCGCCCCGCGGCATCCGGTCGTTTGGCACCTCTTGGTGTCGCAGCCGCGCGACGGGCTCTCGAAAGTGGTGGTCGGGTCTCATCCGCGAGAGATTTAGGCATGCCGAAATAATAGCAATATTTCGGTAGACCGAAAAGAGCGCAGTCCGCGGTGCGGGCCGCACAAGCGGTCACGGTCATGATCGCGTCGAGCGCGCATCGGGAATCGGCCACAACGGTGACGCTTGGCGTTGAACCCGTCTCAATGTCGAGCCCCCGGGGGTTCTCTAGGCTGGTGCACATGCGCGCAGCGGTGAAGTGGTGGGAACAGCACCAGGTAGCGCTTTATGTCGCCGCGATCGGTACCGGCATCGCCGTCGGGTTGATCTGGCCTCCGGTCGCGCCCGTGCTGTCCAGGGCGACCAATCCAGCGTTGGCCCTGCTGCTCTTCGCGACGTTCCTCGGCGTCCCGCTGATCGAGGTCGGTCGCGCGTTCCGCGACTTCCGATTCCTCGGTACTGTGCTGGTCGTCAACTTCCTGGCCGTCCCTCTCATCGCCTTCGGGCTGTCAAGGTTCGTGGCCGACGACCAGGGGCTGCTGGTCGGACTGTTGCTGGTGCTGCTCGCACCGTGCGTGGACTACGTGATCGTCTTCACCGGTCTCGCCGGCGGTGCCCGTGCTCGGTTGCTTGCCGCGACGCCGCTGCTCATGCTGCTGCAGATCGTGCTGCTCCCTGCATATCTGTGGTTGTTCGTCGGCAGCGACGCCGTCGAACATATCGAACTCGAGCCCTTCGTCGAGGCGTTCCTGATCCTCATCGTGATCCCGCTCACTGCGGCCGCGATCGTGCAAACCCTCGCCCGTCGCCATCGAGTTGGGCGGGTGATCGAGGAGGTCTTCGCCGCGGCAATGGTGCCGCTGATGATGGGGACCCTCGCCGTGGTGGTCGGCTCACAGATCGCCGGCGTCGGCAGTCAAGCCGTCGTCTTGCTCCGGGTCGTGCCACTGTATGCTGCGTTCCTCGCCATCATGCTGCTGGTCGGTGTTGCTGCAGGGCGAGTGGCCAGGCTGGCCGTTCCCGAGACCCGGGCGGTTATGTTCAGCGGAGCTACCCGCAACTCCCTCGTGGTGCTTCCGCTTGCGCTCGCTCTTCCCGCCCCGCTCGCGATCGCCCCGCTGGCGGTGGTCACTCAGACGCTCATCGAACTCGTCGGCATGGTCGTGTTCCTTCGGCTCGTTCCCGCGCTCACCAGAACACCGCAATCCGATCCAGATATCCACTGATCTCAGCGACGAGCGCATAGAAGCAAGACGAGCGCATAGAAGCAAGACGAGCGATAGAAGCAAGACGCCGATGGCATTCGTGACCTCACTGCGTCAGGGAGATCAGGATCAGGCGGCGGTCAACCTGTGGGCTTGTCCTCATGATCGATGCCCGCGTGCTCCTTGCCCTTCTCGAATCCGAGAAGGCGCAGGGCGTTGATCACGACGACCAGGGTGGACCCCTCATGGATGAGAACCACCGCGCCGATGTTGAGCCCCATGAACGTTGCGAGAATGAGGAACGCGACGATCGCGAGGCTGGCGATGAGGTTCTGCCGGATGATCCGGCTCGTCGCCCGACTCAGCCGCACGGCGAAGGGAACCCTGCCGAGGTCGTCGCTCATCAGCGCGATGTCGCAGGTCTCGAGTGCCACAGTCGATCCGGCGGCCCCCATCGCGATTCCGACGTCGGCGCGCGCCATCGCCGGCGCGTCATTGACGCCGTCTCCGACCATCGCGATCGGGCGGTGGGTCTCGGCGAGGCGAGTGATCTCGGCCACCTTGTCTTCGGGAAGCAGCTCGCCGATCGCAGTATCGATTCCGACTTCCAGCCCCACGGCGTCGGCGACGCGCTGGTTGTCGCCGGAGATCATGACCAGTTGGCCCACGTTCGCCTCCCGAAGGGCGAGCAGGACTTGTGCTGACTCCGCACGGGAGCTGTCCATGACGCCGACGATACCGAGGAAGGCATCACCGCGCCGAACGATCATCAGCGTCTGACCGGAGTCCCGAGCACTCTGATAGGCATCGGCCAGCGCTGTGGAAAGCTGAAGCTGCTGCTCCTCGAACATGCGGAGGTTGCCGACCTCGACGCGCTGCCCGTCGATGGTAGCCGTGACTCCGCGTCCGATGACCGCGTTCAGATCATCTGCCACGAGCTGTGCACCTGTGAGGCGCGGTGCAAGGTCGCGGACGATGGCGGTGGCGAGCGGGTGATCGCTCAGCGACTCGACGGCGACGAGTGCAGCGATCAGCTCCTCTTCCGTGGTGTCGTCAGCATGGACGAGGGAAGTGACGCGAGGCGCGCCCCACGTCAGCGTTCCGGTCTTATCGAAGGCCATCGCCTTGACTCGTCCCAGCGTCTCCAGAGGACCCCCGCCCTTGACCAGAACGCCGGCGCGGGCAGCTCGTGCCACCCCGGCAAGCACGGCGGCCGGCGTCGCGATGGCAAGCGCGCACGGGCTGGCGGCCACGAGTACCGTCATCGCCAGATAGAAGGCATCTGCGAAGGGCTGCGAGAAGGCGAACATCGCGACCAGCAAAGTCACGATGACACCCACGATCACGCCGGGCACGTACCAGCGCTGGAACCGGTCAATGAACTGCTGCGTGGGGGATGCGGCCTGGTCTGCATTTCGGACGAGTTCGACGACCTTGCTCAATGTGGAGTCCGCAGACGTCGCGGTGACCTCGATCTCCAGGACGCCGGATCCGTTCACGGTGCCGGCGAACACTCGATTCGCCGGTGGCAGTGTGTCGAGCATCCGCATTGCCCGCTCCGCGTCCGCCACCGCCTCCTTCTCGACCGGGATCGATTCCCCGGTCACCGCCGACTGGTCCACGGCCGAGTTGCCGGCGATCACGAACCCGTCGGAGGGGACACGTGAGTTCGGGCGGATCACGACGATGTCACCGACGACGACGTCCTCCACTGGCACTTCGGCGGGCTCGCCCGTACCCCGCCGCACCAGTGCGCTCCTCGGGGCGAGTTCGGCCAGGGCCTCGATCGACCTGCTGGCCCGGCTGAGGGCATACTCCTCAAGAGCATGGCCGAGGCTGAACAGGAAGAGCAGAACCGCACCTTCCGCCCACCGGCCGATGAGTGCTGCGCCAATTGCAGCCACCAGCATGAGGAAGTCGACTTCGAACTTCCCTCGCAACGTAGAGGAGATCGCGGTACGGATCGTGAAATACCCGCCGAAGAAGTACGTGGCCAGGAAGAAGACCAGCGGCCACCCGATCATCGGCAGCCCGAGCGCATACTCGGTGATCATTCCACCCGCGTAAGTGACTCCGGACGCGATGGCGAACCACAGCTCCCAGCGCGCGGACCCGTGGGCGCGGGTCTCTTCGGAAGGCCTCACGGTGCTCTCAGTTGTGGACATGCCTCGATGTTACATCACAATATCGTGATATATTGTAGCTGTGAATGATTCTCATGATCGAGTGCAATCGCCAGAAGTCGCACGCCCGAGCGCGGCGGCGCGACGGCACACCGAATTCACGAACGCTGATGCCGAACAACTGGCACAGATCATGCAGGCCCTCGCATCCCCGTTGCGGCTTCGCATTCTCAGCGCTTTACGCGCGCAACCACGGACCGTGACCGAGCTCAGCGAGATGCTGGATGCAGGGCAGACCACCGTGTCGAATCATATGAGGCTGCTACGCCACCTCAGCTTGGTCACCGGCCGGAGGGACGGGCGCCACGTGCACTACGCCTTGTTCGATGATCACGTCAACGACCTGCTCGAGGAAGCGATTGGCCACCTCGCGCATCTCACGCGCAACGCGTAGGGCCCTCGATGCGACGACGCCCATCGAGTCCAGTAGACATCAGCGGACACTGTATAGTTCAGTACATGCTGACTATTGCTTCACGAATGGACGTCATGAACCGGCTCGGCCGGGCCATGGCCGACCCGACGCGTTCCCGGATCCTGATGACCCTGCTCGAAGGCCCCAGCTACCCGGCGATGCTGTCGCGCGGTCTCGACCTGACTCGCTCGAACGTGTCGAACCACCTCACTTGCCTGCGAGACTGCGGGATCGTGGTCGCTGAGCCCGAGGGTCGCCAGACCCGATATGAGATCGCGGATCCGCATCTCGCTGCTGCCCTCGTCGCGCTGGTGGATGTGACGCTGGCCGTCGACGAGCATGCGCCGTGCGAGGACTCTGCGTGTACGGTTCCTGGTTGCTGTGGAGCGGGGGCGGACGCGTGAGCGCGGCGTGCGGCTGCGAGCACGAGCCTGCCGCTTCGGCGGACGATGAGATCGAAGAGGCCGAGCGCCCCTGGTGGAAGGACCGCGGGATCATGGTGCCGGTCTTCTCCGGCGTTGCGTTCCTGGCGGGTCTGATCTTCGAGTGGTCCGGACTCGAGATCCCGGCGCTGGTGCTGTTCTGGGCCGGCCTGCTGCTGGGCGCATCGACGTTCACTCCTGGCGCGATCCGAAAGCTGTTCAAGGGCAAGCTCGGCATCGGGCTGCTGATGACGATCAGCGCGATCGGCGCGGTCATCCTCGGCTATGTCGAGGAGGCTGCTGCCCTGGCGTTCCTGTATTCGATTGCGGAGGCGCTCGAGGACAAGGCGATGGACCGCGCCCGGGGCGGCTTGCGGGCGCTGCTGAAGCTCGTGCCGGAGACGGCGACCGTGCTGCGTGACGGCGTCTCCGTGCAGGTGCCGGCGAGAGCGTTGACGGTCGGCCAGGTCATGGTGGTCCGTCCGGGTGAGCGGATCGCAACCGATGGGATCGTGCGTTCTGGCCGCTCCAGCCTGGATACCTCGGCGATCACCGGGGAGTCGATCCCGGTCGAGGTCGAGCCCGGCGATGCGGTGTCGGCCGGTGCGATCAACAGCGCCGGCGTGCTGGAGGTTGAGGCAAGTGCTGCGGGCACCGACAACTCGCTCACCACGATCGTCGAGCTGGTGGAGAAAGCGCAGACCGAGAAGGGCGAGCGTGCGCGTCTCGCGGACAGGATCGCCCGCCCGCTCGTGCCCGGCGTTCTGATCCTCGCAGCGCTCGTCGCGATCATCGGGTCGCTGCTGGGCGATCCAGAGGTGTGGATCACCCGCGCGCTCGTCGTGCTGGTCGCAGCCTCGCCGTGTGCGCTGGCGATCTCGGTGCCGCTGACGGTCGTCGCTGCGATCGGCGCGGCGAGCAAGTTCGGCGTGATCATCAAGTCCGGCGCCGTTTTCGAGCGCTTCGGCACGGTCCGGCACGTCGCGCTCGACAAGACCGGCACGCTCACTCGCAACGAACCTGCGGTCACCGCCGTGCTCACCGCGAACGGCGTGACGGAGGCACAGGCGCTTGCCTGGGCGGCTGCGCTGGAGCAGCACAGCACGCACCCTCTCGCCTCAGCGATCACCGCCGCGGCCCCGGGGACACCGGCAGCTGCAGGTGTGACCGAGCAGGCCGGGCACGGCATCGACGGCACCGTCGACGGATCGAGGATCACCGTCGGCAGCCCCCGCTGGCTCGATGCCGGCGAGCTCGGAGGCCAGGTCTCCACCCTGGAGGAGCAGGGCATGACTGTCGTCATCGTCCACCGCGACGGATCCCCCGTCGCCGCGATCGGCGTCCGCGACGAACTGCGTCCTGAAGTCCCCGAGGTGGTCCGGACGCTCACCGACCAAGGCATCGGCGTGACGATGCTCACCGGAGACAACGCCCGCACCGCTCGTGCACTGGCCGCGCAGGCCGGTGTCAGCGACGTGCGCGCGGAGTTGCGTCCCGAGGACAAGGCGACCGCGATCGGCGAGCTGTCGAAGGCGGGGCCGGTCGCGATGATCGGCGACGGCATCAACGACGCCCCGGCCCTCGCGTCCGCGGACATCGGTATCGCGATGGGGGCGACCGGCTCCGACGCGGCGATCGAGTCCGCCGACGTGGCCTTCACCGGGCACGACCTCCGCCTGATCCCGCGGGCGTTCGATCACGCCCGGCGGGGTCGACGGATCATCAACCAGAACATCATCCTGTCGCTGTTGATCATCGCGGCGCTGCTCCCGCTCGCGCTGTTCGGCGTCCTGGGGCTCGCGGCGGTCGTCTTGGTCCACGAGGTCGCGGAGGTCATCGTGATCCTCAACGGCTTGCGCGCCGCACGCACCCGCACGCCACGGTTGGAGAGCTGATGCTCGCCACCATCGGGTCGGCGATCGGCCTGTTCGCGGCGACCAACATCGACGACATCGTCGTGCTCACCGTGCTGTTCCTCGCCTCCAGCCGGGGAAAGCCGCGACCGTGGCAGATCGTCGCGGGCCAGTACCTCGGGTTCATCACCCTCGTCGTGATCAGTGTGATCGCCGCGCTCGGCCTGACCGTCGTCCCGGACGAATGGGTCGGCTTCCTCGGCCTGATCCCGCTCGGCATCGGCATCTGGACGCTCATTCGCGGCTTGCGCCGCAACGGCGACGACGATGACGATGACAAGATCACCGCGGTCGGCGTGTGGGGCGTCGCCGGGATCACGATCGCCAACGGTGCGGACAACATCTCCCTGTACACACCGATCTTCCGCACCAGCTCGCCCGGCGACGTGGCGGTCATGATCGTCGTGTTCCTGATCCTCGTCGCCGTCTGGTGCGCTGCCGGCCGACTGATCGGCACCCACAAGGCCGTCACCGAAACGCTCGAACGCGTCGAGCACTGGCTCGTCCCGGTCGTGTTCATCGGCCTGGGCCTGTTCATCCTGATCGAGTCCGGCGTCATCATCCGCTTCTTCGAGGTCCTCGCATGATGAGCCCGGACACGAATAGCGACGTCGAGCCGGCGTCGGGAGGGAAGCCGCAGAAAAGGCGCTGGCGGCTCACGGTCTGGACGCTGGTGATCGCCCTGCTCGTCGTGCTTATCGATCAGGGGACGAAGGCATGGGCCGAGGCCACCCTGTCGGAGTACGAGCGCATCCCGTTGGTCGGCGACCTGCTGGGCCTGCAGCTCGCGTACAATCCCGGCGCGGCCTTCTCGTTCGGGGCGGACTCCACCTGGGTGTTCGCGGTGGTGGCTGTGGCGGCCGCTGTCACAGCCATCGTGTTCGCGTTCCGTGTCCGACGTCCGGGGTGGGCGATCGTGATCGGAGCGCTCGGCGGGGCTGCGGCTTCCCACGCCGGTGACCGGCTCTTCCGCCAACCGGGATTCGCCCAGGGGCACGTCGTCGACTTCCTCGCTTACGGCAACTGGTTCATCGGGAACATAGCCGACATCGTGATCGTCACCGCGGCGGTCGCAGCAGCGCTTCTGATGTTTCGTGCCGACAAGGACGGACATGAACAGTGAGGAATGCACGTCGTAGGCGACAATCCGCACTGGACGCTCGGCGAAAGTGCGGACACGAGCGTCACCCGTCGACAGCGGAGCCCATGGTGATGCGACCAGACTCGGCTCCAGCTGGTTGCGAACGTCGCGATCTCGACGATTAGGCTTGGGCATGTGGCTGGGGCCCCGAATCCTGTGTTCGCCTCTCGCTTGCGCATGCTCGACAGCGCTTATCATGAACCCGCCGAGGAGGCTCCGTGTCGACTGACGCTATCCTTCCATTCTTCCCCGACTGGTTCAGATTCGACCCCACCGGCGGGTCTCCGATCGTCGCGGTGGCGGCGATATTGCTGTTCGTGTGGTACCTCCGTGGTGCAATCTGGCTGTGGTCGCACCGCAGGAGATGGTCAGTCCCCAGGACGCTCTCCTTCGTCTTGGGGTGTGCCGTGATGTTCGTCATCGCGACCTTCGGCGTGAACCGGTACGCGAGTGTTTCGCTGACCGCACTGATGTTCCAGCAGATCACCGCCATCACCGTCATCCCACCGCTTCTCATCGTGGGCTCACCAGGACGCCTCCTGTTGCGCAGCACACCGCACCGCCGAATCGGGTTGCTCATCCTGAAAGCCGCTCACGCTGGACTCCGGTCCCGCTGGACGCGCATGCTCCTGCACCCCTTCATGCCCATCGCGATCGCGCTCGCAGTATTCCCGGCTCTCTATCTGACGGATGCCATCAGCGCTGTGATGGCCACCCCGATCGGAGCCGCCCTTCTCCTCGCGTTCTTCGTCGTGGCAGGCATTGTCGCAGCAGTGCCGCTCTGGTCCTCGGATCCGCTCCCGCGGGCGCCGTCGTTCCCGGCACGGCTGATCGACATCTTCGTCGAGATACAGATTCACGCAATCCTCGGACTCATCCTGATCCGAGCGGGCAAACCCCTGTTCGCCGCCTACTCGACCCCTCAGCAAGCAGTGGATCCCGCATACGACCAAGCGGTCGCCGGAATGCTGCTGTGGACTTACGCCGAGCTTCCGCTCCTGGTCGTACTCATCGTCTGCCTCTCCCGCTGGCACTCGCGCGATCGGCGCCAGGCCCGCATGAATGAATCGCGGGAGGAAGCAGAACTGGACGAGTACAACGCCTACCTTGAGCGGATCGATCAAAAGAACCGGCATTGATGGCGTGACCTCGCACACACAGGTGGACGCCACTGGGAATGTCGAGTGCAGTGGCGAGCCGAACCCGTATCGCGGAAGTTTCAATGCACGATAGAAACGCCAGCACGGGCGCAACCGACCTCCGCTCCGCCCCATGTCTGAGCGACCATCAGAGAGGACCAAGTGAACGAGAAGTCGACTGATGCTGCGGCAGTCGCGGCAGCCGAAGAGTGCGGCTGCGCGCCCACACCTGCTGAACGCGACTCCTTCTGGAAGAAGAATGTCAGCCGGCGTGGAGCCTTCGGTATCGGAATCCTCGGCATAGCCACCCTCGCCGCGTTCGGCGTCGGCTCTGGTGTCTCCGCCGCGTACGCCGCGTCGTATCCCAGCTGGGACGATGTGCAACGCGCCAAGAACAACGAGGCCGCGAAGACCGCCGAGATCACCCGCATCGAGGGCCTGATCCAGTCGTTGGCGCAGAAGGTCGCAGAGACGCAAGCTGCCGCGAAGACGGCATCTGATGAGTTCTATACCGCACAGCAGCAGTATTTCGCCGCGATCACTGAAGCCGAGAGCCTGCAGGCACAAGCCGACGAGCAGTCGCAGATTGCCGATGAATCAGCACGCAAGGCCGGTCAGGTCGCCGCGCAGATCTACCGAAACGGCGGTGACGATACCGCGCTCAAGCTCTTCTTCGCAGACTCAGCCGCCGACGCCGACGAGCTGCTTTCGCGCTTGGGCACGATGGACAAGCTTCTCGAATACAACCAGTCGATCTACGATGACGCAGTTTCGGCGCGCAATGCCGCCCAGGCATTGACCGACCAAGCCAATGTTGCCCGTGACGAGCGCGACCGCCTGCAGAAAGTCGCTGAGCAGAAGATGGTCGTGGCACAGCAGGCGGCGGAGGCGGCGCAGACCGCGCTCGATGAGCAGGCCGCGAATCTCGAAACGATGAAGGCTCAACTCGCTGCGCTGAAGGACACCACCACTCAGACCGTCGCCGGCTACCAGGCCGGCGTTGCGGCCCGTGCGGCGGAGGAGAAGGCGCGCCGCGAACGCGAAGCCGCTGAAGCCGCCGCGAACGGCGGCGGCAACGGCGGGGGAGGTGGGGCAAGCGGATCCGGCGGCTGGGTCCGCCCTCACGGCGGCGCTCGCAGCTCGAGCTACGGGCCACGGACTCCGATGTGTGGTTCCCAGGGCTGCTCGTCGAGCTACCACTACGGCGCCGATCTCGCCAATGGTTGTGGAGCAGCCATCTACGCGGCGAACTCCGGCACCGTCGACTACGCCGGTCCCAATGGAAACTACGGCAACTACGTCCGTATCCAGCATGGCGGAGGAGTCAGCACCGGGTATGCGCACATACAGTCGGGCGGCATCATCGTCCGCAGCGGTCAATGGGTCAGTTCCGGCCAGGTCATCGCGTACGCGGGCGACACCGGACGCTCCTTCGGTTGCCACTTGCACTTCGAGGTCTACATCAACGGCGGGTACACCAACCCGATCAGATTCATGGAAGACCGGGGAATCTACGTGTGAGCCATCGGCTGCGCCGACCGGGCCCCGATAGCCATCGGTTGTGATGTCAGCGGTCAGCGCCGGTGTCAGAGCGGGAGGGGAACATTGATCACCAACTGCTGGAGCTGTGACATCAGCGCCGACCAAAGTCCCGTGACCATGAGCAACCCCAGCGCGATGAGCATCGACCCGCCGATGATGTTCAGGAGGCGCACATGCCGACGAAGAAATGCCACGGACCGGGAAGCCCAGCCCCAGCCGGCCGCAAGGATGAGGAATGGGATGCCCAGGCCGAGGGAATAAGCGAGTCCTAGCAATCCCGCCCGCGCCGGGTCGCCGAGATTCCAGGACATCGAGATGATCGCAGCCAGGGTCGGCCCGATGCACGGAGTCCACCCGACGCCGAGCGCGAATCCGAGCAGCGGCGCTCCGACCAACCCGACCCGGCCATGTGTGCGGGGGCGGACAGTGCGTTGAGCCATGCCGAAAAGGCCGAGGAATACGAGTCCGAGAACGATGATGACGACACCGAACACCCGCGTGAGGACGTTGGCGTACTGCAGCAGGGCGAATCCGAACGCGCCGCCCAGAATCGTCACGGCGACGAACACCACGGTGAACCCGGCGATGAAGAGTGTCACCCCCAGCAGCAGTCTCGCCCGCTCATGTGCGAACGGTCCGGTTGCCCTTGGCCCTTGGGCCGGGCCGGACGTGGCACTGCCGAGATACCCGAGGTACCCGGGCACGAGTGGCAGGACGCACGGTGAGACGAAGGACACCAGCCCCGCAAGGATCGCGATCGGAATCGACAGCCACAGGGCACCGTCGACGATTATCGATCCAGGATTCACGATGGGTTCTCCTCGAGTGCGTCGGCGACCAGGGTGGACAGGATGGAGGCGCCCGCCAACTGGCCGATGATCCGCGCGGCGACCCGCCCGCTGCGATCGATGACCAGTGTCGTCGGGGTGGCTTGAATCGGGGTGACCTGAGCGAAGGCGAGCTTGACATTCCCGTCGTTCACGTCGATGACACTCGGATATGTGATCTCGTTGTCTCGGGCGAATGACAGTGCGGTCGCAGGCTGGTCGTAGGTGTTCACGCCGAGGAAGGCCACGCCGTCGTCCTGATAGTCCTTCCAGACCTGCTCGAGCATGGGCGCTTCGACGATGCACGGCGCGCAGGCGGCGTACCAGAAGTTCACCACGAGCACCTCGCCCCGATAGTCGTCGCTGGAGACGACTTCTCCCGTTTCCGTGACGCCGTCGAAGACAACCGGCGCGCTACGCTCCTCTTTCGGCAACTCGACGACTTGGAAGTCACCGGCGATGTAACCCTTGTCGTCGCCCGCGCGGTATTGCTCCGTGAGCGAATCGTTCGAGCACCCGGCGAGGAAGCCGGCGATGAGCATCACAGCGACGCTGGAAAGACCGACGCGGGTGGCAAGAGCTCGACGTCGCCGCGAGACAGGGGAGTGGATGCGGTCGGTGGGCGTGCGATCGGCGACGAGGCGCCTTGTCCGCTCAGGGCTCATGATGTGGGTCCTTGCTTGTGTAGCAGTCTTGGTCGAAAAGGAGTTGGGCGCAGTCGGAACGGTTCTGGAGGCTCCAGGCGCGTGAGAACAGACGCCTGCGGTTGCCGGATCAGCCCCGTGCGATCGACGCAGCCCGGATGAAGCTCACCTGCTCGTTGCGAACCGATGAGGGAGGCTGCGTGGGAATCAGGTTCGCGACAAGCTCAGCTGCGTCAGGGAGAGAGCCGTCTCACGCGGCCGGAAGAAAGGTGCCGGAACAGACGGCAAGAGGACTCGTGCTGACCCGCGATCACGGAGTGGAGGTCGTCGGCACAGACCGCGCCAGAGGGTCGTGAAGACCAGCCCGCACATGAGCCCGAGTACGCACAGCACAGCGCTGACGGGGGTGGTGGACCCGGGTGACTCGTTCAAAACGGTTGCAGCTCGGGGGCCGGCGGACAGGACTGCGCCGATATCGGTTCTGTCACTCGTCTGCAGGCTGGGGGATTGGACGCTCGAACGCGAGACAGAGGCACCGTCTGCGTTCTCATAGGTGGCGCCGGCTACGCCGATCGCGAAGAGCAACGTCGAGAACAAGACGATAACGAGACTCGTTATCAGCACGCGCTCAGACGACCTCCCGAGAAGGTGTGAGCGAACCAGCGAAGCCATCAGTACCAGCATACCCGCGACGTTTGGCTCGGATTCGGACAATCTGAGCTGTCGCATATCGGAAGGTTCCGGTGAGCATCCGATACTCGCCGGCGACGGATGGATGCGGTCAAGGCGTTGTCGGCCGTCGACGAAGGCGAAGGGTGGGGGAGGAACCACGGCGGGATGCTATTGCGGTGATGACGAGGAGCACGAACGGCGCCACGGTGATGAGCCAGGACAGCCACGGCCCGAGGACGATTCCAGGGGTCAGCCCGGTACGCAGCGGAACGGTGGTGACCTTGGCATCGGCTTGATCGACGTCGATCGTTTCGATCGGTACGCCGGCTGGACTGATGACCTGGCTGGTGCCCACCGTGGAGACGTTGACCACGGCCCGTCCGGTCTCAATCGCACGCATGCGAGCGAATGCGAGTTGCTGCAGGTTCTCATCGGTGTCGCGGAAATCTGCGTTGTTGGTCTGGAACACGAACAGCTGCGCTCCCGCCTGTGCGCCGTCCCGGATCACATCGTCGAAGATGACGTCGAAACAGATGGCGAGCCCGACACGCACCGATCCCACACTCACGACAGGGGCGATCGTGCCGGGGGTGTATTCGCGTCGGATGAGCCCGACCAGGTCTGGCGCGAGCTTCTCGTAGAACCAGCGATCCGGCACATACTCCCCGAACGGCACCGGGTGGACCTTGTCGTGTATCTGCCGCTCGGCTGGGTCGGCTGTCCACAGCATCGTTGTGTTGAACGTGTTCTCCCCTCGCGTGGTGGCTGCGTTGGCCAGAAGCGGAGCTCCAGCCGACGCGACGATACGATCCAGCTCCGCCGCGGTGCCCCGTTCACGGAACGGGTCGGAGTCGACGGCGCCCTCGGGCCACACGAGCAAGTCCATCGGCTGTCCGATGATCGACTCTGAGGCGGTGGAGTGAGCGTCGAGAATGTCTCCGGGTTCTTTGTCATCGAAGTACCCGGAAGGGCCGTTGCCCTGCACCCACCCAACGGTGAAGGTCCCGGCGCTCGCGGTCGGAAACTGAGGTGTCAAGGCAAGCACGACGATCACGATGCCGGCGGGAAGCGCTCCCGGGAGGAATCGGACACCGGCGCGGAGCCATTGCAGGAGCGCGGCGGAAGCGAACGCGACGAGGAACGACAGCCCGGTGACTCCGATCCAGGAAGCGACCTCAGGGAAGGGCCCGTTCACCTGCGTCATCCCCAGACGCACCCAGGGGAATCCGCCGTACGGCCACGAACCCATCGCCACTTCGCGGGCCGTCCACAGCCCCGCGATCATGAGCGGCACCACGATCAACTGCCCGATACCTCGGCGACGGAACTGACTCGTCCACCGGTATGCGAGCGCAATCGGAATCGCACCGAGACCCAGGAACAGCGCCTGCAGGCCAGACAAGGCAATTCGGGGTATCGGGCCGAGGAACTGGCCGACCCAAGCGAGGTGGAGGACGTAGAAACTGATACCGAAAACGAGTCCCACCATCAATGCGCCGCCGATGCTTCGACCCACCAGCGTCGCCAGAGCGAGGATGACGCTGATGAAGGCGAGCGGCCACCAGCCGACGTCGGGAGTGGCGAGATCGAGTGCTACGCCGGCGATGATGGCAACGGGCAGCGCTGCACGCATCGGAAGCATCGGTGTGCTGCGGGGTATGACGGTGCGACGCTCCGCGGTGCTCGTCGTCATCGCCGGAGTTCGGGGTGGTTTCGTGGCCATATCTCAGATGTCCTTCTCACGCAGCTTCGAAAGGTAAGCGTTATACGCGTCCAGCTCGCTCGTGCCGTGGGCGTCGGTGAATCGGTCGTCAGCCGCGGCGCGGGCCGTGTCGTCGCGAAACCAACGATGCATCACATAAACGAGCATAAACAATGTGGGCGCTTCCCCGTACGACCATGCCAGACCGCCGGCCACCCGTTGATCTTCGAGCGGGTCGATGCCGAGCGCTTCGGTCGGGGCGACGAACTGCGTGACGAGCATGGTGGTGGCCATCATCAGGAACACTCCGAAGAAGGCGTGAAGTGCGGCTTCGGCGAACACGTCGAGGGCGCGTCCACCATGGCTGATTCGCATCGGGAGCGGGTCGGAGCTGAGTATCGGGATGGTGAAGACGATCCCGGCAAGGAGGAACAGGACCTCCATAGCCATGTGCCCACCGGGGACGGCGAGGATGCGGTCGGCGAATCCTGCCAGATACAGACCGTAGAACGACGCAAGATAGATCGGCAACGCCAGCCAGGGGCTGAGCACCCATCGGGCGGCCGCAGAGCGAAGACCCCAATGAGCGGCGCGGAGGACGGCCTTCCCCGGTCCATGGTGCGCGGTGGCACGCAGGAGCAGCGTTCCGGGGGAGCCGAGCACGAGAAGCGGCGGGATGGCCATCATCAAGGTGAGCTGCTGGAACATGAACACCGACATCAGCGCATACCCGTAGGCCTCCACGCCCAGGCCTGTCGTCGCTGCGAGGGCACCGCATCCCACGAGGAAGCTGACAGTGCGCCACACCGGCCAGCGACGACCCTGTCTCCACAATCGGATTGCTCCCACCAGATATCCGACTGCCAGTACCGTCGCAATGAGCGGCAGCAGGGGGAACGGCCCCGGCAGCAAGCTGAAGAAGGCCGCGAGTGTCGGAGGAGTGTCAGGGATCCAGGTGTTCATCGACCCGATTGCTCGTGGTGACCGATGACATGCCTGGGGCCGCCAGCCCCCGCGGTGCGCAGGGCAGTGCGCCCCCCACAATTGCGGCTGATGGCACCGATGGGGCGGCGAAGGCTCGTCATACGCGTTTGACCTTGATCAATCCGCCGGCAACAAGGAACAACACCGCTGCGGCAGGCTGCGCACCGATCCAGACCGGGCCCTCGAAAGGCAACGGGAACACCGGGTTCCAGATGATGGCGACGGCGGCGAACACCGGAAGCCACCACCACTGTCGCGCTTGCCACGCGAACCACCCGACGATCACAGCGAGGATCGAGGCGACGAACAGAACAACGGACGACCAGCTTCCCGTCAGCAGCGCGGGCGCAACGAACAATACTGCTGCGGCAAGCAAGCCGGGCGCGAGCGCATTGCGCTGATAGGCCGAAGGAGTGCGCTTCTTCTCAGTCACGATCGACCCTCCTGAACATCATCAGCGGGTACCGACGCGGCGACCGCCTCCTGCGAAGCCGCACGGCTGCGGATCCAGAGATCGAGAGCCAGGATGACGGCCCCGATCGCGAGAGCCACGTCGGCAAGATTGCCGATGAACCAGTTTCCGTATGCGAGGAAATCCGTCACATGTCCACGCCCGAATCCGGGAGGCGAAAACAACCGATCCAGTACGTTTCCCAGTGCGCCGCCGAGAATGAATCCGATTCCGGTCGCCCACCAGATGGTGCGGGAGCGCTTTGCTGCGACGAACAGCACGGCGATCGCTCCCACACCGACGAGGGTCAACGCCCACGTCGCCTCCGAACCGAAGGACAGGATCGCACCGGGGTTGAACGCCAGCTGCAGGCCGAGGAAGTCGCCCAGTAGCGGGATGCGCTCCGTCTCACTGAGACCGGCAAGCGCGGCGGCCTTGCTCGCCTGGTCGACGAGCACGACCAGCCCCGCCGCGATGAAGGCGAAGGCATATCTCGGCGTCTTGTCATCCAGCATCAGGGGTCTCCTTCTTCGACGCGGTCTCCGCGCGATCTCTGCGTCGCCGTTCGCGGGCGACCATGGAGACGCCTACTGCTCCGGCGGCGAGCACGAATCCGAGTCCGCCAATGAGCATGACACCAAAGAGACCGAGATCACCGCGGTCGGCACCTTGCTCATCGAGTCGTTCCTGGTGAGGCTCGTCGGTGCTCTCGCCAGGGGTGGGCGACGATGACGGGGTATCCGTGGGATCCGGCGTGGAGCTCGCGTACGAGTCGGAAGACGCAGTCGCCGACTCGGCCCCGACGAATGGAGCGATGGCACAGAATGCGGCGACCACGATGACCGCGAGAAGCGTGGACTTCCGCCGGGACGGGGCGGCCGGAATCAAAGGTCGATCCCCACGCTGGGTCGGTCGGGGACCAGCCGGTCGGGGACCAGTCGGTCCGTGACCAGTCGGTCGGTGACCAGCAGGTCGATGTCGCCGATGGAGCACTTCATGTCGGCTCTCCTTTGAATGAGGCTGCAGGTGACGGGCGTGCTTCGAGATCGTCATGCGTGGGTCACATGTTCTTCGGGGTGAGATCTGGGTTCGATCTGGAAGGCGGAACCACTGAGGTGATAGTGAAAGCAATGAGCAGGCGTCTTCGAGGTATCCCGACCGAGGCATGATCGTGCTGCGTTCCCATGAGCTTCTCCTCTTTCCTCAGGGGCGGTTCAGGATGCGTCGCGCGATCGAGGCGGCGTCTCGCCGCACGCCGATGAAGCTGTCTGCGCCAGGTGTACTGTATTTCGGGAACCCCGCCACGAACAAACCCGGTATCGAGGTCGTGCCGTGTCGCCGGCGACGGGACACCGGGTCCCGGACGACCTGCGGGAGCCAATCGTCGGCCGGCAGGTATCCGGTGGCGAAGATCACAGACCGAGGTTTCACCCGCGCGCCATCCTCGAAGTTGATCTGTCCGCCGTCGGCACCTCGTGCGGGCGGAACTATCGACACTCCGTGTTGTTGCAGCTGTGCCTCTTGATCCTCGTTCGGGAGTCTCGAACGCGGGTGTGCAGACCATGGCCAGCGGCCGGCACCCTTTCCGGGTTTCGGGTCGCGTCCGCGGTGTCGGACCGATAGCGTCACTGTGTGCGAGGGTGCGAGCTCCCTCGCGATCTGCGCTCCGCTGTCTCCGCCGCCGATTATCAGTACGTCGCCGGCAGGGATCTGTCGAGGGAACTGGTAATCGGCGCTGTGGATCGCCACGCCCGGCACGATGAGGTCTGCCGCCCAGGACGGTACCCAGGGCCGGGACGACGAACCCGTCGCGCACACTACATTGCGGGTCTGCACCGGCCCTTCGTTCGTGGACAGCAGGAGTGACGAACCCCTGCCGTACGGGCCCACACCTGTGGCGCGCATCCCCCACATGACGGCGATACCGAGGGACGCCTCGACCGACGCGAGGTAGTCCTGCATCTCATCCGCACGCGGGCGTCGGGACTGATCGCCTGGAAGTGGTCGGCGGGCGATCGAACTGTGGTGAGCATCACTGAGAAGCGCCATGGAATGCCAACGTGAAGCCCAGGATCGTTGGCCGTTCATGTTCGCGTCGATGACGGTGAAGTCGCTCTGCGGGACCAAGCCGCCGTTCCTGAGTGCGTCCGCGACTGCCAGTCCGGCCTGCCCTGCGCCGACGATGATCACGCGGCGGTGTGACAATCCTGGAACCGTCACCGGTCCTCCATCGCGGCGTTGATCGCGTTCTCCAGATCGTCGTACCTCTCCAGCTGAAGCATCTCCCCATCGACGAAGAAGGTAGGAGTGCTGTTCACGCCGAGGGCCTGCCCGTCGTTGAAGTCCACATCGATGCGTGCGGTCGTGGCGGGATCAGCAACGGCTTTATCGTATGCCGTCATGTCGAGGCCCAGTTGTTCAGCGAACCCGCGGAAGACATCGGCTCGCGACTCCTGTGCTTCGCCCCATTCCGCCTGTGTCTCGAACAGTTCGCGGTACATGTCTTCGAGTCGTCCCTGCTGCGCGGCTGCTTCGGCGGCGAGCGCTGCGTTCCTCGAGTTCAGGTGGCCGGGGAGGGGAAAGTAGCGGATGACGTATGTGATCTCGCCGTCATACTTCTTGCGCAGGTCCTCCACGACTGGGTAGAAGGCGCCGCAGGCTTCGCACTCGAAATCAAGGAACTCGACCACAGTGACGGCGCCTTCGCCTGCATCATCGAGAACATGCGAGCTCTCCCGCACCACGGGAGTGGATGAGGAGCCGTCAGCGGAGGCGGGCGGCTCCTTCGGATTCTGATTGACGAGAACAAAGATCAATGCGCCGACTATCAGCACCACAGCGATGGCGATCGTGATGATAGTGGTCTTTACAGCAGGCTTCATCGGGTACTCCAGATCAAGAGGGGACAGTCGACAGCACGAGCTCAGGCTCATCGGAAGGCGCCATCAACACTGATGGCGCGTCGGTGTCAGGTTCGCGAGACGCTCAGTCGAATCAATGACGGGCCCGTCGTTCGCGTGCGCGTCCCCGGGGCAGTCAGCGGATGAAGCGCACTGCGTTTCGTGAAACCGACATGAGACATGCGCGGAGTCCGCAAGAGCCGCAACGACAAGACGATTGCAGTGAATCCGCACAGGATGCCGAGAACGCAGAGAGCTGCGCCCAGGAGCGCATTCGATCCATCAGCCGTCGCGGCCACCTGTGCAGACCCGAGATCGGCGACATCGTCGCTGTCTGCGAAATCAACGACGCCAGAGGAAGTCGACTGCGCGGGCGTGATGCCTTCAGCCTCGCTGTGGCTGGTGGCGGCTATGCCGACGAATAGAAGCAGCGACAGCGCAACGATGGTAATGAGGCGCATTATCAATAGCTGATCTTTCACATCCCCGAATCGGCGGATCGGGAGACGAAGCATCACGTGAATCCTACCTCTTCGCATCCCGTCCATGATCAAGCAGAGTGAATGCGACTATTCCGATCGACGCTTTCGAGCGCGACCGAGCCAGACGATGCCGATGACCGACGCGGCGATCACGATGACTCCCGCCGCGATGCTGAGAACGACGACGAGATCACCGCCGGTGCTCGATTGCGCACCGCTCGATTCCGCACCGCTGGTTTCGGCGGGAGCAGGGCTGATCGCTTCGCTCCCCGGAGGTGTCGCAGTGGCCGTGGGCACCGCTTCTGGCTGCACTCGAGCCTCGCCGCTGCCGCACGCAGGCAGATCCCATCCGAGCGCGGCCTGAGTACTCGCGTCCGGGGCGTACTCGAAGGTGAAACTCTCCGAGATCGGGTGTCCGTCACTGGACACCGCGTTCCATACGACCGTATAGGTTCCGGCATCCCCGAGTGCGACGGGTGTCGTGAGCACGTTGAACTCGATCGTGGAGCACGAGGTCTCGTAGTAGAGGCCGTCTGGCCCCTGGACCTGGGCGAAGCTCGTCTGCTCAAAGTCGATCAGCTCACCACTGAATGTCATGGACACCGCGTCGAGGCTGGTGACCGTCGCTCCGGCTGAAGGATCGGATTCGAGGAGGTTGTCGTGCGCGGAGGCCGGCGCGGCGACCAGGAGAATGGCGGCTACGGCCGTCGCCAGGGCGGTAACCGTGATGCGTAGTGAGTGGACGAGTTTCGATGTCATAGCTGGGGCCTTTCCCGCAGATGTCATAGTTGGGTCCTTTCCCATATAGGTCACGGCTGCCTCATTCGGAACCGGTGTGCGACTGCGACCGCGATGCCGACGCAGACGACGCCGAACGCCAGAATGATGCCAGCCATCCGCTGATCGGCCAGCGGATCGAGACCCCAGGTGCGCCCCATGGCTCCGAACCAGTCGGCCGCGATGAGGCCGCCCTCGAACGCAACCCAGGCGGCCACGAGGACAGGTGCGAGCATCACCAGAAGTGCGGTAATCGTCCGGTAGGTGCCCGAGCGGACGCGTCTTGGTCGTATGACAGAAATCATGACGAAACTGCCGGCGCTCAGGAGCAGGACGATCCTCAGCTGGTGTGCCAACGGATCTTCGAGGGTCCAGCGCAGTACACCGGTCGCTGATGTCACCCAGAGCGACCCGGCGAACAGACATGCGGCACCGAGCGGATGCGCGAAAAAGCTCGCCGTTCGTGAGCGAGCGCCGGCCTGAAGCCATTCGCGGATGCCGCGGCTGCCGTCGGTACGGATCGTGATGGCGGACAGCGCGAGTCGATAGGGTGCGCCGAGTACCAGAAGCAGCGGCACCGCGGTGGCGAGGAGTACTCGGCCGAGCGCGTCCATGCTGTGCAGGTAGTCCGAATACACCGCAACGGGCCCGGACGTCACCCAGATGAGCAGCAGCATGCCGGCCGTCCATGCGATGATGCGTGCGGGCGTCCAGTCTTCACCTCGTCGACGAAGCCGCCGCACTCCCGCGATGTAGAAAAAGATGCCGAAGACGGCGACGATCGCCCAGAGGAGATCGACATCCCAGCTGGTGAACCACCGGTCCAACGTGAGTTCGGCAGGCAACGGCGCCTCCGTGCGGATCTCGGCCGGCGTGGTGAGCGCGGGAGCGATGGCGTCGGCAGGCGAAGGCGTGCGAGCCAGAGCGGCGGCCCCTCCGCTGGCCAAGCCCATCACCGCCAACTCCAGCGCCACGAACGACCAGAACGCACCGCCTTCGCCGCGCTCGCGCCGGATGAACCACCGCCGATGGGCGACTCCGATCGCCCCGAGGATGACAAGAGCAACGATCTTTATCGCGAGAACGGCACCGTAGGCGCTGATCAGGTCACCGATGCCGGTGATCGATGCCAGAGTGCGGGCGACGCCCGATACGGTGACGACGATGAACGCGATGAGAGCGAGCGTCGAGTAACGTTCGACGATGATCCGAAGCCTGGTCTCCTCCAGGAGGGGCCTCAAGAAGACCACGGCGAGAAGGCCTCCGAGCCACACGGCCGCGCCTGTGATGTGGAGGACGAGTGCCATGACCGCGGCGTCGTGATTGGCGAGGGTACCCGAATGCCCTTGTGTCGCCATCGGAACAAGAGCCGCGAGCGAAAGCAGTCCGATGATCAGCGCGGCGGCCCACCCTCGGAAGGCGTACGCCACAAGAGTGATGGTGGCGGCCGCGATGGTGGTGATCAGCCAGGTCTGACCGAGCTCGGTCTCGAGCAGGAATCGGCCCAGCTGCTGACCGAACTCCGATCCCAGCGACACCTGCGGATTGAAGGAGGACAAGAACGTGAGGAAGCCTGTCGTCCCGCTGCTGACTGTGAGGATCGCGGCGCCGATCGAGGTCATAGCCAGCGCAGCGTCGAACTCTTTCTTCTCCGCACGCAGTGCAAAGAGCGCGAGGATCGCTGAGCCGGCCATCACTGCGCCGGACAGGTTGACGAGGAGCTTGGCGGTCGGCAGTCCCCAGCGGACGATCGCCCCCGGGTCGCTGATGAGGCGAGGCACTGCGCCGCCGCCGATCATCAGACCCGCCAGAAGGGTGAGAACTCCGGCGACGATGAGGATCGCCGGTCCTGCCAGTCGCAGTTCCGCTGGTTTCACGGCGTGTCCTCGGTTCCACCCGGTGTCGAGGTGTCCGTGTCCGTGTCCGTGTCCGGTGCTGTGCACGCCCCCGTCTTCGGCAGCTTCTGCACGGCGGACGCGAGGGCGCCCAGTGCGGCATCCGCTGACAGACGACTGGTGTCGACGTACGCCTCTGCGGCAGGCGTACGTCCGTACGTCGTCAGGCGCAGGTTGGGCAGATCCGTGTCGTCGACGATCCAATCGACAGCGTTGATGGTGACGCACTGCAGGGTGGTCGGACCAGGTGGCGTGAGACCGCAGGTGAAGACGACTGCCGTCGGGTCGCCCCAAGCGGCAGTGGCCTGTGCGTCTGTAGTGCGCAGGGACAGCTCCTCGATGGCATCAGGCAACCGAACGGTGACCTCTGCACACTCGGGGGCGTTGGCATTCTCGGCAGCACTCAAGGCTACGGTGGGCGCGCATCCGGCCAAGGCTGCAGACGCTCCGATGACGCAGGCCAGCGCGAAAAAGCCCCTCGACATCCGGGTGAGGGTGATCATGCGGAACCGATCCTCGTGACCGAGTCGGGATTCGTCATTCGTAGTGCTCCAAGTCTTCCGCGTCGCAGTAAAGGGCCCTCGGGCAATGCTCGACGAGGGGCGAAGGTGAACGGCTCACACGATCAGGCCCGAGAGATCCGTAACTTTGTCGAGGACAAGCCGATGTCGAACCATCCCGGATGCTTCGTGATGCTTGAAGCCCGCTGACTCGGCAAGAATCTTCTGGCCGGAGCAACACTGATAGCGGACATCACTATCAGTCGGCTCTCGCGGCCACTCGCGAGATGCCTGAATCGAACTGTGGGAACCATCTCCCACAACCTTATAGCTTGCGATCGGCCGGTGTTCCGGGCGCCGCTTGCCTGATCCGTCTATGGCCGGCGTGGACCTGACAGCGCATGTCCCGAACGACGATCAGATGAACCGACGGCGCGTCGCCGGCCGGCGATCGTGATGGCGGCTGGAATCGCATCGCGGTGCGCGGCCATCATCCGGTGGCGCCCTGACGTTCAGCGCCCGATGCGGGCTGCAACAGCGTCGCGATAGAGCGGAGTGCACCTTCCAGCTCCACAGACGGTTCCAGCAGCCACTGGATCTGAAGACCATCGGATGCCGCGACGACGAGTGCCGCGAGATGCTCTGCCGGAACGTCATCACGGATGCGGCCGTCTTCCTGCTGCGCGCGGAAACTCGTCGTCAGAGAGGTGCGCAGACGCGCGAACCGGGCCGAGAAGTAGTCGCGGCTGACCTCGCTGCCGCTTTCCAGTGCCGCCGCGACGAGCGTCGAGTACAGCTGCACGAGCCCCGGAACCTCGACGTTCGCGATGGCGGCGTTGACCATCATCTCGACGCCGGGCGGCGTGGGCGGGGCAGCGCTGCGCGCCGACCGCATCGCCTCGGCGTGCGCGTAGACCGCGACCAGCAGCTGCTCCCGCGAGTCGAAGTAGTGCAGCAGCGCGGCGTGCGAGACTCCGATCGCCTCGGCGATGCGGCGCAGGGATGTGCCGTCGGCGCCGCGTTCGCGGAACACCTCGATCGCGCGATCCAGGATCTCCTGCCGCCTGGCGACGCCCTTGGCATGCGCTCCGCGGCGTCCGATCACCGGCTCTGAGTCCATACGAGACAACCTATCCGACGGTCGCCGACAATTAACCTCCATATGGAGGTTTCGTGATAATCTCGTCGCATCCGCGACTCGAGCGGCCCTCCACAACGACGTACGAAGGAAGAATCATGGCTCTGCCCCTCGCCTCAGTGCAGCTGTATTCGCTTGCGAGCGAGTTCTCGGCCGACATGCACGGCTCACTCGAACGCCTCGCTGCGATCGGGTTCACGACGGTGGAGGCGTTCGACTTCGTCGGCCGTCCGGCCGAGATCCGCTCGGCGTTCGACGCGACGGGTATCGCGGCCTCGACCGGCCACGCACCGCTGCTGTCGGATGAGCTCTGGACGCCGGACGGCGCGATCCCCACGCCCAAGCCCGAGATCGTCTTCGAGGCGGCGGCAGCCATCGGCATGACGACCGTCTTCGACCCGTTCGTCGCGCCGGAGCGCTGGCTCACGGAAGACGGCGTCGCCGACATCGCGGAGCGCCTCAACCGGGCCGCAGACGTGGCGGCGACCTTCGGGCTGTCGGTCGGTTACCACAACCATGCTCAGGAGTTCGTCGCCTCGTTCGGCGACCAGAGCGCGTACGAGCGCTTCATCGAGCTCACCGACGAGCGCGTGCAGATCGAGCTCGACCTGTTCTGGGCGCAGACCGGCGGGCAGGACGTCACGGCTCTGGCGGCACGCCTCGCAGGCCGCCTGACCGCCGTGCACGTGAAGGACGGCATCATCCCCGCCGTGAACCCCTGGGGCCCCGACGGGGCGAAGTTCTCGTCGGACAGCCTCGACCAGCGGCATCCGGGAACGGGCGATGTTCCGCTCGCAGAGGCGCTGCGCGCCAACGACAACATCGCATACGCCGTGATCGAGTACGACCACGCGCCGGGTGACGTCTTCGACGACATCGCGGCCGGGTTCACCTTCCTGAAGGACGGCGGGTTCGTCGCATGAGCGCGCCCCTGGGCGTCGGCATCATCGGCACGGGTGTCATCAGTCAGACCTATCTCGAGAACCTCACCTCGTTCCCCGACGTGCGCGTCGTCGCCGTCGGCGACCTGATCCCCGAGCGTGCCCGCGCGAAGGCGGAAGAGCACGGTGTGCCGGTGTGGGGTGACGCGGATGCTGTGCTGTCGCACCCCGACGTCGACCTCGTCGTGAACCTCACCATCCCCGCCACGCACATCGAGATCTCCTCTCGCGCCGTCGCCGCGGGCAAGCACGTGTGGACCGAGAAGCCGATCGGAATGGACCGCGAGAGCACGCTGACGCTGCTTCGCGAAGCGGATGCCGCGGGCGTGCGCATCGGGTCGGCGCCGGACACGATCCTCGGACCGGGCTTCCAGACCGCCAAGCGCGCGATCGCCGAGGGCATCATCGGTACCCCGCAGTTCGTGCACACGGCGTTCCAGACGCAGGGTCCAGACCTGTGGCATCCGGAGCCCGCCTTCCTGTTCGCCGCCGGCGCCGGCCCGTTGCTCGACATGGGGCCGTACTACTTCTCGGCACTGGTCAGCCTGCTCGGTCCGATCGCCGGTGTCGCGGCGCGCGGATCGCGCTGGCGCACCGAGCGGCAGATCCACAGCGGGCCGCGTGCGGGGGAGAGCTTCTCCGTCGAGGTGCCGTCGACTGTGCAGGTGCTCTCGACGTTCGAAGGCGGCCAGCAGGGCACGCATCTGCTGAGCTTCGACTCGGCGCTCGAGCGTCACGGCGTCATCGAGATCCACGGCAGCGAGGGCACGCTGGTGATGCCCGACCCGAACACGTTCTCGGGCCGCACCGCCTACGTCAAACCGCTCGGCGTGCTGCGTGACGGCATGTCGACGACGCAGGAGTGGATCGACATCGAAGAGCAGGGCACGGTCGTCGGCCGAGGTCTCGGCGTGCTCGACATGGCGCGAGCCATCGCGGCGGATCGCCCGCACATCGCCACCGGCGAGCTCGGCTACCACGTGTTCGACGTGCTGCTGTCGGCGCAGGACTCGGCGGCGACCGGCCAGTACCTCGAGATCGAGAGCACGGTCGGCGAGGTGCCCGTGGTGCCGGCCGATTTCGATCCCTTCGCGGTGACGCTCGGATAGGAGACGTCGTAGACGGGGAGGACGTCACCGTAAGCAGCTTTCAGTAGACGGATACCGGATGAACGAGCCGTTCATCCGACGTTGAATTCCTGGTCATCCGAGCGATCTAGCGTGAGGGCGTCGCAGCCCGCGGCGTTCCTGTTCAGATGCGGAGCACACGGTGAAACTCGTCCAGATCACAGACACGCACATCAGCTACCTCGGCGGCAGCCCGACCGCGAACGCCGCTCGTATCGTCGAGTTCATCAATGAGCTGGCGCCGGATCTTGTCGTGCACACCGGCGACGTGACGATTCTCGATCCCGATGAGGACCGTGATCGCGTCGCGGCGAAGGAAGTGCTCGCGGGCATCGTCGCACCGTTGCGCGTGCTCCCCGGCAACCACGATGTCGGCGAGCCGGGCGATGATCCTTTCGGCGATCGCCCCGTCACCAGCGATCGCGTCGCGGCCTTCCGCGCGCACTTCGGCCTCGATCGCTTCGTCGAGATCGTCGACGGCTGGGCCATCGTGGGCCTCAACAGCGAGTTGTTCGATTCCGGTCTTCCCGAGGAGGACGAGCAGTGGGCCTGGATCGAGACGCTGCCGGCACAGGCCGGTCCTCGGCCGGTCGTGCTCTTCACCCACAAGCCGGTGTGGGCGTACGCACCCGAGTATCAGAACACGCATCTGACGATCGGGCCGCAGTCCCTTCCGAGATTCGAGGCCGTGCTCGCGCAGCTCGACGTGCGCGCCTTCGGCAGCGGCCATCTGCACCGCTACGCGCTCTCCGAGCGTGAGGGCGCAGTGGTGGTCTCGGCCCCATCGACCGCTTTCGTGCATCGCACCGCGGTGTCTGCGGATGTCATCGGTCCCGGCCTGACCCAGCTGGGCGTCGTCGAGTATCAGCTCGACGACCGAGTGCTGCCTGTGTTCCGCGCTCCGATCGACATCGTCGAGCCGGAGTTCCTGGAGGTCGAGCAGGCACGCATCGCCCTCGATGCGATGGGCGTGACGCTCCCCGCGTGACCGCCATCACTCCATCACCTTCCCGCGTCGCGGCGACTTCGTTCACCTCGTCGTCGCGACGTGGGAACCGACACGTGATAGACCGAAACACATGAATGCGCGCACTGAACCGCCACTCGGCGGCACGATCGACCACATCCTCTCCGTCCTGCCCTCGCTCAACCCCTCCGCGCAGCGCGTGGCGCTCATCTGTGCGGAGCAGCCGGAGAAGGTCGTCGAGATGTCGGGCGCGGACCTCGCAGAGGCGGCCGGGACTTCTGCCGCAACAGTCAGCCGGATGAGCCAGGCTCTCGGGTTCCGCGGATTCCAGCACCTTCGGCTGCTGCTCGTGCGTGATCTCGGTGCGGCGGCGCACGGCGGCGGGGCGAGGACAGAAGGCACGAAGGGGTGGCTGCAATCGCTCGCGGACGGCGCAGCGGCACTGATCCAGACGTCGCTCGCATCGGTCGACGCCGACGTGTTCGATGCCGCCGCTGACGCCATCGCCCAGGCGCCGCGTGTCCTCGTCGTCGGAACGGGTGCTTCGCATGCTTCGGCGCAAGCGGTGGCGGTCAGCTTCGTGATGAACGGCCGCTCCTGCGAGGCGCCGGCCGACGGTGTCGTGCAACAGCTCACTGCGAGCGTCCTCTCGCCGGGGGATGTGTGCCTTGTGGTCAGTGCGAGCGGCGCGAACGCCATCACGCTCGCGTCCGCTGCGGCTGCCGCTGGCGCAGGGGCAACAGTGGTCGGGGTGACCGGTTTTGCACGCTCGCCGTTGTCCGAGCATGCCGAGCTGCTCCTGACCGCTGGAGCGCGCTTCCAGGCGTGGGATCAGGGGACGCTCGGCAGTGGACTGGTGCAGATCCTGCTCCTGACCGCATTGTAGGTTGCGGTGGCTGAGCGGATGAATGAGACTGCCGAACATGCCAGAGCGGCGATCCGCGACGAGGTTCTCGACATCATTGCCGAGTCGGGGGATAGGGAGGGCGAGTCGCCCGATGCCGATCCGGCGGATGCTGAGTCCACTGTTCGCAACGAGTCGACAGAACGTTGAACCGGCGTTCGCCTGGAGTTCACTTCCGGCGCTTTGAATTGCCACGCAAGCGAATTTCATGAGAAGCGCTCATGAGGTAAGCCGCTTGCGGGAGGCGACTCATGGGCACCATTCAGCTCTCCGGCATCGGCCGCAGCTTCAAGAGCACTGCGGCCGTCCGTGACATCGATCTGACCATCGACGACGGCGACTTCGTCGTCCTGCTCGGCCCATCAGGTTGCGGCAAGACGACTCTGCTGCGCATGATCGCGGGTCTTCTCGAGCCGACGACGGGCCGCATCCGGCTCGACGGCGATGACATCACGGAACTCCCCTCGAAGAAGCGCGACCTCGCGATGGTCTTCCAGAGTTACGCGCTCTACCCGCATCTCAGCGTGCGCAAGAACCTCGGCTTCCCTCTACGGGTGCAGAAGCTTGGCAAGGCGGAAATCGAACGACGTGTGCAGGACGTCGCCGATTCACTCGAGATCGGTCACCTGCTCGATCGCAAGCCCAAGGAGCTCTCCGGCGGCCAGCGTCAGCGCGTCGCCGTCGGCCGTGCGCTCGTGCGGGACCCGAAGGCGTTCCTCATGGATGAGCCGCTGTCGAACCTGGACGCGAAGCTGCGTACGCAGACGCGCCACGAACTCACCGCACTGCACCGCAAGCTGGGTGCGACGTTCGTCTACGTCACCCACGACCAGGTCGAGGCCATGACGATGGCCACCAAGATCGTGGTGCTGAACGCCGGCGCCATCGAGCAGTTCGGCACACCGGAAGAGGTGTACGACCGTCCGGAATCGGTGTTCGTCGCCGGATTCCTGGGCAGTCCTGCCATGAATCTCCTCGAAGCGCAGATCGTGGCTCTCGGAAGCACCGTCTCAGTGTCCGGCGATGGGCTCGCCGGAGATCTGTGGCCGGGGATGACACCGGATCTCGACGTCGTGCTCGGCATCCGCCCAGAACAGCTGCACATCGCGGACTCGGCCACCAGCCGAACCGGAGTGCTGCTCGTCGGCGCTGTGGACATCGTGGAGAACCTGGGCGGCGAGCAGATCGTCACCTGCGTGGTCGGCGGCTCCAGAGTGCACATGCGCACGTCCCGTGACGTGGAGGTCGCGGTAGGCGACCAGGTGACTCTGCACGCCGCAGCCGAGCACGTCCACGTCTTCGAGCGTTCATCCGGTCGTCGCATGGACTGGGTTCCTGACGATGCCACCGCATCCGTCGCAGACCCCGTCGCCGAGCCCGTCCTCACCCACTGACCTCCTTCCCTTCACCCACCTCGATCAGGAGATCCCACGAAATGAATACCCGCACCCGCCGGGCAGGCCTTGCCTCGCTCGCCCTGCTCGGCATCGCCCTCAGTGGTTGCGCGAGCGCTGGCGCCACGAACGCCGACGCCGCCGGAGCCCTCACCGAGCTTCCCGCTGACGAGAAGGTCGAGATCGTCTTCGAGTCGTACAACCTCTCGAACGCGGGCATCTGGTCGGACACGATCAACACGCTCCTGGACGAGTTCATGGCAGAGCATCCGAACATCACGGTCGTCGGTCAGCCCAGCGACTTCGAGCCCAGCGACTCCAGCACAGGTACGGCGGCCAGCGTCCAGCAGCAGCTGCTCGCGGGCGATCCGCCGGACATCGCGCAGCTCACCTTCAACGAGCTCGACTTCGCCGCGACGACCCTCGGCGCGCAGAACCTCAGCGCGCTCGTGGGCGATGAGGGGCTCGAGGAGCAGTTCGGCGGTGAGCACCCGTATCACGAGCGCGCCCAGGTGCTCGCCGACTGGGACGGCGCGACCTACGGCCTGCCCTACGTCTTCTCCACGCCGGTGCTGTGGATCAATGAGGCGCAGTTCGAGGCGGCCGGCCTCGATCCGGCGACCGTCGACCTGTCGACATGGGATGCCGTCGCCGCTGCCGCCGCGCAGATCACGGCCTCATCGGGTGCCCCTTCGTTGAGCGTGACGTGCCTCGTGGCCGGCGGCAGTTGGTGCATGCAGGGCCTCTTCGCCTCCAACGGCGCCGAGGTCCTCAGCGAGGACCGTTCCACGATCGGGTTCGGCTCCGATGCCGCGATCGACACCGTCGAGACGTTCCGCGGCATGTTCGACGACGGCATCCTCACCAACGAGGCATCCGTCGCACAGTACGAGGCATTCGCGCAGGGCAAGACCGCCATTCACGTGAACACCTCGGCGCTGCAGGGCGCGTTCCTGCAGGGCTCGCAGGCCGGCGGATGGGCGCTGAGCGCACGCACGCTGCCCTCGTTCGGCGACCAGGCGGTCGTGCCGACCAACTCCGGATCGTTCCTCGCCCTGTTCGCCACCGATCCCGCGAAGCAGGCGGCATCGTGGGAGCTCATGCAGTGGATGACCAGCGATCGTGCCTACGAGCTCATCTCCACCGAGATCGGCTACCTGCCGCTGCGCAACTCCCTGACGGAGGAGGGCGGTTCCCTGTACGACTGGGTCGAGCAGAACCCGCTGGTGAAGCCCAACCTGGAACAGCTCGATGCGCTCGAGCCATGGACGTCCTATCCCGGCGACAGCTATGCGCAGGTCGACCAGGTTCTCGCGACTGCCATTGAGGAGTCGATCTACTACGGCGGCGACGCCGAGACCGCGATGACCGAGGCGGCAGAGCGTGCGCAGGGACTGATCGAATGAGCGCCGCCGACATCCTCTCCCCGGACCGGCGCCACATCGTCGAGGGCGTGTACAACCTGCGCGACACCGGTGGCTACCGCGCCGCGACCGGTACCTCCCGCTGGGGCACGCTGTTCCGCTCCGACGCCCTGCACCGTCTGGATGACGCGGGCCGTGCGCGGCTCGCAGAACTCAGGATCGCCCACATCGTCGACCTTCGCGGTACGCAGGAGAGCCTCAGCGCCCAGAACCTCGTCGAGGGCCTGGACGCCCGAGTGCATCATCTGCCGGTGTTCGACGATGCTGCGCCCGGTGCGCAGGCCATCGGCGCGATCGCACTCGGCCCGCTCTACGACCACATGGTGGATGAGCGGGGCGCGCAGCTCGCGGCGGCGGTGCGAGTGATCGCCGACGTCGGCGCGGACGAGGCCGTGCTCGTGCACTGCACGGCGGGCAAGGATCGCACCGGTCTCGTGATCGCCTTCGCGCTGCGGGCAGCGGGCGTCGAGCTGGACGACGTCGTGGCCGACTACGCGCAGACCGCAGACAACCTGCGCGGCGAATGGGCCGACGCGATGCTGCACACGGTGACGAGCCGCGGCGTTGAACTCACTCCAGATGTCGTCGATCTGGTCACTGCGAGCCCGGCGCCGATCATGGCAGCGCTCCTCCAGCGGATCGAGCGCGAGTACGGATCGATGGCTGGCTACCTGCTCGCGCAGGGGCTGACATCGGACGAGCTCGACCGTCTCACCGCCGCCCTCATCGACTGACCCCCGATACAACACCACCGAACGGAAGAACTCATGACGCACATCGAAGGCCAGCATCCGGCGCCCGACCATTACATCCTGCATCTCTCGGACACCCACTTCGTCGCGGACGGCGACCTGCTGCACGAGCGGATCGACTCGGACAAGAACCTCATCGAGCTGTTCGAGGGTCTCGCGAAGTCGAACGCTCGACCCGAGGCCATCGTGTTCACCGGTGACCTCGCGGACACCGGCCGCCCCGACGCGTACGAGCGCCTCAAGGCGATCGTCGAGCCCGCGGCGGAGAAGCTCGGCGCCGAAGTCATCTGGGTGATGGGGAACCACGACGAGCGCGTCGCGTTCCGGCGCGGCCTGCTCGGCGAGGAGGGCGAGCAGTCCGAACCCATCGACCGTGTCTTCGACATCAACGGACTGCGCATCATCGCGCTGGATTCGACGGTCCCCGGCCACCACCACGGAGAGATCAGCGAGGAGCAGTTGGAATGGCTCGCCCGCGAACTCGAGGTTCCGGCGCCCGACGGCACGCTGATCGCCCTGCACCACCCGCCGGTGCCGAGCCCGGTCGGTCTGATCGCGCTGGTGGAACTCAAGGATCAGGCGCGTTTCGCCGAGGTCATCCAGGGCACCGACGTCCGCGGCATCCTCGGCGGTCATCTGCACTACTCGACGCACAGCACATTCGCCGGCGTCCCGGTGTCGGTGGCCTCCGCCACCTGCTACACGCAGGACCTGAATGTCATCTACCCCGGCGCTCGCGGTCAGGACGGCGGTCAGTCGTACAACCTCGTCCACGTCTACGGCGACCGCGTACTGCACTCCGTGGTGCCGATCGGCGAGTTCCCGACCGTCTACGAGATGACCCCGGAAGCGCTCGCCGAGTTCGCCCGGATGAGCGCGGACGAGCAGCTGGCGGCGGTCGACGCCGCGGCCTCGGAATAACACCCACCAGGAGAGAACCTCATGTTCGTTGCCGTTTCCGCTCCTTCGGGAACTGCGCCTGCGATCGAAGCGGATCCGACGCCGACGCCCCGGCGTAGGATCCGCCCCGGCGCACTCGCCCCCTACCTTTACGTGCTCCCCGGAGTGGCGTTCCTCATCCTCTGGACATACAGCCCGCTGGTGCAGACGTTCGGGTTGTCGTTCTACGACTGGAATCTACTGCCGACCAGCCCGAAGACCTTCGTCGGCTTCGACAACTACGTCGAGGTGGCGCAACTGCCCGAACTGCACACGGCGATCACCAACACCGTCGTGTACGTCGCGGCGTTCCTGGTGTTCTCGTTGGTGCTGCCCATCGTCATCGCGATGCTGGCGAAGCAGGTGCAGGGGCGGATGCGTACGTTCTACCAGGCGCTCATCTTCGTGCCGTTCCTGGTGACCCCGGTAGCCACCGGCGCCGTGTGGCGCTGGCTGTTCGCCGAGCAGGGGGCCTTCGCCACGGTGCTCGCCGCCATCGGCATAGACATGCCGAACGTCTTCCGTGACGAGACCCTGGCCATCTGGGCCGTGGTCGTCATCGTCGGCTGGCAGATGCTCGGATTCGGCGTGCTCGTGGTGGCGGCGGGCTTCGCGGGCATCAGCCCTGAATATGGACAGGCCGCGTCGCTCGACGGAGCCGGCAACGGGGCGATCACCCGCAAGATCACGCTTCCGCTGCTCTCGCCCACGATCGTGTTCCTCGCCCTCATGACGATTCTGCTCGCCGCGCAATGGACGTATCCGATCATCGACCTGCTCACCCAGGGCGGACCGACGAACTCCACCACGAACATCTACTACCTGCTCTACCAGTTCGGCTTCCAGAACTTCGACGCCGGAATCTCGGCCGCGGCCGGTGTGATCTTCTTCATCGGCTTCGGCGTCATCGCGCTCGTGTTCCTCGAGCTGCAGGACCGGCTGAGTTTCTACGACAACTGAGCCCAGCGCTCCCCTCACCACCGAGAGACAAGAATCATGGCATTCGTCACCATCCCGCTCCCCGCTGCCGTCTCCGGGACACGTAACAAGGTGCAGTCGAAGACGGACGACCTCGCGGTCGGCTCGAAGAGCCGTACAGGCGTCATCGTGGGGCACATCATTCTCATCGGACTCGCGATCTTCAGCATCTTCCCCGTCTATTGGATGTTCGCGACCGCGATGCGGGCACCGGAGAACGCCCTCGATCAGACTCTGCTGCCCTGGCCGTTGAGCCTCGACAACTTCGCGTACGTCTGGGACACGATCCCGATCGCAGGCATGCTCGGCAACACGTTCGTGATGTCGCTGCTCTTGGCCGCGGCGCAACTGCTCATCGCCGTGCTCGCCGCCTACGGCTTCGCCGTATGGGACTTCGCAGGAAAGAAGCTGCTGATGTTCCTCTTCATCGGATCCTGGCTCGTACCCTTCCAGGTCACGATGATCCCGAACTACCTGCTCGTGTCCCAGCTCGGGATGCTGGGAACGATCGGCGGCGTCGTCGTGCCGCAGCTGGCGGGTGCGTTCGCCGTGCTGCTGATGGTGCAGCACATGCGATCGTTCCCGCGCGAACTGCTCGAGGCGGCCCAGCTCGACGGCCGAAGCAGCTGGTCGACGCTCTGGACCGTCGTCGTCCCGAACATGAAGCCCGCGCTCGCGGCACTGGGGATCATGGGATTCATCTCGGCATGGAACGAGTACCTCTGGCCGGCGCTCATCATGAAGCAGGGCGATGCGCTCATCCAGGTCGGAGTGCGAAGCTTCCTCTCGGCGGAGGGCAACAACTGGGGCGCGACGATGGCGGCTGCGGGTCTCGCGTGCGTCCCCGTGCTGCTGATCTACATCTTCCTTCAGCGCTACGTCGTCGACGCGTTCGTGCGATCAGGGTTGAAGTAGGGACGCCGCAGATCGCGGGGCGCGTCTCCGTTCCCTGATGACCCGGGTGATTTCTTGTGCGAGTCACGGCGCCAGGTTGTGTGTCAACGGGGATGGCGAAATGGCCGGGCAGCGCGACTCTGGTGGCAACTGATTCCGACCAGAACGGAGAACACCATGTCCGATTCGCTGCCCGACGAAGAAGGCGCCATGCCCGACGAGGACGGCGTGCTGCCCGGTCAGGACGTCGACCCCGACCTCGGTCCGAGTACAGGGACGTCCGAAGACGAAGACGAAGACGAAGACGAAGACGAAGACGACGAGGACGTGGACCTGGCTGATCTGCCGTGAGCGGCGATTGCGGGTGAATCGGACCCACCGTTCGAAGTTCGGTACATTGGTCACGTCATGCATTGTCGGAGCCGACAACAAATCGGTTCATCGGCGACCTGCATGGCTTCCACATGAACCTCACGACGTCGCTCGTCGTCGCGGGCACGACCGCCGCGAGATGAAGGACGGCGGTCGTGCGCCGAACTGAAGGAACATCCATGACCACTCCGATGAGGATCGGCGTCATCGGCGTCGGCAAGATCGCCGAGCAGTACTTCGCTCAGATCCCGAAGCTGTCGAACCTCGAGCTCGTGGCGGTCGCGGATGTCAACGCGGAGCGCGCGGACGCCGTCGCGATCGAGCAGAACGTCGAGGCGCTCAGCGTCGACGACCTTCTTGCGGACGATCGCATCGACGCGGTGCTGAACCTGACGATCCCCGCGGCTCACGTCGAGGTCGGGCTGCGCGCGATCGCCGCCGGAAAGCACGTGTTCGCCGAGAAGCCGCTCGGCCTGAACGTCGCCGAGGCCGCCGAACTGCTGCGAGCGGCGGATGCCGCCGGCCTCCGTGTCGGTTCGGCACCGGACACCGTGCTCGGCACCGGCGTGCAGACGGCGCGGAACCTTCTCGATGCCGGCACGATCGGCGCGCCCGTGGGCGCCTCCGCGCACTGGTCGTCGCCGGGGCACGAGTCGTGGCATCCGTCGCCCCAGTTCTACTACCAGCCCGGCGGTGGGCCGCTCTTCGACATGGGCCCGTACTACCTGACGACGCTGGTCACGATGTTCGGACCGGTCGTCTCGGTCGCCGGATCCGTGAGCACGTCGGATCGCCGTCGGTCGATCGGCAGCGGTCCGTTGCAGGGCACTCCGCTCGATGTGGCGATCGACACGCACATCTCCGCCATCCTGTTCCACGAGAGCGGCGTCAGTTCGACCGTCACGATGAGTTTCGACATCTGGCAGACGCGGGCGCCGATGATCGAGATCTACGGAACGGCGGGAACGATCTCGGTGGGCGACCCGAACGGCTTCGACGACGCGACTGAGGTCTGGACCCAGGACGCCCCCGAGTGGAGGGTCGCTCCCGTCTCCGGCGGCTATGCCGACACAGGGCGCGGTGCGGGTCTTGCCGACATGGCCCGGGCGATCGAGACCGGGCGCCCGCATAGGGCCTCTGGCGCGCTCGCCTTCCACGTGCTCGAGATCATGGAGGCGGTGCTGTCGGCCGGACGCGAGCGTCGCGTGGTGGAGCTCACGAGCACTGCCGAGCGACCCGAATCCGTCCCGGCCGGTTCGTCCCCGGATCGGTGGTAGATCTTGGCATTCTCAACGGCGGCAGTGAAAGGAAAGACTTCATGACCGATCGACGTGCACTCGTCGTCCGTGGCGGCTGGGAGGGGCACCACCCCGTCGAGACGACGGAACTGTTCCTCCCCTTCCTCGAGAAGTCGGGATTCGACGTGCGCGTCGAGGAGTCCAACGAGATCTACGCGGATGCCGAGGTGATGGCCGCGACCGACCTCATCGTGCAGTCCGTGACGATGTCGGAGATCTCGAAGGAGGCGTTCGCCGGGCTCCGCTCCGCCGTCGAGGCGGGGACAGGGCTGGCCGGTTGGCACGGCGGTATCGCCGATTCGTATCGAGCGAACTCCGACTACCTGCACCTCATCGGCGGGCAGTTCGCCACTCACCCAGGGCGTCCGCCGGCAGAGCGCCCCGGCGACGAGACCGACAACTACCTGTCGTACACGGTCGACATGACCGAGCTCGGACGCGAGCACGAGATCACCGCGGGCATCTCGGACTTCTCGCTGACGACCGAGCAGTACTGGGTGCTGCACGATGACCTCATCGACGTTCTCGCGACCACGACCCACCCGGTTCAGCCGTATCACCCGTGGCATCGGCCCGTGACGTCACCCGCGGTGTGGACGCGGCAGTGGGGCGCAGGCCGCGTCTTCGTCGCGACCCCTGGTCACAGCGTCGACGTGCTCGAGGACCCGAACGTGCGCACGATCGTCGAGCGCGGGATGCTGTGGGCCAGCAGGGCGGCGCGCACGAGCTAGGCGAGCGCGACCAAGAGGGCATCCCGCGGCACGGCCGCTCGGAATCACGTCACTTGCCCTTCTCGTCGTCCTTGTCATCCTTCCGGTCGCCGGAGTTGTTGCCCGGGCCCTTGTTGGGGTTCGACTTCTGCTCGTCATCGCCCACATCTTCGACGGAGTCATCAGCGGGGTCGGACTCGGACTCGGTGCCCGTCTGCTCCGACTCCGTGGGCTCGACAGTCTCGGGGGTCGGTGGCGTGAACACTTCGTCGGCGGACATCCGTGAGGCGACACGCCCTGCGGAGTCGGGTGCGAGCGCGAAGGTCGAGAACCCTGCGATGGCTATCATCGCCGCCGCGGCAACAGCCATGGCCGCCAGTGCCGCCCTGCGTAGCCTCCGCGCGCGGTGGGGCGGGGCTGGCGACGACGGCTCAGCGGGAACGGTGATCTCCTTGGTCGGTCCGGTGGGCTGATCATCCGACACGATCGGAGTGAGGGCGGGCGGAAGGGGCTGGCGCGCTGACTGCTCGAGCGGTGGACCGCCGCCCAGAATCACGGCCGCCTGCGAGACCTCCCGTGCTGAGGGGCGCTCCTCGGGTGCGACGCGCGTCATGCGCGTGAGGAGCGCTCCCCAGCGCGGCCCGATCGAAGCGGGTATCTCCGGAGCCTCAGAGAGCCGACGGAGGGCCGTCGGCACCTTTCCCATCACGGGGAACGCGGGCTCGCCTGTCAGCGCTTCGATGAGCACGAGCCCCAGCGAGTAGATGTCCACCGCAGGAGTGAGCTCGGCCCCGCTGACCTGTTCGGGCGCCATATACGCGGCCGTGCCGATGACGACGCCCGGTGAAGTCACCCGCGCATCGGAGACGTTGTACGCGATGCCGAAGTCCATGAGCTTCGCGGTCCACCCGGATCCGCGCCGGGACGTGCGCGCCAGCATCACGTTCGAGGGCTTGATGTCCCGATGGATGATGCCCGCGTCGTGCACGACCTGCAGAGCCTCCGAGAGATCGCGGGCGAGAGCGGCCGCCTCCGAACCGGAGAGCGGTCCCTGCGAGAGCCGTGATGCGAGCGTGGGCCCGTCGACGTACTCGATCGCAAGGTAGCGGGCATGTCCGGGGTCGAGCCTCGCGTCGTAGAGCGTGACGAGCGAGGGGTGGTTCAGAGACGCGAGAACCGTGGTCTCGCCGTGCACCCGATCATCGGTTGACGCCTCGTCCGCGGTGCCGAGCAGCTTGATGGCCACGGTGCGCCCGAGGATCGTGTCCTCAGCGCGGTACACCGCGGCCATCCCGCCCCGACCGAGGCAGGGCCCCAGCCGGTAGCGTCCGTCCAGCAGAAGCTCGGTCGTATGCTCGTCGATCGCACCCATGGCCACTCCATGTCGTGCGGCTCGGGTACCGCACTTCCGCCGACCTTACGAACTCCGCGCCGCGTCGTCTTCCGCCTTGACACGCATCGCCCGACGTGCTTGGAGGCGGATCATCGGAACGCCCGCAGCCGCAGACTGTTGCCGACGACGAACACGCTCGACAGTGCCATGGCCGCACCCGCGAGCATCGGGTTCAGCATTCCGAGCGCGGCGACCGGGATCGCGGCGACGTTGTATGCGAAGGCCCAGAACAGGTTCGACTTGATGGTGCCGAGCGTCTTGCGCGACAGGCGGATCGCGTCGGCGGCGCTGCGCAGATCGCCGCGGACGAGGGCGATGTCGGATGCTTCGATCGCGACGTCTGTGCCCGTGCCCATCGCGAGGCCGAGGTCGGCCTGCACCAGCGCGGGTGCGTCGTTGACGCCGTCGCCGACCATCGCGACGACCTTGCCTTCGCGCTGAAGCCGTGCCACGACGTCGACCTTGTCCTTCGGGAGCACCTCGGCGATGACCTCGTCTATACCGACGTCGGCAGCGATCCGCCGGGCGACAGCCTCGTTGTCGCCGGTGAGCAGAATGGGGTGCAGGCCGAGCTTCTTCAACTGCGCGATCGCCTCGGCGCTGGTCGGCTTGACCGTGTCGGCGACGATGAGGATGCCGCGGGCGGCGCCGTCCCACGCGACGGCCACGACGGTCTGCCCGTCGTTCTCGGCCGCGGCCTTCGCCTCGGCGACGGCGGGTGAGAGCGCGAGGCCCCAGTCGGCGAGCAGCGATTCCCGTCCCACGATCACGCTGTGCCCGTCGACGACGCCCTGCACGCCCCTGCCCTCGACATTCGCGAAGCTCTCGACACTCGGGAGCGTGCCGACCTGTGCAGCGCCGACACGCGCGGTCGCGGCCTTCGCGATGGCCTGGGCGATCGGATGCTCTGACGCATCCTCCAGCGCTCCGGCAAGGCGCAGCAGCTCATCAGCATCCGTCCCCGGCTCCGGGACGACGTCGACGAGAGCCATCCGCCCCGTGGTGACGGTGCCGGTCTTGTCGAGCACGACCGTGTCGACCTTGCGGGTCGACTCGAGCACCTCGGGGCCCTTGATGAGGATGCCCATCTGCGCGCCGCGGCCGGTGCCCACCAGCAACGCGGTGGGTGTGGCGAGGCCGAGTGCGCACGGGCAGGCGATCACCAGCACGGCGACGGCGGCGGTGAACGCCGCAGCGGCCGGGAACCCGGCGATGAGCCATCCGGCCAGCGTGACCACGGCGATGCCGATGACGATCGGTACGAAGACGCCGGAGATGCGATCGGCGAGACGCTGCACCTCTGCCTTACCGGTCTGCGCGTCCTCGACCAGTTGCGCCATCTGCGCGAGCTGGGTGTCGGTGCCGACGCGCGTGGCGCGCACCACCAGTCGTCCTCCGGCGTTGACGGTCGCTCCGGTGACGGCATCCGCCGGCCCGACCTCGACGGGCACCGATTCACCGGTGAGCATGGAGGCGTCGACTGCAGACGTGCCGGAGACGACGACGCCGTCGGTGGCGATCTTCTCGCCTGGACGCACGATGAACTCGTCGCCGACCTGCAGATCGTCCACCGGGATGAGGGTCTCGACGCCGTCGCGCAGCACCGAGACGTCCTTCGCCCCGAGCTCGAGGAGCGCCCGCATGGCCGCACCAGCCTGGCGCTTCGAGCGCTTCTCGAAGTAACGGCCGGCGAGGATGAACATCGTCACGCCGGCGCCGACCTCGAGGTAGATGTTCGCCGTGCCGTCCGAACGCGAGAGCGTGAACTCGAACGGGTGCGTCATGCCCGGCATGCCCGCCGAGCCGAGGAACAGCGCGTACAGCGACCACAGGAACGCGGCCAGAGTGCCCATCGAGATGAGCGTGTCCATGGTGGCCGCGCCGTGGCGCAGATTGGTCCAGGCGGCCTTGTGGAACGGCCATGCGCCCCACACGATCACGGGTGCCGCGAGCGCCAGCGACGCCCACTGCCAGTACGTGAACTGCAGTGCGGGGATCATCGCCATCGCGATGACCGGCACCGTGAGGATGATCGAGATGATCAGACGCTGGCGCAGCGAAGCGAGCTCGGGATCGGCATCCGTCGCCTCGGTGGTCTTCGCGTTCTTGGGCGCCGGCACCGCGGCGGTGTATCCGGCCTTCTCGACCTCGGCGATGAGCTGTGCGGCCTCGTATCCGGCGGGCACGGTCACCTTCGCCTTCTCGGTGGCGTAGTTGACCGTCGCGGCGACGCCGTCGAGCTTGTTGAGCTTCTTCTCGATGCGCATCGCGCACGAGGCGCACGTCATGCCGCCGATCTCCAACTCGACACTCGATCCGGACACACTCATCGCAGACTCCTCTCGTGACAGACGTTCAGGCGCGGACGGCTGAGTAGCCCGCTTCGCCGACGGCGGCGAGCACCTCGGCGTCGTCGAGCGTCTCGGTGGTGGTGACGACGAGCGTGCCGCTCTGCGCGCTGACCTGGATGTCCTCGACTCCCGCGATCTGGCTGACCTCTTCGCGCACGGACATCTCGCAGTGACCGCACGTCATTCCGGTGACCTTGTACTCGGTGGTGTTCATCTCTGTTCCCTTCGATCGGATGCCGTTCGCCGGCGTTCCACAACCATAACAGAGTACCCCGAGGGGGTATTCCATCGACCTCGAAAGAAACGCCGACATGCCACAATGACGCCATGACCAAAGCCACCGCAGACCTGTATGACGAGTTCGGAGAAGCGCTCCAGTCGCTCCCGCTGCAGCTGCGCAGCTTCGGTCGCAGAGCCGCATTCGACGGTCCGATCCGCACGATCCGCTGCCATGAGGACAACGCGCTCGTGAAGGCGATGCTCGCGACCCCCGGCGACGGGGCGGTGCTCGTGGTCAACGGGCTCGGCTCGCTGAACACCGCGCTGATGGGCGACCTGATCGCAGCATCCGCGGTGGAGAACGGCTGGGCCGGCGTCGTCATCAACGGCGCGATCCGCGACAGCGTCGCGATCAACGGCTTGGATCTCGGCGTGAAGGCTCTCGGCACCAATCCGCGCAAGAGCGCGAAGCTCGGCGCCGGCGAGGTCGACATCGACGTGTCGTTCGGGGGAGTGCTGTTCCGGGTGGGAGCTCACCTCTACAGCGACGAGGACGGCATCCTCGTCGAGCGCTGACGCGCTGACCAACGCGTTCAGGTCGCACTTCTCGTCGGAGCAGCGCGCGCATGACGACAGAAAGTGCGACCTGAGCGGTGAGCCGGAGGTCCGGCGCGCGCCTCAGACGGCTGCGCGCAGGCCCTCTACGAGAGGAGTCGTCGGTCGGCCGATGAGGCGCGCGAGCGTGCCGTCGGTGTCGCCGAGCGCGCCGCCGCGGATGCCGGCATCCAGGCCAGTCACGAAGCCGATCGTGCCCTCGTCGAGGCCGGCTGCAGCCAGCTGCGCGGTGTGCTCGTCGGTGGACAGCGCTCTGTACTCGACCGGGCGTCCGGCGACCTCGCCGATCGCTGCGGCCAGCTCAGAGAAGTCCCAGGCGGCGTCGCCGGCGAGTTCGTACACCTCGCCGATGTGGCCGTCTTCGAGCAGTACGACGGCCGCGGCGTCCGCGAAGTCGCGCCGGCTCGCAGACGCGACCTTGCCCTCGCCGACGCTCGCGGCGAGCACACCGGTCTCGGCGGCCTGCGCCGCGCTTCCGGCGTAGTTCTCCGTGTACCAGTTGTTGCGCAGGATCACGGCGGGGACGCCGGATGCGGCGATCAGTTCCTCGGTCGCCTTGTGCTCCGGGGCGAGGATCAGGTCGCTCGTCGTGGCCTTCGGGGCGCTCGTGTAGACGAGCTTGCTGACTCCGGCCGCCTTGGCCGCGTCGATGACGGCCTTGTGCTGCGGTGTGCGGCGGCCGACCTCGGAGCCCGAGATGAGCAGCACCGAGTCGACGCCGTCGAGCGCCGCGCTGACGGATGCCGTGTCGTCGTAGTCCAGCGCCACGACGCGGATGCCGCGATCGGCAAGATCCGCGGCCTTCGAGACGTCACGGGCGCCGGCGATGATCGTCTGCGGGTCGGTGCCGCGTGCGAGCAGGCTGTCGATCGTGAGGCGGCCGAGCTGTCCGGTCGCACCGGTGATGAGAATGGTCATGGGATTCCTTTCGAGGAGCGGTCTCCGATGACAACCCGTCACGGCTCATGACATTCCGATCCGGGGGTACCCACTTTGAAGTAAGGTACCCACATGAACGTCAGTTTTGCGCAGATAAAGGAATCCATTCCGAACGTCTTCGAAGACGGCTGCAGCACGAGAGTCGTTCTCGATCACATCATGAGCAAGTGGGGAGTGCTCGTGCTCTCCAGCCTGTCCGACGGCACGCGCCGCTGGGGAGAGCTGCGCCGCGAGGTCGACGGCATCAGCGAGAAGATGCTCGCCTCGACGCTGCGCACCCTCGCGAGCGACGGACTCGTGCATCGCGAGGCTTTTCCGTCGGTGCCTCCTCACGTCGAGTACAGCCTGACCCCGCTCGGGGTCGACCTCATGGAGCGCATGCTCCCGCTCGTCGCGTGGGTCGCCGACAACGCCGACGGGATGCTGGGGCGCCAAGGCGCCTGAGCAGAACAGGCAGCCTCAGCTGCGGATCAGATCGACTCCGGCGGCCGTGAACTGACGCAGCGTCGCATCGGGCAGGAACGCCCTGGTCAGTCCTCCGCCGATGCGCGCGAGGTCGCCTTCGTCGCGGTACAGCAGATAGATCGGCTCGTAGCGGGGATTGAACTTCTTCTTGAACTGGTGCAGCGAGCGGAATCCGTAGACCGGCTCCAGCATCCCGCCCATCCTCGACAGCAGCGATGCGATCCCGCCCTCGTCCACCGGCGATTCGTGCGCGAGCGGTGCGCCGGAGAGAGACAGGATCTCGGCGCCCTCCTCGGAGAACGCCTTCGCGGATGAACCGATCAGGAACTCCATCACCGCGCCGAAGCCGCCGTCGCGCCTGCGCATCAGGTCGAGCGTCCATCCGTCGATGCGTCCGCCCGCGCCGTACACCGGAAGCCAGCTGAGGAGCCCGTCGACGTCGCCCTCCGGAGAGATCGCGAGGGCGAGGCGCACCTCGGGGTCCTCGGCCTCGTGCAGTGTTCCGAGGGTGAAGCGCATCTCGGGCAGGCCCTTGTCGCCGACCCAGGACTCAGAGATCGCCTTCAGCTGCTGGCGGGTGCCCCAGCTGACCTCGGCGAGCCTGGTCAGACGGAACGTCATCCCCTCGCGCTCGGCCCGGCTGAACGACTGGCGCACGCGCGCCCACGCCTTGCCCTGGAAGGTGAGCCCGGCGAGGTCGATGATGGTGTCATCCGCGACGGTGAGCGCCTGCCACCCCTCGGGAAGATGCTCGCGTGTGCGCGCGGATGCGCTGAAGAAGCACGGTGTGACGGCGTGCTCCTCGGCCGCCGCGATGAACTCGCGCACGGAGTCGGCGTGCCCTTCCGGTGGTCCGAGCGGGTCGGCGAGTGCGATCGCCGCGCCGGAGCGCAGCTGGAACGGCACGATCCCGCCCGAAGACGTGCGCAGGTACTCCATGTTGTCCCACGTGGTCATCCACGACAGCGTCCCGCCGCCGTCCTTCTTGATGATCTGCTTCACCTCGTCGACGCTCACCGGAGTCCCGCCGAGACTGCGTGCTCGGCGCCACACGCGGAATGCCGCGCGGGTGACGATGAGGAAGATCAGATACGCCAGCCAGAGCACTCCGGCGGATGCTGTGACGTCGAGGTCACCCTGCACAGAGCCGGCGGCATCCTCCTCGATCGACAGCACGACCGCGACGCGCACCAGCACGGCGAGCAACCCGATGATGATGTTGATCGCCGCAAGGATGATCGCGATGATCCACGCCCAGCGACGCCCGCGCCACAGCCCCGCCGCGATCACGAGGATCACGGCGGTGTCGAACAGCACGTCAGGCAGCGCGGTCTCGAGCCAGAGGTCGGTCTCCCCGAACGGGCCGTTCGTCGGAATCAGCATCACGATGAGCTGGACCACGCCGAGGGCGACGACGATGCTCACCGCGAGCATCCGCTGCTCGTGCACTGTGGTGCGCTGCACACGGAGAGATCGGTCGACCGACAGCACGAGCAGGATGGCGAGTGCGTGCTCCACGTCAGCGAGGCTGCCGAGGTAGAGCAGGCATCATCGCCGCGAAGCCGAGCACGACGAACCACGCCCGTTGCCGCCACGGCGCGGCGAAGAGCCCGATCGCCGCGGCGATGCAGGCCATGGTGCCGCCGGATGCGCCGACGTCGAGAGTCTGCGCCAGCTGCTGTGCCCACGGCCACGGCAGCGCGCGCCCGCCGGTGAGCAGCAGGGCGGATCCGAGGATCGCGAACAGCTGCCCGAACCAGTAGTACAGCAGCGCGACCCGCCAGCCGCGGCGGTGCTCGAGGTACGCCATGCCCCAGAACCCGAGGATCGTCGGGATGTACACCCACGGTTGGATCACGAAGAACGTGCCGGTGATCGGCGTCCACCACCTGCCCTGCTCGAGTGCCGGCAGCCCGTAGGCGACGACGTCGAACAGGGGAGTGCCGGCGAGCGGTCGCCAGAGCCCTTGGCCGGCGATGCCGACGATGAGGATCACCGCGTTGCCTCGGCGTTGCTCATGCCTTCAACGTATCGACGTGCCGAGGTGCGGGGCATCGGTGTCGGGGTTCGCGTGCTGCCTTGGTGCGCGCGCGGGAGGTGGCGCTCGGTGCCGCGTCGGGCCGCGGGAAGCGGCAGGAAGCGACACCTGGCGCGGGTGGGAGAGGCCAGTCGGCGGGGTGCCCGCGCGCGGAGGTGTCGCTTCGTGCCGCTTCCCGCACCCCCACGCGGCATCAAGCGCCACCCCCCGCGCGGCGACACCCGGCGCGGGCGGGCGGGGTGCGGGAAGCGGCACGAAGCGACACCTCCGCGCGCGGCGACACCCGGCGCGGGCGGGCGGAGGGGCGCCACCCCGCCTACGCCGCCTCGAGGATCCCCGCCGTCACGCGGGCGCTGAAGTACAGGCTCTCCACCGGCACGCACTCGTCGGCCGAGTGGAACTGGCCGTACACGTCGAAGTCGTCCGGCACGCGAAGCGGCACGAACCCGTAGCCGTGCACGCCGAGGCGGGCGAAGTGCTTGTTGTCGGTGGATGCCGGCAGCAGATAGGGCACTACGACGCCGTCGGGGTCTTGCGAAGTGAGCGCCGCGGAGATGGCGTCGATGAACGGCCCGTCGATGGGCGACGCGATCGGATGCATCGACCGCAGGTTCTCGACCTCGACGGTCTCTCCGGCCAGACGTGCGACCTCGGTGAGCAGGTCGTCCTCGCCGCCGGGCAGCGCCCGGTAGTCGACGATCGCCTCGGCGCTGCCGGGGATGATGTTGCTCTTGTCGCCCGCACGCAGCACGGTCGGCGCCGCCGTGTTCCGCGCTGCGGCGGCGATTACGCGTCCGACGAATCCGAGATCTTCCAGCTCGGCATCCAGATTCTCGTCGCTGAACGTGACCCCGCGCGCCGCGCCGACGACAGAGAGAAATCGCGCCAGCGCCGGAGTGCGTACGACCGGGAACCGGTGCGCGCCGATGCGGGCGACCGCGCCGGCGAGCTGCGGCACCGGGTCGCTCGGCAGCGGCCGCGACGCATGCCCCGCTTCGCCGCGCGCGGTCAGCCTGAGTCCGCCGACGCCCTTCTCGGCCGTCGCGAGCAGGTAGGCGCGGCGTCCTTCGACGAGCGGCACCGAGAACCCGCCGACCTCGCTGATCGCCTCCGTCGCGCCGGCGAACAGCTCTGGCCGGTTGTCGACGAGCCACGACGCGCCCCACACGCCGCCGCTCTCCTCGTCGGCCAGGAAGGCGAAGATCAGATCGCGCCTGGGACGGATGCCGGAACGCGCGAAGTGCCGCGCCACCGCCAGGATCACTCCCGCATAGTTCTTCATGTCGACGGCGCCGCGGCCGTAGAGCAGGCCGTCTGCGATCTCGGCGCCGAACGGCGGGTGGGTCCAGTCCGCAGCATCCACCGGCACCACATCGAGGTGCGCGTGCACGATCAGCGCACCGGCATCCGGATCCGTCCCGCGAAGGCGGGCGACCACGCTCCCGCGACCGGGAACGGGCTCGACGAATGTCGTCTCGATGCCCAACTCTTCCAGCTGCGACTGCACGAACCGTGCCGCGCGCGTCTCGCCGTCGCCGATCGTCGCCAGGTCGCCGGTGTTGATGCTGTCGATGCGGATGAGGTCGCGGACGAAGCCGAGCGCCTCGTCCTCCAGAAGGGTTCGGGTCACGTGTCCAGGGTATGGCCGCGCGTTACGCGCCGTTACCGTCCGAATCGGTGATGCGCCAGGTGCGTGATTCACTCATTCCCGTGAACAACTCCCGTGCGAAGAACAAGATCCTTTCCGCTATCGGCGTGCTGGCAGCCGGCGCGCTGACCCTGTCGATGGCAGCGTGCGCGGGTGGTGGCGGCACTGGAGGCAGCGACACTGCCGATGGGGGAGCGGCCGACGAGACGAAGATCGTGCTGGGTGCGGATGACGGCACCGAAGCGCACTGGACGATCCTCAAGGACAAGCTGGCAGAAGAGGGCATCGACCTCGAGGTGCGCACCATCACCGACGCCGTGCAGCTGAACCAGGGTGTGCAGGACGGCGAGCTCGACGTGAACCTGTTCCAGCACCTCATCTTCCTCTCCGACTTCAACGTGAACAGCGGCGGCACTCTCGTGCCCATCGGCGCGACGGCCGTGTATCCGCTGGCGCTGTACTCCGAGCAGTACAAGAGCGTCGAGGACATCCCGGATGGCGCGACCGTTGCGCTGCCGAACAACCCCACGAACCTCGCTCGCGCCCTGCTGAACCTGCAGCGCGCCGGCCTGCTCGAGCTCAAGGACGGCGGCGACGCCTTCTCGACCGAGGCCGACATCACCTCGAGCACGATCAAGATCCTTCCGGTCGACTCGAACCAGACGGTCACCGCGCTCAAGGACGGCAGCGCCCAGGCCGCGATCGTCAACAACACGCAGGCCCAGAAGGGCGGGCTCGGCGACGACCTGATCATCTTCAAGGAAGACCTCGACAACCCCGAACTCGCGCCGTACATCAACGCGTTCGTCGTGAAGGACGAGAACAAGGACGACCCGCGCTGGGAGAAGCTCATCGAGGCGTACCGCTCGCCCGAGGTCGAAAAGGCCGTCACCGAGCTGAACCAGGGCAACCTGCAGTTCAAGGGCGACTGGACCGCCGCCGACCTCCAGAAGGAGCTCACCGGCCTCGAAGACAAGTTGCGCGCACAGCAGTGACCGGAATCATCTCGTTCGATCGGGTCTCCAAAGCGTTCCCCGGAACGCGGCGGGGGCCCGTCGTCGATGCCCTGGAAGAGGTCGACCTCGACGTCGAGCGGGGCTCGATCGTCGGCGTCATCGGATACTCGGGGGCGGGAAAGTCGACGCTCGTACGCCTGATCAACGGGCTGGAGAAGCCCACCGGTGGCAGCGTGAACGTGCTCGGCGTCGATGTCGGAAAGGCGTCTGAGACCGAGCTGCGGGGCCTGCGCGCACGTATCGGCATGATCTTCCAGCAGTTCAACCTCTTCAACTCCCGCACGGTGCGCGGCAACGTCGCGTACCCGTTGAAGGTCGCCGGCTGGAAGCGTGCGGACATCGAGCCTCGTGTCGCCGAACTGCTCGACTTCGTCGGCATCGGCGACAAGGCTTCGCGCTATCCTCGGGCGCTCTCGGGCGGGCAGAAGCAGCGGGTCGGCATCGCCCGCGCGATCGCCGCGAACCCCGAACTGCTGCTCGCGGATGAGGCCACCAGCGCCCTCGACCCGCAGACCACCGGCGAGGTGCTGGCACTGCTCAAGGAGATCAACCGTCGCCTCGGCATCACGATCGTCGTCATCACCCACCAGATCTCGGTCGTGCACGAGCTGTGCGATCAGGTCGTCGTGATGGACGGCGGGCGCGTGGTCGACAGCGGTGACACGTATCGCGTGTTCGCGCATCCGCGTGCGGAGCTCACTGAGCGGTTCGTCGCCGCCGTCACGCAGGGCGTTCCGTCCGGCGACACCCTGGACTCGCTGCTCGTCGGCGGCGGGACGCTCGTGAGCGTCGACGTCAACGAGTTCACGAGCGAGGACATCGACGAGGTGTTCGAGAAGCACGTCGTGCGCCGCGCGGTCGTGTTCGGCGGGGTCACGGACATCCGTGGTCGCCAGCTCGGCACCCTCACGTACCGTCTGCAGGCGGGGGCGGATGCTGTCGCCGAAGCCGTCGGGGAGTTGGCGGTGCGCACGAAGGTGGCGGTGCTGCGCGGTTCCGGCGCCACGGTTGCGGCATCCGGATCGGAAGACGTCTCATGACCGGCATCCATCCGCTCGCGAACTGGGATTCGCTGACGCCGGTACTGCTGCAGTCGATCCAGGAGACCGTCTACATGGTCGCCGTCACGCTCGTGATCGGCGGCGTCGCCGGGCTTCTGATCGGTGCGGTGCTCTATGCCACTCGGCCGGGCAACCTGTTCGGCAACAGGATCGTCTTCAATGTGATGAACCTCGTGATCAACGTCATCCGGCCGATCCCGTTCATCATCTTCCTCACCGCCGTCGGGCCTGTGACGAAGCTCGTCGCCGGGACGACGCTGGGCACCGAGGCGGCGATCGTGCCGATGACGATCATGGCCGCGGTCGTGATCGGGAGAGTGGTCGAGCAGAACCTCGTCGCCGTCGATCCCGGAGTCGTCGAGGCCGCGCTCGCGATCGGCGCGAAGCGACTGTCGATCCTGTTCGGCGTCGTGATCCCCGAGGCGCTCGCGCCACTGATCCTCGGCTACACGTTCATGTTCATCGCAGTGGTCGACATGTCGGCCATGGCGGGATACATCGGCGGCGGCGGACTCGGCAACTTCGCGATCATCTACGGCTACAACCAGTTCGATCAGCAGGCGACCTGGGTGACGGTCGCGATCATCATCGTGATCGTGCAGGTAGGGCAGATCTTCGGCAACTGGCTCGCCCAGCGCGTGCTGCGGCGGTAGGGACGGGTAGCCCTGCGGGTGCTGGTGCGGCGGCGGCGCGGGACGGCGGCTGTTGCGGCAAGGTGCGGCGAGGTGCGGCGAGGTGGCGCCTATGGCCGCTTCGCGGCGCGGGATGCGGCACTATGCGCCACCTCGCCCGGGGGCCCCTCCCAGGAGGTGGCTCTTTGAGTCGCTTGGCGGCGTCGGAGGCGGCACAAAGCGACACGGCCGCGGCGCCCGCGGCGGCCCCACGGCCGGGGCACTCGCGACCGCAGCCCGGCCATCCCGACGCTAGTCGACCGCAGCCGTGATCAGGATCGGGCGGTGGTCGCTGGATCGCTGCGGCAGGGTCTGGATGCTGTCGATGGCGAAGCCGTCCGACGTCGCGAAGTCGTAGTGCCCCTTGAACACGCGGTAGCGGGTGTAGGTGCGGTCGTCGCTGAGTGTGAGCGTGTACCCGTGGTCGCGGACCGTCTGGCCGAGGTTCTCCTTGAACACGGGGTAGTTGTAGTCGCCGACCATGAGCACAGGGATTCCGCGTCCCATCGACTCGAGCTCGGTGAGCGCGGCGCGGATCTGGTTGCGTCGCAGCGAGTTCAGCGCCGTGAGCGGAGCCGCATGGAAGGATGCCACGATCAGCTCGCGACCGTTGTCGATGTCCTGCAACCGAGCGCCCAGCACGCGTTCATGGGCGGGCTTCAGCACGCGGTCGTGCAGCGACTTCTTCAACCCGAACGTGCGCATCGCCAGCAGGCGGAACGTGTTCTTGCGGTAGTAGAGGGCCAGACCGAGGCGGTTGCCCTGGGTGGCGTCCGCCAACGCGAGCCCGCCGATCTCGTCGGGAAGCGCCTCGACGTCGCACTCCTGCAGGCACAGGATGTCAGGCTCGTGCTGGGCGATGAGCTCCGCGAGTTCGGTCGCCGCACGATGCTTGCGCAGGTTGTAAGAGATCACCTTCATCACCGCCAACGCTACTGCGTTCGCCTGCGCTCGGGGTATCGGATCAGCCTGAGTTCTCGCTGTCGCGCCGTGCCCGAGTCTGCTCGGCACGCACGGCGAGCAGGTCGTCGGCGGGGTAGCCAACCTCGGTCAGCGTGAGACCGCGTGCCGCGAGCACCTTGAACTCGCTCGTGCGCTCGAGCGCGTCGCGCAGCACGACGAGATCACTGACGTCGAGGCGCTGCTCTCCGACGGCAACGCACGCTCCGACGAGCGCCCGCACCATGCTGTGACAGAACGCGTCGGCCTTCACCTCGGCGATCAGCACGCCGTCTGCGTCGCGATGCCACCGATAATCGAGGAGCGTGCGGATCGTCGTCGCCCCCTCGCGGGGTTTGCAGTAGGCGGCGAAGTCATGCAGGCCGATCAGGGTCTGCGCCGCGGCATCCATCGCCAGGGTGTCGAGCTCACCGCGGATGCTGGTGGTGTCGAGCCGCCTGGCCGGATCATAGCCGGCGACCTCATCTGCGAGCCGGTAGCGGTACCGGCGCCAGACGGCGGAGAAGCGCGCGTCGAACCCCTCGGGTGCGGTCGATGAACGATGCACGGTGACGTCGGAGTAGGCGCCGAGCACGCCGCGAATGCGTCCGGCGATCGAGCCCGCCGGGTCGTGCGCGCTGCGCCCATGCCGGGTGACGATGCGCGACCACTGCTCGTCATCGAGGTCGACGTGCGCGACCTGGTCGGCGGCATGCACCCCGGCATCCGTTCGCCCGGCGACGACGAACTGCACGTCGGAGCCGACGATGCGCGCGAGTGCGGCCTCCAAAGTGCCCTGCACGGTGCGCAACCCTGGTTGCTTCGCCCACCCGCGGAACTGGGTGCCGTCATAGGCGATGTCAAGCCGTATTCGCACGATGGCCAGCTTAGACTGGAACCTTCGGCCGCGAGCCGAAACGCCTCCTCATCATGACGCTCCTTCACTCTGCTCCTCGACGTTTCGCGGGACTGGACGGTCTGCGCGCGGTGGCGGTCATCCTCGTGCTGGCGTACCACCTCTTTCCGTCATCGCCGGTGCGTTCGGGGTTCGTCGGTGTCGACGTGTTCTTCGTCATCAGCGGCTTCCTGATCACCTCCCTGCTGCTGCGTCCGTCGCGTCTCGGACCGCTCGGATCGCCACGTCGACTGATCGATTTCTGGCGGCGGCGCGCGCGCCGACTGCTGCCGGCGCTCGCCGTGGTGATCACGGTGTGCGCGACGGCGGCGTGGATGCTGGGCGGCGACGTGCTCGTCGGCATCGGGCGGCAGGTGCTGGGCGCCGCCACCTTCAGCTACAACTGGCTCGCCGTCGCCGATGGCAGCGACTACTTCGCGGCGACGGCGCCCGAACTGTTCCGCAACGTCTGGTCGCTCGCCGTCGAAGAGCAGTTCTACGTGCTCTGGCCGCTGCTGCTTCCGCTCGTGCTGCTTGTTCCAGGGCGGTGGACGCGCGTGGCGCTGATGGTGCTGGCCGCGGGTGGCTCGGTGTGGTGGATGGCGACGCTGGTCGCCGACGGCGACGTCACGCGTGCGTACTTCGGCACCGATTCGCACGCGTTCGGCCTGCTGCTCGGCATCGCGCTGGCGCTTGCGACGGTGAACATGCCGCAAAAGGCATGGATGCTGCGGCGCGGTGCGCAGGTCGGATCGCTGCTCCTCGGGCTCGTTGGGCTGGGCGCTGTGATGATCGCCGCGCTGTCGCCGGAGGATGCGGACGTCACCGGAGTGCTCGTGCTCGCATCCGTCGGGACGGCGCTCACGATCTTCGCCGGAACCTGGCCGGATTCGTGGCTCGGACGCGGTCTCGATGTCGCGCCGCTGCGCTGGATCGGAGAGCGCTCGTACGGCATCTATCTGTGGCATTGGCCGGTGCTCGTGCTGGCGCTGGTCGCCACGCAGAAGACCGGTCCGGAAGCCGGGGTGCCGGTATGGATCGGCGCTGTCGCGCTCGTGATCTCGGTCGGGGCAGCGGCACTGTCGTACCGGTTCGTGGAACAGCCGCTGCGTCGGTACGGGTTCCGGCGTACGTGGCGAGCTTTGCGCTCGCGCATCACGGGCCGTCCGATGGCGCGTCTGGCTGGAGCGACCGCGCTGGCTGTCGGCGCTGTCGCCGTGGGTGGAACGGCGGCGGCGATCGTCACCGCGCCTCCCGTCACTTCTGCCGCGGCGGCTATCGCGGCGGGGGAGCAGGCCATGAAGGATGCGGCGAACGCAGCGCCCGACGAATCCGACGAAGAACCGGAGCAGATCGACATCCCGGAGGGCACCGAGATCACAGCGGTCGGAGACTCGGTGATGCTCGCATCCGCTCCGTCGCTGTACGAGCAGTTCCCCGGGATCACGGTCGATGCCGCGGTCTCGCGCTCGATCTGGGCGGGGCCGGACATCCTCAATGACCTGGCTTCGAGGGGAGAGCTTCGCGAGAACGTGGTCATGGCGCTCGGCACGAACGGTCCGGTCGACTGGGGCGTGCTCGAGCAGATATCGCAGGCGGCGGGGAAGGACCGCAACCTGATCCTCGTCAATGCGCACGCGCCGCGCGACTGGATCCCCGGCGTGAACGCTGATCTCGAAGCCTTCGCCGACAGTCACCGCTCGGTGTGGGTCGCGGACTGGTCGGGCGCCATCGCACCCCGCACCGACCTGCTCGCCGGTGACGGCATCCACCCCGGCGAGGCCGGCGGCGACGTGTTCGCCGATTCGGTGGAGGCGGCACTTGAGCGTGTGGACAAGGACCGGATCCGCGCCGAGAAGGACTTCGAGAAGGCCCCGTCCGGGCGCGCACACCACGTTCCGTTCCCGGAATGAGGGTCGCGGTGGGCGCGATTCCCATTTCCGACGACAATGCCGTAGGCTATCCCTTTGGTACTCGACTGCAGAGTGCCGCGAACGTGAGCCCTCCACTGGCGTGTTCCGAGCAATAGCGAAGAACCACCCCGGAGTGGGATTCACGAACTCCTCCGTTCGAACAAGAAAGCAGCACTATTGTGACGCGCACATACACCCCGAAGGCCGGGCAGATCCAGCGTGACTGGGTCGTCATCGACGCCAACGACGTCGTTCTCGGTCGCCTCGCCTCGCACGCCGCAGCGCTCCTGCGCGGCAAGCACAAGGCCACCTTCGCCAACCACCTCGACTCGGGTGACTTCGTCATCATCATCAACGCCGACAAGGTCGCGATGACGGGCCAGAAGCTCGAGAAGAAGATGGCGTACCGCCACTCGGGCTACCCGGGCGGTCTCACGAAGGTCTCCTACGGGGAACTCCTCGAGAAGAACCCCATCCGCGCTGTCGAGAAGGCCGTCCGCGGCATGCTCCCCAAGAACAGCCTCGGTCGTCAGCAGCTGACCAAGCTCAAGGTGTACGTCGGTGCAGAGCACCCGCACGCCGCGCAGCAGCCCACGACGTACACCCTCGACCAGGTCGCCCAGTAAGCGCCGCTAAGACCCTTAAGGATATTCTCGTGGCTGATACTCAGGACACCACCGAAACCCCGCAGAACTACTCGACCTCCAGCCCGGAAACGGTCGAGACCGAGGCGGCCCCCCGTCCGGTTCTCAACGTTCCCGGCGCAGCCGTCGGACGTCGCAAGCAGGCCATCGCCCGCGTGCGTCTGGTCCCCGGCTCGGGCGTCATCACGGTCAACGGCCGTACTCTCGAGGACTACTTCCCCAACAAGCTGCACCAGCAGCTGATCACCGACCCGTTCACGGTGCTGAACCTCACGGGTGCGTACGACGTCATCGCGCGCATCTCCGGTGGCGGCGACTCGGGCCAGGCCGGCGCACTGCGTCTCGGCATCGCCCGTTCGCTGAACGGCATCGACGCGGAGAACAACCGCGCCACCCTCAAGAAGGCCGGCTTCCTCTCTCGTGACGCCCGCGTCATCGAGCGCAAGAAGGCTGGCCTGAAGAAGGCCCGCAAGGCGCCTCAGTACTCGAAGCGTTAAGCACGAGAGCCCGGATGCCGCTTTTCGGCACGGACGGCGTGCGAGGACTTGCCAACGGCATCCTCACCGCCGACCTCGCGCTCACCCTGGCCCAGGCGACAGCTGTCGTCCTGGGTCAGGGCCGCACCGCAGAGGCGCGCAAGGCCGAGGGCAAGCGACTGTCAGCAGTCGTCGCCCGCGACCCGCGCATCTCCGGTGAATTCCTCGTGGCCGCAGTCTCTGCAGGCCTCGCAGCATCCGGTGTCGACGTCCTCGACGCCGGTGTCATCCCCACTCCGGCCCTGGCGTTCCTCGTCGCCGATCACGATGCCGACTTCGGCGTCATGGTCTCGGCGTCGCACAACCCCGCGCCCGACAACGGGATCAAGATCTTCGCCCGCGGCGGCGTGAAGCTCCCCGACGAGGTCGAGCAGCGCATCGAAGCCGCGATGTCCGGCGAGAAGCTTCTGCCCACCGGCGCCTCCGTCGGTCGCATCGAGCGTTTCTCCGACGCGGAGGACCGCTACGCCCTGCACCTGCTGGGTTCGCTGCCGCACCGGCTCGACGGCATCCACGTCGTCCTCGACTGCGCGCACGGCGCAGCATCCGGTGTCTCGCCCGAGACGTTCAACGACGCCGGTGCGAAGGTGACCGTCATGGGCGCAGAGCCCGACGGCACCAACATCAACGACGGCGTCGGCTCGACGCATCTCGACAAGCTCGCTGAGGCCGTCGTGCGTCTCGGCGCAGACATCGGGATCGCCCACGACGGCGATGCCGACCGCTGCCTCGCAGTGGACGCCGACGGCAACATCATCGACGGCGACCAGATCATGGCCATCCTCGCGGTGGCGATGAAGGACCGAGGGCACCTCACCGACAACACGCTCGTCGCCACGGTCATGAGCAACCTCGGACTGCACAAGGCGATGAAGGAGAACGGCATCACCGTGCGCCAGACCGGCGTCGGCGACCGCTACGTGCTCGAGGACATGAACGCCGGCGGCTACGCGCTGGGCGGCGAGCAGTCCGGCCACGTGATCATGAGCGAGTTCGCGACGACCGGCGACGGCGTGCTGACCGGCCTGCACCTGGTCGCCGAGATGGCGCGCCAGAAGAAGACGATCGCGGAGCTCGCATCTGTCATGACCGTCTTCCCGCAGGTGCTCATCAATGTGCCAGACGTCGACAAGGATCGCTGCGCCGACGACGAGGGCGTGCAGGATGCTGTCGCCGCTGTCGAGGCGGAACTCGGTGACACCGGACGGGTGCTGCTGCGCAAGTCCGGCACGGAGCAGCTCGTTCGTGTGATGGTCGAGGCGGCGGATGCTGAATCCGCTCAGTCCTACGCACAGCGCCTCGCGGATGTCGTCAAGGAGCGCCTCGCGCTGTAGGTCTCGCGGCTCCCGCTTCGGCGGTTTCGCGGTGCGGCGGGTGGCGCTTCGTGTCGCCTCGCCGCGCTGCGGGCGACAACTCGGGCCACCTCGCGGCGCGGGATGCTGTGGCGGCGAGGGATGCTGTGGCGCCGACTGGCGGGTGGCGCTTCGTGTCGCCTCGTGGCACAGGATGCGGCGTGTTGCGCCACCCGCCGGCGCCGGCGTGGCTCGGCGGGTGGCGCGTTGTGTCGCCTACGGGCGGTGGATGCGGCCATTCGGACCACCTCCCGCCCGGATCCGCCGGACAAACTCCCGCTACAGCGCACCCCAGCGCCCGATCGGCCACACGATCGCGCCCGCCTTGCCGACGACCTCATCGCGCGTGGCCCAGCGCCAGCATGACTCGTCGGCATCCGGAACACCGCGGCACTGCGCAGCGGAGTCCGACGAGTTCGTGCGGTTGTCGCCGAGCATCAGGTACGAACCTTCAGGGACCGTCACCGCGGGGAAGCAGCGCATCGACGCGGGCTCCGTCGTGCAGTCGAGAACCCCAGTTTCGAACGGGAAATCCGAGCCCACATAGGGTTCGGAAAGCGCGACACCGTCGACGGTGATGGCTCCGGATGCTGTGCAGCACTCCACGACCTGCCCCGGCCCCGCGATCACCCGCTTGATGAGCGTGTGCGGACCCGACGGCCCGAAGCCCGTGACCTCGCCGACCCACCGGGCCGCTGCCTTCCACCACGGCTCGGAGCCGCTGGCGTGCGCGCCCCATGACTCGTCTGCGTCGAACACGATGATGTCCCCGGTCGCCGGCTCGGCCCCGACGTAGGCGAGCCGGTTGACCAGCACCCGGTCGCCGGGTTGCAGCGTCGACTCCATAGACGCCGACGGCACAAGATACGGTTTCGCGACGAACGTCAGCAGCAGTCCGACGACAACGAACGCGGCGATCAGGTGGAACCAGGTACTCCCGACGAGACGTCGCCAGATCGGCCGGGATGCGGAAGCGGCGGGAGCGTCGGTCGTCACAGCCCCCACGTTACCGGTGGTGCGCGCTTCGACCGGCTCAGCGAACGGATGCTGCCCAGCGAGCGACACGCACAAAGAGCGGATGCTGCGACTCGATGCCCCCGAGACGCGACGGGCGGCTTCGACAGACCCGGCGGTCGAGCGAACCTAGGGCGCAGCGCAGATCCGGTACAGCCCCCCGTCGACGAGCACCTCGGTGGCGCACTCCGCCCCGGTCAGCCTCGGTGCACCGGCCATCGCCTCGGCATCGAACAGTCCGACGTGCGCGCCAGTCATCACGACCGGAGCGACCGCAGCACCCCACGGCTCGGCCGCGAGCCATTCGACGTCGTTCTCCTCGACCCATTCCTTCAGCGGTGCGACGGCGGCGCGTTGCGTCTCGAGCGTGAGCCACGGCGGCTGTGTCGCAGCGACCGAGTGCAGGGCCGCCCCCGCGCCGAGCCCCAGAACGACAACCCCCACCGCAGCGACCGAGACGATACGCAGCGCAGGGCGGCGCAGCATCCGCTGGGCTCCCCACACCGCACCGGCGGCGAGGATCGGGAAGAACGCGAACACGCCGGGGGCCGGATGCCGCACCCACAGCGGCAGGTGCGACGCGGTCGCCCACCAGCCGACGAATGCGAGCGCGCCGACCGCCGCGGCGCCAAGATAAACGAGAACGTCGGAAGAAACAGACCCGCGCGAAACCCACAGCCCCCCGACGATCAGAACGATCGACAACGCGGCGACGACGAGCGCGACCCACACCGGCACCGACCACGACTCCGCGAGCGTCGTGAGCTTCTGCACCACGGTCGTCGGCTCGCCGGGTTGGCCGCCGCTGCGCACGAATCCGAGCAGTGCACGCAGGTGGTCGATGAACCCGCTGAATCCGAACGTGATCAGAGCGGCGAGTTCGAACAGGAACGTCGGCAGCGCCAGGAACACCAGCGGCACCCACGAGCGCCGCAAGAACGGGAGCACGCGCGCCCATCCCGTCCCCGGAGCGAGCAGGAACAGCGCCACGGCGAACGCGGGCAGCGCAAGAAGCACGATGAGCTTCGCCTGCACCGCGAGACCGACCAGCAGCCCCGCGAGCCACGCGCGCCGCGGCAGCACCACGAGCGCCCACACGAGCAGTGCAGCGGCGGGGATCTCACCGAGCAGATCAGCCGGCCCTTGAATCGGCGAGACCGTGGCCGACGTGGTGAACGCGAGTGGCACGGCCACGGCGACGAGGGCGGCCCAGCGTCCGCCGATGCGGCGCCCGAGCACCCAGAGCCCGGCGAGCAGCAGCGCCCAGTACGCGAGCGGCACCAGCCGCGCGCCGATGACCGGGTCGATGCCGGTCGCGAGCACAGCGGCGACCGGCAGCAGCACTGCGGGACCGGTCGAGATACGCACATCGAACAGGGTGATCGTCGACCCCGAGAGCGCACCGTCGCTCGCGTAGCCGAGACCGGCGAGCAGGTTGCGCGGCACGGTGAGATTGAACGCCTCATCCTCCCAGAACCGCCAGACGGTCAGGCTCTGCCACGCGACGAGCACGTGCCCGACCAGCAGCGCCGCGGCCAGCACCCAGAAGACGATGGAACGAGCTCTGATCATGTCAATCGTCAGAGATGGGGCGGCGGATGCTGCGCAGCGGCGCCGACGGACGCAGCGACAGCGTCCACACCTCCTGCAGCGCGGCGATCGCGAACTGGCGCAGACGCTTGGGCGGCAGACGCAGGTCGGCGGCGCGGCCCCACATGGTGCCACTCGTCGATTCGCCTCGGCGCGGGATGCTGGCCACGCGCACGTAGCGAACGATGAAGCCGCCACGTGCCTCGGCGAGCGAGAAGTGCACGTGCGGCACGCTCGCGTCGGTGGGCACGGCATCCACCAGAGTCTGCAGAGCAGACGGACGGTAGGCGCGCAGGGGAGTGTTGACGTCGGGAATGCGACGACCGGATGCTGCGGCGATCAGCAGCCCGACAGCCCCGGTGAGCACCTTGCGGTACCAGGGGTCGGTGCGTCCGTCGCGCACGCCGTGCACGACATCGGCGCCGGTGGATTCAGCCGCAGTGATGAGGCGCACGAAGTCGGCGCCGAGGAACTGTCCATCGCCGTCGACGTGCACGAGCAGATCGGGTTCGGAGGCGAGACCCGCGCGGTAGGCGGCCAGTGCGGTGGGGCCGTGGCCACGGTTGGCGGGCTGCGTCTGCACGTCGACGTCTGCCACGTCGTCGAAGACGGGGGCGGTGGCATCCGTCGAGCGGTCGTCGGCGATGACGAACGTGACGCGTGCGGCGAGCGGGGAGACGTGTTCGCGGATCTCGTCGATGAACCCGCGGATGCCCTCGGCTTCGTTGTATGCCGGCATGACGATGGCGAGATGGGAGAAGGTCAAATGAGGTTCCTCGGCGGGCGTGTGCGGCGAGAGTACGCGCACGAAGTAGCCTAGTCGAGTGAAGATCCCTGCCCGTCTGCGCCGCCTTGTGGGCGTGGGAAGCCGTTTCCTCGTGGTCGGTGCACTCATGTCGTCAGCGTCGCGCGGGCGTCCTGCGTGAGCAGATAGAGCGTCCGTCGCTCCTCTGGGAACGGCGTGAATCCGAACCGTTCGTAGAATCCCACGACCGTGTCGTTGATCGCGTGAACAAGGACGGCGTGGATACCGATGGTTTCGGCAGCCTCCAACGCCCGGCCTGTCGCATGCTGAAGCAGCGAGTAGCCCAGACCTCGACCTTTGAACTCTTCGTCGACAGCGAGTCGGCCGAGCAGGACGATCGGAATCGACGTGGGCATCCCTTTTGCAAGTTGTGGCGGGCCGTCTTCGCGCTCCAAGGAGCTCGAAGAGAGACAGTAGTAGCCGGCTACGCGCCCTTCTCTCGTGACGGAGACCATCGTTCGAGATGCTCCTGACTTCTCGTTTCCGCGGGCGCGTCCACGTAGCCAGACGTCCAGGCTCTCCTCTCCGGAGCGGAAGTCGGAGAGTTTGTCTCCCGCGGCAAGCGGCCGTGGGATCAGGAAATCAGTCAACGAAGACAGGCTTCCGAGTCATCAGTTCCCGCAACTCGCCGATCGCTCGAGGGGGCTCGTCCATGAGCCTGGAGAACGTGTCAAAGCGCGACGCCTCGATGCGGAGTTGCCGCTCGGCCTGTATCACTTCTTGAGCGCGCTCAACCAGCACGTCGGCCGAAAAGTCGGTGACAGTGCGTCCTTGGATTGCCGCAGCGGCCTCAATCGTCTGCTTCTGATCAGCAGTGACACGGAACTCCACGCGTGCGTCCTTCAATGGTGTACTACTAGCCATAGCTCCAGTGTACGGCAAATCGCCGGACAGTCGCGTCGGCTGTCGGCAGTTGCGAACTGGTCGTCGGCGACGAACGTGGCCTGTGCGGCGAGAGTACGCGCACGAAGTAGCCTAGTCGAGTGAAGATCCCTGCCCGTCTGCGCCGCCTTGTGGGCGTGGGAAGCCGTTTCCTCGTGGTCGGTGCGCTCAGCACCGTCATTGAGATCGCGGTGTTCAACCTGCTCGTGTTCGTGTGGGGCTGGGACCCGGTGCTCTCGAAGATCGTCGCGTCTCTCGTCGCCCTGGTCAACGCCTACATCGGCAACCGGGAGTGGACGTTCCGGCACCGCGACCGCCGCGGGCGCGTCTCGGAGCTCTTACTCTTTCTGGGCGTGAACCTCGCCTGCACGCTGCTGGGCGCCGCCCTCGTCTGGCTCGGTGTCGAAGCACTGACGGCGATCGTCGGGCACGCGACTGGCGCGTTGGCGTTGAACGTCGTGAACCTCGTCAGCATCGTGATCGTCGTGCTACTGCGGTTCGTGCTGTACCACAAGGTCGTTTTCCGGGGCGCGCCCGCCAACTGAGCGGGCGGGCGACTGGACCTGAGGAAAGAACTCGGCCCCACAGGGCAGCGCACCGGCGAACTACTGTAATGACAGCTAGACTGCTCACTAACAGCAATTGTGGTCACTACAGTAACCGCTAAGTGTCGAGGGGAGAGTGTTGTCATGGCTCAATCAGGCCCGGAGCGCGCGCGGCGTATGCGAGAGCTCGGAGAGAACCTCCGTGTGTGGCGCAAAGCACAACGTCTGACCGCCGAGATCGTTGCGCAGCGCGCCGGCATCACTCGCGGCACCCTGCGCAATATCGAGAACGGTGAAGGCAGTGTCCGCTTCGAGAACCTCTTCGCCGTGCTCGAAGTGCTGGGCCTGGAGCGTGGGGTGCTTGATGCCACCGACCCCTCCACATCCGTACGCGGCCGTGCTCTGCTCGAGGACGGACTTCCCGAGCGGGTAAGACTATGAAGCTCTGGGTCGATGTGCAGTTGCCGAGCGGAATCGTCGTGCCGGCCGGCACGATCGAAGACATCGGCGGTCGCGGCCGTGGTCGCGGCGGGGGCCGGGCGGGCACCGTTTCGTTCTCATACGCACCCAGCTACCTCGTCTCGCCCAGCGCGTATCCGCTCGCACCATCGCTCCCGCTCACACCGGGGACCTTCTCTCCTTCGGGCAGCAGAGCGATGCTCGCAGGCCTCGCCGACAGCCAGCCGGATCTGTGGGGGCGCCGATTGATCGATGCCTCCCGACGGCGGCGTGCACATCGGGCGGGCGCGGTCCCCTCCCGTGCGAGTGAGGTCGAGATCCTCGCCGCAGTGCCCGATGCCACCCGGCAAGGCGCTCTACGCTTCCGTCTGATCGACGACGCTGATGCTGGACATGTTGCCGCGGCACCTCTCAGCCGTACGCCCACGCTGATGGAGCTGGACACGCTCATCGCCGCCGCACAGGCGTTCGAACACGGAGAGGAGATTTCGGACGACACCGCAGAACTGCTGGCTGCCGGCACCTCGGCGGGAGGCGCGAGGCCGAAGACGAACGTGCTCAGGGAGGATGGGTCAATCGCGTTGGCAAAGCTTCCGCGAGACGAGGACTTCGGGGACGCGATGGCCTGGGAAGCCACGGCGCTGCATCTGTCAAGGGACGCCGGCATCACGGTGCCCACCTTCGAGTTGATCCGCGTCGGAGATCGTTCGGTGCTGGTGCTGGACAGGTTCGATCGAACACAGGAAACATCCGGTGCTGGACAGCGCATCGGCTACCTCAGTGCGGACGGTCTGCTGGACAAGAGCCCCGGCGAGCTACGCACCTATGTCGATCTCGCCGAGGTTGTGGGCCGAGAGAGCAGCATCGCCGGGGACACCGCTGAACTGTTTCGCCGCGCCGCCGTGTCGCTGTTGATCAATAACGTCGACGACCACATGCGAAACCATGGGATGCTCCGGTCCAAGTCAGGCTGGCAGCTCTCCCCGGCCTTCGATATCAATCCGTTCTACCGGCACGGAGCAGTGGAATCCACACCGATCTCGGACGTGGATGATCCTGCACGCCGCGACATCCGCAACCTCGTCGATGCGGCCGACGCATTCCGGCTCACGCGCGCACAGGGCATCGAACTCCTTCGCGAGGTCGAGCGGGCCACGTCACGCTGGCGTGAGGTGGGCGCGGGCTACGGTCTCACCTCTGAAGGCCTTGGCGCGATGGCTCATGCGTTCGAGGGCCAGAACCGCGAACGCGTGCTGGAACTCTAACTCTCCCCGAACTGCGCCACCTCGAGCGGATGCCGGGATGCTGGCGACCCCGAAACCCCGAACTACGCCTTGGTCTTCACCCGCGCGCGCACCCGCGGCTTCGCCTCGGCCTGCGTGAGCTGCACCGGATCCTGCCCGTGATCCGTGGTCGACCCGTAGGTGTACGAGCCGTAGCCGTAGCTGTCTGGACCCTTGGTCGGCAGCATCGTCACGACGATGCCGAGCAGGTTGACGCCGGCGGTCTCGAGTGTGCGGATCGCGCCGGAGAGCTCGGGCTTGCGAGTCTTGCCGGATGCCGCGGTGAGGATGACTCCACGCGTCTTCTTGCCGATGACTGCGGCGTCGGTGACGAGCAGCAGCGGGGGAGCGTCGATGAGAATGTAGTCGAAGTACTCCTCCAGGGGCGTGAGCAGGCGGTCCATCGCCGCAGAGCCCAGCATCTCGCTCGGGTTCGGCGGAACGGGGCCACTGGGAAGCACGTAGAGTTCGTTCGCGCCCCACTTCTGCAGCGCATCCGAGACGCCGACCTGGCCGATGAGCACACTGGTGAGGCCGACGCCGCCCTCGATGCCCATGTAGTCCGCGACGCGGGGGAGCCGAAGGTCACCGTCGATCAGCGCGACGCGCGCACCGGTCTCGGCCAGGGCGATGGCGAGGTTCGCGGTCGTGGTCGACTTGCCCTCGCCAGGACCGGCACTGGAGATTACGAAGGTGCGCGAGCCGGAGTCGATGTCGAGGAACTGCAGGTTCGTGCGCAGCGAGCGGAACGACTCGGCGCGGGGGCTACGCGGGTCGGCGTGCACGATCAGCGGACGCTTCTGGGCGTCTGGGTCGTAGGCGATGCCGCCGAGCATCGGCTTGTCGGTGATGAGTTCAAGGTCGTGCAGGGCATGGATGCGCGTGTCGAGCACGCTGCGCAGCACTGCGACGGCGATGCCGGCGGCGAGGCCGAGCAGCCCGCCCAGCACGATGAACAGCGGAATGTTCGGGCTCGACGGCGCCGTCGGTTCGGCCGCCGGGTCGGTGATCGTGATCTGCACGGGGCTGGCCCCGCCCTCGGTGTCAGGACGCTCGAGGTCGTTCTGCACGACGTTCGCGAAGCTCGTCGCCGTCGCATCCGCGATCTTCACTGCGAGGGCGGGGTCGGTGTCGGTGACGGTGATGTCGATCAGCACGGTGTTGATCGCGGTGGTAGCCGTGATGCGCGACGCGAGCGCGGATGTCGACGTGTCGAGGTCGAGTTCTTCGATCACAGGGTCGAGAACGAGGGCCGTGCCGATCACGTCGACGTAGCTGGTGACCATCTGACGCGCGAAGGTCGTGCCCTGCACGAGGTCGCCGGTCGCGGCGCCCTCAGTGCGGACAGACACGTAGAGCTGCGTGGCGGCCACGTACTTCGGGGCCTGAGTGAAGGCATACGCAGCGCCGCCGGCGAGGCCGACGAGCAGCAGCACGAGAATGATGATCCAGTTCTTGTGCAGGATGCGTATGTAATCGCGAAGTTCCACGCGGTCTGGTCCCTTTGAGTTGATTGTCAGTGTGTTGCCAAAGCTTCAGTCATTGTTCCATAGGCTTCAGCGGTGAAATGGTTGCCGGCGTGCCAGTGCGTCCTGTCACACGCGCGTCAGCCGCCGTACACGCCGTAGGCGGTGCGGTCTGCGCCCCTGGTCGGCAGCATCGTCACGACGGTTCCGAGCACCTTCGCACCCGACTTCTCGATGGTCGCCTCGGCGTCTGAGAGTCGACCTGCGCGGGTCTTTCCGGATGCCGTGACGAGGATCGCTCCCTGCGTCTGGCGCGCCAGCACCGCGGCATCCGTCACCAGCCCCACCGGGGGCGAGTCGATGAGGATGATGTCGAAGGCCGCCTTCAGGTCGTTGAGCAGCGCGGTCATCGCGCTCGAGCCGAGCAGCTCTGCCGGGTTCGGTGGAATGGTGCCGGCGGGCAGGATGAACAGCGCGCCGCGGCCCCAGTGCTGCAGAGTCTCGCTTGCCGTAGCGCGCCCGATCAGCACCTCGGTCAATCCGACGCCGCCCTCGATCGAGAAGTAGTCGGCGATGCGCGGCAGTCGCAGGTCGGCGTCGATGAGGGCGACGCGCGCGCCAGAGTCGGCGAAGGTGATGGCCAGGTTGGCGGTCGTGGTCGACTTTCCCTCGCCAGGGCCGGCGCTGGTGACGGTCAGCGCCATCGATCCTTCGCCGAGGTCGAGGAACTTCACGTTCGTGCGCAGCGAGCGGAATGCCTCTGCGCGGGGATCGCGCGCGTCGGCGGACACCACCAGGGGGCGCTTCTTCGCTTGAGGGTCGAGAGCGATGCCGCCCAGCATCGGCGCGGATACCGCGCGTTCGACGTCGTCGAGCGTGCGGACGCGGTTGTCTAGCACCGAGCGCAGCACGCCGAAGGCGATGCCGGCGGCGAGCCCGAGCAACGCTCCGATCGCCACCGTGAGCTGGACGTTCGGCGCGGAAGGCGAGACCGGCACAGAGGCCGCTTCGAGCGTGTCGATGCGCACGAGGCTGGGTCTGGCATCGATGGGCCGTTCCAGCTGCTCGGCGACGACGTTGGTGAAGCTGTCGCCGATCGCGTTCGCGAGGCGCGCCGCCTGCGCAGGATTGCGATCGGAGACCGTGAGAGTGATCGCAGTGCTCGTCGTTGACGCGGCTGCCGCGCTTACTTTCGAAGACAGCTGTGCGACCTTGTAATCAAGGCCCAGGTCGTCGATGACGGGCTGCAGCACGAGCGAACTCGGGATGATGTCGACATAACTGGTGACGGCCTGCTGGGCGTATCCGCGCGCGAGGTTGAGCTCGGCGGGCGTCGCCGTGTCGCCAGCCTGTGCCGAAACAAGCAGGCGTGTCGACGTCGTGTACCGGGTGGGCGTCGTGAGCGCGACCAGCACGCCGATGCTGAGGCCGATCAGAGTCAGCGAGAGGATCAGGACGAGGTTGCGTCGCAGAAGGCGCACATAGTCCTGCGCGATCATCGCTCTCCAGTCTTCGAACGTCGTCGGCGGCCGCCGGGTATCCTTACAGAGAGTAGTCCAATACGCAGCCTACTTTGGTGCGCCTTCAGAACGGTGGTTCCATGTCTTCGAGCAACGAGATGCCCGATCTCGATCTGCCCGCGCGCGCCGTGGGTGACTCGCCGCGGACGGATCCGCTGCTCGAGGCGCTCGTGGGGCGCCCCCGCCAAGAATCTCGTCCGCACTCCGAAGGAGCGGACGCCGTCAGGCTTGTCAATCTGGTCGACTCGGCCGTCGTGAACAGCTCGCCGTCAGTCATCTTCGTCTCCTCTCAGAAGAGCAAGAGGCCGAAAAAGCACCGAGGGCACCGACGCATCGACTGGGTCAACACGATCGTCGGGGCGGTCGCCGTCGTCGTGGTCGCAGCGACGGCCGTGTTCACCGGAGTGCAGGTCGCGAGTGCTGATCCGGCATCCGACGCGGTCGAGGTGCTGGCGGCTGACGAGGCGTCGCTCGCGGGTGCGGAGAATTCTCTCGCCGTTTCGACGGCACGACTCGAAGAGAGCATTGCGACGGGACTCGAGGATTCTGCGATCGTTCGCGCCGCTCTGGGTGAGTTGGCGGCGACCGCCGAGCGCGCCGAGACGGCTGATCCGGCGGCTCTCGCCGCGGCGGTTCAGGCGGTCGACGTGTATCGCACGGGGCTCGAGCAGACGGTCGTCCCGCCCGCGCCTGCGCCATACGAGCGCGGCAACATCGATGAGGATTCGCTCACGAGCGTGGCGGATGCGATCAATAAGGTGCAAGAAGCGTCGACCGCCGTGGATGAAGCCTCCGACGCGCTACGCACCTACCGAACCTCGGTCGATGCACTGAACACCGCGTACACCGGTCAGCTCGCGGCTTTTGCCGGCAGCCTCACTGCGTATGCGACGGCTCAGAATGACGCCTATCCGGTCGCGGGTCAGGAATTTCGTGATGCCGTCACCACTGCCGCCACTACCGTAGCGGCGACTCCTTTGAATGGCGCTTCGGCCACGTCGGCGCTCAAGACTTTCCGCGACGCCGTGCTCGCTCTTCGCGAAGAGGACCTGCGCGTGCGAGTGCTCGAGGAACAAGAGCGTGAACAGTCGCAAAACAATCAGCAGCCAGTGACGCCGACACCCGAGCCGGACGAGACACAGACCGATCCGACACAGACGAATCCGGATCAGACGGACCCTGCGCCAGTTGATCCGACTCCCACCGATCCACCCGCTTCCACTGACCCCACGGGATCTGGAGACGGTGGCGGATTATTCGAAGGCTGATCCGTGTCGTACAAAACTTGTGCAGATTTGGCAGAGGAGGCGTGCATCATCGGCACTGGATTCTGTGCCACGATGTACTGAAATTAGCAATCAGCTGAATGGACATGGAGCCTAGCTGGTGCGAAGCAGGGGTGGGCAGCAAAGATGAATCCAGGAGATAGCAGCGGCGTGAGTACAGAGACCGGATCTATCACGATCGTGTCTGTAGGGCAGCGTCGGCGTCGCATAGCTGCGGCAATCGTCGACAGTCTGGCGTGGATAGTCGGCATCTTGGCCGCGGTCGTCCTGCGGTTCGAGTTCGAGCCGTCGGCGCGCGGGTGGGTCGCGACGCTGCTGCTGGCACTAATCGCAGCCTCGCTGCAGGTGGTCGTCGGATACTTCCTCGCGTTCTACCGGGGCCGCTTCACCTATGGATCTTTCGAAGAGGTGCGCACTCTCGGTCTGGCAGTCACGGCCCAGGCTTTTGTTTTGGCTGTCATCGTCATGACAATCGGTCCTGTCGTCAACATCCCGCGAGGCACAGTCATCCTCGCGTTCCCATTCGTGCTGCTGCTGATGTTCGGCGTCCGCTATCTGGCGCGCCTGCTGCTCGAGCGCAACCGCAAACCTGGCGATGAAGCCGAACCAGCGCTGATCATCGGTGCCGGCTACCTGGGCGACACCCTGTTGCACAACATCACGACCGACCCCACCTCTCCGATCCGCGCCGTCGGCATTCTCGACGATGACCCGGCGAAGAAGAACCTAAGGCTGCGCGGTGTGCCGGTCATCGGTCGGACCAGCCAGATCGCGGCAGCGGCCGAGCAAACTGGGGCGAAGGTCGCCGTCATCGCGATCGGACGCGCCGACAGCGCTCTTCTTCGCCGCCTGACCGATGCCGCGGCATCCGCCGGGCTCACAGTCTCCGTGACTCCCACCCTCTCTAACCTGGTGAGCGGTGAGGAATCGGCCGCCGACGTGCGCGACATCAGTATCGAAGACCTAATTGGTCGCCATCCTGTCGACACGAACGTCGAGCTCATTGCCGGTTACGTCACCGGCCGCCGCGTTCTCATCACCGGTGCCGGAGGTTCGATCGGTTCGGAGCTGTGTCGACAACTGGCGAAGTACGGCCCGAGCGAGCTCATCATGCTCGACCGCGATGAGACGGGACTGCAGATGGCGCAGCTCGGTACGTCCGGGCATGGCCTTCTCGATACCAAGGACGTCGTGCTCGCCGACATCCGCGAGAACGAGACGCTCACCCAGATCTTCGCCGATCGTCGACCAGAGGTGGTGTTCCACGCCGCGGCGCTGAAGCACCTGCCGATGCTGGAGCAGTATCCGGACGAGGCTTGGAAGACCAACGTGCTCGGCACCCTGAATGTGCTGCGCGCGGCCCAGGCCGTCGGTGTGGATACGTTCGTGAACATCTCCACCGACAAGGCAGCGAATCCGACCAGTGTGCTGGGTCACTCCAAGCGGGTAGCCGAGAAGCTCACCGCCTGGGCCGGGGAGCAGACTGGAATGCGCTACCTCTCGGTGCGATTCGGGAACGTAATCGGCAGTCGGGGATCGATGCTTCCGACGTTCAAGGCGTTGATCGAAGCCGGTGGACCGTTGACCGTTACCCATCCTGACGTGACGCGGTATTTCATGACGATCCCGGAGGCTTGTCAGCTCGTGATCCAAGCCGGTGGTATCGGACGGACTGGCGAAGTTCTCATCCTCGATATGGGAGAGCCTGTGTCGATTCTCGAAGTCGCGAAGCGCATGATTTCCATGTCTGGTAAAAACATCGAGATCGTCTTCACTGGTCTGCGGCATGGCGAGAAACTTCACGAGGTTCTCGTCGGTAACCGAGAAGATCTCGAGCGCCCCTTCCATCCGAAGGTCTCGCACACCACAGCCGACCCAATCTCGCCGGAGCGCCTTGACAAGGCTGGATGGGAGGCACGGATGGTCTCGGTACCGAGGAACAACGACACGGCCATAATCGAGCCGTTGCATCTCGACCCCACGGAGAGCGCCAAGTGAGCGAACGCATCTACATGTCTTCCCCTGACGTGGGACAGCTCGAAGAGGATGCGGTCGTCGCTGCTATGCGGTCGGGGTGGATTGCCCCGCTCGGACCCGACGTGGACGCCTTCGAGCGTGAGCTCGCTCAGCGGGTGGGAGTTGGGCACGGTGTCGCCCTGAGCTCGGGGACGGCGGCTCTGCACCTCGGATTATTGACGCTCGGGGTCAAGCCGGGCGACGTCGTCGTAACGTCGACTATGACGTTTGCCGCAACCACTAACGCGATCGTCTACACCGGCGCTGAGCCGTATTTCGTCGACGCTGATCCGTCCACCGGCAACATGGATCCGGCCTTGCTGCGCGAAACTCTCACCACGCTGCGCGCGGCGGGAGAGAATGTTGCGGCTATCGTTCCGGTTGATCTGCTCGGCAAGGCAGTCGACTACACGTCTATCCTTGCGAGCGCAAACGAGTTCGGTGTGCCGGTTCTGGCGGATGCTGCCGAATCACTCGGTGCGACGCACAACGGGAAGGCCGCCGGAAGCTTCGGTGCGGCATCGATAGTCTCGTTCAACGGGAACAAGATCATGACGACATCCGGTGGCGGGATGCTGCTGACAGATGACGCCGACTTCGCGAAGCACGTGCGTTATCTCGCGACTCAAGCCCGTCAACCGGTCGTTCACTATGAGCACACCGACATCGGCTACAACTACCGGATGAGCAACCTGCTGGCTGCGCTCGGTCGCGCACAGCTGAACAGGCTCGACGACATGATCGCGAAGCGTCGCGAGATGCGTGAGCTGTATAAGCAACTGTTTGCCGCCGCGGAAGGCGTGACAGTATTCGGCGCCGACGGCGATGAGGACGATAACGTCTGGCTGACCTCAATTCTCGTCGATGACGACGCGGCTGGATGGCAGCCGCAAGACCTCGCGGCGGTCCTGGCCGATGACAGCATCGAAAGCCGACCCTTGTGGAAGCCCATGCACTTGCAGCCCGTGTTCGCCGGCACGAGGGGCGCCATCTCAGGCGCGTCGGAGAAGCTGTTCCGCACCGGTCTGACGCTTCCTAGTGGATCGGCGCTCACGCCCGCGGAGCGCGCGCGAGTGAAGGAAGCGATCAGTGCGTTCCTCGCGCGCTGAGAGGCGCGCAGACTCGGTGCGCCGTCCCTACGACTCCGTCAAGAGGGGAATGGACGCAGTTGGGGCGTGCGCGGCGCTACTGTTGCTGAGCCCGCTGATCCTGGTAACAGCGCTCGCGGTGCTCGTTACTATCGGCAGGCCTCTTCTGTTCATTCAACCGCGTCCCGGACGCGACGGCCGGGTGTTCTATCTCCGCAAGTTCCGTTCGATGCGACCTGTCGATCCCGAGCGTGGATGGGTGACGGACGAACAGCGGCTTACCAGATTCGGAAAGATCCTTCGATCCACGAGTCTCGACGAGCTTCCGTCTCTCTGGAATGTCCTTCGCGGAGACATGAGCTTCGTGGGGCCGCGACCCTTGCTTGTCGAGTATCTCGATCACTACACTCTCGAGCAGTCCCGCAGACATGAGGTCCGCCCCGGCATCACTGGGCTTGCTCAGATCAATGGTCGAAACAGTGTTGACTGGGAGGAACGGTTCGCTTTAGACGTTCGATACGTCGCGTCCCGCCGATTTACGTTGGATGCGCGCATCCTTCTCGCTACGGTTCGAGCTGTGCTGATCCGAGAGGGCATCAGTGCCGAGGGACATGCAACTATGAGGAAGTTCTCCCGAGAGCCATGACAGACCGTATTGTCGTTGTCGGAGCGGGCGGCTTCGGGCGTGAGGTATTGGATGTCATCGAGGCACGCGTGGAGTCAGGAGATTCGCTGGAACTCCTCGGTGTGATCGACTCCGGACCCCGGGAGGCTGACCTCGAGCGTCTGGCTGATCGACGTATCGCGTACCTCGGTACGGAGCGTGAGTGGATTCGCAGCATGCGAGGCGACGAACGGTTTGTCGTGGCGATCGGATCGCCGACTATTCGCCGGACGGTCGCCGAGCGACTGTCCGGAATCGGACTCAGTGCGCTGACTGTGGTTCACCCTCGAGCGGTGATCGGTTCGCGATCGAAGCTCGGGGCAGGGGTCGTGGTCACATCAGGAGTTCAGATCTCGACTAATGTTTCGCTTGGAGATCATGTTCATCTGAATCCTGGGTGCATCATCGGTCACGACGCAATCCTGCGTGACTATGTGTCGGTAAATCCGGGAGCGATCGTATCGGGAAACGTAGAAGTCGAGCAGGGATCACTCCTGGGAGCCGGTTCGACGATCCTTCAGGGCCTAATCATCGGGGAACGATCCGTGGTGGGTGCCGCAGCGTGCGTCACGAAGAACGTCGACTCCGGAACGACCGTGGTCGGAATCCCCGCGAGAACCCGGAGCATTGATGACGGCCACTGAACCTCATGTCTGCTTCGTCGTCACCAGCGACATGACAGCGGGTACCTTTCTTCACGGGTACGTCGATGAGATGCGTCGGCGCGGTATCGACGTGACGATCGTGAGCTCACCGGGACCCGGTCTCCGTGGGCTCCGCGAAAGCGCGCGCGTGCACGAGATCCCGATGCGACGCGAACCGTCGCCCGTTGCGGACTTTGTGGCCCTTCTCCGGCTGGCCTGGTTCTTCGCCCGCATCCGTCCCGATGTTGTCGTGTACGCAACTCCGAAGGCGAGTCTGCTCAGTTCCATCGCGGCTGCTGTGGTCGGCGTCAGAATCCGCCTGTACGAATTGTGGGGACTCCGAATGGAGACGGCGTCCGGCCTGTCCCGAGCTGTGCTGGGGACACTTGAGCGTGCGACGAGCCGCATGTCTACCGACACGATCGCAAACAGTCACAGCCTCGCCGACCGTGCGGAGGAGCTCGGAGTGACCAGCAGGCGTCGCCCAGTGGTTCTCGGCGCCGGTTCCGCGAATGGGGTCGATTCGGACCATTTTTCCGAGGACGCGCCGCGCCCGGAACTCGATGACGGGACTCGCCGTTTCCTCGACGAAACCACCGGCTTCGTCGTCGGATTCGTCGGCAGGCTGCATCCTGATAAAGGAGTGGATGTGCTCCTCGAAGCTGTCAGTCTCTGTCGGCAACGCGGTCATCAGGTTCGGGCGCTTCTAGTTGGAGGCGACGAAGGCGCGCAGCTGTCCAATGTCTCGGACCTTCCGGTGCACGTTGTCGGCCACGTCGAAGACACGAGACCGTATCTGGCGGAGATGGACACGATCGTGCTCATGACCTTGCGCGAAGGGTTCCCCACTGTGATTTTGGAGGCTGCCGCGATGCAGGTTCCGGCGATCGTCTCGGATAGCACAGGAGCGATCGATTCCGTCATCGACTCCGAGACAGGCTTCATCGTCCCCGTGGGGGATGCGGAGGCACTCTCCGAGAAGCTCGTCGCGCTGAAGAACGATTCTCGTTTGCGAGCTTCTTTGGGAGAGAATGCTCGGATGCGGGCGATCACTCAGTTCTCGAGCGCCGACGTGTGCGGACTCCACGTGGATTTCTACATCGACCGCGCTTCGACCCGAGCGGCCGCGCGATGATAACGCCTCTCCTGTCCGGTGTGACATCTTTTTCTGCGATCGCGGTGATCCTCCTGCTATGCGTGAGCGCTGGAGTCATCGGATCCATCCTGCGGAAGGAGATCCCTCGCACCGTCTCGATCTTCGTTCCGGTCATGCTTGCCGTTACCGCGAGCGCTGGGATGATCGTCTTCCGACTCGTTCAGGATATGTACCTCCTCAGCGACGAGAACGTCTGGCATGCGCAGGCGATGCTCGTCGCGCAGTTCCTGTCGGAGAGTTCCGGGACTGCGCCAATCCTTAGCGAGGGCAAAGAGGGGTACCCGTGGATAGTCGGCGCGCTCTACTCGATCTCGGGGAATGCACCGTTAGTGCCCATTACACTCGGGACGCTGATGTTCGTACTGCTGGTACCTATTTGCGGCGGAATCACGAGTCTCGTCGCGCGAGATCTGAATATGACCGACGCCGGCACCGCCAAAGCGATCAGATGGGCGTGCTACTTCGTGGCCGTGTGTCCCGCCATCGTCATCTGGGTGCCGCGTATGCTCCGTGAGTCGATCAGCATGTTCCTGATCGGTTTGATGATTCTGTGGTTCCTCGCGTACCTTGAGCGGCGTCGACCGTTGCTCCTGTTGGCTGTGGGGGCGGCAGCCGCGGTCATGATGACAATCCGTGCGCAGGTTGGGTTGGGCATTATCGCCGGTCTGATACTCAGCGCCATCGTTGTGTATTCGACTCGGTTCCGCCACGTCTTCTCACGGTTGCTGTTGATCGGTCCCATCTTCCTAGTGATTTTCGCCGCCACTTGGGCCTACGTGGACTCCACCTCGAGCCTCAGCGCTGAGAACATCGCCCTGCGCAACCGAGCATTAAGCGATGCGTCCAGTGCTTTCGAAGGCGGCGATGAGGCATACGCCGCGACCGGCATTGTCGACATCGTCTTGTTCAATCTTCCTCGGGCAGCGTTCGGCCCTTTCCCGACGGAACTGACTGCGGGTGGGGGCAGCATCATCGTGGCCGCGGTCTCGAACGTCTTCTGGCTCACCTGCATTCTGGGCGCTTGCCTGTTCCTTCCTGGGCGACGCCGGTCGCTCGCCTCGGGCGTGGGTCGAGTGGAAAAGACGCGCGTGCGCGCCTTCACCGTTCTCATCGTCCTTGCGCTGACGCTGTTGGCGATTCTCTCGATCACGGCGGGTAATTACGGACTTGTCGTGCGAATGCGGCTGATGCCTCTGGTCGCGCTCGTCCCGGCCGCAGCGATCGGATTCCAGGTCTGGCGGTACCGACATCGCGGGGACGAACTTTTTCTCGCGCAAACGGTCGACTCAAAGCTCATCGTCCCTCGCGCGGTAAGTCGCGCTTCGCACAGAACGCGCCGCGCGTAGGCCCACTCGATTAGCGTCCTGTGCTGAGGATGCTCTGCAGCCGGTCGTAGGCGTCCGTGATGATGCTCGCCTTGGAGATCAACGGGGCACTCGCCCTGCGAACTTCCTCGCGACTGAGCGCACGCATCTGGTGAGCGTATTCCAACACTCGGTCAAAGTCGGGTGGTCCTTGACGATAGAAGGGCGCCTCGGCGGGGAAACGATCACGATGCCCCGAGTATGTTGGTAACCCCGAGGCGAGGTATTGCCGAACCTTGAGGGTGCAGGCCTCCTCCATTCCCTTACGGTCGATCGCGAACGAGGAGAGGCCGACCCACGCACGCGCGGTTAGGGTTCGGATGGCATCGGGCGTGAGTCGACCATGGAGCACGACCCGCGGATCCAGGACAGCACGTTCACGATCGGCGGAATCCACATCCCCGACGAGGTGAAGCCGAAAATCGGCGTCGGTGCGGTCAAGATCTTCAAGGAGAAGATCGAGCCCATGCCATGTTGCGAATGTGCTCGCGACGAAGAGCAGCTCGGGCACGTCCGCCCGCTCGTCTGCGGCTATGGGTTGCTCATCGAGATCGATGCCGTTCGGGAACGTCATCGTCGGTCTCGCGACGTGCACGCGGGAGAGCTCGTGCTGCACAATCTCTCCCGTCACCCCGGCGATCACGGATGCCGCGCGAATGTTGCCAGGTCCGACTATGCTCTCGGCGACCACTTGCAGGAGTCGTTGGTATCCACTGAGGAGCTTGATCTCCGGAATCTCGAGAGTGTGGTGTAGAGAGACGACGGGGATGGATAGCCGCTTCAGAGTGTGTGCGCGCGCTACGTCGGATGTCGTGTATCGCAGGATGATCGCGTCGTACTCGTGCTGATGCTCGCGGATCCAGCGGTAGAGCGAACGTCGATGCAACAGTTTGTCGGCCGCATAGCGTAGAAATGATGACCGCCCGGGCTGCCTGGCCTCGCCGCCAGCAGGAATCCTCAATGGCTCAGCCGCTTCGGGCAGATCGATATCGGTGAACAAGCGGACTTGCCAGTCGGCGGAAGTTTCGTCCGCGGCGCGCTGCTCGGCGATGGCCTGCTGAATAATGCCGCTAGCGGGGATGTGCAATGGTACGAGATGGAGGATCCTCATGGCTTTATCAGGCTACCGGAACACCGCGCCATGTCCGTTCACGGACGTATCGGCGCCGCAATGCAAGATCAGGTTCGCTTGGGCTGGGGCCGGGCGAGCCAGAACGCGAGCAGGACGTATCCGATCAAAGAAACTGCCTGACAGCCGCTCATGATCCACACGGCAAACAAGAGATCGTGGCTGAAGAGAATCAGCGCAGCCAGCGAAACGCCGGTGTACGCGAGCGAGAACAGCAGCCCGATGTGCTCCTTCCGCAGGACGATAAAGATTGTCGAGATCGGTGAAGCTGCGAGATTGACGTAGAGCGCTGGCGTGAGGGCTTGTGCGAATCTTCCTGCCTCCGTCCACTCCTCACCGAGGATGAAGGGGAATAGGAACGGGCTCATGAAGAAGATGGCGGCGAACGGAATCGCCCCGAGTGCGAAGGACTTGACAACGCTGCTGCGCACTGTGTGGCGCAGTTCCGACCGAGGAACGGTTGCGAGCTGGGGGAAGTAGACCTGGCTGATAGCAGTGCCGATCAGCCCCGCCGGCAATTGAACAAGCCGCCACGCCTGCGAATACTGTCCCAGCGCGCCGACGGAGTACGACCCGATGATCAGGTTGACGCCGTTGAGGCGGAATGAGTCGACCAACGTATGCGGCATAAGAAGCGCGGGAAGTCGCCAGTATTTGCGGACGATGTATCGCCATCGCCGACCATCGTCTCGCCCGAAGAATCGTGATCGTTCAGGTGCCGCAATCGTCAGGAAGACCGCTCCTGCCAACTGCCCGATCAGAAGACCCGATGCCAGTCCCACTCCCCAGTCTGGCGAAAGAAAACCGAGGGCTACTTGGGAGATGGCCGTCATTCCGCTCTGCACGATTCGATTCCGGCTGATAAGCGAGTAGTTCGCAGCACGGATGTGCCATTGGGTCATCAGACTCAGGTAACCGAGCAGGAAGACGCCGGGGCCGACGAGAAGCAGATACCACGTCCATACAGGGGTGATCGGGATCGGCGTAATCACAATCACCGTGCAGACCGCCGTGATCAAAATGGACAGAACGGTGAGGAGTCGCACGCCGAGGTTCGTCACGGCGACAGCCTCACGAAGGGAGCGCGGCGGAACAATACCCATCTCGTAGCGGGCGGTTCCCACGACCGCCACCAGGGCCGTGATCGACGCGAACACAGCGAACTCGCCGAATGGTGTCGGTCCATAAAGGCGACTCAGAATGGGGATCGCAGCCAGCGTCACGAGCTGCGCCGCGAAGGTCCCGGAGACCAGCGTCAAGATGTTGCGCCCCATCCGACGTCCTGGGCTGCCGTCGCGTGCCAACACGTTCCTTTCCAGATAGTGGTGGACCAGGTGGGATGTGCTGGCCGTTTCAAGCGTGTACCGCGTCGCCTCTCCGATCGAGAATATCGTGGGTCGCGGCTCAGAACGATTCGGCGCCCGCGCGGGTTCCGCAACAGCGCTGGCGTACAGTCGTTAATATGAGGCACGATCCCACTGACGTTCCCGGGGGATCAGCCCCGTCCGCGGCCGTCGTCTTCACGCTTACGTTCCCGTTCTCGCGCGGTGAGGAGTTCTTGCAGACTGAGATCCAGCACCTTCTGGAGTGCTTCGATAAAGTGATAATCGTCCCGACCTTGCTGGATCCGGGGATGGTTCAGACGCACGAAATTTCCCCGCGTGTCCAACTAATCGCTCCGGTGCGAAGCAAGCTCGCTCTGCTTGCCGGTTTCTGCCTGCGGCATCCGATCGCGGCTGTGCAATCGGTCGTGCGGGCACTCGGCGGTGGTCGAGATCGGCAGGCAGCATGGGCTGATCTGCGCTTCGATCTTTACGCATCGGCCCTCGCACGTATGGTCGCTCCGGGGGTGGCGGAGGCGATTGGCCCCGCCGTCGACGTCGTCTTCTATGGCTTCTGGCTACATGTCCCAGCGCGTGTCGCCCTCGATGTGCGACGGCTCACACGTCGGGACGAGCACCCCGTGGTAAGCCGTGCGAACGGGTTCGATCTCTATCTTGAACGACACCCGCGGGCGTACCTTCCGCAGAGGCAGCTGCTCCTCTCAGGACTGCAGAAGGTGTTCGCTGCGTCCCCCTCCGCTCAGGAATACCTCGAAGAGCACTACCCGGAGCATGTCGGTAAGTTCACTTCGGATCGCATCGGCACACCGCCACCGATCAATCCCGGCAATGCGCGCCGTGCCGCTTTCCACATCGTCTCCTGTTCATACCTTGCTCCTGTCAAGCGTCTGACTATGCTCATCGATGACATTGCCGCCGCGCAGCGCGCGCTGTCCGTCCCGCTCACCTGGACTCATATCGGTGCGGGCGCTGGCGCATATGCGGAGGACGTGTACGCGCACGCCGCTCGAGCTCTGACGCCGAGCACCTACCAGTTCCTCGGACATATGGAGAATCACGAGCTTCGCGAATGGTACGCGCGCAATCCTGCTTCGGTGTTCGTCCAGGTCTCGGAATCTGAGGGCGGGCTGGCGGCCTCGATTCAAGAGGGCCTCGCGCAGGGGCTACCAGTCATCGTCACGGCCGTCGGCGGCGTGAGCGCGTTGAAAGAGGCGCCAGATATTTTCGACGGCCTACTCGAACGCGATCACACGCCGGAGCAGTTCGCTGAGAAGCTCGGAAGACTTCTCGACTCAGACGATGAGACTTACAACGGGTACGTTGCAGCCAGTATGGCTTATTGGTCCGCGCACTGCTCCACGGATGTCCTCGCACACGCGTTCGCGCGACGGCTCCGTCGCATCTCGGCAGAGCGAATCGACACTCCCGGAGTATCGATGCTCGGATGATGACGCTGAACTAAAGGTCGTAGCCGCCTTAGGTTCGCCGAGGTCAGGCGCGGCCATCTGAAGTGATCTCGTCACAAATCTGGCACACCGTCGGTCCGGGCTACGGGTCGGTCTCGCCGTTCTCGGCGGCCGAGGTGGCGAATCAGCGGTGAGGACGTAAACCGTGGCACGTTCTCTGCCGCCCCTCGCGGGATTGGCTCTCGGTCGAGGACCGTGCGGTCGCCTGGACGTGAGTACTGGCCAGTGTGTCTCTCTAACCGTAGTGTCAAGCGTTGGCTCGTAATCTTGGCGCACCGCTCATCAAGCGAGCAACGCGATTTCCTGCTGATCTTCGTCAACAACGAAGTCCGGGCAACGTAGGAGTTTGAGGGTCGATGGTCGTCCTAGGCTCGACGCTCAGCGCGCAGCGGTGATCGTCGATGAACGCTCAGGATAGGATCGTCGCGTGAACAGGTTCCGGAGCCACGAGGGTCGTGACGCTCGTTTTTTCTGTGGAGTAGTGGGCTTAGCAGTGTCTCGATGGTGTGCCGATGGGGCTGTGCATGACGTCGCACGATGACAGCCGGACGGTTCTCGTTACTGGTGGTAATGGGCGGTTAGGCCGGCTATTCGTCGAGGATCTTCGTGAGAGCGGTACTCGCGTAGTTTCCCTGGCACGAACCCGACCCGAGGGCGCGCATGTCGACGACGTTCAGGTTGATCTCACTGACGCACCGTCGGTGCGAAACGTCGTTGTGGCCGCGAACGCTGGGGTGCTCGTTCATCTTGCTTCGGTCCTGAGGGGCACTGACGTCATACGAGATAATGAACGTATTGACACCACCGTCGCCGCGGCGGTGATGGAAGCAGACATCGATCACATTGTGCTGGCATCCTCAGGATCAGTTTATGGAACTCGCTCGATGGCCGCGCGGACCGAGGACTCACCGCTCGACGCGAGTACGCCCTATGCGCGATCGAAGTTACGGACGGAGAGCATCTTTAGAGATGTGCTCGAATATGATGGTGCAGGAACTCTCCTCGCCTTGCGGATCTTTAATCTTTCCGGGCCACGTTTCCCGGATTCGCTCGTCCAGCGTCTGATACGCGCAGATGCGAAACACCCAGTGAGCGTCACCGGTGCCGACACCTTCGTTCGCGACTACATGTACCAGGACGATTTGGTAGCGATCTTGCGCAAAGCCATCCGGCTGCGGCGCCCTGGGACCCAAGTCGTCAACGTTGGGACGGGTTACGCAGTGACGACACGAGAGCTTCTCACCACACTTGAGATCGAGCCGGACGCGTATGTCGAAACGAGTGGCGAGGTAAACAGTAGTTGGGCGGACAACTCAAGGATGATTCAGTTGTTTGGTGTCGTGCCACGGCCAAAGCCTGATCGTTCGTGGGATTCGGTTAGTGAGTGAGGTGAACCGATCCCGGGCCCGCGGTCGACACAAAGTGCACGGTCACGTCGTCTGAAAGGCGCCACCGATCGGGTGTTCCTCTGTTTGTCTGCATCCGATACTGGGCGGATAGTGGCTGCTGAATGCGTGGATGAAAGTCGCGAGCACGCTTTTCGCGCGGACGGACAGGGTCCTTTCGCGATCACAATGATGGCGGTTTCCTGTGGCAATGAAGTTCCCTACGCGTCTTGCGACCGCTGGCGCGACGCAGTTCTTGCACAGTTGGCGTCGGAGCTACCGACGGCGCTCATCAATTTTCCCCAGAGTTGCGCATCGATTTCCCGAGGTCGCGAGGTTCGGCTAGCGCAGGTTTGTAACGGTGGTGGCGCGGCAGATTTCGTCGCCTGCGGCGTGGTGGCCGCGGAGCCGGTAGGACGCTCCGTCGAGAGTGAAGACGACGGAGCGGTGCAGGAGGCGGTCGAGCATGGCCACGGCGACAGTAGTGTCGCCGAGGATTTCGCCCCAGGCTCCGGCGGGCCGGTTGGTGGTGATCACAATCGAGGTTTTCAGGTGCGCCGGTTGATGACCTGGAATAGCGCGGATACGGCTTCTGGGGGCAGCGGCAGGTAGCCGAGTTCGTCGATGATGAGCGGCGTCGGTCCGGCGAAGAACCGCATCATGGTGGCCCATATTTCCTTCGATCGCGGCGCGGTGGCATCGGGCGGCGAGGTCAGCGGCGGCGGTGAAGCAGACCCGGTAGCCGGCGGTCACGGCGGCGTGGCCGAGCCCGGTTGCGATGTGGGTCTTCCCGACGCCGGGCGGGCCGATCAGGAGCACGTTCGTCGAGGTGTCGAGATAACGGCAGGTGGCGAGTTCGGTGAGCAGAGACTTGTCGATGCGGGAGGCATTGTCGTGGTCGAAGTCATCGAGGGTCTGTCCGGTAGGGAGGTTCGCGAATCGGAATCGGCCGGCGAGGGCGGCGGGCGTCGGTCGCGGTGACCTCGATCCGCAGCAGCTGTTCGAGGGCGCGGGTGGGGGCCAACCCTCAGCATGGGCCTGGTCCAGAATCTTCGCGAGCGCGTCGGCCGCGTCGGCGAGGTTCAGGTCGGTGAGATGCGTGCGCAGTTACTGATAGGTGCCGGCGGCGGCGTTGGCGGTGGTCATCGGAGGGTGTTCCTGTTCTTCGCGGCCTACTCATACGCGGCTAGGCTGATCACGGTCGAGGGCTGCGAGGCAGTCCCGGTGAGGGCGGCGGCCGCGCGCAGTGCGGCGCTGCCGGGTGGATGCGTTCCTTGCGGCGGTGCGGGCCTCCCGACGGTGTCGACGCCATCGCGACCGCTTCGAGTGCGGTGTCGCGGGCGGTCACGCCCAGGCCCGGTTCGGCGAGGCGGTGTCGGGCGATGACCGAGCCAGACCTCGTGGCGATGTCGATCCTTGACGCGCCGAGGCGCTGCTGGACGACCACACGGGTGGCGGCGAGTTCGGGTGGGACGGAGTAGGGGTTCCCGCGCCAATCGATCAACGCTTGCCTGGTCGCGGTGCGCTCCTCGGTCACGCTCACCGGGAACACGACCGGCGGCAACGGGCGTAGTCGTTCCGCGGCGAACATTGCCTTCGCCGTCGTAGCGCTCTCGCGACGCCGCCCGTCCTATCTCCTCGTGAACACCTCGAAACTGGCCTGCGCCTGCTCCAAGGTGAGCTCGTCCGGCAGGGTGCGCCACCACCGTTGCGCGACGGTGTGATTGTTCTTCTCGACGACGCCTTTGCGGTTCCCGGAGCGGGGTCGGCAGTCGACCGCGCTGACATCATGATGCTTCGCGAATGCGGCGAACATCGGTGTCAGATCCTCCGAGCCCGCTTTGACGACCGTGGTCATCCGGTCGAACCGCCGGACCCTCGTCCCCCCGCCCAGCAAAGCGAGGAGCGTCGTCATCGCTGCGAGCAGATGCGGCAGATCCAGAGATGGGGAGAGAGCACCGCCCGCCAGACGCCGGAGTGCGCGAGCGAGCCGACCAGTGCATACGCGCGTTTCGTCGGGAACCCCCAATGCGTGGGAGGGGCGGGCAGCTCGACCCAATCGATCTGTGTCTTCTCACCAGGCGGGTACCCGATGACCGCGTTCGGGCGTTCCTTGACGGGCGCGCATGCGGTGCAGGCCGGCCGCACCCCGCGGGCGCGGATCTGTCTCGTCAACGTCGGATACGACCCCGTGAAGCCGAGCGGTGTGAGCTACCGGCAACGCACCGATGGGGCACTGCGGGTGTGCGTCCGTCTGTGGCTGGTACTCCGGTAGCCGTTCCTTGTGTGCTGGGCGACACACTCAAATCGACCGTGATCACCAGCGTCCCGATCGCGGACGATGGTCCATGGTTCTTCCGAGTCCAACGCGACGGCGCTGGCGGCACCTATCACGATAACGTCCTGTTCCTTGGTGTCCGTCTCGTACGACACACCTGACTAAAGACCCCCGCTTGCATCGTCCTCGGACGTGCGAGCGAGGGTTTTTCGTCGTTCCCGCCGTCGAGGGTATATGCCAGGATTGGGCGCATGGTGTCTGCAAGCCCAGCGAAAGAGACAGTTCGCTTCCAACTGCTGGACGTCTGTCGATTCATCGCAGCGTTCGCAGTGCTCGTCTTCCACTGGCTGTACAAGGGCACCGAGACCGGGATGATGGACACTGTCTCGTACTCGCCGCTCGCGGGCGTCGCCGCGTACGGCTACCTCGGCGTGTACTTCTTCTTCATGATCAGCGGGTTCGTGATCGCCAACTCAGCCCGAGATCGTCCAGCTTCAGTGTTCGCGGTAGGTCGGCTCGTACGCCTATACCCGTCGTTCTGGGTGGCCGTGATCCTCACGTCGATCACCGCCCTCCTCATCGGCGGGTCCATCTTCGCCGTTACGATCCCGCAGTTCCTCGCGAACCTGACGATGATCCCCAGCCTCTTCGACCAGCCGCTCGTAGACCGCAGTTATTGGACACTGTTCTGCGAAATTCTCTTCTACGGCATGGTGTTCGTGTTCCTGCTCGTCGGTCTCGGGAAGCGGCTCGAGGTGTTCTATCCGGCGTGGGCGCTACTCATGCTGGTGCTGACGCTCCTGGTGCCGTCCATTGCGGCACTCCCATTGCTCGGCACGCTGTACGCCTACTTCGCGGCCGGTGCGATCATACGTACCATCCACCGCCGCGGGTGGCACTGGTGGCAGGCGGTCGGACTCGCAGCGAGCTTCTACGTCGCGATCACCTTCACTCTCAAAGAAGTCGCGCTGATCAACGACGCCGCGACTGGTCCGTACGTCCAGTCGGTCCCGGTGACGGCAGTGGTCGTCTGTGGGTTCTTCGCGGTGATGCTGATCCAGATCATCCCCAAGGTCACGGCATGGAGAATCCCCAAGAGCTACCTGCTAGGCGCACTCACGTACCCGCTGTACCTGCTGCACGCCCACATCGGATACATGATCTTCAACCGGTTCGCCGACGACGAGAACAAGTGGCTGATCTACTCACTCGCCCTCGTCCTCGTTCTCGGGCTGTCCTACGCTCTGTTTAACCTGGTGGAACAGCGACCGAAGAAGATGTGGGTCGCATTCTTCAACAACACCGCTGGACGCATCCTGCGGCCCATTGAACGAATCCCGCAGCGCATCAAGGAACGCCGCAACCGCGACGATGAACCAGAAGACCCGGGGCCACCGACGATCCACCGGGCTGGGAGTACCCCCCCCGGAATGTGCGCTAGACGGAAGAACCCTTCTGTGCCCGCGCGCGTCAGCGGTTCGCGATCTGATCCAGGAAAGCGCGCGCGGCATCCTCGGTCACCACATAACCGAACTCCGCAGCCTTTGAGACGAGCGCGGATACAGCCTCCTCGGTCGGCTGAGGGGCTGCCGGGTCGAGACCGATCTCGCGCAATACGGACTCGCGCTGATCGGGTGTCGCCTGCTCCCACACCTCGCGCATCGTTTCGACAGCGACGTCCGTGCCGACGCCAGTGGTCTGCGGCGTCGGCGTCGTGATGAATGCGACCGGCGGTGGAGTCTGGGGGACCGACGGTGATGGTTCCGGCGAATGGGTGGCGCATCCCGTCAGCATCAGCGCGATAGTCCCGCCGACGAGGGTCGCTCGCACTCTCGAAGCTTGCACGGTCTCGAGTGTACCGACCCCCGCTGGGGAGCTTCCCGTCACTGCCCAGCTACGGCCGCGCGTAGCCCTGCGTGCCGTGCGATCCCGCATTCCGCCGCTTACGGCCCAGCTGTACCCACTCCGGCGCGCCGGGGATCTCGAGCAGTGCCTGAGCGAGCGTGTGCGTGTACTCGTCGTCGTAGAACCCTGATCAGCGCCCGGCCTCTCGCGCGAGAATGTCCCGCCGGATCGCCGACGGTCGCCATGAGCTCTGCGAGCACGGGGCCGGGGTCGGCCGTGTACCGATTCCGGGAGCAGATCGTGGCGAGCTCGATGCCGAGGAGAGTGTCTGGATCGAGAGGGCGGGAGGGTATGCGGGGATCGTCACCGCCCACAAATGCGGGTCCTCGGTCAGCTTCGCGGTCACGTAATCGACGAACGCGTCGAACGCATCCGGTTCAGCTCGCTCACGCCGCCCGGGTGTGCGTTCACCGTTTAGATACGCGCGGATCGTTTTGCGGTCATGGTTCGTGCGCCGGGCGATCTCGCTGATCGTCATCCCCTGCCGTTTCAGAGCGTGGATATCCACGCTGCTCCTCTCTGAGAGTATGAGAAACAGGGCCTCCCTTGAAATCCGGTGTGTGGTCAGAGACCACCAGCGTCCATGGAGGCCCGCCTCATGTGGCGGAGCGACCCAGGATGGGGAATTTCGATGAGCAGAACTGAGGAATTTCAGTGAGCGCCGTCACTACCCATGATCGGGAGGATCTCCAGTTATTTTCGTGTACGCGCTACCTGACGTCCTCGCAGCCGGGCGCGCCGAAGCCTGGAGCAAAGGGACCGCATGGACGGTTGCACCGATTGAGCCTGTAGATAGTGACGTGCCCGTCATCTCTGACATGCCCCGTTTTCCGGCAACCGAAGATCTAGGCGTCCGCGAACGCCGAGTAGCTGAGGGTGTGCGAGAAGTCACGCGCCGCGGGAGAGCGCGCATCGAGCACGCGGGTGCCTCGCGCATGAGCTTTACGAGTCGGCCGACGAGCCGGGACGTGCTGGTCCGTCGACGTGGCGTTATGCGTCTGGCCGGCAGGAACTGACCGATGTCGATGCCGGCTGCGCCATCGAACCATCAATACCGGCGCGGGGTGTCACTGCGGATCAAGGTCACATGCTTGTAATCGAAAGCTCAATCGCAACCTTCGGTTGTGAGCTGGTTGCTGACGGGGCGAACCATTGGCGTGTGCTGAATGTCGAACTGGCCGTATTCGCCCGCGGCGCCAGCGAACTCGGCCACCACCGTGTGCGTTTGAGCGGGTGCATTCTCGACAGCTACCATGACCGCCCCTCGGCCCAGGTGCTGCACACCAGTAACCTTCGCGGGTTGACCATCGACCGTCACGCCGCTGAGAGTTGATCCCACTGGGCCGTAGAAGACTAGGTTCGTCGCTACAGTGCCCCGGTCGAAGAACTGTGCCGGCGCGATGTGGTACGGCAGACCCGGCGCTTGCTCGGGAGTAATGGTATTCGTCAGCGTTGCGGTGGTCGTGAACGTCGGGCTGTCGGGAGCTATGCACTGCGTTGACGTCGCTGCCACGTCGAGTTGCATGTAGTAGTCGAGTTTGCTCGACGTGAAGTCGTTCACATAGACGCCGACCAACGTGCGATCTGCATTCGTGCTGGGCAGGCGACCAGAGAGCTTCGATTCTCCAACGAGCGCCGACTCTGTCTCGTTCGCTGGCGAGTAGAGAAGCCTGTTCTCATCGATCGCGAGTGCGAGGTTGTCCAACAGCGCCTTTGGGTCAGCGCTGCCCGAGGTTAGGGCATCGAATACGGATGACGCCGCGGCGCCAAAGAACGCGTCCTGCAGTTTGTTCTCCGGGAACATCGAATAGGCCTCGTTGAGCAGCAACGGGACAGCGTTCTCGCTGGTCAACGTGATTGGCTCATCGAGAAGTTGCACCTGATAGCCGTCGACCTCGACGGGATCTGCAGGAATAACTGCCGGCCCGGTGGCCTTCAGCAGATAGCTCAGCGCCACCGGGTCAAAGGACACCACGGCGTCGACAGGGGTTCCAAATTCCTCGGCCCACCATGCTCGCATGATGTCTGCAGTCTCGAGGAAGTCTGGTGTCATTGTGGCGTCCGGGATCCAACGTCCGATCTTGTCGCCGTACAGTGCCTCAGATTCGGCGTTCAATGTCGTGACCGGTTCCGGTCTGGCGTTCCTGAAGTCGGCGCTGGACGCTTGCTGGGTGATGGTGATACGTCCCTGATCCGCCGTAATCATGACGATCGCCGCGGGGTTACCACCGGTACCGCGGGACTCTGCATTGTTTTGGAAGATCGTCAAGTAATTCCGGGGGCCGTCGGCTCCGAGCGCGGTGGGCAGGACTCCGATAACGTCCCTCGTGGACCCGAGCAACGGCTGCAACTCGTCGACTGTGTCGGTGAGTTGCGTGAGTGCTTGCTCGACCTGGGGGATGAGCGCGTCGTGATTGATCGAGTCGAGATCGCTGGCGGCCTCATCGACGGCATCTGCCGCCTGTGTAACAGTCGACTGCATGTCGGTGATCGAGGCAAGGCTGATAGCACCGTCGACGGGCGTCAGCGCCTTGAGGCTCAAGTTGGTTGCCGGCGTGAGCGCGCCCGTAACAAGGTCGTCTGTCACAACCGCGGCGGTGCGAACTGCGTACAAATTTGGGCCAATGAACGGGACCCATTCCAGGCTCTTCCACATTCCGTCGTCGGTCTGTTCGCGAGCGTCTGCGGTCAGCGCCGCGAGTTGCGTGGCGGTTGTCTTCGCACCCTCGCTGTCCCCGGCAAGGATTTGACCCTTGGCCGTCGTGGCGAGCGGCATCGCCTGCACGAGAGAGGCCCTCGCGGACATAGCACGGTCGTAGATGGGCTTGCCCACGAGGACGGCCGCGACCGCAAGCACCAGAAGCAGCAGCAGAATCCCCATGGGAATCCAGAAACGGAAGCTGCGCAGCAGGGGTCGGCGCGTCTTCTCAGCACGCAGCTCGGCTCTCGTCGTCATGATCACCATCGTAGAAGGCGAAGGCCGTGGAGATGCCGTGAATGGGCGGGGTGTGTGTCGGACCCTTCGCCAGGCTCAGGGGCCGACGGTTGCGGGGCGTCGGGCTCAGCCGAGCGCCCCCCGCACGACGCGCTCGACCTCATCCAGGGCAGGGATCAGTTGTGCAGCTGACTTCGCGTATGTCTCCTGCGAGCGGCGATACGGGTCGATCACGTCGTCGTCTTCGGGATCAGTCGGCACGAGTCCACGCTGATCAGTGACAGCCTGCAGCACGGCAGCCAGCCGCGCCTTCGGATCTGCGCCGGCGGCCTCGGCGGCGGCGCGGGCCTGATCAGTGCCGAGCGTCGACGCGAGCCGTGCGAACTCCCTGACCGTGAACGTGCGGCGCATGCGGCTCGGCACCATCTTCACGGCATACGAACGATGCTCGCGCGCCATGGCAAGCACCAGGTCGGCATCCAGCAGGTAGGGCTCCACCAGATAACGGGCGGCGTGAGCCGCAGCATCCGCCGTCCTTGCCCCCGACTCGAGGGCGAGGGCCTGTGCGGGTCCGGTCATCTCGTGATCGACCAGCGCATGCGTGCCGGCGCTGTGCACGCGAACGCCGAGCGGCTCAAGCCGGGCACGCAGCAGCACTTCTGCCATGGGCGAGCGGCAGATGTTGCCGGTGCACACAGTGAGGATCGTCAGCGCATGCGGGGCGCTCGGCTGCGCAGCATCCTGCACGTCCGGCGCTTGGCCGGCTTGCACCCGATTCGACTGCGGGTCCGCCTGCGACGGGCGCGCCTGTACCGGGGCATCCTGCGGCGTCTCACTCGCGATCCGCCGACGCCATTCGCGACGGCTGACGCCCGGAGGCGGCGAGTCAGAGGAGGAAAAGATCATGCTTCCACCGTAGAGGCTCGCACGGTCCTCGGAGCAGGATGCCGTTGCACGAACAGGCGAACGGCCAGGCACCCGATCGCGGTGCCGATCGTGTTCGCGATGACATCCGACAGAGTCGGGTAGCGGCTGGGCAGCAGCGTCTGCACCAATTCGATCGTCGCGCTCGCCGAATAGCCCAGCAGCAACACCACCCAGGCGTTCGACCGCGGCCAGGCGGCCACCAAGAGCAGGCCGAGGGGCACGAAGAGTGCGATGTTAGCGAGGAACTCGAACACCGTGTAACTGGTGGCGAGCGAGATGGTCGAGTGCTCGCTCACGTAACGCGCGAAGCGGAAGACGATGCCGGTCACCTTGGATGCTGCGGTCGCAGGCAACCAGACGATCAGGGCCAGCGCGAGGGCATATGGCACGAGCATCACTCGCGCGAATATCGCGACGGGCGGAAGGCGGGTCGACGGCATGAGCGACAGCTTACGAGACGGTCCTTGAGCGAGCCTGAGCATGACGAAGCCCGTTACGACCGGCGCGCGCGACGCAGCATCGCCTCGACCCTGGCGCGGAGCTCGAGCGGGCGCAGCGGCGTGGTCATGTAGCAATCCGCTCCGGACTGGTATCCCAGAATCACGTCGCTCTGCGCGGATCGCGTGCTGAGCACGACCAGATACGTCGCGCTGTCCGCGCGGATGCGCCGCGCGATCTCGAAACCGTCGGCGTCGGGGATGTCGATGCCCAGCACTGTGACGACGGGGGAGTACCGGCGAACCGACTCGACCGCCGTGGCGGGGGAGACGGAATACACGGCGAGCCCGGCCCGTGCGAGCACCTCGATCACCGATGAGCGCTCGGCGGCATCATCGTCGATGACGACAGCGATCATCTGCGGTGACGCCGCGCCCATCAGGAGCACATCGCGGACGCGCCGGGATCGTTCTCCACGACCTTGAAGTAGATCGAGTGCGTCTGCCACTCCAGTCCTGTGCCGCGCGCACGTGGCAACTGGCTGCAGTTCCAGCCGTCACGCGATGTGAACTGCGCGCCGGAGAGCACCTTCGACGAAGTCCAGGACCACGTTGATTCATTCCCCTGCACTGTGCTCAGATCAACGTCGAAGCTGACCCAGCGGGTTCCGCTGGGAACGTCGAAGTTCAAGTAGTAGTTCCGAAAGTGCTTCCCGGAATCGACCCACCCGAAGTAGTACGAAGTGCCGACGACGCGGCATCCGGCGAGCTGGACCCGGTTATCGCCGTAAGCAACGCAGCTGCTCGCCGTGGTGGTCGTCCAGGTGCCTGCCGTCACCGCCGCAGCCACCTGTCCCTGATCGGTCCACGATGCGGAGGTGCGCTCGAGTCCCTGATCGGCGGTGGCTGCCCCCAGGCCGCCGCCGATCAGAAGCGCGATCGCGAGCGCGACGAAGCGCTTGTTCTTCATGCCCGTGCGACCTTCGGCGCCGGACGAGGTCTGGCAGCGGGAGGAGTCAGCATGGTGAGCCCCAACAGCCCGAGAAGACCCACCATCAATGGCACCGCTACAGCGGGCGTGGTCAGACGCATGAGCACGGAGCCCCAGCCGGGCAGCTGAAGCGACGGCTGCCAGACCTCACCCGCCACCGCGTAGTCGAGCGCGTCGGTGTATTCGTTGTTGTCGCCCTTCATGGTGATCGTGTACCCGCCGTCGACGGCCGGTGCGATCGCCGCGATGCGGTGTGTGACCAGATCTTCGGTCAACTCGCTCGGCAGGCTGATGACGTCTCCGACGACGAGCTCGGATGCCGGCACGCGGGTGTCGATGATCAGGTCGCCGGTCATGATCCCTGGCTCCATCGAGCCGGAGATCACGACCAGCGGCTTGATCAGTCCGAGCGACGTCAGCGCCCAGACCACGCCGCACGCGAGACCGATCGCCGCGAGGGTCCACAGTGCACCCATGGCGACGCGACGCAGTGCCTGCATGATGGTTCCCTCGTGTTTCAGTGGTCGGTGTCTCGTGTTTCAGCGGTTGGTGGTCAGGAAGTCGCGGTGGCGGTCAGCGTCACGACCACGGTGCCGGACTTGCCGACGTTCGCCGAAGTCCAGTCGGCAGGGGTCGTGAGCGTCAGAAGGAACTGGTCATCGGAGCCGGTCTGGCCGGTGGGTGCGAGCGTCTCGGCGAGGCCGGAGAGCGTGGCGGATGGGTTCGCCGCGAACGTCGAGCCTTCGGAGAAGCCGACCGTCTTGGTGAGATTGGCAGCGACGGAGCTGTCGTTGCGCACCCAGAGGCTCACGTCGCGCTTCTGACCGGGCAGCAGGTTGGCGTACGCAGTCGACGGGACCTTGACGTCGATGGTCGTGACGCCGTCAACCGTCTTCGCGGCGCCCTCGGACCAGGTGTTTCCGTCGAGCGACACCTTCAGATTGAAGGTGGCGGCGCTGGCAGAGGCGCTGAACCAGCCGTTGTCGGTCCACGCGGCGCTCGTCGCTGCGGCGCCGATACCGCCGATGGCGAGTACTGCGAGGCCGAAGGCGATGAACGGGCGGCGCTTGTTGCGGCGCTCCTGCGAAGGGACGGTTTCAGTGTGGGTCGATGTCATGTTCTGAAGCTATGGAGCCCGCCTCAACGTGCACCCAAGCGACCCATCGTGTCGTCTAAAGGTTGAATGAAGGATCGTGCCGGAATGCCCGGGTCAATGCATCTTGGTCGGCTAAAAGTCGTAGTAGTGGATCGATGAATGGCTAGCAGAGCATGGACCTTTGGGGAATCTTGTGGTGGTCTTGTGGCTAGGTCAAGGTCGGCGCGTCAAGATCGCATTGTCGGAGCGCAGACCCGATCACACTGCATCCGATGAAGACAGAGTTCAACAGACTTCGCTGTCGTCATGTGCGCTTCGATGGCGCGCTTGTCGGCCTCGCCCACGAAGTCGGTCGTGAGGTACGACTCGCCGCGCAGCACCAGCGTGAGCTCGGCCTTGCTGCGCACCCGGCGCTTCGATTCCATCAGCGCGTGCAGCAGATCGAACTCGGTGCGGGTCAACTCGACCACGCGGTCTTCGATGATCGCGATCCTGGTTTCAGGATCCAGCCGCAGATCGCGGTGCACGACCCAGGCGCTGTCGTCGCCGGCGTGGAGCGGCTGGCCCGGATGCGCCGGCTCGACAACGGTCATACCCGACGCTGGAGTCGACGTCGGGGAATCGGCAACGCCCGCCGGTGTCGGCGCGGTCGGGGCCGCCAGTTGCGGCGCCGCTGCAGGCGATGACGCGGGCACGGCAGACACTGCACCACTGCGCGGACGGCGCAGCAGCGCTTCGATCCGCGCCCGCAGCTCACGCGGCCGGAACGGCTTGTTCAGGTACTCGTCTGCGCCGGCACTGAGGCCGAGCACGACGTCGGCCTCTTCATCGAGGGCGCTGAGCATGATGATGTACGTGTCGCTCCGGGTGCGGATGCGGCGCGCGGCCTCGAACCCGTCGATGCCCGGCATGTTCACATCGAGCGTCGTGATCAACGGCTGATGCGTGAGCACGGCGTTCACTCCATCGATGCCGTTGCCGACTGCGACCGTCGTGAAACCTGCCGCTTGCAGCACCTGAACCAGAAGATCACGCACATCCTGATCGTCTTCGACGATCACCGCAGTCTTCTGCGTCTGGGCGGCGTCATACATCTGTGGAGTTCTTTCACTCAGCGTCAGGAATTGGGGACTTCCACCGTCATGCTACAGCGCATGGATGTGTTGTGTCAGGGAGCGGTCTCACTGACCCGCTCCCACCTGTTACCGCCCGCCCCCTGTGCGATCTCGGCCGCGGCGGCGGCGGATGCGATCAGGTCGTCGAGGTTGTAGCCGGCCACCGGAACCTGCGTCCAGCCGACGCTCGCCGACATCCGGATCGGTACCGGCTGACGGTCATCGATCGTCGACACCCGCTCGAGCAGATCCGTCACCACCTCGCGCACGCCGCCCTGCGCGCGCGGCACAAGTGCGATGAAGCGGGTCGCGCTGAGCTGCTCGAAATCAGCATCCGCGGGCAGCGCCGCGTCGACATCGCGACCGAATCGCTCGCTGATCGCGTTGAAGCCGGCGCTGCTGGATGCTGAGCGGATGTCGTCTGGGTCATCCAGGCGGATGTCGAGAAGCGACCACCACGGGTCGGAGGCGGCCTCGGCGCGATTGAGCCGGTTGCGCACCGTGCTGTCGAAGGTGTTGCGCGGCGAGAGCGTCGTGTCGCCGGCGCGCGTGGTGAGCAGCAGACAGGTGACGAGGTTGCAGGTGATGTAGACCGTGATGCCGATCATGTTGAGCGTGCGCAGGAACTGCAGGCTGTCGGCGCCGCCGATGGTGCCATTCGCAACCAGTACCCCATTGATGATCGTGATGAGGGCGAACACCAGGAACGCCGCCGAGACGGCCATGAGCGGAAGCGCTTCGTCGCGCAGGTGGGGCCCCAGGCGCACGAGCTCCACGAGCATGAGCACCGCGAACACCGCTGTCGACGAGAAGAGCACCCGGAAACCGATCCCGTATACGCCGAAGTACATGGTGGCGACGAGGAAGAGCGGCATGACCACGACGAAAGTCGCGGACAGCACCACGAACTGACGTTCGAGGCCTCGATAGGCACGCAGGCCCGACCACATCAGCGGCATCGGCGCGATGACCAGCGCAGACCCGAGCGCGCGCAGCGGCTCGGAATCGAGCATCTCGTGGGCGAGCCAGACGTACGCCCCGACCATCGCGATCGCGAAGCCCGCGGACCAGATCGCCGTGGCGCGCGAGGGCCTCGGCAGGAAGCCCAGCGCGATGAAGATGACGGTGGCGACCGTCGCCACGGCGATGACGGGCATCACCAGGGAGGAGTTGATCATGCGGGGCTCCGTTCCGGAGACGACTCGCGGGGCTCGCGAGACGAGGGGAGGACGATGCTGACTTCGGTGCCCTGACCGAGATCGCTCTTCACGTCGATGCGGCCACCCTGCGCGAGGACGATGTCGCGCGAGATGCCGAGTCCGAGGCCAGTGCCGGGGATTCCCTGCTCACGGGCGACCTCGGTGCGGAAGTCGGGCTCGAAGATGCGGGGGAGGTCGTCGACGCCGATGCCGATGCCGGTGTCGGTGACGGTGAGGGCGACTTCGCCCGGGGCGGGGCAGTGACCGCGCACACTGACCTTCCCGCCGCGCTGGACGTACTTGATCGCATTGCTGATCACGTTGTCGACGACCTGACGCAACCGGAAGGCGTCTGCGCACAGGGGGAGGTACTGCTCCAGATCGACGTCCAGGGCGATGCCGCCGGCATCCGCGACCGGGGCGAAGCCCTCGATCGACGCCCGTGCGATGTCGGCGAGGTCGAAGTGCACGTCGCTGTCTTCCGCGCGAGCACCTGGTGTGACGAGCGCATCGTCGATGAGGCGCTCCATCCGGGTGCCGGCTCGCTCGACGACGTCGAGCTGACGGCGCGCCGCCGCGCTGATGTCGTCACGCTCGATGAGCAGATCGATGTGACCGAGGATCGCGGTGAGGGGGTTGCGCAGCTCGTGGGAGATCGTGCGGCGCGTGGCCGACGCATCCGTATGCGGATCCATCGCTGCGGTCACGTCGCGCACGATCAGCAGTACGCCGTCGTCGGCGACTGCTGACTGGCGATCTCATCGACAATAGACAAACCGCCGTTCTCAGGGCGGAGCACGATGAAAATCGCGGCATTGCCGCCGAGACTGCGTGCTTCAGAGTTCCCCTGGAACATCAGCAGCTAGTTCCGTGGCCCATCCGCACCGAGCGCATTCGGCAAGACCTCTACGATGTCGCGTACCGGCTGGATCATCGGCTGGCCCTCGGCCAATGCTCCGTCCAATTGGTGTAGGCCGCTAGATACTTGATCGACGAGGCCTCCTCGATCGATCCTCTCGAGCGAGACCACAGCATCATCAATCCCGGACTCGATTTGATCGATGAGGGCGGCGATGCCAGTGACCAAGAGCGGTTACCGAGTGCACGGCGAGCCCGACCCGACCGGGCACCTCGATCACCGATGAGCCCTCGGCGGCAGCATCGTCGAGGACGACAGCGATCATCTGCGATGTCGCCGCTCCCATCAGGAACACATCGCAGACGCGTTGGGGTCGTTCTCGGCGATCTTGAAGGAGAACTGCGACGTCTGCCACTCCGCACCGGTCGACCGCATACGCGGCAACTCGGCGCACGCCCGTCGCGGGCTCGGAACTGCGGATGTGCGTTGGAGAGCACCTTCGTGTCGATCCTGGTTTCAGGATCCAGGCGCAGATCGCGGTGCACAACCCGCGCGCTGTCGTCGACAGCGCGGAGCGGCCGCCCCGGATGCAACGGTTCGAGAACGGTCATGCCCGATGCTCGAGTCGACGTCGGAGAGCCGGTGAGTCCCGCAGTTCACGCCGTGGGAACGGCTTGTTCAGATACTCGTCTGCGCCGGCGCTGAGGCCGAGAACCACGTCGGCGTCTTCATCGGGGCCCTGAGCATGATGATGCATGAGAGCGAGATCATCGGATTCAACGCCCGCATGACCGATATCCATGCGGCGATCGGCCGTGAGCAGTTGACGAAGGTCGACGCGTGGACGAAGACCTGTCAGGCTAATGTGGCGTTCCTGGACGCGAACCTGCACGGCGTTGTCACACCTCCAGTGGCAGAGCGGGCGGTGCATGTGTATCACCAGTACACGATCCGTGTGCCGGAGGATCGGGACGGGTTCGTGGCGGCGTGGAAGGCCGAGCGCGCGAGGTCGCGTCCCTGCCGGTGCTCCCTGTCGCAGGGCGACCTTGAACGCATCATCACCGCTGTCAATACCCTCACCAAGGCAGGCGCCTGACGGCGGCCGCTCGGCCTCTGCCGAGGTGGAGCGGCTTGCTCAGCCGAGCGCCGCGCGAACGATCCGGTCCACCTCGGCGACGGCGGGCGTCATCTCTGCCGCTGACTGCTCGTAGATCTCCTGCGAACGCCGGTACGGGTCGATCACGTCGTCCTCGTCGGCGACCGGTTCCGACAGGCCACGCTGGTCGGCAACTGCGAGTGCTACGGCGCGCAGACGTTCGCGGGGGCCGTCGCCTGCGGCGTCTGCGGCGGCGCGAGCGTCTTCGGTGCTGAGGGTTGAGGCCAGGCGTGCGAACTCGCGGATAGTGAACACGCGGCGCAGACTGCGTGGCATCATTTGCACGGCCCGTGAGCGGTGTTCGCGGCTCATCGTCAGAATCAGATCGGCCCGCTGCACCATCGGCTCGATCAGGTAGCGCGCACGGTGGGCGTCGACGACGCCGGCATCCGCCCCCAACGCTCGTGCCATATCCTGCGCCGGCTGGGGCATGCCGTAGTCGACCAGAGCCTGGGTCCCCGCACTGTGCACGTGAACGCCCAGCGGCTCGAGGGTGCGCCGGAGCAGGATCTCGGCCATCGGCGATCGGCAGATGTTGCCCGTACAGACGGTCAAGATGGTCGGGCGAGCATCTTCGGGGCGCGCGGCAGCGCTCTCGGCCGACGCGAAGAGGCCGGGCAGAGCACCAGAGGACTGCGTGTTCTCGGGCGTCGAAGCTCCCGCGGTACGTCGGCGCCACTCGCGGCGGCTGATGCCGGCGGGAGGGTCACTCGGAGGAAGCGAAATCACACTCCCAGCCTAACGTCGCCCGCCTGTGGCATCACGGCCGGCCCATTCCGAAGTACTGCCAGCCGGCCGCTCGCCAGGCCGCAGCATCGAAGCCGTTGCGGGCATCGACCACCACGCGACCATCCGTGAGTGTCGACGCGTGCTCAGGCGTCAGCTCGCGCCGATACTCATCCCATTCGGTCACCATCACGACGGCATCCGCATCACGGATCGCGTCATCCCGGCTGGTGATGTACGTCAGCTGCGGATGAAGATGGCGAGCGTTCTCGATCGCCTGCGGGTCGGTGACCACGACATCCGCTCCGAGGCCGTTGAGCCGCACGGCGACATCCAGCGCCGGCGAATCGCGCACGTCGTCGCTGAACGGCTTGAACGCAGCGCCCAGCATCGCCACCTTCTTGCCGAACACTCTGCCGCCGAGCCCTTCGACGACGAGCTGCACCGCACGATCGCGGCGGCGCAGGTTGATCGCGTCGACCTCGCGCAGGAAGTTCACCGATTCTCCGCGGCCGAGCTCTTCCGCACGTGCCGCGAATGCACGGATGTCCTTCGGCAGGCATCCACCGCCGAAACCGATCCCCGCACCGAGAAAACGACGGCCGATGCGCGCGTCGTAGCCGATCGCGTCGGCGAGCTGGGTGACGTCGGCGCCGGTGACCTCGGCGATCTCGGCCATCGCGTTGATGAACGAGATCTTGGTCGCGAGGAACGCGTTCGCCGAGACCTTGACCAGCTCGGCTGTCGCATAGTCGGTCACGATGAATGGGGTGCCCTTGGCGACAGCGGGGTGATAGATCTCCCGCAGAATATCCGCCGCGCGTTCGCCCTCAGGCCCAGCCGGCACTCCGGCGACAAGGCGATCGGGGTCGACAGTGTCCTGCACCGCCCAGCCCTCGCGGAGGAACTCGGGGTTCCACACCAGCGTGGCGCCGACATCCGTGATCCGTGGAGCGAGTTCTGCGGCGGTGCCTACGGGGACCGTCGACTTGCCGGCGACGATGTCGCCGTCGGCCAGGTGGGGGAGCAGTGAATCGATCGCCGCGTTCACGTAGGTGAGGTCTGCCGCGTGCCCGCCGGACTGCTGCGGCGTGCCGACACCGACGAAGTGCACGGCCGCGCCGGCCGCCGCCGAGATGTCGGTCGTGAACGACAGACGACCGGAACGCATGCCGTCTTCGAGAATCGCCGGCAGCCCCGGTTCGAAGAACGGCGCCTGTCCCTTCGACAGCGCATCGATCTTGCGAGAATCGACGTCGATGCCGACGACCTCATGGCCGATGGATGCCATGGACGCAGCGTGCACGGCCCCTAGGTAGCCGCAACCGATGACGGAAAGCCGCATGTGGTAGTTCCTCTCTCAGACGAACATCGGGCTCATCATCCCGTTTGCGTAAGCGGCATTCAGGACGTTTCGGTGGCCGGGAGGTGTCCGTTTCGTAACCTGTGGGAGACCGTCGACTGCTCAGGCAGCCGGCCGGAAGCGTCTTGGAGAAGGCGGCTCCGGCGCGAACGGCTTCCGCAGCGTGCGCAATGGCGTCATATCCTGCTCATCGCCCACGAAGCGGCGGATCTTCGCGGTGAAGATGTCTTCGTGGAAGCGCGCCGTCGCCGAACGGGCGTCGAAGCGCGGCAGGAACATCGCCGTGCTGATCGCATCGGCGAGGTCGACAGCATCCGTCGACTCGGCTGTCACCCCGCTCACGCCGTCGATGTACGTTTCGAGCTGGCCGCCTTCGGGGCCGGTGACGACGGGCACGCCGGCCGCCTGCGCCTCGACCGGCACGATGCCGAAATCCTCGACGGGCGGGAAGACGAATACGGACGCACGCTGCATGAGCGCGTACAGCAGCGCATCCGACGGCGCGATCACGAAAGTGACCGGTACACCCGCCTGCGCGGCGACCGCGTTGAGGCGCTGCTCATCCGGACCCGACCCTGCGATCACGACGGGAAGCCCCACGCGGGCAGCGGCCTCGATCACCAGATCGAGATGCTTGTACGGGATGAAGCGCGACGCCCCCAGCACGTAGGTGTCCGGCAGGGCATCGATGATCCGGCGCTCGTCATCGTCGGTCACGCCGGTGCGCCAGTCGGGCCGCGACAGGATGCGCTCGACAGCGACCGGAGGATGGATCACGGTGGCGTCGCGATCCCACGCCCGCCGGATCCGCTCCCGCACGAACTCGCTGTTCGCCGCGATCGCCGTCGCCTCCTGCGCGCGACGACGGTCGATGCCGCGGAAGATCGGCGCGACCGCACGCACCGCCGGATTGTCGCCGCGGCGGTCGAGCTCGGGGTTCCAGATGTACCGAGCCGGCGTGTGCGCGTAGACGTACTTGGGGATGTCCTGCCCGGCCAGGCGCACATGGTGCGCGAAGACGTAGGAGCTCACCAGCATCCAGTCATACGACGCGTCGGCACGCACATGACGCCAGAGAGACGGCATCAGCGGCAGCGCCAGCGCCTTGTGCCGTCGCAACGGCGTGCGCGCGAGCCACGACTCATCGAGCTGCCGTGTCGGAAACGCCGAAGGCGCATCGCTCCACAGGCAGCGCACGTCGGCATCGGGAAACGCGTTCCCCATCACGTCGAGCACGCGCTCCGCGCCGCCCGATCGCTCGATCCACTCCGTCACGAGCAGGCCGCTCATCGCAGCCACCCCAGATTCCCACTGCGCATGCTGAACTGCCTCTCCCCAGAGCACTATCAAAACGCCCTCCCACAGGGCGTCGTCGTCGGTGACCCTCCCACAGGGGCACCGATGTGCCAATCATGCCCCATTTCTGAGGGTTTCGGTGAAATGACTTCTTCTGCACCGGCGACGGCGCGCCGTGACTGTCCACCGAACCCGGCATACGCGGCCCGCATGTCGAACGCCGCCCGTAGCCTCGAAGAACAGGCAAGAAGGCCAGATCTCGGGCACAATAGGAGCGTGTACATGTCCGCCGAAATGATCACGACCATCGTGGGTGTCGTTTCGCTTCTGCTCGCCTTCGCGGGCTCCTTCGGCTGGATGATCCACCGCACCGATGCCCAGTTCGCTGACGTCCGCCGGGAGATGCGGGACGGGTTCGCTGACGTCCGCCGGGAGATGCGGGACGGGTTCGCGGGTGCCCACGACGAGATGCGGGACGAGACCGCCGGGGTCCGAGGTGAGCTGCGAGACGAGATTGCCGGTGTCCGGGGGGAGATCGCTGGCGTCAGGGGCGAGTTTGCCGGTGTCAGGGGCGAGATCGCTGAAACTCGTCGCGAACTCGGAGCTCGCATGGACAAGATGAACGATGAACTCGTCGAACTCAAGATCGCGGTCGCGCGCGTCGAGGGGCCACCGCGGCACCTCATCACCGGTCGCTGACGCTCGGCATCGTCTGCCGCTCTCCACTTATCCGAACCCGCGCCCGACGGACGCCGGTGTCATACTGACTCAATGGGGATAGGTGTGGCTCCGGCCCACCAGCGAACGGGGATTCGCCGGTGGCTTGCGGACCTGTGGGCAGACGCGTGGCGATGGGTGCTGTTCGCCATCGGCGTCGCCGGCGCGGTGTACTTCGTGCTCGACCGCGGCCTCGCCAACGGTGCCATCACCGCCGTCGTGATCGGCGTGCTCATGATCGCAGCCGTGATCACCTGGTCGACGCCGATCGCGACGATGCTGATGGCGACACCCGCAGTGTTCATCGTCGAACGGATCGGCCTCGGCGGCGGCGACTTCACCGTCTCGGATGCGGCGCTCGCCGCCGGCTTCGGCGTCGCCGTGCTGCTCGGCCAGCACGAGCACACACCGCCGATGCGGGCGATGCTCCGGCTCAACCTGATCTATCAGTTCAGCACAGTGTTCACCGTCATCATCAACCCGTTCCAGCAGAACGTCGTCGAGTGGGTGCGCGCGTGGCTGCTGATCTCCGGCGCCCTGATCCTCGGCTGGGCGATCGGGCGGTCCGGGAAGGCATACATCGCACTGCGGCTGATCCTCATCGTCGGCGCCATGATCGCCGTCGGCACGCTCATCACCGCCGTCATGAACTTCGCCCGCGGTGAGTTCGCCGCCGTGTATCCGGCCTGGCCGTGGCCGATGCACAAGAACGCCGCCGGCGGAGCGCTTGCCTTCGTCGCTTTCGCCGCCTGGCTCAGCCCCGACTGGGCGCGCATCCCGAAACGATGGGCACGCATCACGTTCGTGCTCTGCCTCGTCGCCCTGCTGCTGACGCAGTCGCGCCAGGCCATCATCGGTTTCATCGTCGTGATGCTCATCTACGTGCTGCGTCAGGGCGGGGCGAAGCACTGGGTGCTCGCCTTCCTGCTCAGTGTGCCCGGCATCTGGCTGCTCGCGCAGAGCGTAATCGAGCAGGTCGAATCGCAGAACAAGTTCAACTCGGTCTACCAGCGGCTCAACTGGCTGCAGGAGGTCTACCACCTGTGGCGTGAGCAGCCGCTCGTCGGGCACGGCCTGCGCTACTGGTACGTGCACCCGACCGCCAACTTCCAGCCCCCGCAAGCCGAGCTCGAAGTGATCGCCTCGACCGGTCTGATCGGCCTGCTCGGCTTCACGATCATGTGGGTCGGCTTCATCGTGGTGCTCTGGCGCGTCGATCCGCGATTCGGGATGCTGGCCTTCGGATCGGTACTCGCTCGCATCGTGCAGGCGCAGTTCGACCTGTTCTGGGTATCGGCACAGGTGTCGATCCCTTTCCTGATCGCCGGTCTGTGTCTGGGGGCACTGGCTTTCGAAGCGGCGCAGTCATCGGGCAAGTTCGATGCCGCGGCATCCGTGCCCATGCGTAAGATCAGATCCAACACTCTGGGGGCCACATGGAACTCCGCGACTACTTCGTAGCGTTGCGGCGGCACGCACTGGCGATCGTGCTGCTCACATTGATCGGCGTCGGCGTGAGCTACGGCTGGGCGAAGCTGCAGACGCCGGTGTACGAGGCATCGGCCAGCGGCTTCGTCAAGACGCGCGACCTCGGAACCGACGCGGGTGTCGTCGTCGCACCGGGCACCCAGGACGCACTCGCCAACGCCAAGGTCGAGACCTATCTCGACATGGCGATGTGGCGCACGGTCGCAGAGCACGCGGCGGAAGAGCTGGACCTCAGCGACAGCCCGGAGCAGCTCGTCAGGCGCATCACGGTGGAGAACCCCCCGAGCACGGCGATCCTGCGCATCACCGCCCAGGGCTCGAGCCCGGAAGCAGCACGTGACCTCGCCTCGGCGTGGGTGCGCGGCCTCACCGCAACGATCGACCAGTTCGACGGCGACGGCACAGAGGGGTCATCGCCGATCACCGTCATTCTCGGCGAATCGGCGGCGCTGCCAGTCGCACCGTCATTCCCCGACACCCGCTCCGCCGTCGTCATCGGCGGCATCATCGGATTGGCCGCGGGTATCGCCTTCGCGTTCATGCGCGCATATTCCGACCGGCGGATCCGTGCTGCTGACGACGTCGAGCAGCGCCTGGGCGTGTCGGTGCTCGGTGCCATCCCGACCATTTCGGGTCTCGACAAGCACCAGCGACTCATCCCCGAGCAGGACAGCGCGTCGAAGAGCTCGTTCGCCGTCTCGGAATCGTTGCGCGTCATGCGCACGAACCTGCAGTTCATGGACGTCGACCACCCGCCCCGGCGCATCGTCGTCACCAGCGCACTGCCGGGAGAGGGCAAATCCACCGTGGCGGCGAACCTCGCCGCGACACTCGCAGCGAACGGCGCCCACGTCGTTCTCGTCGACGGCGACCTTCGCCGCCCGACCGTCGCGCGCACCATGGGCCTGGCCCACGGCGCCGGACTCACCGACGTGCTGGCCGGGCGGGCGGATCTCACCGACGTGCTGCAGCGCGCCCCGGGGATGCCGGGGCTTCTCGTGCTCGGCGCCGGCACCACCCCGCCCAACCCCAGCGAGCTTCTCGGATCCGACCGGATGAAGACGCTGCTCGACCAGCTCGCCGACCACGCCACCGTCATCATCGATGCGCCTCCGCTGGTGCCCATCACCGACGGCGCGATCCTCACGCATCAGGCCGACGGCGCGATCCTCGTGATCGCCGCCGGGTCGAGCACCTACGACATCGTGGCCAAGGCGATGGATGCCATCGAGAAGGTGCACGGACGCGTGCTCGGCGTCGTGCTCAACCGCGTCGCACTCTCCAGTTCGGGGGCCAGCTACGGCTACGGGTATCAATCGGCGCCTCCCGAGGAGGCTGAGCCCGCGCCGCGACCACGGAGGGGGGCGCGGCAGTCGACGGGCCCGCGACGTTCGCCATCTGACCCATCCGACGGGTATCAATCGGACGAGACCATGTCGATCGACGACCTCCTCCGCGCGGCGAACAATGACACCTCGACCGAACGTCCGCTGAACCCGCTCCGTCCGGCGAGCGTCGATCTGCCGACCGAACGCCCCGGCGGACGCGGTGCATCGAAGAGATGACGCGCCTTCAGGCCTTCGCATCGCGCTGATCTCGTCATCGTTCGCGCCGTTCGTCGGCGGGGTCGAGGAGCACGTTGCGCGGGTGGGCGAAGAGCTGCAGGCGCGGGGGAATGCGGTCGAGGTCTGGACGGTGGATCGAGGGGCGCGTGCTTCTGCCCGCGGGTTCGGCGTTCGGTATCTGCCGACACCGCTGCCTGCCCGCAGCGCCCGTGATCTGGGGCGGTTCGCGCTGCGCGCGCCCGGCGCGCTGTCGAAGTGGTCGCGGGCGATGCGCGAGTTCCGTCCTGACGTTGTGTCGGTGCAGTGCTTCGGGCCCAACGGGCTGTACGCGCTCGGCATCCATCGCCGATACGGCGTGCCGCTGGTCGTCACGTCGCACGGCGAGACCCTCGGTGACGACAACGGCGTCTACGCGCGCTCTGCCCTGCTGCGACGGGGGCTGCGAGATGCGATCGCCGCAGCGTCTGCGGTGACCGCGCCGAGTGCGTACGTGCTCGCCGATCTGCGGGCGCGGTTCGGGCTGGATTCGCGCAGTGGCATGGTGATTCCGAACGGGGTCGCTCCGCTGCCGCTCGTCGAGGGTGTGGAGCGTCGGTCGGATCTGCTGGTGGCGGTCGGGCGGCTCGGGCGGATGAAGGGCTTCGACCTGCTCATCGACGCCTTCGTCGAGGCGGATGCCGCCGGGGTGGAACTCGAGATCGTCGGCGAAGGGCCGGAACGTTCCGCACTTCAGCAGCAGATCTCCCGCGCCGGGTTCAGTGACCGAATCCACCTGGCAGGACAGGCGACGCCCGAAGGGGTCGCGGCGCGCATGGCGGCGGCGACCGCCGTGGTCGTGCCGAGCCGTTCCGAGGCGTTCGGCATCGTCGCACTCGAAGCGTGGCGGGCTGGTGCTCCGCTGCTGATGACGTCGCGAGGCGGCGCAGCCGAGTTCGTGCGCGACGGCGAAGACGGGCTGCTGGTCGACCCGACGGACCGCCTGTCGCTGGCATCGGCGATCCGACGGATGCTGGGCGAAGAGCCGCTTCGTCGCACCCTGGCCGCGAACGGTCGTACGCGCCTGCCGGAGTTCGAGTGGGCGCGGGTGGCGGAGTCGTACGAGACGCTGTTCCACGATGCGGTCGGCGGGGTCGCCGTATCGGGAGGCGCGAGGTGAAGTATCACGGTGCCGCGCGACGGAGGCTCAGGCAACTGGGACGGTTCGGGTCGGCGCTCGGACGTCGGACGGCGTGGGGCGGACACATCGTTCCGACGTTCTGGTGGGACGGCCACCCCAACTTCGGCGACGACCTCACGCCGTGGCTGCTGCCCCGCTACGGGCTCGTGCCGCAGTACCGCGAACCCCGTGCGGCCGGGTTGGTCGGTGTGGGGAGCCTGCTCGAGTTCCTGCCGCCGGAGTTCTCCGGAGCGATCTGGGGGTCGGGTCTCATGCGTGATGGACGGCGTCCGCTGCCGTCGGCATCCGTCCTGGCCGTCCGCGGCCCGCTGACCGCCGAGCGCATCGGGGTGCAGGCCGAGCCCGCCTACGGTGATCCTGGGCTGCTCGTGGCCAGGCACCAGGCCCGCCCGGTCGGCGACGACAGGATCGCCGTCGTGCCGCACGGACACCACCGGCCGCACGAGGGGCTGGCCGCGCTCGTGCGGGCTGCCGGCGATGGCGCGAGGGTAGTGAATGTGCATCAGCGTGCGGGTGGCGCGGTGCGCGAGATCGCCGCTGCGCGGGCGGTGATCACCACGTCGCTGCACGGGCTGATCACCGCCGACTCGTACGGGATCCCCGCCGTCTGGACGACGCTGGACCCGCCGCTCGACGGCGGCGACTTCAAGTTCCGCGACTACGAGGCTGCGGTGACTCCGGGGCAGTCGAGGTACCGGGAGTTCGACGCGTCGCAGCCGCTGGAGGAAATGGCGGAGTCCGGGTGGGTGGCTGATCAGGCGACGGTCGCGCGGCTCAATGACGGGCTCGAGGCGGCGATCGCGCGCGTGGCCGGGTTGCCACTGGGGCAGCGACGGTTCCCGTCCGGGATCGTGTCGGCGCTCAGGGGCTGAGTCGTCGTTTCGACGCGCTTCGCTTGCTCAACGCGTTTCGTCTCGTCGCTGCGCTCCTCGCTCAACGACCCGCGACTGCTGCCTTGCGGGCGAGACGAAACGGTCTGCGAATGCTGCCATGCGGGGCGAGGCGAAGCGAGACGAAGCTGCCATACGGGGCGTTGAGCGAGCGAAGCGAGACGAAACGGGTTGAGCGAGCGTCAGCGAGTCGAAGCTCAATGACCCGCGAATGCTGCCATGCGGGGCGAAGCGAAGCGAGACGATGCTGCCATGCGGGTCGTTGAGCGAGCGGAGCGAGACGAAACGGGTTGAGCGAGCGTCAGCGAGTCGAAGCCGGCTCCTGACCCCGCCGCCCGAACCGGCGCAGCATCCGTCGCCCCGACCTCCTCGCCTCGATCCGCACCCACCGGACCGCAGCACGGCGGCGATCCGACGCGCGCCAGCGCCATCCCTGCGCGGCCGCGAAGTCGCGGATCTCGCGCTCGAGCGGATCGTTGGCCGACAGCACCCGCGCGATGTACGCATCACGGTGGTCGGCATACGTGGCGTAGGTGAAGGCATCAGGGCAGAAGTCCTGAAGATGCCCGGCGATCTCCAACGTGAGCATCGCGCGCACGCATTTCGCGCACTTCGAGCAGTTGCCCACACGCGTCGGATCGTCGTCGGTGCACACGTCGAGATACCGTGCCTCTGGACGTCCGATCAGAGCGATCGTCCGCTGCACTCGGCTCAGGCCCGAGCTCGTCGAGCTGACCGACACCGCGGTCGTCGACACCAATGGCAGCAGCATCGGGTCGAGCCGGGCGATCTCGCCGGAGTCATCCACTCGCCCGAAGACGTACGAGATCTCCGATCCCACGTGCAGGTGCCCGATCCCCGCCGACAGCAGATGGGCGACGGCGGCGTTGCGCATCGAAACCGACTCGAGAAAGCCGATCAACGGGTAGTGGGCGTCGAGGTTGCTGTCGACGGTCACGAACGGCAGGCCGTAGTCGGCAGCGAGGCGTCGTAGTGGCTCGCAACGCAGTCGCCACAGCTCGTCGCCGTCCGGCCCGTGCGCGCCGACGTTGTTGTTCAGCAGATGCGTCACCCGCAGCGATTCGGGCACGTCGTCGCTGTGGAAGTACTCGATGAGCACTGCTGAGGAATCGACGCCCCCTGAGCTTGCGGTGGCGACCCCCGACGCGTGCGCCGCGGGGACGGATGCGGCGTCCGCGGTGACCCGGATCGGCAGGAGATCGTGATGCTCCATCTGCAGCAGGCGCTGCAGGTCGTTGTTCGCCTGATGAAGCAGGCTGTCGGTCACCGTGCCGCCGATGTGCAGGTCGCGCCCGACTTTCATCGCTGGCATGAGCAGTGCGATGAGCGCGTGGTCTGCGCGGTCGCCGAGCAGGTCGGCGAACTGGTCTGGGACGGAGAACCAGAGGGGTGCGCGGTCGCTGACGTCGACGGTGACTCGAGTCTGGCCATCCACGTGCTCACGACGCGGCGGCGACACCACCATTGGGTTCATTGCGTCAGTATGGGGCTCCGGCGCCGGTGCGGGGCGGAAATCTCGACAAGTGCGGGGCGTAGGGGATTCGCGGGTGCGGGGTGGGGCCGCAGCGGGAGGTGGCACGAGGTGCCGCGTGCTCAAAGCCTTGCGGCCGTTCGCGACACCTCGCTACCCCCGGCGGCGCAGCTTCCGCACCCGCTCGCGCACGGCGCGTCCGGACGGCAGCACCGCACGTGCCACACGCCACGGCATCCAGCCTGTCGCAGGTACGCCGAACTCCGTCGCGATCCTATGGGTGACGACACTGCCCGCACCGCCCAGCGCATTGCCCGAGTGCGACTGGCTGGTGCCGACCCGGTAGAGCGCGCCGGGGAACGGCAATGGCGACAGCGGTAGATCGTCGTGGAGGTGCATGTGCGACCCGAGCCAGCGCTCGAGCAAATCGCCCTGCTCCGCGTACAGCTCGCCCTGCGTCGCGATCACACCACCGGTGGTCGGCGGCAGCAGATCGGCGCGCACGATGTGAGATGACCCGCACTGCAGCTGGAAATCCCCGGAGTGCCGACGGATCGTGCGGCGTTCGAGCTGCACGCGCCATCCGTCGGTGATCGTCCACCCAGGATCGCCGGCATGCGCGGCGACGAACCCTGTGAGGCGGTGCGAGACGAAGTCATCGGCATCGACGAACATCACGTACTCGGCTCCCAGCTCGCGCGCGCGGGTAAGCCCGATCGCGTTCTTCGTGCCCTTGTCGCGCAGCACCGCCGCGATTCCGGTGCGGGGCGTGCGCTCATCCGACGGCGGCGGGAACGACACCTGCACCTGGTGGACGCGATCATCACGTGGCAGCTCGACGGACTGGTTCGCGACGACGACGATCGCGAAGCGCGGGTCGGCCTGACCCAGCCACGCGGTCACCGACTGCCGCAGCATGGCCTCGACCGATGCGTAGTCGGTGCTGTTGCGCGGATGCCGGATGCTCGTCACGAACGCGAGCACAGGGTTCTGCGGGCTCATCGCACGGCGTTCCAGATCCTCGCATGGCCGGCGGCGCTTCGCTCCCAGGTGTACTGGGCGGCGTGTGCGCGGCCTCCTGTGACTAGGCCGCTGAGCGCGCTGTCGCCGGAGGTGGCGTCGATGATGCCGGCGGCGATCGCAGCAGCATCCGGCTCGGTGAGAATCGCGTGCCCGCTGGCGACCTCCGGCAGACTGCTCGTGTTCGCGGCGACCACGGGCACGTTCGCCGCCATCGCCTCGAGCACGGGCAGTCCGAAACCCTCGTACAACGACGGCACCGCGACGACGGCGGATGCGGCGACGAGGCCGGGCATGAGCTCGTCCGGGAGTCGCCCCAGCAGGTGCACGCCCGGCTGCCCGTCGAACAGCGCGGTGCGCTCGGGATGCTCGGGCCCCGCGAGAGCGAGTCTGAGACCCGGCCGCTCGCGGCGGATCAGCGGCCATGCCTCGGCGAGGGCGCGCAGGTTCTTGCGGCGTGCGGCGCCGCCGGCGTGCAGCACGTACGGCCCGTCGAGTCCGAGCCCCTGCAGGAGTGCGGGAGCGAGCGGAGCAGCATCGAAGTAGCGCGGGTCGACGCCGTTCGGTACGACGTGCGGATCTTTGATGCCCAGCAGCTCCTGAGCCTCGGCCGCCGTGAATGCTGAGACGCAGATGACGGCGGCGCTGCGTCGGAGTTCTTCGGCGGCGGCCGCCACTGGCCCCGACTCGTCGGGGAAGCGCCACGCCACGACGTCGTGCAGCGTCGCGACGTCGGCGTGCGGCGATGGCGGAAGCTCGAGCGTCATGCGGTGTGAGACATCGTCGCCGCGGTAGAGCAGTCGTCCAACGGCCGCGCGCGTCGATGCGGAGGCGCGTGCCAGGCGCCCCAGCGGCAGACGCCGATCGCCGGGCAGCGACGAACGCAGCGATCGCACGGTGTGCTCGTGCACCGACCACACCTCGCCCGTCGCGGCCAGCGCCTCGGCCGCTCGAGAGGTCACCTGTCGCTGGTACGCCTGCGCGCCCATCGGCGTGTCCGTCGCGATCGTCGTGATGGAGAGCTGGGGCATGGCCTGAATCTAGCGTGCCCGCGTCGGTCGCGGTCGATATAGTCGAGGCAGCACGGGATCAGGGGACGTTCCGGGCATCAGGGGAATGCACCAAGGGGAGTGTGGACGATGGCGCGTCATGCAGTGGTGGTCGTGGCGACGTATCGTCGCCCGGATTTTGTTCGCACGTGTCTGGAGCATCTGGGGCGGCAGACGCTCGCGCCGGAGCGCATCGTCGTCGTGGACGCCTCGCCTGACGAGCTCACGCACGCGGTCGTCGACGAGTTCATCGGTGCCGCGGGCTTCCCCGACGTCGAGTACCGCCGCAACGATCTCGGCGCAGGGACTCTCGCGGCATCCCGCGCGATCGGTTCATTCGACGCGACCGAAGACGTTGTGGCGTTCATCGACGACGACGCCTACGCCGAGCCGCAGTGGTTGGCCGAATTGCTCGACGCCTATGAGCCTGACGACGTCGGTGCGGTCGGCGGGCGGGCGAGCAACGATCGTCCAGGAGAAGAGCTCGAGGGGCACGACCGCATCGGCCGATTCCTGCCCAACGGGCGCTTGACCGGGAACTTCGGCGCCGATCCGGGACGCGTCGTCGATGCCGACCACATGCTCGGGGCGAACATGTCGGTGCGCACTCGGGTGCTGACCGAGATCGGCGGCATCCACGACTTCTACCCCGGTACGTGTCTGCGTGAGGACAGCGACCTCGCGCTGCGCGTGCGCAAGGCCGGGTACCGCATCGTCTTCGCCCCGGATGCGGTTGTGCTCCACGTCGCGGGCGACTACGCCAAGGGGCGCCGCTTCGATCGGCGCTATCGGTTCTACGGCGCACGGAATCACATCCTGCTGCTGCGCACCACGCTCGGCTGGTCCGACCCGCACATGACGCGCTATCTCGGCTCGGTCGTCGCAGGCGTGGGGCGAGAAGCCACCACAGGCGTGCGGGAGTGGGGTGCGAAGGATTCGCTGCGCTCGCGCGTTCGCGGGGTCGGAGGAGGTGTCGTTCGCGCGAGCACGGATATCGCGGGAACGTTCGTGGGGCTGTTGGCAGCGATTCGTCCGCACGACAGGGCACGGCAAGTGAACGAGACGACTAGATGAGACCACTGCGGATAAACGCGTACATCCTTCTCGCTGATCCGAGCTATTTGCGAGAAAGCCTGTCCGCATACTATCCGTTCGTGGATCGGATCGTGCTCTCCTATGACCGGACCTCGACGTCTTGGACCGGAACGCCCCTCCCCGTTGCGCAGTGTCTTGCGATCATCGCCGAGATCGATACCGAGAGAAAGTGTGTACATGCGCCGGGTGATTTTGCTCAGGTAGAGCGTCATCCTCTCGAGAACGACACCTTTCAGAGACAGGCAGCACTCGATGTCGCCTCCGCGGGCGCTGACTGGGTCGTCCAACTCGACACCGACGAGGTGATGCTCGACCCTCACGCATTCTTCGCGATGCTTGATCGAGCGGATCGTGCAGGTGCCTCGGGACTCGATTTCCCTTCTCGCTGGCTGTACACCCGCAACGACCGCGGACGATATCTGGAGGCATCGAGCAGATTCTGGCGTCCCGCGGGTTCATTTCCTGGACCGCTTGCTGTGAAGGCAGGTACCCGGCTATTGCACGCTCGTCAGGCGGGGGTCGATCTCTTCCGGGTCGATCTGCGATCGAGGAACACCGACCCCTGGCGACCTCGAGACGCCGTCGTGAACGCCGTCGTTCCCAGCGATAGCGCCGTCCTGCATTTCTCCTGGGTGCGCACACCAGAAGTCATCAGGCGGAAGTTCCGATGGTCAGGGCATACGGCGTCAATGAAGCCGCCTTTGGTGTTACGGCGTTGGGTGCGGCGAACCAAGCATCCGCTTCTCGCCGTCATCACAGCGCCGTTGCGTCGTAGAGATGACGGGTGGTATCGCCTGGTGTCCATCCCGGAACCGCCGGGCGGGGCCCCGATCAACGTCGTCATCGATTCGATCGCGGATAGCGGTGAACCGAGGCGCAGCTAGTGGAATCCAGGGATCGCCGTCCAAGTCGGGTCTAGCTGGTGGGCATCGGTATCGGCATAAAGCCGGCCGTGGAACAGTGGCATGACGATCTGCGCATCCGCACGGATGGCGTCGGCCACGTAACCGGCCCAGTAAGTGAACGTCGAGTTCATACCTATGATGCGTCGCGCACCTGCGACCGCAAGAAAATTCGCCGCTGGATCCGGGTCGGCGTAAGCCACGTTGGCCACTGCATGCATGAGCGGGGCAACATTCTGCCGGCACCAGTCGGCGTCGTCCGACACGATGAGCACATCGTTCACGTTCGAGAACTCGGCAAGGGCTGCACGAATGTAACCGAGCTGGTCGAAACCATAGAGCTTTTTCAGCCCTGGGTTGGAGTAGTAGTCGCCGCGCCGAACGTTGAGAACGATCCGATCTGGTGGACTGAGCGGGATGTGATCGGCGATGTTGTCGCGGATGAAACGGTGCGCGGACTCACGCGTGAAGTCCTTGCCGAAGACCTGACGCCAGTCCTGATCATTCCACTCACGCTGGTCGTGAAATCGCAGCTCATCTCGTGTGATGGTCAGCGCCCGGAGGGCAGGAAAGGTCTCGAACCACGGTGCCATTCCCGGTGCTTCGAGGACCAGCGTTGGCTGTCCCGCGACTGATTTCTGATGCGCGTCCAGCCACAGGTACATCCAGTTTCCGAAACGAAGTCCTGCAGGCGGAGTCATGATCACTGTCCGATCACCGCGTCGCATGCGGTCAAGCATCAGAGCGATGAACCTGCGTACACGCCAGCGGACGTGGCCTACTGCTCGGCTGAGGAAGGTCATGAATGACGAGGTCGGCATGGCTGATAGCTTATGGTTCGAGCGAGAGGAAGTCCTGGTGCCGCAGACGATCGCTGTGATCATCGCGACGAACCGTGGTGGCCCGTACCTTGCTGAGGCCGTGGAGTCCGTGCGTCGGCAGACCCGGCCGGTCGAAGAGGTCGTCATCGTCGATGATGGTGCTCCTGCTGGTGAACTGCAACGTTTCGTCGAGAAGAACTCGTTGCGGTACGTACGCTCTGACGGCCAGGGCGTTTCGGCCGCGCGCAATGCTGGGGCCGCCGCGACTTCTGCAGACTGGTTGGTCTTCCTCGACGACGATGATGTCTGGCACCCAGACCGCATACAGGAACAGCTCCGCGCTCTCGAGGGACGGGCGGGGACAATTGCGAGTCATACGGGTGGCTGGTACATGGATTCTGACGGCAGCAGATTCGGCGTGGACTGGTCGGCCCCATCCGCGTCGTCAATTGAACTGCTCCGCGGGGATGTGCCTCTGCCGCGGATTACGACCCTCATCGTGCGGCATGATGCTTTCGATCGTATAGGTGGGTTCTGCAACGGCATGCGCATGGGGGAAGACCACGACCTGATCTTGAGGCTGTTGATGCTGGGGGAGTCGGCGGCGGTCGACCGTTCGCTCGTCGGATACCGAAGACATCCTGACAACGTAACGAGTCGGCTATCGAGTGGGCGCCCGAACGCACGTAGGTGGTGGCGAAGACTGCGCGCAGAAGCGCTCGTTCACGGTGATTCGGCCGTGGTGGAAGCCATTGACGAGAACCGGCGGCGAACACGGAGAGCAAATTCCGAGGCGGACCTGGGCGAACTCATCGACGCGGTGCGGCATCACCACTGGGCATACTCGGCGCGTATCAGCTGGAGCTTGGCACTGTCGCCGGGGCAGACGGTCCGCGCCGTCCTTCGGCGGGCGAGGGCTTGAGCTACTCCAGCTTGCCCAGTTCGACAAGGCGCGCGAAGTCGGCGTTCCGCTTCTTGACTTCGTCGAATGTACCCGCTGCGGCGACCGAGCCCGATTCGAGGTAGATCAGCTCGTCGGCGCCACGGACGGTCGAGAGGCGATGAGCGACGACGATGATCGTCATCTGTCCACGCAGCGAGGTAAGAGTCTGCGCAATCTCGTGCTCGGTAGCGTTATCGAGAGCCGAAGTCGCCTCATCGAGAATGAGGACGCGCGGTTCGCGATAGAGGGCTCGCGCGAGTCCGACACGCTGACGTTGCCCGCCGGAGAGGCGCACGCCCCGGTCGCCAACGGCGGTGGCGAGCCCGTCGGGCAACTGGCCGATCAGATCACGCAGCTGCGCCATCTCAAGCGCCGAGTCGAGCCGCTTCTGGTCGACGTTCGCGGGCGCGATACCGAAGGCGATGTTCGCACGCAGGGTGTCATTCGTGAGGAAGACGTCCTGGGAGACGACACCCAGGTCGGCATACCAGGCGGCGAGATCCTCGTGGATCGGGCGCCCGCCTGACGTGACGGAACCGCTGTTCGGTGTGAGCAGCCCCAGCACCAGGTCGAGCAAGGTGCTCTTGCCGGCCCCGCTCGAGCCGACAAACGCGGTCGTATGGTCCGCGCGGATCCGGAGGCTGAGGTCGTCGATCGTCGGGGCATCCGCATCTTCGTAGCGGAACGTGACGTTCTGCAACACGATATCGCCAGTAAATCGGGCATCGCTGTGTCCCTGCTCCTCGTGGAGCGGATCTCGGTTCAAGTCGTCGATCGTCTCTGTGACGATCCGCAGCCCCGCCTGGCTGCTACGCACATTGGCAAAGCTTGATGTGATCCTCATCATGGTCGGCAGAGCGCGCATGGAAGCAGCGGCGAACAGGCCGAGAACCGGCAGTACCTGCGCACCCTGTCCGATTGCGGCGAGCACCCAGGCGATCGCGATGATCGCGATGATGAATGCCACCTCGAGGAAGTACCTGGGGATCTCAGCGAGAATCGCGCGCGAGCGGTCGAGGTCGGCGCGGTGCAGCTGGGTCTTGCGGAAACCGTCGACCAGCGTCCCCGCACTCGACGCGAGTCGGGTCTCGCGGAAGCCGTCGAGCGCGGGCATCAGGAACTGCCAGCTCTCCAGGCTGGCCTGCGCGGTCTGCTCTCCGATGGTCAACTGGCGCGGGCGCAGCACGCGCTGGGTGATCGCGATGAGCAGCCCAAAGACGACGACCGTGACCAGCGTCGCCACAGGCGAGTTCACCGCGAGTACGACCGTGATCGCCGCGAGCACGAGGAAGTCGCTGAACAGACTCACAACTCCTAGTAGCACACTGGCTGACTGTCCGGTGCAGTCGGTGATCTTCCAGTACGTCTCGCTGATCGCGCGCGTGCGGTGCTTTGCGAAGGGGGAGAGCACGAATCGCCGCATCAGCTCGGATGACGCGCGCGCAGAAATCCGCGAAGTGCGACCTACGAGCCACCAGCGGAAGAGCAGTGCACCGATGCTCTTCAGGATGAACGCCACGGCGACGAGGCCAGCGACCGCGGGCAGCAGCGTGTTGACATCCTTTGTGCCGAGCACGTCGGCGGCGGCGTCGATCACGAAGTTATCGCCGGTCCCGCCGGTCACCAGTTGCATCAGCGGAACCATGGCGGCGACTCCGATGGTGTCGAGCGCGGCGAGGGCGAGCGAGGCGAACACCGTTCCGGCGATCCAGGCGACGGGGTTCGCTCCGGTGACGAGGAGCAGACGGCGGAGCATCGACGCAATGCCAGGGGACGTGCTCATTCTTCACCTTTCGATGGCGGGGAGCTTCTCGTCAGAACACCCTGTTCCAAAAGGCCGAGACTAGGCTAAGATTAGCGCGTCGTCACTCATTCAGTGCTCTGTGGGAGAGTCCGGGGTGGCGCCGGGGACATATTGGGGAACCTCATGGTTGATACAGCAGCGACCAATTCGGAAGGCATCAGCCGCCGAACCGTGACCAAGGCGATGGCTTGGGCGCTACCCGCGATCGCGGTAGCCGCGCCGATACCCGCATTCGCGGCATCCGGCAAGATCCCGACCATCACACCGGGCACCGCGTGCAAGGCGCCGGGCAACAGCTGTAACCCGATCGTCAAGGGCTACAGCGTTCCCGCGACGGTGAACAACCCGAGCAACAAGACCATCTACGTGACGGCGATCGTCATCAACATCAACACCAGCGGCATCGGCTTCGGCTTGAACCCGATCCCGCCGCTGCCGTGGACGGTGCCCGCCGGCGGTTCACTCGACGTGAACTTCAACGCCACGAGCGGTAACAGCGCCAACCTCGATTTCCAGTTGGGCTTCAGCGTCACCTGGGGCCATGAGATCAACGGCTCCGACATGGACCACGCACCGATCCAGGTCACCGTCACGGTTCCGGCCACTCCGCCGGACTGCTGCAAGTAAGCGGCACCGCCGTCCGGTCAGCTGCCTGACCGGACGACGGGCTCGCTTGGTCGTCGCCTGACGACAGACGCTGCCTGATCGATCGCTTCGCCGACCCTGTCAGCGGATCGACGTGAGGATCTGACCCATCTGGCGCACACGTGCGCTCCAGTCGATGTCGGCGGTGTCAGTTGACCCGTCCGACGTGGATGACTCCAGCACAGATCCCACCATGTGCGCGAAGTCATCCTCGTCGGCGATCCGGATGCGAGCATCTGCACTGTCGCGGAACCCTGCGACCGCTGTCGAGACGACAGGGCGTCCCGCAGCCCGGTACTCGTAGAGCTTGATCGGGTCGAGACTGTCGGTGAAAGCCGTGATCCGGTGCGGCACGATCAGCACATCCGAATGCTGCAGTAGAGCGGGCACGGCGTCGCGATCGACCGGTCCGAGACGCACGACGCCTGCGGCATCGAGGAGTTCTCGATCGGCCGTGCTCAGCAGATCGGGCCCTGCCAGCACGAGCCGCACATGCCCGGTGAGCTCACGGGCGACCCGCGCGCATAACTGCACGTCGATGCGGTCATCGTGCAGCGTGCCGAGATACAGGGCCACCGGTGCCGCGGGCAGGATGTTCGGCCGTGCGGACGGCGTGCGGTAGGCCTCGAGATCGACACCGTTGGGCACGAGGTGGATGTCGCCTCGCTGCGGACTCTTGCGGCGTACGAGCTCGGCGGAGCAGGCCACGACCGCGTCGGCACGATCGAGCAGCAGCGCCTCACCGGCCGCGATCCGCTCGAGCTCGGCCGCCGGGCGCGTGGCGCTCAGCCAGTCGTCGGTGATGTCGTAGAGCGACCGCCATCCGGTGAGCGCGACGATGTCGGCCGCAGCCGGGTCGTTGACCCAGAGCACCGGCGTCGTGAATCCGAGCTGCGTCGCAGCACGCCGGATCGCCCGAGCCCTGCGGTCGTCGCCGCCGGAGTCCAGACGGCGGGGGAGCCACTTCACAGGGCGGAGCGTCCACAGCCTGTCGCCGAGTTGTGTCACAGGAGCGCCGAAGCGCGGACTGCGACGCCCGCGGACATCATGCAGCGGATCGTCCGGAGGCTCGACGAACAGCACGCGCAGCGCCGGGTCGGCGGCGATGAGCCCGGCGATGAGGTGCTGGTTGCGTCGCCACACGGCATCCCACCGCTCGAGCGAGATCACGACGAGGTCGTTCATGCGCGTCTCCTCGCGATCGCGTCGCGGTACACGGCATCGGTGCCGGCGACCTGCCGTTGCATCGTGAACACGGTGAGGGCGCGCTCCTGCGCCGCTGTCGCCAGGCGCAGCCGGCGTTCCGGATCGTCGGCGAAGGCACGCAGCGCGGCAGCCGCGTCGCCCACATCGTCCGGGCGGAACAGTGCGCGGTCGTCGAGGCCCTCCAGCAGATCGAGGTGACCTGCCGCACCGGCGGCGATCGGGGCGAGGCCGTGCGTCATCGCCTCGAGCACGGCGAGCCCCAGCCCTTCGACGGGGCAGGTCGCCAGCAGCAGCGACGATGATGTCAGGAGCTCTGGCACGTCGTTGCGGAAGCCCAGCAGCGAAGCGGACTCGCCGATGCCGAGGTCGGCGATGAGGGTCTCGAGTTCGGGCCGGTCGGGACCCTCGCCGACGATGAGCAGCCCCCAGCCGTCGTCAGCGAGCCCGGACGCCGCGAATGCCCGCACGCCGACCGCTGTGTGCTTCTCGGGTTGCAGTCGCTGCACCATGACGATGCGGCGCGCGACGGGGTGCCGCGGCAGGTCGGCCGGGGCCTTCGTTGCAGGCAGGCCTGGGTGCACCACTGTGCTCGCGACGCCGGTGGCCGCAGCCACGGCCCTGCTCACCGCGATCTCGGCATCGACCCGGCGAAGGAACGGATCTATCGACAGCGGGCCCGCGTGTGCGCGACGGCCGGCGAAATGGCGGGTCGACACGAGCGCGGTACGGCGGCCGAGCAGGCCGATGGCGGATGCCGCGTCCGCCGTCGTCATGTGCGAATTCACCACATCGGCGGCGGTGCGACGCACGGCGCGCATGACGTCGAGCGCGGTGAGCGCGGGAATCACTCGGACGCCTGCCCGCTCGAGCGTCGCGCGCATCTGCTCGGGGGCACCGCCGGCCACGGTCACCTGATGGCCGTGCTCTGCCTGAGCTGCGGCGAGGCGCCGCACGAACTGCTCCACGCCGGCGAACCGATCGGATGCGACGGTATGCAGGATGCGCCAGGGCGTCACGGTGTCGCCTCGAGCGGACGCACGAGCTCTTGGTCTTCGTGCCGCGCGGACGCGGCATCCGGACGGAACCGCGCCTCGACGCGAACCGGACCGAGCCGGTAGATCGCCGCACGACGTCTCGCCTGGGCTCGGCGTTCTCCGCGCAGCACGAGTGCCCGCGCGAGTGCGCCCGCCCATCCCGCGCTGCGGGCGACCGCCCAACCGGCAGCGCCGAAGTGCTTGCGGAAGTAGCGCTCCTGAGACGCGAAGAAGAAGGCCTCGCGGCGGCGCGGGTCGGTGCTCGTACCGCCTGCGAGGTGCCGCGCGGTCGCCTCGTTCACGGCCCGGTGACGCCAGCCGAGCCGGTGCGCGCGATAGGACCAGTCGGTCTCCTCCGCATAGAGGAAGAACCGCTCGTCGAAGTCGCCGACCTGGGCGAGTGCTTCGGCGCGCAGCAGCAGTACCGATCCGATCACGAACCGCGGGCCGCGTTCGAATCGGCCGAGTCCCAGCGCATCCATGACGGCGCGGTGCGGGGCCGGGAACGGCCACTCGACACGCGCAGGGCGCCCCTCGCCGTCGACCTGGACCGGGCCGACGCTGGCGAGCGAAGCATCGGCGCGCAGCGCCCTGTGCAGCTGATCGATCCCAGCGGGATCGATCTCGGCATCCGGATTCAGCAGCAGCAGGTCGGCGCCGGGAAGCAGACGGTCCTTCAAAGCGAGATTCACGGCGGCACCGAACCCGAGGTTCGCACCGGAGTCGCGGTAGCGGATGCCGAGCTCCGCGCACAGTGCGGCGATCTCGGGCAGCGAGGAGTTGTCGATCACTGTCACGGGGAGTGCGGCGACGGGTTCGAGGGCACGGCGCAGCATCTCGGGTGCGCCGTATGCGACGACGACGATCTCGGGGGAGGCTGCCCCGGACACTTCGACAGGCTCAGCGACCGGGGGAGTTCCAGACACTTCGACAGGCTCAGCGACCGGGGGTGCAGGCTCAGCGACCGGGGGAGCGCGCACGACCGATCGATACAGCTCCTGATACGCGGCGGCGACGCTGTCCCAACTGCACTCCTCGGCGCGCACGCGCCCGGCTCTGACCAGTTCGTCACGTCGTGGCCCTGCGGCCGCGAGCAGCGCAGCGGCGAGGGCCGCGGCATCCTGCTCCGGCACCACGATGCCCGCACCGCCGACGACGTCGGGCAGCGCCCCGGCGTCGCTCGAGACCACCGGCACGTCCATCGCCATGGCCTCGACCGCGACGCGGCCGAACTGCTCTGTCCATCCCGCCCGCGCCACCGACGGCACCGCGAGCACGTCGATGGAGCGGTAGAACTCGTCGACGGCCTCTGGATCGACCGGACCGATCAGTTCGACGCGGTCGGCGACCCCGCGCTCTGCCGCCCAGTCCGCAAGAACGCTTTCGAGCGGCCCGGAGCCTCCGATCCGCGCGTGCAGTCGCGGCTCGAGCACGAGGGCGTCCAGCAGCGTGGCGAGGCCCTTCTCGGGCACCAGACGCCCCAGCATCCCGACGGTCACGCGATCATCCTCGGCAGGCGGGCGCGCGGCCTCAGAGGCAGCTGCAGCGACCGCATCCACGCCCAGCGGGATCACGCGTGCGCGCCCGGCGAAGCCCTTGGCCTCGGTGATGTGCGCGGCCTCGGAGTTGCACGCCGAGATGCCGGCGGCGCGGCCCAGCGCCCACCTCTCCAGCCACCGGAACGGCACCGGGTAGCGCTTGTGCAGGTTCTGGGCGGTGTACAGCACGACTGGGGCAGGATTGCGGCGCAGCATCCGCATGACCAGCACCTCTGCGGTGCTGAGGGCGAAGGGCTCCTCGTGGATGTCGATCACGTCCCACTGCTCGCCGAGCGCGCGCCACAGCGGACGCGGGTCGTAGACGAACAACGCCGGATGAGTGCCGAACGCACGGGCCGGGATGGCGTTCTCGTCGTCGGCGGCATCCAGGTCGACCCACACGCCACCGGCGTGCCATCGGGTCGCGGTGATCAGTGCCACATCGTCGCCTCGCTGCCGGAGGGCCCGCTCCCGGCCACGCCATGCGGCGATCGCGGCGCTGTGCGAAATCCGAAGTACCCGCACATTGCCTCCCCAGGATATGCTCTGTGTGAGCAACACTATCCGTCCATCCATGCGCTGGGGAGTGCAGGACGGATAGCAGCCTTCTGGGGAGGCATTCTTTTGGGGAACTCGTATTCGAGCGCGCGCGCCCTGCGCGTCGTGCATCTCGATCACACGACCGTGCGCGGCGGCGCCGAACTCGCCCTCGTGCGCCTGCTCGCCGCCGAACAGGCCGCACCGCAGCCCGCATGGACCCCAGCGGTGCTCGTGCCGGCGATCGATGACGACGACGTGTTCGCGCAGCTGCCGCCATCGGTCGTGCGACGCACGCGCGGGGTACGACAGAGCGCAGGAGGCAGCGGATCGTCACCTCTGCGCATGGCCGCCCTCGCCGCACGGTTGCTGTTCCAGGCCGTGCTGACCCGCACCCACCCGAATGTGCGCACGGCCGACGTCGTGATCGCCAACAGCACCAGGGCCGCGGCCTATGCGGCACTCGCGCTGCAGCTCTCGCGCACGCCGCTTGTCGTGCAGCTGCGCGACATGATCGACGAGGAGAGCCTCGGCGCGCTCGGCTACCGCCTCATGACGAAGGTCGTGCTGCCGCGCGCGGACGCGGTGATCGGCAACTCTCGCACCACGCTCGCAGGAGCGCTGCCGTTCGTGCGGCCAGGGACGGCGGCGGTCGTCATCCACAGCGCGTCAGGGCTGAAGCTCGCGGCCGGGCGCACACCGCGCGCGCGATCGACGAGCCCGCTGCGCATCGGCATGCTCGCCCGCATCGATCCCTGGAAGGGCCAGCTCGAACTGCTCGAGGCGTTCGCCGCGACGTTCCCGACCGGCACGGCGCAGCTCGAACTCGCGGGCGGGGCGCCGTTCGAGCAGGCCCGGTTCGCAGCACAGCTGCAGGAGCGCGCCGTGGAGCTCGGGGTGGCTGACCGCGTGCATCTGCTCGGTCACGTCGACGACACCGCCGCGCTGCTCGACGGCTGGGACATCGCGGTGCAGTACTCCACCCGTGCCGAGCCGATGGGGCAGAACGTGCTGCAGTACCTCGCCGCGGGCACAGTCGCGGTCGTCGCCGACGAGGGCGGACCGGTGGAATGGGTCGATGACGGCGTCAACGGACGCGTCGTGCCGCCGCGCGACGTGGAGGAGCTGGCCCGCGTGCTGCGGGAGCTGGCTGGCGACCCGACACAGCGGGAGCGGCTCGGGGCTGCGGCCGCCCGGACGCCGGGACTGCTCGATGACGCCGCAGTCGCAGCAGCACACGCCGCTGTGTTCCACGACGTGTGCCGCGTGCGGCCGGGTCGCCGGGCATAAGCTGACGCCTGTGGACTCCCTGGAGACGACACCGATCTCGCTCGACGTGCGGATCGAGTTCAGCCGTGCCGCGTTCGAGGTGATCGCGCGCCGTATCGGTGTGCGTGTGCTGCACGTCAAGGGCACGACTCTCGACGGCTCTCTGCGCAGCCGGAGGCGCAGCGGCACCGACGTCGACACCATGGTCGATCCACTCGCCCTGCCGGCCATGCACGCCGCACTCGTGCAGCACGGTTGGGCGGTCTACAGCTCATTCGTCGAAGGATCGCCGTTCGGTCACGCCCAGACGTATCACCACCCCGAATGGGGTTACATCGACATGCACCGCCGTTTCCCCGGCATCGTGCTGCCCGATCAGGACGCGTTCGAGGTGCTGTGGGCCGGTCACGACACCCACGTCTCGGCCGGGATCGAATGCGCGATCCCCTCGGTCGACGCGCAGGCCGTGCTGTTCGTGCTCAACGCCGCCCGCGACCTCGACGTGCTGGGCGACGAGGCGCGCGCGCTGTGGTCGGGCCAGGACGAGCAGGCGCGGATCCGGCGGTCGAGACTGGTGCGGATGCTGCACGCCGAGGTCGCGTTCGGTGCAGGCCTCGGCGACCTGGAGCGATACCGCGGTCGTCGGGAGTACCTGCTCTGGAAGACGGTGTCGCAGGGCGGCGGACGGCTTGCAGAGTGGTGGGGGCGGATCAGGGCCGCACCGACGTTCGGCGACGCGCTGCGCACCGCCGCCCAAGCACCCCGCGTCAACCGCTCTGTGCTCGCGCACGAGCTGGGCCGCGAACCCGACAGTCGTGACGTGTTCCTCGCCTTTCTGCGGCGGGTCGGATCTGCACTGCGGAGCATCCGCCCCGGGAACGGGGCGCGAACATGACGACCTTCGCCCAGGCACCCGACGTCGGCGTGATCGACGACGGCGTCCGCGTGTTCGCCGCGGCTCTTCCAGACGGGCCGATCGTGGTGCTCGCCGACATCGCCGCGGTGGTGTGGCGCGCAGCGCCGGGCCGAGACGTGCATGCCCTCGCACTGCAGCTGATCGAAGACGGCATCTGCACCGAGGAGACGGCGTCGGCGGATGCCGGCCTCTTCACCCACGCCTTGATCGACGTGGGACTGCTGCGTGAGGAAGAGGACTGATGGAACAGGCGCTCATGGCAGCTCCTCTCATACTCGCGGGCGTGCTCGTCGCGAGCGGTGCGGCGAAGCTACGGCATCCGGAAGGCGAAGCGGCATGGGCCGATCTCGGCGTTCCCGCCGTGCTTCGTCGCGACTGGCTGATCCGGCTGCACCCGTGGGGCGAGATGATTCTCGCTGCCGCGCTGCTGGTGTTCGGGGGTGTGCTGGGCGCGCTCGCCGCGGCGTGCGCTGTCGTTCTGTTCGGCGCATACCTCGTGCTGATCGTGCGGCGTCGAGCTGGGGGAGCGGATGCCTCGTGCACCTGCTTCGGCGCCCCTGAGCCGATCACGACTCTGACTGTCGTGCGCAACGCGTGGTTCCTGCTGCTCGCGGTCCTCACTGCCGTCGTCACCTGGTCCACACCGTTGCTCGGCGGACCGCTCGCCGCGCTCGCCGACCAGTGGCTGTGGCTGATCGGTATCGCCGCAGCCGCGTTCACCACAGCGCTCGTGCTGTGGCATCCGGCATCCGACCGGCCGGTGGAATCCGGCGTGCCGACGATCGGAACCCGCAATGCCGCCGACACCGAGAACGCCGCCCCCGGCGAGGTCGACGCGGCGGAGTACATCCGCACGCGCACACCCGCAGTGCCCGTCATGCTGGCCGATCGCAGCACGGTGAACCTGCGGCACCTCGCCGCGCGCGGACCGATGCTGTTGCTCGCCGTGAAAGAGGACTGCGGGGCATGCCTTCCGGTGATCGAGGCGATGCCGAGATGGCGCGAGCTGCTGCCCGAGGTCTCGGTGCGGTTCCTGCTGTGGCCCGCGCCGGAGAATACGCCGCTCACCGAGGTCACCGAGCCGCAGTCGCTGCACGATCCGTACTTCTACGTGCAGGGTTCGATCGCCGACTGGGCGACGCCCACTGCGGTTCTGATCGGCGCCGACGGCTACCTGGCCGGCGGGCCGGTGTCAGGCTACGACGAGGTCTCGGCCTTTGTCGGCGACATCTACGAGAGTCTGCACGGAGAACGCCCCGACGAGCCGTGACGGGTCAGCCGCAGCCCTCTGCGGTGAGCTGCACCCCGACGGTGCGCACCATCGGGGTGTGCTGGATGTCGAGCGGCCCGTACTCGCCGGCGGCACCGGTGAAGGTCGCCACGACCGTGTGCGTCTGCGCCGGCAGGTTCTCGACGGCGATCTTGACCGCTCCGCGGCCGAGGTGCTGCACACCGCTGGCCGTCACCGCCTGCCCGTCGACGGTCGCACCAGTGAACGTCGAGCCCACCGGGCCGTAGAACACCAGGTAGGTCGCGACCGTGCCCTTGTCGAAGAACCTCGCCGGCGCGATCGAACGAGGAAGATCCGGTGCCTGTTCCGGCGTCACGGTGTTCGTCAGGGTCGCCGTCGTGGTGAACGTCGGGCTGTCTGGCGCCGTGCACTGCGTCGACGACGCCGCGACATCGAGTTGCATGTAGTAGTCGAGCTTGCTCTGCGTGAAGTCGTTCACGTACACCCCGACGAGCGTGCGCTCCTCGTTCGTGCTGGGCAGGCGGCCCGACAGCTTCGACTCGCCGACGAGCGCGGCCTCTGCTTCGGTGGCGGGGGAGTACAGCAGCCGGTTCTCATCGACCGCGAGGGCGAGGCTGTCCAGGAGCGCCTTCGGATCGGCGCTGCCCGAGGTGATCATGTCGAAGATCGACCGTGCAGCCACGGCGAAGATGGCGTCCTGCTGCACAGCCTCTGGGAAGGTCGAGTACACCTGGTTCAGCAGGAACGGCACGGCGTTCTCAGCGGTGAGAGTGATCGGCTCGTCGAGGAACTGGATCATCTCGCCGTCGATCTCGAAGGGCTCCGCCGGGATCGTTGCGGGTCCGGTGGCCTGCAGCAGGTAGCTCAGCGCGACCGGGTCGAACGACACGACAGCATCCACCGGCGTGCCGAAGGCCTCGGCCCAGTATGCGCGGATGATCTCGACCGACTCGCTGAAGTCGGGGCTCATCGTGGTGTCGGAGATCCATCGGCCGACCTTGTCGCCATACAGCGCTTCGGTCTCGGGATTAAGCGCAGTGACAGGGGTCGGTCGCGCGTTCTCGAAATCGCCGCTCGATGCCTGCTGCGTGATGCTGATGCGCCCCTGATCGGCGGTGATCATCACGATCGCGGCGGGGTTGCCGCCGGTGCCTCGCGACTCGGCGTTGTTCTGGAACACCATCAGGTAGTTGCGGGGTGCCTCTGCGCCGAGGGCGGTCGGCAGGATGCCGATGATGTCCTTTGCGGGCCCCAGCAGCGGCTGCATCTCATCGACCGCGTCGGTCAATTGCACGAGCGCACCGTCGACCTGCGGGATGAGTGCATCGCGGTCGATGCCGTCGAGATCCGTTGCAGCCTTCTCGACAGCATCCGCCGCCTGCGTCACGGCCGCCTGCATGTCGGTGATCGCTGCGAGGTTGATCGCTCCGCCCACCGGGGTGAGCGCCTTGAGGCTCAAGCCTGTCGCGGGGGTCAGTGCGTCGTTGACCAGATCGTCGGTGACGACGGCCGCGGTGCGCACGGCGTTGAGGTTGGGGCCCACGACCGGCACCCATTCGAGGTTCTTCCACATCTCGTCGTCGGTCTGCTCACGGGCATCCGCCGTGAGGGCCGACAGCTTCGCGGTGGTCGCGCTCGCCCCCTCGGAGTCGCCGGCGAGGATCTGATCCTTGGCGGTCGTCGCGAGCGGCAGCGCCTGCTCGAGTGAATCCCTGGCGGCCATCGCCCTGTCGTAGAGCCGGGTGCCGACGATGAGACCGACGACGGCGATCACGATGAGCAGCAGCACGATGCCGACAGGGACCCACAGGCGGAAGCTGCGAAGCAGGGGGCGGCGCTGTCGGTCGGCGCGTCGGGCGCGCTCGGCTGCTCTGGTGGTCATGAACTCATCGTACGAGTACGGGGCAGGCGCTTCCTGCGGGAGTGCTCAATACGCCCCCTGGCGCTGCAGCACCACGCGCAGGGTGCGCCACAGGATCGCCAGATCGCTCGTCAGGGACCGGTTCTCGACGTAGTAGAGATCGAGGCGGATGCTGTCATCCCACGACAGGTCGGAGCGGCCGCTGATCTGCCACAGCCCGGTGATACCTGGCTTCACGAGCAGACGCCGCTGCACCCACTTCTCGTACGTGTCGACCTCGCTCATCAGCGGAGGGCGAGGCCCTACCAGCGACATTTCGCCGCGGAGCACATTGATCAGCTGCGGCAGTTCGTCGAGGCTGAGCCGCCTCAGGGTGCGGCCGAAACGGGTCACGCGCGGGTCGCTGCGCATCTTGAACATGACACCGTTGCCGTCGGAGGCGGCGAGCAGTCCGGGCAGGCGCTGCTCGGCATCGGTCACCATCGTGCGGAACTTGAGCATCGTGAACCGTCGCCCCTCGAGTCCCACTCGGCGCTGGCGGAACAGGGCGGGGCCGCCGTCGCGGCGCACCATCGCCGCGAGCACGAGGAACAGCGGACTCAGCACGATCAGGGCGAGCGAGGAGACGACGATGTCGAACGCGCGCTTGGCGGCGTACCGCGAACCGGTGAAGGCGGGGTAGTCGACGTGGATGAGCGACAGCCCGGCCACAGGTCTGGCGTGGATGCGGGGACCGGCGATGTCGGTCAGTGCAGCGGCGACGATGAGATCGACGCTGCGCGACTGCAGATCCCAGCCGAACTGCCGCAGCTGCGCGGGGCTGATCAGGTCGGAGCCGCTGTAGACCACGGCATCCACGCCCGCGAGGTCGGCGCCGGCGACGGCATCCTCCAGGCTTCCCACGACGGGGATGCCCGGCAGCAGTTCGACACCGGGTCCGCGTTCGGTGAGGGCGCCGGTGATGACCAGCCCGGAGGCGCTGTCACGCTGCATCTCACGAGCGATGTGCAGCGACTTCGCGTGCTCGCCGACGACGACCACGCGGGAGAGGTAGCGACCCGACGCGCGCTGTGTGGCCAGCCAGCGTCGCCAGAGCCAGCGGCTGGCGATGAGCGCGGCCATCCCGGCGGGCAGGGCGAGCAGCAGATAGGCCCTGGCGACTTCGACATGCAGCAGGAAGGCGGCGATCGTCAGCAGCCCGAACACGCGGATGCTGGCGTCGGCGACCCTGCGGTACTCTGTCCAGCCGCTGCCGATGACCTTCGCGTCCCTGGTGTCGTACAGGCGCAGCCCCCACAGCCACGCGAGGGCGAACACCACGGAGACCATCGTGTACGCGACTTCGAATCCTGCATCCGTGACCCCCGGAATGTACAGGTCGGCGTTGCTCTGGCCGAAGCGCAGCGCTTGCGCACCGAACACGACCCCCACGATGATCAGCGAGTCGGTCAGCAGCAGACGCCAGGCGTACTCGCGCTGCCAGCGTCCCGCCGCCTGCGCCTTGACGGCGGTGGTGTCCGCCGTGGTCGGCACGGCTCGCGAGAGCGGTGGTGCGGTCGCGAACGGTGGTACTGCCGCGATCGATGCCGTTCGTCCGTTCTGTCTCCGCGTAAGCGGCGTCAGAATGACGTCCCCAGATATTGCCACAATCCCTCCCCAGAGAATGCGCGCCCCAATGCTCTCGACAGGGTCGAGGGCTGCCACCTGCGAACAGGAGGCGATGAATCAGCGTTGCCCCAGCAAACGCTGCTTTCCCCCGGCTCACGCCGAAGGTCCAGATCCGCAGTCTAGCCCGGGTGGCGGGATTGCGGAACCCGCAGCACCGTACTGGCCGAAACAGTGGCCCGCGCTGTAGTACGGTGGGGCGTGAATCTGGGGGTGGATGCCGTGGTGACGAGGTCGATGCTCGCCGTCTCCGCGCTCGGTGCTCGGATCGAATTGGCGTTCGGTGAGGACGTGTCGGAAGACGTGGTCGCTCGCATCCGAAGGGCGTGGTCCGGTGCGGGTTTCCCGGCATCGTCCGACTCGGCATCCGCTGCGCACGCGGCATCCGATGCCCGTATTGACGTGGATGCGATCGACGACGTCGAACGCCACCTCGAGACGCTGTCGACGAGGGTGACACTCGACGCGCTCGCGCACAATCGCGGCCGGCTCATGATGCTGCACGCGGCCGGCGTCGCCCTCGAGGACGGACGCGTGATCGCGTTCGTCGGCCCGTCGGGTCGGGGCAAGACGACGCTCAGTCGCGCGCTCGCGCAGCATCACGGCTACGTATCGGACGAGACGATCGCATTCGACGAGCACCTGCGCGTGCTGCCGTATCGCAAGCCGCTGTCGGTCGTGCGGCCGGGTGCGCCGAAGGATCAGGTCTCGCCGGCGGATGCGGGGCTGCGTGAATTGCCCGACGCTGATCTGACGCTCGCGGCGATCGTGCTGCTCGAACGCGATCCGGATGCCACCGAACCCGAGATCGAGCATCTGCACTTCGCAGATGCCGCCCCGCTGCTCGCGGCGCAGTCCAGCTACCTGATCGAGTACGAGGGGACGGTCGCCGCGCTCGCCGATCTGTGCGACCGCGTGGGCGGGGTGCGGCTGCTGCGATACGCCGAGGCCGCGGACGTGCCCGCGATGATCGATGCGCTGCTCGTACCCGAGCCGGCCCCGGCACCCTGGGAGCGGATGCGTCTGGACGGTGCTGGCCGCGATTCGAAGGCGGATGCCGTCGACTACGGCAGCGTCGTGGTGGCCTTCTCCGACGGCATGCTGCGCGTGCTCGAGGGGATCGCACCGGCGGTGCTGCGCGCGGCGCGCGAGTCGTCTGAACTCGACCGGATCGTCAGCGCGGTGCTCGACGCGCACGGAGCGCCACCGAGCGGTGACGCGGTGGCGATGGTGCGCGAGGTGGTGGCCGAACTCGCCGATGTCGGGCTCGTGCCGGCGTGATACGCGCCGCTACGGCGTCCGCGGGCGCCGCAGCATGGCCTCGATCCTGGCGCGAAGTTCGAGGGGGCGCACTGGCTTGACCATGTAGCCGTCTGCGCCGGACTGATAGCCGCGCACGATGTCGGCGTGAGTATCTCGAGCCGTGAGCATGAGCAGATAGGTGTCGCTGGACGCGCGGATGCGCGTGGCCGTCTCGAACCCGTCGACATCGGGCAAGTCGACGTCCAGCGTCGTGATGGCCGCGCCGTGCGAGCGGGTGAGCTCGGCGCCCGCAGCGCCGGTGCCGGCGCAATGCACGGCGAACCCCGCTCGTTCGAGGATTCCGGTGACGAGCGCGCGGGTTCCGAGGTCATCGTCGATTACGACGGCGACCTTCTTGCATGAGGATGCGTCGTCCATCATGGGCAGATCGCCGACGGGCCGTGGTCGTCGCCGACGGTCAGTTCGTCAGCGGATGCGCGAATGTCGATGATGATGTCACCGGTCATGTCCCCGGCTCCGTGGAGCCGGGGATCATGACCAGCGGCGTGATGATGCTCGGCGACAACAGTCCCCAGACCAGTCCGCACGCGACGCCGATGGCTGCGAGGGCCCGCACAACCATGGCAACGCGGTGCGTTGCGTGCATCATCATCCCTTCTTCGTCCCCAGGAGAAGGGGTTCAGGAAGTCGCGGTGGCAGCCACCGCGACGAAGACCGTGTCGAACGTGCACCTCGTCGGGTTCGAGGGTGCTCGATGTCATGCTCTGAGAGTAGGAAACCCACCGCAACGCGGAGCCAGGCCCGCCTCAGCGCTCTGCGAAGATTTCCGCAAGATCTGCGCAACCCCGCTGCGGAGTCCGCGGCGTCGTGGTCAGGCTGCGACGTCGCGCGTGAGCCGATAACCGACGCCGCGCACAGTCTCGATGTAGCGCGGCTGCGTCGGATCGTCGCCGAGTTTGCGCCGGAGATTCGTCATGTGTGCTTCGACGGCGCGCTTGTCGGCATCGCTGACGAAGGAGCTCGTGACATACGCCTCGCCGCGCAGCAGCAGCGTGAGATCGACCTTGCTGCGCACGCGGCGCTTGGATTGCATCAAGGCGTTGAGCAGGTCGAACTCGGTGCGGGTGAGCTCGATCTCGCGCTCCTGGACGAGTGCGATCCGGCTGTCGGGATCGAGTCGCAGATCGCGGTGGGCGATCCAGGTCTCATCGTCGGCATCGACCTGCGCGGCCGGCTCCTCACGCGGCGAGTACACACTCGAACGTGGGCGGCGCAGCAGCGCCTCGATGCGCGCACGCAGCTCGCGCGGGCGGAAGGGCTTGTCAAGGTACTCGTCTGCACCCGCGGTGAGACCGAGCACGACATCCGCTTCCTCGTCGAGGGCGGTGAGCATGATGATGTAGGTGTCGCTCTGCGCGCGGATGCGACGGGCCGCTTCGAAGCCGTCGATGCCGGGCATGTTGACATCGAGCGTCGTGATCAGCGGCTGATGGGTGAGCACGGCGTTCACGCCGTCGATGCCGTTGTCGGCCGAGACCGTCGAGAATCCCGCTGCTTCGAGCACCTCTGCCAGAAGATGACGCACGTCCGGATCGTCTTCGACGATCACCGCAGTCTTCTGCGGGTGCGCGGCGTCATGCATCTGTGGAGTTCTTTCACTCGGCGTTAGGAATCGGGGACTTCCATGGCACATGCTACATGGCGCGAATTCGCTCCCACCTGTTGCCGCCGGCCTGCTGCGCGACCTCGGCAGCGGCGGCAGCGGAGGCGAGCAGATCGTCGAGGTCGTAACCGGCCACCGGGACCTGCGTCCAGCCGATGCTCGCCGACATCCGGATCGGCATGGGCTGATGATCATCGATCGTGGACACCCGATCGAGCAGATCGGTCACCACTTCGCGCACGCCGCCCTGTGCGCGAGGCACGAGCGCGATGAACCGTGTCGCGCTCAGCTGCTCGATGTCGGCATCCGCGGGTAGCGCAGCATCCACATCGCGACCGAATCGCTCGCTGATGGCGTTGAAGGCGCCGGTGCTGGATGCTGCGCGGATGTCGTCTGGGTCATCCAGACGGATGTCGAGCAGCGACCACCAGGGATCCGACGCCGCCTCTGCACGATCGAGCCGGTTGCGCACGATGCGGTCGAATTCACTGCGCGGCGAGTGCGTGGTGTCACCGGTCCGCGTGGTGAGCAGAAGACAGGTGACCAGATTGCACGTGATGAAGACCGTGACGCCGATCATGTTGAGCGTGCGCAGGAACTGCAGGCTGTCGGTGTCGGCGACGGTGCCATTGGCCACCAACACTCCGTTGATGACCGTGATCGCGGCGAAAACGAGGAATGCCGCAGCCACGGCCATGAGTGGAAGCGCCTCGTCGCGCAGGTGCGGGCCCAGGCGCACGAGTTCGATGAGGACGAGCACGGCGAACACCGCCATCGACGCGAACAGCGCCCGGAATCCGATCCCGTACATGCCGAAGTGCATCGTGGCCATCAGCAAGGCAGGAGCCACCACGACGAAAGAACCCGAGAGCAGCACGAATTGCCGTTCGCTCCCGCGGTAGGCGCGCAAGCCCGACCACATCAGTGGCAGCGGTGAGACGACCAGTGCTGCCCCGAGGGCACGGAGCGGCTCGGAGTCGAGCATCTCGTGAGCGAGCCAGACGTAGGAGCCGATCATTGCGATCGCGAACCCTGCCGACCAGATCGCGGTGGCGCGAGACGGCCGCGGCAGGAAGCCCAGTGCGATGAATATGACGGTGGCGACCGTGGCCACTGCGATGACGGGCATCACCAGGGAGGTGGTGATCATGCGGGACTCCGTTTCGGAGACGGCTCGCCGGATTCGCGAGATTCGCGAGATTCACGAGACTCACGAGACTCACGAGACTCACGAGACGAGGGGAGGATGATGCTGACCTCGGTGCCCTGACCGAGTTCACTCTTCACGCCGATGCGGCCGCCCTGTGCGAGGACGATATCGCGTGAGATGCCGAGGCCGAGGCCCGTGCCTGGAATTCCCTGCTCGCGGGCGAGGTCGGTGCGGAAGTCCGGTTCGAAGATGCGGGGAAGGTCATCGGCGTCGATGCCGATGCCCGTGTCTGTGACGGTGAGGGCGACTTCGCCCGGGGCGGGGCAGTGGCCCCGCACGCTGACCTTTCCGCCGCGCTGGACGTACTTGATCGCATTGCTGATCACGTTGTCGATGACCTGACGCAGCCGGAAGGCATCTGCACACAGCGGGAGGCACTGCTCCAGGTCGACGTCCAGGGCGATGCCGCCGGCATCCGCAACCGGGGCGAAACCCTCGATCGACGCCCTGGCCGTGTCGGCGAGATCGAAGCGCACATCGCTGTCTTCCGCGCGAGCACCTGGTGTGACGAGCGCATCGTCGATGAGGCGCTCCATCCGGGTGCCGGCTCGCTCGACGACGTCGAGCTGACGGCGCGCCGCCGCGCTGATGTCGTCACGCTCGATGAGCAGATCGATGTGACCGAGGATCGCGGTGAGGGGGTTGCGCAGCTCGTGGGAGATCGTGCGGCGCGTGGCCGACGCATCCGTATGCGGATCCATCGCTGCGGTCACGTCGCGCACGATCAGCAGTACGCCGTCGTCGGCGACCTTACCGTTGCCCATCACCCGGGTGGAGGCGCTGAGCGCCCGCCATTCGCCGTCAAGGCCGAACAGCCACACGATCTCATCGTCGAAGAGCTCGCGACGGACGGCGCGGGAGATCGTCGTCTGCGCGAGGGGCACCGGCGTGCCGCGTCGCTCGTGATACTCCACGGCCGGCGCCGGGTGGAACTGCGCCGATTCGTCGAGCGCGTACAGGGCCAGGAACGCGGTGTTGGAGATCTCGATCAGCCCGCCCGTGCCTACTCGCGCGATGCCGACATCCAATGAGTCCATCAGCCGGCGGGTGCGCGCCTTCTGCTCGGTCACGCGGTGCAGGGCGTGGGCAAGGCGGGTGGACTGCGCACTCAGCAGTCGCCGGGTGGAGCGGCTGCGCTCTGAGCCGACCATCATGATGACCCCGACGAAGCCGAGCGTGACCATGAGGATCACGGCATTCATGAGGGTGTCGACCGTGAGGCCCCGGAGGAAGAGCACGGCCAGCGTGATCGCGCCGATGAGACACAGCGTCGAGATGAGGATGACGGGGGAGTAATACGACGCGATCCACGCGACCAGCAGCACCCACAAGAAGACGATCGCGGGGCTGCTGCCGACGCTGAGCAGGGCGACCGCGAGTATGTCGAGCAGCGGCACGAGCAGGACGCCGACAGGGCTGACCTGATGCCAAGGCACGGCCAGGGTCGCGATCGTGATCGCGATGATGAGCACCAGGCCCAGGGTGAACGCCGCATTGGTGAACATCACGGGTGTGAGCAGTGCCACACCGAGTGCGATCATCACGACGGTGAAGCCGAGGATGAGCTGCCACTGCCAGATCGAGCGCGAGCGCCGGTCGCCGGCGAAGTGCGTGGGGTCGGACTCGGGGTGGTCCGAGGATGGCGCCGTCGCGCGCGTAGCGCCGTCCCTCCCCATGTGCGTCAGTGTATCTGTGTGGTCGGGTGACCGCGGGAGCATCCGCCCTACGACGCTGCCTGAAGCGCGGGAGTCATCGCGAGCCGGCCGATCACGCGCACGAACAGGCAGCCGACGACCGCACCCGCGGTGTTCGCGACCAGGTCGGAGATCGTCGAGAAGCGCGTGGGCAGGAACAGCTGCACGAACTCGATTGCGCCGCTGGTGACCAGACCGAGCACAGCCAGATGCCACGTTCTCAGGCGCGACCAGCCGAGGGCCAGCAGCAGCCCGAACGGGATGAACAGAGCGATATTCGCCAGGAACTCCAGCACCGTGTAGGTGTAGAAGAACGGCACGTCCAGCCGGTAGGCGAGCGACCGCGCGATGCGTCCGACGATGCCCGTCACCCGGCTCGCCTGGTCGCCGGGCAGCCACACGACGAGCGCCAGGGCGATCGTGTAGGGGACGAGGAGGATGCGCGAGATCAACGCGAGCATCGACACTTTGGGCATGGCTTCAGGGTAGCGAGGCGTGCTGGGTGTCGGCTCCGTGTCGTATGTCGTTCTCCACAGCGATTGCATCGCCAAGCGCCGGGATGTCGGGCAGAATGGAGGAATGTACATCTCACCCGAGGCCATCACGACGATCGTCGGAACCGTGACGGTGATCTTTGCGATTCTCGGCGGCTGCGTTTGGTTCGACCATCGAATTGGCAATGTTGAGCGCAACCCCGGAACGCGCATGAAAGGCGTGAACGCCAATATCGATGCCCGTCTCGATGATTTTCAGGACAAGTCCGGTGCCCGCGTCGATGGTGTTGAGCGCAACCTCGGTGCCCGCATCGACAAGGTGGCGGACGAACTCGTAGAGGTCAAGGTCGCGATCGCCCGCATCGAGGGGCAGCCGCGCCATCACGTGTCGACGCGCTGATCCTGCGCCGGCTCACGTTCTTTGCAGTACGGACGTCGGAGCATGTCGCAGACGTCGGACTTCCTGACAGAATTCCTCCGCCGTGCGTAACAGGCTCCGCCACTCGGGACAGCCCGCCACGGTTCGCCGTCAGATCCCGAGGCCGCCCCAACTGAGCGACTCCGTGTAGCGCAGCAGCACGCCCTCACGCAGCGCCCACGGCGACACTTCGAGCTCATCGATGTCGAGCATCTTCATCGCCGTGTGCAGCACGACGGCGGCCGCGACGATCTGGAACGTGCGATCGGGCGTGATCCCCGGCAGCTCCTGGCGGGCGATCGCCGGAATGCGGGCGAGCCGCGGGATCCACGACTTCAACGACGAACGCGAGAGCACCGTGCGGTCGAAGCCGAGCCCTGACACCTCTCGCCCTGCGAGGTTCGCCAGCGAGCGGATCGCCTTCGACGAGCCCACCATGTGGTCAGGATCGGGAAGGGCGTTGAGATTCTCGGCCACGGGCGCGAGCAGTTCGACGGCGTGCGCACGCAGCTGCTCGACAGCATCCTCACCTGGCGGGTCCTCGGGCAGGAACTGGACGGTCATGCGCCCGGCGCCGAGAGGCACGGATGCCGCGACCTCCGGCACCTCGTCGCCACCGGCCGCGAACTCGAAGGACCCGCCGCCGATGTCGAGCAGCAGGATGCGTCCGGCATCCCACCCGAACCAGCGCCGAACGGCGAGAAAGGTGAGCCCCGCCTCTTCCACGCCGGTGAGCACCTGCAGCGGCTGGCCGAGAGCGGCCTCGATGCGGGCGATGACCTCTTCGCCGTTGACCGCCTCGCGCACGGCGCTGGTCGCGGTCGCCAGCAGGGTCTCGACGCGTTCGGTGACGGCGATCTCGCGGGCCCTGGTGACCGCGGCCTCCAGTGCCTGCACGCCCTCCTCGCTGATCGCGCCCTCGGGCGTGAGATAGCGCATCAGGCGCACCACCGTGCGATCGCTCGTCGTCGCGAGAGGGCGGCCACCCGGCCTGGCATCCGCAGCGAGCAGGTGGACGGTGTTCGAACCGATGTCTAGGATTCCGAGGCGCACGGGATGAGACTACGCGTATGCGGGGTGTTCGAATATTCTCACTTCGTGTAGTGTCGGGATATTCGAACATTACACAATGTCTGAATATTCACACATGGAGGCCCGCATGCCGCGATACACGGTGGAAAGACCGCATGATTTCGGTGACCTCATTGCCGGCATGCGCGAGGAGCAGGGCGTCACACAGGATGAACTTGCGGATCGTCTCGGGTTCTCCAGGAGCTATTTGAGCGAGCTCGAGTCGGGGAAATCGACCGTCCAGCTTGCGAGATTATTCCGCACGCTGCACTCTCTCGGCGTCAGCGTCGAAGTCTCGTGGGAGTCGGCGACGGAGTCCGAGGATGACTGACGAGCTCGAAGTTCGATTGCACGGCGAGTACCTCGGACTGCTGCGTCGAGCGCCGCGGCGGTCACGCGAGAACGTGATCCTCGAGGACGTGACTCCCACATCAACAAAGGTTCGACTTGCCGAGTCGTTCGCCCTGCGCGCTGGACGACGCCCCGACACGGATCTCGTGTCACGGTTTCTCGGCGGCTATCTGCCGGAAGGTGCGCAACGAAGAGCGCTCGCATCCAAGCGGGCGATCGAGCCGAACGACCTGTTCGCCTTCCTCCGCGAATTCGGTAGTTCGATCGCCGGCGCTCTGACGTTCTGGGGCCAGGCGACCACCGAGCGCGAGCCTCGTTATACCCCGATCTCGCCGAAGCTCCTGCGCCGAGAGTTGCAGCGCGCAATCAAGGAGCACGACCTCGGCATCCGAGACGACAGCCGATCGATGATCGCTGGGTTTCAGCCGAAGTTGCTCGTCTCGAGGTTCGGCGACAGCGGGTGGTCGCTGCCGCACGGTGGAGGGCACTCGACCCACATCCTGAAACCTCGCCTGCAGAGCCGCCCGACCCGCCTCGTCGACGAGTTCTACAGTCACGAACTCGCTCGCGCTCTGGGCCTGGCCACTTTCGCTTCATGGCTCGAAGGCTCGGGGGACGGCACGTATCTCGCGATCGAGCGATTCGATCGCCGTGTGCACGATGAAACCGTCGAGCTTGTGCATCAAGAGGATGCTGCGCAAGCGCTCTCACTCGGATGGGCCGACGACGACCTGAAGTTCCAGGACCCTGAGCGACCGCGCGATCCGCGCCGCCCATCGGCGTATCGGATCGCGGAGCTCACGGCCACGCTGCGCGGCTTCGAAGTGGTCGAGCAATGGGTGCGGCAACTCCTGTTCCGCATCCTCATCGGAGACAACGACGGGCACGCGAAGAACGTGGGGATCCTTCATCTGCCGGGCGAGGATCGACTCACCGACATGTACGACGCCGTGCCGAATCTGTTTCAACCCGAGCGGATCCAATGGAATATGGCGCTCGCGATCGACGGCGAATTCGACCGCCGCCGTATCGATGTCGAGCGGCTGCAGGCCGAGGTCGCATCATGGCGGGTACTGGGAGCTTCACGCGTGCACGACGTGATCGATGACGTGCTGGGCTCATTCCGGTCGGCGCTCGATGATGTCAGCGTGCCGCGAGGCGGCTCGAACGGCCTGCGCGAGTTCTTCGGTCGCGCGGTGGATCGTTTACGCGCGGGGGACGAGATCGGTGAATGACCGATGCTCGCCGATGTTCCGCCCCGATACGATGTAACGCGTGACCACCGCCGACCCCACAAAGCCGCTGTCGCCGTATCGAGAGATCGACCGTGCGGAGTGGGCGCGATTGGCGTCGGGCCTGGACCAGCCGTTGAGCCAGAACGAGGTCGTCGAGATCCGCGGCCTCGGCGACCGGCTGAGCCTGGACGAGGTGCGCGACGTCTACATGCCGCTGAGTCGTCTGCTCAGCCTATACGCGACCGCGACCAAGCAGCTCGGCGCCGCGACCAGCACGTTCCTCCAGGAGGACGACGCCACCACGCCGTTCGTCGTCGGCGTCGCAGGATCGGTTGCCGTGGGCAAGTCGACCATCGCCCGCCTGCTGCGCGAGCTGATGAGCCGCTGGCCGGGCACGCCTCGGGTCGAGCTCGTAACCACAGACGGATTCCTCTACCCGAACGCCGAACTCGAGCGCCGGGGACTGATGGAGCGCAAGGGCTTTCCCGAGTCGTACGACCGCCGGGCGTTGCTGTCGTTCCTCACCGAGGTGAAGTCGGGGGCGCCCGAGGTGCGCGCTCCGTTCTACTCGCACATGCGGTACGACATCGTCCCGGATGCGCACGTCGTCGTCCGGCGCCCTGACGTCGTGATCGTCGAGGGGCTGAACGTGCTGCAGCCGCCGCCTGCGCCGAACGACGTCGCCGTGAGCGACCTGTTCGACTTCTCGGTCTTCGTCGATGCCGACAGCTCGCATATCTCGAAGTGGTACGTGGAGAGGTTCCTCGCGCTGCGCAAGGGCGCGTTCAGCAACCCGTCGTCGTACTTCAACGTGTTCGCGCACCTGACCGACGAAGAGGCTGTCACCACGGCCCTCGGCTACTGGAACGACATCAACATGCCGAACCTCATCGAGAACGTGATGCCTACCCGGCACCGTGCGAGCCTCGTTCTGAACAAGGGCGCCGACCACAACGTCGAGAGCGTGCTGCTGCGCAAACTTTGACGGCGCCGCGCCTCCGCCGCCCACTCCGGTGCGGGAGGTGGCGCTTGATGCCGTGTGGCGGCGCTTTATGCGGCCACTCGCGCCACCTCCCGGGCGGGCGCGGCGCCCTGGACGGATCGAACGGCGATCGCGCGCGAACGGCGTACCCGGCCTGGAACGCATCGACGCACCCGGGGGCGGGGGCGGAGTCGCGCGCCCGGGAGGTGGTCGGTCGTGCCGCTTCGTGGCGGTTGAGGCGGCGCGAGGCGACACCTGGGGGGGATGGCGCGGAGTCGCACGCGCGGGAGGTGGTTGGTTGTGCCGCTTCGTGGCGGTTGAGGCGGCAGGAGGCGACACCTCCGGGGGATGGTGCGGAGTCGCGCGCGGGAGGTGGTTGGTTGTGCCGCTTCTCGGCGGTTGAGGCGGCACGAGGTGACACCTGCGGGGGATGGCGCGGAGCCGCACGCCTGCGAGGTGGTTGGTCGTGCCGCTTTCGGCGGTTGAGGCGGCACGAGGCGACACCTGCGGGGGCGGGGGACGACGGCATCCGAAGTTCGTTCGGAACCCTCGCAAAAGATCCCGCTTACTCTTGAGACCATGTGTGGAATCGTCGGATACGTGGGCCCGCGCCCCAGCCAGGACATCCTTATCGCCGGCCTCGCCCGACTCGAGTATCGCGGGTACGACTCCGCCGGTATCGCGGTCATCGACGAGAACGGCGACCTCGGGATGCGCAAGAAAGCCGGAAAGCTCAGCATGCTGCGCGACTCGCTCGCCGATGCTCCGCTCGGCGACGGCACGACCGGGATCGGCCACACGCGGTGGGCGACGCACGGCGGGCCGACCGACGTCAACGCGCATCCTCACCTCGCCGCTGACGACAAGCTCGCCGTCATCCACAACGGCATCATCGAGAACTTCTCCGCCCTGCGCGAAGACCTGCTCTCCGACGGTGTGACGTTCCTCAGCGAGACCGACACCGAGGTCGCCGCAGCCCTGCTCGGCCGCGAATACGCCAAGAGCGGCAACCTGCAGGACGCGTTCCAGAACGTCGTCAACCGCCTCGAGGGTGCGTTCACGCTGCTCGCGATGCACGAGGACCACCCGGGCCTGGTCGTCGGCGCCCGCCGCAACTCCCCGCTCGTGATCGGACTCGGCGAGGGCGAGAACTTCCTCGGATCCGACGTCGCAGCCTTCGTCGAGCACACCCGCAAGGCGCTCGCGATCGGTCAGGACCAGATCGTGTCGATCACGCCTTCCGAGGTCACCGTCACCGACTTCGAAGGCAACCCGGTCGAGGCCGAGCCGTTCGACGTGTCGTGGGATGCCGCCGCCGCCGAGAAGGGCGGATGGTCATCCTTCATGGCCAAGGAAGTCGCCGAGCAGCCAACGGCCGTCGCGAACACGATCCTCGGCCGCGTGAGCGACGGACAGGTCGTCATCCCCGAACTCGACGGACTCGACGAGCTCTTCATCGGCATCAACCGCGTGATCATCACGGCGTGTGGCACGGCATCCTATGCAGCCCTCGTCGGAAAGTACGCGATCGAGCAGTGGGCCCGCGTCGCGACCGACGTCGAGCTCGCCCACGAGTTCCGCTACCGCGACCCGGTGATCGGTGACGATACGCTCGTCATCTCGATCAGCCAGTCCGGCGAGACCATGGACACGCTCATGGCCGTCAAGTACGCCCGCGAGCGCGGTGCGCGCACACTCTCGATCTGCAACACGCAGGGCGCCACGATCCCTCGCGAATCGGATGCCGTCGTCTACACCCACGCGGGCCCCGAGGTCGCCGTGGCGTCGACCAAGGCGTTCTCGGCGCAGATCACCGCGCTGCTGCTGCTCGGTCTGCACATGGGTCGCGTGCGTCAGACGCTGACCGACGACACCGCGGTTTCTGAGCTTGCGGACCTGCCCGACAAAATCGCCCGCGTGCTGGCCGAGGAGCACGACCACGTCTCGCAGCTCGCCGGCTGGATGGCCGACACGCGTTCGGTGCTGTTCCTCGGCCGCCACGTCGGATACCCGATCGCTCTCGAAGGTGCGCTCAAGCTCAAGGAGATCTCGTACATCCATGCCGAGGGCTTCGCCGCCGGCGAGCTCAAGCACGGACCGATCGCCCTGATCGAGCCCGGCCAGCCGGTGTTCGTCATCGTGCCGTCGCCGCGTCACTCCGCGCTGATCCACTCGAAGGTCGTCTCGAACATCCAGGAGATCCGTGCCCGCGGCGCCCGCGTCATCGTGATCGCCGAAGAGGGCGATGCCGCCGTGCTCCCGTTCGCCGACGAGGTCATCCACATCCCGCTCGCCGGGCCCATGTTCGAGCCGGTGCTCGCGGTCGTGCCGCTGCAGATCTTCGCGATGGCCCTGGCCACGGCCAAGGGCCTGGACGTCGACCAGCCCCGCAACCTCGCGAAGTCCGTCACCGTCGAGTAGGCGGGCGGCGCGGCGCGCTTGCCGGCCCTGACACTTGTCGGCTCAGATCACGGATGTCGGTCGAAACCTCGGCGTTTCGGCTGACACCTGTTTTCTGGGCTGACATGTGTGCGCGGGATCGACCTTGCCGGCACCGGATGCCGGGGCATCAGGCCCGAGCACGTGCGAGTGCAGGCAGGATCGCTGCGACGACCCGGTCCCAGTCGTACACGATCATCGAGTAGTCGAAGCGCAGCGTCTCGTAGCCGCGAGCTGAAGCCTCGGCATCCCGGATCAGGTCCTTGTGCCGCATGCTGCCGTCGTGGTTCACCTTGCCGTCAGCCTCGAGGATCACGCGTCCGCCGATCACGAAATCCACTCTGCCGACGCCGTCGATCTGCACTTGGCAGTCGAGCCGGATTCCGAGAAGATGCAGTCGCAAGCGGAGCAGCGACTCCAAACCGCTCTCGGCATCGCCGCGCGCGAGGTCCAGGAGCCACCCCGCGGTGAGTGGCAGCTCCCGTCTGATGCGGTCACGATCGCTCGCCATGATCAATCGCTGATTCCAGGCGGACTCGTACGCAGCGAAGAATGTCTCGTGGTCGGCGCAGCGGAACAAGTGGATGAGGGCTGCGGCGACGGGGGCCATGCCGAGCTGTGCCTTGCCAGGACTGTGATGTGTGACACACCCGCATTCGGTGTGGTGCCGGCGACCGGCCTTGCCCATCCACACGTGGACCTCGGTGCCCTCCTCTTCCTTCTTCTTCTTCTTCTTCTCGGGAAGCATCCAGACGCCGTGGCTTCGAAGGGCGGCAGCGCAGGTGAGTGCGCCGCCGTGTTCCGCAGCCGTGATGACGCGTGGATCGATCCCGGCCAGCGCGTACACACCGGGACGGACTCGGACGATGTCACCGGAGCGCGCCGCGGCGGCGAGATCTGTGCGAGTGCATCCGAACGCCTGAAGCTGCGTACCGCGCGCGATGCCGTCGAAGTGGGGGAGGAGCTGGGCGGGCTGAAGCATCCTCAGAGCATGCACCGATCTTCGGTCGTCAACTGCCGAATTGCGGTGATTGTGAACGAGTTCGACTTCTCGGGAATTGTGCAGAACTAGTCGCGCTCGCGGAATTTGTCAAGGCGAGTGAGGCCGGTGGGTGTTAGGCGGCGAGTTGGATCTCGTCGGTTGGTGGCTGGTTGATCCACGCGGCCGGGTCTCGGTCGAGGATCTTCGGTCGCGTCTGTCGCGTCGT
>NZ_JABFAS010000002.1:2349990-2539882 GCF_017168295.1 Microbacterium sp. KRD172 | reverse complement strand
ACTCCATCATCGGCCGCGACGACCGCGACCGGGGAACTCAAACTCATCAGATTGGTGATCCTTCAACTCGCCCCACGAGGCGGACTTGCTATAAACCGGTGGACTCACTCAACCCTGACACGTAGGGTCGCGGCATCCGCTCATCCGTCGGTCCAGATCACACTTGTCAGCCCAGAACACGGTTTCTCGGCAGGCGTGTGTGATCTGGACTGACAAGTGTCGGCCGGGTCGCGGGGCGAAGCGCAGGCGGGGTGGATGCCGGGGAGAGCGCGGGCGCGGATGAAGAGACCAGAGCCGCCCGAGTAGGCTGGAGCGGTGATCATCGGGACCGGCATCGACCTCGTGGACATCCCGCGGTTCGAGCGCACGATGTCCCGCACACCGCGGCTCATGGAGCGACTCTTCGCCCCGTCCGAACGCACGCTGAGGCTCCCGTCGCTCGCCGCACGCTACGCCGCGAAAGAGGCGCTGATCAAGGCTCTCGGCGGGTCGGACGGCGTGCACTGGACCGAGATCGAGATCGCATCCGAGCCAGCCGGCCGCCCGCATTTCCTGCTCACGGGATCGACTGCCGACGCGGTCACCGGCAAAGGCATCCTGAAACTGCACCTGACCATGTCGCATGATGCGGGCCTCGCCACTGCGTTCGTCGTCGCCGAGGGGGAGCCGCTGTGAGTGCATCGACTGTGCCTTTCCGCGAAGCAACCATCGAGATGGCGGCGATCGCCGAAAACACCCGGCACTTCCGTCGCCTCACGGGCGTCGACGTCATCGCCGTCGTGAAGGCCAACGCTTACGGACACGGGGCCGCATCAGCGGCCGTCGCCGCGCTCTCGGGTGGAGCGACCAGGCTGGGCGTCGCCGAGATCGCCGAGGCGGTCGATCTGCGGCGGCAGGGCATCAACGCCCCGATCATCGCCTGGCTGCATGAACCGGGCGAACGCTTCGAGCAGGCCGCGGCAGACCGCATCGAGGTCGGCATCTCCTCCTTCGACCAGCTCGAAGCGGCCGGGGCCGCAGCGGGCGCGAACGGACCCGTCGGAGTGCATCTGAAGCTCGAGACCGGGCTCTCGCGCAACGGCGTCGCGCCCGGCGACTGGAGTCGTGTCTTCGCCGAAGCCGCGCGGCTCGAGAGGATCGGACGCCTCCGCATCATCGGCCTCTTCAGCCACCTCTCCAACGCCTCGCGTGCCGATGACCTCGAAGCGCTCGCGCGGTTCGAGGCAGGCACTGCTGCCGCAGCATCCGCCGGCATCCGCCCAGAGATCCGGCACATCGCGGCCACGGCCGCAGCGATCGATCACCCCGAGACGCGACTGGATGCCGTGCGCATCGGCATCGGGCTGTACGGGCTCTCGCCGTTCGATGACCGCTCGTCCGCCGATCTCGGGCTGCGTCCGGCGATGACCCTGCGCGCGTCCGTCGCCGCCGTGCGTCGCGTACCGGCCGGCGCCGGCGTCTCTTACGGCTACGACCACCGCGCGAACCACGACACGACGCTCGCCCTGATTCCGCTCGGTTATGCCGACGGCATCCCGCGCCAGGCATCCGGTCGCGGCCCCGTCATGATCAACGGACGCCGGTTCTCGGTCGCCGGACGCGTCGCGATGGACCAGTTCGTCGTCGACGTCGGCGACGCTCATGTGGCGGTCGGCGACGAGGCCGTGGTGTTCGGGGATCCGACGCTCGGCGCGCCTTCGGCGACGGAGTGGGCGAACGCCGCGAGCACCATCAATTACGAGATCGTCACGCGCATCGGCAACCGCGTGCCTCGGCGGGGCGCATGATCGATCCGGCCTTTCTCGGACGTCGCGAGATCGCGACGTCGGATGCCATGGAGCACCTCGGCCTCATCATCGGTGAGCAGTTGCAGCCGGGCGATCTGCTCGTGCTGACCGGTCCGCTCGGGGCGGGGAAGACGACGTTCACCCGCGGCCTCGCGTCGGGAATGGGCGTGCGCGGTCCTGTGCAGAGCCCGACGTTCGTGATCGCGCGCACGCATCCGTCGCTCGTCGGCCGTGCGCCGCTCGTGCATGTGGACGCGTACCGGCTGGGATCGGCCTCGGAGCTCGACGACCTCGACATCGACTTCGCGGGGTCGGTGGTCGTGATCGAGTGGGGACGCGAGATGGCCCCGTCGATCGCGGATGCCTGGTGGGACATCGAGCTCGAGCGGCCTGTGGGCGTCGCGGGGGACGACGTGGCCGACGAGGACCTGGATGCTGACGCCCCCCGCGTCGTGACGATAGAGCGCATCACGAAGTAGTGGTCCCTGAGCCTGTCGAAGGGCCCGCGGCCACGTGGGTGGGGAGGAACTCAGCGGTCCCTGAGCCTGTCGAAGGGTCCGCGGGGCCACGTGGGTGGGGAGGACTCAGCGGTCCCTGAGCCTGTCGAAGGGCCCACGGCCCAGGAGGGGGCGGAACTCAGCGGTCCCTGAGCCTGTTGAAGGGCCCGCGGGGCCACGTGGGTGGGGAGGAACTCAGCGGTCCCTGAGCCTGTCGAAGGGCCCGCGGCCCACGAGGCAACGCCGGCTGGTTATCCACAGATCGCCTGCGCCACAGCATCCGCTCGCACCCGGCGCGCATGCTGAGACCATGCCATGGATGTACATACTCAGATGCTCCGATGGGAGCTACTACACCGGAAGCACGGCCTTCGCTGACGTGATCGCCCGCGTGTGGGAACACAACAACGTGGACGAGAAGGCCGCCGCGTACACCCGTAGGAGGCGCCCAGTTGTTCTCGTATACGGCGAAGAATTCGATCGCATCGACGAGGCGTATTTCCGTGAGAAACAGGTACAGGGATGGTCGCGACAGAAGAAGACGGCGTTGATCGAGGAACGCGGCGATGACCTTCCGGGGCTGTCGCGAAATCGCCTGCAACGCCCGCCGGGCGCTTCGACAGGCTCAGCGACCGGCTAGGTGCGCCCGCCGGGCGCTTCGACAGGCTCAGCGACCGGCTAGAACGCCCGCCGGGCGCTTCGACAGGCTCAGCGACCGGCTCAGCGATCGGCTGGGAACGCCCGCCGGGCGCTTCGACGGGCTCAGCGACCGGCTAGGGGCGCTTCGACGGGCTCAGCGACCGGCTAGGTGCGCCGGGTCGGGCGCTTCGACAGGCTCAGCGACCACGGCGCGCGGCCGACTACCCTGGAGACGTGATTCTCGCTGTCGACACCTCCCTGGGCACGGCCGTCGCGATCGTCGATGCCGCTGGTGCTCGCCGCGCCGACGCGTCGAGTCCCGACCCGCTCGGACACGCCGAGGTCATCGGCTCCCTGTTGCAGCGGGCTCTGGCCGAGGCGGGCGACGAGATCACCCACGTCGTCGCAGGTATGGGACCCGGTCCCTTCACCGGGCTCCGGATCGGAATCGCCACCGCGCGCGCTTTCGCGCTCGGCCGGCACATCCCCGTGATCGCCGTGCCGAGCCACTTCGCCGCGGCACTCAGCATCCTCGAGGACGAGCCGGAGGTCGGCACGTTCGCGATCGTCACGGACGCTCGCCGGAGGGAGCTCGCGATCAGCACTTTCCGCGGGCTCGATGCCGACGGCATCCCGCACCTGACGACCGACACGGTACTCGTGCCCCGCACCGGCGCCGAGGCGTATCTCGACGGGCTCGACGCGCGCGAGGTCACCACGGTCGACGGCGCAGCCCTCGCAAGGGTCGGCATCCGCGCCGCGAACGCCGGGCGCGAGCTGGCCGGCGCCGAACCCCTCTACCTGCGCCAGCCCGACGTCACGATGCCCGGTGCCCCGAAGCGGGTGGGACTGTGACCATCCGCATCGCCACCCCGGCCGACCTCGACGCGATCATGGCCATCGAGAACGCCTCGTTCCCGAGCGATGCGTGGAGCGCCGAGTCGATGGCGGCCGAACTCGTCACCGAGTACAGCCACTACCTCGTCGACGAAGAGGACGGCGAGATCATCGGATACGCCGGGCTCCGTTCGATCCGTGGAAACGCGGATGCCGACATCCAGACCATCGCCCTCGTCGAAGCACGTAGGGGAGAGGGGAGAGGACGCCGGATGCTGCGGACTCTGCTCGCCGAAGCATCCGCCCGCGGCGCCCGCGAGGTGTTCCTCGAGGTGCGCGCGGATAATCCGGGCGCCGAGGGACTCTACATCTCCGAGGGGTTCGAGGAGCTCGCCCGCCGCCCGCACTACTACCAGCCGGACGACGTCGACGCGATCGTGATGAAGCTCGATCTGCGACGGTGGACTGCCGCGGCGCAGAAGGAGACCACAGCATGAGCGAACCCCTGGTCCTCGGCATCGAGACGAGCTGCGACGAGACGGGCATCGGCATCGTCCGCGGCCGCACGCTGCTGTCGAACACGATCGCATCCAGCATGGACGAGCACGCCCGCTACGGCGGCGTCATCCCCGAGGTCGCCGCTCGCGCGCACCTCGAAGCACTCCAGCCGTCGATCGAGGCCGCGCTCGCCGAGGCGCAGGTGCGACTGGAAGACCTCGACGCGATCGCCGTCACCAGCGGTCCCGGTCTCGCCGGTGCACTGATGGTCGGCGTCGGAGCGGCCAAGGGGCTCGCGGTGTCGCTCGGCAAGCCGCTGTACGCCGTGAACCACCTCGTCGGACACATCGCCGCAGACATCGTCACGCCGGACTCCGACCCGCTCGAGTATCCGACCATCGCGCTGCTCGTCTCCGGCGGGCACACCTCGCTGCTGCACGTGCGCGACCTCACCACCGACGTCGAACTGCTCGGCGAGACCATGGATGACGCGGCGGGGGAAGCCTTCGACAAGGTCGCCCGGCTGCTGTCACTGCCGTACCCAGGCGGGCCCGAGATCGACCGTGCGGCGGTCGGCGGCGATCCCAAGGCGATCCGCTTCCCGCGCGGGTTGTCCAAGGCGAACGACCTGGTCAAGCACCGCTACGACTTCTCGTTCTCCGGGCTCAAGACCGCCGTCGCCCGCTGGGTCGAGCGGTGCGAGGCCGCGGGCGAAGAGGTGCCGGTGGCCGATGTCGCCGCGAGCTTCCGCGAAGCAGTCGTCGACGTGCTCGTCACGAAGGCACTCGCCGCGTGCGCAGATCTGGGCGTGCCGCGACTGCTGCTCGGCGGCGGCGTGATCGCCAACAAGCGCCTGCGCGACGTCGCGATCGAGCGTGCTGCGGCCGCGGGAGTGACCGTGCGGATCCCGCCGCTTTCGCTCTGCACCGACAACGGCGCGATGATCGCCGCGCTCGCCGCAGACCTGATCAGCTCGGGCCGCCGCCCGTCCACGCTCGCGTTCGGTGCCGACTCCACGCTGCCGGTCACCGAGATCCAGATCGCCGAGTCGCCGGCGGAGGATGCCGCATGAGCGACCAACGCGGTACGGGCCGGTCGGGCGAACAGCCGAAGGTGGAGCGTCCCTCCGCCGAGGTCGAGCGCCCGGCCGGCGCGACGCGGATGCCCGGCGCGCCGCGTGACAGCTACACGAAGCTGCCCACAGGCCCCGTCGGAGTCGAGCCGGTCGTCGCCAGCGGACCAGCGGACACAGCGGGGATGCCGGCCGTGCAGTGGGCGCCGCACGACAGCACCGGCGCCGAGGACAACACCCGTCTCGCCCCATGGGCGCTGCTCGCGGCGATCGTGGCGCTGTGCGCATCGTGGTTCGTCGGCTGGGGCATCCCGCTCGCGATCGTCGCCGTGGTGGCGGCGATCATGTCGCTCAGGCGACCGGTCGAGAGCCGCGCGATCGCGCTCTGGGCGCTGATCCTCGGCATCACCGCGACGATCTACAGCCTGGGCTGGCTCATCTGGGCCGGCATGCAGTTCGAGAATCTGGGCTGACGGATGCTGTCCGCCGACGAGACCGCAGAGCTGCGGATGCTGCAAGCCAAGGCGTACGGCCGCGACGGCGGCCTGTCCGCCGACGAGCTCGAGCGGCTGCGCGAGCTGGAGCAACGGCTTCGTCTCCCTTCGGTCGCTCAACCCGTTTCGTCACTTCGACTCGCTGCGCTCGCTCAGCACACCGCTCCGGCTGCTTCGCTGCCTGCGCTCAACGCCCCGCAGGAGGTCGTTGCCCCGCAGGATGTCGATTCTTCGCAAGACACAGCCTTCCCGCAGGATGTCGTTTCTTCGCAAGACACAGCCCACTTGCGAGAACAGGGGCGGGTCGTTGAGCGAGCCGAAGGCGAGACGAAACGCGCTGAGCGAGCGACAGCGAGTCGAAGCGGATCATCCGCACAACAGCGTGCTCCGCTGCGGCCGTGGCGCCGGCATCCGATCGGCTTCGCTCTCGGCGCTGTCGCGGCTGCACTCGGCCTCGGCCTCGGCATCGGGTGGGCGGTGTGGGGCTGGGACGCCGAGGCGTACGCACTCGGTGCCGCCAACGCAGACCGACGCGCGCAACTCGAAGAGAGCGATCTCTACGACTCCGGGACGCTCACCCCGCTCACAGAGCAGTACGGTCTCGTCATCTGGAGCGCGGAACGATCGAACGGCGACGAGGCGTGCGTGATCATCACCGGCCCTGACGAGATGAACAAGAACGGCTGCATACCGTCTGAGCAGCTGGACGAATCGGCCTGGCCCAATGCGACCGCGACAGTACCGGAGGGCGAGGAGAAAGCCGGACAGCAGCTGATGGCGGCGATGATGATGTCGCCGACGGGTGAATTGGTGCCCGTCATCCAGGTCTGGGATCAGACCTCGTCCGGATGGGAGTCGCAGTACAACGATGCCGAGCTCGCGCAGTTGCGCGAGCTCGAAGCGGAAGGCTACGAAGGCAGCGCTCTTGGAATCCTCGGATATGACGGCGACACGGTCGTGTGGAGCAACTGGACGAGCGCCGGAGTCTGCATCATCGTCTCAGCCGACGGAGGACCCCTCGAGGCGTGCGCCCCTGATGCCGAGTCCGACATCACGCTCATCGCGAGCATCGACGGCGTGCCGCGGGAGTACTTCGTGCAGCAAACGAAGATGCGCGGTCCTCAACTCACGATCATCCGCACCACGGGCGCCACGGTCGGTGAGCTCGATCCCGAGACCGGGGATCCGATCGAGTTCACGTTCGACGATCCGATGTTCGACGACCTCGTGAGCGACGGCGAGACGGGCGAGACCCCCGGCTGAGTCTCACACCCGATCGGCGAGGATCGCCATCCGCCGATCTCCGACGCGAGTGAGGATCAGCGTGGCGGTCTGCGAGCCCTTCAGGCTCAGCTTCTTCCGGAACGCCGCCGGGTCGATGTCCATGCCGCGCTTCTTGATCTCGATCGTGCCGATGTCGGCGGCCCTGAGTACCGTGTTGATCGCCTTGGGATTGGCCGCCATCACCTCGCGCACCCGGAACGACTGCACGAAGGGGCTCGTCAACGCGGCATCCCCGGTGAGATAGGCGATCTTCTCGTCCAGCATCCCGGCATCGATGCTGCGCGCGACGTCACCGATCAAGCGCGCACGGATGACGGCGCCGTCCGGCTCGTGCAGGAAGGCACCGAGCTCGCGAACTTCGGCATCCTCGGCATCCGCCCCTGCCGTGAGCTCGTGCGACTCGTCACCGCGGATCACGAGCGCCGCACGCCGCACGCCGTCGCGCGCGAGCTCACGAGACCACAGCACGAGCTCGACCACGCTGCCGTCGGCGCTGACCCACTGCGCCTCGACATCCGCAGGCAGGCTGTCGCGATCGTGACCGGGGCCGAGCTTGATGCCGGTCGGCATCCGTGCGGCGAGGGCGAACGCCCAGTCGAGTGAGGGGGAGTAGTCGGATGCCGTGACCCGCCGCGTCTCGCTGTGACCGGTCGTGCGCCGGGCTGGGTCGAGCCAGACCGCCGTGCGCGAATCTCGGAGAAGTGCAGCATCTTCGGAGGAATCTGCTGAATTGGTCCGAAGATCGTGCACTTCTCCGAAGTTAGCGCTCGGGAAGTCGGCGCTCACGAAGTCCTCGGCCGTGCCGTGCTGCACCGTCACAGTGGCTTCGACTCCCTGCGGTCGCTCAACCCGTTTCGTCTCGCTGCGCTCGCTCAACGACCCGCGCTCGCCGAAGGGGGCCAGGTTGTAGGCGGCGATCGCGGCGGTGACCTCATCGGCATCCACTGCCACCACGCTGAGCCCGGCACCTGCGAAGGCGAGCGAGTCTCCGCCGATGCCGCAGCCAAGGTCAGCCACGCGTGTGATTCCGGCGCGGCGCATGCGCCCCGCGTGCCGTGCCGCCACCCCCAGACGCGTCGCCTGCTCGAGGCCGGCTCTGGTGAACAGCATCCGCTCGGCGAAGCCGCCGAACTTCGGTACTGCCTTCGTGCGCAGGTGGGCCTGACCCACGACAGCGGACACGAGATCGGGGGAGTGCCCGGCCGCACGCAGCCTCGAGACGGCACCGGCGACCTCTCCAGCGGAAGCGATCGGGCCCACCTCATCGAGCAGCCGAAGGCCCTCGGGGGTGAGCAGCGCGGTGAGCTCGGACATGTCCATCACTTCAGACTACGCATCCGAAACTGGCACTCGCATTGCATGAGTGCCAGCCGACGCCCTACACTTGTGATTAGCACTCTCGGGTTGAGAGTGCGAACAAGTCTTTCGTGTCAGCGTCAAGAAAGAAGAGGTAGACCGTGTCGGTTTCCATCAAGCCGCTCGAGGACCGCATCGTCATCCAGCAGGTCGAGGCAGAGCAGACCACCGCTAGTGGACTGGTCATCCCCGACACCGCCAAGGAGAAGCCCCAGGAGGGCGAGGTCGTGGCTGTCGGCCCCGGCCGCATCGACGACAACGGCAACCGCGTCCCGCTCGACGTGTCCGTCGGCGACCGCGTCCTGTACAGCAAGTACGGCGGCACCGAGATCAAGTTCGGCGCCGACGAGTACCTGGTGCTCTCGGCTCGCGACGTTCTCGCAGTCGTCGTTCGCTGAGCAACTCGACAACAGCGTAGAAGGCCCGGATGCTTCGGCATCCGGGCCTTTTCGCATCCTTGCCGGTCCTAGGGTGGAGCAGTGAGCCTCGAAGCATCGCCCCGCACCCGCGCAGCAGGAGCCGCGTACTCGGTGGCCGCCTACCTGATCTGGGGGCTGCTGCCGCTGTACTTCCTGCTGCTCGTGCCGACCGGGCCGTGGGAGGTCGTCGCGGCGCGCGTGGTCTTCTCGCTCGTGTTCTGCCTGCTGCTGCTCACCGTCGCGCGCGGATGGCGTCGCATCATCGCCATCATCCGGCAGCCGCGGCTGCTGGCGTGGACCGCGCTCGCCGGTCTGCTGATCTACGTCAACTGGCAGGTGTTCCTGATCGGAACCCTCAGCGGGCACGTCGTCGAGACAGCGCTGGGCTACTTCATCAACCCCATCACCACGGTGCTGCTCGGCGTCTTCGTGCTGCGCGAACGCATCCGCACACTGCAGTGGGTGGCCATCGGCATCGCGCTCGTCGCGGTGGTCGTCATCGTCGTGGCGTACCGCGCGTTCCCATGGATCGCGCTGCTGCTGACGGCGTCCTTCGGCACCTACGGGCTGATCAAGAAGAAGATCGGACCCGCGGTGGATGCCGTGAGCGGTCTCACCCTCGAGTCGTTCTGGCTGATGCCGATCGCCATCGTGCAGCTGGTCGTCGTGGCGCAGACCACTGGCATCACCTTCGGCACCGTGAGCACGTGGCACACCGTGCTCATGCTCCTCGCCGGTGTCGCCACGGCTGTGCCGCTGCTGCTGTTCGCCTCCGGCGCTCGTCGCATCGATCTCACGGTGATCGGGATGATCCAGTTCATCACCCCGATCATGCAGTTCCTCACCGGCGTGCTGCTGCTTCACGAGCCGATGCCGCCCGAGCGATGGATCGGATTCGTGATCGTGTGGATCGCGGTCGGCGTGTTCGTCATCGACCTGCTGCGCGCCGGTCGGCGCGGTCGGCGCACGCGGGTGGCTCCCGTCGCCTGACGCCCGTATTCAAGGCGAAACAAGATCGTTAGCGCACCGATACCCAGCACGCTCGCGCCCACCATAAGGTGGGATCATCCGGGCATGTATTGCCATGTCCGTCGTTGCAAAGGAGCATTATGAACCGCACGCAGACGCGTACGAAGTGGCTTGCCGGCATCGCGCTGGTCGGCGCATCGGCGCTTGTGATCACGGGCTGCAGCACGCCCGCGCCAGAGGCGACCGAAGACACCGGCGGCGGAGATCGTCCGGCCGAGGTCGACCTGACGCTCCAGTTGGGCTCGCTGCTGCCGTCCACTGGGTCGCTGTCCTTCCTCGGAGCGCCGATGGAGGCCGGTGTGCAGCTCGCCGTGTCCGAGATCAACGACGCAGCAGCCGGTATCCAGGTCGAGCTCACCGCCGCTGACGAGGGCGACCTCGACAACAAGGCGTACGAGACCTCGATCACGAACCTGCAGAGCGCCGGCATCACCGCGATGGTGGGAGCGGCATCCTCGAGCGTGACGAAGCTGATCCTCGACGGCAACGCCGGATCCGGCATCCTCACGGTCTCGCCGTCGAACACCTCGGCGGACTTCACCGGCATCAACCCGCTGTACTTCCGCACGGCTCCCAGCGACAACCTGCAGGGCGAGGTGCTCGGCAACCAGATCGCCGAGGACGGGCACAAGACGCTCGGCATCATCTACCAGAACGACCCGTACGGCACGGGCCTGTTCGAGGCGATCAAGTCCACGTTCGAGGGCACAGGTGGCGAGGTCGTCGCCGAAGCCTCGTACAACCAGGGTGACGGACAGTTCAACGCCCAGGTGCAGACGGTCGCCGCGGCGAACCCGGATGCTGTCGCCATCGTGTCGTACGACCAGTTCGCCACGATCGCACCGCTGCTCGGCAACGCGGGCGTCGACACTGGCGCGCTGTACCTCGTCGACGGCAACCTGAAGGACTGGCCGGACCTCGGTGTCAGCCTCGAGGGATCGAAGGGCACGCGCGCAGGCGCTGAGCTTCCCGACGACTTCATCGACCAGCTGAACGAGGTCTGGACGGCTGAGGGCAACGAGCCGATCGACGCCCTGACCTATTCGGCAGAGGCGTACGACGCCACGATCCTCATCGCCCTCGCGGCGCTGCAGGCCGTGTCGGTCGAGGGGGAGGACATCGCCGGTGCCATGCAGGAGGTCTCGGGTGGTTCCGGTGAAGGCGAGAAGTGCACGAGCTTCGTCGACTGCGCCGAGATCATCAACGGAGGCGGCACCGCCGACTACGACGGCTACTCCGGCGAGATCACGTTCAACGACGACAACGACCCCGAAGGCGCCGCCATCGGCGTCTACGAGTTCGACGCCGAGAACGTCACGACCCGCATCAAGTAACACTGTGTGAGAAGGGGCTCCGGATGCTGTCATCCGGGGCCCCTTCTTCGTGCCCGCGCGGTGGCCCGGGGCGGGAAGTGGCGCTTCGTGTCGCGTGGCGCGAGGGGTGGCGGCCACTTGAGACAAGGTGAGGCGGCCACTCGAGACACCTGCCCGCGGGGCGGGGAGGCCGGGTGGCGGGAGGTGGCGCTTCGTGTCGCGTCGCGCGAGGGTAGGCGGCCACTTGAGACACCTGCCCGCGGGGGAAGTCGATCCCGCGCGGTGGCGGTGCGACCTCCCGCGTAGCGGCGGTGCCCGGGCTATGCGGCGGCGCGGGCGTGCTCGGCGAGGCGGTCGAACTGGGCGTCGCGCTCGGGATCCACGACCTGGGCGTCCGGGTGGGCGTTGTGGTAGGAGAGAATCCGGCGCGCGCCCTCGTCGAACGTGATCGTCGTGGCGAACTCCGGCACCACTGCCTGCACCTTCGAGGTGTCGAACACGATCGAGTGCGCCTTGTCCCCGAGCAGCGTCGGACCGAGTTCCGGTGCGAGAGCGGCGATCGTGTCGGATGCGACGTGCACGAGGTCGGGCGCCTCGACCCCGGCCGCATCCGCGAGCCAGCCGTAGATCTGATTCCACGTTGGCGCGTGCGAACCCGTGATCGTGTACGCCTCGCCGATCGCCTCCGAGCGTCCGACGAGCCCGGTGAAGGCGACGGCGAAGTCATCGGAGTGCGTGATGGTCCACAGGCTCGTCCCGTCGCCGTGCACGATGACCGGACGCCCCTCGCGCATGCGGGCGATGTCGGTCCAGCCGCCCATCGTCGGGATCGACCGTTCGTCGTAGGTGTGCGACGGGCGCACGATCGTGACGGGCACGCCGATATCGCGCTGGGCATCGAAAAGCATCTCCTCGCACGCGATCTTGTCGCGCGAGTACTGCCAGAACGGGTTCTCCAAGGGCGTCTGCTCGGTGATCGGCAGCTGCGCCGGCGGCTTCTGGTAGGCGGATGCTGAACTGATGAAGATGTACTGCCCGGTGCGCCCTGCGAACGCTCCGAGGTTGCCTGCGACATGATCCCGGGTGAACGAGAGGAAGTCGGCGACCGCATCGAACTCGCGACCGCGGAGCGCAGTCCTCAGCGCCGCACGGTCGCGGATGTCCGCGGACACGACGGTGACGTCATCCGGCAGTCCGCGTCGCCCGCTCCCGCGATTCACGACCGTCACGTCGTGTCCTCGCTCGATCGAACGGCGCACGCACGCCGCGCTGATGGTCCCTGTGCCGCCCAGATACAGAACGCTCGTCATGAGGCGAGCCTAAACGGAGCGGGCTACGCGGCGTCGCCGAGCGTGCCGAGGTACAGACCGATCACCTTCGGATCGTTCAGCAGATCGCGCCCGCTGCCCTCATGCGCGTCACGGCCCTGGTCGAGCACGTACCCTCGGTCGCAGATCTGCAGGCAGCGCCGGGCGTTCTGCTCGACCATGATCGTCGTGACGCCGGCCTTGTTGATGTCGGAGACGCGGATGAATGCGTCATCCTGCCGCACCGGGCTCAGCCCCGCCGACGGCTCATCGAGCAGCAGCACGGACGGATCCATCATCAGTGCACGCGACATCGCCACCATCTGACGCTCGCCGCCCGAGAGCGAACCTGCGCGCTGCTTCAGCCTGGTGCCGAGCTCCGCGAAGATGCCGCTGACGAACTCCAGCCGCTCCTTGTAGATCTTGGGGTTCTGATAGAGCCCCATCTGCAGGTTCTCCTCGATCGTCAGCGAGGGGAAGACGTTGTTCGTCTGCGGCACGAAGGCCACACCGCGCCTGACGAGCCGGTCGGCCTTCAGCCCGACGATGCTCTCGCCGTTGACCGTGATCTCGCCACCGCGCACCTGCACCATGCCGAAGATCGCCTTCAGCAGCGTCGACTTGCCGGCGCCGTTCGGGCCGATGATGCCGATCAGTTCGCCCTTGCGAGCGATGAGGTTCGCGCCGTTGAGGATGTTCACGCCCGGCAGGTAGCCGGCGTGCACATCCGTCATCTCGACAACGACGTCGCGCGTGTCGACAGATCCTTCACTCATGCCTTCCCCTCCCCGGGGCTCTCGATCTCGGCTTCGGCCTCAGCCTCGATCTGATCGCGCAGCTCCGCGGCCGCGGCATCCGAGATCACCGGCAGACGACCAGTGACCGCGCCGAGGTCCACATCCTGATGGGCGCCGAGGTAGGCGTCGACGACGGCAGGGTCCTCCATGACGGTGCTCGGCGGGCCCTCGGCGACGATGCGGCCTTCGGCCATCACGACCACCCAGTCGGCGATGTGGCGCACCATGTGCATGTCGTGCTCGACGAAGAGCACCGTCATGCCGAGATCCTTCAGATCGAGGATGTGATCGAGCAGCGACTGCGTGAGCGCGGGATTGACCCCCGCCATCGGCTCGTCGAGCATGACCAGCTGAGGATCGCTCATCAGCGCCCGCGCCATCTCGAGCAGCTTGCGCTGCCCGCCCGAGAGCGAGGCGGCGAAGTCCTTCTCCTTGGCGTCGAGCTTGAAGCGGGCGAGCAGTCCCCGCGCACGCTCTTCGATCTCGGCCTCCTGCGCGCGCCACAGGAACGGGAACAGCCCGGCCCAGAAGCCCTCGCCGCGCTGACCCGGTGCGCCGAGCTTCATGTTCTCGAGCACGGTCAGCAGCGACAGCGACTTGGTGAGCTGGAAGGTGCGCACCTGGCCCATACGGGCGACCTTGAACGACGGCACCCCGGACAGGTTCGTGCCGTCGAACGACCAGGTACCCGCGTTGGGCTTGTCGAAGCCGCACAGCAGGTTGAACAGCGTCGTCTTGCCTGCACCGTTCGGCCCGATCAGTGCCGTGATGGCGCCGCGGGGGACCTCGAGGTGATCGACGTCGACTGCGGTGAGGCCGCCGAAGTGCCGCTTCACGTTGTCCGCGATGAGGATGGGGTCGACCTTGGCGACACCGGGCTCCGCCGGTCCCTTGGCGAGACCCGTGCTCTTGGGACGTGTGACGCTGCCGGTCGCCGGAGCGCCGGGGGTGCTTTCACTGGGGGCGCTGTTACTTGACAAAGGTCATCTCCCTCTTGTTTCCGAGGATGCCCTGCGGCCGGAAGATCACGATCAGCATCAGCACGATGCCGATCACGATGTAGCGCACCACGTCGGCCTGGTTCGTGGTCATCGGCAACCAGCCGACGCGCGCCATCTCGGGCAGCAGGCCGCCGAGGAAGGCGAACACGACCCAGAACAGCACGGCGCCCAGCGTCGGGCCGAAGACGGTCGCAGCCCCTCCCAGCAGCAGGATCGTCCACAGGAAGAACGTCAGCGATGTCGAATAGCTGCCGGGGATCACGGCGGACGGCAGGACGAAGACGACGCCGCCGAGAGCGCCGATGACGCCACCGACCACGAGCGCCTGCATCTTGTACGCGAACACGTTCTTGCCGAGCGAGCGCACCGCATCCTCGTCCTCGCGGATGCCCTTGAGCACCCGGCCCCACGGGCTGCGCATCAGCGCCCACACGAGCAGCACCGACAGAGCGAGCACCAGCACGCCGAACACGCGCACCCACAGGTCGTTCTCGTTGTAGGTCCACGGGCCGAAGCCGTAGATTCCGGGTGGGAACGGGTTCATGTCGCGGAAGCTCTGATGGTATCCGGAGAGACCGCCTGCCGAGTTGGTCCATTCGCGGAACAGCTCGGTGAGGAAGAGCAGCCTGACCACCTCGGCGGTCGCGATCGTCGCGATGGCGAGATAGTCGGCGCGCAGACGAAGAGTCGGGATGCCGAGGACCAGAGCGAACAGCGCGCCGGCGAGCACGCCCGCGAGCACGCCAGCCCACCAGGGGAATCCGAAGCTGAGGATCGAGATCGCATACCCGTAGCCGCCGACCGCCATGAACGCGGCCATTCCGAAGTTGAGCAGTCCGCCGTAGCCGAAGTGCACGGCGAGTCCGGTGGCGGCGAGCGCGTACGCGATCGTCGTGGGGCTGAAGAGATAAGAGGCGGTGTTGCCGAAGATGTTTCCGAAGTCCATGCGTCAGCCCAGCCTTTCCCTGCGCCCGAGCAGGCCCTGCGGCCTGACGAGAAGGATCACGATCAGCGCGACCAGCGCGGTGGCGTACTTGAGATCGGACGGCACGCCCAGCAGCGTCGAGACCTCGACGGCCAGGCCGACGATGATCGAGCCGATGAGCGCGCCGATCGCGGAGCCGAGGCCGCCGAGTGTGATGGCGCAGAAGATGAGCAGCAGCATCTGCATGCCCATGTCCCACTTCACCCCTGGGCGGAAATACGCCCACAGCACGCCGGAGATCGCCGCGAGGACTCCTGCGAGCACCCATACGATCCGCACGACCTTGTCGACGTCGATTCCGGATGCCGCGGCCAGCTGCGGATTGTCGGAGATGGCCCTGGTGGCCTTGCCGACCCTGGTGCGGGTGAGGAAGAAGGCCACGCCGAGGATGACGACAATGCTCGTGCCCATGCCGATCATGTCGATGTACGACAGCGAGATCGGACCGAACTTGATCGGCGTCGGGCTCGCACCCTGCAACTGGAACGTGCTGCCGCCGATCATGTACTGAAGGACGTAGCGCAGCGCCAGCGAGAGCCCGATGCTGACGATCATCAGCTGCACGATGCCGAGGCCTCTTCGCCGGAGCGGACGCCAGAGACCGGCATCCAGCGCGAGCCCTAGCAGTCCGCCGCCGATGACTGCGGCGATGATGCCGAGCCAGAGGGGCAGATTCCAGAAGGTCGTGAAGAGCAGCGCGACCACAGCGCCCCAGGTGACCATCTCGCCATGGGCGAAGTTCGACAGGCGCGTCGTGCCGTAGATGAGGGCGGCGCCCATGGATGCCAGACCCAGCAGCAGACCGAAGTTCAGCCCGCCCACGATGCGGGAGAGCAGCTGATCGATGAACGACGTCGTCTCTCGCACTCCCTCACCGAGGAACAGGTTCACGATCTTCGTGTTCGTGAGCGCGAACTCCACCTCCTGCGATGCGGAGTCGCCCTCGACGATCACGCCCTCGGGGAGCGTGTCCTCATCGACGGTGAGCGTGTAGGCATCCTTCTCTGGAACATAGAGTCGCCACTTGCCCTCGGCATCCGTCTCGGTCTCGGCATCGAAGCCGTTCCCCTCGATCTTGACGGTGACGTCGGGGATCGGTTCGTCATCGAACGTGATCACCCCGGCGAAGTAGAAATCGGTGATCTCCTGGCCGTCGTCCGTCTCGTCTGCGAGGGCGGATGCCGGTGGCTGGAGCACCAGAGCTGATAGAGCGATCAGCACGCCGAGGAGCGCGACCAACCATGGCCGGACGCGACGGACGGCTGTAGACGTGGGTCCCACGCAACCTCCACTGTGAGTGCTCGCCGCGGGTTCGGGTCGACTGCGGGCTGGGTTTGAGCGTAGTGCGGGAAACGGCGATTCACTAGCAACGCCGTGGATTGGTGACACAGGTGTAACTTGATCGACTCGCCTGACTGGATGCTCGACACAAGGATTCGGGAATGTTCCCCCGCCTGTGGCGTTTAGAATCTGTACAGACGGCACAACAGGTCATACGCGCGCGCAGGAGGCTCATCCATGGAACAGCACGATCCCTTCGGCTTCGTCGGACTCACCTACGACGACGTGCTGCTCCTTCCCGGTCATACCGACGTGATCCCCAGCGAGGCCGACACGTCCTCGCGCATCACCCGTCGTATCTCGGTCGCCACGCCGCTGCTCTCCAGCGCGATGGACACCGTCACCGAGTCCCGCATGGCCATCGCGATGGCGCGTGAGGGCGGTATCGGCATCCTGCACCGCAATCTCTCGATCGCCGATCAGGCCGCCCACGTCGACCGCGTCAAGCGCAGCGAGTCGGGCATGATCACGGATCCGATCACGACCAGCCCGGATGCCACCGTCGAAGAGGTCGACAACCTCTGCGCGAAGTACCGCATCTCCGGCCTGCCGGTCGTCGACCCCGACGGGCACCTCGTCGGCATCATCACGAACCGCGACATGCGCTTCGTGTCGGGCTTCGAGCGCCAGACCACGTTCGTCAAGGACGTCATGACCTCCGAGAACCTGGTCACGGCGAAGGTGGGCGTGCCGGCCGGTGAGGTCATCGCGCTGTTCGCGAAGCACCGCGTCGAGAAGCTGCCGCTGCTCGACGAGGACGGCAAGCTCGCCGGGCTCATCACCATCAAGGACTTCGACAAGAGCGAGAAGTACCCCCTCGCCACCAAGGACGACCAGGGCCGACTGCGCGTCGGCGCCGCGATCGGCTTCTTCGGCGATGCGTGGGAGCGCGCTGAGGCGCTGCGGGACGCGGGCGTGGACGTGCTCGTGGTCGACACGGCCAACGGCCAGTCGCAGGGCGTCATCGATCTCGTGCAGCGCCTCAAGGCCGACGAGTCGTTCGAGCACATCGACATCATCGGCGGCAACGTCGCCACGCGCGAGGGCGCCCAGGCGCTGATCGACGCCGGCGTGGATGCTGTGAAGGTCGGCGTCGGCCCCGGATCGATCTGCACCACCCGCGTCGTCGCCGGCGTCGGCGTGCCGCAGGTGACGGCGGTGTACGAGGCCTCTCTCGCCGCGCGCCCCGCCGGCGTGCCGGTGATCGCCGACGGCGGGCTGCAGTACTCGGGCGACATCGCCAAGGCGCTCGTCGCCGGAGCGGATGCCGTCATGCTCGGCTCCCTGCTCGCCGGAACCGACGAGTCGCCGGGCGAGATCGTCTTCCAGTCCGGCAAGCAGTTCAAGCAGTACCGCGGCATGGGTTCGCTCGGTGCGATGCAGACCCGCGGCAAGCAGACCTCCTACTCGAAGGACCGTTACTTCCAGGCCGACGTGCCAAGCGATGACAAGCTCATCCCCGAGGGCATCGAGGGCCAAGTGCCGTATCGCGGACCGGTCGCCGCGGTGGCGTACCAGCTCGTCGGAGGGCTGCGGCAGTCGATGTTCTACGTCGGTGCCCGCACGATCGAAGAGCTCAAGACCCGCGGCAAGTTCGTGCGCATCACTTCCGCAGGACTCAAGGAGTCGCACCCCCACGACGTGCAGATCGTGGTCGAGGCGCCCAACTACAAGAAGTAGGCCTTCGCCGGCGCCACCTGCTGCGGGAGGTGCCGCTGCGGGAGGTGTCGCTTTGTGCCGCGTGCGCCGCCGTGATGCGGCCTCTTCGACCACCTCCTGCGGCGAGGGCGCGCGACCTGCTGCGGGAGGTGTCGCTTCGTGCCGCTTGCGCCGCCAGGACGCGGCCACTCGCGCCACCTCGTGAACCGGCGTAGCGTGCTGGCATGTGCCGCAACATCGTCCCGTTGAACAACCTGGAACCTGCCGCGACCGACGAGGAGTGCCACGACGCCGCCGTGCAGTTCGTGCGCAAGATCTCCGGCACGAACGCGCCCTCCAGGGCGAATCAGGAGGTCTTCGACCACGCCGTCGCAGAGATCGAACTGGCGACCCGTGCGCTTCTCGACGCCCTCGTGACTTCCGCGCCGCCGAAGAACCGCGAGCAGGAGGCCACCAAGCGCAAGGCACGCTCCGCCGAGCGCTACGAGGCGATCCGCGTCTACCAGCAGGAGAAGCGCGCCGCACGCGCCACGACATAGGCGCATGCTGCTCCCGAACGGATGCCGCGATGCGCGGCGGTCAAGAAAACGCCGCGTGACGTGATGTGACGCCGGATGACGGCATCCGTCGCCCCGCACGAGAGTCGCCGTTATCGTCGCGTCATGACTCTTCTCCAGGACCAGACCGCACCCATCGCCGATGTCACCCCCGATGAGCGCGCACAGCGCCTCACCGATGCGGGTACGGCGTGGAACGAGCGCATCGCCGCCGACCCGGCGAACGCCGAGATCACCTACAAGGTCGTCGGCCGCGGCGTCGGATCGGTGGGCACCGAGGTGCGTGCAGGCAAGCACCGCTTCCTCGTCGACGAGCCAGGCGCGCTCGCCGGTGACGATGCGGCAGCGAGCCCGGTCGAGTACGCGCTCGGCGCGCTGGTCTCATGCCAGGTCGTCGTGTTCCGCCTGTACGCGCAGGCGCTGGGCCTGACGATCGACGAGATCGAGATCACGGCGGAGGGCGACCTCAACGTCCAGAAGCTCTTCGGGATCGACGAGTCAGGCCGTGCCGGATTCCACGACGTGCGCCTGAAGATCGACATCTCGGGCCCGAACAGTGCAGACGAGTACGCGAATCTCCGCAAGGTCGTCGACGAGCACTGCCCGGTTCTCGACCTCTTCTCGAACCCGGTGCCGACCTCCAGCACTCTGGTCTGAGCATCCGCCCCACGGAACTGATAGCCCGATCGGCTGCGCCACCTGCGTCGGACGGATGGCACGGCACATTCCGGGAGGTGGTTCTTGATGCCGCATGGCGGCGCGTGACGCGACACCAAGCGACACCTCGCGGGCGGATGCTGGGCGCACTGCAGCAGCAGACTCCGGCACGGGCCTGCGGGCCGGGTAGGCTGGACGGGTGAGCATGGACATCGAACTCGGCCGAGGCAAGCGCGCACGTCGCGCGTACACGTTCGACGACATCGCCGTGGTGCCGTCACGGCGAACCCGCAACCCGGAGGACGTCTCGACCGGGTGGTCGATCGACGCCTACCAGTTCGACACTCCGATCATCGGTGCGCCGATGGACTCGGTCGTCAGCCCCAAGACCGCGATCATGCTGGGCCAGCTCGGCGGCCTCGGCGTGCTCGACCTCGAGGGTGTCTGGACGCGCTACGAAGATCCGGAGCCGCTGCTCGCCGAGATCGCCGGTCTCCCGGCCGACAAGGCCACCGTGCGCATGCAGCAGCTCTACTCCGAGCCGATCAAGCCCGAACTCATCAAGGCCCGCCTCGCCGAGATCCGCGAAGCGGGCGTCACGGTCGCGGGCTCCCTCACGCCCCAGCGCACGCAGGAGCTCTACGAGACCGTGGTCGCAGCCGGTGTCGACCTGTTCGTCATCCGCGGCACGACGGTGTCGGCCGAGCACGTCTCCAGCGTCGCCGAGCCGCTGAACCTGAAGAAGTTCATCTACGACCTCGACGTCCCCGTGATCGTCGGCGGCGCCGCCACCTACACCGCGTCCCTGCACCTGATGCGCACTGGCGCGGCCGGCGTGCTCGTCGGATTCGGTGGGGGAGCGGCGTCCACGACGCGGGCGGTTCTCGGCATCCACGCCCCGATGGCGACCGCCGTCTCGGACGTCGCCGCAGCGCGTCGCGACTACCTCGACGAGTCTGGCGGACGCTACGTGCACGTGATCGCCGACGGCGGCGTCGGCACGTCGGGAGACATCGTCAAGGCGCTCGCCATGGGAGCGGATGCTGTCATGCTCGGCGTCGCTCTGGCACGGGCGACGGATGCTCCGGGTCACGGGTTCCACTGGGGTCCCGAGGCGCACCACCCGCAGCTTCCCCGCGGCCGGCGTGTCGCGGTCGACGGCATCGCCACGCTGGAGGAGATCCTCTACGGGCCGGCCCCGGTCGCAGACGGAACGGCCAACCTCATCGGAGCTCTCCGCAAATCGATGGCGACCACCGGGTACTCCGACCTCAAGGAGTTCCAACGCGTCGAGGTCGTGCTCGCGCCCTACCACTCTTGAACGGCACGCAGATCGTGACGACTTCGCGGGAGTTTCCGCCGACGCTGCGCGAGGTCATGCTGCGCCCGCGCTGGATCGGCGTGCTCGTGCTGTCGCTCGTCGTCGCCGGTGTGTTCGCCTTCCTCGGGCAGTGGCAGTTCGAGCGCGCAATCGACACCGAGCCACCGCCCGCCGGGATCACGGAAGATGTGCGGCCGCTCACCGATGTCGTCGAACCCGGCGAGTATCTGCCGGAGCCCTATGTCGGGCAGCGCGTCGAGACCGAGGGCACGTGGGTCGCAGGTGACTTCCTGGTCGTGTCCTCGCGCTTCAACGACGGCGCCGAGGGCTACTGGGTGACAGGGCAGCTCCGCGTCGACGATGCCACCTCGATCGCGGTCGCGGTCGGATGGGCTGCGGATCGCGAGACGGCGGATGCCGCGGCATCCGCTCTGGAGAAGAACGCCGCAGGCGCCGAGGCGACGATCACCGGTCGCGTGATCTCGGATGAGGGACCCGGCCTTCCACCCGCCGACGACCCGTTGGCGATGAACAAGATGTCACCCGCCATGCTGCTCGGTCAGTGGCACGATGTCGAAGAGCTGTCGGTCTATCGCCCGTACCTCGCGTCCGTCGATGCGCCGGAGGGGCTCATCGACATCGCATCGCCCGCGCCGGATGAACTCAGCACCGTCAACTGGCTGAACATCTTCTACGCGATCGAGTGGGCTGTGTTCTCCGGCTTCGCGTTCTACATCTGGTATCGCCTGGCGAAGGACCGCTGGGAACTCGAGGTCGAGGCATTCGAGGACTCTGCTCCGGCTTGACCATCGTCCTGGGCTACATGGCGCTCTGGTTAGCAATGGGTGAACACCATTGAGGATGTCGGCGCCGCTCCGTAGGCTCCTCAACATGTGTGTGCGCTGTGAGTGCACACCGCGGCAGTCCTTCCCGAGCTGCCGTTCGATCAGACCGAGGAGTCAGCACCGATGATGTCAGCCCCTGACGACCGGAACCTCAAGGTTCCCGTGTCGCATCGCACAGGCAGGGGCCGCATCGGCACCCTTGCCGCGACCTGTGTCTTCGCCCTCGGCGCAGGCGCACTGGTCGCCACGCCCGCCTTCGCCGACACCGCAGGAACGGGCGTCGTCATCAACGAGGCGTACCTGTCCGGCGGAAGCGCGGGAGCGGCGTTCACGAACAAGTTCGTCGAGCTGTACAACCCGACCGCCGCCGACGTCACCCTCGACGGCATGTCGCTGCAGTACCGCTCGGCGACAGGCACCGCGAACTTCAACGGCGTCGCGCCGCTGACCGGCGTGATCCCGGCCGGCGGGTACTTCCTCGTCCAGGGCAACAGCAACGGCACCAACGGCGCTGCGCTGCCCACCCCGGATGCCGTCACCACGCTGACTCCGAGCGGCACCAACGGCACGCTGGCGCTTGTCGAGGGCACGGCTGCGGTGACACTGACCCCCGGATCGGTCACGGGCGCCGACGGCGTCGTCGATCTTCTCGGCTACGGCACGTCGAACACGTTCGAGACCGCCGCGGCGACCCCGCCGGCGGGCAACACCGACGTCAAGTCGCTGAACCGCACGGATGGCGTCGACACCGACGACAACAGCGCCGACTTCACGCTCTCGGCGACGATCACGCCGCAGAGCTCCGGCGTCACGGACCCGACCGACCCCACCGACCCGACCGATCCCACGGACCCGGTCGACCCCACCACGGCGTCTATCGCCGATGTGCAGGGCACAACCGATGTGTCTCCGCTCAACGGCCAGGCCGTCACCGTCGAGGGCATAGTCACCGGCGACTACCGCGTGGGCGGCTACAAGGGCATCTCGATCCAGACCGCCGGCAGCGGCGGAGACACCGACGCCACTCCCGGCGCATCAGACGGAGTCTTCGTCTTCCTGAACGCGCTCGCCCCGACTCTGGCGATCGGCGACCTCGTCTCGGTCACCGGCACGGTCTCGGAGTACTTCGGTCAGACCCAGATCTCGCCCGCAGCCGTCCAGGACGTCTCCGTCGTCACGGCAGGCGTGGGCGTTCCCGCAGCGGCTCCGCTTCCGGAGACGGTGACCGGCACCGACCGCGAGGCATACGAGAACATGCTCGTGGCACCCGCCGGCACCTATCGCCTGGCATCCAGTCACCAGCTGTACAACTTCGGCACGCTGTGGCTGAACCCCGGCGAGCTCAACGTCAAGAGCACCGAGACGACGCGCCCCGGTCCAGACGCCGATGCCATCGCGGCCGCGAACCGCGCCGAGCGCATCCTGCTCGACGACGGCTGGAACTCGCAGGTCACCAGCGGTGCTCACACGGGCGAGCAGCCGTACTTCACGGCCGACAATCCTGTGCGAAACGGCGACGTCGTCGACTTCGCCGACACCGGCTACGTGCTGCAGTACGGCTTCGACGACTGGCGCCTGCAGCCGATCATCGCGATCGATGACGCGAGCGACGCAGCCTACAAGGCGACGTTCACGACCGAGAACCCGCGCAGCGACACACCCCCCGAGGTCGGCGGCGATGTGCAGTTCGGCGCGTTCAACGTCTTCAACTACTTCACTACGCTGCAGAGCGAGAACTCCGAAGCGCGCGGCGCGAAGACGGCAGAGCTGTTCGCCACTCAGAAGTCGAAGATCGTCACGGCGATCAACGACCTGGATGCGGATGTCGTCGCGCTCATGGAGATGGAGAACTCGGTCCGCTTCGGCAAGCCGGTCGACACGGCGCTCGCCGACCTGGTCGACGGTCTCAACGCGGATGCCGGCTCGGATGTGTGGGACTTCGTCCCGACGCCCGAGGCGCTGCTGAGCACCGACACCGATGTGATCACGAACGCGATCATCTACAAGACGGATGCCGTCACTCCCGTCGGCGACAGCGCCACAGTGGTCGACGAGACCGTGTGGGGCAACGCCCGCGAGCCGATCGCGCAGACCTTCGACCTCGACGGCAAGATCGTCTCGGTCGTGGCCAACCACTTCAAGTCGAAGTCGGGCGACGGCGATGAGCCGGCCGATGGTCAGGGCCGGTTCAACGCCGACCGCACCGCCCAGGCGCAGTCGCTGCTCGGGTTCACCGAGACGCTGGCAGAGACCAGCGGAAGCGAAGACATCCTGCTGCTCGGCGACTTCAACGCCTACGGTCAGGAAGACCCGATCGACGTGTTCGCACAGGCCGGCTGGACCGACCTCGTGCCGGCGAAGGCCGCAGGCCAGTACACCTACACGTTCGACGGCGAGCTCGGCTCGCTCGACCACGCGATCGCATCGCCTTCACTCACCGAGTCGGTCACCGGCGCGGGAGTGTGGGGGATCAACGCGGCGGAGTGGAGCGACCGCGGCTACTCGTTCGGCGCAGCCGAGTCGGGCACGCCGTTCCGCGCCAGCGATCACGACCCGGTGATCGTCGGCGTCTCCAGCGAGATCCCGCCGGTGAGCATCGACATCGCCACGATCAACGACTTCCACGGCCGTATCGAGGCCGATGGCGTCGCGGCAGGTGCCGCGGTGCTCGCAGGCGCGGTGAAGTCGGTGCGCGATGCGAACCCGAACACGGTGTTCGCCGCCGCCGGTGACCTCATCGGAGCGTCCACGTTCACGTCGTTCATCAACGACGACAACCCGACGATCGATGCGCTCAACGCCGCCGGTCTCGATGTGAGCGCGGCCGGCAACCACGAGTTCGACCAGGGTTGGGAAGACCTGCGCGATCGCGTGCAGGATCGTGCGGACTGGGAGTACACCTCCTCGAACGTGTTCCTCACCGAGACAGGTGAGACAGCACTCGCACCGGCATGGGTCAAGGAGCTCGACGGTGTGCGGGTCGGCTTCATCGGTGCAGTGACCGAAGAACTCGACTCGCTCGTCTCGCCCGAGGGCATCTCCGATCTCGAGGTGCGCGGCATCGTCGACTCGGTCAACGCCGTCGCCGACGACCTCACCGACGGCGACAGCGCCAACGGCGAGGCCGATGTGCTGGTCCTCCTCGTGCACGAGGGCGCCACGTCCACGGACGCCTCGAGCATCACGCCGGAATCAGCACTGGGCGAGATCGTCGCCGGTGTCGATGACAGCGTCAGCGCGATCGTCTCGGCGCACACCCACCTCGCGTACAACCAGGTCATCGACGGCCGTCCGGTCATCTCGGCGGGGAAGTACGGCGAGAACTTCGGTCTGATGAACCTGCAGGTCGACCCGGAGACGAAGGAGCTGCTCTCGATCTCGAACGAGATCAAGCCGCTGACGAAGACCGAGAAGGACCCGGTCACCGGCAAGGACGTCATCACACCGCTGTACGACGCCGACGGCGATGTGCAGGCGATCGTCGATGCGGCCAAGGCCGAGGCCGACATCCTCGGTGCGGAGTCGGTCGGTGCGATCACCGGCGACTTCAACCGTGCGCTTCAGAGCGACGGTGCGGAGAACCGCGGTGGCGAGTCGACCATCGGCAACTTCGTCGCTGACGTGCACAAGTGGGCGACCGGCGCGGACATCGCGATCATGAACCCGGGCGGCATCAGGGCGAACCTGACGTACGCGGGCACCGGCGGACAGGATGCCGACGGCAACGTCACGTTCCGCGAGGCGGCGACGGTGCAGCCGTTCGCCAACACGCTGGTCACGCTGAACCTCACCGGTGCGCAGCTGAAGGGCGTGCTGGAGGAGCAGTGGCAGCCGGCGGGTGCGAGCCGTCCGTTCCTGAAGCTCGGTCTCTCGGAGGGTCTGCAGTACACGTACGACCCGACGGCCGCGGCAGGGGAGCGGATCACCTCGATCACCCTGAACGGCGAGCCGATCGATCCTGCGGCGTCATACGTCGTCGCGGCGAACTCGTTCCTCGCGGCCGGTGGAGACAACTTCTTCACCTTCGCTGAGGGCACTGGCAAGGCCGACACCGGCAAGATCGACCTGCAGTCGATGGTCGACTGGTTCGACGCCAACGGCACGGCTTCGCCCGACCTCGCCCAGCGCGCGGTCGGTGCGACGCTCAGTGCTGCGGATGCCGATGGCTACAGTGCCGGCGATCAGGTCACGATCGACCTGTCGTCGCTCGCGTTCAGCGGGGGAGACCCCGCACCGGCCGAGGCCAGCGTCTCGCTCGGAGACACGGTTCTCGCCACGGGCGCCGTCGACCCGACGATCATCAACACCACGGACGAGGCGGGGCGTGCGAGCCTGACGTTCACTGTTCCGGAGGGCGTGACCGGCGAGCAGCAGCTCACCGTCGCCACCGCGGACGGTACGAGCGTGCAGGTGCCGTTCACGATCACCGGCGAGGACGGCGGCGGCGAATTCGTCGGCACCGTCGAGGTCGGGGCGAAGACGGTCAGCGCAGGCAAGAACCTCACCGTGACCGGTGCGGACTTCGAGCCCGGCGAGACGGTCGCGATCTCGCTCGAGTCGAAGAAGGGCAAGGTCATCGACCTCGGCACCGCGGTCGTGAACGAGGACGGCACCTTCACCAGCTCGGTCACAGTCCCCAAGAAGACGGATGCCGGTAAGTACACGGTGATCGCCGCTCAGGAGGACGGCGACCAGGCCACCGGCACGGTCACCGTCAACCGCGGCAACGGCAACGGCAACGGCGGGGGTGTCGTACGAGACGTCCTCGACTGGCTGTGGGGCCTCATCACCGGCTGGTTCTGACCGCTGAACCGCTGATACAAGGAGGCCGCCGGGAGTGATCCCGGCGGCCTCCGCCGTGTGCAGCGCCTTGCCCGCCGCGTCGAGCGCCTTGCCCGCCGGCTCGATCGGGGGCGCCGGAACCCCTGCGCGACCCCGGGTAGACTTGACTGCATGCCAGAACCGAAAGCTGCCTCCTTTCCGAAGATCCGTGGGGCGCTGAAGTTCTATCAGATCGCGTCGATCATCACCGGTGTCATGCTGCTTCTGCTGCTGGCCGAGATGATCCTGAAGTACAGCCCGATCCACGTGGAGCTGATCGCCGGCGGCTCTGGCGGCTTCCTCTGGTTCGCTCCGGTCATCGTCGGCGACGGATGCCAGTGGTTCTCGCTGTTCGTGCCCGGCGGCATGGGCTGCGAACTCATCTCAGTGGGGGACGGAGCGAACCTGTCTCTGCTCATCCTCGTCACGCACGGCTGGTTCTACGTCGTTTACCTCTTCTCCGCGTTCCGCCTGTGGAGCCTGATGCGGTGGCCGTTCAGCCGCTTCGTCATGCTCGCTCTCGGCGGCGTCATCCCCGCGCTCTCCTTCATCATGGAGGCCAAGGTCTCTCGCGAGGTCAAGGCGTATCTCGCATCGCGTGAGGCGGCAGTCGCCGCCGAAGCATCAGAAAGCCAGGAGGCAGCGCGATGAGCGCCGACACCGCACAGCGTCCCGTCCTCGTCGTCGACTTCGGCGCACAGTACGCACAGCTCATCGCCCGCCGCGTACGCGAAGCCGGCGTCTACAGCGAGATCGTGCCGCACACGGTGACCGCTGCAGACATCGCCGCGAAGAACCCGGTCGCGCTCATCCTCTCCGGCGGCCCTTCATCCGTCTACGAAGTGGGCGCACCTGCGCTCGACGGCGACATCTTCGACCTCGGCGTCCCCACGCTCGGCATCTGCTACGGCTTCCAGGTCATGGCCCGAGCCCTCGGCGGCGAGGTCGCGAACACCGGCCTCCGCGAATACGGCGCGACGGATGCTTCGCTCACGGGTGATGGCGGCGTGCTGCTCGGCGGCCAGCCGGACACCCAGAACGTGTGGATGAGCCACGGCGACCAGGTCGCCCGCGCACCAGAGGGCTTCGAGGTCCTCGCATCCACCGCAGACACGCCTGTCGCAGCCTTCGGCAGCGCCGAGAAGGGCTTCTACGGCGTGCAGTGGCACCCTGAGGTCAAGCACACCGATCACGGCCAGGAGGTCATCGAGAACTTCCTGCACAAGGCCGCAGGCCTCGCGTCGGACTGGAACAGCGGCAACGTGATCGATGAGCAGGTCGCCCGCATCCGAGAGCAGGTCGGCTCCGCCCGCGTCATCTCCGCGCTCTCCGGCGGCGTCGACTCCGCCGTCTCGACCGCTCTTGTGCACAAGGCGATCGGAGACCAGCTCACCGCGGTGTTCGTGGATCACGGACTTCTCCGCAAGGGCGAGCGCGAGCAGGTCGAGCAGGATTACGTCGCATCCACCGGCGTGCGCCTGATCACGGTGGACGCCGCCGACACGTTCCTCGGCCATCTGAAGGGCGTCAGCGACCCAGAGCAGAAGCGCAAGATCATCGGCCGCGAGTTCATCCGCGCGTTCGAGAAGGTGCAGCTCGACCTGGTCGCAGAGGCCAAGGCCGAGGGCGAGCCGATCAAGTTCCTCGTGCAGGGCACGCTCTACCCCGACGTCGTCGAATCGGGCGGTGGCACCGGCACCGCGAACATCAAGTCGCACCACAACGTCGGCGGCCTGCCGGAAGACCTTGACTTCGAGCTCATCGAACCGCTGCGCACTCTGTTCAAGGATGAGGTGCGTCAGATCGGTCGCGACCTCGGGCTTCCCGAGGCGATCGTCGGACGTCAGCCGTTTCCGGGGCCAGGCCTCGGCATCCGCATCGTGGGTGAGGTCACCGCTGACCGTCTCGAGATTCTGCGCGAGGCCGACGCCATCGCCCGTGAGGAGCTGACCAGGGCCGGCCTCGACAGCGAGATCTGGCAGTGCCCGGTCGTGCTGCTGGCCGACGTGCGCTCGGTGGGCGTGCAGGGCGACGGCCGCACCTACGGTCACCCGATCGTGCTGCGCCCGGTCTCCAGCGAAGACGCCATGACAGCCGACTGGACCCGCCTGCCCTACGACGTGCTCTCGAAGATCTCCAACCGGATCACCAACAGCGTCCGCGACGTGAACCGCGTGGTGCTGGATGTCACGTCCAAGCCCCCGGGAACCATCGAGTGGGAGTGACGTGGGCGGAATCGCGCTAGATTCCGCACTGCCGGATGCGGAGTACATCGTGCTCTCCAGCCGGCTGGTCCCCGACCTCGACGGGGGCTACACGATCGCGACGCTGTCGCGTGCGATGCAGCTTGCGGCTGCAGGCGCCGCCGAGGGTGCGGGGCCGCTGCTGCTCACCTTCGATCCAGCGGATGCTGCGACTCACGCCACGCATCGGGCGACGTTCGCGCGGCGCGGGGCAGTCGCAGACCCTGCGCGCATGCGCAACCTGTTCGACGAGGCGGCGTCCCCTCACGGCGGCGCGGCCGTGTGGCTGCGCGAAGCGGCATCCGCAGACCTGTCGACGCGCCTCGCTGAGCGCGAGTATCGCGTGCTGCGCGATGCGGAGAATCGGCCGTTCGCAGCTCTCCCGGTGATCCCTGGCAACGCGGACTGGCACCTCACGGAGGAGCCGGTGCTCGTCTACGACGAGACGGCGCAGGTGATCGGCGGAGTCGCCGGCTTCCGCGGCCTGTACAACGCGTGGCTTCGTCATGTCGCTGCGGCGTTCGACGGGCGGCCGATCGTGGTCGTCTGCGAGTCGCGACAGCTCGGCGAGCTGATCGCCGACTGGGACGACCCGCGCGTGCGCATCATCCACACGATCCACACGATGCATCTCGAGGCGCCCTACACGCCGGATGCCGCGATGAACGCCCTGTGGACGCGCTGGTTCGCGCTCGCCGACCGCTTCGACGCCGTGGCATGGCCGACCAGGACGCAGCGTGATGACGTCGTCGCCCGGTTCGGCGACGCCGCTCGCCACGTCGTGATCCCGAACGCGGCCCCCGATTCCGAGACGCGCGCCGCGACCACGCTCGAGCGCGAACCCGGCCTCGTCGTCGTGCTCGGACGTCTCGCTCCTGGCAAACGCATCGACCATTCCATCCGTGCGTTCCTCGCCGCGGACATCACGGGATCCCGCATGGAGATCTGGGGCGGGGGAGTGGAGCACGACGCACTTCAGTCGCTGATCGACGAGTGCGGTGCACGCTCGCGGGTCATGCTCGCCGGTCACACGGATGCCCCGGGCCGAGTGCTCGATCGTGCATCTGTCGTGGTCACGTCCACGGCGTTCGAGGGCCAGGGTCTGTCGATCCTCGAGGCTCTGCTGCACGGTGTGCCGGTGGTCTCGTACGACGTGCGCTACGGGCCAGGCGACCTGCTGGCGCGCGGCGGGGGGATCCTCGTGCCTGACGGCGACGAGGCCGCGCTCGCCGACGCACTGCGCAGTGTTCTCACCGACCATGAGCTGCACGCCCGCCTGGTCGCGGAGGCGCCGGTCGCGGCATCCGCTTGGAGCGCCGAACGCGCGATCGAGGCGTTCGCCGCCACTGTGCGCGAGGTCCTCGCCGCACCACCCCGCCGCTGATTCCAGAAGTCTGATTCCAGAAGTCTTGTCCCGAGGTGCCGACCCGGGTCTTCCCCGTTCGACGTCTTCGCGAGGGATCCGCGCGACCCCGCGAGCCGGGGAGAACTGCGAGGGGTGTTCGCCTCGTGCCACCCCGTACTCCCGCGAGAGGGCCCGTTCCTAATTCGCCACGCCCGCGCGACTCGCGGGGAACGAAAGGGAACGGGCCCTCCTGGAGGCGAAAGCCTCCGAGTAGTCAGATCTAGTCGCGGACCTTGCTGCCACGGCCGACGATCAGACCATAGATCAGCAGCACGATGATCGCGCCACCGATCGCGAGAAGCCAGGTGGACAGGCTCCAGAACTCGTTGAGACCGACGCCGAAGAGCATTCCGCCGATCCAGCCGCCGAGGATTGCTCCGACGACACCGAGAATCAGAGTGACGATCCAGCCGCCACCCTGCTTACCGGGCAGGATCAGTTTTGCGATCGCTCCGGCGATCAATCCGAGGATAAGAAATGCGAGGAAACCCATGATGTAAATCCCCTTTCTGTAGCGGTGAGCCAACTATGCTCCCCACTTTGCACAAAAGCCACCCCCTTGCGCGCGTGTCGAGAATATGGGAAAAGGCCCCGGCTCCGAAGAGCTGGGGCCTTTCAGCGGACCTTCTCGCGGTCAGTTGCTGCCGCGGGCGATCGCGATGATGCGCAGGATCTCGATGTAGAGCCAGACGACCGTGACCATGATGCCGAAGCCGCCGACCCAGCCGTACTTGCGGGGAGCGCCGTTGCGCACACCCTGCTGGATCTGGTCGAAGTCGAGCACCAGCGAGTATGCCGCCATGAAGACGACCAGCACACCGATGATCAGGCCGAGCGGAATGCCCATGATCTCGACGCTGCGCAGTCCGAACGCGTTGTCGTTGATGCCGGTCCACATGAGCACGAGGTTCAGCAACGAGAAGACGAGGTAGCCGACCATCGCGATCATGAAGATCTTGGTCATCTTCGCGGATGCGCGGATCTTGCCGCTCGCGAAGAGCGCCAGAGTCACGCCGACGACGGCGACCGTCGCGAGCGTCGCCTGTACGACGATGCCGGGGTAGAGAAGCTCGAAGAACGCCGAGATACCACCGACGAACACACCCTCGAATGCCGCGTAGGCGAAGATCAGCGCCGGGCGCACCTTCTTGCGGGAGGTGAAGGTGATGATCATGGCGAGCACGAAGCCGCCGAGGGCGCCGACGATCATCGGAAGCATCGATACGCCAGCGGTCGGGTCGACGCTGACGCCGCCCAGTGTCCACACCCAGCCGACGACTGCCGTGACGAGAAGGATCGCGAACAGGCCTGCGGTCTTCCAGACGGTGTCCTCGACGCTCATGCGGTCGGTCTCGATGGAACCGGCCGGCGGCGCGGCGTACATGCCTTCGAGCTGCGCGTTCGCGGCAGCATCCATGCCCGCTTGCGCGAGCGATGCGGTCTGCGCGCCCTGGGCGCCGGCGGCGCCGGGATAGGTCGCGACGTTCCGCGGATCCTGCTTCTGGAACGCCGGGTTGTTGAATGCGAAATTGCTCATGGTGGGCCTCACTCCGAACGGGTTTCAAGGTCGCTTTCCTCCACGATACCGGTGCATCGGCATGTAAGGGTGTGTTCTACGCTGTGAGCATGCCCAGGAGGTCTCCACTCGTCATCGGTCATCGCGGAGCCCCTGGCTACCGCCCCGAGCACAGCAGGTCTTCGTATGAACTCGCCCTCGCGATGGGGGTGGACGCTGTGGAGCCGGACATCGTCGCGACGAAGGACGGCGTGCTGGTCGTCCGTCACGAGAACGAGATATCGGGCACCACCGATGTGGCGCACCGCCCCGAGTTCGCCGACCGCAAGACGACCAAGCGTGTCGACGGGCAGGCGCTGACGGGCTGGTTCACCGAGGACTTCACCTGGGACGAGATCGCGACCCTGCGCACGACGGAGCGGATTCCGGCCGTGCGCACGACCAGTGCGACGTTCGACGGAAAGCAGGGCGTGCTGCGCCTGACGGACCTGCTCGGCCTCGTGCGCGCGGGCTCTGCCGAACACGGCCGGGAGATCGGCGTCGTGCTGGAGATCAAGCACGCCACCTACTTCGAGAGCATCGGTCTGGATCTGGCGTCCATGATCGTCAGGGACCTCCGATCGGCGGGCTGGGCCGACGGCGAACTTCCCCTGATCATCGAGGCTTTCGAGTCGACGGTGCTCGCCCGGCTGCGGGCGATGGGCATCCCCGCCTCGTACATCTATCTGATCGAGGCATCCGGTCGTCCTTACGATCAGCTCGTCGCACAGGGCAAGGCGGCCGCGACCTACAAGGAGACGGTCGCACCGCAGGGGCTGGACGCGCTGGTCGGCAAGGTCGACGGCGTCAGCGTCAACAAGCGGATGCTGCTGGCCAAGGGCAGCACGATCGTCGCGGATGCGCACGCCAGGGGATTGAAGGTGTTCACCTGGACGGCGCGTCCGGAGAACTCGTTCCTCGCCGCCGAGTTCCGCGGCGAGGGCGGCAAGGCGGCGTTCGGCGACTACGAAGCGGAGTGGGCTGTGTTGGCGGATGCCGGTATCGACGGTGTCTTCGTCGATCATCCTGATCTCGGCGTCGCGTTCTTCCGCCGCTGACTGTGTTCGGGCGCTCGCATCCGAGCGTCCGCCGGACATGGCCCGTTCACTCCGCGTACACGTTCTCGACTCAGGAATTTAAGCGCGACTCGATGGTCTGAATCCATCCGGTTCCCCCCCCTTCTGACCCCTGGAGTCACATGTCTCGCCTGCGACGCGGGTTCGCGACGACGGCGGTGTGCGCGATGAGCGCCACCCTGCTGCTCGCCGTTCCCACCACCGCCTTCGGCGCCACTGCCGTCGATGCCGCGGCGCCCCTCGGCGTCCGGATCAACGAGGTCGTCTCCAACGGGGGCAGCCCCGACGATTGGATCGAGTTCTACAACGAATCCGATGCCGACGTCGATCTGAGCGGCTACATCGTCCAGGACAACAGCGAGAAGAATCCGTACGAGTTCCCCGCAGGAACGATCGTGACGCCGGGCGGCTACCTCGTCCTCGACACCCTGTCCGACACGGGTGAGGGCGACTTCGACTTCGGCCTCGGCAAGGGCGACAGCGTGCGCGTGTTCGCACCGGGCGACGCCAACGGCGCCGAGCCGCTGCTGCAGACGGCCTGGCCGGAGGGCATGCACGCCGTGCCGAGCTGGGGCGCGCAGGATGTGGACGGCGAACCGGTCTGGGGCCTGACCACGGCATCGACCAAGGGCGCGGAGAACACGTTCGAGGCGATCCCGGAAGAGCCCGAGGAGCCTGGGGAGCCTGAGACACCGGTCGCCGGATCCGTCCGGATCAACGAGGTCGACTCGCAGCCCGCCGACTGGGTGGAGTTCTACAACCCGGGCGACGTGGCCTTCGACCTCTCCGGCTACGAGATCCGCGACAACTCCGAGGACCACCGCTGGCAGTTCGCGCCGGGCACGACTCTCGATGCCGGCGGATTCCTCGTCGTCGAAGAGGGCACGATCGGCGGCGTCGACGGCGTCGAGACGGCGTTCCGCGACCCGATCGGCATCGGCTCCGCCGACCGCATCCGTCTGTTCGACACCTCAGGCGCGCTCGTCGACGACACTCTCACCTGGGAAGGCCACGCTGCGATCGACGGCGACTTCGCCGCCGCCACGCTGGCCCGCTGCATCGACGGCGAAGGGGCGTTCGCCCTCGCGATGCCGACGCCAGGAGCATCCAACGTCTGTGTCGCACCCGACGTCGTGATCAACGAGATCGAGTCGAACGGCGACGCGACCGACTGGGTCGAGGTCTTCAACGCCGGTGCGACCGCCGTCGACATCTCCGGCTGGACCGTGATGGACAGCGATCCGATCAAGCACGCGGCCGAGACCACTCCGCTGCCGGCCGGCACGGTGCTGGCCGCGGGCGGATACTTCGTGTTCGATCAGCCGACGAACTTCGATTTCGGGCTCGGCGGCGGTGACACCGTCACGGTGCGCGATGCGAACGGCAAGCCGGTCGCCGAGCACGTCTACGCCGATCACGCCAAGGGCGTCTGGGCGCGCTGCGGCGACGAGTTCATCGACGTCGCGCTGTCCACCAAGGGCGCGGTGAACGTCTGCGAGGGCGGTGGCGGTGACGACGGCGGTGAGCTCGAGCTCGACACGTGGCCCGGCTCGGCCGACGTGCGGGTGCTGGACTCTGCGCCGATGTTCCTCGAGGACAGCTCCGGACTCGACATCCAGGAGACGGCTGACGGCGCCTTCCTCTGGGCGGTCGACAACGGTGAGGGCCGCATCTGGAAGCTCAAGGCCTCGGCTGACGGCTCCGTCTCGATGGTCGACGGCTGGGCGGACGGCAAGCGCGTGCGCTTCCAGAAGGATGCCGACGCACCCGGTGCAGCCGGCCCCGACACCGAAGGCATCACGACCGACGCCGAAGGACTCGTCTACGTCGCATCCGAGCGCGACAACAGCGCGAAGGGCGTCAACCAGAACAACATCCTGCAGGTCGACCCGAACGGCGCCGGCCCCGACCTCGTCGCGTTGACCGAGTGGGACCTCACCGCACTGCTCCCCGCCGTCGGCGCGAACCTCGGCATCGAGGCGGTCGAGTGGGTGCCGGATGCCGCGCTCACCGGGAAGCTGTTCGACGACGCGGCTCAGGCGGCCTACGACCCGGCGACGTACGCAGGCAAGAACGCCGGTCTCTTCTTCGTCGCAGTCGAGGACAACGGCGGCGTGTACGCGTTCGCGCTGACCGCCGACGGCTCGGCGCAGCTCGTCTCGTCGATCGACCCTGGTCTCGCGGGCGTCATGGCGCTGGACTACGACTCGGTGCTCGGCGTGCTGTGGGCCGTCTGCGACGACGGATGCCAGGGTGCCTCTGCGCAGATCACGCTCAACGGCACGGCCCAGCCCGCCATCGCGCACTTCGCACGCGCGGCAGGTCTGCCCGACATCAACAACGAGGGCTTCGCCACGGCGCCGGCGTCGCTCGCGACGGACGGCCAGCGCCCGGTGTGGTGGTTCGCCGACGGTTTCGCATCCGAGGCCCTGCGCACAGGGACGCTGCCCGCCGGCAGCGGCGGCGGCGGCCCCGGTGAGGGGCCGGGTGAAGGCCCTGGCTCCGGTGATGGCGGTAGCCAGCCCGGCCCGTCGATCGAGCCACTGCCCGGCGACGCGATCGTCGACGGCAACCGTGGCGGAGCGACGGTGGACAAGTCATCCGTCGCCCCCGGCGAGAAGGTGACGATCACGCTCGCGCAGAACCCCGGCGCCGACGTCGAGGTCTGGATGTATTCCGACCCGACGTTCCTCACCGACGGCACGCTGAGCGCCGCGGGTGCGATCACGGTCACGATCCCGAAGGATGCGGCGGCCGGCGCCCATCGTCTCGCGGTGTACTCCGCGGACGGCGAGCTGCTGGGCTGGGTGAACATCCAGGTCACCGCTGCCGGCGGCGGGCTCGCGACCACGGGCTCCGAACTCCCGGCCGCAGCCCTCGTGCTCGCACTGGGACTCCTGTTCGCCGGTGCGATCGCAGTGACCCTGCGTCGCCGGCGGCAGACGGCGTAGCCGTTCAGCGCTGAAGGCGCGTGGAGCCGACCGCTCCACGCGCCTTTGCTGTCGAGTCACTGCTGCGCAGCGATCTCGCAGCGCTCGCTGCCGGTGAGCGCATGATGCAGCCACTCGTGAAGACCCGTCAGCGCGAGCCGTCGAACGGGCCCCTGCGGGTCGAGACGATGTCCTTGCCGAGCGGCATGAGCGAGATCGGCACCATCTTGAAATCGGCGATGCCCATCGGGATGCCGATGATCGTGACGCAGAGGGCGATGCCGGAGACGATGTGGCCGATCGCGAGCCACCATCCGGCGAGGACGACCCACACGACGTTGCCGAGGAACGCGCCGATGCCGCCCCGCGGCTTGTCGATGATCTGGCGTCCGAACGGCCAGAGCGCGTAGCCGGCGATGCGGAACGACGCGATGCCCCAGGGGATCGTGACGATCAGGATGCACAGGATGATGCCCGCGAGCATGTAGCCCAGGAACAGCCAGAATCCGGACAGGACCAGCCAGATGACATTGAGGATCGTGCGCATGCACCGATTGTGACACCTCAGGCCGGGAGCGCGCTGGGGGTACGACAGGGCCGCGCGGCACGCAGGGCGCGGGGCGCAACGTCAGTGGCGCGGCTTAGACTCGTTAGGCCATGACCGAAGCCCTCATCGTCCCCGGATCGACCGGCCCGCGCCCCTCGGGTGCCGGGGGCCAAGACGACCTTCTCGCAGGTCTCAACCCGCAACAGCTCGAAGCGGTCACCTACCGCGGCCCCGCGCTGCTGATCGTCGCCGGTGCGGGCTCGGGCAAGACCAGCGTGCTCACCCGCCGCATCGCCTCGCTGCTGCGGGGCCGAGAGGCATGGCCGAGCCAGATCCTCGCGATCACGTTCACAAACAAGGCTGCGGGAGAGATGCGCGAACGCGTCGTCGATCTCGTGGGCGAGGCCGCGCGCGGCATGTGGATCTCGACGTTCCACTCCGCGTGCGTGCGCATCCTGCGTCGCGAGGCCGACCAGTTCGGCTTCACCAAGTCGTTCACGATCTACGACTCCGGCGACTCGCGCGCGCTCATCAAGCGGCTGGTGAAGGAGCATGAGGCCGACGCGTACGGCCTGACGCCGGCGGCCACCCAATCGCGCATCTCGAAGCTGAAGAACGAGCTCTCCGACGCAGAGTCGTACTCGCGCGACGCGAACATGAGCGACCCTGCGGAGCGGAAGTTCGTCGAGATCTTCGCCGATTATCAGCGACAGCTGCGCAAGGCCAACGCGTTCGACTTCGACGACCTCATCGGTCAGACCGTGTTCCTGTTCCGGGCTTTCCCGAAGGTCGCCGACACCTATCGTCGCCGGTTCCGGCACATCCTCGTCGACGAGTACCAGGACACCAATCACGCCCAGTACTCGCTCATCCACGAGCTCACCCGCCCCGTCTCGAGTGACGCGCCCGATCCATATGCCTCCAACGGCATGATGATCTTCGAGCCATCGCACTCCGACGCGACGGCATCCGAGCTGGAGGGCGCTTCGCTGACCGTAGTCGGCGACTCCGATCAGTCGATCTACGCGTTCCGCGGGGCAGACATCCGCAACATCAGCGAGTTCGAGCGCGACTTCCCCGGTGCTCGCGTGGTTCTGCTCGAGCAGAACTACCGATCGACGCAGAACATCCTCTCGGCCGCGAACGCCGTGATCGGCAACAACTTCGACCGCAAGGACAAGAAGCTCTGGAGCGACAGGGGAGCGGGCGACAAGATCGTCGGCTTCACCGGCTATTCGCAGCACGACGAGGCGCAGTTCGTCGCCGACGAGGTCGAGGCGCTGCACCGTTCGGGCATGCCGTACTCGGAGATGGCGGTGTTCTACCGCACGAACTCCCAGTCGCGTGCACTGGAGGAGATCTTCATCCGCTCGGCCGTGCCGTACAAGATCATGGGCGGCACGAAGTTCTACGAGCGCGCCGAGATCAAAGACGCCATGGCGTACCTCATCGCGGTCGCGAACCCCGCAGACGAGATGTCCGTTCGCCGTATCCTCAACAAGCCGCGGCGGGGCATCGGCGATGTCACCGAGACCGCGATCGCACGTTTCGCCGAAGACCACGGCATCTCGTTCCGTGAGGCTCTGTCGGTTCCGGGTCAGCTCGGCGTCGGGCCGAAGATCCAGGCCGGAATCGGCCGGCTGGATGCGGCGTTGAAAGAGGCGACCGAGATCCTGCTGCCCGCATCGGGCGAGGTGCCGCCTTCGACCTCGGTCGCGGACGGGCTCAGCCTGCTGCTCGCCAAGAGTGGGTACCTCGATGCGCTGCGCGCGAGCCGCGACCCCCAGGATGAGGCCCGCGTCGAGAACCTCGACGAACTGGTCGCCGTCACGCGCGACTTCGCCCGCAACAATCCCGACGGCACGATCGTCGACTTCCTCACCGAGGTGGCTCTGGTCGCCGATGCGGACGACCTGGACGACGAGTCGGGCTCGGTGTCGATGATGACGATGCACACGGCCAAGGGACTGGAGTACGACGCGGTGTTCGTGACCGGAGTCGAGGAAGACCTCATCCCGCACCGCATCTCGGCGGGGGAGCCCGGTGGGCCGCAGGAGGAGCGTCGGCTGTTCTACGTCGGCATCACGCGTGCACGCAAGCGTCTGCACCTGTCGCTCGCGATGACCCGTGCGCAGTTCGGCGAGGTGACGGTGGCGATGCCGAGCAGGTTCCTGCAGGAGATCCCCGGCGACCTGGTCGACTGGCGCCAGTCGCCGGGAGACGTGAACTCCCGGGGCGGCACGCAGTCGCGAGCGCTCAATGCGCGGCGCGGCGGAGGGTCAGGCAGCGGCGGCTTCGGTTCAGGCGGCGATCGCTTCGGCGTCAAGCCGCTGGCCCCGCGAGACACTCTCAAGCCGCTGTCGACGTCGATGGACAAGTTCCCCAACAAGGTCACCGGCAAGGTGCGCGACAACGGCGACCTCGAACTGGCCGCCGGCGACCGCATCCGTCATTCCGATTTCGGCGAGGGACGAGTGGATGCCGTCACCGGCGAAGGCGCGAAGCGCATCGCTCATGTGCGATTCGAGTCTGCGGGGCTGAAGAAGCTCCTCATCAAGATCGCGCCGATCGAGAAGCTGTAGAAGACGCTCAGTCGTTCGGCACGGCACCGGTCATGGTCGCCGCATCGCGCACGGCGTCGTCGAACCCGGCCGACTGCGACAGGCCCGCGACTCCGAGGCTGCGGCCCTGCGGGTCGCTCGCGATGACCCGCATGCCACGCGCACGGCACCAGGTGGCGAGAGCGGCGAGCATCCACACCGCGACGGACTGCAGCTGCGTCACCTCGGTGAGATCCAGAACGATGACGGCCGGGGATTCGCGGTCGGTCGGGCGCGCGTCGAGCCACGAGTCGAGATCGAGCAGCAGTCGTTCGGCGCCGTCGAAGTCGATGTAGCCGCGCAGACGCCACACGGCCAGGTCATCGGCGTTCTCCTGCAGGATCTGGGTGGCGACGGCATCCTGTTCGGCACCGAGTCCTGCTGCGAGTTCGTCGTTCGCGGCCGTGACCTCCGCGGCCGAGAGCGTGAGCGGACGATGCAGCACGTGCAGGCCGAATCGTGTCGCGAGCTGCTGGGCCGCCGCGACGCCGCGCACGCTCGCGCCGCTCGCGTCGAGCCTCGGACTGAACAGGCCCAGCCCGAACTCGCCGGGCGAGCTCGCGACGAGTCCGCCGGCGACTCCTGACTTCGCCGGGAGCCCGGCCCGCAGCAGCCATTCACCGGCGTAGTCGTACATGCCGCAGGTGGCCATGATCGTCATGACGTGCTGGCACGTCTCCGCGCTGGTGACGCGCTCACCCGTCACCGGATTCACTCCGCCGTTGGCGAGGGTTGCTCCCATCACGGCGATGTCGCGCGCCGTGACGAGCACGGAGCACTGACGGAAGTACGTGTCGAGAGTCTCCGCCACCGGGGCGGTGAGAGAGCCGGCGCCGCGCATGAGGTAGGCGAGTGCACGATTGCGATCGCCCGACTCCTGCTCGGAGGCCAGCACCGCTTCGTCGACTCTCAGATCGCGACCGGCGAACGCGCTCAGGCGAGCGAGGATGCGCCCGAAGCGCTCCTCGGGGGAGCGCCCCGTGACGAGCGACGTCGTCACTATCGCGCCGGCGTTGACCATCGGGTTCGGCGGGCGGCCGGTCCCGGCTTCGAGCTTGACGGAGTTGAAGGCCTCGCCGCTGGGTTCGGCACCCACTCGGTCGTGCACGGCGTCGAGACCCTGATCGTCGAGGGCGAGCGAATACACGAACGGCTTCGATGCGGACTGGATCGTGAAATCCACGCCGGTGTCGCCGCTCTCGTACACGCGGCCGTTCAGCCCGCACAGGGCGATGCCGAACTGCTCCGGATCTGCCCCGGCCAACTGCGGGATGTAGTCGGCGACCGTCCCGCGCCGGTCGCTGATGAGGCGGTCGTGCACGATGTCGAGGAACGACGTGACGATGTCAGAGAGCTTCTCCGGGGCGGCCATGGCCCCATGCTACGGCGCCGGCTTCTCAGCACATGCCAGAAGGGTTTCCCGGGTTCACGCGCGACTGAAGCCGGGAAATCCTTCCGCCACTGCGGTGAACGGACGCCACGGGACTCAGACACCCCACTCGGCCGGGTTAGGCTGATCGATATGGCACTGTTCTCCCGCCGCAAGAAGACCGACGACGCGTCCGAGTCGCAGACGCCGATCGAGGCGGAAGCTCCCGACGAGGTTCCCGAAGAGGAGCAGCCGCCCGCCGAGCCGGTACCCGAGATCGGCATCTCGGTGCAGGCGTTCCGCGGGGTCGGGGCGGCAGCAGGTCCCGAGGTCACGCTTCCCGATCCGGATGAGTCGGCGCCGAAGACTCCCAGCCCGATCGCGGCTCCGCGGCCGACGGCATCCGCTCCATCTGTGTCGACCGCGCCTGAGAAGCGCACGCTTCCCCTCGCACCCGCGCTGCCGCCGGCGCAGACCGAATCCGTTCCGGGTATGAAGGACAACGTGCTGCTGCGCACGGCGCTCGCCGAGATCGAGGAGGGGGCGTCGAACGAGCAGCTGATCGGCGTGCTGCGCCAGATGCTGCAGGGCCACCTCTTCCTGCGGGTGAGCGGCGACGCGCGCACCCAGATCAGCGAGGGCAAGCCGCTCTCGGTCGCGGTCGTCCGCGACGGCGAACGTGCGTACATGCTCGCGTTCAGCTCGGCGATCGCGGTGCGCGATTCCGTTCAGCGTGAGATCGATCCGACGGCGACATCGGCGGTCGCGCAGCCGGTCACCGCCGTGCTGCAGCAGGTCGTATCCGGCGGCTTCAGCGGACTCATCATCGACAACGCCTCCGGCGCGCACCGCGCGGTGTTCTCGATCGAGATCCTCACGAAGGCCCTGGAACAGGCCGACCCCGGCATGACGATCAAGTCGCTCCTGGCCGCTCCACGTGAGCAGGACGCGGCGCGGAAGGTCGGCGACGCTCTTGCGAAGACCAAGGTCTGGGTCGCGGTCAACGACGGCACCGAAGGTGCGAAGGTGGGCATCGCCGAGGCGCACACCGCAGACGGCCGCCGCTTCCTGCAGGTGTTCTCGCACCCGCTCGAGGTCGTCGCGCTCGGTCGCGGCGACAAGCCCATGCCTTTCACCCCTGAGCAGCTCGCCAAGCTTCTCACCAGCCACGCGTCACTCGCCGGTGTGCTGGTCGACTCGGCGGGTCCCTCGCTCATCGTCGAACGCGACGCGCTGGCCGCCGTGATCGTGCTCGCGGTCGATCTGGGCGACTGACACTATCGCGCCCGTGCCCGCCCGCTCTAGGGTCGGAGCATGGCTTCTGAGCGCGTGACGTTGACTGTCTCCGACCCTGAGGGGGAGCGGGAGATCGACCTCTCCAGTCCGAACAAGGTGATCTGGCCTGAGCCTTCGCCAGGCTCAGGGGGCATCACCAAGGCGGAGCTCGCCGAGTACTTCCAGGTCGCCGCCGTTCCGTTCCTCAACGCGAACGGCAACCGACCCGTCTCGCTCGAGCGCTTCCGCGCGGGCATCGGCGGGGAGAGCTTCTTCTCGAAGAATCCGCCCAAGGGCACTCCCGACTATGTCGATTCGGTGATGGTGACGTACAACAGCGGGCGCCAGCATCCGCAGATCGTCCTCAACCGGCCGAGCGCGATCGTCTGGGCCGCGCAGATGAACACGATCGTCTTCCATCCGTGGGCGTCGCTCGCGAGCGACACCGACAACCCGGTCGAGCTGCGCATCGACCTCGACCCGCAACCCGGGACCGACTTCGCGGATGCCGTCACCGCAGCGCACGGTCTGCGCGAGGTGCTGCGCGAAGCCGACCTCGAGCCGTTCATCAAGACCAGCGGCAACCGCGGCCTGCACGTGTTCTGCCCGATCGAGCCTTCGCGCGAGTTCCTCGACGTGCGCCACGCTGTGATCGCCGCCGGGCGCGAGCTGGAGCGACGGATGCCGAAGCAGGTGACCACGAACTGGTGGAAGGAAGAGCGCGGTGAGCGCATCTTCGTGGACTTCAACCAGGCGAACCGCGACCGGACGATGGCCGGCTCCTACAGCCCACGCGCGCTGTCGGCGGCGACCGTGTCGACACCGGTGGAGTGGGATGAGCTGGATGGCCTCGATCCGACGGTCTTCACGGTGCGAAGCATCCCTGCGCGTCTCGCGGATGTCGGCGATCCGTGGGCCGACATCCAGAAGTCACCCGGCAGGATCGACACGCTGCTCAAGTGGTGGGAGCGCGACCTTGAGAACGGCCTCGGCGAGCTGTCGTTCCCGCCCGACTTCCCGAAGATGCCCGGTGAGCCCCCGCGTGTGCAGCCCAGCAAGATGGTCGCGGAGAACTGGGATTCCGAGGGGAACCGCATCGAGGAGTGAGTCCCGCGTGCTCCCGATCACCGCTCGATGATCACGCCAGTACGTCGGCGAGGTCGTAGCCGGCGACGGTGTCAAGCTGGTCGTACGTGCACGAGCGCGCATCGCGATCAGGACGCCACCGTTCGAACTGCACAGTGTGCCGGAAACGGGCACCCTCCAACTGGTCGTAGCGCACCTCGAGGACCCGCTCCGGCCGGAGGCGCACGAATGACACGTCTTTCGAACCGCTGAACCTGCTGCGTTCGCCTTCGCCCGTCACCGCAGCACCGTCCTCGTCGCGCTCCACGAGAGGCGCGAGTTCGTCGACGAGTTCCTGTCTGCGCTTGTCGCTCCAGGCGGCGACGCCTCCGACCCGGCGCAGAGCACCGCCTTCGTCGTACAGGCCGACGAGCAGCGAACCCACGCCGGATCCGGACTTGTGGATGCGATAGCCGAGGGCCACGACGTCGGCGGTGCGGGCGTGCTTGATCTTGATCAGCGTGCGCTTGCCCGGCGCGTAGGGCTGGTCGAGGGGCTTGGCGACGACGCCGTCGAGACCGGCGCCCTCGAACTCGGCGAGCCACTGCCTGGCCATGGCCTGGTCTTCGGTCGTGCGGGTGAGTTGGAGCGGATGCCGCGCACGTGCGAGCAGTGATTCCAGGCGTGCCCGGCGTTCGCGGAACGGTCTATGCTGCAGATCCTCGTCGCCTTCGGCGAGCAGGTCGAACGCGATGAACATCGCCGGGGTCTCGGCGGCGAGACGCTCCACGCGCGAGGCGGCGGGGTGGATGCGCTGACTGAGCGCCTCCCAATCGAGGCGCTGTGCGCCCGGTTCGCCGGTCGCGACGACGATCTCGCCATCGAGCAGGCAGGGTCCGGGGAGGATCTTCGGCAGAGCCTCGACGAGCTCGGGGAAGTAACGGGTGAGCGGCTTCGCGCCGCGCGAGCCGATCTCGAGCGTCTCGCCGTCCCAGGCGACGAGACCGCGGAAGCCGTCCCACTTCGGCTCGAACAGCATCCCGCCGCTCGTCTTCGCCGGGTCGGGAACGGATGCTGCGGCTTTCGCGAGCATCGGAACAGGGATCTCGTAGCGCATGCCTCCATCTTCGCGGTAGGCGCCTCACCGCGGAAGAGCGCCCATCGCAGATTGGTCTGGTGCTCCCAGCCAGACGTGCGATCCTGAGAACGATGAATGAAACACAGGGGCCCACCCCCGCCGGCACGTCCCGTCCATACCGCAACCTCTCCGAGGCGCTTCGCGCGCATCGCATCGACACGCAGAATCACGAGTTCATCACCGCGATCACGGATGCCGTCGGCGTCTCGTCCTTCATCGATCGTGGCCGCTACATCGAGGCGATCCGCAGTGGCGGAGGCACACCGCTGCACATCGGCAAGACGTACACCAACGGCTTCGCCGAAGACGAGCAGGTCACAGTCGGCGCGACCGTGCTGCGTCTGCGTCCGAGCGAAGGCCGCGCACCGTACTTCTATGTCACGCACCCGAGCGAGTTCCGACCCATCGCGGAGAAGGCGCCGGCTGCGCGTGCACCGCGCAAGACGGCCTCCACCGTCAGCGCGCCGCGTCCCACGAAGACGAACGAGCGCGACTACGGCACGTGCGACGTCTGCTTCATGGTGCGCAATGCATCCGGCGGGTGCGGCTGCGACTGAATCGTAGGCGCAGGGTCGGTTGTCGACGCAGTGCGATGCGCCCGCCTGGTCGCTGCGCCTGGGGCCGGCCCGCCTCAGCTGAGGTCGGACTGCAGCCGGCGTGCCTCAGCTCAGGTCGGACTGCAGCCGGCGCGTCACTTCGGCGATGGGCATCGATCGAGGGAAGACGGCGACCACCATGTCGCTCGGGGTCTCGTCAGCGGCATCGGGGAGAACTCCGTAGCGGCGGCGCACATCGTCGAGCGCGGACTGCAGCACAGCGGGGGCGACGCGCTTCGTGCCGCGCAGCAACTGGCGCAGCACGTGGTTGTGCACGGCTGTGACGAGGGCGGCGAAGCCGACCGCATCAAGCGGATCGATGCCGGGAAGCGCACTGCGCAGATACTCGTCGAAGAGGCGTTCGTAGCGGAACACGGTCACGATCTCGCGCTCGCGCAGCGCCGGCACCTGCCGGACGACCTGATAGCGCAGGCGGGCGATCTCCGGATCGTGGGCGAAGTGGGCGAAGACGTGCTGGGACGCCTGGCAGACGGCCTCCCATGGATCGCGGTGCCCCTCGGCGAGGAAGGCCCGCACCTCCTCCAGCAGCACTTCGTGGTCGGTGAAGACGACATCCTCCTTGCCGCCGAACTGGCGGAAGAAGGTGGACCGGGAGACGCCGGCCGCTTTCGCGATCTGCTCCACCGAGGTCTGGTCGAAGCCCTGGGCGCGGAACAGGTCGAGCGCTGCGGCGACGACGCCGGTGCGCGGCTCTGCGGACTGATGCATAGCGAGAAGCCTAATGCTGGCGCGCACGTCGGGCTTGCGGGCGGGGTTCAGAACGGTGGTTCGGTGACGGGTGCGTGAGGTGTCGGCTTGCTTTCATGCCCGGTCGGTGTGATGACCTGAACCGAATTGTCCGGCCGACTGCGGTAGATCGCTCGCGTGAGATGTCGATGCACGTGGTCGCGGGGACACAGCGGCCGGAGCTCGTCGATGTCGGTCTTGCCGCCGCTCGCCCATGGGGTCTTGTGGTCGATGTCGGCGTCTTGGGCGAGGCGGTTGCAGCCGTCTCTGGCGCAGGTGCCGTGTTGGAGGATGAGCCATTCGCGCTGGGCTTGAGTGGCGCGGCGGGAGCGGCGGTCCATGTCCACCACGACGCTGCGGATGGGGTCGATGATCACCCGGCGAAACGCCTTCGCATCGAGGAACAGCTGCTTCGCGGTGAGCGGGTCGATCGGACCGTGACCGACGAGCTCGGCCGCAAGGAGTTCGATGGGGATGGTGACGAAGATCTTCGTCTTGACTGCCTTGTCGGTACCGACACCGCGCAACCACTCGGAGCACAGGTCGGCGCGGATCTGATCACGCGTACGGCACTCGTCCGGATGCTTCTGCAGATGCTTGGCCGCGGACGTCAGACGGCGTTTCGCGGCGATCGCCTCGATCGTCGGGATGTACGCCATGAACCAGCTCATGCCGTCCTCATCCTCCTGGACGACGACGCGGCGTTCCCGCACCTTCCGGCCGTGACGCTCGGCCGCGCCGACCGGGTCGAGCCGATCGACCAGAGTCCGCAACCGGCGAGCGAAGGCCGCCGGCGGACACGACAGCGCCCACTCCGACGCCGCCTCATCGATCAACCGCATCGCCTCACGTTCGAGATCGAGCTCTTCCTCCGATGCACCGAAATCGGCCCGCACCCGTGCCAGCGCGCCGACGGTGCGACCGACCAGATACATCGACACGAAGCCATCCCTGGCCTGCGCCCACAACAACGGAAGATGCGCCATCGCCTGCTCTGCCGTGAAAAGCACCCCACGCACGTACTCCTCCGAGCACCGCAACCGCAACGCGATATCGAACACCGCCGCACGCTCCGCCTGGCCCAGCGCATCCTTATCCGTCCCATGCACGTACACCTGGGGATTGCGGCGCGCCAGAGCGACAGCATCCGCAATCCTCGCCGACCGCCGCGCCTCATACCGATTCAGATCGACATCCGCACACTGCAGATCATCCAGCGCAGACTCCACGAAGAACGCGGCATCACGCGGCCGGTCATCCACATCGTCGAACCAAGGTTCCATGAATCCAGACTAGTTGAAAAATGCGACTAGCGCAATGGTTATGGATAGAAAAAACGAAGATATCTACGAATCCGAGTGGCGAGCGGGTGAGACGGAGCGCTCAGACGGAGGTAGTAGGCTTTAGGACTGGTCGATGTCTCGACATCGAGATACTTTCCGGACCGAGACCCAGTGAAGGAAGCACAGTGGATCTGTACGAGTACCAGGCACGAGACGTTTTCGAGAAGTACGGAGTGCCGGTCCTCGCCGGTATCGTCGCGGACACCCCCGAGGAGGTGAAAGCGGCAGCAGAGAAGCTCGGTGGAGTGGTCGTCGTCAAGGCGCAGGTCAAGACCGGTGGCCGCGGCAAGGCCGGTGGCGTGAAGGTCGCCAAGAACCCCGATGAGGCGTACGAAGCCGCGAAGGCGATCCTCGGCCTCGACATCAAGGGGCACATCGTCAAGCGCGTCATGGTCGCTGCCGGCGCCCGCATCGCCGAGGAGTACTACTTCTCGGTTCTGCTCGACCGCGCGAACCGCTCGTACCTCTCGCTGTGCAGCGTCGAGGGCGGCATGGAGATCGAGCAGCTCGCTGTCGAGAAGCCCGAGGCGCTCGCCCGCATCGAGGTCAACCCGCTGACCGGCATCGACAAGGACAAGGCTGTCGAGATCGCTCGCGCTGCGAACTTCCCCGAAGACCTCATCGAGAAGGTCTCCGACGTCTTCGTCAAGCTGTACGAGGTCTACAAGGGCGAGGACGCGACGCTCGTCGAGGTCAACCCGCTGGTCCGCACCGAAGACGGCGACATCGTCGCGCTCGACGGCAAGGTGACGCTGGACGAGAACGCCTCCGAGATCCGCCACCCCGAGCACGAGGCGCTCGAGGACAAGGACGCCGCCGACCCGCTAGAGGCCAAGGCCAAGGAGTCGGGTCTGAACTACGTGAAGCTCGACGGCGAGGTCGGCATCATCGGCAACGGCGCAGGCCTTGTCATGTCGACGCTCGACGTCGTCGCCTACGCCGGTGAGAACCACAACGGCGTGAAGCCCGCGAACTTCCTCGACATCGGCGGCGGAGCATCCGCAGCTGTCATGGCAGCGGGCCTCGACGTCATTCTCGGCGACCCGCAGGTGAAGAGCGTGTTCGTCAACGTCTTCGGCGGCATCACCGCGTGCGACGCCGTGGCCAACGGCATCAAGGGTGCACTCGAGACGCTCGGTGACACGGCATCCAAGCCGCTCGTCGTGCGCCTGGACGGCAACCGCGTCGAAGAGGGTCGTGCGATCCTCGCCGAATACGCCCACCCGCTCGTGACCCTCGCCGCCACCATGGACGAGGGCGCCGACAAGGCCGCCGAGCTGGCGAACGCCTGATCTTCGACAAGCTCAGATACCGGATTTAAGGAAAAGGATTAGAGAAATGTCGATCTTCCTGAACAAGGATTCCAAGGTCATCGTCCAGGGCATCACCGGCGGCGAAGGCACCAAGCACACCGCCCTCATGCTCAAGGCCGGCACCCAGGTCGTCGGCGGCGTCAACGCCCGCAAGGCCGGCACCGCCGTCTCGCACACCGACAAGGACGGCAATCCCGTCGAACTGCCCGTCTTCGCATCCGTCGCAGAGGCCATGAAGGAGACCGGCGCCGACGTGTCGATCGCCTTCGTCCCCGGTGCCTTCACGAAGGACGCCATGATCGAGGCCATCGACGCCGAGATCCCGCTGCTGGTCGTCATCACCGAGGGCGTTCCCGTCGGCGACTCGGCCGAGGCGTGGGCGTACGCGCAGAGCAAGGACAACAAGACCCGCATCATCGGGCCGAACTGCCCCGGCATCATCACCCCCGGTGAAGCGCTCGTCGGCATCACCCCGGCGAACATCACCGGCAAGGGCCCGATCGGCCTCGTCTCCAAGTCGGGCACTCTGACCTACCAGATGATGTTCGAGCTGCGCGACCTCGGCTTCTCGACGGCCATCGGCATCGGCGGCGACCCGGTCATCGGCACCACGCACATCGACGCTCTCGCAGCGTTCGAGGCCGACCCCGAGACCAAGGCCATCGTCATGATCGGCGAGATCGGCGGCGACGCCGAAGAGCGCGCGGCCGACTACATCAAGGCGCACGTCACCAAGCCGGTCGTCGGCTACGTCGCGGGCTTCACCGCGCCCGAGGGCAAGACCATGGGCCACGCCGGCGCCATCGTCTCGGGCTCTGCGGGCACGGCTCAGGCGAAGAAGGAGGCCCTCGAGGCCGCTGGAGTCAAGGTCGGCAAGACGCCGTCCGAGACTGCTGACCTGATGCGTGCGATCGTCGAATCACTCTGAGCTGAGTTGAGATCGTGGAAGGCCCTGAGCTTCGGCTCAGGGCCTTCTTGCAACTGCGGCAGTTCCCCGCGGCACGATGCCGGACGGGGCCCGCGGGCGTGGTGCTGTGTCGTACGCTGAAATCATGCCATTGACCGGAGAGTACAAGCCATCCGCATCCGACTGGGCCCGTAGTCAGGCCGAGAAGTTCGAGGCGTCGAACGGGAAAGAATCGAACACGCTGCAGGGCGTGCCGATCATCGTCTTGACCACGGTCGGAGCCAAGACAGGCGCACTTCGCAAGACCGCCCTGATGCGCGTCGAACACGAGGGTCGCTACGCCGTCGTCGCGTCGAAGGGCGGAGCACCGGACGAGCCCCGCTGGGGCGAGAACATGCGCCGACACTCGCATGTCGAACTGCAAGACGGTGCCGCTAAGCGCGACTACCACGCTCGCGAGCTGTCGGGCGACGAGCGTGACGAATGGTGGCGACGTGCGGCCGCCGTGTGGCCCGCGTACGACGACTACCAGAAGAAGACCGATCGGAAGATCGCGATCTTCGTGCTCGAACCCTTCGACGCCTGATTCCCGACCGGAGTGAGTCGAGGGGGCGGATGCCGCAGCATCCGCCCCCTCGACGTCGAAGCGTCAGATACCGACGCCGAACAGCGCCTCGATAGGTCCGCGTGCGAAGAACAGCACGAAGCCTGCGGCGACGATCCATAGCAGCGGGTGGATCGTCTTGGCCCTACCGGAGAGCGCGTTCACGACGACCCAGCTGACGAAGCCCGCGCCGATGCCGTTGGCGATCGAGTACGTCATGGGCATGACGGTCGCGGTGAGGAACACCGGCAGCAGCACGCGGAAGTCACCGAAGTCGATGTGCCTGATCTGCGTGAGCATCATCGCGCCGACCAGCACCAGGGCGGCCGCAGCGACAGCCCCTGGCACCAGGGAGGTGAGCGGGGTGAAGAACATGGCAAGCAGGAACAGCACGCCGGTGACGGAGGTCGCGAGACCAGTGCGGGCGCCCTCTCCGATCCCGGAGCCGGATTCGACGAACACCGTCGCCGACGACGATGATGTCGCACCACCGACGATCGCGCCGACGCCCTCGACGACCAGGGCCGACTTGATGCGCGGGAAGTCGCCCTTCGCATCCGCGAGATCGGCTTCCTTGGCGAGACCGGTCATCGTGCCCATGGCGTCGAAGAAGTTCGAGAACACGAGCGTGAACACGAACATCACGAGCGCGACGAAACTGACCTTGGTGAAGTCGAAACTGAAATCGACGGCACCGATCAGGCTCAGATCGGGCAGGCTCATGATGCCGCCGGCGAAGCCGAAATCGAGTCCGAACGGCCAGATCAGATTCACGATCGCGGCGAGCACGGTGCCGCCGACGAGAGCGATGAGGATCGCGCCCTTGAGGCGCACGGCGATCAGCACACCGCCGAGGAGAAGCGTGATCACGAACAGCAGGGTCGGCAGGCTCGCGACAGATCCTCCGACACCCAGATCGACCGGGGGAGAGGCGTTGCCCGTCGCGGTGACGAATCCCGCGTTCACGAAGCCGATGAAGGCGATGAACAAGCCGATGCCCACGGTGATGGCGAGCTTGAGCTGCACAGGCACCGCATCGAAGATCATCTTCCGAAGACCGGTGGCGGCGAGCAGCACGATGATCGCGCCGTTGATCATGACGAGTGCCATCGCCTCGGGCCACGTCACCGATCCGACCACCGAGAACGCCAGGAACGCGTTGATCCCCAGTCCCGCTGCGAAGGCGAACGGCAACCGGGTGATGATGCCGAACAGCAGCGTCATGACACCGGCGGTCAGCGCCGTGGCCGCCGCGACCGCACTGCCGTCGAGGACAGTGCCGTCGACATCAGGGGTCGAGAGGATGATCGGGTTGAGGATCACGATGTACGCCATCGTGACGAACGTCACGACGCCGCCGCGCACCTCGGTGCCGATGGTGGAGCCGCGTCTGCTGATCTCGAAGAAGCGGTCGAGCGCGTTCTTCGGCTCAGCGCTCTTCGGCTCAGCGGTGTGCTCCGGGGTGGACGAGGGGGCAGTTGTCATCGGGGACCTCCGTGGAGACGATATCGTGTCCGCGGCGCCGCGCGCGCCACCGTGAGGCAGTCAGGTTCTCGTCGTAGTCTCGTTGAGTCATGCAACGCCTCCTCGTCGCGCTCCTCGCCGCGGTCGATGCCGCCATCGCGGCCGCCGTCGGCCTCGCCGTGCTGCTCGCGCCGCTCACTCTGCTGTGGACGCTCGCGTTCGGCGCGTCAGCCGATTGGGGCGCGCTCTGGCCCGTTGCAGGAACACTCTGGCAGTTCGGCCACGGCGTGCCGCTCGACATCACGATTGCGGACGAGATGGTGGTCGTCGTCGGCATCTCACCGGATGCTGCGCGCTTCACGCTCTCGCTCACACCGCTGGCATTCCTGATCTTCACACTGCTCTTCGCCGCACGTTCCGGCACCAGGGCCGCACGCTCGGGAGCGTGGCTGCTCGGCGTCGTCGCCGGATCGCTGATCTTCGCGCTGATCGCGACCGGCGTGGCGCTGACCGCTCACACCGCCGGCGCTCAGTCGTCGTTCGCGCTCGGCATCGTTCTGCCTTCAGCCGTGTACGTCGTCGGCGCGCTGTGCGGCGCCGTGCGGTACGCCTGGCGCGAGGGCGACGGCGGACTCATCGACCGGCTGCACGACGTCGTGGATCGCTGGGGTGATTGGGGTGTGCTCCCCGCAGAGATCGCGCGCGGCACAGCAGCCGTGGTCGTCGCCCTCACCGGGGTCGCAGGCCTCGCCGTCGCTGTGGCCGTGATGCTGCGCGGGGGAGAGGTGGTCGCCCTCTTCGAAGCGGCGCGCGTCGATGCGACCGGGGTCACCGTGCTCACGCTCGGCCACCTCGCCTACCTGCCGACGTTGCTCGTGTGGGCCGTGGCCTGGCTGGCGGGACCCGGGATCGCGATGGGCGTCGGCACCGCCGTCTCGCCAGCAGGCACAGAGCTCGGCGTCGTCCCCGGCATCCCGATGCTCGGCCTGCTGCCCGAGGCCACCTCGATCTGGATGCTCATCGTCGTGCTCCTGCCGGTCGGCGCCGGTGCGTTCGCAGGGTGGATCGTGCGCTCCAGGCTCGTGTGGGAGGACGTCGCCCGCCCCTTCGCACCGCGTCTGGCGATCACCGTCGGCATCGCGCTGTGCAGCGCAGGCGTCGCCGCGGTCGCCGCGGTACTGGCATCCGGATCCATCGGACCAGGAAGACTGGCCGAGACTGGCCCGCATCCCGGATGGATGTCTCTCGCGATCGGCATCGAGGTGCTGGTCGGAGCATCGATCCTGCTGCTCGCTCCACGGCATCGCGACGAGCTCGCAGAAGAGCGCACCGATCGCTGGGTCGAAGAGATGGGCGCCTCGCCGACGACGGATGCCGGTGGGCTTCCCGCTCGCTCCGTCGCCGACTCCGGCGCGGACGGTGACCCGGATGCGAACGACACGGCGCCGCTGGACGACCACGGATTCTTCGGGGACGGCAGCACTCCCACGCACCGCTAGACTGGCCGGGTGCTCACGGTCGCCGTTCTCATCTCGGGCACCGGCTCGAATCTCCGCGCTCTGCTCGACGCCGCACGCCGCCCCGATTTCCCCGCGCGGATCGTCGTGGTCGGCGCCGATCGCGACGCCGAGGGGCTCGCGCACGCCGAGGAGTTCGGCATCCCGACCTTCACGGCCCCGTTCCGCGCATTCGCCGATCGCGACGCATGGGGCGAGGAGCTCGGCCGTCAGCTCGAGGCCTGGAACCCCGACCTCGTCGTGCTCAGCGGCCTCATGCGGTTGCTGCCGGCTTCGCTGGTCGCGCGCTACAGCCCACGGATCGTCAACACGCATCCCGCGTACCTGCCGGAGTTCCCCGGCGCGCACGGCGTACGAGACGCGCTCGCCGCCGGCGCGGTGCAGACCGGTGCCAGTGTCATCGTCGTCGACGACGGCATCGACAGCGGCCCGATCCTCGCCCAGGAGCGCATCCCGGTGCTCGAAGGCGACACCGAGCAGACCCTGCACGAGCGCATCAAGCCCGTGGAGCGGCGTCTGCTCATCGACGTCGTGCGGCGCATCGCCACGGGCGAGCTCGCCCTGACCCCCTGACAATTCCTCTGACCCGCATCCGAAGACCCGCATCCGAACGACACTCGCACGAAGGAGCTCCCATGGCCGGTCCGCGCCACGACTCGTCCCTCTATCGCGAACGCGACACCGTGCCGATCCGGCGCGCGCTCGTCTCTGTGAGCGACAAGACCGACCTCCTCGAGCTGGCGGCGGCGCTCGCCGAAGCCGGCGTCGAGATCGTCTCGACGGGATCAACCGCAGCGACGATCCGTCAGGCAGGTCACGAGGTCACCGACGTGGCTGCCGTCACCGGCGTCGCCGAAATGCTCGACGGCCGGGTGAAGACGCTGCACCCCCGTATCCACGGCGGTCTGCTCGCCGATCTGCGCCTCGACGACCACGCCCGCCAGCTCGCCGACCTCGACATCGACCCGTTCGAACTCGTCGTGGTGAACCTCTACCCCTTCGTCGAGGCCGTCGCAGCCGGGGCATCCGGTGACGACGCCGTCGAGCAGATCGACATCGGCGGTCCGGCCATGGTGCGCGCGGCCGCGAAGAACCACGCCAACGTCGCGATCGTCGTCTCTCCGGAGTCCTACCCCGCGATCATCGAGGCCGTCGTGGCCGGAGGCACCACGCTCTCGCAGCGCCGCGAGCTCGCCGCTCGCGCGTTCGCGCACACCTCCACCTACGACACCGCCGTCGCCGCCTGGTTCGCGGAGGGCACGCTCAATGACGGCGGCGAGCTGCCGGAGCACCTGACGATCAAGGCGGAGCGCCTGTCGACGCTGCGCTACGGCGAGAACGCCCACCAACGCGGCGCCATCTACACCCGCGTCGGCGGCCACGGCATCGCGCAGGCCGTGCAGCTGCAGGGCAAGGAGATGTCGTACAACAACTACGTCGACGCGGATGCCGCGCTGCGCGCAGCCTTCGACATGGTGCTGCCTGCGGTCGCCATCGTGAAGCACGCGAACCCGTGCGGCATCGCGACCACGGCACCGAACGCCCTCGACCCCATCGCCAGCGCGCATCTGCGGGCGCACGAGTGCGACCCGGTGTCGGCATACGGCGGCGTGATCGCGACCAACGGCACCGTCACGCTGAAGATGGCCGAGAACCTCAAGGACATCTTCACCGAGGTCATCGTCGCGCCGTCGTTCGAGCCGGAGGCGCTGGCGGTCTTCAAGGCGAAGAAGAACCTGCGCGTGCTGCAGCTGCCTGACGACTGGCAGCAGGAGCAGATGGACGTGCGCCTCGTCTCAGGTGGCCTCCTCCTGCAGGACGCCGACCGCTTCCCCGACGAGATCGATGCCGTGGCGGACAACTGGCAGCTCATCACCGGCGAGCGCCCCGCGGACGAGGAGATGTCGGACCTCATCTTCGCGTGGAAGGCCTGCCGCGCCGTGAAGTCGAACGCGATCGTGCTCGCGCAGGGCAAGGCCACGGTCGGCATCGGCATGGGTCAGGTCAACCGTGTCGACTCGTGCCGCCTCGCGGTGGAGCGCGCCGGTGATCGCGTCAAGGGATCGGTCGCGGCATCCGATGCCTTCTTCCCGTTCGCCGACGGACCGCAGATCCTGATCGACGCGGGCGTCAAGACGATCATCCAGCCGGGTGGATCCGTGCGCGACGAGGAGGTCATCGCCGCGGCAGAGGCCGCGGGCGTGACGATGTTCTTCACGGGCGAGCGGCACTTCTTCCACTGAGGTCCGTTCCCGCGGGCGGCGCACTGTCGTGTCCGATTTCCGCCAGTCGATGTCGTTGGCGCGTGTCAGAGTAGAGGCATGAGCTCCCCGATCACCGACTTCGACGAACGGTACCGCGCGATCAGCGCGCGTGACATCCGTTTCGACGGGCAATTCGTGACAGCGGTCCGCTCGACCGGCATCTACTGCCGACCGAGCTGCCCCGCTCGCACCCCGAAGCCGCAGAACGTCACCTTCTACCCCACGAGCGCAGCCGCGCACGAGGCCGGATACCGGGCGTGCAAGCGCTGCCTTCCCGAAGCCGCCCCCGGCTCGTCCGCCTGGAATCTGCGTGGCGACATCGCGGCGAGGGCGATGCGGCTCATCGCCTCCGGGGTCGTCGAGCGCGAGGGCGTGCCCGGTCTCGCATCCAGGCTCGGATACTCGAGCAGGCACCTGACGCGGCTGCTCAGCGTCGAACTCGGCGCCGGCCCGCTCGCCCTCGCCAGGGCGCATCGTGCGCACAACGCGCGGATGCTGTTGGTCGGCACCGACATGCCGATCTCGGATGTCACGTTCTCCGCAGGCTTCGCCAGCATCCGCCAGTGCAACGACACGATCCGCGAGGTGTTCGGGCTCACGCCCGGCGAGCTCAGGGCGCGGCGCCGTGTTCCCCGGACAGGAGCCGGGACCGGTGAGGTCGGCGAAGAGGTTCCCGGTGCCATCGATCTCGTCCTTGCGTACCGTGCTCCGCTCGACGCCGAAGGCATCTTCTCGTGGATGGCCGCGCGCGCTCTGCCCGGGGTCGAGCTCGCGACCGCCACGTCGTTCGCCCGTCATCTGAGGATGCCCGGTGGAGCGGTGTGGTTCGAGGTGCGGCAGGAGCAGGACGAACGACTGCATCTGCGCGCCAGGGTCACGCGGCTCGGCGACCTCGCTCCGCTCGTCGCCACCGTGCGCAGGATATTCGACCTCGACGCCGACCCACTCGGTGTCGACGAGGCGCTCAGCGCGCATCCCGAGCTCGCCCCACTCGTCGCACGCATCCCCGGCATCCGCGTCCCCGGATCCGCCGACCCGCACGAGATGCTCATCCGCGCGATGGTCGGGCAGCAGATCACGGTCGTCGCCGCACGCACCGCTCTGACCTCACTGGCCGAGCAGCTGGGGGAGGAGATCGACGGGGGACACCTCTTCCCGACCATGTCGGCGATCGCCGAGCACGGCCCCGACGTGCTCCGCGGCCCCGCCGCGCGCATCCGCGCGATCACCGGCGCCGCCGCGGCGCTCGCCGACGGCTCCCTCACGCTCACGGTCGGTGACGACCGCGCCGCGCAGCGAGCCGCACTGCTCGCCATGCCGGGAATCGGGCCGTGGACCGCCGACTATGTGCGGATGCGTGTGATCGGCGACCCCGACGTCTTCCTCCCCGGAGACGTCGCCGTGCGGGCCGGGGCAGCCTCTGCCGGCATCCCCGCCGATCCGAAGCCCCTGACCGCCTGGGCCGAGCGCACCGCGCCCTGGCGCAGCTATCTCACCGCACACCTGTGGCGCGCGGCTCCCGTGCGCATTCCGAAGAAGTCGAAGACAACCATCAAGGAGCTCTCATGACCGCTCTCATCCAGACCATCGACACCGCCGACGGCCCCTTCACTCTCCTCGTCGACAGCGACCAGCGCGTACTCGCCTCCGGGTGGACCGCCGACCCCGACGCCATCATCGCCAGGCTCTCCGAACGTGTGCGCCCGGCTGACATCAGAGACGGCGAGACGGATGCCGCGGCCGCCGTCCACGCGTATTACGACGGCGACCTCGCAGCCATAGACACCGTGCCGGTGCGCCAGTTCGGCACCGAGATGCAGCAGGCCGGATGGGACGCGCTGCGCCGCATCGCGCCCGGCGAACCGCTGACCTACACGTCCTTCGCCGCCGGGCTCGGCAATCCGCAGGCGGTGCGTGCCGCGGCATCCATCTGCGCACGCAACGCGCCGGCGCTGTTCGTGCCGTGCCACCGCGTGCTGCGCACCGACGGATCGCTCGGCGGCTTCGCCTGGGGCCTGCCGGTGAAGGAGTCTCTGCTCGAGAGAGAGGCAGCGGCCTGAGGCAGCGGCCTGAGGCAGCGGCCTGAGGCAGCGGCCTGACGCTGCGGCGCGCGGAAGTCGCCGAAGAGGGAATGACTCTTGCGCCCAGCTCGTTCACAGCAATAGGCTGGAGGGCTGTCGCACCGACCGGGCGACGATGCCGAGCCTGAGGAGGACACCATGATTTCGATCGCCGTCGCGCAGATCACCGTTCTTGGCTCGAACCCGGTGTACCGCGGATAGCGTTCCGCCCCGCATCACGACCTCCGGGCTCCAGGCCGCACGGCCGAGCCCGTCTCACACCTCTTCCGCATCGAAACTCGTCTGAGAGTCATGTCTTCCTCGTCATCGCAGAAACAGTCCTCTTCGCTGTCCGCTCCGGCCGCACTCTGGCGCCTCGCACCGTTCGTGAAACCCGTCGTCTGGCGATTCGTCGGCGGCGCCGCGAGCGCGCTCGGCGCGGCCGTCATCGCCCTGATGATCCCGCTCGTGCTCGAGCAGATCGTGCAGGGCCCGATCCGCACCGGTTCGATCGGCCTGATCGTCCTCGGAGCCGTCGTCGTGCTCGTGCTGGGCTTCGGTGAAGCGCTCATGGTGTGGCTTCGTCGCTGGTTCATCCTGAAACCTTCCACCGAGGTCGAGTACCGCATGCGCACCCAGCTCTACGCGCGTCTGCAGACCCTGCCGGTGGCGTTCCACGACCGTTGGCAGTCCGGCCAGCTGCTCAGCCGCATGATGCAGGACATCGGCCTCATCCGCCGGTGGCTGGCGTTCGGGCTCATTCTGCTCGTCGTCAACCTGCTCACCATCATCATCGGAGCGGTGCTGCTGTTCCGATGGCACTGGCTGCTGGGCACCATCTTCATCGTCACCGCCATCCCGCTGTGGATCACCGGGTACCGCTTCGAGAAGCGCTACGGCCGTCTGGCACGTCAGAGCCAGGATCAGGCCGGCGACCTCGCCACCAGCGTCGAGGAGAGCGTGCACGGCATCCGCGTGCTCAAGGCCTTCGGCCGTGGAAAGCACGCGCTCACGCGTTTCAGCACGCAGGCCGAGTCGCTGCGCACCACCGAGCTCAGCAAGGCGCGCGCCGTGGGATCCATCTGGTTCTGGCTCGACCTCATGCCGCAGATCGCGTTCGGCCTCAGCCTGATGTCGGGCATCTGGCTGATCTCGCAGGGCGCGATCGAGCTGCCGGAGCTGTTCGCGTTCTTCGCGATGGCGACCGTGCTGCGCTGGCCCATCGAGTCGATCGGGTTCCTGTTCTCGTTCATGCTGGATGCGCGCACCGCATCCGATCGCGTGTTCGACATCTTCTCCGAGACGAACAGCATCACCGACCCGGAGCACCCGGTGCACATCGCCGAGCCCCGTGGCGAGCTCGCCTTCGAGGGTGCGCACTTCCGGTATCAGGATGCCGGCGCCTCCGAGCGGGATCTGCTCGACGGCATCGACCTGGTGCTGCGCCCCGGCGAGACGATGGCGCTCGTCGGCCTCACCGGCAGCGGCAAGACCACTCTCACCACGCTGCCCACGCGTCTGTACGACGTGACGGGCGGCCGCGTCACGCTCGACGGTGTCGATGTGCGCGACCTGACCCTCGTGGAACTTCGTCGTCACATCGCGATGGCGTTCGAGGACGCCACGCTGTTCTCGGCATCCGTCCGCGAGAACGTCCTGCTCGGCCGCGCCGAACTCGACATCCACAGCGAAGAGGGGGAGCGCGTGCTGCGCGAGGCCCTCGACGTCGCCCAGGCGAACTTCGTCGACGCGCTGCCCGACGGCGTGGAGACGGTGATCGGCGAGGAGGGGCTCAGCCTCTCCGGCGGACAGCGGCAGCGGCTCGCACTCGCACGCGCCGTCGCCGCCAACCCCCGGGTGCTCGTGCTGGACGACCCGCTCTCCGCACTGGACGTCGACACCGAGGCCCTCGTGGAGGAGGCACTGCGCCGCGTGCTCGCCGACACCACGGCCATGATCGTCGCGCACCGTCCGTCGACGGTCGCGCTCGCCGACCGGGTCGCGCTGCTCGAACGAGGCCGCATCACCGCGGTCGGCACGCACTCCGAGCTGCTGCGCACGAGCACGCACTACCGGCACGTGATCTCCAGCCTCGAGGCCGAGGAGGCCGCGCGCACCGGCGCGATCCCTGTGATCGCCAACCCTTCGACAGGCTCAAGGAGCGGAGCGGACCAAGCTGTGGACGGATCGATCGCTGAGCCTGTCGAAGCGTCGAGCATCGAGGAAGAGGAGGTGCAGGCGTGAGCGCGGCATTGACCGGAACCCAGGGCGAAGACCGCTCCAACTACACCCGCGAAGAGAGCAAGGCGATCCGCCAGCGCTCGCTGCGACTGCTCGGCTCTCTCGTCACGCCGCTGCGCGCCCAGATCGTGCTCGCGGCGATCGTGCTCGTGATCTCGACCGCGCTGCAGGTCGCAGGCCCGATCCTCATCGGTGTCGGCCTCGACTGGGCACTGCCCGCAGTGATCGACAACGCCGACTGGATGCCGACCTTCGGCATCGGTCTCATCTACCTGGTCGCCGGTGGTGCTGCAGCAGCGCTGATCGGCTGGTACGTCGTGATCGCCGCGCGCATCACGCAGGCGGTGCTGATCGATCTGCGCAAGCGGATCTTCCTGCACACGCAGCGGCTGAGCCTCGAGTTCCATGAGACGTACACGTCAGGGCGCATCATCTCGCGTCAGACGAGCGACCTCGACTCGATCCGCGAGCTGCTCGACGGCGGTCTCAACAACCTGGTCTCCGGCGTGCTTTTCGGCGCCTTCACCTTCATCGCGCTCGTGGTGTGGGACTGGCAGTCCGGCGTGATCCTGCTGATCGCCCTCATCCCGCTGTACCTGCTCATGCGCTGGTTCTACTCGCGTTCGCAGGTCATCTTCCGCGAATCGCGTGTCATCAGTGCCAGGGTCATCGTGCAGTTCGTGGAGACCATGACCGGCATCCGCGCCGTCAAGGCGTTCCGCAAGGAGCCGCGCAATGACGGAACCTTCCAGAAGGTCGCCGGTGACTACCGCGACGTGAACCGTCGTTCGATGCTGCTGTTCGGCACGTTCGAGCCTGGCCTGATGACCGTGGCGGCCTTCACACTCGGCATCGTCGTGCTCTGGGGCGGCATCCGCGTCTCGACCGGGGCGCTGACCGTCGGCGTGCTGCTGTCTGCCGTGCTGTACGTGCGGAACTTCTTCGCTCCGATGCAGGAGATCGCGATGTTCCTGAACTCGTACCAGTCCGCGACGGCGGCACTGGAGAAGGTCTCCGGCGTGCTGGACGAGGTGCCGACGGTTCCGGACCCCGAGAAGCCGGTGGACCTCTGGGAATCGCGCGGACACGTGAACTTCGATGAGGTCACATTCGGGTACACGGGGGAGAAGACGATCCTTCCGAACTTCTCACTCGACATCCCCGCGGGGCAGACGATCGCTCTGGTAGGCACCACCGGCGCGGGCAAGTCGACGCTCGCGAAGCTCATCTCGCGCTTCTACGACCCCTCGCTCGGACGCGTCACGCTCGACGGCGTGGATCTGCGGTCGCTGCATCCGAAGGATCTTCGTCGCGCGATCGTCATGGTCACGCAGGAGGCATACCTGTTCAGCGGGACGGTTGCGGACAACATCGCGCTCGGAAAGCCGGATGCCACGATGGACGAGATCCGCTCGGCTGCGCGCGCCGTCGGGGCTGACGAGTTCATCTCCGCGCTGCCGGACGGCTACGCGAGCGATGTGAACAAGCGCGGCGGGCGGGTGTCGGCAGGACAGCGCCAGCTGATCTCGTTCGCTCGGGCCTTCCTCGCCGACCCCGCGGTGCTGATCCTGGACGAGGCCACGGCGTCGCTCGACATCCCGTCGGAGCGACTCATCCAGGACGCGCTGCAGACGCTGCTCGCCGACCGTACGGCCATCATCATCGCGCACCGCCTGTCGACGGTCGCGATCGCCGACCGCGTGCTGGTGATGGAGCACGGGCAGATCATCGAGGACGACACTCCTGAGACGCTGATCAGCGGCACGGGCAAGTTCGCCCAGCTGCACGCGGCGTGGCAGGAGACCCTGGTCTAGTTGAGTCCGGCCGCAGAAGTTGTCGCGACGGGGTCGTAGCGGTGCCAAGCTGGTTACCATGAAGGAGTGGACCCCCTCATGCTGGCAGCCGAGTGGTGGTGGATCGCGCCCGCCGCTGTCGGAGCGGGTGCCGTGACGGCTGCGGGGATGCATCGGCGCGGAAGCTCCAGCGGACGGCGGCTGGCGTTCGATGCCGCCAGGGAGGATCTGAAAGAGGCGCAGTACCGGGCCGCCGAACGGCGACGTGCAGTCAAGCTCGCTCGTGCGGAGCATGCCCGCCTCGTCGCCGAGCGCACGGCCTCGCGCGCCTCTGCCGCCGACGTCGCGAGCGCCCGACGCGTGCTCAAGCACGCCGAACAGGATGCGAGGGCGGCGGCTGCCGACGTGCGCGCGCGCCGCGTGCAAATGAACGTGGCGCGGGCGGAGATTCCCCTGGCATCCAAGCGCGAGCGCTATCCGGTCGCGCGACTGCACCGCGCGCACGATGCGATCACCGCACGCTGGATGGACTACGAGACGGATCCGGCGAAACTCATCGCCTACCCCACCATGAGCGATGCGAAGGACCAGGCGACGGCGGCGTTCCTCAGAGCCTCACGCCACGCCCAGGAGTCGCGTCCGGCAGCGGGAGAGCGCATCACGACCGAGGAATTCGCCACGTATCGAGATGCCGTGGCCCAGCTCGAGCGCACATTCGATGTCGCCGAGCATTCGGCGAAGGCGCGCGCCGCCGGTCGGGACCCGAACGCGGCACCCGTGTGGCAGGACACCGCGCAGCAGGTCTTCACCCGATCGGCCGATGTACTCGACAAGGCCACCGAGGCTGCGGCATCCGCACTCGCAGCCTGGAACGCGCGCAGCCGGCCGCACGCGGCAGCGAAACCGGACGAACCAGAGGCGAACGATCCGAAACCCAAGCCCACGAAGATCTGGCCGGTGCCGCGGCGCAACTCCTGATCACTACGCCGGAATCGCGCGGGCGCGCACCAGCTCCTGGTACCAGTGCCCCGAGTCCTTGACGGTGCGCTCCAGCGAGTTGAAGTCGACGCGGACGATGCCGAATCGCTTGGCGTAGCCGTAGCCCCATTCGAAGTTGTCCAGCAGCGACCATACGAAGTAGCCGCGCAGGTCCACGCCGCGCTCGATCGCCCGATGCGCCGCAGTGAAGTGGCGACGCAGGTAGTCGGTGCGCTCGGGGTCTGGCACCGAGCCGTCTTCGGCGACCTCGTCCTCGAACGCTGCGCCGTTCTCCGTCACCATCAGCGGCTGCTCGGGGAACTGCTCCGACAGCGAGACGAGCAGTTCCTCGAGGCCTTCCGGCGCGATGTTCCAGCCCATCGCCGTGTACGGCCCCGGCTGCTGCACGAACTCCACGGCCTGGTCGCTGCCCGGCCATGCGGTGCCGGCCGACGTGCCCTTGTGCCCGTCGTTGTGCTGCTTCTCGGACACGCCGTCCCACAGGCGGACGGTCGCGGTCGAGTAGTAGTTCACGCCGAGCACGTCGATCGGCTGGTTGATCGTCTCGAGGTCGCCGTCCTGCACGAATGCCCAGTCGGTCACCTCCGCCGTGTCGGCCAGTAGATCGGCGGGGTACTCACCGCGGAGCATCGGATGCGTGAACGCGCGGTTCGCGAGAGCGTCGATGCGGCGCATCGCCTCTGCCGCGCCGTCGCCCCGCCCGCGGAGCACGTGGAAGTTCAGCGTGACGGAGTAGTCGGGGTCGCCGGTCGACGTCGCACGCAGCGCCTGAACCGCGCGACCGTGCGCGAGGTTCAGATGATGCACGGCCGACAGCGCCGAAGCGGGCTCCGTGCGGCCTGGCGCGTGCCCGCCCTGACCGTAGCCGAGGTACGCCGAGCACCACGGCTCGTTCAGCGTCGTCCAGGTGTGCACGCGGTCGCCGAGCGCTGTGCCCATGACCTCGGCATAGCGCTCGAAGGCATCGGTGGTGGCGCGGGAGGTCCAGCCGCCGGCGTCTTCGAGATACTGTGGAAGATCCCAGTGGTACAGCGTCGCGACAGGGCGGATGCCGCGCTCGAGCAGCCCGTCGACCAGACGCGAGTAGAAGTCGATGCCCGCCTGGTTCACGGCGCCGTCGGCGGTCGGCTGGATCCGCGGCCAGGCGATCGAGAAGCGGTACGCCTCCAGCCCGAGCTGCTTCATGAGATCGAGGTCCTCCGAGGCGCGGTGGTAGTGATCGCACGCGACGTCGCCGGTGTCACCGTTCCAGACCTTGCCAGGCGTCTTGGCGAACGTGTCCCAGATCGACGGCGTGCGGCCGTCCTCGGCCGCGGCGCCCTCGATCTGATAGGAGGCGGTGGCCGAGCCGAACGTGAACGACGGCGGGAAGACCAGGCCGGAGTCGCGGTAGTCGGCTGAGCCTGCCGTGGGGGTCATCCGGTGATCTCCTCGAGGTCTGGGTGGTAGCTGCGACATGACGCCGTGACGACGTCGTCGCGACGGTGCGAACTCGCCGCGGCGGTTCCAAGGCGACGAGGCCTCGGTGGGGGAGGGGATCCGAGGCCCCGCCGCCGCTCTCTCAAGGTGCGAGACGGATCTCCGCGATCACTTCGGAGTACTCCGTCTCGCCGACCGGAGTGAAGCCGACGCGCTGGAAGAATGCCTCTGGACCGTTGTCGCCGGCCTCGTAGATCACGTTGACATGATCCATCCCGCGCCGTCGGGCCTCATCGAGAAGACTCTCGACGGCGAAGCGGCCGACGCCGCGACCCTGGTCATCGGCGTCGACGTTGATGCGCCACAGCACCGAGCGGAAGTGCTCCTCCTCGGACTCCGGATCGAAGCTGGCGCTCACGAACCCGACGACCTCGTTGCGATCGAGGATCACACGCTGCCACGACGTCTGAGGATTGATCACGGTCGCCGCGATCCCGTAAGAGACCGGGGCAAGGTACTGCTCCTGCCCCGGCTTGAGCGACAGATTGTTCACGGCGACGATCGTCGCAGCGGAGAGTTCGACCACGCGCAGTTCCGTCATACGCCCAGGGTAACCTCTCCGGGCGGTGCCTGCGCCGAAAGATGTCTGCCAATGCCGACTGACCACTCAGGTATCTTGGTATCGAGACAGTTTTGACTCGTGAACGGAGAAACTCCCGGTGACCGACGACGCCATCATCTACACCCACACGGACGAGGCACCGGCTCTGGCCACCGCATCGTTCCTCCCTATCGTCCAGGCCTATGCGGGCAAGGCGGGGGTCGAGATCGAGACCCGCGACATCTCGCTGGCAGGACGCATCCTCGCGGCATTCCCGCAGCGGCTCAGCGCTGATCAAGAGGTCTCCGACGCACTTGCCGAGCTCGGCGGTCTCGCGACCTTGCCAGAGGCCAACATCATCAAGCTGCCGAACATCTCGGCATCCATCCCACAGCTCAAGGGCGCCATCGCCGAACTGCAGGACCAGGGCTACGACATCCCGAGCTTCCCGGACGAGCCATCCTCGCTCGAGGAGAAGGACGTCCGCGCGCGCTACGACCGCATCAAGGGCTCGGCAGTGAACCCCGTGCTGCGCGAGGGCAACAGCGACCGTCGTGCTCCGCTCGCCGTGAAGAACTACGCCAAGAAGCACCCGCACACGAACAAGCCGTTCGCCGAGGGCTCGAAGACCCGCGTCGCCACGATGACCGCCGATGACTTCAAGCACAACGAGAAGTCCTGGGTCGCCGCGCACGACGACGTCCTCACCATCCGTCACACCGCCGAAGACGGCACGGTCACGGTGCTCAAGGACAACCTCAAGGTGCTGCCGCGCGAGATCATCGACGCCACGTTCCTCTCGGCATCCGCCCTCGACGCCTTCCTCGCGGAGACGTTCGAGGCGGCCAAGAGCGACGACGTGCTGTACTCGGTGCACCTCAAGGCCACGATGATGAAGGTCTCCGACCCGATCATCTTCGGTCACGTCGTCAAGACCTTCTTCGCCGACGTATTCTCCCGTTTCGGCGACAAGCTCGCCGCGGCTGGCCTCAGCCCCAACGACGGTCTGGGCTCGATCCTGACCGGCCTGGCGAGCATCGAGGGCGGCAAGGAGATCGCCGACGAGTTCGCCGGCGCCCTCGAGAAGGGCCCGCGGCTGTCCTACACGAACTCCGACAAGGGCATCACCAACCTGCACGTTCCATCCGACGTCATCGTCGATGCGTCGATGCCCGCCCTCGTGCGCAACGGCGGCAGGCTCTGGGGTGTGGACGCGGGCGAGGACGACACTCTCGCCGTCATCCCGGACTCCTCCTACGCGGGTGTGTACCAGGCCGTGATCGACGACGTGATCGCGAACGGTCCGCTCAACCCCGCCACCATCGGCACCGTGCCGAACGTGGGCCTGATGGCCCAGGCCGCCGAGGAGTACGGCAGCCACGACAAGACGTTCGAGATCTCGGCCCCTGGCCTCGTCGAGGTCGTCGACAGCGAGGGCATCGTGCTCATCGAGCACACCGTCGGCGCCGGCGACATCTGGCGTGCGACCCAGACCAAGCACATCCCCGTGATCGACTGGGTGCGTCTGGCCGTGTCGCGCGCCCAAGCGACCGGCGACCCGGCCGTGTTCTGGCTCGACGTGAACCGTGCGCACGACGCGCAGCTGATCGCGAAGGTGCACCAGGCCCTTGCGACGCTCGACACCAAGGGAGCGCAGATCTCGATCCTCGCCCCCGAAGAGGCGACTCGCTACACGCTCGCCCGCATGCGCCACGGTCTCGACACCATCTCGGTGTCCGGCAACGTGCTGCGCGACTACCTGACCGATCTGTTCCCGATCCTCGAGGTGGGTACTTCGGCGAAGATGCTCTCGATCGTCCCGCTGCTCGCCGGCGGCGGACTGTTCGAGACCGGTGCAGGCGGGTCAGCCCCGAAGCACGTGCAGCAGCTCGTCGAGGAGAACTACCTGCGGTGGGACTCGCTGGGCGAGTTCTTCGCGCTGGCGGCTTCGCTCGAGCACTTCGCCGATCGAAACAGCAATGAGAAGGCGCGCGTGCTCGCCGAGACGCTGGATGCTGCGACGGGAACCTTCCTCGAAGAGGATCGCTCTCCCGGACGCAAGCTCGGCACGATCGACAACCGCGGCAGCCACTTCTATCTGGGCCTGTACTGGGCGCAGGAGCTCGCCGCGCAGACCAAGGATGCGGACCTCGCCACGGCGTTCGTCCCGATCGCCGCAGACCTCGCAGCCAAGGAGCAGGAGATCGTCTCCGAGCTCAACGGCGCTCAGGGCACGGCGGTCGACATCGGCGGCTACTACCGCCCCGACGTCGAGAAGGTCACGAAGGTGATGCGCCCGTCGCAGACCCTGAACGCGATCATCGACGCGATCTGACACAGAACGAAAGAGCGGGCGGATGCTACGGCATCCGCCCGCTCTTCGTCTCAGCGATGCTGAGCCCGAAGTCTCAGTAGTGCACGTAGACGTTGACGCCCTCGGGCGTCCAGTTGTACAGCCACTGCGCAGCGTCGATGGGCATGCCCACGCAGCCGTGACTCATCGGCGTGCCCCAGTTGCTGTGCCAGTAGACACCGTGCAGCGCCTCGTCACCGTTGAAGTACATGACCCACGGCACGTCCGGCTGGAAGTAGTTGGGCGCCTCCGTGAGGTCGGGGTTGCCCATGTCCTGACTGGACGTCTTCCAGCCGATCTGGAACGAGCCGGTGTTCGTGGCGTTCTCTCCGGCGCCGGAGGAGACAAGCCAGGAGTCGACCACGACGCTGTTCTCGATCGCGGAGACGGTCTGGGTGGCGAGGTTGATGTCGATCTCTCGCGCGAGCGTAGTGCTCGCGAAGGGCACCTCGCTGACCTCGAGCGGCTGGACGGCATCGCCCGCCTCGAGCTTCTCGGCGAAGTCGGATGCCAACGTGCTGGTGTCGCCGAGCGTGCGTCCGGTGACGCCGGCAGTCAGCTCTCGGAGGACGTCGCCGCCGGCGTTGGTGATCGACTCGGCATCCACAGCTGCGCGGTTGACGGCGGCGGGCAGTGCGTCCACGGTCGCCTGGATCGCGGTCTCATCGGCGACGATGCTCAGCTCGCCATCCTGATTGACGACCTCGAGCCAGGTCGCGGCGACGGCAGGATCGATCGGTACGGTGCGCTCCGCGCCGACGTAGAAGCCGATCGTCGCGAGCATCGTGTTGAGCTTTTCCGCCACGGCGGCGGCTTCGTCGTCGCCGACCGGGGCGGGGGCCTCGGCCGGGTCGCCCGAGTAGGTCAGCGAGTCTTCGCCGTCGGCGAGGGCTGCGGTGATCGCGCTGGTCAGTCCGTCAAGATCGACTCCGGTGCCCGCGACGGCGGGCGTCGTCAGGTACGAAGCGCTCGTCGCATCGAACGCGACGCCGGCGTCGATGGCGTCCTCGTAGCTGGCGGGGAGGAGCTCTCGCAATGAGTCATGCGCGAGATCAGGGTCGAGGGTGATGGTTCCGGCGATCGGCTCCGGCATCCAGGAGGTGACATTCCACATCGGGTGCGACGCGAACGCCTCGTCTGCAAGAGCACGCGCATCGATCGTCGCACCCAGGTCGGCACCGGTCACGACCTGATCGGCGCCGGCGCCGGCGAGCGTGATCTCGGTGTTCGCAAGGTGCGCGGTGACGACGTCTGCCGCTGCTCCGGGAGTCAGACCCCCGACGGGAACCCCGGCGATCGAGGTGCCGGGTGCGATGAGGATCGTGGATGCCGCGGCAGCGCCCAGAGCGAGCACGCCGACGGCGACGCCGACCCAGAGCCCGACGTGGCGCTTCTTGGGAGTGGGCTCGCGCGGAGCCCACTGCGGTGCCGTTTCGCCAGCGGATGGCGGGATGACAGCGGTCTGCGCAGTGTTCGCGTCAGGTGCCTCGATGAGACCAGCCACCTACTCACCCCCCGTGATTTCAGTGTGACCTTCTCACGTATCATACCGGGCGCCAGATAACGGCAAGGCAACGGTTGCAAGTCCCTGCGAACGCCGAACGCCCCGCGACCGAAAAGTGTCCGATCTCACGAAGCGTGTCGGATCCTCACGAAGTTGGCGGAACCTCTCACGAGCCTGTCGGATTCTCACTGAGGACGTCGGTGCCTCAGAGGCTGCCTGTCCGCGACGGTCCGGTCCGATGTGATGTTCCTAGCCGATGATGTTGAGACCTTCGCGGTAAGTGGTGATCTTGAACGTGGGGAACCGTGTGGTGAACTTAGCCGAGTCGAAGCGGTTGTCGTGCTCGCACCGGGGCAGGAGTTCTCGCAGCTCGCGTGCTTGCGATGAGGAGAGGCCGGCCGCGGTCAGGGCGAGCTTGGGGATGAGGGTGTACTTGCCGTCCCGGTTGAAGACGTCGCTGGCGAGGGTAACGAACTCCCGGTAGGTGAGCCGGTTCTCGCCGACGGGTAGATGCCAGGTTTGGCGGAAGGCATCCGTCGTGTTGCCGACAAGCTCGTGCCGTACAACGCCGAAGACGAGGTGAAGAACCGGGGGAGCGCTGTACGAGAAGGCCAACATCCCGTTCGTCTCCTACGCCATCGTCGACGGCAACCTCGTCACCGGCCAGAACCCTGGCTCCGCGAAAGAAACCGCGGAGAGAGTCAGCGCCCTCCTCTGAGGTCGTGCGTGCGTGTGCCCCAATTGCCCAAGGATCGCGTGCACGACCTCGCGACGGGTGAACAGCGCGACGAATCCGACATCGTACGCGACGCCCTCGCACTGGTCTTCAGCAGCACCACACCAGTTCCAGTGTCTCAGGTGCACCGTCCGCGCCCGGGGGGGGCTAAGCGGTAGCCATCATGGGGGGCGGCATATGCGGGATCGGGCTCGGGCGCTGTGAACGGTCTCTTGCGTAGAACCTCTGTACGTCTTCCAGGACGTCGAATGCCGTCTGGTAATAGAGTGCCAGCGGGAGCTCGCGCAACCACGTGACGCTGACTTCGTTCTCGTCCAGGGCGTACACGCAGGCGATGGTTCGCCGCGCATCGTTCGGGCCGTACCGATGGTCCAGGATCAACCATTCTGTTGCGGTGATCCTGTGCAATTCGAACCGGGGATCGGGCATCGGGGACATCTCAACACTCCAATCAGTCAGAACCAGTGTTCGTCTGACGGGAGGAAGGATCGAGCCGGACCAGTGCGTAAACGCCTGTTGCCGTAACCGTGAAGGTTGGGAGCTTGACGAGCCTCATCGCCCGTCAGACGTCACCCGGATTATATACCGAGGGCGCGGATCCTCATAGCGCGTCCGGTACTCTCGGGGTCTCGTCGACGGCCTGCTGTGCAGATTCGTCCAGCTGGGCGCGCAGGAGACGGTTGGTGGTCTCCAGCGCGAGCACGTGGCGGGCACCGGTGAGGTTCACACCGGCGTCGAGCAACTCGACGACTCGTCGAAGGATGGACAGGTCGTTTTCGCTGTAGCGACGCGTGCCGCCAGCGGTGCGGCCGGGTTCCACCAGTCCTTTGCGCTCATACAGACGCAGTGCTTGTTCGCCGACACCGACGAGTTCGGCTGCGACGGCGATGCCGTACACCCCGCGTGCGCGAGAGGACTCTGCATTCTCCAAAATTCTCTTCCCTTCCGGGCTTGCAATACCTATGGGATCAGATGTATAAAACCTATACCACTCGACACAGATTATCGAGTGGCCCACAACTACAGTGAGATGGAGGAGATGCAGAAATGCTGTTGCAACACAATGACCCATTCCGTGACCTCGACCGGCTCACACAGCAGATCTTCGGAACCGCCGCCCGGCCATCGAGCATGCCGCTGGACGCGTGGCGGGAAGGGGACGAGTTCGTAGTCGAGCTCGACCTGCCCGGCATTGACTCGGACAAGCTCGACATCGACGTGGAGCGCAATGTGCTGACCATCCGCGCCGAACGGCTCAGTCACATGCCGGATGCCGCGAACGCCGTCGCTGCCGAGCGCTCCTGGGGTGTTTTCAGCCGCCAGCTGGTGCTAGGCGACGCGCTGGACACGGAGAAGGTCGACGCCGATTACACCGCCGGCGTGCTGCGGCTGCGGATCCCTATCGCCGAGCAGGCCAAGCCCCGCAAGATCAGCATCGGCAGCCGCGACGCCATATCGGGCAGGAAGGAGGCCAAGAGCATCAGCGCCTGACCGGAGCGCACTCTCCACCGCCGACAGGAGGTGTCGATATGGTCCTGAACACCACCACCGCGACCGGCGTCGATTCCCCACCGGCTACCCAGCAGGACACCCTCGAATTGCTGCTGCAGGACCGAGAGTGGGTGACGGCCCAATTCGCGGCGATCATGACCGCCTGCGGCTTCGGTGATCGCGTCATCCTCGAAACCCTCCCGTGCCCACCACACAATCACGTTTCCCGGGTCTGGGGCGGGAACGCAGGATGGCGCCTTGTCGATCGACGCCCGGCGGCGAGAGTCAGATCGAGAGTCCGATCACCCCCGGACCGGTCGTGACCTTCACGAGGTGCCCGGAGCCCCGCCGGAGGGCTCCGGGCAGCGGCCTCGAGGGTCGCCAAAGAAGCCAAGGAAGCGAAACTCAAATTCGAGAGGAGTGATGAGAAGTGCTCCAACTTGTCGAGCTTTCTCCCTCAACGATCGTCGACGTCAACAACATGTCACTCAAGCCCGGACAAGAGGAGTTCCTCTCCCCCGTGAGCTACGGCATCGCGGCCACAGTGGTGAACCCGCTCACGTCATGGCAACGGGTCGTGCTCGACGACGACCAGGTCGTCGGCTTCCTCAGCGCGAACTTCGAACCCGAAGCACCCTACGAGCACTTCCGCTCCGTCCTGTGGCGTATCAACGTCGACGCCGACGAACAGCGCCGTGGCATCGGCCGCTTCGCCGTGGAGAAACTGACGGAGGAAGCATGCCAACGCGGATTCGACCACGTCAACGTCATGTACGAAGCCGGCGAGACCGGCCCCGAGGCCTTCTTCCGCAGTGTGGGCTTTGAACCGATCGGAGAGACGGAATTCGGCGAGGTCATCGCCCAGGTTCACGTCTAGACACCATGAATCGTGTTCTTCCCGAAACGGCGGGTTGTGCGGTAGGAATTGGGCATCGGCTACGACACCATCCTCTCTTGCTCGGGCCTGCCGAAATCAATCGATTTTTGGCAGGCTGAGGATGTTGGTCCGGGTGTGGGCAGACACGCCGATCAAGCAGCTGCCGAAAACCCCTGCCGGAACCTGTTGCACCAATACCGTCCGCTCGACGTTTCCGGCAGGTCGATGGAGGCGTCAGAGTGAAACGCGATTACTGACATGTTTCGTGAGAATACTGACGGCTCGACGTCACTTCAGACACTAGTGATCCCGGGGATCTCGCGTCTCACCCTCTGCCACCTTTCGTGAGATAGGACAAAAAGGGCCACGGGGCTTTCGATGTTCAGAGGTCAGCTGCAGAGTTCCTGCAGCGCCGTCGCCGACTCGGTGAGATCGGCGGTGATGGTGGTCATGCCCTCGGCGGCGGTGAGGTCCTGGTCGATCAGCACCTTGGAGAGCACGTCGCCGAGTGCGGCGAAGTCCTCGTGCACGGCAGAGGTCGCTTCCTTCACCTCGACGTTGTCGACGCTGTCTGCGGCTTCACCGAAGGCATCGACGACCGTGCTGAACTGGTCGACGGTGGTCTGCGGGTCGGTGGCGCCGGTCGTGTCGATCTCGCTCGCCGCGGCGTTGGCGTCCTGAAGCTTCGGAAGGACGATCCCACAGGCGTCCTCGACGGACTGGTCGGTGTTGGTCTCTTCGACCGGGGCGGAGTCGCCGGCCTCGTTCGAGGTGTCGTCCTCAGCGGCGGGCGAGCCAGAGCAGGCGGTGAGGCCGAGCACGGCGACAGCGGCGATGGTCCATGCGGCGATACGGCGGTTCATAGGTTTCCCCTCAATAACGGCACCACGAACTGCGGTGCGATTCTCCGGTCGTGCATCCAGTCAAACACAACTTGCACGCGTGTGACGATGGGGAGAGCACCCCATCAACGCGCACTCAGCGCGTGCCGATCACTCCGCGACGATGGCGATGCCGTCGATCTCCACGAGCATCTCCTCGCGGGGCAGCCCCGTGAACACGGTGGTGCGCGAGGGCAGGACGCCGCTGGACGTGTGCGCGCTGACGAACTCGCCGTAGGCATCGTTCATGGTGGCGAAATCCTCACGCTTGGTGAGGTACACGCGCAGCATGACGACGTCGTCGAACGTCGCACCGGATGCCTCGACGATGGCCTTGACGTTTTCGAGGGTGCGGGTGGTCTGCGCCGCGACATCGCCGGGGAAGAGGTACTCGTTGGTCGCCGGGTCGACCGGGCCCTGACCGGACACCTGGACGAACGGTCCCTTGCGGACGCCCTGCGAGAAGGTGTGTGCGGGGGCGGGGGCGGACGTGGTCGTGATTCGCGTCTTCGTGCTCATCCGACCAGCCTAGTAGCCTTGTTAGATGCCTCAACAAATGTCGGATCGGTTGCCGGGGAATGTGCTGCTGAGTGCTGAGCGGGCCGCAGACGGGCGCGTTCGCATTTATCGCGACGCGACGGTGGTCGACGGTACAGGTGCTCCGCGCTTCACCGCGGATGTCGCGGTAGAGGGCGCGCGGATCGTCGCCGTCGTACGCGCGGGGGCTGCGCGGGCTCTGGACGCTCCGACGGGCACCGTCGAGATCGACGCGCGCGGCCTGGTCCTCGCGCCGGGCTTCATCGACATGCACGCGCACAGCGACCTGGCCGTGCTGGAGGGCGCGGATCATCGGGCCAAGATCCTGCAGGGCGTCACGACAGAGGTGATCGGTCAGGACGGCCTCGGTTATGCGCCGCTCGACGATGCCACGGCATCCGTGATCCCTGCACAGATCGCCGGCTGGAACGGTCTGCCCGCGGGTGTTCCGTGGCGCACGATGGACGATCTGCTCAGCGCGATCGACGCGGCCACGGTGGCCAACGTCGCCGTGCTCGTGCCGCAGGGCAACCCGCGAATGATCGCCGTCGGGCACGAGAACCGTGCGGCCACCCCTGCCGAACTGCGGCAGATGGGGGAGATGCTCGGGGAGGCGCTGGACGCCGGGGCGTTCGGCATGTCGAGCGGGCTCACTTACACACCGGGCATGTATGCCTCCACCGCGGAGCTCGAGGCGCTCTGCCGCGTCGTCGCGGAGCGGGGCGGCTATTGGGCACCGCACACCCGCAGTTACGGCGCTGCGGCGCTGGATGCCTACCGTGAGGCGCTCGACATCGGACGCCGCACCGGATGCCCCATCCACCTCACGCACGCCACGATGAACTTCGCGCCCAATCGCGGCCGCGCCGACGAGCTGCTCGCGCTGATCGATGAGGCGATCGCGGACGGCGTCGACGTCACGCTCGACACCTACCCGTACCTTCCCGGCGCGACCACGCTGACGGCGCTGTTGCCGAGCCGTCTCGCCGAGGGCGGCGACCTCATCGCCGCGATCAGGGCGCTGGATGCCGTCGGCCGTGAGCAGGTGCGCGTCGAGCTCGAGGAGATCGGCTGCGACGGGTTCCACGGCGAACGCGCGGACTGGTCGAGCATCGAGATCACCGGCACCGGGAACCCCGCCCTCGCCCGACTCGTCGGCAGGACCATCGCGCAGATCGCCGCGGAGGACGACAAGCGCGCAGTCGACGTCGTGCTCGACACGATCGTGGCGGATGCCGGGGCCACCGGCATCCTGATGCACATCGGCGATGAGGACAACGTGCAGGCGATCATGCAGCACGAGCGTCACACCGGCGGCAGTGACGGCATCCTGATCGGGGCGAAACCGCATCCGCGCGGGTTCGGCGCCTTCACCCGCTATCTCGGGCATTACGTGCGCGAGCTCGGAGTGCTGACGCTGGAGGAGGCCGTACGCCACCTCTCCGGCACTCCCGCGGCCCGCCTCGGCCTGGACCTCGGTGACGCGCCGCGCGGCGTGATCCGTGAGGGCGCGACGGCCGACGTCGTGCTTTTCGATCCCGACACCGTCGCCGCCGGCGCCACGTTCGATGAACCACGAACCCCTCCGATCGGGGTCGTCGAGGTGCTGGTCGACGGCATTCCGGTCGTCGCGGGCGGTGTCGTCACCGGCGACACCCCTGGGCGCGCTCTCAGGATGCCGCCGCCACCGCATCGTGCGACCGTGCCGTTGATCGATGCCAGGATCGACGCCCCGGCAGCGCCGTTCGTCTGGACGCCGGACACTCCGGTGCAGGCACCGGCAGAGCTCGCTGCCGTCGCCGATCTGCTCTCGGGCGGCGACCGCGTCGGGGACACCGTCGACGTACCCGGTCACCCGGCCATCTCGCTGACGCTCGATCCCGCGGTGGGGGAGAGCGCGACCGCCGCCGGTCGGATCGGCGACGAGGCGTTCCGCATCACCGTCGCCTCCACCGGTGTCGAGGTGAGCGGCGCGACCGTGGAAGGCGTCTTCCGCGGCGTCACGGCACTGCGCCAACTTCGTGCACCGGAGATCGACACGGCACGCATCCCCGCCGGCGAATGGAAGGGCTCGCCCGCCTACGGCTGGCGCGGCGCGATGCTCGATGTCGCACGGCACTTCCGGCCCGCCGAAGACATCCGCCGCCTGATCGACCTGCTGGCACTGCACCAGCTGAACATCCTGCACCTGCACCTCACGGATGATCAGGGTTGGCGGTTCGAGGTGCCCGGCTTCCCCAGGCTCACCGAGATCGGTGCCCGTCGAGAGGCGACGCAGCGCGGCCACGGACCGTTGGCCACGGTCGAGCCCGGCATGCACGAGGGGTACTACTCGACCGCCGAGCTGCGCGAACTGGTCGCGTACGCCGCGGAGCGCTTCGTCACGATCGTGCCGGAGGTGGAACTCCCGGGGCATGTGCAGGCCGCGCTCGCCGCGTATCCGACCCTCGGCAATGTCGATGCGTCCGGACCCGTCACCGCTCCATGGGAGCGCTTCGGGGTGAACCCGCGCACTCTGGCGCCCACCGAGGACTCATTGGAGTTCGGGCGCGCCGCGATCGATGCGCTGTGCGACATCTTCGACTCGCCGTGGATCGGGATCGGCGGCGATGAGGTGCCGGTCACGGAGTGGGCGGAGAGCCCTGCGGCTGCTGCGCGCATGCAGGAGCTCGGACTCGCATCGCCTCGCGACGTGCAGCCATGGTTCACCAGGCACTTCGTCGAGCACGTACGGTCGCACGGACGCACGGCGCTGGCGTGGGACGAGGTGCTCGAGGGCGACGTTCCCGATGGCGTACGGATACTCGCATGGCGCGGACCTGTCGCGCTGGAGGAGGCCATTCGACGCGGCATCCCCGTCGTGGGCTGCCCTGATCTTGAGACGTATCTCGACTATCGGCAGTCCGAGTCGGCCGACGAGCCGGTGCCGGTGGGCCCGCCGCTGACGATCGAGCACGCGTACACCCTGCGTCTTCCCGAAGGGGTCGTCGGGGGACAGTCCAATGTCTGGACCGAACACCTGCCGACTCGGGATCGCGTGGACTTCGCCATGTTCCCGAGGCTCAGCGCGATCGCCGAGCGGCTCTGGGTGGGCGGCGATCCGGGGGACGGCGAATCGTTCCTGCGACGTCTCGCCGTGCACCTGCGGCGACTGACGGCGGCCGGGGTGCGATATCGTCCTCTCGACGGGTCGGCAATCGATCAGCGGCGGCCGGGCGTCCCCGGAAGGCCCATGACCGTCGCCGCGCGCGAGCAGGTCGTCGCCGGTCTCGTCGAAGGGCTGCGGCCGCATTCGCCGGACACATGCGACGGGGCGCGAGTTGAGTAACGGTTCGGTAACCCTCCCGCTCCCGTGGCGGGTCGAAGGTTGCAGATTCCACGTTCGTAAGGTCTACTAACAAATATGTCCGAATCGGATGAGTCGAGCCACGCGGCGCCGGTCTACCTCGCCGGCGCCAATGCGCATGCCTTCGGACCCTCCCGTCACCTGCGCTCGCGCTCCAAGGTGCTGCCAGAGCATGCCCGCGGACACAACCGTGCTCTCGTGCTGCAGACGCTCTACCACTCGGGTGCGATGAGCCGCGCAGACCTCTCGCGGGAGACCGGCCTCACCAGGGTGACCATCTCCGACCTCGTCGCGGAGTTCATCGCCGACGGCATCGTCGTCGAGCTCGGCGTGCGCGAGACCGCCGGCCCGGGCAAGCCTCCGATCCTCATCGACATCGACCGGCTCGGCCATCAGATCATCGGCATCGACCTCTCCGACGCCGAGGCGTTCCGCGGAGCGGTGCTGAGCCTCGACGGAGACGTGATCGAGCGACGCGAGACCGCACGTCCCGAGCAGCCGGACGGCGACGTCGCGTACGCGGCGCTGCGTGAACTCGCCGGCATGCTGGTGGCCGCTGCGACCGCGCCGCTGCTCGGCGTCGGAGTCGGAACACCCGGTGTGGTGCGCCCGGACGGCGTCGTGCTGAGCTCTCCCAACCTCGGCTGGACCGATTTCCCGCTCGAGGCACAGCTCGGCGGCGACCTCGGACTCCCGGTGCTCGCCCGCAACGACGCGAACGCCGCGGTCCTCGCCGAGTACACCTTCGGCGACGCCAGGGCCGATTTCATGCTCGTCAAGATCGGTGTCGGCGTGGGAGCCGGGCTCATCTCCGGAAGCCAGCCGCTGCTCGGCAGCCGCTTCGCCGCGGGCGAGATCGGTCACGTCGTCGTCGGCACCGACGGTGGCCCCCGCTGCGTCTGCGGTCGGGACGGCTGTCTGGAGGCCTGGCTCAGCGTCACGCGACTGCGGGATGCCGTCCAGGCGCAGCCGGAGGCGCGCGAGGAGATCCTGCGTGATGCGGGTGCTCGCCTGGCGATCGCGATCGCACCGATCGTGACGGCCCTCGATCTCTCGGAGGTCGTGCTCTCCGGGCCCGCCGACCTGCTGGACGGCACGCTGATCGAAGCCGCGACCTCGACCCTGCGGGAGCGAACGCTCGAGGGCGTCTTCGACGATGTCGTGATCAGGCTCACTGCGCAGAGCGACATCGTGCTGCGCGGCGCCGCGGTCATGGTGCTGTCCGCTCAATTGGGAGTCTCGTAGTGGCATCAGCAGGGCACCCCGGTCTCGTAGGACGGCCGGTGCGCATCGGCCTGGACATCGGCGGTACCAAGACGGATGCCGTCGCCGTCACGGACGCAGACGAGATCGTCGGTCGAATCCGCCGCCCCAGCGGTCATGGCGACGAGGCTGTCGTCGCCGATGTCGTGGAGAGCGTGCGGGAGCTGTGTGCGGCATCCGACGTCTCGGCCGCCGACGTGACGAGCGTCGGCATCGGGATTCCGGGCCTCGTCGACACCGCGAACGGCCGCGTGCTGCATGCCGTGAACCTGGGCGTCGAGTCGCTCGATCTCGCGTCTGTCTCGTCTGCGCGTCTCGGGGTGCCCGTCGTCGTCGAGAACGATGTGAAGGCTGCCGCACTCGGCGCTGCGGCACTCCGCGGAGAGTCCGCGTCGATGGCATATCTGAACCTCGGCACCGGCGTCGCCGCCGGGATCGTGATCGACGGCGCGATCTGGCGTGGATCACGCGGCACCGCGGGCGAGGTGGGCCACATCTCCGTCGACCCGAATGGGCGCGTCTGCAGCTGCGGACAGCGCGGCTGCATCGAGACCCTGTGCGGTGGCGGCGCGCTCGCCCGAGCCTGGGGACGACCGGGGTCGCTGCCGGTCCGCGACATCTTCGATGCCGCCGATCGGGGGGACGGCGACGCGCTCCGGCTCCGTGCCGACCTCTTCCGCGGCGCGGCGGCCGCAGTGCGCGTTCTCGTGCTGAGCGCCGACGTCGAATCGGTCGTCATCGGCGGCGGACTCACCGCTCTCGGCGACCGCGTCGGCGACGGCATCCGCAACGCTCTCATCACGGACGCGAAGGGCTCGCCGTTTCTGCGTTCACTGCATCTCGATGAGAGAATCGAACTGCTTCCCTCCGGTTCCCCTGCGGCTGCCCTCGGCGCCGCGCTGGTCGGAGCGCACACACCTCAAAAGGAGATCGCCGCCCATGGCTGAAGTCGTCATCGTCGAGAACGCCGCCGCTGCGGGTGCACTGGTCGCCGACGAGATCGTGCGACTCATCGCCACTCGGCCCGATGCCGTGCTGGGGCTGGCGACGGGATCCACACCGCTGCCGGTCTACGAGGCGCTGCACGGCCGACTCGCGGGAACCGACGTGTCGCAGGTGCGCGGCTTCGCGCTGGACGAGTACGTGGGCATCGACCCGAAGCATCCGGAGAGCTACCGCTCGGTGATCACCCGTGAGGTCGTCGAGCCGCTCGGCCTGAACCCCGATCAGATCCACGTGCCCAATGGCGCGACCGCCGGCATCGAGCATGCGGGCGCCGACTACGAGGCGGCGATCGAGGCTGCGGGCGGCGTCGACCTGCAGATCCTCGGTATCGGCACCGACGGCCACATCGGATTCAACGAGCCGGGCTCGTCATTCGCATCGCGCACCAGGGTGAAGACGCTCACGCAGCAGACCCGCGAGGACAACGCGCGATTCTTCGACTCGATCGACCAGGTTCCCATGCACTGCATGACGCAGGGCCTCGGCACGATCCTGCAGGCGCGCCACCTGGTGCTGCTGGCGTTCGGCGACGGCAAGGCGCAGGCTGTGGCCGACGCGGTCGAGGGTCCGCTCACCGCGATGCTCCCAGGGTCGGCGATCCAGCTGCACCCGCACGCGACGGTCGTCGTCGACGAGGCGGCCGCATCGAGGCTGAAGCTCGCCGACTACTACCGCTACACGTTCGACAACAAGCCGGCCTGGCAGGGGCTCTGACACTTCCCGCGGGTCGTTGAGCGCTGCACCGCGGGTCGTTGAGCGAGCGCTGCACCGCGGGTCGTTGAGCGAGCGCTGCACCGCGGGTCGTTGAGCGAGCGCTGCACCGCGGGTCGTTGAGCGAGCGTCAGCGAGACGAAACGGGTTGAGCGAGCGTCAGCGAGACGAAGCCATGCCCTCTTCCGGCCACGCGATCGGCAGCAGGTGCTCGAGGCTGAGCGGCGCGAGCTCCAGCGCAGCGACGTCGGCCGGCGTGATCCATCGCAGTTCGGCGAGCTCTGCCTGCACAGTGACGGAATCGGCCTTGATCGTGAGGGCGAACGCGTCCGCGACGACGCGGTGACCCGGCTCGTTCGCGGCGGCGGAGATGAACCGTCCGAGCGGCCGTAGCTGCGCTTCGTCGACCTTGAGTCCCAGTTCCTCGTCGAGCTCGCGCGCCAGGGTCTGCGCGGCGTTCTCGCCGATCTCCGGTTTGCCGCCAGGCTGCATGAACTTCGTGGTGCCCTGCTTGCGAACCACGAGCACGCGGCCGTCCGCGTCGTGGATGATCGCCGCGCTCACGTGGATGTCAGGCACTGGTGAAGACCTTTCCGGGGTTGAGGAGGCCGAGCGGATCGAATACGGCCTTGATCTGCCGCTGCAGCTGCCACTGATCGTCGCCGAGCTCCTCGGCGAGCCAGCGGCTCTTGAGCATGCCGATGCCGTGCTCGCCGGTGAGGGTGCCGCCGAGCCGGATCGCCGATCGGAACAGATCGTCGGCCGCAGCCCATACCTGCTCGGGCACGACGTCGCCCTCGAAGATGAAGTTCGGATGCAGGTTGCCGTCTCCGGCGTGGGCGACGGTGGGAATCTCGAGACCGTACGCGTTCTCGATGCGGGCGATCTCGTCGTACATCGCCGGCAGCGCGCTGCGCGGCACGGACACGTCTTCGATGAGTGTGGTGCCGAGGGCCGCCATCGCGCCGTGCATCGATCGGCGGAGGGCGAGCAGGCGCTCGCCCTCGTCGCGGTCGTATGTCAGGGTCACTTCGCCGCCGCACCCGCGAAGGGACGCGGCGATGCGGTCGGCCTCGCCTCGAGCCGCGGGGCCGTCGGTCTGAATCGTCAGCTGGGAGGTACCGGCCGAGGGCACAGGTAAGGACAGAAGGGCGTGGACGGCGGCCAGCGCCTTCGAATCCATCAGCTCCATGATCGAGGGTTGGGCACCGGATGCCGTGACCGCTGCCGATCCGGCCGCCGCATCGCGCACGGTGGGGAACAGGGCGGTGAGGGTGCAGATCTCGCCGACGATCAGGCGCCGCAGCTTCAGCGTCGCGCCGACCACGATGCCGAGGGTGCCTTCGGAGCCGATCATGAGCGAAGTGAGATCGAGCCCCGTGACACCCTTCACGCTGCGATGTCCCAGGTGCATCAGCCGTCCGTCGGCGAGTACGACGTCCACTCCGAGCACGGCATCGCGCACGACACCGTACTTCGCGCACAGCAGTCCGCCGGCACCAGTGGCGATGTTGCCTCCGACGGTGGATATCTCGCGACTGGCGGGATCCGGCGGCCACCACAGTCCGTGCTCGGCGAGCAGGGTGTTCAGCTCGGCGTTCAGGATGCCCGGCTCGACGACGGCGAACAGATCGTCCGGTCGCACCTCGAGCACGCGGTTCATTCGCATGGTCGACAGGACGATCTCGCCGGGGCCGGCGTTGGCGGCTCCCGCGAGGCCGGTGCCGGCACCGCGCACGACGACAGGGGTGCTGGTGTCGGTCGCGATCCGCATGACCTGCTGGACGTGTTCGATCGTCTCGGCGTGCACGACGGCGATGGGGCGACCGGCCGAAGAGTGCCCTGACCGGTCAGCGCGGGCAGCTTCCAGGGAGCCTTCGGTGGTGTCGACGATGTCGCCGAGGGCGTTCCGCAGAGCTGCGGCGACGGTCATCGCAAGTCTCTCCGACCGGCGAAGAGCCCGGAGGTGACGGCGACGACGGCGAAGCCGAGTCCGACCCAGGCCTGATCCATCGACCACCAGGCCAGCGTCACACCCACGTAGATCAGCAGTTCGACGGCGGCACGCACGAACGGGTGCAGAGTCAGCACCGGGCGCGGAGAGAGGAAGAGCGCCCACACCAGGAGCACCAGCAGCGGTGAGCCGATGCCCAGGACGATGTTCCACGGGAACGTCCACATCGCGAAGCCCCAGAGCGCGACCGAGGCGATCGCTACGACGAGGATGACGGCCCGGATGATGTCGAGCGGGGTGATGTTCGGGCGGTTGACACCGGGGACTGCGTCGGGGGTTTCGGGCATGCTCCCAGTCTATTCGGCGGGGGCAGCGTCCTCGGCCGGGGTCGTGAGGCGGGCAAGGTCTTCGAGCGGCGCCGTCGCGTCCGCGGACGGGGTTTCATCGGCAGCGACCGGCACAGCATCGGGCGCGACTTCTTCGACGACTGAGCTCGAGGTGGTCTCCTCGGCCAGCGCCTCGACGACCGGCTCGTCTGCGGACGGCTGCTCCTGCGCTGCATGCGCTTTGGCAGTGGGTTCCGCAGGTGCGGGCTGGTCCTCCGCCGGGTCGGGAATCTCGGAATCTTCGGTGCCGCCCGTGGCGAGCTCGCGAATCTCCGCCACGGTCATGCTGAACGAGAACTGGGAGCCGGGGTCCGTCGTAACGTACTTAAATTCGACGATGTTCGGGGCCGCGAGGTCATCCTGGGTTGCCTCGAGAACGAAAACGCCGGTCCCATCGTCGCCGATGTCGGCAATGTAGGAGTCGCCGCGCTTGTTGTCCTTCACGATCGCGGCCTCCATGCTCGTTCCGGGTACGCCGGAGACGTAGATGGTGACCGTGTGATTATCGTTGAGCGGAGGGTCGCGGTCGATCCAATCCGCGCCCGTCACAGTCGCTTTCTCGGTCGGAACAGCAGGTTCGGGATCCTCGCCGCCCTCACCCGGAGGGCTGACCGGGGGTTTTTCTTCGCCGACCGGAGGTTTCACTGGTTCGGTCGTCCCTTCGTCGCCGTCTCCGCCGCTGCCGCCGGGAACCGAGGGCGCCACCGGCGCTGCCGTCGGTTCATTGTCGACCGTCGGCAGCTTGATCTGCGGCGTCTGATCGACATCGCGGGTGTGGGGCGCCTCAGGCTCCTCCTCGATCTCGAGGATGAATTTGTCGTTCATCTCGCTGCCTGGTTCGAGCTCGGTGGAGATTGACGAATCGCCGACCTCGCTCGCGCTCGGCATCGAGGTCATCGGATTCGCGTCCAGCAGTCCTGGCACGATCGTCGTCGCAGCCACGACGCCGGCGACCACCAGCGCCGCGGAGCCCGCCCCCACAAGAGCGCCGATGCCGGTCACGGCCCCGGCCGTGGATCCTCCGGCTGCGCTGCCACCCGCAGCGCTGCCACCGGCCGTGGTTCCGCCGTCGCCTGCGAGGCCGCCGACGGCACCGCTCGTACCTGCTGAGCCTCCGACGACGACTCCGCCCTCGATCACGCTGGACGGCATGGCTGCGAGCGCCACGACCGGAGCTCCGCCGGCCTGCAGCGTCGCGGTGTATCCGGCAGCCCCGGAGATGCCGAGAACGAGCGGGAGCAGCACGAGAGCGAGACGATTGGAGACGTCTTTCGCCTCGGCGACGACGATCGTGCACCGTGCGCAGTCCTCGATGTGCTGATCGAGCCGCCTCTGATCGCGTGAGCTGAGGTTTCCTCGTGAGTAGGCGCCGACGTGCTCGATGGTCCACTGGCACGGCGAGCCGGGCTCGGCGCTGCGAAGATGCGCCTGGATCCATGCTTCACGGAGGCCCTCTCGAGCACGGAAGGCAAGCTGCGAGACCGCTCCGGCCTTCATACCGAGCAGGGGAGCGACCTCGGCCGGCTTCATCCGCTCGATCTCGGTGTACCAGAGCACTTCCTGCCACCGGGTGGGCAGGCTCCGGAACGCCTGTGCGGTCAGGCTGCGATCGAGCGCCTCGTCGGCTGCCTGCTCGGTGCTGTTCGGATCGGCGACGGTCTCGAGCTCGTCCATCGCGGTCTCGCGACGCGATCGCCCCCAGGCAGCGGCGGTATTGCGGATGCTGGTGAACAGATAGGCGCGGAAGGACCCGTTCGGGCCGCCACCCTTGATGATCGCCTGGTAGATGCGTGCGTACGCCTCTTGCACCAGGTCGTCGGGATCGATGCTCGACGTGATCGAACGGGCGACCGACATCCCAGACGGATAGTGCCGTTGCCAGAGTTCTCCGAATGCGTCCGCGTCGCCCGAGCGGGTGCGCAGGATCAGATCGGCATCGGCTGATGCGCCTTCTGCGGTGTGGTCGTGGTTCTGCACTGGCTTCCATCTGTTGTGAGGGCCGGTTGACCCTCACATGAAGAGACGCGTGATCCGGTCGGTCCTCACGCGCCCGGACTATTCTCCCTCGAAACTCCCAGCGGGGCCAGCCCTGTGGACAACTCGGGGTCAACTCTCGAAAAGTTCTTTCGGGAATCGCGTGATGAATCGACCCGGTCGTCGTCTCATCAAGTGGAGACAGCCATCCGAACTCCACCGGGGGGCGGAGTTCGGGCGCCATCGCGGGCTTTGCTCTGGTCGGGTGGCTCGGCACCTCGGGGGAGGAGTTCCGAGCCACCCGCTCGCAACCGGAGGGAAGAGGTCGCCGGCAGGGGAGCAGCGATCGCCGACCTCACCTGCTCAGACGAGCGCAGCACCGGTCTGCACGTGCTTGACCTGAAGTCGCACGTCCAGCAGAACTGCGTCACCGATGCGCCCCGGCGTGAGTCGTCCGAGCTGGGCCTCGTACCCGATCGCTGCCGCGGGCGTCTGCGTGAGCGCGCGCACCGCCTCCGCGAGCGACACGCCGGCCTCGACTGCGCGCCGCAGCGCGACATCCTGAGTGAGCGTGGACCCCGCGATCGATCCGGTGTCGTCGGCGCGGGCGATGCCGTCGGCGACGGTCACCTTGACCGCACCAAGGTCGTAGTTGCCGTCTGCGCTGCCGGCTGCGGCCATGGCATCCGTCACCAGCGCGACTCGGCCGGGAGCCGCGTCGAAGAGCAGCTTGATCACGTGCGGGTCGAGGTGCACGTTGTCAGCGATGGCCTCGAGCACGACACGGTGGTCGGCCGCAGCGGCGAGCACCGGACCCGGTGCGCGGTGGTGGATGCCCGGCATCGCGTTGAACGCATGCGTGAGGATCGTCGCCCCGGCCTCGAACGCGGCGACGGCGGTCGCGGCATCCGCGTCGGTGTGGCCGACGGCCGCTGCGGAGCCGGCCGCCACGATGATGCGTATCGCCTCGAGGCCTCCGGGAAGCTCCGGCGCGATCGTCACCTGGCGTACTGTGCCTCGCCCCGCCTCGAGCAGGCGCCGCACATCGGCTGCTGCCGGCTCGCGCAGCAGCGAAGGCTCGTGGGCGCCGTGATGACCGGGATCGAGGAACGGACCCTCCAGGTGCGAGCCGAGGATGTCGGCATCCGTCGTCATGAGATCGGCGATCTCACCGACGCGACGGACGAGATCGTCGAGCGGAGCGGTCACGAGCGAGATGACCGCACGCGTCGTGCCGTGGGCGCGGTGCAGTTCGCGCGCGGTGCGGATGGCGTCTACGCCGTCGTCGAAGGATGCTCCTGCGCCGCCGTGACCGTGGATGTCGATGAAACCCGGGGTGAGGATGGCCCCCTCGCCAGCGAGCGCGATCGCGTCGATCACCGTGTCGGCGTCCGTCCAGTCGGCGCCGATGCCGGTCGCGGCCACGCGGCCGTCTTCGAATCTCACCCAGGCGTCAGGGGTCTCGGTGCCGTCGGTGATCAGACGGACGGAGTGGATCAGGGTCGTGGTCATCGGGTGCTCCAGGCGATCTCGGAGGGACGGTGGCCGGCCCATCCTGCGGCATCCCAGACGGCTCCGAGCCCTCCGACGCGCTCTCGGAACGACGTCCACTCGCGTGTAGCGGCCGGCGACCACGCGACTTCGGCGATCGCTGCGACGCGCGGGAAGATCAGCTGATCGATGTCGTCCAATGTCTCGATCGTCTCGGCCCACAGCGGGGATTCGACTCCGAGGATCGCCTGGGCGGGGAGAGCGTCGACGATCGCCGTCGGCTCCCACTCGTACGCTGTCTGCAGGTCGATCAGTGCCGCCCAGTCGAGCCCGAGCGGGAACTCCGCGTCGTACTTCATATCGAGGTACGCGGTGTTCGACGGCGACATGATGACCGACCCGCCGTGCTCGGCGAAGCGCCGCGCGTGATCGGCGTGCTCTCCGGCCGGGGTGGTGCTGCCCCAGTACTGCCCGATCGTTCCCTCTGCGACCTGGGCGGAGCCCGCCTCGTGCCATGCGATCGGGGTCTTGCCGAGTTCGGTGGTCAGGGCGGTGACACGCTCGATGAAGACATCGAAGTCGGCCTGAGCGGTGCCGAGGCACTCATCGCCGCCGACGTGGAGGAACGGTCCAGGGGTGAGTTCGGCGAGCTCGGTGAGGACATCGCGCAGGAAGTCCCACGTCGCATCGCCGTGGATCTTCACGGACGAGTGTCCGACGCCGGTGCCGCGATACGGCTCCCCGGCGGCCGGGAGCGCCTCTCCGAGCTCCTTCGCCTGCGCAAGGAGGCCGTCGTTCATGACAGGGGCCTCGACGAGCTCGGGATAGGCGAGGCCGATCGCGTGGGTGTGCCCGGGCAGGTCGATCTCCGGCACGACGACCATGTGGCGCGATGCGGCGTATCGCACGATCTCGCGGAAGTCGTCCTTCGAGTAGAACCCGCCGGGGCGGGCAGCGACCGCCGTCGTCGAGCCGCGTTCGGTGAGCAGTGGACGGCTGTCGATCTGGAGCCGCCAGCCCTGGTCGTCGGTGAGGTGCAGGTGCAGTCGGTTGAACTTGAGCGACGATGCCCGGTCGATGAACGCTTTGACCGTGTCGACGTCGAAGAACGTGCGGGCGACGTCGAGCATGACGCCGCGGTAGGAGAAACGCGGGCTGTCTTCGATGTCGACGTGGGGGAGCGCCCAGCCCTCGCGGTCGTCGGTGAGGAGCTGACGCAGTGTCTGCGCGGCGTAGAACAGGCCGGCATCGGCGCCTTCCAGGCGCGCTGTGTCGCCGACGTGCAGTGTGTACTGCTCGCCCTGCCGGGCGGTGCGTCGAACGACGATGTCGCCTGGCCGGATGGCGTCGTGTCCGGGCCCTGCGACGGCGGGGCGCAGCCCCGTGCGCTCGGCGATCACGTCGGCGAGAACGGATGCCGCAGCATCCGCGTCGTTCTCCACGATGATGCGGGTGGCCGCCGTCAACGACAGCATTCCGGTCGGTTCGGTGACGGACACGGGCAGCGGAACAAGTGGTAGGACCATGAACAAAACGTACCCTGCGGCACCCGATGCGGCCAGATCGCCCCGCTACTCTGGGACTTCGGAATTCCGCTATGCTCGAACGGTCGCGACTGGCGTCTGGGTGGGTCACCACCGGGGAGCGACCGTTACGGAATTCGACCGCGCGCCTGGGCCGATGACATCCACCACCGATGACATTTCATTCCGCAACGAAAGAGGACGACATGACCGATCCGTACTTCAACGCCCCGCTCTCCGAAGTCGATCCCGAGATCGCCGAGGTCCTCGACCGCGAGCTGAACCGGCAGCGCACCTTCCTCGAGATGATCGCATCCGAGAACTTCGTGCCCGTCTCCGTACTGCAGTCGCAGGGATCGGTGCTCACGAACAAGTACGCCGAGGGCTACCCCGGACGCCGCTACTACGGTGGCTGTGAAGAGGTCGACGTCGCAGAATCCCTCGCGATCGAGCGGGTCAAGAGCCTGTTCGGCGCCGAGTTCGCGAACGTCCAGCCGCACTCCGGTGCGACAGCCAACGCGGCCGTGCTGCACGCGATCGCCCGCCCCGGCGACACCCTGCTCGGTCTGTCGCTCGACCACGGCGGTCACCTGACCCACGGCATGAAGATCAACTTCTCCGGCCGGCTGTACGACATCGTCGCCTACGGCGTGAACCCGGAGACCTCGCTCGTCGACATGGACGAGGTGCGTCGCCTGGCCATCGAGCACAAGCCGAAGGTCATCGTCGCCGGCTGGTCGGCGTACCCTCGCCACCTCGACTTCGCGAAGTTCCGCGAGATCGCCGATGAGGTCGGGGCCCTCCTCTGGGTCGACATGGCGCACTTCGCCGGTCTCGTCGCCGCAGGTGTGCACCCGAACCCCGTGCCGCACGCACACGTCGTCTCGTCGACCGTTCACAAGACGATCGGCGGCCCTCGCTCCGGCTTCATCCTCACCAATGACGCCGACCTCGCCAAGAAGATCAACTCCGCGGTGTTCCCGGGTCAGCAGGGCGGCCCGCTCATGCACGTGATCGCCGCCAAGGCGACCGCCTTCAAGCTCGCCGCGACGCCCGAGTTCAAGGATCGCCAGGTGCGCACCATCAGCGGTGCCCAGATCCTCGCCGATCGCCTCACCCAGCAGGATGTCGCGGATGCGCAGATCAAGGTGCGCTCGGGCGGCACGGACGTGCACCTCGTGCTCGTCGACCTCCGTGATGCCGCGATCGACGGCAAGCAGGCCGAGGATCTGCTGCACGACATCCACATCACCGTCAACCGCAACGCCGTGCCGAACGACCCTCGCCCGCCGATGGTCACCTCCGGTCTGCGCATCGGCACCTCGGCGCTGGCCACGCGCGGCTTCGGCGATGCCGAGTTCACCGAGGTCGCCGACATCATCGCCCTGGCCCTGCAGCCCGGCGCCGATGTGGCCGCCCTGAAGGCACGCGTCGACGCGCTCGCCGGTGCATTCCCGCTCTACCCGGAGCTGCAGCAGTGACCGCTGTCGTCCTGGACGGCAAGGCCGCAGCCGCGGAGATCAAGACCGAGCTGACCGAGCGGGTCGCGGCGCTGCGCGCGCGGGGCATCGTCCCGGGCATCGCCACCGTGCTGGTCGGCGCGGATCCGGCATCCCAGCTGTACGTCGGGATGAAGCACCGCCAGTCCGAGGCGATCGGGATGAACTCGATCCAGCGCGAACTGCCGGCCGACGCCACGCAGGAGCAGGTCGAAGCGCTGATCGACGAACTGAACGCCGACCCGACGTGCCACGGCTACATCGTGCAGCTGCCGCTGCCGAAGCACATCGACACGGATGCGATCCTCGAGCGCATCGACCCCGAGAAGGATGCCGATGGCCTGCACCCGACCAACCTCGGACGGCTCGTGCTGAACGTCAACGCGCCGATCCACACGCCGCTGCCGTGCACCCCCCGCGGTGTGATCGAGCTGCTGCTGCGCAATGACTACGACCTGAAGGGCAAGCATGTCGTCGTCGTCGGACGAGGGGTCACGATCGGCCGCTCGATCGGCCTGCTGCTGACGCGCCGCGAGCTCAACGCCACCGTCACGCTGACGCACACCGGCACGGTCGACATGCCGAAGTACCTGCGAGAGGCCGACGTCATCGTCGCGGCGGCCGGGGTCAAGCACCTCATCCGGGCAGAGGATGTCAAGCCCGGTGCGGCAGTGCTCGATGTGGGAGTCACCCGGGAGGACGACGCTGAGACCGGCAAGTCGAAGGTCTACGGCGACGTGCATCCTGATGTCGCGTCGGTCGCGGGCTTCGTCTCCCCGAACCCCGGCGGTGTGGGGCCGATGACCGTCGCGCTGCTGATGACGAACGTCGTCGAGGCCGCGGAGCGCGCGGCAGGCTGAGGGCCCGTTTCGATTCGCCTCCGTCGCTGCGCTCCTGCGCTCAACGACCCGCAATCATTGCGGGTCGTTGAGCGAGCGGAGCGAGACGAAACGGGTTGAGCGAGCGGAGCGAGTCGAAGCCGCCGAACACGTGCTGAGCGAGTCGAAGCCGCCGAACACGTGCTGAGCGAGGGGCGTCGAACCTACAGCTCGTCGAGCATCCGGCGCTGCTCCGGGGTGAGGCCGTCGGCGAGTTCGTCCCCGGCAGCGCGCGTCGCCGCGCTCGGCGGCTCGGATGCCGTGGCATCCGCAGATCCGGTCGTCGAGGCGCGCCCGCCCTTCACCTTCGACTGCACGGTGTCGAACACCGCGCCGGCCCTCGCCTCGATCCGGTCATCCACCAGGTCGTAGATGACCCACGCGATCAGCAGGTACAGCGGGGGAAGCACGTAGCCCCAGAACCAGCCGTGCACATCGACGCCGCTGAGCCACACGGTCAGCACCCAGACGATCAGCTCGACGATGAACACGAGCACGTACTGGACGACCTTCTCGCCGACCTTCGTGCGCGTCTGCGCCGACTTCGAGGCCGCCCCGCGGAACATCCGGAGCAGCGTCGGCTTGAGCGCGAGCGTCGCCAGCGTGAGGATCACGGCCGCCCACAAGGCATTCCACCCGACGCTGACGCTCGACATCGGCAGGTCGATCAGCAGCAGGACGACGACGTTGAACACGTACAGCGAGACGGCGCGGACGATCCAGTTCTTCATGCCGTCAGCCTATGCCGTCGAGTTTCTTTTGGAGAAGGATCAGCCGGTCAGGCCCGGCGCCTCGATGCCCACGATGCGGGCCTGCTCGTCGAAGCGGAAGGTGGCCGAACCGGAGGCATCGGTGACGATCGCGCCGCTGAAGGCCTCATCGGTCCACTGCAGGTTCCAGCCGGCCAGCCGCGCAGCATCCCACACAGCCGAGCGTGCATCGCTGAGTGCGAGGCCGGACAGGATGCGGGGCGCGGAGATGACGGCATCCTGCACGGTGAGCGGAGCGAGCGGCGCATCCAGCACGAACACGGCGCGCGTGCCGCCGCCGATCGGCGCCGAATAGTAAGGGGAGCGACCGGTGATCTCCACGGCGACGGTGCCGATCTGATGTGCGACCTGCGCGATCCATTCGTCGAGGTCCGAGCCGGTGTCATCCGGGAAGGCGAGCTCGGACCGGCTGAGCTCCGCGATGTCGTACTGCGTGCCGTAGTCGCGCAGCTGGGCGGCGACGCCCTGCGCGTCTCCCTGGGGGTGAGCCCACGCCCAGAGCAGAGACCGGGGCCCCGGTGCGATCGTCGCGATCAGATGCGGGCGGGTGACCACCTGATGCGCGGGGTTCGCGTTCGCAGTGAAGGTGAGCGTACCTGCGGCCATGTCGGCGTCCCAGCGGTGCTCGCCCAGCGCGTCGACGGCAGTGGTGAGCGCGTCCTGACGGAGTGCCACGAAGAAGGCGGCGCGATCGGCGAGAGGCTGCAGTGCGGCGAAGGTCATGGTTCCAGTCTGGCCTGGAATCCTATGTTTTCGCCACCTGTGCCGCGCCGCGACGACTGGTCATGGCAGGCGGGCGGCGTAGTGCTCTCGGATGATCGGGCGCGTGTCTATCTCTGGACGCGCGGTGATCGCCACCGGCCACTTAGGCGCGGTGCCGCTGAGCCCCCATGCGGCCTGGACTGCCGCTCCGAGCGCCACGTATTCGCCAGGCGCCGGAACCACGACCGGCGCATCGAACACCTGTGCCGCGATGCGCGTCACCGCTTCGCTCTGCGCGGCGCCTCCGACCAGCAGGATGCGCTCGGCTTTCACTCCGTGCGCGCGGATGCGATCGAGGCCGTCGGCGAGGCCGCACAACACGCCCTCGATCGCGGCGCGGGCGAGGTTCTCACGGCTCGTCGAGGTCAGCGTCATGCCGAACAGCGATGCCGTGGCATCCGGCAGGTTGGGTGTGCGCTCGCCCTCGAACCACGGCTGCAGCACGAGTCCGCCCGAACCCGGCTCGGCCGCGAGGGCAAGCCGGGAGAACTCGTCGTGATCGACGCCGAGAAGGGATGCCGTGGCATCCAGCACCCGCGCGGCGTTCAGCGTGGCGACCAGCGGCAGGAAGCCTCCGGCCGCGTCGGCGAATCCGGCCACGGTGCCGCTCGGGTCGGCGACGGCGACGTCGGTGACGGCGAACACCGTTCCACTGGTGCCGATCGAGACGCCGATGTCGCCGCTTCCGGCTCCCATTCCGAGTGCGGCCGCCGCGTTGTCGCCCGCGCCGGCAGTGACGATGATTCCGCCCTTTCCTTCGACGTGCTCGGCGGGGCCGAGAACACGGGGCAGCACGACATCACTCGCGTCGCGGCGCAGCGCGATGGCGAGCAGCTCACGGTCGTACTCGCCTCGAGTGGAGTCGAAGTACGCCGTGCCACTGGCATCGGACCGATCGGTGATCAGTTCGTCGAGCACAGGCCCTAGCGGTGACTCGTCGGCCGGTCCATAACCGCGCAGACGCCAGGTGAGCCAGTCGTGGGGGAGTGCGATCGCCGCGATGCGGGCCGCGTTCTCCGGCTCGGCATCCGCCACCCACCGCACCTTGCTCGCCGTGAACGACGCGACCGGCACGACGCCGGTGCGTCGCGCATACTCTGCGGCGCCGACCTCGGCGGTCAGCGCGGTCGCGGCATCCGCCGACCTCGTGTCGTTCCAGAGCAGAGCGGGCCGGATGACGCGCCCCTCTGCATCCAGGGCCACCAGACCGTGCTGCTGTCCACCGATGCCGACGGCGGCGACGTCGTCGAGCCCGCCGGCATCGGCGATGGCGCTGCGCAGCGCCTCCCACCACGCCGACGGGTCCACTTCGGTGCCATCAGGATGCCCGGCTCGTCCGGAGCGGATGACCGCTCCGGACGAGAGGTCGCGCAAGACGACCTTGCAGCTCTGCGTCGACGAATCGATGCCGGCGACGAGCGTCATGTTCAGCGCGCGCCGAGCAGGTGCTCGGTGGCGAGCTGCTGCAGACGGACGAATCCGAAGCCCTTGCCGCCGAGGTAGGCGTCGGCGTCGAAGTCCTCGAAGGTGCTGCGATCGGCGAGGAAGTCGTTGTAGCTCTCGCCGGGGTTCAGCGTCGGCTGCGCGAGCTCGGCGACCTTGGAAGCGGCCAGCGCCTCCTGCACCTCGGGGTCTGCGCGGAACGCCGCTGCCCGCTCCTTGAGGAGCAAGTACGTGCGCATGTTCGCCGCTGCCGAGTCCCACACGCCGGTCTCGTCTTCCGTGCGGCTGGGCTTGTAGTCGAAGTGACGCGGGCCGTCGTAGGCCGGAACCCCGCCGGGGCCGCCGTTCTCGAGCAGGTCGACCAGCGCGAATGCGTTGTGCAGGTCGCCGTGACCGAACACGAGGTCCTGGTCGTACTTGATGCCGCGCTGACCGTTGAGATCGATGTGGAAGAGCTTCTCGTGGAACAGCGCCTGGGCGATGCCGGCGGCGAAGTTCAGGCCAGCCATCTGCTCGTGGCCGACCTCGGGGTTCACACCGAACAGCTCGGGACGTGCGAGCGAGCCGATGAAGGCGATCGCGTGGCCGAGGGTCGGCAGCAGGATGTCGCCGCGGGGCTCGTTCGGCTTGGGCTCGATCGCGAAGCGGATGTCGTAGCCCTTGTCGGTGACGTAGTCGGCGAGAAGGTTCACGGACTCGCGGTAGCGCTCGAGGGCCTGGCGCACATCCTTGGCGGAGTCGTATTCTGCGCCCTCGCGGCCGCCCCACATGACGAAGGTCTTGGCGCCGAGCTCTGCACCGAGGTCGAGCTGGCGGAACACCTTGCGGAGGGCATACCGGCGCACGTCGCGGTCGTTGGAGGTGAAGCCGCCGTCCTTGAAGACGGGGGCGCTGAAGAGGTTCGTGGTGACCATCGGCACGATGAGGCCGGTGTCGGACAGTGCGCCCTTGAGCCGGTCGATCTGCTTCTGACGCTCGGCGTCGGTGGAGCCGAAGGCGAACAGGTCGTCATCGTGGAACGTGAGTCCGTAGGCACCGAGCTCGGAGAGCTTCTCGACGGCGTGCACCACGTCGAGGCGAGGGCGCGTCGGGCCGCCGAACGGATCGGTGCCGTTGTAGTCGACGGTCCAGAGACCGAACGAGAATTTGTCTTCGCGGGTGGGGGTGGGCATGGCTGCTCCTCTGCAGGCGATGGAAGAAATATAAGTTGTGCTGCACAACATATCGCATGCGATCGAGGTTGGCAATCGCAGCCCGCCGACGACGGCGCGTCGTCGTCAGGACCGCGGTGGAGCGGTGGATTCGCGCACCACGAGCGTCGTCGCCATCTGTACCGGCTCTGGTTCATGGCCTTGCAGGATCTCGAGCAGCATCCGCACGGCCGCCGCGCCCATCTCTGGCAGCGGCTGGCGAACCGTCGTGAGCTGGGGGACGTGGGCGGCGGCGTCGATGATGTCGTCGAAACCGACGACGGAGAGGTCGTCCGGCACATGCAGTCCGCGCTCGGATGCCACCCGCATCATCTCGATGGCGGAGAGGTCGTTGGCGGCGAAGACGGCGGTGACCGGGTCGGGGAGATCGAGGATCGCATGCGCGCCCGCCGTCGAGTCGGCGGCCCGGTAGCCGCCGTCGATCACGAGGGTGGGATCGAACGGGATGCCGGATGCCCTCAGCGCGTCGCGGTACCCCTGCTCGCGCTCGCGGGCGGATTCCAGGTCGGTGCGTCCGCGCAGGTGCGCGATCCGGCGATGGCCCAGCGAGAGGAGGTGGCTCGTCGCGGCCCTGGCGCCCTCAACGTTCGCCACGCTCACGGTTGCGGGATCGTCGGTTCCGACATGCGGGTCGACGGCGACGATCGGCACCGACGTCTCAGACGGTGCAGCCGTCGGGGTGACCAGAATCGCGCCGTCGATGAGCGTGCCGCCGAGCCGGGAGAGTGAACGGCGCTCCCACCCGAGGTGCGTGCCGGCCGAGACGCTTCCTGCGTACGCGAGCACGTCGTACTCGGTGTTCTCCAGAGCGCTGGACACGCCCCTGAGTAGCTGCAGCGCAAAGGGCTCGAACTCGGCGACGAGGACGCCGATCACCAGGGTGCGCCGCCGGCGCATGGAGGTGGCGACGATCGAACTCTCGTAGCCGAGATCGGCCACGACGCCCATCACATGGGAGAGCGTCTCCGCTGACACGCCGTAGCGCCCGTTGATCGCCTTGGACACGGTGGCCACCGAGACTCCAGCGGCGAGGGCGACATCGGTGATCGTTGTCCGGCGGTTCATGCCCTCATGATATCCATGTTTTCGAAAACGTTATCGATATCGTTTGACATCCTCGTGGGAGCGGTGTCAGAGTAAGCGAACAAACACATTGGTGTGGCTGGCAACAAATATCGTGTCGCGCTGCACGAGAACTCGAAGAAGAGGAGAACACAGCATGAAGATGCGAAAGGCATTGGCGGCAGGCGCCGCAGTCGTCGCACTGGGATCGCTCGTCCTGGCCGGCTGCAGCGGTGGCACCAGCGGTGGCGGCGGCGAAGGCGAGGGTGGCGAGACCACACTCACGATGTGGCACAACTCGACGACCGGCGACGGCAAGCAGTACTGGGAAGACGCGGCAGCGGCCTTCAACGAGGAGAACCCTGAGGTGACCGTCAAGGTCACGTCGATCCAGAACGAAGACATGGACGGCAAGCTGCAGACCGCCGTCAATTCCGGCGACATGCCGGACATCTTCATGGCTCGCGGTGGTGGCAAGCTCGCCGACATCGTCGAGGCGGGCAAGGTCAAGGACCTCACCGACCTCATCGACGACGACGTGAAGACCGCTTTCGGTGAGGCTCCGTTCAGCGCGTTCACGGTCGACGGCAAGATCTACGGTGTGCCGAGTGCCGTGCTCCCCGGTGGGATCTTCTACAGCAAGGACCTGTTCGAGCAGGCCGGCATCGAGTCAGAGCCGACGTCTGTCGCCGAGCTCGAGGACGCGGTCGACAAGCTCAAGGAGGCGGGCATTGCTCCGATCGCACTCGGTGCGAAGGATGCGTGGCCTGCCGCGCACTGGTACTACTTCTTCGCGGTGCGTGCCTGTGGACAGGACATCATCGAGAACCTGGCCACCAGCCCCGACTTCACCGATCAGTGCTGGCTGGACGCTGCTGAGAACCTGAACGAGTTCACGGCGACCGAGCCCTTCAACGACGGCTTCCTGACGACGACGGCCCAGCAGGGCGCGAACTCGTCCGCCGGCCTGGTCGCGAACCACAAGGCGGCCATGGAGCTCATGGGCGCGTGGGATGTCGGCGTGATCGCCGGCCTCACCCCCGACGAGCAGCCGCTGCCGGACCTCGGCTGGTTCCCGTTCCCCGAGGTCGAAGGCGGCGACGGTGAGCCAGGAGCCATGATGGGCGGCGTCGACGGGTACTCGTGCTCGACCGACTCTCCGGCCTCGTGCGAGGAGTTCCTCAACTTCGTCTCGTCGAAGGAATGGCAGGAGAAGTACGCCACCGCATTCCAGACGATCCCGGCCAACCAGGACGCCACCGGCGCGGTGACCGACCCGTCGCTGGCTCCGCTCATGGAGGCGTACAGCAAGGCGCCGTACGTCTCGCTGTGGCTGGACACCGCGCTCGGCCAGAACGTCGGAAACGCGCTGAACACCGGCGTCGTCGAGATGCTCGCAGGCCAGGGCGACCCGCAGAAGCTCGTCGACAGCATCGCCAACGCCGCGGCGAGAGGCTGACAAGAGACATGACCGAATCTCAGGCGCTGATGTCATCCACTGCGCCTGCGAGGAGCAACCGTGTCGGGACCGATGGTGCATCGGTCCCGACACGGGCGCCGCGGCGTCCCGACTGGCGCAAACGTGGCGAGATCACGCTCCTGGCGGGACCCGCACTGCTGATCTTCGTCGGCTTCGTCATCTTCCCGGTGATGATGGCCGCGTTCTACGGCTTCTTCAAATGGAACGGCTACGGCTGGCCCACCGAGTTCGTCGGACTCGACAACTATGCCCTGATGCTGCAGGACGACACGTTCCGCGCCGCAGTGGGGCACAACTTCACGATCGTCGTCCTCTCGCTGCTCATGCAGGGGCCGATCGCGATCCTCTTCGCACTGCTGCTGAACCAGAAGATCCGCGGACGCTCTGTGATCCGCGTGCTGATCTTCGCGCCATACGTCATCGCCGAGGTGGTCGTCGGAACCGGCTGGAGCCTGATGCTCCAGGATGCCGGGGCGCTGAACTCCCTGCTCGAGAAGGTCGGCCTCGGCGCACTGCAGAACTCGTGGATCGCTGATCCGGCCATCGCGATGTGGTCGCTGATGATCATCATCACGTGGAAGTACATCGGCTTCGCCGTGATCCTCATGCTCGCCGGAATGCAGTCGATCCCCGAAGAGCTCTACGAGGCGGCGGCGATCGACGGCGCCGGCTTCTGGAAGTCGCAGTGGAGCATCACGCTGCCGCTGCTGGGGCCGACCATCCGCATCTGGGCGTTCCTGTCGATCATCGGCTCCCTGCAGCTGTTCGACCTCGTCAACATCATCTGGGGCCAGTACATCGCGGCCACCGCCGGCACCTCGACCATGGCCACCTACATGTACCAGAACGGGCATCTGGCCGGCAGCTACGGCTACGGCAACGCGGTCGCCGTGATGCTCTTCCTCATCTCACTCGTCGTCGCCCTCGTGTACCAGCGGTTCGTCCTGCGCCGAGACACCGAGGGTGCGTTGACGGGCGACAGCCGAAAGGGGCGCCGGCGATGACCGACACTCTGAAGACCTCCGTGGCCATTCAGGCCATCGGGCCCCGCGGACGCCGACGCGCGCCATCCGGTGTGCGCTGGGGGAGCCCCGGCGTCTACCTGGTCGCACTGATCCTGATCACGGTCTGCATCACGCCGATCCTCTACATCATCATCGGCGGGTTCCGCACGAACTCGCAGATCACCAACGACCCGTCCGGGTGGCCCGCGCCGTGGGAGATCGCGAACTACACCGACGTCCTCGGCAGCAGCGAGTTCTGGACCGCGATGGTCAACTCGACGATCGCCGCCGTCGGCACCACACTCGGCGCCGTCATCCTCGGCGTGATGGCGAGCTACGTGATCGCCCGTTACGACTTCGGCGGCAAGGCGATCATGTACTCGTTCTTCGCCGCGGGGCTGATGTTCCCGATCACGGTGGCGATCACACCCCTCTACCTGCTGATCCGCAACCTCGGCCTGGTGAACAGCCTCGGCGGCATCATCCTGCCGCAGATCGCCTTCGCCCTGCCGACCACGATCATCATCCTCGTGCCGTTCCTGCGCGCGATCCCGAAGGAACTCGAGGAGGCGGCATCGATCGACGGCGCCTCCAGGCTCGGATTCTTCTGGAGGATGGTGATCCCGCTGAGCCTGCCCGGCGTGATCACCGTCGGCATCCTCGCCTTCATCGGATCGTGGAACGGATACATGCTGCCGTTGTTCATCCTGAACGACGCCAGTCTGTTCACCCTTCCGCTCGGGGTGCAGAACTTCTCATCGCAGTACTCGGTCGACACCGCCAGAGTGCTCGCGTACACGTCGCTGTCCATGCTGCCTGCGCTGATCTTCTTCAGCATGTTCGAGCGTCGTATCGTCGGCGGCCTCACCGGAGCGGTCAAGGGCTGAACTGAAAATGAAAGAGAGATCCGTGTCGGATTCGACGGCGGGAGTTCCCGCCATGCCCGCAGTGTCCGAGCGCGTCCGTGCATTGCACGCGCAGATGACCCTCGACGAGAAGCTCGCGCAGATCGTCGGGTACTGGCTCGACCAGAACGGCGTGGTCGCCCCGATGCAGTCGGAGATGGCGGCGGGCCAGAAGGACGCCGGTCACCTCGAGGATGTGACCAGGAACGGCCTGGGCCACTACACCCGCGTGTACGGCACGCGTCCGGTCGAACCGGTCGAGCGGGCTGCCTGGCTCTGGCAGGAGCAGCGGCGGCTCAAGCGCGAGACGAGGCTGGGGATCCCCGCACTGGTGCACGAGGAGTGCCTCACGGGCCTGGCGGCATGGAAGGCTGCGGCCTTCCCCACGCCGCTGGCCTGGGGTGCATCCTTCGACCCGGACCTCGTCCACGAGATGGCTGCGTCCATCGGCGACTCCATGCGCGAGCTCGGCATCCATCAGGGCCTCGCACCGGTGCTCGACGTGATCCGCGACCCGCGCTGGGGGCGCGTGGACGAGTGCATCGCGGAGGACCCCTACGTCGTCGGCGTGCTCGCCACCTCGTACGTCGCCGGGCTGCAGTCCGCAGGAGTGCACGCCACTCTGAAGCACTTCGTCGGCTACTCGGGCTCGCGCGCGGGGCGCAACCACGCGCCGGTCTCCGCCGGACCGCGCGAGGTCGCTGACGTGTTCCTGCCCCCGTTCGAGATGGCGCTGTTCGACGGCGGCGCTCGCTCCGTCATGAACTCCTACGCGGAGATCGACGGCGTGCCGCTCGGCTCGAGCGAGGAGTACCTGACCGACCTGCTGCGTGGACGCTGGGGCTTCGACGGCGTGGTCGTCGCCGACTATTTCGCCGTCGCGTTCCTCGAGGTCATGCATGCGATCGCCGCCGACCGCGGCGAAGCGGCGGCCGCTGCGCTGACTGCAGGGATCGACATCGAGCTGCCCACCGGTGATGCGTATCTCGCACCGCTCGCGGAGCGCATCCGCGCCGGCGAGTTCGACGAGGCATTCGTCGATCGTGCGGTCCTGCGCGCACTGGCGCAGAAGGAGGAGCTCGGGCTGCTCGATCCCGACGCATTCGAGGATGAGTCGCCGAGTGAGATCGACCTGGACTCGCCCCGGCACCGCGACATCGCGCGGCGCCTCGCGGAAGAATCGATCGTGCTGCTGTCGAACGACGGTGTGCTGCCGCTCGTCGGGGCATCCGGCGCGTTGGCCGTATCGTCGCGGATCGCCGTGATCGGCCCGAACGCGCACCGGGCCGAAGCACTGATGGGGTGCTACTCGTTCGCCAACCACGTGCTCGCGCATCACCCGGGGTTCGAGATCGGGTTCGAGATCCCCACCTTCCTGGAGGCTTTCGAAGCCGAGGTCGGCAGGAGCACAGACGTCTTGTACGCCAGGGGTGCAGACGTGGAGGGCGAGGACCGCTCCGGATTCGACGAGGCCGTCGCGGCGGCCGCCGGTGCGGATGTGGCGGTCGTCGTCGTCGGAGATCAGGCCGGTCTGTTCGGCCGTGGCACCGTCGGCGAGGGCAACGACTCGGAGACGTTGGAGCTGCCGGGTGTGCAGCGTGAACTCGTCGAGGCCGTCGTCGCGACCGGCACGCCGGTCGTGATGATCGCACTGACGGGCCGGCCGTACGCGATCGGCTGGGCGCTGGACGGCGAACGCCGCCCTGCTGCAGTGCTGCAGACGTTCTTCCCCGGCGAAGAGGGAGCGGCGGCGCTCTCCGGAGTGCTCTCCGGGCGGGTCAATCCGTCGGGGAGGCTGCCGGTCTCGCTCCCGCGTGCGGCGGGCGCGCAGCCGTACACATACCTCCATCCGCGGCTCGGCGGGGCATCGGATGTCACGGCCACCGACCCCACGCCGGTGCGCCCGTTCGGTTTCGGTCTCTCCTATTCGCAGGTCGCGTACGGCGGGCTCGTCGTTGATGCGGAGGTGACCGCCGGTGAATCCTTCGCCGCAGCGGTCGAGGTCGCCAACACCGGGACGCGCACCGTGGACGAAGTCGTGCAGCTCTACGGCCGGGACGTCGTCGCATCGGTGTCGCGCCCTGTCGCACAGTTGCTCGCCTTCCATCGGGTGAGGCTCGAACCGGGGCAGTCCGCGATGGTGAGGTTCTCGGTACCCACTCAGCGGTTCGCCTTCAGCGATCGGTCCATGACGCGCGTCGTCGAGCCGGGCGATGTCGAGGTGTGGGTCGGCGCGGATGCGGCAGCGACCGAGGCCGCCGGCTCCGCGACGGCACGCTCGACGCTCGCCGTCACCGGCGCCGCGCATGTGCTCACGACGGCTGATCCGCGGCGGGCCACGGCCGAAGTCGAGGCGTCCGCGGTGACATCTGACGCGGCATCCGAAAGTTTCGACTACGCGCCGCGCTGAGCGATCGGTGCCGACCGGATATCGTGTCATGAGCAACATAATCGGGAGCGGCGGGGGACACGATGGCGGAACGGGCATCGAGCGTCGAACGCGTGCGCGCGGCGAACCTCGGCGAGGTGCTGCGACTCGTGCACCAGCTCGGCCCGCGTTCGCGTGCCGTGATCACTGCGGAGACGGGGCTGAACCGCTCGACGGTGGCCGATCTGGTCGCGGAGCTGTCATCGAGCGGGCTCGTCTTCGAGCAGGATCCTGATCCCACTCGACGGGTCGGCAGGCCGTCGCCGATCGTCGCAGCAGGAGACGAGGTCATGGCGATCGCGGTGAACCCCGAGGTCGACGCGATCGAGATCGGCGCGGTCGCTCTTTCCGGGCGGGTCCGCGAGCGGACTCGAGTGGAGTGCGCGCAGCCTCCGAGCGTCGATGACGTCGTCGACGTGGTGGCGCGCGTGGTCGAGGGGTGGCGGGCCGGTCCACTGGCCGCGAGCCGGTTCGTCGGGATCGGCGTGGCCGTGCCTGGTCTCGTCCGCGTCGAGGACGGGCTGGTGCGTCTGGCGCCGCACCTGGGCTGGCACGAGGCCGACATCCGCTCCCCACTGGCTCAGCGGCTCGGACTGTCGGTGGCGATCGACAATGACGCCTCGCTCGGCGCGCGCGCGGAGCGGCTGTTCGGCGCGGCGCGGGAGCACCGCAATGTCGTCTACCTCAACGGCGGCGCCAGCGGCATCGGTGGCGGCCTCATCCTGAACGGCACGCTCATCGCCGGAGCGGGCGGATACGCCGGCGAGTGGGGTCAGACCCGTCCGAGCATCCCCGCCGAGGCCGACCGACGCACCCGGGCAGGGACACTCGAAGATGAGGTGAACCGGGCGAGACTGCTGCACGTGACCGGCCTCGGAGCAGTCGATGACCCGGTGCTCGCCGCAGCGCTCGCCGACGTCGAGGACGCGGCTGTCGCCGAGGAGATCGATCGGCAGAGGCGGATCCTGGCCGCGACGCTCGCCAACGCCGTGAACGTCCTCAATCCCTCGATGATCGTGCTCGGAGGGTTCCTCGGCATGCTGATCGGCAGCGACCCGGGGAGCTTCTCCGCCGACGTGCGGGCGAACGCGCTCGCCGCACCCGGCGAACAGGTGGAGATCCGCCCCGCCGCGTTGGGTGCCGATCGCCTCCTGATCGGTGCCGCGGAGGCCGCATTCGCGTCGCTGCTCAAGGATCCGGCACGCGCACTCGGTGCGCTCAAGGTGTGACGAGAACGCCGTCCACGCGGCGGGGGGTCCGCAGCGGATTCTCCTCGCGAAGGGCAGACGGCAGCACCGCATCCGGCGCGTCCTGATAGGCGACAGGGCGCTGGAAGCGGCGCACGGCTGTCGCCCCGACCGACGTGAACTGGGTGTTCGTCGACGGCCATGGGCCGCCATGCTGCTGCGCCCAGCTGACGGCCACCCCGGTCGGCCACCCGCCGAAGAGCAGACGCCCTGCCAGGGGCTCCAGACGACGCACGAGCGCCGCGACGTCTTCGCCGTCGGCGCTGTGCACGGTCGCGGTGAGGCTTCCGGGAAGCAGATCCAGCACAGCATCCAGCTCCGCGTCGCCCTGATAGCGGACGAGGAGTGTGAACGGTCCGAAGACCTCTTCGAGCAGGGCGTCCGCGTTCGCCTGAAGAGTGGCGACATCGGTGATCGCGACCATCGGCGAGGTCCCGTCGCCGATGTCGCCCGCCGCTGTCACGACGCGGATCCCGCTGACTTCGCGCATCCGCTTATTGCCGCCTGCGAATCCGCCGGCGATTGCGGGCGTGAGCATGCGCGGCTGGGTGGAGAGGTACTGGGGCAGTTCGCGCTCCAGCACCGAATCGTGCGGCACGAGCACGACACCTGGCTTGGTGCAGAACTGCCCGACGCCGAGCTGGAAGGACGCGGCGAGTCCCGCCGCGAGCTTCGCGCCCTGCTCGGAATCGGCGGAGGCGGTGACCACCACCGGATTCAGCGATCCGAGCTCGCCGTAGAACGGGATCGGATCGGGTCGCGTCGAGATGCGGTCGAGGAGCGCGCGGCCACCGCGGACCGAGCCGGTGAACGCGACGGCGCGGATCGCCGGGTGATCGACGAGCGACAGGCCGGCGTCGAATCCGGAGACCATGGCGAATGCACCTTCAGGAGCGCCGGCTTCTCGCAGCGAGTCGATGACGATCCGTGCGGTCGACGCGGACGTCTGCGGGTGTCCGGGGTGTGCCTTCACGATCACGGCGCATCCGACGGCGAGCGCGGATGCCGTATCGCCGCCTGCGATCGAGAACGCGAAGGGGAAGTTGGATGCCGCGAACACGGCGATCGGTCCGATCGGGCGCAGCATCCGACGGAGATCCGGAATCGGGGGAGTGGCAGCGGCGTTCGGATGGTCGATGGTCGCCTCGAGATACGAGCCCTCTTCGATGACGTCCGCGAACAGGCGCAGCTGTGCTGTCGTACGGGCGAGTTCGCCCGCCAGACGAGGAGTGCCCAGTGCCGTCTCGTCGTCGGCGATCCCGACGAGCATGCTCGACTGCGCGTCGAGCGCGACGGCGATCGCGCGCAGCCAGCCGGCGCGGACGGCCTCATCCGTTCGGTCGAGGAGAGCGGATGCCGCGGCTGCGGCATCCGCGATCTGATCGAGCTCGCGGGGTGTGGTGTCGTTCATCGAATTCCTCCTTGTGGCAGCATCCGGATTCAGCGGAACCGGAGGCCGAGTCCGAGCGCGGGCGCGGCGGTGACCCATCCATCCGCCACCGTCACGGCCGCGGGCTCACTCAGTGCACCGAGATGCGCGAACCCGGCATCCTCGACGTCTTCGATCCAACTCCGCTCAGGCAGCGCGAACGCCACCTGTGCGGAGAGATCCGGCAGCAGGTGAGGTGCGAGCTCCATCCGTCGTTCTCGAACGAGGTCGGCGATCCGCAGGAACGGGGTGATCCCGCCCACGCGGATGACGTTCGGCTGGACCACGTCGACCGCACCCGCGTCGAGGAACTCCCTGAACCGGTGGAGGGTGTGCACGTTCTCACCCAAGGCGATCGGCACGTCGACACGGCGTCGCAGCTCTGCGTGTCCGGCGAGGTCGTCGGAGCGCAGCGGCTCCTCGATCCAGCCGATCCCGTGCGCGGACAGCGCTTCGACTCGGCGGGTCGCGGTGTCCAGGTCCCAGCGCTGATTCGCGTCGACGAGCAGACGGCGATCGGGACCGATCACGGATCGCACGGCCGCGACGCGGTCGAGGTCGTCGGCGAGATCCGGCCTGCCGACCTTGATCTTCACGGCACCGTAGCCAGAGTCCACCCAGCGCTGCGCCTGTGCGACGAGCTCATCGAGCGTGTAGTGCAGGTTCACGCCGCTCCCGTACGCCGGGAGCCGGTCGTGGCGTCGCCCGAGCACCTCGGTCACGCTGGTGCCTCGGACTCGCGCCCGCCGGTCCCAGAGCGCGAGATCGACACCGGCCAGAGCGATCGTCGTGACGCCGCCGCTGCCGGCCTCGTGCAGGTGCGCCCACGAGTCGTCCCAGAGCTCCGTCGTCGCGGGGCGTCCTTGCAGGAACGGTGCGAGATCCTCGTCGAGCATCGCCTGCACGGCGGTGGCGCCGATCGACGGTGTCCAGGAGAACCCGTGCCCTTGGCTGCCGTCATCGCAGACGACCGTGACCGCGATGACGCGGATGTCCGTGACGTCCTCGCCCCAGGGGCGACTCAGCGGAATGCGGATGAGCCTGGTTCGCACGTCGGCGATCGCCGGTTCGGAGTCGGTCATCACGCCGCGAGTTCCCGACCGGCGGCGAGCAGCCGCGCAAGACGATCGACCTGCGCGTCCGTCGGGTCGATCAGCGGCGCGCGCACGGATCCCACCGGCAGGCCGCCGAGACGGACACCTGCCTTGATCAGCGAGACGGCGAAGCCCGGCACCTCATCGCGCAGCGCGATCAGAGGCGCGTAGAAGCCGTCGAGCAGGCGGTGCTGCGTGTCGACGTCGCCGGAGCGCAGGGCGGTGAAGAACGCGACAGCGATTTCGGGCGCCATCGCGAACACGGCCGACGAGTACATCGGCACCCCGATCGCCGAGTACGCGGCCTGGGTCATCTCGGCAGTGAGCAGGCCGTTGAAGAACAGGATGTCGCGACCGGAATCCTCTGCCCGGCGGACGAACTGCTGCGCCACGGCGAGGTCGCCGACGCCGTCCTTGATACCGACGACCTGCGGCAGGCGCAGAAGAGCTCCGATCGAGTCGGGGTGGAACTGGGCGTTCGCGCGGTGATAGACGATCAGCGGCAGATCCGTGGCTGCGGCGATGCGCTCCACGTACGCGATGAGGCCCTGCTGAGGTGCACCGACCAGATAGGGCGGCAGAACGAGAAGGCCCTCGGCGCCGTGTCGCTGCGCCTCCTGTGCACATTCGATCGCGTGACCCAGTGGGCCGCCGACGCCGGCGAGCACGGGAACCCTGCCTTTCGCAGCACGCACAGCGGCCTCGATGACTGCGGCGTTCTCACTGACGGAGAGAGTGTGGAACTCGCCGGTGCCGCACGCGGCGAACACCGCACCGGGAGCGTGTTCGACGCGCTCCGCGATGTGCTGTTCGACGAGATCGACGTCGACGCGATCCTTGTCGTCGAAGGCGGTGACCGGGAAGTAGAGCACGCGGTCGGGGATGGTGAGCTCAGGCACGGGAGGACTCCTGCGGATGATCGATCGAGGGGAAGGACGCTGCGGCACCTCGGAGTTCATTGCGCCAGGTGTGACGCGCGCGCCAGCCGAGCAGTCGCTCGGCGAGCGCCGACGAGAAGACCGCGGCATCGCCGGGCAGGCTCGAAGCCTGTTCCGAGGCGCCTGGTACGAGGGCCGCCAGAGCGGGACCGGTCGGGGCATCCAGCAGCGCGTCCGGAGCGCCGACGAAGAAGACCTCTCCGTTCGGGATGTCCGACGCGTGCTCGAGCCAGCTGCGCACGAAGTCGCCGGCGTCACGGGCGTCGATGTAGTTGAACAGCGCGACGGCGGAGAGAGCCGGGTCGGCGAGGCGCTCCTCGATGGTGTGGCCCTGCTGCGTCTGGGCGCCCGCCCACTCCTCCGGAGCGATGACGTAGCAGGGTCGGAAGGCCCCGAAGCGCATGGTGTCGCCGTTGCGGCGCACGGCCATCCGGACGATCTGCTCGATCGCCACCTTGGAGACCGCGTAGCCGTTCCATGGAGCGAGCGGATGCTGTTCGTCCAGCGGCAGATATGCCGGACTCCAGCCCGACGGAGATCCGTAGCCGATCACGGTCGGGCTCGATGCGACGAGCAGTGCGCCGGCTCCCGCCGCCACGGTCGCCTCCAGCACGTTCCAGACGAGACGGGTGTTGATGTCGAAGACCTCGGAGTCGGGCAGCGCACCCGGCACCGCGATGGCGGCGAGGTGGATCACGGCATCCGGTGCGAGCGCTGCGAACAGGGATCGTGTGGCGGCCGCATCGAGGAGGTCTGCTTCACGCTGTTCGGCAGGCAGGTCCGCCACCGTCGCCCTGTCGATGGAGACGACGTCGTATCCGGCATCCGCCAGTGCGCGCACCACGCTGCGTCCCAGTCGTCCGGCGCCGCCGGTGACGATGACGCGATCGCCCGCCTTCACTTGTCGATGCCGGCGAGAGCGGCGCCGGCCGTGCCGAGTTCGAGTTCGTCGATGCGGACTGCCAGGCCGTCGGCGAGTGAGCGGTTGCCGGCGAGTCCGACCACCATGCTGCGCACGCCGTCGCTCCAGTCCGCCGTGCGTCCGAGCGGATCGGGCTGTGCACCGACGAAGACGTCGCGCAGCAGCACGGCATCGCCGCCACCGTGTCCGCCGATCCCCTCGGGGATCGGGACCTCACGGGCAGGCTGGAAGTGCCGCTGCACGACGAGACGCTCGGAGACGGGACGCGCGGCGTCGTCTGCGACGAGATCGGGCCGGGCGCTCGGGTCGACCACTGTGCGCCCCTCTTCATCCACGAGCACAGTTCCACGTTCGACGACGGTCAGCTCAGCGCGGCCGAGCGTGCCGTTGATCGCGACGGTGTAGCCCTCCCACGGTGAATGGGCGTTGAGCGAGTACGACATGGTGCTGCCTCTGGAGTAGTCCACCACGAGCGACAGGTTGTCCTCGATCGTGATGCCCTCGTCGAACACGTCGCGGTCGCGCAGGTAGCCGTCGTGCTGCTCCTGGTCGAGGTAGAGGCCCTTCCAGGTCGCATCCGTGCGCAGATCCAAACTGAATGCGTCCCGGAGGGTCGAATCGGTCGTTCCGCGCTCGGGCCGGGGGCCGAGGCCGCGCTTCGCGGCGTTCTGCGCACCGTAGAAGCGCAGACCCCCGGAGGCGAACACGCGCGATGGCACGTCCGCCGTCCACCAGTTCACGAGGTCGAAGTGGTGGCTCGACTTGTGGATGAGCAGCCCGCCGGACTTCTCCTTGATGCGGTGCCAGCGACGGAAGTAGTCGGCTCCGTGCGCGGTGTCCAGCACCCACTCGAAATGTATGCCGGTGACTTCGCCGATCTCGCCCGCGTCGATGACGCGCTTGAGTTCGGTGTTGCGAGGGGAGTACCGGTAATTGAACGTGATGGTCACGTCGCGCCCCGTGCGTTCGACCGCATCCGCGATGCGTCGCACGCCTTCTTCGCTCGTCGTCAGCGGCTTCTCGACGACGACATCCGCCCCGGCGTCCAGAGCGGTGACGATGTGGTCGGCATGGGTGAAGTCGGGCGAGGTGATGATGACCCGATCGATGCGGTGGGTGCGCACGGCATCGGCGAGGTCGCCGGGCTCGAACCAGATCGGCGATCCGAGGGCGGGGTGACGGCTCAGCGACCACTGGGCTCGACCGGGGTTGGTGTCGGACCACGCGACGAGCTGAGCGACGTCGGCGTGGGTGGAGGCGATCGCCTCGAGATACATCTGGGCGCGGGAGCCAGTTCCGACGAGGGCGTAGCGGCGGCGGGTCATTCGAGGGTTCTTCCGATCACTTGATGCCTGAGGTCGCTGCGCCCTTGATGAGGAAGCGCTGACCGAACAGGAAGACGAGGAACAGGGGCAGGAGCGAGACGACGCTCATCGCGAACATCGAGCCGTAATCCGAGCTGGACTGCGCGTCGAGGAAGCCCTTGAGCGCGAGGGACGCAGGGAACAGCTCCGGCAGCCTGACGTAGATCAGCGGCCCGAAGAAGTCGCCCCATGTCCAGATGAAGGTGAAGATCGCGGTGGTCGCGAGCGACGGGACGATCATCGGCAGCGTGATCTGGAAGTAGCTGCGGAAATGTCCTGCGCCGTCCATGCGGGCGGCCTCGAACAGCTCCTTCGGCAGGCCTCGGATGAACTGCACCATGAGGAACACGAAGAATGCCTCGGTGGCCAGGAACTTCGGCGCGACGAGTGGCAGGAAGGTGTTGAGCCAACCCAGCTCCTTGAAGATGAGGAACTGCGGCACCAGAAGCACCTGGAAGGGCAGCATGATCGAGCCCAGCATGAGCGTGAACGCCAGCGTGCGGCCGCGGAACTTCAACCTTGCGAACGCGTACGCGGCCATGGAGCACGAGACCAGGTTCCCCACGATCGCGCCCAACGCGATGATCGACGAGTTGATCAGGAAGACGCCGAACGGCGCCTGCAGATCGTTCCACCCGTTGCTGTAGTTCTCCAGCGTGAGATCCGTGGTGAACACGCTCAGGTCGCGGAAGATCTGATCGTTGGGCTTCAGGCTGGACACCACGAGCCAGATGAGCGGGTAGATCATCAGCAGCGAGACGCCGGTGAGCATCACGTGCTTGCCGATCGATCGCAGCCGCCGCAGGTGAGGGGAGCGGGAGCTGACGAACCGACGCGCTGGTCGGTCGGTGCGATTCGGCCGTAGGAGGGTCTCGGTTTCAGTCGTCATAGAACACCCAATACTTCGAAAGCCAGAAGTTGAACGCGGTGAAGGCCGCGATCACGACGAGCAGGAACCAGGACATCGCCGAGGCGTACCCCATGTCGAGCTCGGTGAAGGCCTCCTTGTAGAGCAGGAGAGTGAAGAACATCGTCGAATCGCTCGGGCCGCCTGTGCCTCCGGAGACCACATACGCCTGTGTGAACGATTGGAACGCGAAGATGATCTGCAGGACGAGGTTGAAGAAGATGACCGGAGTCAGAAGCGGGAAGGTGATGGAGAAGAACTGGCGGATCTTGCCCGCGCCGTCCATCGATGCCGCCTCGTAGTACATCTCAGGGATCTGGCGGAGTCCGGCCAGGAAGATCACCATCGGCGAGCCGAACGTCCAGATGTGCAGCACGATCAGTGTGCCGAGCGCGAAGTCGGGATGCCCGATCCAGCCCGGCCCGTCGATGCCGAACCAGGCGAGGAAGCCGTTGACGATGCCGTCCTTGCCGAAGACCTGACGCCAGAGGATCGCGATCGCCACTGACCCGCCCAGGAGCGAGGGCAAGTAGAAGATCGAGCGGTAGAAGGAGAGCCCGCGCATGCCCTTGTCGAGCAGGATGGCGAGCCCGAGCGCCAGGGCCAACTGCAGCGGCACTCCGACGAAGACATAGATCATGGTGACGCGGACCGAGTTCCAGAACCGGGCGTCGCCGAACATCTCGAAGAAGTTGCTCAACCCTGTCCACACCGGCGGCTGCAGCAGGTTGTAGTCGGTGAAGGACAGATACAGCGATGCGATGATCGGGCCGATCGTGAGACCGAGCAGACCGACGAGCCAGGGCAGCAGGAATACCAGCGCCGCTTTGTTGTCGGGGTACTTCTCTCGGACGCGCCTGCTTCCGGTGCGTCGAGAACGCGCGATTGTGCGTAGTTCGCCGAGACTGCTCACGTGACCTCCTTGTCAGATCTCTCGCTCTCGACCAGGATTCGATCCGGATGGAGAAAGCGGTTTCACGAATGATCCGATTATTGACGTGTCCGCGACGATTAGTCAAGCCGGCGCCGGTATGGTGGCACTGATCGGGCGCGCGCTCGGCCGGGAGGGAAGGCGATGACCGCACACCGCGGGAGTGTCACGATCGCCGATGTGGCGCGGAGCGCAGGCGTTTCGCCTGCGACGGTGTCGCGGGTGATGAACGGACGCTTCGGCGGCGAGCCCGAGGTCGCCGAGCGGGTGCGCGAGGCGGCGCGCGAGCTCGAGTACGCGCCCAGCCCGCTGGCCCGCAGCCTGGCACTCGGGCGCACGCATGCGATCGCCTTCGTCGTGCCCGATCTTGCGAATCCGGCGTTCCAATCGGTGCTGGCCGGGCTCAGCAAGACCGCCGCGCTGGACGGCTATCGCGTGCTGGTCGCGGATTCGGGGGAGACGCCCTCCGAGGAGGGGCCGCTCTCCGTGGAGATCCGACGTCGCACCGACGCGATCGTGCTGTGCGCGCCGCGAATGCCCGAGGAAGAACTCGCGGCGCTCGCCGCGCAGCTCCACCCGCTCGTGCTCATCAACCGGAGCGTGCCTCAGATCGCGGCGCCGTCTCTGGCCATCGACTATCGCGCGGGGATCGCCGCACTCGCGCAGCACCTTCACGACCTCGGGCACCGGTCGCTGGCATACGTGTACGGACCGGAGCGCAGTGCCTCGAATGCGCATCGCGAACGCGGCCTCGACGACTTCGTCCGTGAACATCCGGACGTGCAGTTGGAGCGCATCCCGGCGGGAGCCGGCTCAGAGGAGGGACGGGCCGCGGCACCGGCAGTGCGCGAGACCGGCGCGACAGCGGCGCTCGCATTCAACGATCTGGTCGCGATCGGACTGATCGGCGGGTTGCGGGAATTCGGCATGCGCGTTCCCGAGGACATTTCCGTGACGGGGTTCGACGACATTCCGCTCGCCCAGTACGTCGCGCCGGCGCTGACCACGGCGTCCGTGTCGCATTCCGAGCTCGGAGTGCTCGCCTGGCAGCGGATGCGAGCGCTCATGAACGGTGAGCAGCCAGGGCACAACGTGGTGTTCCAGCCACGGGTCGAGGTGCGCGATTCCAGCGGACCAGCCCCCGCCGGCCACGGAGATTGAACCGGCCACGACTCCAGTTCGTCGGCGGGATATCGATTTGTTGTCGTCTCCGCAGAATCCGTTGACACGTCCGTCTCTCGGTGCTAGCTTCACGTGAAAGCGGTTTCTCGAACCGTGTCCTCGATGCATGAGGGCCCCGTAACCGACACCCGTCACCCACCGGCCGCCTCGATGGCGGCCTCAACCCGAAAGAGGCGCAATGACGCGTAACACACGCTCCCGCGCGGCCATCGGCTCGATCGCCGTCGCCACAGCGCTCGTACTCACCAGCTGCTCCGGCAGCCCTCAGGCCGATGGCGGCGAGTTCGACCCCGACGAGGAGATCGAGCTTGAGATGTCGTGGTGGGGCGACGACGCCCGCGCCACCCTGTTCGGCGAGGTCATCGACCTGTTCGAGGCCGAGTACCCCAACATCACGGTCGTGGAGACGCCGGTCGGCGCCCCCGATGACCTTTTCAACCGACTCGCGACCGACTTCGCGGGTGGTGGCGACACCGCTCCGGATGTCTTCGCCCTCGGCGGCGCCAAGCCGCAGGAGTACGGCGAGCTCGGCGCCCTGCTCGACCTGTCGACCGTGAGCGATCAGCTCGACTACAGCACGTACCCGGAGTTCTCCCTGACCAGTGCAGTGGTCGACGACACCGTGTACGGGTTGCCGACAGGAGGCAACGCGACAGCCGCATTCGTGAACGTCGACATCTTCGAGCAGGCCGGCGTCGAGGTTCCCGCAGACGGATGGGACTGGGACGAGCTGATCGAAGCGGCCAACACGATCGGCAGCGCAGGGCTCACCAACGCCGCGGGTCAGTCGATCTACGGCCTGGACCTGCGCATTCAGGACATCATGGGCACGTACGCCGGTCAGGTCAGCGAACTCGGCATGTACGACTGGGAGGGTGCTCTCGACGTCTCCGCCGATGACATCACCGGGTGGTACGAGATCGAGCAGCAGCTCGCCGATGGCGGTGGCCTGCCCGACCCGTCCGTGGTGACGGCCAACTGGCAGCTGCCGCCAGACCAGCAGCCGTTCACGCTGGGCCAGGCCGCCGTCACGTTCGGCTACAGCAACCTCATGGGCGCCTACGCCACCGCAGGCGAGAACGTCCAGATGATGCTGCCTCCGACATCGACGAAGACCTCGGGTGTCGCCCTCCTGCCGTCGGCGTTCTGGGCGATCAACGCGGCATCGCCGCACCCAGAGGCCGCTGCGCTGCTGGTGAACTGGTTCCTGAACGAGCCGGCTGCTGCCGAGCTGATCCTCGACACCCGCGGTGTGCCGTTCAACCCCGACACTCTCGCCGTTGTCGCGCCGCTGCTGAGCGCACCAGGACAGATCGCGGCCGACTACGTCGACGTCGTGCTGGAGGAGGGGGTCGTCGCACCTCCGCAGCCGGCCGGTGGTGCGATCATGAATGAGCTGTCGCAGCGGATGGAATCCGACGTGCTGTTCGGCAAGGCGACGCCTGAGCAAGCGGGACAGCAGTGGGTCGACGAACTCGGAGCGGCTCTGCAGTAGCAGGTCGGGTACCGAAGCGAGGAGGTGCGGACGATGACCGAGGTCACCGTCCGCACCTCTTCGCACACCATCCGATGACGAAGGGACATGATGACCGAGGCAGAGCGTGCACAGGCGCTTCGACGGCTGAGATCGGCCGAGCCGGTCATGCGAGCGGGGATCACCGAGTCTCCCCTCGGCGTCGAGCTCGCGGCGTCCGCTGTGCGATTCGTCGCCCTCGACGGACCGCTGGAAGAGCGCTGGCACGCCGCGCTCGCCGAACTCGACCAGTGCATCCGCCCCCTCGCCGGCAGCGCGCCGGTGCTCAACGAGGGCGGCGTCTACCACGGCTCCTGGCTCGAGAGCACCGGAACGATCAACGTCGAGGTGCTCGCACGGTTCGCGCCGCAGCTCGCCAGGGATACGCTGCTGCTGTTCGCGCAGCACCAGCGCGACGACGGGATGATCCCCTACAAGGTGACCGCGGACGGCCCCGGCTTCAGCCAGATTCAGATCGTGACGCCGCTCGCTCGAGTCGTCTGGCGCCACTTCGCCTCGACCGGGGATCGTGCGCTGCTGCAGACCATGTATCCCGTGATGGTCCGGTACGACGCGTGGCTCGCGCGGTACCGCGACACTCGCGGCACCGGAGCCGTGGAGGCGTTCTGCACCTTCGACACCGGGCATGACCTCTCTCCTCGGTTCTGGTTCGCACCCGACCGTGCGTTCCGCGGAGACGCCCGCGAGTACGACCCTGCAGCAACGGGTGTTCCGTATGCGGCCCCCGACCTCACTGCGAACGTCGCGTGCCAGCGCACCTACCTCGGCCTCATCGCGGACGAACTGGGGGAGGACGGCCAGCCGTGGCGAGATGCCGCGCAGGCGTCGCTCGACGCGCTGCATGAGCAGTGCTTCGACGAGGATGACGGCTTCTACTACGACCGTGATCGTTCTGATCGGCATGTGCGCATCCAGACCGACGTGCTGGCCCGGGTGCTGGCGTGCGAGGTCGGCGACGAGCCGTTCTTCGCTGCGAGCCTGCGCCGGTATCTGATGAACACTCGGAAGTTCCTCTCGCATTACGGCTTCACGACTGTCGCGATGGATGACCCGAGATTCGACCATGACGCTTCCCGCAACTCCTGGGGCGGGCCGGTGAACTTCCTCGCCCAGTTACGCGCTCCCGACGCCTTCGAGCGGCACGGTCACGTCGCCGAGCTCGCACTGACGGCGTCGCCGGTGCTCGCCGCACTCGCCGTCGCGGACCGTTTCCCCCAGTGCCTCGATCCATGGTCGGGTGCTCCGGGCTACACCGAGGTGTACTCGCCGTCGATCCTGTGGTTCCTCGACGCGGTGGAGCGGCACGGCGGGGTGCTCGTCCGACCGGACCGAGATCTGTGGTTCTCGGGGCTGACGCCGACCAGGCTCGACCACGGTGCCGCCGCGAAGGCCGTGGGGTACGCCAGGACCGTCGACGGCGTCGTCTGGGAGCAGGTCGCCGATGACGATCTCGTCGAGGTGCACCGCGACGGTGTGCTCGCCTTCTCGTTTCCACGCGGATGGCGTGTGGTGGCGGACAGGACGGGTGCCGTTCGAGCGGTCATCGGACTTGCAGCGCAACCCGTGGCGGGGGAGCTGAGGCTGCCGACGCTGGCGATAGCCCTGACCGTCTCACCGAATGAGCGCGTCGCGATCGACGCGGGCGCGGCCGCCGAGCGGGTCGCCGTGGAGTTCGTGGGTCCCGTCTTCGCCTGAGATGGCGGTGGCCTCTGCGCGTGGGTCAGGGCCGCAGCCGCAGTCCGTCCGCCGTCTCCTCGAGCGGGAAGAACCGGGCGCGCTCGTCGGGCGTGCGATTCGGTGTGTGCAGCGTGAGGAACAGCTGTCCGTCGGGGGCCGCGAAGATCATGCCGTGTCCGCCGTCGGCCGGCCAGATCGCCTCCGCGCTCTGCGCCCACGGGCCGTGGATCCGGCCGGACGCCGACGTCGCGACGCCCATCGCGTAGCCCGATTCGCCGAAGCTCGACCACAGCATCAACAGGCGCCCGTCGGCAGTGCGGTGCATGGACGGGCCATCGGTGACGTACACCTTCTCGAACTCGGGTCGCGGTATCGATCGTGCCCAGGGGGCATCGGAGGCGCGGAAGAGGAGAGTGGGTTCGCCGAGGGTCGTGCGCAGATCTTCGGACAGCCTCACGGCATGGATCTCACCGTCCCCGACGTCCTTCCACTCGTGGCAGAAGACGAGGTGCGGTACGCCGTCTTCGACATGCAGAGTGCCGTCAAGGCATTCCCAGTCGCGCGGGGTCAGCGGACCGTCCGACCACGGCTCGTACGGACCCTCCGGCTTCGACGAGCGCAGGGCCTGCGTGCCCCGGCGATGGCCGTCGGCAGTGAATGTCGCGAACATGTAGAAGGCATCGCGGTACGCATGCACCTCCGGTGCCCAGTACTGGGTGTGCGACCAGAAGTCCTCCGTGGGCCGGAAAGCGGGCAGCGGCCCGCGCCACTCCTCGAAGTCGGTCGTCCAGTACGTGTCGAATCCTGTCGCCGGACCGTTCCAGATGTTCGTATCGGTGCTGCCGAAGAGCCAGGATCGCTCTTCACCAGGGACGGTGAGGACGAAAGGATCGCGGATCTGGATGTCGTCGAGGCGCATGTCGAGCTCCTTGGGCGCTGGCCGGAAACGGCAGGGAGAGTCGGTCGGGGTCAGGAGAGGTCGAGGGCGATCGGGCGGGGAAGACCGCGGACCTGCACGGTCGGCCAGGCAGGATCGACGGACAGGACGTCCACGCCCTCTGCATCGATGAGCACCGTGTCTTCGGTCTTCGCGTGCGGGACCCACGGGTTCCACGCGAAGGCTCCTCCGGCGGCGACGAGTGTCGTGGTGCTCGGGTCTGCCTTGGGGTCTCTGCCGAGGTAGCCGGTGGGACCGCCCTGGTGATGCTGCCGCCATGCGGGTCGGTCGGCTGTGCCGAAGCCGTGTCGGACGTAGGCGGATGCGATGTCGCCGAGGACTTCGCGCACTTCGCGTCCGGGACGTGTCGCCGCGAAGGCATCGGCCTCGACCTCTCGGAGTGCGATCTCCGCGGTCGTCTCCGCTCCTCCGAACCGCGCCCAGCGGGTGAGACTCACGTGCAGGCCGAAGCGCCTGGCGGTGAGGACGGCCATGACGCGGTCGCCGACGGCGGCTGACGTCGGCAGCGGATGCTGGATGCCTCCGCGCGCTGCGCCGGCGACGAGTATCACCGACGGTTCAGCGCCCGTGGAGAGTACGGCATGCGCGAGATCAGCGGCAAGGTCGTACTCCGACATATCGGGTCGGCACCGCTGCAGGACATGCGTCATGGCCGCTGCGGCGTCTTGACCCAGCATCCGGTATCTTTCCCGCTCGACCGGCAGGAGCGCGGCGCGCGCCTGGCGCAGTTCCCCCGTGACGGCCGTGTCGAGAAGTGCTCCTGGCACGTGTTCCACGAGGTCGGCATACCAGGGGACGGCACGGATCTCGGCGCCGCCGATCTCTTCCGCGCCGAGTCGCTCCTCCTCGTTCTCCAATGCCGTGACCTGGGCCGTGCCGTCACGGTGGACCAGCGCGGAGAAGACGGGGAGCCCGCCGTACGGCACGCCGGTTCGTGCCCCGTCGAAATACCACGACAGGGTCTCCGGCCGAGTCAGCGCGATCGATTCGGCGCCGTGACGGTCGAGGATCCGAACGAGACGGTCGTGCTTCGCTGGACGGTCCGATGTCGGCGTCGTCGACCCAGCTTCAGCGCGAGCAAGCGAATCGTTCAGCACTGCGGCTCCTCTGCGTCGGGAAGAACTGGACGCCGCCCACACTACGCAAGAAACCGCTTTCACGCATCTTCGGACTGGATCGGTCGGTCATTGCCGAACACGACAGAGCCCGCCCGCACATGAATGTGCGGGCGGGCTCTGGGGTTGGCAGGAGATCAGTCGAGAAGACCGCTCACCAGGCTGTCGACGTCGGCGCCGATGTCGCCGCCGATGTCGTCCAGCGATAGGCCGGTGTCGTTGTCGGTCTCGACCGGTGCGTCGACGGTCGTGTCGTTGCCCGAGCCGACCGGTGCGTCAACGGGCGCCTCGACGGGCGCCTCGATCGGAGCCTCGACAGGTGCCGAGACCTCGTTGCCCGAGCCGACCGGCGCGGAGACCTCGTTGCCGGAGACTTCGTTGCCGGAGGCGACCGGGGTGTCGTTACCCGACAGGATGGCCCCGTTGCCGATGTCACTCACGACCGGCCCGTCGACGAGCGGTCCGTCAAGACCGATGTCGCCGGTGGAGGTGTCATTACCGCTGGCGAGGATCAGATCGCGGACGATGTCCTGGATCGCGTCGGTCGAGCCGGTGACGTCGGTCGAGGTCGTCGAGTCGTCGACCGAGCTAGAGCCATCATCGGCTGTAGCAGGCAGAGCGAACCCGGTGAGCGCGAGAGCCGCGACTCCGGCTCCAGCAGTGGTGAGCAATCCGAGTCGATTCTTGTTTCGCATGAGATGTCTCCTTCAGTTTCGTGACGTGAGACGTTTCGTCCCACGAGGGTTGTCCGGAACCATCGCAGAATCGGATTGCAGAAAGTTCGAACAGCCCTCGGAGAGAGGGATTCAGTAGCTCGCGCGCTCGTCGCTGTCCTGATCGGCGATCCACTCGGCGGCGAGCTTCTCCGTCGCCCGCGCGAGGATCGAGACGTCGGCGGCGACGAGCGCGAAGGATGCTCCCGCGTCGAGGTAGCGGCGCGCAGTCGCCGGATTGAAGGCGTTCACACCGACCGGCGTGCCGGCTGCGCGCACCTCGGCGATCGAGCGCTCGACGGCCGCGACGACGTCGGGATGCTCCTGCTGACCCAGCAGTCCCATCGATGCCGCCAGATCGCTCGGCCCGATGAAGACGGCATCCACCCCGTCGACCTCCGCGATCTCGCGGGCGTTCTGCACCGCGGCATCCGTCTCGATCTGCACGGTCAGGGAAGTGATCTCGTGGGCGCGCTGCAGGTAGTCCTCGATGCGGTTGAACTGGCCGGCGCGCGCGAGCGCGCTGCCGACTCCGCGGATGCCGCGCGGCGGGTAGCGGGTCGCGGCGGCGGCGGCCGCAGCATCCGCAGCGGTGTTCACCATCGGTATGAGAAGGTTCTGCGCACCCACGTCGAGGACCTGCTTGATCCACGTGGGATCCGCCGACGGCACGCGCACGACCGGAGTGATCGGGTACGGCGCCACGGCCTGCAGCAGCGCCAGAGTCGACTCCAGCCCGATGGGGCTGTGCTCGCCGTCGATCAGCGTCCAGTCGAGTCCCGACCCCGCGACGATCTCGGCGGCGATCGGGCTGCCGGAGCAGATCCATGCGCCCACGAGCGGACGCTCGGTCGCAACGAGCCGGTCGCGGAACGAGGGCGCGGGTTCTAGATGAATCGGCATTCGATGATTCCCATCTCTCCGTAGTCGCAGCGCACGTTGTCGCCCTTCGACACCCACATGGGCCGTGTGAACGAGCCGGCGAGGACGATCTCTCCGGCCTCGAGCCTGGCGCCGTGCTGGTGGAACTTGTTCGCCAACCACGCCACTCCGGTCGCGGGGTGCCCGAGAACGCCTGCGGCGACACCGGTCTCCTCGATCTCACCGTTGCGGGAGAGCACGCCTGGTACCCAGCGCAGATCGATCTCGTCCGGCCTCTTGTGCACATCGCCGAGCACCATCGCGCCGTAGGCGGCGTTGTCGCTGATCGTGTCGACGATCGTGCGGCCTTCCAGTTCGATGTGCGAGTTCAGCACCTCGAGAGCGGGAACCGCGTAGTCGATCGCGGCGAGAGCATCGTCGAGTGTGCAGTCCGGACCCTCAAGCGGATGCTTGAGTACGAACGCGAGCTCGACCTCGATGCGCACATTCGAGAAGTCGTCGAACGGGATGTCCGACCCTGATGCGTACACGGTGTCGTCGAACATGACGCCGTAGTCGGGCTCGGTGATCCCGGTCGCCTGCTGCATCGCCTTGGACGTCAGACCGATCTTGCGACCCACGAGGCGTCGCCCGGCAGCGAGGTTCTTGTCTCGCCACACGCCCTGGATCGCATACGAGTCCTCGATCGTGGCATCCGGGAACCGTGAAGTGATCCGCGGGATCACGCTGTGCGTGCGATCCGCCTCTGCGAGCTCGTCCGCGATCTGCGCGATCACCGCCGCGGGCAGCGTCACAGCTGGTGCCCCAACTTGTACTCACCCTGCTTGTACTCGGGCATCGCAGTCTCGTCGCCCGGACGAGTGTACGAGAATCCGTCGGCGCCGATCGTGACCGCCATCTCGCTGTCGTCGGTGCGGGCGACGACCGGCTGCGGGTTGCCGTCCAGGTCGAGCACGAGCGATGCCTCGGTGTACCAGGACGGCACGACCGGGTTGCCCCACCAGTCGCGGCGCTGGTTGTCGTGCACATCCCAGGTGACGACCGGATTGTCGGGGTCGCCGGTGTAGTAGTCCTGCGTGTAGACCTCGACGCGGTGCCCGTCTGGATCGCGCAGGTACAGGTAGAACGCGTTCGAGACGCCGTGGCGGCCTGGACCGCGCTCGATCGCATCGGAGCGGCGGAGGGCACCGAGCTTGTCGCAGATCGCGAGGATGTTGTGCTTCTCGTGCGTGGCGAAGCACACGTGATGCATGCGCGGTCCGTCGCCGCCTGTCATCGCGGTGTCGTGCACGGTGGGCTTGCGTCGCATCCACGCGGCGTACACCGTGCCGGCCTCGTCCTGGATGTCCTCCGTGACGCGGAACCCCAGATCCTGCATGTACTTCACCGCGCGCGGCACATCAGGAGTCACCTGGTTGAAGTGGTCCAGTCGGACGAGCTCGCCGGGGGTGTGCAGGTCGTAGCGCCACGACATCCGCTCGACGTGATCGGCCTGGAAGAAGAACTCGTACGGGAAGCCGAGCGGGTCGACCACGCGTACCGAGTCGCCGATGCCCTTGACGAAGCCGTTCGCTTCGCGCCGGACATCGCAGCCCAGCTCGGAGTAGAACTCGACCGCGCGGTCGAGGTCCTCTGGAGTGCGCACGCGGTACGAGAACGCGCGCACGGCCGCGATCGGACCCGCGCGCAGTACCAGGTTATGGTGGATGAACTCCTCGGTCGAGCGCAGGTAGATCGCCTCGTCATCCTCTTCCGTGACGTACAGGCCGAGGATGTCGACGTAGAACTGGCGGGATGCCGCGAGGTCGGTGACCACGAGCTCCATGTACGCGCAGCGCAGGATGTCGGGCGGCGTGGCCTTCGGCGTCGGGACCGGGTTGTCCGTCTGGATCGGCGCCTCCTGGCTGACGTAGTAGCCAGAGGAGGTCAGGGTCATGTCTTCGCGATTGGTCATGTCAGCGTCCTCACGGCTTTCCGAAGACGGGGTTGTGGACCTCGCCGAGGTTGATGTGCACGGCCTGCTGGTCGGTGTAGAAATCGATCGAGCGGTAGCCGCCCTCGTGGCCGAGGCCGGAGGCCTTGACGCCGCCGAACGGCGTGCGCAAGTCGCGCACGTTGTTGCTGTTCAGCCACACCATGCCCGCCTCGAGATCACTCGCGAAGTTGTGCGCCCGACCCAGGTCATTCGTCCAGATGTACGCGGCGAGACCGTACTTGGTGTTGTTCGCCAGGGCGAGCGCCTCCGCATCGGAGGAGAACGGGGTGATCGCGACGACGGGTCCGAAGATCTCCTCCTGGAAGATCCGCGCATCGGGGTAGACGTCGGCGAACACGGTCGGGGCGACGTAGTTGCCCGTCTCGAAGCCCTCGGGCCGTCCGCCACCCGCGACGAGGCGCCCTTCGGTCTTGCCGATCTCGACGTAACTCATGACCTTCTCGTAGTGCTCCGGGTGCACGAGAGCGCCGACTTCGGTGGCGGGGTCGTTCGGCAGACCCACCTTGACGCGCTTCGCCTGCGCGGCGTACTTCTCGACGAACTCGTCGTAGATCGACTGCTCGACCAGAATGCGGCTGCCGGCGGTGCAGCGCTCGCCGTTGAGGGAGAACACGCCGAAGATCGTGGCATTGACCGCGGCATCCAGGTCGGCGTCCGCGAAGACGACGGCGGGCGACTTGCCGCCGAGTTCCATCGACAGGCCCTTGAGGAACGGGGCGGCGTTCGCGAAGATCAGCTGGCCGGTAGAGCTCTCGCCGGTGAACGAGATGAGCGGCACGTCGGGGTGCTTGACGAGCGCGTCGCCGGCATCCTCTCCTAGGCCGTTCACGAGGTTGAAGACGCCCTTCGGCAGCCCGGCTTCCTCGAAGATGCCTGCCCACAGCGACGCCGACAGCGGCGTGAACTCCGCCGGCTTCAGCACGACCGTGTTGCCGGTGGCAAGGGCCGGGCCGAGCTTCCAGGACTCGAGCATGAAGGGCGTGTTCCACGGCGTGATGAGGCCGGCGACGCCGATCGGCTTGCGGTTGACGTAGTTGATCTGGCGGCCGGGCACCTTGAACGTGTCATCGGCCTGCGCGACGATCAGGTCGGCGAAGAATCGGAAGTTCTCCGCCGCGCGGCGCGCCTGTCCCAGGGCCTGCGAGATCGGCAGGCCGGAGTCGAACGACTCGAGCTCGGCGAGGCGCTGGTCGCGCGACTCGACGATGTCGGCGATGCGGTGCAGCACGCGCGAGCGCTCGCGGGGGAGCATCTTCGGCCACGGCCCCTCGTCGAACGCACGCTTGGCTGCTGCGACCGCCAGGTCGATGTCGGCCTTCTTGCCGGCGGATGCTGTGGTGTAGTTCTCGTTCGTCACCGGATCGAGCACGTCGAACGTGTCGCCGTCGACGGAGTCGACGAACGCGCCGTCGATGTAGTGCTGGATGTGATCGGGAAGGTCAGCGGGGATGCGTGAATCAGTCATGGTTCCTCCGGTGTCAGTGGACGTGCATGCCGACGGCTTCGTCGGGGTGTTCTTTCGTGAGGTACGCGTCGAGCGTGGCCGAGTGGTGATCGCGCGCGGCCCGCTCGATCTCGGAGATGGGCGCGCTGTTCTCGATCAGCGCCACGATGTGCTCGTGCTCGCGCACCGACTCGTGTGCGCGACCCGGCACGTAGCTGAACGTCGAATCGCGCAGCCGGTTCAGGCGGGCCATCTCGACGGTGACCAGCTCCTGCAGTCGGGGGTTCGGGCACGGGGCGATCAACGCGGCGTGGAACTGCTGGTTGAGCCGCGTGAACGCCGGGGGATCGAAGTGGTCGAGCGTCTCGATCATCTGCGCATTGATCGCACGGGCCAGCTTCAGGTCGTCGGCGCTCAGGTGCCGCGCCGACATCGCGGTCGCGCTGCCCTCGAGGATGCTGAGGGCTTCCATACTGTGCCGGTACTGCGAGTCGTCGACCATCGCGACCCGAGCGCCGACGTTGTGCTCGAAATGCACGAGCCCCTCGGCCTCGAGCTGACGGATCGCCTCACGCACCGGCACGACGCTCATGTCGAGCTCGCCGGCGATCGCGCCGAGCACCAGCCGGTAGCCGGGGGTGTAGGTCTGGCTCGCGATGCGCTCCTTGATCCAGTGGTACGCCTGTTGCGACTTGCTGAGAAGCTTCGTCATTCGCGGGCCTCGTATTTCGCGCGCCACTCGGCGTTCAATGGGAACAGGCCGTCGACCGGATGCCCCGCCTCGACCTGCGCGGCGATCCAGGCGTCCTCGTCCTCCTGCGCGAGCGCAGCGTCGACGACCTCTTCGACAAGCGACGGCGGAATCACGATCACGCCGTCGCCGTCGCCGACGATGATGTCGCCCGGCTGCACAGCCGCGCCACCGCATCCGATGGTGACATCCAGCTCCCACGGCACGTGCTTGCGGCCGAGTACCGACGGGTGCGCACCCTGCGAGAACACCGGCAGGCCGATGCGGGCGACCTCGTCGAAGTCGCGCACGCCGCCGTCGGTGACGACGCCGGCCGCGCCTCGGGCCTTCGCGCGCAGTGCGAGGATGTCGCCGAGGGTGCCGGTCGTTGCATCCCCCCGCGCCTCGATCACGATGATCTCGCCTTCGCCGACCGCATCGAACAGGCGCTTCTGCGCGTTGTATCCGCCGCCGTGGCTCTTGAAGAGGTCTTCGCGGGCCGGGATGAAGCGCAGCGTGCGCGCGGTGCCGACGATCTTCGCTCCCGCGATGTTGGCGGTGACACCGTCGATGAAGCAGGAGTGGTGGCCCCGCTTGCGCAGCTGGGACGAGAGTCCGGCCGTCGGTGCCTTCTCGAGCTTGGCGCGGAGGTCGGGGAAGAGTGCATGCAGGGACCCGGACCCTCCGACAGGCTCAGGGTGCGGGGACCCGGACCCTTCGACAGGCTCAGGGGCCGGTACTGAGCCGCTCCCTGAGCCTGTCGAAGGGTCGGCGGGAGTCGTGCCCCAGGCCTCGGTGCGCTGCGTGTCATCGACCGCCGGCACCGACCCGAGAGTGTCGTCGAACGGCACGTCGCCCTGCGTGACGGTGGTCACCAGGCGTCCGGATGACGGAGCGCCGGGCGCGTTCGGGGCGTCGACCTCGACCTCCACGACGTCGCCCGGAACGATCACCGACGAGCCCGCCGGTGTGCCGGTGAGGATCACGTCGCCGGTCTCGAGCGTGAAGTGCTGCGAGAGATCGGCGACGAACTGCGCGAGCGGGAAGATGAGGCCGGAGGAGTCGTCGTCCTGGCGCAACTCGCCGTTGACCCAGGTGCGCACCCGGATGTCCGCGGGGTCGACCGATCGCGCGTCGATCAGGTTCGGACCGAGCGGCGTGTACCCGTCGCCGCCCTTGGAGCGCACGTTCGAGCCCTTGTCGTTCGCCCGCAGGTCGTACAGCCCGAGATCGTTGGCGGCGGTGACGGAGGCCACGTGCGACCAGGCGTCGGCGATGCCGACGTGGCGAGCGGGGGAGCCGATCACGAGGGCGATCTCGCCCTCGAAGGCGAGCAGCTCTGTGCCGGCCGGGCGCTCGACGGTGCCGCCGGATGCTGCGATGGAGCTTGCGACCTTGAAGAAGTAGGAGGGATCGGCGGGCCGACGGCCGCGCTGATCGGCACGGGATGCATAGCTGAGGTGAACCGCGATGATCTTGCCGGGGCGGGCGATCGGGTCCGTCACGTGGGCGCCTCCTTGCGTCTGAAGCATCGCTCTTGTGCGATGTATTTGAAATCGTATATCATCCTGACATCGGGTGGCAAGGATCAGATCCGCACTCGGGACAACGTCGTCACCCGGAGGTTTCAATGACTGATCAGCCCGGCTTCACGCCGACCGGCACCATCGCCAGCGCCGCGGACCGGCGTCGCGTGGTGTTCGCCACAGTGGTGGGAACCACCGTCGAGTGGTACGACTTCTTCATCTACGCGACAGCCGTCGGACTCGTCTTCGGCCAGCTGTTCTTCTCGGCGCTCGGCACGAACACCGTCATCCTCGGATTCGCGACCGTCGGAATCAGCTTCCTGTTCCGTCCGCTCGGCGCCTTCCTCGCCGGCCACTTCGGCGACAAGCTCGGCCGCAAGCGCGTGCTGATGTGGACGCTGATCCTGATGGGCGCGGCCACCGCGCTCATCGGCGTGCTGCCGACCGCCGAGGTCATCGGCGTCGGCGCCCCGATCCTTCTCGTGCTGCTGCGCATCCTGCAGGGCATCTCGGCCGGCGGTGAATGGGGCGGCGCCGTGCTCATGGCCGTCGAGCACGCACCCAAGAAGAGGCGCGGCATCTTCGGTGCCTCGCCGCAGATCGGCGTGCCGCTCGGCCTGCTGCTGGCCTCCGGCGTCATGGCGATCATGACCGCGATCGCACCCGGGGATCAGTTCCTCGCCTGGGGCTGGCGCATCCCGTTCCTGCTCAGCGTCGTGCTGATCCTGATCGGCTACTACGTGCGCCGCAACGTCGAGGAGAGCCCGGTGTTCGCCGAGCTCGCCGCACGCAAGGAGAAGGCGAAGATGCCGATCGTGCAGCTCTTCCGCAAGCACGCGCTCCTGGTCGTCATCGCCGCTCTGGTGTTCGCGGGCAACAACGCGATCGGATACATGACCACCGGCGGGTACATCCAGGGTTACGCGACGGATCCCGAGGGACCCATCGGCCTCGACCGCGGCCCCGTGCTGTGGGCCGTGACCGGTTCCGCTGTGACCTGGTTGATCACGACGCTGCTGGCAGGGTGGATCTCTGACCGGATCGGCCGCCGCAACACGTACATCGCCGGGTGGATCATGCAGCTCGTCGGCGTCTTCCTGCTGTTCCCGCTCGTGAACACCGCGAACATCGGGCTGCTGTTCCTCGGCCTCGCGATCCTCACCATCGGACTCGGATTCACCTACGGGCCCCAGGCCGCGCTGTACACCGAGCTGTTCCCGGCATCCATCCGGTTCTCCGGCGTCTCGATCTCCTACGCGATCGGCGCGATCGCGGGTGGCGCGTTCGCCCCGACCATCGCCGCCGCGATCGTCGACGCGACGGGATCGACAGAGATGGTGACGTGGTACCTGGCCGGCATGACCGTGATCGGCCTGATCGCGACGCTCCTGCTCCGCGACCGCAGCGGCATCCCGCTGGGTCCGGATCACGAGGAGGAGCAGTCGGTCAGTCCGATCCGCGGACTCGCCAGGGCCTGACACATCCCCGTGGGGCGGAGCGATCCGCACCCGCCCCGCGGTTCACGCAGAAGAAGGAGTACTGATGCAGTTCCATCACCACGGCTACGTCTCGCAGGATCCGCGGATCGTCGCGGCGGCGGGCACCGGAGTCGATCGTCCAGCCGACCTGCCGGACGAGATGGACGTGCTCATCGTCGGATCCGGCCCCGCAGGCATGCTCCTCGCGGCGCAGATGTCGCAGTTCCCCGATGTCACGACCCGGATCATCGAGCAGCGCGACGGACGGCTCGTGCTGGGCCAGGCCGACGGCATCCAGCCGCGCAGCGTCGAGACGTTCCAGGCTTTCGGGTTCGCCGAGCGCATCACGGCCGAGGCGTACAACATCGCGTACATGAACTTCTGGGGGCCCGATCCGGAGAACCCGGGGAACATCATCCGCACCACGCGCACCGAGGACTACGGTCTCAAGATCAGCGAGTTCCCGCACCTGATCGTGAACCAGGCCAGGGTGCTGGACTACTTCGCCGAAGCCGCCGCCGACGGGCCAGGGCGCATCACCCCCGACTACGGGATCGCGTTCGTCGGCCTCACCGTGCACGGCGACGGCGAGTACCCGGTGGAGGTGCGGGTGCGTCACACCGCAGGGCCGCGTGCGGGGGGGGAGCGCACCGTCCGAGCGAAGTACGTCGTCGGCTGCGACGGCGCCCGCAGCGGCGTGCGCGAGGCCATCGGCCGCACCCACGTCGGTGAATTCGCAGCCCATGCGTGGGGCGTCATGGATGTGCTCGTCAACACCGACTTCCCCGACTGGCGCACCAAGTGCGCGATCAACGCGAAGGCGGGGAACATCCTGCACATCCCACGCGAGGGCGGGTACCTCAGCCGGGTGTACGTAGATCTCGGCGAGGTCGCCTCCGACGACAACCACCGGGTGCGTCAGACGCCGATCGAGAAGGTCATCGAGAAGGCCAATGAGATCCTGCACCCCTACACGCTCGACGTGAAAGAGATCGCCTGGCACAGCGTGTACGAGGTCGGGCACCGCGTCACGGACGGCTTCGACGACGCCCTGGACTCAGACCGTTCGCCGCGGGTCTTCCTCACCGGCGATGCCTGCCACACGCACAGCGCGAAGGCAGGGCAAGGTATGAACGTCTCGATGCAGGACGGTTTCAACCTCGGCTGGAAGCTCGGAGCGGTGCTCACGGGGCGTTCGCCGGAGAGCCTGCTGGCCACGTACTCGGCCGAGCGGCAGCCCGTCGCGCAGCACCTCATCGACTTCGACCGCGAATGGTCATCGCTCATGGCGCGCAAGCCCGAGGAGATCTCCGACCCGCAGGAGCTGTCGAACTACTACCTCGCGACGGCCGAGTTCCCGTCCGGGTTCATGACGCATTACACGCCGTCGGCGATCACCGGCGGTAGCGAACACCAGGCGCTCGCCGCAGGATTCCCGATCGGGCGGCGGTTCAAGTCGTCCGAGGTCGTGCGGGTGAGCGACGGAAACGCCGTGCACCTCGGCCACCACGCGAAGGCCGATGGCCGCTGGCGCGTGTACGCATTCGCCGATGCCGGTGGCGCACGCCTGCGCGAGTGGGCGTCGGCCGTCGCGCCGCTGATCGCGCGCGTCACGCCGGCGGATGCCGATGTGGATGCCGTCATCGACGCGAAGGTCATCTACCAGGAGGCGTTCGACGAGCTCGACGTGCTGTCGGCACCGTCGCTGTTCGTGCCGCGCACCGGTCCGCTCGGGCTCATCGACTGGGAGAAGGTCTACGCCGCGACGCCGAACGCGTGGTGCCCGACGGACATCTTCGACGAGCGCGAGCTCGCGCGGGACGGCGTGGTCGTCGTTGTGCGGCCGGACCAGTACGTGGCCGCCGTGCTGCCGCTGGATGGCGTCGCCGAGCTCGACGCATTCCTGCAGGGTGTCTTCCTCGCGGTCTGAGTCGTATGCCCGGGGCGTTGCCCGGGCTCGTTCAGGTCGCGAAACCTGCCGGTGTGGCGCCGCCAGAACGGCAACGTTTGCGACCTGAACTGTGGGCGTCGTTATTCTCGTCTCATGGTTCGGATCACAACGCTGGGCTCGGATGAGGCAACGGGGCGCCGATCGGCACTGTTGCTTCCCGGGGTCAATTACACCGCGCAGGCGCCGCTTTTGTATTGGTCCACCGCGGTGCTCCTCTCGGCGGGCTGGCACATCCGCATCGCGGATTGGGAAGAAGGCGATCGGGCGCACGCGACCCCACAGGACTTGATCGAGCACGTGTTCGAACTCAACGCGGCAGAAGGAGCCGGGACGCTCGACCTCGTTGTCGCGAAGTCGCTCGGGACTCTCGCTCTGCCGCGGTGCATCGACGAGAACATCGCCGGCGTCTGGCTGACACCGCTTCTCAACAGGAGCGAGGTCGCCGCGGCGCTGCTCACAGCCGACCGGCGTCACCTGGCAGTGGGCGGTACGAACGACCGGCACTGGATTCCGGAGGCCGTCCAGGGCACAGCCGCCGAACTGGTCAGCGTCGAGGGCGCTGACCACGCCCTGCTCCACGATGACTGGCGCGAGTCCATGCGCACGTCGAACGACATCGCCGAGCGCATCGCCGCTCATCTCGCCAGTCTGTGAACTGCCCCGAAGCAGGACGAGATCACTCAGGTCGCAGAAACCGCCGGTGTGGCGCCGCCAGAGCGGCAGTGTTTGCGACTTGAAGCACACCGCATGACACCTGTCACGAGTATCCGGTGACACCGCCGTCCGGACACCGCAGCCGGCGCCCGCCAGGCTGTAGGCATGAGCACAGCACCGGACACACGGGCATCGACGAAACCGCGCGCCACAGCATCCGACGATGCCGTCGTCATCACCAATCTGCACCGGCATTTCGGCCTGGGCGAGCGCACGGTGAAGGCCGTCGACGGTGTGGATCTCAGCATCCGCCGTGGCGAGGTCATCGCACTTCTCGGCCCGAACGGCGCCGGCAAGACGACCACGCTCGACATGCTGCTGGGGCTCACCGATCCCAGCGACGGCACCCTCTCGGTGTACGGCCAGAAACCCATCAAGGCAGCCAAGGCCGGTGTGATCGCCGGCGTGCTGCAGACCGGCGGCCTGCTGTCTGACCTCACCGTGCGCGAGACCGTCGAGGTCATCGCATCGCTGCACGGCCGGGAGGCGCTCTCCCGTGTGCCCGATGTGCTCGCCAGCACCGAACTTGCGCCCATTGCCCGGCGCCGTCTCTCGAAATGCTCCGGCGGTGAGCAGCAACGCGTCAAGTTCGCGCTCGCACTGGTCGCCGACCCCGACATCCTCGTGCTCGACGAGCCGACCGCCGGCATGGATGTCAACGCCCGCCGGCATTTCTGGGACGTCATGCGCGCGGATGCGGATGCCGGTCGAACGATCATCTTCGCCACGCACTACTTGGAGGAGGCGGAGCAGTTCGCACGACGCACCGTGGTGATGCACCGTGGTGTCATCGTCGCCGATGCTCCGACCGCGCAACTGCGCGCCAACCTCGGCGGCCGCACCGTCGCCGCAAGCCTTCCTGCAGGCGGCGCCGACACGATCGTCCGGCAGCTGACCGCGACCGAGGGCATCGTCGACGTCCACGTCGACGGCGATCGCGTGAGCCTGCGTGCGAAGGATTCGGATGCCGCGGCATCCGCTCTGCTGAACGCCGGCGCGCACGATCTGGAGATCACCGCCCCCACCCTCGAAACCGCCTTCACCGCTTTGACGGAGGACTGATCATGACCATGACGATCTCACCCACCATGATGCGCATCGAAGCGATGCGGCAGCTCCGCAACCCCTACACGCTCGCCTTCACCCTCGCGATGCCGGTGGCGATGTACCTGCTGTTCGGTGCGAGCATGGGCTACGGCTCGATGTCGGCCGGGCACGGCAACGTCAAGTTCTACGTGATGGTGTCGATGGGAGCATACGGAACGGCCGTCGCCATGAGCTCGCTCACATCGCTCGCCGCCAGCGAGGCGAAGCAGGGCTGGGGCCGCCAGCTCGCCATGACCCCGCTCGGCACAGCCGGGTACGCGATGACGAAGCTGCTCACGGCGGTCTCGTTCGCCGCGCTCGCCGTGGTCCTCGTGTTCGCTGCGGGGCTGCTCACCGGGGCGGAGGCTGCTGATGCGTGGCGCTGGTGGGCTGCGGCGGGGATCATGCTCGCCGTCGGACTCATCTACGGTCTCTACGGACTCGGGGTCGGGCTGTTCTTCAACTCCGACTCTGCGGCGGCCCTGGCATCCATCTCGATGACCTTCTTCGCGTTCTTCGGAAACGTGTTCATCCCGCTCGATGGCGTCATGCTCGACATCGCCCGGTTCACTCCGCTGTACGGTTTCGTCGCGCTGAGCAGGTGGCCGTTGACCGACGGCACGCTCACCACAGGGCAGAGCGATCCGCTGTGGGTGCTCCTGCTGAACATCGTGGTGTGGCTCGCGGTGTTCGCCGTGCTCGTGGCCGCCGGGGTGAAGCGCTCGCGTTCGCGCCGATAGGGTCGACAGCATGGCGGATGACGTGACCAGGGATGCCGCAGCTGCGGCAGCCGCCGGTGCCGCTCCCGCAGCCTGGGCCACTCGCGGCAGCCGCCGGCGCAGCGTCGGTTCCGGTGCGCCGTGGGAGCGGTTCGGCTGGTTGATGGCCGTCGTCTGGCTCGTATTCCTGGTGTATCCGCTGATGGCGCTGCTGCGCTCGGATGCCGCCCAGGGGTGGATCGCCACCGGCTGGGTGGGGCTCGGCGCGTTCATCGTCGTCTACGTCGCCGGCTTCATGAACGGGATGAGCTTCGGCGGCGGCGGGCTGACCACGCCGCCGAAGCCGATCCAGTGGGCGGCGTTCGCAGGTCTCATCGCGTGCGCGGCGCTGGTCGTCCCCAGCGTGGGCGGCGCGGCGCTGGGCTTCCTGCCGTTCATCATGTCCTTCGCGTCGTACGGACTGACCCGTCTCGCTCATTGGACCACGATGGCGGCCTGCGTCACGCTCACTGCGGTGATGCTCTTCTTCACACCGCAGGGCATGGACAACCTGACCATCTTCGCGATCGTCCTGCTGCTCGGCGTCGTCAACACCGTCTCGACCAGCTTGATCATCCGCTCGGCAGAGGCCGAGCAGCTCGGTCTCGAACTCGCCACGAGCGAGGCCCGAGAGGCGGTGGCGCGCGACGTGCACGACCTCGTGGGGCACTCGCTCACCGTCGTCAGTCTGAAGGCGCAGCTCGTGCGGCGGCTCGTCGACAGTGATCCGGAGCGCGCCAAGGCCGAGCTCGCCGACATCGAGTCGCTCACGACCGAGGCGATCGCGGGTGTGCGCGCCACGGTGGCGGGCGTGCGCAGCGCGGCGCTCGTCGAGCAGCTGGCCTCCTGCCGGGACGCGTTGCAGTCGGCCGATGTCGTGATGCTCGTGGACGGTGACGCCGCCGCCCTCTCGCCCGCGCAGTCGCTGACGGCGAGCTGGATACTGAGAGAGGCGACGACCAATGTGCTCAGGCATGCAGAGGCGCGCACGGTCACGGTGCGCATCGCACCAGGCAACCTCGCGGTGATCGACGATGGCGCGGGTTACGGGGGAGACGAGGGCAACGGAGTGAGGGGGATGCGCGAGCGCGCCACGATGAGCGGCGCGGCTTTCGCCGTGCGGGCGGACGAGAGCGGTGGTACGTGCGTGGAGGTGACCTGGTGACCGACCCGATACGACTGGTGATCGTCGATGATCAGGCGATGCTGCGAGGCGCCCTCACTGCACTGCTGGAGCTCGAGGACGATCTGACGGTCGTCGGAGTCGCCGGAGACGGTGAGGACGCGGTGAAGGTGGTCGCCGACACCGCGCCGGACGTCTGTCGCATGGACATCCAGATGCCGGGGATGGACGGAATCGCCGCGACGCGGGCGGTGCGGGCCGCGAGCGCGGCGACCAGGGTGCTGATCGTGACGACGTTCGCGAGGCCCGGTTACCTGCGCGCCGCACTGGATGCGGGCGCGAGCGGATTCGTCGTGAAGGATGCGCCGGCCGAACAGCTCGCCGATGCCGTGCGCCGTGTGCACGCAGGATTGCGGGTCGTGGACTCTGCACTCGCCGAAGCCAGCGTCTTCGAAGGCGCGAACCCCCTCAGCGAGCGCGAGCAGCAGGTGCTCCGACTGGCCGCAGACGGACGCAGCGCCGCGGCGATCGCCTCCGAGGTGTTCCTGTCGGCGGGGACCGTGCGCAACAACCTGTCGGCGGCGATCGGCAAGGTCGGCGCGGCGAATCGTGCGCAGGCGGTGCGGATCGCGCAGGACAAGGGCTGGATCTGACGCTGCACGACCCCACCTGTCGACCGCTCAGCCGTCCGCTGCGGGTTCGGCCCGCATTCGCTGCGCCGCGGCCTGCTTCTGCCGTGCGAGCCAGGTGTGGTTGGCGATCGCGGCACGCACCTCCTCGGAGTAGTCACGTGCGCCGTCGGGGTGTCGGAGGAGATTCCTCAGGTGGAAGGGGGAGTCCTCCCGGTGGGGGCTGCTGTCGTCGATTTCTCTGGCGAGACCGGTGAGGTAGTCATGGCCGTCGTCGCGATATCCCTGTCGCTCCGAGTCGTCCAAGCGGATCACGCACTGATCGTCCGCCATCGTACTGATCGTGTACCGCGACTCGAGGTACAGCTCGCCCTTCTGCTCGACCAGGAACCATGAGCCCGGCTCGTGATCGACATATCGCATCGCGCCCTGCGCCTCTGCGATGCGAGCGGCATCGCCCCATTCCTCGATGGGGGGAATCGCCTCGAGCGGACGCCTCATCGCGGTGTCGAAGGGGTAGTACGCGAACGTCGGTGCGGCGTCTCGATACAGTGTGAGGCACGCGACCCGGTGGCATGCCGAGCAGGCGACCTGGCTCTCCACCTGTTTCATCAGGGCGGAGGCATGAAGGAGGTCGAGGTCGGCGAGTGGGACGACTCCTCGTTGCTCCTCGACTTGACCGGCACCCACCGCTGCACGCAGTGCATCGATCGTGCCGTCCACATCGAAGGATCCGTCGCCTCGGCGTACGATCAGGTCGCGGCACACAGGGCAGTCCTCGTCCGCCGGACGGCAGGTGCGCCCAGGATCGTCCACCGTGACGACGACGCGCTGGAGGTCACCGGCCCGATAGCCCCCGTGCTTCACGAACTCGGGTCGCACATACCCCGATTCGAGAACGAAGTACCGGTCGCCGGCGGCGAAACGCCATGTCACGTCGAAGACCTTCTTGAAATCGGAGAAGGTCGCGTCGTTGTCGACACCCGGGATCCAGTCCGCCACGTCGAGTCCGCGCGGAGCGAACGGTGTCGTCGCGATATGCAGGATCACGGCGATGATCGCATCGTCGTGAAGGACGAGCTCTCCGCCCGAGCCGAAGCGCACATGCCGCGACAGCACTGCCGGCTCTCCGACCCGACGTTCATGAGCTTCGACGGGCCCGCCGCCCAACGCCCCGATCAGGCGACGCGCGGGCTCGTCCTCCGGCCCGGCACCGAGCGCCGCGAGGATGGTCTGCAGCCGGCCGTTCTCCGGATCTGGTGTCATCGGACCAGTATCCGCCATTGGCGCTCTGGTGCGATGTCGGTGGCCGCGCGTACCGTGAACGTCGACGGGCGCCGACGCCCGCCAGGAGGAGCGAGTGATGGACTGGAAGATCGAACTCATCCATGTGCCGGTCAGCGACGTCGACCGGGCGAAGGACTTCTATGTGAAGATCGGCTTCAACGCCGACCACGATCAGGTCGTCCACGAAGGTCTGAGGTTCGTGCAGATGACTCCGCCTGGGTCGGCCTGCTCGATCGCCTTCGGCGAGGGCCTCGGCCTCGATCTCGAACCGGGTCAGCAGAACACGATCCAGGTCGTGGTGCCTGACGCGGATGCCGCGCTCGCACAGCTGCGCGATGCCGGTGTCGAGGCGAACGGCGTCGACGAACAGGCGTGGGGCCGGTTCGTGACGTTCGACGACCCCGACGGCAACACCTGGACGCTGCAGCAGCTTCCCGACCGGAGTTGATACGGCAGGTCGACGCAGCACAGCCCCGCGGGGTCAGCGCGGCACGACCTCCCGCACGTGGCGGAGGAACTCGACGAGGCGTTCGCAGGCTTCGTCGAGTGTGCCGTCGTTGACGATCTCTAGGTCGACAGGGTGCTCGGGCGCCGGGTCCGGTCGGGAGACGCGCGCCGCAGCCGCCTCGCGGGTCTCCCGGCCACGGGCGATGATGCGCGCCAGGCGGATCTCGTCCGACACCGTGATGCGCACCACCCGCGCTTCTCCGAACAGCGCCGGCAGCTGCGCGACCACGCCGCGTGAGACGTTGGCCACGACCACGCCCCCGGCAGCGACCGTCGTCCGCGCCGACGCGGGGACGCCGTACGCGAGACCATGCGCTCGCCAGGTCAGGGCGAGCTCGCCGCGATCCTCGGCATGCGCGAACCCGTCGTCCGTGACCGAGATGCAGTCCTCGCCGTCGCCTGTGGGGCGCGTGATGAGGCGGCGGGGGAAGACGATGTCGTCGCAGTCGGCCAGCGCGGCCCTGGCATGCTCGATGACGGTGTCCTTGCCGGCTCCGCTCGGTCCGACGATCGCGACGAACACTCCGCTCATGCGACCCTGGTCCCTTCGCGCCAGACACCGCGCACGATAGGGAGCGCCGAACCGAGCGGATGCTGCTCCGCGGAAGCGCCGGCGTACGCGTGCACGCGCACGAGATCGGCGCGCGTACCGGCCGCGATGACACCGCGATCGTCGAAGCCTGCCGCGCGGGCGGCGTTGGCGCTCACCAGTGCGACACCTTGCGGAAGCGTCACGTCTCCGCTGTGGAACAGATGGAAGACAGCGTTCAGCAGGCTCGAGGGAACGTAGTCGCTGGAGAGCACGTCCAGCAGCCCGAGGCGGAGAAGTTCGGTCGCGGCCACATTGCCGGAGTGAGAACCTCCGCGGATGATGTTCGGGGCTCCCATCACGACGAGTTGACCGGCGGCACGTGCCGCACGAGCGGCTTCGATCGTCGTGGGGAACTCCGAGATCCGCACGCCCGCCGCTGCCGACTCGTCGATGTGCGCCTGGGTGGCGTCATCGTGCGCGGCGATCGTGATGCCGCGCGCGGTGGCGCGCTCGACCATCAGTCGTCGATTGTCCGCGGAGAACTGCGACGAGTACTGGTGCAGAGCCTCCACATGCTGGTCGAACTGCTCGTTCGTGAAACTGTGCTTGCCGACCATGTAGGTGCGGAACGCCTCGACATCGGCGTACTGGCGCTGACCAGGGGTGTGATCCATCAGAGAGATCAGCCGCACGCGCTCGTGCCCTCCGATGTCGTCGAAGACCTCGACGACATCCGGCGTCGCGACCTCGCAGCGCAGGTGCACATGGTGATCCGCGCGCAGCAGTCCCGCCTCGGCCGCGTGCACCACGGCATCCATGAGCACACGCGCCCTGCCTGCCAGACGGTTCTCGCCGGGTCCGCTTCCGATCCGCAGCGCATCGAGCACCGTGGTCATGCCCGACGCGGCCATCTGCGCGTCGTGGGCGATCACCGCGGGGATGGGGTCCCAGAATCGCTGGGGCCGGGGCTGGAGGTGGCCTTCGACCTGGTCGGTGTGCAACTCCACGAGGCCCGGCAGCAGGTAGTCCTCGCCCAGGTCCTCGTGAACGGTGCCGTCGGCCGAAGGGCGCGCGACCGCCGAGACCTCGGTGATGCGCCCGTCCGCGACGCGCACGGATCCGTGCACGATCTCGTTCTCGAGCACGATGCGCGCGTTGGTCAACGTGTATGACATCAGGTGGTCTCCTGTGGGGTTCGGAGGGCGAACGGATGGACGGACAAGAGCTCGAATGCGGCGCCGGGAGCGGGTTCGACGCAGATCGCGATCGCCGTGAGCGGTACGTCGACGCCGGTCACCGGAGCGAAGTGCTCGTCGAGTGCGGCGTCCACCCCTGCGCTGCGCTCGACGGGCACGGCATCCGTCAGCGTCAGGTGGAAGCGGAACTCGTCGAGCACATACGGGTAGCCCCAGCGTTCGAAGAGTTCGCGCTGCCGGGGCGTGAGCCGCTCCGGTCGGCGCCGACGGACATCCTCCGGGCTGAGCGGCGCACGGAACTCGTCGAACACCTGCACGCTCTCGGCGGCGAGGTCCGCGAGCGCGGACTGCTGTCCTGGTGCGGGAACGAGCGCACGGAACGCGTCGATCGCGGTCACGCGCGGTGCGCGGATGCTCAGTGGCCGGTGCTCAGCCGCGAACGCGTCGGCCGCCGCGCGCAGCTCCGCCTCGGTGCGACCGTCCGCCAGGCGCATCGGAGCCTTGAGAGTGGCATGGAACCCGTAGCGCCGCGCATCGGATGTGAGGTCGCGCACGTCCTCACGGGCGAGCCATGCCTCGGCTGCATCGCGCAGACGGCGGGCGGCATCCGCATCAGCGTCATGCGCTCCCGGAACGGCGTACACGGCGTACCTCGTCACGCGGCGACCTCCTCTCGTGCCGGCGTGAACGCCTGCACATCGACCACGGCATCCGCCACGGCCTCGCGCACGTCCGCGTCATGGAAGATCGCCAGCATGCCGGACCCTCTGCCGAGGCTCTCGCGGATCAGGTCGATCACGACCGCACGATTGCGGGCGTCGAGCGACGCGGTCGGCTCGTCGAGCAGCAGCAGCGGACGATCGATGATGAAGCCGCGCGCGACGTTCACGCGCTGCTGCTCGCCGCCGGAGAACGTCGCGGGAGGCAGCTTCCACAGCCGTTCGGGAATGCTCAGTCGTGCCAGGAGGGCGCCGGCACGGTCACGGGCCTCCGGGCGGTCGACACCGCGCTCGACGAGCGGCTCGGCGACGACGTCCAGCGCGGGAACGCGAGGAACGGCGCGGAGGAACTGGCTGACGTAGCCCACGGTGTCGCGCCGCGCCGCGAGCACCTGCCGCGGTTGCGCGGCGGCGAGGTCAAGGACCTCACCGTGATGACTCAGCAGGATGCGCCCCGAGTCGGTGCCGTAGCTGCCGTAGATCATCTTCATCACGGTGCTCTTGCCAGCGCCCGATTCGCCGCCGAGCACGACGCACGTCCCTCGTGCCACGTCGAAGGTCAGCCCGCGCAGCACCGGGAGGCGCTGGGACTCCTGCAGGTGAAGAGTGAAGGTCTTCGCGACGTCGATCACGGAGAGCACGGCATCCGTCGGCAGATCGTGCGATTCGTTGTGGATCATGAGGTTCATCCCTGGAGGATCGATGAGACGAGCAGTTGGGTGTACGCGGCCTGCGGGTCATCGAGCACCCGATCGGTGAGGCTCGACTCGACCACGGCGCCGTCTTTCATGACGAGCGTCCGGTGCGAGATCAGACGCGCGACCGCGAGATCGTGGGTGACGATCACGACGGCCAGACCGAGTTCGGTCACGAGCGAGCGGATCAGATCGAGCAGACGCGCCTGGACAGAGACATCCAGACCGCTGGTGGGCTCATCCATGAAGACGAGACGCGGCCCGAACACGAGATTCCGCGCGATCTGCACGCGCTGCCGCATTCCCCCCGAGAAGGTCGAAGGGGAATCGTCGATGCGCTCGGCGGGGATCTCCACACGCCCCAGCCAGGCCTCCGCCTCGGCTCGGATGCTGCCGTAGTGCCGCCAGCCGTTGGCCATCAGCGGCTCGCCGACGTTGCCTCCGGCGCTGACGTGCATCCTCAGTCCGTCGGCGGCGTTCTGGTGCACGAACCCCCATTCGGTGCGCCACAGTCGGCGCACCTCCCGTTCGCTGAGCGTCGCGAGATCGAGCAGCGCGTGGCCGGCGCCCTGTGCGCCCTCCAGCCCGTTCTCGGAAGTCGTCAGGTAGCTGATCCGGCCCTCATCCGCGGAGAGCCGCTGCGACAGCATCCCGAGCAGCGTCGACTTGCCCGAGCCCGATTCGCCGACGACGGCGAGTACCTCACCCGGCCACAGGTCGAAGCTCACGTCCCGGCATCCGAAGCGGTCCCCATAGCGATGCCCGGCGGCATCAACGCTGAGCAGGGGAGTCTCGTCGATCATGCGTTCATCTCCGTGTCGTGGCGTTCAGCGTCCTGGTCGAGCCGCGCGGCGGCGGCCGTGCGCTCGCAGTGGTCGGTGTCGGAGCAGACGAACATCGCCCCGCCGCTGTCGTCGGTGATGACCTCGTCGAGGTACACCCCGCGCGAGCCGCAGATCTCGCACGCCTGCTCGAAGGTCTGCGGCTCGAACGGGAAGTCGTCGAAGCCGAGGCTCACGACGTCGGTGTAGGGAGGGACGGCGTAGATCCGCTTCTCGCGTCCCGCGCCGAACAGCTGCAGCGCGGGGTTCTGATGCATCTTCGGGTTGTCGAAGCTCGGGGTGGGCGACGGGGCCATCACGTAGCGGCCGTGCACGAGCACCGGATAGTCGTACGTCTTCGCGATGTGCCCGTACCTGGCGATGTCCTCGTAGAGCTTGACGTACATCAGACCGTACTCCTCGAGAGCATGCATGCGCCGGGTCTCGGTCTCTCTGGGCTCCAGGAAGCGCAGCGGCTCGGGGATCGGCACCTGGTAGACGATGATCTGCTGCTCGGCCAGGGGCGTCTCCGGGATCCGGTGCCTGGTCTGGATGATGGTGGCCTCGTCCGTGCGGGTCGTGCTGGCGGTTCCCGCGACGCGTTCGAAGAACTGCCGGATCGACACGGCATTCGTGGTGTCGTCGGCGCCCTGGTCGATCACTTTCAGAGTGTCCTCGTCTCCGATGATCGACGCGGTCACCTGTACGCCGCCGGTGCCCCAGCCGCGGGGCATCGGCACTTCGCGCGATGCGAACGGCACTTGGAAGCCGGGGATCGCGATGCCCTTGAGCAGCGCTCTGCGCACGACGCGTTTGGTCTGCTCATCGAGGTAGCCCTCGTTGTAGACGATGCGCGGTGAGGTGGAGAGGCTCATGATCCGACTCCCTTCTCTGCAGCGTCATCAGGACGCGAGTCCTCGGCGTGGCGTGCGTCGAACTCGGCGCGGAGTCGGCGTATCAGCCCGAGTTCCGCCTGGAAGTCGACGTAGTGCGGCAGTTTGAGATGCTCGACGAACCCGGTGGCCTGCACGTTGTCGGCGTGCGAGATCACGAACTCCTCGTCCTGCGCCGGCGACACGACGCGTTCGTCGAATTCCTCGCGGCGCAATGCACGGTCCACGAGCGACATCGACATGGCCTTGCGCTCCGCGCGACCGAACGTGAGGCCGTACCCGCGGGTGAACTGCGGCGCCTGCTCGGCACTGCCCACGAACTGGTTCACCATCTGGCACTCGGTCACCTCGATCCGTCCGATCGGCACCGCATGACCGAGTTCAGGGATCTCGAGCTCGACCTCGACCTGTCCGACGCGCACCTCTCCGACGAAGGGATGGTTGTTGCCGAACCCGCGCTGCGTCGAGTATCCCAGCGACAGCAGGAACCCCTCGTCGCCACGGCTGAGCGCCTGCAGCCGCGCCGCCCTGGTCATGGGATACACGGTCGGCTGCCTCGTGAGATCCGCAGGGTCCGGGTCCGTCCATCCCTCGGCCGGACGATCCGGTTCGATCAGGGCGTCTATTCCGAGCAGGTCGGTGACTCTCGGCATGGACTGCTCCTCGACGGGATCCGAGGCGGGCAGGTCGGGCGTCTCCAGCTCGTCCACGAGCAGCCGGTGCGTGTAGTCGAACGTCGCGCCGAGCTGTTGACCGCCGGGCAGGTCCTTGAAGGTGGCCGACACGCGCCGCTCCGACGGCAGTCCAGCGGTGTCGATCGCGACCGTGTGGCCGAACCGGGGCAGTGTGGTGCGGTACGAGCGCAACAGCGTGACGGCTTCGAGCACGTCGCCCTGTGCCTGCAGCAGGGCCTTCGCCGCGAGGTCGGGGTCGTAGAGCGACCCCTCGGTCATCACGCGTGCGACGAGCACGCCCATCTGATCGCGCATCTGCGTGTGATCGATGCGGGCGGCATCCGTCTCACCTCGACCGCGTTTCGCGAGCAGCGCGTGCGCGTTGGCGATCGCCTTCTCGCCTCCCTTGACGGCGACGTACATCAGGCGCTCCTTCTGTCGAGACCGTGCTGCAGAGCGCCCGTGAGCGCCGTCGTTCTTGGCAGCCCGCAGACCGTGTGCTCGTGGGCGAGGATGAGGTCGACGCCCCGCGGGTACAGCGCGCGATTCTCCTGCCACTGCGGAAGGAATCCGTCGGGGAGTCCGGCGCCGTCCCACGTGCGGGTTTCGCGGATGCCGGGACCGCTGGCGGTAAGGCCGTCGATGCCCGCGCATGCGCGTGCATCGATCACGAGTGTCGCCGATTCATGCGGTTCTTCGTCGGTTCCGCGCGACAACGCCGACAGCGCGGGTGCGGTCTCCGGTGAGGAGGCGATCGCGAACGATGCGTCTGCCGGGGCGTCGACGATGCGTGCACCGGTGTGGAACACGATCCAGGCCTCGACCTCGGGTGCGCTGCGCAGTGCGGAGTCGAGCCAGACGGGGGTCTGCTCGTCGCACAGCGTCAGGATCACCGCTCCGAGTGCGGCGCCCAGCGGCTCCGGCGGTGCGACCACGGGATCGATGCGCTGGGGCGTGGTGGGTCGTGCGAGGGCCTCCATCACCGCACGGAACACGCGCTGCGCGTCTCGCACGGGATGGGCGAACCCCGGAGTGTGGTTCCGGGCGGTCAGCATGCTCATTCGTGCTCCCTTGCGACGGTGAAGAAGTCGACCACGGTGCTCCGCGCGTCCGCTCCGGCTTCGGCATCCCGCGCGCTCTGAGCGCGTTCGAGAGGTTCGATCACCTCGGCGAGGACGCGTTCGCGCTGCGCGGGAGCGCTCAGCAGCGCATCGAACACCGCGGCGAGTCCCGCGTGCTCGGGGTGGCTGCCGAGCACGTACGATGTGCCGCTCGCGCCGTCGACGCCCGGTCCATGAAGCATCACTGTCGCCCTGGCCACGGTCGCCTCGCCCAGATTGAACCGGTCGCCGGTGCCGCCGATGCGCCCCTGCACCATGACGAGCCCGGCTTCCGGTCCTCGCAGGTAGGTGACGTCCGGCCGCTGCGACCACTGAGCCCACAGCGCGCTGAGTTCATCGAGTGACGCCTGCGACAGCGCGCGGGCGGCGCGTCGACGTTCGTCGACCGAGGTCTCGTGCGCCCCGTTCGTGTCCGCTGTCACGATGCGATGTCCTTCACGTCCGACTCCTTCTTGCTGCGTAAAGTTATCTACGTATCTATACAACTCGACAGTAGGCCGGTATGGTCGAGAAGGAAAGCGCACCGGGACAACTTCGGCGCACCAGACGATGAACAACAGGTGAATCGGTCACGGCCGCAGGGTCCGGAGGGCAGGAGTGCGATGACGAACCCCGACGCGGCCCCGCGTTCGAACAGCGGCTATTCGGCGTGGAGGCTCATCACCGAAGAGCTGCGCGGCGAGATCTCCGAGCGGCGTCTGCGGCCGGGGGACCGGCTGCCGACCGAGAACGCGATCGCGGAGCGGTACGGCGTGAATCGTCACACGGCCCGCCAGGCCATCGCCGCGCTCGCGCAGGACGGACTCATCGAATCGCGACGGGGGAGCGGCACCTTCGTCACGGGTGAGTCGGTGCTCGTGCACCGGATCGGCCTGCGCACCCGGATGATGCGCAGCCTCGGTGAGGAGGAGAGCACCCGGACGAAGAGCCGCGTGCTCGACAGCGCGACCGAACCCGCGCCGGCGGACATCGCGCTCCGGCTGGGCATACCCGGCGGGGAGGCGGTCAGGATCGAGAGCACGCGGTCGGTCGGCGGCCATCCGATCTCCATCGGCACGCACTGGTTCGCCGCCGAACGGTTGCCTGACATCGCAGGAGCATTCCGGCGCACCGGGTCGTTCACCGCGGCCCTCGCCGCGCAGGGCGTCGACGACTACGTACGCGCCTCCACTGTGGTCGGCGCGCGGCACGCGACAGCGCAGGAGGCGGAGATGCTCGAGATCCGTCCAGGAGCGATCGTGCTCGTCGCCGAGGCGCTCGACACCCTTCCCGACGGCACCCCGCTGCAGCACCTGGTGACGCGCTTCGCCGCACAGCGCGTGCGCCTGGACATCGAGCCCCCGCATCCGGAGTGAGGGGCTGCGCCCGCATCGGCTCGGCCTGTCGCGGCGGGAATAGCGAGAGCACAATGGATGCTGTGTCCTGAGCACGTTCGCGGATCAGCCCGCGATGCAGATGGGTGGTCGCATGGAAGGTCTCGAGATCACGGTCCTGCTCGGACTCACGATCCTGATCGGGACGATGCTGGCGCCGCGGGTACGGCTGGCGCTGCCGTTGGTGCTGGTCGTCTTCGGCCTGCTGCTCGGGTTCGTGCCCGCACTGCGCGAGGTGCAGTTGCCGCCGGAGACGGTGCTGCTGCTCTTCCTGCCGGTGATGCTCTACTGGGAGAGCCTGACGACATCGCTGCGCTCTATCCGCCGTGACTTCCGCTACATCCTCCCGATGAGCACCCTGCTGGTCGTCGCCTCGGCCTTCGCTGTGGCCGGCGTGGCCGTGCTGTTCGGGATGCCGTGGGAGATCGCCCTCATCCTCGGTGCGGCCGTCGCTCCGCCCGATGCCACCGCGGTCGCCGCCCTCGGTCGACTGCTGCCGCAGCGGGCATTCATGAAGCTGAAGGCTGAGAGCCTCACCAATGACGGCACGGCGCTCGTGCTCTATGCGATCGCCGTCTCGCTCGCGGTCGGCGGCGACGTGACGCCCCTCTCCGTCACCTGGACAGTCGTCGTCTCGTATCTCGGAGGCATCGCCGTAGGAGCCCTCGTCGCCGCCGCGGGGTGGTTGGTGCTGCGACGGGTCAGGACGACGATCACGATCAACGTGACGTTGCTGCTCCTGCCGTTCGTCGCCTTCCTGCTCGCCGAGATGATCCACGCGTCCGGTGTGCTGGCAGTGGTCGTCGCAGGTCTCATCGCGGCGTATCTCGGACCGCGGATCACGACGGCCGCGTCGCGCCGGCAGTCCGAGGCGGTATGGCCGTTCGGAGTCTTCCTGCTCAACGGCGCCCTCTTCGTGCTGATCGGACTCGAAGTGCAGTGGGTCGTGCATCAGACCTCCCTGCAGATGATCGGGTGGCTCGTGCTGACGACGGTCGCTGTCTGGGTGACGCTGCTGCTGGTGCGCTTCGGCTTCCAACTGCTGTCAGTGCCCTTCCAGCGGCTCGGCGGAGCCCGCGTCGCCGTGCATCCGCGGGGACTGAGGACTCGGGCGCAGATCGTCAGCACTGTCGCGGGCATGCGAGGGGCCGTGTCGCTCGCGATCGCGCTGTCGGTGCCTCTGACCGCTCCGGACGGAACGGCGCTCGCCGGTCGGGACGACATCATCTTCGTGACGGCGGGGGTCATCCTGCTCAGCCTGCTCGTGCAGGGTCCGCTGCTGCCCGCTGTCGTGAGGTGGGCGGGGTTCCCTGATGACAACGCGGCCGATGAGGAGTTCGAACTCGCAGAGCGCGCGATCTCCGGGGCGGCGATGGCGGCGCTGGATGCCCTCGCCTCCGAGCACGGCATCAGCGACGAGGTGCGCGATCGGGTGCGCCGCGACGGCTACGAGATGCTCGAGCTCGCCAATGCCCGAGCGATGGCGAGGGAGCGCGCACTGATCGACGCAGAGGTCGGTGCGATGGAGGATCTGCTGGATGAGCCGGATCCGCTGGCGGGCGGCGCGATCGCGGACCTGGATCCCGACCCGGTCGGCGTCAGCGCGTCGGATGAGATCACGGACGGCACGACGCTGCAGATGGTGGCCACGTCGGCCGACGTCGACGTCCTGCAGCGCTCGCCGCTCATCCGGCACGAGGAGTACGCCCGGCTCAAGCTCGCGGTGCTCGAGCACAAGCGCGAGGTGCTGCACGGTCTGCGGCGCGCTGGCACCGTCGATGATCTCGTCGTGCGCAGCATCTCCGCGCGACTCGATCTCGAGCAGGTGCGGATGCAGGGGATCGAGCAGATCGACTGACAGCGCCCGCGCTGCCGATCAGGAGTTCACGCGGATGATCTCCTGCTGATACGGCGCGACCACATCGCCCGAGATGCGCAGATCGAGCAGCAGGAACGGGCGGGTCGACGGGTCTTCCGCGGTCCAGGTGCGGAGCCGATCGAGATCTTCGAGCGTGCGCACCGCGACGCCTTCGGCGCCGACCGCCCCGGCGAAGGCCGCGAAGTCGACCTCGGGGATGCGCATGGGCTCCTCGGCGAGGCCCTTCAGACCGTAGAGGTGGACCTCGGCACCGTAAGCGGCGTCATTCCAGATCACTGCGCAGCCGCGACCGCCGGCAGCGCGGACGGCCGATTCGAGATCGGCGATCGCCATGAGCCCCCCGCCGTCGCCCGAGGTGAGCACGATCGTCGAGTCCGGCCGTGCCCTGGCCGCGCCGACGACGCTCGGCCAGCCCTGGCCGATGGCCTGGAACGCCGTGCCGACCATCATCATCCGATCCGGCGCCGACACCGGCCAGTACATGTTCGCCCAGCCGATGAAGTGCCCGCCGTCGGAGACCACGACCCTGTCCTCCGGCAGGAGCTCTGCGATCCGCCGGGCCGCCGAGCGAGGGTCGAGCCTGCCGTCGGCGGCGAGATCATCACCGCGCTCGTATGCGCGGGCCGCGTCGACGTCGACGGATTCCCGCCACGATGCGGGCACTTCGTTCGGAGAAGTGCTCTCCGCTCGGACCTTTTCGTCGGATTCCTCCGAAGTACGTGCACTTCTCCGAGGAACGCGTGCACCGAGGTGCCCGTCCTGAAGCCGGGCCACGAGCTGCTCGGCGACGATCCGTGCATCGCCGCGCAGGAACCCGCCCACGTGCGGATGCGTCGCTGTCGGGGAGACATCGATCTGGAACACTCGCGTACCCGGCGCGAACAGTTCGCCGAAGCGCATCGTGAACTGATTAAGTGAGGCACCGAAGACGACGGCGACATCGGCCTGGCGGATGAGCCGCATCGCGCCCTCGGCGCCGAACCCGCCCGTGACGCCGAGGTCGTACTCCGCTGCGGGGAAGACTCCGCGCCCGAGCGCGGTGGATGCCGTGAGCGCCCCGGTCGCATCGGCGAGCTGGCCCAGCGCGGCAGAGGCACCCGCCAGCCACGCACCCCTACCGGCGAGCAGGACTGGCCTCTCGGCATCGCGCAGCGCGGCGGCGATGTCATCCAGCATCCCTTCGGCGAACTCTCCCTTGGGTGAGAGCGGCGTCGGGATGCGCGGTGCCGGTGCAGGAGGCACCGGTCCGGCTTCGAGCGCGGCGACGTCGTAGGGGATCGCGAGCACGACAGGCACGCGATAGGTCAGTGCGTGCTCGATCGCGATGATCGTCGTCGCCGCGGCATCCGCTCGTCCGACCGTGTACGTCCGCGCGCCCACGGCCGAAGCGAGCGCGATCTGATCGACGTCCCAGGGGCGCGGGCCGGAGGTGGGCTCGTCGCCCACCACGAGCACGAGCGGCACATGCGCCTGCACTGCCTCCGCGAGCGCGGTCAGGGTGTTCGTGAACCCGGCGCCGTAGGTGGTGGTGGCGGCGGCGATCCTCCCGGACGCGCGGTGATGGGCATCGGCGGCGACGACCGCGCCCTGCTCGTGGCGCACGGCGGTGAACTTCACCGGCGTCTGGCGCTCGAGCGCGTCGAGGAAGTGGGCGTTGCCGTTGCCCATCACACCGAAGACGGCGTCGATGTGCTGAGCGAGAGTGAGGGCGACGTGAGCGGACACAGTGGGCATGGGGAATGCCTTTCGAGACGACGGATCGATTCCGTGTGTGTCTCGCTTCGCGCGACATCGCGGCGAATGCTTCGTGCCCCTTTTTCGGGCACCGGCGCCCCTTTTCGAGGCAATCCGGACATCGACGATTCTAACGGCAGAATAGACGCATGACGGATGCTGCGATCGAACGCGAGACACTCACCTGGGACGGCTTCGGAGCAGCGACGCGAGACCTCGCGCGCAGCATCGTCGCCAGCGGATTCGAGCCGGAGGTCGTTGTCGCGATCGCCCGCGGTGGGCTGCTGCCCGCAGGAGCGATCGCCTACGGGCTGGGCGCGAAGAACTGCGGAGCGATCAACGTGGAGTTCTACACCGGCATCGGTACTGTCCTGGATGCGCCGGAGGTGCTTCCGCCCGAACTGGACATGGCATATCTCGACGGGCGCCGTGTACTGCTGGTCGATGACGTGGCGGACTCAGGGCGCACGCTGGCACTGGCGGTGGAACTGCTGCGGGCGAAGGGCGCAGAGGTGCGATCCGTGACGATCTACACCAAGCCGTCGACGATCATCCAGCCCGACTACGCGTGGAAGGACACCGATCTGTGGATCAACTTCCCGTGGTCGTTCCAGGGCACGGTCCGCGAAGAAGACCTGGGTCTCGCGCCAACGGCGTGACCGATCGAGAGTCCGATCCTGCTGTGAACGCGTCCGAACAGTTCTCCTGGCGGACGCTGCTGCGCCCGCCGCAGGGGGCGGTCTCGCTCGAGACGGCCGCTCTGCTCGTGGGAGCGGTGTTCTTCGCCATCGGGTTCGTCGTGTCCGTGTTCGTGTTCTGGGGTCATGAGCTGTCGATCGTCGGTGATCGCTCGATCGGGACGTACGCGTCGATCGGCGGCGCGGTCGTCGCGGTGCTGTCGGCGCTGCTGGGGCGGCTCGGTGTCCGACCGGGACGCCGCGTCATCCACAGCGACGGGCTCGTGATGCGCGATGACCGACTGCGCTGGTACGACATCGCCGCCATCGCCCTCGCGTATGCCGTCACTGCGCTCCTCGGCTGGGCGGGGATCGCGCTGCTCCTGGCCCGCAGCTTCACCGACGCCCCTGTCTTCGCCTTCCCCGGCGCTGTGCTCGTCGCCGTCGCCTTCGCGCTGACGGCGTACGTGTGCTTCCTCAGCGCTGTGTCGCTCACGCCGATGTCGCTGTCCCTCGTCCTCGCGGTCTTCCTCGTGGTCGGCGCGTTCGCCAGCATGCTGACCGCGACCGATGCGCACTGGTGGCAGGACAATCTCTCCGCCCTCGGCATGGCGAGCAACGACTCGTCCTGGATCTTCAACGGCACGCTGATCGTCGCCGGCATCATCGTGACCACGATCGCGCGCTACTCGACGGCCGGACTCCCCGTCGACGCACCGAGGGACGCCAGAGGCCGACGACTCGTGCGCATCGGGATGATCCTGATCGGCGTCTTCCTCACCTGCGTCGGCATCTTCCCCGTCGATGCGTTCTTCGTGGTGCACAACACCGTCGCGACGGGGATGGCCGTGGCCTTCGCCGTCGTCGTGATCGGTCTGCCCTGGATGCTGCCGAGGATCTCCAAGGTCTTCATCGCGCTCGGATACGCCTACGTCGCCGTCATCGTGCTGCTGGCCGTGTTCTTCGCGACGGGTTACTACAACCTGACCGCCGTCGAGCTGATCGCCGCCGTGCTGATCTTCAGCTGGATCATCGTCTTCCTCCGGGCTGCCGAGGAGGTGTCGACGGCGGTCGGCGAGCCCGGTGATGCGTGAGCGAGGACTCAGTCCCGCAGGGCGCGGGTGGCGTCGCGGGTGCGTGTGAGAGCATCCACCGTCTCGGCGAAGCGGCGCTTGGCGACGCCCATGAAGAGGCAGTCGACCAGCGCGAGTTGAGCGATGCGACTGACCATCGCGCCGGCGCGGAACGTCGACTCACGCACCTCGGTGAAGAGCGCATGATCCGCCGCGTCGGCGAGAGGCGAGCCCTTCGCCGAGGTCACCCCGATCGTCGCGGCGCCATTGCTGCCGGCGCTGCGGAGGAAACGCACGGTCTCGGGCGTGACGCCGGAGTGTGAGAACCCGACCGCGACGGTCGGCCCCGTGTGCAGCACGGTCGCGGTGATCGCCTCGTGGGGATCGGTGATCAGACGCGCATTGCGACCGACGCGCAGCAGTTTGTGGGCCAGATCCTCTGCCACGAACCGGCTGGCGCCGATGCCGTAGAGCAGGATGCGATCGGCCCGGTCGATGTCGGAGATCGCAGCCTCGAGCACGTCGAAGTCGAGTCGAGCGACGGTCTCTTCGATCGCGAGCAGTTCCAGCGCCGCGAGCTTCGAGAGGGCCTCGCGGAGGGAGTCGTCGTCGGAGATCTCCGAACCGTAGGCTCCCTTCGCCGAGAACTGCGCGGCTTCCTTGCCGAGTTCGGTGGCGAGTGCCATGCGCAACGGTGCATAACCGCTGAAACCGATCGCGCGGCAGAAGCGCACCACGGAGGCGACGGAGGTGCTGCAGGAGGCCGCGAGCTCGTTGATCGTCATGTCGATCACGATCGACGGATTCTCCCTCACGGCTCCCGCGATGCGAGCCAGAGAGGGCGGAAGAGTCGAGGTGGATGCTTCGATCGTCGATTGGATGCTCATCCGCGCTCCTCGGGAGGTAAATAGTTTTCAGTCTGTTGCATTCGACTGTAGACTGTTTCCGACAACCGCAGCCGACGACACGAGAGTCCAGAGATGCCGATCGAGCACATCACTGCCGCCGTCGATCTGGGCAAGTCGCGGTGCCGCGTCGCCGTGATCACGCCTGATGGTCGTGACACGCACACGGGCGATGGCACCCCCGGCCTCGCCGCGGTCGACGGCGTCGACCATGCCGCCGCAGCGATCCTGAAGCTGCTCGAGAAGGCCGGACCCGAAAAAGCTGGGCGCATGGACGGCCTCGGCGTGGGCGCGGCAGGAGCGTGGACGGCGCCGGATGCCGCAGCCGCTCTCGCGCGTCTGCTCGCCGACGCGCTCGGTGCGCCTGTCGCCGTCGCCTCGGATGTCGTGACGGCGCACGTCGGGGCGCTGGGCGGTGCCCCCGGCACTCTGCTCATCGCCGGCACCGGTGCCGTCGCACTCGGTGCGGATGCCGAGGGGCTGCGCCTGGTCGACGGCTGGGGCCCCGATCTCGGTGACTTCGGCAGCGGATCGTGGATCGGGCGGGAAGGCACGCGTGCCGTGCTGCGCGCCAGAGACGGCCTCGGCCCCGAGACGATGCTCACCGATGCCGTGCGCGCGCATGTGGCGCCGCATCCGGATCCCGTCACCTGGCTGGCAGCGGGCATCGCGACCGCCAGGCAGCTGGCGACGATCGCTCCGCTCGTGCTCGACGCCGCCGCGGCAGGCGACGTCGTCGCTTCGGACATCGCCGCCGAAGCCGTGCGCCTGCTCACATCGACCGCGCTCGCCGCATCCGATCGCGTCGTCGACGTCGCCATCCATGGCGGACTCACCGATCACTCCTGGTTCCGCGCCGGACTCGAGCGCTCCCTCACCGCAGCCGGCGGCACGATCGTGCACCCCGCCGGCGACGCCTTCGACGGTGCGGCGCACCTCGTGCACCGCACAGACATGCCCCACGAAAGGTTCGTGCATCGTGCCGAATGACACCTCTGCGAATGACTCCGACGCGACCCGACTCGCAGATCTGCTCGAGGAGCTCGCCGCCCTCGGCACCGAGGCGTCGACGACCGAGCGCGGCGACCTCGATCTGCTCGACACGGCAGAGCTCGTGCGCCGGATGAACGCCGAGGATCAGCGTGTGCCGGTCGCGGTGGCAGAGCGTGCGGATGAGATCGCGCGTGCGGTGGAGGGCATCACCGAGCGGTTCCGTCGCGGCGGACGCCTCATCTACATCGGAGCAGGAACGGCGGGCCGAGTGGGAGTGCTCGACGCCAGCGAGTGCCCGCCGACATTCGGCACGGACCCGTCGATGGTCGTCGGTCTCATCGCAGGTGGCGAGACCGCGATCCGCTCCGCGGTCGAGAACGCGGAGGACGATGCGGATGCTGCGGAGGCGTCGCTGCGCGCGCTCGAGCTGAGTGAACGAGACACGGTCGTCGGGATCTCCGCATCCGGTCGCACGCCGTACGTGATCGGCGGCCTCGATTACGCGCGCAGCGTCGGTGCGCTGACAGCGGCGATCGCATCCAACGCCGACTCCGCGATAGGTGCCGCCGCTGAGATCGCGATCGAGGTCGTCACAGGTCCTGAATTCATCTCGGGTTCCACGCGGCTCAAGGCCGGAACTGCGCAGAAGCTCGTCGTGAACATGCTCACCACGCTGTCGATGATCAAGCTCGGCAAGACCTACCGTGGCGTCATGGTCGATCTGCTCGCCACCAACGAGAAGCTGCATGCGCGCTCGGTGCGCACCGTGACGCAGCTCGCCGGCGTCGGCGTCGACGAGGCCTCTGCGGCCCTGCGCGCAGCGGACGGCTCGGTGAAGCTGGCCCTGCTGATCCTCGCGACAGGCGCGGATGCGCCGCGTGCGGCGCTCGCTCTGGCAGAGGTCGACGGCATCCTGCGCGAGGCGATCGCGGCGCTCAGCCGATCCTGATCTCGAATCCGTCCCCCGCGGGGGCGATCGCGACCTGAGTGAGGTCGTCGACGTGATGCGCCGGCGCGAATGATGGCGCATGCGGACCGACGCCGATCACGGTCATACCGGCGTCGATTCCGGCCCGGATGCCGGCGCCGGAGTCCTCGAAGACCACGCAGTCGGCTGGATCGACGCCCAGTGAGGATGCCGCGAGCAGGAACCCCTCCGGATCGGGCTTGCTCTGCGAGACGTGCTCGGCCGTGATCGCGAGTTCGGTCATCGGAAGCCGAGCGGCGCCCATCCGCGCCGTCATCAGGGCGACATCGGCAGAGGTGACGATCGCGTGCGGCATGTCCTGCAATGACCGGAGCAGTTCGGCGGCGCCCGGGATCGCGATGACGCCGTCGGTCTCGGCGCTCTCCCGCGCCAGCATCCGCTGGTTCTCCTCGCGGTTGATCGCGTGATCGCGCTCGGGGAGGAGGATCGCCATGCTCTGCCAGCCTTGACGCCCGTGCACGGTCTTGAGCACAGTGTCGCGGTCGAGTCCGTGCGGCTGCGCCCACTCGAGCCACAGGCGCTCGACGACGGCCGTGGAGTCGACGAGCGTGCCGTCCATGTCGAGAAGGACAGCGCGTGCGGTGATGGTCGTCGTCATGCATTCAGGCTATCCCGGCGGACGTCCGAGGCACGCGGCAGTATGGGGTCATGGATCCGCACCTGCTGCGCTCGCTGCGCATGCGCTCGCACCGGCTCACGGCCCCCGCCCGTTCCGTGACCGACGCCGCGCGTCACATGCTCGCGGTGCAGGCGCAGGATTTCTGGGCCGGACGGTGGGCGCTTGCTGCGCGGGCGTCAGGCGCGCCCACGCTGAGCGGTGTCGATCGGCTCTTCAACCGGGGCGTGCTCGTTCGGGCGTGGACGCAGCGCGGCACCCTGCACATCGTCGCGGCTGAGGATCTCGCCTGGATGCTGACGGTGACGGGGGAGCGGCAGCTGCAGAAGGCGGCGCCGCGCTACCGGGAGCTCGGCCTGGGCGACGACGAACTCGCGACCGTCGAGCGGGTCGTCCGAGGTGCTCTGAACGGCGGCAACGGTCTCACCCGCGTCGAACTGTTCGAGGTCCTGCAGAGAGCCGGGATCGAGCCGGGCGGGCAGCGCGGTCTGTTCGCGGTGCAGAATCTCGCCCTGCGCGGCATCGTGTGCCAGGAGCCGATCGTCGCGCGTGCAGGAGGTGTGTCGCGCGACCAGCAGTTCGTCCTCGCTGAGGAGCACATCCCCGAATCCGCAGCTCCGAGCGATCCCGCTGCGGAGATGTTCGTGCGATACATCCTCGGTCATGGCCCCGCCACCGCCGAGGACTTCGCGTGGTGGGCCGGTATCACGCTCGGCGCCGCACGCTCGGCGGCCGCCGCTTCCGCCGATGACGTGCGCATCCGCCAGATCGATGAGGGGATGTTCGCCGCGAGCTCGATGCCAAGGCGAAGCACGGCAGCCCCCACCGTGATCGCGCTCGGATCGTTCGAGGAGTACTACATCTCGTACACCGATCGCACTGTCGCGTGCCCACCAGAGCTGCTGACGGCGATCGGACCGGGGAAGAACGGGATGGTGCGCCCGATCCTCGTCGCAGACGGCATCGTCGTCGGCACCTGGCGGCACTCCACCGCTGTCGGACGGCACACCGATGACCCCGTGCCCGAGCTGCTGACAGCCGCTGCCGCCGGCGATGCCGACGTCGCCGCTGCACTCGACCGCTACGCGGCCTTCATCGCGGGCTGACCCCGCCCGGCGTCGCGCCGGGCGCGTGCCGGCTGCTCACTCCGCCGCGTGCCTGGCGAGGAACGTGTAGACCTCGTTCTCGTCGACTCCGGGGAACGCGCCACGGGGGAGCGGCGAGAACATGTGCGTGTGCACGCGGGCGCTCGGCCATGCCTTGGCGCTCCATCGATCCGCGAGCTCGGGGGCGGGGCGGCGGCAGCATGCCTCATCGGGGCAGGTCGACACTGCGCGATCTGTCGTCTCCCGACCACGCCACCAGCGCGCGTCATCGAACGGGACTCCCACGGTGACCGAGAACTCGCCGTCGCTGGCGGCCCCGGTCTGCGTCGCGCACCAGAACGTGCCGGAGGGGGTGTCGGTGTACTGATGGTGCTCCGTCGTGCGGTTCTGCTGCGTGAACGCGGCGCGCGCCTGGAACTTCCGGCACACCGGCTGACCCTCGACCGCGCCGGTGACGTCCATCGGCAGCGGAAGGTCATCGTTCTCGTACACCCGGGTGATCGCGCCGGTCTCGTCGACGCGGAGGAAGTGCAGTTTCATGCCGAGGTGCTCGGTCATGAGGTTCGTCATCCGCATTCCGGCTGCCTCGTGCGTGACTCCGAATGCGTCACGGAAATCCTCGACCGCGAGGTTGCGATCCTTCTTGGCCTGCTGCAGGAAGGCGACGCCCGCCGTCTCTGGCACCAGGCAGCTCGCCGCGAAGTAATTGATCTCCAGGCGCTGCTGCAGGAAGTCGGCGTAATCGGTCGGCGGCGTGTGCCCCAGCAGACGATGCGCCATCGCCTGAAGCGCCATCGAGCGCAGCCCGTGACCGCCGGGGATCGAGGCCGGTGGCAGGTAGATGCGGCTGTTCTCCAGATCGGTCACCGAGCGTGTGGAGTGGGGCAGATCGTTGACGTAGAGGAGCTCGAAGCCGAGCTTCTGCGCCATGATGCTCACCGTGCGGTGGGTCAGGGCGCCGCTGACATGACCGGCGGCCTTCAGCTGCTTTTCTGCGAGCTTCTCGATGTCGCCGATGTAATTGTTCTGCGCCCGCATGCGCAGTCTCAGCTCCGTGTTCGCACGTCGCGCCTCTTCGGGCGTCGCGATGGCTTCGCGCTCGCGGCGCTGCAGTTCGCGATGAAGTCCGAGGATCGCCTCGATCGTCTCGTCAGGCATCCCCTTCGAGACGCGCACGGGTGCGACCCCCAGCTGGCGGAACACCGGACTGGCCTGCGCGTGCTCCAGCTCGATCTCCAGAGCCGCCCGACGGTTCGGAGGCTCGCCGGAGATGAGATCGGAGACGTCTGTCGCGGTGGCCTGGGCGATCGCCTGCAGGAGCGAGAGCTTGGGCTCGCGCTTGCCGTTCTCGATCAGGCTCAGCTGCGAACCGGCGACGCCGACCTGCGCGCCGAGCTCGTCGAGTGTGAAGCCCTTCGCCACGCGATGGTGTCGGATGCGATGGCCGAGAGTCGTGAGATGGATGCCGGAGCCGCTCATTCCTTGAGCATATCGAAAGAACACTGATTCTTACGACCCGAATCCGCGAAATCTGCAAGTGATGTTGCGCAGAATGGACATACACACCGACTCTTCGAGGGAGTAGACATGGTTATGGCCGAGACCTTCACACCCCGCGTTCCCGCCGTCTCCGCGGCGCGCGAACTTGGCGCCGTCCCCGCCTACGACACCCCCGCGATGGCTGAGCTCGTCGCCTGGGTGGAGGAGATCCGCGCCCTCACGAAGCCGGCATCGGTGCACTGGGTCGGCGGTTCGCAGGCCGAGAACGACGCGCTGCTGCGCGGACTCGTCTCGGAGGGCAAGCTCATCAAGCTCAACCCCGAGTGGCGTCCTGGGTCGTACCTGGCGCGCTCGCACCCCAGTGACGTCGCACGTACGGAGGCGCGCACGTTCATCGCGTCGGAGCACGAGAAGGATGCCGGCCCCACGAACAACTGGGCCGATCCCGCCGAGATGCGGCAGAGGATGAACGAGATCTTCGAGGGCTCGATGCGCGGACGCACGATGTACGTCGTGCCGTTCTCGATGGGAGCCGTCGGGGGCCCGCTGTCGCACATCGGCGTGCAGATCACCGACAGCGCGTACGCCGTGGCGTCCATCGGCATCATGACGCGCGTGGGCGATGCCGTCACTCGGCAGATCGCCGAAGGTGCGCCGTGGGTCAAGACCGTCCACTCGGTCGGCGCTCCGCTGGCACCGGGCGCGCAGGACGTCGAATGGCCGTGCAACGACGAGAAGTACATCGTGCACTTCCCCGACACCCTCGAGGTGTACTCCTACGGCTCGGGCTACGGCGGCAACGCCATCCTCGCCAAGAAGTGCTTCGCGCTGCGCATCGCGTCCGTCATCGCCCGCGACGAGGGCTGGCTCGCGGAGCACATGCTGCTGATCCGCGTGATCGACCCGAAGGGCAAGGCCTACCATGTCGCGGCGGCGTTCCCGTCAGCGTGCGGCAAGACCAACCTCGCCATGCTGCGCCCGACCATCCCCGGCTGGAAGGTCGAGACGCTCGGCGACGACATCGCGTGGATCCGTCCCGGTGAGGACGGTCGCATGTGGGCCATCAATCCCGAGGCGGGATTCTTCGGCGTCGCACCCGGCACAGGCGAATCGACCAATGTCACCGCGGTCGAGACGCTGTGGGGCAACACGATCTTCACCAATGTCGCGCTCCGACCGGACGGCGACGTGTGGTGGGAAGGCCTGACCGACACGCCTCCGTCGCACCTGACCGACTGGGAGGGCAACGATTGGACGCCTGACTCGGGTCGGCCCGCCGCCCACCCGAACTCGCGCTTCACGGTCGCCGCATCGCAGTGCCCGCAGATCTCGGACGACTGGGAAGAGGCGGTGCCTCTCGACATCATCCTGTTCGGCGGACGGCGTGCGACGAATGTCCCGCTGGTCGTCGAGGCGACCGACTGGACGCACGGCGTGTTCCTCGGCTCCACGATCTCCTCCGAGCGCACCGCGGCAGCGGAGGGCACCGTCGGCGAGCTGCGGCGCGACCCGTTCGCGATGCTCCCGTTCTGCGGCTACAACATGGGCGACTACTTCGCGCACTGGCTGAAGGTCGGCCGGTCTCTGCGCTTCGACCGTGCACCGCGCATCTTCCAGGTCAACTGGTTCCGCCGTGGTTCGGACGGCCGGTTCCTCTGGCCCGGATTCGGTGACAACGCCCGCGTGATCGACTGGATCATCCGTCGCATCAGCGGCGAGGTCGACGCTGTCGACAGCCCGATCGGGCGTCTGCCGATCGCGGAGGATCTGAACCTCGACGGGATCGATGTCCCGGAGCAGGATCTCGAAGAGCTCTTCGCGGTGGATCCCGCCGCGTGGGCACAGGAGGCCGACTCGACCGAGGCCTTCTACGACACCTTCGGCGACACGCTGCCGGCGGCGCTGCGCACCGAGCTCGCGTCGCTGCGGTACCGCCTTGCGCAGGCGCAGTAAGCGCCGCGCGTGAAGACCCGCGGCGGCGGGATGGGAGGGGCTGACCCATGGCTGAGTGGTCCCGACCTCCTGCCGCCGCGACATGACCGGGCTTGCGCCCGATCAGCCGGGCCTGTCCCGTTCTGCTGACGTTTCGGGGGAATCAGTCAGCAGATCGGGGCAGCGTCCGTAATCTGTGCGCGTCCGGAATGTTTGCCGTCCGGTATGTGTGCGTACCCGGATGGCGCCTGCAGGGCCCTCAGGGCCCGCCCCGAGGGCCCGTCCTGAGGGCGGGGTGCTACGCCAGCAGTTGATGGCGGGCGAGATCCCGATACAGCGTCGTCGACTCGATCAGCTCGGTGTGCGTGCCTCGGCCGACGACCTCGCCGTGCTCCAGCACGATGATCACGTCACTGTCGACAACAGTCGAGAGTCGATGGGCGATCACGACGAGTGTGCGGTCGGCGGAGACGGCGTCGATCGCCGCGCGCATGCGCTGCTCGTTCACACCATCGAGCGATGAGGTCGATTCGTCCAGCAGCAGTATCGGTGCCTCGGTGAGCAGTGCGCGCGCGATCGCGAGTCGCTGACGCTCACCGCCCGACAGCATCACACCGTCCTCACCGACCGGCGTCTGGAGGCCGAGCGGGCCGCGTTCGAGCACATCACCGAGGTTGACCGCGCGAAGGACGCGCTCGCAGTCGGCATCTGTGGCATCGGGGGAGGCGAGCCGCAGGTTGTCGGCGAGCGTGCCGGCGAGGGTCGGAGCATCCTGCTCGACGTACCCGAAGTGCGCACGCAGCTCCGCGCGAGGATAGGTGCGGATGTCGTGGCCGTCCAGGCGGATGGATCCGCCGGTCGGATCGTAGAAGCGCTCGATGAGCGAGAGAATGGTGCTCTTCCCGGCACCGCTCGGCCCGACCAGCGCCACCCGCGCCCCGCGCGGGACGTCGAACGTGACGCCGCGGAGAACGTCGCGGTCAGGCTGATCGAGGTCGACCGCACTCTCTGCCGCGCGCTCGAGATGCGCGTCGACGAGGAGCGTGCGGGCCTCGTTCGCGGCCGCCTCACGCGCCGCGATCACGGTGTCGGGGTACCGGAAACGCACGTCGCGGAAGGAGAGAGCAGGCGCAAGCCCGCCCTCCGAGTCCGCAAGCCCGCCCTCCGAGTCCGCAAGCCTGATCCCTGAGCTCCCTCGTCCGATCCCAGAGCTCCCTCGTCCGATCCCTGAGCCTGTCGAAGGGGCCGACACCGACGCCGCGATCGTGGCATCCTCCTGGTCCTCCGTGGGAAGGTCGAGGACTTCCTGGATGCGTCCGAGGGCGCCGAGCGCCTGGTTCACCGAGGTGATCGCCCCGAACGTCGTCGCGAGCGGCATGAGCAGCATGAAGAGGAACAGCACGAACGTGACCAGCGAGGCGACGGTGATGGCACCCGCTGCGACGCGGAACCCACCGACACCGAGCACGGCGAGAAGGGAGAGTTGCAGAGCCACGCCCGAGATCGGCACGACAAGCGCTGAGACCTTCGCGATGCGCACTCCGATGCCGTAGGCGTCGTCGGCGAGCGCGGAGACCTCTTTCGTTTCGCGATCCGTCGCGCCGGACGCGCGCACGGTGCGGATCGAGCCGACGGCGCGCTCGACGGCCGACGCCAGTTCACCGACCTTCACCTGTTGAGCCGAAGACGCCGTGCGGATGCGACCGCCGAGCAGCACGACGACAGTGAGCGAGAGCCCGACGACGACCACGATGATGAGCAGCAGGACCGGATCGATGATGAGCATCGCGATCAGGGCTCCGAGGAACAGGAGCGCACTGCCCACGGCATCCGCAAGCCCCTGCGTGAGCACGGCGTACAGCAGAGTCGTGTCGGTGCCGACGCGCGAGACGAGGTCGCCGGTGCGGCGTGCGTCGAACTCGCGGATCGGCAGGTGCAGGATGCGGGCGATCAGCTGGCGCCTGCTGGAGAGCACGACGGCCGTGCCGGTGCGCTGGAGCAGGTAGTGCTGGTATCCCGAGATCACCGACGAGATGATCACGAAGGCGACGAGCGCCCACACGAGGATGCCGAGGGTCTTGTTCTCTTGGACGAGGGCGATCACCTGCCCGACCAGCAAGGGCTGCACCAGCGATGTCGCGGCGCCGATGACGCTCAGCACGGCGACGACGATCAGCGTCCTCTTGTGCTCGAACAGGAAGGGGAGGAGCTGGCGGAATGTGGCGCGCGGGCCGTCCTGCTGCGCACCGCGTCCACGTCGGCGAGTGAGCGCCGTGCGAGACATACGAGACCTCGATCTGAAGAAAAGGGGGTTACCTACGACCGTACTTCCTGTGCACGGCCTGTTTCGTCACGCCGACGGCGCTGGCGATGGCCTGCCAGGAGTATCCGCCCAGTCTTGCGCGGCGCACCTGTGCTTCTTCCGCACGCGCGATGGCCGACAGCATCCGGCAGACTGGGCGGATGCTGCATGCCCCCAAACTCGTCGCGGGCGACCGCGTCGCCATCCTCTCGCCGGCCTTCGCCGCTCCGGCTGTCGCCCCGGAGCTGCACGCGCAGGCACTGCGCCGGCTGACCTCGCTCACAGGCCTGATTCCGGTCGAGTACCCGACCACCAGCCGACTCGACGCATCACCCGAGGCGCGCGCGGCTGATGTCAATGCGGCGTTCGCTGATCCTGGCATCCGTGCGATCCTCGCAACGATCGGCGGCGACGATCAGATCCTCGTGGTGCCGCACCTCGACGGTGCGCTCGCGCAGGCCGACCCGAAGCCCTTCGTCGGTTACAGCGACAACACGAACATCTCGAACTGGCTGTGGGGTCTCCGCGTCGCGAGCTTCTATGGCGGTTCGACAGCCGTGCACCTCGGCCCCGGCCCTGCCGTGGACGACATCCACCTGCGTTCACTGCGCGCTGCGCTACTCGACGGCGGTGAGATCGAACTGACCGAACCGGGGGAGTCCGAAGACAACGGCAGGCGTTGGGAGGACCCTCGTGCGCTCACGGAGTACGGCGACCGGGTTCCGACGGAGCCCTGGGTCTGGGCCGGGCCCGCGAAGCGCGTCGAAGGCCGCACGTGGGGCGGATGCCTCGAGGTGATCGATGGACTGGCGATGGCCGATCGCCTACCCGCCGCGGAAGACCTCGAAGGCGCGATCCTGCTCCTGGAGACGAGCGAAGAGCGCCCGCCAGCCGGCTGGGTGGCGCGTTGGTTGCGGGGCCTGGGGGAGCGCGGCGTCCTCGCGGCTGCCGCGGGTGTCGTCGTCGCCCGTCCGCCCGTCAGCGACTTCGAATTCCACCCGACGGCGGAGGTAGCCGATTCTCTGCGCGCCGACCAGCGGGATGCAGTCATCGAGCAGGTTGCCCGCTACAACCCAGACGCCGTGGTCTGCATCGGTGTGCCGTTCGGACACACCAGGCCGCAGTGGATCGTGCCCTACGGCGGACGGATCGTGCTCGACGGAGCGCAGCAGATGGTGTTCGCGGACTACCGGTGACTCACCAGAGAACGGCGATACCGGCGTTGACGAGCGTGAGAACGCCGACAAGCCAGAACATGGCGGGCGGGATGCTGCCGGACTTGCGCTGCTTGGACAGGCCGATGCCGAGGAGAGCGCCGATGATGAGCAGAACCACGAGCTTGGTGCCGATCTTCGCGTAGTTCATCTCGGCGCCATCGGGCAGGCCCCACGGCGCCGCGAGGATCAGACCGCCGACGGCGGCGATCGCCATTCCGGCGTTCATCAGGCGCGTGAACTCACGCTTTCCTCCGAACGCCTGCACAGCCCAGCTTCCGAAGAGTGTGGCGAAGCCGATGAGGTGAACGAACAACACGATGTGGCGCAGGGTCTCCATGCGCTCAGGCTAGGACGGCGTGGCGATTTCCGCCACCAAGGCGAGCCTCAACCGCGCAGTGCCTTGATGACCAGTGCCGTCCGCAGCGCGGCATCCGCAGCCTCGGCGCCCTTGTCCTCCTTCGAGCCCTCGAGCCCGGCGCGATCCAGGCCCTGCTGTTCGTCGTCGAGGGTGAGCACGCCGAAACCGACCGGCTTGCCGGTGTCCAGAGCCACACGCGTGAGCCCGTCAGTGGTCGCTGCCGACACGTACTCGAAGTGCGGCGTATCGCCGCGGATGATGACTCCCAGTGCCACAACAGCGTCCGCGCCGCCGGCGAAGGCCGCCTGCGCCGCGACGGCGAGCTCGAACGAGCCGGGCACGCGCACGGTCTCGAACGAGGCACCGGATGCTGTCAGCACCCGCTCCGCGCCGGCGATCAGTCCGTTCGTGATGACGTCGTGCCACGTGCCGGCGATGATGAGGACTCGGAGTCCTGCGCCGTCGATCTTCTCGCCTCCTTCGGCTCCTGAGCTTGTCGACGGTGCTCCTGCGCCGCTCATGCGTTGTCCTTTCCCTGCGCGAGGGCCGCGGCGAGCTCTGCTTCGCCGATGATGTGGCCCATGCGGTCGCGCTTGGTCTCGAGGTATTGATGGTTGTTGGGGCCGACGCCGACGATCAGCGGCACCTGCTCGACGACGTCGAGGCCGAGTTCGCGCAGCTTGCTGACCTTGTCGGTGTTGTTGGTCATCAGTCGCACCTTCGACACGCCGAGGTCACTGAGGATACCGGCCGCGGCCGCGTACTCGCGGGCATCGGCGGGCAGCCCCAGGGCGAGATTGGCATCGACGGTGTCGAGCCCGTCCTCCTGGAGGCTGTACGCGCGCAGTTTGTTGATCAGACCGATGCCGCGTCCCTCGTGGCCGCGCATGTAGATCACGACACCGCCGTCCTGTTCGATGGCGTCGAGAGCCGCCCGCAGCTGCGGCCCGCATTCGCACTTCAAGGACCCGAACGCCTCGCCGGTCAGGCACTCCGAGTGCACGCGCACGAGCGCGGTCTCGTCGAGCTCGCCGGAGACGACGGCGATGTGGTCGGTACCGGTGACGCGGTCCTTGTAGGCGAGGAAGCGGAATGCGCCGTGCTCGGTCGGAACCGTGGCATCCGCCCGCAGGCTCACTCGGCGGCGGCCTGTTCGCGAGGAGGTGATCGGGCCATCCAACGGGTCGACCTCATCGAGATGGGCGATGAGCTGCTCGATCGTGATGACCGGCACCGCGTCGCGCGCGCCGAGCTCCTTGAGGCCGGGCAGGCGCATCATGCTGCCGTCCTCGGCGACGACTTCGGCGATCGCACCGATCGGCTGGAGCCCCGCGAGTTTCATGAGGTCGACCGCAGCCTCGGTGTGGCCGCTGCGCTCGCGCACGCCGCCGTCGACGGCGCGCAGCGGAAGAACGTGCCCGGGGCGGATGATGCTCGTCGCGGTGGATTCCGGGTTCGCGAGCACGTTCAGAGTGTGCGCGCGATCGGATGCGCTGATACCGGTCGTGACGCCCTCGGCGGCATCCACGCTCACGGTGTACGCCGTGGAGCGAGCGTCCTCGTTCGCCTCGACCATGGGAGGCAGGTTGAGATGGTCGGCGAGGTCGGACGGCATCGGGGCGCAGATGAACCCCGATGACCATCGCACCGTCCACGCGACCCATTCCGGCGTCGCGAGCTCTGCCGAGAGGATGACATCGCCCTCGTTCTCGCGGTCCTCGTCGTCGGCGACGATGACAGGGCGACCTGCACGCAGCGACTCGAGAGCTTCTTCTATGGTGGCAAGGCTCATCGTGAGCCTCCTTCCGAGACAGCCCGGAACGCCAGGAGGCGCTCGACATGACGGGCGAGGATGTCGGTTTCAAGATTGACGCGGTCGCCGACGCCCCGGCTTCCGAGGGTGGTGGAGACGAGCGTCTCGGGGATCAGCGAGACCTCGAGCCAGGCTGCCTCCGCGGTCGCCTCGCTCACGGCGCTGACGGTGAGGGACGTTCCGTCGATCGAGATCGACCCCTTGTCGACGACGAGGGGTGCGAGGTCAGCGGGGACCTCGACACGCAGCACGCTCCACTGATCGCCCGGTCGCACCTCGACGATGGTCCCGGTGCCGTCGACATGCCCCTGGACGATGTGACCGCCCAGGCGACCGCCTGTCGGCATCGCCTTTTCGATGTTGACGCGGGTGCCGACGGATGCCGAGGCGAGGGCCGACACATCGAGTGTCTGCTTCATCACATCGGTGTCGAAGGTGTCCGTCGTCGAGCCCACCACTGTCAGGCAGACGCCGGAGACGGCGATGGATTCGCCGTGCACAGCATCCTGCACGGCTTTCGGCGCTCGAACCGTCAGACGCCAGCCGTCCCCGGACGCTGTGATGGCGGTGATCTCGCCGATCTCCTCGATGATTCCGGTGAACATCAGGGTGTTCCTTCCTGGGGGTCGTCCTGGGTGACGCGCGCGATCGCGAGCAGGTCCGCGCCGAGCGGCACCCACTCGTCGATGGCCAGGCGTCGAGCGGCGTTGATGGTCGGTACACCGATATCGGTGAGGGCGAGGCGCTCGCCGCCGAGCAGCACCGGCGCAACGTACGCGAGGATGCGATCGGCGAGACCGGCGGCGATGAACGCGCTGGCGAGCGTCGGTCCGCCTTCGACGAAGACGCTCTGGATGCCGCGGGCATGAAGATCCGCGATCACGGCTTGAAGATCGTGCGTGTCGTAGAGCAGGGGTTCGTGCGGGTGGCGGCGCACTGCGGCATCCGCCGGCGTCTCACGTGCGCCGATCACGACGGGTACCGGCTGATGCTCGAACAGTGCGTCGCCGTCGCGTGCGGTCAGGGCGGGGTCATCGGCGAGCACGGTGCCGGCGCCGACGACGATCGCATCCGCCGCTGCGCGGCGGCGGTGCACGTCGGCCCGGGCCTCGGGGCCGGTGATCCACTGGCTGGTGCCGTCGTCGGCGGCGGCCCGGCCGTCGAGGCTCTGCGCCCATTTGATCGTGACCTGAGGGCGGCCGAGCTGCTGCGCGGTCAACCAATCGGAGATCAGGGCGCGCGCGGCATCCGCCTGTTCGCCGGCTTCGACCGCGACACCCGCGTCGCGCAGACGTGCGGCTCCTCCACCGGATGCGACTCCGGGGTCGTCTTGCCCGTACACGACGCGTGCGACGCCCGCTTCGATGAGGGCGGCGGCGCACGGACCGGTGCGACCAGTGTGGTTGCAGGGCTCGAGAGTGACGACGGCGGTGGCACCGCGTGCGGCACCGTGCGGCAGTTGGGAGAGCGCGTCGACCTCGGCGTGCGGGGTGCCGGCGCCGTGGTGCCAGCCCTCGGCGATGACGTCGCCGGCGGGGGAGAGGATGACGGCGCCGACCTGCGGGTTGGCGCCACGCGGTCCGCGCGCGGCGAGTTCGAGTGCGTGCGTCATCGCACGGCGCTCTGCCTCGGTCACTGCCATCCGTCGTCCTTCGTTTGACTCCGGGGATGACAGACTGCGCGTCGCCGCGCATCGTGCTGCCTCCCTTCCGGACTAGTGAGATTGCTCTCACATCACCGTCGGTCCCGGAATTTCACCGGATCAGCACGTCGGATAACCGACGTGCTCGCGGACTGTCACCGCCGGTTCGGATTCACACCGACCCCGGAGCACGTTGATGCTCAGTGTAGTCAACGCGGGAGCGCGTGTTTCATTCCGCGTCGTTGGAGACTGCACACACGCCGGCGACGGCATCCAACGAGCGCGCCAGAACGGGGCGCGGATCAAGCGCGTAGCGGCCATCGCCGAAGAGCTCGATCGTGGCGGCACCCAGGTAACCCTGACGATCAAGCGCTGTCACGATGTCACCGAGCGGCAGGCACCCGTCGCCCCAAGCGAGGTGGCCGGTGGGTGACCCATCGATCAGATGAACGTGCCGCACTCGGTCACCGAGCGCGGCGAAATAGTCATCGATCGAATCCCCTGCGGCATTCGCAGCCACGGTGTCGAGCACGACGCCGAGCGCAGGAGAGGCCACCTGCGAGAGCATCAACGCGGCGTCATCCGCCGTGACGACCAGATTCGATTCCACGCGCTGCAGCGGTTCGAGAACGCAGTCGAGGCCGAGCGCGGCCGCATACGCGGTGATCTCGCCCAGGCTGTCGGTGGCGCGAATCCACGCCGAGCGCCGGGGCTCGTCTTCCTGGCCTCTGCCGGAGGTCAGGAGCAGCCTTTGGGCGCCCAGTTCGATGGCGAGCTGTGCGGCGCGGTGGAAGGTCGAGATGCTCGCCGCCCGCCAGGTGTCATCGGCCGCAGCGATATTCACGGGATACATCACCTGCTCCGGTGTGAAGCACACGATCTCCAGACCACGATCGGCCGCCAGCGAACGAATGCTGCGCGCATCGCCGTCACTGAGCAGGTCCACGTGCGCGTGCGGCGCGACACCCCACAGCTCGACCTGCGTTCGATCGAGCGCGGCGAGGTCGTCGAAGCACTGTTCCAGCGAATGGTGCTGATAGGCGAAATTGGATCCGCACACGCGATCGACGAGCACGGACGTCACTTCCCGATTCCCTCGGATAGGCCCTTGATGAAGTACCGCTGGCTCGCGAAGAACATGACGATGATCGGGAGGGCGGCCACGACCATTCCCGCGAACACGACCGGGTAGTCCGTGCCGTGTTTGCTCATCAGGCTGGTGAGGCCGACCGGCAGGGTCTGAACGGTCGTACCGCTGGTGAACACCATCGCGAACAGGTATTCGTTCCACGCGAACAGAACGTGCAGGATCACCGTGGATATGATGATCGGCTTGCTCATCGGCAGCGTGATGCGCCAGAACGTCATCCACCGGCTCGCGCCATCCATCTCTGCGGCTTCATCCACCTCACGCGGCAGGTCGATCATGTAGGCGCGAATGAGGAATGTGGTGAACGGGATGCGGAACGCGGTGTAGAGGATCAGCAGCGCCCAGAACGTGTTGTACAGCCCCATCGCCTGGAACATACGCACAAGCGGGACGAGTGCGACCGCGGGTGCCAGCATGAGACCACCCAGGATGACGAAAGACGCTGATCGACCGAAGGGCATTCTGACGCGGGTGAGACCGTACGCCGCCCACGCACTGATGAACACGGTCGCGATCGTGGAGGTGACCGTCACGAGCACGCTGGCCATGAGGTAGTCGCTGACTCCGCGATTCCATGCGTCGGCGTAGTTCTCCCAGTCGAGCTGCAGCGGGAGCGCGAAGGGATTGCCGAACAGCTCGGTGTTCGTCTTGAAACCGTTGAGGACCATCCACAGCAGCGGATAGATCACGACGACGGCGAGGGCGAGCAGGAACGACCAGAGGAAGACACGACCGATTGCGGCGACGAATCCGGTGCGGGACATCAGAAATCCACTTTCTTGCGTCGGGTGTACCAGAGTTGTCCGAGCGCGATCACGAGTGTCACGAAGAAGATGACGGTGGCGATCGCCGCGGCGTATCCGAAGTCGTTGCGAACGAATCCGCTTCGGTACAGCCACGTCGCCAGCACCTGCGTCGAGTTGTTGGGCCCGCCGGTCGTCATCACCATCACTTCGTTGAAGACCTGGAACGCGCCGGATACGGTGACGATGACCATGAGTCCGGTCATTTCGCGTACGAGAGGAACTGTGACGTGGAAGAACCGTCGTACGGCGCCGATGCCATCGAGAGCTGCCGCTTCGTACAGCTCCGTCGGCACGCGCTGAATGGCGACGGCGAACAACAGAGTGCAGTAGCCGAAGCCCTGCCATTGGCTCATCGCGATGATCGAGACCATCGCGGTCGATTCTTGGCCTAGCCAGGGCTGTGTGAGCGCATCCAGGCCCACCGCATCGAGAGCGTGATTGAGGAGCCCGAGATTGGGTTCGTAGATGAAGTAGAAGAGCAGGCCCGCGACCGTGAGCGAGACCGCGGAGGGAACGAAGTAGATCGCTCGAAGAGCCTGCCGCCAGCGCGTGCTCCTCAGGCTCTCGATCATCGCGGCCAGAACGAGCGCACCTCCCACTTGGAAGACGATCGAGAGCACCGCGTAAAGGATGTTGTTTCCCAGCGACGTCCAGAACACCGGGTCGTGGGCGAGCTTCTCGTAGTTCTTCAGCCCGACGAACTCCGATGCCCCGGAGTAGATGTCCCACTCCTGCGTCGAGAACACGAGGTTCTGCACGAGTGGCAGGTAGACGAAGACGCCGAGCACGACGAGCGCCGGCAGCACCCACGCCAGCGACACCAGACGTCTGGCCGTGCCACGTGCCGCGCGCCCGCCCGCGCGCCCGCCTCTGCCGGACGTGACGATGGCTTCAGTGAGCGTCGGGGGCTGACGCAGGCCGGCCCCCGACGGCACCTCAACGGGCCGAGTCGTTGGCCGCTCGGACACTGTCGAGCACTTCCTCCGCGCTGGTGCTGCCGCTGATGATGGCTTCGCCGCCGGCAAGCCAGGCATCGGCGACTTCGGGAACGGTCACGGTGTCGAGCCAGCCGATCAACTGGGACGCCTCGTTGACCAGAGTGATGCCTTCGAAGACTGCCCGACTCGAGGTCTCTTCCGTGACGGCGCCCACGACGGCGCTCGGCTGCCCGTACGGGGCCGCAGAGAGTGCACCGGCGTTCTCGGGTTGGGTGACGAACTTCATGAAGTCCACCGCGAGCGCAGCTTGCGGGGAACGTGCGTTCACCAGGTAGCCCTCGGGGGCACCCTCGATCGCCCCGAGGTCGCCCGCGGCGCCCTCGGGTGCGGGCAGAGGGAAGAGACCGAAGTCATCGGTGGTGAGCGTGGAGCCGTCCGCGGTGACCGTGTCGAATTCAAGGACCTCTTGGTAGTACATGGCCGCTCGCCCGCCGGCGAGCGCCTCTTGCGCGGTCGTGTACAGAACACCGTTCGTGCCGTTTCCGGAGTCGGTGCACTCATTCACGAGGGTATGAAGCTGTTCGAGGGACTCGACGTAGCCCGGATCATTCCATTCCGCCTTCTCGGGATCGAAATCATCCCGGAGCACATCACTGGGAACGTTGTAGGCGAACAGCTGCTGCAGGTAGTGCAGTGCAGGCCAGCCGTCCTTGTTGCCGAAGGCGATGGGCTCGTACCCCGCGTCACGCAGCGGTGCGCACGTGTTGATGAGTTCGTCGAATGTCGTCGGTACATCCACGCCTGCCGCTGTGAAGGCGGTCTTGTTGTATCCCATGAACTTGCCGTTGTTGTAGAGCGGAATCCCGTAATACTTGCCGTCGCTCTCGAAGGCGGACAACGACGCTTCGCCGAAGCGATCACCCCACTCGGTGCCGGGCGCGATCTGGTCCGTCAGGTCGGCGGCGAGACCTCCGTCGATGAAGTTCTGGGCCCAATCACCCGTCCAGGTGAAGTAGATGTCGGGTAGCGCCTGCGAGGCCGTGAGGGTCTTGGTCTTGTCCTTCACCGACTGATCGGTCTCTTGGATGAGTTCGATCTCGACATCGGGATGCTCGGCGTTGTAGGCGGCAGCGAGATCTTCGAAATAGGTCTGGAGTGGATCGCCTCCGAATTTCGTCAGGATCGACAGCTTGCCCTCATACACCGGCTCGGCGTTGATATCCGCAGTCGGAGCGGGGGTACTGCCGGCACAGCCGGCGAGAAGGAGGGCGGATGCCGCGACGGCCGCGGCGATCGGGAGGGGGCGAGTCAAGCGCATGGTCTGCCTCTCTGCAGTGCGGACGTGTTCCGCGTGGGTCGCGGGTACTGATCCGCCATGGAAATGTCGGTGCGTGCTTGTCGAGTGAGTGTAGCGAAAACCTGGTACCGGTACCAGTGTCAATTTTTCGAATAGTCGATCCGAGTCAGATCTGGCCCTAGAGCAATAGTTGACTGGTGCGCATTCCATGTGTCAGCATTTGGTCACACCTGATACCGGTACCACATTGCCACGGGCGAGATTCGACGCCCACACGAAAGGATCGATGATGCTCAAGTTCGACGAGAACGCTTTTCGCAACCAGATCGCCAGCGCGGTCGCGCTGCGTCCGCAGATCGAGGATCTGGTCGAGATGCTCCTCGCGAAGGGGATCGACAATGTGCTGCTCGTGGGAGCAGGCGGTACCTACAGCCAGATGTGGCCGTACGAGCTGATGGCGCGAGAGCGGTCCACACTCCCCGTTCGCTCTGCCATAGCGGCAGAGCTCGTCGTGACCGGCGATGCGCTCCTCGGAGAACACACCGCTGCGGTGTTCACCTCTGTCACCGGGACGACTGAAGACGTCATCCGCGCCATGGAGTACGTCACCGCTGCCGGTGCGACGACGATCTCGTTCACCGGAGCCGCGGATTCACCCATCGCGACTGCTGCACATCACGCGCTCGTCTCTGAGCCGAAGACCTGGCCGTTCGACATGCAACTGCTTCTGCTGATCGGTCGGCTGCTGGACAAGCGCGGGGAGTTCGACGGATATGCCTCGCTTGCCGATGAACTCGTGCATCTTCCGGATGCCCTCGTCGCCGCAGCCGAGCAGGCGGAGCCGCTCGCAGCGGCCTTCGCCGAGGCTCACGCGGATACCGACTACTACTTCCTCATCGGGGGCGGCCCGCTCTGGTCGTTCGCGTATCTGTACTCGATGTGCATCCTCGAAGAGATGCAGTGGCTGCGCACGACGCGCGTGCACAGCGCTGAGTTCTTCCATGGCTCTCTCGAGTTGCTCGAGGACGACACCTCGGTGATCATCTTCCAGGGGGAGGACCGGACGCGACCGCTGACCGACCGTGCGCAGGCCTTCGCCGAGCGCATCTCGAATGATGTCAACGTCTTCGACACCCGCGACTATGCGCTCGAGGGATTCAGCCAGGACAATCGCGCGCTGATCGCGCCGATCGTGCTCGACACCGTCATGGGACGGGTGAGCAAGCATCTCGAGCGTGTGCGGGATCACTCCCTCGACCTGCGCCGGTACTACCGCGTCATGGACTACTGAGGTGAAGGCGCGCTCGCCGATGCGCGTGCTGGGCTTCGGCGACAACATCGTCGATCGGTTTCTCGACCGGGCGATCGATTATCCCGGCGGGAACGCGGTCAACGTCGCCGTCTACACGCGGCGCCTTGGCGCGCACGCGGAGTATCTCGGGGTCTTCGGCGACGACGAACTGGGCCGCTTCGTGCGAGCGTCGATCGAGGATGCCGGCGTGCCCACTCCTCGGAGTGTGGTGCGCGCCGGTGAATCGGGTGTGACATGCCTTCGTGTCATCGACGGCGATCGGGTGTTCTTGGGCTGGAACGGGGGCGGTGTCACGGTCCAGCAGCCGATCGACCTCTCTGATGACCGCGCCGCGTACGTGTCTGCTTTCGATCTCGTTCATTCGAGTGTGTACTCGCGAACCGAGGAAGAACTGCCGAAACTGCGATCTCGCGACGTCCTCGTCACCTTCGACCTCTCGAGCGAACCGGAGTTCCGAGAGCCGAGCTACCTCGACCGCGTGGCGCCTTATGCCGATCTGGTCCTGCTCTCGTGCTCGGGAATGGCGGAAGCCGAATCATTCGCGATTCTCGAAGACGCCGTCGCACGCGGTGCCGGAATCGCGCTTGGAACGCGTGGCACGGACGGCGCTGTCGCGGTCGACGGCGTCGCACGGATCACCGTCCCGGCCGAGCCTGTCGACGACCGGGAGATCATCGACACCATGGGCTGCGGTGACGCGTTCGTCGCAGGCTTCATCGTGGACCTGTACGGCTCTGGTTGGCGGCGCGGGACGCAGGCCACAGCGTCCGACCTGCACTCCGCACTACGTGCGGGCGCCATCGCTGCGCGCGACCAGTGCTTCATCGAAGGCGCATTCGGCCACGGGCGCCCGATCGATGAGGACACCCCGGTTAGCATGTTGTGAGTCTGCGATGAGGAAGGGGACGAGGGCGATGGTCTCAGAACGCTCGGTCCCGCCGACCATCTCGGAAGTCGCCGCCGCTGCCGGTGTCGGGAGATCCACCGCGGCACGGACACTCGGCGGATACGGTTACGTCAGCCCTGAGTTGCGTGGCCGGGTCGCAGCGGCGGCAGCGCAGTTGGGATATCGGACGAATGCCTTGGCGCGCAGCATGTCGACAGGGGTGAGCCAGACCATCGGCGTGATCATCGCCGACATCGCGAACCCCTTCTTCGGGGGCGTCGTGCGCGGGATATCGGATGCGTCGAGAGCGCACGGTTTTGAGACGCTCGTTCTCAGCACCCACGAAGATCTCGCTGAGGAGATCGCCGCAACGGACGTCCTGATCGATAAACGTGTGGACGGGATCATCGTCGCCTCGGCCGCCCTCGATGCAGCCTCCGCAGGTCACATCCGTCAGGCAGGCGAGCACGGCATCCCTGTGGTGCTCGTGGATCGCGCTGTGGCCGGGCTCGATCTCGACGCCGTGGTGATCGACAACCGGTCCGCGGCGCGTGACGCCGTCGCGAAGCTCATCGCAGTGGGGCATCGTCGTATCGGGTTCGTGTGGGGCCCCCCGGTCGACGAACGCCCGCGTCGACGCCGTGAGCTGATCGATGTTGCGACGCGCAATCTGTGGACCGACGGCGAGCGTCTTCAGGGATACCTCGACGCGCTCGATGACGCGGGGATGGTGCTCGACACCGACCTGATCATGGTGGGGCGCAAGACGGAGGAGAACGCCGCGGTCGAGGTCGCCCGGATGCTCGCGTCGGACGATCCACCGACCGCTCTGTTCTGCACTGAGAACGACGCGGTCACGGGCACCCTGCTGGCATTGCGCGCAGCGGGCGTCCGAGTGCCGTCGGATGTCTCGCTGATCGGGTTCGACGACAACTCGTGGGCAGCGGTCATGGAGCCGCCGTTGACGATGATCGAGCAGCCGACTCTGGCACTGGGCACGCGGGCAGCAGAGGTGCTTTTCACGGCGATCGAGGGCGAACCCCGTGCGCCCGAGCTGCATACCCTGAACACACGCTTGGTCGAGCGCTCATCGGTGATGCCTCCGTCCACGCAAAATGATCGGTAGGCCCACTCACTTCAGCAGGCGCGAGAGGCGTCGGTCGGCGAGAACCTTGCCATCGGTCTGACACGTCGGGCAGTACTCCAGCGACCGGTCGGCGAAGAAGACGCTGCGGACGGTGTCGCCGCAGACCGGGCAGGTTTCGCCGCGCCGCGCGTGCACCTGGAACCCTGCGCGCTTGGCGTCCTTCAGGTCGGCCGGTGGCTTGCCGGATGCTGCGGCGACGGCATCCCTCAGCGTCGACTGCATCGCTGTGAAAAGGCGATCGATGTCGGTGTCATCGAGGTTGCCACTGATGGCGTAGGGCGACATCTTCGCCGCATGCAGGATCTCATCGCTGTAGGCGTTGCCGATCCCCGCGATCACCGATTGATCGCGCAGCAGGCCCTTGATCTGCATCCGGCGCCCATCCAGGAGCGCGGCGAATGCGTCGCGGGTGAACTCCTCGCTCAGTGGCTCGGGCCCGAGGCGCGCGATGCCGGGGACATCGTTAGGATCGCGAACGACGTACACCGCGAGTGACTTCTTCGTGCCGGCCTCGGTGAGATCGAATCCGCCGTCGTCGTCGAGCGCGACGCGCAACGCAATCGGTGACTTGCCCGGCTTGATCAGCGTCGTCGCCAACAGCTCGTACCAGCGCAGCCAGCCCGCCTTCGCGAGGTGGAACACGAGGTGCAGGTCCTCACCGCACGAGACCACGACGAATTTGCCTCGCCTGTCCGCTGCGGTGATCGTGGCGCCGTGCAGTGCGGTGTTCGGTGGGTCGTATGTCTTCAGCGCCGCGATCTCGCCGACGCTCGTGCGCGTGATCGCGTGGCCGACCGCGCGCTCGCCGAGGAAGTCGACGAGCCCCTGAACCTCCGGCATCTCCGGCATGCGCCCATCCTGCCACCTGGGCGCGACGTTCGGCAGGGCGTGTGCCGGGGGTCCGGGAGGTGGTCGTTCGTGTCGCTTCGCCGCGCCCGAGGCGGCACGAACGACCACCTCCTCGCAGGGCCCGATTCGGGAGGTGGCGGTAGGTGCCGCGTGGGCGCGCGGGAGGCGACACGAACAGACACCTCCCGCGCGTGCCGGTGCCCTCCGGATGCCGGTGCTGGCCTCAGCTGAGCGCGATCGGCCAGTCCACCGGCATCCGGTCGTCGGATGCGACCAGGCCGGCCATCCAGCCGTCGTCGCGGCCGCGCGGGCTGGTGAGCGCCTGGCGCATGAGCCCTTCGTATCGGAATCCGAGGGCGCGAGCCGTGCGCGCCGACGGGACGTTGCCCGCGACGGCGCGCCAACTGATGCGCGCGAGCGCGAGCTCGGTGAATCCCCACTCGATGACGGCACGGGATGCCTCGACCATGAAGCCCTTGCCGCGGGATTGAGCTGTCGCCCAGTACCCGAGTTCGGACGACGCTCCGCCATCATGCGGGGTGATGTGATGCAGGCCGACGACGCCCGTGAGCACCTCGTCATGGAAGGCGCCCCAGATCGCCTGACTGTCATCCGCCCACCACTGCGCGATGAGAGCGACGAAGCCCTCGCCGTGCTCGCGCGTGTACGGGCTCGGCACCGTCGTCCATCGCGGGATCTCCGGATCCTGGCACGCCGCCGTGATCGCATCGACGTCGTCCGCGGTCGGTGCTCGGAGGACGAGACGGTCGGTGTGCAGCGTGACGGGTTCCATCCCGACAGGCTACTGACGGGAGGTGGTTGTTCGTGTCGCCTCGGCGCCGCGGATGCGGCGCGAAGCGACACCTGCGGGTCGGGCGTGACCGGGAGGTGGTTGTTCGTGCCGCCTCGGCGCGCGGGATGCGGCACGAAGCGACACCTGCGGGGCCGGGCGGCGATGTCGGTCGCCACGTCTAAGCTTGCCTGGTGACTGTTCCCGGGATTCTGCGCGCCTTGGAAGAGGCCAGTGTGTACCACGACGCCCTCACCTGGGCGCAGACCGACGCCGACCTCGGGCTGGTCGACGGGCTCGATGCCCCGACGATCGCTGGCCTGCTCGACAAGCGCGCGAGCGCGGGGCGCCCGGCATCCCTCCTTGTCATCGCGCCGACCGGCCGACGTGCCGAGTCGCTCGCCGGAGCGCTCGGCTCGTTCGTTCCGGATGCGGAGATCCTCAGTTTCCCCGCCTGGGAGACACTGCCGCACGAGCGACTCAGCCCGAGTCCCGACACGGTCGGGCGACGCCTGGAGACCCTGCGCCGCATCACCACCTGGTCGGGTGATCGTCCGCTCATCATCGTCGCCTCGGTGCGCGCTGCGCTGCAGCCGATCGCCAGCAATCTCGGCGACACCGCTCCGCTCGCCCTCGCACTCGGCGCCCGCGGTCTGGAACTGGACGATGCCATCGAGCAGATCATCGAACGGGCGTACAGCCGTGTCGACATGGTCTCCCGTCGAGGCGAGTTCGCCGTGCGCGGCGGAATCCTCGACGTCTTCCCGCCGACATCCGAGCATCCGTACCGCGTCGAGTTCTTCGGCGACGAGATCGACCAGATCCGCGCATTCTCGGTCGCCGATCAGCGCTCGCTCCCCGGCGACGTCGACCTGGTCGAGCTCTCCGCGACCCGCGAGCTGCTGCTGACCGCCGACGTGCGCGAGCGGGCGCGCTCGCTCATCGCCGGGTTCCCCGCCATCGCTGGGATGCTCGAGAAGATGTCCGAGGGCATCCCCGTCGAGGGGATGGAATCATTGCTGCCCGCCGTGGGCGGACCGCTCAAGTCACTCGCGGAGTACTTCGCGCCGGGGACAGCCGTCGCGCTGGTGGATCCCGAGCGGGCGAGCGCACGCGCGCAGAGCCTCGGAGAGACGAACCGCGAGTTCCTGGATGCCGCGTGGAGCGCGGCGACGTCCGGAGCATCCGCCCCGATCGACCTCGGCGCAGGCGACTTCCTCAGCGTCGCGCGGCTGCGTGAGATCGTGCGCGAGCGCGACGGCGTGTGGTGGCGGCTGAGCCCGTTCGCAAGCGACGACGCGGATGCTGCGAACATCGACGCATCGATCATCCCGTCCTTCCATGGCAACGTCGACGGCGCGATCGAGTTCGTCGCTGCGCGTCTCGCCGATGGATGGCGCGTCGTGGTCGTGGCATCTGGAACCGGTCTCGTCGACCGCGCGAACGATGTGCTCTCGGACCGTGGGCTCGCGGCTCGCATCGTCGAGACGCTGACGGACGAGCCGGATGCCGGGGTCGCGACGCTCGTGCTCGGGGCCCTCGAGTCGGGGTTCCAGGTGCCAGAGGCGAAGCTCGCCGTTCTCACCGACAACGAGTTCTACGGTCGCACGATCGGCGGCGACCAGCGCGTCGTCAAGAAGCTCGCCTCGCGCCGTCGCAACGTCGTCGACCCGCTGCAGTTGAAAAACGGCGACCATGTGGTGCACGCGACACACGGCATCGCCAAGTTCATCGAGATCACGCAGCGCGAGGTCTCCACCGGTGGTCGCAATGCCACCAAGACCACGCGCGACTATCTCGTGCTCGAGTACGCGCCCTCCAAGCGCGGATACCCGGGCGACAAGCTCTACGTGCCGACCGATCAGCTCGACCTGCTGTCGAAGTACGTCGGCGGCGAGGCGCCCACGCTGTCGAAGATGGGCGGCAGCGACTGGTCGGCAGCCAAGGGCAAGGCGCGCCGCGCGGTGCGTGACATCGCTGTCGAACTCGTGAAGCTGTACTCGGCGCGCATGGCTGCCAAGGGCTACGCGTTCGCACCGGACTCCCCATGGCAGCGTGAGTTGGAAGAGGCGTTTCCGTTCGCAGAGACGCAGGACCAGCTGCAGACCATCGATGAGATCAAGGCCGACATGGAGCGGGAGATCCCGATGGATCGCCTGTTGTCGGGCGATGTCGGCTTCGGTAAGACCGAGGTCGCCGTACGTGCCGCGTTCAAGGCGATCCAGGACGGCAAGCAGGTCGCGATGCTCGTGCCGACCACGCTGCTGGTGAAACAGCACATGGAGACCTTCACCGAGCGCTTCGCCGGGTTCCCCGTGAAGGTGAAGGCGCTGTCGCGATTCCAGACCGACAAGGACGCGCGCCTCACGCTCGAGGGACTGCTGGACGGCTCGGTCGACATGGTCATCGGCACCCACCGCATCCTCACCGATCAGGTGATGTTCAAAGACCTGGGGCTCCTCATCATCGATGAGGAGCAGCGCTTCGGCGTCGAGCACAAGGACAAGCTCAAGAAGCTGAAGACCAACGTCGACATCCTCGCCATGAGCGCCACGCCCATCCCCCGAACGCTCGAGATGGCGGTCACCGGCATCCGTGAGATGTCGACGCTGGCGACGCCGCCCGAGGACCGGCATCCGATCCTCACGTTCGTCGGCGCCCGCAGCGACAAGCAGATCGCGGCAGCCATTCGACGCGAGATCCTGCGCGAGGGCCAGGTGTTCTTCGTGCACAACCGCGTGCAGTCGATCCAGCGCGTCGCATCCGAGCTCGCCGAACTCGTGCCCGAGGCGCGCATCGCCGTCGCGCACGGCCGGATGGGCGAGCACCAGCTCGAGCAGGTCGTCGACGATTTCTGGGAGCGCAAATACGACGTGCTCGTCTCGACCACGATCATCGAGACCGGTCTCGACATCTCCAACGCCAACACCATCATCATCGACAAGGCCGACAAGTACGGGCTCAGCCAGCTGCACCAGCTGCGCGGACGCGTGGGACGCGGGCGCGAGCGCGCCTATGCGTATTTCCTCTATGACGACTCGAAGCCGCTCAGTGAGACCGCGGCCGACCGCCTCCAGACCATCGCGATCAACAACGACCTCGGCTCGGGTATGCAGGTGGCGCTGAAGGACCTCGAGCTGCGCGGCGCAGGCAACATGCTCGGCGGCGAGCAGGCGGGGCACATCGCCGGCGTCGGCTTCGATCTGTATCTGCGCATGGTCGGCGAGGCCGTGGCGACCTTCCGCGGCGAAGACGTCGAGACCGGCAATGAACTACGGATGGAGCTGCCGGTGGACGCGCGCATCCCCGAGACCTACATCGACAGCGAGCGCCTGCGCCTCGAGGCGTATCAGAAGCTGTCTGCCGCTGCCGCCGCGACGGCGAAGGACGATGCGATCGACCTCGTGATCGAGGAACTCACCGACCGATACGGCACCCCGCCGGAAGAGGTGGAGGGCCTCGTCGCCATCGCGCGTCTGCGTCGCCGCGCGGCGCGTGCCGGGCTCGCGGACGTCGTCGCGATGGGGTCGAACCTGCGGGTGGCACCCGCGCGCCTCGAGGATTCGATGAAGGTGCGGCTGCAGCGCCTGTACCCCGCGGCGAAGCTCGTCGGCGGGGGAGAAGCACTGGTCGTGCCGCTCCCGCGCCCCGGCGGCGAACCGCCGACGGATGCCGGCCTGCTCGAGTGGGTCGCGCAGCTCTTCACCGCGCTGTTCCCCGAACCGGTCGCCGCGGCCTCATCGCCTGCGGCATCCTGATCGCCCGAGAAGCACGACGACCTGCCTGAGTGGTGCGGGTGCGCCGGATGTTCCGCGGCGCTAGTCTTGCCGCATGCTGTACGAGCACCTTGGGGCTCGGCCCCGAATACATGACACCGCCGTCATCGCGCCCACCGCCGTCATCTCCGGCGACGTGGAGATCGGTGCGGACTGCCAAGTGCTGCACGGCGCCGTGATCACCGCGGAGGGCGGCCCGATCACACTCGGCGAGAACGTCATCGTGATGGAGAACGCCCTGCTGCGAGCGACAGCGGCGGATGCCGTGCACATCGGCGCGCACTCGCTGATCGGCACCCTCGCCAGCGTCGCCGGCGCGAGCATCGGAGAGGAGGTCTTCCTCGCCTCAGGCGCTCGGGTGTTCAATGGTGCGAGGATCGCAGAACGTTGCGAAGTGCGAGTGAACGCGATCGTGCATCGTCGTGCCGTGCTGCCGGAAGGGACCGTAGTGCCGATCGGCTGGGTCGCCGTGGGGAATCCGGTGCAGCTGTTCTCGCCCGATCGCGCTGAGGAGATCGCCGCTGCGCAACCCGAACTCGACTTCCCCGGTCACGTGTTCGGCGTAGATCGCGACACCCCGGACCTCATGGTGCAGCTCACCGAGCGTTACGGTTCGTCGCTTGCGCGCCACAGAGACGACCTGCCGGCCTGAGGGATCGGTTTCGACTCGCTGCGCTCGCTCAACCCGTTTCGTCTCGCTGCGCTCGCTCAACGCCCCGCGGACGCGCCCCTCGGACGCCCCTCACGGACGCCCCTCACGGACGCCTGGCGGGGGCGTAGTCGCTGCGGGTCGTTGAGCGAGGAGCGCAGCGATCGAGACGAAACGCGTTGAGCGAGCGTCAGCGAGACGAAGCGCCTTGTCAGCTCAGATGACGCCCTGGGCGAGCATCGCCGTCGCGACCCGCTGGAAGCCGGCGATGTTCGCGCCGGTGACGTAGTCTCCGGGAACGTCGTACTTCTCGGCGGCCCGGAACGCGGCGTCGTGGATGTCGGCCATGATCTCGCGCAGCTTGTTCTCGCTGTCACCGAAGGTCCAGCGCTGACGCGACGCGTTCTGGCTCATCTCGAGCGCAGAGGTCGCGACACCACCGGCGTTCGCGGCCTTGCCCGGCGCGAACAGCACGCCGGCCTGCTGGAACGCGGCGACCGCATCCGGCACGCAGGGCATGTTGGCGCCTTCAGAGACCGCGCGAACACCGTTCGCGATGAGCGCCTCGGCGTCGGCGAGGTTGACCTCGTTCTGCGTGGCGGAGGGAACCGCGATGTCGACCGGAACCTCCCACACGCTACCGTTCTCCACGAAGCGCGCGCTCGCGCGCCGGTTCGCGTACTCGACGATGCGGCCGCGCTCGACCTCTTTGATCTGACGCAGCAGATCCAGGTCGATACCGGCGTCATCGACGATGTACCCCGAGGAATCGGATGCCGTGACCGCCGTCGCGCCGAGCTGAGTGGCCTTCTGGATGGCGTAGATCGCGACGTTCCCGGAACCTGAGATGCCGACGCGCTTGCCCTCGAGCGACTCGTTGTGCACCGCGAGCATCTCCTGAGCGAAGAACACCGCGCCGTAGCCGGTGGCCTCGGTGCGCACCTCGGCGCCACCCCAGCCGGTGCCCTTGCCGGTGAACATGCCCGACTCGTGACGGTTCGTGATCTTGCGGTACGAGCCGAACAGGTAGCCGATCTCGCGGCCGCCGACGCCGATGTCGCCCGCAGGAACGTCGGTGTGCTCGCCGAGGTGGCGGTACAGCTCGCTCATGAACGACTGGCAGAAGCGCATGACCTCTGCGTCGGAGCGGCCGTGCGGATCGAAGTCCGACCCGCCCTTGGCTCCGCCGATGCCCTGGCCGGTGAGGGCGTTCTTGAAGATCTGCTCGAATCCGAGGAACTTGATGATCGACAGGTTCACCGAGGGGTGGAAACGCAGTCCGCCCTTGTACGGGCCGAGCACCGACGAGAACTGGATGCGATAGCCGCGGTTGACCTGCATCTTCCCGGCGTCATCGAGCCACGGAACACGGAACATGATCTGGCGCTCCGGCTCCACGATCCGGTCCAGGATGCCGGCCTCGACGTACTCCGGGTGCTGCTCGAGGACTGGGGCGATCGTTCCGAGCACCTCGTGCACGGCCTGCTGGAACTCGGGTTCGTGCGGGCTGCGGGCCAGTACCGTGTCGAACACGGGCTGGACGGACGCGGTGAGCGGGTGGAATTCGGTGTGGGTTGCGGTCACGCGGGACGGCTTTCTGAAGAGTGTGGCTGAGGGGGGCGATCGTGTCGCGGGAGAGGGCGTGCCGGATCGGGCACGAGATTTCACCTTACCGCCCATGTTTCCGCGATGTGCGCCGCGGGGCGATCTGATGCGCGACGCGGGGCGATCACCCGGTGTTCTGCAGGCCGGCGGCCACGCCGCTGACCGAGAGCAGCAGCAGGCGTCGCTGTTCGTCGTCTGCCCCGGACCCTTCGACCGCTGAGCCTGTCGAAGCGTCAGGGACCGATGCCGCTGAGCGAAGCTCACGGAGGGCACGCAGCTGCAGCAGCGACAGCGCGTCCACGTACGGGCTGCGCAGCGTCACCGCCCGCTGCAGGATCGGCTTGTTCTCGAGCAGGGCGCCTCCGCCGGTGAGGCGGATGACCCATTCCTTCGTCAGCGTGAGCTCGTCGAGCACCAGCTGGGCGAGATCGTCGCGGTCGCCGAGCGCGAGGTAGCGACGGGCAATGCGCTCATCGGTCTTCGCAAGGCTCATCGCGACGTTGTCGATCATCGCGTGAAGCAGCGGCCAGTCGCGGTAGGCATCCTTGAGAAGGGCCTCGTCGCCGACGCTCTCCAGCGCCGTTCCGAGCCCGAACCAGCCGGCGAGGTTGATCCGTGCCTGCGTCCACGCGAACACCCAGGGGATCGCGCGGAGGTCTTCCAGCGATTCCACGGAGAGGCCACGGCGTGCGGGACGCGAGCCCAGCGCGAGCAGCCCGATCTCCTCCAGGGGCGTGACGGTGGCGAACCACGGCGCGAAGCCGTCGGCCTTCACCAGAGCGAAGAACTTCTCTCGAGAGGTCTCGTCCATCACCCGTGCGACGTCGGCGAAGCGTGCGGCGGCACCGCTCGTGCGCTCTTCGACGCTCGGTGAAGACGCCAGCAGTGTGGCTGCGGCGACCTGATCGATGTGGCGCATCGCGATCGCGGGCTCGCCGTAGCGGGCGAAGATCGTCTCGCCCTGCTCTGTGAGCTTGAACCGGCCGTCGACGGAGTGCGGTGGCTGCGCGAGGATCGCGGAGTTCGCCGGTCCGCCGCCTCGACCCAGGGCGCCGCCCCGGCCGTGGAAGAGGGTCAGCGCGATACCGGCATCCTTCGCCCAGAGGGCGATCTTCTCCTGCGCCTCGTAGAGCGCGAGGTTCGCGGCCACGGGGCCGACGTCCTTCGAGGAATCGGAGTAGCCGAGCATGACCTCGAGGCGATTGCCGGTGGCGGCCATCCGAGAGCGGAACTCGGGGAAGCCGACGACCTCCGCGAGGATGCCGGGCGCGGCCTGCAGGTCGGCGAACGTCTCGAACAGCGGCACGACGTCCAGTACCGGCACATCGTCACCCAGCGCATGGCGGGCGAGGCGGTGCACGTTGGCGAGGTCTTCGGCCGACTGCGTGAACGAGACGACGTAGCGGCCCGCGGCGCGGGGGCCGTAGGTGCGCTGGATGTCGGCGATCGCGCGGAAGACATCGAGCACCTCGCGCGTCCGCTCGCCGGGCTCAGTGCCGGCGTCGAGCTCTGCCAGTGCCTCGCGGTGCACCTGCGAGTGCTGGCGGACCTCGAGCTCGGTGAGGTGGAAGCCGTAGGTCTCGACCTGCCAGATCAGGTGCTGCACGCCGCCGAACGCATGCCGGTTCGCGCCGGATGCCGCGAGCGATGCCTGCACTGCGCGCAGGTCGGCGAGCAGCTGCTCCGGGTCGCTGTAGGCGCCGTCTGCACCTGAGCGGGTCCGCACGACCCGGCTGGCCAGTGCGAGCAGGACGCGACGGTGCGGCTCTTCGGGAGACCGCGCAGCGATCTCGGTGGCAGCGTTCTCGTCGGTCGCGACGAAGGAATCCCACAGTGCGACGACGGCTTCGCTGGGAGGTGTGTCCTCCGCGTCGAGCGTGAGACCGCGCCCGATCCGCTCGATCGCGCGTTCCAGGCCGCGCAGCACGTGATCAGAGGCGATGTTCGCCGCTTCGCGGGTGACGGATGCCGTGACGAACGGGTTGCCGTCGCGGTCGCCGCCGACCCATGACCCGATCCGCACGAAGGCGGGGACGACCGGGGCGCTCGCGCCGGAGTCGTCGCCGCGAAGGGCGTCGTCGATGCGGCGGTAGACGTGCGGAACCGTGGTGAAGAGGGTCTCGTCGAACACCGACATGACCGTGCGCACCTCGTCGGTGGGCGACGGCTTCTGGGCGCGCAGTGGCGCCGTGCGCCAGAGCGTGTCGACCTCTTCGAGCATGCGGCGGCGCGCGCGGTGCTGCTCGGCGCCGCCCTCGCTCGCGGTGTCGTGCTGCGTGAGCAGTTCGGAGAGCCGGCGGATGCTGGCGGAGACGGCGCGACGACGCGCCTCGGTAGGGTGAGCGGTGAACACCGGGTGGAAGCGCAGATCCTCGAGGCTGCGTGCGGCCTCTTCGTCGCCGACCTCACGGCGCAGTTGTGCGTATGCGGCGGCGACGGTGTCCACCGCATCCTCGCGACCCTGGTGTCCGGCGCGATCGCGCAGGATGCGCACCCGCTGGTGCTCCTCGGCGAGATTCACCAGGTGGAAGTAGCAGGTGAAGGCGCGCGCGACCTCGTCGGCCCGCTCGACGGAGAACGAATCAGCGATCTCGGTGGCGCGTTCGAAGGCCTCGGTGCTCTCCTCGTCGTACGCCTGGATGGTCGCCAGCCGCAGCCGCTCGACGTCGTCGTACAGTCCGGCGCGTCCGCTTTCGCGCAGAACCTGACCGAGTAGTGCGCCGAGCATGCGGACATCGCCGCGCATCTCGTCTGGGATCCCGCGTCCGGCCTCGAATCGACCTATGACGCGGATGGCCTCTGTGTTGGTGGGCTCAGGAGTCACCATCCGAGGTTATCTCCGTGCAGGAGACGTACGTGACCAGGTGACATCCGATGAACCTGAGGGTGGCGGATACCATGGGAGCGATGTCTGACTCCCGAAATCTTCTTCGCACGCAGCAATTCCCCGCGGTGCTCCTTCTCCTGGCGGCGGCGCTCGGACTCGTGCTCGCGAACACGCCGGCGTTCGGCCCGATCGATGCCGTGCTGGGGTTCCACATCGCTGTGCCAGGCACGTCGATCGACCTCTCGGTCGCGCACTGGATCTCGAGCGGACTTCTCGCGATCTTCTTCTTCGTGGTCGCGATGGAGCTGCAATACGAACTCACCCGCGGCGAGCTGAACTCGTTCCGAAAGGCTCTGCAACCCTCGATCGCCGCCGTCGGCGGCGTACTCGTGCCGATCATCATCTATCTGATCATCGCCGGGGGAGAGCAGACTTCCTCGGGCTGGCCGATCCCGACTGCGACCGACATCGCCTTCGCGCTCGGCGTGCTCGCCGTGTTCGGCAAGGGGCTTCCCTCTGCCGTGCGCGTCTTCCTGCTGGCACTGGCGATACTCGACGACATCATCGGCATCATCTTCATCGCGGTGCTCTTCGCTCGCGACCTCAACTGGCTTTACCTGCTGCTGGCCGTCGTGGGCGTCGTCGTGTTCGGCGTGCTGTCGCGGATGCTGCCGACGAAGCACTCATGGCTGGTCGTCGCAGCGATGGTGATCGTCGGCGTTGTCGTCTGGGGACTCATGATGTCCTCGGGCATCCACGCCACGATCGCCGGCGTGCTGCTGGGGCTGGCCATCGCGCAGTCCCCGGCGATGCCGACACGGCATGCGCTCGAGCCGTGGGTCAACGGTGCCATCCTGCCGATCTTCGCGTTCGCCGCCGCCTTCGTCGTGATCCCCGCTGTGTCGCCGTCCGAACTCTCGCCGGCGTTCTTCGGCATCGCGATCGCACTGCCGGTGGGCAAGATCATCGGCATCACGGTCTTCGGCTGGATCGCCATGCGGATCGGGCCGAAGGACAAGGCTCCTGCCCTGACGATCACCGATCTCCTCGCCGCCGGGGCGCTCGGCGGTATCGGCTTCACGGTCTCGTTGCTGCTGGCGAACCTCGCCTTCGCGGACGACCCCGCTGTGCGCGATCAGGCGATCCTCGGTGTGCTCGTGGGCTCGCTCGTCGCCCTTGTGCTGTCGGGCGTCGTCGTCTCATGGCGTGCCGCGTGGTACCGCCGCTCCGCGACGACGGTGTCGTGACCGCTTCGACGAGGGGACACAATGACCGAGCATCCTGATCCGCTGCGCACCGCTGCCGAGACCATGCGCGCCGTGCGTGAGAAGTGCGCGTGGTCGCAGCAGATCACGCATCGCGACCTCGTGCCGTACCTGATCGAGGAGTCCCATGAGGTCATCGACGCGGTCGAGGACGGCACACGCGCCGACCTCCGCGAGGAGCTGGGCGATCTGCTCTGGCAGGTGCTGTTCCATGCGGCGATCGCCGCGCAGGATCCGGACGATCCGTTCGACATCGACGACGTGGCGCAGACGCTGACGGAGAAGATGGTCAGGCGGCATCCGCATGTCTTCGCCGGCGAGGTGGCGAACACACCCGAAGAGGTGCTCGTGCACTGGAACGCCGCGAAGGCCGCCGAGAAGCGCTCGCGCACCAGTGTTCTCGACGGCGTACCGCACGGGATGCCGGCCCTCGCACTCGCGCAGAAAGTGCTCGGTCGAGCCGCGCGGGTCGGGGCCGGAGACGACGTCGCGCTCGCCGCTCACGATGCTGCCGAGGTCGGGGCGGCACCGGAATCCGAGGAGGAGCTCGGCGACCTGCTGCTGATGCTCACGGCCACGGCCCGCCAGAACGGCTGGGATGCCGAGCGCGCCCTGCGCGAGCGTCTGCGCCTGCTCGAGGACGACGTCCGCACGGCCGAAACCTCCTGACAGACCGCCTCGACGAGATCGCCCTGCAGACCTGGAAAGATGGACTCGTGGCTACTGTGAACGCGCCGCGCGGCATGCGCGACATCCTCCCCGCCGACAAGGCCCGCCGTGAGCGTGTGCTCTCCGTGATCCGCGAGCGCTACCTGGCGCATGGGTTCGACGAGATCGAGACGCCCGCGCTCGAGGAGTACTCGCGTCTGCATTCGGGCATGGGCGGCGACAACGAGAAGCTCGCGTACAACGTGCTGCGCCGGGGGATGGATGCCGAGGCGATCCGTGAAGGTGCGGAAGACGCCGCTGCGCTGAGTGATCTCGGCCTGCGCTATGACCTCACGGTTCCGCTCGCGCGTTTCTTCGCGAGCAACCGCGGGCAGCTTCCCGGTGTCTTCCGTGCGATCCAGATCGGTCCCGTCTGGCGTGCTGAGCGACCGCAGAAGGGCCGCTACCGCCAGTTCGTGCAGTGCGACATCGACATCATGGGTGACGACTCCTCGCGGGCCGAAGCCGAGCTCATGGTCGCGTCCCTGGACGCCGTGGACGCTCTCGGACTCGACGGTGCGAGCGTGCGCATCAACGATCGTCGAGTGCTCGACTGGATGCTGGATGCCTTCGGCTTCACCACGGACGAGCGCCCCGGTGTGCTGATCACGATCGACAAGCTCGACAAGATCGGTCCTGACGGGATCGTCCGGGAGCTCCGCGAGCGGGATGCCACAGCATCCGCGGTCGACGCGTTCGAGACGTTCCTGCGTCGCCCGCAGACCATGGAGTTCAATCCGTTCGGCGAACGCCAGATCCGCAAGGCCCTCCCTGGGAACGCTCCGGACGAGATCGTCGACCACCTCGTCGGCATCGGCGAGGCAGTGGCGGCAGGGCGCGGGATCGAGGGCGACATCCCGCTCGTCTTCGACCCGTTCCTGGTGCGCGGCATGGGCTACTACACCGGCACGATCTTCGAGCTCGCGCATCCATCCGTGCCGTATTCGCTGGGCGGCGGCGGACGATACGACGGCATGATCGGTCGGTTCCTCGGCCAGCAGGTGCCGGCGGTCGGCTTCTCGCTCGGCTTCGAGCGCCTCGTCGATCTCGTCGATCTCGGAGCGGATGCCGATGCTCAGGCCGTCGTGCTCGTGCATGACGCCGACGTGCCGGTGGCAGAGCTCGTCGCGCACAAGGCCGCGCTGATCCGTTCGGGTTCGCGCGTGCGCCTGGAGCGCAGGGTCAAGAACTTCAAGGCGCTGCTCGAGCGATCGGCCGCCGACGGATACACCGCCTTCGCGACGGTCTCCGCCGGCGCCGAGGTCGGCGCGCTGGAGCTCAAGCCGCTCACCTGACCGTTTCTGTCGTGTCGCCCGCAGCACATCCGTCGGTACGGATCACGGCCGTCGGTCGAGAATGCGCATTCTCCGCCGACATCCGTGATTTCAGCTGACAGGTGTGCTGACGTTCACGCCGCGTTCATTCCCGCGCGGTGTGATGGTGTGCATGGCAGGAGTGCGCACCGCGATCGCCGTGGCGACGGCGGTGGCATCCGCGATCGTGCTGGGCGGGCGATCGCTCCTTGTCCACCAGGCCGCGATCGCACGGCGGCGAATCGGAAAGCCTCTCGGCGAACAGTCTCTGGTCGCGGACCGGGTGTGGAAGCGCTCACTCGACGGTCGACCGATCGAGTTGCTGCTGTTGGGAGATTCTCTCGCGGCAGGTCTCGGTGCGGAGCATCGCAAAGAGACACTGGGCGGACGTATCGCCAAGGGGCTGGCGAAGCGGATGCAGTGCCCGGTGCGGTTGCGCACGGCAGCCGTCGTCGGCTCGGAATCGTCTGCGCTCGCCGGACAGCTCGATGACCTTCCGGGCGACTACCGGGCCGATGTCGCGGTGATCGTGGTCGGTGGGAACGACGTGACCCATACGATCCCGCCGTCTGCGGCAGCAGAACGATTGGAACAGGCGATCATCAGGCTCAGGGATGCCGGTACCGCAGTGGTCGTCGGTACTTGTCCCGATCTCGGCACGCTCCAGCCGGTGCCGCAGCCGCTGCGAGCGCTGATGTCACGGATGTCGCGCAGACTCGCCCTGGAACAGACCAAGGTCGCCTGGCGGACTGGAGCCGTTCCGGTCGACCTGCGACAGGTTCTCGGCCCGACATTCCATGATCAGCCCGACGAGATGTTCAGCCTCGACCGATTCCACCCCAGTGCTGCCGGCTACCGCGCCACGGCCGACGCCCTGTTGCCTGCGGTGCTCACGGCACTCGAGTCGCGCGGGGTGAGCGTGGCGCCCCCGAGAACAGCACTCGACATCTGATCGCCGAGCACCGACCGGGTGCGCCGGGCTCGGTATCGTGGAGCACAACGCCTGCAGGGGATGAACCGATGAACGTCGCACACCCGATCGACCTCGCCACATGGCCGCGTCGCGAGCATTTCGAGCATTACCGCAAGCGAGTGCCGTGCACGTATGCCATCACGGTCGATGTCGACGTGACAGACATGGTGGCCGCGCTGCGCGACAGCGGGCGGAAGACCTACATCGCACAGGTCTGGGCCCTCGCGTCGATCGTCAACAGGCACGCCGAGTTCCGCATGACAATCACCGACGATGGGGAGCCGGCCGTCTGGGACGTGCTGCACCCGGCGTTCACCGTGTTCAACCCGGAGCGAGAGACCTTCGCGTGCGTCTGGTCGGCCTTCGACAGCGATTTCGCACGGTTCCACGATGCGGCCGCGCCGCTGTTGGAGATGCACCGGAGCGCGACGAGTTTCTTCCCCAAGGGGATATGCCCCCGAACACCTTCGATGTGTCGAGTCTCCCGTGGACGCAGTTCACCGGCTTCTCGCTGCAGATCGACGGCGGGTGGGACCACCTGCTGCCGATATTCACGCTTGGCCGTTATTTCGAGCGCGACGGTCGCACGTTCCTGCCGCTGGCCATCCAGATGCATCATGCCGCCGCCGATGGATTCCACACCGCGCGCCTGATCGACGAGTTCACGGCTCTCGTGGGCGACCCGACATGGCTCACCTCGACAACCACCTGAGACGATGCCGAGCGCTTGCCGGTCGTCCTGACGGCAGTTGTGGCGCGCCCGTTCAGCGAACGAGTCGCAGCCGCAGCATCCGATACGCCACGCCGACGAGCACGACGCCGGTGCCGATCAGCGAGGCGACGATCGGCAGCGTGTTGACGAGCACCAGACAGCCGAGCACTCCGACCACCTGCAGCACCCGCGGATAGCGTCGAGCGGCCCCTGACTGCCGGAAGGCAGCGGCGTTCGCGATCAGGTAGTACAGCAGCACGCCGAACGACGAGAATCCGATCGCGTTCCGCAGATCTGCGAACAGCACGATGACGATCACGATGATGGCGATCGCGATCTCCGCTCGCTGAGGCACCTTCCACCGCGGGTGGACGGCGGCGAGGAAGCGCGGCAGGTCGGACTCTCTCGCCATCGCGAGCGTCGTGCGGCCGATCCCTGTGATCAGGGCCAGCAGAGCACCGAGGGATGCCGAGGCCGCGGCCACGCGCACGACCGGGGCGAGCGCGGTCCAACCCGCGGCGTCGACCACCGCTGCGAGCGGTGCCGCGGTCGATCCGGCATCCGCCCCGAGGGTGAGCATCACGACGACGGCGATGAGCGCATAGACGACGACTGCTCCGGTGAGCGCGAGTGCGATCGCCCGCGGGATGGTGCGTGCGGGGTCGACGACCTCTTCGCCCATCGTGGCGATGCGCGCGTAACCGGCGAACGCGAAGAACAGGAGCCCTGCGCCCTGCAGCACGCCGTAGGCGGTGACATCGGGGAGCGGCGCGGGGGTCGCGGAAGCGGATGCCGTGAACCCTCCGGCGACCACCACAGTCAGTCCGATCAGCGAGATGATCACGAGGATGCGGGTGAGGAGAGCCGTCCGCGTGACACCGAAGCAGTTGACGGTGGCGAGGGCGGCCACGGCGAGGATCGCGACCGGCACCTGCCAGCCGTCCGGCGCGGCGTATGCGGCGAACGTCAGTGCCATCGCCGCGCAGCTGGCGATCTTGCCGATCACGAAGCACCAGCCGGCGATGAAACCCCACCACGGGCCGATCTCGGCCCTGGCATATGCGTAGGTGCCGCCGGAGACGGGATGCACTGCGGCGAGCTGCGCGGATGAGGTGGCGTTGCAGAAGGCGACGACCGCTGCGATCGCGAGCGCGATCAGCAGCCCTGACCCCGCGACCTCGATCGCGGGTCCCCACACCGAGAACACTCCGGCGCCGATCATCGATCCAAGCCCGATGGCGACGGCATCCGTGAGCGTCAGACGACGTGCGAGTTCCACCCGGTCATCGTGACACGCGATGGTGAACGGGTGGGGTTCAGGGCTGGCGCGCCGCAGTGACCCGTTTCTTCTCGCGGATGTAGACCTCGCGGCGCACCCTCGCGACGACGTCGCCGCCGCGGTCGGTGATCACGGTCTCGAACCACTCGAGCACCTTGGCGCCGCCCTCGGCGCGCTCGCGAAGTTCGGCCACCTTCTCGGGGGAGACGTGGAACTCCGCCGTCAGCACCCCGCGTCCCGGCTTCACGAACTCGATCTCGCCACGGGTGTCCCACACGACGTAGTCGCGGCCGAGCTGGTGCATCACGAGCATGAAGAAGTACGGGTCGGTCATGGCCGACATCGAGCCGCCGAAGGCCGTCTTCACGTAGTTGCGGGTGATGAGGTTCACATGCAGTTCGACGGTCGCGTGCGTCCAGTCCTCGCTGAAGCGGCGGATGCGTATGCCGCTGAACAGGTTCGGAGCCCACAGACTCATGCCGGTGGCCAGGCGACGGGGAGTGATGCGCATGACGTCAGTGTGACGCAGCCCTCGCGCCCCACAAAGCGAAGTGGAGGGTTGCGACAACTGTTCTAGTTGAACTAGAATTACAGTAATTACTGGGAGAGGTGCGACGTGCTGATCAGGATCGATGCGGAGAGCTCGCGACCGCTGTTCGAGCAGGTCGCGTCGTCTGTGCGCGGTGACATCCTCGCCGGGCGCCTCGTCCCAGGAGACAGGCTGCCCTCCGCGCGCGAGGTCGCTGAGGCGCTCGACATCAACCTGCACACCGTGCTGCGCGCGTACCAGCAGCTGCGCGACGAAGCACTCATCGACCTGCGCCGGGGTCGGGGAGCGGTGGTGTCGGCGTCGGCCGCGCCGCTGGCCGAGTTGGCCAGCGACGTCTCAGCGCTCGTGCACCGCGCCGCCACGCTCGGAATCACGCCTGCCACTCTTGCCGCCCTCGTCACGGAGATCGAATCATGAACACTGTCGCCAGTACCCAAGACATCCGCCGCGCTCGTCGCTCGTTCCTCCTCGTCGGACTCGTGGTTCCGGTCGTCCTGGCGGCGATCGCTGTCGCATTCATCGTCGCCTGGTTGCCTGACCTGCCAGAGACGATCGTCACCCATTGGGGTCCGGAGGGACCTAACGGCTATGCGAGTCCCGCGCTGTTCGTCTGGGTTCAGGCCGTGCTTGGGCTCGGGCTTCCACTGCTGCTGACGTTGCCGATCCTGGCGCTCATGAAGAACTCCTGGGGCGTCACCTGCCGGTTGCTCGCCGCGATCTCCTTGGGCACGGCCGCGCTCCTCTCCGTCATGTTCGTTGGATCCGTGGCGATGCAGCGCGAGTCGAACAGCTCCGCACTGGGCATCGGAACAGTGCTGGCGCTCGGCTTCGGCGCTCTCGTGGTGATCGGACTCATCGGCTGGTTCGTGCAGCCGAACGTGACGACATCTGCTGGGCAGGTATCTGACGAGGCGTCGCTGCACCTCAGGCTCGCACCGGGAGAGAAGGCCGCCTGGTTCGGCGCAGCCGCGATGGGGCGACCAGGGATCATCGGTCTCGCCGTCTCAGTGCTCGTTCTGTGCGCCACCACGGTCTGGGTGTTCGTGCTCGGCGACAGCTCCGCGTGGATCCTCGCAATCGTCACACTGCTGTTGATCGCACTCATCGCCATGACGCTCGTGTTCCGCGTTCGCGTCAATGCCGCCGGCCTGCGTGTGCGCTCGGTCGTGGGCTGGCCCCGATGGGATATCGCCGCATCGGAGATCGCCGATGTGAAGGTCGTGCAGGTGAACCCCATGGCCGAGTTCGGCGGATGGGGTCTGCGCATCGCCGTCGACGGGCGCATGGGCGTCGTGCTTCGCACCGGTGAAGCGCTGCAGGTCACGCGCAGCAGCGGACGCGTGTTCGTCGTCACGATCGATGATGCTCGCACCGCGGCATCCGTACTGTCCTCCGCAATGAAGGGAACCGACTCATGATTCGCATCCGCCCCGCGGCCATCGTCGCATTCATCCTGCTCACCTGGGGCTTGGCATGGTTGGTCGCTCTGCCGCTGTGGATCGACGGCGGGCTCGCGAACCCGCTGGCCGGCACCCTCATTCCGGTGATGATGTTCACGCCGGCACTCGCCGTGCTGATCGTGATGCTCGTGCTGCGCCCGGTGCCGAAGGGGGAGCGGCTCCGGTTCCTCGGCATCTGGCCGCTGCGCCCCGCGAAGCGCGTGGTGTGGATGATGGTGCTCGGTCTGTTCGCGCCCATCGTCGTGATCGCGGTCTCCGTCGCCGTGGCGGCGCTGTTCGGTTGGGTGAGATTGGATCTCGTCGGGTTCTCCGGTTTCGCCGAGCAATTGGCGGCCAGTCTGCCCGCCGGGGTGCCTGCCCCTCCTGCGACCGCAGTGATCCTCGCCCAGCTGCTCGCGATTCCGTTCGCCGCGGCCACGATCAACGCACTGCTGGCCTTCGGCGAGGAACTCGGCTGGCGCGGATTCCTCGTGCCGGCGCTGCGTCAGTACGGCACCTGGCCCGCGCTGCTGATCAGCGGAGGGGTGTGGGGTCTGTGGCATTCACCCCTCATCCTGCTCGGTTACAACTTCGGCGTCACCGACATCACCGGTGTGCTGCTGATGACGGCTGGGTGCATCGCGTGGGGAGTGCTGCTCGGCTGGCTGCGGCTGCGCTCGGCTTCGCTGTGGCCGGCGGTCTTCGCGCACGGGGCGATGAATGCCGCCGGTGGGATGATCCTGTGGTTCTATGCGGCAGGGACGAGCGTCGATCCCGCGCTTGCTGGCATGCTCGGCGTGGCAGGGTGGATCACGTGCGCGCTGGTCGTGGTCGTGCTGATGCTGACCGGCCAGTTCCGCAAGCAGCCGGAGTTGGACGGTGCGGTAGGACGGATGCTGTCGGCTCCACGTCAGCGCGGTGAATGACCCTCGCGGGTCGCCATCCGTCTATTGACGCCGCCCCAGGACAGGAGTTGGGTGGAGCCATGGCTGAATCGACCGCCGACAACTGGCGCCGCGCAGACGAGTACCTCGCCGACACTCTCGTCGGGCACGACCCGGCGCTCGAGGCGGCTCTCGCCGCTCAGCGCGCAGCCGGCCTGCCCGATATCGAAGTGGCGCCGGTCAGCGGCAAGTTCCTGAACCTCGTCGCCCGTATCAGCGGCGCACGCCGAGTGCTCGAGATCGGCACACTGGGTGGCTACTCCACGATCTGGCTCGCCAGGGCGGTCGGCGCGGAGGGCACGGTGACGACGATCGAGGCCGAGCCCGCCAACGCCGCGATCGCCCGCGCGAGCATCGATGCCGCTGGCGTGGGGGAGCGCGTCGCCATCCGCATCGGACGAGGTGCCGACGTGCTGCCGACCCTTGAGGGTTCCGAACCGTTCGACCTCGTGTTCATCGACGCGGACAAGGAGTCGAACACGATCTACCTCGACTGGGCAGCGCGCCTCGGCCGCCCTGGAACGGTGATCGTGCTCGACAACATCGGCCGAGAGGGTGAGATCGTCCGCGACGACACGACGGACTCGCGCGTGATCGGGACACGCGATGCTCTCCGGATGCTCGGTGAGGATCCTCGCTTCGACGCCACGGCGCTGCAGACCGTCGGGATCAAGGGGTGGGACGGCGTCGCCGTTGCCGTCGTCGTCGGCATGTGAACGACGGATGCCGCGCACTAGACTGACCATGGATCGACGACGCTCCACCACAACACCCTTTCCCTGAGCAAGGAGCACATACGTGGCACTCATCGAGGCTGTAGGCGCACGCGAGATTCTGGATTCACGCGGCAACCCGACCGTCGAGGTGGAGGTGCTCCTCGACGACGGAATCGTCCAGCGCGCGGCCGTCCCCTCCGGCGCATCCACCGGCGCATTCGAAGCGTACGAACTGCGTGACGGCGACAAGAGCCGCTACGGCGGCAAGGGCGTGCTGAAGGCCGTCGACGCCATCATCGATGAGCTCGGCCCGGCACTCGAGGGCGTCGAGGCGAGCGAGCAGCGCATCGTCGACGAGATCCTCAACGAGACCGACGGCACCGAGAACAAGCAGCGCACGGGCGCGAACGCCATCCTCGGCGTCAGCCTCGCCGTGGCCAAGGCAGCCGCAGACAGCGCAGACCTGCCGCTGTTCCGCTACCTCGGCGGCGCGAACGCGCACGTCCTGCCGGTCCCGCTGTTCAACGTCATCAACGGCGGCTCGCACGCCGACAACGGCATCGACATGCAGGAGTTCTTCCTCGCGCCGATCGGTGCGGAGACCTACAGCGAAGCACTGCGCTGGGGCGTCGAGACCTACCACGTCCTCAAGGGCGAGCTCAAGGCAGCCGGATTCGCGACGGGCCTCGGCGACGAGGGCGGCTTCGCCCCCGACCTGCCCAGCAACCGCGACGGCCTCGAGTTCCTGATCAAGGCCATCGAGAAGGCCGGGTTCACTCCAGGCACCGACATCGCCCTGGGCCTGGATGCCGCCGCCACCGAGTTCTTCAACGATGGCGTCTACCGCCTCGACAACAAGGACTGGGACGCCGCCGCGCTCACCGAGTACTACGTCGGACTCGTGAACGACTTCCCGATCATCACGATCGAGGACGGCCTCGCCGAGGACGACTGGGACGGTTGGAAGGCACTCACCGATGCACTCGGTGCAAAGGTGCAGCTCGTCGGCGACGACCTGTTCGTCACCAACCCGACACGCCTCGCCGAAGGCATCAAGCGCGGAGTCGCCAACTCGCTCCTCGTCAAGGTCAACCAGATCGGCACGCTCACCGAGACGTTCGACGCGGTCAGCCTCGCGCAGCGCTCGGGATACACGGCGATGCTCTCGCACCGTTCCGGCGAGACCGAGGACACCACGATCGCCGACCTCGTGGTCGCGACGAACTCCGGTCAGATCAAGGCTGGTGCGCCTGCTCGCAGCGAGCGCGTCGCGAAGTACAATCAGCTTCTGCGCATCGAAGAAGAGCTCGGCGACGCCGCGGTGTTCGCGGGTCGCTCCGCGTTCCCGCGCCTGCAGGGCTGAGCGCCTGAGGGCTGAGCGCGACTGAGACAGGATCACGGAAGGGGGAGTCATGGCGAGACGTCCGACTCCGCCTTCCGCATCCGACCCGAGCGCACAGGCTCCGCCACGCAAGACGAAGACGGCGCCGTCCGGCGCGGCGAAGCCCGGCGCTGCGAAGCCCCGCTCGTCCCGCGCCGCGACCCGAGAGGTCGACGTGCGGGAGTGGGCATCCGGCATCCGGCTCTCCGGTTTCATGGTCATCATGCTCTCGCTCGTCGTGCTCGGCGCGTGGGTCCTGGTGCCGACCCTCGGCACGTTCATCGATCAGCGGCAGAAGATCGCCGCGCTCGAGGCGTCGGTGCAGGTGAGCGCCGACGAGATCGAGGCGCTCGAGCAGGAGCAGGAGCGCTGGGAAGACCCGGCCTACATCACCACGCAGGCTCGCGAGCGGCTCTACTACGTCAAGCCGGGCGAGGTCGTCTACCTCGTCGACAACGACATCGACCCCGCATCGCTCCCGCAGGAGCAGACGCCCGTGAGCGATGAGCTGAAGAAGACGCCCGCCGACTGGATGCCGCAGCTGCTGCGCACCATCGCCGGAGCGGGGCTCGCCCAGAACGCGAGCGCCGGCGGATAGGCCAGCAGTGAGCGATTCCCCAGGATCCCCTGCCTTAAGC
>NZ_JABFAS010000002.1:2289714-2349890 GCF_017168295.1 Microbacterium sp. KRD172 | reverse complement strand
CCGCCCACCACTGCCGAGATCGACGTCGTGTCCGCGCAGCTGGGTCGTTCGGCGCGCGGGGTCGTCGGCATCGCGGCGCGGTGCGTCTGCGGGAATCCGACCGTCGTGGCGACCAGTCCTCGTCTGCCGGACGGATCGCCGTTCCCCACGTTCTACTACCTCACGCATCCCGCGGCGACCGCCGCGATGTCGACGCTCGAGGCCACACAGGTGATGCTCGAGCTGGCTGCTCTCCTCGTCGAGGACGAAACGGCTGCAGCGGCATATCAGGCAGCCCACGAGGCGTACATCGCCGACCGGACGCTGTTCGGCGAGGTGACCGAGATCGACGGGATCTCCGCCGGCGGCATGCCGACGCGAGTGAAGTGCCTGCACGCGCTGGCCGGTCACGCGCTGGCCGCCGGACCCGGAGTCAATCCGATCGGCGACGCCGCGCTCGCGCGATCGTCCTGGTCGCCGCAGCGCTGCGAATGCGAGAAGCCCGGAGCCGCGACCGCATGAGGCTGAAGGCGATGCTGCGCAGCACCGTCGCGGTCGCGGCTGTGGCGGCATCCGTTCTGCTCACCGGAGCCACGACCACACCGACGCCGACGCCAGGACCCGTCCCCGACGACCCGACCGATCCGGTGCGCGCATCGGAGTACTGGCTCGACGGTGCCGGCATCCGCGACGCATGGAAGACCACGCGCGGTGAAGGCGTGACGATCGCGATCATCGACACCGGCATCGGCAAGGTGCCGTCGGTGTTCGGCGACGCCGTCGTCGACGGCACCGATGTCTCGGGCAGCGGCACGCCAGACGGACGCACGCCCGTCGGAGCCGTCGACGGCGACCACGGCTCGTGGGTGGCGTCGCTTGCCGCCGGTCGGGGCAAGGCCGACGGCACGGGCATGATCGGCGTGGCGCCGGAGGCGAAGCTGCTGTCGGTCTCGGTCGGCTTCGGCGCCGCCGCAGCCGTGCCGTTCGTCGAGCAGGTCGCCGACGGCGTCCGCTGGGCCGTCGATCAGGGCGCCGACATCATCAACATGTCGTTCACGACGAACACGCTCGACTGGGACAAGAGCTGGGATGACGCGTTCCTGTACGCGTACGAGCACGATGTCGTCGTCGTCGTCGCGGCGGGCAACCGGGGCAGCGGCACCGACGTCATCGGCGCACCGGCGACGATCCCCGGCGTGCTCACCGTCGGAGGCGTCGACCAGACCGGCACGGCGAGCGTGGAAGCATCCACGCAGGGGATCACGATCGGCATCTCGGCGCCGAGTGAAGGATTGCTCGGGGTCTCGGCGGATGGCGAACTGAGCCTGTGGCGCGGTACCAGCGGTGCATCGCCCATCGTGGCGGGCGTGGCGGCACTGATCCGGTCCGCCTTCCCGGATATGGATGCCGCGAACGTGATCAATCGCATCATCAAGACCGCGCTTCCCGTCCCTGGAGTGAGCGATCTGCCCGATCCGCTCTACGGATACGGCCTTCTGAACGCATCAGCGGCGGTGACGGCATCCGTTCCGACCGTCGATGCGAATCCGATGGGCGATCTCGCGGAGTGGGTGCGCCTGTACCGTCGTGCGGAGGCTGAGCCCGCACCGGAGCCCGAAGTCACGCCTGTACAGGTCGACCCGCTGCCCGCGGCAGATCCGCCGACCGAGCCCGGATCTCCGCTGCTTCCGAGCGCGGATTCACTGCGCTACGGCACGCTTCCGCTCATCGCACTCACTGTGCCTGGTATTCTTATCGCGCTAGGCGTCACCGCTGCTGCCCGGCGCATCCGATCGGCGCGCAAGCAAAGCACGCCAGCACCCTGACTAGGAGTTGTCCCTCTGTGCCTGAGAACAGCACTGTGCCCAAGATTCTGATCGTCGGCGGCGGCTACGCGGGCTTCTACACGGCCTGGAAGCTCGAGAAGCACCTTCGAAAGCACGAGGCCGACGTGACCATGGTCGACCCGCTGCCGTACATGACGTACCAGCCGTTCCTCCCTGAGGTCGCGGCCGGTTCGATCGAGGCACGGCACGTTGTCGTCGCGCATCGTCGCCACCTGAAGCGCACGAATGTCGTCACGGCGAAGGTGACCGGCATCAATCACGCGAACAAGGTCGCCACCATCACGCCTCCGGTTGGGGAGCCGTACGAGCTCGAGTACGACCAGATCGTCGTCACCGCCGGCGCAGTCTCGCGCACGTTCCCGATCCCCGGCATCGCCGACAATGCGATCGGGCTCAAGACGATCGAAGAGGCCGTCGCCGTACGCGACAAGCTGATGTCGAACTTCGACAAGGCCGCTTCGCTGCCGGCCGGCCCCGAGCGCGACCGCCTGCTGACCACTGTCGTCGTCGGCGGCGGCTTCGCCGGCATCGAGGTGTTCGCCGAGCTGCGCTCACTGGCATCGTCGCTGCTGTCGAAGTACCCGCCGCTGCGTTTCGAGGACACGCACTTCCACCTCATCGAGGCGATGGGTCGCATCATGCCCGAGGTCTCGCTGAAGACCAGCGAGTGGGTGCTGAAGGATCTCGCCAAGCGCGGTGCGAACGTGCACCTCGACACGCAGGTGCAGGGCGCCGTCGACGGAAACGTCGCCATCTCCACCGGTGAGGTCATCCCCACCGACCTCATCGTCTGGACCGCGGGTGTCATGGCGAACCCCACCGTCGTGCGCGGCGGCGATCTGCCGGTCGAGGAGCGCGGTCGCATCCAGACCCGCGCCGACCTGCGCGTCGGCACGGCAGAGGAGTTCGTCGAAGGTGCGTGGGCCGCCGGTGATGTCTCGGCCGTCCCCGATCTCTCCGGTGGCGGCGTCGGCGGCAACTGCGTGCCGAACGCCCAGCACGCGGTGCGTCAGGCGAAGCTGCTCGCGAAGAACCTGGTCGCCGTCCTCCGCGGCGAGGAGACCAAGGACTACTTCCACAAGAACCTCGGCGCGGTCGCCGGTCTCGGCCTCTACAACGGCGTCTTCCAGTCCGGAGATCTTGCACTCAAGGGGTTCGTCGCCTGGATCGCGCACCGTGGGTACCACGGGCTCGCGATGCCGACGTGGGAGCGCAAGTGGCGCGTGCTGTGGGACTGGTGGAACAACCTGTGGCTGGGCCGCGACCTCGTGAACCTCGAGGCCGTGCAGAACCCTCGTTACGTCTTCGAGGAGTTCGCCGCTCGTCCGCGTCCCGCAGCGGATGCTGCCGCTGCGGCGCCTGCGAAGCCCGCTGCTGCAAAGCCCGCTGCCACGCCGGCTGCGAAGCCCGCCGCCGCGGAGCCCACTGACGACAAGACTGAGAAGGCGGCTCCTGCGAAGAAGCCCGCTGCGAAGAAGCCCGCCACGACCAAGGCGTCAGCGAAGTAAGAGGCGACTCCCGCTTCATCACCGGCCCATGCCGCGCATCACGCCGCGGCATGGGCCGGTTGCGTTTTATCCCGGATGCGGCGGCTGCTCACCGCCGCACACGGGTGTCGCGACCTGAGCTGCTGAGAGTGCCCCCACTGGGACTCGAACCCAGACTGAAGCGATTTTAAGTCGCCTGCCTCTGCCATTGGGCTATGGGGGCGTGCATTCACAGCCTAGCTTCGCGGTGGTCGGCGAGCCGACGTCGTAGGGTGGGGGAGTGCTCGACCTCACCGCTGACCTGAGCCGTACAGCCGCCCCCTCACGCGACTGGGACAACCCGGCGCTCTGGTGGCCGCGTTTGTCGGATGCCACCTCGCACCTCGCGGCGCCCGTCGCCGTGATCGATGTCGATGCGCTGCGTCACAACGCGATGGATCTGCTGGTGCGCGCCGGCGGCATCCCGATCCGTGTCGCCTCGAAATCGGTGCGCGTGCGGGCCGTGCTCGATGCCGTGCTGCGCATTCCCGGCTACAGCGGCATCCTCTCCTTCTCGCTCGCCGAAGCGCTCTGGCTCGCCGAGACGCACGACGACATCGTGCTCGGCTATCCGACCGTCGACCGGGCAGGCCTCGAGCGGCTGGTGCACGACGAGGTCGCCGCATCCCGCATCACCCTGATGGTCGACGACATCGCTCATCTCGACCTGATCGACGCCGTCGCGCCGCACGATCGGCGCGAGACGATCAGGGTGGCCATCGATGCCGACGCGTCATGGCGCTCTGCAGCACTCGGGCACATCGGCGTGCGCCGTTCGCCGCTGTTCACGGCCGCCGACGTCGCCGGATTCGCGCGTACGATCACGCGCCGACCCGGGTTCCGGCTGGTCGGGCTGCAGATGTACGAGGCGCAGATCGCGGGTCAGGGCGACAACGGCTCGGACGCGCCGGTGATCCGCATGGTGCAGGCGCGGTCGCGGGCCGAGCTGCGCGGGCGCCGCGCCGAGATCGCGGATGCTCTCACCGATGTCGCGCCGCTGGAGTTCCTCAACGGCGGAGGCACCGGGTCGCTGGAGTTCACCGGCAGTGACGAGTCCGTCACCGAGGCATCGGCGGGCAGTGGCCTGCTCGGTGGGCACCTGTTCGACGGCTACCGTTCCTTCCGCCCCGCACCTGCCAGCGCGTTCGCCTTCGATGTCGTGCGACGGCCGGCGGATGACATCGCCACGGTGCTCGGTGGGGGATGGATCGCGTCGGGTCCAGCACTCGGCTCGCGTCAGCCCCGTGCGGTATGGCCACAAGGGCTGCGAACGATGCCGCGCGAAGCCGCCGGTGAGGTGCAGACGCCGTTGCACGGCGACGCGGCGCGGACACTCGACATCGGCGACCGGGTGTGGTTCCGCCATGCGAAGAGCGGCGAGCCCGCCGAGCGCATCGACGCGTATCACCTGGTCGCCGGCACCGAGGTGATCGACGAGCTGCCCACGTATCGCGGCGAGGGCAAGGCGTTCCTGTGACGCGTCCCGGCGGAACATGGCACAACTGGGCGCGTTCGGCGAAGATCAGACCGGCGAGCGTCGAACGTCCCCGGACGCCGGAGGGCGTGCAGCGCGCGGTGCAGGCAGCGATCGCCCACAACCTTCAGATCAAGGCAGTCGGTGCCGGTCACAGCTTCACGGGCATCGCGGTCGCTCCCGGCGTGCTGCTCGAGCTCGACGACATGCAGGGGCTCGTGTCGGTCGACACCGACCGCGCCCGTGTGACGCTGCTCGCGGGCACCAGGCTGCACCGGATCCCGCGCCTGCTCGCGCCGTACGGACTCGCGATGGAGAATCTCGGCGACATCGATCGCCAGTCGATCTCCGGGGCGATCTCCTCCGGCACTCACGGGACAGGGGCACGTTTCGGCGGGCTCGCGACGCAGGTCGTCGGCGTGACCCTGATCACCGCGCGGGGAGAGTTCCTCCGGGTGAGCGACACCGAGAACACCGAGATGCTGCCGGCCGTCGCGCTGGGGCTCGGCGCACTCGGCATCCTCGTCGACGTGACGCTGCAGTGCGTCCCCGCCTTCGTCATGCACGCCGTCGACGAGCCGGCGCCGCTCGATGACGTACTGGAGACGCTCGACGAGCGGGTCTCAGCGGCGGACCATTTCGAGTTCTACTGGTTCCCGCACACCGAGGTGGCGCTCACGAAGAAGCAGACCAGGTTGCCGGAATCGACTCCGCGCAAGCCACTGCCGACCGTCGGCAGGTGGATCGACGAGACCCTGCTCTCCAACGGCGTGTACCGGACGGTGTGCGCCGCAGGACAGGTGCTTCCGGCCATCACGCCGCCGTTCAATCGCCTCGCCGTGAAGCTGACCGGCGACCGCGAATACACCGACCTGTCGCATCGGGTGCTCACACAGCGCCGCAACGTGCGGTTCCGGGAGATGGAGTACGCACTCCCGGCGGCGAACGTCCTACCGGCCGTCCAGGCGATTCGAGCGCTCATCACCGCGCGGGGCTGGAAGATCGAGTTCCCGGTCGAGGTGCGCTTCGCTGCGGCGGATGACCGCTGGCTCTCCACGGCGTACGACCGTGCCAGCGGGTACATCGCCGTGCATCGATACTGGCGCGCCGATCCGACGGCCTACTTCGAGGCCGTCGAACGCATCTGCCTCGAACACGGTGGACGCCCGCATTGGGGCAAGCTCCACACCCTGAACGCGCAGCAACTGCGCGAGCGCTATCCGCGATTCGACGATTTCGCAGCGGTGCGCGACCGGCTGGATCCCGATCGCAGGTTCACGAATCGTCATCTTGACCGAGTGCTCGGAGAGTGACGAGTCGCCCAGTTCACGCGCAGGCGCCGTGGTTAGGATGAGTAAAACTCATGAAGGGGGTCATGTGCCATGGAATGGCTCATTCCAGTTCTGATCGTCGTCGCTGTGCTGGTGCTCATCGGCATCTACTTCTGGGCGACCTACAACTCCCTCGTGCAATTGAATGTCCGCGTCGATGAGGCGTGGAGCGGCATCACCGTGCAGCTCAAGAGACGCGCCGACCTGATTCCCAATCTCATCGAGACGGTCAAGGGCTACGCGTCGCATGAGAAGGCCGTGTTCGAGAACGTCACCCGCGCTCGTGCGGAGACTCTTTCCGCGACGAGCCCCGGTGAGGCCGGAATCGCCGAGGGCCACCTGCAGCAGGCGTTGAAGAGCCTGTTCGCGGTCGCTGAGGCGTACCCGCAGCTGCAGGCGAGCCAGAACTTCCTTCAGGTGCAGCATGCCCTCGTCGACACCGAGGACAAGATCCAGGCGGCCCGCCGCTTCTACAACGGCGGTGTGCGCGAGCTGAACACGAAGATCAAGGTCTTCCCGAACAACCTGTTCGCCCGTGGGCTCGGTTTCACCGAGCGGGAGTTCTTCGAGGTCGCCGACAACGCGGCGATCTCAGAGCCGCCACGCGTGCAGTTCTGACTCACCAGACCGGCAACACGAGGTCGTCTTCGTCGACGATCACGTCACCGCGGACGACGGGTGCCTCTGCGACCGGGAAGCACATCGCAAGATGTGCGCCGCCTCACGCCGACTCCTGACGTGCATGCACGTGGCGCAGCACGCCTCCGCGCTCGACATGCAGGGCGCCCGCCACGGCATCCGCGGCGTCTCCCCAGCCCGAGACCGAGACGTTCTCCAATCCCTGCCAGGTCGCGGCGAGTGCGAGTTCGCGCGCGATCGCCTCTGCGTCTTCTGCGCGCGACTGCGGTTCCCACCACGCGGACTGCACCTGAAGCGTCGATGTCGCCCTGTCGGCCTTCAGATCGACGCGCGCGACGATGCGATCTCCGACCAGCACGGGCAGCGAGTAGTAGCCGTAGCGCCGTTTGTGCGCCGGGACGTATATCTCGATGCGGTAGTCGAGGTCGAACGCGCGAAGCGCGCGCTCCCGGAACCACACCACTGGGTCGAACGGGGTGAGGATCGCAGCGGTGTCGATCCGGCGGGGGAGCACCGCATCACGATGCAGCCAGGCGGGCACCGGGCGGCCGCCGCGCTCCCAGCCGCGCACCTCTACTGGCTGCAGATCTCCGTCGTCGACCAGATCTTCGATCGCCTGTCGGATGCTCGCGCGATCGCGGATGCGGTAGTAGTCGGCGAGGTCGGATTCGGTCGCGACGCCGGAGGAGCGGGCGGCGCGGCGGACGAGCTCGCGGATGGCGTGCTCACGCGGTACGACCCGCTCGCGGACTTCGGCGGGGATCACCTGCTCCTCCAGCGCATAGTGCCTCTCGAACCCACGACGACCGCTGATGGCGACATCGCCGGTGCGCCAGAGATGCTCGAGGGCGAGCTTCACGTCGTCCCAATCCCACCAGGTGCCGCGCTCGCGCGGCGCATCGGCCCGAAGCTGTGCCGGGCGCAGGGGGCCCCGGGTGCGCAGTTCGTCCTTCACCCATGTGATCGTGCGGCTGTTCTGGCTCAGCCACGACTGCGGATCGGACTCCCAGCGCTTGCGGAACGCCTCCATGCGGAAGCGCCACAGCGACCAGTCCTCGACCGGCACGAACGTGGCCTCGTGCGCGAGGTATTCCACGTAGTGCGTGGTGCGCGAGAGGAACACTCGATCCAGCAGCGCCGGATCGTAGGAGCCCAGCCGGGAGAAGAGCGGCAGATAGTGACTGCGCGCGAAGACGTTCACGGAATCGATCTGCAGCACACCCAGGCGCTGCATCGCGCCGTGCACGTGGCGGGCGGAGACGGTGGCCGTCGGGCGACGTCGGGTGAACCCCTGGGCGGCCAGGGCCGTGCGGCGAGCCTGCGCGGCACTGAGGGTCTCGGTCACGTCGTCAGCGTATCGTCCGCCTCCGACATGGTCGTCGGAGCGCGCGTCGCAGAATCCCTCCGACACCGGAACTAGACTTACGACATGACGGATGAGCAGCGCCCCCGCAAGCGCGATCGTCTGTGGGGTCGCATGCCGACCGATCGCACGGTCACGACCGAGGCCGACAACGCAGTGCCGCTGTCATTGCGTGTCGCAGCCGGCTACGCCTGGCGCATGCTGCTGATCGCCGCGGCCGCCGGCGTCATCATCTGGATCGTGATCCAGCTGAAGCTCCTCGTCATCCCGCTGCTGATCGGCATCCTCATCACGGCTCTGCTCTGGCCGGTGTTCGAATGGATGCTGCGCAAGCGCTTCCCGCGGTGGCTCGCGATCCTGATCGCCCTCGTCGGCACGCTCGCGATCGTCTCGGGCCTGCTCTGGCTCGTCGGATGGCAGGTCGCGCGCGAGTGGCCATCGGTGCAGAAGAGCACGATGCAGGCGCTCGACGAGTTCCAGCAGTACCTGATGGACGGCCCGCTGCACCTGTCCGCAGGGCAGATCCAGGACTACATCGATCAGGGCTTCGCGCTGATCCAGGAACAGGCGCAACTGCTGTGGTCCGGTGCCCTCGCCATCGGTTCGACGGCCGGCCACGTCGTGGTCGGCATGCTCCTGACGGTCTTCATCCTGATCTGCCTGCTCGCCGACGGCGGCGGCATCTGGCGCTGGACGACGATGCTCTTCCCTCGCGATGCGCGACCCGCCGTCGACGCCGCGGCGCGCAACGGCTGGCGAACGGTCGTCAGTTTCGCGAAGACCCAGTTGCTGGTCGCGACGATCGACTCGATCGGCATCGGCATCGGCGCCTTCCTGCTCGGTGTCCCGCTCGCGATCCCGGTCGCCGTGCTCGTCTTCCTCGGTGCGTTCATTCCGATCGTCGGTGCGGTCGCCACCGGTGCCGTGGCGGTGTTCCTCGCGCTTGTGTACAACGATCCGCTGAACGCGTTCTGGATGCTGGTCGTCGTGATCGGTGTCCAGCAGGTCGAGGGCCACATCCTGCAGCCGATCCTGATGGGATCCGCGGTCAAGGTGCATCCGCTCGCCGTCGTTCTGGTGGTCGCCGGTGGGTCGATGATCGCCGGCATTCCCGGTGCACTGTTCGCAGTGCCGCTGGCAGCCTTCGTGAACGTCGTCGCGGTGACGCTCAGCAGCGGCTCGTGGAAGACCGGCGGCAGGCCCACTGGTGACCTGATCTGGAGTACAGTGCCGCTCGAGCGGCGTCGGAGGAATACATGAGTGCAGTCCCCAGTCTGGGCGAGTTCGAGGAAGCCGCACGGGGGCTGGAGCGAGTGATCTCGCACACGCCGACCCTGCCGTCCAGGGCGCTGTCCGACATCCTCGGTGAGTCCGTCGTGCTGAAGATGGAGAACCTGCAGCGCACCGGTTCGTTCAAGATCCGTGGTGCCGCGTACCGTCTGTCGAAGCTCACGGCCGAAGAGCGCGCGCGCGGTGTGGTGGCGGCATCCGCGGGCAACCACGCGCAGGGCGTCGCGCTCGCCGCGCAGGCGCTCGGCATCCCCGCGACGATCTTCATGCCACTCGGCGTGCCTGTGCCCAAGCTGCTCGCCACCCGGGGGTATGGAGCCGAGGTCGTGCTGGAAGGCGAGACCGTCGCGACGTCGCTGCGGCTCGCGGCGGAGTTCGCGGAGCGTACAGGGGCGGTGATGATCCACCCCTTCGATCACCGCGACGTGGTGATCGGTCAGGGAACCCTCGGGCTCGAACTGATCGCGGATGCTCCTGATGTCGACACGATCCTCGTCGGCATCGGCGGCGGAGGACTCATCGCCGGTGTGGCCGCCGCCGCGAAGGCTGCGGCAGCACGGGCCGGACGCACCGTGCGGGTGATCGGAGTGCAGGCCGAGAACGCCGCCGCTATGCCGCTTTCGCTGGCCGAGGGCCATCCTGTCGAGATCGAGACGCATCCGACCATCGCAGACGGCATCCTCGTCGCGAAGCCCGGGGCCGTGCCCTTCGAGATCATCAAGGACCTGGTCGACGAGGTCGTCACCGTCACGGACGACGACATCGCTCGTGCGATCCTCATCCTGCTCGAGCAGGCGAAGGTCGTCGTCGAGCCCGCGGGCGCCGTCGGCGTGGCCGCCATCCTCGCAGGCAAGGTGTCCGGCACCGGCAAGACCATGGCCGTGCTCTCCGGTGGCAACATCGATCCGCTGCTGCTCCAGCGCGTCGTGTCGCACGGGCTCGCGGCATCCGGTCGCTATCTGACCATCCGCATCCCGCTGCCCGACCGCCCCGGTCAGCTCGCCAGGGTCTCCGAGCTCGTCTCGCAGGCCGGCGCCAATGTCATGGAGGTCATGCACACCAGGCACGGCCAGGGACTGCAGATCAGCGAAGTCATCCTGCAGATGAGCATCGAGACCAGGGGAGCGGAGCACACCGAGCTCACACTCGACACGCTCCGCCAGGCCGGCTACGACCCGATGGTCGTTCCCGACTGATCGCGGAACGGAAGAACCGCGCCGAGACAGCAGCATCGCTGCACTGTCCCGGCGCGGTTCTGCGTCTGTGGGTCGGACTCAGCCGGCGTAGGTCTCGACGTTCGTGACCTCGACCGAGATCGATTTGCCGTTCGGCGCCTCGTACGAGGTCTTCTCCCCGACCTTCAGGCCGAGGATGGCCTGGCCGAGCGGGCTCGCCTCGCTGTAGACGTCGACGTCGCTCCCGGATGCCGCGATCTCGCGGCTGCCGAGCAGGAAGACCTCTTCGCCGCCGGCGACGAGTGCCGTGACGACGGTTCCGGGCTCGACGATGCCGCGGCTGACCACGGCTTCGCCGACCTTCGCGGTCTTCAGGAGCTGCTCGAGCGTGCGGATGCGCGCCTCCTGCTTGCCCTGCTCGTCCTTCGCGGCGTGATATCCGCCGTTCTCCTTGAGGTCGCCTTCTTCGCGGGCGGCTTCGATGCGCTTCGCGATCTCGTCGCGACCCGTCGTGGACAGGGCCTCGAGCTCAGCGACGAGCCGGTCATATGCCTCTTGAGTGAGGAAGGGTACCTGAGCGTCTGTGGACACAGCGTGCTCCTTTGTCGAACGCCCTTCAGGGCGGTGTTGTCGAACGCCCGTCAGGGCGGTGGGGATATGCCAAGACGCCCCGGCAAGTGGCCAGGGCGTCGGTCGTATCAGGGGAGTCTATAAGGGCCAGCAGGAGTTCACCAAACCTGTCGTGGCTTGTGCGACGGTCGGTACGGTCGCCGTCAATTGCTGCATGGGAGTGTCTGCGGCGGGAATCTGGACGATCTTCCAGCCGACGACGCCGAACTCCTCATCGAGCGCCTCGACCGCGCAGGCCATATCCCGACCCTGAGGGGTGGTGACCTGGAAGCGCACCGTGACAGTGCGCTCATCGACGAGTTCGAAGCTCAAGTCGTCGGCGTCGACCGTGTCGATCGACTGCGAGACTGTCACCCATGAGGCGATGATGATCACCACCACGGCGACCGCACCGCCGATGATCCACGAAGCGCGCGAGCGGCGTCGGCGGCCATATCGTTCATCGAGCTCGAGGGCAGTCGTCACTGGTAGGTGCTTTCGATAGTTAGGCTTGTGGTTCCAGGTTATGCGACCTGCGAAGGAAAGGCGTACACATGCTCGTGCAGTTCGGAACTGAGACCCCGATTCCGACGCCGACGATGACCGTCGACCCGAACGCCGTCACACCGGGCCCCGCCGGATTCCTCGTGACCGTGATCGTCGTGATCGCCGTGGTGCTGCTCATCTGGGACATGAACCGTCGCGTGCGCCGTGTGCGCTATCGAGAAGAGGTGCGCGAGGAGCTCGATGCGGAAGAGGCCGCAGGCCGGGAAGCGCGGACCCCGGATGCCGGCACCGCCGCCCCTGCGCACGAGAACGGCGACGAAGCATCCGAGAAGGACGATCCACGGCGCTGAGCTCGCCGAACATCACACTCCCACGCGCTCGAAAGCGTCAAGGCTGATGCCCTGTTCGAGGATGTGCCTGGACCACTCCCGCGCGCTGTGCAGGCTGTGATCCCGGTAGTTGCCGCAGCTGATCGCGTCGACGCCGGGGACGTCGTCCCAGGTGATGTCCTCGGCGATCGCGGTGAGCCCCACGCGGACGGCCGCCACGACCGCCGCGACGCTCGGCTCGCCCCAGGTGATCAGGTGGAAGCCCGTGCGGCATCCGAACGGGGAGATGTCGATGACGCCCTCGAGGTGGTCGCGCAGCAGGCCGGCGAGGACGTGCTCGATGGTGTGCAGCCCTCCCGGACAGCGGTGTGATCGAGGGTGAAGCTCTCGACATCGGCCATGGGGATCTCCTTCGTCGTTCAGGGTGCGTTCTACTACTATCAGCCCGGCAGGCCGAGGGACGGCGCGTACGGCGCCATCGAGATCAGCAGGCACGCGGTCCAGTGGCACAGGAACGCGAGCACGGTGCACAGGTGGAAGATCTCGTGGAATCCGAAGTGGCCCGGCCAAGGGTTCGGCTTCTTCAACGCGTAGACGATCGCGCCGCCGGTGTAGAGCAGCCCTCCCACGCAGACCAGCACCATCATCGCGACATTCGCGTTCAGCAGGTCGACCATGTACATGACAGCGGCCCAGCCGAGCACGAGGTAGAGGGCGACGTACAGCCAGCGCGGTGCGTTGATCCAGAACACCCGGAACAGGATCCCGAGGACCGCGCCGCTCCAGACCAGGATGAGCAGCAGCGTGCCCTTCTCCGGCACGAGCGCGTTGACCGCGAGCGGCGTGTAGGTGCCCGCGATCAGCAGCAGGATGTTGGCATGATCGATGCGCTTGAGTATCAGTTTGGTCCTGGGGTCCCAATTGATGCGGTGATACAGGGCGGAGTTGCCGAACAGCAGCAGCGAGCTCGCCATGAAGACGGCGGCGGCCCACTTCGCAGGCGCGCCTTCGGACAGCACGATCAGCACGATGCCCGCGGCGATCGCCACCGGGAACGTCGCGGCGTGCAGCCATCCGCGCCAGGTCGGCTTGATCTCGACATCCGCGTCCGCCTTTGCAGCGTCGAGCAGCGGAAGCTCTGGAACCGGTATCGCGTCGGCGTCTGAAGTGCTCACGTGCTCACTCTAAGCCGCGGTCCATGCCGTCAGATGTACATGCGATCGTCGCGGCCGCACAGGGCATCGTTGCCTCGACGCGATAACGTAGGCAGGTGAATGCACGCACGAGCGAGGGCCGGGGGCCGCTGTACCGGCTGTACGGCAAGAGGCTCCGGCGACAGCTGGATCCGGCATCCGTCCCGCATCACGTCGCGATGATGATCGACGGCAACCGTCGTTGGGCGCGTCAACTGGGTCTCGATTCTCCCGCCGACGGCCATCGCGCCGGCGCGGCCAAGATGCGGGAGTTCCTCGGCTGGTGCGACGACATCGGAGTTCGCGTCGTCTCGCTGTATCTGCTCTCCAGCGACAACCTGCGAAAGCGCGACTCCAAGGAGATCGCCGATCTCATCGAGATCATCGCCGAGCTCGCGGAGTCGCTCGCTCAGAACGGCGACTGGCGGGTCAAGCACGTCGGCCGCTCCGACATCCTTCCCGACGAACTGGCACGCGTGCTGCGCGACGCGGAGGAGCGCACCACCGGGCATTCGGGTCTGCACGTGAACCTCGCAGTGGGCTACGGCGGGCGCAACGAGATCGTCGACGCCGTGCGCTCGATCATCGCCGAGCACGACGCGTCAGGCGGAACCATGGAGGATCTCGCAGCACACCTCACGCCCGAGATGATCGGCGAGCACCTCTACACCGGCGGCCAGCCCGATCCGGATCTCGTCATCCGCACGAGCGGCGAGCAGCGACTCAGCGACTTCCTGCTCTGGCAGAGCGCGCACAGCGAGTTCTACTTCGTGGAAGCACTGGGACCGGACCTGCGCCAGGTCGACTTCCTGCGGGCTATCCGCGACTACGTCGACCGGGATCGGCGCTTCGGACGCTGAGCGTCGCGCTCGCTGAGCTTGTCTCGCTCGCTGAGCTTGTCTCGCTCGCTGAGCTTGTCTCGCTCGCTGAGCTTGTCTCGCTCGCTGAGCTTGTCTCGCTCGCTGAGCTTGTCTCGCTCGCTGAGCTTGTTCGCTCGCTGAGCTTGTCTCGCTCGCTGAGCTTGTCTCGCTCGCTGAGCCTGTCGCGCTCGCTGAGCCTGTCGCGCTCGCTGAGCCTGTCGAAGCGTCGCCCACGTGGGAGAATCCTCTGGTGAGCACTCTCGACGACTACGTCGCAACCTTCGACGGCGACCCTGGCTATCTGAACTGGGCGGCATTCGGGCCGATTTCGCCGACCGTGCGCGCCGAGGTGTTCGCGGACGCCGATCTGCTGGGCAGCGGACGTCCGTCATCGCTGGCACTCGTCAGTGAGCGGTTCGGTGAGGCTCGTGAGATCGCCGCCGAACTGCTCGACGCAGACGCCGAGACGGTGACGCTGCAGCCATCGTCGACCCACGGCCTCATGCACGCGTTCTACGGGCTCAAGGGCACGGTCATCGCCTCGTCGGCGGAGTTCCCGAGCATCAGCATGACTCTCGAACGGGCCGCGCAGGCATCGGCGGGCGAGCTCACTCCGCGCTGGATCGAGCCCGAACACACCTTCGTGACCCCGGATGCCGTGGCCGAGGCGCTCGACGACGACGTGACCGCGCTCGCGGTCAGCCACGTCGACTTCCGCACCGGCTACCGCGTCGATCTCGCAGCACTCCGCGACGTGCTCGGCCCGGACCGCCTGCTGATCGTCGACGCCGTGCAGTCGTTCGGCGTCGTGGACGACGACTACTCCGTCGCCGACGTCGTGGCAGGGCACGGCTACAAGTGGCTGCGTGCCGCGCGCGGCACCGGCTTCACCTCGTTCTCGGCAAAGGCGAGGGAGCGCATCGCCCCCGTGCTGTCGGGCTTCGCCGGCGTGGAGGGTGGGCTTCCCGTCGACGAACTGCCGGCGCCCGCAGCATCCGCTCGTGCGTATGCGGTCAACAGTCCCGATCAGCTCGCCGTCGCCCGCCTGGCGATCGGCCTGCGCGACGTGCGTGATGCCGGGGTGGCAGCGATCGACGACGCGATCAGCGGACGCGTCGACCGCATATTCGAGATCGCCGACCGTCACGGCATCCCAGTGCTCACACCGCGCACGAAGAGCAAGCGCGCCGGTATCGTCACGCTCGCGCCCGAAGAGCCGGCCGCGCTCTCCGCTGCACTCACGAACGCGGGGATCGTCGCCACGACCCGTGGTACGACCGTTCGTCTCGCGGCGCACGCGGGTACGGGCGATGAGACGCTGCGCATGCTCGATGACGCGATCGGGACTCTCGGGGCATAGGCGCGAGAGTTCACCTGCGCTTAATATGCCGCGCGGGCGTGTCGCGCACGCGGGTCGGCGGGCCGGTCGTACGTTCTAGGCATCGGGCACGGTGCCCGTTCGGGTCGGCCTTCGGATCGCGACTCGTGGCCCACTGGTCGACTCGTGGCATAGCCGGGAAACATCCCGGGTCGGGAGTGGGTCGTGACCACACGTACAGCACAGCAGTCCACCCGTCAGTCCTCGCGTCGGGCATCCTCAGGGAAGTCGGATCAGGACGTTCGCACCTATGTGCTCGACACTTCGGTGCTGCTGTCGGATCCGCAGGCGTTCTTCCGCTTCGCAGAGCACTCGATCGTTCTTCCGGTCGTCGTGATCACGGAGCTCGAGGGCAAACGTCACGATCCGGAGATCGGCTACTTCGCGCGGCAGGCGCTCCGGCACCTGGATGAGCTGCGAATCGAGCACGGACGACTCGACTTCCCCGTGCCCATCGGCGAAGGCGGCACGCTGCGCGTCGAGCTGAACAACACCGACGGATCGGTGCTGCCCAGCGGCATCCGCCTCGGCGACAACGACAGCCGCATCCTCGCGGTGGCCATGCACCTGGCAGACGACGGGCAGGAAGTCACGATCGTCTCCAAGGACCTGCCGATGCGGGTCAAGGCCGCCTCTCTCGGAATCTCGGCCGAGGAGTATCTCGCCGAGCAGGCCGTGGACTCCGGCTGGACCGGTATCGCGAACCTCGACCTCTCAGGCGACGAGATCAGCGACCTGTACGAGAGCGAGGTCGGCATCAGCGAGGAGGCCCGAGGGCTTCCGGTCAACACGGGTCTCATCATCCACTCCGAGCGCGGATCGGCACTCGGCCGCATCAGCGGCGACGGCGAGTACAAGCTGGTGCGCGGTGATCGCGAGCTGTTCGGGATGCACGGCCGCTCCGCTGAGCAGCGCATCGCGATCGACCTGCTCACCGACCCCGATGTGGGGATCGTCTCGCTCGGAGGTCGCGCAGGGACGGGCAAGTCGGCCCTGGCACTGTGCGCCGGGCTGGAAGCGGTGCTCGAGCGGCAGCAGCAGAAGAAGATCATCGTGTTCCGCCCGCTGTTCGCGGTCGGCGGGCAGGAGCTCGGATACCTGCCAGGCGACCAGGGCGAGAAGATGGGCCCGTGGGGTCAGGCGGTCTTCGACACCCTCGGCTCGGTGGTCTCGGGCAACGTCATGGAAGAGGTCGTGGAGCGCGGCATCCTCGAAGTCCTCCCGCTCACGCACATCCGGGGCCGCTCGCTGCACGACGCGTTCGTGATCGTCGACGAGGCGCAGTCGCTGGAGCGCAACGTGCTGCTGACGGTGCTGAGCCGGATGGGTCAGAACTCCCGGGTGGTGCTCACACATGACGTCGGACAGCGCGACAACCTGCGCGTCGGCCGCCACGACGGCATCGCCTCGGTGATCGAGACGCTGAAGGGCCACGACCTGTTCGCGCACGTGACGCTGATGCGCTCGGAGCGCTCGGCCATCGCGGCGCTCGTCACGGAGCTGCTGGAGGGCGGGGAGCTCAACTGAAAGTCGATGGTTGGGCCATGTTGCACCTGTCGGAGGGTGTTGCACCTGTCGTAGCTTTCCGGCGAAAGTGTCCGACAGGTGTGACAGTCTCCTTCAGATGTAACAGCGGATTGCCGCATCAGGCGTATTCACGCAGACGGCGCAGCGCACCGATGATGGCCGCTTGCACAGTGGGCCAGTCGTACAGAACTTGCGCGTAGTCGAATCGCAGAGTCTCATACCCGCGCGCGGAGGCGGCAGCATCCCGCACCAGATCCTTGTGGCGCATCTTGCCGTCGTGGTTCACCTTGCCGTCGGCCTCCAAGATGAGACGTCCGCCGATGACGAAGTCGACTATCCCGACACCGCTGATCTCGACCTGACAGTCGAGTCGGATGCCGAGAAGATGCAGACGCAGCCGCAGCAGAGATTCGAGACCACTGTCGGCGTTGGTTCGGGCGATGTCGACGAGCCAACGAGCGGATGCTGGCAGTGCTGCAATTAGGCGTTGTCGAGCAGCCCTCCGCAGCAGTTTCAGCCGAAGCGCGGATTCGTATGCGGCGAAGAACGCCTCGTCGCCGGCGCAACGCCGCAGATGCAGCAGCGACGTCTCGATCGAGGCATACCCGAATGGCGGCGTACCAGTGTAGAAGTGGCTGGTGCATGAGCAGTCAGCATGGTTGTGCACGCGACCGCTCGGTCCCATCCAGACGTGGAGTCCGTCGTCATCGGGAAGCACCCAGACTTCATGAGCGCGCAGCGCGGAAGCGCAGGTAAGCGCCCCGCCATGCGTCGCGGCCGTGCGAATGTCGCCGTTGAGGTCGTGCGTGGCGAAGACGCCGGGGCGCACTCGCTGAACCTTTCCTGCGCGAACAGCGCGTGACAATTGCGTACGGGTGAGGCCGAGGCGCTGTAGATGAGAGCCTCGTGCGATACCGCCAAGGCGTTCGATGGTCTGCGATGGATCGAGCATGCTTCTACGATGGTGCGTCCAAGCGCTTGGGTGAGGCTATCCACCGTTGATCGACGAGAACCGGAATGTGGAGGAAGAGTGGGCGCGTTGCATGCGTCGGAGAGTGTGACACCCGTAGGAGGAATCGGCCGAAATGATCCGACAAGTGCAACACACTCCGGCGGCCGCGACACGCGTGGAGGCCAGCATCCGTGGGTAAGCTGAGCGGATGCCTGAAACCGACCTGCCGGTATCCGAGTACGCATTTCCCGGCCCGCTTCGCGACCAGCTCGTCGGGGCGATCCTCAGCGGCGAGAAGACGTCAACGACCTCACTCGTCGTAGGGTACGAGCGCGAGGGCGAGCCGCTGCCTGCCGTCGGCGACCGGGCGATCGTGATCGATTCCGCAGGTGAGTCGGTATGCATCGAGGAGATCACGGAGGTTCGTGTTGTGCGCCTCGCAGATGTCGATCTCGACCACGCGGTCGCCGAGGGCGAAGGATTCACGACCGTCGCCGACTGGCGCGCCGGACATGAAGAGTTCTGGCGCAGCCCGGAGTTTCGCGAGGAGATGGGCAACGCGAGCTTCACCGTCGACGACGACACTCAGACCGTACTCGTGCGCTTCCGAACCGAGCCCCTGACTTCCTGAGGCGGATGCCGGGCGTGCTGAATGGATGCCCGGCATCCTGAATGGATGCCGGGATGTTACACACGGCGGAGCCTGTTGCAGGTGTCGGAGGATTTTCGACAAAACCTCCGACGGGCGCAACAGGCTCCGACAGGTGGAACAGGTGACCCGGACTCAGCCCGGGTGGGTCATCGAGAGCAGGTCGAGCTTCTCGTCCAGCTGCTCCAGCGTCAGCTCGCCGCGCTCGACGTAGCCGAGGTCGATCACGGCATCGCGCACCGTGACGCCCTGGGCGACGGCGTGCTTGGCGATCTTCGCCGCTGCCTCGTAGCCGATGAGCTTGTTCAACGGCGTCACGATCGACGGCGACATCCCGGCGAACGCGGCCGCACGCTCGGTGTTCGCCTTCAAACCGTCGATCGTCTTGTCGGCCAGCACGCGTGAGGCGTTGGACAGCAGACGGATCGACTCCAGCAGCGCCGTGCCCATGACGGGGATCGCGACGTTCAGCTCGAACGCTCCGGATGCTCCCGCCCATGCCACGGTCGCGTCGTTGCCGATCACGCGGGCGCAGACCATCAGCACGGCCTCCGGGATGACCGGGTTGACCTTGCCGGGCATGATCGACGAGCCGGGCTGCAGATCCGGGATGTGGATCTCGCCGAGGCCGGTGTTCGGGCCGGAGCCCATCCAGCGCAGGTCGTTGTTGATCTTCGTCAGCGACACCGCGATCGTGCGAAGAGCGCCGGATGCCTCAACCAGGCCGTCGCGGTTGGCCTGAGCCTCGAAGTGGTCCTTCGCCTCGGTGATCGGCAGTTCGGTCTCCTCCGCGAGCAGCGCGATGACCTTCTGCGGGAAGCCGAGCGGCGTGTTGATGCCGGTGCCGACGGCCGTGCCACCCAGCGGAACCTCGGCGACGCGGGGGAGTGCAGATTGCACGCGCTCGATGCCCAGGCGCATCTGACGGGCGTAGCCGCCGAACTCCTGGCCGAGCGTGACCGGCGTCGCATCCATGAGGTGCGTGCGGCCCGACTTCACGGCATCCTTCCACAGATCGGCCTTCGCCTCGAGGGCGACGGCGAGGTGGTGCAGCGACGGGATCAGCGTGTCGATGAGCGCCTGGGTGACGGCGATGTGCACGGAGGTGGGGAACACATCGTTCGACGACTGCGACGCGTTCACGTGGTCGTTCGGGTGCACAGCCGAGCCGAGGATGCTGGAGGCGATGGACGCCAGCACCTCGTTCATGTTCATGTTCGACGAGGTGCCCGAACCGGTCTGGTAGGTGTCGACCGGGAACTCGTCGTCGTGCGCGCCAGAGGCCACGCGGTCGGCGGCAGCGGCGATGGCATCCGCGATGGCGCCGTCGAGGGTGCCGAGCTCCTTGTTCGCGAGCGCCGCCGCCTTCTTGATGCGCGCGAGGGCGGCGATCTGCGCCGGCTCCAGGCCCTTGCCCGAGATCGGGAAGTTCTCCACTGCACGCTGCGTCTGCGCACCGTACAGTGCGTTCACTGGCACACGGACCTCGCCCATGGTGTCGTGCTCGATGCGGTAGCCCTGCGATTCTTCGCCGCTGCGCTGGTGAGTGTCGGTCACTGCGATCCCTCCTTGGTTGCGGGGACGTCCTCGACCCCGGTGTTGATTCCTACTGAGATGGCGGGCACGGCCGTGCCCTCGGCAAGACGGTAGTTGGCGCCCACGATGCCCAGCCGGCCCTCGGCGACCGCGTCGCTGATCAGCTCGGACGACTGCAGCAGGTTCGCCACCGTGTTGCGCAGGTGCTCGCGTCCGACCCGCTCGGCATCGATGTCGGCGGGCGATGTGCCGCCGTTCTGAGCCAGCACCTTGCGGGCGGCGGGGATGATCGGTGCGATGAGCTTCCAGATGTGCGGCGGCAGCGGGTCGGCGTCGATCGCGGTGCCGTCGATCGCGGCGCGCACGGCACCGCATTCGTCGTGGGCGAGCACGACGATCAGCGGCACCTTGAGGATCTCGACGGCGTACTCGAGGCTCCCGACGATCGACTCGCCGATCACCTGTCCGGCGTTGCGCACCACGAACAGGTCGCCGAGGCCGAGGTCGAAGATGATCTCCGCGGCCAGGCGCGAGTCCGAGCATCCGAAAAGCGTCGCGACCGGATTCTGCTGATGGGCGAGATCGTGACGTCGCTCCACGTCCTGATTCGGATGCCGGGGCTCGCCGTTCACGAATCGACGGTTGCCGTCGAGCATCTGCTGCCAGGCCGCGGTGGGGGTGAGTGTCGTCATGAGGCCTCCGCGATGACGTTGATCTGAGGAATGAGCGACTCGGCGAGCTCGGCGGTCGAATCGGCAGAGCGTGAACCGTACAGCAGGATGTAGTCGTCGCCGGCCTGGGTGCCGATCGCGTACGAGACGTTGTCTTCGGTGTCGCGTCCCAGGGAGTAGACGTCCCACTCGAGCCCGCCGATGCGCGTGGTGTCGGTGGCGGCCGTACCGTTCAGCATCTGCGGGGCCCACGAGGAGTCGTCGTCGAATGCCTGCGCGATGCGGATGAACCCGCGCTCGTTCTCGGCGGCGGGCGCCACGGTGATGTTCCAGACGACGGTCGCGCCGCCCTGCAGCTCTGCGGCGTTCACCCGCCAGAAGTCGTCCAGTTCGGGCACGACGGCCGGACTGCCCATAGTCGTCTCGACATCGGCGGCGATGGCGGAGACATCGATCTTCGTCTCGGATGCACGCTCACCACGCGGGACGGCGAAGATCACGACCGCGACGACGGCCAGAGTGACGAGCAGCGCGGCGATGAGGTTGCGGAAGTTCTGGCTCGCGCGGTAGTTCTTGCTGAACTCCGCCTTGCGGGCAGCGGTCTCCTCCGGCGTCTCGGGACGTCCGAGCTCTGCGACGATCGGAGCGCTCTTGCTCACGATTCTTCCCTCGAGGGGGAATCGGATGCCGCGGCACGGGCCTCATCGAGACGGCGCTTCGCGCCCAGCAGCCACTCCTCGCAGCGTGCGGCGAGCGCCTCGCCACGCTCCCAGAGAGCGAGGGAGTGCTCGAGGGTCGGGGCGCCCTGCTCGAGTTCGGCGACCACGCGCACGAGTTCGTCGCGAGCGGCCTCGAACGACAGGGTCTCGACAGGGGAGTCGGTCGGCGCAGTCACGGTTTCCATCCTACGTCCAGCACGCTCATCACTCCGCTTCCGCGATCTCGCCCTCGGAGCGGGCGGCGACCGATCCGCGGTCGACCGTGATGGTCAACGATGCTCCGGCCGGAGCATCCGCCGCATCGCGCAGGATCACACCGCCGTCGAGGTGCGCGATCGCGTAGCCCCGCGCCAGCGTCGCGGCGGGCGAGAGGGCACGCAGCGAAGCACGCAATTCGGTCGTCTTGCGTGCGGCGGTGTCGAGCCGGCGGGTGATGGTGTCGCGTCCGCGCGAGACCTGCAGCCAGATCTCCTGCGCGCGGCTTTCGACGATCGGGTCGGGTGAGCGCAGCACCGGTCGGCTGCGCAACTGATCGAGCTGCTGGATGTCGTGCGAGATGCGCTGCGTGAGTCGCGTCGTGGCGCGTGAGCGCAGCTGGCCGATGAGGGCGCGCTGCTCTCCGACGTCGGGGACGACACGTTTCGCGGCATCCGTCGGCGTCGAGGCGCGGAGGTCGGCGACGTCGTCGAGAAGAGGATGGTCGTTCTCGTGTCCGATGGCGGAGACGACGGGGGTGGATGCCGCGGCAACCGCCCGCACGAGGCGCTCGTCGCTGAATCCGAGCAGGGTCTGCGGGTCGCCGCCGCCGCGAGCGATGATGATCACGTCGACGTCCGGGTCGGCGTCGAGCGTCGCCAGCGCGGCCAGGGTCTCCGGCACGCAGCGATCGCCCTGCACAGCGGCGTACTCGGTGCGGAAGCGCACCTGCGGCCAGCGCAGCTCCGAGTTGCGATGCACATCCTTCTCGGCATCCGAGCGCTCGCCGGTGATGAGACCGATCACGTGCGGGAGGAAGGGCAGAGGTTTCTTGCGGGACGGATCGAACAGCCCCTCCTGGCGCAGCTGTGCGCGCAGCTTCTCGAGGCGCTCGAGCTGGTCGCCGAGACCGACGTGCTTCATGGATGACACGGTGAAGCTGAAGTCGCCGGCCTTGACGAAGTAGTCTGCCTTGACCGCCGCGACGACATGGTCGCCGATGCCGAGATCGGCGGGGATGCGTCCACGCACGCTCGACCAGATGCGGATCGAGATCTGCGCGTCGGAGAGGGTGTCCTTGAGGCGGGCGAACACGTTGCCGCCGCGCACGTTCCAGGAAGTGATCTCGCCCTCGACCCACACGACGTTCCACCGTGCGATGAAATCGCGGATCGTGCCGTTCAACCGGGCGACGGACGTCGGGGTGTCCGAGGTCGAGTCGCGCGGAGCCACGGCATCCGCCGCGGGAGCCTCGCCCTTCGCCGGTGTCGCTTCGAAGACCGTCATCTGGCCCCTTCCGTGCTCATGCGTCTGAGTGCCCGTCCAGGCCCGGCACGACCGTTCGAAGGTAGGATCGAAGGGTGAGCCAGGCCACCGTACATCTTCCCGTTCCCCGCATCCCTCGATCGCGGGCGACGCGGCTTCAGGATAACCCGGTGGACGGACACAAGCGGGTTCTGCTCGCCGCTCCCCGTGGTTACTGCGCCGGCGTCGATCGTGCCGTCGTCGCGGTCGAGAAGGCGCTCGAGCGCTACGGCGCACCCGTCTACGTGCGCAAGCAGATCGTGCACAACATCCATGTGGTCACCGAGCTCGAAGAGAAGGGCGCGATCTTCGTCGAAGAGGTCGACGAGGTGCCGTCCGGCGCGCATGTCGTGTTCAGCGCGCACGGTGTCTCTCCTGCGGTCGTGGAGGCGGCATCCGATCGGGGCCTGCTCGCGATCGACGCGACCTGCCCTCTGGTGACCAAGGTGCACCGTGAGGCCGTGCGTTTCGCGCGCGACGATTTCGAGATCCTGCTCATCGGCCACGAGGGACACGAAGAGGTCGAGGGTACGGCCGGTCACGCACCGGAGCGAGTGACCATCGTCAACTCGCCGGAAGAGGCTGACACCGTCGTGGTCAAGGACCCGTCGAAGGTCGTCTGGCTCTCGCAGACCACGCTTTCGGTCGACGAGACGATGGAGACCGTCAACAGGCTGCGTCTGCGGTTCCCGGATCTGCAGGCGCCGCCGTCCGATGACATCTGCTACGCCACTCAGAACCGTCAGGTCGCGATCAAGAAGGTCGCCGTCGACGCTGAACTCGTGATCGTCGTCGGCTCGTCGAACTCGTCCAACAGCGTTCGCCTGGTCGAGGTCGCGCTGGAGTACGGTGCCAAGGCCGCGTACCGGGTGGACTACGCCGAAGAGATCAAGCAGGAGTGGCTCGACGGCGTCGCGACGGTCGGCGTGACGAGCGGCGCATCCGTTCCCGAGGTCCTCGTGCGCGAAGTGCTCGAGACGCTCGCCGCGGCCGGCTACGGCGATGTGGAGGAGATCCGCACCGCCGAGGAGGATCTGATGTTCTCGCTTCCCAAGGAACTGCGTCAGGACTCCTCAGGCCAGCGCGACGCGCGTGCACTCGGTGGCCGCGCGACAGCGGATTCGACCACCTCCTGAACGACAACCCCGCGCGCTCGTCGCCACAGTTGTCTTAGGCTTGTCGTGCAGCACACGTATCACGGTGCTGCAGATGGAGGGTGCGTCCCCAGCGCAGCTTCATCTTGAGGCGTGAGCGTCCCCAGCGTTCCGCTTCAGCGGCCCCCGAGGAGTCCCCACTCCTCTGGGGCCGTCGAGATCTCTATGGCTGTCTCTCTGCGTCGCGCGACTGCGGAACCGTTCCTGCGATCCGTTCAACGATGAGCCGGTTAGCATGTCGGGATGACCGATCAGCGGCCCCAGTACGGCGAGTATGCGACTCCGGATGAGCAACGGCGCCTCGCGGGGCTTCCGCCGGTGGATGCTGTGCCTGCCGCCCCATCGATCGAGCAGCAGGTGCAGCCCGCGCCCGCTCGCTCGATCACCAAGGCCAGGCCGTGGGACCGGATCATCACGATCGCCCTACTGGCCTACGGCCTGGTCAACGTGTTCATGACCGGCATGGCGTACCTCGATCTGCCCACGGTCATGAACCAGAGCATGGGAATCCTCGGCATCGAGGGCGAGTTCACGAACTTCGCTCAGGGCAAGCTGTGGGGCACGACCGGTGCGATCCTCCTTGTCGTGGGCTGGGTGATCACGGCATGGCTTTCGCTGCGCCGCCTGCGCACCGGAAAGCTCACTTGGTGGGTGCCGCTCGTCGGTGCCGCTGCGACCATGCTGATCGTGTCGATCTGCATCATGATTCCGATGATGGGTGACCCTGCCTTCATGGCCTATGTCGACGGGATGTCGGGTCGATGAGCGGTGCGAGCCTGGTCGCTGTCTGTGCCGTGCACCAGTTGCGACCAGACGCCGGTGCCGTCGGGTCGACGGCGATCGACAAGCGTCCGGTGACGGGTCCGGTCCGTGTCGGCGCGTACGGGGTATACGCCGACGTGCAGGCGGACCGCAAGAACCACGGTGGTCTCGATAAAGCGGTGTACGCGTATTCGCAGGCGGACGCCGCGTACTGGGCGAACGAACTCGGGCGTGAGCTGCCGCCGGGATGGTTCGGTGAGAACTTGCGTGTCGAGGGTCTGGACGTGAACGCGGCACGCATCGGCGAGCAATGGCAGATCGGCGGGGCTGTGGTTGTCGAAGTGACCATGCCACGCACACCCTGCCAGACTTTCGCGCGCTGGGTAGGCGGTGACGACGAGCGCGGCTGGGTCAAGCGCTTCTCTGCCGCGGGACGACTCGGCCCCTATTTGCGCGTCGTCAAGAACGGGCGCATCGAGGCCGGCGACGAGATCATCGTTCTCGAGCGACCGGATGACGCCCCGACGATCCTCGAGGTGTACCGGGCCGGATAGGCCGATCGGCTCAGCCGCGTTCGGCTGCGTACCGCGGTGCCATCGCCTCCATCTGGTCCATCACGAGCCCGATGGCGGCAGGCTGCTTGTCCGGCGGGTACTTGTACTTCACCAGCAGTCGCTTGATCGATGAGCGCAGCTTGGCCCGCACGTCGTCGCGGACGGTCCAGTCGGTGCGCACGTCGCGGCGCATGACGGCGACGAGTTCACGCGCGATCTTCGCGAGGGTGTCCTCTCCGTGCACGTCGACCGCCGATTCGTTGGTCGCGACCGCATCGTAGAAGGCGAGTTCGTCGTTCGACAGCGCCGGCGTGAAGTGCTGGCCCCGGGATGCTTCGGCTGCCACCTCCTTCGCCAGCTCCACCAGTTCGGCGATGACCTCGGCGGAGGTCAGCTGCTGGTTCGTGTAGCGGAACATGATCTCGGCGATCCGCTCGGAGAACGCGCGCTGGCGTACCAGGTTGCCCCGCGACACGGCGAGGCTCTCATCGATGAGTGCGGCGCGGAGCGCCTCGATCGCCAGTTGGGGGTTGCGGGCGTGCTGCACCTCTTCGACGAACTTCGGCGTGAGGTCGTCGAGCGAGAGACGTGGCATCCCGGCGGCCTCGTAGATGTCGATGACATCGCCCGTCTCGGTCGACTCTGCGATGAGAACGCCGAGCAGGCGCTGGATGTCGTCGGGGATCGGTTCGTCGCGCGCCTGACGATCCTGCGCGTCGAACTTCGCCATCCAGATGCGCACCTCTTCGTAGAAGGCGATCTCATCGCGCACGTCTGTGAGCGTGCTTCCGCCGGAGGCGAGAGCCCAGACGCGGGCGAGTTGACTGCTGAGCTTGCGGAAGCGCACGGCCGTCGTCGCCGAGGTGTCTCCGTCGCTGTCCGCCTGGTTGCGGACGGGTTCGCGCAGGAAGCTGGTGGCTCTCGTCACCGCCCGAAGGCCTGCGCGCGGCCCTCCCGCCTTCAGATCATTGCGCCAGTCGTGGCCGACCAGCAACGGGCGGATCTGCTCCAGGTAGGCAAGGGCGAGTTCCTGCGCCTCTTCGACGTCGCGTCCGACCGGCTTGTTCTCCTGGTCGGTGACGGTGTATTCCTGCAGTGCCTTGGAGAGGTTGTCTGCCAGCGGCGCATAGGCGACCAGCAGGCCGTCTTCTTTGCCGCGGAATGTGCGGTTCACCCTGGCGAGCGTCTGCATCAGCAGCGCCCCCTTGAGCGGCCGATCGAGGTAGAGCGTGTGCAATGGCGGCGCATCGAAGCCGGTGAGCATCATGTCTTTGACGATCACGAGTTCGAGTTCGTCCTCAGCGTCCTTCAACCGATCCTTGATGACCGCGTTCTGAGAGTCGCGACGCACGTGATCGCTGATCGGCGGCTGATCGCTGGCGGTGCCTGAGTAGACGACCTTGATGCGTCCGGCATCCAGCGCGTCGGAGTGCCAGTCCGGGCGGCGTTCGATGATCGCGGCGTACAACTTGGCGCAGATCTCGCGCGTGCCGCCGACGATGAGAGCCTTGCCCGGACCCTCGACGAACGGCGCCATAGCGGCGCGGCGTTTCTCCCAGTGGTCGAGCAGGTCGTCTGCGAGGGCGTCGATGCGCTCTGGTGAGCCGTAGACGGCGTTGACGACAGCGACGGATGCTTCGAGCCGGGCCCGCTCGGTCTCATCGAGTCCGACCGTGTACTCATCGGCCGCGGCGTCGATCTCCTCTGGCGAGACGTCTGCGGCGAAAGCGACTTTGATGAGGCGCGGTTCGAAGTAGACAGGTACCGTGGCGCCGTCGTCGACGGCCCGGCTGAGGTCGTAGATGTCGATGTATTCGCCGAAGACGTCTTGCGTGTTCCGCTCGGCGAATGAGATCGGCGTGCCGGTGAACGCGATCAGCGTGGCGTGGGGGAGCGCGCGGCGCAGGTGGTGCGCGTACCCGTCGAGGTCGTCGTAGTGGCTGCGGTGCGCCTCGTCGACGACGACGATGATGTTGCGGCGTTCGCTGAGCAGCGGATGCTTGATTCCGGCATCCTTCTCGGCCTTGCTGAGGCCGAACTTCTGCAGGGTCGTGAAGTAGATGCCGCCGGTGTTGCGGGCCTGCAGTTCTTCGCGGAGCTGGCTGCGAGTGGCGACCTGCACGGGCTTCTCGGGCAGCAGCAGGCTCTGATCGAACGTCTGGAACAGCTGCCCGTCGAGTTCGTTGCGGTCGGTGATGACGACGATCGTGGGGTTCTTGAGCTTGTGGTGGCGCGCGGCGAGGTTGGCGTAGAGTTCCATCTCCATCGACTTGCCCGAGCCCTGCGTGTGCCAGACGACGCCTGCCTTGCCGTTGGTCTCCACCGCCTGCACGGTCTTGCCGACGGCCTTGGTGACGGCGAAGTACTGGTGCGGCTTGGCGATGCGCTTGACGAGTCCGTCGGAGCCCTCATCGAATGCGGTGAAGTTGCGTGTGAGCTGAAGGAAACGTTCTTGGTTGTAGAGGCCCGAGAGGGCGTCGTCGAGGGCTTGGACGTCTTCGTCGCCCTCCATGCGCGGCTGTTGCAGAGGTACGCCGTCGTCGTCGACGTTCCAGGGCGAGAAATGGTTGAGGGGAGTGAACGGCGTGCCGTACTTGGCTTCGAGGCCGTCGCTGGCGAGGGTGAAGACGCAGAATCGGAAGGCCATCGGGAACTCGCGCAGGTAGGTCTGCAACTGGGAGTGAGCGGATGCTGCGCCGACTCCGGCCCGCTTCAGTTCGATGATGCTGATCGGCATGCCGTTCACGTAGAGCACGACGTCGAAGCGGCGATGCACCTCTCCGTGACCGGGTGTCGTCTGACGGATGGTGACCTGGTTCACCGTGAGCCAGTCATTCTGCGCCGGATCAGTGCTGAGCAGACGCAGCGAGGGGTTCTGCTCGATGCCGTCCTGATCGATGTAGCTGAGCGGGTAGCCGTTGGTGAGGTATCGGTGGATGCGGTGATTCTCGGTGATCGCATCCTGCGAGGTCGGCGAGGCGATCTCGACGACCGCCTGCTTCAGATAGTGAGCGGGAACGCCGGGATTCAGCCGGCGCAGCGCCTCGAGCAGGCGCGGACGGATGAGCAGCTCGTCCCAGCTGTCGCGCTCGCCGGAGCCGGGGGAGATCTGCTCGCCGTGCAACGGATGCCAGCCCAGGGGTTCGGCGAGCGTGTTCTGGGCGCTCTGCTCCCAGACGGCCTCGGAGATCGTGGTCATGATTGCTCACTCCTCATCGAGCGCCGGCGGCGCGGGGAAACTGGGGCGCTGAAGTGCGCGGTCCGTAGTGGCGTCGGAGACCACGTGGTCACGGAGATACTCACGCAGGTAGGGCATGGCGATGTCGACCTTGCCGTGACCGGCGGGAACGATCATGCCGGCGTCGATCAGCCGCTGGCGGTACACGCTCAGGTACTTCGAGGTGACTCCGAGGCTGGTGCGGAGATCGCTCACGGCGGTGGGGCCGTCGTCGGCGGCCATACGCGCCAGTACCGTCAGATCTGTGGGGGAGAGATCGCTGAGCGACGGCTCATGAATGTTTCGACCCATCGTCCGGCGGGCTTTTCGATACGCGGATCTCACGTCGTCGAGCGAGATCAAGGTTTGTTGAGGCGACGCCTTCCATGCGAGGTCACCGATCAATTGCGCGAGGAACGGATACCCCTGAGTGGCGCGTACGGCGTAATCCAGTGCTTCTGCGTCGATCTCACGTCCGCGATCCACGATCGGGATCCGGAGTGCATCGACGACGTCGTCGTACTCGAGGAAGTCGATCGGCGGGCGCAATGATCTGCGCAGGAACGTCAGGCTCTTGTGGCTGAGTGCTTCCTTGATCGCACCGCGGAGGCCTGCGCCGGCGAACGCGACTTCGAGGTCGTTCCGGATCGCGTGCTGGTGTTCGGCTGCGAACTCGGCGAGTTCATCGATGGAAGAGGAATTGATCTCATCGAGAGTGATGAGTACGCCGTGCGGCTCGGTGAGCGACGTGGCTCTCTCAAGTTGTGATCTGAGGGTGACGGGGTACGCGGGCGCCGGCGTCACCTGAGTGGTGATGCTGGCGCCAGCGACTCCTACGCCAGTGATGCTGCGCTCCGTCGGCGGGTCCAGATGGTCGATAGCCCGTTGCAGGTGGTCGTTCGTGACTCGCGCGAGAAAACCGGGAGTTGCGGTCTCGGAGATCACGATCCACTCGCGCTCACGTGCGATGTCTTCGAGAGCGTTAAGGAGTACTGTCTTGCCGACGCCGCGTGGGCCTTCGATGAGCATGGAGCGTTCGGTGCTCCAGGAGCCCTCGGCCAATGCTGCGGCGAAGTCGTCGAGGATGGAGTCGCGTCCGGCGAGCATCGGCGGGGTCTTACCGAACCCCGCCCGAAACGGACTGTCATTCACGTTTGTCACGTTTAGACTCCTTTAGATTTCTTTAGACTTTACATTCGCCTTTAGACATTGCCAAGCAGTCGTCGCAGTCCGTTCTCGTCGACGATCGGGATGCCGTAGTCACGTGCCTTCTTCGCTTTACCGGAGAGCGTGTCAGCATCGGCCGCGACGAGCAGACGCACCTTCTTCGTGATTCCGGTGTGGGGTGCGTAGCCGAGCAGCAGGAGTTCGTCCTCCCAGTCGGAACGCGGACGCGTCATCTCACCCGTGAGGACGATGAGGTCACCGGGAGCCAGCGTGAATGCGTTGACCATAGGCACCGCGTCGACGCGTTCGCGCGCTGAGCCTGTCGAAGCGCTCAATCCGGCCGTGATCGTCGGACGCGTAACGCCCGGGATGCCGAGCAGTTCCGCTACCGCGTCGAGATCGTGTTCTTCGTCGTCGGTGAGTACGCCGTCTGCCCATGCCACCTGTGCGAGCGCGCCGTAGTACTGCGCGTGCAGATCTTCGATCTCGAAGCGGCTGAATCCGAGCTCGTCGGCGGCAGAGGCGAGCTGTCTCGCCTCGCTGACCGAGATGACACGGTCGAGCAGACAGCGGTCAAGCAGCCCGAGGTATTCGGCTTCGACGCCGGTGGCGCGCGGATGCTTCGCGTCGACGGAGATCCGCTGCAAGAAGTGGACCTCCTCCTCAACGTCGCCGCGTGCTTGCCAGGCAACACCAGTGGTACGCCCTTGTGGATACGGGAAGTCTTTCGCAGCGGCGATGTGGCCGAACCAGTAATCGCGCCATGCCGGTGCCTCTGCGGTCGTACGGAGGTACGCGGCCAGCAGTTTGGCCGTGGCGAGTGAGTCGGCTCCAGCGGAGTGGGCCAAGGCGTTCTCGACCCCGAAACTGCCACATGCGTGCGCGAGGGCGACGGATCCGCCGAGTCCGAACTGCGCGCCGAGCCGCATCGTGCACAGGTGGGGGATCTCACCCCAGATCGCATACCCGGAGCGCTCGAACTCGGCGTTGAGGAACCGCAGATCGAACGACGCATTGTGCGCGACGAACACCCGTCCCTGCAGTAGAGCGGCGAAGTCGGCAGCGATGTCACTGAACACCGGAGCCTGAACAACTTGCGCCGCCTTGATTCCGTGGATGCGCTGCGGCCCGAGATCGCGCTCGGGATTGATCAGCGTCTCCCAATGTCCCGAGATGGTTCCATCGGGTTCGACGTGGGTGATGCCCACTTCGACCACGCGGTGGTGGTACGACGGCAGTATGCCCGTGGTCTCGAAATCTACGACGGCGAAGCTCATGATGCTTCGTCTGTCGCAGCATCAATCGTCGCAGTGACATCGAAAGCGAACCGGTGCTGTTCAGGGTTCTTACGACATACAGCAAATGGTTCCCATTTCGTCGGGCGCTCATTACCGTCCGTGTCGATCTTGAACATGGTTGCGATGTTCTTCAGCCGGAGCGCACCGTCACACTGGGGGCATTCCCCTTCCATGCGCGCGAGCCCCAGCCGGCCATCGCGTCCCCACGCAGCGGGAAACAGGCCGAGCCTATCGAGGGGTCTGACCTGGCGCTTGCGCACGACGTTGAACGCGCTCCAACTCAGCGCCGCGAGCACGGCGACCACCAGAAAGAAGCCCATCCATACGAACCGCTCCCAGCTCGGTGTCACGGAAGGGGCGCTTCCGCGAAGTAGCGCCCAGAGCGGCTCGGCGATCTTCGCGAGCGGAAGCAGAGTCAGCAGCGACAGTACTGTGCCGATCCACGCCAGCGCAGATTGAGTGAGGGGACTGTTCCACGTCCACCGAGCCTTCAACGGTATGTTCTTCGGGGACTCGAGGCCGTGATGCACAGTCGACCCGGCTGCTGCTTGGATCACCGTGCCGCGGTTACCCTTTGCTACGGACTGGGAGACGTTGCCAGACCCGTCGAGCGGCGCCCCGCACTCACCGCAGAATCGCGCACCGTCTTGTAGCGGGCTATCGCATTGGGGACAGAACTTCATCAGAGGACCTCCTCGGCATGGTGTATCGCGTCGTTCACACGAAGCAGACCCGACATGAGCTTGGGAAGCAGCGCGTCGCGGGTGGCGGCGAGCGTCGCGTTCTCTGAGAGCGCGGTATCTGCGTACTTGAAGAACGGCAAGGCGAAGACGTGAAAGTCGTGGCGTTCAGACGGAGATGACTCCTGCAGGCGCAGGAGCGGCACACTCTTGACATTGAGCGCACTCATGACGCTGCCTGCGTCAGTGCGCTGATCAATCTCTCGACGAACTGCTCTCGACATCATTGCTGCTGCAATGAACGAACCCGATTCGCTGGCATCGTTCGGTCGGATGCCTGTCATGTTTCTCCCGAGGGCGGCGACGTACCCGTCGGGGATCCTCGCGACGGCGCCGATGCGCCCAACGTTGGTGATGACAAAGTCCCATGCGCGTGTTTCGAAACGCCGTGACCAATTCGCATAGTCCTCAGTGGAGATGTAGTACGCCGATGTCCGGTCAACGAGCCCGTCATCGCGGATGTTATTGAGCTGCATCAACGTGGCGCCAGTCGGGACGCGCTCGGGCTTCTTCGAATGTAAGCAGTCGACGACTTCCCCAAGCTCGCCTAGCGGCACTTCCAAGGCACGGTCACCGAACCGCCTCATGAACTCGGCATTCGACAACGCAAGGAGTCGGTCGATCAACCGGGTGTTGGCGGCGATCTTGTCGTCGAGAGCGCCGAGCACCTCGGCGATTGCCTGCTGCTCGGGGAGGGGCGGGATCTGTACCTCCCAGTCGGACATTCGGTTGAGTGGGATGCGGTTCACGGTCGCACCGTGGATCGTGTTTAGCACGATCGTTTCTTGGAACGCTTGCCCAAGATAGAGATACAAGAAGAACCGAGGGTCAATCACCTCTCGGTTTGGCCGAATGAGCGCCATTCTTCGACCGAGGCAAGCGCGTATCCCATCTGGCATCAGCGCGGCTTCGCCGAGTCGCGTCTCATATGAGAAAAGAAGATCATCTCTCTGAGGCGTGACACGCTTTGTCCAACGAGCGAAATCGTCTTCTGAGACATGATCGGACAGATCCAAGCTGAGGCGTCCGCGATTCAAACTTGCGATGTTGAGGAAGTATGGGCCCTGGTCGATGCGGGTCGGAGTTGCGTGTGGGCCATCGAAAATCTCGCCGAGGTTCTCAATTTTCATCGTCCGCCACTCAGACATCGACCCGCCCCAACTGCTCACGAACAACCGCAGCCAACCGCTCGGACTCCTCGAACTGCGAGAACAACTCGCCCTTCAGCCGCGCGAGCTTCTGCTCGATCGGCTCGCCGTCGTCCTCGACCTCGGCGGCGCCGACGTAGCGGCCTGGCGTCAGGGCGTAGTCGGCGGCTTTGATCTCGGCGAGGGTGGCGGAGTAAGCGAAGCCGGGGATGTTCTCGTAGGGCTGCTGTGAGGCTTCGACTCGCTGCGCTCGCTCAGCGCGTTTCGTCTCGCCTTCGGCTCGCTCAACGACCCGCGTGGAGGCTTCCGGCGTGGGGGCGTCCGGCGCGGAGTCATTCGGCGTCCGCGCAGGGGAAGGTATGCCGCGCCAGGCGTGGTAGGTGTGGGCGATCTTTGCGATGTCCTCATCCGACAGCGCGCGCTCGGCGCGGTCGACCATGTGACCGAGGTTGCGAGCATCGATGAACAGCACCTGGCCGGTGCGATCGATCGAGCCGCCACGCGACCCTTCGACAGGCTCAAGGAGCGCTCCTTTATCCTTCGCGAAGAACCACACGCACACCGGGATTCCGGTCGAACGGAACAGCTGCGTCGGCAGCGCCACCATGCACGAGACGAGATCAGCTTCCACGATCTCGGCACGGATCGCGCCCTCACCGCCGGAGTTCGACGACATCGACCCGTTCGCCATCACGACGCCGGCCGTGCCGCCCGGCGCGAGCTTGGAGAGGATGTGCTGGATCCACGCATAGTTGGCGTTTCCCGCCGGCGGCACGCCGTAGCGCCAACGCGGGTCGGACTCATCACGCGCCCAGTCCTTGATGTTGAACGGCGGGTTCGCCATCACGTAGTCGAACTCGACATCCGGGTGCAGATCGCGCGCGAACGTGTCCTGCCAGCGCGCACCGAGGTTGCCGCTCAGGCCGTGGATCGCGAGGTTCATCTTCGCCAGACGCCAGGTGCGCTCGTTGAGCTCCTGACCGTACACCGAGATGTCCGAGCCCTCGCCGTGGTGCGCGTCGATGAACTTCTCGGCCTGCACGAACATGCCGCCCGAGCCGCACGCCGGGTCGTACACGCGACCCTTCGTCGGCTGCAGAAGCTCGACGAGCACCCGCACGACACCGGCCGGCGTGTAGAACTCTCCGCCGCGCTTACCCTCGGCCGCCGCGAACTTCTCGAGGAAGTACTCGTACACCTCGCCCAGCAGGTCGCGCGCACGGCGTCCGTCGGCACCCCCCTTGCCCTGGCCTGTGAATCGTGCCGAGTTGAACAGGTCGACGAGTTCGCCCAGCCTGCGCTGGTCGACGCTGTCGCGGTTGAAGATACGGGGGAGCGTGCCGTTGAGCTGCGGATTCGCCTGCATGACAGCATCCATCGCCTCATCGACAAGCAGACCGACCGACTTCTCCGCCTCGCCTATCGACGGGCCGAGTCCCTTCGCGTTCTCCGCCAGGTACGACCAGCGTGCATTCGCCGGCACCCAGAACACGCCACGGCCGGTGTACTCATCGGTGTCGTCGATGAGCTCGGCGATCTGCTCCTCGTCGTAGTCGTCTGCCGCGAGCTCTGAGCGGATCTGGCCGCGGCGCTCGTCGAATGCATCCGAGACGTACTTCAGGAACACCAGCCCGAGGATGACGTCTTTGTACTGTGAGGCATCCATCGACCCCCTCAACTTGTCGGCGGCCTTCCAGAGCGTGTCCTTGAGCTCTTTCATCGTCGACGGTGCGGTGTCGACCTTCGTGCGTGCGGCCATCAGCTGGTCCCTTCGGTGTTGCTGTCAAGTGTGGTGTCAGGCTCCGACGTCTCGTCGGACGGGTCATGGGGGACGGGCTCTGCGGTCACGACGCCCGCTGCGAGGGCGTCGATCACGAGGCTCTCGAGCGCTGCGAGTTCTGCCGCACGCCGATCGGCATCGGCGCGCAGTGCGCTGACACGATGCAGCGCGTCGCGCGTGGCATCGTGCTGGGAGGGCTCGACGCGGCGCAGCATCCAGCGCTGCCAGGGCGACGAGCCCCCCTGAGCGTTGATATCGGCGGCGACGATCTCGGGAACGAACGCGTGTGAGGCGAGTCGCAGGATGCGTGCCGGATACTCGACCACACTCGCACCATCGCCGTCGACCAGCGCGCGCGGGCTGGCGCCGGCGAGGAACACGACGTCGCCTGGACGCGTGATCTCTGCGCGTGGATAACTCGCGGCGAGGCGCAGCCGGTCGATCTGGCGACGTACCCGTGCGACCCTCTGCACTTCGTCGCGGCCGATGATGTCGAATCCGTCGGCCCCGGTGGAGTCTTCGACACTCAGTCGCGCTCCGCTCAGCGCTCGGACGTCACCCGCATCGATCGCATCTCCCAGTGAAACGGACGCTGGTGCAGCAGGCGTCGTCGTGGTGCGCAGCGGGAGGTCGATCTCAAGACGGGCAGTAGCCTCATCCAGCAGCACTGGCAGGTCGGCAGGCGCCGGTCCGTTGGCGCCCAGCCGGGGGAGCGCGCTCGTCGCAACCAGCGGCGTGTTGCCCGCGAGCAGCGACGAGGTGCGCACGAACCGCAGGAAGCGGAACGCGTGAGCGAGCACATCTCGGCGTGTGCCGAGTGACGTGACCAAGTCACTGATCACATCGCGTGTGCGACCGTCGTTCAACTCGATCCCGCGAAGATCGCCGGTCAATGTGAATCGGTCGGCGAGGGGCGTGCCGCCCTGCGGACCGCCGATGAGCCAGATCGCCATCACCTGGCGAGGAGCGGTCACCACCATGCCTTGCGGAAGGCGCAGGATGCCGCGCACGCGCCCCGATCGGAGCACCGCATCGCGGGAGGCCTCGGACGCGCCGAACAACGGTTCGGTGAGCAGCGTGTCGGGTCCGATCACGATCGCTCGCTGAGCATCGCCCAACTCGACCACGAGTTCTTCCAGTTGTGCGAGCTCCGCTTCCGGTGCCGAGCCGCGTAGCCGTGCAACACGCACAGCCGGTGCAGCCCCGCCGGGTGGCCGCTGGGTGAGCAACGGGTACAGCCCGCGAACGAGAAGTTCGCGTCGGATGCTACGCCCCGCGTCACCCGAGGGAACGTGCACCTCGACCTCGGTGCTCTCGCCGAACGACGCGATCACCGTGGCGACTGTGTCGTGAGCGGAAAGGGCACCCGGTGCGTCGGCGATCATGGGCCGGTCGTCGTCGAGGAGCGCACGCGACAGACCGGTGATCAACTCACCGCCCTGCGCGGAGAGCGCCCCGGCCGAACCATCACGACCCGATGTCGGTCGACGTTCGCGCAGCCGTTCCCATGCGCCGAGCGTGGAGTACGCGGCATCTGCCATCTGATCGGCGAACGCAGCCCAGGAGGCATCGACGCTAGCGATCTCGCGGACGAGAATCTCGTCGTCGGGATCAGCCTCGTCCGCGCGCTCGATCAGATCCCCGTCGAGCAGCGGCCGGCCGTCAAACGCGCGCAGGGCGAGCAGAGCGCCGAGAGCATCGGCGTGCTGCGTCTCCGTCAGTGCCAGCGAGTCGACCAACGCGAACGCCGCGGCGTCGGCGACAGCATCCGGGTTGTTGCCGTGATTGGTGTCGCACAGCCACTGCGCCACCTCAAGAGCACTGAAACGGTCGCGCCCGTTCGACGAGATCCTCGGTCGCGGGAATGGCATCGTGCCGCTGCTGAAGCGGGTGCGCCACATGGAGACAACTGGCCGCTGCACCCTCGCCAGTGCGGCGACTTCGGAAAGCGAGATGAGCAGGGTCGCCGCATCAGACGTGGTGGCCGCATCAGCAGGCCGGCGTCGGTCAGAGGGACGTGCAGTGGTCATGAGGCGACTCTAGCGACGAGTTACAACATTTCGATGAAAGTGCTGATAACCCGTCTTATCAGAGTATCAATCGCCTGATCTCGCAGAGGTCTCTAACGTCACTTCTGGCGACCACGCGTCGCCACGGTGGGCGAGTGGAGGGGACGCACTCGTCCACCGTTTCACAGACATTCATGGAGGCACTGATGTTCCGCAAATCACTGGCAGCGTCGGGAGTCGCGCTGGCCGCTTTCGCGTTCGCCGCGTGTTCCGCTCCGAGTCCCGCGGCCGACACAGGTAAGACGCCAGATACAGCGCCTGTGGAGAGCGCGCCCACACCAGAGGCGTCCACGCCGGCTCCGGAATCCGAGTTCGGTGAGAAGGTTCTGAGCACACGCGGCAACATGATCAAGCAGATCGGCCAGCTCGCCGGCACCGGCATCTCCGGTGATCCCGACACGATCGGCTCCCGCTTCGTCGTGACCGATATCGTCCTGGACCCGGTGTGCGATTCGGGATGGTCAGACACGCCTGCGAACGGCCACTACCTCGCGCTCCACATCAACGTCGAGACGACTCCCGAACTGGCACAGTCCGACAACCCCGAAGTGTGGTTCTCACCATACGACTGGCAGTCATACGACCCGCACGGCAAGCGCCTCAACGACCCCGTCGGGAACGCGTGGTCGTGCATGAGTGAAGCTGCGACCCTTCCGTCTTCTGTGGGTCCGGGGCAGAGCGTCTCCGGCTACATCGTGCTCGATGTCGCCGCGACCACGGGCACCGTCGTCATGACCCTCGGTGGCGGCCCGACGGGCTGGGAGTGGGATTACTGACCGCTCTCGTACCCGAATCAAATCATCGACTAAAAGTTAGGAAACCCATCATGTCCGTTTTACCTCCTCCTGCGCCCGGCTACGTCGCGCCTCCTGTGCCCGGCACAACTGAGGCTCCCACCGTCGGCAAGTCGTTCACCGTCGCCTGGCTCTTCTCGCTGCTGTTCGGCGTTTTCGGTGTCGATCGCTTCTATCTCGGCAAGGTCGGCACCGGACTGCTCAAGCTGTTCACACTAGGTGGACTCGGCATCTGGTACCTGGTCGACCTGATCCTGATCCTCGCGGGTGCCATGCGCGACAAGGCTGGTCATCGACTCGACGGCTACGACAAGACCAAGCTCATCGCCTGGATCGTCACTGGCGTGCTCGTGCTCGTTGGCGGCGTCTCCGGCGCGGTCAACGGTGCATCCGGAGAGGCATCCGGCGGAGGCGCTTCGCGAGCCGGGGTGGTCGACGGACTCGAGAAGACCGCGGACGTCGCCGAAGAACTCGTGGATGGCGCGCTTGAGGATGCTGCCGCTGAGGAGACACCCGCCGTCGAAGAGCCGGCCGAGAGCGCATCCGCATCCTGGGCGAACAGCACCTGGGGCGAGTTCGCGCCGATCCAGCAGTCCGGTGCGGGCGACACCATCATCGACCTTCCGGCCGGTGCGACCGGAGGCGTCGTGGTCGCAACGCACAACGGGTCGAGCAACTTCGCCGTCAGCGTGCTCGATGCGAACAACGGATCGACCGGTGAACTGCTCGTCAACACGATCGGTGCATACAGCGGCACGACGGCATGGGGCATCTCCGCCCTCGGCGATGGAGTGAAGCTGCAGGTGACCGCGGACGGTGATTGGACCTTCGATATTCGGCCGATGGGCTCGGCTCCCGCGCTTGCGGCCGAAGGCGTGGGCGACGCGGTGTTCGTCTACGACGGCGATGCAGCGTCGCTCACTGCTGCGCACACCGGATCGAGCAACTTCGTCGTGATGCAGGAGAACTCGGACGTGTTCAACCTCGGTCTGCTGGTCAACGAGATCGGTACGTACAACGGCACAGTGCCGCTTTCGGGGGGTCCTTCTGTGATCACAGTCCGCGCGGACGGCAATTGGAGTCTCACCGTCGACTGACGACAAGACCTCGCGCTGGGGACGCGAGCTGCGTGGGGACGCAGGAACAGAGGATGCCTCGATCTGAAGCGGTCGAGGCATCTTTGTGCTCTGATTCAGCGCTCCGCGACATGCGCGTCGGGCCCCGGGTAGAGCGTGCCTTCGTGCCCATCGTCCCACCGCACCAGATATGGCGGCGATCCTTCGTCGCCATGGACTTCGAGGATCTCACCTTCGCGTCTGTGGGCCGTGTCGGTGCGCCCTTCGATGATCAATCGGTCACCGGGTTTCGCCTGCAACGTCATCACACCCTTCCCTCGCGGATCGGATGCTTCCACGATGCTCCTCGCGACGCCGTGTGGCAAGCACCTGCTGCATCGACCGCGCACGGGAAGGAGAATGCCCCGACCCGAAACCGGGTCGAGGCATCCTCAGGATCTGCAGGTCAGCTCTTGGACTGGCCGTACGAGCCGAGCTGGCGGGTCGACCCGACCACGCGGGCGGCCATCGCCGACTCGGCGACCTTGCCCCAGGCGCGGGGGTCGTACAGCTTCTTGTTGCCGACCTCGCCGTCGACCTTCAGCACGCCGTCGTAGTTCTTGAACATGTAGTCGGCGATCGCACGCGTGTACGCGTACTGCGTGTCGGTGTCGATGTTCATCTTGATGACGCCGTTGGCGACCGCGAGGGCGATCTCCTCATCCGTCGAGCCGCTGCCGCCGTGGAAGACGAGGTCGAGCGGCTTGGCGCCGGTGCCGAACTTCGCCGCGATGCCTTCCTGGATCTCACCGAGCAGTTCAGGGCGCAGCTTCACGCCGCCCGGCTTGTAGACGCCGTGCACGTTGCCGAAGGTCAGAGCGGCGATGTAGCGTCCCTGCTCGCCGAGGCCGAGGGCCTCGACGGCCTGCGTGACATCGGCGATCGTCGTGTAGAGGGCCTCGTTCGATCCCTCGTGCTGCACGCCGTCCTCTTCGCCGCCGACGACGCCGATCTCGACCTCGAGGATCGCGTTGATCGCCTTCATACGGGGGAGCAGGTCCTTCGCGATCTCGATGTTCTCGTCGAGCGGCACGGCCGAGCCGTCCCACATGTGCGACTGGAAGATCGGGTTGCGGCCGGCCTTCACCTCTTCCTCGGATGCCGCGATCAGCGGCTCGACGAAGCCCGCGAGGGCGTCCTTCGGGCAGTGGTCGGTGTGCAGGGCGACCGTGACGGGGTAGTTCTTCGCGACCTCGGTGGCGTAGCGCGCGAAGGCGAGAGCGCCCGTGGCGCGGGCCTTCACGGTGTGACCGGCGAAGTAGTCGGCACCGCCCGTGGTGACCTGGATGATGCCGTCGGATCCGGCCTCGGTCAGCCCCTGGAGGACGGAGTTGATGGTCTGCGAGCTGGAGACGTTGAACGCGGGATACGCGAAGCCACCGGCCTTCGCGCGGTCGAGCATTTCTGCGTACTGATCCGGAGTGGCGACGGGCATGAGAAACTCCTGCGATAGATGAAGCCGGGACAGCTTTCACTCTATCGGTGCAGGCGAGCGGATGCCGCGGGCCCGCGGGCCCGCATTGGCCCGGCGCTCTTCCTCATTGTTAAGAACTGCGATTCCTTCGCGTGAATTCGCGCGAAACACCCGCGATTCCACGCAGTCGCCTGGATAGGCTGACCACATGGTGAGTCTGACGGCCGATATGAGCCCCCTGCGTCCCGATCGAAACCTCGCACTCGAACTGGTTCGTGCGACCGAGGCCGCATCCATCCGGGCCGTGCCGTTCATCGGCCGTGGAGACAAAGAGGCAGCAGACGGTGCGGCGGTCGACGCCATGCGCGCGTTCCTCGGCACCGTGAATTTCCAGGGACGGGTCGTCATCGGCGAGGGCGAGAAGGACAACGCGCCGATGCTGTTCAACGGCGAGGAGGTCGGCGCTGGTCGCGGTCCCGAGTGCGACATCGCCGTCGATCCGATCGACGGCACCTCGCTCACCGCTGCAGGACGTCAGAACGCCCTCTCCGTGATCGCCGTCTCCGATCGGGGCACGATGCTCGACGCATCGAGCGTCTTCTACATGGACAAGCTCGTCACCGGACCCGCCGGCGTCGGCGTCGTCGACATCCGCCTGCCGATCGGGGAGAACATCCGATTGCTCGCCGGTGCGCTCGGCAAGCCCGTCGATGAGCTCGTCGTGTCCGTGCTTAATCGTCCGCGGCACGAGAAGCTCATCGAAGAGATCCGTGCGGCTGGCGCAGGGACGCGCCTGATGAGCGACGGCGACGTCGCCGGCGGCATCAACGCCGCGCGTCACGGTGCGCGCACCGACATGTGCGTCGGCGTCGGGGGAAGCCCTGAGGGAATCGTCACGGCGTGCGCGATCAAGGCGCTCGGCGGTCACATCCAGGGGCGGCTCTGGCCCAGGGACGACGACGAGCGTCAGCGCGGCATCGACGCCGGACTCGAGATGGACCGCGTCTACGAGGCCGACGACCTGGTCAAGGGCGACAACACCATCTTCGTCGCGACCGGCGTGACCGACGGCCAGCTGGTAGCCGGCGTGCGCCGCGAAGGAAACTACGTGTACACGGAATCGGTCGTGCTGCGCGGCGCGTCCGGGACGCTTCGTCGCATCGCCTCAGAGCACCTCGTCTCCAAGTGGCTCTAAGGCCAGACTCCCCGTTTCCGCATTTCGCGCCGCGCTGATCGTTACCCAGCCGGTATACCAGCGCGGTGCTGCTACCGGTCTTACTCAGCCTTTGCTGGCACAATAGGCCCTGGGTTCGTCGCCGTCACAGTTCGTGACGGCATCCAGGAGGGTGAGATGACCACGGAGCAGACACGGGACGCGAAGTCACGGGCGACGGCTACGGTCACCACGAACACCGGCCGCATCCTTCGGATCACTCCCGAAGACGAGGCTGCGCGTGTCGCCGCTGCAGCGGCCGCGACAGTGGCGCCCCCGAACGTCGATCCTGCACGCCGCGCAGACGTGCTCTTCCGCGTGCGGCGGCCCGAGGGGCACGAACTCAGTTCGTGGTGGATGATCGGCGCGTTCGTCGTGAGCTCCGGCCTCGTGATCGCCCTGCTCAGCTGGGTGCCCGGTAACGCCTAACTCTCGTCCACACGGTGCCGCACGGCGTCGAGGTCGGCCTGGATCCCGTCCAGCTGTGCGTTCTCGAACAGCGCTGCACGCTCAGCAGGCTCGGCGTCGCCGACCAGCTCCGGCGCGGTGAATCGGCGCGGTGTGGTCGTGATCGGCTGCGGAGCCGCCTCCAGTGCCGACGCGTCGATCCCGGGGAACTGGCGGGCGGTGACCAGCACGCGGCTCTCCAGCGAGCCGGCGAAGCGGTTGTAACTCTCCACCGTGCGCTCCAGCGCCCGTCTCATATCATCGGCGTGCCCGGCGACGACGCCGAGGCGGTCGAACAGCTGCGTTCCGAGGTTGAGCAGTGTGCGCGCCTCGGTCGAGACCTCCTGCTGGGTCCAGGTGAACGCGACGGTCTTCAGCACGGCCCACAGGTTCACAGGAGAGGCGAGCGCGACGTGCTTGCTGAACGCGTAGTCGAGCAGCGTCGGGTCTTCGTCGATCGCGGACGCGAGCAGCGACTCGCTGGGCAGGAAGCAGATCACGAACTCCGGGCTCGCATCGAGGCCCGACCAGTACGCCTTCTTCGCCAGCGCGTCGACGTGCGCACGGACGGCCTTGACGTGCCTCTGCATGAACTGGCGGCGCTGCCCTTCCTGCGCGTCACCACCCGTCAGCGCACTCGCTTCGAGATACGCGTCGAGGGGCACCTTGGCATCGACGGCGATCGAGCTTCCCCCGGCGAGGCGGATGACCATGTCGGGGCGGCCCTGGCCGCGATCCGACGAGATCGTGGACTGCAGGTCGAAGTCGACGTGACGCGTGAGACCCGCCGCCTCGACCACACGGCGCAGTTGCGTCTCGCCCCACACTCCGCGGGTCGATGTCGAACGGAGCGCACCCGCGAGTGACTCGGTCGTCGCACGCAGCGCCTCATCGGACTCCTGCGCCCTGCGCAGCTGTTCCGTGAGGGAGCCGAACTGCGCATGCCGCTCCTGCTCGAGCGATGCGACCTTGCTCTGCATCTGCTGCAGCGACTCGCGCACCGGAGCCAGCGCCGTCAGAACGGCGTTCTGCTGCTGCACGCGCTGCGCCTCCGCGCGCTGCTCGGTGCGGGAGTGCTCGACGGCATCGCGATACAGGTCGTACTGCCGGTCGCGATCGTCTCGGGCGGCGGCGAGCTCGGCCTGGGTTCGAGCGAGTTCGGTGGTGTCGCGAGTGTGCTCGGCGGCGTCACGCGCCGCACGTGCGAACCAGCCCACGACGAGGCCGATCGCGAGTGCGACTGCGGCGATGAGAGCGATCAGCGGAGCATCCATGGCTCCAGGGTGCACCCGGCCACCGACATCGTACGCACGCCGCTCCGCTCACGGCGCCGCTGGTGTCAGCGGCTCGCGTACTCGTCGAGGATCGCGCGCATCTCTGGCAGCGCGAACTGCTCGGTGATCGCGACGGCCGACAGAGGTCCGGCATCCGGATCGGCGCCCGCGTCGAGCAGCATGCGCAGCAGGGTCTCGTTCTTGCGGAACACCGCGCAGGAGATCGCGGTCTGCCCCGCGGCGTTCAGCGCGTTCAGGTCGGCGCCGCGACGCACGAGGTCTGCGACGGTGTGCTCCTGCTCGGCGTACGTCGCCACGATCAGCACGGTGTCGCCGCGCGGATTGCGCACGTCGATCGGCACACCGGCGTCGATCATCTCGCCGAGCGGACCGGTCCGGCCCTGACGCGCGAGATCGAAGGTGCCCTCGATGACCTCGAGGCTGACGGGGGAGTCGCCGGTGGGATTCGTCATGCACTCATTGTGCCCTGGTGCGGCAGCGGCGCGCTGCGTCAGGCCACGGCGCGCTCCAGCACGCGCACGGGCGGTTCTGCGATGCGCAGGCTCAGGGCCAGGGCGAGCTCGTCGACGTCCGCGGCACCGGCGCGCGCGGCAGCGTCGATGACGATCTGGGCGCAGGCCCGAGCATCCGCCAACGCGTCATGGTGGGAGAACTCGGCGAACCCTGCGGCAGCGGCGGCGACAGGCAGGCGGTACGAGTCGAGGTCGTAGATCTTGCGTGCGACCTGGAGGCTGCACAGTGAACGGTACGGCGGGCATTCGAGACCGGTGACCTCGGATGCCGTGCGCAGCACCTTCGTGTCGAAACCGGCATTGTGCGCGACGAGCACGTCGGCGCCGGCGAACGAGCACAGGCGGTCGAACTGCTCCTCCCAGGTCGCGGCCGTGCGCACCTGGTGAGGGTGGATGCCGTGGATCTTGATGTTCCAGTCCTGGAACTCGTCGTGCCCTGCCGGAGGGCGGATGAGCCAGCTCGCGGTGGCGACGGCGCGGCCGTCGCGAACGCGGACGAGTCCGACGGAGCATGCCGAGGCGGGACTGGAATTCGCCGTCTCGAAGTCGATTGCGGTGAAGTCCAGGGGCACCTGACCACCTTCTCTCCGGGGCCATGCGCGATGCCGCAGACTCGCCGTAGGCTGGCGATATGAGCGATGCGCGGGCGACTTCCTTCGGTGCGGCGGCCGACCACTACGAGGCTGCGCGGCCGGAGTATCCGTTCGATGCGGTCGCCTGGATGCTCGAGAACCTGCCGCACGGATCGCGCCGGATCGCCGACGTCGGCGCCGGCACGGGCAAGCTCACGCGCGTGCTCGTCGCGGCGCCGGATGCCGAGGTCGTCGCGATCGATCCTGACCCGGTGATGCTTGCGAAGCTGCGGGAGAGCGTCCCCGGCGTGCCGACCTTCACGGGCACTGCCGAGCACCTGCCGCTGCCGGATTCCGGTCTCGATGCCGTGGTGCTCGGCCAGGCATGGCATTGGGTGGATCCTGTCGCAGCGTCCGCTGAGATCGGGCGCGTCGTGCGTGACGGCGGCACGCTGGGGCTGATCTGGAACACGCGCGATGGCCGTGTGGAGTGGGTGCGTCGACTGACCGCGGCGATGCACCCGAGCGTCGCCGAGGAACTCCTCGAGGACGAGGGGCCCGTGGTGGCGGCGCCGTTCGGCGAACTGGAGTCTCAGCGATGGGAATGGATCCGACCGATGACCCGTGCGCAATTGCACCGCATGGCGGCATCGCGCAGCTACGTCATCACGGCGTCAGAGGACGAGAAGCGGCTCATCAGGCGCGGAATGGACACGTTGTTCGATGAGATCGGCCTCGACGAATCGGGAACGATCGATGTGCCCTATGTGACGCGAGCATTCCGCGCCGTGCGCGGCTGAGCCGCGGCATCCGCGCCGGGTAGACTCGTATCCCGTGGCTCTAACTATCGGGATCGTGGGCTTGCCCAACGTCGGCAAGTCGACTCTTTTCAACGCACTCACCAAGAACGACGTGCTCGCGGCGAACTATCCGTTCGCGACGATCGAGCCGAACGTAGGTGTGGTGAACCTTCCCGATTCGCGTCTCGACGTGCTCGCGGAGATCTTCGGCAGTGAGCGCATCCTCCCGGCGGCCGTGTCATTCGTCGACATCGCCGGCATCGTGCGCGGTGCGAGCGAGGGAGAGGGACTGGGCAACCAGTTCCTCGCGAACATCCGTGAGGCGGATGCCATCGCCCAGGTCGTGCGCGGATTCGACGACGACGACGTCGTTCATGTCGAGGGTGCGATCAACCCCAAGGACGATCTCGAGACGATCAACGCCGAGCTCATGCTCGCCGATCTGCAGACCGTTGAGAAGGCGATTCCGCGGTTCGAGAAGGAAGTGCGTGGCAAGAAGGCCGATCCCTCGGTGCTCGAGGCGGCGAACGCTGCGAAGGATGCTCTGGAACGCGGCATCCTGCTCTCGGTGAGCGGTATCGACCTCGCCCCGATCAAAGAGCTCGGTCTCCTCACCTCGAAGCCGGTCATCTTCGTGTTCAACGTCGACGAGGCCGTGCTGACGGATGCTGGGCGCAAGGCCGAACTCGAAGCGCTTGTCGCACCGGCCAAGGCGATCTTCCTCGACGCGAAGATCGAGTCGGAGCTCATCGACCTCGACCCGGAGGATGCGGCCGAGCTGCTCGCGTCGACAGGTCAGGACGAGTCGGGCCTCGACCAGCTCGCCCGCATCGGCTTCGACACGTTGGGCCTGCAGACGTACCTCACTGCCGGTCCCAAGGAGGCTCGTGCCTGGACGATCCCCAAGGGGTCGAAGGCGCCGCAGGCCGCCGGTGTCATCCACACCGACTTCGAGAAGGGCTTCATCAAGGCGGAGGTCATCTCGTTCGACGATCTCGTCGCGACCGGATCGGTCGCCGAGGCCCGCGCGAAGGGCAAGGCCCGCCTCGAGGGCAAGGACTACGTCATGCAGGATGGCGACGTGGTGGAGTTCCGGTTTAACGTCTAACGTTAATGACGCTCTTCGTTATACACTAACCGTGTGATCAGATCGTTCGGGAGCAAAGAGACCGAGCGCATCTGGCATGAACGGTACGTCAAGGGTGTTGACCGGCTGGTGCAGCGAGCGACGTTGCGCAAGCTTGAGTTGATTCACGCGGCCAAGGATGTTGAGGACCTTCGGATCCCGCCGGGCAATCGGTTGGAGCGGTTGGTCGGTGACCGGCGCGGGCAGCACAGCATCCGGGTGAACTCGCAATGGCGTATCTGTTTCGTCTGGAGAGATGGAGGAGCGGAAGATGTCGAACTCGTCGATTATCACTGAGGCTGACCTGATCGAGCCCATCCACCCGGGGGAGATCCTGATGGAGGACTTCATCGAGGGCTTCGGGATCACACAGAACAAGCTGGCAGTGTCGATTGGAGTGCCGCCGCGGCGCATCAATGAGATCGTGCATGGTAAGCGCGGCATCACCGCGGATACCGCGATCCGCCTGGCACGCTACTTCGGCACCTCGGAGGAGTTCTGGATGAACCTGCAGTCGAACTACGAGCTGCGGCTTGAGCGACGGGCTCTGCGTGACAAGGTCGCCGCCATCACACCGCTGAAGGCCGCGTGAGCAGCGGGCCAGAGCGTCGAGTCGTCCGGAAGGTCGTCGGCTACGTCGTGCATGAGGGGCGGCTGCTTGTGTTCACGCACGACGATGTGCCTCTCGACGTGACCGGTGTTCAGGTGCCTGCCGGCACGATCGAGCCGGATGAGTCTCCTGAGGCCGCCGTCGTGCGCGAGGTCTTCGAGGAGACGGGGTGCGCCGTTCGAGTTGTCAGCGCACTGGGTATCGAGCGCTACGACGTGTGGCCCTCCAAATCGGAAGTGCACGAGCGGCATTTCTTCCAACTGGCGCTGGTGGACCTGGATGATCCACCTGAGCGGTGGGGTGCTGGTGAGGAAGCCCCGTCGGATGGCGGTGTTGCGCAGCAGCGGACGTGCTACTGGGTTCCTCTCGATCAGGGCCACGTGCTGTGTGCCGGGTTTGGTGCGCGGCTCGGGGAGATCGTCCCGGAAGTTCGGTGAGACCGCTAACGGTGACGTAACCCGGTCGAGTTCCGCTTCAACGTGTAGTCGCGTTTCGGTTCAACGTCTCGTCAGCTCGTGGCTTGGACAACCTGCACCAGGTGGCCGTCCGGGTCCTCGACCCAGGCGATCAGTAGACGATCGAGCCAGGGCTCTGGCGACTTGACGGGCGTTGCGCCGAGCTCGATGAGTCGCTCGTAGCCTGAGGGAACGTCGTCAGTCCACAGGATCACGGCTGCCCGCTGGCCATCGGTGACCGGGTCGAGACCGTGGTCATCGCGGGTGCTGGTTTCGGTGGCGAGGCCGAGCCGGTATCCGTCGAGGACAAGGTCGACGTGGATAGGCGTTCCTGCTGTCGGCGTGCGGAACGCTTCGTCGAAGCCGAGAGCGCCGTAGAAGGCCACGGCACGGTCGATGTCACGTGTGAACAGGACGACCTGAGGGGTTCGGAAGAGGTCCATACGCCAAGTCTTACATCCCATGCCACTTGTCACAAGACTACCGTTTTCGGTAGAGTTGTGACATGACGATGACGGCGAAGTACCGGGATGTCGTGCGCGAGATCGCGCTCGACCACTACGGATTCGTCACCACCAAGGCCGCCGCCGAAGCGGGAGTGCCTGCCGTCGAGCTCCCGAAGCTCGCAGCCCGGGGAGGTCTGGACAACATCGCCTACGGACTGTACCGAGTGCCGGACATCCCTCCGACCCGATACGACCAGTTCGCTGAAGCGCTCCTGCGCGCTGGTGAGGGCGCGTACCTGCACGGCGAGTCCGTGCTGGCGTTGTTCGGCCTCGCTGATGTGAATCCCCGACGAATCAATATTGCCGTCCCCAGGCGCGCAAGGCCGAAGCTGCCAGCGTTCGTCGAACTGACGCGGGTTCGGGATGCGATGAAAACGACGCTGTACGAGGGGCTCGAGTCTCAGACGGTTGCTGACGCGCTCCTCGAGTGTCGCGGCCGTATCGAGGGCGAGCGTCTCCTGGCGGCCGCCAAGCAGGCGCGAGCGGAAGGACTCCTCACCACCGTCGAATGGCAGCAGCTGACGAAGGACATTCGTCGATGACATACAGCGGTGCACCGACGAATGTGCGCTCCTTGGAACAGCGCATCCGCAACCTCGAAGGCGACGACGGGTTGGCGTTGCGCCGCCGGGTCAGCATGGCAGTTCCATCTCGCGACAGACCTGGCTGACCTCTTCACCGAGGTCGGTCTGGAATCGCCGAGGCCGGTGCCGGTGATGCGCGCTGAGCACCAGGTCGCGCAGAAGCTCCACGCTGTTTCTAGCGAAGGCAGTGAACGTGCTCGTGACCTCGTTGACCTTCAACTTCTCGATGGGGCTGAGGACCTCGACCTCGAGTTGGTTGCGACGACGTGCGTCAGGCTCTTCGAGTATCGACGTCAGCAGGCGTGGCCACCGTCCATTGTCGCGCGACAGGAGTGGGGCAGCCTCTACGTCGAGGCGGCAGACGGATTGGATGTACTGCCGTCGCTTGGCGAGGCTATGGCCTGGGTCGACGTCTTCGTTCGGCGTATCGCGGCAGCCGGCCCAGGGTGATCCTGCTGACATTCGACAACCGTGGCGACGTGGTTGATTTTCGGTTTAACGTCTAGCGTTATTGACGCAGGATCTGCGGAGTCGCTTGATGATGCCACCTCAGGGGTGCGACCTTCCATGGCGCGCGCCCAGACCTCCGGGTAGGTCGCCGCGCCTGGCTCGGCAGTCGCCCGCGCAGGCGTGTCGGCCTGGCGGAAGCCGCCGCGCCTCCACACCCAGATGATCCGCACGATGAGTCCGAGCACGAGGGCGACGGGGAAGAGCCAGGCCCACCAGGGCATATCGTCGCCGCTCGGATACACGTCGGCCACCCTTCGGTTCGTCTCGGAAGCGCCACGGTGCAGAACCGGTCACTTGCTCCACGATGGACCAGGAGCGGCGCTCCCGATCACAGGTGAGGGCAGAGCGTGCATCACGGCGTCGGGTGAAGCCGACACGGGCGAGGACTGCCGTCGGAACTCTGCCGCTCCGGGGCCCCCTCGGCGCAACTTCGCGAACGTCCTCAGCCTGCCGCCTTCCGGATGTGCTCCGCGATCGTCTTCTCCGTCTCCGGGGTCAACTTCAGCAGCGCGAACGACGTCACCCACAGGTCGCCGTCGTCGAGCTGCGCTGATTCCTCGAAGCCGAGGGTCGCGTAGCGGGTGGTGAACTTGGATGCCGCTTTGAAGAACACCACGATCTTCCCGTCTGCGTCGGCGTAGGAGGGAAAGCCGTACCAGGTCTTCGGAACCAGCTGCGGGGCGACCTCGCTGACGATGCGATCGATGCCTTCCGCGAGCGCGCGGTCGTCATCCGGCATCGCGGCGATGGCTTCGCGCACGGCCTTCTCACCGGCGGCACGGGTCTTCCCGGCCTTCGCCTCAGCGCGCAGTTCAGCGGCGCGCTGTTTGACGGCGTCGCGCTCGTCCTTCGACAGTCCAGCAGTCTTCTCAGCCATGACGGGCTCCTCACTCGATCGCGGTGCCGAATGCACCTACGACCAAGTTACGACCGCGGCTGATCCGGCGCTTCTCGAATCCTGATCGATCACGTCGGCCAGTATCGTTGATGTCAGCGACGAAACAGGCCCAGCCAGCCGCCACCAGCACCAGAGGAAGACGACATATGACGCAGCAGAGCATCCTCGAGTCGGACGGCCGTGCGATTCCCTACATCGAGGAGGGCGAAGGCCCGGTTCCCCTGGTGTTGATCTCGGGACGCGCCCTCAGCGGCGACGGGCTCGCCGTGGTCGCGCACTATCTCGCAGAAGAGGCGGGCTTCCACGTCGTGCGGATCGGCCCCAGAGCGGATTCGAGCGGCCAGGATCGTGCGACGACGCTGCGCGAGCGCGTCGAGGATGCCGTTCTGGTGATCGACCACCTCGGACTCGATCACACCTGGATCGGCGGTCATGCCTTCGGCGGCACCGCGGCACGCATCTTCGCCGCAGAGCACACCGATCGTGTCAACGGACTGCTGCTGCTCGGCGTCGAGGATGACGAGATTCCGCTGGCCCCGGCGATCCCCGTGCTGATCGTGCAGGCCACGGATGATGCCGTCACGCCGCCTGCCACGGCGGAGGCGCTGCACGCCACCGCTCCGGAGCGTGCGAGCATCAAGATCGTCGACGGCGCCGACCACCTGTTCCCTGCCACGCATCCGATCGAGACCGCCGTGATCATCGAGGAGTACCTCGACTGGGACTAGGGATCGCCTTCCCGCGACCCGAGAGAACCTATGGTTGAGGTGTGTCCCGAAACTCTCCTGCATCCCCGGCCCCCGTTCCCGTCGAGCTTCCCCTCGAGCGTCGTCTGGCGGTCGCCGTCGAGCGGTACGGCGAGCAGGCCGTCGTGTCGCGCTCGCTCTCGCTGCTCGCCGGAAACAATGAGGGTGCGGACTTCCTCCTCTTCGTCGGCGGTGAGCACGCACGTGGCATCATCGACGGTGCACCGGTGCTGTACTGGCCCGAACTCTGGGGTGCACGTGCGCTGCTGCACGTCTGGGACGCATCGGTCATCGACGAGCCCGCCACCGCGCTGCTGATCAGCACGCTGACCAACCCCGCCTGGCGCGTGCGGGAGATGGGTGCCAGGCTCGCGGCCGCACGTGAGCTCGACGCGGCATCCGAACTCGCCACTCTTCTCGGCGACGAGGTGCCCCGGGTGCGTACCGCTGCCGTCAGGGCGCTCGGCGCCATCGGATCGGCGGAAGACATCGACCCGGTTCGCGCCTTGCTCAAGGACCCGGAGGTCGAGGTCCGTCGCGGGGCGCAGCAGAGTCTCGACAAGCTGCGATCGCGGCATCCGAAGAGCTGAGTACGACGAGCGGTCAATCCTGACCGGTGGGCCGTCTGCGACCCGACTTGGTCTCCGAGCGCCGGTGCTTCTCATCCAGCCGACGCCGCCGCGAGCCCTTTGTCGGCTTCGTGGAGCGACGGATGCTGGGTGGCATGACTGCTTCGCGGATGAGGCCGGACAGTCGCTCCCGCGCCGCCACCCGATTCTGCCGCTGTGAACGGTGCTCGCTGGCGCTGATGGTGAGCACCGTGCCAGCCAACCGCGACGCGAGCCCATCGATGACACGCGCACGTTGGACGTCGCTCAACGCGGTTGTCGCGGCGAGATCGAGACTGAGCTGTACGCGCGAGTCGGCGGTGTTCACGCCCTGTCCGCCCGGGCCCGAAGAGCGCGAGAACTGCTCGATCAGATCACTCGCCGGAATCCTGAGACCGTGCGGGGCTCCCGGTCCAGGAGGCACACGCAGATCATCCACTCCACAAGTGTGCCGCAGTGCGATGAAGATCGTGACGAGACCGATGGGAGAATCGTCTGATGACCACAACTCTCGTGGCTCGAGGCGTCGCCGGAGGCTATGGCCACCGCACGCTGTTCGATGACCTCGACCTCACCGTCGCGCCCGGCGACGTCATCGGCGTCGTCGGCGCCAACGGCGCCGGCAAGTCCACGCTGCTGCGGCTTCTCGCCGGGATCGACGAACCGCAGGCGGGCTCGATCACCTTGGCGCCCTCCGATGCGTTCGTCGGGTGGCTCCCGCAGGAGCACGAGCGCGTCATAGGGGAGACCGTGGCCGACTACATCGGCCGCCGCACCGGCTGCGCCGCCGCGACAAGGGAGATGGATGCTGCGGCAGCGGCGCTCGGCGACCCCTCGCTCGCTGCGGACGGCGCCGACCCGGCGGATGTGTACTCCGCGGCACTCGAACGCTGGCTCGCGAGCGGCGCCGCCGACCTCGAGGAGCGCACCCCGGCGGTGCTCGCCGACCTCGGCCTCGTCTTCGAAGGCGCGCGCGCCGAGGATGCGCTGATGACTTCGCTCTCCGGCGGTCAAGCCGCACGCGTCGGGCTGGCCGCGCTCCTGCTGTCGAGGTTCGACATCGTGCTTCTCGACGAGCCGACGAACGATCTCGACCTCGACGGGCTGGAACGGTTGGAAGCGTTCGTCCGTGGGCTCCGGGGTGGTGTCGTGCTCGTGAGCCATGACCGGGAGTTCCTCGCACGCAGCGTCACGCGCGTGCTGGAACTCGACCTCGCGCAGAACTCGAACCGCGTCTACGGTGGCGGCTACGATGCCTACCTCGAGGAGCGCACCACGATCCGACGCCATGCACGCGAGAAGTACGACGAGTTCGCCGACAAGAAGGCCGACCTCGTCTCGCGGGCGAGAGTGCAGCGGGAATGGTCGAGCCAGGGCGTGCGCAACGCCATGAAGAAGTCGCCCGACAACGACAAGATCAGGCGCAAGGCATCCGTCGAATCGAGCGAGAAGCAGGCGCAGAAGGTGCGCCAGATGGAGAGCCGGATCGCGCAGCTCGACGAGGTGGAGGAGCCGCGCAAGGAATGGCAGCTCGAGTTCACGATCGGCTCTGCGCCGCGCTCCAGCTCGGTGGTCTCGACGCTCAGCAAGGCCGTGCTCCGGCAGGGAGCGTTCACCCTGGGCCCTGTCTCGCTGCAGGTGAATGCGGGGGAGCGCATCGGCATCACCGGGCCCAACGGCGCGGGAAAATCGACCCTGCTGCGTGCGCTGCTCGGTCAGCAGCATCCGGATGAGGGCACGGTGAGCCTCGGCGCCAGCATCCGGATCGGAGAGATCGACCAGGCGCGCTCGCTGCTGACCGGCGACCGGCCGCTCGCCGAGGCTTTCGAAGCGCTGGTCCCGGAGCTGGCCTCAGGAGAGGTGCGCACGCTGCTGGCCAAATTCGGTCTCAGGGCCGACCACGTGGGGCGCCCCGTCGACGAGCTGTCGCCGGGGGAGCGCACACGCGCGGCGCTGGCACTGTTGCAGGCGCGCGGCATCAATCTGCTGGTGCTGGATGAACCGACGAACCACCTCGACCTGCCGGCCATCGAGCAACTGGAACAGGCATTGGATTCTTATCGAGGAACGCTGCTGCTGGTCACACACGACCGGCGGATGCTCGACACCGTGCAGACCGATCGGCGCTGGCGTGTGGAGGCGGGGCAGGTCACGGAGCTGTGAGCGCTCAGTGGCCGTGCTTATCGAGTATCACGTAGCCGCTTTCGCAGCGAGCGACGCGATACTACGACTGCGTGGTATCGGCATCCACGGGCGCGGCACCGCCCAGCGCAGCCAGCGCCGGCAGCGTGACTGAGGCTGAGCGCTTGACGTGCGCGATGCATGCCTCACGAGCCTCATTGGAATCGCCGGAAAGCACGGCGTTCACGATGCGTTGGAGCGTCGGTATCATCGCCTCTGAACCTTCCGCCATGGAAAGCGAGATGCGGCGGAGCTGGGTTATGCGAGTATGCAGTCGTTCGACGCTCTCTCGCAGCTCGGCATTGCGAGCGCCTTTGAGCAGGTGAGCGTAGTAAACGTCGCTCGCAGCGAGAGCCCCGGAGATGTCTTTTCGATGGATTGCCTCACTGATCGGCGGAAGTGATTCAGCGAATTCGATCTTCTCCGTTGCGGTCCCACGAACCGCGAACAGTTCCCCCGCAAGCCCCTCCAAAACCCCGCGCACCTGGTACATATCGAGTGCCTCAGCGAAGCTGAGCTCGCTGACGCGCGCCCCACGATTCTCAGTGAGTTCGACATGGCCTTCGGCAGCGAGGTGCCTCAAGGCATCACGTATGCCGGTGCGGCCGACGCCGTAACGCTGGGTGAGTTCGCGTTCGACGAGTTTCATCCCCGGTGAGTACTCACCGCTGGCGATGTCACGTCTCAAGGCCTCTCGGAGATCTGCGGGAGAGTTGATGTTCTGTGGATGATCAACGGTTGACATGGATACTTTCAGAGTGTCGTACGGGGTGCGAGCTTGAGCCTATCCTCATAGCTCGCGGCGAGGAAGGGAGATGCATAACTTTGTCCACAATCAGCGTCGGTGATTCAGTTCTGAGTCCTAGTTCCATCTGATCTCGAAGAAAATTTGTCGACAAAAGTCGCATTCGACGCTATTCGATGGAACAATCAGTGCACGTACGGCGATGACCTAAGCGGGTCGATGACGCCCCTGCACGCAGACGACTCGACGATGTGGGATCGGTGGTTTCTCGGTGTTGAACTTCACCTTCAGGCAACTCGAGTATTTCCGCGCCGTCGCCCAGCAAGGCAGCATCAGCGCTGCTGCCGAGCAGGAACGGATATCGAGATCCGCGCTCGCTTCGGCGATCACCGATCTCGAAGCCATCCTCGGCTGTCAATTGCTGACCAGACATAAGGCGAAGGGCGTCATGCTCACTCCTGTCGGCGTGCACCTGCTGGAGATGAGCAACGAGCTGATCGAATCGGCCAGTCGCATCGAGGCGACGTTGCGCGGCGACGAGCTGTCTGGCCGGTTGGGCATCGGTTGCTTCGCGTCGCTCGGGCCCACCCTCATTCCGTCGTTGTTCGCACACTTCCGCGACAATTACCCTGAAGTGAAGTTGCGATTACGCACAGGCGCGCATGACGAATTGGAAGCACTGCTCGAATCGGGCGAGATCGAGCTGGCGATCGGTTACGGTCTTCATGCCACGGATACCCTTGACACGGAAGATCTGTACGAGGACCGCATGCACGTGATTCTTCCCCACGGACACAGACTCGCTGCGCAAGAAGTGGTTCGTCCTGAGCAACTGATGCGAGAGACCCTCATTCTGCTCGACACGCCACCGAGTTCAGAGAACGTTCGGCTGTATTTCGCTGCACACGGATTGGTGTCCAAGCCGCGGTTCCGGTTCCAGGACTTCGAGGTTGTGCGCTCTCTTGTCGCTCGAGGGATCGGATACTCGGTCGTCGTGCAGCATCCCGCCTCCGATGTGTCCTATGAGGGGCTTGGAATCGTCGCGCGACCGCTCGATCCGACTCCTGCCCCGGTTCCGGTCTCATGTGCGTGGGTTGACGGAAGAGCATTGACGCCGCCAGCGCTCGAGGCGCGTCGAGCGCTGCGAGTGCTGGCGCCTCCGTCGAAGCTGTGGTGGTCGCACTCGAATCAGATTGAGGTTCAGGCCTGAGTGCTACACAGGACAGACTTCGACAGTTCAGAGGCCGGTCCTGCGTAGCGAGATCACGCCGCCCACATGATGAGGTCCGGCCAGATTATGAACGCGGCGATCACAACCGCGTACGGCAGATAGTAAGGAGCCACTCCCTTGAACACGTCGATGATGCTGGTCTCGTCGGCGAGTCCGGAAACGATGAATGCGTTCACTCCGACGGGCGGGGTGACCGCGCCTATCGTCGTGACCAGGACGACGATGATCGTGACCCATATGAGGTCGTATCCGAGAGCGCCGAGCAAGGGGTAGAACAGCGGGATGCTGAGGACCAGGAACCCGAGTCCATCCATCAACGCGCCACCGATCAGATAGATGCCGATGACGAGGAGTAGAACGACCACGGGGGCGACCGGCAGATCTGCCGCCCACATCGCGAGGTCGAAAGGCAGCCGAGTGAGCGTCAGGAATCGGCCGAAGATCACCGCAGACACGATGAGCATGACGACGAACGATGTGATCCGCAAGGTCTCGATCGTTGCCTTGAGGAACTTCTTCCATGAAAGCTGGCGTGTGATCAGCCCGATCATGATCGCGCCGAACGCGCCGACGCCGGCAGCTTCCGTCGGAGTGAACAGCCCGACCATCATGCCCACGATCGCCACGGTGAACAGCACGATGATCTCGAGCACGCCACTCAACGAACGCAGCCGCACGCCCAGGCTGTACCGCTCGCCGGTCGGGGCGAGGTTCGGCCTGATCTTGGCGATGACAACTGCAGTGATGATCAGCAGAGCGGTGATCATCAGACCAGGTCCGAGAGCGACGCGGAACAAGGTCGCAATCGACTGCTCAGCCTGCACTGCGACGATGATCAGCGCCGTTGACGGCGGAATCAGAATACCCAGCGTCCCGCCGATCGCGACGGTTCCAGCCGCGAAGCCCTTGTCGTACTTGTACTTCTTCATCTCGGGTAGGGCGATCGCGCCGATGGTGGCGGTGCCCGCCGAGTTCGAGCCGGATACCGCAGAGAACAGGGCGCTCGATGCCAGGGTCGTCGCTGCGAGTCCCCCAGGCAAGGATCCGAACCATTTGTACGCGGCGTCGAACAGCTTCGTGCTCATTCCCGTGTGATAGACGATCTGCCCCATGAAGATGAACAGCGGGATCACCGCCATGCTGATGGAACCGAATTGTCGGAAGACATCGCCGGCGACCAACTGCATGGAGGAATCGATGCCGCGGAGCATCACCATTCCCAGGAGCCCGACGCCGGCCATCGCGAACGCGATCGGCATCCGCAACGCGAGCAGCACGAGCAACAAGACGATCCCGAGGATCGACAGCATGACGGGGGTCACCAGATCTCCTTCTTCTGAACGCCCGTCACGAGCGACTCTGTCTGGCGGATGAAATCCATCAGAAGGACACACAGAACCAGGATGATACCGACGGTGAGTGCGACGAGTGCCGGCCATGTCGGCAACCGCAGCAGCTCGGAGGTCGTACCTGTGTCGAGTTGGAAACCTGCGTAGCGAATGAGCGCGATCGCGATCACCGCGAATACCACGCACGAGAGAACCGTGGTGAATGCAGCGATCGCGTTCTGCACTCGCTTCGGGAGTCGCGTCGTCACGAGATCGATGGCGACGTTCTGCTTCTCACGTTGGGCATCGGCGAGGCTCAGCCCGAGCATCATGACGGATGCTGACGTCATGATCTCGTACAACCCCAGAATGGGCATTCCGAGAAGCCGGAGCACTACGTTGGCGACGAGCATCAGCATCACGGCGCTGAGCAGGACGCCGGAGACGCCCGCGGCTCCCATCGTCGCGGCACGTACTATGCGTGTTGCGAGATTCATGGGCTACTCGCCGTTGTCAGCTGCGAGCTCGAGAGCACGGTCGAGCACCTCTTGAGCGTCGAAGGATGAGGACTCGTTGGCCGCGACCCACTCGGCCTGCCGAGCGTTCACTGCTTCATCCCAGGCGTCGACGTCATCGGCATCGACTTCGACCGTTTCGACCCCGAAGTCATCCTTCGCATAGTCGAGCGCACTCTGCACGCCCGCCTCGTCGTGGACACCCGAAGCGAATTCCATCATCTCGACCCTGAGGTCGCGAATGACCTGTTGCACGTCCTCAGGAAGTGAATCGAAGCGGGCCTTGTCCATGACAGCGACGAAGCTATTGCTGATCCCCAGAGGGTAATCGGTCACGTACTTCACCGATTCGGCGAGTCCGAAGTCTTTCATCACTTCGCGTGAAGAGACGTACCCCTTGATGACTCCCGTGTTCATGGCTTCGCTGACCTCGGACATCGACATGCCGACCGGCGCAGCGCCGAGCGCTTCAAGCACGGGGACGACCGCAGCCGAGCCCCGCAGGGACACGCCGTCGAGGTCGTCACGGTTGGTCAGTGCGTCTTCGGACTGGATGTACGCCGCCTCCGTGGTGAACGCTGTGATGATCTCGAAGTCGTCGAACTCCTCTGGTTCGAACTCCGTAAGCAGATCAAGGAAGGTCTTCGACGCGGTCTCGGCATTCTCCATGCCGATCGGCACGTTGATGACGGAGGAAAGCGGGAATCGACTGGTGTCATATGCAGGTGAGTCGAGGCCCACGTCCACGACTCCTTGGGTGACGCCATCGTAGATGTCACCCGAGCCGAGCAAAGTCCCGCCGACGAAGAGTTCGACCTCGACTCGTCCGTCGGTGCGTTCGTTGAGCTGATCGGCCCATTCCTGCATCTGAACAGCCGGAAACGAGGCTGCCGGCGCGAAGAACGCATACGTGAGCTTGATCGTCTCGCCGGAACTGGTGTCCGCGTCAGCACCACCTGGCGTGCATCCGCTCATCGCGAGTGCACCGGCGGCGATCAAGGCGATTCCGGTCAGCGTGCGGCGTGCATGCATTTTGTTCTCCTTCGAACATCGGTGTTTTCAAGGCGACCAAAGATCCTTGGCCCACGGGACGGGCTCTCATCAACGACGGAAGTACGAGAATGTCGCGACGGGTTGGGTTGACCCTAGCCATGAATGTCGACAGAACTCAAGAGTTGAAGCCTCATAGGTGGGAAATCCAACGAGCATGGCCGGGAATTGTGTCGTATCCAGCCGGCGTCGTTCCTTTGACTTCATTGGTCACTAGCGCGATCGGAGCTGCATCCGCCAGACGGCTTCGACCGTGTGATCTCATCTACAAATGTCGACAAACTCTCAATCGGGCATCTAGAGGCCCCGCGGCAAGTATCTCGTGCTCAGGCGGGAGTGATTGTCGACAAATGTGAGACAAAATCTTCACACGCGAGTGTTGTTTGTACGGTCCACTGCGATGACGTCTCGTCGGTGCCGACTCGACAGGAGGGCCTTCTAGGATCGGTCGCTCCCCAGGATCGTTGAATTCACGGGGATCTACATGCGCAAGTGTGGGGTTTTCCGGCTTACCAAGACGGGAATTTCGGCCAGGGGATCTTCTTGGTGCGACCCCGTTGCATTTTGTCGACATTTAAGATTAGAGTGGCGGCACTGCTCGAAGCCGCGCAGATCTCGCCCTGATTCCGAAGCGCTGCCGCAACGGAATCTGACACGGTCAGGCCCGGCTCTTGAGCGGAAGAACACTCGACCAGCCCCGATCGGCGGGGCACCCACCCCACCGCACGGTCGCGGGGATGACACGAGGAAGGACATCCAGATGTACCGCCTGCACACGCTGCTTTGGGACATTCGGAAGGATCCGGCGCTGGCTCAGCGGTTCCGCGCGAGCGCATCAGAGGTCCTCGACGAGTACGAGATGGAAGGTGAAGCCCGCGTGGCAATGCTCGAACTCGACTTCAAGAAGCTGCACGAGCTCGGCGCGAACCCGTATCTGATCTATTTCTGCGCCATCCAGCTTCAGGTAGACCGTGCCGACTACTACGCGCAGATCCGTGAGGAGAAGAACTGATGGGCAAAATCGTCGGAGCATTCGCAGGCTCCCACTCGCCTGGCGTCACCGGATGGCCTGAGCGCGCCGAGCCGCACAAGCGCGAGGCGATCGAGAAGGCGTTCGCCGAAGCACGACGCCGTATCGATGCACTCGCCCCGGACGCGATCGTAGGGGTATCGGTGGAGCACTTCACCAACTTCAACTTCGGCAATCTGCCGGCATTCGCGATCTCCACTGCGGATTCGCATCTCGGTCCGGTGACGCCCGAGATGGCGGAGTTCATCAACGTCGAACAGCACCAGTATCCGAGCAACGGCGCGCTGGGCCGTCACATCTACGAGTTCGCATTGACCCAGGAGTTCGACCCCGCCCTGGTCGAGGGTGGGATGGCGTTCGACGAGAACTTCTGTGTGCCGTTCAAGCATTTCGATCCCGAGTCGAAGTACCCCTTGGTTCCGATCATCGTCAACGGAGTGAATCCTCCGTGGCCGACGGCCAAGCGCAGTTACGACTTCGGCGTGATGATCCGTCGGGCCATCGAAGCGCAGGATGAGGTGCAACGTGTCATCGTCGTCGGCACAGGTGGCCTCTCCCACTGGGTGGGCCTTCCGGAATCCGGCACCGTCAATGAAGAGTTCGATCGGGACTTCCTCGCTCGCATCGAGAGCGGCGACCCGGAGCAACTCAGGAGCTACTCGCCTCAGGAGATCGACGCGGCCGGCAACGGTGCGCACGAGATACGCACGTGGATCGCTGCTGCGGGCGCGATCGGCGCCCCGTTCGAGGTGCTGGCGTACGAGCCGGTGCCCGAGTGGCTGACGGGCACTGCGGTGGCAGCATCCACCCCTGGTTTCGAAGACTGACACATCCCCATGCCCACAAGCCCGGTACCGCAACACTGCGCGCCGGAAACTATCAAGGAGAACACATGAGCACGCTTCCTACCATCACCGGTCGCGATCTTCGCGGCGTCATGTCGTACCC
>NZ_JABFAS010000002.1:2094416-2289614 GCF_017168295.1 Microbacterium sp. KRD172 | reverse complement strand
GTCATGTCGTACCCGCCCACCCCGGCCCTTCCCGGTGCCGATGAGGTGGAGGCCCAGGACACCGTCGACCTCGTCGAAACCGAGCGCATGGTCAAGCAGCTGATCGCCGACGGCGTCGATGCGATCGCCCTCAACGGCACCCTGGGCGAGATGGCGACCTTGACGCTCGATGAGTGGAAGGCCTTCGCAGAGTGCGCAGTGCAGACGGCTCATTCGGTGAATGCGGACTTCCCGATCTTCGTCGGCGCCACCACCCTCAGTACTCGAGAGACGATTGCCCGTACGCGCTTCCTGTCCGAGCTCGGCGCCACCGGCACGCTGTTGGGCCGCCCGATGTGGGGCGAGATGGTCGCCCCGGTCATGGAGAAGTTCTACCGTGACGTCGCCGAGGCCGTCCCCGAGATGGCGATGGTCGTCTATGACAACACAGCCGCTTTCGGTGGCATCATTCCCCGGTCGGTGTATCGCACGCTCATCGAGTTGCCCCAGGTCGTGGCGGTGAAGTACGCCGGTGGCGCGTCGGTCGGCTTCCGCTATCACAACGACATGGCGCACACAGGGACGCGCTTCCCGCTGATGCCGATCGAGACCGACTGGTTCCCGGCTTGGGAGATGTACGGCGAAGAGCTCGTCGGTATGGCGTGGTCTTCAACGACGGCGATGGGACCGGACCCGGTACTGCACCTGCGCGATGCGCTGCAACAGGGGCGCACCGAAGACGCACGCTGGCTCACCGAGCGCCTGCGCTGGGCGCACGAGCCGTTCATCGTCGGACAGGACTTCTTCGAGTTCGCGAAGTACAACATTCCGCTCGAGAAGATCCGCGTCAACAAGGCCGGGTACATCCAGACCGGCAAGAGCCGCGTCCCGTACACCGAGGACCTCGTCCCTCAGAAGCATTGGGACACCACTTTCGAGCACGTCGAGCGCTACAAGCAGATCAGTGCGGAGATCGAAGCCCGCCTGGGTGCTCGTAGCACCAACTAACAAGTAACCGATACGGGATCAGAAGGTCATCATGACAATGGAGTCGGGTAGCAAGCACACGGATGCGCGTCTGCGCGAGATTCGCGAAGGCATCACGCAGGGCCGCTTTCCTGCGCATGTCTTCAACGACCAGGAGATCTTCGACCTCGAGCAGGAGAAGCTCTTCGGGCAGGCATGGAGCTTTCTCGCGCACGAGTCCGAGATTCCGAATCCGGGCGACTACGTCACGCGCTACATCGGGAACAACAACCTGATCGTGGCGCGGGATGAGCATGGAGAGATTCACGCGAGTCTCAACATGTGTCGCCACCGCGGAAACATGATGTGCAAGTCGGAGATCGGCAATGCGTCACATTTCCGCTGCTCCTACCACGGCTGGGTGTACAAGAACTCCGGTGAACTCATCGGCGTTCCGTACATGGCTGAGGGTTATGAAGGACAACTGAAGAGGAAGGACTGGGGCCTCGTCAAGGCGCGCATCGATACGTATGCGGGTTTGATCTTCGGCACATTCAATCAGGATGCGTCGACGCTCGAAGAATACCTTGGCGGGTTCCAGTTCTACCTCGACCTCTATCTGAAACAGGGCATCGCCGGCAGCGAGGTGCATGGCCCGCCTGATCACTGGATCACCGAGACCGACTGGAAGATCGCAGCGGAGAATTTCGCCGGTGACGGATATCACACACCGGTCGCGCACCAGTTCGGGTTCAACCTCGGATACTTCCCCTCCACTGGGGCGACGCACAGCCAGGGCTGGGCGGCGAGCATTCAGGGGAAGGGACACGGTATCGGTCTCGGGCATACGCCAGGGTTCACTCCGTTCGCGGGGTTCCCCGACGAGCTGACCGAAGAGATGAAGCGCAGCTTCAGCCCCGAACAGATCGAGGTCTTCAGCAACACACGTACGGCCGTCGGCACCGTCTTTCCGAATCTGTCGTTCTTGATGCAGCCTTTCAGCCTGATCCCAGGCGAGGATGGCGTGCGCTTCGTCACGATGCGCCTGTATCACCCGATCGGCCCGGGCAAGTGCGAGATGTACTCGTGGTGCCTTGTGCCCAAGGACGCGTCGGACGAGTACAAGGAAGCGGCCTATCAGGCTTACACATTGGCTTTCGCCCAGGCGGGCACATTCGAGCAGGACGACCTGGAGAACTGGGCGCGTTTGACTCGCATGGCGAAGTCATCGGTCGCCAAGGACCTGGACTTCCCATACCTCATGGGCATGCAGACCGAGCGCGATGAGGATTTCCCCGGGCCCGGTCACGTGGTCAAGCCCTATGTGAACGACTCGAACTTCCGAAATCTCTGGGGCCGGTGGGCTGACTATCTTCTGGGGGAGGCGTGATGAGTGCTACCGCGCTGAGCACCGTTGATCGCGCGACTCAGGAGGAAATCAAGGAGTTCATCGCTCGTGAAGCGCTGGCCGTCGATGAGCGCCGGTTTCGCGACTGGCTGGAGTTTCTTGCCGAAGACATCACCTACGACGTGCCGCTGCGCGTCGTACGCGAGGGACTCGCCGAATGGGAACTCTCGCCCACCGGACGCATCTTCCAAGACAACAAGCAGACACTCGAGGTGCGAGTGCGCCGGCTGGAAACGGATTTCGCGTGGGCGGAACAGCCGCCATCTCGCACGCGCCACTACGTGACGAACGTGCTCGTAGAACAGGGCGAGAAGGATGACGAGTACGAGGTCAGCTCCTACTGCCTGATCTATCGCAGCCGTGGCGACAGCATCGAGCCGAACTTCGTGTCGGTGTTCCGCAAGGACCTCATACGCCGCGTCGATGCCAGCTTCGAGATCGCGCGCCGCTATGCCGCAATCGACCAGGCCGTCATCAACGCGCACAATCTGTCCATCTTCATCTGAGTGGAGCGAATCATGGCTGATACGACGTCTGCGCCACAGGCAGAGAACCCTGACGAGGGAGAGGAGTTCGAGTTCCCCCAGGATGGTGGGAACTCCGGCCCCATCGTCATCGCCAACGAGTTCGCCGACGTGGTCGTGCGCAAGGTTTCGACCCGCAACGGCGTGAGGCTCGAACTCTGGTCTCCGCGGCGAGGCACATGCGTGCGGTTCGACGCGGTGGCTCTCGATGCTCTCAGTTATCAGGAGCCCGAGTTCATCACGAAACTCCTGACCAGGACCCCTGGCGCATGACCGGGTCGCTCGCCGGACTGCACATCCTCGTCACGGGCGGAGGGTCCGGCATCGCAAGGGCAGCGGCCGAGAGGTACGACCGCGACGGCGCCAAGGTCACTGTTCTCAACCGCTCTGCCGCGGGCGCTGACTCGGTTCATCAGACATCTGGCGGCCGCATTCAGGTCATCGTCGGCGACGCGACTGACCCCGATGTCCTCAGGTCGGCGATTGACGCAGCATCCGATGAGCACGGCGGACTGCACCACTTCACCAGCGGTGTCGGAGTGTTCGACAACTACTCGCGGGTGAGCGAGTTGTCTGTGGACGAACTGATGGCGGCGGCTGATGAGGTCTGGCGAGTGAACGTGCGTGCGTCTCTGCTCGCAGCGAATCTCGCGGCACCCGCACTGCGGTCGGCCGGTGGCTCGCTGACCCTCACGCTCTCCGAATCCGCTTTCAACGCCATCGGCGGGGGAGTGCTCTACGGCACGTCGAAATGGGCTCTGCGCGGCATGGTCGATCACCTTGCCGCCGAGCTCGCACCGGACATCCGCGTCAACGGCGTGGCTCCCGGAGGCACAGGCGGGACGAGGTTCGGCGGGCTGACCTCGCTAGGCCAGACGACGACAGCAGACAAGGTCTCCGGACGCGACGAACGCATTGCTGCGGGCACGCTGCTGGGAACCACAGCGATGCCGCAGGACCACAGCGGCGCGTATCGATTCCTCGCTGATCCGGTCGACGCTCGTGTCGTGACCGGGGTCGTGATCCGCACAGACGGCGGTCGCCGACTCTGATGAGTATGCGCGACACCGTGAACCAACAAGATTAAGGAAGAAAATGGCTGAGAACTCGCTTCAGGTACGCAAGACATTCGCGCAGATCGAAGAGGTCCGCTCCTCCGCAGGAAGGGATGATGCCGGCGGTCCGCTTCGCAAGGTCGCGGTCTGCGTCGTCGTGAAGAATCCATTCGCGGGACGGGGATACGTCGAAGATCTCGCCGTGCTCATCGACGCCTCTGCCGAGATCGGAACCCATCTGGGCGAAGAGGCAGCGCGTCTTCTCGGCAGCACGGTCGAGAGCTATGGCAAGGCAGGGCTGGTCGGTGCCGCCGGCGAGCAGGAGCACATCAATGCCTGTCTGACCTCGGTGTTCGGAAATGCGTTCAGAGAGGCGATCGGTGGCGGTGCGGCCTGGATCACCTCGGCCACGAAACCCGGTGTCGCCGGTGCCATCATCGACGTGCCGACGGCTTATAAGGACGACGTCTGGGTTCGCTCGCACTACGATTCCATGGAGGTGCGCGTTCCTGACGCCCCGCACGCCGACGAGCTTGTTCTCATCGCTGCGGTGACCAACCGGGGCCGCATCAACGCGCGTGTCGGCGGTATGTCGATCGCCGAGGTGGAAGAGAAGAGCCGTTGAAGGGCTCGCTTGCCGTCATCGGCGCGGGCACCATCCTCTCCGGAGACTGGCGTGCGCCGATCATCGACGATGCGGACACCATCATCATCCGTGACGGCGTGATCACCGCTGTCGGTTCGCAGTCCGATCTGCAGCGCGACGTCGAGGCCTCAAAGTTCGTCGTCGACGCCGTCGGCACAACGGTGGCGCCCGGTCTGATCGACTCGCATTGTCACGTCGTGCTCGGCGACTACACGCCACGGCAGAAGACTGTGGATTTTCTCGCCAGCTACGTGCACGGCGGTATCACCAGCGTTGTATCTCCGGGTGAGATCCACGCACCGGGGCGCCCGAGCACAGCGTCCGGAGTGAAAGCGCTCGCGATCGCGGCAAAGGAGTGCTTCGACAACTTCCACCCGAACGGGATGACCGTGCATGCCGGTGCTGTCGTGCTCGAGCCGACCCTGCAGAAGCAGGACTTCGCCGACCTGCAGGCGGCCGGTGTGCATCTGGCGAAGTTCGGCTTCGGCAAGTTCGCAGACCCCGCTGACGGCCTTCCGCAGGTGACGTGGGCCAAGCAATACGGCATCACGGTGATGAGTCATTCCGGCGGCGCCAGCATCCCCGGCAGCAAGCCCATCACCCCCGAGCACCTGATGCTGCTGGCTCCGGACGTGTGCGGCCATGTCAACGGCGGACCGACTTCGCTCGCGGAAGAAGGCGTCGACCGCATCATGGACGAGACGACGATGGCCCTGCAACTGGTGCAGGCAGGAAACATCCGCTCGGCTGTGCGCATCATCAATCGGGCAACGGACACTGACGTGTTCGAGCGGGTCGTGATCGGCTCTGACACACCGACCGGGACGGGAGTGATGCCGTTGGGGGTCATGAAGACCGTTGCCGAGCTCTCGTCGCTCTCGGACGTCGCTCCCGGTATGGTCTGGGCAGCCGCCACGGGCAACAACGCCAACGTCTGGGATCTTCCCGCCGGATTCATCGCGCCGGGACGCGCAGCCGACATCATCGTGATGGACGCGCCATGGGGTTCTACGAAGGACGACGCGCTCGGGGCCCTGTCCGTCGGCGATATTCCCGGCATCTCTGCGGTCATCACCGGAGGTGTGATCCGCGCACTGCGCAGCCGCAACACCCCGCAGGCTGCACGGGCCGCCGAGGTCTCGCCGCGAATCGAGCACCTCGAAGCCTCGGGCCACTAAGCGAATCGCCACACCCGAAGGAGTGAAGAAATGACGTTCAAAGTCACCGTCGACCTGATCCAGTGCCAGGGATACGCCAACTGTCTCATCGAAGGGCCAGCACTCTTCGACATCGATGACGACACCAACAAGGCCATCGTCCTGGGGGACGAGTTCGACGAGGCATTGCGTTCGCAGGCTGAAGGCGCCAAGCGGGGCTGCCCCGCACAGGCGATCCACATCGAGGATCTCTGATGCGACGCATCACGGTGGTCGGTGGATCCCTCGCGGGCGTGCACGCTGCCGAGGCGCTGCGCGAGCACGGCTTCGACGGAGATGTGACGCTGGTCTCTGCAGAAGACTCCCGCCCGTACGACCGCCCACCGCTGTCGAAGCAGGTGCTGCTCGGCGAGCTCGATCCGGCAGAGATCGCTCTGCGTCCGGCTTCCTGGTATGACGAGCAGGGAATCGATCTGAGGCTCGGTACAGCAGTGAGAGGGATCGACGCCAGAACGGGGAAGCTCTCACTTGCCGATGGAACCGAGCTCGAATACGACGGTCTGGTGCTGGCAACAGGATCGCGTCCCCGTGCGTTGAACGTCGCCGGCGGCGCGGCAGGCGTACACGTGCTGAGGTCTGTCGAGGACGCAGCGGCGCTGAGGCCCGAACTTGTTGCCGGACGACACCTTGTGATGGTCGGCGGGGGCTTCATCGGGCTGGAGGTCGCCGGCGCTGCCGCAAAGCTCGGCCTCGATGTCACTGTCATCGAGGCGTCGATGACTCCGCTGTCTCGGCGATTCGGCGACGACGTCGGCCACTGGTATCGCGAACTGCACGAGCGCAACGGCGTACGCGTCTTATGCGGCTCGACACTCGCGTCAGTGGATGTCTCAGCCGGCGCGGCATCCATCACGCTCAGCGACGGTCGAATCGTCAGGGGAGATGTCGTCGTGGCCGGTGTCGGTTCTGTTCCGGCCGTCGAATGGCTTGCAAGCAGCGGTATCGAGGTCGACGACGGCGTCGTCTGCGGCCCTGATCTGCGCACATCCGTGCCGAACATCGTGGCCGCCGGCGATATCGCTTCGTGGCGCAACCCGATCTTCGAGGAGCGGATGCGCATCGAGCACTGGTCCAACGCCGTGGATCAAGGACGCCACGCTGCGGCGACCCTGCTCGGCGCCGGACAGGATTTCGCTTCGGTGCCGTACTTCTGGACTGACCAGCACGACACGAAGATGCGCTTCGTCGGACGCACGAAGGGTGCGACCGACAGCCGCGTCGAGAGGCTCGATGAAGACAAGCTCGTCGTGACCTATGGCCGCGATGGTCTGCTGATCGGAGCCGTCTGCGTCGGATCCCCCCGCGACATGGCGAAGTACAAAGTGGCCATCCACTCGCGCACGCCCTGGGAGGAGAAGCCGGCAGGAGCGGGCGCTTCGCCCATCCGTCAGAAAGCTCAATCTCGCACTCATAACCCCTCATACGAATATCAAAGGAGAACCGCATGACTACAGATGGCAACGGCGACGCACTTTCACTGATCGAGCTCTTCCCGCAGGACGAGGACTGGTCGTTGCAGACCATGCGTCTGCTCTCGCAGGTCGCCGTCGGCGGCTCAGATCTCTTCGAGTGCGCCCGCACCGCGGCGCGGATCGGAACCGAGAGCACTGACGAGGATCTTTGGCAGCAGGAATGGAGCCGGACGGCCAAGGACGTCGCCGCATCCGCGCAGGCAGCGCTTGACGCGGGTAACATCACGACCGCCCGCCGTGCCTTCTTCCGTTCGATGAGCTACTGGCGCCATTCGGAGTTCTTCCTCGACTCTTTCGACGAACGTCGCACAGAGGCCTACGTCGAAGGCACCAAGAACTTCCAGAAGGCAGTGGAACTGTCCGACGGCGTGATCGAGCGCATCTCGATCCCGTTCGAGGGCAAGACGATGGACGGCTATGTCGTGCGTCCGGACAACTCGGGTGCGGCACGTCCGACCGTTCTGTTCCTGGGCGGCGCCGATTCCTGGGCGGAGGAGCTGTACTTCCTGGGCGGCACCGAGTTCCCCGCGCGCGGAATGAACGTCGTGATGATCGACACCCCGGGTCGCGGCAGCTCATTGCGATTCAAGGAGATGTACAGCCGGCCGGACTACGAAGTCCCCGTTGCGGCGATCCTCGACGTTCTCGAGAAGCGCGACGACGTCGATGCAGACCGCATCGGACTTGCCGGTGTGAGCTTCGGCGGATACTACGCGCCCCGTGCTGCGGCCTTCGAGCCACGGGTGAAGGCAGTTGCCGCCTGGTGCGGCACGTGGAGCATCCTCACCGACTTCTACGAGTTCTACCCGCCGCTGCAGAAGCAGTTGCAGTGGCTCAGCGGCTCCAAGGACGACGCCGAGGCGCGGGAGAAGCTCGCGGAGTTCACTCTCGACGGCGTTGCGGACAAGCTCAAGATCCCCGTGTACGTGATGCACGGCACCGCCGACATCATCATGGACATCAAGGGAGCTGACCGTTTCGTCGCGGCGTTGACTTCGGATGACGTCACGGTCGACATCTACGATGGTGCCGGTTCGCTGCACTGCAGTTACGACTACATGTCGGTCGCGGGAGCCCGACTGGGTGACTGGTTCCTGAGCAGGATCTGACTGGATTCACACGGTGTGGCCGGGAGGGTTCGCTCGGCCACACCGCCGCCCTTTGATATGCGCGGCGCTTGCGCCGGGCCCGCTGCACAGAGAGGTACAGCATGCTGCTTAACGATGTCGTCGCACAGACACTGCGCGCCCACTCCGTCGAGGTGATGTTCGGCCTCATGGGCGATGCCAACATGTATATCGCCGATAGCTTCCACCGCCTCGAAGGCGGTCAGTTCATCGCCGCGGCGAACGAGGGCGGTGCTGTGCTGATGGCGGCCGCCTACGCTTCCGTCGCTGACGACGTCGGTGTGGCGACCGTGACGCACGGCGCCATTCTGAACTGTGTGACGGGTCTCTTCGAGGCAGCGCGTGGCGGGAACCCCGTACTGGTGATCTCCGGAGACACCGCCCGCGAAGAAGCGTTTCATCTCCAGAACCTGCCACAGCGTGACATCGTCGTTCCCACCGGCGCTGTGTATCGCGAGGTCCGTTCGCCAGACACCATCTCCGTTGACGTTGCGGCTGCTCTTGCCGAGGCCCGTGCGCGTCGTGGTCCCGTCGTGCTCGCCATTCCTTCCGATTTTCAGCTCGCCGAATCCGCTGCACGGGTTGACGCCCCTGGCGCGATCTACCCTGGCGTCACGACGCCGATGCGTGAAGATCTCGAAGAAGTCGCGTCGATGGTTCTCGGGGCGAAACGACCGGTCGTCATCGCTGGTCGCGGGGTGAGTGCGACGGACGCACTCCACCATGTCTCTGCGTTCGCTGAGCGATTGGGAGCACCTGTAGCGACCACTTTGAGAGGAAAGGGACTATTCGACGACGATCCCTTCAACCTCGGCATCTGTGGGACGCTATCTCATCCCATCGCGTCCGAGGTGATCGGTGCCGCTGACTGCATCATTGCATTCGGCGCTGGGCTCAGCGCGCTGACGACGCTCAAAGGCGACCTCGTGCGAGGTAAGAGCATCATCCAGATCGACATCAGCGCGGAGAAGATCGGTCGCTTCTGGCCGGCGACGATCGCGGTCGTCGCCGATGCCGGGGCGACGGCGATCGCCCTGACCGAACTGCTCGATGAAGCAGAAGTTCCACCGCTCCAGGGGCGCTCCGACTCACTACGCGAGAGGCTTGCGCAGTGGCATGCGCAAGACCGCACCGAACGGGGGCCGGACACTGATCTCGACATCACCGGCGTGTTGCAGTTGATGGATGAGATCGTCGAGCCAGATCGCTCGCTCACAATCGATGGTGGAAGGTTCTCGCACGAGGCACTACGGAACATGACTGTGCAAGACCCTCGCTTCTATGCGCACTGCCTGAACATCGGCCACATCGGTCTCGGTGTCAGTTCAGGTATCGGCGCGGCGGTCGCGAGGCCTCATGCACCGTGCCTGGTGATCGTCGGCGATGGCGGGTTCATGCTCGGTGGTCTGACGGAGCTGAATACAGCTGTGCGATATGGGCTGAACGTTGTCGTCTGCCTGTTGAATGACAGCGCATACGGTGCCGAGTACTATCGCTTCATCGAGCGTGAGACCGATGCTTCGCTCACGACGTTCGAGTGGCCCAGCTTCGCAGCCATCGCGAGTTCGCTCGGCGCGAAGGGGATCAGGGTCACTCACTGGAGCGATTTCGACGAAGTGCGCTCTGCGGTCGCGAACTTGGACGGACCGCTCGTCGTAGAGGTCGTTCTCGACCGTGACACGGTTCCTTCGCCGGGCGAGCACTAGGACATTCAGCGGCCCTGACGCTTCTTGTACGGCTTCGGCTGACCCTTCACGACGGGTGCGCGGCCCTTGCCCTTGGACGCCTTCGCCTTGCCGCCGGCCTTCACCGGCTTCTTCGCCTCGGGCGGTGCCGCGGCGACTTCGCGCTGCGCCTCGGGCAGCAGGAGCAGGCCAACGGATGTCAGCCTCGTCTCGCCTTCGCGGGCGACGAGGGGCTGGCCGACCTCCTCCTCGAGCTTGTCGATCGACGAGTACAGGGAGGGCAAGGGGATGCCGAGCTTCTGAGCGGCACGCGGGAAGTGCAGCTCCTCGGCGACGGCGACGAAACGTCGCAGCAGCGTGATGTTCACGGGATGCCTTCCTGTCCGCATCGGTCGTGCGGCCGCTACTCAGCGTACGCGTCGTCCACGATCGCGCGGACAGGCTCAGCGAGTCGTCAGCGCTGCGGCGGTCGCGGGATCGAGACCTGGCACGACGTCGACGGGAACATCGAGGGCGAGCAGAGCACGGCTGAAGAGATTGCGGGCGGCGGCCGCCAACGTGATGTCGACGATCTGACGGTCCGAGAACCCGACGTCGCGCAGGGCCTGAGCATCGGCATCCGTCATCGCGGAAGCACTCGTCGACAGTTGCTCCGCATATCGGATCACCGCCTGTTCCGCGGCGCTGAAACCGGAGTCGTCACGGTTGGCGAACGCGCGCAGTCCCGCGTCATCGAGAACCCCCGCGCGCAGCGATTTGCGCCCGTGTGCGAGGAGGCAGTGCGACGAGCCGATGGCGCGAGCCGCGCCGAGCGTCGCGGCCTCATAGACCTCGATGCCGATCGACGGGACGACCGCCTTGATCAGACGTTCGAAGGCCTCGTGCGCCTCGGGGTTGATCGCCATGACCTGGGTATGGGCGAACACGAAACCGTCGTCCTGGGTGTCGCTGTCGTACATCGACGCCGCGTGTCCGGTGACCTCCTCGGCAGACGGTGGAGTGATGATCATGATGCATTCCTCTCCATTCGGCCGTGTCGGTCGGATGGACGCACGCTACTCCGTTGTCGTCGAACAGAGAAGGGCGAACGCATCGGGGGTGGGATGCGGCACGCATCCCACCCCCGAAAATCTTCTGCCCGCGCGTCAGGCCGGTTGCGGCAGAATCGTGAAGCTGACCGCTCCCTCTTCATCGACACCGGCATCGAGCACCTTGTCGGAGAGCGCCTCGGCGGCGTTCTCCTCGAGGAACACGCGGCTGCCGACCCCGTCGATCACGACGTCGGCGGGTTCCGGGGAGGGAACGACGTGAACGGCGAAACGCGATTCGCCATTCGGGCCCTGTCCTTCCGCGGTCTGGATGCGAAGCCCCGCGTCTGCGCTGGCATCCTCGCGGCCGACGATCGTGGTGACGACGGCATCTGCATTTTCGGTCAGGGTGAGCACAGCGCTCTCCTTCCGGTTGCGGACATGCTCCGGTCAGAACATGTCCGGGCCACGATTCCGCACATCGGGGGAGAGGATCAACCTGCGCCCGGGTATTCGGAGGTTCCTCACAACTTCGCGCGATGCCACCGATACCCTGGGCGATCGCGACCCTAGTCGTCGGAGCCGCGCTCTTCCCGCAACCGCGGCTCGGTGCGCCTGTTCGGCCGGGCGCCGGCCTTGTCGGCGTAGAACGCTCGGATGCGGTCCATGTCGGCGGCGACGTCTCCGGTCAGCTCGAACGTCGGTCCGAGACCGGTCGTCATGGTTGTGCGATCGACGTAGCCGAGAGTCACCGGCATACCGGTCTCCGTGGCGATCCGGTAGAAGCCCGACTTCCAGTATTCGTTGCCGCCGCGCGTGCCGTCCGGCGTGACGACGAGTGCGAACACCTCACCGGAATGCACCTGTGCGATCACATCCTTGACGACCCGGCTCGGGTCGTCCCGATCCACCGGCACGCCGCCGATGCGACGCATGATCGGTCCGCGCCAACCGGCGAACAGGCTCTTCTTGCCGAGCCAGTGCACGTCGATGCCGAGCTGCCAGGCGATCGCCAGCATGAACACGAAGTCCCAGTTCGAAGTGTGCGGCGCCCCGATGAGGATCGTCGGTCGGGCCGGCACCTCGTCGCCCTTGAGCGTCCAACGACTGAGCGTCCAGAATGCACGCGCGAGGATTCGTTTCACCACATAACCGTAGGCCATTCACCTTCTGTCGATGAGTCGCGGCAGGAGCACCCAGAGCGCCAGGACCACCACAGCGGCCACGATCAGTACGACGGTCGCCGTCGTCCGATCCACAGTGAAGTCGACGATGAGCGTCGTGACACCGACACTCAACAGGCCGATCACGACCAGATCGGCCTGCACCATGCGCGAGGCGAACCTGACGAGGTCGGGCTTGCGGTGCCGGCCGAACAGCGACCGATGCATCCCCACCGGTGCCAGCGCGAGCACGGTCGCAAGGGCCGCCAGGCCGACGAGCACGATGTAGAGCGTGCGCTGCAGGTCGTCGAGCTCGGTGAATCGCGGCTGGAACGCCACCGCGAGCAGAAAACCGGAAAGCACCTGCGTGCCGGTCTGCATCACGCGCAGTTCCTGCATGAGCTCTTCCCAATTGCGATCCGCGCGTTCATCGCGCGTCTCGTCGCGTCCGTCACGCTTCGCGCCGGCACGCCCATCGGTTTCCGCGTCGAGCCGCGCGTCCTTGCTCGCGTCAGGGGAGTCGTTCATACTCCGAGTTTTGGGCACGACTGTCGAACTGTCCAGAGCCGCGCCCGATGCGAGCCTGACGCCGCAGTCCGTGCTCGGGCGTAGCATGGAACAATGACCATTCGTGAGACCTCGGAATCGACCGCTGCGGTCGACGTCCCTGTCATCCCCGCAGGCTTGAATCTGCTGGGTGACGACAACGCCGGCAGCTGCTGCGGCGGTTCCTGCTCCCTGCCCGGGTAGGGCATCTCCGCCGGCGGTCAGTGACCGCTGTGGAACTCCCCGCCCACGTCATCCGCCGGCTTGCGGATGAACGCGCTCAAGGCCACTGATCCCAGCGAGATGATGGCCGCGATCAGGAATGCCATGCGCGCTCCCGGAGCGCCGGCGACCGCCGTCGACAGTCCTTCGCTCTCGCCGGCGTGCAGGATCGACGAGTAGGTGACCGTCAGTACAGCGACGCCGGCCGCACCGGCGACCTGCTGGATCGTGTTGAGCACGGCGGAACCGTGCGAGTACAGGTGACGCTGCAGCGATCCGAGCGATGCGGAGAACAGCGGTGTGAACGACATCGCGAGACCCACCGACATGAAGGTCTGCGAGATCACGAGCATCCACCACTGCGTGTGCTCGCCGACCGTGGAGTAGAAGAACAGCGCTGCCGACACCATGATCGTGCCGGGGATGAGCAGCGTGCGGGTGCCACGGGCGTCGTAGATGCGACCCATGATCGGGCCGAGGAGTCCCATCAGGATCGACCCGGGAAGCAGGATCAGGCCGGACTGCAGCGCATCGAGTCCCGCGACGTTCTGCAGGTACTGCGGCAGCAGCGTGAGCGTTCCGAACATCGACAGGGCGAGGATGCCCATGACGATGACGGCGATCGTGTAGTTGCCGGAGCGGAACACGCGCAGGTCGAGCAGCGCGTCGTCGACGCGCTGCAGCACGAGCTGCCGCCACACGAACAGTGCGAGCGACACACCGCCGACAACCAGTGAGACGACGCCGATCGTCGTGCCGTTCGACTCGCCTGCGCCGCCGAACTGGCTGAGACCGTACACGACGCCGCCGAAGCCGAAGGCGGAGAGGACGATCGACAGTACGTCGACCGGAGCGTTCTTCGTCTCGCCGAGGTTCGTCATCCACTTCGCGCCCATGGCGAGGGAGACGAGGGCGATCGGCAGGACGATCGCGAACAGCCAGCGCCAGCTCAGCGTCTCGAGCACGGCACCCGCGAGTGTCGGACCGATCGCCGGAGCGAGCGAGATGACGAGGCCGACACGACCCATCATCCGGCCGCGGGACTGCGGCGGGACAACATTCATCATCGTGGTCATCAGCAGCGGCATCATGATGCCGGTACCGCCGGCCTGGATCACGCGTCCGACCAGCAGCACCTCGAAGCCTGGTGCGATGAGGGCCACGATCGTGCCGAGGGAGAACGCCGACATCGCGGCGATGAAGACCTGGCGCGTGGTGAAGCGCTGAAGCAGGAAACCGGTCGTGGGGATCACGATCGCCATCGTGAGCATGAACGCGCTGGTGAGCCACTGGCCGAGTTCCGGTGGGATGCCCAGGTCGGCGTTCAGATGGGGGATCGCTATCCCCATCGTCGTCTCGTTCAGGATCGCGACGAAGGCTGCCACGAGCAGCAGCCAGATGACTCGCATGTCGGATGGTGCGATGGTCGGTTCCGTCTTGACGGCGGGTACCGAACCGGTGGATGTGGTGGCCAAAGCGTCTCCTCAGTGGATGGGGGTGGCGGAAGGCCGACGACGGAGCCGAAGAAGCGGAACCCACTCGTGGACAACGAATCATGGTAACGCAGTCCTGCCTGCGGGCATTCCCTCTCCGGCGAGATTTTCTCGGGGCTAGGCTGACCGGATGAGCATGGGCGGCGGGCGCGGTGGTGGAGGTGGAGGTGGCTTCCGCGGTGTCGACGAGGCGGCGCAGAAGCGGTTGAACGCCGAGGCGCCGCGGATCTCCGGACTCGGACAGCGGGTCGTGGGTTTGTTCCGTCCTTATCTCGGCCGCATCATCCTCACCGGCATCCTCGTGGTGGTCGGGGCCGGCATCGCGGTCATCCCGCCGCTGATCGTCCAGCGCATATTCGACGACGCGCTCTTCCCGGTCGACGGCGGCAGTCCCGAGATCGCACTGCTCATCCGTCTCGTGCTGATCATGGTCGGGCTCTTCCTGCTCTCCGCCGTGCTCGGCGTCGGCCAGACCTGGTTGACCTCGACGGTGGGCAACAGCGTCACGGGTGATCTGCGCGTTCGGCTGTTCGAACACCTTCAGGCGATGGAACTCGGCTTCTTCACGCGCACCAAGACCGGTGTCATCCAGTCGCGACTGCAGAACGATGTCGGCGGTGTCTCCGGCGTGCTCACGAACACGGTCACCAGCATCCTGGGCAATGTCGTGACGGTGATCGCGTCGCTGGTGGCGATGATCCTGATCGACTGGCGCCTCACCCTCATCGCTGTCGTGCTGATGCCGTTCCTGATCATCGTGCAGCGCCGTGTCGGTCAGGTCCGCGCGCGTATCGCGGGGGAGACGCAGGAATCGCTCTCGGAGTTGACGTCCATCACTCAGGAGACCCTGAGCGTCTCGGGCATGCTGCTGTCGAAGTCGTTCAACCGCCAGCGGGCCGAATCGCAGCGGTATCAGGGCGAGAATCGCAATCAGGTGAAGCTGCAGGTCCGCCGGGCGATGAGCGGCCAGGGCTTCTTCGCCGTCGTCCAGGTGCTGATGGCGTCGGTTCCCGCCGTCATCTACCTCGTATCGGGCTACCTGATCGCCGGAGGCGCTGGGGCGATCACCGCGGGCACAGTGGTCGCGTTCACCACCGTGCAGGCGCGGCTGCTGCAGCCGCTGATGGGGCTCATGCGGGTATCGCTCGATCTGCAGACCTCGCAGGCGCTGTTCGCGCGCATCTTCGAGTACCTCGATCTGGTGCCGGAGATCGAGGATTCCTCGGATGCGATCCCGGTGGATGCGGCGCCTGGGCCCCTCGGTCGGGTCGAGTTCGACGAGGTCGTGTTCAGGTATCCGGATGCTGCGCCCGACGCCCGTCCGACTCTGCAGGGCGTCTCGTTCGTGGCGGAGCCGGGCCAGCATATCGCTTTCGTCGGGCCGTCCGGGGCGGGCAAGACGACGATCCTGTACCTCGCTCCGCGGTTGTACGAGGCGCACGGGGGAGCGGTGCTGTTCGCCGGAGCCGATGTGCGCACGCTCACGCAGGAGTCGATCATCGACAACGTCGGCATCGTCTCGCAGGAGACCTATCTGTTCCACGCGACGATCCGCGAGAACCTCATGTACGCCAGGCCGGATGCCACCGAGAACGAGGTCATCGCGGCCTGCACGGCGGCGAACATCCACCACATCATCGCCGGGTTCGAGCACGGCTACGACACGATCGTCGGGGAGCGCGGCTACCGGCTCTCCGGCGGCGAGAAGCAGCGCATCGCGATCGCCAGGGTGCTGCTGAAGGACCCGCCGGTGCTGCTCCTCGACGAGGCGACCTCAGCACTCGACACGGTGTCCGAGCGCGTCGTGCAGGAGGCCCTTGACGAGGCCGCCCGCGGCAGGACGACGATCTCCATCGCGCATCGTCTCTCGACCGTCATGGGCGCCGATGTCATCCACGTGCTTGAGGCGGGGCAGATCGTGGAGTCCGGTACGCACGGGGAACTGCTCGCTCAGGGCGGGCTCTATGCAGAGCTCGCCGCGCAGCAGGTCGCAGCATCCCGTGTGCTCGAGACGGAGACTGTCGTGGAGAACGTGATCGGTGGCGGCGTGGCGGCCGCTTTCGCGAACCGGCGCGCGGATCGGGCGCCGGATGACTCCGCAGGCGCGGATGCCGTGGACGCGCTCACGTCGCCGGTGCCGCTGCTCGACGGCGCAGGCACTGATCAGCGCGTGTATCCGGCCGAGGGGTAGCGGCGCGCTCAGTGCGCAGACATGCCGCCGTCGACGAAGGCACGATGCGCTCGCCGCCTCGGGCGACGATGACGAACAAGGAATCCAGGTCGGCGTTCATCGGTGCTCGGTGACGACGTGTGCGTCACCAGGACAGCGCTGTGGCAAGGTCGGGGTCGGGATGTGCGGCGGCGAACTCAGGAAGCGCGCGGAGTTCATCGAGGAACGCCGTGACCTCGGCTGCATAGGCGGGATCGGGGTGGGCGGCGGCGATCTCCTGGAGCGGCGCCATATCCATCGCGAGGATCAGGTCGAGGCGCGCGATCACCGCGGCGTGAGCCCCGGCGTCCCGCAGCACGCGGATGCCGCCGCGGAGAGCCGCGAGGTAGTCGCGCAGCACGGGCAGCTGGTCCCTGGTCTGGGTGATCGAGGTTCCGTCGGGTCGCACGCGCCAGTGCACGACGACATCGGGGATGACGTCGAAGGAACGAGCGCGGGCATACATCTGCTGGGCGACGATCTGATCCTCGTAGGCAACGCCTTCGGGGAATCGCAGATCGCGCGAGAAGTCGGTGCGACTGATCTTCGACCAAGCGACGATGTTCGCCGACGCCGCGGGGTGATCGAAGATGTTCGTGCGGCGGCGTGCGGGGTCGGTAGCCGCGGATGTCCAGGGCTGCACGCGTCCGGGGATGTATCCGTCACCGTGGGGGCGTGTGCGCACGTAGGCGCCGGCGATGAAGTCACTGCCCGTCTCGGCGAGAGTGCTCGTGAGGCGCTCAAGGGCGGTCGGGGTGAGTTCGTCGTCGCCATCGAGGAAGCCGAGGTATTCGGTGTCGACGAGTTCGAGCCCGACGTTCCTGGCGGCGCCCAACCCGCGGGATGCCTCGTGGCGCAGGTATGTGAATCGAGAGTCGGATGCCGCGGCATCCGCGAATACGTCGCCGGTGGCGTCTTTCGAACCGTCGTCGATGAGGATGGCCCGCCAACGCGGCTCGGTCTGCACGAGCAGCGAGGCGATCGCGGCGGGGGCGAATGACTCGACGTCCCGACCGGGGACGATCAGCGTCACGATCGGGTCTGGCACGTCTCGAGTCTATGGCCGAGGGACCGCAGAAGCCGCGGGTACAGCCTTCGCGGGTCGTTGAGCGAGCAGCGCTTGCGGGTCGTTGAGCGAGCGGAGCGAGACGAAACGGGTTGAGCGAGCAGCGCGAGACGAAACGGGCTGAGCGAGCAGCGCTTGCGGGTCGTTGAGCGAGCGGAGCGAGACGAAACGGGTTGAGCGAGCAGCGCGAGACGAAACGGGCTGAGCGAGCAGCGCTTTCGGGTCGTTGAGCGAGCGGAGCGAGACGAAACGGGTTGAGCGAGCAGCGCGAGTCGAAGCCGCGCCACCGGACGTCAGACGGCCGACACCGCCGCAGCGACGAGCGCCGCGAGCTGCTCCGGCGCGTCATCCGGCAGGGAGTCTCGCCCGAACGTGAACCGCACCGAGGTCTGCGCGACCTCGGGCGCCACACCGCAGGCGAGAAGCACATGCGAAGGCTCATCGCTCCCCGCGGCGCACGCCGAACCGCTGGACGAGATCACGCCGCGCCGCTCCAACTCCAACAGCACCGCCTCGCCGCTCGTACCGGCGAAGGTGAAGCTCGCGGCGCCTGACAGCCGGTTCTCGCGGTCCCCGGTCAGCGCGGCCTGCGGTACCGCGGCGAGTACCCCGCCGATGAACCGCTGCGTCTGCGCGCCGACACGAGCGGCGACCGATTCGCGTTCCGCCTCGGCCAGCTCGAGTGCCACGGCCAAGGCGACTGCTCCTGCGACATTCTCGGTTCCCGAGCGCCGCCCGCGCTCCTGCCCGCCGCCGTGCAGCAGCGGCTCCAGCGGAACGCGTCCGCGCACGGCCAGAGCACCGATGCCCTTCGGGGCGCCGAGCTTGTGCCCGGCGATCGAGATCGCATCCGCTCCGAGGCCGGTGACCGGCAGCCACCCGGCCGACTGCACGGCATCGAGGTGCAGCGGCACCCCGGCGGCTGCGGTCAGCGTCGCGATGGCTGCGGCATCCTGCACCGTGCCGATCTCGTTGTTCGCGTGCCCGAGTGAGACCAGCGCGGTGTCGTCGCGGAGAGCCTCGGCCACGGCATCCGGCGTCACACGCCCGGCGGACGTGACAGCCACGTGCGTCACTTCGACGTCGTGGAACCGACCCAGGAAGTCCGCGGACTCGAGTATCGACTCGTGCTCGATCGGTGTGGTGACGAGGTGGCGCCGACCGCGGGAGAGCGCGGCGAGCACGATGCCCTTCACCGCGAGGTTGTTCGCCTCGGTTCCGCCGGCGGTGAAGATCACATCGCCCGTCCGCATGCCCAGTACGCGGGCGACCCGCGCCCTCGCGTCGTCCAGCGCGCTCGCCGCGGCTTCGCCCGCCGTATGGTGACTCGACGGATTGCCGAAGACCCCCGTCAGGTACGGGTGCATGGCGTCGAGCACCTCCGGACGAACCGGAGATGTGGCGGCGTGGTCGAGATAGAGCATCAGTCGAGGTCCTGCATCAGGCGATCCGCACATCCAGCCCGAGATCGAGAGCCCGTGCGGAGTGGGTCAGCGCGCCGACGGAGATGACGTCGACGCCCGTCTCGGCGATGGCCCGGACGGTGTCGAGATCCACGCCGCCGGATGCCTCGACCGTGGCTCGATCGCCGATCAGAGCGACGCCTGAGCGCAGGTCGTCGAGCGAGAAGTTGTCGAGCAGCACGGTGTGGGCGCCGCCGGAGAGCACGGCCTCGATCTGGTCGAGCCGGTCGACCTCGACGACGACGTGCGCTGTGTGCGGCAGGCGCGACAGGGCTGCGCGCAGCGCCGTTGCGAGATCGGCTCCTGATCGCTGCAGCACGGCCAGATGGTTGTCCTTGGCCATCACGGCATCCGACAGCGAGTAGCGGTGATTGCTGCCGCCGCCGGACACGACCGCGTGCCGCTCGAAGGCACGCAGCCCCGGCGTCGTCTTGCGGGTGTCGGCGATGCGCGCAGCTGTTCCCTCGACGGCCTTCACATACTGGGCGGTCAACGTCGCGATGCCGCTCATCCGCTGCGTGAAGTTGAGCGCCACGCGCTCGGCGGTGAGGACGCTGCGCGCCGAGCCTGACACGGTCGCGAGCACGTCGCCAGGCGCGAACTCGTCGCCCTCGCCGACGTGCAGGTCGATCGTTAGGGTCGGATCGGTCAACGTGAATGCCGCGGTGAAGACGTCGCCGCCGCTGAAGATGCCGTGCTCGCGGGCCGTGAGGTCGGCGGTCGCGGTGGCATCGGCCGGCAGCAGCGTCGTGCTGGTGAGGTCGCCCCACGGGGCATCCTCTTCGAGGGCGGCCCCGACGATGCGGGTGAGGGTGGCTGCGGTGAGCATCAGGCTCCGATCAGGGCTGGTTCGTGGTCGATATGGTGCGCGCCGACGGATTCGGTACGGGCGAGAGCGGCGGATGCCGTGGCCTCCGCGAGCAGCAGGAGATTGGCGTCTTCGTGCTCTGCGAGGGTGGTTGGGGCAGGGGCAATGGCGCGCCAGGCGCGGAGCGTGCCGAGGGCTTCGGTCAGACCTTCGTCGGTGCGCAGGAGCCCGGCGTGATCCCACATGAGTTGCTGGAGCTGCTTGCGTCGTTTCGTCTCGCCTTCGGCTCGCTCAACGCGTTTCGTCTCGCTGCGCTCGCTCAATGACCCGTGGGGGGTGCTGTGCTCGCTCAACGACCCTTGGGGGTTCTGTTGCGGGTCGTTGAGCGAGCGAGGCGCAGCCGAGCGAGACGAAACGCGTTGAGCGAGCGGAGCGAGTCGAAGCCTGGCAGAGACGACAGAACCGGCAGCCCCCACCGCAGCCGCAGCCGCGCGAGCGCCGAACACGGCCCCCTCTAGCAGCGAGTTCGACGCGAGGCGGTTCGCACCGTGCACCCCGGTGCGTGCGACCTCGCCGACCGCGAACAGCCCTGGCAGCGAAGCGCGGCCGTCGAGGTCGGTGACGATGCCGCCCATCAGGTAGTGCGCGGCCGGCGTCACCGGGATCGGCCCGCGCGCCCAGTCGAATCCTCGCTCGCGGGTGACCCGGTCGATGGTCGGGAAGCGCTCTGCCAGGCGTTCGGCACCGAGCATCGTCGCATCGAGCAGCACCGGACCCTGCTGCATGACGGCCTGCCTCGCGATCGCGCGCGACACGACGTCGCGAGGAGCGAGTTCACCGTCGGGGTGCGCGTCGAACACGAACCGCCTGCCCTCGTCGTCGAGCAGCGTCGCCCCTTCGCCGCGCACGGCTTCGGAGATGAGGAACGCCGGCCCCGCCGCGAGCACGGTCGGATGGAACTGCATGAACTCCAGGTCCGCGACCTCGGCGCCCGCCCGCAGTGCCGCGGCGATCCCGTCGCCGGTCGCACCGATCGGGTTCGTCGTGCGGGCGTACAGCTGCCCGGCGCCGCCGGTCGCGAGGATCACGGCATCCGATTCGATATCGACGAGAGCGTCGTGGCGCAGCATCCGGATGCCGCGGACCGCGCCGTCATCGACAAGGAGGTCGACCAGGAAGGCGTGCTCGACGATGTCGACCGCACCCCGTCGCACCTGATCGATCAACGCACGGGAGATCTCGGAACCGGTCGCATCGCCGCCCGCATGCACGATGCGGGCGTGACTGTGGGCCGCCTCGCGGCCGAGCTGCAGGGTGTCGTCGGGGGCACGGTCGAACGCGACGCCGCGTGCGATCAGCTCGGCGATGCGGGCCGCACCATCGCCCACCAGCACGTTGACAGCGTCGGCGTCTGACAGCCCAGCGCCCGCGCTGAGAGTGTCGGCGGCGTGCACCGCGGGGGAGTCACCCGCGCCGTAGACACCGGCCACGCCGCCCTGCGCCAGCGGCGTGCATCCGTCGCCGAGCGACCCTTTGGTCACGAGCGTCACCGCATGCCCGACCTCGGAGGCGTGGAGGGCTGCCGTAAGACCGGCGATGCCGGAGCCGACGACGACGATGTTCATGCGCGCGGCTTCGCTGCCAGCATCCGCTCCAGTGCGACGCGTGCGGGAGTCGCCACGCCGGCCGCCACGGAGATCTGATTCACGACGCGTCCGGCGACGAGTTCCTCGAGCACCCAGGCGAGATAGCCCGGGTGGATGCGGTACATCGTCGAACACGGGCAGACGACGGGATCCAGGCAGAAGATCTCGTGCTGCGGATACTGGGCGGCGAGCCGCCTGACCAGGTTGATCTCGGTGCCGATCGCGAACGTCGTCGGCTCGGTGGCGGCGTCGATCGCGCGGCGGATGTAGTCGGTGGAACCGGCCTCATCCGCGGCATCCACCACCTCCATCGGGCATTCGGGGTGCACGATCACCCGCACGCCGGGGTGCTCTGCACGAGCCTGCTCGATCTGCCCGACGGTGAACCGGCGGTGCACCGAGCAGAATCCGTGCCACAGGATGACGCGCGAGTCGACGATCTGCTCTGCGGAAGACCCGCCGAGCGGCCGACGAGGGTTCCACATCGGCATCTGCTCGAGCGCGACGCCCATGGCCTTGGCGGTGTTGCGGCCGAGGTGCTGGTCGGGGAAGAAGAGCACGCGGTGTCCGCGCTCGAACGCCCACTCGAGCACGGTCTCGGCGTTCGACGAGGTGCAGACGATCCCGCCGTGGCGTCCGACGAAGCCCTTGATCGCGGCGGAGGAGTTCATGTACGTCACCGGGATCACCGGCACGCGCCCGGTATCGTCGGCGACGTCGAGCGGTCCGAGCACGTCGGCGAGCTGCTCCCAGCAGTCCTCGACCTGGTCGATGTCGGCCATGTCGGCCATCGAGCATCCGGCGGCGAGGTTCGGGAGGATCACCGACTGCTCCGGACGAGAGAGCAGGTCAGCGGTCTCGGCCATGAAGTGCACGCCGCAGAACACGATCGCCTCGGCCTCCGGGCGATCGAGCGCGGCGTTCGCGAGCTGGAAGGAGTCGCCCACGTAGTCGGTGTGCTGCACGACCTCTTCGCGCTGATAGAAGTGTCCGAGCACGACGACGCGGTCACCGAGCGTCGCCTTCGCGGCACGGATGCGCGCATCGAGCTCGTCCTCGCCGGCCTCGCGGTACTCGACCGGCAGCTCGCCCTGACGCGGGGAGCCGGTGGGGATGACATCGCCCATCGAGGATCCAGGGCCGTAGCCCGGCCGACTGTCGAATGTCCACGGCCCCTCGGCGAGGTCGGTGCTGCAGGTGGCATCGGTCGAGGCGCCGCCGACGATCGCCTGGATGGCGTGATCGACGGAGGGGTCGGTGTTGCCGGGGTCGGTGAGTTCGGGGAACGGCAGGAGGGTCATCGGGTCCTCTTCTCCTTGACAGCTTTCTCGGGGGCGAGCGGGCCGCGGTCGGCCAGCTCGACGGCATCGTCGTATCGGTACAGGCGGGCAGGCCGGTGGCTGCCAGTGCGGAACTCATCGGTCGGCAGCAGTGCGGCTGAGGTCTCGACCTGACGGCGGAAGTTCGCCGGATCCAGGCGTCTGCCGAGGATCGCCTCATAGGCCTCCCGCAGGTCGGCGAGTGTGAACGTCGGGGGCAGGAACCCGTGCGCGACCCTGCTGTAGCCGACCTTGTTGCGCAGCCGCCAGAGGGCGTAGTCGATGATCTGGTTGTGGTCGAACGCCAGCGAGGGGAGCCCGCCGGCGTCGAACCACTCCACATTCTCGGGCGCTAGACCGGATGCCACGTGCGCGGCGCTCTGCGCGTCGACCTCGTCCGAGCGGAGCAGCGCCCAGTACACGATCGAGACGACGCGGCTCGGTGAGCGATCCACGGCGCCGAAGGCATAGAGCTGCTCCAGGTAGCTGGGGGAGAGGCCCGTGGTCTCGTGCAGGGTGCGCGCCGCCGCATCCTCAAGGCTCTCGTCCGGCTCGAGCCAGCCACCCGGCAGCGCCCAATCGCCCTGGTGGGGATCGCGCGTGCGCAGCACCAGCGGCAGCGCGAGCGACGGCTGATCGGGGCCGGGCGCGCGCCGCAGCGTCAGGATCACCGTCGAGACCGCGACGCGGATCTCGGGTTCACTGGTTCTGGTCACCATGACTTTAACCTCCGCGAACGATCTTAGTGTCATGGTGACTTGAAGATCAACATCATGACGCTCGTGTGACGGCGGGCGCGGAGCTTGCACGCTAAGCTGTCCCCATAACTGAAGACAGGCCCCACGACCCGTGCGGGAGAGCCCCGGTGATCACAGCCGGGCACCGAAGGAGCAAGCCTCCCTGCCAATCTCTCAGGTACCGCGTACCGCGCCGGTCAGGCCACTCTGAAAAGCGAAATCGAGCGAAGCAAGATTTCGGGTTGAGCGAGGCGCCCCGGCGCCGAGTCGAAACCTGGCGAGACAAGCTCCGCGAGTCTCACGTTTGATTTCCGCCGACGGTGAAAGCCCTGCGCCACGCGCACGGGCGAAACTCTCAGGCCCATGACAGAGGGGGAGTTCTCGGATACCGTGCATTCCGTACGGCATCCTTCCGATCCATCCGGGAGAACTCCATGATCGAGGCCCGCTTCACCCCGCTGCGCGAGCGACACGAGTCGCTCGGTGCGTCGTTCACCGACTTCGGCGGCTGGCAGATGCCGGTGCGCTACACCTCTGACCTCGCCGAGCATCACGCCGTGCGCCAGGCCGCTGGACTCTTCGACATCTCGCACATGGCGGAGTTCCTCGTGGCCGGCGATTTCGCCGCCGAGTTCCTCGACTACTCGCTCGCAGGGCGCCTGTCCACGATGGCGATCGGCAAGGCGAAGTACTCGCTCGTGCTCGCCGAGGACGGCGGCATCATCGATGACGTCATCGTGTACCGGCTCGCGGATGACCGATTCCTGGTGATCGCGAACGCCGGCAACCGAGGCTTCGTGGATGCGGCCTTCGCCTCGCGCGTGCGGTCGTTCCCTTCGCGGATCGAGCGGGACCTTCCCCCGCGCGCCGAGGGCGAGGACCGCAGCTTCGCCGGCTTCCTCGGCGACCGCGGCGTCGACGTCGAAGACGTCTCCGACACCTACGCCCTGCTCGCCGTTCAGGGCCCGGCATCCGAGGCGATAGCGGCCGCGACCGCCGGCATCACCGATGTCAGCATCCCGTGGGCGGATCAGAAGTACTACGCGTGGGCCGACGCCTTCTTCCTCGGAGCACCGCTGCTGATCGCACGCACCGGCTACACGGGGGAGGACGGTTTCGAGCTGCTCGTGCGCAGCGAAGACGCCGTCGCGCTCTGGGACGCGGTGCTCGCGGCAGGTGAGACTCACGGCATCGTTCCCGCTGGTCTCGCCGCACGAGACACGCTCCGCCTCGAGGCAGGAATGCCCCTGTACGGGCACGAGCTGTCGCGGGAGATCAAGCCCGCGCAGGCCGGACTCGGCCGGGTCGTCGCATCCGACAAGATCGATTTCATCGGCAAGGATGCCGTGGCGCTCGCCGAGGACGCACCGGTGCTCGTCGGACTCGCAGCCGAGGGCAAGCGTGCCGGACGCGCCGGGTACGCAGTCGTCGCCGGCGACGGCACAGTGCTGGGTGAGATCACCAGCGGTGCGCTCAGCCCGACGCTCGGCCATCCGATCGCGATGGCCTATATCGACCCTGCTTCTGCCGAGACAGGGACCGCCGTATTCCTTGATGTGCGGGGCACGAAGATCCCCGCGACCGTGACCGCACTGCCTTTCTACCGGAGGAAGAAATGACTGATCTGAACGCACTCTCGTACACCGAAGAGCACGAGTGGCTCGACATCGCCCCTTCGACAGGCTCAGGGACCAGCGTCGCGACCATCGGCATCACCGACTTCGCCGCCGAGAAACTCGGTGACGTCGTGTTCGTCGAACTCCCAGAGGCCGGCACAGAGATCGCAGCGGGTACGGTCGTCGGCGAGATCGAATCGACGAAGTCGGTGGGCGAGCTCTACGCTCCCGTCACCGGAACCGTGGTCGAGATCAACGACGCAGTCGTCGATGACCCGTCACTCGTCAATGCGGCGCCCTTCGAAGGCGGATGGCTCATCAAGATCTTGATCGCCGACGACGCGGCCGACGGCCTTCTCGACCGTGCCGCCTACGTCGCGCTGACGGAGGGTTGATCGAGCTCGTGACCAATTTCGCCGATCGTCACATCGGGACGACAGCCGAGACCCAGCGCATCATGCTGGACGCCCTCGGCATCGACACCTCCGACCCCTCCACCTCGCTCGAGGCGCTGATGCGCGGCGCTGTGCCGGCATCGATCTACACCGACGCTTCGACAGGCTCAGCGACCGGGGATGGTGTCATCCCGCCCGCTGCCTCCGAGGCCGAGGCGCTCGCCGAGTTGCGCGCGTTCGCCTCGCGCAACCGGGTGAACCGTTCGATGATCGGTCTGGGCTACTACGGCACGCTGACCCCGAGCGTGATCCAGCGCAACGTTCTGGAGAATCCGTCCTGGTACACGGCGTACACGCCGTACCAGCCGGAGATCTCGCAGGGTCGCCTGGAGGCGCTGATCAACTTCCAGACGATGGTCGCCGACCTCACCGGCCTGTCGACGGCGAACGCCTCGATGCTGGATGAGTCCACGGCCGTGGCCGAGGGGATGCTGCTGGCCAGGCGAGCCTCGAAGGCGAAGACGAACGTGTTCGTGGTGGATGCCGGTGCGTTCCCGCAGACCAAGGCGCTGCTCTCCACCCGTGCGGCAGCGCTCGACATCGAACTCGTCGAACGCGATCTCGCCGGAGGCGAGGCTCTGCCCGATGAGCTCTTCGGCGTGTTCGTGCAGTACCCCGCGGCATCCGGTCTCGTCTGGGATCCGAGTGCCGTGATCGACGCCGCGCACGTCGCGGGCGGCCTCGCGGTCGTCGCGGCCGATCTGCTCGCCCTCACCCTGATCAGCTCTCCCGGATCGCTCGGCGCCGACGTCGCGGTCGGCACCACCCAGCGCTTCGGCGTGCCGATGGGCTTCGGCGGTCCGCACGCCGGCTACATGGCCGTGCGTCAGGGACTCGAGCGACAGCTGCCAGGGCGCCTCGTCGGCGTATCGGTGGATGCCGACGGCAAGCCCGCGTACCGGCTGTCCCTGCAGACGCGGGAGCAGCACATCCGCCGCGAGAAGGCCACGAGCAACATCTGCACGGCACAGGTGCTGCTCGCCGTCATGGCGGCGATGTATGCGGTCTACCACGGGCCTGACGGACTGCGCGGGATCGCGACGGGCGTCGCGTCCAAGGCCGCTGCTCTGGGCGATCGACTGGCCGAAGCCGGCACCGAGGTCGTGCACGAGGCGTTCTTCGACACACTCACGGTGCACGCGGCCGGTGCCGCAGCGCTGGTCGGGCGTGCGCACGACGAGCTCGGCATCCTGCTCCGCCTCGTGGACGACGACACGATCGCGATCTCGGTGGACGAGACGACCACGCGTGCTGAACTGGATGCCGTCGCTTCGCTCTTCGGCGCGAAGTCGTCCGCCTTCGGCTCGCTGCTGCGGGCGAGCCTTCGCGGGTCGTTGAGCGAGCGGAGCGAGACGAAACGGGCTGAGCGAGCGCAGCGAGTCGAAGCCACTGCACTCCCGACCTCGCTGACCCGCCAGGACGAATACCTCACCCACCCCGTCTTCCACGTGCATCACAGCGAGACGGCGATGATGCGGTACCTGAAGAGCCTGGCCGATCGCGACTACGCGCTCGATCGCGGCATGATCCCGCTGGGTTCGTGCACCATGAAGCTCAACGCGGCGACCGAGATGGCATCGATCACATGGCCGGAGTTCGCCGGGATCCACCCGTTCGCCCCGGCATCCGACGTCGAGGGCTACCTCGAGATGATCGACCAGCTCGAGAGCTGGCTCGCAGAGGTCACCGGATACGACGCCGTCTCGCTGCAGCCGAACGCCGGCTCGCAGGGCGAGCTCGCCGGACTCCTCGCGATCCGCGGTTACCACCTCGCGAACGGCGACACGCACCGCACGGTGTGCCTGATCCCGTCGTCGGCGCACGGTACGAACGCGGCATCCGCGGTGCTCGCCGGCATGAAGGTCGTCGTCGTCGCGTGCGACGAGCTGGGCAACGTCGATCTCGACGATCTGCGCGCGAAGATCGCGTCGAACGCCGAAGAGATCGCTGCGCTCATGATCACGTACCCCTCGACGCACGGCGTGTACGAGCACGACGTCGTGGAGATCACCTCCGCGGTGCACGACGCCGGCGGCCAGGTTTACGTCGACGGCGCGAACCTCAACGCACTGCTCGGCTACGCTCGTTTCGGTGATCTCGGCGGCGACGTCTCGCACCTGAACCTGCACAAGACGTTCGCGATCCCGCACGGCGGCGGCGGCCCCGGAATCGGTCCGGTGGCGGCGAAAGCGCACCTGGCGCCGCACCTGCCCTCTCACCCCCTCGCGCAGCGTGCGACGCACTCTGGCGGCTACGAGTTCGCCGGGGGAGCGGTCTCCGCCGCGCCGTATGGATCGGCCGGCATCCTGCCGATCTCGTGGTCGTACGTGCGGATGATGGGAGCCGAAGGACTGCGCGACGCGACTGCAGCAGCCGTCCTGTCGGCGAACTACATCGCCGCGCGCCTGCGCGATCACTTCCCCGTGCTCTACACGGGTGAGGACGACCGGGTGGCGCACGAATGCATCCTCGACCTCCGCCCGCTCAAGGAGGCCACCGGCATCACCGTCGACGATGTCGCAAAGCGTCTCATCGACTACGGCTTCCACGCCCCGACCATGTCGTTCCCCGTACCAGGCACGCTGATGGTCGAGCCGACCGAGTCGGAAGACCTCGGCGAGATCGATCGGTTCATCGAGGCGATGATCATGATCAAGGGCGAGGCGGATGCCGTGGCATCCGGTCGCTGGCCTGCAGACGATAATCCGCTCGTGAACGCACCACACACCGCGGTCTCGCTGATCGCGGGGGAATGGACGCACGCTTACACGCGCGAGGATGCGGCATATCCGGTGCATTCCCTGGTCGCGGGCAAGTACTGGCCACCCGTGCGACGGATCGACCAGGCATACGGCGACCGCAACCTCGTCTGCGCATGCCCGCCGATCGAGGCGTTCGCGTAGCAGAAATCGATGTTTCATGAAGGTCACCACTCAGTAACGGTTGATTAACGCAGGGCCTCAAATCGCGCGCGCGAGGTTAGTCTCAACACATCTGCGACCCGAACACGGGACGCATTTGCACCTGTCCACAGGAGGACATAGACATGAAGCGAAACAAGATCACCCTGGCCGGGGTCGGTCTGCTCTCCGCCAGCGCTCTTGTGCTGGTCGGTTGCGCGGGCTCGAACAACGGCGCCGGCGACGATGGCGAAGGCGCCGGGGGCGACGCCACGGCGATCATCACGGTCAACGGCTCCGAGCCGCAGAACCCGCTGATCCCGACCAACACCAACGAGGTCGGGGGCGGCAAGATCCTCGACGCGATGTTCGCAGGACTCATCGGCTACGCGGCTGACGGTTCGGTGTTCAACGACGTCGCCGAGGAGATCACGGTCGATGACCCGCAGAACCTGACGGTCAAGATCCGCGAGGGGCTCACGTTCACCGATGGCGAAGAGGTCACCGCTGACAACTTCATCAAGGCGTGGAACTACGGCGCACTCGCGTCGAACGAGCAGCTCTCCAGCTACTTCTTCGAGGACATCGAGGGCTTCAGCTACGACGCGGACTCCGAGCTGACAGGCCTGGAGCAGGTCGACGATTACACCTTCACGATCGCGCTGAACAAGCCGGCCTCCGACTTCGCACAGCGCCTGGGGTACTCGGCCTACTACCCACTGCCCGACGCGGCCTTCGACGACATCGAGTCGTTCGGCGAGAACCCGATCGGCAACGGCCCGTACATGCTCGAGGGCGAAGGCGCGTGGCAGCATGACGTCGGCATCAACCTCGTGTCCAACCCGGACTACGACGGACCCCGCACCCCGGCCAACGGCGGACTGGACATCAAGTTCTACGCGTCTCAGGATTCCGCATACGCGGACCTGCTCGCCGGTGAGCTCGACGTCCTCGACGCGATCCCGGACTCGGCATTCGAGACCTTCGAGTCCGACTTGGGCGACCGCGCGGTGAACCAGCCGGCAGCGATCTTCCAGTCGTTCACGATCCCGGAGCGCCTCGAGCACTTCGGTGGCGAAGAAGGCGTGCTGCGTCGTCAGGCGATCTCGATGTCGATCAACCGCCAGGAGATCACCGACGTGATCTTCCAGGGCACCCGCACCCCGGCCAGCGACTTCACCTCGCCGGTCATCGACGGCTGGTCCGACTCGCTCATGGGCGCCGAGGTTCTGGCGTACGACCCCGAGAAGGCCAAGGAGCTGTGGGCCGAGGCCGACGCGATCAGCCCGTGGAGCGGTGAGTTCCAGATCGCGTACAACGCGGACGGCGGCCACCAGGCCTGGGTCGACGCGACAGCGAACTCCATCAAGAACACGCTCGGCATCGAGGCATCGGGCGCACCGTACCCGACGTTCGCCGAGCTGCGCGGTGAGGTCACCGAGCGCACCATCCAGACCGCTTTCCGTACCGGATGGCAGGCCGATTACCCCGGTCTGTACAACTTCCTCGGCCCGCTCTACGCGACCAACGCCGGCTCCAACGACGGTGACTACTCGAACCCCGAGTTCGACAAGCTGCTGTCGGAGGGCATCTCGGCCACGGACGCCGAAGAGGCGAACGGCCTGTTCCAGAAGGCGCAGGAAGTGCTTCTGCAGGACCTCCCCGCGACGCCGCTGTGGTACTCGAACGTGGTCGGCGGCTACGGCGAGACCGTGGACAACGTTGAGTTCGGCTGGAACTCGGTGCCGCTCTACGAGCAGATCACCAAGGTCAGCTGACACCGACACACGACGAGGCGGTGGTGAACACGACCATCGCCTCGTCGTACGTGCGTCCGCGCACTCGAAGGGAGGTCGAGGGTGGCTCTTTACATCCTCAAACGGATCCTGCAGGCGATTCCGGTGTTCTTCGGCGCCACCCTGCTGATCTACTTCATGGTCTTCGCGATGCCCGGCGATCCCATCGCCGCGCTGTTCGGAGACCGTCAGCCGAACCCGGCTCTGCTTGAGAGGCTGCGCGCGCAGTACCATCTCGATCAGCCGTTCATCGTGCAGTACTTCTACTACATCGCCGGCATCTTCCGGCTCGACTTCGGCATCAGCTTCTCCGGCCAGCCGGTGATCGACATCCTCGCAAGGACGTTCCCGGTCACGCTGCGTCTCGCGGTGATGGCGGTCGTGATCGCATTCGTCCTGGCCATCGTGATCGGGCTGTTCTCCGCGCTCGGCAAGGGCGGCATCTTCGACAACTCGATGCTGGTGGTCGCGCTCGTCTTCGTGGCCGTGCCGATCTTCGTGCTGGCCTTTCTCGCACAGTACTTCCTCGCCGTACAGCTCGGCTGGTTCAGACCCACAGTCGGGGCACGCAACGACTGGGGTGATCTGTGGCTGCCGGCCATCGTGCTCGGATTGAGTGTGTACGCGACGAGCATGCGCCTCACCAGGACGTCGACGATCGAGACCCTCAACCAGGACTGGGTGCGCACCGCGTACAGCAAGGGTCTGTCACGAGGACGCGTGATCCCCGTGCACGTGCTGCGCAACTCACTGATCCCGATGGTCACCGACCTCGGCACCGTGTTCGGCATCCTCATGGTCGGCGCCACCGTGACGGAGGGCATCTTCAACGTCCCCGGTGTGGGCAACACCCTGTATCAGGCGATCATCCGCGGCGAGAATCCGACCGTCGTGTCGTTCGTCACGGTGTTCGTCGTCGTCTATGTGCTCATCAATATCGTCGTGGACCTCGTCTACGGCCTGCTCGATCCGAGGATCCGCTATGTCCCGTCCTGACGCGCACGCAGAGCACTTCGTCGCTCCCGTCGACACGACGTCGGTCCCAGTCGACGTCGTCCGTATCAGCGCCAAGCGCAGCAACCTCTGGATCGATGCGTGGCGAGACCTGCGCAGGCGCCCCCTGTTCTGGATCTCCTCCGCATTCGTGCTGCTCGTGGTCATCGTCTCGCTCTGGCCAGGACTCTTCACGAGCGTGGCGCCGAACAACGGCTGTTCGCTCGCGAGCAGTAACGGCGGTCCAGAAGAAGGACATCCCTTCGGATTCACACGTCAGGGCTGCGATGTGTACTCGCGAATCATCTGGGGCACGCGTACGTCTGTCATCGTGGGCGTTCTGGCGACTCTCATCAGCACGATCGTCGGAATGGCGATGGGGGCCTTCGCCGGCTTCTACGGCGGATGGCTCGATTCGCTGCTGTCCCGCGTCGGTGACATCTTCTTCACCATCCCGTACATCATCGCCGCGATCGTCGTGATGTCGGTGATGCCGGTGCGAAACGAGATCGTGCTCGCGTTCGCGATCGGCGGCTTCGCGTGGGCATCGACGGCGAGGATCATGCGCGCCGAGGTGCTGCGCGTGAAACAGGCGGACTTCGTGATGGGCGCGGAAGCCGTCGGGCTCTCCCGATTCCGCACGCTCATCTCGCACGTGCTGCCGAACGCGATGGCCCCGGTCATCGTCGTCGCCACGTTGAGCCTCGGTGCGGCGATCGTCGCGGAGGCGACGCTGTCGTTCCTCGGCGTCGGCCTCGGCGGCGGCACCATGTCGTGGGGCAATGACATCAGCCAGGCGCAGACGAGCATCCGCACCGCGCCGATGGCACTGTTCTGGCCGTCGCTCGCGCTGACGCTCACGGTGCTGGCGTTCATCACACTCGGCGAGCTGCTGCGCGACGCCGTCGACCCGAAGGCAAGGGCACAGCGATGAACCAGCCACTGCTCAGCATCCGCGATCTGAAGGTCGCATTCCGCAGCGGCCGGCAGTCCCGAGAGGTGCTGCACGGCGTGAGCTTCGACATCCTCGAGGGCGAGACGCTCGCCATCGTGGGGGAGTCGGGTTCGGGCAAGTCGACCACCGCGGCGGCGATCATCGATCTGCTGCCCGGCACCGGTACGGTGACCAGCGGCAGTATCGTGCTCACGGGCAGGGACCTCACGAAGGCGAGTCGTGGGGAGATGGAGCGGATCCGCGGTCGCGAGATCGGCTACGTGCCGCAGGACCCGATGTCGAACCTCAACCCCGTCTGGTCGATCGGATTCCAGGTCAAGGAGGCGGTCCGCGCCAACGGTCTGGCGCAAGGTCGACGAGAGGTGCACGACCGTGCCGTGGAGGTGCTGGTCCAAGCCGGCCTCAGCGACGCGGCCCGCCGCATGCACCAGTTCCCGCATCAGTTCTCCGGGGGAATGCGCCAGCGCGCGCTCATCGGAATCGGCTTGGCGGCCGACCCGAAGCTGCTGATCGCCGACGAGCCCACCAGCGCGCTCGACGTCACGGTGCAGCGCGTGATCCTGGATCACCTCGCCTCGCTCACCAGTGATCGGGGCACCTCGGTGCTGCTGATCACGCACGATCTCGGTCTTGCCGCAGAGCGTGCTGACCGCATCCTGGTGATGAATCAGGGTGAGATCGTCGAAGCGGGACCCAGCGCCGAGATCCTCACCAACCCGCAGCATCCGTACACCCAGCGCCTCGTCGCCGCGGCTCCGAGCCTTGCCTCGAAGCGCATCGGCACCACCGTGCACGCGAGCGACGAGCCGGCCGGCACGGCGGCTCCCGTGGTCGAGGTGCGCGATCTCGTCAAGGACTACTCGATCCGCACGGGCGGTCTCAAGCACGAACGCTTCCGCGCCGTCGACGAGGTGTCGTTCTCGATTCCTCGCGGCAAGACGCTGGCGCTCGTGGGAGAGTCGGGATCGGGAAAATCCACGGTCGCGAAGATGCTGCTGCAGTTGGAGAAGCCGACTGACGGTGAGATCTTCATCGACGGTGAAGCCACCAGCACGATGTCGCGCGCCGACGTCTTCCGGCTGCGTCGGCGAATGCAGCCGGTGTTCCAGGATCCGTACGGCTCGCTCGACCCGCTGCGCAGCATCGGGAGCCTCATCGCAGAACCCCTGCACGTGCACGGCATCGGCACCAGGGAAGAGCAGCATCAGCGTTCGCTCGAGCTGCTGGAGCAGGTCGCTCTGCCGCAGGAGCTCGCGTGGCGCTACCCGAATGAGCTGTCCGGAGGTCAGCGGCAGCGGGTGGCGATCGCACGTGCGATCGCACTGAAGCCTGACATCGTCGTGTTGGACGAAGCAGTCTCCGCCCTGGACGTGCTGGTGCAGGACCAGATCCTGAATCTGCTCTCCGACCTCCAGCGCGATCTCGGGTTGACATATCTGTTCATCACGCACGACCTCGCGGTGGTCCGGGTCGCGGCGGATCTCGTATGCGTCATGGAGAAGGGCCGCATCGTCGAGCAGGGGAGGGTCGACGACATCTTCAGCAACCCGCAGCAGGAGTACACCCGCCGGCTGCTGGAGGCCATCCCCGGTGCTTCGCTGCCGCTGGGTGGCGTCGGCTGATGTCGGCGGCCAGGCCGCCGCGGGTCTTTCGGGTCACCGGTGCCGTCTGGCTGTTCGGCATCACCGCGGTGATCGCCGCAGCGCTGCTGGTCGAGGCGACCGTCCGATCCGGCATCGGTGAAGCACTCCTGCTTGCGCCCTGGCTGCTGCTGCTGCTCTGGGTCATCCACGTCGCGGGGATCGCCTCAGACGTCCGCGCGGACACCACTGGCGTCGGCGTCCAGAACCTCGTCAGGCGAACGTGGGTGCCGTGGAGCAGAATGAAACGCGTCGCGATGCGGTGGCAGCTCGAACTGACCCTCGATGACGGTCAGGTCGTGAGGTGCTTCGGCGGGCCGTCGCGCTCACGACCTCGAAGGCTCGGACCCGGACGAACCCGTGAGGACGCCGACGACGGGGCGCACGACGGTATCGCGAAGCTGCAGCGTCTGCGCCTCGAGGCTGATGTGTCGCCGGAGGCTGTTGTCTTGCGCAGTTGGGACCGGCCGGCGATCATCGCTTTCGCGGTGCTCGCGGTGTGGGCCGTCATCGCGATCATTGTCACACGGTTCTCATAGCGAAGTCTGGTTGTGTCGGCTCATGCAATGTCCTACTGATGGTTCCACCCTCGTCATGACCGATCGCAGCGGTATTGAGATCGATTACTGTCCGCAGTGCCGCGGTGTCTGGCTCGACCGTGGTGAGCTCGACAAGATCATCGAGCGCTCAGTCACGCCTCCGCAGCCGCAGTCCTACGCTCCGCCGACGTCGGAGCGCCGAGACCGTGAGCAGCGTAACGCCCCGCCGGCGTACGAGCAGCCGCGCTACGACGGTCATCGCCGCGATGACCGGGATGGTCACGGTCGACCCCGCAAGCGCGAGAGCTGGCTCAGCGACCTGTTCGACTGACCTCAGCCGGGCAGACCGAACACGGCGGGGAACGTCGCCGCGGCCCACGGGTAGCCGACGAACGCGGCGGCGTTGATCAGGAAATGCGCCACCAGGAACGGCAGCAGCCGACCGGTTCGGGCGAAGAGCCAGCCGAACAGCAGACCCATCGCGAGGTTCCCGATGAACGCTCCCGGCCCTTGGTACAGGTGGTAGCTCGCTCGCAGCACAGAGGTCGCGATGATGATCGGCCAGATGCTCCAGCCCAGCTGCTTCAGGCGGAAGAACAGATACCCGAGCACGACGAACTCCTCCATGAGTGACGCGCGCGCCGCGGAGAGGAGCAGGACGGGCACCGTCCACCAGTAGTTGTCGAGGCTGCCGGCGTTCACGGCGACGAAGAGTCCCAGCATCCGTCCGCCGACGTAGAGCGCAAGTCCCGGGATGCCGATGGCCAGCACGAGCAGGATGCCGCGGCCGATGTCGCGGCCGATCCGTGTGCCATCCAGTCCGAGCCTGCCGAGGTGCGGGCGCGAGGCCTGCCACAGCAGGAAGCAGACCAGCAGCACCGGCACGATCGAGAAGGCGATCCCGAGCACCTGGTAGATGAGGTCGAAGATCTCGCGATCGCTGCGCGAGGGGTTGAGCGCCGTGGTCTGATCCGCGAGCGGTGTGGAGTCGGTGAGCCGGTATGCGAGCTGCACGATCGAGTAGACGGCGGATTCGCCGAGGCCGAGCGCGAGGACGATGGCGATCTCCCACCAGATGCGCGCACGCGAAGGTGCAGCGGAGAAGGAATCCGTCGATCCCTGAGCTCGTCGAAGGGTCACAGTCTGATGCTACGGGAGCGTTCGTATGCACGCTCAGAGAGTGATCAGCGATCGTGCGATATCCTGGACCGTCGGCATCCCGGCATTTCCCCTCCCTTTTAGGAAACTTGCATGGCGCACGCCCTTCGCTCTGACCTCCGCAATGTCGCTATCGTCGCGCACGTCGACCACGGCAAGACCACGCTCGTCGACGCCATGCTGCGCCAGACGGGCTCGTTCGGCGAGCACGCGCACGTGGACGAACGCGCCATGGACTCGAACGACCTCGAGCGTGAAAAGGGCATCACGATCCTCGCGAAGAACACCGCGATCACCTACAAGGGTGTGCACGCGAACGGGCAGGACATCACGATCAACGTGATCGACACCCCGGGTCACGCCGATTTCGGCGGCGAGGTCGAGCGCGGCCTTTCCATGGTCGACGGTGTCGTGCTGCTCGTCGACGCCTCCGAGGGTCCGCTGCCGCAGACCCGCTTCGTGCTGCGCAAGGCGCTCGAGGCGAAGCTGCCGGTCATCCTTCTGGTGAACAAGACCGACCGTCCTGACGCTCGCATCGCCGAGGTCGAGGAGGAGGCGCACGACCTGCTGCTGGGGCTCGCCTCGGACATGGTCGATGACGTGCCCGACCTCGATGTCGACGCACTGCTCGACGTGCCGGTCGTCTACGCCTCCGGTCGTGCCGGTGCAGCCTCGCGCAACCGTCCCGAGAACGGCTCGCTCCCGGACAACGACGACCTCGAGCCGCTCTTCGGCGCGATCCTCGAGCACATCCCGGCACCGTCCTACGACGACGAAGCCCCGCTGCAGGCCTGGGTCACGAACCTCGACTCCAGCCCGTTCCTCGGCCGCCTCGCACTGCTTCGCGTCTTCAACGGAACGCTGAAGAAGGGCCAGACCGTCGCCTGGGTCCGTGCAGACGGCACGACCAGCAACGCCCGCATCACCGAGCTGCTCAAGACCCGTGCGCTCGAGCGCTACCCGGCCGAGTCCGCCGCTCCCGGCGACATCGTCGCCATCGCAGGCTTCGAGGACATCACGATCGGTGAGACCATCGCCGACCCCGAAGATGTGCGCCCGCTGCCGCAGATCCACGTCGACGATCCTGCGATCTCGATGACGATCGGTACCAACACCTCGCCGCTGATGGGCAAGGTCAAGGGACACAAGCTCACCGCCCGCATGGTGAAGGACCGCCTCGACCGTGAGCTCATCGGCAACGTCTCGCTCAAGGTCGTCGACATCGGACGCCCCGATGCCTGGGAGGTGCAGGGCCGCGGTGAGCTCGCCCTCGCCATCCTGGTCGAGAACATGCGCCGTGAGGGCTTCGAACTCACGGTCGGCAAGCCGCAGGTGGTCACCAAGAAGGTCGACGGCAAGACGCACGAGCCGTTCGAGCACCTCACGATCGATGCTCCCGAGGAGTACCTCGGCGCGATCACGCAGCTGCTGGCGGCCCGCAAGGGCCGCATGGACAACATGATCAACCACGGCACCGGCTGGGTGCGCATGGAGTTCATCGTGCCCTCGCGCGGTCTGATCGGGTTCCGCACCGAGTTCCTCACCACGACGCGCGGCACGGGAATCGCCAACGCGATCTCGCACGGCTACGACGCCTGGGCAGGACACATCTCCACGCGCCAGAACGGCTCGATCGTCGCCGACCGTCAGGGTGTCGTCACCCCGTTCGCGATGATCGCCCTGCAGGAGCGTATGTCGTTCTTCGTCCAGCCCACGCAGGAGGTCTACGAGGGCATGGTCATCGGCGAGAACTCGCGCGCCGACGACATGGACGTGAACATCACCAAGGAGAAGAAGCTCACCAACATGCGTGCAGCCAGCTCCGACACGTTCGAGTCGATGACGCCTCCGCGCCAGCTGACCCTCGAGGAGAGCCTCGAGTTCGCCCGTGACGACGAATGCGTCGAGGTGACTCCCGAGGTCGTTCGCATCCGCAAGGTCAACCTCGACGCGACCGTGCGCGGTCGTGAGACGTCGCGCCTGAAGCGTCAGGACGCCAACGCGTAACCCTTCGCGCTGACGCCCCCTTCGGCCGCCGACGCCCCCTCTCAGCCACGTCTGACCGAGGGGGCGTCGATGCGCAGAGGGGGCGTCGCCGTAGACAGGCGGGCGCGCGGGATGACGGCGAGACGGATGCTGCTCAGCGGAGCTCCGAGATCAGCACAGCGCTCGTGCCGGGCTCGAGCGCCTCGAACACGTGTGGTGAATCGCCCGCATACGACAGGTAGTCACCCGGGGAGAGATCGACCGGAGCGTCAGCAGGGCCGATCCGGGCAGCACCGGTCATGAGGATGACGTGCTCGGTAGTGCCGTTGTGGTGCGGCATCGAGCGTCGCGGTTCGCCCGGCTCGGCCCGGATCACGTAGAGGTCGCGCCTGGCCCCTGGCGGGCTCGCGGAGAGAAGCGTCGCGCTGTACGGCGCCGCGGCAGACGGCACTGCGTCGAGTTCGTCTGCGCGGATCAGCGTCGGCGCGTGCGCCTGCTGGTCGACGAGGACGGCGAACGGGATGCTGAGCGCATCGCCGAGGGCCCACAGGGTCTCGACGCTGGGGTTGCCTGTGCCGTTCTCCAGCTGCGAGACCGTCGCCTTCGAGATGCCTGCGCGCCGCGCCAGCTCGGAGATGCTGATGCCGGCGGATTCGCGCTCGCGGCGAAGCGCTCGTCCGATGCGCGATCCCAGATCTTCCATGCGTTCAGTATGCCAAACGATCGTTCGCTTTGACTAGCGGGGCCGAAGTGTTCAGAATGGTCGTCAGGTGTTCACTGAAGCGAACGGGATTCATCCATGTCACAGCGGCGCGAGGTCTGGCGCGAGGGGCTCGGCGTCGCCGTCGCCACGAGCGCCTACGGCATCTCGTTCGGTGCCCTCGCGGTGGCATCAGGACTCGACATCTGGCAGACCAGTGTGCTGAGCCTTCTCATGTTCACGGGCGGGTCGCAGTTCGCGTTCATCGGCGTGTTCGGTGCGGGCGGCATGGCGGCTCTGCCATCGGCGATCGCCTCTGCCGCCCTGCTGGGCGTGCGCAACCTCGCCTACGGCATGCGCATGTCGCCGATCATCGGAAGCGGCTTCTGGCGCCGCACCGCCGCGGCGCAGGTGACGATCGACGAATCCACGGCGGTCGCGATCTCGCAGGCGACCCCCGCGCTGAGCCGGCTGGGTTTCTGGGTCACGGGACTCGGCGTCTTCATCGGCTGGAACATCACGACGCTCCTCGGTGCACTCCTCGGCGATGTGTTGGGTGACCCCAAGTCCTGGGGACTGGATGCCGCGGCCGCTGCCGCCTTCCTCGCGCTGCTGTGGCCGCGGCTGAAGCAGCGGCAGGCGATCGCCGTCGGTGTGGCCGCAGCGGTGATCGCAGCATCCCTCACGCCCGTCATGATGCCAGGACTGCCGGTGCTGGTGGCGGCTGTCGTCGCGATCGTGGTCGGCTGGTTCAACTGGCTGGGGCGTGACGACGTCCGATCATCCGGTACGGCGACGGAGGTGAGTACGTGAGCGTCTGGAGCGCCGTGCTGCTCGCGGCCTGCATCTGCGTCGCGTTGAAGACGTTCGGCTATCTGATCCCCGCCCACTATCTCGAGGCACCGCGTCCCGCGCGGATCTCCGACCTGCTGACGGTCGCGCTGCTTGCCGCACTCGTCGCGGTGCAGACGCTGGGGAGCGGGCAGGCGGTCGTGGTCGACGCCCGGATCCCCGCCGTTCTGGTCGCCGCGGGGCTGCTGTACCTGCGCCAATCATTCCTGGTGGTGGTGATCGCGGCGGCGGCCGTCGCGGCGCTGCTGCGTCTGGTCGGCTGGGCCGCCTGAGGCGTGTTCGGCCCGACGGTGCGAACGCGTAAAGTGGGGGAGTGCCGAACTGGATCTCCCGAGGACTCGCCTGGCTCGCCGCCGCGCTCGTCGGCGTCGTGTACGGGACCGCGGGAACCATCGCCCACAGCCTCATGTGGGGAGTGATCCCGGTCGGGATGATCGTGGCGGCCATCGCATGCGCGGCGCTGCTCATCGCGGTGCGAGCACTGACGCACGATCGTGGAGCGACTGTCGTAACGGCGCTCGGGATGCTGGGGATGGTGATGATCATCTCCGGTCCGGGTCCCGGGGGCTCCGTCATCGTGCCGAACACGCCGATAGGGCAGATCTGGATCTATCTCGTCGCCGGCATCGCGCTGCTCGTGATCGCGTGGCCGGACCTCAAGCGCTTGCCGAGGCGGACCACAGCCGACGGGCCGTAGACTGAAGGCGTGACGTATGTGATCGCTCTTCCCTGTGTCGATGTCAAGGATCGTGCCTGCATCGACGAGTGCCCCGTTGACTGCATCTACGAGGGCGAGCGATCGCTGTACATCCACCCCGACGAATGCGTGGACTGCGGCGCGTGCGAGCCGGTGTGCCCCGTCGAGGCGATCTACTACGAGGACGACCTGCCTGAGGAATGGGCCGACTACTACAAGGCGAACGTCGAGTTCTTCGACGAGGTCGGATCTCCTGGAGGCGCGGCCAAGATCGGCGTCATCAAGTACGACCACCCGATCATCGCCGCTCTTCCCCCGCAGGGCGAGTAGCGGAGCGTGGGCGTCCACGACCTGGCCGATTACCCCTGGGATGCGGTCGTCTCCTACCGAGAGCGCGCAGCACAGCATCCGGATGGTCTCGTCGACCTCTCGATCGGCTCTCCGGTCGACCCGACGCCCGAGATCATCCGCAAGGCGCTCGCCGACGCGACCGACGCGCACGCATACCCGCAGACCGTCGGCACTCCTGCACTGCGCGAGGCGATCGTCGACTGGTACGCACGGCGCCGCGGTGTGCCGGACCTGAGGGTCGACAACGTCATGCCCACGATCGGCTCGAAGGAACTGGTCGCGCTGCTTCCCACCCTGCTCGGACTCGGCGAGGGGGACATCGTCGTGTTCCCACGCGTGGCGTACCCGACATACGAGGTGGGAGCGCGCGTCGCGGGCGCGACGCCGGTCGCCGAGGACGATCCTGCTCTTTGGCCCGAGGGTGCGCGGCTCATCTGGATCAACACCCCCGGGAATCCGGACGGACGCACCTGGACGGTCGAAGAGCTCGCGGTCGCCGTGCGTCGCGCCCGTGAGCTGGGTGCTGTGCTCGCGAGCGACGAGTGCTACGCCGAGCTCGGGTGGGACGGCCAGTGGGCCGAAGAGCCGGTGCCCTCGGTGCTCGATCCCCGTGTGACGGACGGTTCGCGCAAGAACCTGCTCAGCGTCTACTCGCTCAGCAAGCAGTCGAACCTCGCCGGCTACCGTGCCGCCTTCGTCGCCGGATGCGCGCGCGTCGTCGGCGATCTGCTCACCGCTCGCAAGCACCTCGGACTCATGCCGCCGGCGCCGGTGCAGCAGGCCATGACGGTGGCACTGCGGGACGACGCGCACGTCGCCGCGCAGAAGCAGCTCTATCGCGCACGGCGCGACCTGCTGCGCCCCGCGCTGCAGGCGGCCGGGTTCCGGATCGACGGCTCGGAAGCAGGACTGTATCTGTGGGCGACCGAGGGCCAGGATGCCTGGGAGTCGATGGGGCGCCTCGCCGACCTCGGCATCCTGGCGGGACCGGGTCCGTTCTACGGCGCCGATTCCGGTCAGCACGTGCGGCTGTCTCTGACGGCGCCGCTCGAGCGGGTCGCAGCAGGGGCAGCGCGGTTGCGCGGAGCTTCTCTGTAGGTTCCCACGGTAACCGCTCGCCATCTCTTGGCGGATGTCACAGTAGGCCGATACGACGACTAGGCTGTAAAGGCGATTCGGTCGAGATCCGGCCAGGCGCGCAGCGCCATGCATCGCCGCTCGATAGTTCGACCAACGGCGAATCAGATCGACAGGTCGAGTCAACGTACAAGGAGGACCGCGTGAGTGCAGCGGGAGATCAGCAGGCGAAGGCGACTCTCACGATCGGTGGAACCACAGCGGAATTCCCAGTACTTCGTGGCACGGCGGGCAACGACAGCATCGACTTCTCGACGCTGACGAAGCAGACCGGATACACCGGCCTCGACTACGGCTTCGTGAACACGGCATCCACCAAGTCGGAGATCACGTTCATCGACGGCGACAAGGGCATCCTGCGCTACCGCGGTTACCCGATCGAGCAGATCGCGAAGAACTGCAGCTATCTCGAGGTCGCCTGGCTGCTCATCTACGGCGAGTTGCCCTCCGCTGACGAGTTGGCGAACTTCGATGACCGCATCCGTCGCCACACTCTCCTGCATGAGGATCTGAAGCACTTCTTCTCGGCGCTGCCGCACACGGCTCACCCGATGTCGGTGCTGTCGTCGGCTGTCGCCGCGCTCTCGACCTACTACGAGGGCCAGACCGACCCGAACAATCCCGAGCATGTCGAGCTCAACATGGTGCGCATGCTCGCCAAGCTGCCCGTTATCGCGGCGTACGCGCACAAGAAGAGCGTCGGGCAGGCGTTCCTCTACCCGGACAACTCGCTGAGCTTCGTCGACAACTTCCTCAAGCTCAACTTCGGCGTGCACTCGGAGCCCTACGAGATCAATCCGGTCATGTCGAAGGCGCTCGAGCTGCTGCTGATCCTGCACGAAGATCACGAGCAGAACGCCTCCACCTCGACCGTGCGCATGGTCGGCTCGACCGGAGCGAACCAGTTCGCGTCGATCTCCGCCGGCATCCAGGCGCTCTCCGGCCCGCTGCACGGCGGCGCGAACGAGGCCGTCCTCACGATGCTCGGACAGATCCGCGACTCCGGTCAGAGCGTCTCGCGCTTCGTGGAGAGCGTGAAGAACAAGGAAGACGGCGTGAAGCTGATGGGCTTCGGGCACCGCGTCTACAAGAACTACGACCCTCGCGCCAAGCTCGTCAAGGAAGCCGCCGACGAGGTCCTCCGCGAGCTCGGCGTCACCGACCCGCTGCTCGACGTCGCCAAGGAACTGGAAGAGCTCGCCCTCGCGGACGACTACTTCAAGGAACGTCGTCTGTACCCGAACGTCGACTTCTACACCGGCGTGATCTACAAGGCCATGGGCTTCCCGACGCGCATGTTCACCGTGCTGTTCGCGATCGGCCGCCTTCCGGGGTGGCTGGCGCAGTGGCGCGAGTTGAACCTCGACACGCAGACCAAGATCGGCCGCCCGCAGCAGCTGTACACCGGGTCTCCGGAGCGTCAGTTCCCGATCCGCTGAGGCGCGTACGCGAAAGGCCCCGAATCCTCTCCAGAGGAGTTCGGGGCCTTTCGCATGTGCGGTGAGGCAGGTGCTGGCGGGGCTCAGCGGCCCTGGAATCCGCCGCCCTGTGCGCGGCGCGAGCCTCGCGTGTCGACGCGCTGGCCGACCTGCAGGCCGCGCGAGCGCTGACCCTGCTGCCCGGAGCGCTGGCTGTCGCCCTGAGCCGCGGACTGGCCCTGGCTGCCCTGGCCCTGCGGACGCCGGCGACGGCGCGCCGGCGAACCGGAGGCAGGTCCGCCGCTCTGCTGCGGCTGCCTGGCCTTCTTCGGCTGCTGCTGCTGCACCGGCTGCGGGGGAGCAGGACGCACGTGTGCGGCGCGCTCTCCGACCAGCTCGGTCACGATGCCCGCGTTGACGTCTTCCAACGCTGCAGTGATCTGGGCCTTGCGGAGGAGATCCTTCACATCGCGGCGCTGCTCGGGCAGCACGACGGTGACGACGGTGCCTGCGGCACCCGCGCGTGCGGTACGGCCTGAGCGGTGCAGGTACGCCTTGTGCTCCATGGGCGGGTCGACGTGGACGACCAGGTCGACGTTGTCGACGTGCACTCCACGCGCGGCGACATCGGTCGCGACGAGCACGCGCACGCCACCGTCGGCCGGATCGGCCGAGAACGCGCTGAGGTTGCGCTCACGTGCGTTCTGCGACAGGTTGCCGTGCAGGTCGACAGCGGGGATGCCGGCGGCCGTGAGCTGCTTGGCCAGCTTCTTCGCCTGGTGCTTGGTACGGGTGAAGAGGATGCGACGACCGGTGCCGGAGGCGAGATCGCGGACGAGGCCCGTCTTGTGCTCGGTCGAAGTGGTGACGAGCACACGGTGGGTCATCTCGCCGACGGGAACGCTGGACTCGTCGACCTCGTGGCTGACCGGGTTGGAGAGGAAGCGCTTGGCGAGCGAATCGATGCCGCGGTCGAGCGTCGCGCTGAAGAGCAGACGCTGGCCGCCGGCCGGGGTCGCGGTGAGGATGCGGGTCACGCCGGGCAGGAAGCCGAGGTCGGCCATGTGGTCGGCCTCGTCGAGCACCGCCACCTCGACCGAATCGAGCGAGACGACCTTCTGCTTCATGAGGTCTTCGAGGCGGCCGGGGCAGGCCACGACGATGTCGACGCCGCTGCGCAGCGCCTGCTCCTGCGGACGCTGGCTGACACCGCCGAACACGGTGGTGACGCGGAGGCCGACGGCCTCGGCGAGCGGCGCGACGACGGCGGCGATCTGTGTGGCGAGCTCGCGGGTCGGTGCGAGCACCAGGCCGCGGGGGTGGCCGGGACGGCTCTTGCGGCCGGAGGAGATCAGGCTCGCCACCAGCGGGATCGCGAAGGCGATGGTCTTTCCGCTGCCGGTGCGGCCGCGACCGAGGAGGTCGCGTCCGGCGAGCGAGTCGGGAAGCGTGTCGCGCTGAATGGCGAACGCCTCGGTCTTGCCTTCAGCGGCGAGGACCGAAGCGAGGGGCGCTGGCACGCCGAGTTCGAGGAAGGTAGGCATAGAAGTACTCCATGACGCGTGTGATCGCGTCTGATTCGTGTGATGGGCGACCGCGCACAGGAAGTGCGCAGAGGTTCGCCGTTCGAAACGCCAACTGGTGGAGGAGCTGTTGAGCTCGCTACGGTCTGGGAAGACCCCGTGACGACGACGCAGTTGCCTCAAGTCGATCTGGACAACTCTTCCACCTTACCAGGGATGCATGCCCGAAGCTGCATGCACGCCGTTCTGGCGCGTCTGTCAGGCGTGCAGTGCCTCGTTCAGCGTGACGCCGACACCCGTCCGCTGCTTCGCCTCGATAGCACCTGAGACCGAGTTGCGCCAGAACAGCAGGCCGTTCCCCCCGGACAGTTCTGCGGCCTTGACGACGCGCTTGCCGCCGTCGGCCGTGTTCGGACCGTCGACCAGCACGACCTTGGATCCGGCGGTGAGGTACACCCCGGCTTCGAGGATGCAGTCGTCGCCGAGAGCGATGCCGAGGCCCGCGTTCGCGCCCAGCAGGGTGCGCTCACCGATCGAGACACGTACGCTGCCGCCGCCGGAGAGCGTGCCCATGATGGATGCGCCGCCGCCGATGTCGCTGCCTTCGCCGACCACGACGCCCTGTGAGATGCGGCCTTCGACCATCGAGGCGCCGAGAGTGCCGGCGTTGAAATTGACGAAGCCCTCGTGCATCACGGTGGTCCCGGGCGAGAGGTATGCGCCGAGGCGCACGCGGGAGGCGTCGGCGATGCGGACGCCGGCGGGCAGAACGTAGTCGGTGAGCCGCGGGAACTTGTCCAGGCCCTGCACCTGGATGCCGTGGCGCTGCAGCAGCGGACGCAGCCGCGCGGCATCGGCCGGGAGCATCGGGCCGGCCGTGGTCCACGCGACGTTCGGCAGATGCGCGAAGATGCCGTCCAGATTGAGCTCGTTCGGGCGCACCACGAGGTGCGACAGCGCGTGCAGCCGGAGATACGCGTCGGCAGTGGAAGCCGGAGCCTGGTCGAGATCGACCTGCAGCTGCACGAGTTCGGTGCGCACGTTGCGCCGGTCGTCGGCCCCTGCCAGCGCCTCCCAGGTCATGGCGGCTGCCGCGGCATCCGCAGCGTCGAGGTCGCCGGCGGAGACCTCGGGGAACCAGGCATCCAGGACAGTGCCGTCGCCGGCGATCGTGGTCAGGCCGATACCCCAGACGGTGCGCGCGTTGCTCATGGCACCAACGCTACCGAACTTCCGAATGCACATCGGCGCGAAGGCTACGCTGGAGGGCATGCTGTTCGATCTGACCGCCTCATCCGTCGATCTCACCCGCGCGATCTGCGACGTCCCCAGCGTCTCCGGCGATGAGGCTGCGCTGGCCGACATGATCGAGGCCTCCATCGCACCGTACGATCACCTCGAGGTGATCCGGCACGGGAACACGATCGTCGCGCGTACGAACCTGGGCCGCGCGCAGCGCGTCGTGATCGCAGGTCACATCGACACGGTCCCCATCAACGACAACGTGCCTACGCGCGAGGTCGACATCGACGGTGCTCCGTACCTCTGGGGACGCGGCACCGTGGACATGAAGGGCGGCGTGGCGGTGCAGCTCAAGCTCGCCGCCGAACTCACCGCTCCCGTGGTCGACATCACCTGGATGTGGTACGACAACGAAGAGGTCGCCGCATCCCTCAACGGACTGAACCTGCTCGCAGCCGATCGTCCCGACCTCTTCGCGGCCGACTTCGCGATTCTCGGTGAGCCGTCCAACGGCCAGGTCGAGGGCGGATGCAACGGCACCCTCCGCGCGATCGTGCGCACCCACGGCGTCCGCGCGCACAGCGCGCGCGCGTGGATCGGCGAGAACGCGATCCACCGCGCAGCGCCCATCCTCTCCCGCCTCTCCGAGTACCGTGCCAAGGAGGTCACGGTGGAGGGGCTCGCCTACCGCGAGAGCCTCAGCGCGGTCCGCATCGTCGGCGGCGTCGCCGGCAACGTGATCCCGGATCTCTGCGAGGTCGAGATCAATTACCGGTTCGCGCCGAGCAAGACCGCCGCGGACGCCGCGGCGCACGTGCGCGGCGTGCTCGAGGGGTTCGAGGTGGAGATCACCGACTCCGCCGAGGGCGCCAGGCCCGGCCTCGATGCCCCGATCGCCCAGCAGTTCGTCGCTGCCGTCGGAGCCGAGCCGCGACCCAAGTACGGATGGACGGATGTCGCGCGCTTCTCCGCCATGGGCATCCCCGCTGTCAACTACGGGCCCGGCGATCCGCACCTCGCGCACCACGACGAGGAACGAGTGCCGCTCGCCCAGATCGACGCGGTGGAGCACGGACTGCGGGCGTGGCTCACCGCGCCGTGATCACGGCCGCGCGGCGGTGGGCGAACATCCCGGTCATCCTGCGCATCGCGGTCATCTACGTTCTCGGACGTCTGGTGACCACGGGATTCCTGGCCATCGCCGCCGAGCTGTCCGGTCCGGGCTCGCGCTTCGGCGCTGACGCCACCATCGGGAGCTTCATCCTCGGCTGGGACGCGCAGTGGTACTGGCTGGTCGCGTGGGAGGGGTATCCGTCCGTCCTGCCGCTGACGGAGTCCGGTCAGGTCGCCGAGAACGCCTGGGCGTTCATGCCGCTCTACGCATACGCGGCGCAGATCATCGGCATGCCGTTCGGATCCTGGGGTGCCGGTGCGCTGCTGATCTCGCTCGTCGCGGGTTTCTTCGCGTGCGTGATGCTCTACCGGCTGCTGCATCGCCGCATCGGCGACTCGGCGGCGCTGTGGGCTGCGACATTCTTCGCATGGGGGCCGTTGGCGGCGCTGTTCCAGGTGGGCTACGCCGAGGTGCTGTTCGTGCTGCTGCTGCTGATCGCGCTCGATCTTCTCGCGCGGCGCAGATTCGGCTGGCTCTACCTCGTCGTCGTGCTCATGGCGTTCACCCGTCCTGGCGTGCTCGCCTTCGCACTGTATCTCGGGCTCTACGGCATCCTGAGGTGGGTGCGCCGCCGCGCGGACCCGCTGCCGCCACGCGAGGTCGTCCACATCATCGCGCTCGGTGCGCTGGCGACGGCGACCGGGTTCGCATGGCAGACGATCGCCGGCCTCGTCACAGGAGATCCCGGCGCATACCTCGCGACCGAGCTCAGCTGGCGTCGCAACTGGGGGATCGACGCCGAAGGCTTCATCCCGTTCGAGGGCTGGTGGCAGGCCGCGCAGTTCTGGTTCGCCCAGTGGGGGATGCCCGCGTGGTGGGGGCCGGTCGTGCTGCTGATGTTCGTCGGCGGGAGTGCTGCCGCGTTGCTGTTCGCGCCGCAGGTACGCAGGATCGGGGTCGACCTGCGACTGTGGAGCGCGAGCTATCTGCTCTACCTGCTCGCGGTCTTCTTCCCGCAGTCGAGCACGTTCCGGCTGCTGATGCCGCTCACACCGCTGTGGGCAGCCGTCGCGGTGCCTCGGTCACGGCTGTATCGGCTGAGCGTGCTGGCGTTGTGTCTTCTCGGCCAGTGGGTGTGGATCTACCACATGTATGCGCTCGGGAACACGTACTGGCAGGTCCCGTGACCTCGCGTTCATGACGTATTCTTCCGCCGTGCGCACCGAGGCGGAAGCATACCGATAAACTTGATGCATACCACCGGAGGAAAAGGAGTCACGATGGCAGCGATGAAGCCGAGGACCGGAGACGGACCCATGGAGGCCGTGAAGGAGGGGCGACTCATCATCGTGCGCGTTCCCCTCGAAGGTGGCGGCCGTCTGGTCGTCTCCGTGAACGATGCCGAAGCGAAGGAGCTGCACGACGTGCTGGCAGGCGTCGTGAGCTGACTTCCGATTTCACTTCGAAGGGGCGGCGGATCATCGATCCGTCGCCCCTTCGTGGTTGTCGGAGTCAGTCCCTGTGGATGCTGACGAGCTGCAGCAGGCCCTCGCCGACGGTCGAGATCGCGGCGAGCACTGCGGGGGACTCCTGGGTCTCCTGCACAAGCGAGCGGTACGCGCTCGTGACGGCGTCGCGCTGAACCGGGTCGGCTGCCTTGCCGCCGGCGAGAACGCGGGGGACGAGCACGATGCCGCCGGTACGCACAAGTCGCAATCCGTGTTCCACGTACTCGATGACGTTCTCCGCGTCGGCGTCGACCAGGACGATGTCGTACGAGGCCTCGTTCATGCGCGGCAGCACATCGGAGGCGCGGCCGGTGATGAAGCGTGCCTTGGTCGGTGCGATCTTGGCCTCGCTGAAGCTGCGACGTGCAGCGGCCAGATGTTCCGGCTCATTGTCGATCGACGTGAGCACGGCTTGCGGTGCGCCACGCAGCAGCCAGAGCCCGGAGACACCTGCGCCGGTGCCGATCTCGACGATCGAGCGGGCGTTGGAGGCAGCGGCGAGCAATGCCAGCTGAGCGCCGATGGCCGGGCTCACCGGCGCCGCGCCCAGCTCGAGCGCGTGCGATCGAGCACGCGCGATCGCGGCGGGCTCGATGATGGCCTCGCGGATGTAGCGTGCGTTCGCGTCGTTCTCGCTCATGACCCTGCTCCCAATGGATTTGCTGCTCTGCCCAGAGTATTCGCAAGCGCTACCAGAGCGAGGCAGGCGCGGCGAGTAGTAGCCTGTGTACATGGATTTCGGTCTCACCTTCGAGAAGCTTCTGCTCATCGGTGTGATCGCTGCGGTCATCATCGGTCCTGAGCGCCTGCCGAAGGCGGCAGAGACGTTCGCGGGATTCGTCCGCAGAGCTGGTGAGTACCTCCGCGACACCAAGAGCAAGATGCGCGACGAGATCGGTCCGGAGATCGACGACGTCGACTGGCGCAAGCTCGACCCGCGTCAGTACGACCCCCGCAGGATCATCCGCGACGCGCTGATGGACGATGCGCCCTCCGGAGCAGCAGCCACCGCTTCGGCGGCAGCAGGCACCGCCGCGGTGGCATCAGGCACCGCCGCGGTGGCGGCGAGTGCCGCGACGCCTCTGCTCGACCCGCCGCGTTCGCCGATGGTGCGCCCGGCGTTCACGAGCGAGGCGCCTCCGCCGTTCGACCTCGAGGCGACCTGACTCAGATCTTCGCCTTGAGCTGCGCGATGTCCGCGTCGCTCAGCAGGGCTCGTGGCACGGCTGTGACGATGGAGGCGCCGCGAAGCAGCAGGATCACCGCGTGCCTGCCCACGCGCACCGCGCGGAATGTGGAATAGGCCATGTCGGAGACGCCGTTCTTCGCGAACAGCGTGATCGTCTCATCACCCAGACTCACCCCCACCGTCGAGCCGGACGGCATCGCCGTCATGATGGCCCTGCGCACCTGAGCGCGTGTGAACAGGATCGACGCGATGGCGAAGGCCGCGATCGCCACGAGCGTCCAGGTCAGCGTGGTCGTCTGCTCCTCGTCGACTCCGCTGACGATCGAGAGCACGATGGCGTTGAGGACGAAGGCGGCGATCAGCGCGGTGTACGCGATGAGTGCGAGCGGACGGGTCAGCGAGTAGACGGTCGCGTCGGCGGACATGCCCCGGAGCAGCTCCGGATCGACGCGCATGGAGCGGGGAGAGGGGGCGCTGGTCACGTCACGAGTCTTTCACGACAGCGACATCTCTTCACGACAGCGACATCTCTTCACGACAGCGACATCGGCAGCGATCTGCCTGCGAGCCCACGGCCCCGGTGTGCGATCGTATCGGCCAGGGACTGGATCGCCTGCGCCGCAGCGTCCGCCGGGTCCCCGAGAACGACCGGAATACCCCTGTCGCCGCCGGTGCGCAGAGCGGGGCTGAGCGGGATCGACGCGAGCAGCGGAACCTCGGCGCTCTGGTCGGCGCCGGACGTGGGGACCGAGAGCGCGGCGGCCACCTCGACGCCCCCGCCGGAGCCGAACAGATCGACGACGGTTCCGTCTGGCAGCGTGAAGGCCGCCATGTTCTCGACCACGCCGATCACGCGCTGACCGGTCTGCCTGGCCACCAGCCCGCTGCGGATCGCGACATCGGATGCCGCCGCCTGCGGCGTCGTGACGACGAGGACCTCGGCGTGCGGGAGGATCTGGCCGATCGAGATCGCGATGTCGCCGGTGCCGGGTGGCATGTCGATGAGCAGCACGTCGAGGTCGCCGAAGTGCACGTCGGTCAGGAACTGCTGCACTGTGCGGTGCAGCATCGGGCCGCGCCAGGCGACGACCGCTTCGCCGTCGCGCAGGAACATCCCGATCGAGATGGTCTTCACGCCGTGCGCGACCGGCGGCAGCATCAGATCGTCGATACGGGTCGGCTGCGTGCCGGCTGGGATGCCGAGCAGCCCGGGGATCGAGAACCCGTGCACGTCGGCGTCGACCAGACCTACGGCGAGACCCTGTGCGGCCAGTGCCACTGCGAGATTCGCGGTGACGGTCGATTTGCCGACGCCGCCCTTGCCGCTGGAGACGAGGATGACGCGTGTCAGCGAGTCGGGGCCGAACGGCATCTGCCGCGCCGGCCTGCCCGCCCGGAGCTTCTCGGTGAGCGCTTTGCGCTCGTCGGGCGTCATCACCCCGAGCTCGACGGTCACGTCGGAGATGCCCACGACGGATGCTGCGGCACGGCGCACGTCGCTCTCGATTCGGTCCGAGGCCGGGCATCCCACGATCGTCAATGCGATGCCGACCTGGGCATGCTCGTCGACGACGGTGATCTCGCGCAGCATGTCGAGATCACCGATCGGCCGCCGCAGTTCGGGATCGGTCACTGCGGCGACCGCCTGACGCACGCGTTCTGCGAGGCTCATGTGCGCGGACTGTTCCGGGTGGGGGCGGCACCATTGCCCGCGGCGGAATCGTCCTCACGCTCGTCGTCGAGATCGGCCAGGAGCGACTTGAGCTCCGCGCGCAGGACATCCCGCGTCACGGCCTGATTGTTGCGTTCTTCGAGCGCCATGCGCAGCGCGACGATCTCGCGGGCGAGGTACTCGGTGTCTGCGAGATTGCGCTCGGCGCGCTGGCGGTCCTGCTCGATCTGCACCCGGTCGCGATCGTCCTGACGGTTCTGTGCGAGAAGGATGAGGGGAGCGGCGTACGACGCCTGAAGCGAGAGCATCAGAGTCAGAGCGGTGAAGCCCAGCGCGGCGGCATCGAAGCGCAACGGATCCGGCATCAGCGTGTTCCAGAGGATCCATGCAACGCAGAACAGCGTGAGCATCAGCAGGAACGCCGGTGTGCCCATGGCACGGGCGACCCATTCGGTGAACCGGCCGAAGCGGTCTCGGGAGGTGGGTCGCTGGCGCGTGGATCCGCGTCCGAGCGGAGCGTCGAGCGCGGAGCGGTCGGCCCTGGCCATCATCGCGCGCCTCCTTCTGCCACTGCGTCTTCGTCGGCGTCCTGGGTGCGCCAGTCATCCGGCAGCAGATAGTCGAGCACGTCGTCGATGCTGACGACGCCGACGAGGCGGTTGGCGGCGTCCACGACGGGGAGGGAGACGAGGTCGTAGCTCGCCAGCAGACGGGCCGTGTCGATGGCGGATGCCGTCACCGAGATCGGCTCCATCGTCTCGTCCACGATCGCGCCGAGACGCTCGTGCGGCGGGTAGCGCAGCATCCGCTGGAAGTGCACGACGCCCAGCAGCCGACCGGTCGGCGTCTCGAACGGCGGAAGAGTGACGAACACCGCTGCGGCCAGTGCCGGGTGCAGTTCATGGCGGCGGATCAGGGCGAGGGCTTCGGCGACGGTGGCGTCCGCGGAGAGGATGATGGGCTCGGTCGTCATCAGACCACCGGCAGTGTCGGGTCCGTAGCGCAGCAGCGTGCGGACGTCTTCGGCCTCCTCCGGCTCCATGAGTCCGAGCAGCTGCTCGAGGCGCGTCTTCGGCAGCTGCGCGAGCAGGTCGGCCGCGTCGTCCGGCTCCATCTGGTCGAGGATGTCTGCGGCGCGTTCGTCGCCGAGGCCGTCGAGGATGTGCACCTGCTCGTCTTCGGGCATCTCCTCCAGCGCGTCAGCGAGACGGTCGTCCGGCAGCTCGCCGGCCACCTCGATCATGCGCTGCTGCGGCAGATCGAGCAGAGTCGTCGCGAGGTCGGCGGCGTGCAGTTCGGAGTACGAGGCGACGAGCTGCTCGGCGGACTGCGACTCGCCAGGCGCGCGCTTCTCTGCGACCTCGTTCCATGCGGCGAAGGTCGTCGGTCCCTTGGCGAACGGTGAGGCGCTGGTCTTCGGCTTGCGCAGGAACAGCTGGCTGACGTTCCACTCGCCCAGGCGGTTGGGCTCGATCGCGACGTCTTCGATGACCGCACTGCCGGTGCCGTCGGCGAGCTCGACACGGCGACCGAGCAACTCGGCGAGCACGCGGACTTCGCCGGGGCGGGGTTGGAAACGGCGCACGTTGATGAGACCGGTGGTGAGTACTTGTCCCGACCGGATCGAGGTGACCCGTCCGATCGACATGAACACGTGTCTGCGGCCCGGGATCTCGACGACGAGGCCGATCACGCGCGGGGAGGCCGTACTTCGGTACACGATGACGACATCCCGGACCTTGCCGAGCCGGTCGCCGACGGGGTCGAAGACTGCGCACCCGGCCAGGCGCGCGACGAAAACCCGTTGTGTGCTCACGCTCCCAGCGTAGCCTCCGACCTGCGGATCGCGGGCTTGTCAGGGCACCGCGTGGAACAATGGGCACATGAGCATGTTGAACCGCCCAGCCGCCGGTAAAGCCGTGGGGGAGACCGTCGCGTCCGTCCGCGACTACGAGGCAGCGCAGAAGACGGTGTCGAAACTGATCGCCGGTGAGGTACCCGCACGCGACATCGCGATCGTGGGACAGGGCGTGCGCACGATCGAGCGCATCACCGGCCGGCTCGGATACGCAGCGGCCGCCCGCTCCGGCGCCGTGAACGGCGTGCTCATCGGTCTGCTGCTCTCGGCGATCCTCGTGATCGGCAACCCCGATGCACCCATCCAGCTCTTCGTCGGATTCGTGTTCATCGGCGTCGCTCTCGGCATGATCATGAGCCTCATCACGTATGCGATCGTGCGCCGTCGCCGCGATTTCGCGAGCGTCACACAGCTCGCCGCAGACCACTACGAGGTGACGGTGCTGCCGACGTCGCTGGCGAAGGCGCGCGAGGTCGTCGGCGATCAGCGCACGACCGTGGTCAAGCCCCCGGTGAATCTCGACGAGCCGCCCAGGTACGGGGAGCGCGTCGAGGCGGGGTCGGAGAAGACGACCGCAGTGCGCGACGGTGCCGAAGGGGAGCGCATCGGCGGGCACGTGATTCCGCCGCGCCCGGCGGATCCGGCGCCGGATGGGCACTCCGCCGCATCGCGAGCGGATTCTGCTCCGCGTTACGGTGAGCGAGTGGAGCCGTCGACGCCGGTTGCGCCCGCCGATTCGCAGGAGGCCGCAGAAGACACCCAGCCGGCCTCTGAGTCGAAGTCCGACGACGAGGGTCCCCGTGACAGGGCCTGACCGGCGCCCCGGGAGCACCACGGTGAAGGCAGTGCTCCAGGAGCCGTTCGCGATCGCGTACATCCGGTCGTGAACTTCGAGGTCGAGCTGCCGAACGGTGCGGCGACCGTCTCGGCGCTGTGGGCACCGGCATCGGGTCGCGGAACAGTCGTCGTGGCGCACGGCGCCGGCGCCGGCATGGAGCACCCGTTCCTCACCGGCTTCACCGACGCGCTGAACGCGGCCGGCTTCTCGACCCTGCGGTTCAACTTCCCGTACCGGGAGCAGGGCAGGCGGATGCCGGGACCCGCAGCACACGCGATCGCGACGTGGCGGGCGGCGGTGGCGCACGCGCGTTCGCTCGCCCCGGATGCCTCCCTATGGGCGGCAGGCAAGTCTTACGGCGGCCGGATGGCGTCGATGGCGGTCGCCGAGGGCATGGACGTCGACGGGCTGATCTACCTCGGCTATCCGCTGCATCCGCCTGGTCGACCCGACAAGCCGCGCACCGAGCATCTGCCTTCGATCACCGTGCCGCAGCTGTTCATCGAGGGCTCGAACGATCCGTTCATCCAACCCCTGTCTCAGTTCGAAGAGGCTGTCGAGAGCTGCAGCGACGCGCGGGTGGAATGGATCGACGGCGGCGGTCACTCGTTCGAGGTGATGGGCAACAAGCGCCCGCCCGAGGTCGTGGCCGCGTCTCTGGCACCGATCGTGGCGGCGTTCGCCGACGCCTGAGTTCTCATGGACTGAGCCGGACGCGTGCCGCCCGCTCCTTCAAGCGGAACAGCAGCAACCGCAGCGCAGCACCGATCTTCATCGGCACGATCTCGCCGAAACGGTGCTCGTCGGCACGGACCAGCCGCTCGGCGAGATCCGGACGCTGCTGCCACAGATACTCTCGAGCCACCTCGGCGTGCGGAGAGTTCGAGACGATCTTGATGACGTCGGCGTGCTCGATGAGCCCGATCGCGTTCTCGACGTTCTGCCAGGTCGAACGGCTGTCCGATTCCAACAGGATCCGTCCGGTGTAGTCGAGCTCGTCGCGGGCGAAGCGTTCCATCAGCTCAGCCTCGGCCACCTTGCTGTGCACAGTTCCGCCGCAGAGAACGAGCACGCTGTCGGAAGTGCGGTCGATCGAGCGGATGCCGGCGCGCACGCGGTAGCGGTTGACGAAGTTCGCACGCGCGCCGCGGTTGCCGTAGCCGAGCACGACCACGGCCTCCGTACCCGCCCGACTCTTCAGCTCAGCCGCACCAGGCGCGGTGCCCAGCATTCGCCTGCTGGAGCGCCAGTGCACGAACTCGGCCCAGACCGCGAACGCCGTGTACGTCGTGAACCCGGCCCGGAACAGCCGACGAAAGCGGTCGCGCTGTGCACTCAAGCCTGCTGCACCCGCGCGATCCACGCCTCGACGTCATCCACGGTGCGCGGGATGCCGGCGGACAGGTTCACCGGTCCGTCCTCGGTCATGAGGATGTCGTCCTCGATCCGCACGCCGATGCCTCGCAGCTCTTGCGGAACAGTGAGGTCATCGATCTGGAAGTACAGGCCGGGCTCGATCGTGAAGACCATGCCTGCTTCGAGCACCCCGTCGTAGTACATCTCGCGGCGCGCCTGCGCGCAGTCGTGCACGTCGATGCCCAGGTGGTGCGAAGTGCCGTGCACCATGTAGCGGCGGTGCTGGCCGCCGGCATCCGCATCGAGCGCCTCTTCGGCGCTGACCGGCAGCACGCCCCACTCGGCCACGCGCGTCGCGATGACCTTCATCGCAGCCTCGTGCACCTCGCGGAACTTCACTCCGACGCGTGCCACGGTGAACGCGGCATCCGCAGCCTCCAGCACCGTCTCGTACACCTTGCGCTGCACGTCGTCGAAGGTTCCGTTCACGGGCAGCGTGCGCGTGATGTCGGCGGTGTAGAGGCTGTCGGCCTCGACTCCGGCATCCACGAGGATCAGGTCGCCGGGCACCACGGCGCCGTCGTTGCGCGTCCAGTGCAGATAACAGGCGTGCGGACCGGATGCGGAGATCGTGTCGTATCCCTCGCCGTTGCCGTCCTCGCGCGCTCGACGGTGGAAGACGCCCTCCACGACGCGCTCGCCGCGGGCGTGCTTCGCGGCATCCGGCAGCGCGTGGATGATGTCGTCGAAACCGCGGGCGGTGATGTCCACAGCCAGGCGCATCTCGGCGACCTCGTACTCGTCCTTCACGAGACGCAGCTCGGACACGACCCGATCGAGCTCGGCATCACCGAGGACGACATCGTCTGCGCCGGCCTCGAAGGCGGTGAGGTGATCGGTCGCGACATCCAGATCTGCGGCGACGCCGGCGAGTGACGGCCGAGGGCCGATCCAGAACTCGCCTACCGTGGCGTCCGCGTAGAACTCGGTCGTGGTGCGGTCCGCGCGTTCGCGGAAGTACAGGGTGACGTCGTGACCGTCATCGGCTGCCTCTGAGGAACGCGGCTCGAACACGAGCACGGAGTCCGGCTCGGTGTCGGCGGCCCACCCGGTCAGGTGCGCGAATGCGGAGTGCGCGCGGAACACGTAATCGGTGTCGTTGCTGCGCTGCTTGAGCGAGCCCGCTTCGATGACGAGGCGCTTGCCGGGGAATGCTGCGGACACCTTCGCGCGCCGGACGGCGGCGTACGCGGCCTGGGGGCGGGCAGCGGGCATCAACTCAGGACGCTCGGCCCAGCCGGTCGAGATCGTGTCCAGGAATCCGCGGGGGAAGGGCTGCTTGCGGTTCGTGACGGGGGCCTCGGCGATCGTGTCGCTCTCTCCGGTGTTCATCTATCCAGTCTCTCACTCCGACCTAGGCTGGGGAACATGACTGCGCCTCGCATGCCCATCGCCCTCACCATCGTCATCGACGTGATCCTCGTCGCGGTGTTCTGCGTGATCGGTCGGCTCTCGCATGCCGAGGGCGTGTTCAGCGACGTTCCAGGCCTCCTCAACACGATGTGGCCGTTCCTCGTCGCCGTGCTCGCCGCGCATGCGGTGATGCTGCTCCGGCGCACGCATGCGGATCGGATGCTGCCGGGCGTCGTCATCTGGGCCGTCACGGTGGTCGTGGGGCTGGTGCTGCGTGCACTGAGCGGGCAGGGGACCGCGATCGCCTTCATGATCGTCGCGACCTTGACGCTGGCGCTGTTCCTGATCGGATGGCGGGCGGTAGTGGCCATTGCGCGCCGGATGCAGAGTCATCGCTCTGCATAACTCCGGAGCTTTTAGGCGGATCCGGTTCGGTTGACGCAGCTACGGCTGGATTCGGGGCAGTTCTCCGGAGTCATGCAGCCGGACACCGGCGGACTCAGCCCGCGGGATCGAGCTGCACGACGAGCGCGCGGTGATCGCTGCCGGCGGCGTCCAGCACGAGCGACCCGGTCGGCTCCCAGTTCTGGCTCGCCATGATGCGGTCGATCGGCGCGCCGAGCAGCGCGGGGAACGACGCCGGCCACGTGCCTGTGGCTCCGGTGCCCGTTCGGCTCGCCGCATCGCGGCAGTAGCCCATGTCGCCGCCGTCCACTCCGAGCGAGGCCATGTGGTCGATCGTCGCATTGAAGTCACCGGCGAGGATGAAATCGCCCGCCGGACACTGATCGGCGATCCAGCTCAGGTCGGATTGCCAGCGCTCCATCGCGTCGACGCGCGGCGCGACCGCGTGCACGGCCACGATGGTCGGTCCCGTGCCGTTGACCGGCATCACGACCGCGCTCGGCACGGAGCTGGTGTTGCTGCTGCCGTCCGCCGACGACCCGATCACCGAGTAGTCGCCCAGCTCAGGGGAGACGAGGATCGTGGTCTCCCAGGCCTGCGGACCGTTCGGGACCTCGCCGAACTGCACGTGGTGGACCCACATCGGGCGCCCCTGCTCACGCAGCATGACCGCTATGCGCTCGCCCACGGATTCCGCGGTCTCAGGGAGCGTGACGACGTCGACCTCCTGAGTCAGGATCGCATCGGCGATGGTCTCGGCCGAAACGGCCTCTCCCGCGGTGTTCCAAGTGAGCACGCGGACGCTCGCCTCGCTCTTCGCCGGAAGTTCACCGGTCCCGAAGCCCCGCAGCGCGCCGATCCCGGCGATAGCCGCAGACCCGAGCAGGGCGACGATGAGGATGGACGCCGCGAATCCTCGCAGCGGCCTGGCGAACAGCAGCAGGAGAGACAGCACGGCGATCGCGAGCAGACCAGCCAGCACCGCACCGCGCACGGCGACGAGCTGTGCGAACGGGAAGGTCTGCTCGAGCTGGAAGAACTGCGGCCAGACGACGATCGCGGTCGCGATCGCGAACAGTACCGTCAGCAGGATCCCCAGGAGTCGAAACATCCCCCAGAGCCTACGGCCGCACACTGTGAATCGTCTGGTCCGACGACCTGCGCGTCGCGGCCAGGCGCGGCAGCGGCACCGCCCTGCGCATGGCGCCGCGATACGCTCAGAGGATGACGGATGACGCGGTGCCGGGCGCCGGTGCGAACAGGTTCTCGGGACCGAATGACCTGCATCTGCATTCCAATCACTCCGACGGCACCGAGACACCTGCAGAGGTGGTGCGACAGGCGCACGCCCACGGCATCCGCACGCTCGCCCTCACTGACCACGACCGCAGCACGGGGTGGGACGAGGCTGGCAATGCCGCGGCATCCCTCGGCATGACATTCCTCCCCGGAATGGAACTGTCCGCGAAGTACGAGTGGCGCAGCGTGCACGTCCTCGGATACCTGTTCGACCCGGACGACGGTGCGCTGCGCGCCGAGACCGATCGCATCCGAGGCGACCGCATCGGCCGGGCCGAACGGATCGTGCGCAACATCGGCCGCGATTACGACCTCGTGTGGGCCGACGTGGTCGCTCAGACTGCAGGGGATGCCACGGTCGGGCGCCCGCACATCGCCGATGCTCTCGTCGCCCGAGGCATCGTCAGCGATCGCAGCGCCGCGTTCGACGGCATCCTGCATCCGCGCGAGGGGTACTACGAGCCGCACTACGCGCCAGATCCGCTCACAGCGGTGAACCTCATCACCGGTGCAGGGGGAGTGGCCGTGATCGCGCATCCCGTCACGTCAGGGCGCGACCGGATGATGCCGATCCCCTTCATCGAGCGACTCATAGATGCCGGACTCGGCGGATTCGAGATCGATCATCGCGAGAACACCGAGCAGGGCAAGAAGATCCTGCGCGAGCTCGCGGCGAAGCACGACCTCATCGTGACCGGATCCAGCGACTACCACGGTGCGGGAAAGCCCAACCTTCCCGGTGAGAACACCACCTCGGACGAAATGGTCGCGCGCATCATCGAGCGTGCGACAGGCTCCGAGCCCCGCTACGCCTGAGGGGGCGTTCTGCATACGAAAGCGGGGCGGATGCCGCAGCATCCGCCCCGCTTTCGTGTGAACTTACGCGCCTGCCGGCGCAGCGCCACCCGAGCGGCGGCGGCGACGGCGACGCTGCGGGGCGGACTTGCCGTCGTGGTGCTCGCCGCCCTTGCCGTCGTGCGTACCGGCACCTTCGGCGTCGCGCTCGACGGTGGGTGCCGCATCCGACGATGCCGACTCGTTCGCCGTGGTGCCTTCGGTGAAGGTCGAGCCGACCTTGTCACCCGAGCCGCCACGACGGCGACGGCGACGGCGCGTGGTGCCGTCGCCCGAACCCTGCTCGGCGGCAGCGTCGGCCGCGCGCTCAGGGCGCGGAGCGCGCTGCGTCTTCACGGACTGCGTCTTGGGAGCCGTCGTCAAGCGGCCCTTCGTGCCTGCGGGGATGTTCAGGTCCTCGAACAGGTGCGGGCTCGACGAGTACGTCTCGACGGGCTCCGGCTGACCGAACTCGAGGGCGCGGTTGATGAGAGCCCACTTGTGCAGGTCCTCCCAGTCGACGAACGTGACGGCGATGCCGGTCTTGCCAGCGCGGCCCGTGCGGCCGGCACGGTGCAGGTACGTCTTGTCCTCGTCGGGGATCGTGTGGTTGATCACGTGCGTGACGTCGTCGACATCGATGCCTCGAGCGGCCACGTCGGTCGCGACGAGCACGTCGCGCTTGCCGGCCTTGAACGCGGCCATCGAACGCTCGCGCTGCTCCTGGCCCATGTCGCCGTGCACACCACCGACGTTGAAGCCGCGGTCGCCGAGCTCGTCGACCAACCGCTGGGCTGCACGCTTGGTGCGGGTGAAGATCACGGTCTTGCCGCGGCCTTCGGCCTGCAGGATGCGGGCGATGACCTCGTCCTTGTCGAGCGAGTGCGCGCGGTAGACGAGGTGCTTGATGTTCGCCTGCGTCAGGCCCTCGTCGGGGTCGTTGGCGCGGATGTGGATCGGGTTCGACATGAACCGTCGGGCCAGGGCCACGATCGGGCCGGGCATCGTCGCCGAGAAGAGCTGCGTGTGCCGGACTGCGGGCACCTTCTGGAAGATCTTCTCGATGTCGGCGAGGAAGCCGAGGTCGAGCATCTTGTCCGCCTCGTCGAGGACGACCTCGGTCGCGTTCGACAGGTCGAGCAGGCGCTGGCCTGCGAGGTCGATGAGGCGACCCGGCGTGCCGACGACGATCTGCGCGCCGGCTTTCAGCTGGTCGATCTGGCCCTCGTACGCCTTGCCGCCGTAGATGGCGACGACGCTGGTGGAACGGTTGCTGGTGAGGAGGTCGATGTCCTCGTACACCTGCACCGCGAGCTCACGGGTCGGAACGACGATGAGCGCCTTGACACCGGGTTCCGGGTTCTTGCCGAGGCGCTGCACGACGGGGACACCGAAACCGAAGGTCTTGCCCGTACCCGTCTTCGCCTGGCCGATGATGTCCTGGCCGGGGAGGCCGAGGGGGATGGTCTGCTCCTGGATGGGGAACGCGTCGATGATGCCCTTGGCCGCGATTGCGTCGACGATGTCCTGATCGATACCGAGATCAGCGAATGTTGTCACTTGTTCTATTGCCTGTCCGGCGGGCCTTCGGGAAGGAAGAGAGCGCCACGTTACGGATCCACGCCGTCTCTTGTGCCACAGGCGCGGGCCCCTGCTCCTACGGCAGGGCTCCTTCCAGACTACCCGAGCAGAGCGAATCGGCCGGAAGACCCGTTTTCCCCGTCGCGACGCCGGTAGTCTGAACCCGTGGTGAAGTGGTTCTGGCAACGTGATGCCCCCAGGCGTACTCTGACCCTCCGCGCTCGTGGAGACGTCGGAGGGGCGATGCGTGTCGACTTCGCGGAACTCGCGCCGGAGCTGAACAGGTTCCTCGGCCAGGCCGCCTACCTGCAGCTCGGATACTTCGAGACGCTCACCCGCCTGATCAGGGCGACGCCCGAACTCGAGGAGAAGGCCGCGATCACGCGTGCGGCCGGCGCCGCGCTCAGCAAGCACCGCGGCATCGTCGATGTGATCCGCCAGCAGGGTGAGGACGCGACCGAGCTGATGCTGCCGTTCCGCGAGCACCTCGACGCGTTCCGCCGCAAGACGATCGGCGCGCGGCCGCGCGAGACGCTGCTCGCGGTCTACATCACGGCCGGGATGCTGGACGACTTCTATCTCGCGCTCGCATCGAGCTACGGCGAGACGGGACGCCGGATCGCCGACATCCTCCGCGAGGACGACGACACCGGAGAGATCGTCGAGATCCTCAAGCGCACCATCGAGTCGGACCAGGAGTGGCGCTCACTGCTGTCGATGTGGGCACGCAGACTCGTCGGCGACACCGTGCTCGTGGCGCGCCAGGCACTGCGGCCGGAGCGCCTGGCCAAGGACGACGACAGGGTCGAGCCGGTCTACACCGAACTCATGGGCGCGCACGCGCGCCGCATGGATGCGATGGGCCTCGCCGCGTAGCATCCGCGTCGCTCACGAGACCGCGCCGGCTCAGATTCCGAGCGCGACCTTCTTCTCGGCATCCGCACGGTGACGCGTCGCTGTGACCGCGAATCCGACCACGGCGGAGATGACGACCGCGCCGCCGATGCTCGCCAGCCAGAGCCAGCCGTTGTCCTCACCGATGCCGGACCACTGCATCAGCGTGTAGACGACGGCCGCGACTGCAGCGGCGATGGCAGGCACGACGGCGACGCCCCGCAGTGAGCGGTGCGGAAGCACGAAGTGCACGGCGATACCCAGAGCGCACGCCGCGATGAGCGCGAGAAGGATGTACATCGCCGGTCAGGCGACGAAGCCGACGCGACGCGATTCTTCGGTGCCGAGTTCGATGAATGCCAGGTTCGCGGTCGGCACGATGTACGAGTTGCCCTTCACATCGGTGAAGCTCACCTGCGCGGCGTTCTGCTCGAGTGCCGCGGTCACCTGGGCGCGGACATCATCCGGGCTGGTGGACGTCTCGAAGTTCAGTTCGCGGCCGGTGTTGATGATGCCGATGCGGATTTCCACGCGTGCTCCTTGAAGATTCGGGGACTGCGCCCAACTCTACCCCGGTGATGTCGAGCCGGATCGGGCGCGGGGCCCGGTTTCGCCCTGGGCGCACAAGCGAGGTCGGGTTCCTCCGCGACGCGGTCAGGCAGTGTCCGGAGCTCGGACTAGCGTGGATGCCATGACAGAGGATGCCGGGCAGCGAGCCGTCGTCGAGGCGGCTGCCGAAGCATCCGGAGTCATCATCGGTGCTCCGGGAACAGGCAAGACGCAGACCCTGATCGACCGGGTCGCTGCTCTTCTCGGCAGGCATGCGCTCGCGCCCGAAGAGGTGCTGGTGCTGACCCCGAACCGTCAGGCGGCGACGGTGCTGCGCGACCGCATCGGCGTGCGCATCGGGCAGGCGACGCCTGGGCCGCTGGCTCGCTCGCTCGGATCATTCGCCTTCCAGCTCGTGCGCGGTGCGATGGTCCACGCCGGAGAAGAGCCTCCGGCGCTGCTCACCGGCGCCGACCAGGACCGCATCATCGCCGATCTGCTCGCCGGCGACCTCGACGATGAGACGGCAGGGCACCCGTCGCGATGGCCGGAGGCTCTGAGCGCGGGCGTGCGCGCCTCGAAGGGATTCCGCTCCGAACTGCGCGCCTTCCTGGCGGAATGCACGGAACTGGGCGTGCAGCCCCAGGAACTGCAGGCTTCGGATCGACCGGTCTGGCGTGCGGTCGGCGCGTTCATCGACGAGTACCGCACGGTGCTCGCGGGCATGCGCACCGCCTACCGCGATGCGGCCGATCTGGTCAGCGAGGCCGCGGCGATCCTTCGCGATGCGGAGCCCGCAGTCCTCGGCCCGCTCGCGCCGTTGCGGGTCGTGCTGATCGATGATGCGCAGGAGATCACCAGAGGCGGCATCACGATGGTGCGCGCGTTGAAGGCGCGTGGCATCGCTGTCCTCGCGTTCGGCGATCCTGACATCTCCTCCGGTGCGTTCCGCGGGGCGAGTCCGCAGCTGTTCCAGGAGTTGTCCGGTGTGCTCGAGCGCGTCTTCGTCCTGGAGACGCCGCATCGTCAGAAGCCGTCGCTCACCGATCTGACGCGTACCGTCACTCAGGCGATCGGTGTGGCCGGGCGCGTCGAGCACCGTCGCGCACCTGGCCCTGCATCCGAGGTCCTCGACACGCCGGCATCCGCCGACGCGCCGGTGCAGGCCTTCCTCGCCCCGTCACCGTATGAAGAGGCCGACCGCATCGCGGGCACGTTGCGCGACTGGCATCTCACGCATGGGATCGCATGGAGCGACATGGCAGTGATCGCCCACGACACCAGGCAGGTGACGTCGCTCGAGACCGAGCTCGCCGCACGCGAGGTGCCGACACGGGCAGCCGGCGTGCAGCGGCCACTCGGAAGCGAGGGTGTCGTGCGCGACATCGTCGGCATCGTGCGCTTGGCGCTCACCCCGGTCGAGGCACGTGAACCCGAGATGCTCATCGATGCGCTGCGTTCGCCGTTCGGAGGGATGGATGCCGTCGGCCTCCGCCGCCTGCGCGCGCGCCTGCGCCACGTCGAACTCGCCGACGGGGGATCGACGCCGGCTTCCGAGCTGCTGCGTCAGGCCATGGCGTTTCCCGCGCATTTCACATTCGTCGACGCGCCGGAGGCGAGAGTCGCTGCACGTTTCGCCACTACGCTCGCCGAGACGGCCGCCGCGGCTGAGGCGGGGGAGACGATCCACGAGCTGCTCTGGCGCATCTGGGACGACGCTCGGGCCCTCGACGGCTCCAAGCTGCAGCAGTACTGGCGGGCGGCGGCGGAGCAGCCGGGCGGCGGAGAGACGGCCAGGGCGCTCGATGCACTCGTCGCCCTGTTCGACGCGGCCAAGCGCTTCGTCGAGCGCACGCCGAATGAGCGGGCTGATGCGTTCGTGCGAGACATCCTCGACAGCGAAGTGCCGGAAGACACGCTCTCCACGCCCGAACGGCCGGGGCTCGTGACGCTGCTGACACCGGCAACGGCGCTGGGCACGCAGTTCGATGCCGTCATCGTCGCGGGAGTGCAGGACGGGGTGTGGCCGAACGTCCGGCTGCGCGGAGGCCTGCTCGAGACGTGGCGCCTCGCCGATGCCGTCGGTGCCGCGCGCTCCGGTCAGCCGGAGACGGCGCCCGGCGTCCTTGATCGGCGCCGCGATGCGCTGCACGACGAACTGCGACTGTTCGTCCGGGCGCTCTCGCGTGCGCGCTCCCGCATCGTCGTCACCGCGGTGGATGACGATGCCACAGGTCCCAGCCCGTTCTTCGGGTTCCTGCCGGAACCGCCGCCCGCATCCGCGCATCCGGCGGCCGAGCACCCGCTCACCCTGCGGGGCGTCGTCGCCCGGCATCGGCGCACACTCACGAGCTCCCCCGACGCCGACACCCGAGCGGATGCGGCGGGTCAGCTCTCGGTGCTGGCACGCGAGGGTGTGCCTGGTGCAGACCCTCGGGAGTGGTACGGGATCGCCCCGTCGTCGACGTCGGCGCCTTTGCACGATCTGTCGATCAGGGCCGCGCGCGTCTCACCGTCGAAGATGGAATCGTTCGAGGAGTGCGAACTGAATTGGGCGATCTCGGCGCTCGGCGGTGATACGGTGCTGCCACCGTCGGCCGGAATGGGCACGATCATCCATGAGGCGATGGAGACGGTGACCGACGGCGATCTCGAGAAACTGCGGGCTGTTGTCGAGGAGCACTGGCCCGAGCTCGACTTCGAGACGGAATGGATCGGGCGCAAGGAGCGCCGCCGCGCTGACCTGTACATCGAACGCCTGCACGCCTACCTCGGTGAGGTGACCGGTGATCGCGGACGCGTGCTCGCGAGCGAGGTGGAGTTCCGTTTCGCCGTTGACGTCGCAGCCGTCGAGGGGCCGCGCACGGACGACGACCTCGTCGAGGCACCGGCCGTGCATGTGGGCGACAAAGCCGACGGCCCGAACCGCGCGGTCGTGCACGGGTTCATCGATCGGGTCGAGGCGTACCCGACCGGCGCGGGAGAGCATGCTGCCGCACGAGGTCGCGGCTGGACAGACATGGCTGAGGGAACGAACGGAGAACGGGTCGTCGTCGTGGATCTGAAGACCGGCAAGAACGAGCCGACCACCGATGCCAAAGTCGAGGAGCACGCGCAGCTCGCGGCCTATCAGGTCGCGGTCGACCAGGGGTTGATCGACGGCGCCGATGCCGGTGCTCTGGCAGGGGCCCGGCTGCTGCTCGTCGCCAACACGCTGTCCGGCAGCGACTACCGTGTGGCTCATCAGCACACGCTGATCGGCGATGCGCGCACCCGATTCCTGAACCGGCTCGCGTCGGCGGCCAGGGGGATGTCGGGAGACAGCTTCACCGCGCACGTCGAGGCGCACTGCGCCGACGTGCAGTGGCGTGTGCACCCGTGCCGCATCCACACCGTGCCGGCGGTCAGTGCATGACGTCGTGGAATGAACAGGGCCCGGGGCTCTCCGCGCTCGAGGTGGCCGCAGCGCTCGGTCAACCGCCGCCCACGACGGCCCAGCAGCGCGTCATCGAAGCACCGCCCACGCCGGCGCTCGTCGTCGCCGGCGCCGGCAGCGGGAAGACCGAGACCATGTCCGGCCGTGTCGTCTGGCTCGTCGCGAACGGGCATGTGCGCCGTGACGAGATCCTCGGCCTCACCTTCACTCGCAAGGCCGCAGGTGAGCTGGCCGAACGCATCGCGGCACGGCTCGCGGTGATCGACGAATACGGCCAGCGCGGTCTGCTTCCGCATGTCCCGGAGATCATCGCCGCCGGGATGCTGAGACGCGTCGACGATGCATCTCCCGGCGCGCAGCGTGCGCTGGTGCGCTCGCAGGTTCTCGGTGAGCTCGCCGAGCACTTCGACACCGGGTGGGATCCGACCTCGCCGAGGACGGCGGAGGATCTGATGATCCGTCCCCGCGTCTCGACGTACAACGCGTTCGCCGACTCGATCGTGCGGGAGCATGCCGCGCGGATCGGCCGTGATCCCGACGTCGCGATGCTGAGCCAGGCGGGGTCCTGGATGCTGGCGCGCGAGGTCGTGCTGCGCGCCGACCTGCCGGAGTTGGAGGGCATCGAGTACGCCGTCGGTACGGTCGTCGACGCGGTGCAGCGGCTCGCCGGCGACGCGCTCGACCACCGCGCCGATCTGGAGCAGGCGGAGCGGATCGCGCTCGAGCACGCGGTCGCCTTCGCGCCGTATCGCAGCAACGCCGACGTCGCCAAGGTCGCCGACAATCTGCTCGCATTGCCGACGCTCACCGCACTCGTGCGGTCGTACATCGCCGAGAAGCAGCGCAGGGGAGTGCTCGACTTCGCAGACCAGGTGAGCGGTGCCTACGACATCGTGGAAGCATCACCCGATGTGCGCGCCGACCTGCGCGAGCAGCATCGGGTGGTGCTGTTGGACGAGTATCAGGACACCTCGGTGATCCAGACGCAGTTCCTCGCCGAAGTGTTCCGGGACTCGGCCGTCATGGCCGTCGGCGACCCGCACCAGTCGATCTACGGCTGGCGCGGTGCGAGCGCCGACAACCTCTACGCATTCGCGCGCACTTTCGCCCGCGATGCGGCGCCTGCGGACTTCAGCCTCATGACGAGCTGGCGCAACGACAGCACTGTGCTCGACGTGGCCAATCGGGTGCTCGAGCCGCTTCGACGCCCAGGCCTCGACGTTCCGCCGCTCGAGCCGCGACCAGGCGCAGGGACCGGCGCGGTCGGCATCCGATACCCGTTCACCGTGCACGATGAGGCGGCGGAGGTGGCGGAGTGGTTCGCCGAGCGGCGAGCGGAGCATATGGCAGCGGCGCGCCAGGGGGTTTCACCGCACACGGGGGCGGTCCTGTTCCGATCCAAGCGTCACATGCAGACCTTCGCCGAGGCACTGGCGGCGCGAGGCATCCCGCATCGCATCCTCGGGCTCGGCGGTCTGCTGACCACGCCGGAGGTGGTCGATGTGGTGTCAGCGCTGCGCGTGATCCACGATCCGAACGCGGGCTCCGCTCTCATCCGACTGCTCGTGGGGCCCAGGTTCGGCGTCGGCCTGGCCGACATGGGCGCGCTGTACGACCTCGCCTCCGAACTGTCCAGACGTGACAGCGGTCTGCTGCCGCTGCCCGACGAGTTGCGCGCGCGCATCCGCTCCTCACGGGGCGCAGACGAGGCAGTGTCGATCGTCGACGCGGTCGACGTCGTGCGCGGGCTCCGCGACGACTATCGACTCATCGAACGCATCACCGAAGAGGGGCGGGCGCGGATACGCGCGGCCGGTGAGATGCTCGAGCGCCTGCGTCGTGCGTCGGCGCAACCGATTCCAGAGCTCATCCGCCTGATCGAGATCGAACTCCGACTCGACATCGAACTCGCCTCCAACGAGACCCGCGGACCCGCCCGCGTCGCGGCGACGCAGCTGCGCGCCTTCGCGGACGAGGTGCGTGCGTTCCTCACCGCCGACGACCGCGGCACGATCGGGTCGCTGCTGGCGTGGCTCGACAAGGCCGAGAGCACGGATGAGCTGATGCCCCGGCCGGAACCCCCCGAGCCGGGCGTCGTCCAGCTGCTCACGATCCACGGCTCCAAGGGACTCGAGTGGGATGCCGTCGCCGTGGTGCGGCTCGTCGAAGGAGAGCTTCCCTCTCGTCCCACCGACACGTCGGGCTGGTTCGGATTCGGTGTGCTGCCCTTCGCACTGCGTGGCGACAGCGCCGCGCTGCCGCACTTCCAGTGGGATCCGCCGGCGGATCCCGACCTCGATCCGCAGAAGCGGCTCAAGGCGGGCGTGGCGTCTCTGACGAGCAGGAGCAAGGCCGCACCTGGTGCACTCACGGTGTTCAAGGACGCCTACCGCGAGTACCAGCAGCAGGAGGAGCGCCGGCTCGCATACGTGGCGATCACCCGTGCGCGCACCGATCTGCTCCTGACCGGAGCGCACTGGGCGGGGCAGAAGAGCCCTCGTGAGGCGAGTCCGTATCTGTGCGAGGCCATCGACGTGCTGGGGCTCGATGCGATCGCAGCGGTCGACGATGACGAGAACCCGTACGCGGGGGAGGGAAAGACCAGTGTCTGGCCGCTGGATCCTCTGGGCGGCCGCCGTGCGGTGGTCGAGTCCGCTGCCGCGCGCGTGCGCGCCGTCGAGGGAGAGCCGGTTGCCTCCGTGCAGCTGGGACGACTGCTCGCCGAGCGCGCCGAACGTCAGCGCGGCATCCGCGCGGAACCGCCTGCGCGCGTGCCTGCATCGAAGTTCAAGGACTACGTGACCGACTTCGACGGCACGGTGCGTGCCCTGAGCAGACCCATGCCGGAGCGGCCGTACCGGCAGACGCGCCTCGGCACGCTGTTCCACGCCTGGGTGGAGCATCGGTCGGGGCTGGTCGGAGCCGGTGCCGGTCCCGAGAGCGCCTTATGGGACTCCGACGAGGAGCAGCCCGACCAGTGGAGCGTGTCGGCCGCCGATGAGGCCGACCTCGCGCGTCTGCGCGAGATCTTCGAGGGGAGCGAATGGGCGACGCGCCAGCCGATCGCCGTCGAGATCGAGATCGACTTCGCTCTGGGTTCCGGCTCTACCGACCTTTCGACCCCTGAGCCCGTCGCAGGGGCGGTGGGCGAGGGCCACATCGTCATCTGCAAGCTGGATGCCGTGTACCGCCGCGAGGATCGCGGCGGACGCATCGAGATCGTCGACTGGAAGACCGGCAAGGCTCCGCGCAACGCTGCGGAACGCGAAGAGCGGATGCTGCAGCTCGCGCTGTATCGCCTCGCCTATCACCGCCGCTTCGGGGTGCCTCTCGACGAGATCGACGTCGCGCTCTACTACGTCGCGGACGATCTCGTCATCCGAGGCGATCGGGTCTATTCGGAGGAGGAGTTGGTCCAGCGCTGGAGCGCGGCACGCGCGGCGCGCTGAGCCTCATCCGCCGGGTCGTCGTCGTCGCTCCCTGGACGGGAGTCGTTCCCTGAACGGGAGCCGCTCCCTGGACGGGAGCCGTTCCTTGGACGGGAGTCGCTCCCTGGACGGGAGTCGCTCCCTGAGCCTGTCGAAGGGTGCGGCTCGGTTCGCGGGGGCGCTTCGACAGGGTCAGCGACCGGGTGAGGCAGCAGGTCGGAATCAGCGAGATCGCTGAGATCCTCGGTGGAATCGCCCACGTAGACGTCACCCCCTGCGACGCGACCATCTTCGGCACGACCACCGACAGGTGCGTCGGCGACCGCGTCATCCTCGCCGGGGAGCAGATCCCGCGGGTTGTACGCGTCGGTCTCCATGGCGGTGTTCACGTGCGTCGACGCTGTCTCGGGCACTCGCCCCAGCGCGTCCATGGCGGAGTCGACGCCCTCGCTGCGCTGAGCGATGACAGACAGATCGTTCTCGCGGAGTCCTTCCGACAGGGCTTCGAGCAGCCCTGCCGCGTCGTCCACGATGTCGCTGCGGTGCAGCGCATCGCCGTGCACCAGCCAGCGCGCGAACTCGAGCTCGGCCAGCAGTCGTGCCCGCAGTGTCAGCGCGCCATCCGGCGCTCGGTCCGAGGCCTGTGCGTATGACGCGTGCACATCGCCGGCGGCATCCGATGCGGACGAGAGCCAGGCGAGGTCGACTGCGGGATCCCCGAGCGCGAGTCCGTGCCAGTGCACGAGGCCGATCACGGACGGACCGGCCTCTGGATCGTCTTCGAACAGGAACGATGTCGCCTGCACGCCGCCGAGCGTCACGGCGGACTCGAAACGCCACAGGTCGTCGTCTTCCACGGCCTCGCGCCAGCGCACAGTCAGTCGTGCCGGGACGCGCCCGGTCGCCGCGGCGCGATCGACGAGTTGGCGGACCTCTTCCCTGGCTTCCTCCGCACTGCGGGCGGTGAGTCCGGCGCTGCGCACGACGGATGCCGGGAGCGCGTGCACTGCAGCGATCGACGCGCCCATTGACTCCGCCGCTCCGCGACCCGCGGGCACGTGAGCCGCTTCGATCTGGAATCCGGGCAGCAACTCGGTCACGAGCGCACGACCGTCCGCGAGGCGTGTCTCGCCGACGTATTCCGGTGCTCGGAAGGGCAGCATGGCGCGTGCACCCGCGGTCAGCGCGCGCAGCGCGAGCGACTCGGAGGCGAGTTCGCGCGCCGTCTCGTCGTCGTCGCCGACGCGGATCGCGAGTTCGCGCCCATCGGCGAGTGTGACGACCGCTGAGTCGAACCGACCGTCGCCGTCGGCTGTCAGAGTTCGCGCCCCGACGACCTCCGCCCCGGACAGTGCGGCTGTGACCGCCGCCGCTAGAGTAAAGGGAGACCGTGCCATGCCCCCAGGTTAGGTCCGCTCGGGTGCGGTTGCGCCTACGCCACGCCTGCGAGAGAGGGAGTCGATGACTGTCCGCCGTGCCTTGTTCGACCGGGCCGCGCATCTGCGCGACGAGCCGGGGATCCTCGAGGCGCTGCGCGCATCCGGTGATGTCCGCGTGATCGTCGTGCGCGACGGCCGCGTCCGGATCGATGACGGCGTGCTGGTCGCAGTCGCGGCAGACGAGGTGGCAGAGGCGCAATGGGCTCTGCTCGGCAGGCACAGCGACACGGGTCCTCTTCTCCTCGCTGTGGAGGCCGTGTCCTCCGACTCGATCGATGCGGCACCGGCGGAGACCTGGCTCGGACTGCGCGATGCCGGTGGCCTTCTCGACCCCGAGAGCACAGAGCTCCTCGTCGAATCGATCGCACTCGCCGGGTGGCTGACCGACGCGCGCTTCTGCGCGAAGTGTGGATCCGACACCGAGCTGCGTCAGGGCGGATGGTCGCGCAGGTGCAGCGCCTGCCAGCACGACATCTTCCCGCGCACGGACCCTGCGGTGATCGTCGCGGTCGAGAGCGAGGACGGCGAGAGGCTGCTGCTCGGTGCGAACGCGAACTGGCATGGTCGGATGTACTCCTGCTTCGCCGGCTTCGTGGAGGCCGGCGAATCGCTCGAGCTGACGGTGCACCGCGAGATCGAGGAGGAGGCCGGAGTACGGCTCGACTCCGTCCGCTACATCGGTTCTCAGCCGTGGCCGTACCCGCGTTCCCTCATGGTCGGATTCCGCGCGACAGCATCCGACGAGCGCCGCGCACGCCCCGACGGCGAGGAGATCATCGACGTGCGCTGGTTCACGCGCGAAGAGATCGGCAGCGCGCTCGACGGCGACGGCCCGGTGGGCCTGCCCGGGCCGGCGTCCATCGCGAGATCGCTCATCCAGGGCTGGTACGAGGATCGGGCGCCGGGTGCACTGAACGAACGGGCCCCCGAGTGAGCGCGGCTCGTCGGAACGCAGAGTCGAAGTGAGCGCGCTCGACGCCCTCGACGAACGGCAGCGGGAAGCGGCATCCGTGCTGCGCGGCCCCGTCGCCGTGCTCGCAGGTGCGGGTACCGGTAAGACCCGTGTCATCACGCATCGCATCGCGCACGGGGTGGACACGGGAGCGTATTCGCCGAGTCGTGTGATGGCCGTCACCTTCACGGCGAAGGCAGCGGGTGAGCTCCGCGGACGCCTGCGCGGCCTCGGTATCGAAGGCGTCGTGGCCCGTACCTTCCACGCGGCCGCCCTCGCGCAGTTGAACTTCTTCTGGCCGACCCTCGCCGGATCCCCCGCGCCGAGCATCATCGACAACAAGGTGCGTGTGCTCGGGCAGGCCGCAGAGCAGTTGCGGCTGCGTCCGGACACCGCCACGCTCCGCGACGTCGCGAGCGAGATCGAATGGCGCAAGGTCTCGATGCTCTCGATCGAGCAGCACGCCGCGCTCGGACGCTCTGTCGGGCGGATCAGCACCGAGCAGCTCGCCGCGCTGCAGCAGGGCTACGAAGCTCTCAAGGACGACCGTCGTCAGCTCGACTTCGAAGACGTGCTGCTCGCATGCGCCGGGATGCTGGAGGCCGAGCCGCGGGTGGCCGCGTCCGTCCACGAGCAGTATCGGCACTTCACGGTCGACGAGTATCAGGACGTCTCGCCACTCCAGAACCGCCTGCTGGAGAGGTGGCTCGGCGACCGCAGCGACATCTGCGTCGTCGGCGACGCCAGTCAGACGATCTACTCGTTCGCGGGGGCCGATCAGAAGTACCTGCTCGAGTTCGGACGCCGCTACCCGAACGCCACGGTCGTGCGGCTGGAGACGAACTACCGCTCTCAGCCGCCGATCCTCGCCGCGGCCAACGCGCTGATGAACGGCCGCGCCGGCGCCCTCGAACTCGTCGCGGCCCGCGAGTCGCTCACCGCGGAGACGCCGACCGTCACGACGTACGAGACCGAGACGGACGAGGCCGCCGGCATCGCCGCCTCGATCGCCGCCAGGATCGCTGCCGGCGCCTCGCCGTCCGAGATCGCGGTGCTCTACCGCGCGCACTCGCAATCCGGCGCGATCCAACAGGCTCTCGGCGAGGCGGGCATCGCATCGCGTGTGCTCGGCGGCAAACGATTCTTCGACATGCCGGAGGTGCGCCAGGCCGTGCTCGCACTGCGCGGCGCCTCCGTGGCACCGACCGAGCGGGGCTTCCTCTCCAACGTGCAGAAGGTGCTGCGCGAACTCGGCCTCAGCGACGAACCGCCGGCCGCAGGAGGAGCCCAGCGCGACGGCTGGGAGGCACGGCGCGCTATCCTGCGTCTCGCGGAGGAGGCGCCGAGCGAGACCACGCTCCGGTCGTTCAGCGAGATGTTGATGGCGAGGGCGAAAGACCAGCACGAGCCGACCGTCGAGAACGTGACGCTGTCGACCCTGCATGCCGCCAAGGGTCTGGAGTGGCCGCACGTGCACTTGGCGGGGTGGACGGAGGGCGCGCTGCCCATCTCATACGCGACCGGATTCGACGCGATCGATGAGGAACGGCGACTCGCCTATGTCGGTATCACGCGCGCCGCTCGAACTCTCGCACTGTCGTGGTCTCATTCCGCTGGGCGACGGGAGCGACAGCCGTCGAGATTCCTCCAGGAGATCGGAACGACTGCTCGCGGCACCGGCATTCTGCGTGAAACCGTACCGAACGCCAGACGCGGCGGCCGTCGGGGCTGACCCGTACGCACTTGCTCGTGCGGCCGGGCTCGGCGAGGATGCGTGCGGCGAGGGCTGCGGCCTCGGCCGTGCGCGCGGCGGTGATAGGACCTGATGCCGTCCCCACCAGCTGCGCGTGCAGCGTAGGCCATGCTGCATCGCGCTCACGCTCATGGCCGTCGCGGCAGGACAGGCACGGCGTGCGACCTGGCTCGACGAGCGGGCCGATCGTCGTACCGCCCGCTTCGAACGCGATCGGCAGGTGCGTGAGATCATCGCGCAGGTGATTCGCGAGCTGGCGGGCGGATGCTGCGCCCTCCACCAGCACGACGGCCACAGCGCCCGGAGTGCCGCGTTCGGTCGTGCGGAAGCCCTCGTCGACCATGGCGATCTCGGTACGGGCCGCGATCCGTGAATCGGCCATGTCGAGGCTCTCGATCCAGATGCGCGGCAGCGGAGGCGGATCCTTGTGCAGCACGGGCTTGAGGGCGTCGAGAAGCTCGCGGGCTCCATCGCGCGGAGCGCCGGCGCTGTGTGCGATCACGTCGAAGGCGCTCAGGCGGAATCCATCACGCAGCGACTGCAGCAATCGGTCGATCCATGGCTCGGAGACCTCGACGCGCACCACGCCCTCCATGCCGAACTGCACAGTGTCGGCGTCACGCCACAGAAGAGGATAGGCAGGGTCCAGGCGCGTCAGCGTGGGTGGTGTGATGGGCGGCATGCACCGATTCTGCCCACCGGCCGTTCCCCGTGGGGCGGCGGAGGCTGATCAGTGGAGAAAACCGTGCCTGCGGCCGATGTGCAGTGCGAGTCGGCGCGACCGTTGCCGTGCTCGCGTGCAAGTCTGGCGGCCAGCCGTAACTCTGGCGGTCGCAGATCGTCCGTCTGGCCGCCAGAGTTGCTCAGGGCCGCCAGAATCAGGGCGCGCGCTCAGACCGGGGTCTCTCCGCCCTGATTCTTCTCATCATCGCCCTGCTCGGCATCATCCGCTTCGGCGTCGCCCGGCTTCTTCTCCTCAGAGAAAACGTCGCCGGCCAGCAGCCGGGTCAGTGCTTCATCGAACTCATCCGCCACGGGCTCCTCGCCGCGCGCTCGGGCCTGCAGTCGCTCGATCAGCGCGGTCGGGGCGTCGATGTCGGCAGCGGTCGGCTGAAGATCCGGGTAGTCCCAGAGCGAATCGCGGGCGGCGATGCCGACGGCATCCGTCACCTTCTGCCACATCGCGGATGCTTCGCGCATGCGGCGCGGGCGCAGCTTGAGCCCCACCAGCGCACCGAGCGCGTCTTCGGCCGGCCCGCCGACCGCGCGACGGCGTCGGGCGGCCTCGGCCAGCCGCACGCTGTCGGGCAGTCGCGAAGTGGCCTCGGCGGTGACGACATCCACCCAGCCGTCGATCATGGCGATGATGTTCTCCAGACGCGCGAGGGCCTCGCGCTGCGCCTCGGTCTGCGCGGGCAGCAGAGCGCCGCCCTCGATCGCCGCACGCAGCTCTTCGGGGTTCGAGGGATCGAGGCGACTCGCGACGTCTTCGAGCGCCTCGACGTCGACGGTCACGCCGCGGGCGAAGTCGGTGATCTGCGACATGACATGCAGGTGCAGCCACTTCGCGTGCCGGTACACACGCGCGTACGCCAGCTCGCGGGTCGCGAGATACAGAAGGATCTGATCCTCTGGGATCTCGAGACCCTCACCGAACGCCGTGATGTTCTGGGGGATCAGAGCGGCCGTGCCGGCCGGAAGCACCGGGATGCCGACATCACCGCCGGAGACCACCTCGAGCGAGAGATTGCCGAGCACCTGCCCGAACTGCGCCGCGAACACCGAGGAGCCGAGCCCTCGCATGAGCTGGCCGGCGCCTTGGATGGCCTCGCGCATGTCGTCGGGCACCTGGGTGTCGAGCGCGCTGGTGAGGGCATCCGCGATGCTGGTGGAGACGGGGCCGGCGATCTCCTTCCACACCGGAAGGGTCTTCTCGACCCATTCGCCGCGCGTCATCGCCTGCGGATTCTCGGCGAGCTCCGAGATCGTGGTCGCCTCGCCCAGCCAGAGATTCGCCAGTGCGAACGAGTCCACGAGGGAGTGGCGCGAGCCGTCGGTGATGCCCTGCCCTTCGCGGTTCGCGATGTGCAGCGCCTGGCGCAGGGTGTTCTCCCACGGGTCGCCGCCGAACGCGCCCTGCAGCTGGCGCATGAGGCCCGCCATCATCGCGGGATCGATCTCGAGGCCGTCCGCGCCGCCGAGGGCGTTCTGCAGCGCGCTCAGGTCGAAGTCTCCGACGCCCGCGCCGGACATCATCTTCCGGAGGAACTCCTGGAAGTCCTCGGGGTTGGGGTCGTTGTCTGCCATGTCGGTCGCCTCTCAGCACGTCGCTAGCCGTGACATCTACGCTAGTTGCAGGATTCTGCACGCGACCCCGACGCGGGCAGATCGCTGTACGCCGGTCGCGAACGACGGAGGATCCACTTGGCTCACGCGCGCACACCCAGGGTCGGCCTGGGCGTCTGGGCACTGATCGTCGCGCTCGTCGCACTGGTCGTGCTGACCTTCCTGCCGACGCCGTATGTGATCCAGCGCCCAGGGCCGGTCTACGACACGCTCGGCACTGCCAAGGGCGAGGACGGCGAGGAGGTGCCGCTCATCGCGATCGACGGCGCAGAGACGTTCGAGACCGGTGGCAGCCTCAACCTGCTGACCGTGCAGGTCGTCGGAAACCGGGAGCGCACGCCCTCATGGTTCGAGCTGGCGCTCGCCTGGATGGACTCGTCGCGCGCAGTCGTCCCGATCGACGCGGTGTTCCCCGAGGGAGTCACGAGTGAGGATCGCGACGAGCGAAACGCCGCGCTGATGGTCGACTCGCAGCACGAGGCGACCGCAGCCGCGCTGAACGAACTCGGCTACGACACCGGCGCCGAGGTCACGGTGGTGGAAGCGATCGAGGACTCGCCCGCAGCCGGCGTTCTCGAAGAGAACGACGTCATCACGGAGATCGACGGTACGAAGGTCACCGGCGCAGCCGAGCTGCGAGCCGCCATCCAGGATGCTGAAGGCGACGCGGTCGAACTCACCGTGCTCCGTGGCGGAGACCAGCAGATCGGGGTCGAGATCACTCCGGAGCTCGACACCACCGACGGCGTCGACACCTGGTTCATCGGCGTGACGCTCACGACTCAGTACGACTTCCCGATCGACGTGACGATCCAGCTCGACAACGTGGGCGGTCCCAGCGCCGGCATGATGTTCGCGCTCGGCATCGTCGATGAGCTCACCCCGGGGGAGATGACCGGCGGCAACGACATCGCGGGCACCGGGACGATCGACGCCGCGGGCGCGGTCGGCCCGATCGGCGGCATCCGCCAGAAGCTGTACGGCGCCGTCGACGCCGGTGCCGACTACTTCCTCGCCCCTGCGTCGAACTGCGACGAGGTCGTCGGGCACGTCCCCGACGGGCTGCAGGTGATCAGCACCTCGACGCTCGAGGAGTCGCTCGACGCGCTCGAGGTGATCGCGAACGGGGGCGACGTCGACGCGCTGCCCACATGCACGGCATCCGCGTCCTGACCCTGCCGGCATCCGCTCCCTGACCCTGCCGGCATCCGCTCCCTGAGCCTGTCGAAGGGATTGCGCTGAGAGCGGACCGTGACCTCACCGTCATCACAGGCACAGCCCGCTCACCGAGAGCGTGCATAGGATGGAAGGGTGACCACGACCTCGGCGCCGAATCCGGCCACGCCCCGTACCTCCCGACGAATCATCACGATCTCGCTGGTGATCATCGCAGCGATAATCGCTGCGTTCTTCGTCTTCGCCGCGCTCTACACGGACTTCCTCTGGTTCGACCAGTTGCAGTTCGCGAACGTCCTCACCACGCAGTGGCTCGCCACCGCGGTGATGTTCGTGGTGGGGTTCCTCGCGATGGCGGTGCCGCTGTTCATCGTGATCCAACTGGCATACCGGCTGCGCCCGGTCTACGTGCGACTGAGCTCGCAGCTCGACCGCTACCAGGAGGTCATCGAGCCGCTGCGCCGCCTGGCGATGTGGGGCATGCCCATCTTCTTCGGCCTGTTCGCCGGCTTCGCCGCCGCAGGCAACTGGGAGACGGTCTGGCTCTGGTTCAACGGAGGTGCGACCGGTGAGGTCGACCCGCAGTTCGGCATGGACACCGGGTTCTACCTGTTCGCGATGCCCTTCTACTCGATCCTGCTGGCGTTCGTGTCAGCGGTGATCCTTTTGTCGCTGATCGTCACAGCCCTCGTGTCGTATCTCTACGGCTCGGTGCGCATCGGCCAGGGCGAGCTGCGTATCTCGAAGCCGGCTCGCATCCAGCTGGCCGTGCTCGCGGGGCTCTACCTGCTCGTCCAGGCAGCGAGCCTCTGGCTCGACCGCTACAAGACGCTCGTCACCGAAGAAGATCGCATCACCGGCGCGGCGTACACGAGCGTCAACGCGACGATCCCCGGCATGGCGATCCTCGCCATCCTCGCTGCGCTCGTCGCGATCCTGTTCTTCGTCACGGCGGTCATCGGCCGCTGGCGCTTCCCGCTGGTGGCGACCGGTCTGCTGATCGTCGCATCGCTCGTCGTCGGCATCGGCTACCCCTGGGTGGTCGAGACCTTCCAGGTGAAGCCGAACCAGAACAGCTTCCAGGCCGAGTTCTACCAGCGCAACATCGACGGCACCAAGGACGCCTACGACATCGCCGACCTCGAGGTGACTCCGTTCAAGGCGGAGACCACCGCCGAGGCGGGGCAGCTGCGCAATGACGCCGAGACCACGGCATCCATCCGCATCCTCGACCCGAGCATCATCAGCCCGACGGTGCAGCAGCTCGAGCAGTTCCGCAACTACTACCAGTTCCAGGAGACGCTCGACGTCGACCGCTACAACATCGACGGCGAGATGCAGGACACCGTAGTGGCGGTGCGCGAGCTCAACGTCGACAAGCTCGGCGACAGCAACAGCTGGAACAACCGCACCGCGGTCTACACTCACGGCTATGGCCTCGTGGCCGCTGCCGGAAACCAGCGCACGAGCGAGGGTGAGCCGGTGTTCCTCGAGCGCGGCATCCCGTCCTCCGGATTCCTGACCGAAGGCGAGGAGTACGAGCCGCGCGTGTACTTCGGTGAGAACTCACCGCTGTACTCGATCGTGGGCGCGCCGGAGGGCACCGACCCGGTCGAGATCGACTATCCGCGTGGCAAGGACGGCGCGAACGAGACGAAGAACACCTTCGATGGCGACGGAGGCCCGAGCGTCGGCAACACGCTGAACAAGCTGCTGTACGCGCTGAAGTTCCAGGAGGCGGAGATCCTGTTCTCCGACCTCGTGAATGATGAATCCCAGATCCTGTACGACCGGGACCCGATCTCCCGCGTGCAGAAGGTCGCTCCGTACCTCGAACTCGACAGCGACCCGTACCCGAGCGTCGTCGACGGTCGAGTCGTCTGGATCGTCGACGGCTACACGACCAGCTCGACGTACCCGTACTCGACGAGCGTGAGCCTGTCGGATGCGATCGCCGATTCGAACACGGCAGCGCCGAACTTCGCGATCGACGACATCAACTACATCCGCAACTCGGTCAAGGCCACCGTCGACGCGTACGACGGCTCGGTGACCCTGTACGCATGGGACGACGAGGACCCGATCCTCAAGGCTTGGCAGAAGGTCTACCCCGCGACCGTCGAGCCGATCAGCGAGATGTCGGCCGACCTCATGAGCCACGTGCGCTACCCGACCGATCTGTTCAAGGTGCAGCGCGAGATCCTCGGTGTCTACCACGTCGACACCGCCGGATCCTTCGCGCAGCAGGACAACCGCTGGCAGACGCCGAACGACCCGCGCAACGACAACCAGCTGCAGCCGCCGTACTACCTGTCGATGCAGATGCCTGGGCAGGATTCGCCGCGCTTCTCGATGTTCTCGACGTTCATCCCGGCGTCCTCTCAGGGGACGACGAGTCGTAACGTCCTGATGGGCTATCTCGCGGTCGATTCGGATGCTGGCGCGACTGCCGGCGAGAAGGCAGACGGCTACGGTCAGTTGCGGATGCTGGAGATCGATGCGGACACGACTGTGCCCGGTCCAGGTCAGGTGCAGAACACGTTCGACTCCGACACGACCATCGCCGACAAGCTCAACGTGCTGACCCTGGGCAAGTCCGAGGTCAAGTACGGCAACCTGCTGACGCTGCCCGTCGGCGGCGGTCTGCTCTATGTGCAGCCGGTGTACGTGCAGTCGTCCGAGGGAACTCAGCTGCCGCTGCTGCAGAAGGTGCTGGTCACGTTCGGTGACAGCATCGCCTTCGAAGACACGCTCACTGCGGCGCTTGACGTCATCTTCGGCGGCGACTCCGGCGCGAGCGGCGGAGACGAAGAGGTCGAGCCCGTCGACCCCGGTGACGGCACGAACCCTCCGGACGAGGGCACGACCGATCCTGATGAGGGCACGACGACGCCGCCGGCCGACGCGGATGCACGTGAGACGGCTCTTGCCGCCGCACAGCAGGCGCTGACCGACCGCGACGCGGCGCTGAAGTCGGGCGACCTCACGGCGTTCGCCGAGGCCGACAAGCGCCTCACCGCCGCGATCACCGATCTGCTGGCTCTGGAGTCCGCCGAGTAAGAACCGCGTACAGCAGAACGGGCGTCCCGCGAGGGGCGCCCGTTCTCGTACATACGGGGCCCGTTCTCTCACACCGCTCCGGGCGTCTACCTCGACCGGCGCATCCCGCGAGCGATGCCGGGGTAAAACTCGATCTGAACCCCGGAAACTCTTCTCGCATCAGCCCTGGGCGCTCGCGCAGGGGAATGCGAAAGGCCCCTGATCGGGATTTCTCCAGATCAGGGGCCTTTCTTGTGTCGCTTCTCGTTGCGGGGACAGGATTTGAACCTGCGACCTCCGGGTTATGAGCCCGGCGAGCTACCGAACTGCTCCACCCCGCGGCACGTCTACTAGCCTAACACGGGTTTCGGAGCTGGTTAACCACGGGCAAACTGCGCGAGGATGGAGACATGTCCGAGACCGCCGCACTCACCGTCGCCGTCTGCCAGTTCAGCCCGACAGCCTCACGGGCGGACAACCGCGCCCGCATCGCGGAGTTGACGGCGGATGCCGCGGTCAGGGGAGCGCGCCTGGTGGTGTTCCCCGAATACTCCAGTTACTTCGTCGACCCGATGGATGCGACCCTGGCCGCGAATTCCGAATCTCTCGACGGCGATTTCGTCGGTGCGCTGCAGGCGACGGCATCCGCTCACGACGTGACGATCATCGCCGGCCTGGTGGAATCGGCGGGGGATCGGGTGCGCAACACGCTCGTCGCCATGGATGCCGCCGGCCTGCGTGCGACGTACCGCAAACAGCATCTGTACGACGCCTTCGGGCAGACCGAGTCGGACTGGATCGAGGCCGGGGAGCTCGGCGCCCCGGAGACGCTCGACGTCGGCGGACTGCGCATCGCGATGATGACCTGTTACGACCTGCGCTTCCCCGAGGTCGCTCGCACGCTCGTCGATGTCGGAGCCGACGTCATCGTCGTTCCGGCGGAATGGGTGCGCGGCCCGCTCAAGGAGCATCACTGGACCACGCTGCTCGCAGCGCGCGCGATCGAGAACACGGTCTACGTCGTCTCCGCCGATCACCCGACGCCCATCGGAGTGGGGCACTCGCAGATCGTCGATCCGCAGGGTGTGGTGATCGCAGGAGTGGGCACCGCCGAGGGCATCGCCGTGGCAGAGCTCACGAAGGATGCCGTCACCCGTGTCCGTGAGGTTAACCCGGTTCTGCGGCTGCGCCGCTACGGCGTCGTCCCGCGCTGAGTCGATTTCGACGCGCTGCGCTCGCTCAATCCGTTTCGTCTCGCTTCGCTCGCTCAACGCACCGCAGATGTTCGTCAACGCCCAGCTCGCGTCTGCGGGGCGTTGAGCAAGGGAGCGCAGCGACCGCGACGAAACGGGTTGAGCGAGCCGCAGGCGAGTCGAAACCTCACCCGGGCCGTCAGAACGTCGCGGCAGCCAACCGCTGCGCAGCTTCCTCGAGCACCTCGACGCGCTTGCAGGCGGCGAATCGCACGAGCCCGGCGTAGTCGCCGCGGTGCTCCTCGCTCACGAACGCCTCCAATGGGATCGCGACCACGCCGGCCGTGTCCGGCAGCGCCCGACAGAAGGCCATCGAATCCGCCCCGCCTAGTGCTGACGCATCTGCGACCGTGAAGTATCCGCCCTGCGGTGCGATCACTTCGAATCCGGCATCACGAAGGCCCGCCCCGAGAATCTCGTGCTTGCGCGCAAGGGTGGCAGCGGCATCCGCGAAGAAGGTGTCCGGCAAGCGCAGGCCGACGGCGATCGCCGGCTGGAATGCCGATCCGTTCACGTACGTGAGGTACTGCTTGACGGTCAGCACGGCGGTGATCAGATCGGCGGGACCGTGGATCCAGCCGATCTTCCATCCGGTCGCCGAGAACGTCTTGCCTCCGGACGAGATCGTCAGCGTGCGCTCCGCGGCCCCCGGCAGCGTGGCGATCGGCACGTGGGGCGCGGTGAACGTGAGGTGCTCGTACACCTCGTCGGTGACGATGACCGCATCGTGCAGGTGCGCGAGGCGGATGATCTCGGCCTTCACCTCCGGCGAGAACACCACCCCGGTCGGATTGTGCGGGTCGTTCACGAGGATGAGCCGCGTGCGGTCGGTGACGGATGCTGCGAGCACCTCGAGGTCCGGCTGGAAATCCGGCAGGCGCAGGGGAACGGTGCGCAGCCGCGCACCGGCGAGAGCCACCGCTGCCGCGTACGAGTCGTAATACGGCTCGAACACGACGACCTCGTCGTCCGGGGAGTCGATCAACGCCAGCAGTGTCGCCGTCAGTGCTTCTGTCGCACCGGCGGTCACGATCACCTCTGTCGCGGGGCCCACCGAGAGCCCGTAGAAGCGGCGCTGGTGCTCGCTGATCGCCTCCAGAAGATCTGCGAATCCACGCCCGGGCGGATACTGGTTCACGCCCTGCGAGATGGCGGCACGGGCGGCTTCGAGAACTTCGGCAGGGCCGTCCTCATCGGGGAATCCCTGCCCGAGGTTGATCGCGCCCGTTCTCATCGCGGACGCAGACATCTCTGCGAAGATGGTGGGCGCGACGGCGCCGTCGGGAGACAGCAGGCCGGCCCCTGCCGCGGTGCGCCGCCAGGCGCCGGGAATACCACTCATGCAAACCAGGCTAAGGCCATAGCCGACACTCACCGCGGCCATATCGAACGCACAGCTACGAGCGGCAGTCTGAACTTGTTGAAGGAGCAGACCATGAACGAAGACAAGAACACCAACGAGTCCGCGTCACCCGAGCAGCCTGCGCCGCAGGAGCGGGGCGGCAGTGGTGCCGGCCATGACATGCCGGCGGCGTTCGCGTCGTACCACGCGCCGACCTCTCAGGGACCCCAGGCGCCCGGTGCCGCGTTCGGCATCTCCACACCGGCCACGGGCGTTCCGGCCGCCGCGGAGGGCGCTGCGGTGCAGACCGTGACGAAGACCAAGGAGAAGAAGCCGTTCGGCGCAGGCAAGGTGGCCGCACTCATCGTCGCAGCCTCGCTCGTCGGAGGCGCAGCCGGACTCGGCGGCAGCTACCTCGGCAACAACCTCTGGTCGCAACCGGTCGGCTCCACTGCGACCGGGACCGGCACGATCACCGTGAACAACCCCGGCTCCGTGAACGAGACCACCGCGATCGCGACCACCGTGCTGCCCTCCGTCGTCACGCTCGAGGTCGCTGGCCAGGAAGGATCGGGCAGCGGCTCAGGCGTCGTGCTCAGCAAGGACGGCTACGTGCTCACGAACACGCACGTCGTCACCCTCGGCGGCGCGGCCGCGGATCCCGCCATCAGGGTGACGGGCTCCGACGGTCAGATCTACGACGCCACGATCGTCGGCACCGACCCGATCTACGACCTCGCGGTCATCAAACTCGAGGGCGCGGAAGACCTGACACCGATCGAGTTCGCAGATTCGTCCGAGCTCAACGTCGGCTCCACGGCGGTCGCCGTCGGTGCGCCGCTCGGCCTTTCGAACTCGGTCACCACCGGCATCGTCAGTGCGCTGAACCGCAGCATCCAGATCGCATCGTCCGCCCTTCCGGACTCGGCGGATCAGGACAGCCAGGACGACGGCGGCGACTCCGGTCAGGAGGGCGGTCCGTTCCAGTTCGACCTTCCGGGCACCAAGCCCCAGAACGCGACCGAGTCGATCTCGATCGCGGTGATCCAGACGGATGCCGCGATCAACCCCGGGAACTCGGGTGGTGCGCTCGTCGACAGCGAGGGCAAGCTCATCGGCATCAACGTCGCCATCGCGACAGCCGGCAGTTCCGAGGAGTCCGGTTCGATCGGGGTGGGCTTCGCGATTCCGTCGAACGTCGCCAAGCGCATCTCCGAGGAGATCATCGAGGATGGCGCCGCGACGCACGGTCTGCTCGGCGCCTCTGTCAGAGACGCCTCCTCCGTGGAAGGATCCGAGGTGGCCGGCGCGTACATCGCCGACACTCCGGTGAGCGGCGGTGCGGCCGAGTCCGCGGGTCTGAGCGAGGGGGACATCGTCACCACCTTCAACGGCGCACCGATCGCGAGTGCCACCGACCTCACCGCCCAGGTGCGTGCAGCAGCGGCCGGCAGTGATGCGAAGCTCACATATGTCCGCGACGGCAAGTCGTACGACATCGACGTGAAACTGGGAGAGCTCAGCCTCTGACGCCACCCGTTTCCCAGAGAAGGACGCCACCCCGCGATAGGCTCGCGGGGTGGCGTCCTTCTCCTTCGGCTCCGGCAATGCGGCCAAGCTTCTTCGCATCCCGTTGTATGCCGTCGGCGGAATAGGCGCTGCCTTCGTGCCCCGCGGGCAGCGCTGGGTGTTCGGCTGCGGCGCGGGCATCGGCGACGGCGCGCTGGCGCTGTGGACGCTCGCGACGGCCGAGGGGCATGACGCCGTCTGGCTCGTCTCCTCTCCTCGCGAACGAGCGGATGCCGCGGCCCTCGGCATCCCCACGATCTCGAAGTCGTCGCTGCGGGGCTGGTGGGCCACCGCACGAGCCGGCGTCCTCGTCGTGACACATGGTCTCGGTGACGTGAACCGGTACGCCGTCTCAGGCGGCTTCGTCGTACAGCTGTGGCACGGCATCCCGCTCAAGCGCATCGGGCTCGACTCGCCCGCGACCACGCAGGTTCCGAACGTTCCAGGCGCCGGCCTCCTTCGCCGTCTGGTCGGCCTGCTGTACCGCCGCACCGCACAGCGCATCCGCGTGCTGCCTGCGGCATCCGATCGCTCGCGGGGCCGGCTCGAATCCGCGTTCGCACTGGGCGATGCGCGCGTCGTCGTCACCGGCGAGCCGCGCGTGGACGTGCTGTCGACCGGCACCGACGAAGAGCGGCGGCAGACGGCATCCGCTCTGCTCGACGCCGCATCCGGCCCGCTACCCGAGGGCGCCCGCGCACTCCTGTACGCACCGACCTGGCGCGACGGCGGCGATGACGTCGCCGTGCCGACCGCCTCGGAGTGGGTACGCATCATCGCGCTGCTCGAGTCGCAGAACGCCGTGCTCTTCATCCGCTCCCATCCGCTGGGAGCCGGCGCGTATCAGCCGCCGCTGCCGAGCGCCCGAGTGCGGATGCTGGGATCCGACCTCGTCTCCGACATCACTCCCGCGCTGGCGGGGTTCGACACGCTCATCACCGACTACTCGTCGCTGGCCTACGACGTGGGGCTTCTGGCGATGCCGGTGCTGTATCTCGCACCGGATGCCGCGGACTACGCCCGCACGCGCGGTTTCTACGGGCGGTACGAAGACGTCGCCGGTGTTGACGCGGCGACGGACTGGACCGAGTTGCTCGAGCAGCTCGGCGCCCTGCTCGCGGACCCCGATGCGTTCGCCGCGCGTTCCACGCGATCCACTACGCTCAGCGCACAGATGCACGCATACCGCGACGGACGCAACAGCCGCCGGGTGTACCAGGCGATCCGCCAGCGGGGAATCCCCGCGCCGAAGGGAGCACGATGACGACGGCCCGGATCGATGAGCAGGCGGAGACGCTGGTCATCGCAGGCACGGGGCCGAAGCCGGCCACGGCGACGCTCGAAGGGCCGCGGGCGCGTGCGGTGGGCAGGATCACCGGTGGGGGCAAGACCTGGAAGGCGATCATTCCGCTTCGCAGCATCCGCTGGGGGAGTGAAGAGCTGCCGCTGCCATCGGGGTCGTACGCGCTGAGCGTCGCCGGCGTCGATCTCGATGACGTCGGGATCGGCCCTTCGCTGCTCGCGAGCATCCGGATAGCACTGCACGGCGCCCATGTCGAGATCGCCGCTCCGCTCGCGTTGATCCATGAGACGAGCGAGGGGCAGTCGACCCTGGAGGAGCGCTACGTCGCTCAGTCCGGCGGCGACGAGAACGCCGTGTTCTTCGAGAGCTTCTACGGGCAGAGCGTCGGCTGCAACCCGCGGGCGATCGACCGCGAGCTCGCGGCACGCGCCCCGAACGTCACCAGGTACTGGAGCGTCGTCGACATGTCGATCGCCGTCCCGGAGGGCGCGATCGCCGTGGTCGAGGGAAGTCCCGAGTGGTGGCGCGCGCGGGGAGCAGCACGGCTGCTCATCGTGAACGACTGGATGCGGCGCCGCTTCGCGCGCAAGGCGGGCCAGAAGGTGCTGCAGACGTGGCACGGCACTCCGCTGAAGCGTCTCGCGCTGCACCGGCGCGGGTTCGACCCCAGGCGCATGGCCGCAGTCGTGAAGGAATCGCGCCGTTGGGATGTGCTGCTCGCGCAGAACACCTACTCCGAACGGATCCTGAAGAAGGCGTACGCGTTCTTCGGCAAGCCGATCTGGACCGACGGCTACCCGCGCAACGACGTGCTCACGACGGACGACGGATCGGCGACGCGAAGGGCGCTGGGCGTCGGTCCCGACGAGCGGGTGCTGCTGTACGCGCCGACCTGGCGCGACGACCGCAGCGAGATCGTCGATTTCGTCGACCCGCAGCTGCTCGCAGAGCAGACGGATGCTGTGGTGCTGGTGCGCGGACACTCGCGTACCCTGCGCCCTGGGCGCGACCAGTCCGGGGCTCGGGTGATCGACGTGACCGGCTATCCGGACACGGCCCGGCTGCTGCTGGTCGCCGACGCACTCATCACCGACTACTCCTCGGTCATGTTCGACTACAGCGTGACCGGCAAGCCGATGTACTTCATGGTTCCCGACCTGGACCACTATCGCGGTGAGCTGCGCGGTTTCTACTTCGATCTCGCCGAACGCGCGCCTGGGCCGTTGGTCACGACGCAGGACGAGCTCTCCGACGCCCTCATGGACGAATCGCTGCCCGGATTCTTCGCCGAGCGGTACGCCGCGTGGCGCAGGCAGTTCAATTCGCTCGACGACGGGCATGCTGCGGAGCGTGTGGTCTCGCGGCTGCTGGATCTCGGTTTCGTCGACGCGTGACACGCCGCGCCTATGGCAGCGGCGTGTTCTGCGTACCGAGGCGCGAGGCGTCGACGGTGCCGCGGGCGCCGCGGAGCACACCGACGAGGAAGCCCGCACCCCACGCCAGATGCATGGTCGGAAGCACCGCGAGCGTCCAGATGCGCTCGCGCGGGGTTCTGCCGCCTCCCGGGCGCAGTGCCATCGCGATGACGAGCAGGAGGTAGGCGACCAGGGGCAGATAGACGACGGACGCCACGATCGACCAGACGCCGCTCAGAACGCCGGTCAGCTGCAGCACCGCCACGATCAGGGCGAGTGCGACGTTGAGCACCAGCGCCGGCGGCGCGAAGAACCGCAGGCCGTTGCTGCGCCCGTAGCGCCGGACGAGTTCGCCTCGCCAGGCGCCGGTGGCACGGAACTGACGCGCCAGACGCCACCAGCTCTCGCGAGGCCAGTAGGTCACTGACAGTTGCGGATCGAGCCACACCCTGTGCCCGGCCTGTCTGATGCGCAGGTTCAGTTCCCAGTCCTCACCGCGACGGATCGATTCGTCGAAGAGCCCGACCTCCTCGAGGACGTCGCGGCGCATGACCCCGAGGTACGCGGATTCGGCTTCGCCCTCGTGAGCGGTGCCGTGGTAGGCGCCGCCGCCGAGTCCGATGGGAGAGTTGTAGGCGCGGGCCACAGCCGTCTGGAACGGGGTTCGTCCGTCGGCCCGCATCACACCGCCGACGTTCGCGGCACCGGTGCGGTGAAGGGTCGCGAGCGCACGATGCGCGTAGCCCGGGGAGAGCTCCGAGTGCGCGTCGACCCTGACGATCGTCGGGTAGCGGCTGGCGCGTATCGCGGCGTTGAGGCCGACGGGGATGTGCGCATCGGGGTTGTCGACCAGACGGATGCGGTCGTCGTCTGCGGCGAGGCGCTGCGCGAGTTCGGTCGTCCCATCGGTCGAAGGCCCGAGTGCGAGGACGAGCTCCGCGGGCCCCTCCAGCTCCTGCTCGAGCACCGAGGCGACGGCGTGCTCGAGGTAGGCGCGTTCGTTCAGTACGGGCATGACGAACGACGCGCCGTTCGAAGGCGTTGCCGAATCGTTCTCTGCCACCCCCCGATCATGTCATGGCGAGGTGGCGCTGCCTGCGTAGTCTTGTCATGTGGGTGCTGTAAAAGATGTCAAGAAGGCGTATCGCCTGCTGCGCAAGGCGGTGCGCTCGCGCATGGCGGTGCAGCGCGTCAGACGCACCCTCGAGGCGATGCCTCCGCACCCGGAGCAGCACTACAAGATCGCGGTGTACTTCGCCGACGGTGCGGTGAACATGTACCAGATGCGCCAGTGGTACCGCCCGCTCGCCGAACTCGACAAGCTCTGGCCGGTGGTCGTTCTCGCGCGCAACCCGATCGGAGCGGAGAAGCTCATCGCGGAGGACGCGCCGCCGGTGGCGTTCGTGCCGACCGTGCGCGATCTCGAGCGCTTCATCCGCGACCAGGACATCCGCATCGTGCTGTACGTGAACCAGAACACGCGAAACTTCCAGATGTTCCGCTACGGCCGACGCTGGCACGTGTTCATCAATCACGGCGAGTCCGACAAGATGTACATGACGACGAACCAGTACAAGGCCTACGACTACGCACTGGTCGCCGGCCAGGCCGCGCGTGATCGTCTGTCCCGCACGCTCTGGGACTACGACGTCGACCACCGGACCATCGAGATCGGCCGTCCACAGGCCGATCACTTCTCCGGCACGCTGCCGTACACCCCTGACGAGCGCACCGTCGTGCTGTACGCCCCGACGTGGGAGGGCGATCGCCCCAGCGCGCACTACGGATCGATCGCCACTCACGGCGAGACGCTCGTGGGTGCCCTGCTGGCGTCCGGATCGCATCGTGTCATCTACCGACCTCACCCGCGCAGTGGTGTGGTCGACGACGAGTACGGCGCCGCGCACAGACGGATCATCGCGGCGATCGCCGCGGCGAACAGCGCGGACCCCCGCGCGCAGCACGTCTACGACGACGGCCCGGAGCTCGGCTGGCAGCTCGCCTCCGCCGACGTCGCGATCGTCGACATCTCCGCGATGGTGTACGACCGCCTCGCGGCGGGCAAGCCGCTCATGATCACGCGTCCGGTCGACGAGCGCGCGTCGGTGGACACCGGCGGGTATCTCTCCGACTGCGAGTGGCTGAGTGCGGATGCCGTGGCCGACGTCGTGCGCGAGGTCGAACGCGTCCGTGGCGACGAGGACGCCATCATGCGGCTGCGCATGTGGGTGCAGCGCTACTTCGGCGACACGACGCCCGGCGTCGCCACCGCGAAGTTCCACGCCGCCATCGCGCAGTTGATGGGCGAATGGGACGAGTGGCAGATACGCGAGATGGGCGCGATCAAGTCCGGTGAGGACGACGATGATGAAGAGGACAAGGACGAGCAGCTCCACGGCTGAGCCGGGGAACCTCTTTTGGAACGGGCCCGACTTAGCTAAGCTAGGGTGATGGCCCAGATGAACATGCACGAGGCGAAGAGCCAGCTCTCTTCGCTGATCGCACGCGTTCTCGAAGGCGAGAAGGTCACGATCGCACGCGCGGGTCGACCGCTTGTGGACATCGTTCCCCACCGTGAATTCACTGTCGTATACGGACTCGCGGCAGACGAACCCGAGCACGATCCGTCGTTGTTCGACGGGGTGGACGAAGAGATCAACGATCTGTTCTACGGGCGACGCAGCTGATGCTGCTCGACACCAACGCGCTGATCTGGTTGGTGCACGACAGCCCTCGGCTCGGGCTGGCGAGCCGCGGGCTCATAGATGTCGCGACTCAGGTGTACTACTCCTCGGTGTCCGTCACCGAGATCACGATCAATCACATGCTGGGTCGCACGTCGTTGCCAGGAGGCGAGACGTTCCCTGAGATCTTCCGGTCGTCGGGATTGACCGAGCTACCGCTCCTCGCTTCACACGCCGGTGCCCTATTGGGATTCGAATCTCTCGTCCGGCATGACCCGTTCGATCGGCTTCTGCTCGCTCAGGCGAAGCAGGAACGGTTCACCTTCTTGACCAGCGACGCGACCCTGCTCGGGTTGGACGAAGACTGGATCAAGGATGCGCGACTCTGATGGCGGACGCTCCCGCTCCGTAGACTGACCACTATGCAGTACCCAGAGGCTGAAGCCGTCGCATCCCGTTTCGAGGCGATCGACGAATCCGCATCGACGAATGCGGCATTGCGCGTGCTCTCGTCGGACGCCGAGGCGTGGCCGCACCTGTCGGTGCTCCTCACCGACAATCAGACGGCCGGACGGGGGAGGCTCGATCGATCGTGGGTGTCGCCGGCCGGTTCGGCTCTGGCGATCTCGGTTCTGTTGCGAGAACTGCCCTCCTCGCCCGAGGCGATGGGATGGATCCCTCTCATCGCCGGAGTGGCGATGGCACAGGCCGTCTCCGCCCAGCTCCCTGGTCACGACGTCGGCGTGAAGTGGCCGAACGACCTCCTGGTCGATGGGGGCAAGATCTGCGGCATCCTGGCCGAATCGACCGGCGGCGCCGTCGTCGTCGGCGCCGGTGTCAACACTGCGATGACCGAGAAGCAGCTCCCGGTTCCCACTGCGACGTCGTTCGCCGTCCTGGGCGAGAGTGCCGACGCCGATCTGCTCGTCGCCGCATACGTCGGAGGGCTGGGCGATCTCGTCGCGTCGCTCGTCACGTGGGGAGACGCCGTGCGCAGCGGCGTGCATGCCGCGGTGTCCGCCCGGTGCGCCAGCCTCGGCCGAGAGGTCGACGTCTCGCTTCCCGACGGCACGGTTCTGCACGGCACCGCGCTGCGTCTCGAGTCGGACGGCCGACTCTGCGTCCGCAGCGACGGCATCGAGCACCTGATCGCGGCCGGCGACGTCGTGCACGCGCGCCTGAAGTGAGTGGGCATCCGGCGGGCCGGGCAGGACACGCCGACCGCTGGCGGGCGATGTCCGACACGCCAGGCACAATGGAGGGGTGACCCAGCCCGTGACACTCGGAGGGCGGCCGATGATGCCGCCGCCAGGCGCACCCGCCGAAGAGCTTCTCATCGCGCGGTTCCGCAGTCACGCGCGGCGACTGTTCTGGTCGGCCCTGCTGCTCATCGCGGTGGCAGGCGCCACCGGGTTCTTCTACGGGAACCTTCCCGCCGGTTTCGAGAACTGGATGCTGATCGCCGCAGCCGCCGCTCTGGTCCTGTTCGGCGTGCTGATGCCGTTCCTCGTCTGGGCCTCGCGCAGCTACGTGGTCACCACGAGGCGCGTGGTCGTGCGCGAGGGGATGGGCGCGCGGCGGAGTCGTGAGATGTCGCACGTGCGCGGATACTCGATCGGCGTGCGGCGGGGCATCGTGCAGCGCATGTGGGGTGCGGGAACCATCACACTGTCCAACGGGGTCGACACCCCGCTGCGTCTCGCGAACGTGCCGAACGTCACGCTGGTGCACGAGGCGCTGGCGGATCAGATCGAGGTGAACCAGATCCTCGCTCACCGCGACGCGCAGTCGATGTCCGATCCCGACTCCGACCACTGAGCGCACCCCTCCTTTGCGGGTCGTTGAGCGAGGCGAAGCCGAGACGAAACGTGTTGAGCGAGCGTCAGCGAGTCGAAACGTCCTCCCCATATGCGAGAGAATGGCCACGACGAACGGAGATCTCGATGGCGTTGCGTGTAGGAGTGATCGGCGGCGGACAGCTGGCCAGGATGATGATCGCTCCGGCGGTGGAGCTGGGGCTCGACATCCGGGTGCTGGCCGAGTCCGAAGGGATGTCGGCGCAGCTGGCGGCGACCGCTGTGGGCGATTACCGTGACCTCGACACCGTGCGAGCGTTCGTCAACGACGTCGACGTCGTCACGTTCGATCACGAGCACGTCCCTCAGGACGTGCTGAAAGCGCTCGTCGCGGAAGGCGTCGCGGTGCATCCGGGTCCTGATGCCCTGCAGTACGCGCAGGACAAGCTCGTCATGCGTGCGCGCCTCGCCGAGCTCGGTGTGCCGCAGCCGGATTGGTCCGCCGTGCGCGACACCGCCGAGCTGCAGACGTTCCTCGACGACCACGGCGGCAAGGCCGTCGTGAAGACCCCGCGTGGCGGCTACGACGGCAAGGGAGTGCGCGTCGTGCGCGCTGCTGAGGACGCTGCCGACTGGTTGGACGCCCTGACGGCCGACGCGGCGACCGGCGCAGGCGATGCACTGCTCGTGGAAGAGCTGGTGTCGTTCACTCGCGAGCTCGCTCAGCAGGTCGCGCGCCGGCCGAGCGGACAGGTGGTCGCATATCCCGTCGTGGAGACCGTGCAGCGCGACGGGGTGTGTGCAGAGGTCTTCGCACCGGCACCGGGCGCGAGTGAGCGGCTGGCCGTGGTCGCCGAGGCGATCGGGCGGCAGATCGCAGACGGACTGGGCGTCACCGGGATGCTGGCGGTCGAGCTCTTCGAGACCGACGATGAGCGCATCCTGGTCAACGAGCTGGCGATGCGCCCGCACAACAGCGGCCACTGGAGCCAGGACGGAGCCGTCACCGGCCAGTTCGAGCAGCACCTGCGCGCGGTCGCCGATCTTCCATTGGGCGATACGTCGCCTCGCGCACGGTGGGCGGCGATGGTCAACATCCTCGGCGGCCCGGCAGAAGGCGCGTTCGAGGACCGCTTCGATGCCGCGATGTCCGAGCATCCTTCGGCGAAGATCCACACGTACGGCAAGGCGGCGCGACCCGGGCGCAAGGTCGGTCACGTGAACGTCGTGGGCGATGACCTCGACGACGTCGTCTACACCGCGCGGGCCGCAGCCGCCCATTTCGCCTGACCCTTCGACAGGCTCAGGGACCGGCTCGACAGGCTCAGGGGCCCTTTCGGCAGGCTCAGGGGCCCTTTCGACAGGCTCAGGGGCCCTTTCGACAGGCTCAGGGACCCTTCGACAGGCTCAGGGGCCCTTCGACAGGCTCAGGGGCCCTTCGACAGGCTCAGGGACCGGCTCGACAGGCTCAGGGGCCGGCGAAGGGCGCGCCGTTCAGCCGAACCAGGGGAGCGGAAAGTACCCTGGGGAGGTGACTGAGCCACTGCACTCTTCTGCCGCGCCCGTCGTCGGCGTCGTGATGGGATCCGACTCCGACTGGCGCGTGATGAGCGACGCTTCCCAGGCCCTCACCGAGTTCGGCATCGCGCACGAGGTCGAGGTCGTCTCGGCGCACCGCACGCCGGACAGGCTGATGCAGTACGCGCGCGAGGCGCGGGGCAGAGGGATCCGCGTCATCATCGCCGGCGCCGGGGGAGCAGCGCACCTGCCCGGCATGCTCGCATCGATGACTCCGCTGCCGGTCGTCGGGGTTCCTGTGCCGCTCGCATATCTCGACGGGATGGACTCGCTGCTCTCGATCGTGCAGATGCCCGCCGGCATCCCCGTCGCCACCGTGTCGATCGGCGGTGCTCGCAACGCCGGCATCCTCGCGGCACGCATCCTCGGCGCATCGGATGCCGCGCTGGCGGATCGGCTCGAGGAGTACGCTCGCACTCTCGAGTCGCAGGTCGCGGAGAAGAACGAACGGCTGAAGGACTCCCTGTGACGGTTGCCGCTCCCGGCGCGGCGATACGGAGCGGGCGCCGTCTGATCGAGCCCCGACCGCTGCGCCATCCCGATGCGGCCGATCCGGCCTTCATGGGTCGCCGTGGCTGGTGGCTGGTCGTGATGAACGTGCTGATCCCCGGTTCCGCGCAGGTGCTCGCCGGAGGCAACCGCAGACTCGGCCGTTTCGGCCTGGTGGCCACGCTGCTGAGCTGGTTCCTCATCGTGCTCGCTGTCGTCTCGGCGCTTTTCTGGCGTTCGGTGCTCATCTCGGTGGTCACGAACTGGTTCGTTCTGACGCCGCTCCAGGTGCTGTTCGTCGCCTACGCGGTGCTGTGGGTCGTGCTGACCTTCGACACACTGCGCCTCGTGCGCCTCGTCAAGATGCCGCAGGCTTCGCGTTTCGCGATTCCGGTCGTGGCGCTGATCATCGTGGGCCTTCTCGGCGGGGGCGCGGGCTACGCGGCGAGCGTCGCCGGTGCCAGCAAGGGCGCGATCGATGACATCTTCGGTCAGAGCGGACCGAGCGTCGAACCCAGCGAAGGCTATTACAACATCCTGCTGCTCGGCGCGGACAGCGGCGACGGCCGCGACTCCATGCGCTTCGACAGCATCTCGGTGGTGTCCGTCAACGCCACGACAGGTGCGACGACGATCTTCGGCATCCCGCGCGAACTGCCGAATGCGCCGTTCAGCGAGGGAAGCCCGATGCAGGCGCTGTATCCTGGCGGCTTCGAAGGGCACGCGTCGCCGACCTGCGGGTGGGACGGGTGGATGAACCACATCCGCTACGCGGCCGAGGTCTGTCGGGACGATCAAGGCGCCGAGCTCTACCCGGATGCCGCAGCCCAGGGGTCAGCGCCCGGTATCGAGGCGACGAAGGATGCCGCGGAGGGCATCCTCGGGATCGAGATCCCGTACTACATCTTCATCGACATGAACGGCTTCGCAGCCATGATCGACGCCCTCGGAGGCGTCGACATCAACGTCACCGAGCGTCTGCCGAAGGGCGGTCCGCCGGAGGGCTGGACCGGCACAGACGTCAACGAGTGGGCGATCGGCTGGATCGAGCCTGGGCAGCAGCGCATGGACGGCGATACCGCCCAGTGGTACGCGCGATCGCGGTACACGACCAGCGACTGGGATCGCATGCAGCGCCAGCGTGAGCTGCAGATCGCGATCCTCGACCAGTTCACGCCCGAGAATGTGCTGACCCGCTTCAACGAGATCGCGTCCGCCGGCACTGTGCTCGTCGACACGGATCTGCCAAGGGACAAGCTGCCGGAGTTCTTCGACCTGATGATGAAGGCGAAGGAGCTGCCGGTCACGCCGATCGAGCTGGTGCCCGAGAACGGCATCGACGAGTTCGAGCCGGACTACGCCTTCGTCCGCGACCTCGCGCAGCAGACGCTGCACCCGCCGACCGAGACGCCGACCCCGACACCGTGATCCGACGTTCAGAGTCTGCTGCTACGAGCAGTCGAGGTCGCCTGTCGTCGTCTCCGGTTCCTCGATCATGGGGGTGTGCTGCACCCTGGTGACGCGTTCGGCGGTGCCGGCGAATGAGACGGTGATCGTGGTCGACTCGCCGGGTGCCAGCAGCACGTCGAGCTGAACGATCTCGCGGGTACCGAGCGTCGTCGTCTGCGCGTCTTCGGCTTCGTCGCCGTCACGATCGGTCGATCGCAGCGTCGCACCCTCGGGGCCGTACACGGCGACGAGCGTCCGGACATCGCCCGGATCGATCTCCCCTCCGCCGCCCGTCACGGATTCCGGCAGTGTCTCCGCAGCATCCTGGGGCGCATCATTGGTCCAGGTCACCTGCACCTGGGTCGCCCGCTCTCCTCGGCATTCTCCGACGGCGGTGCTGATCGCGGCGGCGGTGTGGAAGTCCATCTTCCCGCCGGTCGCGTCGTTGAAGAGCACGCCGACGTTGGCGCCGCGTTCGCCGTCGACAGGAAGTGCGCCGCCGAGAGACGACGCGGCGAGAAGTCGCTGTTCCTCTGGGTGCGCACTCCAGACACGGATGCGGTCTTCGTCCGCCGAGGCGGAGAGCGCTCCGATGATCTTCTGCGGCTGCGTGCTGCTCAGCGAGGCGACCAGCACCGCATTCGCCGCCTGCACGAAGACGTCGTTCGACTGATTCGGATCGGTGACGCTCGTGTACATCTCGGAGAGGAGGATGGGCAGGATGCTGTCGGCATCGGCGGTGAACGGGCCGAAGGAGACCTCGCCTGTTGCATCGGTCAGGTACTTCGCGACGACGGCGTCGATCGCGATCACTCCGTCGATGCTCTGCCCGAAGCGCTGTTGCCAGCGCAGTGCGAGAATCGGCCCGGCCTCGGTGAAGTCGGGGATGCTGGTGATGTCCTGCACGGCGACGCCGGGACGATCCCCGAACAGCGCGATCGTGGATTCACTCAACGGCAGGGGCGACTCGAGCCCGGGGAAGTCCCGGGTGGAGGCCTGCTGCACGATCGTGATCTTGCCGCCCTCGGCGTGCAGCAGCGTCAGCGACCTGACGATGCCGCCGCTCGAGCGCAGTTCCGCGTTGTCCTGCATCACGACGAGGTAATTGCGCGGGGTGTCTCCGCCGAGCATCGTCGGCAGCACGACGGAGGCGCCGTGGATCGCACCGACGGCGGTGGCGGTCTTCGTCACGACGTCGCGCATGTCGCGGACGGCGTCCGCGAACGGCGTGAGCGCGGCACCGGCATCGATCTGCTGCGCCCTGATCTCTGCGGCGGCGAGCGTCGCGCTTGCGGCAGCGAGAGGCTCCTCGGCAGCGGCGAGGGGGGAGTAGTCGATCGATGCTCCGCTGACGCCGAGACCGGCGAGATCGACGTCGCCGGCGATCCCCAGCAATGGGGTCACCGCATCCGTGGCTATGCTGTCCGCGATCTCTGCGATCTCTCGCATCGCCGTGAAATTCTGGCCCACCCAGGGGACGAACTCGAATCCGCGCCAGATGGGATCGGAGGTGAGATCGCGTGCGGACGCTGCGTGCTGCGCGATGCGAGGTGCCACCAGCTCTGCCCTCGCGAGATTCTGCTCTGCGATCGAGGTGCGCAGCTGCGAGGTCGAGGTCGCGACGCCTTGCAGCTCGCTGGCGGCACTGAATCCTCGGATGACGACCCAGCCGGTCGCGAGCACGAGCAGCGTCACAACAGCGCCGATGACCCATCGGATCCATCGGCGCTGCACGGGAAGTCGGCCGTCACTCACCCCTGCATTCAAGCATGGACCGGCGTCACTCGCGGGTTTTCCTGGACGTCGCGGATACTCTGTGGTTATGGGTGCCCAGTTGCGTGTCGTTCTCGACCAGATCACACAGGTCATCGACCCGGATCAGGCGACCGCCGCGCTGGACCTTACGGCGGGCCTGGTCGCCACGGCGCCGTCGGGATGCACGGTGGAGGCCATCGTGCCCGCCGGGGGAGCGGCCGATCTGGTCGGACTCGCAGGCACGCGTGTGCTTCCGCTGGGGCGGCGCGAGCTCGCAGGCTCCTGGCAGCTCGGGATCGTGCCGGGCGTGGGCGGCGGGCTCATCCACGCCCCGACGCTCATGGCGCCGCTCGTCAAACACGATCGTCTGCACCACGACGACCAGGTCGCTGTGACGGTCTGGGACCTGCAGGCGTGGGAAGCACCGGAACTGAAATCGAAAGGCGCTGTCGCGTGGCAGCGCGGGATGCTGCGTCGCGCGTCCAGGCACGCCGACGTCGTGGTCGTTCCCTCTCACTCCATGGCGGAAAGGATCGGTTCGTTCGCGAAACTCGGTGATCGGGTGCGGGTGATCTCTGGCGCGGCCCCGGAAGGGTTCGAGGTTCCGGTCGACGCAGCGCAGCGGCGGACCGCGATGGCACTGCCGGAGCGCTACGTAGTGCTCACCGGTTCGGCCGAGAGCCTGGAATCCGGCTTCCGGGCTGCGGCTGCCGCTGACGTCGATGCCGTCGTTCTGGATGCCGCGGACGGTGCGGAGCCGCGACTGGTGGAGATCGCGTCTGCCGTCGGGCTGCCGGAGCGTCGCGCGCACGTGCGCGGCACACTTCCTGCCGAAGACCGTGCCGCCGTGTTGGCCGGCGCCGCAGCGTTCGTCGCGACCAGCGCTCTGTCGGCATGGCCGTGGCGCGCGATGGAGGCGATGTCACTGAGTGTGCCACTCATCGCGGTCGACAGCGGAGTGCACCGCGACGTCATCGCGGAGGGCGGCTCGCTGGTCCCGCCCGATGAGCTTTCCGATGCGCTGACGGATGCCGTCGGTGCCGGCGGAAAGCGGCTCGGAGTGCTCGCGGGGGACAGGGCACGGGCCTTCTCGTGGGCGAGTTCCGCCGAACGGGTCTGGGCGCTGCACGCGGATCTCTGACGCAGGTCGCTCGCTCGGGTCATGTCGGTGCCATGCCCGCTGTACCGATCAGGCCCCGAGGTACGCCGCGAGGGCATCGCCACCGTCACGCGGTGTGAATCCGGTCGCAGTGATCTTGGTCAGATCCAGCACGCTGTTCAGCGGACGGGGGGAGACCGGCGGGGTTGCGTTCGCGAAGTACGCGGCGGTGGTCACATCGCTCACGCGTGCGAGGTCGTTCCCGGTCAGACGGAAGACATCGCGGGCGATGTCAGCCCACGAGAGTTCGGCGCCGCCGCTGGTGACGTTGTAGGTGCCGTAGTCGGCACCGACCTCGAGCAGGTGCACGATCGCGTCCGCGATGTCGGTCGTGAACGTCAGCCGTCCGATCTGGTCGCTGACGACGCTCGGATCGATGCCGCGGTCGGCGAGCGAGGCCATGGTGCGCACGAAGTTCTTGCCTTCGCCGATCACCCAGGACGTGCGGACGATGTAGTGCCGTGACGCGGTCTGGGCGGCCAGGTCGCCGGCGGCTTTGGACTGCCCGTATACGCCGAGCGGTGAGAACGCGGCGTCCTCGGTGTAGGCGCCGTCCTCAGTGCCGTCGAACACGTAGTCGCTCGAGACGTGCACGAGTGTGATGCCGTTCTCATTGGCGATGCGTGCGAGGGCCGCGACGGCCACAGCATTCGCCTGCCATGCGGCAGCACGCCCTTCGGGCGTCTCTGCGGCATCGACGGCTGTGTACGCGGCGGCGTTGATGATCGTGCCGTAGTCGCGCCAGCGTCGCGCCCGCGCGATGTCGGGGGCTGTGACGTCGAGCTCGGCACGGGTGGTGTACTCGATGTGTGCGGCATCTCCGAGACGAGCACGCAGTGCGAGACCGAGCTGTCCGCCTGCACCGAGCACCAGCGTCTTGCGCGGGGGGATCGGTGCGACGTCGGCGAGCCGCGGGTGGGCTTTGTCCTTCTCGGAGATCTCGACTTCGCTGAGCGGGATCGGCCACTCGATGGCGGCCGTCTCGTCTGCGAGGTTGAGGAACGCGTATTCGGCGGCGGGCGACCAGTGGTCGTTCACGAGGTACGCGTATGCCGTATCGGGTGCGAGCGTCTGGTACGAGTTGCCGACTCCGCGGGGCACGAAGATCGCTCTCGAGGGGTCGATCTCGGTCGTGAAGACGGCGCCGAAGCTGGGGCCCTCGCGGAGGTCCACCCACGCACCGAAGATGCGTCCGGTTGCGACCGAGACCCACTTGTCCCACGGTTCGGCGTGGACGCCGCGGGTCGTGCCGACCTCGTCGTTGAAGGAGATGTTGTTCTGCACCGGACCGAAGTCGTCCAGCCCCAGCGCGGTCATCTTCTCGCGCTGCCAGTTCTCCTTGAACCAGCCGCGCGAGTCGCCGTGCACGGGCAGCTCGAACAGCACCAGTCCGGGGATCGGCGTCTCGATGCGCTGCAGCTGCTTGCCGAAGATGTCGTTCACTGGCCTTTCCCCGCGTAGAACGCCTCGGTCGCGTCCTTGCTGGGCGCCCACCAGTCCTCGTTCGCGCGGTACCAGTCGATCGTCGCGGCAAGGCCCGACTCGAAGTCGCCGTATGCAGGGTTCCAGCCGAGTTCCGTGCGCAGTTTGGTCGAATCGATCGCGTAGCGCAGGTCGTGGCCGGCACGGTCGGTGACGTGGTCGTACGCGTCTGCAGGCTCACCCATGGTGGTGAGGATCAACTCGACGACGTCCTTGTTGTTCTTCTCCCCGTCGGCGCCGATCAGGTACGTCTCGCCGTTGACGCCCTTGTCGAGGATGGTCAGCACGGCGGAGGAGTGGTCGTCGGCGTGGATCCAGTCCCGCACGTTCTCGCCGGCGCCGTAGAGCTTGGGGCGGATGCCGCGGATCACGTTCGTGATCTGACGCGGGATGAACTTCTCCACATGCTGGTAGGGGCCGTAGTTGTTCGAACAGTTCGAGATCGTCGCCCGCACTCCGAACGAGCGCACCCACGCGCGCACCAGCAGGTCACTGCCCGCCTTCGTCGAGGAGTACGGAGATGACGGGTTGTACGGCGTGGTCTCGGTGAACCGCTCCGGGTCATCCAGTTCAAGATCGCCGTACACCTCATCGGTGGAGATGTGATGCAGGCGGCTGTCGTGGCGGCGTGCGGCCTCGAGCAGCGTGTAGGTGCCGACGATGTTCGTGTCCAGGAACGGGCGCGGGTCGTCCAGCGAGTTGTCGTTGTGGGACTCCGCCGCGTAATGCACCACCGCATCTGCCTGTGAGAACAACTCGTCAACCAGTGGCGCATCCGTGATGTCGCCGTGCACGAACGCGACCCGGTGCTCTGGCAGCCCCGCCAGCGATGCCCGGTTACCGGCATACGTCAGGGCGTCGAGGACGGTCACGTGGTGGTCGGTGTTCTCGACGGCATGGTGCACGAAGTTGGAGCCGATGAAGCCGGCCCCGCCGGTCACGAGCAGACGGCTCATACGTGTCCTCTCCTGAGCAAGTCCAGCAGGTAGGTGCCGTAGCCCGACTTCACCAGCTTGTCCGCACGCGCGCGCAGCTCGTCATCTGTGAGATACCCCTGACGCCACGCCACCTCCTCGGGCACACCGATCTTCAACGCCGTACGACGCTCCATCGTGCGCACGTAGTCCGCGGCGTCCGTCATCTGATCGAATGTCCCGGTGTCCAACCACGCGGTGCCGCGCGGCAGGACCTCCACCTGCAGCTTGTCCCGCTCCAGATAGGCACGGTTGATATCAGTGATCTCATACTCGCCGCGCGCACTCGGCTCAAGATTCCGTGCGATCTCGACGACGTCGTTGTCGTAGAAGTACAGGCCGGGCACCGCGTAGTTGCTCTTCGGGGACGCGGGCTTCTCTTCCAGAGAGATCGCCTTGCCCTCACCGTCGAACTCGACCACACCGTACGCCTGAGGCTCAGCGACCCAGTATGCGAAGATCGCACCTCCCTCGATATCGGAGAACCTCTTGAGCTGCGTGCCCAGGCCCGGTCCGTAGAGCAGATTGTCACCGAGCACGAGGGCCACATTGTCATCGCCGATGAAGTCCGCGCCGATCGTGAACGCCTGTGCCAGTCCATCCGGAGACGCCTGCTGCGCGAAAGTGAGATTGATTCCGAACTGCGAACCGTCGCCCAGCAGACGTTCGAAATGCTCCGCGTCGTGCGGCGTCGTGATCACCATGATGTCCCTGATACCCGCGAGCATCAACGTCGACAACGGGTAATAGACCATCGGCTTGTCGTACACCGGGATCAACTGCTTCGATACGCCGAGAGTAATCGGGTGCAGCCGAGTACCCGAGCCGCCCGCGAGAATAATGCCCTTCACGAGTCCATCGTGGCACATGGATCGCGCGAGTCGTGAAGCTGGTGAGAGACGGTGAATCCGCGCGACACGCGGCGTTTCTCTCCAGTTTCTCTGGTCGCAGTGGCATCATCCCGTAACTTCCGCCACACTAGTCACATGTCTCGACCTGCCCCACGCTCTCGAAACGCGCTCAACATCGCGCGATTCCTCACCGTTCTCGTTGCTGTGACGGCTGTCGTGGTCGGCACTGTCGCGCCGGTGGCGGTGGCCACGGCATCCGCCTCGCAGAGCACGACCGCCAGCCTCGCGCGCACCGCAGGCGACCCCGCGCAGACGGGAATCGTCAAGACTTCGCTCGCCGGCTTTAGTGCGGGAAACATCATCAGCGATGCGGTGTTCACCAACAAGAGCACCATGACCGAGGCGCAGATCCAGAGCTTCTTCAACGGCAAGGTCTCGCGATGCCAATCGGGTTATGTCTGTCTGAAAGACTTCAAGATCAGCTCGGTGAATCGTCCCGCCGACGCGTACTGCAGCGGGTACACCGGCGCGGCTAACGAGTCCGCCGCGCGCATCATCTATCGGGTGGCGCAGTCGTGCAACATCAATCCGCAGGTGCTCATCGTGATGCTCCAGAAGGAGCAGGGGCTCATCAGCCACACGTGGCCGAGCTCGTGGCGCTACGACAGCGCGTTGGGGCAGGGTTGCCCGGACACTGCTCCGTGCGACCCGAACTTCGTCGGCTTCTTCCACCAGATCTACGGCGCAGCGCGCCAGATGCAGATATACATGGAGGGCAAGTGGTTCCAGTGGTATGCGCCGGGTAAGACCTGGGGCATTCTGTACCACCCGAACGCGTCGTGCGGACGAGGAAACGTCTACGTCGCGAACAAGGCGACTGCGGCGCTCTACTACTACACGCCGTACCAGCCGAACGCGGCTGCCCTTCGTGCCGGATACGGTGAGGGCGATGGCTGCTCGAGCTACGGCAACCGCAACTTCTACAACTACTTCACGGACTGGTTCGGGTCGACGCAGAAGCCGGCTTACACACCGACAGGAGCCATCGCTACCGAGTGGAAGCGAATGGGCGGTGCCGCCGGCGCTCTCGGCAACCCGGCCGCGCCCGTGCAGATCGTGACGGACCCGAACGGCAACGGGCAAGCGCAGCAGTTTGCTGGTGGTTGGATTCACTCGTCCGCCAAGGGCACTTTCTCATCGCGACCCCAGGTGATGACTGCCTATAGCGCAGCGGGATGGCTACGCGGGGACCTCGGCTGGCCCGTGACGCAGGGGTGGTGCACGAGTGGCATCTGCTCGCAGGCATTCGAAGGTGGGATCATCTCCTACGCGACCGGCAAGGCTGCAACGACCACTTTCGGCGTATCGCCCGGGGCGATCGATAAGGAATACGCCGCGCGTGGGGGAGCGACCGGTGCACTAGGCAAACCGCTTGCCGCCGTGCAGCTGGTGTCAGACCCGAACGGCAGCGGTTTGGCACGGAAGTACACGGGTGGGTGGATCCACTCGTCAGCGAAGGGGACGTTCTCGTCGTCGTCGAAGATCATGGCCGGATACAGCGCAGCAGGATGGCTGCGTGGCGATCTGGGTTGGCCGGCCAAAGCGGAGCAGGTTGTGACTGATCCGAACGGCAACGGAGTCGCACAGGAATTCGAGGGCGGCTGGATCCATTCATCGGCGAAGGGGACGTTCTCGTCGTCGGCGACGGTGATGAAGGCGTACAGCGCCGCGGGCTGGATTCGCGGCAAGCTCGGCTGGCCCACCGGAGCGGAGACGTGCACTGGTCAGGTGTGTGCTCAGGGCTTCAACGGGGGGATGATCAGCTATATCAAGGGTCAGGCTGCCGTCATGACGTTGGGCGTGACGGCTGCCGCGATCAACGCAGCCGCAGCCGCGCAGACGAGTGTGACGAAGTCGCTAGGCGTCGGGCAGACGGTTCAGACCGTGGCCGATCCCAACGGAAGTGGCCTCGCACAGAAGTTCACAAACGGATGGGTTCACTCGTCTGACGCAGGAACGTTCGTGTCTTCGGCCCCCATCATGTCGGCATACAGCGCCGCCGGATGGCTACGGGGCAAGCTCGGCTGGCCGACGGGGATGGAGACGTGCTCGGGAACGGTATGCTCGCAGCCGTTCGAAGGAGGAACGATCTCGTACACCCCGGGTAAAGCGGCTGTCGCGATGCTTGGAATCACTTCGGCAACGGTGACGACGATGAGGTCAGCGCAGGCAGGCGCTCTCGGCGCGGCTGGCGCGGGGGTCCAAGTCGTTGCTGATACCAACGGGAACGGGCTCGCTCGCAAGTACGCGGCGGGTTGGATGCATGCGTCGGATCGGGGCACGTTCTCGTCTTCGACGAAGATCATGAACGGCTACAGTGCAGCGGGATGGCTCCGAGGGTTCCTGGGCTGGCCGGTGAAGGCTGAGCAGGTGGTGACTGATGCGAAGGGCAACGGCGTCGCGCAGGAATTCGAAGGCGGCTGGGTCCATTCATCTGCGACGGGTACGTTCTCGTCGTCATCGAAGATCATGGCTGGGTACAGCGCCGCGGGATGGGTCCGTGGCGATCTGGGTTGGCCGGTGAAGGCGGAGCAGGTTGTTACCGATCGAAACGGCAACGGCGTCGCGCAGCAGTTCCAAGGCGGTTGGGTCCATTCGTCCGCGAAAGGCACGTTCGCATCTTCGTCCACAGTGATGACGGCGTACAGCGCTGCGGGTTGGTTACGTGGCAAACTCGGCTGGCCGACCAGTGCTGAGACATGCTCTGGTGGAGCGTGCTCGCAGACTTTCACTGGAGGAACGATCGCCTACTCCCCGGGCAAGCCGGCAGTGACCACGTTCAAGTGAACACTCAACTGTGGCGCATAGACTGGAGACATGAAGGTACTGCTCACAGGAGCTGACGGATTCATCGGATCGCACCTCGCGGAGCAGCTCGTCCGGGATGGACACGAAGTCCGAGCACTCGTCCTCTATAACTCTTTCGATTCGCGCGGTTGGCTCGACGGCATCGATCCCGAGGTCGCGGCTCAGATCGAGTTCCTTCCAGGCGACGTGCGGGACCCGGCGCTCATGATGTCGGCAGTCCGAGACCGCGACGCGGTGCTCCATCTGGCAGCGTTGATCGCGATTCCGTACTCCTACGCCGCTCCGGATCTGTACGTGCAGACGAACATCCAGGGCACGCTCAACCTGCTCAACGCCGCTCGTGCTGCGGACGTCCGCCGCTTCATCCACACCTCCACCAGCGAGGTGTATGGGACGGCGCGTTATGTGCCGATGGATGAGGGGCACCCACTCCAGGGCCAGTCGCCGTACTCCGCCTCGAAGATCGCCGCCGATCAGATGGTCAACTCGTATCATGCGTCATTCGGGCTCCCCACGGTGACGATTCGTCCCTTCAATACGTTTGGGCCGCGTCAGTCCGCCCGCGCTGTGATCCCGACGATCATCAGCCAGCTCGCTGCCGGGAAGCGGGAGATCCAGCTCGGCGCGATCACCCCCACACGCGATTTCACTTACGTTCCCGACACAGTGTCCGGGTTCACAGCCGCGCTCACGAGCAAGGCAGGGGTGGGCGAAGTCATCAACCTCGGCGTTGGGTTCGAAGTCTCGATCGGTCAGACGTTCGATCTCATCGCGGAAGCGATGGGCATCGACGCCACCGCGACCGAAGACCCGGCCCGATTGCGCCCCGCCAACTCCGAGGTAGAGCGACTGTACTCGGACAACACGAAGGCGCAGCAGGTTCTCGGCTGGAGCCCGCGGTACGACGGTGTCGACGGATTCCGCGAGGGTCTGCGCGCGACCGCCGAGTGGTTCACTGACCCGGCGAATCTGGCTCGTTACCGCACCGACGCCTACGTCGTATGAGTGACGCCAAGGACTTCGTCCGTACGATTCGTGGGGTGGTCGGCGAGGACTCGTTCGTCGGCCTGCATATCCCAGATATCACCGATGTCGAGAAGCAGAAGGTGCGGGAGTGCCTCGATTCCACCTTCGTGTCGAGCGTGGGAAGTTTCGTCGGAGAGTTCGAGCAATCAATCGCTGAGCTCACCGGTGCCGGATACGGTGTCGCCGTGTCCAACGGGACTTCAGCACTCCAGGTGGCCCTGGAACTTGCCGGAGTCGGAGCGGGCGACGACGTGATCGTGCCTACGCTGTCGTTCGTCGCCACTGCGAACGCGGTGTCGCACGTCGGTGCCCACCCGTATTTCGTGGACAGTGATGAGGAGACGCTCGGTCTCTCTGTCGAGGCTGTGGAAGCGGTGCTCGTCGCCGCGCGATCTACGTCGGACGGTCTCGTCAACAGCGTCACTGGACGTCGAATCGGCGCAATCGTCCCGATGCACACGCTTGGCCACCCGATGCGCATCGTCGAACTGGTCGCGCTTGCTGAGGCCTACGGAGTTCCAGTGGTCGAGGACGCCGCCGAGTCGCTCGGCAGCCGTGCCGGCACTTCACACACGGGAACATTCGGAACCCTCGGAATCCTCAGTTTCAACGGCAACAAGATCCTCACCACCGGTGGCGGGGGAATGATCCTCACGAGTGATGAGGAACTCGCGCGCCGCGCGCGGCATGTCACCACGACAGCCAAGCTGCCGCACCGGTGGGAGTTCGAGCATGATGAGGTGGCCTACAACTACCGAATGCCGAATCTCAACGCCGCACTCGGAGTTGCGCAGTTGGAACGACTTCCCGAGTTCCTTGCAGCCAAGCGACGGCTCGCCGATCGCTATCGGGATGCTTTTGAGGACTTGTCCGGGGTGCATTTTCTCTCCGAGCCGGACGGCACCGAAAGCAACTATTGGCTCTGTGCAGTGCGCGTGACCGGCGGAGTCGAAAGGCGCGATGAGCTGCTCGAGGCCACGAACGATGCGGGACTGCAATGTCGCCCGTTCTGGAATCTTCTCCATCGGCAGGCGCCATATCGCCATCTGCCGCATGCCCCCACTCCGGTGGCTGACGCTCTTCAAGCCAGCGTGGTGTGCATTCCGAGCTCGCCGGCCCTGGCGGCGGCATGAGGAAGATCGCTGTTCTCACCGGTACCCGCGCTGATTACGGTCTCCTGAGAGGGTTGCTGCAGGAGATCGAGGCGGACGAAGCGCTCGAGCTGCAACTCATCGTCACCGGCACACACCTCAGCGACGCTTTCGGGCGCACTGAGTCGGAGATTGAAGATGACGGACTCAGGGTCGCTGCATCCGTGCCGATCTGGTCAGCAGACGACAGCCGGTTGGGCGCGGCCGAAGATGTCGGCAGCGCACTGCCGCGTTACGCGCGTGTGCTGACCGACCTTGCGCCGGACATCCTCGTCGTCCTGGGTGACCGTCTCGAGGCATTCGCGGCGGCAACTGCCGCGACGGTCGTTTCGGTTCCGCTGGCGCACATCCACGGTGGAGAGCTCACCGAGGGCGCGATGGATGACGCGCTGCGCCACTCGATCACCAAGATGGCGTACCTCCATTTCACGTCGACCGAAGACCATCGTCGACGCGTGATCCAAATGGGGGAGCAGCCGGACCGGGTGTATTTTCACGGGGCACCGATCGTCGACGCGCTCAGCGCGCTTGAACTTCTTCCTCGGGAGGAGGTGGAGCGGCGCTTCGGCGTACGGCTTTCGCAGCCGACCGCGCTCGTGACGTTCCACCCTGCTGTGATGGACGTCGATGCTCCTGAGGTCGTGCTGGAGGAGCTCCTCGTCGCTCTCCTCGAGGTGGACGGACTGCATGTGGTCGTCACGGGATCGAACTCCGACATCGGCACCGCGGATGTCCGTCAGCGCATCGCGGCGTTCGTGGAGTCCAACACGGACCGTGTGGACTTCGTCGAATCATTCGGTCAACTCGGGTATCTGAGTGCCATGTCAGCGGCGACCGTCGTGGCCGGGAACTCATCCAGTACCGTGCTGGAGGCGCCAGTACTCGGTACTCCGTCCGTACTGGTCGGAGATCGGCAGAAGGGGCGGCCGCTCGCGTCCAGCGTCGCCACGCCGGACGCAAACCGCACTGCCATCGCGTCCGCCCTGAGAGATGCGATCCGGGGGGTGCAGGATCAGTCGGACATCGACATCTTTGGTCATCCCGGATTCGCTGCCCGCACTGCTGCGACGCTACGCGACGCGACGATTCCTACGCCGCCGCGCAAGAAATTCCACGACCTCGAGGAGGGATCGGGATCATGACCGAACACGTTTTCGTGATCGCTGAAGCCGGAGTGAACCACAACGGCTCCGTCACCACGGCAGAGGAGCTCGTAGACCTCGCGGCGTCTGCCGGTGCTGATGCGGTGAAGTTTCAGACGTTCTCGGCAGACAGCCTCGCGCTTGAGAGCGCCGAGCTGGCCGCCTACCAGCGCACGTCCGATGATGATCGTCGTTCGCAGCATGACCTGCTCCGCCAACTCGAGCTGAGCCATGCAGAATTCCGACGCCTTCGAGATCGCTGTGAGTCTCGCGGGATCGAGTTCCTCTCGACCGCATTCGACATCGCGGGCCTCGACTTCCTCGTCACAGAGCTGGGGATCCCCAAGGTCAAGATTGCATCCGGCGACCTGACCTTCGCGCCGCTTCTGGTCGCAGCCGGTCGGACCGGGCTGCCTGTCATCTTGTCCACTGGGATGGCTGAGATGGCCGAGATCGAGCGTGCGCTGCGCTTCATCGCTGCTGGGCTGTTGCAATCGCGGGGGCAGCTTGACGCCGTACGGCTCACGGATGACGTTCTGGAGAACGCATGGCAGCGCCGCAATGACGAAGTCGCGTTCGCGCAGCATGTCACGATCCTTCATTGCACGACCGAGTATCCCGCTGCCGACGAGCATCTGAACCTACGCGCGATGCAGACGATCGCCACGACCTTCGGGCATCAGGTCGGCTACTCCGACCATTCGCTCGGGTCGCTCGCGTCGGTGCTTGCCGTCGGGCTTGGTGCCACGGTCGTCGAGAAGCACTTCACCTTCGACGTGCGGGCGGAGGGCCCCGATCATGCGGCGTCCCTCGACCCCGATGGCTTGCGAGACTACGTCGCCGACCTCCGTCGCGTGCCGGTGATGCTGGGGTCAACCGAGAAGAGATGTCAGCCGGTGGAGGAAGGCAACCGTGCGGTTGTCCGACGTAGCCTGGTGGCGGCCACCGATATCAAAGAGGGTGCGATCATCGCTGACGTCGACGTCGCGTGCTTCCGCCCGGCAAGTGGGCGTACCTCGTTCGACTACTGGGATGTGGTGGGTGCGCCTGCGTCCCGTGACTACCGCCGTGGTGAGCTCATCGATGGCTGATCTCGTACTTCTCGGCGCAGGAGGGCACGCGCGTTCGGTGCTCGCGGCGCTCGCGATGTCAGGCAGAAGCGCGTACGGTTACCTCGCCCCCGAACCTTCGGCGCGACTCACTGGGCTTGCTCATCTTGGTGGTGATGAGTTTCTCGACGCACTCGACCCGCGCGAGGTCGACATCGTCAACGCCATGGGATCCGTCTCATCCACGGCGGCGCGCCGTCGACTGCACTTGGCAGCGACCTCACGAGGGTTCACTGTCGTAACGATCGTGCACCCGCGTGCATTCGTCGATCCTTCTGTGTCCGTGCCTGCCGGTGTGCAGGTGATGGCGGGCGCAGTCATCAACGCGGGTGCGCAGATCGGAACGGGTGCGCTGATCAATTCGGGCGCGATCGTCGAACACGACACGGTGATAGGCGAGCACGCCCATGTCGCTCCCGGCGCCCTCCTGGCCGGCGACGTCGTGATCGAGGCGAGCGCCCACATCGGAATGGGAGCAATGGTCCTCCAAGGACTGACGGTAGGGTCGGGGAGTGTCGTCGGCGCGGGCGCGGTCGTCACCCACTCGGTGCCCGCAGACGCCACCGTCGTGGGAGTACCCGCACGGCCGTTCCAGGAGTTGAGGGCGAGAGAGCATGATTGACAGAGACATTCTCGTCGTCGCGCCGGAGACGAGTATTCGCGCCGCACTCATGCAACTCGATCGCGGTGCTGTTCAGGTGGTCTTCGTCGAGGACGCTGACGGGCGGCTCGTGGGCGCTGTCAGCGATGGCGACATCCGGCGAGGATTGCTGGCGGGGAAATCTTTGGATGCGCGCGTGGATACAGTGATGAATCGCCACCCCGCTTCGGTTTCTCCGACAGCGAGCCAGGAGGATGTGGACGCTCTGAAGGCGATCCGCGGCATCCGCGTGGTCGCGGTCGTGGACGGCGACGGCCGAATGGTCGACGTGGTCGGCGAGCTGGCGCACATCGCCACCCCACTGAACACTCCTGTGGTGCTGATGGCCGGAGGACGGGGGCAGAGGCTCTATCCGATCACCAAGGACATCCCCAAGCCGCTTGTGCCCCTCGGTGACGTGCCGATGATCGATATCATTCTCGGCCGGCTGCACGATCAGGGGTTCCGTCGGATCCACGTGTCTGTGAATCACCTCGGTCACCTCATCGAGGAGCACCTCGGTGACGGGAGTTCGCGCGGCCTGGAGATCACGTACCTCCATGAGCCCGCACCGCTGGGTACAGCCGGTGCACTGGCGCAGCTTCTTGACGCGATAGCTGAACCCTTCGTGGTGATGAACTCGGATCTGCTCACAATGGTGGATCTTCGAAGAATGCTCGCATTCCACACAGAGGCCGCCGCGTCCGCGACCATCGGTGCACGGGAGTACGGATTCGAGATCCCCTACGGGGTGATCCGGCGGGAGGGTGACATCGTGACCGCACTCGCTGAGAAGCCGTATCACAGCGAGCTGGTGAGCGCGGGCATCTACGTCCTGGACCCGCGCGCGCTTGATCTGCTCGCGCCAGACGAGTACTGCGATATGCCGACCCTGCTGGCGCGGCTCATGGATGACGGCCGAAAAGTGGGGGCGTTCGAGATTCACGAGGAGTGGATCGACGTGGGACGCCCGGAGGATCTCGAGCGCGCTCGTCAGGCGTGGGAACGGAGTCGGCGATGAGGATCTGCACGATCACGGTGCGAGCCGGTTCGAAGGGTGTGCCGGGAAAGAACCTGCGGGTCGTCGCAGGCCGGCCGCTGTTCGGTCACTCGGTGGCGCAGGCCGTCGCAACCGGATTGTTCGATGAAGTCGTTGTATCGAGCGATTCTGAAGAGATCCTCTCGCTGGCCCCGGGCTTCGGCGCGACGGGGGTGGTGCGCCGTCCGCCGGAGATGGCGACTGATACCGCTGGCAAGGTTCCCGCGATCGCTCACGCTGTCAGGTCAACAGAAGCTCGTACGGGCGAACAATATGACGTATGCGTTGATCTCGATGCCACCAGCCCGTTGCGCACAGTTCAAGACATCCGCGAGGCTGTCGCGATGTTCGAGGGCCACGACGTCGAATCATTGATCACGGGGGTCGAGGCACGTCGTAATCCTTATTTCAATCTGGTCGAAGAACAGCCCGACGGAACAGTTGCTGTGAGCAAAACGCCCGGGGACGCGGTACTGCGCCGCCAGGACGCACCTCGCTGCTTCGATATGAATGGTTCGATCTACGTATGGCGACGCAGGGCTCTCATCGAAGATCAGGTCGTGTTCTTCCCATCGACGATCCTGTACGAGATGCCCGCCGAACGATCGACAGACGTCGACAGTGAGTTCGACTTTCGGATTGTTGAATGGCAGATGAACCAGCGGAGCGACCTATGAGTTTCGACGTGCAGGGTCTCGATGGAAGAACTTCGGCTGCCATGCGAGCGATCCTTGATCTCGAGGATGACGCGCCCGACGAGCTTCTCGAGGTCCTACCCGGAGGAACTGTGCCATTTTGGGCGCAGGTTCGTATCCAGATCTCGTGGGCGCTGTCAGCGGAGGAGAACGGCAGTGTCGAGGTCGCCAGGGTGAGCACCTGGAACCGATGGAGTGAAGCCAAGCGTGTCGCGCGCGGGTACCTGCCCAGTCGATGGGATGCCGTGCGCAGGGCGAGGCATCATGAACTGTGTTTCTACGTCGCGGGTGGCACTCTCGTGCGCGACGGAGCACGAGTTCGAAACTGGCTGGTCGATGACTTCGCCGACGCCTCCGAAGATGGGATTGTTGTGCAGCTGCGCCCGCTTCCGTCTTCGATGGGGCGACCGATGTTCCGACCCACGATGAGTATGGAAGCCTCGGTCGCGCGCTCTCGCTGGCGAGCTCGGGGAAAGGGCCCCGCGCCGGAGTTCACTCGTTCGGCCGATCGATTGCTTGCTGCGTTCGCGCGACGTCTGAACCAGCCGCCTGAGGCATTCGCAGCGATCGGCAAGCGAGCGGTCGTCAACGAGGCGCTTCGACCGTTCCTGCTTGAAGAACTTCAGCGAATGCTCGAACGAATGAAGCCGAAGATCGTCGTCTACGACAACGGCTCGTACACGTACAACGGCGAGTCCATCGGTTTGATGAAAGACCATGGCGCGTACGTTGTGGAACCGCAGCATGGCTGGATCGGACCGTCGCATGCCGCCTATAACTATGGTCGTATCTTCGCGGATCCGTCTCTGAGGCGCGCGCTTCCTGATGAGTTGCTGACCTTCGGGTCATATTGGTCAAACTCGATCCGGCATCCTGGGAAGACAACGGTCATCGGGAAGCCTCACCTGGAGCGGCAAGCGGCCTCCGTGCCGTCGATGCGACCCCGTCAGTTGCTCGTGGTCTCCTCGCGAACTGAACCACAACGGACAGACGCCTTCGTGGTCGGGCTTCGTGCGGCGGTTGGCTCAGAGTGGTCGGTCGTATTTCGCCCGCATCCTGGTGAGTTAGCTGAGACCGAGGAACGTTACCCCCTGCTCGCCGCCGACGCTGGCGTGCTCATCGACCGTGCCCCCGATGTCTACGAATCGCTCAAGCAGTCTGCGGTGGTGATCGGCGAGGCCAGCACTGTGCTCTTCGAAGCGCGCGCATTCGGATGCTGCGTCATCGCGCGGGACAGCAGCTTCGCTGAGAACGTCATCGGCGATGTATTCGGCGATCGCGTTCGCGATGTGGCGGAGACAGTGCGGCGGCTGGAGCGGCTCCGCGGTGACGAGACCGTCGCCGCGTCAGCGGATCCGACCATCTGGGCGCCCGGGTCAGTCGATTCATTCTCGAACTGGCTGAGCCAGCGACTCGGGGTGGAGGCCTTGAGATGATGAATGCTGCGGCGCTGTCTTCCGATCAGCTGACGCTCGTGCTCCCTGCCATAGAATGTGGATGTTCCCGCGGTGGCTTCGGTCACTGCGCACCGAATGAGTGGGCCCGTGGCTGATACCCGAGATCTTTTCAACGACGTCCCGCGTTCCGATTTCGACACTCCCGGCAAAAGCCATGGGATGGTCGATGTCGTGCGCTGGCGGTACTTGCTGACGCTCCTGGTGCGCACCGGGGTGACGACGCGTTACCGAAACTCCGTGCTTGGCTGGACCTGGTCTTACGTGCGCCCCGCAGCCCAGTTCCTCGTGTTCTGGGTCGTGCTCGGGATATTCATGAATCTCGACCGCGAGGTGCCGAACTATGCGGTCTATCTTTTTTCCGGCATTGTCGTGGTCAACCTCTTTTCCGAGGGTTTCAAAAACGCGACGACATCGATCGTCGGCAACGCGCCGTTGGTGCGGAAAGTCTTCCTCCCAAGGCAGTTGTTCGCGGTGTCGGCGGTGATTGTCTCCTTCGTGCATTTCCTACCGCAGGTGGGATTGCTGTTGCTCGTCTGCCTTTTCATGGGGTGGATTCTGCATATCTCGATCGCTGCCGTGCTGGCGATCTTCGCCGCTATGGTGATCGTCTTGATCTTCTCACTCGGCCTGGGCCTGTTCTTCGGTGCGATCAACGTGCGCTATCGCGACGCTGAGAACATCGTGGAACTGTTCTTGCTTCTCGCGACGTGGACTTCGCCAGTGCTCTACTCCTGGACGATGGTGCAAGAAGCGGTGGTCGACAAGCTGCACCTGCCGAGCTGGATTGTCGAGATCTACATGCTCAACCCGCTCACGCAGGGTGTCGAGCTGTTTCACTATGCGTTCTGGCGACCTGCCACCGAGGGGATGGTCGCGGCCGCTGGTTACGACGGATACCAGATGATGGCTATTCCGCCCGGACTCGCGTGGAACACCCTGTGGACGTTCCTCATCGCGCTGGTCGTTCTGCTGCTGGGTCAGCTGGTATTCCGTCGCCTTGAAGGAAGATTCGCACAAGACCTATGAACGAGCAGACGAGCACCAGACCGAGCATCATCATCGACGGCGTGAAGAAACGCTTCACGTTGAATCATGCCTTCTCGCTGAAGGACACGGTGGTGTCATGGATCAAGCGCCGCAAGCTCACGAGCGAATTTGAAGCTCTGAAGGGTGTCGACCTCATCATCGGGGAGGGAGAATCCGTTGCCATTCTGGGACTGAACGGCTCGGGAAAATCAACTCTACTCAAGCTTATTTCCGGTGTCATGGAGCCGGATATTGGCCAGGTTCTCACTCGCGGCCGAGTCGCCGGTCTAATCGAGGTTGGTGCTGGATTCCACCCTGAACTGACCGGTCGTGAGAACGTCTTTCTGAACGCTGCCATTCTCGGCATGAAGAAACACGAAATCGAGGCGCGCTACGACGAGATCGTCGCCTTCAGCGAAATCGAGCAGTTTATCGACCAAGAGGTCAAGCACTACTCCTCCGGAATGTTCATGCGTCTCGCTTTCTCTGTGGCGATCCACGTCGAACTCGACGTGCTGCTCGTCGATGAGATCCTCTCCGTAGGGGATGCCCCGTTCCGTGAGAAGTGCCGTCTCAAGTTCGAGGAGCTCATTGACCAGGGCAAGACTCTTGTGGTCGTGACGCATGACATGGAGATGGTTCGCGAGCTCTCCGTCAGGGGAGTGGTGATCAACAAGGGCAAAGTCATCTACGACGGCGAGATTGAAGGCGCGATCGCATTGGTGGATAAGTGATCCTCGACTGGCTGATGCAGGCGCCGGTGCTGTTGCTGGCGTTGTTCGTTACATTCGTCCCCGGTTCTCTTGCGCTCGCTTCGGTAGGACTGCGCGGTCTTCCTCTCGTGGCCGCGGCGCCTTTGTTCAGCGTTTCGACGACAGCGCTCATCGCGCTTGCTTGCGGTGCCGTTGGTATCGCCTGGTCGCCCCTGACATGGGGAATCGGGACTCTCATCCTGGTCGCGATCACATGGGTGCTCAGCCGACTGCTGGGGTATCAGCTTCCGGCAGCGGCATCGGCGGAGCGACGGTGGATACTCCCCACAGCGCTGTTGATCGGCATTCTGATCGGCATCTGGCGACTCGCCAGTTATATTTCTGAACCGACAGGTATCTCGCAGACGAACGACGCCGTGTTCCATATGAACGCTGTGCGTTACATTCTCGAGACCGCGGATGCATCGTCCTTGCATGTGAATGCGGTCATCGGCGGGCACAGCTTCTATCCGGCCGCCTGGCACGGCGTCGTGTCCCTGATCGTCCTGGTCACTGGTACGAGCATTCCGATTGCGGCCAATATCTTCACGCTGGTCGTCGGTGCCTTCATCTGGCCGCTCGGCATCGCGTGGCTCACGCGCGTGGTGACGAGCAGTGATGCTGTCGCGTGCTACGCGGCGATACTTTCGAGCGCGTTGCAAACCTTCCCCTTGCTCATGTTTCAGTGGGGAGTGTTGTTTCCAAACGCTCTCTCCATCGCGCTGGTGCCTAGTGCTGTCGCATTGGTCCTGTCGCTGCCGGGATGGGCCGGTGCCTCATGGACATGGCGCGTCGGTGTGCGCGATGGCCTGCTGATCCTTGTGGCGATGGCCGCGTTGCTTCTCGCCCAGCCGGCAGCGTTTCTGCCGTGGGCTGCGATCAGCGCGGTCTGGCTGACGTTCTGGCTTTTCGAGCGAACTGCGGCATTCGGACGTGCTCGCGTGATCACGATGGTCGTCGCCACTTGGCTGGCGTTGATCGCGGTGTGGCTGTATCTCGCACGCTCGACTAGTGGATCGCATTGGCCACCGTTCCGCGGCAAACTCGAGGTCTTCCTGGACGTGATCCTCAACGGTCAGGTTCTCGTCCCATTCGCGTTCGGAGTCAGCGCGTTGATGATCATCGGCCTCGTCGTCGCCATCCGTCAACGGCGGCTGCGCTGGTTTGCGTTGGCATGGCTCGGTGTCTCTGCTTTGTATCTGATGGTGGCCGCGATCGGCGCTCCGCTGGTGCGCAACGGCATTCTCGGGGCGTGGTATGCGGATCCCTATCGAATCGCATCCTTGGCGCCGATCGTTGCGATTCCGTTGGCAGCTATCGGAGCGGATGCGATAGTGCGCTCCGTAGCTCGTTGGGCACGACGATCCGTGGACGATGGCCCAACAGTTGCTATGTCACTAGCAGCGGTCACCGTCTTCATGGTTCTGCTCGTATTCATTCGGCCAGTCGCCATGCCCGCAGTGATCGAGGGGTCCTTCGATCGTGAGTCGCGATATGTCGCTGCCGCTGATGCCTACTTGAACCCGGACGAGCGCGCCCTCCTCGAATCGTTGGACGAGCTGGTTGCGGCGGATGCGCGAGTCCTCGGGAATCCGTCCACGGGGACAGGATTCGGGTATTTCTTGAGTGGCATCGACGTTTACCCACGTACGTGGTCACCGCCGAAGACCGAACCATGGAACGTTCTGTCGGCGGACCTTCGCGATGCGGCGACCCAGCCGGAGGTATGCGAGGCGCTCGCTATTTACGGCGATGCCGACTACGTACTTGACTTCGGCCTTGGCGAAAAGGGCCCGGGACGATACACGATGCCCGGTATGACTGGTTTCGCCGGACAAGATGGTTTCGAGCTAGTTGCCGAAGAAGGTGACGTATCGCTCTGGCGGATCACGGCGTGCGCTCAGTAGCGGCGCACGCGTCGTCGGTAAGATCACAGACGATGCGTCCAGTTGATCAGTCCGTTCTCGTCGTCATACCGGCGCTGAACGAAGAGGATTCCGTCGCGGACGTTGTCCGTGACGTGCGCGCCGCTGTGCCTTCTGCGCGGTGTGTCGTGATCGACGACGGATCACGAGATCGCACCGGGCAACGTGCCGTAGAGGCGGGAGCCCAAGTGTTGCGGCTTCCATACAACCTCGGCGTCGGCGGTGCCATGAGGACCGGATTCCGGTTCGCCAAAGAGAATGGTTTCGGCATCGTGGTCCAGGTCGATGCCGACGGACAACACGACCCCGCAGCGATTCGTCAGTTGCTGGACGGGCTGGCAGATGCCGATCTCGTGATCGGTGCGCGTTTCGCTGGTGTCGGTGACTACGGTGTGCGTGGTCCTCGACGGTGGGCGATGCGCGTGCTTGCCTGGGCATTGAGCAGAGTTGCAAGGACGCAGCTCACCGACGTTACCAGCGGCTTCAAAGCAGCGGGCCCGCGCGCTATCACTCTGTTCGCGGACAATTTTCCGGCGGAGTATCTCGGCGACACCGTCGAGGCTTTGGTCATCGGAGCGCGCGCCGGACTCCGGATCCGGCAGTCGCCAGTGGCCATGCGTGTGCGCCAAGGCGGCGCGCCATCGCACCACCCGCTGAAAGCGGCCGTGTATCTGGTCCGTGCATGCTTGGCATTCTCGCTTGCGATGCTCCGTCCGCGGACTCCGCTGGAGGCCGAATGCTGACTCCGATCACCTATTCGTTCGGTATCGTCGCAGCTGTCCTGGCACTCGTGGCGATCATAGAATTGATGCGAAGAGGGACGCTTCGTGAACGCCATGCGGTCTGGTGGTTCATCGGCGGTATCTTGGCCCTCGTTATTGCTGTCTTCCCTCAGACACTGGCGTGGGCGGCCAGCCTCGTGGGCATCGCGGTACCCGTCAACCTGGTGTTCTTCGTTGCGATCGGGCTGTTGTTTCTCGTCAGCCTGCAGTACGGAGCAGAACTCACTCGTATCGAGGAGAAGATGCGTGCGCTGGCGGAACGTGCAGCCTTCCATGAGCACCGCATCGAAGAGCTGGAGCAACTGGTGCACACCAACTTGGCGACACCCGACGACCCGAACAACGGGGGAGAGGAATGAGTCGTCCGACGCGGGTGCTGATTGCGTCACGACTTTTTCCGCCGGAAGTCAGTGCGGGGGCTTTCCGCCTGGGCGCGCTCGCGAAGTCGCTCGTGCGTCATCGCGCTGCCGTGCGCATCCTCACCACGACACCGCCGGTTCATGCTCCGAGGGCGCCAGACGCGCGAGCGGTCGATGTGCGTCGCTGGCCGGTGCTGCGTGATGCTGGCGACAATGTGCGTGGTTATGTGCAGTACGCCAGCTACGATGCGCCATTGCTGCTCCGATTGATTCCGACGCGCTATGACGTGGTCGTGGCTGAGTCGCCGCCGACCACGGGCCTCGTGGTCGGCGTTGTCTCCTGGTTGAAGCGTCGCCCAGTCGTGTACTACGCGGGCGATGTATGGACGGACGGCGTGATCTCGATGGGCGCGCCGCACGCCGTGGTGTCGATCATGCGTTTCATGGAGCGTGCGGTGTTGCGGCATGCAGCGGCGATCATCTCGGTCTCTGATGAGGTCACTGAGCGCCTCGTAGCTCTTGACGCTGATCCGTTGAAGATCACCACAGTGGGAAACGGGATCGACACGGATGTCTTTTCGCCCGATGTCACCCCTGCTTCCGAAGGGCGCTACTTCGTATACACCGGAACCATGTCGGAATGGCAGCAACCGGAGGTGTTCGTGCGCGCATTCGCGCAGATAGCGGCGGACGAACCGGACGTGCAGCTGCGATTCTTCGGGCAAGGTTCTGTGGAAGCTGAGCTCCGTCGTATCGCTGAGGATCTGGTGCCAGGCCGGGTCACGTTCGGGGGAGTGATCAGCCCCGCCGAATCCGCATCGTGGATCCGCGGCGCAGTTGCCTCACTCGTGAGTATCGTTCCCGGCATCGGCTACGACTTTGCCAAGCCGACGAAGACCTATGCGGCTGCCGCCACGGGCACCCCGGTACTGTTTGCGGGCCCGGAGCCTGGAGCAAATCTGGTGCGGGACGCAGATCTTGGGCGCACAGTCGACTTTACGTCGGACGATGTTGCCGAGGGCATGCGGTCACTGCTGGCGGATGCAGCCGATGGCACTCGCGACCGGCTCCGCCCCAAACGCGCGCAGTGGGCGCACGACAATGTCTCGTTGGCCGCCGTAGCGGACCGCGTGACGGCGGCGATCTCTCAGGTGCTGCCAGCGGGGGCGAGTAAGCTTGGACCCATTGCCGAGAGCACTCCGGCGAATCCGGAAAGGCCGATTTCTTGACTTCGAACTCCTCAGTGCGCATCGTCGATTCCGCGGATGTGTCGCCTCAGGCCTCCATCGGGGATGGCTCCTCGATCTGGCACCTGGCCCAGGTGCGGGAGGGCGCGCAGCTCGGCGAGAACTGCATCGTTGGCCGCGGCGCTTATGTCGGGACAGGCGTCATCATGGGCGACAACTGCAAGGTGCAGAACTATGCGCTCGTATACGAGCCGGCGAAGCTCGCAGACGGTGTATTCATCGGCCCGGCTGTTGTGCTAACCAATGACACATATCCGCGGGCGATCAACGAGGATGGCTCGCAGAAGAGCGCGCACGACTGGGAGCCTGTCGGCGTGACGATCGAACGAGGGGCGGCAATCGGCGCACGAGCTACGTGTGTCGCGCCCGTCACCATCGGCGCATGGGCGACTGTCGCGGCTGGCGCTGTCGTGGTGAAGGACGTCCCTGCTTTTGCGTTGGTCGCCGGCGTTCCGGCACGGCGCATCGGCTGGGTGGGTGAATCCGGTGTGCCTCTGACCGCCGGAGACGTCGATGGGGTGTGGGTGTGTCCGAGCAGCGGCGCACGCTACACAGAAACCAACGGAATACTGACCAAGGAGACCGTGTGAGCGATTTCATTCCCCCCGCAAAGCCGATCATCGGAGATGAAGAGCGCGCGGCTGTTGATCGTGTGATGCGAAGCGGTATGGTCGCGCAGGGACCGGAGGTTGCTGCCTTCGAGCAAGAGTTCTCAGAGCACTTCGTGCCAGGGCGGCCCTCGGTCGCGGTGAATTCCGGCACCGCCGGCCTGCACCTCGGATTACTGGCGGCAGGTGTCGGCGCCGGCGATGAGGTCATCGTGCCTTCGTTCACGTTCGCGGCAACGGGCAACTCGGTCGCACTTGCCGGTGCGACGCCGGTGTTCGTGGACATTGAACCCGAGACGTTCTCTCTCGATCCAGAGGCTGTCGCGGCGGCAATCACGCCTAAGACCAAGGGCATCCTGCCCGTGCACCTTTACGGTCACCCCGCGCGGATGCGCGAGCTGGCAGCTCTCGCGGCGGCCCGCGGTGTCGCGCTGTACGAGGACGCAGCCCAGGCGCACGGCGCCGCTCTCGACGGTCGTCCGGTCGGCTCGTTCGGTGAGTTCGCGATGTTCAGTCTGTACCCGACGAAGAACATGACCAGCGGTGAGGGCGGGATGGTGACGACGGCGACAGATGAGATCGCTCGTCGCGTGAGGCTGCTGCGTAACCAGGGTATGGAGCGTCAGTACGAGAATGAGGTCGTCGGCTTCAACGCTCGGATGACTGACATTCACGCCGCTATCGGCCGCGTGCAGCTGACCAAGGTCGATGCGTGGACCGTGAAGCGTCAGCAGAACGCTGCTTTCCTTGATGCCAACCTGCGGGGGGTAGTCGTTCCGCCCGTCGCCGAGGGCGCCGTGCACGTCTACCACCAATACACGATCCGTGTGCCTGAGGACCGCGACGGATTCGTCGCTGCCCTCAAGAGCGAGCACAACGTCGGAGCGGGCGTCTACTACCCGATTCCAAATCATCGTCTGCCGTCGCTCGCTCGCTATGCGCCGGGGCTGGACCTTCCTGAGACAGAGCGTGCAGCCCGCGAAGTGGCCTCGCTTCCCGTGCACCCGTCTCTCAGCCAGGACGACCTCGATCGCATCGTCACCGCAGTCAACGCTGTCACGAAGGCGGGCGCGTGATGACGTTGCGCGCTGGTCTCCTTGGAGTGGGAATGATGGGCCGTCACCACGCACGTGTGCTGCGTGAACTCGATGGCGTTGACCTTGTCGCTATAGCTGATCCTGGTGGCGACCCACACGGTGTTGCGGGCGACCTGGAGATCCTTCCCGACATCGAGGCGCTTATCGCCGCAGGCATCGACACCGCTGTGGTCGCGGTGCCGACCCGTTTCCATGAAGACGCCGCTTTGAAGCTGGCGGCGGCGGGCGTGCATACTCTCGTGGAGAAGCCGATCGCGCACAGCGTCGAGGCCGGACAGCGGATGGTCGACGCATTCCGGCAGGCCGGTCTCGTCGGTGCGGTCGGGCATATCGAGCGTTTCAACCCTGCACTGCAAGAAGCACGGCGCCGCATCGAGGCGGGCGAACTAGGCGCCATCTACCAGGTTGCCACCCGCAGGCAGGGAACCTTCCCCTCGCGCATCGCTGACGTGGGTGTTGCAAAAGACCTCGCGTCGCACGACGTCGACCTCACGGCGTGGGTCGTGCAGAGCGACTACGAGCGCGTTTTCGCACAGACGGCGTTCAAGAGCGGGCGCGAGTACGAAGACATGATCACGATCACCGGGCGCACCAAGTCAGGCGTGATCGTGAACAACATCGTCAACTGGCTGAGTCCGATGAAAGAGCGGGTCACTGTCGTCACGGGCGAGAAGGGCGCGTTCGTCGCCGACACAGCCACTGGCGACCTGACCTTCTACGCGAACGGAACCATCGCACTCGAGTGGGATTCCGTGTCCGCGTTCCGAGGCGTGTCCGAGGGAGATGTTACGCGATACGCAATCGCCAAGCGTGAGCCGTTGCGCGTCGAGCACGAGGCGTTCCGCGATGCCGTGCTCGGTGAGCAGACGGACGTCGTCACCATGGAGCAGGGGCAGCGGACCCTCACCGTTGTCGAAGCTGCACTGGAGTCCGCGCGGGACGGCGCGTCCGTCACGCTCTGATCCTATGAACCTAATCGTTCGCACACTTCGACGGCTGATGCCGTTTCTGCCCGCATCCGGGCGGCGGTTCCTGCTTGTCTATGCACTGATCTCGTCCGTACTGTCGCTCATCGATATCGTCGCTCTGATGCTGATGGCACTCACACTCGCGGCCAGCGTCACCGGAAATGACGTCAACCTTCCGGTACTTGGCGTCCTCGCCGCGGATCAGATCCTCTGGGTCATCTTGATACTCGCTGCGATCGTCATCCTCAAGTCCGCGGCGAATGTATGGCTGCAGTGGATCGCGACGCGTCGCTTTGCATCTTACGAACTTGAAGTAGGGCAGGAGTTGTTCGGAGCGTATATCCGTGCTTCTTGGACCGACCGGCTATCGCGTAACAGTGCGCAGATCGTCGCAATGTCTGACAGTGGTATCGCGCATGTCGTTGCGGGCTTCCTCCTGCCAGTCACGACTCTTCCGGGACTTCTGGTCACTTGCGTCGGAGTCGTAGGGGTTCTCGTTGTAACTCAACCCGTAACGGCTCTTGTGACGATCGTCTACCTAGGCGGGATAGCGCTGCTGCAGTACTTCGTGCTGAGCGGCAAGACACGCCAAGCGGCCCGCGTCGCGCGGAACTCGGCTCTGCGAGTCGCTGCGCTCATTTCGGGTATGGTGGCGTCTCTCAAAGAGATCACGCTCCGTGATAAGGCTGACGAGGTCAGCGAAGTCATCAGACGAAACCGAAGGCAGACCGCCCAAGCGCGGGCGAACTCCAGCTTCCTAGCGGCAGTGCCGCGTTTCATCTTTGATGCAGCCATCATCGGTGGTTTCGTCATCGTCGGCGGAGCCGCGATGCTGAGTTCTGGTGGCGATATGAGCAGCACGATCTCGGCGGTCGCCATGTTCGGCATAGCCGGATTCCGACTGGTGCCATCGTTGACCGGTTTCCAATCGGTGATCACGCGGACAGTCACGGCGGCCCCCTATGTCGACCTCGTGATCAGCGATATCGAGGCGTCTAAGAAATTCCTTGCCGACCGAGAAGTGCTGGGTAAGAAGCCGCTCCCGGGAGAACCCAGTCTTCTGGAGCTGGACGAGGTAGCGTTCACCTTCCCTGGTAGTGATGTGCCCGCCGTGCATGGGATGAATCTCAGAATCCCGATGGGATCGACGGTCGGGATCGCGGGCTCATCCGGAGCGGGTAAGTCCACGTTGGTCGATCTGCTTCTCGGCCTACTGACGCCGACCAGCGGTGCAATTCGTATCGATGGACTTCCCGTTGAAGAGGTGATGGGGGCCTGGCGCAGCCACGTCGGCTACGTTCCCCAGGAAGTCACCCTCTTCGACGGCACGATCGCACAGAACATAGCGCTGACTTGGGGCGATGACGTTGATCTTGCCAGGGTCGAAGAGGCCGCACGTCGGGCGCAGCTCTGGCAACTGATCGAGCAACGAGCGGACGGGTTGAACGCTCGTGTCGGCGAACGGGGCCTCTCGCTCTCTGGCGGACAGCGTCAACGGTTGGGTATTGCTCGGGCGCTGTACAGCAACCCCGTCGTGCTGGTCCTCGACGAGGCCACGAGCGCCCTCGACACGAAGACCGAAGCAGACGTCGCAGCGGCAATCCGCGAGCTTCGTGGGGATGTCACAGTGATCGCGGTAGCTCACCGCTTGAGCACGATCAAAGATTCAGACGTGATCCTGTTCATGCAGGACGGGACAACTGCCGCACATGGGACGTTCGAAGAAGTCGTGAACGCGAGTCCTGAGTTCGCCGCGCAAGCGAGGCTTGCGGGGCTCGCATGATAGGGACATGATGTCTGCGAGACAACGCCTGATCCAGTCCGCTCGGAGCGCTCTGGGCATCGTTCCAGACCGATTGCTTGGGCGCGTCCTCCCTGGAAGCTTGGGGTGGAATCCCGACGCGATGGTGGTCGCTCACGCGCCCGCGGGATTAGTCCGACTCTTCGTTGGCCCCGTCAACTCTGCAGGGCAGGGGTATCGCTGGGCGCGCGCGGCTGAAGATCATCTCAGCGGCGTTGGGGCCGTCAACCTGATGACCACTAATGCGCAAACGGCACGTTTTGGTTTCCCCACGAACGTCGGCATTCCCGAGAGTGGCTACGTGTTCGCGCACGGATGGCAACGACGCCAACACGCTGCGATCGTCGAAGGATTCACTCACGTGCTTCTGGAATCCGGTAGGTACCTCTACGGCTCGATTCCGGGCCGTAGCCCGCTCGATATTGTCAAAAGTACTGTGGCGGAGGGGCTCTCGGTGGCTCTGCTCTGGCATGGAACGGACATACGCATACCGAGCGAGCACGCGCGTTGGGAGATTGACTCGCCGTTCGGGGAAAACGGTCAGTATCCGCGTGATTCGACGAAGATCCTCGAGACTAACGCTCGGGAACGGCTTCGGACGATCACTGAGACGGAACTACCGGTATTCGTCTCAACGCCGGGATTGCTTTCAGTGCCGCGCGCACAGTGGTTGCCTGTGGTCGTCGATGCCGACGCCTGGCAAACAGATGAAGTACCGTTGCGCTCAGAGCGACCAGTCGTGGCGTACGTGCCCAGTAATTCGCCGATGAAGGGTGATAGGAGCGTCGACCAGCAGCTCGAAGATCTGCAATCCGAGGGTCTAATTACCTACCGGAGGCTGGAGGGCCTTGCGTCCTCGCAGATGCTGGAAGCCTACAAGCACGCCGACATCGTCCTCGACCAGTTTCGACTGGGCGATTACGGTGTCGCCGCGTGCGAAGCGATGGCTGCCGGTCGCGTTGTCGTAGGACACGTGCACGACGAGGTGCGTGAACGAGTACGCACACTCACCGGGCGCGAACTCCCTGTGGTGGAGTCCCGCTATGGGGGCGTCGGTGACACGATCCGACGGCTTATCGCGGAGCCGTCCGGTGCGCAGCGTAAGGCCGCCGAGGGGCCGCAGTTCGTTCGATCGGTTCACGATGGCACAGCCTCGGCGCGCGCGCTGGCAGGATTCCTCGGTGTACCGGCGCCGATTTCAGGTTCTGACAAAGGAGCACCACTGTGACCCGTCCGCGCATCCTGTGCATTTCGTTCTCGGACATCACAGCTGACTCCCGAGTTCTTCGTCAACTTGATGTGCTTGCCGAGTTCGGAGATGTCACCACGCTCGCGTACGGTCCGAAGGCGCCAGCCGCACTCGATCACCTCGCGGTCCCGCGGAGCCTCCCGTCACTTCCGCAGACTCCTGTCGGAGTCCTTAAGCTCGTTTTGCGTCGTTACCGCGCAGTGAAGCTCGAAGCGCCGGCAATGAAAGCCGCGCTCGCGGCTGTATCCGGAAGATCCTTTGACATAGTGGTGGCCAATGAGGCACGCGCGCTCCCACTTGCTTTCAAAATAGAGGGTGATCCACATATCTGGTGCGACCTCCACGAATGGGCGCCCGAGGAGAGGACGCATGTCTCTTCGTGGCGCTTGCTGGTGGCTCCTTTTATGCGCTGGATATGTGAGGTGTACCTACCCAGAGTCGAGGTCTCGACCACGATTAATGACTCGATCGCGGCGATGTACACGGAAGCATTCGGAGTTGAGCCGGCGATCGTGCGAAATGCGATTGCTTACCGACGCGATCTGAAACCGGTTCAGACCGACCCTGAGATAGTTCGTCTCGCACACAGCGGGGGAGCGGTTCCCGGCCGCAACATCGAGGCGATCGTGGAGGCTGTGGAGCTCCTAGGGGATGGGTACACGCTCGATCTATATCTCATACCTTCTCGTGAGGGCGATTCGTATTGGCGAGGATTGATGCGTCAGATCGAAGCGAGCCCTCGAACGACTTTGCATCCGCCAGTCGCGCCGCACGAACTCCCTGACGTGCTGAACGCTTACGACCTGGGGGTTTTTGTCTTGCCTCCGTTGACGCCGAACCATCGGCACATGCTTCCCAATAAGTTCTTTGACTTCGTACAGGCCAGACTGGGACTGGTGTTTGGCCCGTCCGTTGAGACGGATCGCCTCATCGCACACCATCAGTTGGGCGTAGTCACAGAGGGGTACACAGCCGCAGACATCGCCGCGGCGATACGGGCAATCGGCGTAGATGACATCACCCGGTTCAAGAAGAACGCGGACGCGGCGGCATATGAACTGTCGTCGGCGAGAGACCTAGAGACCGAACGACAGATTCTCGCCCAGCTATCCGCGTGCTAGCGGGTGGTGCGAACTCGATAGCCTCCGCGGACAGTTCGACTTTCGGCGCGCGGTGAACTCGTACCGAGCTTGTTTCGGATGTCAATTGCTGGCGCTGCGCATGGAAGCGAGCACGGCCGCGCCGGGGGCAAGACCGTACACGGCTCGGCTGTAGGGCGATGCCCAACGATTCAGCGCGGTCCACGCTGCGAGTATCGAATCGCGCTCCAAACCAATGATCACGTCTGATGTCTCGGCAGCACTGCGGAAAGCCATGCTCCGACTTGCGACTCGTGCGAAACGGTGTCCGCCGTCGAGCGGACTGAGTCGTTTCGCATTGCGCCCGATGACAGAGCTGTTGAGCGCTCGTGCCAGCTGGCCGCTCGACGGTGCGGCCTTCGGTCCGAGACGGATCTCCTGAGTGGCACCGGAAGCGTCCGTGGACGTTGCAAAGACAACGACGGTCTGGTCCTGACGGTTATCCTCGCCGAGGGCGAGGGCTGCGAGAGCTTCTGCGAAAGCACCGCTGGGGGCGAGAAGGAGAATCCTCATACTGTCTGTCCCTCGCCCTGTTCATTGATTTGAGCACGCAACCCGCTGATACGTGGCGCCAACTGGGCGTGGCGAGAGAATCGAGTAGCGAAAGTCCGTGCTGCTTCGCGCTCGGTCTCTGTCTGAGCTGCGGCATCTTCTGCGGTTGCCACGAAAGCATCTGCGATCGCATCCGGAGTCATTTCATCTGCCCCATGCCACCCCGGATACTGTGAGAGCGTCCGGCTGGTCTCGTTGATCGGATCATGCACGGAAACGATAGGGAGACCAGTTGACGCGTATTCATAAACCTTGCCGCCGGTGATGTAGCGACCAGCGCCGAATGTCAGAACGAGCGCATCGAACGTTGCATAAGTTGCGGCAATATCTGCCCGTCCTACGGGTCCGAGGTAGCGGATGCCGTTTTCCTCGAAGCGCGACATCGCAGTAACCATGTTCTCGCCGGGGACACCGAGATGGTTGAGATATCCATGTATGTCCATGCGAGCGCCACGAACGAGCGACGACCGTTCGCGCGCTAGTGCCCAGCCATCGACCAATTCTGCCATCGGGATCGCGGCGGAGATTGTGCCGATATAACCGAAGACCAGCGAAGGGCGGTCCCGATCGGATAATGGCGGGAGTGCGAGTGGTTGATCGTAGCCATTCTCGACAACGAGAAGTCGATCCGCGTACTCGGGGTACTGCTCTGCATGCCAATCACGGATCGGTTGGTTGACGAACCATACCTCTGTCGCGTTGCGCATCAGCGCATGTTCCCACTTCCCAGCTTTGCTCTGCCGATCTACGATGCGGCGACCAGAGTAGATGTCCAATGACCAGGCATCGCGGTGATCCATGACGTACGGGACATTGTGCTCGTCGTGCAGAACATGCCCAGGAATGAAATCGACGTTCGGATTCGCTGTCCCGATGGTCAGACTCACCGGCGTTTGGGCATGGATCTTGCGGGCTGCGTCTTCCAAGATCGGGCGCCACCCTCCATAATTGCGTTCTGGGAACGCCTTCTGTCCGCGTCGGGCATGAAACCCGTTCCACAATTCCGGAGCCAGCGCCCGGAGCAGTGACCAATCGCGAAGGTCATTCACGAACGCTCCGGATCGAAACGGAACGCGAACGATGCGAATCGACGGGTGAATCTTCGCTTCCAGGCTTAGGTCGACGCCCGTGGACATCTCGAAGATCTCACGCGGAACTGTGAGTACGGTCACCCGCCAGCCGGCCTCAGCGAAAGCATTGGCAGTAGCCCAGGCGCGATAGACGCCGCTGCCGCGCGAAGGCGGGTAGCCCCAGGCGACGTAGAGCAGATGCGGCTGATCGTCACCGTTAGCGTTCGAACTCGGAACCTCGATATTCACCCCTCGATCGTACCCGGACGGTCTTCGAGCCTCCCGCGGGTAGACTTCTCAGCGTGAAGATCGCCAGTGTCGTGGGCGCTCGCCCCCAGTTCGTCAAACTAGCTCCCATCCACAAGGCGGCTCTGGCTGCTGGCGTCGAGCACATCATCGTGCACACCGGCCAGCACTACGACCCCATGCTCTCGGATGTGTTCTTCGACGGCCTCGGAATCGGTGCGCCTGCTGTTCACCTCGGAGTGGGTAGCGGTTCGCACGGCGTGCAGACAGGTGCCATGCTTGCGGCGCTGGATGCGGTCTTCGATGAGCACCGACCAGATTGGGTGCTGGTGTACGGGGACACCAATTCCACAATCGCAGCCGCGCTCAGCGCAGTGAAGATGCAGATCCCGGTCGCCCATCTTGAAGCGGGCTTACGCAGTTTCAACCGTCGGATGCCCGAGGAACACAACCGCGTGATGACGGATCACGCTGCCGACCTACTGCTCGCTCCCACGCAGGTGGCCGTTGACCATCTTGCTTCCGAAGGGCTCGCCGAGCGCACCGTTTTGGTCGGCGACGTGATGACAGATGTTCTGTTCGAGGTGCGCGACGAGATCGCGGGCAAGCCCTCAGCGCTCATGGAAGAGCTTGGCCTGAAGGCCCGCGAGTTTTATGTGGCGACGATCCACCGCGCTGAGAACACGGACGAACCCATCCGGCTAGCAGAGGTCGCAGAAGGGCTGGCCGGGCTTGATAAACCGGTGGTGCTCCTCGCACACCCGCGTGTCGTCGCAAAGGCAGCGGCTCACGGTGTGCAGTTGACGCAGGGCTCACTCGTCTCGCATGCACCGCTGGCATATGCGGAATTGATCGCGGCTGCGCTCCAGTCCGCCGGCATCGTGACCGATTCCGGTGGACTGCAGAAGGAAGCTTTCCTCATGGGCATCCCTTGCACAACGGTGCGGGCTGAAACCGAGTGGGTCGAGACGGTCGATCTCGGCTGGAACGTACTCGCCAATACTGCTGAGGAGATCGCCGCCGGAGCGAGTCGGCCTCGTCCTGAGCCCACTGTCGCCGCCCCATACGGGGATGGGCATGCGGCTGAGCGCGTCATCGAGACCCTGCTCAACGTCGCCAAATAGTCCCGACGGTCAAACTGGTCGTGCATCGCGCACGGCTTTGCGCGCATTGACCTTGCGATTCTGCCATGCACGCAGGATCCTCTCGACGGGTCGCTCGATCCACACGTGCAGCGCGCCGGCCGCGGCGATCGAGGCGACCAAGAGAACTGCGAGCCAAAGGAGACCCGTCAGACCGCTCACGCGGTGACCGATGATCTCCAGCGTCAGATAGATCAAGGTCGCGTGAATCAGGTAGAAAGCGTATGACCATTCACCAAGTATCACGATGAAGCGGGAGCGGAAGGCCAGCGATTTCGCGCCGCGGAGATCGCTGGAGGCCGCCGCGCAGATCAGGAGCGAGAACAGAACGAGTAGCGCTTCACTCGTGAACATGGCCATGACATGCTGCAAGGGTCGAGTAAGGGCGAAGCGGTCGAGAACGCTGACTCCGATGAGATACGCCAGGGTCAGAGACACTGGCACCCATACCGAGAGACGAAGACGCCAACCGGTGCGGAACGCCCAGGCGAGGCACATACCGACGAGAAACTCATTGAGTCGGAGCACGGGCCACGGCAGTAGAGCGAACCAGCCGGTCGGATTCGCGATCATGGTGACACGGCCAGCAATGCTCAGGACCGCGACTCCAGCTGCGACGACGAGTGCGCCGCGTCCAGTGAGCAATCGCAGCACTTTCGTGATGAACGGATGCAGTGCGTAGAAGAATGCTTCAACAGTCAGGGTCCATGAAGCGGGGTTGCCAGCGAACGTCACGGTGGCGTCGCGGGACCAACCTTGGAGCATCAGAAGGCACAGGATGAAGATCGCCCAGTCGACCGGTTTCACCCATGTCTGCGCCGGGTCGGGATTGAAACTGTAGAACACAGGGATCGCGACGAGCAGCGTCACCAGATGAAGCGGGTAGATACGCGCAAAACGTCGCCAGTAGAATGTGCCGATTCCTGTGTGCTCACGCCACGACCACGTGAGCACGAAACCCGACAAGATGAAGAAGAATGCAACGCCGAAGTTCCCGTATCTTGCGAACTCTGCGACTGGTGCCGGCAAATCTACGAAATTACGCAGATGGAAGAAGAAGACGGCGAATGCAGCCCACCAGCGCAACCCGGTCAGTGAGTCGAGACGGGGTAGCGTGGGATTCGGTAACGAGCTGACCATAGGCAGATCAGTTTACGGTGCCTGTCAGGAAGAGTGCCCACGGCGCCCGTAGACTAGAACCCATGCGTATTGCTGTCGTCGCCCTCGGAAAGATCGGGCTTCCCCTCGCCGTCCAGTTCGCCTCCTCCGGTCATGATGTGATCGGCGTCGATGTCAATCAGAGGGCTGTCGACACCATCAACTCCGGTGTTGAGCCGTTCCCTGGTGAGGCGGAGCTGCAGGAGCGTCTGGCTGATCTGATCCCCGCCGGACGCCTTCGTGCGACGACCGATTATGCCGAGGCGATCCCCGGCGCAGATGCCGTTGTGCTCGTCGCTCCTGTCTTCGTGAACGACGAGACGTGGGAGCCGGACTTCAAGTACATGGATGCCGCGACGAGGTCGCTGGCGGAGCATCTCACTCCTGGCACCCTCGTGTCGTATGAGACGACCCTGCCCGTCGGCACCACGCGCAATCGTTGGAAGCCGATGCTCGAGGAGGGCTCTGGTCTCGTCGAGGGTAAGGACTTCCACCTGGCGTATTCGCCGGAGCGTGTGCTGACCGGGCGTGTGTTCGCGGATCTCCGTAAGTACCCGAAGCTGATCGGTGCGTTGTCTGATGAGGGCAACCGTCTGGCTCGGGAGTTCTATGAGGCGGTGTTGCAGTTCGACGAGCGTCCCGACCTGCCCCGCCCGAACGGCGTATGGGATCTCGGGACGACCGAGGCGTCGGAGATGGCGAAGCTGGCAGAGACCACCTACCGCGACGTGAACATCGGGCTGGCGAACCAGTTCGGGTTGTTCGCGGCGGCGAACGGTATCGACGTCTACAAGGTGATCGAGGCGTGCAACTCGCAGCCGTACAGCCATATCCACCGCCCCGGTATCGCGGTGGGTGGGCACTGCATCCCGGTTTACCCGCGTCTGTATCTGTCGACCGACCCCGATGCCGACATCGTGCGCGTCGCCCGTCAGTTGAACGCGTCGATGCCTGAGCGCCTCGTCGCGCAGGCGGAGGGCATCCTCGGCTCGCTCCAGGGGCAGAAGGCCGTCGTGCTGGGGGCTGCATACCGTGGGGGAGTGAAGGAGACCGCGTTCTCCGGCGTCTTCCCGACCGTACAGGCCCTCAAGGAGCGCGGCGCTGAGGTCGTCGTGCACGACCCCATCTACACCGACGAGGAACTGCGCGGACTCGGCTTCGAGCCCTATGCGCTCGGTGGTGACGTTGATCTCGCGATCTTGCAGACCGACCACGCCGACTACCGCGACCTCGGCCCCGACCGACTGCCCGGTGTGAAACTGCTTGTCGACGGCCGCAACGCCACCGACGCGGCCCGCTGGGTCGGCACCCCCCGCATCGTCGTCGGAACGGCCGCCTGATGGATCTTCTCGTCGTAGGCTCTGGTTTCTTCGGCCTCACCATCGCTGAGCGTGCCGCGGATGCCGGTCGCAAGGTCACCGTCATCGAACGCCGCCCGCACATCGGCGGCAACGCCTACAGCGAGGCAGACGCTGAGACCGGGATCGAGGTGCACCGCTACGGTGCGCACCTGTTCCACACTTCCAACGCGACGGTCTGGGAGTACGTCAACCGCTTCACGACGTTCACCAATTACGTGCACAAGGTCTACACGAACCACAAGAGCGTCGTGTACCCGATGCCGGTGAACCTCGGCACCATCAACCAGTTCTTCCAGGCGGCGTATTCCCCCGACGAGGCTCGTGCGCTCATCAAGGAGCAGGCAGGCGAGTTCGACGTCAAGACCGCGCAGAACTTCGAGGAGAAGGGCATCGCGCTCGTCGGTCGCCCGCTGTTCGAAGCCTTCTTCCGCGACTACACGGCCAAGCAGTGGCAGACGGATCCGCACAAGCTCTCCGGCGACATCGTCGCCCGCCTTCCTGTGCGCTACAACTACGACAACCGCTACTTCAACGACACGTGGGAGGGACTGCCCACCGACGGGTACACCGCGTGGCTGGAGCGTATGGCGGATCACCCGAACATCGAAGTCAAGCTGGATGTGGACTTCTTCGACGATTCGCAGCCGCTGAACCGCAAGGCGCTCGTCGGGCAGGTGCCGATCGTCTACACCGGTCCGGTCGACCGGTACTTCGACTACGCCGAGGGCGAGCTCAGCTGGCGAACCCTCGACTTCGAGCGTGAGGTCCTGAACATCGGCGACTTCCAGGGCACGCCCGTGATGAACTACCCGGACATGGACGTCCCGTTCACGCGCATCCACGAGTTCAAGCACTTCCACCCGGAGCGCAAGGACGTCTATCCGGATGACAAGACGGTCATCATGCGCGAGTTCTCCCGCTTCGCGGAGAAGGCAGACGAACCGTACTACCCGGTCAACACCCCCGCAGACCGCGAGGGCCTGCTCGCGTACCGAGAGCTGCAGAAGGGTGAGACGGACGTCCACTTCGGCGGACGTCTGGGTACCTACCAGTACCTCGACATGCATATGGCGATCGGCTCGGCGCTGACCATGTGGAACAACACACTCGCCTAAACTCGGAACCGTGAGTCACGCTGCTGTCGGGGCGCCGGGTACGCCCCGGCGATATCTGCATTCGCTGTGGCTGCTGTCGGCGCGCGACCTGAAGGTCCGCTACGCCACCAGTTGGCTCGGCTACCTGTGGTCGGTGCTGGACCCGCTGGTGATGAGCGCGATCTACTGGTTCGTGTTCACCCAAGTGTTCGAGCGTGACGTGGGCGAAGACCCTTACATCGTCTTCCTCATCAGCGCTTTGCTGCCATGGGTCTGGTTCAACTCGTCGGTCTCGGATTTCACCAAGGCGTTCAAGAAGGACTCGCGACTCGTCCGTTCGACGAACATCCCGCGATCGATCTGGGTGAACCGGATCGTGCTGAGCAAGGGTATGGAGTTCCTGTTCTCACTCCCGGTGCTCGTTCTCTTCGCGATATTCTCGCCGGGAACGGAGTTCGGCTGGGGTATCCTCTGGTTCCCCGTCGCCATGACGTTGCAAGTGATCCTGCTTGTGGGGCTCGGTATGCTCGTTGCCCCGCTGTGTGCGCTTTACGCTGATCTGGAACGGACGACGGGCCTCATCCTGCGTGCTCTGTTCTACGCGACGCCGATCATCTACAGCGTCTCGAACCTTCCCGGCCCCTTCGAGACGATCGGGTCGTTCAACCCGCTGGCCGGCATCTTCACGCTCTACCGGATGGCGTTCTTCCCCGATCAGTGGCACCTGAACACGGTGTTGATCGGGGCAGCGATGACTCTATTGATCTTCGTACTGGGCTTGTGGGTGTTCCGCAGCCTCGAGCGCCCGGTCTTGAAGGAGCTCTGATGGCTGCAGCGATCGAAGTGCAGGGACTCGGCGTGCATTTCCGCCGCAACCGGCGGGGCAGACGCAGCTTCAAGGACCTGTTCGCCGGAGCTTCACGTCGTGGCCGTCCAGGAGAGTTCTGGGCACTGCGCGACGTCTCATTCGATGTGCAGCCCGGGGAGTCCATCGGTGTTGTCGGTCGCAACGGACAGGGTAAGTCCACGCTGCTCCGGCTCGTCGCCGGAGTGCTGCTTCCCGACGAGGGGTCTGTCACGGTCAACGGGGGAGTCGCGCCGCTCATCGAACTCACTGGCGGCTTCGTGGGCGATCTCACCGTCCGCGAGAATGTGCGCCTCACCGCGGGCTTGCACGGCATGCCGAAGTCGGAGATCGCAAGCCGCTACGACGAGATGATCGCGTTCGCCGAGCTCGAGGAATTCCAGGAGACGCCGTACAAGCACCTCTCGAACGGGATGAAGGTTCGTCTTGCGTTCTCCGTGGTGTCGCAGCTCGACGAGCCGATCCTGCTCGTCGATGAGGTTCTCGCCGTCGGCGACAAGGCATTCCGCGACAAGTGCTACAAGCGCATCGACGAGCTTCTCGCCGATGGACGCACGCTGTTCTTCGTCAGCCACAACGAACGTGACCTGCGTCGCTTCTGCACTCGTGGCCTGTACCTCAACAAGGGCGCGTTGGTGCTGGATGCCGGCATCAACGAGGTACTCGACCGGTATAACGCCGACTCGATGCCGGCGGCTTAGCCGACGAACGCGTCGAGCGAATCAGAGTCCGACGAGCGCCCGGAGGTCCTTCAGAGCTGCGGTGGCGGCGTTCATAGCACTCTGCGTGTCGGAACCGCTCTCGAACGCGCTTCGGAGCTCTCCGAGCCGCGCGTTGTACTGTCCGACGCCCTCGTACCACGCCGACGAGATCGAACTCGGAGCCGCAGCATCCGACAGACGCCCGGCATCCTGCTGCAGCGATTCGACGACCTGAGCGGCCTCCTGGCCGCCCAGATCGGCGGCGATCGTGAGCCCTGTCGAAGCATCGTCAAGGCGCGGCTGAACCTGCGCGGCGAACGTGGGGATGTCGGGATCCGGAACGGACGGAGGAGTGGCCCCCGGCTCTTGCGTGGGAGCGGCGGTCGGCGTCGGGGTGGCCGTCGGCGTCTGCGTGGCAGTCGGCGTGGGCGTGGAGCTCGCGGAATCCGTGGGCGTGGGCGTCGGCTCGGGCTCACCGCCTCGCGGCAGCAGAAAGAACAGCAGAGCCGCGACGATGGCCACAGCCAGGACGGACAGGCCTACGATCAGCCAGATGCGTCCCTTGTTGCTCTTCTTCTGTTCAGGGAAGATCCACTCGGCGCGGGGCTGCTGCTCGTCGCTCATCACTTCTCCAATGCGGGCATGGGTTGCCAGGCGCGGTCTCGACCGATCTTCCCACCATCGCGGATGCCTCGGAAAAGATTGCTCGTGCCCCGCACCGTCCGTTCGACGAAGAGCAGCCGGATGAGCTCTTTGAAGAACGTCGCCGTGGTGCCGAGTCCGAACAGCACAGGGTTGTAGACGCCGTGCACGCGGTAGTAGTTCTTGATGAACGCCCGGTTGCGCATGATGTAGTAGCGATACGCGTTGCTTGAGGCGTTCATGTGTCGAACGCCCATGTCCCATTGCTTGATCTCGCGGGTGCGGCGCAGCACGAATTCGTCCACGATGACGGCGGTGGTCAGCCTTGATGCGAGCCAGCCGTACATCTGGTCATCCCAGTAGATGAAGAACCGATGATCGGGGAGTCCGATCTGCGTCACGATCGAGCGGTGGATGAACATCCCCTCGAAGCATCCGCTGTTCATCTCCTTGAAGCCTGACGCGTCGAATCCGGCCGGCGCGAAGGGGATCGGAATGCCCATCCGCTCGGCGATGCGGTACTGCCAGTAGAACTCGCTGCCGTCGTAGTCGTAGCGTCGTCCCTGGATGCTCTTGAAGCGCGGAGTCCATTTACCCATCCGCGCCAGGCCGTCCGGGATCACCTCGACGTCGTCGTCCATCATCCAGATCCACTCGGAACCCAGTTCGTACGCGGTGCGCATGCCCTCACTGAACCCACCGGACCCACCCGTGTTGGTCTCCAGCTTGCGGTACACGATCTCCGCGCCGATGCGTTCGCGGAACGAGTCGACGACCTCTGTCGTGTCGTCAGCCGATGCGTTGTCGATGATCACCACGTGCCCGGGCTTCGGATCCATGCCCGTGATGCTCTCGAGCAGCCGGGTGAGCAGATGCGAGCGGTTGTAGGTGACGATGACGATCGTCGCCGACGCGGGGTCGAATGCAGCAGGCGCCGCGGTCATGCCTTCTCCTCGAAGATCTGCTGCCAGGAATCGGGGGAGACGAGCTCCGGAAGTGCCTGCCGATACTGCTTCTGTAGTTCGGGCCACCGACGCCTCAACTCGGCGTGCAGACGTATCGTGTCGCGCAGCATATGGCGATACTTCTTGCGGTCTCTTGTGTAGATGTTCTTGCCGGATCCGTCTGCGGCGCTCACCAGAGCACTGTCGAAGTTGGGCAAGCGCCACCAATGTGCATCGCCCTTGCCGAACTCGACTTCTGGCTTCTCTACGTTTTCTGGATTCGGCCTGTGAAGCCAGTGCGCGATGAGTGTCGAAAGGGTGAACACCCGCAGTTGCAATCCGGTCGGGCTGTCGAAGTCGTTCTGCTTCTGCTGCTTATACACCCGGCGGCCATGTCTCGAATGCAACACGGTCGATGGATCCCGATGCACCACGGTCTCGGGATATTCGGCGGCGAGCGCGCGAGCGCGCGGCATGGCCGTCGCCAGGTTCTCGCGCATATGCGCCGGCCCGGACAGAATGTCACGTAAGGCTTGAGCACGCAGTGCGACGGGGTAGTACTGCATCATCATCAAGTGCTTGAGGTCGACGCGGCGGCTGTGCTTCAGCAGGCGGCCGCCACGCGGAACTTCCGAGTGCAGCAGCCCCGCGACGATGCGGTTGCGGGCGTGGAAGTACGCCTGCCAGTCGATCGAGTCGTCCTTGTTGACCCACGACACGTGCCAGAGCGCGACACCGGGCATCGAGACGGTCGGGAAACCGGCCTCGCCTGCACGGAGGCAGAACTCCGCATCATCCCATTTGATGAAGGCGGGCAATGAGAGCCCGACCTTGCGGATCGCGTCCAGAGGGATGAGGCACATCCACCAGCCGTTGTAGTCGGCATCCATGCGCATGTGCAGTAGCTTCGACTGGCGCAGGTTCGATGTACCGAAGTCATGCGGCATCTTCTCCTGATAGAGATTGCGCCACATGAACGGAACCTTGTCGAGCACTTCCGCCCAGCCGTGGAGTTTGGGACGGTCGAGCAGGTCGAACATGTGACCGCCGACGAGCACGGGGTTGGTCGCGAACTGTCCGAACACGATCGAGCGCCGCACGGACTCGGGCTCGAGCCGTACGTCATCATCGAGCAGTTGCACGAAGTCGCTCTCCGGGCGCTGCAGTGTCTCGTGCATCGCACGGGCGAAACCGCCCGAGCCACCGAGATTGGGTTGCCTGATGACATGAAGCGTGTCGCCGAGCTCAGCCGCGACCTCGTCGTAGCCCTCCTGCTCCGCGACGAGCTGTGTGCCCTGATCGATGAGGAAGATGCGATCGACGAACTCGAGTGCATCGGGTGAGGCCGCCAGCGCCTGGAGGGTCTCGACGCAGTAATCCGGCTTGTTGTACGTCGTGATGCCGAGCGAGGCTTTTCCGACGCGTGCAGGCTCCTGCTCGGTCGTCCATTCCGCGCCTTCCAGAACGGCGGACTTCTCATCGGCGACGATATCGAACCAGATCCATCCGCCGTCGCTGTACTGCGTGAGCGCAAGGTCGAAGGAGGTCTCCGCGTCGCCCGTGACTTCTCTCGTGTCCACGCGCTGACGCACTCCGGAGCCGTTCGAACGGTAGACCAGGATCGTCGCGGGGCCGTTGGTCCGAACAGTCAGCCGCACCTGACGCACGCTCGTCCAGTGCTGCCAATACGACGCCGGGAATGCGTTGAAGTACGTGCCGAGCGAGACTCGCCGGCCGGCGACGATGCGTGCGCTGTTACGGCCGAGGATGTTGCCCAGATGTGCGCGGTTCGAGACGCGGACGGGCTCCTCATCGATCACGGACCATGTCTCAGGATCGGCGTACAGCGGTAGGAGGTCGGGGTCGCGGTCGAGAGGGAAGACGACGTTCTGCAGGACGTGGGTCACGGGCGAGATCTCCGGGATTGCTTCGCCCCGCCCGGGTGGGCGCTCGGCTGGTTCAGCGGGCACGAAGTAGCCTACCTTCCGGTCATGCAGAACTTCGCAGAGCGCGCCCAGCACGCTATGACATGCGTCGCCGCTACACCTGCGGCCGCAGCGTCGGTATCGCCCCGGTGTTCGCCGCATCGATGTTCTCGCGCCATGACCTCGACTGTCCGGCGCGCAGTGCGCACAGCACGAGCATGAACCAGCCCGCACCGGCAAGTGTGAAGCTCTCGAACATCGAGTCGACCGCGAGCGTGACGAGCACGAGCGGAGTCCAGGCGTACACGACAGAGTGCCGCACGCTGGCGACCAGCCACGATCTGATCAGCGCGACACCGCCCAGGATCAGGAACAGCAGGAACCCGGCGATGCCGAGCTGCAGCAATACGTCGAAGAACGCGTTCAACGCGGTCTGGTGCTGGTTGTTGAGCAGATAGTTGATGTAGGTGAACGGATACTCACCGCGCTGCCACGGGCCGAACCAGCCCCAGCCCTGAAGCGGCCTGATCGCCACGAAGTCGAGGATCTTGTTCCACAGATCAGCCCGGATGGAGAAATCGGACCCTGCGCCCATCCAGGCGATGATCGGATGCCGGAACGCGAAAGCCACGACGAGCGAAGCGACAGCCAGTGCCCCCAGCATCCATTGCACCAGATTGCGATGCGCCGCCGACGTGTGCCGCACGATCGTCAGGGCCGCGGTCACGACGCCGACGGCGACAGCCAGCACCAGCACCGTCGGAGACGCCGACACGAGCGCGAGGAAGCCGGCGAGCGCGATCGACGGAACCGCGATGGGCGCGATGACCGATTGGGTGCGCCATTCGATGAAGAACGTGATCAGCGCGATCACCGCGATGAAGCCCAGCATGTTGCGGGTGCCGAAGATTCCCTGGATGGGCCCGCCGATCGCGAGATTCCCCTCGACGGCGAGGAACGAGATGGGTACGTCGAGGAGGATGCCGGAGAGGATCTCCACCGCGAGCGAGGCGAGCAGCAGCGCCCGCAGCGTGTCGCCGATCGCGCGCACGGTCTGCAGCGTGTCGCGGATATGTCCGATCGTGATCGCCAGCACCGCGAATCCGAATGTCCAGATCCATCCGACGAGCGAGTCGGAGCGATCCGTCGTCCAGATCAGGCTCGCGAGCGCTAGTGCGAGGAACGCGAGCAGCGACGAGGGCGCGAGCCGCAGCAGCGACAGCTCCTCCCGTCGCACGAAGAGGATCGCCACGCCGAGCACGCACAGTATGACGATGATCGTCGCGTACGTCGTCGACGACGTCATCTGCTCGATCGCGAATGAAGCGAACGTCGCGGTGAGCGCCGCGAGCGTGTACGCCCGCGCCATCTCGACGGAGCCGAGCAGACGGCTCACCCGATCCGCCGCTGAGCTCACGGGACCCGCCGCGCCGTACTGCCGTGCTCGGTCACGCGGGACTGCTCGTTGAGCCCGACGCCGACCAGGGGAACCGACTTGATCTTGAACGAGAAGAGGATCAGCAGCAGCCATCCCCAGAGCATGATCGGAGTGGACTCCGCGAGGCCCTGAACGAGCAGGATGACCGTGAACAGCAGAGGGAGCAGCGTCAGAGGGGAGTACGGTCGATCGGCGCGCAGATTCCATCGCGGTCGATCGGCGGCGAAGAACCAGGCGCGCCAGAGCAGTCCGAAGTACGCCGCAGCCATGAGCACCACGCCCACCGCGCCGAGCTGCATGAGCACATCGAGCCACATGTTGTGCGCGTGGAACACGGTGATGCCCTGATCGATGATCCACCCGTCGAACGACGGGTCGGTCGGGATCCAGGGGCTCGAGAAGCCGTTGCCGATCACGGGGTGAGTCGCTGCGCGTTCCAGCACCTTCGCCCAGATGACGTCGGTGCGTCCGGTCAGGTCTGCGCTGCGGCCGAGCATCTCGAACAGCGGTCGGCGGAACACGATCAGGGCGGCCACGACGATGACGACAGCCCCACCGCTGATCGCGTAGATCCGTGCGCGCGCCCCCGGTGTGCGGGCCCGGCGGATGAGCAGTGCGATCATGAGGACGACACCCGCCGCGAGTGCGCATACGTACGTCGTCGCCGACGACGCGCGGACCATCATGTACGCCGCGACCAGCATCCACATCACGAGTGTCGTGCGCCACCGTGCGCGCAGCGCGAAGCGCACACCGAACGTGACGATCGCGAACAGGCTGATGATCGCGAGCATGTTGGAATTGCCGACGATGCCCTGGATGCGCCCGCCGTCGAACAGGTTGTCGCGCACCCAGTACCAGTGCGGATTGATGTCATCATCGGGAAGCGTGAGGAAGTTCGGCAGCAGGGGCCCGCGCACGACCAGCGACACCCAGAGTTCCAGAGCGAGGGACAGCCCGAGAATCCATTTGAACGCAGATGCGAGCGCTCGCACGATCCCGTGCCAGCTGAGGACGTGGGCGATCAGGAGCGCGTTCACGGTGATGGCGACGAGCAGCAGCCAGGTCAGGACCGTGGGGAGCCGCCACTGGGACCACGTCACCGACACCAGCGCGAGCGCCACGTACCCGAGCGCGGACCACGGCAGCCGCCGCCAGGGGAACGGATGCGGCCTGGCGCGCGCGATCATCGGAATGCCGATCGCGAGGGCGGCGAGTGTGAGCACGATCATCACCGCGCCGGCTCCGTACATGCCGAGGAGGTTGTACAGGGCGGTGTGTGCGAAACCTGCGACGAAAACGAGGATGACGTAGCCGCGCAACAGCAGATGCCCCGTCGACTCGCGCTCCGGCGCGGTGGGCGGGGCTGTCACTGGATGCTTCGTGTACTGCGCCATCGGGTTCAGGCTACCGCGCCGAAGCCCGCCGCCTGCTGTGCCACGTCCGGATCGCTACGCTGGTGCCATGCTGCTGAGCCTGTCGAACGAACCCCGTGACTACGCCTGGGGGTCGACATCCCTCCTCGCCGACCTGGAGGGACGCGAGTCCACCGGCGTCGCGGAGGCCGAAGTCTGGTTCGGCGACCACGCCGGCGACCCCGCGGACATCGCAGGCGGCTCGACGCTCGATGCGGTCACCGAGGGCACTCTTCCCTATCTGCTGAAGCTGCTCGCCGCCGCTGATCCGCTTTCGATCCAGGTGCACCCCACGATCACCCAGGCGCGAGACGGTTGGGACAAGGAGCGGGACCTCGCCGCGGACGACCCCGCGCGCAATTACCGCGACGCCAACCACAAGCCCGAGCTCATCGTCGCGCTCAGCGACCGCTTCGAGGCGCTCGGAGGATTGCGTCCCGTCGCCGGTACGCTGCGACTTCTGGATGCGCTGGGCGCGTCGTCCGGCGTGCGCGCGCTGCGCTCGCGACTCGAGGGCGGCAGCGATGAGGATGCGTTGAGGGATGCTGTCGGCTGGCTGCTCTCCGGCGACGCGCAGCGCGAGGTCGATGAGATCATCGCCGCACTCGCCGGTGCATCGTCCGATGAATTCGACGCAGAACTCGAGGCGGTGCGGTCGATCGCCGGCCGATACCCCGGCGACCCCGGTGTGGTCGTCGCGCTGCTGATGAACTACCTCGTCCTCGGCCGTGGCGAGGCGATCTTCCTGCGCGCGGGGCTCCTGCACGCCTACATCTCCGGCCTCGGCGTCGAGATCATGGCGGCGAGCGACAACGTGCTGCGCGGCGGGCTGACGCCGAAGCACATCGATGTGCCCGAACTGCTGTCGGTGCTCGACACCACCCCGGCCGCGGTGCCGGTCTTGGCACCTGCGGCGGGTGCGGTGACCGATTACCCGATCGAGGTGCCGGATTTCGCATTGCGGCGCGTCGTGCTCGAGGGCACGCCGTTGTCGATGGAGGTCTCCGGCCCCGCGATGGTGCTCTCGACCGGGGGAGAAGTCAGTGTCACGGGTGCCGACGGTGTCGCGCTCGCTGTTCCGGTCGGAACGGCCGCCTTCGCGATCGATGAGACATCGGTGCTGCTGAGCGGCGTCGGCGAGGCGTTCATCGCGCAGCCCGGCAGCTGATCCGCTCGATTGTCGATCACCGCACTTCTCCTCGACGATCGGTAGCCGATCCCAACCGATGAACACGCCCGAGATGCCCGGTACTGAATCCCGCCTGAAGCGACACGCCGTAGACACGCCGTGAACCTTCAATCCTCGATTGAGGCTTTAGTATCTGCGACTTGACCGCAGCGAATGACACGGGTGTAATTAGTTCAGCAAGGCCCGGTGGGGGGCATTCTGAAGGGCAAGGAGAGCGACATGACGGGTTACCGTTCCGACGTTCCCGAGAACTGGTTTGTTGATCCGGTCAATCTCGGGGTACCCGGGGTCAGGCGAGCAGAGCCCGACGAGGGAAGCACGCTGTCGTGGCAGACGGATGCACTGTGCTCGCAGACCGACCCTGAGGCGTTCTTCCCCGAGAAGGGCGGTTCGACTCGTGACGCGAAGCAGATCTGCTCGTCGTGCGACGTGCGTGGCGAATGCCTCGAATACGCGCTGAACAATGACGAGCGCTTCGGTATCTGGGGCGGGCTCAGCGAGCGCGAGCGCCGCAAGCTCAAGCGCAGCGCCGGCTGATCCCTCATAGCTTGCCGGGCACGCCGGGCGGGGTGACCGCGGGCGGCGAAGTCAGAGCATAGGCTGACCAGGCCATGCCTACCCCAGTTCATGCCATCATCGTCGCGCGCCCCGGTTCATCCGCGCATGCACAGCTGCTGCGGACACTCGACGCGCTGACTCTCCAGACCCGCCGCCCCGATGCGGTCACACTGGTCGTATCGGGCGATGGATCGGGTGCGCGCGCCAGCGACGCCGTCGCGGCTGTCGTGGAAGGCATCATCGAAGCGCATGGCGGAACCTCGTACGCCGAGGCAGTGGAACTCGCCAGGCCGCGCGTGGCCGAAGGCGCCGCGGTATGGCTGCTCGCCCACGACACCGCACCCCACCCGCAGGCCCTCGCACAACTCGCGGGGGCACTGGAGCGCTCGCCGTCCGCGGCGTTCGCGGCGCCCAAGCTCGTGAACGTCGACAACGAACGCGAGCTCGTATCGCTCGGTGTCACCATGACCACGCTGGGTCGCTCGGTCGAACTGGCAGCAGGCGAGCTCGACCAGGGTCAGCACGACAGGGGTGAAGACGCGCTCGGCTCGGATGTCCGCGGCATCCTGATCCGCAGCGAGGCACGTGATCGGCTTCGGCCCGACCCCGCCCTTGCCGGTGCGGACGAGGGGCTCGACCTCGGCGTGCGTGCACGGCTCTCGGGCGCCCGCGTCGTGCTGGCACCGGGCGCGCGCGTGTCCGTGCACCCGGACGGGCCTGCAGCCCTTCCGCGCAACGCAGCGCAACGCGCCTACGTCACGCGGCTCGCACAGCTGCACCGCCGCCTCTCCTACGCTCCGGCGGCAGCGGTCCCGTTGCACTGGCTCTCGCTGCTGCCTCTGGCGCTGTGGCGCACCATCGTGCATCTGATCGGCAAACGTCCGGCATCGGTCTTCCCCGAGTGGGGCGCGGCCATCATGGCGATGGTGCGTGTCGGCGCCGTCGCGCATTCACGGAAGGGCATCCGCTCCTCCCGCACCGCGACCTGGTCGAGCATCGCCCCGCTGCGCATGACGCGCGCGCAGCTGAATCGCCGCCTCGACGACGGCCATGGCAGCGAGGGCGGCGCGCTCAGCGAACTGAACTTCTTCTCGGGCGGCGGTGCCTGGGCGGTGCTCGGTGCTCTCGTCGTCGGCGTCGCATCGTTCTTCACGCTGCTGGCGTGGCCGGCGATCGGCGGGGGAGCCCTGCTGCCCCTGCGCAACACCGTAGCGGCGCTATGGGAAGACGCGGCATGGGGTCAGCACGGCCTCGGCATCGGAGTCGTCGGCCCGGCAGATCCCTTCTCCGGAGTCATCGCCGTGCTCGGTACGCTGTGGGCCGGCGCTCCTTCATTCTCGGTCGTGCTGCTCTGGCTGCTCGCCCTTCCTCTCGCCGTGCTCGGGGGCTGGTTCGCGGCGACGCGGATCACCGACCGCGGCGGCCTGCGCATCTTCGGCGGCGTCGCATGGGCGCTCGCGCCTACCTTCCTCACCGCCCTGGTCGAAGGCCGACCGGCTGCTGTTCTGCTGCATCTGCTGCTGCCGTGGCTCTTCCACGCCGCAGTCGTCGCGCATCGTTCATGGGGTGCAGCCGGTGCGGCATCCATCATTCTCGCCGCCGTCCTCGCATGCGCGCCGGTGCTCGCCCCGGCCCTCGGCCTGCTCTGGGCCACGGCCCTCGTGATCGTGCTGACCCGCGGTTGGTTCCACGGTGCGGTCCGTCTGCTCTGGATGCTGGCCCCCACTGCGGTGCTGTTCGCGCCGCTGGTGATCTGGCAGGTTCGGTACGGCGACCTCTGGGCGGTCTTCGCCGATCCGGGGATGGCGTGGGCCGGCCCGCAGGTCGCAGGCGACAGCGCAGGACGATTGCTGCTGGCGACAGGATTCCCCACTTCCGATCTGGCCGGCTGGACCGAAGTGATCGACCCGGCAGTCGCCGTCTGGGCGCCGCTGCTCATCGTTCCGATCGCGCTGCTTGCTCTGGCCGCGGCGATCGCGCCTCGGTGGGGTGCGGGCATCACCCTTCTGGCCGTCGCGATGACGGGTCTCGCGACGGCATTCGTCGCAGTCGGCGTGGTCGTCAGCTTCGCGAACGGCGTGCCCGTCGAGATCTGGCCAGGCACCGGCTTGAGCCTCGCCTGGGCCGGCGTCGTCGGCGCGGCACTGGTCACGCTCGACACCGCCGTGACACTGCCCAAGTTGCGCGTGTCCGCGGTCACCGTCGCGGGCCTCGCGCTCGCGCTGTGCGCGGTGCCTGCCCTCACCGCTCTGCACACCGACCGCACCGTGCTCACCGAAGGGCCGGAGAGCACTCTTCCTGCCTTTGTCGCGGCCGAGGCGAAGGGTGACCGCGATATCGCGACTCTCGTCCTCGTTCCGCAGAACGACGGCGGACTGGCGGCTGAGGTCGTGTGGGGCGCGAGTGAGACGCTCGGGGCGCAGACGACGATGCTCAGCACCGCCACCAGGCCGCCGGGGACGGACATCAGCGCGCTGTCGGTGGATCTGCTCTCGACGCGCACCTTCGACGCGCCGTCCGAACTCGGCGCTCATGGCATCCACTTCGTCCTTCTCGATCAGGTCGACACCGATGAGTCGGATGCCGCCCGCGCCTTCCGAGTGGCAGCGATCACCGCCCTCGACCAGCGCGCCGGGTTCGTGAAGGTCGGGGAGACGGAGAAGGGCGTGCTCTGGCGCCTCGAGGCCACGCCCGCTGAGCGGGCAGCCCTCAGCAACGTGCAGGAAGGCACGGCCACCGCCGTCACGACGCTGCAGCTGATCGTCCTGTTCGCGGCGCTCCTGCTCGCGATCCCCACTCGCTCCTCCAGGCGCGCCGCGCGCGCGCAGTCGCGCATCGTCGGACGATCGCCCGAAGAGCCGATCGTGCTTCCCAGGCGCCACGACGATCAGGCGCACGAAGAGCATCCGGATCAGCGCGATCCGCACGGCGAAGACGACATCGTCGACACCGCTGATGCAGACGCCGACACTGCCGATGCCCCCGCCGACACCGCTGATGCAGACGATGAGACCGCTGAGGATGCGCTCGAGGAATCCGATCCGGAGCAGGGCGTCGAAGCTGAACACAGCACCGACCGGGAGGAGGAGCGATGACCCAGAACCGTGCGATCCGTGTCGTCGCCACGGGCGCCAGGCTGCTCGTCGGAGCGGCCGTCGCAGTCGGCTGCGTGGTGGGCGTGACGGCCGCCGTCGCTCTGCCGTGGCCCGGCGTGGTGAACGAACCCGCTCAGGTGTCCGTGACGCCGACCGCAGGAGACTCGACGCTCGTGTGCACCGGCGACTTCCGCGCGATCGGCCGCAACACGCAGAATGCCGGACAGATGTCTTCCGCAGGCGACTTCGCGCTGACACGCGACAGCGTCGGCACGAGTGAGAGCTCCGAGCTCGCAGCCGTCGATCTGTCCACCGCCGATTTCAGCGGTCCGGCGACCGGCCCGAGCAAGATCGTCGGCAGCCCCGATCAGGGCTCTGCCGCGCTGATCGGGGCGGCGGAGTCGATCTCGCTGGCAGCCGACGACCTCTCCGGTCTGGCCGGCAGCGCATGCCGCGAGCCGAGCACGGAGTCGTGGCTGGTCGGCGGCACCGTCGAGACCGGAACGAGCGACCTCATCATCCTGTCCAACCCCGGTGACGTCACCGCCACGGCGACGATCACGGTGTTCGGAAGCGAGCAGTCGTCGACCACGACGCTCGTGCCTGCCGGTACTCAGCTCGCTGTACCACTGGCGTCCGTCGCTGCGGGACTGCAGCAGCCCGTCGTTCGAGTCACCGCCGCCGGCGCGCCGCTGCGTGCGGTGCTGCAGTCCTCACTCATCCGCACGCTCGACCCATCCGGAATCGACCTGCAGGACACGGCGGGGTCTCCGCGCACCGACCTCACGTTCGCGGGTGTTCAGGTGCTGGTCGAGAACGCCGACTACCCTGTCTCGCTGCTCAGGCTGATGGCGACCGATCAAAGCGGAGAGGCGAGCATCACCGTCCGATCAGACGATGAGGTCGTGCGGCAACTCTCCGTCCCCCTGGATGCGGGGATCCCGGCGGAAGTGAACCTCGACGGGCTGGAGACCGGCATGTACACCGTCGACGTCACGGCCGAAGTGCCGGTGGTCGGAGCCGTCCGTCAGGTCAGCGGCATCGGCGCTGGTGCCGACTTCGCATGGATGACACCGGCCCCTCAGCTTTCCAGCGAGGTGCTCATCGCCGTGCCGAACGGCCCGCGCCCGCAAATCCACCTGGTCAATTCCGGTGACTCAGCCGTCTCGGCCACTCTCGCACCCACCGCAGGCGGCGCTGCACAGGAGATCGCCGTTCCCGCCGGCGGCACCGCTGCCATCGATCTCTCCCAGGGCAGCACGTACTCGCTGACGATGGACGCTCCAGTGCACGCCGCGATCACCATGGCGGGCACGAACCAGATCGCGGGCTGGCCGATCTGGTCGGGGGCCGCCGCCGCCGACCCCGTCACCGTCTATCCCTGATCGGGGCCGAACTCCCACGGATCCTTGCCGACGTACTCTGCGGCGGCACGGAAGACCGCGCTCTCGATCGCGATCCGGCGGTGCATGGCGTCGTCATGTCCTGGTGGAAGCAGCCGCTCTATCGGGATGCGGAACAGCACGATCCGGCGCCCCTCACGATCGAGGTGCCAGCGGGGGATACCTGTCGTGTCGGCAGTGAGCGGCAGCGCGCCGATCTCGAAGCGCACTTCCTGCAGCTCGGGCCACGTGCCGCGCAGGAACTCCACCGCGGTGCCGATCGTGACGTCGAACCGGTCCACGCGACCCTCCAGCGGCGGCAGTGGCGGACGCACGACCTCACTGCGTCCGAGGCGCCCATGACGGCCGTGGCGCGCCCCACGACGGGGCGCGGCACTGGTGCGATCGGACCGGCGACGGGGCATGACGAAAGTCTAAGGTGTCCCGCGCGGCATCCGCGCGGAGACTGCGGAGCGTTCTACGCTGGCACAGATGGACGGACGGCTCTGCTCGAAGGTCACCTGCGCCCGTGAGGCGGTGGCGACGCTCACCTACGATTACGGCGACCAGATGGCCGCGCTCGGTCCGCTGGGTGGCACGAACCACCCCAACGCGCATGACCTGTGTTCCCAGCATGCGGAGCGGGTGTCCGTGCCGACCGGGTGGATCGTCGTGCGTCACGAGGCGATGCGCGCCTGAGCCTGCTCCCTGAGCCTGCCGATCCCTGAGCCTGTCGAAGGGCCTGAGCCTGTCGATCCCTGAGCCTGTCGAAGGGCCTGAGCCTGCCGATCCCTGAGCCTGTCGAAGGGCCTCAGACGCCGACGTGGCGTCCGGTGAGCTTCTCGGCCCTGGCGTCGGCGATCGCGAGCGCTCGACGCTCCCGTTCCCGGCGAAGCACCGTGATGGCGATCAGAAGCTGCTCCGGGTGGGCGACCGGCTGCGGCGACACGTAGCGGGCCGTCTCCGTCACGAGCTCCTGGGCGATGCGGGCGCGGGCGGGCGGTGACATCCGCTCCGCGTGCTGCAGGAACTGCGAGACGCGCCGTGCCAGGCGATCCGGCATCCGCGCGACATCGGCGATCTGCGCCCAGTCGGCCAGTGCCTGGGGCATCACCGGAGCGAGCGCGACGAGCTGCGGGGTACGCACGCGCTGGCTGTACGCGCCGGCGACCAGATCGCCGAGCCGCTGCGATCGGGCCGTGAACGCACCGGCCAGGATCGCGATCGCGCCGAACGTCATGTAGATCTCCAGCACGCCGACCAGGGCCCGGATGAATGCATGCCGGAACCCGGCCGCACCGCCGTCCAGGCGCACGATGCGACCGCCGACGGCCAGACGCCCGAGGCTTCGCCCGCGTGTCGCGAGTTCGACCACGATCGGCACGACCACGAAGCACACGACGATCGCCGTCACGTTCAGGATGCCGTCGATCGATGCATCGACGATTCCGCTGCCCAGCAGCCACGTGCGCAGCCAGAGGAACAGCAGGAACAGTATCCAGCTGACGATCATGTCGATCAGAGCGCCGAGGGCGCGCATGAAGAAGCTGAGCGGCTGCACGTCGATGGCGACGGCTTCGCCGGAGAGCACCTCGTCGGCGGTGTCGATCGGCATGGACATGAGTACAGTAAATCAGGTGGATGCCGATGCTCTCAGCGATGCCCGCCGTACCGAGTGGGAGCGGCTGGACGAACTCAGCCGCCAGCGACTCGACGGCGAGGGCGTGGACGAGCTCATCGTGCGGTATCGCGCAGCATCGGCAGACCTCGCCGAGCTGAAGACCTCGGTGGGGGACACTCCGCAGGGCGCCTACGTGTCGTCGATCCTCGCGAAGGCGCGGCTGCGACTGACGGGTGCGTCCGACAGCATCCTCACACAGACGGCGCGGTTCTTCACCGATCAACTGCCGGCCGCCCTCTATCGACTGCGATGGACGACTCTCGTGATCGCGCTCGCATTCATCGCGATCACCGTGGGAGTCGCAGCCTGGATCTCGAGCGACCCCGCGCTCGTCGCCGCACTCGGACCAGCGGACTTCCTCGAGCAGTACGCCGAAGAGAGCTTCACCGAGTACTACACCGAGAACCCGGCCGCCGTGTTCGCCGGGATGGTGTGGACGAACAACGCGTGGATCGCCGTGCAATGCGTGCTCTTCGGCGTCACCGGGATCTGGCCGATCTACGCGCTCGCGCAGAACGCGTTCGGACTCGGCGTCTCAGCGGCCGTCATGGCAGTGCATGACCGCCTCGACGTGATGGTGCTCTACATCCTTCCGCACGGGATGCTCGAGATGACGAGCATCTTCGTCGCGGCCGCCGGCGGCCTGCACCTGTTCTGGGCATGGGTGGCACCCGGGCGGCGCAGCCGCGCGACCGCACTCGCCCAGGAGGGAAGAGCTCTCGCGACAGTGGCGATCGGCCTCGTGTTCGCGCTGTTCCTGTCGGGGCTCGTCGAAGGCTTCATCACTGGCTGGTCGCTGCCCTGGCCGATCAAGATCGGCATCGGCGCTGCCGCGCTCGCAGTGTTCCTCGTCTACATGCTGCTCGTCGGCGGACGTGCCCACCGCCGCGGTGAACGCGGCGATCTGCTCGAGTACGAGGCGGGAACGCCGCAGCTCGTCGCCGGCTGACGGAAAGATCCCGCCCCCGGATGAACCGGAGGCGGGATCTTCTTCGTGCGTCGTTGCGGATTCGGCGGTCAGAACTTCTTCGTGCCGTCGAGCAGCGTCTTGTACGCGAAGCCCGCGATCATTGCGCCCACGATCGGGAACACCAGGAAGACCCACAACTGCGACAACGGGCCGACTCCGCCGTAGACTGCCGCAGCGATCGAGCGGGCCGGGTTCACCGAGGTGTTGTCGACCGGGATGCTGATGAGGTGGATCAGCGTGAGCGTGAGACCGATCGCGAGACCGGCGAACGGGGTCGGGCGCAGCTTGTGCGTCGTGCCGAGGATCACGAACAGGAAGATCGCGGTCAGGATCACCTCGATGATGATCGCGCCCCACATCCCGAACCCGCCGGGGGAGTACTCGCCCCAGCCGTTGCTGGCGAAGCCGGCATCCTGTGCGGTGGTCAGCCAGCCGTCCGGACCGAACAGGCCGATCAGCACGAGCGCGGTGCTCGCGATGAGTCCGCCGACGATCTGGGCGATGACGTAGCCGGGGACATCCCGCCAGGGAAGGCGGCCGGCGGCGGCGAGGCCGAGGCTGACTGCCGGGTTGAAATGCCCACCGGAGATCGGGCCGAAGGCGTAGACGCCCACGACGACCGTGAGGCCGAACGCGAACGCAACGGCCACGTAGACGGCCGAGCCCGATCCGGGGTCGGTGAAGTGGTTGGAGGCGAACAGCGCTGTGCCGACGCCGCCGAACACCAGCAGGAAGGTGCCGAGCGCCTCGGCAGTGAGTCGGGCGCCCACCGACGGTGTCGGAGGCGCGGCTTCGGCGAGTGATTCACTCATGGGATTCCCTCTCATCGGTTCGAGTCGAAGTTGACCGAATTCACGGCACATCTTCCACGCGGACGCGGTGGCGGTGAGGGAGGCGCGCCGGAGTGCACCCAGCGTTCTCACAGCGGATGCATTGCCCGGAGACGACGAAGGGCCGGATGCCGAAGCATCCGACCCCTCGCAATGGTGTGTGCTACTCGCCGACGCCCACCGGGTCAGCCGAAGCGTCTGCGGTGCTCTGAGCGAGTTCGCGCACCTTGTCGGCGGTCTCCTGGTCGACCTGGCCCCAATACCAGAAGAAGCGCTCCTGGATGGCGGGAACAGTGAGGGCCTGGTACTGCCCGGCGAGCGTCTCGATGAAGCGCTGACGCTCCTCGTCGTTGAAGACCTCGGTGATCAGCGTGCGCGCCTGACCGAAGTCGTCGTCCTCCGAGTGCAGGGTCGCTGCGGTGCGGATCAGAGCGCCGTCCGACTCCCAGCTCGCCTCCACACCGCGCTGCGGGTCGGCCTCGGGGCCACCGGCTGCACCGTAGGAGTTCGGGGTGTACACCCGGTGCTCTGCGGAGTTGAAGTGATACTGCATGTTGCCCTCATGCATGTAGTTGCTCACCTCAGCGGCGTGCGGCTGATTGACCGGCAGCTGGTTGTAGTTGGTGCCGATGCGGTGGCGCTGCGCGTCGGGGTACGAGAACACCCGGGCCATGAGCATCTTGTCGGGCGAGATGCCGGTCCCCGGCACCTGGTTGCCTGGAGAGAACGCGGCCTGCTCGATCTCGGCGAAGAAGTTGCGCGGGTTGCGGTTCAGGGTGAACGTACCCACCTTGATACGGGGGTAGTCCTTCTTCGACCAGATCTTGGTGAGGTCGAACGGGTTGAAGCGGTACGTCTTGGCCTCTTCATACGGCATGACCTGCACGTAGACATCCCACGAGGGATTCTCACCGCGCTCGATGGCCTCGTACAGGTCGCGACGATAGTAGTCGGCGTCCTGACCGGCGATGCGCTCTGCCTCGTCGGCGAACATCGGCTCGACGCCCTGCTGCGTGAGGAAGTGGTACTGCACCCAGAAGCGCTCGCCCGCGGCGTTGACCCACTGGTACGTGTGCGAGCCGTAGCCGTTCATGTGGCGCCACGAACGCGGCAGGCCGCGGTCTCCCATGACGTAGCTGACCTGGTGGGCCGACTCGGGCGAGAGGGTCCAGAAGTCCCACTGCATGTCGGCGTCGCGCAGAGCCGAGCCGGTCAGGCGCTTCTGCGAGTGGATGAAGTCGGGGAACTTCATGCCGTCGCGGAGGAAGAACGTCGGGGTGTTGTTGCCGACGATGTCGAGGTTGCCCTCGGTCGTGTAGAAGCGCAGCGAGAAGCCGCGCACGTCGCGCCACGTGTCGGGCGAACCCTGCTCGCCGGCGACGGACGAGAAGCGGATCAGCGTCTCGCTCTTGGCGCCGGGCTGGAAGGCCGCGGCACGGGTGTACTGCGAGACGTCTTCCGTGACGACGAACTCGCCGAACGCTCCGCCGCCCTTGGCGTGCGGGTTGCGCTCCGGCACGCGCTCGCGGTTGAACGAGGCGAGCTTCTCGACCAGGTAGCGGTCGTGCAGCGCGGTGATGCCGTCAGCACCGGAGGTCAGCGAGTGTGCGTCGCTGGCTACCGGTGTGCCGGTCTGGGTGGTGGTGAAAGTCTTGTCAGTCATTCACTTCTTCCTTTCGCAATCGGAGCAGATGGCTCGGTAGGTCACTGAGGCTTCGAGGATTCGCATCCCGTGGTCATGGGAGGGGTGCAGGCACGGCGCTTCGCCCACGGCGCAGGCGACGTCTTCGACACGGCCGCACTCCACGCACTGCAGGTGGTGGTGGTTGTCGAAGTCGTCCTGCACCTCGTAAAGCGCGCTCGCCGCATCCGGAAGGCTCACCCGGCGGACGATCCCTGCACCGGTGAGGTCGTTCAGGATGCCGTGGACGGTCGGCAGCGCGACGCCGCTGAGATCGCCCCGAAGCCGGGAGTACACCGTCTCGGCGGATGCGTGCGGACGTGCAGTCAGTGCATCGAGGACCGCGACGCGCTGAACCGTGACGCGCAGCCCGGCGGCCCGCAGGCGCTCGGGTGCTGCCGTCGTCATCTCCATGCGTCCAGTCTGGCATTGTTCTGAATCGTTAGCAATAAAGAATCATTCACGTTAGGCGCACGACACCCGTTCGGAGGTGTCGCTTCGTGTCGCTTCTCGGGCTGTGAGGCGGCACGAACAACCACCTCCCGCGGGCGAGTGAGCGGTGGATGCCGGGGCGCTGACCCACCCCGGATCAGAGGCGACCGGCGGCCTTGAGCTCCAGGTAACGGTCGGCGATCTTCGGAGGCAGCGACTCCGGGTCTGCGGCGATCGCCTCTCCGCCCGCACGGCGGATGGCGTCCGCGACGTTCTCGGCGTCGCGCAGGGTGCGCTCGGCGGCCGCGGCGAGGTAGATCTCCTCACGCGATCCGCGCTGCTTCGCCAGCTCCCCGACCGCATCGTCCGTCACGGATCCGACCAGCACGGTCGTCGCCCGTGACGGGTCGGGGAAGGCGCCGAGGAATCCACGAGCAGACTCCGCGGCATCCTGTGCGGTGAGGACGACCACCAGAGACGGCCGCGTCGTGAGAGTGCGGATCGCGGCGAACGCGCCTGCCCAGTCGGTGTCGACCAGTCGGGCATGCACCGGCGCCATCGCATCCGTCATGGCGGGCAGGAGCCCTGCTCCATCGATGCCGGTGACCCGGCCGCGCACGACACGGTCGTACAGCAGCAGGTGCACGTGATCGCCTGCCCTCATCGCGAGGGCGGCGAGCAGGAGGGATGCCTCCAGCGCAGCATCCAGTCGCGTGCCGTCGCCGACGCGGGCCGCGGCGGTCCGGCCCGTGTCGATCAGGATCACCACGTGACGGTCGCGCTCCGGGCGCCACGTGCGCAGCATGGTCGTGCCTGCCCTCGCAGTCGCCCGCCAGTCGATCGAACGCACGTCGTCGCCGCGCACGTATTCGCGCAGTGAGTCGAACTCGGTGCCCTGGCCCCGCACCTGGATGCTCGTGTTGCCGTCGAGCTCCCGCAGCCGCGCGAGCCGCGATGGCAGGTGCTTGCGGGAGGAGAACGCGGGAAGCACCCTGGTGGCGCCTCGTACCTCGTGCCGTGCCTGACGGCCGCCGAGTCCGAGCGGTCCGCGGGAGCGGATGAACACGAACTCACTGACCAGTTCGCCGCGGCGGCGGGGGAGCAGCGGAACCTCCACCCTGCGTCGCTCGCCCGCTGGGATCCTCACACGCAGTCGCGCAGGATCCGCACCGGCTGTCGGCTGCCACGCGTCGCGCAACAGCGCGTTCATGGTTCGTGCTCCGTGGTTGTGGAGCGCGACGCTCGCCGTCACCGGCTCGCCCATCCGGGCACGCGCCGGCACGCGCCTGGTCACCGTCACCGCGTGTGCGGATGCCGCAGACACGACGTCGACGACGAGCAGGATGCCGCACAGCAGCAGCCACCCGGACAGCACAGCCCACACCGGCACCCCCGCCGCGCTGAATGCGACGAGGGGGATGACACCGAGCCCTACGGCGACGGCGAGTCGGATGGAGACGAACACCTTAGATCGGCACCCGCGTCTGCTGGATCACGCTGGCGAGCACGGCATCCGCCGACACGCCTTCCATCTCGGCATCCGGCCGCAGCTGCAGGCGGTGGCGCCAGACGGGTACGAGCATGGTCTGCACATGGTCGGGGGTGACGGCGCTGGAGCCGTTCAGCCACGCCCACGCCTTCGCAGCGGCGAGCAGACCGGTGGAGGCACGCGGACTCGCGCCGAGCAGTACCGAAGGGGACTGGCGAGTGGCGCGGGCGAGGTCGACGACATAGCCCAGCACCTCGTCGGTCACCTCGACCCCGGATGCCGCGTCCTGCGCCGCGCGGATCTCGTCCGCCGTCACGACCGCATCCACACCGGTGAGCTCGCGGGGCGAGAAGCCACCAGCGTGCAGTCGCAGCACCGTCACCTCTGCGTCTCGCTCCGGCATGCCCACCACGAGCTTCATGAGGAATCGGTCGAGCTGCGCCTCCGGCAGGGAGTAGGTGCCCTCGTGCTCGATGGGGTTCTGCGTCGCAGCCACGAGGAAGGGATCGGGCAGGTCGCGGCTGACTCCGTCGGCTGAGACCTGCCGCTCCTCCATCGCCTCGAGCAGGGCGGCCTGCGTCTTCGGCGGGGTGCGGTTGATCTCATCGGCCAGCAGGATGTTGGTGAACACGGGGCCCTGGCGGAATTCGAACTCCCCGGTGCGCGCGTCGTACACGAGCGAGCCGGTCACGTCGCCGGGCATGAGGTCGGGGGTGAACTGCACGCGCTTGGTGTCGAGGCCCAGCGCCCGAGCGAACGAGCGCACGACCAGCGTCTTCGCAACCCCTGGCACGCCCTCCAGGAGCACATGTCCGCGGGAGAGCAGGCAGACCAGCAGTCCGGTGATCGTGCCGGCCTGCCCGATGACGGCCTTGTCGACCTCGGCGCGCACGCGGTGCATCGCTGCGCGCAGCTCAGCCTCGTCAGGCGCTGTGGTGGCAGGGGAGGGGTCGGTCACGGTGTGTTCCTTTCCACGTGCACGGCGGTGGAGACCGCCGTTTCGAGTTCGGCGAGCCGCCGTGCGGTGTCGATCAGTTCGGAGTCGTTCGAGGGCAGCTCACCGGCGAGGAGCTGGTGCAGCGAGCCGCGCGGGATACGCAGCCGGTCGCTTGCGGCATCCGCGACCTCTGACGGCGTCGACCGTGCCGTCAGCCCGAGTCGTGCGGCGAGGCGGCGCAGCGATCCATCCCGCAGCGCCCGCGCTGCATGTGCGGCGTCAGCGGCCTTCGCGGTGAGACGCGCACGACCGTGCATGGTCTCGGATGCCCGGACGGTCACCGGCAGCGTCTCCGCGACGAGGGGGCCGAACCGCTGACCTCGGGCGATTCCTGCGACGATGCCCGCGAGCAGGAGCAGGAGGATCGCCGGTGTCACCCACTGCGGAGTGAGCGCGGCGAGGGTGTCCACGCTCTGCGCCTCGATGTCACTGTCCTCGAACGAGGGGACGTACCAGACGACGTGCTCGCTCTGCCCGAGCAGGGCGAGCCCGAGGGCGGCGTTCCCGTTCTCGGCGAGGTGCTCGTTGCCGAACAACGCGCTGCCCTCGATCAGTGCGACACGGCGGTCGCCACTGTCATCGACGAGCAGTGCCGCTGCGCCGGCGGAGTCCGTGTAGCACCCGGTGACGCCGTCTGCGGGGGTGAAGAAGCGGTCGGGGCGCACGGCGCCGACCTGGGCGAGCTCCGGCAGGTCGCACCGCGCGGTCACGTCGGCGTCTGAGGTCGCGGGCGCGTTCTCGCCCAGCTCGAAGATCCGAAGCAGACGGCTCGCGCTGGAGAGGATGACCGTTCGATCGGCCGGCGCGACGAGGTCTTCGACCGCCTGATCGGACAGCGCGAACGGGTCGGCCATGACGAGCGTGCCGTCGGCATCGAGAGCGGCCGCAGCCTCGGAGCGGGTGCGCGCGATCGTGATGTCCACGTCCTGATCGCGCAGCAGTTCGGCCAGCGCGAGGGCACCGGACTCGTCTGCGCTCTCCGGGTCGAGGGCTCCTCGTGAGTCGGGCGCGCTGATGGTGATGCTCCCGATGAAGAGCGCGAACACGACGACGAGAGCGGCGATGGCCACCCATCCGAGCGCAGAGCGCAGACGTCCCTTTTCACGCACCGCCGTGCTGGGCGCATGCTCCGCTTCGCCGGCGACCGGATCTGCTGTCATCGTCAAGCCTGCGCCCCCTCGAGCGCGTCGGGGTTGGAGAGGGGGGAGCCGGAGAGCACAGGGTGCAGCGACGCCAGCCGGTCATCGGTCTCGGCGAGGGCACGGTAGCTCTGCTCGGATGCCGGTCTGCGCAGGTAGCGCACATCGTCGAAGGCGCTCGCCGCCGCAGTCAGTTCGACGCGCTGTGCATCGAACGCGACCGCGGCTTCGCGGGCGATCGCCTGCGCGGTCGCACCGGGAGCAGGATCGATGATGTCGCGTTCGAGCAGCGCACGGGCGAGGGCGCGGAAGCGCAGCACGGTCGCGGCGTCCCAATCGCCCTCGCGTGCGCTGCGCGCAGCATCCGCCCGCAGCTGCGCTGCCGTGCGACGATCGCGTTCGCCGAGCAGATCGGTCGCGGGCCGCCTCACCCGGCGTGAACCGCGTGGCCGCCCCCAGAGGATCAGCACGGTGATGAGCGCGGCAACGATGACCACCGTCACGATGATCAATGCCACATTTCCCACCTGCTGGCCCGTGTCGGGCGAGAACAGGCCGCTGATGAACTCCGCGACGTCCTCGGCGAGGTAGTCGAACCACGTCGGCTTGGCGTCGGCGTAGCGCGGATCCTGAAGCTCCTGCTCGGCCCAGCGTCGTGCGTCATCGCCGTCCGGCACGTACGGGTCGATGTCGAGTCGGATCACGCGCCACCTGATCCGGGCGGCGCCCACGGGCTCTCGGTCTGCGGCGGGATCGGCTGAGCGGGCGCGGGGGAGTTCGTGCCCGCCTATCAGTCGGCGCCGGTCGGCTGGGCGGGATATGGCTGCTGGGCGGGATAAGGCTGCTGCGGCTGAGGCCCCTGGTACGGCTGCGGCGGATACTGCCCCCAGCCGACCGGCGCCGACTGATAGGCGGGCACCGGCTTGGGCGGCGGAGTGCTGCTCACGGCGCGAGCGGGGTCGACAGCGAACGGGTCGCCGAGCTCGTCTTCGCTCGCGCCGAGGTCGCGTCGCTCCAGATAGCTGATGAGGCTGTGGTCGAGGCCTTCGTATCGCATCCTGCAGTCCAGGTAGATGAAGACGCCTGCGGCGCACTGCACGACCACGGTGACCGCCTGAAGCACGTAGATCAGCAGCTGCGGCGCGAGCGCGGTGATGAGGTAGAGCGCGATGCCGGAGGTGTCGTTGGGGCCGGTCGGTGCGATCACGGTGCCGAACAGCGAACCCAGCAGCGACAGCGGCAAGCTCACGACGCTGACCGCGACGCCCATGATCAGGTTCACGAGGAGGATCACGCCGAACGCGGTCCAGAACCGCCCTCGGGTCAGCCGCCACGATCGCACGATCGCGGCACGGATCCCGGCGCGCTCCAGCACGAGGATCGACGGCACGAGCAGCACCTTCGTGCTCAGCCACACCCACAGCGGGATCATCGCGAGCACGAGCAGGATGCCGATCACGACGGTGAGCCCGACGCCCTCCGCGGAGCCGCCCACGCCGGCCATGACACCGACGGCGATGATGCCGCCGATCACTGCGAGGAGCACGAGTGCGGCCAGCGACTGCAGGACGCTCCAGCCCACCAGGCGCCAGAACGCCGGTCGCATCTGGCGCCACAGCCTGCCGAGCGACGGCTTCTCGCCCAGGGCTGCGTGGCCGACGTTCGCCGCCACGACCCCCTGCATGATCGCCGTGAACGCGAGGCTCACAAGACTCATCGCCAGCACGACCAGTGCGTTGATCGCGATCGCACCCCACATCACGGGGAAGAAATCGGGCGAACTGGGGGAGAGCGATTCCATCCGCAGGAATGTCGCGAACACGACGGCGCCGACGACCACTGCGGTGACGACCGCGACGACGAGCTGAATGACGATCGCGAAGCCGAACAGCACCTTCGGGTTGTGACGCAGCGTGGCGAAGGGCTTTCCGAGCAGAACGCCGAAAGTGAGCGGATGCAGCGGGATGAGCCCAGGTTTGATGGCAGGCGTCCAACTCGGTCCAGCTGTCCAACCCTGTGCGCTCACGGCGCTCCCTCCGACGGTGCGAAACCATCGTGTCATACCCCGGCCTCCCCCAGCGGAACGCCAGGGGCGCTACCGTGATCGAAACGTTGTCATGAAGTAGTCTGAGAAGTGCTGCGCTCCACCCTGACCCGCGGGCGCCGCGCACATGCGTAGAAAGATGAGGCTGGGATCAGATGACCTCACGGATCCTCGTGGTCGACGATGACACCGCGCTCGCCGAGATGATCGGAATCGTGTTGCGCACCGAAGGCTTCGAGCCGGTGTTCTGCGCTGACGGTGCGAAGGCCGTGGAAGAGTGGCGCACCCAGCGCCCCGACCTCGTGCTGCTCGACCTGATGCTGCCCGGAATGGACGGGATCGAGATCTGCACGCAGATCCGCGCCGAATCCGGCATCCCGATCATCATGCTGACCGCACGCAGCGACACAGCAGACGTCGTTCGCGGGCTCGAAGTCGGCGCGGACGATTACATGGTCAAGCCCTTCAACCCGAAAGAGCTCGTCGCCCGCATCCGTACCCGATTGCGCCCGGTGACCGCAGCGACCAGTGAGGTGCTGCGCATCGGCGACCTCGTCGTCGACGTCGACGCGCACGAGGTGCGCCGTGGCACGATGCCGATTCCGTTGACGCCCCTCGAGTTCCAGCTGCTGGTCGCTCTGGCGTCCAAGCCGCAGCAGGTGTTCTCCCGCGAGATGCTGCTCGAGCAGGTCTGGGGCTACCACTACAAGGCCGACACCCGCCTGGTGAATGTGCACGTGCAGCGGCTGAGGGCGAAGGTCGAACTCGACCCAGATCTGCCCAAGATCGTCATGACGGTCCGTGGTGTGGGCTACCGGGCCGGTAGCGTCAGCTAGGAGACCGGGGTGACCGCGACGAGCGCGACTGGGACCACGGTCGCGCTGTGGCGCGACTGGCGGGGCTGGCCGGAGACGATCGCGACGGCGTGGCGCCGCTCGCTGCGATTCCGCATCATCTCCATCACCCTGCTGCTCACTTCCTTCGCGATCTTCGTGACGAGCCTCACGATGGCTCTCGTCATCCAGAACAATCTGTTCGAGTCTCGACGCGACGAGGTGCTCAGCGATGCCCTGAGCGCGGTGGGCTCCGGCCAGAAGACACTCGATTCCGCGGAGGTGACCGATGACGCATCCGCTCTGCGTGCGCTGTGGGGCGATGTGCGCGACGAGATCCCTCGGGCGTCCTCCTCGTCGCTGATCGCGGCCTTCGCGATCGACGAGCCTCCGGTCGGCACCGGCGTGCGAGGCTTCACGACCGGGTTGAGCGCCGACCTGCTGAGTCCCGGGCTGCGCGAGCGCGTGGTGTCCTTCCCGGATCGCCAGGCGTGGCAGTCGGTGTCGCTTCCGATGGAGGACGGATCGACCGCTCCGGGGATCGTCGTCGGACAGCAGCTGATCGTGCCGGAGGTGGGTGCGTTCGAGGTATATATCGCGTACGACCTCGCCGACTCGCAGCAGACTCTGCAGTTCGTGCAGAGCACGCTGTGGGTGGCCGGCCTCATCCTCATCGCGATCATCATCGGCATCTCCTGGGCCGTGCTGCGCACCGTCTCGAAGCCCATCATCGAGGCCGCCGAGACCAGCGCGAGACTCGCCTCGGGAGATCTGGAGGTACGGCTGCCCGTGCACGGCGAGGACGAACTCGCCACGCTCGCGCGGTCGTTCAATGCCATGGCCGACAGCATCGAGGCCCAGATCAAGGAACTCGGCGAGCTCTCTCTCGTGCAGCAGCGGTTCGTCTCGGACGTATCGCACGAGCTGCGCACGCCGCTCACCACCATCAGGCTCGCCGCCGACATGCTCAACGATCAGCGCGACCAGTTCGACCCCACGACCAACCGCACGGCCGAACTGCTGCACACCCAGGTGCAGCGCTTCGAGACCCTGCTCGCCGACCTGCTGGAGATCAGCCGGTACGATGCGGGATCGGTGCAGCTGGAGCTGGAGGCGACGAGCCTCGCGAGTCTTGCGGAAGACATCATCGAGCAGATGCTGCCGCTCGCGCAGGGCCGCGGCTCAGAACTGCGTCTGGTCGCGCCGGGCGGCTACACACCGGTCGACATGGACCCGCGCCGGGTACGACGGGTGCTGCGCAACCTCGTCGGCAACGCGATCGAGCATGGTGAGGGGCGCCCGATCGTCGTCACGGTGGACAGCAATCAGCACGCTGTCGCAGTGGGCGTGCGCGACTTCGGGCTGGGGATGGATCCGGAGGACGCGCAGCGCGTGTTCGACAGGTTCTGGCGGGCCGACCCGTCACGTCAGCGTACGATCGGCGGCACCGGCCTCGGCCTCTCGATCGCGTTGGGCGATGCGAAGTTGCACGGCGGCACGCTCGCCGTCTGGTCGGAACTCGCCGTCGGCACCAACTTCGTGCTCACGCTGCCGCGTCAGCCGGGAGATCTGACCGGCGCTTCACCGGTCTCGCTCGAGCCCGAGGAAGTGCTCTCGGAAGTCAGCCACGCCACGCAGCCGATGCAGCTCACCGAACTGCGTGAGCTCTACTTCACCGATTCCATGTCGAACGCGGAGGAGGACACTCCATGAAACGCAGGCGCCGAGCATTCCCGATCGCTGTGCTGGCCGTCTTCGCCGTACTTCTGTCCGCATGCGCCGGACTGCCGACGACGGGGGAGGTGAAGTCCGGTCTCGCCCTGGGCGACGTCGATCTGCCGCCGGACATCAGCCAGATCGCCGCCGGTCCGCTGGAGGGCGCGAGTCCCGACGAGATCGTGGAGGGCTTCCTGGATGCCGCGCTCACACCCGCGGACGGATGGAAGACCGCCCGCGAGTTCCTGAGCCCGGATCTCGCCGAGACCTGGCGTCCGGGTGCGGGTGTCACGATCGACTCAGGGGCGGCCGCGCGGGAGTTCACTGCCGATGTCCCCGGTGTCGGCGACGGAGCGCAGGAGGGCGATGTCCGCGTGCTGCTGGATCAGACGGCGCGCGTCGATGAGTTCGGCGCTTACACCGAGCTGTCGGGAGACACCTCTCTCGTGTCGTTCGAGGTCGCGAAGAACGACGAGGGGGAGTGGCGGATCACTGTGGCCTCCGACGGCATCATCCTCGACGCCGAGGCGTTCCCTCAGGTGTACCGCAGCTATGCACTGCACTTCTTCGATCAGAGCTGGACCTACCTCCTGCCGGACATCCGCTGGTACCCGCGTCGTGGGCAGATCGCCACGACTCTGACGCAGGCGTTGCTCTCCGGCGCTCCCAGCGCGTGGCTGGCACCCGCGGTGCGCAGCGCGTTCCCGAGCGATGTGGCGCTCGCTCGCGACTCGGTTCCGGTCGACACCGACAAGGTCGCCACGGTCGAATTGACTCCCGCTGCATTGTCGTTGGATCCCACCGCGCTGTCACGAATGCGCACGCAGCTGGAGGAGACGCTGCGATCCGCCGGCGTCACCGAGGTTCGGATGACGGTCAACGGGCGAGATCTGAACGCCGGCCGCGCGACGATCGAGTCCCCGCGCACGGAGACCGGAACCGTCGTGCTCACCGAGTCGGAGTTCGGTCTCTACCTCGGCGATGAGATCGCGCCATATCCGGGTATCTCCCAGGAGCTTGTCGAGATCGCCGCATCCGTCGCCTCGGTCGAGATCGCAGCCGATGATGCCAGGGCGGCCGTGCAGTTGAAGAACGGCGGCGTCTACACCGTGGCCGACGGGCGCGTCGACCAACTGGACACCAGAGCGGGGCTCATCGAGCCGACGATGGATCCGTACGGCTACACGTGGACCGTGCCGGCATCGGATCCGCGCGCGCTCACCGCGTGGCAGTCCGACGTGGTGCCGCTCGAGATCGCGAACGCGTTCCCCGACGCCTCATCGATCTCCCACCTGCGGGTGGGCCCGGACGGGGTGCGCCTCGCAGCGGTCGCCACCATCGGTGGGCAGCGCTGGTTGGTCGTCGCGGCCATCATCAGGGATCAGGATCGTGTGCCGACCGAGCTCGGACCGGTGCACACGGTGGCGCGACTGGACGGGCAGGCGCTCGGCGTGAGTTGGGTCGGCGCCGACGACCTCAGCGTGCTGATGGATTCGGACGGAAACCGGGTGGTACTGACGCAGGCCGTCGGTGGCACCGGGCTGTTCGCCGCAGCACCGGACACATCGATCTCGATCTCCGGCGGGAGCACATCATCCGCCGTGCGCATTCTCGACGCCGGTGGAGTGCTGTTCGCACAGCGCGGGACGACGTGGCAGACGGGGCTGTCAGACGTCCTGGTGCTCGGTACGCACACCGGGCAATAGCCCCTGCACAGATCCGCGTCCGGCGACGTTCCTCACCGATCGCGGATCTGCGCCGAGCGTGCAGCGACAGAGCCTGTCAGTGTCGCTCGCATGCCGTTCGCAGAGTCGTGGTCCTCGCTCGTCGATGAGCTCGCAGCCTTCGCGCTGTCCGGATGCTGCGCTGGCTGCGATCTGCTCGGCACCCTGCTCTGCGACGAATGCGGGCGAGCGCTGGTCGCAGCGCCGATGCGCCAGAAGACGCCAGGTGGACTGCCGGTCACCGCAGCGCTCGTGTATCGCGCAGTGACGGCGCGGTGCATCCGACGTCTGAAGGAAGAGGGCGAGACTCTGCTTTCGCGACCGTTGGGAACGGCACTGGGCACGGCCCTGGAAGCGGCCATCGCGGATGGGGCCTACGGCGCGGAGCGGCCGTTGCTGGTGCCCGTCCCGACGTCGACGGCCGCCTTCCGCCGCCGTGGGTATCGGGTGCCCGAGCTGCTGATCCGCCGCGCCGGCTTCGCGTCGAGCCGGCTTCTCGCCAGCGTCCGCTCGACAGCGGACCAGCGCGGACTCGGTGCGCTCGAGCGGGGGCGAAACGTGTCAGGGAGCATGCGCGCGCGACACGCCCGGGATGCGCGCGAAGTCCTCGTGATCGACGATGTCGTGACCACCGGCGCCACTCTCGACGAGGCCGCACGCGCTCTGACAACGGCGGGATTCCGCGTGCGCGGGGCGGTCGCGCTCGCTGCGACACCGCGGCATAGCGGATTCCAGGCAAACGCATCGTGAATGATTGGTGACATCCACCTCTGCGCGGACTACGGTAGGGGGTCACAAGGCGACCACGGTCCGCCCTTGGCCGGGAGGACCGGGACAAGGAGGCAGCAATGGAAACAAGCATCGTTGGCGTCGGGGTGGGTATCACCGATCGCTTCCGGACCGTTGTCGAGGAGAAGATCGCCCGCGTTCAGCCGCTCGCAGCGAAGGCGCAACGCCTGGATGTGAAAGTCACGCATCGCGCCTATCGAGGCGGGCGTGTTCCGGACGAGACCGTGGAGCTCACGCTGGTCGGCAAGGGACCGGTCGTTCGGGCGGAAGCCGTCGACGGCGACAAGTTCGTGGCCCTCGATCTCGCTGTCGACAAGATGTCGGAGCAGTTGCGGCGCGCCAAGGAGAAGCGCGTCGACGGGCGCCAGCATCCTCGCGGGGCCCACTTCGAGAAGGGCAGCGGCGCGCTCGAAGGGATCGATGTCGAGCCCGCATCAGCCGACGTGCTGCACGCCGTCGCCACGGGCGCCATTCCTATTCAGAATGATGATGAGGAAGCGTACTCGCCTGTCGTCATCCGCACGAAGAACTTCGACGCGGAATGGATGACGGTCGAAGAGGCCGTGGATCGCATGGAACTCGTCGGACACGACTTCTTCCTGTTCGTCGACGTCCGCACCGATCACCCGAGCGTGGTCTACCGGCGCAAGGGCTGGGATTACGGAGTGATCTCACTGACCGCCCAGGCTCCGCCCAGCGAGGCGCTCGCTTCCTGAGACATGAAATGGCCCGGCACCGTGAGGTGCCGGGCCATTTCCGTGTCTGTTCCGCGGGTCGTTGAGCGAGCGACTCCGCGGGTCGTTGAGCGAGCGACTCCGCGGGTCGTTGAGCGAGCGCCTCCGCGGGTCGTTGAGCGAGCGCCTCCGCGGGTCGTTGAGCGAGCGACTCCGCGGGTCGTTGAGCGAGCGACTCCGCGGGTCGTTGAGCGAGCGACTCCGCGGGTCGTTGAGCGAGCGCAGCGAGACGAAACGGGTTGAGCGAGCGAAGCGAGTCGAAGCCGCACTCCACCCGCCGGTCAGTCGAAGATGCCGTCCAGGATGCTGCCGATGACGAGGCCGCCCATGATGCCGCCCATGACGTCGCCGCCTCCGCCGCGGCGTCCGCCTCCCCAGCCGCCACCCCAGTCCTGCTGTTGCTGCTGCGGCCTGGCGGAGTCGATGTCGCGTTGCGCGAGCTGCAGGGCCTCGGCTGCCAGCTGAGCGACGCGACGGGCGCCGGAGAGTGCCTGCTCGCGCGTGTCTTCGTCGGCCATGAGTTCTGGGATGTCGATGCGCAGCCGCTCCGCCTCCGCGAAGCGGGTGCGTGCATCCGCGCCGATCCAGCCGCGATGCCCGGAGATGAGTCCGCGTGCGACGCCGAGCTGACGATCGGCGTCGTCGAGGGAGTGCTGCACCTGGGCGATGCTCGGCAGCGGATTCTGGATGCGGTACTGCGCCTTGGCGATCGCATCGTCGAGTGCGGTGTTGGCCGTTCGCAGCCGTGTCAACTCGGCGAACGGGTCGTTGCGCGATCCGGATGGCGCCAGTGACTCCAGGGCCTTCTCGAGTTCAGTGGTCGCTTCGGTGACGGCGGGGACCTTGGGCGCATTGCGTGCGGCGATGATGTCGCCGCGCGAATCGGCGACGACCTCGGCGAGGGTGGATTCTGCACGCAGCGCCTCGATCTCGAAGTCCTCGACCGCGTCGAGCAGAGCGCCGACACGGCGGATGGCCTCGGTCGCGGTCTCCAAGGCGAGGTTCGCCTCTTCATTCTGCTTCGCGGCGCGACGTCGTTCTGCGACGTCGGCGCCGTGCGTGGCGAAGGCGATGAGCTGCTCGGCCTCGTCAGCGCTGTTGTGGATCTGGTTCAGCGCACTGTCCGCGTACCGCGTTGCGAGACGTTCGACGATCTCGCGGGCCTGCGGGAGGCGTGCGGAAAGCCTCTCCGCGTCCGAGCGCACCTTCTCACGCACCTGCGGCGCGCGGCGCACCTTCGCGATGGACTCGGCCAACGCTGAGGTCTTCTCATCCAGCAGGTCCTCGGCCCACTCGCACAACTGCACGATCCGCGCGTCGCGCGTTCGGAGTTCCTCATCAGTGTCGGGGATCTCGTCGTGGTTGAGCTGATGCAACTGGAATGCCTCGCGCAGGTGCGTGCGCACTGCATCCAGCGCTGCCGTCAGATCCTTCGTGAGCGACAGTCCCAGCTCCGCCTCGGCGAAGGCGAGCTCGTCGCCGGCGGTGCGGATGCGCTCGTCCGCGGCGACCAGCGCCTGTTCCGCCTTGCGAGCGAGATCGGCGTCCTGTGCTGCTTGCGCAGCCTCTTCTTCGCGCTTGCGCTTACCCCAGAATCCGGCCATGGATCGATCCTACTTTCCGTTCACGATGCGTGGGCTGTGCATCGGCCGACCACCCGGCGTCACCTCTCCGCAGTCGCGACCGGGGCATCGCGCCGTGACAGCGTCGGGCGCCCCTTCTTGGGATGCTCGGTCGCGAGCTCGAGACCCATGGTATGGCGCGAGTGCCGCGTGAGCCGTTGTTCGGTGTGGTCGAGCCAGCGCACCTCGGCCTCGGCCGCGAAGATCATCGAATCCACGACGAGCGACCAGGCGAGCTGCTGTGGCCCGTGAGGGTCGGCGCCCGTGTACTGCGCGCGCTGCAGGGACTGCATCTGCTCCAGCGACGCCCTCCGCTGCGCCTGGATGACGGCTGCGACGTCGACGCCGGGCAGTGTCGCAGCGACCGCGAGCTTGATCGCGAGCTCGTCTCGCGTCGCACTGCCGCGCACGACGGGGGACGAGAGCCACGATGCGACCTCGGCGGATCCCGCATCCGTGATCTGCCAGTACACGTGGCCCTTCTCGTCGGCGTCGCCGCGCTCGACCAGGCCGTCACGCTCGAGGCGTTCGAGGGTGTTGTAGATCTGGCCGACATTCAGCGGCCACGTCGAGCCGGTGCGGCGATCGAACTCGCTGCGCAGCTGATAGCCGTAGCAGGGACCCTGATCGAGGATGGCGAGCAGGCTCTGACGTACCGACATATGACCTCCGGAAGTGATTTCTCAATATATACATACGCGGCAATGTCGCCGGAATGGCTCATCCAGACGATGCAAAGGTCACCGGCCGGTAACATGGCGAGGTATGCCCGGTACTGAAGCCCGATCTGGGTGGCCGGGGTTCTGACCCACAAAAGGGAGATGACTTAAGTGGCGAATCCTCTTGAGAAGCTGCTGCGCGCGGGCGAGGGTCGCATCCTTCGACGCCTGAATCAGGTCGTGAAGGCCGTCGGCGCGCTGGAGGAGGACTTCGAGAAACTCACGGATGAGGAGCTCTCGAACGAGACCACCCAGTTGCGGGAGCGGTTCGAGAAGGGCGAGACCCTCGATCAGTTGATGCCGGAGGCCTTCGCCGCCGTCCGCGAAGCCGCCAAGCGCACGCTCGGCATGCGCGCGTACGACGTGCAGCTGATGGGTGGCGCGGCCCTGCACATGGGCAACATCGCCGAGATGAAGACCGGTGAGGGAAAGACGCTCGTCGCGACGTTCCCGGCCTATCTGAATGCGATCGCCGGCAAGGGCGTTCACATCATCACGGTCAACGACTTCCTCGCCTCCTACCAGGCCGAACTCATGGGGCGCGTGTTCCGCGCTCTCGGCATGAAGACCGGCATCATCGTCTCGGGGCAGACGCCCGCTGTGCGACGCGAGCAGTACGCCGCCGACATCACCTATGGAACGAACAACGAGTTCGGCTTCGACTACCTGCGCGACAACATGGCGTGGCGCAAGGAAGATCTCGTGCAGCGCGAGCACTTCTTCGCGATCGTCGACGAGGTCGACTCGATCCTGATCGACGAGGCGCGCACGCCGCTCATCATCTCCGGCCCGTCCTCCGGCGAGGCGAACCGCTGGTTCACCGAATTCGCCAAGATCGCTCGCACACTGGAGCCCGGCGAGGACTACGAGGTCGACGAGAAGAAGCGGACGATCGGTGTGCTCGAACCCGGCATCGAGAAAGTCGAGGACTACCTCGGCATCGAGAACCTCTACGAGTCGGCGAACACACCGCTCATCTCGTTCCTGAACAACTCGATCAAGGCGCTCGCCCTGTTCAAGAAGAACACCGACTACGTCGTGATGAACGACGAGGTCATGATCGTCGACGAGCACACCGGTCGCATCCTGGTGGGTCGTCGCTACAACGAGGGCATCCACCAGGCGATCGAGGCGAAGGAGTCGGTGCCGGTCAAGGCCGAGAACCAGACTCTCGCGACCATCACACTGCAGAACTACTTCCGCCTGTACGACAAGCTCGCCGGCATGACCGGTACGGCCGAGACCGAGGCTGCGGAGTTCATGTCGACGTACAAGCTCGGCGTCGTGCAGATCCCCACGAACCGCCCGATGATCCGCAAGGACAACGCCGATCTCGTCTACAAGAACGAGACGGCGAAGTTCGCGCAGGTCGTGGAGGACATCGTCGAGCGCCACGAGACCGGTCAGCCCGTGCTGGTCGGCACTGTCAGCGTCGAGAAGAGCGAGTACCTCTCCCGGCTGCTGGCGAAGAAGGGCATCAAGCACGAGGTCCTGAACGCGAAGAACCACGCACGGGAAGCGGAGATCGTCGCGCGGGCGGGCCGACTCGGCGCCGTCACGGTCGCCACCAACATGGCCGGTCGCGGCACCGACATCATGCTCGGCGGCAACGCCGAGTTCCTCGCCGTGCAGGAACTCAAGAGCAAGGGCCTCGACCCGGCGGAGACTCCGGAGGAGTACGAAGCCGCCTGGGACGAGACATACGAGTCGATGAAGGGTGTCGTCGCCGAGGAGAGCACCAAGGTCACCGACGCCGGCGGCCTCTACGTGCTCGGCACCGAGCGTCACGAATCGCGGCGCATCGACAACCAGTTGCGCGGACGCTCCGGGCGTCAGGGCGACCCAGGCGAGAGCCGGTTCTACCTCAGCCTCACCGACGACCTCATGCGGCTGTTCCAGTCGGGTGCGGCCGAGGCGATCCTCGCGCGAACCAATTTCCCCGATGACGTTCCGATCGAATCCGGACTCGTCTCCCGCGCCATCCGCAGCGCGCAGTCGCAGGTGGAGTCGCGCAACGCCGAGATGCGCAAGAACGTCCTCAAGTACGACGACGTCCTCAACCGTCAGCGCGAGGCGATCTACGCCGACCGCCGCCACATCCTGCAGGGCGACGACATCGCCGGCCGGGTGCAGCACTTCGTCGAGGATGCCATCACCGGCGTCGTCACCGATCACACCGGCTCCGGCCACAACGAGAGCTGGGACTTCGACGCTCTGTGGGCCGAGCTGAAGACGCTGTACCCCGTCAGCGTCACGATCGATGAGGTCGTTGCAGAGGCCAGCGGCCGCAAGGGCGGCATCGATGCTGAGGGACTCACCCGCGAACTGCTCTCGGACGCCAAGATCGCATACGAGACGCGTGAGAGCACGCTCGGAGAGGCCGCCACACGCGAGCTGGAACGCCGAGTCGTTCTGCAGGTGCTCGATCGTCGCTGGCGCGATCATCTCTACGAGATGGACTACCTCAAGGACGGCATCGGCCTGCGGGCGATGGCGCAGCGCGACCCGCTGATCGAGTACCAGCGCGAGGGATTCGCGATGTTCCAGTCGATGATGGGCCAGATCAAGGAGGAGTCGGTCGGCTACCTCTACAACCTCGAGGTCGAGGTGCGCCGCGCCGGCGACTCCGACGCCACAGAGGTCGAGGCGAAGGGTCTCGCGACCGACGGCGGAGAGCAGCGACTGGAGTACTCCGCGCCCAACGACGCGGGTGAAGTGGAAGTCCGCAACGATCGTGGTCAGGTGCAGCAGTCGGCGACGGACCGCCTTCGGCAGGCCGCCGCCGCAGCCGCGGCATCCGAGGGCGAAGCGCCGGCCGCACCCGCGCAGGGCGCGCGCGGTGCTTTCGGTCAGCGGACGGATGCTCCGGCATCCGCCCCAGGCAACCGCGAGCAGCGACGTGCGCAGGGCAAGAAGAAGAAGTGATCGACGGCTGAGCTCAGCGCCCTGAGCGGCGCTGAGCATCCGGCCAGAGCCGGTAGGCTTTCGCAATGACCCCTCCCCGTCACTTCGACCAGTCGTCGAAGCTCAAGAACGTCCTGTACGAGATCCGCGGCAAAGCGCTCGTAGAGGCGGCGCGGCTGGAGGCCGAGGGCCATACCGTCCTCAAGCTCAACACGGGCAATCCGGCGATCTTCGGATTCGAGGCGCCGCATCAGATCGTGCATGACATGCTCGCGGCGCTGCCGACCGCGCACGGCTACAGCGACAGCCGCGGCATCATCTCCGCACGTCGCGCCGTGGTGGGCCGGTACGAGCAGATCGAGGGCTTCCCGTCGTTCGGTCCCGACGACGTCTATCTCGGCAACGGCGTCTCCGAGCTCATCACGATGACGATGCAGGCGCTCCTCGACCAGGGCGACGAAGTGCTGATCCCCGCCCCGGACTACCCGCTGTGGACCGCGATGACGAGCCTCGCCGGCGGAACGCCGGTGCACTACATCTGCGACGAGCTCAGCGGCTGGGAACCGGATCTGGAAGACATCCGTTCCAAGGTCACGCCCGCCACGAAGGCGATCGTCATCATCAACCCCAACAACCCGACCGGCGCCGTGTATTCGCGAGCGGTGCTCGAGGGCCTCGTTCAGATCGCCCGAGAGCACGAGCTGCTGATCCTCTCGGATGAGATCTACGACCGGATCCTGTTCGACGATGCCGTGCACATCCCCACCGCCACGCTCGCCCCCGACCTGCTGTGCCTGACGTTCAACGGCCTGTCCAAGACGTACCGGGTGGCGGGATTCCGTTCCGGCTGGATGGTCATCACAGGGCCGCAGGACCACGCCAAGGGCTTCCTCGAGGGCATCACGCTGCTCGCATCGACCCGCCTCTGCCCGAATGTCCCCGCGCAGCACGCGGTGCAGGCCGCGCTCAGCGGAGTGCAGTCCATCGACGCTCTGATCTCATCCAGCGGCCGGCTGCATGAACAGCGCGACGTCGCGTGGGAGGGTCTGGAATCGATCCCCGGGGTCTCATGCGTGAAGCCGCTCGGTGCGCTGTACGCCTTCCCGCGGCTGGACCCGAACGTGCACGAGATCCGCGACGACAGCAAGTTCGTCTACGACCTGCTCGTCGCCGAACACATCCTCCTCGTGCAGGGGACCGGGTTCAACTGGCCAACTCCCGACCACTTCCGAGTGGTGACGCTGCCAGAGCCCCGCGTTCTGGGCGAAGCCATCGAGCGACTCGGGAACTTCCTCGCCGACTACCGGCAGTGACCTTCGAGCCGGTCGGCCGGACCGGCTCGAGCGTCTCGACGAGACGCCTTATCGCTGCCACCAGCGCGGAGCGCGGAGTGATGTCCGCCATCGGCCGCGCATGCAGCAGGGCGGCGTCCGCCGCGCGCTGATCGAGGGGCAGGAAGGAGACGTCGGTGATGCCGGCGAACCTTTCCAGCGCGCCTCGGATCTGACCACGGGCGTCGATCCCCAGCGGACCGGGGCGCACCTGATTCGCGACGACGGCGACGTGAGCGGTCGGGCCGATGAGTCTGCGCAGCTCGGCATGATCGCGAAGGAACCGCGACACCGAAAGCGGGTCGGCCGCAGTGACGGCCACCACGACGTCCGCTTCGCGCAGCACGGTCGTGGTGGCGGCATTGCGCCTCGGGCCGGCGAGATCGTCGGTGATCTCCTCGTCGGCGTCGAAGGCAGCCGAGACGTCGACGATCGTGACGTCCGCCCACTCCCGGCACACCTGAAGGGTCGTCCGCAGCCGTCCGGCAGCGAGTTCCGGCCAGCGGGAGGGACGATTGAGTCCGCCGAGGACCTCCAGGCCCCCTGCACTCGTCTCGACTCGCGTGGCGAGGCGAGCGAGCTCTGCGGCATCGAGGCCGCCGAGTTCCGCGCGTCGGCAGGCTGCTGCGATCCCCGGTGCATCGTCGCCGAGTCCGAGCAGCAGGGCGAGTGACGGTGCGACCGTATCCGCGTCGACGAGCGCACAGGACCCGCCGGATCGCATCATCTCCACGGCCAACTGGATCGCGACGGTGGAGCGTCCCGGTGCGCCGTGCGGCCCCCAGACAGCGATCACTCGCCGGTTCGACGGCGTCTGAGGCGTCGTGGTGATCGGGGTCTCGTCGGCGAGGGCGTCTGCGATCTGCCACGCGTCGGCATCCTCGGGAAGAGCCTCGGGAAGCCCGTAGCGGCCGAGCAGTCGCGAGTCGCCCGTTCCCAGAGTGATGATGCGCACCCCGCTCCGATCGCAGGCCTGCACCAGCTCACTGGTCAGCGCTGATCGCGTGGCGGGGAGGATCACGGCATCCGACTCGCTCAGCAGCGAGACAGTGAGCTCGGCAGGCGGAAGGATGCCGATGACCCGGATGCCGTCGCGTTCGAGATCCGCGCCGATCGCTGTTGCCTTCGGCTCGTCGAGAGCGATCAGCACCGAGGTCACGAGGCGTACCCCAGCGGCACCACGGACAGCGCGCCACCGCCGGTGATCGCAGCGAGGACGTCGGCCACATCGGATCGATCGATCACGATCTCGAGCATCGCGGTGCGCTGTGCGAGCATGCCGTCGGTGTCGGGAATCGAGGCGACCACGACGTCGGCGACGAGAATGCGCGGAGCGTCGAACTCGTCGGACTCCGCCACCAGCGGTGCGTACCAGAGCTCGACCGGTGTTCCGACCACGACGCTCTCGGGTATGCCGACGCTGCTTTCGATGACGATGCTCGTCGTGCGGCCGGACTGGGCATCGGAGGCAGCGGTCACCGGCAGCAGTTCCCCGGCCGCGAGAGTTCGGGCCGCGATCATGCCCGGCTCGAGATCCTGAGGCGCGAGGTATCCGTCGACGACGGTGCCGAGGCTCACCTCCACGACGCGGAAGTCGTCGGATACGAGAGCCTCGCCCTGCGCGATCGTCCGATCCGCCTGCAGCACCGGCGTCGTCTGGCGTGCCGATGACACGATCAGCCAGACACCGGCGACGGAGAGGATCACCAGGGCGATGCCGATCAGGAAACGGATGTCACCCCAGAAGGCACGCCGTGCGCGTGGTTGGGTCGTCATGCACACATCGTCACAGAATCGCCCGACTCGAGTCGAAAGTTATCCACAGGGCGGTCACGTGGGCATATAAGCGTCCAGGAAGCGCGACAATGAGGTCATGGCCGATTCGCCCGCATCAGCTCCTCGCTTCCTCGCGCCCGCGCAGGTCGCCGAGCTCCTCGCGATCGACGTCGATGAGGTCGTCGCACTCGTGATCAGCGGCACGCTGCGCGGCGCGCAGCTGGGCGCGCCCGCGCGCTGGCGGGTGGCAGAGGACAGCATCGCCGAGTACCTGGCGGAGCAGACCGAAGAGGCACGGCGCATGGCGCTGTGGCGTCAGGCAGATGCGGCGAGTTTCCCAGAGGTCTGGGGCACGCAGCGCCCCACGCGCTGACCGGCGCCGCTTCGGCGCGACACCGCGCCGACGTCAGAGACAGTGCACCGCCTTCAGAATCAGTGCACCGCCTTCAGAGCACCGCGCCGTCCATTCGCGCCGACACCACCGCGTCGAACGGGACGATGCGGAACGCCCGCACGGCGTCGGCGCGTCGCGCCTGGCCGGCGTCGTGGACGGCGAGATCGAGATGATCGGCGCCCGCGCGGTCCACGGTGCCATGCAGACGTTCGCCGTCGCGCAACGCGACGTGCAACGGCGTGCGCCGTCGCGCGAGGTCTCGCATCAGGAAACCCAGCGTCATCCGCACCCGCAGCTCATCGGTCGGAAGCACGGCGTCCTCCAGCGTCGCCAGCAGCGCACCATGCGTGCTCTCGACACCGGTGAGCGCCGAGAGCGGCACGATCAGGGCGCCACCGCCCTCGGGAGGCTGTGCGGCGATCCAATCCGCCCCGACGACGCGCACGCGCACGGATCGACGCTCGCCGTCGACAAGTCGCAGACCGACCAGCGCAGCATCGTGCTCGAATCTGCGCAGGCGTGCGCGCAGCCCGAGTCTCGCGATGCGCAGCCGCTCCGACTCCGCATCGAGCACAGCGCGCTCGGCCTCCCATTCGGCGGCGAGCTGACCTTCGAGGTCTTCGAACAGACGATCCCAGTGCACGCGAACGAGCGTAGGGGAGAGCATGCGGATGCCGCGGGAGTTATCCACAACTTGGGCTTCGGGTCTGGCGCGAGGACTGCGGGACGTGGTCTACTGGCACGCATCGAAACCGAAAGTGAATACGATGACGCTTCACGAGTACTTCGCCCCGCAGCCGACTCCGGCAGCAGATCTGCCGAATCCCACGCAGCTGCTGCGGAGTCTCACTCAGGGCGTGCTCGAGGTCTTCGCCGGCGTACGTGAGATCGATCAGCTCGCACGATGGTTCAGTGAAGAGGCGTTCCGAAAGCTCGGTGCCAGGGCGAACCTCTCCGCACGGGCTCGCAGCGCACGCGGAGTCCCTCCTGTCCGGCCCGTGTTCGAAGTGCTCTCCATCCGAGAGACCGTGCCCGCCGACGGGGTGGTGGAGGCCGTCGTCGTCGTTGCGGGACCAGGGCGCACGAGGGCTGTGGCGATCCGGCTGGAAGGTCTTGACCGCCGCTGGCGCGCCACATCGTTCGCCGTGCTCTGAACTGCCTGTCCCCGTGATCTGAGCGTCCGGGCGCGCGCCATTAGGCTTGTGTGGTGTCCACCCTCAGTGATCTCGTCCATGCCCAGGGCTGCTTGAACGACAATGATGTCGAATGGCTGCACAGACTCGCGAGCGACGGGCAGCTGCTCGCCGACCTCGCCTCCGCCGACATCGTGATCTGGGTCGCGACGAACGACGGTTCCTTCGTCGCCGTCGCCCACGCACGTCCGAGCGGAGCCGCGACGCTGTTCTACCGCGACATCGTCGGGGAGGGAGTCCGACAGCAGTGGCGCACGCAGGTGCGGGGTGCTTTCGACTCCGGCCAGATCGTCGATTCCTCTTCACCCGACTGGTTCGAGGAGACACCGACGAGGCTTCGCGCCGTGCCGATCGTTCGCGAGCGCGGCAAGGACGGCAATCCAGCTCCTGTGATCGGCGTGCTCACACGCCACAGCAATCTGGGCGAGACCCGCACCCCGTCACGGCAGCAGATCACGTTCGACGAATGCGCGAACGATCTGTTCCGCATGATCTCGTCCAGCGAGTTCCCCGACCCAGCCGCTCCCACGTCGCCGCGGCGCGGCGCTCCCCGCGCGTCGGACGGCCTCATCCGCCTCGATGTCGACGGGATCACGACGTTCGCGAGCCCCAACGCGCTCTCGGCATTCAACCGCATGGGCTTCGACGACGAGCTCGAGGGGGAGTCGCTCGCCGAGGTGACCACGCGCATCCTGCCCTCGACCAGACAGGTCGATGAGTCTCTTCCCGTCGTCGTCACCGGACGTGCGCCATGGCGCACCGATATCGAGGCGCGCGGCGTCACCGTCTCCCTGCGTGCCATCCCGCTCAAGGACCACGGCACCCGCGTGGGCGCGATCATCCTGTGCCGTGATGTGAGTGAGCTGCGCCACCAGGAGCAGGAGCTGATCACCAAGGACGCGACGATCCGCGAGATCCATCACCGCGTCAAGAACAATCTGCAGACCGTGGCCTCGCTGCTGCGCATCCAGGCACGCCGCACGCATTCGGATGAAGCGCGTGATGCGCTCACGCAGGCGATGAGGCGGGTGGATGCCATCGCCGTCGTGCACGACACGCTGGCGCAGGGGCTGACGCAGACCGTCGACTTCGATGAGGTCTTCCACCGGGTGCTCAAGCTCGTCGCCGAGGTCGCCGCCGCGCCCAACACGCGTGCGCGCACGATGTCGACCGGTCATTTCGGCGTCCTGCCCAGCGAGTACGCCACGCCTCTCGCGCTGGCGCTCACGGAGGTCGTCACGAACGCCGTCGAGCACGGCCTGGCCGGTAAGGAGGGCATGGTGACGATCGACGCAGTGCGCACCGACGAGAAGCTGCACGTGTCGGTTCACGACACCGGCCACGGCCTCCCGGAGGGGCGGATCGGTCAGGGCCTCGGCACGCAGATCATCCGCACGCTCATCCAGGGAGAGCTGGGCGGCAGCATCGAGTGGCGCGGCGCCGACGGCGAGGGCACGGATGTGCTGATCGACATCCCGATGCGCTGGTTGAAGCATTGAGTTGAGTCGGGTCTCGTCCGCGAAGCGGATCTGACGCGACTCGACTCAAGGTTGAGCGAGGCCCGCGAAGCGGCCCGAGTCGAAACCCGGGCCGTCGGGGACGCACAAGCTCAGGAAGCGCGGCGCGCGCGCGCTGCGCGACGCTTGAGGGCGCGGCGCTCGTCTTCGGAGAGGCCGCCCCATACGCCGGAGTCCTGGCTGGTCTCCAGTGCGTACTGCAGGCAGACCTCGGTCACCGTGCAGGTGGCGCAGACGGTCTTCGCCTTCTCGATCTGATCGACGGCCGGACCGGTGTTCCCCACGGGGAAGAACAGCTCAGGGTCGACAGTCAGGCAGGCGGCTTTGTCGCGCCAGTCCATGGGGGCTCCTCGGTGTGGATTCTCGTGAGCGGTCGCAGGGCGATGGCTCGGTGATGGGCGGCGAAATCGGGGTGTCGTCGACCGTAGTGACGCGAGCGGTTGCTCGCCCCACGCCGCTGTGGGAGCACATGACTGTTAACATTGTGTTACAGCACGGGCGCGAAATCAAGGATTTTGTGCCTACAGATCTGATTTCTCAGGAGACATCTTGCGTTCACCCCGTCTGGCCACCGTCGCAGCGGCTCTGCTCGCGCTCGAGGGAGTGGCGCTCACCGTCGTCGCCCTGATCGAGCTCGTCGGCCTCGGAGCCGGAGAGGCCGCATCGCTTCCCACAGCGATCGCGCTCATCGTGCTCACCCTGATCGGCGCCGCCGCCCTGTTCGCGTTCGCGCTCGGCACGCGCCGAGGACGCACCTGGGCCCGTTCCGGCGGCGTCGTGCTCCAGGTGCTCGCCGTGGCGCTCGCACTGGCGTCGCTGACCGTTCAGCCGGTGCTGTGGGCGTTCGTGCTCGGGGTCGGGTTGCCGGGGACCATCGGATTCCTGCTGCTCATCGCGAGCGCGCGCAGCGAGAGCGTCGGCTCGATGCAAGAACCGGCTGAGGACTGACGCTCAGGCGTCGATGCCCAGCATCTTCCTCAGACGTGCCACGTGGCCGGTGGCCTTGACGTTGTAGAGCGCCTGCGCGATCGTGCCGTCCTCGTCGAGCACGAAGGTCGAGCGGATCACGCCCTCGATGACCTTGCCGTAGTTCATCTTCTCGCCCCACACGCCGTAGGCGGAGTGCACGGCATGGTCGGGGTCGCTCAGCAGCGTGAAGGTGAGGCCGTCGCGATCGCGGAACTCCGCCAGCTTCGACGGCTCGTCGCGCGAGATGCCGACGACGCGGTAGCCGGCGCCCTGCAGGGACGCGATGCTGTCTCTGAAGTCGCATGCCTGGGTCGTGCATCCGGGTGTCATCGCCGCCGGATAGAAGTAGAGGATCGTCTTCTGACCGCGGAGGTCGGAGAGTGCGACCTCGCTGCCGTCCTGGTCGGACAGCGAGAAGTCGGGGGCGGCGGTACCGGGTTCGAGGCGCAGATTCGTCACGCTCTCCAGCCTATCGACCGGGTGAGCCCGGATTGGCCTCCGCCTTGTCGGCGAACGTCTGCAGCAGGCGCTGCAGCGAATCCAGACGCGAAAGGGTGGCCGGACTCAGTTCGCCGCGCTCGGCCGCCTCGATCAACGCGCAGTCGGGGGCATCGCTGAGGTGCGTGCATCCGCGGGGGCATCTCTCGGCGATCTCGGCGAGTTCGGTGAACGAGGCGAGGATGTTCGCCGTGTCGACGTGCCCCAGCCCGAACGAGCGCACACCCGGCGTGTCGATCACCCATCCGGTGCCCTCGGCGCTCACGTAGCGCAGCGAGACGGTCGAAGAGGAGGTGTGACGGCCTCGCCCTGTGACCTGGTTCACATGTCCGGTCGCCCGTCCTGCCGACGGCACGAGCGCGTTCACGAGCGTCGACTTGCCGACGCCCGAGTGTCCGACGAACACGGTCGAGTGCCCGATCAGCGCCGCGCCGATCTCATCGGTCGGCATCTTCTCCTGCGCACTCGTGAACACACGCAGGTCGAGTCCGTCGAAGTGCGACAGGAACTGCGCCGGGTCGGCGAGGTCGGTCTTGGTGACGACGAGGAGCGGACGGACGCCGGCATCCAGGGCCGCCACCAGGTATCTGTCGACCAGTCGTGCACGCGGCTCAGGATCGGCGGCGGCGACGACGATGAGCATCTGATCGGCGTTGGCGACGATCACGCGCTCCACCTGGTCGGTGTCGTCCGCGCTGCGTCGCAGCAGCGACGAACGTTCGACGATCCCGACGATGCGCGCCAGGGTGCCCTCATCGCCAGAAGTGTCACCCACAACGCGGGCCTGATCGCCGGTGACGATGGGCATGCGGCGGAGCTCTCGCGCCCGCGTGGTCGTGATCGTGAGCTCATCCACGGCGCCCTCGTCGATCATCACGCTGTAGCGGCCACGATCGACACCGAGCACCCGGCCGATCTGCGCATCCTCGTGGGCAGGGCGACGTTTCGTGCGCGGACGGTTCGCCTTGGGGTTGGGACGCATCCGGATGCTGCTCTCGTCGAAGTCCTCGAAGTCACCGTCGAGGTCATCGTCAGGGTCGAGCCAGCTCACGCGGAGGCGCCCCCCAGCATCCGTTCCCAGAGTTGCGTGAACTCCGGGAGGGTCTTCGCCGTCGTGCCGATGTCGTCGATCCTGACGTCGGGTACGCGCAGTCCGACCAGAGCGCCGGTGGTCGCGATGCGGTGGTCGTGGTGAGAGGACCAGGTTCCGCCGTGCAGCGGACGCGGGATGATCCGCATACCATCCGACAGTTCCTCCACCTCGCCGCCGAGTGCGGTGAGATTGCCGATCAGTGCCGCGATGCGGTCGGTCTCGTGCATGCGGATGTGACCGATCCCGCGGATCGTCGTCGGACTGTCCGCGAACGCGGCGAGTCCGACGATGGTGGGGGACAGCTCGCTGGCCGCTGAGAGGTCGAGATCGAGCCCGCGGATGCCGTCGCCGGCACGCACGGTCATCGTGCCGCTGTGGCGGCCGACGTGCGCACCCATCGCCTGCAGGATGTCGGGCAGCAGCGCACCGGGCTGAGTCGAGTGCAGCGGCCAGCCCGTGACCGAGACCTCACCGCCGGTCACCATCGCCGCGGCGAGGAACGGGGCCGCATTGGAGAGATCGGGCTCGATCGCGATCTCCTTCGCCCGCGGGACGCCGGCCTCGACGAGCCATTCCCCGGCGGCGGGTCGCTCGATTCGGATGCCGCGGCGACTCAGCGACTCGATGGTCATGTCGATGTGCGGAAGACTCGGCAGGTGCTCGCCGGTGTGCACGAGGTGAAGGCCGACATCGAATCGCGGAGCGGCCAGCAGCAGACCGGAGACGAACTGACTCGATGCGGAGGCGTCGATCTCGATCCGCCCCCCGCGGATGCGGCCATGACCGCGAATGGTGAACGGGAGAGACCAAGTGCCCTCGTCATCGATGTCGACACCGAGATCACGAAGTGCGGTGATCATCGCGCCCATGGGGCGATGCAGCGCGGTCTCATGCGCGGTGAGATGGACGTCCTCGGCGGCGAGGCCGGCGATCGGCGCGATGAAGCGCATGACCGTGCCCGCCTGCCCGCAGTCGACCGTGCCGCCGCCGCGCAGATGCCCTGGGGTCACGAGCAGATCAGGCCCGAACTCGCCTTCACCGTCTATCTCCTCGATGCTGACGCCCAGCGAGCGCAGCGCGTCGACCATGCGCCGAGAATCGTCCGAGTGCAGCGGCGCGGTCAGCCGACCGGGGCCGTCTGCGATCGCGGCGATGATCAGTTCGCGGTTGGTGAGCGACTTCGACCCGGGAATGGTCAGCGTCGAGTGCACAGCACCGGCGGCTACGGGCGCACTGTAGGCGCCCCTGGCAGGGGAGGTGGAATACCGAGTGTCGCTCATCGGTTCCACCTTAGTGAACGGCGGGGCACGCGCCGAGAAGGAGTACGAATGCTCGCAACGCTGGAAAGCGGGATCACAGACATCACCGGCCTAGACTGGCCCGTGATGGATGACATGGCACCCGCCGACACGGTCGGCGACGCTCGGCGCGAGTTCGAGGAACAGGCGATCCCCTTCATGGATCAGCTGTATGCGGCGGCTATGCGCATGACGCGCAACCCCGCCGATGCTGCTGACCTCGTGCAGGAGACCTTCGTGAAGGCTTTCGCATCGTGGGCCTCTTTCACCCAGGGCACCAATCTGAAGGCCTGGCTGTACCGAATTCTCACGAACACCTACATCAACATCTATCGAAAGAAGCAGCGCGAGCCGTTCCAGGGCACGATCGACGAACTCGAGGACTGGCAGATGGGCGGTGCGGAATCGACCACGGCGACGCACAGCCGCTCGGCTGAGGCCGAGGCGATCGACCGCATGCCGGCATCCGTCGTGAAGGATGCCCTGCAGGAGGTCCCGGAGGACTTCCGACTTGCGGTCTACCTGGCTGACGTGGAGGGATTCGCGTACCAGGAGATCGCCGACATCATGAAGACCCCCATCGGCACCGTGATGAGCCGCCTGCACCGTGGCAGGCGAATGCTGCGCGAGTTGCTGTCCGATTATGCCGCTGAGCGAGGAATCGCCGCGGCTGGTACGAGGAGCAAGAAATGAGCGACTGCGGTTGCGACAAAGCCCGTCAGGATCTGGAGGAGTACCTCCGCAACGAAGTGTGCAAGACCGAGCACACCCAGATCCGCGAGCACATCGAGAACTGCCCGTCCTGCCAGGGTGAGGCTCTCGTCGCGAGCACCCTCACAGAGGTCGTGGCACGTGCGTGCAAGGAGACGGCTCCGGAGGAGCTGCGCGATCTGGTGCTCGCCAAGCTGCGCGCTGCTCAGGTCGCTGCGCACTGAGCCGACGCTCTGACGTCGGCGGCTGCTGCCTTTAGGGTGGAGGGATGACCGACGCGCGCAGCATCCCAGCCGACCCCACGTCCGTCGAGCGGCTGGCAGGCCAGCGCCTCACGTACCGGATCATCGACATGTCGTCGCAGGCCGAGGCCGAGGCGTTCTTCCGCGCCGACGCACGCGGTTTCCTCGACTCCGAGCCGACCGCGGAGGCGGTCGCGTCGACGACCGCCGCGCTGAAGGACCGGCGCAACATCGGCGTGTTCGAGGGCGGCGCCGAGGAGAGCACTCTGCCTGTGGCGACGGTGAACTCCTGGATCACACCGCTCACAGTCCCCGGCGGCGAGGTCGACATGTGGGCGATCAGCTCCGTGACGGTCTCCGGCACGCACCGCCGGCGCGGCATCGCACGCGCGCTGCTGGAGGGGGAGTTGCGAGCCGCGGCTTCCGCCGGCACCCCTATCGCCGGTCTCACCGCATCCGAGGCCACCATCTACGGCCGTTACGGTTTCGCGCCCGCCGTCCCCGTCGCCCGTATCACCGTCGACACCCGTCGCGCCGGATGGGCCGCGACCGCGCTCCCCGGCCGAGTCGAGTACATCGACAAGGAGACGCTGAGGGATCATCTGTCGGCGATGCACGAGGTCGCACGCACACAGCGCTCAGGGCAGATCGCCGGCTGGAAGCTGCGGTGGGAACGAGTGGCGGGGCTCACACCGGAGCACCCGGATGCGGCGGCGGTGCGCGGCATCCGCTATCTCGACGAGAGCGGGGCGGTGCGGGGTGTGATGGCATACAAACTCGCCGAGATCCCCGGCGCATTCCGGTTCGAGATGGTGATCTTCCACCTCGCTGCAGTCACATCGGACGCGCTCACCGCGCTCTGGGGCTTCGCGCTGCAGCACGACCTTGTCGACAAGGTGCGCGTCGACCTCCGCCCGATCGATGATCCGCTGCCGTGGCTCGTCACCGACCGCCGCGGTGTGGATGTCGTCGTGCACGATCACGGCTGGCTGCGCATCCTCGATGTTCCCGCAGCGCTCTCCGCGCGCACATACCGCGCGCCGATCGACCTGGTGCTCCGCGTGGCCGACTCGCTCGGCTTCGCGGACGGTTCCTGGCGGCTCACCGCCGACGGCGGATCAGCGACGGTGACCCCCGTGGAGGATGCCGCGGCGGACGTGGTCCTCGACGTGGCGACGCTGTCGGCCCTGTATGCCGGGGGAGTGAGCGCAGTGCAGTTGCGCGCCGCAGGCCGGCTGAACGTCACCGCCGAGGTCGCGGCATCCGTCGACGACGCATTCCGCGCCGCAGAGGTCCCGCTGCTCGGCATCTGGTACTGAGCAGCGGGCCTCCGGGTCAGAGGCTGAGAGCGCGCTTGAGCAGGTCTGCCTGCTCGGTGGCGTGCACCTTGGACGAACCGGCCGCAGGCGATGCCGAGGCCGCACGCGAGACGACGCGGAAACCGCGCTCCCGCACCGCGTCGAACGCGAGAGCGAGGAACGGCCACGCTCCCTGGTTCTCCGGCTCTTCCTGAACCCACACCAGTTCGGCGTTCGGGTACGTCTCGGTGATCGCCTTCAGCTCGTCGATCGGCGTCGGGTACAGCTGCTCGAGGCGGACCAGGGCGATCTCGGGGTTGGGGTTCTTGTCGAGTTCGCTGCGAAGATCCCAGTGCACCTTGCCCGAGTGCACGAGCACGCGCTTCACGCTCTCGCGGTTCAGTTCGCGGTGATCGTCGATCACCGGCTCGAAGCGTCCCTGGGTGAAGTCCTCGACCTTGCTGGTCGCACCGCGAAGACGCAGCATCGCCTTCGGCGTGAACACGATCAGCGGGCGTCGAGGACGGGCGTAGGCCTGGCGCCGCAGCAGGTGGAAGTGCGAGGCGGGCGTCGACGGACGGGCGACGGTCATGTTGTCCTGCGCGCACAGCTGCAGGAAGCGTTCGATGCGTGCTGACGAGTGATCCGGTCCCTGGCCCTCGTAGCCGTGCGGCAGCAGCAGCGTGACGCTGGACTGCTGGCCCCACTTCTGCTCAGCGGACGAGATGTACTCGTCGATGACGGCCTGCGCGGTGTTCGCGAAGTCGCCGAACTGCGCCTCCCACAGCACCAGTGCTTCCGGCGCCTCGACGGAGTAGCCGTACTCGTATGCCATCGCGGCGTACTCGCTCAGCAGGGAGTCGTAGACGAAGAAGCGCCCCTGGTTCTCGGAGAGGTTCGCAAGGGGCAGCCACTCCTGGCCGTTCGCGCGGTCGTGCATGACGGCGTGACGCTGCACGAAGGTACCGCGCCTGGAGTCCTGACCCGCGAGGCGCACCGGGGTGCCCTCGACGAGCAGGGAGCCGAACGCGAGCAGTTCGCCGAAGCCCCAGTCGATGTTGCCGCTGCGCGTCATCTCGACCCGCTTGTCCAGCAGCTGCTGGATCTTCGGGTGCACGGTGAAGCCCTCCGGCTTGTTGGCGAACGCCTCTCCGATGAGATTCACGACCTCCGTGGAGACACCGGTCACATCCGGCTCGCCGGTGATCTCGTCGACGGGGACGAGATCCGGAGCGATCGGCGTCGCGCCGGTCTCCGCCGCATGCGTCTCGGCGAATGCGACCTCGAGACGGCGCTGGAAGTCGTCCTTGGCCTGGTCGTACTCTTCTTCGGTGATGTCACCGCGGCCGACCAGGGCCTCGGTGTAGAGCTTGCGCACCGAGCGCTTCTCCTGGATGAGGTCGGTCATGAGCGGCTGCGTCATCGAGGGGTCATCACCCTCGTTGTGGCCGCGACGGCGGTAGCAGACGAGGTCGATCACGACGTCGCGGTGGAAGCGCTCACGGTATTCGAAGGCGAGCTGCGCGACGTGGATGACCGATTCGGGGTCATCGCCGTTGACGTGGAAGATCGGTGCCTGGGTCGTCTTGGCGACGTCGGTCGCGTACACCGAGGTGCGCGCATCCGTCGGCGTCGTGGTGAAGCCGACCTGGTTGTTGACGACGACGTGGATGGTGCCACCGGTGCGGTAACCGCGCAGCTGCGCCATCTGCAGCGTCTCGACGACGACGCCCTGGCCGGCGAAGGCCGCGTCGCCGTGCACGAGGATCGGCAGCCAGGAGAACGTGCCGATGGGCTTGCGGTCCTGCTTGGCGCGCACGATGCCCTCGAGCACGCCGTCGACGGTCTCCAGGTGCGAGGGGTTGGCCGCGAGGTAGACCGGCAGCTCGGACTTGTCGTCGGCGATGAACGTGCCCTGGGTTCCGAGGTGGTACTTCACGTCGCCGGAGCCGCGCTTGTTGCCGGTGGCCTGAAGACCCTCGAACTCGCGGAACACCTGTCCGTAGGTCTTGCCGGCGATGTTGGTGAGCACGTTCAGCCGACCGCGGTGGGCCATTCCGATCGCGGCGCCCTCGAGTCCGCCTGCGGCGGCGCCCTGGAGGATCTCGTCGAGCAGCGGGATCAGCGATTCGCCGCCCTCGAGCGAGAAGCGCTTCTGGCCGACGAACTTGGTCTGCAGGAACGTCTCGAACGCCTCGGCCTCGTTGAGCTTGCGGAGCACGCGCAGCTGCTCGTCATGGCCGGGCTTCTGGTATTTGACCTCGACCTGCTCATGGAACCAGCGACGCTGCTCAGGGTCCTGGATGTGCATGTACTCGATGCCGAGTGTGCGGCAGTACGAGTCGCGCAGCACACCGAGGATGTCGCGCAGCTTCATGACGCGCCTGCCGCCGAAGCCGCCGGTGACGAACTCCCGGTCGAGATCCCAGAAGGTGAGGCCGTGGCTCTCGATCTCGAGGTCGTGGTGCGAGCGCTGCACGTACTGCAGCGGATCGATGTCGGCCATCAGGTGACCGCGGACGCGGTAGGAGTTGATCAGCTCCTGCACGCGGGACTGCTTGTCGACGCGTTCGGCGAGGTCGACTGCGATGTCGGCGTTCCAGCGGATCGGCGCGTACGGGATGCGCAGCGCCGCGAAGATGTCGTCGTAGAATCCGCGTTCGCCGAGAAGCAGCTCATGCGCCTTCTTGAGGAACTCGCCGGAGCCGGCACCCTGGATGACGCGGTGGTCGTAGGTGCTGGTGAGGGTGATGGTCTTGCCGATGCCGAGTTCGGCGAGCGTCCTCCCGCTCGCGCCCTGGAACTCGGCGGGGTACTCGAGGGCGCCGGCGCCGATGATGCAGCCCTGGCCCTTCATGAGCCGCGGCACGGAGTGCACGGTGCCGATGCCGCCGGGGTTGGTCAGTGACACCGTGGTGCCGGCGAAGTCACCGGCGGTCAGCTTGTTGGCGCGCGCCCTGGTGACGAGGTCTTCGTAGGCGGACAGGTACTCGGTGAAGGTCAGCGTGTCAGCGCGCTTGATGCTCGGCACCATCAGGGCACGGGTGCCATCGGGCTTGGGCAGATCGATCGCGATGCCGAGGTTCACATGAGCCGGCGCGACGACGGAGGGCTTGCCGTCGATCTCGGCGTAGAACACGTTCTGGCTCGGGAACTCCTTCAGCGTCTGGATCAGAGCCCAGCCGATGAGGTGCGTGAAGCTGATCTTGCCGCCGCGCGAGCGCGACATGTGGTTGTTGATGACGATGCGGTTGTCGATCATCAGCTTCGCCGGGATGGTGCGGACGCTGGTCGCGGTCGGAACCGTCAGCGACTGGTCCATGTTCGCCGCGAGGGTCTTCGACATTCCGCGAAGCGGAGTGGCCTTGTCCTCATCGGCCGATTCCTCGGCCGCCTTGGCCTCCGGCTTCGGGGCCTGGGCGGGGATCGGCGCCGGGGCAGCGGGCTTCGCCGTGGTGCGGGCGACGGGCTGCGAGCCGATCACCGGGATCGGCGCGGTCACCGGGTGCTCGGCGGCTGCGGCGGACGCAGCCCCGGAGGGCGGTGCGGATGCCGACGCGGCCGGCGAGGACGAAGCATCCGGCTTGTAGGTCTCCAGGATCGGCCACCACTCTTTGTCGACGGAGTTGCGATCGATCTTGAACTGTTCGTAGAGTTCGTCGACGAGCCACGAGTTGGCTCCGAAATCTCCGTCGTCTGAACTCCCGACGCCGGCCACCTGGTTCGCCACGCGCTATCGCCCTCTTTCATCGCTGAAGCTTTTGTCCACGCGCGAAACGGGAGGCCCCCGGGTCAGCGCGCTCTACCGTCTAGCCTAACGTGTTCTCGTGCACGGATACGCGAGTGCGGCTGCCCGATCCGGCCGTGGTGAAGCTACCGTGGGGGTATGAAGTTCGTCAGCGAGCAACCAGCCGTGGATCTCACCTATTCGGACGTCTTCCTGGTGCCACGTCGCTCCGACATCACCAGCAGGCTCGAGGTCGATCTGACGCCGCGCGACGGCACGCCGGCGACGATCCCGCTGGTGGCGTCGAACATGAACTCGGTCACTGGCCCAAGGCTCGCCGCAGTGCTCGCCCGGCGCGGCGGTCTGGGGATCCTCCCGCAGGACATGCCGCTGCAGGATCTGGATGCCGCCATCCGCGATGTGAAGCGTCAACCGGTCGCATGGGACACGCCGCTCGTGCTTCCGCCCTCGGCCACCGTCGCCGAAGCGCTCCATCTGATGCCCGCCACGGCGGGTCACGGCATCGTGGTCGCCGAGGGCGTCGCAGGCTCAGTGGTCGAGGCATCGGCAGTGCGCGGCATCCTGCCGGCCACCAGGCTCGCGACGGCCCTTCCGGATGCGCAGCTGGGAGATCTCGTGCACGTGGGCACCCCGGCGCTGGACGCCGACGACGTCACGAGCGGACGCGCCGCCTTCGACGTCATCACCGCGACGGGCGCCGAACTCGTCACGATCCAGCGGCACGGCCACCTGATCGGCACGCTGAGCGCACGCAGCGCGCTGCGCTCGACGCTGTACACACCGGCGGTCGATGCGGACGGGCGGCTGGCGGTGGGCGCCGCGATCGGAATCAACGGCGACGTGGCGGCCAAGGCCAAGGCGCTCGCCGCCGCCGGCGTCGATGTGCTCGTTCTCGACACAGCGCACGGCCACCAGGAGGGGATGCTGCGCGCACTCGCGACCGTCGCGGCTCTGAACCTCGGCATCCCGCTGGTCGCGGGCAACATCGTCACCGCCGACGGCGCGAATGACCTCGTGGATGCCGGAGCGTCGATCCTCAAAGTCGGGGTGGGGCCGGGCGCCATGTGCACCACGCGCATGATGACGGCGGTCGGACGTCCGCAGTTCTCCGCGGTGCTCGAGACGGCGCAGGCCGCGCACGAACTGGGCGCCCACGTCTGGGCGGACGGGGGAGTGCGCTACCCGCGCGACGTCGCGCTCGCGCTCGCCGCCGGCGCGGCATCCGTCATGATCGGCTCCTGGTTCGCCGGAACGATCGAGGCCCCTGGCCAGCTGCAGACCGACGCCGACGGTCGCATCTACAAGGAGTCGTGGGGCATGGCGTCGACCAAGGCCGTGCAGGCGCGGTTCGGGCGGCTCGATGCGTACGAGCGTGCGCGCAAGGAACTGTTCGCCGAGGGCATCTCGTCGTCGAAGATCTACCTCGACCCTCTGCGGCCGGGGCTGGAGGACCTGCTCGACATGATCACGTCGGGCGTTCGGTCCTCGTTCACGTACGCGGGCGCGGCGACGGTGCCGCAATTCCACGACCGCGCACTGGTCGGACGCCAGTCCGCCGCCGGCTACGAAGAGGGCAAGGCCCTGCCGGTCAGCTGGTAGCCGCGGAAGCTGATGCTGCGCCGTCAGGAACAGTCGGGGACACAGCTTCGACACCGTCGAGAATCTGTAGAATCGATGCACCATGGACGACCCTCCCAGTTGTAGTACATCGCCCCACTGCCGGCCCCTGCTTCTTGAGGAGGGGAACTGCTGATGGACTACGTCATGCTGGGCGTGGGGCTTCTGCTCACGGTGGGAACGGGACTGTTCGTCGCGAGCGAGTTCGCACTCGTGAATCTGGATCGCGCCGAACTCGAGGCTCGTCAGGCCAGAGGCGAATCACGGCTCGCCATCACGATCGGTGCACTGCGGCACACCTCGACGCACCTGTCGTCCGCGCAGCTCGGCATCACGCTGACCACGTTGCTGACCGGTTACACGATGGAACCGGCGCTGTCGAACCTGCTGAGCCCGGTACTGACCGGATGGGGGATCGCCGAAGGCGCGGTTCACCCCATCGCGACAGTGGTCGCCATGTTCATCGCGACGGTGCTCTCGATGATCCTCGGCGAACTGGTGCCGAAGAACTTCGCCCTCGCGCTGCCTCGGGCTACGGCGAAGCTCGTCGTGCCGTTCCAGGTGGCGTTCACGACGGTCTTCAAGCCCGCCATCGTGCTGCTCAACGGCAGCGCCAACGGCATCCTGCGCTCGATGGGAGTCGAGCCCAAGGAGGAACTGTCCGGCGCGCGCACGGCTGAGGAGCTCTCCTCGCTCGTGCGCCGATCCGCCAGCGCCGGTGTGCTCGAAGCGGACACCGCCAGCCTGCTCGATCGCACTCTCACGTTCTCGCGGCTCTCCGCCGACGATGTGATGACGCCCCGGCCGAGCATGCACGCCATCGCAGCCGGCGACTCAGCCGAGGATGTCATCCAGCTCGCTCGCCGCACCGGCCACAGTCGCTTTCCCGTCTACGACGACGACCTCGACGACATCACGGGTGTCGTGCACCTGAAGGCTGCAGTCTCCGTGCCACGCGAGCGTCGCACCGAGGTTCCCGTCGGCGCGCTGGCGACCGAGCCGCTGCGGGTACCGGAGACCGTCCACCTCGACGTGCTGATCTCCGAGCTCCGTGCGAAGGGCTACCAGCTCGCGATCGTCGTCGACGAGTACGGCGGAACCGCCGGAATCGTCACGCTCGAGGATCTTGTGGAGGAGATCGTCGGCGAGGTGTCGGACGAGCACGATCGCAGTCGCGCCGGCGTCGTCCGCGGCCGAGACTCCATCACCTTCCCCGGCGAGCTGCGTCCGGATGAACTGCGAAGTCGCACGGGCGTGCTCGTGCCGGAGGGAGACGTGTACGACACCGTGGGCGGTTATGTCATGAGCGTTCTGGAACGCGTGCCGGCCAACGGTGACGAGGTCACCCTTGACTCGGGTGTACTGCAGGTCGTCCGCATGGACGGCCGCCGTGTCGACCGCATCCGGTACACGCCGGTGCCGGTCGACGTCGCAAGTGAGGAGGTGACGCGATGAGCGACTGGATGGGAATCGTCTGGCTCGTGATCCTGCTCGTCGCGAACGCCTTCTTCGTCGGCGCCGAGTTCGCGGTGATCTCGGCCCGCCGCTCGCAGATCGAACCGCGCGCAGAACGGGGCTCGCGCTCCGCGAAGACCGCGCTCTACGCCATGGAGCACGCGACCCTCATGCTCGCGACATCGCAGCTCGGCATCACGATCTCCTCGCTGCTGATCCTGAACGTCTCCGAGCCCACGATCCACCACCTGCTCGGAATCCCGATGTACGCCTTCGGCTGGACGGATGCCGTCGTCGACGTCGTGGCGTTCGTCGGCGCGCTGCTGATCGTGTCGTACCTGCACGTGGTCTTCGGCGAGATGGTGCCGAAGAACCTCGCGTTCTCGCTGCCCGACCGTGCCGTGCTGATCCTCGCGCCGCCGTTGGTGTGGATCTCGAAGGTCTTCCACCCGGTGATCTGGGTGCTCAACACCGCCGCCAACGGTGTGCTGCGCCTGTTCCGCGTGGAGCCCAAGAACGAAGCGGCATCGACCTTCACGATCGATGAGGTCGCCACGATCGTCAGTCAATCGCGTCGCGAAGGCGTGCTCACGGACGCGTCAGGCACGGTTTCGAAGGCGGTCGAGTTCACCGACAAGAAGGCGCGCGACGTCGCAGTGCTGCTCGGCGACCTGGTCACACTGCCGGAGACGTCGACTCCGGATGACATCGAGCGTGCGGTCGCCCGCTACGGATTCTCCCGATACGTGATCGTCGACCAGGGGCGTGCACCCGTGGGATATGTGCATCTCAAGGACATCCTCCGGGTCTCGGAGGGGGCGGATGCCGCGACTACGACTGCGGTGCCCATCCCGTCCAAGCGCATCCACCACATGGTGCCGGTGCAGGAGGACACCGATCTGGAGGACGCCCTCGCGGTCATGCGTCGCGCCGGGCGCCACCTGGCGAAGGTCCGCAACGCGGAGGGCGAGACCACCGCGGTGCTGTTCCTCGAGGACATCCTGGAGGAGCTCGTCGGAGAGGTGCAGGACGCCACCCGCCGTGTGCACGGCAGGTAGCGACCCGCGCCGAGCGCTCAGCGCCAGCGCGCCCGCAGGTACTGCGGCTGCCATGTGACCGTGTCGTCGAGCTCGTGCGCGGCCCGCAGACCGAAGTGCGGGTCGCGCAGCCATTCCCGACCGGCGAAGATGGCGTCGGCCGCGCCGTCGGCGAGTACGCGCTCCGCCTGCTCCGCCGCGGTGATGAGTCCGACGGCCGAGACCGGGATCCGCCCGCCCTGGCGGACAGTCTCGGCCAGCGGCACCTGGTAGCCAGGGTGCACGTCGATCCGCTGATGCGCGACGAGTCCGCCGCTGGAGACGTCGATGAGGTCGGCCCCGTGCTCGATCGCCCAGCCGGCGGCCACTGCCGCTTCGTCCGCAGTGAAGCCGCCCTCGGCGTGGTCGGTGGCGGATATCCGCACGAACAGCGGCACCGCGTCGCCCGCGGCCTCGCGCACCGCATCCACGACGCGCAACAGCAGTCGTGCGCGATTGTCGAGCGAACCGCCGTACTCGTCCGTGCGCTGGTTCGACAGCGGCGAGAGGAATTGGTGCAGCAGGTAGCCGTGGGCGCCGTGCACCTCGAGGACGTCGAACCCGGCATCCAGCGCACGCCGCGCCGCGGTACGGAATCCGTCGACGACCCGCTCGATGCCGTCGCCGTCCAGCGCGGCCGGCGTCGCGAATCCTTCGAACGCCACTGCGGACGGAGCCGTGCTCGTCCAGCCGCCCTCTGCTGCGGACACCGACCCGCGCTGCTCGGCCCACGGCCACCAGGTCGACGCCTTGCGTCCGGCGTGTGCGAGCTGGATGCCGGCGAGCCCACCGCGGTGGTGGATCGCATCGACGATCGGCGCCCAGGCGTCGCGCTGCCCATCGTTCCAGATGCCGGTGTCACGCGGCGAGATGCGCCCCTCGGGGACGACGCTGGTCGCCTCGGCGACGACGAGGCCGGCGCCTCCAGAGGCGAACTGGGTCAGGTGCGTGTGGTGCCACTCCTGCACGACGCCGTCGACGGCGCTGTACATGCACATGGGGGATACCCACAGGCGATTCGGGAAAGTGACGGAGCGGATGCTGAGAGGGGAGAAGAGGTGACTCACTCTTCGACCGTAGTGCCGCTGGCGAGCACGAGGCGCGCTAGCGTGGAAGCATGGTCGACGTCCGCGAATGGTCCAGCGCCGACGCCGCGCGTCTGCTGCGGATTCCTGGTCAGGGCGATGACAAGTACTCGCGCGGTGTCGTCGCGCTGCGCACCGGTTCGAACGCGTACCCGGGTGCAGCCGTGCTGGGTGTGGAAGCGGCCTGGCGCGCGGGTGCCGGGTACGTCCGCTTCGTCGGCGAGGGGCGCGCTGCCGATGCCGTGATCGCCCGTCGTCCCGAGACGGTCGCCGCAGCAGACATCGGACGCACCCGTGTGGGTGCCTGGGTCATCGGCTCCGGCACGGATGCCGGCGACCGTTCACCGGACGAGGAGCGGGCACTGCGCGACATCCTGAACGGTCCAGCCCCGGTCGTGGTCGATGCAGGAGCGCTCGATCTCGCGCTGACGGCCTCGGCGCCTCTCGTCGTCACCCCGCACGCCGGTGAGTTCGCGCGGCTGCGGGAACTGCTGAACCTGCCGCCGGATGGCACCGGTGATCGCGTCGTCGATGTCGCCGAGACAGCGCACGTCCTCGGTCGTACTGTCCTGCTGAAGGGGTCGACGACCCTGGTCGCGGCATCCGACGGCGCCCGCGTGCTCTCGGTCGCGTGCGCGCCCGCCTGGCTGGCGACGGCCGGCGCCGGTGACGTGCTCGCCGGTGTGATCGGCGCACTCCTCGCGGCCGCGCCGGACGCCTCGGTGGCAGAGGCCGCGGCAGCGGCGGCATGGCTGCACGGGCACGCCGCAACGCTCGCGTCCGGATCGGCCACGGGCGCTCACGGCCATCCGATCGTCGCGCTCGATGTCGCCGAAGCGCTACCGGCAGCCATCGAAGACCTGCTGTCGTGAGGCCGCGTACGACGCTCCTGTGGGCCGCATTCCTCGCCGTCCATGTGCTGGTCGCGTGGCTGGGGTGGGTGTATCCGACCCAGCCGATGGGCGATGTGGTGCTCGTCTACGAGCCATGGTCGACCGCGGCGGTGTCAGGCGGTGCGATCGTGGGGATCACGGAGCCGTGGGTGTACCCGCAGCTGGCGCTGCTGCCCATGCTGCTCGCGAAGCTGCTGGCGTGGCCGCTGGTCGGGTTCGTCGGCACCTCGGGCGCATATCTGATCGGCTGGGCGGTGCTGGTGACGGCAGTGGATGCTGTCGCCTTCGGCGTACTCGTCGGGCGCAGCGGTACAGCCTCGCGGCGTTCGGCCGGATGGTTCTGGACCGCGGCGCTGCTGCTGCTCGGACCGATCGGCATCTACCGGATCGACGCCGTGACGGTGGCGCTCGCGGTGATCGGCGGGCTCTGGCTGATCAAGCGCCCTGTCGTCGCGACGGCGCTGCTCACGGTCGCGGCATGGATCAAGATCTGGCCAGGCGCGCTCGTGCTGGCCGCGATGGTCGCCGCGCGGGGGCGCATCCGGATCCTCCTGGCAGCCGTCGGCGCATGCGCGGCGATCGTGCTTCTGCTCTTCCTGCTCGGTGCAGACCAGCATCTTCTCGGGTTCCTCACGCAGCAGACCGGGCGTGGGGTGCAGATCGAATCCGTCGCAGCGACGCCGTTCATGTGGCTGGCGCATTTCGGCGCAGCATCCGTCGACTACAGCTTCGAGATCCTCACGTTCCAGGTCGGGGCGCCAGGCGTGGATGTCCTTGCCGTTCTGCTGACGCCCATCATGGCGGTGACCGTCGCGGCCGTGTTCGTGATCGGAGCGGTCAAGGCGACACGCGGAGCGTCGTTTCCGCGGCTCTTCCCGCCGCTCGCTCTCACGCTCGTCGCCGTGCTCATCGTGACGAACAAGGTCGGCTCGCCGCAGTTCCAGACCTGGCTGATCGCCCCGGTGATCCTCTGGATCATCTTCGACCGCACGAGGTCCGCACTGCCGGCGGGCGTGGTGCTTGTACTGTGCGCGCTGACGTGCCTGATCTACCCGTTGACGTACGACGGGCTTCTGCGCGCGGAGCTTGTACCCGTGCTACTGCTCACCGCACGCAATCTGCTGCTGATCGCCCTGCTCGTCGTCGGGGTGCGCGCGTTGGTGAGGGTGCCGACCGCGCGTCGCACCTCCCGTTCCCGAACCCGAATCTGACCGTTCAACGAGAGGAAACCCCATGCTCATCGCCTTCTCCGTCGCCCCAGGCGGCTCAGGGAACACCGACGGCTTCGTGCACGACGCGGTCGCCGCCGCGGTCAAGGTCGTCCGCGAATCCGGGCTGCCGCACCGCACGACCAGCATGTTCACCGAGATCGAGGGCCCGGACTGGGACACCGTCATGGATGTCGTCAAGCGCGCCACCGAAGCGGTGATGCCGTTCGGCTCCCGCGTCTCGCTGGTGCTGAAGGCCGACATCCGCCCCGGCTACAGCGGTGAGCTCGACGCGAAGATCGATCGACTCGAGGCTGCGATCGAGGAGTCTGCCGACCAGTAGCATGGACAGGTGAATCCCTCGAAGAATTCGAGGGGTGCGGCGAAGTGGGCGCTCCTCTCCCTCGCCATCGGCTCATTCGGAATCGGCATGACCGAGTTCGTCATGATGGGCCTGTTGCCGCAGATCGCACAGGATCTGCTGCCCGACCTCTGGCAGACCAGTCGCGAGGGCGCCATCGCACAGTCCGGCGTGCTCATCTCGCTCTACGCGCTCGGCGTCGTGATCGGTGCGCCCACGATCGCCGGCCTGGTCGCTCGATTCCCACGGCACCGCGTCATGATCGGGCTCGCGCTGGCATTGACCGTGTTCAACGCGCTCACTGTCGTGCTGCCGAGCTTCGGACTCGTCGGCGCCTCACGGCTGCTCGCCGGGCTCCCGCACGGCGCGTACTTCGGCATCGGCGCGCTCGTCGCGGCCGATGTGCTCGGACCGGGCAAGCGCGCCAAGGGCGTCGCGTTCATCCTCACCGGCCTCACCATCGCGAACGTGGTCGGCGTGCCGCTGGGCACCTATCTCGGGCAGCAGTGGGGGTGGCGTAGCGCATTCATGGTGGTCACCGTGGTGTTCGCTCTGGCCACCGTCTGCATCGCGAAGTTCGTGCCGAAGCATCCGGGGGATGCGGGCCGCACCCTGCGGTCGGAACTCGGCGTGTTCCGTGTCGGTCAGGTCTGGCTCACGCTCGGTATCGGCGCGATCGGCTTCGGCGGATTCTTCGCGGTGTACAGTTACGTCGCCCCGCTCGTCACCGAGGTCGCAGGCTCTCCCGAGTGGGCGGTGCCGATCGTGCTCGTGATCGTCGGGCTCGGGATGACGGTCGGCAATCTGCTGGGCGGGTACCTGGCAGACCGCGACCTTCGGCTGACCCTGCTCCTCGGAATGGCCGGCCTTGCGGTCGTGCTCGGGATGCTGGCGCTGCTGTCCTTCCAGATCGTGCTGCTCGCTGCGCTGGCGTTCGCGGTCGGGTTGGTCTCGTCCGTGCTGAGCCCGGCGATCCAGACGAGGCTGATGGACGTCGCCGGAGACAACCAGTCCATCGCTGCGGCGATGAACCACTCGGCGCTCAACATCGGCAACAGCCTCGGTGCGTTCCTCGGCGGCGCCGTGATCGCTGTCGGCTGGGGTTTCACCGCGCCCGCGTGGGTCGGTGCGGTGCTCGCGGTTATCGGGCTGGCGATCACCGCCTTCGCCCTCCGCGTCGAGCGGGTCGCCGTCGCCCTCTGAGCGCTCGTCGCTGGAGTGGTCGGCGCCGTCGCCGCCCCGCGCCCGGCCGCGTGCCACGTAGGGTGAGGGCATGGATGCGATGATGCCCGTGGGCGGAACCGTCGTGCTGCTGCGCGACCGGCAGGCGGGCGGGTTCGAGACGCTGCTCATCCGCCGCCCCGATCACGGATCGTTCGCCGGGGGATGGGTGTTCCCCGGCGGTGTGGTGGACGACGCCGACGCCGCGCTCGCGCTCGACGGCTCTGATGAGCAGGAGATCGCCGCGCTCGCAGCCATGCGTGAGTGCGAGGAAGAGGTCGGCATCCGGCCAGCGGACCTTGTCACGCTCTCGTGCTGGGTGCCGCCGGCCGAGGCGCCCAAGAGAGTGCGCACATGGTTCTTCCTCGCGCCGGCTCCGTCCGGCGACCTGACTCTCGCAGTGGATGAGGTGGTCGAAGCGCGATGGTTGACACCCTCAAAGGCGCTCCAACTGCACGCGGCGGACAACCTGAGACTGTTCCCGCCGACGTGGGTGACACTGCAGGCGTTCGTCCAGGCGACGAGCGCTGCGGATGCTCTTGCCGCGGCATCCGTCCCCGAGCTCTACGCGACGCACATCATCGCGGGTGGGGTGCTCGTGTGGGGCGGTGACGCCGAGCATCCCGAGGGCGGCGAAGGACACCACCGGCTGGCGACGGCTGCGCTTCCCTGGAATTACCAGCGCGACTGACTCACGCCTCGAGCAGCCGCCGCAGGTGCGCACCGACGGCTTCGGTCTCGATGAGGAAGCCATCGTGCCCGAAATCGCTGGTCAGCACGACCGCCTCTGGCCCGTCGAGTGTGTTCGGGATGCCGTGTGCGATGCGGTGCTGCCCGTCGACGGGGAACAACCGGTCGGTGTCGATCCCGAGCACGAGCGTCGTCGCGGTGACGGTGCGCAGTGCTTCTTCGACGCCGCCGCGATCACGGCCGACATCGTGCGAGTTCATGGCCTCCACGAGTGTGAGGTAACTGTTCGCGTCGAAGCGACGGGTGAATTTGTTGCCGTGGAAGTCGAGGTATGACTCGACGGCGAAGCGCCCGCCGTGGCCGAGAGGTGAGACGTCGGACTGCCAGGAGCGCTGGAAGCGCTGGTTGAGCTCGATCGGGCTGCGGTAGTTGAGCAGAGCCATGCGACGCGCGAGCGCGAGACCGCGGTGGGGCCCCTCGCCGTCGCTGAGGTCGTAGTACTCGCCGCCCTGGAAACGAGGGTCGATGCGGATCGCCTCGAGCTGCACCGAGTTCAGAGCGATCTGATCCGCGGTGTTGACCGGGGGAGACGAGAGCACGGCGAGGCGCTCGACGCGTTCGGGGTGCGTGACGGCCCACTCCAGCGCGTGCATCCCGCCCATCGATCCGCCGATGACCCCCGCCCAGCGGTCGATGCCCACGGCATCGGCGAGGCGCACCTGGGCTGCGACCTGGTCGCGCACCGTGACGTACGGGAAGCGGGAGGCCCATTCGTATCCGTCCGGGGCGACGCTGGCGGGGCCCGTGGTGCCCTGGCAGCCGCCGAGCATGTTCGGTGCGATCACGAACCAGCGATCGGTGTCGATAGCGGCACCTGGGCCGACGATCTCCTGCCACCAACCGGCGGTCGGATGGCCGGCGCCGGCTTCGCCACGCAGGTGGCTGTCACCGGTGAGGGCGTGCAGCACGAGGATCGCGTTGTCACGCGCCGCGTTGAGCTCGCCCCAGGTCTCGTAGGCGATGCGGATGCTGGGAAGCTCCACGCCGCTTTCGGTCTGGAAGGGTCCGGATGCCGCGAACTTGCGGTGTCCGGCCGGGTCGCCGTCGCGCCACGCGCCGGTGACGGGTGGACGTGCGCGCAGCAGCCGGGTATCCGCCTCCGTCACGCGCGCCGATGGCACGGTGTCCTCGGAGGTGCTCTGCCAGTCCATGCACCCATTGTCCCGTGGAACGGCGCCCGCGCGGCGCAGGTTACGCCGGCCATGGTCCGCTCGGCGGGGCGCCAGGTCGCTGGAATGTGCTGTCGGACAGGCTGCTGAACGGTGGAAGGAGGAAAGTGCCTCTCAAATCACAGGCAATGTCAAGTGGTGGGAGCAACGCCGGGGTTCACGCGGCGAGTAGTAGCTCGTTGAGTCGGTTGGCTGGGGTCTGAAGCTCAAGGGTCGGGC
>NZ_JABFAS010000002.1:1907260-2094316 GCF_017168295.1 Microbacterium sp. KRD172 | reverse complement strand
GCCGATCGCGGGCAGGATCCGGTCATCGAGATGGACGTAAAGTGTGATCAGGAGGGTGTTGAGGTCGGTATTCACACATTGGGCTTAACACCCTCTGCCAACGATTAACAGCCTCCACGCCGTTCACAGCCAATCGGACTCACTCATCTAGGAGTTTTCCGAGCATGAAAGTGTCCTCGTGGGGATAGGGGCAGCGAGTGCCACAGAACAGATTGTCACGAAGCTCGGACATTCGAAACGACGAAGGAGGATTATCCGCTCAGGGCGAACGATCCGCTGGTCATCGCCGGATTCTGCACCGCGTGCAGCAATGGCCGGGTGCGCTTGTCAGCCGAAGAGCGGCACCTGAGGCGAGTACGCGCGGGCAGCGGCGCCGGCATCCGACTCCAACTCCGCAAGCGTCGCGGGCTGCCACCTCGGCGACCGGTCCTTGTCGACCAGCTGCGCACGGATCCCCTCCACGAGATCGGGGTGGAGGGCGGCGAACCAGAGCACGCGTCGGTACTCGCCGATCAACGCGTCGCGCAGGTCGCCCTCGCGCGCCTCGCGGACGGCGTCCAGCGTCACGGCGATCCCGGTCGGCGAGAGCTCTGCGAGCGTCGCAGCGGTATCGGATGCCGCGGACTCGGTGCGCTCGGACAGTCGCTGCAGGATGTCGCCGATCGTGTCCGCGGAGAACACCTCGTCGATCCAGGCTCGTTCGTCCGCGAGGGCCGATCGCTCAGGGGTCTCATCGAACAGCAGCACGAGCTCGGAGGGGCTGGTCGGGTCGGCGCGCTTGCCGAGGGCCTCTCGGAGCTCGTCGAGGTGTGCGGAGGGCACGTAGTAGTCCGCGAAACCGGCGTAGACGGCATCCGCCCCCGTCATCGTGCTGCCGGTGAGACCGAGGTACTCGCCGATGCGGCCAGGAGCGCGGCCCAGCAGATAGGTGCCGCCGACATCCGGCGTGAATCCGATCCTGGTCTCCGGCATCGCCAGGCGGCTGCGCTCGGTCACGATGCGGACGGCGGCGTGGCCTGCGAGGCCGATGCCACCGCCCATCGTGATGCCGTCGGCGATGGCGACGACCGTCTTCGGGTACTGCGCGATCATGAGGTTCAGCGCGTACTCCGCGCGGAAGAAGTCGCCGACGCCGTGGTGCTGCCCGCTGGTGATCTGATCGTAGAGCCCGCGCACGTCGCCGCCGGCGCACAGGCCGCGGTCACCGGCCCCGTCGATGAGGACGATGTCGATGTCGGTGTCGTCGCGCCACCGGTCAAGGGCTGCGGTGAGCTGACGGATCATGTCGAGATCCAGCGCGTTGATCGCCTTCGGCCGATTCAGAGTGAGCCGTCCCAGTGATCCCTCGGTGCGGACGAGAACAGTGGGTGCCGCGGTGGTGTCAGTCACGAATGCCACGTTACCCGCCTGTTTCTTCACGCTTTGCACAGTGCCGACGCGAGATTCTGCGTGTTTTCCGACAAGATAGAGAGAACGCCCATCGCAGAAAGGCCCCGGATGCCAGACGGACAGCTGATCGAGTTCGATCACGTGACGAAGCGCTTCGGCGCTGTCGCCGCAGTGTCGGACTTCTCCGCGCGCGTCAACCCCGGTGTGGTGACGGGCTTCCTCGGTCCGAACGGCGCAGGCAAGACCACCACGCTGCGGATGCTGGTCGGCCTCGAGCGCCCGACCATCGGTACGACCAAGATCGGCGGCAAGCGGTTCTCCGAGCTGCGCGAACCCGCGCGCGTGATCGGGGCGATGCTCGAGAATCCCGGCTTCCGCGCCCGTCGCACTGTCGAGCGTCACCTGATCGCCGCGGCCAAGGCGAACAGCATCCCACTCTCGCGCGTCGGCGAGCTCATCTCGTTCGTCGGCCTCGGCGACGACGTCGAGACCCGCATCGCAGCCCTCTCGCTCGGCATGCGCCAGCGTCTCAGCGCGGCCACCGCACTCATCGGCGACCCGGGCGTGCTCGTGCTCGACGAACCGGCGAACGGTCTCGACCCCGAGGGCATCCGCTGGATGCGCACCCTCATCCGCGGCCTCGCCGACGAAGGGCGCACCGTGCTCGTGTCGTCGCACGTGCTGTCCGAGGTCGAGCAGACCGCAGACGAGATCCTCGTCATCGCCCGCGGCGAGCTGAAGTTCGCCGGCACGATGGAAGACCTCGCAGACCCCAGCAGCGGACCCGTCGTCGTCGACGCCGCGGATCGTCCTGCCCTTTCCGAAGCGCTGCGCGGCGCAGGGTTCGAGTTCGAGATCCTGCGCTCCGGCCTGACCGTGCGCGGCAGCGATGCCGCCAGGATCGGGGCCGTGACCGCCGGTGCCGGTGTGGCGCTGACCACACTGCAGCAACGCGGCCCGACGCTCGAAGACGTCTTCCTCGATCTCGTGAATGACCGGTACGTGCGCGTCGAGAAGCCAGCGACGAACGAGCCAGCGCTTTTCGAGATGCCCCACGAGGACGACGAGCAGCTTCCGCTCGGCTCTTCCGCCGAGCCCGTTTCGTCGCCGGCGACGTCATCTCCTGAGCTCGAGGACCAGGTGGCCGACGGTCCCGCCGATGCCGACGCCGACGCCGATGCCGACGCCGAGGAGCCTGAACCCGACTCCGAGGGCGACGCAACGGGTGACGCCACTCGGATGGGTGAGCCTGCCGCAGGAGAGACGAGACGCTCCGAGCGAGCCGCGCGCGTCGAGGCGTCGGCGAAACCGGGCGACGAGGACCGTCCGCTCCCCGGCATGGCCGGACTCGCGGCGGTCGCCAGCCTGTTCAACACCCCGTCATCCCGCTCTGCGGCTGATGAAGCGGCCGCTGACGGCAGCGATGCGGACGAAGCCGAGAGCGATCCCGCCCTCGAATCGTCATCCACGGATGCGAGCGAGGCTGCGGATCCCGAGGGCGTCGACCTCGACGCGACGCGCGTCATCGACGTCGTTCCCGGCGCTGAGCAGACAGCATCCGACGTCGCCCCCGGCGGGGCTGCTGCTGACGACGTGACGATCGCAGGCGACGAGCCTGCGCCGTCGTCCGAGCCGGGCGAGGATTCCGACGAGACCGACGCGACCGACGAGTTCTTCGACGCGTTCACGGGCGATCCTTCATCCGACGATGATGATGCGCCCGACCTGTCATCCGGCGAGGCGTCGGAAGGCGGAGACTCAGAGCCCGACGCAGAGGACGGCGACTCGCACCACGACGAGTCCACCCGCGAGCGGCACTGATCAGACAGGACTGATCGGCGCCACCGATCAGGCGTTGGCGATCAGGCGCTGCCGGTCAGTCGCTGCCGATCAGACGCTGCCGATCAGGCGTTGGCGATCAGATGCTGCTGATCAGACGCTGCCGATCAGACCGGGCGCGGCCGGATGACCGGACGCTGTCGTCCCTTGACGACCGGTATCGGCGCCGTGCTCGCGATCTCGACGACGTCGACGGGCTCCTCTGAGACATCGAGGCGAAGCGCCTGCGTGAGGGAGAGGCCGTGCCTGGTCGTGAAGATCAGCCGCTGGAACTGCTCGTCGCCTTCGAGGTCGATGACCACGCTCGGCCGACGGCGACGGATGAGCACGAAGTCTGTCGTGGCCGCGGCCTTCCAGGTTCCGGCCGCTAGGATGCTGGGGATGTGCGTCCCTGGACCGGGCACGCCGCGCAGCCACGTCCACGCATCATCGGTGAGCTGCACCTTGGTGATCGTGTCGCGCGCGACTCGCAGGTTCTCGCGATGGAACGTCGCAGCGCGTTCGAGCGGGGAGAGCACAACCTCAAGCTGTGTCTGATCCAGCAGCAACGTCACCATGAACCCAGTCTGCCAGCGACGCCCTGCAAACTGTCTGCGACTTCCTCACAGGACGGCAACAATCCCGTTGTGCGATTCCGCCAGACCGCATTGCCCCGCACAACTCCGGAGGAACGTCCGCCCGAGCACGGTTACGCGACCACGGGCACCCGAATTCTGAAGAAGCTCCGGAGTTATGCGGGCGGTTTCCGAGTCAGCGAGATTTGCACCTGTTCAGAGCCGAGCGGATGCCGCGGCAGCAGCCGCCGCAGGCAGCGCAGCCTCGATGCGGGACAGGGCCGCATCGTCGTGGGCTGCGGTGAGGAACCACGCCTCGAACACGCTCGGCGGCAGGGCGATGCCCTGCTCGCGCATCGAATGGAAGAACGGCGCGTAGCGGAACGCCTCCTGCGCCTGCGCCTCGGCATAGGTGCGCGGCGGGTTCTCGGCGAACACGACGCCGAACAGGTTCCCGGCGCGCGGCACGGCGTGCACGACACCCGCTTCGGTGAGGGCGGCGTCCAGGGCGTCGGCGACACGAGCGGCCGCAGCATCCACCCGCGCATAGACGGCGGGCGTCGCGAGTCGCAGGGTCGCGAGCCCGGCCGCGACCGACAGGGGGTTCCCCGACAGCGTGCCCGCCTGGTAGACCGGCCCGGTGGGCGCGAGCAGCTCCATGACATCGGCGCGACCGCCGAGCGCGGCGAGCGGCATGCCTCCGCCGACTACCTTGCCGAACGTGATGATGTCGGGCAGATACTCCTCGCCGAGCGAGGCCTGCAGCGCCCAGTAGCCGGCGTGGTGCACCCGGAAGCCCGTGAGCACCTCGTCGAGGATCATCAGCGCGCCGTGCGCGTGCGCGGTGTCGGCGATGAAGCGGTTGAATCCGGGTTCGGGTTCGACCACGCCCATGTTCGCGGCGGCGGCCTCGACGATCACGGCGGCGATCCGGTCGCCGTGCTCCGCGAAGACGGCTTCGAGCGCGGCGCGGTCGTTGTAGCCGATCACGAGGGTCTGCGCGGCGATGGGAGCGGGGACGCCTGCGGAGCCCGGCAGCGCCAGCGTCGCGACGCCGGAGCCCGCCTCGGCGAGCAGTCCGTCGGAGTGCCCGTGGTAGTGCCCCGCGAACTTCACCAGGAGGTCGCGGCCCGTCGCACCGCGCGCGAGGCGGATCGCGGTCATGGTGGCCTCGGTGCCGGTGGAGACCAGACGGACGCGTTCGATCGGAGCGAGGTCGCCCACCCGGACGCGCTCGGTGATGAGGCGGGCGAGCTCAACCTCTCCCTCGGTCGGCGCCCCGAAGGAGAGCCCTCGGGTCGCCGCCTCCTGCACCGCGGCGACGACATCCGGATGCGCGTGCCCCAGCAGGGCAGGCCCCCACGAGGCCACCAGGTCGACATACTCTTCGCCGGCGGCATCCGTCACCATCGCACCCTTGGCGGATGCCAGGAATCGCGGCGTCCCGCCGACGGAGCCGTACGCCCGCACCGGAGAGTTCACTCCACCGGGGGTGACAGCGCGTGCGGCGGCGAACAGGTCATCGTTGCGATCATTCATGGGAGTCTCCCTCAGTCGCGAAGCCAGCCGGCGACCTCGGTCGCCCAGTACGTGAGCACGGCGTCGGCACCGGCGCGGCGGATCGACAGCAGCGATTCGAGCACGGCGGCACGACGGTCGATCCAGCCGTTCGCACTCGCGGCCTCGATCATCGCGTACTCGCCGGAGATCTGATATGCCCACACCGGAATATGCACGGCATCGCGCACCTCGCGGAGCACGTCGAGGAAGCTCATCGCCGGCTTCACCATGACGATGTCTGCGCCCTCGGCCTCATCGATCAGCGCCTCGCGCAGCCCCTCACGACGGTTGCCCGGATCAAGCTGGTACGTGCGACGATCGCCCTGCAGCTGCGAGTCGACGGCCTCGCGGAACGGCCCGTAGAACGCGCTCGCGTACTTGGCCGCGTAGCCGAGAAGGAGCGTGTCGGTGAACCCCTCTGCATCCAGTCCTCGACGGATCGCGGCGACCTGGCCGTCCATCATGCCCGACAGCCCCAGCAGGTGCGATCCCGCCCGTGCCTGTGCAAGCGCCATCGCGACGTAGCGTTCGAGCGTCGCGTCGTTGTCGACCGAGCCGTCGTCGGCGAGAACGCCGCAGTGTCCGTGATCGGTGAACTCGTCGAGGCAGAGATCGGTCTGCACGACGAGCGCGTCGCCGACCTCCGAGACCAGCGCGGACGTGGCGACGTTGAGGATGCCCGCGGGGTCATCCGCACCGGAGCCGGTCGCATCGCGCATGGCGGGAACACCGAACAGCATCACACCGCCGACGCCTGCTTCCGCCGCCTCGACCGCAGCGCGCCGAAGCGAATCGAGCGAGTGCTGAGCGACACCGGGCATCGAACTGATCTGCACGGCCTCTGAGATGCCCTCGCGCACGAACATCGGCAGAACGAGCTGCCGGGACTCCAACGAGGTCTCCCGCACCAGGTTCCGCACCGCCGACGATTGACGGAGTCGGCGCGGACGGATCTCGGGGAAGCTCACGGCGCGAACTCGTCGGCCGCGTGCGGAAGGGTGAAGTGCGAGACCGCGTCGATGAGTGCATCGACGGTCTGCTTGTCTGCGACCACTGTGATGGGCAGCCCGGCCTTGCGGGCGTCCTTCGCGGTGCGAGGACCGATCGCTGCGAGCAGCGTGTCATCCGGGATGTCGGGGAACTGCTCGCGCACCTGCTGTGCGACCGATCCGCTGGTGATGAGGATCGCGTTGATGCGGCCGCTGTCGACATCACGGCGGATGCGCTCGGTGACGGGCACCCCGACGGTGCGATAGGCGACGATGCTCGAGACCTCGTGCCCGGCTTCGATGAGTGACCGGGTGAGGACCGGCTTCGCGATCTCGCTGCGCAGCGTCAGGATCCGACGGGGCGATGGCTCCAGCGCGAGCAGCTGCTGAGCCATGCCCTCGGCGGAGTTGTCCTCCTCCGGGACGAGCGCGACCTCATACCCGACGGCCTGAAGTGCTGCCGCCGTCGTCTCGCCGACCGCGGCGATCTTCGTCGATTTGGGAACCACCGCGCGATGCGCGAACAGCACATCGACAGTGGTGGCACTGGTGATCGTGAGCCAGTCGAACCCTCCGGCGGCGAGCTTCGTCAGTGCGTCGTCGAGCGCGGCCTGGTCGTTCGTCGGGCCGAAGTTGATCAGCGGCGCGACGACAGGAACGGCGCCCTGCGCCCGCAGGCTCGCGGCGACGCCGTCGCCCCAGGGGCCTCCTCGCGGAACGAGGACGCGCCAGCCGGTCAACGGCTTCTCATGATTCGTTTCGGGTGTGATGCTCATCAGGATTGCTCTCGGGAGACGAGTCCGGCCGCCCCTTGATCGAGCAGCCGACGGGCGACAGAAAGTCCGATCTCGCGTGCTGCGTGATTCGGGTCCGCACCATCGGCAGCATCCGCTCCATTGCCACTGCCGTTCAGACGAATATACCCCCGGCGCAGGGGTTCGGTGACGTCGAGGCCGATCCGCCTCTCCCCCTCGGGCGCGTAGACGACCGTTCGCACGCGTACCGACTCGCCCGTGACGACCGCGTGCGCTGCCATCGGCGCCTGGCATCCGGCTTCCAATCCCTCCAGCACCCCGCGCTCCACCGTGATCGCGAGCCTGGTCGCCTCGTCGTCGAGCTCCGCGAGGGCGGCGAGGAGTTCTGCCGGCGCGTCCGCCGTCGTCTCGACGGCGAGCGAACCCTGCCCCGGCGCGGTCGGCCACTCGGCGAGGTCGAGCTCCTCGCGTGCGAGGGTCACCTCGGATCCGATCCGCGAGAGGCCGGCGGCGGCGAGGATCACGGCATCCAGCTCACCGGATTCGACCCGGCCCATGCGCGAGCCGATGTTGCCGCGGATGTCGACGACCTCGGCGCGAGGCGCGTGACGACGCACCTGGGCGATCCGCCGCGGCGAGCCCGTGCCGACCTTCGCGCCGGGGCGCAGCTCGTGCAGCGGTGTGCCGTCCCTCGAGAGCACGACGTCTCGAGCGTCTTCCCTGACAGGGGTCGCTGCGATGACCAGTCCGTCCGGCTCAGCCGTCGGCAGATCCTTGAGCGAGTGCACCAGGATGTCGCATTCACCGTTGAGGAGCGCCTCCCGCAGACGTGTCGCGAAGATGCCCATGCCGCCGATCTCGGAGAGCGATGCACGGTTCGTGTCGCCTTCCGAGACGATGGGGATGAGCTCGACCTTGCGACCGGAGATCTTCTCGAGTGCGGTGGCGACGTGCCCTGACTGCGCCTGCGCGAGTGCGCTGCGGCGCGTGCCCAGACGGATCGGGCGCTGACGATTCGAAGTGGTCATGGCGGTCTACTGCAGAACGTCCGCGATCTCGTCGAAACGGAGCCTGCGGCCCGTGAAGAACGGGACCTCCTCCTTCACGAAGCGACGAGCCTCGGTGTAACGCAGATCGCGCATGAGATCGACGAGTTCGGTGACGTCGTCGGCCTCGAGGGGAAGGATCCATTCGTAGTCGCCGAGGGCGAAGGCTGCGACCGTGTTGGCGATGACGCCCGTGAACGCCGCGCCCTTGCGCCCGTGATCGGCGAGCATCTTGCGCCGATCCTCTTCGGGGGCGAGATACCACTCGGGTGTGCGCACGAACGGGTAGAGGCACAGCCAGCCCTTGGGTTCGACACCGCGCAGGAAACCGGGCACGTGGGCGCGATTGAACTCGGCATCGCGGTGCACGCCCATCACGTTCCAGACGGGCAGCAGCGTACGCAGCAGCTCAGTCCGGCGAAGACGGCGCAGCGCCTTCTGGAGTTCTTCGGCCGTGTCGCCGTGCAGCCACACGAGCAGATCGGCGTCTGCCTTCAGTCCCGAGACGTCGTAGAAGCCGCGGATGGTGATGCCGGAATCCTCGATGTGCCCGGAGATCGTCTCCAGCTCGGTCGCATCGGTCTCAGCGACCGGTGCATCGGGATTGCGTCGCCATACGGCCCAGAGGGTGAAGCCGGTCGGGTTCTCTTCGCTCACGTCGGACATGCGTCCAGTCTGCCCCTTTCTCGAGGAAGGAGCGAATGCGACCGACGGACGTCAGCGGGCGAGAGCGCGCGCGATCGCCCAGACGAGAGCACCGGCGATCGCAGCGACCCCGACGGCCGCGGCAACAGCACCGACCGGATTGCGATCCGCGAACACGCGGGCCTTCGCCGCCCCTCGCACCGAGGCCTTCTCGATGCGACGGGGCAGGTTGCCCTTGACCTCGATCGCCGCGAGTGCGGCCTTCAGCTCGGCACGAGCGGATGCCACGGGGTCGGTGATGCCCGCAGGAACAGCGGTACGGGGCAGATTCAGTTCAGAGTTTGTCATCACCGGCATCCTTCACGATTCGAATATCGGTCGCGACGGCCTGGCCGGGGTTCTCCCGACGCAGCACCTTGCGGAATTTCAACAGTCCGAACACTGCGCACACCAGCACGCAGAGCAGGAGCAGTGCGAGCATTGCAAGCGCCGAGAGCCACACCGGCCACCACGACGACAGCCCGGCGACCGCGAACACGAGGATCATCGGGATCAGCCAGAACAGGAAGAACAGCGCGATCAGGAACCAGACGCTGCCGATTCCGGCATCCTTCGCCGTGCGCGAGATCCAGACCTTCGCCGCTTCGATCTCGGCCTTGACGAGCTTGCTGACGAGTTCTGGAACGTCACCGAGCAGCGTCAGGAAGCTGTCGTCGGCGCGGTCACGGTATCCGCGGACCATGTCAGTTCCCGTTCGTCGTCTTCTTCGCCGCGGACCCTGTCGACGCGCTCGAGGAGGCAGCGCCCGTCTTGGCTGCGGGCTTCTTCGCGGCGGGCTTCTTCGCAGCCGCCTTCGCGTCTTCGATCACGTCTTCGGCCACATCGGCGACGTTCTCCGCCGCTTTCTTGGTCGTGGCGATCGCGGAGTCGAGCTTCTCGCCAGGAGTCGTCCCGTTGCCGACGGACCCCGCCACCTTGACGATCCCCGACCAGACGGCACCCGGAATCGCTGCGGCCTTGTCGCCCGCGAACGCGGTGAGCTTGGTGACCTGCTCCTGAACCGGGTCCAAGTGCCAGACCTTGAGCCACTGCGTCTTGATCTGCTCGTAGCGCTCGCGTCCGGCGCGCGTGCCGAGTACGTAACCGACGCCGAGTCCGACGACGAGTCCGATCTTCCCCTTCATGGGGTCTCCTCACGTTGTTCCGGTCAGGCCGCAGGATTCTGCCCCTGTCGGCCAGGTACCCAGCGTAACCCCATATGCCGATTTCGGCATCTATGCCTCAGGGGGTTGACAGCCAGAGTTCACTTACGTCCAGAGCAGTGCCCGGCGCAGACGATCGGCCTCGTTCTTCGCATCCGGGATGACCTGGGCCAGGCCCGTTCCCGCGAGCCACGCCCCGACGACGGCGAGGCCGTCGACCTTCTGAACGGCCGCCCGCACCGCGACGCGGCGCTCGGCGGCTCCGATGAGGGATGCCGGCTGCGCCTGCGTGAATCGAGCCCGGTGCGAGTCGACGAGCATCGACTCCGGCAGCGGCACTCCGAGCATGTCGGCGGCCTCGCTCAGCGCGAGCCGAGCGGCCTCCTCGTCGTCGAGCGCAGCGGTGGCGGCGGGCTCTCCCTGAGCGCCGAACGACACCCGCACGATGTGGCGGCCACCTGCCGTCTCGCGCAGCCACGACCACTTCGCGGTGGCGTGGGTGAGCGCCTTGGCCACATGGCTGCCCGGCATGGTGAGCACCCCGGTGCCGCGCGGCGCGGCATCGAGCGCCGGGGCATCGAGCAGCAGGCTCACGATCTCGATCTCCGGGGCCGCACCCGCGGCGCCGAGCGCATCGATGTGGGTATCGAGCAGTGCACGGGCACTGGGCTCCGCGGTGGCGACGATGACAGCATCCGCTGTGAGCGTCTCCGTGCTGTCGTCCGCGTCATCCGCCGCATCCTCGCCTGCGGTGTCTGTCAGGAACGTGACGGTCCAGCCGTCGCCTTCCCTGACCAGGCTCTGCACATCGATCCCGGTGCGCACGACACCACCGAGCTCGACCAGGTCGTCCGCGAGCGCGTACACGAGCACACTCATACCGCCGGCGAGCGCCTCCACGGCGGAACCGGGGGCCCGCTTCGCACGGTCGGCGCGGTCCGCGAGCAGCTGAGCGACGCCGCCTGAGAGCGAGCCCGCCCTGGTCATGGCCTCGTTGAGACCTGGCGCTGCGACTTCGATGTCGACGTCATCGGGATGCGCGGAGTAGACACCGGCGGTCACAGGGGCGACCAGTCGGCCCAGCACCTTGTCGCCCATGCGCGTCGACACGAGCCGGCCGAGACTGTGCTCCTTGCCGATCGTCAGCGGCGGGCGCAGCCGGTCGACGTATGCGCGCCACGCTCCGCCCCAGCCGATGATCCGACGCACGTCGTCGGCGAACGGATTCGAGGGGATGCCGAGGATGCCGCCCTTGGGCAGCGGGGCGGGGGCGACGCCTGGAACGCCGACCAGCCATGCGCCTGCCGGGTTCGGAGTGACGACGCGGTCGGTCAGACCGAGATCGGCGAGCAGTTCGCGCACGTGCCCCCCGCGCGTCGCGTAGCTCTCTGCCCCGGCATCCACCACGATCGAGTCGAGTTCGGCTCGGCGGATTGCTCCGCCCAGGCTCTCTGCCGCTTCGAGCAGCGTCACCTTCATGCCGACTTTGGCGCACTCACGAGCGGCGACGAGACCGCCGATGCCGCCGCCGATGACGATGACGCGGCGCTCGGCGGCTCTGGCCGCGAGTTCGACCGGATCGTCCGTCATGCCTGCGCCGACTCCGCGCGCGAGTGCACCAGCTCCACGATACGGGTGAGCTGGTCGGGGTCCGTCTCCGGCGGCACGCCGTGGCCGAGGTTGACGATGTGCGCTCGGGCAGCCCGACCGCGCTCGAGCACGTCGCTCACGTGCGCCTCGAGAACCTCCCACGGAGCAGCCAGCAGTGCCGGGTCGATGTTGCCCTGCACGGTGACATCGGGTCCGAGGATGCGTGCGGCCTCATCGAGCGGCTGACGCCAGTCGACACCGACGGCCGACGCGATGCCGTCGAGTCTCATGTCACCGAGGAAGGGTCCCGTGCCGACACCGAAATGGATCACGGGTATGCCGAGGTCCGTCACGGCCGCCTTGGAGTGCGGCGCGATGAACGCACGATAGTCGGCGGGGTTGAGTGAGCCCGCCCACGAGTCGAAGAGCTGCACGGTCGCCGCTCCTGCGTCGCGCTGCGCCTCGAGGAACCGGCGGGAGATCCGTGAGAGCCAGCCGGCGAGCCGGTTCCAGGCTTCGGGGTCGGTGTGCATCATGGCGCGGGCGCGCAGGTGCTCCTTTGAAGGACCGCCCTCGACCAGATATGCGGCGAGCGTGAACGGCGCACCGGCGAACCCGATCAGCGGAGTGTCGCCGAGTTCGGCGGTGACGATGCGCACGGCCTCGGCGATCGCCGTCGTGTCCAGCGAGTCCGGGTCGATCGCGGTGATCCGGTCGACGTCGGCGCGCGTGCGCACCGGCTCTGCGAACACAGGGCCGCGACCGGGCTCGATGACCACGTCGACGCCTGCCAGACGCAGGGGGATGACGATGTCGCTGAAGAAGACCGCCGCATCGACGCCGTGACGCCGCACCGGCTGCAGAGTGATCTCGGCCGCGAGGTCGGGGGTCAGGCATGCGTCCAGCATCCGCGTGCCGACGCGGAGCTCGCGATATTCGGGAAGGGAGCGTCCGGCCTGACGCATGAACCAGACCGGGGTCTGCTCTGGTCGATCTCCGGCGAGCGCGCGCAGCAGCGGGGCAGTGGATGAGGACATGCATCCATCTTCCCATCCGGTCTCTATGGGTGCCCGGTGTCCGCATCCAGGAGGCACTCCGAAAGGTTGCGTAGGATGTACCTGTGCTGCTGTGTGTGACGGCGAACCACAAGACCGCCTCTTTCGAAATGCTCGAACGACTGAGCCGCACCCCCGACGACGTCGCGCCGAACCTTCTGCGCCTCGCTCCGTGCGTGCAGGGTGCAGTCGTCGTTTCGACGTGCAACCGCTTCGAGGCGTACGTCGAGGTCGACGAACCGGTGACCGCAGCCGGTGCCGTCGGCGTCGAGGCGGTGCTCGAGGCGATCGAGCAGTCGGCGGGCATCCCCGCCGAGGAACTCGACGGGGCCTACGCCGTGCACTCCGGCCGCCGGGTCGCCGAGCACCTGTTCGCAGTGGCATCCGGTCTGGAATCCGTCGTCTCGGGTGAAGGCGAGATCGCCGGCCAGGTGCGCCGCGCTCTCACCACGGCCCGCAAGCACGGCACGACCTCCCCCGAACTCGAGCGGCTCTTCCAGCGAGCCAGCCAAGCGCAGCGCAAGGTCAAGAACGTCACCGCACTCGGACGCGCCGGGCGGTCGCTGGTGCGCCTCGCGCTCGAACTGGCCGACAGCCGCATCGCCGACTGGTCGGCCGAGCGCGTGCTCCTCGTGGGAACGGGTGCGTACGCCGCGGTGACGCTCGCGACGCTCCGTGAGCGCGGCGCGACGAACATCTCGGTGTACTCGCCCTCCGGCCGCGCGGAGCTCTTCGCCAAGAAGCACGACATCACCGCGGTCTCCGAAGCCGATTACGCGCGCATCGCGACGGCATCCAGCCTGCTCATCACCTGCACCACCGCGACCGAGCCCGTGCTCGGCCGCGCGCAGCTGCAGGGTCAGACAGGCGACGCGTCCGCCGGCTGCCCGATGGGCCAGCAGACCTCGCAGCTCGTGATCGACCTGGGCATGCCGCGCAATGTCGACCCCGACATCGCGAGCCTCGAGGGTGTCGCGCTGCTCGACCTCGAGACGATCCGCCTGCACGCCCCACTGGAAGAACTGCAGGCGACGGATGCCGCGCGCACCGTGGTCCGAGAAGCCGCAGACACGTTCCACGTGGTCGGTGCACAGCAGAGTGTGACGCCGTCGGTCGTGGCGTTCCGCACCCACATCCTCTCGCTCATGGAAGCCGAGATCGAGCGGGCTCGCTCGCGAGGCGACGAGGGCGGCAAGGTCGAGCAGGCCATGCGCCACCTCGCCGGCGTGCTCACGCACACCCCGACCACGCGGGCGCACGAGCTCGCGGCTCAGGGACGAGGCGACGAGTTCGCCGCTGCGCTCGAGACGCTGTACGGCATCACGGCCGACGTCGCCGCCGATGCTCCAGCGGCCGAATCGGCCTGACCTGCGGCGACGCTTCCCTCGGAGAAGTACACCTTCGCGCGGAGCAATCTGGCGTGATTCCTCCGCGCGAAGCGCACATCTCCGGCGAAACTGCACGCGTGAGGCCCCACTTCGCCCTGCTGGTCGGGATGCTCCCCGACCAGCACGTTCGCTAACCATGTGCACATTGTGGTCATCTTGTACAAGTTGTACGATTGGTGTATGATCTCCGTCACCCTTTCCCAGTTCCGCGCGCGTCAGAGCGACCTCATCGCACAGGCGCAGCGCGAACCAGTCGAGATCACCTCGCGCGGAGCGGGTCGCCGCGCCATCGTCGTCTCTCCTGAGTTCTTCGACCGCGCGCTCGAAGCGCTCGAGGACCAGGCCGACACCTACGCAGCACGGGAGGCTCGCGCGGAGACCGAGCCCCGCATCTCCCACGAGGAGCTGATGGCCGAACTCGGGCTCTGAGGCCGTCAGACCCCACGCTTGTCCTACCAGATCACATACAGCCGCGCTGCGGCCAAGGCGTTCCGCCGTATCCATCCGCGGGATGCCGAACGCATCAAGCAGGCTATCGAGGAACTTGCCGCAGACCCCCGCCCGGAAGGGGCCATCGTGCTGGTCGGCGGCGACGGCGAGATGCGGATCCGTGTCGGCGACTACCGGGTCGTCTACGACCTCCACGACGACGAGCTCGTGATCCTTATCCTGCGCGTCGCGCACCGGAGGGAGGTCTACCGGTGAACATCTACCATCAAGGCATGAATGAGGATACGACCAAGCCATTCAGGGGCAATGTCAAGTGGTGGGAGCAACGCCGGGGTTCACGCGGCGAGTAGTAGCTCGTTGAGTCGGTTGGCTGGGGTCTGAAGCTCAAGGGTCGGGCGGGGGCGACGGTTCAGTGTCGCAGCGACTCGGCGGAGGTCTTCGGGGGTATGGGCGGAGAGGTCTGAGCCCTTCTCGAACCAGAACCGCAGCAGCCGGTTGGTGTTCTCGTTGGTCCCGCGTTGCCAGGGCGAGTGCGGGTCGCAGAAGTAGAGCGTCGTGTCCAACGCGGTCTGGATCTGGGCGTACTCGGCCAGTTCCGTTCCGCGATCCCAGGTGATCGAGCGGCGCAGATGCTCGGGCAGGTCGCCCATCTCTCGGATCATCGCCGCAGCGACGGTATCGGCGGTGTGATCTCCGGGGAGGTGGAGCAGGATCGTGAAGCGCGTCGCGCGCTCGACGAGAGTGCCGATCGCAGTCCCATCACACCCGATGATGAGGTCTCCTTCCCAATGTCCCGGAACAGCCCGGTTCTCGACCTCGGCCGGCCGGTCACTGATCTTGAACGCTTCCTTGTAGGGGCTGTTCTTGCGCCGATCGGATGTGTGGGCAACACGCTTGTTCCGTTTCAGGGAGAGCTTCTGCGCCAGATCTGCCCGCAGCTTTCCGCGGGTCTGGACGTAGAGGGCCTGGTAGATCGTCTCGTGACTCACCTGCATAGTCCGATCATCCGGGAAGTAGAACTCCAACATTGCTGAGATCAGCGCCGGGCTCCACCCCTCATCCATCCACACCTCGATCAACCGGCACAGCGCCTCGTTCTCGATCAGCGCGAACGGCTTCGGACGCCGCCTGGCCTGGTGCGCTCTCGTGTGCGCGACAGACGCGTAATACACCCCGTCCGGGCTCGTATTGCGCTTCACCTCCCGCCAGATCACGGACTTATCCCGACCGATTTCCGCCCCGATGCGGGCATAACTCATGCCCGCACGTCGGCCCATCTGAATCATCCCTCGCTCGTGCGCTGTCAGCATCCGCTCACTGATCGGCATCACGTCCGGCACCGGATCAGCAAGACCACCCGTCGCGCCTCTATCGATCGTCATGCCCCCAGACTGGGCCCACCACCGCGATGCCGACGCAGTCCCCGCGCCGACACTCGCCGCAGCACTCACCGTCGTCGCGCCAGCGCACACCAAATCAACGAACGCAGTACGAGTACCAGGCGGAAACAACTTGACCATGAAACGCTCCTTCATCAGAGCGTTGCTCCCACCATATGAATTTGCCGCGAGATGACCGACACTTCCCTCCTTCGAACGCCGATGCTAGGCGCGAGCGGCCTCCGAGACGCGGCGAGCCGCGTCGAGCGCCTGCTCGAGGTCGGCCTTGAGGTCGTCGATGTTCTCCAGGCCCACCGACAGCCGCACCAGACCCGGCGTGACGCCGGAGGTGAGCTGCTGCTCAGGAGTCAGCTGCGAATGCGTGGTGGATGCCGGGTGGATGACGAGCGAGCGCACATCGCCGATGTTCGCGAGGTGGCTGAACAGCGAGAGGCTGTTCACGAATTCGCGACCGGCCTCCACGCCGCCCTTCAGCTCGAACGACAACACGGCGCCGACGCCCTTGGGCAGGTACTCGTTGGCCTTGGCGTACCAGGGAGAGGTGGGCAGACCCGAGTAGTTGACCGACGCGATGTCATCGCGGCCGTCGAGCCACTCGGCGACTTCCTGTGCGTTCTGCACGTGGCGCTCGATGCGCAGCGACAGCGTCTCGATGCCCTGGATGAGGTTCCAGGCGCTCTGCGGGGCGATCGCCGAACCGAGGTCGCGCAGCAGCTGCACGCGGGCCTTGATGATGTACGCGAGCGGGTCGCCCACCGCGGTGGTGTAACTGGCGCCGTGGTACGAGGGGTCGGGCTCGGTGAGGCCGGGGAACTTGTCGACGTTCTTCGACCACTCGAAGGTTCCGCCGTCGATGATCGCGCCGCCGATGGTGGTGCCGTGTCCGCCGAGGAACTTGGTGACCGAGTGGACGACGATGTCGGCGCCGTGCTCGAACGGACGCAGCAGGTACGGGGTCGCGATCGTGTTGTCGACGATGAGCGGCACGCCGTTCTCGTGCGCGACGTCGGCGACGGTGCGGATATCGAGCACGTTGATGCGCGGGTTGCCGATCGTCTCGGCGAACAGGAGCTTCGTGTTCGGGCGGATGGCGCTGCGCCATTCCTCGGCGTCATCCTGGTTCTCGACGAAGGTCACCTCGATGCCGAGCTTGGCCAGGGTGTACTTGAAGAGGTTGTAGGTGCCGCCGTAGATCGAGCTGGATGCGACGAAGTGATCGCCGGCCTCTGCGATGTTCAGCACGGCGAACGTGGACGCCGCCTGGCCGCTGGCGAGGACGAGGGCCCCGGTGCCACCCTCGAGCGCTGCGAGGCGCTGTTCGAGGACGTCCTGCGTCGGGTTCTGGATGCGGGTGTAGATGTTGCCGAACTCGGCCAGGGCGAACAGGTTCGCCGCGTGGTCGGCACTGTCGAAGACGTACGACGTCGTCTGGTAGATCGGCGTGGCACGTGCCTTCGTGACGGGGTCGGGCGCAGCGCCGGAGTGGATCTGCTTGGTCTCGAAACGCCAGGTCTCAGGTGCGGACATGTGTTCCCCCTGGAACGGATTGAGGTCGGTGCGGCGGATGCCGTTGATGAGAGCGTACGTAAGGACCGCGGTGTCAACAACGAAGGGGAAATGTTACGTAACATGCCGGCACGCCGGAACCGCAGTGAGAAGGCGATGAGATGAGGCGAAACGTCGTACGGTGGAGGCATGGTGACACGGCGTGCAGTGGTGACAGGTGCGAGTACGGGAATCGGGGAGGCGACGGTTCGAAACCTCCGTGCGCGCGGGTGGGAGGTCGTCGGCGTGGCGAGACGCGCTGAGCGTCTGCAGACACTCGTCGACGAGGTCGGCGCATCGGCCATCGCGTGCGACCTGACGGACGCGGATGCCGTGGATTCGCTCCTCGCGGAACTCGAGGAGTCCGGTCCCGTGCACGCGCTGGTGCAGGTCGCCGGTGGTGCGCGCGGCACCGAGCGGATCGAGGACGCGAGCATCGCCGACTGGCAGTGGATGTTCGACGTCAACGTGCTCGCCACCCAGCGCCTGGTCGCCGGCATCCTCCCGCAGCTGCGTCGTGCCGCCGAATCCGACGGGCACGCGGACGCGGTCTTCGTGACGTCGACCGCCGCACAGATCGCATACCCCGGCGGCAGCGGCTACAACGCGGCCAAAGCCGCGGAGTCGATGCTCGTCAAGGTTCTCCGGCAGGAGCTCAACGGCGAGCCGATCCGCGTCGTCGAGGTCGCGCCCGGCATGGTGCACACCGAAGAGTTCACGCTGAACCGTCTCGGCGGTGACAGCCTCGCAGCCGAAGCGGTCTACGCCGGGGTCGAGGAGCCGCTCAACGCGCACGATGTCGCCGACGTCATCGGCTACGCATTGGATGCGCCGGGCCATGTCAATCTCGACCTCATCACGATGCGTCCCGTCGCCCAATCGGCACAGCATCTGCTGGCGCGGGGACCGTTGCGGGTCCGCGGCGGTGAAGGCTGAGCCCGCATGCCGGGCCGCTCTCTTGCGCAGCTCGCGGATGAAGGGCTGATCGACTGGGACTGGGCGGAGGCTCTCGCGCCCGTCGCGGATGTCATCAGCGCACTCGGCGAACGTCTGCGGCTCGAGCAGGCGGAGGGGCGGGGCTACCTCCCCGCCGGCGACCACGTGCTCCGCGCGTTCCGGCGACCGCTCGCTGATATGCGGGTGCTGATCACAGGTCAGGACCCTTATCCGACGCCCGGGCATCCCATCGGCCTGTCGTTCGCTGTGGAGCGCCACGTGCGCCCGCTCCCGCGGAGCCTGAACAACATCTACGCCGAACTGCAGAGCGATCTCGGCATCCCGCCGGCATCGCACGGCGATCTGACGACGTGGAGTGACCAGGGCGTGCTGCTGCTGAACAGGGTGCTGACGGTCGCGCCCGGTGCACCGGCATCCCATCGCCGCTGGGGCTGGGAGCAGGTCACCGAACTCGCCATCCGCACGCTCGCCGCTCGCGATCAACCGCTCGTCGCGATCCTGTGGGGGAGGGATGCCGCGAACCTGCAGCCGATGCTCGGAGATACGCCCGTGATCGCCTCTGCGCACCCGTCGCCGTTGTCCGCGCATCGCGGGTTCTTCGGATCCCGGCCCTTCTCGCGTGCGAATGCGTTGCTCGAGCAGCAGGGGGCGAGCGCGGTGGACTGGCGCGTCGACCACGAACTATAAGCTGAGCGCATGCAGTTCGAACCGGGAGACCGACGTCGAAGACTGCCGCGTCATCTGCGCGAGCCGGAGCCCGATCAGGGCACGTTCTCGTTCACTATCCGATCCGCACTGCAGCGCGATCTTCCCGACGTCCGAGAGATCTACAACCACTACGTGGCCAACTCCGTCGTGACGTTCGACGAGAAGCGCAGCACGCACCGCTACTGGCGCGAGAAGTTCGCGATGCTGACGAAGCTCAAACTGCCGTTCCTCGTCGCCGTGACGCCATCGAACCAGGTGATCGGGTACGCGCTCGTCCAGCCGTGGGCGAGCAAGTCGGCGTATCGCTACACGGTGGAGGATTCGATCTACCTCGGACCCGGCGCAGGAGGCAAGGGCCTCGGGTCCGCACTGCTGCAGGCGCTCATCACCGCATGCGAGGAGATCGGCCTGCGCGAGATCGTCGCGGTGATCAGCGACAGCGGCGCCGAGCCGTCGATCAGGCTGCACAACAGGTTCGGCTTCGTCGAGGTCGGACGCATGGGGCGGGTCGGCTTCAAGTTCGGCCGCTCACTGGGAACGGTCTACCTGCAGAAGTCGCTCACGCCGAAGTCTCGCCGCCGCCTGTTTCGGGGATGACGGGGATCGCGGCCAGCAGACGCTTGGTGTAGTCCTGCTGCGGATGCAGGAGCACGTCCTGGGTCGCACCGCGCTCGACGATGCGGCCGTCCTTCATCACCGCGACGGTGTCGCACAGGTTCTGCACCACGCCGATGTCGTGCGAGACCAGGATGAGCGCGAGATCCTCGGTCTGCAGCAGACCGTCGAGCAGTTCGAGGATCTGCGCGCGCACGGTGACGTCGAGGGCGGAGAGCGGTTCGTCGCCCACGAGGATGCGCGGTCGATGTGCGATGGCTCGTGCCAGGGCGACGCGTTGGCGCTGGCCGCCGGAGAACTCATGCGGATAGCGCTCGGCCATGTCGGGCTCCAGGCCCACCTGCGCGAGCACCTCGCGCACACGTGCCCGATGATCGCCTGCGATGCCGAGGGCCCACAGCGGCTCGGTGATGATCTGCCCTGCATTCATCCGCGGGTCGAGCGAGGCATACGGGTCCTGGAACACGAGCCCGCTCTGGCGACGGAGCCAGTGCAGCGAGCGGGCGGAGGCCGTGGCATCCACCGCCCTTCCATCGATCGACACGGTGCCGGACGTCGGCCGATCCAGCGCCAGCAGCAGGCGCACCAGCGTGGACTTGCCAGAGCCGGATTCGCCGATGATGCCGATCGCCTCGCCGGCCTCGATGTCGATATCGGTCGGATGCAGTGCGGTCTGCGTGCCGGCGCGTTCGAGCATCGTCCTCTTCGCGACGGGGAAGTCACGCGAGAGGCCGCGTGTGGAGATCAGGCTCATCGTTCACCGCCTTCCGGTCGCCACAGCGTCGCGGTGGCATCGCGCAGCAGTCCCTGGGTGATCGGTGACGAGGGTGCCGTGAGCAGGGTCGAGACCGGCGCCGACTCGACGACGCGTCCATCCTCGAGTACCACGCCATGCGTCGCGACCTGGGCCAGGACGGCGAGGTCGTGCGTGATGAACATCAGCGACATGCCCTGCTCCTCCACGAGCGAGAGCAGCAGCTTCAGGATCTCGGCCTGGATCGTCACGTCCAGAGCGGTCGTGGGCTCATCGGCGATCAGCAGCCGCGGCCGGCAGGCGAGGGCCATTGCGATAGCGACGCGTTGCCGCTGACCGCCGGAGAGCTGGTGCGGGTACTTCTGCACGATCGACTCCGGGTCGGGCAGGCGCACGCGTGCCGCCTCCTCGACGGCGCGCGCTCGGGCCTCGCGCTTCCCGGCTCCGGTGTGGATGCGCACGGATTCCGCGATCTGACGCCCGACGGTGCGGATGGGGTTGAGGGCGGTCCGCGGCTCCTGGAAGACGATGCCGATGTCATCGCCGCGGAAGCGCGCGAGCTCACGATCCGGCATGCCGATCAGCTCGGCGTCATCCCAGCGGATGCTGCCGGTCGCCGTCGCGCCGTCGGGCAGCAGCCCGAGGATCGCGAGTGCCGTGAGCGACTTGCCGGAGCCGGACTCGCCGATCAGCCCCAGGCGCGCGCCGTCCGGCACGTCGAAGGAGATGCCGTCGATGACGCGGCGCCCGTCGATCTCGACGACGAGGTCCTTGACGGAGAGACTCATGCGACCACCGCCGGTGTGTGCAGCTCGGCACTGCGATGGCGAAGTGTCGGATCGGTCGCCTCACGCAGTGCGTCGCCTAGCAGGTTGAGCGCGAGCACCGTGATCGTGATGGCGAGGCCCGGCCAGATCACGGACAGCGGATGGATGCTGATGTACCGTTGCAGATCCGACAGCAGGATGCCCCACGACGGTTCGACCACCGACGCCCCGAAGCCGAGGTACGACAGCCCGGCTTCGGCGAGGACCGCCACCGCCATCGACCACGACAACTGCACGATGAAGACCGGCGCGACGTTCGGCAGCAGGTGACGCACCAGGTTCTGCGCGGGGGTGAGCCCCGCCGCCCGGCCGGCGAGCACGAAGTCGCTCTGCTGCACGCGACGCAGCTCTGGTCGGGTGACACGGGCGATGTTGACGCCGAAGCCGATGCCGACCGCCCAGATCACGACCCACAGCGACCCGCCCCAGACCGAGGAGATCATCATGGCGATGATCAGCACGGGGAACGCGATCAGGATGTCGACGAGCACAGCGACGGTCTCGCGCACCCACCTGGCGGTGAGCGCTCCGAGCGAGGCGAGGGCTATTCCGACGATCGTTGCGACGATCCCCGCGCCGATGCTGACGAAGACGGTCGTGCGGGTCCCCGCCATGACGAGGCTGAGGATGTCGCGCCCGGTGTTGTCCGTGCCGAGCAGATGCGGCCAGCTCGGCGCAGCCCAGCGGTCGCGCACGTCGGCGTCGAACGGGTTGAAGGGGGTCCAGAAGACCGAGATCAGGGCGACGAGTGCGATGACGATCACGGTGATCAGACCGAAGCGTCCGGTGGTGCTCCTCCACAGGTCTCGCAGCCAGCGGGGCATCAGGCGGCCTCTCGCTGGCGCGGATCGACGAAATGGTGGATGAGATCGACGATGAAGCCGATCACCAGTACGAGACCGGTGAGCACGAGCAGTTCGCTCTGCACCTTGATCAGGTCGCGCGTGCCGACGTCGGCGACCAGCATGCGTCCGATGCCAGGCAGCGTGAACAGCTGCTCGATGACGACCGAGCCGACGATGATGCCCGCCACCTGCAGACCGAGCACGGTCACGATGGAGAGTCCGACCGCAGGGATGCCGTGCTGAACGAGCGCCCTGTTGCGGGTCAGTCCCTTGGCTGCGGCGGTGCGGACGAAGTCCTGCCCACGAGCCTGCAGGGTGGCGCTGCGGACGAAGCGCAACAGCATGGCGCCCTCGACGATTCCGATCGTGAGCGCGGGCAGTATCAGTGCCCGGAAGGCCTGCCAGGGCTGCTCCCATCCGCCGCGGGGGAAACCCTGGGCGGGGAGAGCGCCGAGCCACACCGCGAACACGACGATCAGCATCATGCCGGCCCAGATCACCGGCACCGCAGCCAGCGCCTGCGCGGTGACGCTGAGCGCCGTGCCGGAGGCGCGGCCGCGCCACAGCGCGGAGAGGATCCCGAACGGCACGGCGATCAGCAGTGCGATCACCAGCGCCATCAGCCCGAGCGGAACGGTCACCTGCGCCTTCTCGGCGAGCTCCGCTCCGACGGATGCGCCGCTGAGCTGAGAGGTGCCGAGGTCGCCGGTGAGCACTCCGCCGATCCACTCGCTGTACTGCACCAGCAGAGGACGGTTGAATCCGAGCGATTCCCGCAACGCCTCGACAGTGGCCGGTGATGCCTGGGTGCCGGCGATGAGCTGGGCGACGTCGCCGGGGAAGACGCGCAGCGTGAGGAAGATGAGCACGCTCGACACGAGGAGCCCTGCGATGAGCAGGACTCCTCGTGTGAACGTGTAGCGGATCACGCCGTGGCTACTCGGCGGCTTTGGCGACACCCGCGAGGTTGATGCGCGAGTTGATCGAGTCCTGCGGGAACCCGGTGACGACCGGGGATACCGCGGTGATGGTGGCGCCGTTGTAGAGCCAGTCGGCGGCGTGATCCTCGGAGACCAGACGTGCAGCCTCGGCGAGCAGCTTCGCCGAAGCATCCTCGTCGACCTCGGCGAGCGCGTCGGCGTACAGCGACTGCACCTCGGGGTTGTCGTAGTTGAAGTAGTAGTCCGGGTCGGCGAAGTTGCCGAAGTCGCGCGGCTCGACGTGCAGCACGAAGCTGAGCTCGTAGTCCTTGTTCGTGTAGACGTCCTCGAGCCACGTCGGGAACTCCACCGCGTCCACCTCGAGAGTGACTCCGACCTTGGCGAAGTCCGAGACGAGCACCTGCGGCACTGTGGTGCCGTAGAACGACGGGATCGTCAAGGTGAGGTCGAGGTTCTCCTGACCCGCCTCCGCGAGCAGCTCTTTCGCGCGGTCGGGGTCGTACGGGGCGACATCGGAGAGATCCTCGTAACCGGGGTCGAGTTCGGGGATGGGGCCGTAGAGCGTCGCTCCGGCGCCGACCGCCTCGACGAGTCCCTCGTGGTCGATCGCGAGCCGCAGCGCCTCGCGTACACGCGCGTCATCGAGCGGAGCCTTGGCATTGTTGAACGCGAGCACCGCCTTGTCGGTGGTGCGCCCGGTCGTGAGAGTGAAGTCGCCGGAATCCTCGAGCTGCGGCGCGAGGTTCGGGTCGACCGCGGTCAGCACGTCGAGGCTGCCGTCGAGCGCCGCGTTCACGCCGGCGGTGAAGTCGGGGATGTACTCGAACACGACCTCTGCGACCTTGGCCGGCTCGCCCCAGTACGCGTCGAAGCGGGCGAAGGTGATGGTACTGCCCTTGCTCCAGTTCTCCAGCGTGAACGGACCGGTGCCGTTCTCCGCGGTCTGCAGGTCGGTCGTGTCTCCGGACTGGAAGACGAGTCCCGCAGGGCCGGTGAGGGTGAACAGGAAGTTCTGATTCGGCTCGGTGAGGGTGATCACGACCGTCGTCGCGTCCGGTGCCGTTATGGATGCCACGTTCGCGAACTCGGCGTTGCCCTGGAGCGTTTGGTCGGTGCGCACAGCCTCGTAGGATGCGACGACATCGGCGGAGGTGAGGGCGGTGCCGCTGTGGAAGGTCACCTCCGGGTTCAGTGTGAACGTGTAGGTGAGGCCGTCGTCCGCGACCTCGTACTCCGATGCGAGACGCGGTTCGATCTCGTTGTCCTGGCTGCGGGTGACGAGTCCCTCGTAGATGTTGTCGATGAGGATCTGCTCGATCGCGGCACCGCTGGTACGACGGATGTCGAGGTTGGTCGGCTCGAGGACGAGCCCCACCGTGAGGGTGGCGTCCAGGTCGGGCTCACCTGTCGAGGTCTTCACCGGTTCCGGCGAACCTGCGCAGGCGCTCAGGATGACGGCGGTGGCGGCGAGCGCGGACAGGACGGCGAGGCGTCTGTTTCGTCGGAACATGAAGTTGTGGATCCTCTCGGTGCGGCAGGTGCTGTGTGCCGGTGCAGTAGAGCGTAGAGCGGTGCGGTCAGTGAAGTGGGAACAGCGGAATACGGCGTCGCATTCCTCAGGCGGGGGAGTGCGCGGCAGCGCGGATCAGATCGGCGAGCTCACGAGGAGCGGTCTCCTGCACATTGTGCGAAGCGTCCATGGCGACCACGCGGGCGGTCGGGACACGTCGGAGCAGTTCATCGCCGTCGGCCTCGCTGACGAAACCCGAGGTCGCTCGTACGAGCGTGATCGGCGCCTGCGTGCCGGCGAGATCGTCCCAGCCGGTGGTGCGCAGGATCGGCGCTGTCGCACCGACACCCGCGGGAGAGTCGGCCGGAGCGAACACCTGGGCCGCGAGATGGGCGAAGTGATGCTTCCACTCGACGCGCCCGTCGGCACGGATGCGTGAGTTGAAGAAGACGCCGCGTTCGGTATCGGCGCGCGAGCCGCCGAGGCCGAACGACATGGCACGGTCGACCAGATCGTCGCGGGAGGCGAAGTCCGTCGGCCCCGCGTAGAACTCGCGCAGGGCGGCCGGGCCGCCTGAGGAGTCGATCCCCGGCGTGATGTCGACGGTGATCAGCTCGCGCACCAGATCGGGGCGAGCGGATGCCACGGCCGCTGCCGTCAGCCCGCCGAGGGACTGACCAACGAGGATCTGCGGTTCGACCGTCCACTTCTCGAGCGCGACGATGACGTCCGCCGCGAGGGTGCGAGCGGAGTAGTCGAGGTCATCGCGCCAACTGGAATCGCCGTGTCCGGCGAGATCGATGACCAGTGCCGGCTGCTGCAGCAGCAGTGCCGTCGTGTCCCAGGTGTGCGCGTTGAGTCCTGCTCCGTGCAGAAGTGTGACCACGGGCGGTTCATCGCCGAAGCGAAGGGCGCTGAGCTCTCGTCCGTCGGCGAGACGAACGGTCACACGTTCGACAGGGGGTACGGGCACGTTCAGTACCTGCGCCTGCTGGGGAAGATAGCTGAACTCACTTGTCTCTGTGGCCACGACCATATTCTGCCCCCAGTCCATGCTCGTGGGAAAATGCAGAAGCGATATGCCAACTCAGTGCCGCCCCCAAGCGACCAGTATGCCAAACCTCATGCACTTGTAGTCTGCAGGATGCATTTCCTGCCTCTCGGAGAGGGTGGGCGGGCGCCCGTATCATTGAGGTATGAGCGAGACACGAGTGCACTTGTCGAAGACGGAACCGACCGCCTATCAGGCTCTCGATGCATTCTCTCGCACAGTGGGCGAGATCTGTTCCGCGAATGGCATCGACGACCGTCTCAAAGAGATTGTCATGATCCATTGCTCGCAACTGAACGGTTGCGCGTACTGCACCCGGATCCACTTCGATCGGGCGGCGACTGCAGGCGTCGATGCCGATACGCTCCTGCAGATCCCGACCTGGCGTGAGAGCGGTGTGTTCTCGGATCGCGAGCGCGCGGCCCTCGAACTCGCCGAGGCATTCACCTTCATCCACGATGGCGGGATCGCCGACGATGTGTACGACCGGGTCGGCAGCGTGTTCACCGAGAAGGAGTACGCCGCACTGAGCTGGGCGTGCGTCTCGATCAACGCGTTCAACCGCATCGTCATCGCAGGCCGTTATCCGGTTCCGCCCCGCGCGGCTACGGCGACGGCGTGACGGTCATCCATGTCGAAGGTGTCTTCAACGTCCGCGACGTGGGAGGCATACAGGCTGAGGGCGGGCGGATACGCGAGGGGCGGCTGCTGAGGTCGGGGAACCTCGTCGCTGCCACACCTGCAGGCGTCGCGGAGCTCGAGCAGCGCATCTCGCACATCGTCGATCTGCGTGACGACCAGGAGGTCGCAAGCGCGCCGTCTGCGACGACGTCGATCGCGACGACTCACCTTCCCCTCTTCCTCGGCTCGGTCGCCTCGTTCTTCGAGGACGACATGAGCCTTGACGAGATGTACCGGCAACTGCTCGAGGAGAGCGGTGAGCGGCTGACGGATGCCATTCGTGTCATCGCTCGCGGAGAACCGACGCTCGTGCACTGCACGGTGGGCAAGGATCGCACGGGTGTCACCGTCGCGCTCGCCCTCGCGGCAGTGGGCGCGGATCGTGAGTCGATCATCGGCGACTACGCGCTCACCGCATCGATGCTGCCGCCCGAGCGCAACCGCAGGATCGTCGCGTTCCTGGAGGTGCAGCATCCGGAGGCGAAGCATGCGGTCGCCTTGGCCACTCTGTCCCCCGCAGAAGTGATGCGGCGAGTCCTCGAACAGGTCGACGCGCGCTGGGGTTCGGCGGCCGGGTACCTCGCGGCGAACGGGATGACGGATGCCGAACTCGGCGACCTGCGGCGTGCGCTGGTCGTAGACAGAGGCGTGTAGGTAAGGCAACCCTTCATCGGTGTTACAATGGGGAGATCATGACGACCTCCATCGATGTCCGCACCGGCCGAGCTCAGCGCCGCGCAGCGCGCATGCGTGCGCACTACCTGGTGACGGCCGACGAGAACTCGCTGGCTGAACTCGAGGCATTCCTCGTGACACTTCCCCTGTGCGCATCGGGGCGCATCTTCATCGAAGTTCCGAACGTCGATGACATCGGCGTCATCGAGGCACCGGCCCGCATGACCGTGACCTGGCTCGCCCGCTCATCACGCTCGGGTGCAGCCGGATCCGGGCGCTCCTGCGCGCCAGGCGCAGCGATCGCGCGCGCAACGTGCGCCTGGGCCGATGAGATGCTGTGCGATGGCGAGAACCCGACGCACGTGACCCTGCTCGGTGGCTACCTCGGCACGGCCGACATCATCGAGCACCTCACGGGTGCGCTCAGCATCCCGGCATCCACGATCCACGCCCCAGAGCGCTTCGGTCTGCTTCCGCTCGACCGCTAGACGGTTTGGGGGCTGCGACCGGTCCCTGAGCCTGCCGAAGGGCGCCGCACGTAATTGCCGTCTTCCAGTCCCGCTTCGATCTCGAAACGGTTGCGCATCGGATCACGGCCCGCGAACAGATAGAGCACAGGCATCAGGAAGCCATAGCGCAGCCACTGCGCCTTGTGCACGGCCTCATGGCGCAGGACGGCATCGCTCGCCCTGGTGTCTCCTGTCAGGAAGCACCCTCCGACGCAGACGCCACCACGGTTGAACGTCCACTTCGGCATGCCCTGGAAGACCCAGAGTCCGCTCCTTCTCTCGACCGGTCCCGTGCTCCAGATCGATCCCCAGGTCCAGCCGACCGCTGTTCCCCAGGCATAGCCGAGGCGGCTGATCGGCGAGCGCAACAGGAACGCCGGGATGCGGCGGTCGAAGCGACGTCCCCGCGCGAGAACCGCATCCGCGGTCGTGCGCCAGTCCTCGATCACAGGGGAGCACTCATGCGACGGCACCCACGAGACGAAGGATCGCGCCCAGGTCTTCCACCGCGTCGTCGGCGGACCGCGGGGCGAAGCCGGCGATCGTCGCGCCCGCGAGAGGAATCCGCGTGCGGAGTGCACGGATGGCCGCGCTGAGTGCGCTCGTGCTGACACCGAAGGGCGCGGCCGAGGACACTCCCGCGAGTTCGGACGGGTCGAGCACGTCCACGTCGATGTGCACCCAGACGCGGCTCGCGCCCGTCGCGGCGACGGCATCGGCCAGGGCATCCACGTCGTCGAGGTCGTCGACGGACAGCTGGGTGAGGCCGGCGAGCGGTTCCTCTTCTTCGTCGTCCACGATGCGAGCACCCACGGTGATGACGCGATCGCGCGCAATGCCGGGAGAGAGCGCGAGCTCAGGCGCGCCTTCGCCGAGTACCGCGCGCAGCGCCATGCCGGAGAAAGCTCCTGAGGGCGAGGTGTCCGGCGTGTGCAGGTCGGGGTGCGCATCGCACCAGACCACAGCGATGTCTTCGCGGTCGATCGCGTCGAGAGCGGCGACAGTCACGCTGCAGTCCCCGCCGATGAGAACCGTCTCCGCAGCGATCTCCTGCGCGATCAGCTCGCGGACGCGCTGAAGCGAACTCAACCGATGCACGCGGGTGCCCAGCGAATCACCGGCTTCGAGCGGAACGTCGAGCACGGTGCTGGCCTTGCGCGGAAGGTCCCCGGCGATGGCGGATGCACCGTCGACGAGCAGCATCGCGCGAGGGGCAGGGGAGCCCTGCCACTGCGGTGCCACGAGAAATCTGGCCACGAGGACCTCCAGGGTGAATGGGGGATGCCCCGGGCACAGCGGCCCGGGGCATCAGGAGTCTCAGGACTCGATCTGCGACTGCGACGCGCCGGACTTGAGCTCGGCGAGCCTGGCCTCGACCTCGGTGAGCTCACCGAGGTCGTCGAGGCTCTCGAACTGCGCGTCCAGGCTCGATGCCGCGAGCTCGACCTTGCCTTGGGCGAGCGCCTCCTGGCGGCGGACCTTGTCTTCGAAACGACCGAGCTCGCTGGTCGGGTCGAGCACGTTGATCGACGAGACCGCGTCCTGCACCTTGGTCTGCGCTTCGGCGACCTTGGCGCGGGCGAGCAGCTCGCTGCGCTTGTTCTTGAGCTCGCCGAGCTTGTCCTTCATGCCGTTCAGGCCGCTCTTGAGCTTGTCGACGATCTCGGTCTGCGATGCGATGGTCGGCTCTGCGCCGGTCGCTTCGCGTTCCGCGCTGATCTGACGCTGAAGGGCGATCTTCGCGAGGCTGTCGAACTTGTCGGCGTCAGACGTCTCGCCGCTGTTGCGGAGTTCGTCGGCCTTGCGGCTCGCTGCGATGGCCTTGTTGCCCCAGTTCGTCGCGGACTGGACGTCTTCCTCGTGATCGCGCTCCAGGAGGCGCAGGTTGCCGATCGTCTCGGCGATCGCCGCCTCGGCGTCTGCGACGTTGTTGGTGTAGTCGCGGACGAGCTGGTCGATCATCTTCTGCGGGTCTTCCGCAGAATCGATCATGGCGTTGATGTTGGCCTTCATCAGGGTGGAGATGCGACCGAAGATGGACTGCTTGGTCATGGTGTTTCCTTTCGGTTGAGACGGAGTGGTCTGAGATCGGTTACGTCGTGAGAAGAAGGAAGGAATGTTAGAAGCGCCCCCCTCTGGAGCGCCCGCCGCTGCGGCCGCTGCTGCGCGAACCGCCGAAGCTCGACGGACGGCTGCTGCGGCTGCTGCCGCTGGATCGCCAGCTGCTCCCGCCGCTCCATCCGCCCCCGCTGCTGCGGCTCGAGCCGCCGCCGCTGAGCAGGCCGCCGAGAATGCCGCCGAGGATGTCGCCGCCGAGGCCGCTGCCACCGCCGCTTCCGCCGCCCCAGCCGCTGCTGCTTCCGCCACTCCAACCGCCGCCGCCCCATCCGCCGCTGTTGAACGAGGAGACCTCGCTCTGCGCGTACGAGATGGCTTCGCCGGCGAGGCTCGCAGCACGGGTGGCGCGTTCGGTGGCCAGAGCAGGATCGGCCTGCTGATTCGCCACGGCCTCGGAGTACGCGGCGTTCGCCTCCGCGAGCCGGGTGCGGGCCGTCGCGCCGATCGCACCGCGGCGGGTCGTGATGAAGTCATTCGCTGCGGAGATCTGCGCCTGCGCCTGAGCCAGCCTCTGCTGCAGCATCCGTTGCGCGCGCTGCGCGACCGCGGATGCTTCACGGGCCTGTCCGAGCGCCGCATCGATCTGCGTGTTCGCCGAGTCGAGCGTCTCGAGCGTCTGCTGCGGGTTGCGCTGGGCGGACTGCAGGCTCGCATGCGCGCTGTCGATGCTCGTCCGGGTACGGGCGATGAGCGGGGCGAGTTGCGCCTCGGAATCGGGCATCGCCGCGGCTGCGGCGAGATCGGCCTCGAGATCGGCGATGAGTGCGCGTGCCTGCTCCTCCACCGCCGACAGGTTCGCGCCGAGGCTCGTGACCGCGGCCGTCAGCTCTTCGCTCTGCTGTACGGCGGCCTCTGCGGTGCGGATCGCGAAGGCGGCCTCCCCGTTCTTACCGGCCGCGATCAGCTGAGAGGCCTCCGCCATCTCGGCATCGGCGAGCGACAGCCGTTGCTGCGCCTGCGCGGGGTTCTCCGCGACGGTCGAGAGGGCTGCCGCGTCGTAGTTCTGCGACAGTGCGGCGAGAGAGGCCGGCGCAGTGGCGAGTGCCTGCTGAGCGGCCGCGCGACGCGCCGTGAGCCGTTCGAGTGCCTGCGGCGCTTCGGCTTCGAGCTTTCGCAGCTCCTCGAAGGCTTCGACGTTCTCATCGAGCAGATCGTCCGCCGCATCGCAGAGCTGGATGATCTGGATGTGCCAGGCGCGGCGCTGCTCGGCCGTATCGGGCACCTCGTCGTCGATCTGCTGCTTGAGAGCGAAGGCTTCGGCGATCTTCGCCTGCGCGGCTTCGACGACCTGCGTGAAAGCCGCGGTCGAATCCTCGCCATACTGGGCGACAGCGAAGCCGACCTCCTGACGGCTCGAAGTGATGGCGTCATCGGCCTGCACGAGCGCGCTGCCCACCTGTTTCTCCAGATCGTCGTCGCTCACGGACGCGTACGGATCGTTCGGATCGGGGACCGTCGGGCGCGCAGCATCCTTCTTCTTCTTGCGCGAGCGGACGATCAGCACGATCACGACGACCACGATCGCCACGATGACGAGCGCGATGAGGATTCCGAGGAACCCGCCGGCATCTCCGGCCTGGCCGCCCTGACCGGGGAACGCATCTGCCGCGGCGATGACAGCGCCGTCCCAGTCGCTCGCGCGCAGACCGTTCTCCATCGCCTGCACGACCGCGTCGATCTGGCTGTCGCTCAGTGGGCCACTGGCATCCGCGGAGATCGCATACTGCCCGGCGTCGATCGCAACGGCGATCAGATACTGATCGGCGCCGAGTCCGTTGTCTGCGGCCACCTGGTCGGTCCAGTCCACGCTGTCGGCCGGATCGGTGAACTCGTCGACGAACACGACGTACAGGTCGCCACCGTCCGCCGCAGCCAAGTCGTCGAGCCGTGCGTTGGCGGCATCCAGCTCGCCGGAACTGAGTACACCCGCCTCATCGGTCACGAAGTCGGAACTCAGCGTCACCGGGGGCGTCGCAACCGCCGCCGATCCGGCCCAGCCCGAAGCGAACATCGCCACGATCAACCCCAGCACGACCGTCATACGAGTCCGCATTGTGCTCCCTCCGAGGCGGCTCAGGGCCCCCGTGCGCATCGAGTCTATTCACTACCGGCGACCGACGATAGCGACTCTATGGAAAGAGTCTGTGTCGCCGCCGGGAAGCAACCAGGCGGCACATACGCTGGATGGCATGGACGACAGGTATGGCTCGGATGTGCTCGCAGACGGATGGCGAAACCGCGGAGCCACGCAGGTTCCCGATGTCGCCGCCGAGCACGACCTCGTGGTCGAGGTCGCCCAGGACGGCTTCTGCGGAGCCGTCACGCGAGTTCAGGGCGGCAACGTCGAACTTGAGGACTTCCATGGCCGCAAGCGGCTGTTCCCCCTCGGCGGCGGGTTCCTGATCGATGGACAGCCTGTGCGGCTGACACCGCCTGCTGCTTCGAAGCGGGCGCTCAAGCGCACGGCATCCGGCTCCTTCGCCGTCGCCGACCAACGCGCGCGCGTCGCTCTGCCCAGTCGCATCCTCGTGGAGGGCAAACACGACGCCGAGCTCGTCGAGAAGGTGTGGGGCGCCGACCTGCGGATCGAGGGTGTCGCGGTCGAGCTCCTCGAGGGCGTCGACAAGCTCGAAGACCTGCTCGCCGCGGAGCCGCCGAGCGCGGAGCGCCGCTACGGCGTGCTGGTGGACCACCTCGTGCCCGGATCGAAGGAAACGCGCATCGCCGACGCCATTCTGCGCGGGCCGCACGGGCGGCACCTCAAGATCGTCGGGCATCCGTTCATCGACGTGTGGCAGTGCGTCACGCCGAAGACCCTGGGCATCTCGCGGTGGCCTGAGATCCCCCGAGGCACGGATTGGAAGACCGGCATCTGCCGTGCATTCGGATGGCCGCATGAGACGCAGGGCGACACGGGGCGGGCCTGGCAGCACATCCTGAGCAAGGTGCACACGTACCGCGATCTCGAGCCGGCGCTGCTCGGCCGGGTCGAGGAGCTGATCGACTTCGTCACGGAGCCCGCGGGACGCTGAGACGCGCAACCCGCCGGACGCTGAGACGCGCAGGCCCGCCGGTTAAGATCGATGCATGCCCGAAATCCCCGTCTTCCGTGAAGAACCGGTCTCGTTCGTCAGGCGGAGCGGACGGATGTCTCAGGCGCAGGATCGAGCATTCGAAGAGCTCGCTCCGCGGTACCTGATCGACGTCCAGCGCGGCCTCGCCTCGACGAGCGTGCACGCGGAAGCGCGGATGAATCCGACGCTCGAGTACGGCCGCGATGCGCGCCTGTTCGTCGAGATCGGATCCGGTCAGGGACACGCGATCATCTCGGCCGCCTCGTCGCGGCCGGACGACGATTTCCTCGCCATCGAGGTGTTCAGGGCGGGGCTGGCCCGGACGATGCTCGACGCCGACAAGGCCGGGGTGCGGAACCTGCGACTCGTCGAGGCGAATGCTCCCGAGGTTCTCGACTCCTACCTGCCGGAGGGTGCGGCATCTGAAGTCTGGATCTTCTTTCCCGACCCGTGGCACAAGACGCGCCACACCAAGCGACGGCTGGTGCGCACGGGCTTCGGCGATTCGGCCGCGCGTGCACTCGAGGACGGCGGCCTGCTGCGACTCGCGACCGACTGGGAGGACTACGCGCTGCAGATGCGTGAGGTGCTGGACGGCGAACCGCAGTTCGAGCGCGCGTTCGAGGGCGAATGGGCCCAGCGATACGATGGGCGGGTGATGACGGCTTTCGAGCGCAAGGGGATCGCCAAGGGTCGCGACATCCGCGATCTCGTGTACCGGCGCACACCACGCGCATGACGCGTTCAGGCTGGATTCCGAGGATCGCTCCTGCCCTCCTGGTGTGTCTCGCGGCACCGGCGTTCTTCGTCGTCCAGTGGACATGGCTGGGGTGGCTGCTGCTCGCAGCGGGTATCGGCGCGGCCTGGTTGATGGAACGCGGAGCGGTGACGGCATCCGGCCCTTCGCTCACACGCGACCTCTCACTGATCGCGTTCGGGCTGCTGATCGTCAGCGTGATCCCGCTGGCCGCCGAGCTCGACAACATGGCGATGCTGCGATTCACGCTCGCCCTCGGCGGCGCCGTCGTGGTCCCGTACCTGATCTCGCGGTTCGTGTATCGCGACCGGGCGATCAGCTTCCCATGGCGCACGCACCGCCGATGGGAGGGCCTGCAGTGGGCCTGGCTCGTGGCGGTGCTGGTGCTCGGGTGGCTGATCCTGCCGTTCTACTTCATCACCAGCGGTGTGTATCTGAACTGGCCGGTCGTCGACACCCCCGAATTGATCGGCAGGCTCTTCGTCGGCGTGGGCGCGGTGGGGATCTGGGACGAGCTGTTCTTCATCTGCACGGTGTTCGCGCTGCTGCGGCGGCACTTCCCCGATGTGGTCGCGAACGTGCTCCAGATGATCGTGTTCGTGTCGTTCCTGTGGGAGCTCGGCTACCGCGAGTGGGGTCCGCTGCTGACGATCCCGTTCGCCCTGCTGCAGGGCTCCATCTTCCTGAAGACGCACTCACTCGCGTACGTGGTCGCCGTGCATCTGCTGTTCGACGCTATGGTGTTCGCTGTGCTCGTGCATGCGCACAATCCTGGGCTGCTGCCGATCTTCCTCATCTGAGAGTGCTGGCTCAGCCGAGTCAGGTGGGAGAATCAGCCATGCTCATCTTCGGTCTGGTCCTCGCGGCGGCTGCCGCAGCCTTCCACGTCTTCATCTTCGCGCTCGAGTCCCTGAGGTGGACGGAGCCCGAGACACGCAAGATCTTCGGTATCGCCAGTGAGGCGGATGCAGAGACCACGAAGCCGCTCGCGTTCAACCAGGGCTTCTACAACCTGTTCCTCGCGCTCGCGACGCTGCTCGGGATCGCGTTGCTGATCTCGGGGCTGGCGACCGTCGGACTCACCCTCGTGTTCGCCGGTACAGGAATGATGCTCGCCGCCGCCCTCGTGCTGGTGCTGTCGAACCGCAAGCAGGCACGATCTGCTGCGATGCAGGGCGGGCTGCCGCTGCTCGCGATCGCCGTCACCGCGATCGCCGTCGCCGTGAACTGATCGGTCTCAGGCGGCGGCGACCGGCTGGCGGAGGATCGTGCGACGCCGCTCCGGTGCGCCCTTGCGCGGATCGCTGAAGTAGATCTCGTGGTGCTTCCCGGTCATCCGCAGACCGTTCCGGGGGATGAACACGTCGTGCATCTCGGCGAGTAGGGGAGCCTCCTCGTCGAACGCCCCGACGTGCAGCGTCTGCACGCACCTGCCCTCGGCATATGAGCCGAAGCGCACTTCATGCACCCGGCCTTCCTGGTTCTTCGCGGCGGCGGTGGCGACGGCATCCGCGACGAGCTCGTGATCGATCCACTCGGGCTGCATGATCATCAGCGTCCAGTCCCACTGCGATTTGTCGCGAGCGGCGGTGAACGCTGCATGATCGTCTGCCCACCACAGCCCCTCAAGCGGCATGACTGTGTAGTCGCGGTCGAGCTCGCGCTTGCTGGTGAACTTCAGCGTGTACGCGAGCGGGTAGAGCGCCTCGACGGCGGTGGTGAACTCGGGCGAGGTGTTCGGGTCGCCGTGACCGTCGATCATGAGGTAGTTCAGCTCAGGGACGTCGATGACGTCGAAGCGGCCCTTGCGGGCGCGGTACGCGTCGATCGTCTTCTTGAAATCGACTTTGCCTGGCATGGGCCGACAGTATCGTGTCAGCGCAGGGCGCGTTCGTTGATGTAGGCCCGCAGCTGCTGCTCGTCGTGGGGCATGTTCGTCACACGCGCCGGTGCATCGAGCATCGCCTGGGTGTCGGCATCCGGCTCGACCGTCGTGCCGAGCGCTTCGGTGATCAGATCGGCGAACTTCGCCGGCTTTGCCGTTTCGAGCACGAGCATCGGGATGCCGGCTTCGACGTGAGCTCTGGCCACCTTGGCGCCGTCGGCGGTGTGCGGGTCGAGGATCACGCCGCTGCTCTCGGAGAACTCGCGGATGGTCGCGATGCGATCATCGTGCGTGCTCGTACCGCTGACGATGCCGAACTCCGACTCGAACCGGTCCAGTTCGCCGGAGAGGTCGATCTCATCGCGCTCCTCGAGCTCGTGCCAGGCCGCGGCGGTGCGCTCGGGGTCGCGACCGAGCAGGTCGAAGACGAACCGCTCGAGGTTGGATGCGCGAGAGACGTCCATGGAGGGACTCGACGTCGCCAGGGTGTTCTCGGCGCTGCGAGGACGATAGTGACCGGTGCGGAAGAACTCGTCGAGCACGTTGTTCTCGTTCGACGCGAGCACGAGCGTGCGGATCGGCACGCCCATGCTCTTCGCGTAGTGGCCGGAGAGGATGTTGCCGAAGTTTCCCGAGGGCACTGCGAACGAGACCTCGAACTGTGCGCGTTCGCTGTCGGCCACTGCGTCGGTCACGCGCAGCCATGCCCACACGTAATAGGCGATCTGCGCCGAGATGCGGCCGAAGTTGATCGAGTTGACTGCGCCGAGGCTGTGCGCGCGCTTGAAGTCGAGGTCGGTCGCGAGACGCTTGACGAGGTTCTGGCAGTCGTCGAAGACACCCTCGACGGCGATGTTGTGCACGTTCTCGTCCTGCAGCGAGTACATCTGCGCACGCTGGAACGCACTCATCCGACCCTGCGGGGAGAGCATGAAGACCGATACGCGGTCACGGCCGCGCAGGGCATGCTCTGCGGCGGAGCCGGTGTCGCCCGAGGTGGCGCCGAGCACGTTCAGCACGCGGTCGTTCTTCTCCAGGACGTACTCCAGCGCCTCACCGAGGAACTGCATCGCCATGTCCTTGAACGCCAACGTCGGCCCCTCCGACAGACCGACGAGCGTCATGCCCTCGCCGATCTCGCTGAGCGGGACGATCTCGTCTGCCGCGAACTTGCCACCTCCATAGGCCGCAGCCGTGAGCCGGGCGAGGTCATCGCGAGGGATGTCTGTGGCGAACAGGCCGATGATCTCTGTGGCGAGTTCGGGGTAACTCAGCGGGCGCAGGCGCTCGAGGTCTTCGGCGCTGAGGCGCGGCAGCGTCTCTGGCACGGCGAGCCCGCCGTTGGGTGCGAGTCCTTCGAGAAGGACGTCGCTGAACTGTCCGAGTGTGCCGCCGCGTGTGGAGATGTACTGCAAGTCTCGAACCTCGATTGTGCTGTGGGTGGGAGTCGGGATCGTCGGTTCCATCGTAGAGCGTGGGCTGGGCGTGGTTACGCTGACCGGTGATTCTAGAAGTGTCCGGTCGTCGGTTGCGGCACAATGGGGCGATGGCAGCGGCGGAGCAGGTCACGTTGGAAGACATCGCCATCGAGCTCTACGCGCTCCCGCTCACTGAGTTCACAGCGGCGCGCAACACCCGCGCCAAGGAGATGGGCGATGCGCGACTGGCCACCGGGGTGCGCGCTCTTCGCAAACCGCTCCTGGCGGCGTGGGTGGTGAACCTCTTCGCACGCGAGCGCGTGAGTCAACTCCGCGAGGCACTCGATCTCGCCGGTGATCTGCGAGAGGCGCAGGCCGAGCTGGACGCAGCCGTGCTGACGAGCTTGAATCGACAGCGCCGCGCGCTCATCCGTGCTCTCGCGCAGCAGGCGCGGGAGCTGGCTGCAGCACACGGTGAGCAGATCACCCAGTCGACGGCGGATGCCGTGGAGCAGACGTTGAACGCCGCGATGTTCGACGCCGACGCGGCCGCAGCCGTGGCATCCGCACGGCTCGTACGACCACTCGAGGTCGGCGGAGACTCGGCCGACCTCGCGGACTCGGTCGCCGGTGATCTCGGTTCTGCTCCGATCGCGTCTGCGGCGGCGCCCGTCGACGAGGTCAAGGCGCGACGGGAGCGGAAGGACGCCGAACGCGCACTGCGCGCAGCCGAGAGCGCGCTCACCCAGGCAGAACGCGAGAGAGGCGAGATCGACCGAAACCGGAAGCGGGTGAACGATCAGATCGATCGGCTTGCCGAACGAGCAGACGAGCTGGAATCGGAGCTTAGGAGGGTCGCCAAGGAAGCCGACCGTTCCCGGCGCGAGCGGGATGCGCTCGACGACGGTCTGGGTGAGGCGGGCACGCGAGTCGAGGAGGCTCGCGCGGCGGCAGCCGCAGCACAGGACGCGCTCGAGCGACATCAGGACGAGTGAGACGGATCGCGCGTCATTCCTCGGGCGTCGCCGCAAGGATGCCGAGCCCCTCGAGAGCATCGAGAAACACGCGGAAGGCGCGGGCGTCATCGGTTCGTCGTGAAGGTTCGCAGCGTCCTGTCGGTGACGACGATGAGCGTCGCGAGCGTCGCCACCAATCCTGACACGGCGAGCACAGGCCCTGTCCCGACGACGGCGACGAAGAGCCCGATCAGCGGGCTCACGAGGAGCTGCGGCGCCTGCTGCACGAGGATCAGCAGAGCCTGAAACCTCGAGACCATCGCGGACGGTGCGAACAGAAGGTAGGTCGGGAAGACGTGGGCAGTGAACACGACCACGCCGACACCGATGAACGTCGTGCCGATCAGCGCGACGATCCACGCGGGGGCTATGGCGAGCAGTCCGAGACCGGCGGCGACGACAAGCGGACCGAGCGCCATGGGCCGGGACACCTTCGTCGCAGTCCCGCGCCACGCGAACCACGCGCCGCAGGCCAGGCCGCCGGCGATCCAACCGGCCTCGATGACGCCGGCATCGGATGCGGACCAGCCGCGCTCCCGTGCGGCCAGAGGGATGCCCAGCAGGACGGCGGGGATGACGGCTCCCGCGACGATCCCCACACAAGCCAGGAGCGCAGGAACGCCGCTCGTTCGGCGCGCTGTTGCGACACCGGTGACGATCCCGCGCAGCGACACCGCGTCGCGGGCTGGAGCGTTCGCACGCGGAGGTCGGATCAGCAGCAGTGTGCAGAGCATCACGACGGCGCCGACGACATCCAAGAACGCCACTCCGCTCAGGGCGATGAGTCCGACCAGCAGGCCGCCGGCCGGGGGAGCGATCGTTCGCGCGAACTGGCTCGCCATCCCGACACGTGCCATCGCGGCTCCGAGATCGGCATCAGCGACGAACAGACGTGGGAAGACGCCTGCTGCCGGCCGCTGGAAGGCTGCGACGGTGCCGATGAGCGTCGCTGCGATCAGCAGAAGGACGGCGGACGGCATCCAGAGAATGACCGCGACGCCGAGGGCCGCGCTGACGAGGAGCATCGCGAGCGTGCCGGCGATCATGACACGACGCGGTCCGAACCGGTCGGCGACGGCACCCCCGAGCAATCCCAGGGCCACGGACGGAGCGACAGTGAGCGTGAGCACGGCAGATGCGACCTGCGGGCCGATACCGGACGCGGTCCACGTCAGAGCGAAGGCGAGGATCCCTGAGCCGAGTTCTGAACCGACCGTCGCGGCGACCCAGGCGTTGAAACCTCGGGCTGAGCGCAGCGGCGTCATGGCTGGTGCGGCATCACCAGCGCGACGAAGTCCGGCTGGCTGGGGGCCCGCCACACCAGCGCCCGACCGGAGTCATGCATGTCGCACGTGAGTTCGTGACCGACGGAGGCGTCGGCGATGCGGCGCAGAACGGGCCGAGACAGAGCTAGGGCAGCGGTGACACCCATGCCGGCACCTGAGACCGACCGTCGGCCGGACGTCAGCAGCGCGGAGTCACCGTCGACGTTGAGGTGCACAGTGTCGTCCTCCGGCGCTGAGGTGAGGCTCCGCACTTCGTCCAGGGAGAAGAGCGCATTGGTGGGCGGAAACGCAGCCGTCTCGAGCATTCGATGCACGCTCGGGAAAAGGTCCGCTCGGTTCGGCAGTGACAGCTCGTCATCGCGCTCATCGCAGAACCGATTCACTGCGCTCGCCGCATCGTGGTCACGCCCGGACGGGGCATCGATGACGAGATCCACCGACTGCCGACCTCGAAGCCACTCCAGCACCTGTGCTGGAGCGAATCTCACCCGAGCCGGTGGACCATCGATCACCGAGGAGAGTCCTGTTCGCGCCATCAACACGTAGCGGTCTGTCGCGACGATCGCGGCCGATGTGTGACCGACCTCGATGAGTACGCCGTCGTGGTCGTCGTCTCCACCGGCATCCGCACTGGCCGAAGCGACCTGCCGGATGGCGGATGCCAGAGCCGCGGCATCGAATCGGGCCGAGGTGCGTATCGCGGGGTTCTTCTCTACTCGTGCGCGCAGAGTGAAAGTCAGGTCGTCCACCAGTGCCGTGATCACTTCATAGCGCTCGCGAGCGTCGGCACGCCAGGCACGCAGGATGATCTCCGCTCCCGGGAGATCGCTCTCGAACATCGCACTGATGCGCTCCAGAGAGAGCCCTGCATCCCTCAGACGTCGAATCCATATCGCTCGCTGCTGCTGTTCCAGCGAGTAGTAGCGATATCCGGTTCGCTCCTCGACATCGGCGGGTGCGAGCAGACCTGTCTCCCCGTACTGACGCAGCGCACTCGCACTCAGGCCGACTGAGCGAGCGAACGCACTGATCGTCTGCAACGGCGGCTGCTCGACCTCGTCGCGATCGGACTCATGCGACTGCCTCATGGTCCCATGATCGACTCTCACCCCGGCTGAAGGTCAAGCGAGTGCGTGATTCTTCCCTCTTCAACGGACATTGGCCGTACTGTGACCACATGGACAACGGCTCGATCGTATTCGCGTTCTTCGGTCTGCCGCTGGGAATGGGACTGGTCGTGGGCAGCGTGATTGTCGTGCTCGGCGCTCTTATGCGCCTGGCATGGATCGTCAACAGGCTGGCAGTGATATTGATGACTCCCGACCAGTGATATCGTCGTTCGGTACGCCTCCGTAGCTCAGTGGATAGAGCGCCGGTTTCCGGTACCGTAGGTCGCAGGTTCGACTCCTGTCGGGGGCACAGAACAGCGAGAAGGGCCGTCCAACAGGGCGGCCCTTCTCGCGTTGTTCGACATCTGCTCGGTCGCGCTGTCGCCAGATCTGGATGGCTCAAACTAAGTAAGCAGAAACCGACGCCTAGTGTATATTCATGCTCACTTAGGAGGCGCGATGGATGACGTCGAAGTGATCCGCACGATCGAACGTGCTCCGATGCGAACCGTACGCACGGAGGATATCGGAGCGATCGTCACCAACACGACGCGCACCATCGCTCGCCTTATTCGGAAGGGTGCCGTGACTAAGCTCGCGCACGGCGTGTACACGGTCCCACCTGACGGCGCAGATGCACGTGGATGGAAGCCACCGCTCGAGGCGGGAGCGCTTGCCCTGGCCACCGCGCGCTTTGGACCCCGCGCCGTCGTTCTGATGGGCGCTGGTGCCGCGCGACATTGGCACGCGATTCCGCGCGCCATAGGAATCACGACGATCGCAGTGGGGGAGCGCGGCATTAAACCCGTCGAACTTGCGACGGGCGGGCGCGTTCACTTCGTGTTCCGACGCATCGACGAAGTCGACGCAACGCTCGAGCAGACAGTTCTCGGCGCTGCCCTCGTGACGTCCCCTCCGCAGACCTTGTTCGACCTGCTGGCCAATCGCACGGTGCGCGCGGCACTGGGAGAAGGGCAGCACAGTGAGGCCGTTGCGAATCTCGCGGCGCGGGTCACGCGTGCGCAGTTCCAGAGGGTGCTCGAGCAGAGCAGCCGTGTGCCTCCCTCGGCTCGAGCCCTTTTGGCATCACTGGAGGACTGAGATGGCTCGAAGTCGTGGGGCGCCGGGCATCCTCTCGGCCGCGGATCTGAACTCAACGACGGCTGCATTCGGCGTTTCCGCGCACCAGGTGCGACGGGATCACGTGATCTCTCACGCCCTCGCAGCTCTCTCGCGAATCGAAAGCGACCGTCTGCTCTTCTTCGGCGGCACTGCGCTGGCACGCACGTACCTCCCGGACCTGCGTCTATCCGAGGACATCGATCTCATCGCGCTTTCTCCGCGCCCCGTGCTGGCGCGTGATATCCAAGACGTACTCATCTCGGCTCTCGGCAGAGTGGTGGGAACGCCGACCTTCGTTCCGGACATCGTGAACACTCGCCAGGCACAAACATCAGTAATGCTAATCGGCGACGCCTCGATCCAATTGCAGCTGCTCCCTCACACGGGATATCCGCGATGGCCCACAGAGGTGCGCACCCTGGAGCAGAGGTATGCAGACGCCCCACCGGCTGAGCTGCGAGTTCTCACCGCACCGGCATTCGCTGCAGCAAAGCTCGCGGCATGGCACGATCGCCATGCACCCCGAGACCTCTACGACCTCTGGGCGCTGGCCACGCGCGGTCTCATCACCGACGAAGCGCGTCGACTCCATGCACGGTTCGGCCCGACGACGGCCGCGCACTCCGTTGCCTTCGCGCCTCTACCTTCGCAGACCGAGTGGAACGATGCGCTTGCGCATCAGGGCCGCGTGCGTGTGACGGCTGCGGAGGCGGCCGCGACAGTGGCCGACGCGTGGGCCTCCTGACTGACCCTGGCTACGACTTCGTTCACTGCTCGGGTGGGGTCTGCGCACCGCCGGCCTCGGTCACCGGCGCGGCCATGAGCTCGCTCAGCGCCGCCGCGACCTTCTCAGCGAGGTATCGGTGGCCGTCGGTGGACGGATGCCTGTTGCCGAGGTCGACATCGATCACGCCAAGGTAGTTCTGATCGGTGATCCATTCCTGTTGCACGGGGGAGATGTACCACCAGCCCCTGCCGCCGGCCAGCGCAGCGAGGTCCCGATCGATCCGGGCCGTCGCATCGCCGACGGGCAGCTCGTGCGGAGCGGGGCCCAGCACCACGATCGTGGCTTCGGGGTATGTCTCGGCCAGCGCATCCCACGCGGCCGTCACGGCTTCGCGATATCCCGCAGCCCCCGAGGCGCGATCATTGATGGAGCCCTGGATGATCACGAGGTCCGGGTCGAGCGCCGGATCCAGCGCGGCGATTCGCTCACCGAAGGTCGGCCCGTCGATCCCCGGCTTCAGATAGCCGCTCCCGCGCACGCCGTCCACGGTGGTCTCACCGTCCAGCAGATCTGCCAGCAGGTAGGCGTATCCGAGCGTGGGATCGCTCGCCGCGGAGCCGTAGGTCCACGAGTCGCCGAAGACCAGGACCTGCGGATGCTCTGGCAGGATGAGCGGTGCGGGAGCCACGGCGACGACCTCTTCCGATGCGAGGACCGGCGACTCGATCGGGGCCGGAACCCACGGCCGCCAGACGCCGAGGACGACGGCGGTGATCGCAGCCGTGAGCGCGACGAAGACCGTCACCGCACGGGCGCCGCGCGTCATCCTCCCCGAAGCCATGGCAAGAGGGTAAGCGACGCACGCCCGAACGGAGAATTCCGGCGTGCGACGCGCCGTAGACTTGACAGGCTATGAACCCCGACACCCTCGCCGAAGCCCTCCTCGCCGTCGTCACGCCGATCGCCGCGTCCCTGCGACCCGACGAGGCGCTCGGCATCGATGCAGCCGACATCGCGCTGGAGCGTCCGCGCAACCGCGACCACGGCGACTGGGCATCCAATATCGCGATGCGGCTCGCGAAGAAGCTCGGCACGAACCCGCGCGAGCTCGCGCAGCGCATCGCCGACGAGATCGTCGGCGTCGACGGAGTGAAGAGCGCAGAGGTCGCCGGCCCCGGGTTCATCAACTTCCGCCTGGATGCCGCCGCCGCGGGTGTGCTCGCCAAGATGATCGTCGACGCGGGCACCGCATACGGCACGAACGACTCCCAGACCGGCGTCAGCGTCAACGTCGAGTTCGTGTCGGCGAACCCGACCGGGCCGCTGCACATCGCCCACACCCGCTGGGCGGCTCTCGGCGACTCGATCGTGCGCCTGCTGCTCGCCAGCGGCGCGAACGCGATCCGCGAGTACTACATCAACGACGCCGGTGCGCAGATGCAGCGCTTCGCCAACTCGATCATCGCGGCGGCGAAGGGCGAGCCGACCCCCGAGGGCGGATACCCGGGCCAGTACATCGCCACGCTCGCTGCGCGCGTGGTCGAGGCGCGTCCCGATCTGCTCGACCTGGCGGACTCCGAGCAGCTCACGGTCGCCGAAGACCTCGCGTACGAGTTCCAGCTGGCCGAGATCAAGAGCTCTCTCGATCGCTTCAACGTGCCCTTCGACGTCTGGTTCTCCGAGCGCACACTGCATGCGAAGGATGCCGCGGGCGTGAGCCTGATCGACCAGGCGGTGGATCGCCTGCGCGAGCAGGGCCATGTGTTCGACGAGGACGGCGCCGTCTGGGTGCGCACCACCGACTTCGGCGATGACAAGGACCGCGTCATCCGCCGCTCCAACGGCGAGTACACCTATTTCGCCGCCGACGCCGCGTACTACCTGAACAAGGGCGACCGCCGGTTCGAGAACAAGATCTACCTGCTGGGCGCCGACCACCACGGCTATGTGCACCGCCTCAAGGCGATCGCCGGCGCGGCAGGCCAGGACCCGGAGAAGAACGTCGAGGTGCTGATCGGACAGATGGTGTCGATCAACGGCGCACGACTCTCCAAGCGCGCTGGCAACATCATCGAGATGGACGACCTGCTCGACTGGCTAGGCACCGATGCGCTGCGGTACTCGCTGGAGCGTTCGCCGGCCGACTCGCCGCTCGACCTCGATCCGGAGCTTCTTCAGAAGCGCACGAACGACAACCCGGTCTTCTACGTGCAGTACGCGCACGCCCGCACGCACAACGTCGGACGCAACGCCGCCGATTCCGGTGTCGATCGCTCGGAGTTCGCCCCGGAGACGTTGACGCATGAGACGGAGTCCGCGCTCCTCGGTGCGCTGCAGGAGTTCCCGCGCATCGTCGCATTCGCCGCCCAGGTGCGCGAGCCGCATCGTGTCGCGCGCTACCTAGAGGAACTGGCCGGTCTGTACCACCGCTGGTACGACAACTGCCGCGTGACCCCGCTGAGCGACGACCCGATCGAGAGCGTGCACCGCACGCGGCTGTGGCTGAACGACGCCACGGGCCAGGTTCTGCGCAACGGGCTCGGACTGCTCGGCGTGTCAGCCCCCGAGCGCATGTGATGGAGGTCGAGGGAGCACGACGCGCTCGCTGGCCGTGGGTGCTGCTCATCATCGTGCTCGTCGTCGCAGTGCTCGCCGTCGCGGCAGAACTCATCGCGAGGGCTGTGCTGCCCGGCATCGTGCGCGGCATCGTCATCGAACAGCTCGAGCTTCCCGCCGACCAGCAACTCGACGTCGACGCATCGGGCATCCTGCTGCCGCAACTGATCGGCGGCCGACTGGACCGGCTGGATCTGACCACTGAATCAGTGACAATCGGCGGCGTCACGGGTGCAGCCGACGTCACGGCGACCGGAATCCCGCTGCGCGGGGGAGACCTCACCGATGCGCGGGGTACGGTGCGGATCGACTCCGACCAGTTCACCGTGCTCGTCGCGGCATCCGATCTGCCGATCGACTCGGTCGCATTCGCAGAGCCCGATGTCACCGTCTCGGGCAGCGTTCCCGTGCTCGGCCTCTCCCTGCCGATCGCGTTGACGGTGACGCCCGGCGCTGATGCCGGGGAGCTGCTGCTCACGCCGGTTTCCTTGCAGGTCGCTGGCGCGACGCTGGACGCCCAGCAGATCGCCGATCGCTTCGGCACGATCGCCGAGCAGCTCACCGAGACGCAGCGCATCTGCATCGCGGATCAGCTCCCGGCCGGACTCACCATGACGGGTCTCGCAGTCGACGGCGATGAGGTCGTGGTCGACGTACAGGTCGATGGCGCGATCGTCACCGACGAGACGCTGCAGGAGAACGGCGTCTGCCCCTAAGCTTGCCGCTCTGCGGCTGCGGCCTTCTCCGCGGCGCGCAGGGCGCTCGTCGCGATCCGCACATCCTGCTGGGCGCGCTGCACTCGGCGCTCTGCGAGAGTACGCGCGCCGTCCCTGGCCGACACGCGGTCGCGTTCCTCCTCTGCGCCGGTGACGATGTACGCGCACGCGAGGAGCATGACCTGCGCGCTGAGGTTCAGCCAGATCAGCAGGGCGAGCAGCGAAGCGAACGACGCGAGCAGCGGATTGGAGGTCGCACCGCCGACGAACAGACTCGACAGCTCCTGCAGCGCGAGGAGTCCGACGCCGCCCAGCAGCGCACCCGGCCAGATCACGCGAGCCGAGACCCGCTGTCCGGACAGCAGCCGGAACACGCCGAAGATCAGCAATGCGTCCAGTGCGAACACGACGAGGAGCGACACGATCCTGATGCCCACGACGGCGGCGACAGCATCCGAAGGCAGCCCGAGCAGGTCGGTCGCGAAGCCGATTCCGACGCGCGCGACGAACGTGACCGCCGCGGCGGCGAGGAATGACAGCCCGATCCCGATCGCGAGTGCGAGGTTGCGCAGTATCACCCAGAGCCAGAACACATCGTCGAGAACGGCTCCGGCGATCGTGCGCACTGCCGTGCGCAGTGATCCGATCGCACCGAGGGCCGCGCCGACCAGCGCGACCAGTGAGATGATTCCCGCGATCGACAGGCCCCCCACAGCGGCGATCGATGAGGGATCCTCGACGACGCCGCCTTCGCCGACGAGACCTGGGACCGCGGAGTCGATCGCCGCGATGATCGCATCCCACGCCTCGTCGTTGCCTGCCAGCCAGATCGCCGCGATCGAGAATCCGAGCAGCAGACCGGCGAAGACGCTGAAGAGCGCTCGATAGGTGACGCTGTCGGCGAGCATGGGGCCTCGCCGTTCGGAGTAGAGCAGTGCAGCCCGCACGAGCTTCCGCTCGAGTGCCCAGGCCGTCACGGATCTGATCAGTCCGGCGACACCACCCGGATTCCTCCTGTCGCCCGAGACGGTCCCGCGTGTGCTCTCCATGACTCCACCGTAATGAATCGTGATCTGCGCGCGGGAGGGGCTTGCGTATGCGGGCCGCGTCTTCCCGGTGCCTTAGAATCGGGGCAACCTCGTATGGCGTGATCCTGCCCGAGGATCCCTCCTGACGATTGGTGCGTGGTGCATTCTTCCGCTGTCTCGCTCGCCCCCGAGTGGCTCGTCGTGCCGGAAGACCCGAACGCGCTGGCCCCTGCTGTGTGGCCGGCATCCGCTCATCGCGACAGCGGCGACGTCCTGTCGATCGGCGGCGTGTCGGCGACTGACCTCATCCGCGACCATGGGACTCCGCTGCTCGTACTCGACGAGGTCGAGGTGCGCGCACGCGCTCGTGCGTTCCGCTCCTCGTTCGACGCCGCCGCGAAGGCGCACGGAACGACCGCGAGTGTCTACTACGCGGGCAAAGCCTTCCTGTCGACCGCGATCGCGCGATGGGTGACGGAAGAGGGCCTGCGCGTCGACGTCTGCACCCGCGGTGAGCTGGAGGTCGCTCTCGCGGCCGACGTCGATCCTTCGCGCATCGGCTTCCACGGCAACAACAAGTCCGTGAGTGAGATCGAGCGCGCGGTGCAGGTCGGCATCGGCACGATCATCGTCGACAGCGCGATCGAGATCGAGCGCGTCGCGGAGGCCGCGTCGCGCACCGACGTCGTCCAGCGCGTGCTGGTCCGCGTCAACAGCGGCGTGCACGCGGAGACCCACGACTTCCTCGCGACGGCGCATGAGGATCAGAAGTTCGGCATGACCTTCGCGGATGCCGAGACCGCCGTCGCCCGCATCCGAGAGCTGCCAGGACTGGAGTTCCTCGGTCTGCACTGCCACATCGGTTCGCAGATCTTCGGCGTCGCCGGCTTCCGCGAGTCGGCATCGCGCGTGCTCGATCTGCATCACCGACTGCTGGCCGGCGGTGAGGTGCCGCTGTTGAACCTCGGCGGTGGTTTCGGGATCGCCTACACCAGCGTCGATGACCCGACGCCGATCGAACAACTGGCGGCAGAGATCGTCGCTGCAGTCGCAGAGGGTTGCGCGGCGAGGGGCATGTCGATGCCCCAGCTCGCGTTCGAGCCCGGTCGTGCGATCGTCGGCACCGCCGGCGTCACGCTCTACGAGGTCGGCACCACCAAGGAAGTGCGCCTGGACTCGGGCGCGAGTCGTCTCTACGTCAGCGTCGACGGCGGGATGAGCGACAATGCGCGCACGGCTCTCTACGGTGCGCAGTACTCCGCGCGGATCGCATCCAGGGCGGGAACGGGTGTCCCTGTTCTGGCTCGGGTGGTCGGCAAGCACTGCGAATCCGGCGACATCGTCGTCGATCATGAGTACCTCCCCGCCGACATCGGGCCAGGCGATCTGCTCGCCGTTCCGGCGACCGGTGCCTACTGCGCCTCGCTGTCGAGCAACTACAACCATGTCCCACGCCCGCCCGTCGTCGCCGTCTCGGACGGCCGCTCCCGCGTGATCGTGCGCGGAGAGAGCATCGACGACCTGCTGGCGCGGGATGCCGGGATCAGCGCGAATGAAGGAGCACGATGACCCACCCCCAGGTGAGCAGTCCAGCACAGTACCGACGACTGAGGGTGGCGCTGCTCGGCGCCGGCGCCGTCGGATCGCAGGTGGCGCGCATTCTGCTGCAGCACGGCGAAGAACTGGCGGACAGGGCGGGGGCATCGCTCGAACTCGCCGGCATCGCGGTGCGCGATGTCGATGCGAAGCGCGATGTGGATCTGCCGAAGGACCTGTTCACGACCGACGCCGAAAGCCTGATCGTCGGCAGCGACATCGTGATCGAACTGATGGGCGGGATCGAGCCGGCGCGCGGCAGCCTGCTGCTCGCGCTGAGCTCCGGCGCCGACGTGGTCACCGCCAACAAGGCACTGCTCGCGACGCACGGACCTGAGCTGTTCGAAGCCGCCGACCAGGTCGGGGCATCGGTCTACTACGAGGCGGCAGCAGCAGGAGCCATCCCGATCATCCGTCCGCTGCGGGACTCGCTGGCAGGTGACCGCGTCGTGCGGCTGATGGGCATCGTCAACGGTACGACGAACTACATCCTGGACCGCATGGACAGCGAAGGTGCCGATTTCGGCGAGGTGCTCGCCGATGCGCAGCGTCTCGGATACGCCGAGTCCGACCCGACCGCCGATGTCGAGGGCTTCGATGCCGCGCAGAAGGCGGCGATTCTGGCATCCCTCGCCTTCCACACCGCCGTGCCGTTGGAGGCTGTGCATCGCGAGGGCATCACTCGGATCACTCCGTCGATGATCGAAGAGGCCCGTGCCGCCGGATTCGTCATCAAACTGCTCGCGGTGTGCGAGCGGCTCGTCGTCGATGGCGCCGAGTCCATCTCGGTACGGGTGTACCCGGCACTCGTGCCGCGCACGCATCCGCTCGCCTCCGTGCACGGTGCGAACAACGCCGTGTTCGTCGAGGCTGAGGCCGCCGGCTCCCTGATGTTCTACGGGGCAGGCGCCGGCGGCGTGCAGACCGCGTCGGCGGTGCTCGGCGACGTCGTCTCCGCCGCGCGTCGTCACATCGCCGGTGGCGTGGGAGTGGGGGAGTCGACACGTGCGAACCTGCCGACCGTCCCGATCGGGAGCGTCATCACGCGCTACCAGGTCACGCTCGAGGTCGACGACCAGCCCGGCGTGCTCGCCGCGGTGGCAGGCATCCTGAGCGACGGCGGCGTGTCCGTCGCGACGGTCGTGCAGACCGTCGAGGGCGAAGGCGAAGACGACGCGACGGCCCGCCTCATCATCGGCACGCACAGGGCGACCGAGCAGGCGCTCAGCGACACCGTCGAAAAGCTCGCGGCCAGCGCCGTCGTCGAGCGCGTGGTGTCGGTCCTGCGTGTGGAAGGCGAGTGATGGTCGCTGATCTGCGCACCGTCGCGGTGCAGGTACCGGCGACGAGCGCGAACCTCGGCCCCGGTTTCGACACCCTCGGCCTGGCGCTCAGCGTGTACGACGAGCTCACCGTCTCGGCACTCGCCGACGACCGTCTCGAGATCGAGGTGTCCGGTTCCGGTGCCTCGGAGATCTCCCGCGACGAGTCGAATCTCGTTGTGCGGTCGATCGAGCACGTCTACAAGGACGTCGGCCGGGTGATGCCGGGACTCCGTATCACCGCCCATAACGGCGTGCCGCACGGCCGCGGTCTCGGATCGTCCGGAGCCGCTGTCACCGCGGGCGTGCTCGCGGCCAAGGGGCTGCTGGAGGGCGAGGTCGACTTCACGGACACCGACCTGCTGCGCCTCGCCACCGAGCTCGAGGGGCACCCCGACAATGTCGCCCCCGCACTGTTCGGCGGGCTCACGATCGCGTGGACCGGCGAGCGCGGCCCGCAGCACAAGAAGCTGCTCGTTCACCGCGGCGTCGCGCCCCTCGTGCTCGTGCCGGAGCGCACCATGTCGACCGTGCTCGCCCGTTCGCTGCAGCCTCCGCAGGTGTCCCGTGAGGATGCGGTGTTCAACGTCTCGCGCTCCGCGCTGCTGATCGCCGCGCTCACGCAGAGCCCTGAGCTGCTCCTCGACGCCACGGCGGATCGCCTGCACCAGGACTACCGCGCGGAAGCCATGCCGGAGACGCACACGCTCGTCCAGGAACTGCGCAGGGCCGGCTTCGCCGCCGTCGTCTCCGGTGCAGGCCCGAGCGTTCTCGTTCTCGCCGACGGGCCGGGCAGCCGACTCGAAGCCGCCGAACTCGCTGCCTCTGTCACCGACACCCCGTGGGAGGCCCTCATGCTGGCCGTCGACGTGCGTGGTGGTACAGTAAGGGATCGAGCGGAGGGCTCCACGTAATTTCGTGAATCTGGCCCCCATCGCAATTCTGCGAGATCCGCACGCAACCGCCAGAACCTCTTTCCTGGTCCTGGCCGGCAGGTGCCGAGCATCTGCCCGTGCGATCGCGCGCAGCACCCGTTGTGCGCGAGACATGCTCATTTCCCACTACATATGAGGGAGTACTCGTGGAGAATTTCTCCGAGACCCAGAACGACCAGGCATCGACCGCTGCTGCTGCAGATGCTGCACCCGCAGTGACCGAGACCGCACCCGAGAAGGCTCCGGCACGCAAGCGCGCGCCGCGCCGGGCGAACACCGCGACTGCGGCCGCGAAGGCCGAAGCCGCCGACGCGGCACCCGCTGCCGACGCCGCACCCGCTGCCGACGCCGCACCGGCTGCCGCGGCAGAATCGGCACCGGTTGCCGACGCAGCCGCCGCGCCGAAGGCGAAGGCCCCGCGTCGGAGCCGCGCCAAGAAGGCGGACGCCGCAGAGACGCCGGCCGAGGCGCCGGCTGCTGACGCTCCGACCTCTGACACACCGACCTCTGACACACCGAACGCGGATGCACCGGACGCGGCAACCTCGACCGAACCGCGGGTCGATTCCGCCGCTGACGGCTCCGCATCCGGCGACGCCCCGGCAGAGGCTGCACCGAAGACGACCGGTCGGGGCCGCCGCACCAAGAAGGCCGAGCCGGCCGCCGACGCGACGCCCGCTGCCGAGTCCTCGACCGAGGGATCCTCGACGGACAAGTCCACCGACGCCGCACAGGATGAGAAGGCTCCCGGTCGCAGCACCGGAGGCGCTCAGGCCGACAACAGGCAGGCTGACGGCAAGCAGTCCGAGGGCAACCAGTCGCAGAACCGCCAGTCCGCAGCGAAGACCGACGCCGGCGACAGCAACGGCGCCGATTCCAGCGACGGTGAAGAGGGCTCCGGCCGGGGTCGCAGCCGCAACCGCAGTCGCAACCGTGGCCGCAACGGTGGTCAGGACGCCCCGCAGCAGCAGCAGAACGGCCCCTCCTCCGACGATGAGAACGGCAACGGCCGTGGCCGCCAGCGCAACAAGCGCCGCAGCGGCACGACGTCGGACGAGTTCGAGACCGAGATCGGTGAGGACGACGTGCTCATCCCGATCGCCGGCATCCTCGACGTGCTCGACAACTACGCGTTCGTGCGCACCACCGGCTACCTCGCCGGTGCCAGCGACGTCTACGTCTCGCTCGGCCAGGTGAAGAAGTACAACCTGCGCAAGGGCGACGCGATCGTCGGCGCCATCAAGCAGCCACGCGAGAACGAGCAGCAGGGACGCCAGAAGTACAACGCCCTGGTGAAGGTCGACTCGGTCAACGGACTGTCGGTCGACGACGCGGCCACACGCGTCGAGTTCGGCGCGCTCACGCCGCTGTACCCGCAGGAGCGCCTGCGCCTGGAGACGGCTCCGGAGAAGCTGACGCAGCGCATCATCGACCTGGTCGCCCCGATCGGCAAGGGCCAGCGAGGCCTCATCGTCGCGCCGCCGAAGGCCGGCAAGACGATCGTGCTCCAGCAGATCGCCAACGCCATCGCGCAGAACAACCCTGAGGTCCACCTCATGGTCGTCCTGGTCGACGAGCGTCCGGAAGAGGTCACCGACATGGAGCGCACGGTGAAGGGCGAGGTCATCGCCTCGACCTTCGACCGTCCGGCCGAAGACCACGTCACGGTCGCAGAGCTCGCGATCGAGCGTGCCAAGCGTCTGGTGGAGCTCGGACGCGACGTCGTCGTGCTGCTCGACTCGATCACTCGTCTCGGCCGCGCGTACAACATCGCGACTCCCACCTCCGGTCGCGTGCTCTCCGGTGGCGTGGACGCCGCGGCGCTGTACCCGCCCAAGCGCTTCTTCGGCGCTGCGCGCAACATCGAGAACGGCGGATCGCTCACGATCCTCGCCACCGCGCTCGTCGAGACCGGTTCCAAGATGGACGAGGTCATCTTCGAGGAGTTCAAGGGCACCGGCAACAGCGAACTGCGCCTGTCGCGTCAGCTTGCGGACAAGCGGATCTTCCCCGCTGTCGACATCAACGCCTCGAGCACCCGTCGCGAGGAGATGCTCCTTTCGGCCGACGAGGTCAAGATCACTTGGAAGCTGCGCCGCGCGCTTGCCGGTCTCGACCAGCAGCAGGCCCTCGAGGTCGTCCTCGGCAAGCTGAAGGAGACGAACTCGAACGTGGAGTTCCTCGTGCAGATGCAGAAGTCGATGCCTGCACCCGCGGCCGGCGGCTCCAGCCACAGCCACGAGAACAACATCCGCTGATCCGACGCTGACCGGAGCATAGGCGTGTTCGAATCCGTCCAGAGTCTCATCGACGAACACCGCCGGGTGCAGGAGGAACTCTCCGACCCGGCGGTGCACGCCGATGCAGCGCGGGCGAAGCGCGTCAACCGTCGCTACGCCGAGCTCAGCCGGATCGTCTCGGCCTACGACGCCTGGACGCTCGCTTCGGATGACCTCGACGCCGCGCGCGAGCTGGCGAAGGAGGACGACGCGTTCGCCGAGGAGGTGCCGGTCATCGAAGAGGGTCTGGCACAGGCTCAGGAGAGGCTGCGGAGACTGCTCATCCCTCGCGACCCCGACGACGCCCGTGACGTGATCATGGAGATCAAGGCGGGCGAGGGCGGCGCAGAATCGGCGCTGTTCGCCGCCGACCTTCTGCGGATGTACATCCAGTACGCCGCGCACAGGGGCTGGAAGACCGAGCTGCTCGAGCGCAACGAGTCCGACCTCGGCGGCTACAAGGACGTCCAGATCGCGATCAAGGGATCCTCGTCGGATCCAGCGCAGGGCGTGTGGGCGCATCTGAAGTACGAGGGCGGGGTGCACCGTGTGCAACGAGTGCCTGCCACCGAGTCGCAGGGGCGCATCCACACCTCCACTACTGGCGTGCTCGTCTTCCCCGAGGTCGACGAGCCCGATGAGGTCGAGATCAGCCAGAACGATCTCAAGATCGACGTGTACCGCTCCTCGGGCCCCGGCGGGCAGTCGGTCAACACCACCGACTCCGCCGTGCGCATCACGCACCTTCCCACCGGCATCGTGGTCGCCATGCAGAACGAGAAATCACAGCTGCAGAACCGCGAGGCCGGGATGCGGGTGCTGCGTGCGCGCATCCTCGCAAGGCGACAGGAAGAGCTGGATGCCGCGGCATCCGACGCACGAAAGTCGCAGATCCGCGGCATGGACCGCTCCGAACGCATCCGCACCTACAACTTCCCCGAGAATCGGATCGCAGATCACCGCACGGGGTTCAAGGCCTACAACCTCGATCAGGTGATGGACGGGGCGCTCGATCCGATCATCGAGAGCGCGATCACCGCCGACGAAGAGGCACGCCTCGCCGCCGTCGGTCAAGACTCCTGATCTCGAAGCCCGAGCGCTAGGATCGGGGTGTGATCACGCTCCTGTTCCGCACGCTCATCTATCTCGTCTCGGCGGGGATCGGGCTCATCGTCGCCGACCTCGTGCTGCCCGGATTCCAGATCCAGTGGGACAAGTGGTGGGGCTTCGTCATCTGCATCGTCATCTTCGCGATCCTGCAGAGCATCCTGAGCCCGTGGATCACCAAGCTCGCCGATCGCTACGCACCCGTGCTGATGGGGGGGCATCGGCATCTTCTCGACCCTGGTCGCGCTGATCGTCGTCGTGCTGCTGCCGATCGGTGGTCTGCGCATCGTCGATGTCACAGGATGGCTGCTGGGCTCGGTGATCGTCTGGCTGATCTCGGCGCTTGGCACCGTGCTGCTGCCGCTGATCTTCCTCAAGCGCGAGGTGAAGGAGCGCCGCGGGCGCTGACTACTCGATCCGCTCAGATCGAGTAGTCGGATACGACGCGCAGGTCCGAGAAGTCGTCGTGATCGCTTCGATGACGGGCCTTGGCGGGGACGCCGACGAGGATGCTGTCGCTCGGAGCATCTTTCGTGACGACGGCGTTGGCTCCGACGACGGTGTTGGTGCCGACCGTGATGGGCCCGAGGATCTTCGCCCCGGCACCGACGATGACACCGTTCGCGAGCGTCGGATGCCGCTTGCCGGTCGCGTCTCGCGTGCGGCCACCGAGCGTGACGCCGTGGTAGAGCATGACATCGTCTCCGAGCTCGGCCGTCTCGCCGATCACGACGCCCATGCCGTGATCGATGAAGAAGCGTCGACCGATCTTCGCGCCGGGGTGGATCTCGATCCCGGTGAGCCGGCGCGAGATCTGCGAACCCGCACGAGCGAGCAGGCGAGCGTCTCGCAGCCAGAGTCCATGCCACACTCGATGCCACCAGATCGCATGCAGCCCCGGATAGAGCAGCACCAGTTCAATGCCGCTGCGTGCGGCAGGGTCGCGAAGGCGCGCGGCTGAGACGTCCTCGCGCATTCGCCCGATCATGCCCATGTTCGTGTTCAGCTCTCGCGCAGATCCTCGAACAGTGCGGTCGAGATGTAGCGCTCGCCCGTGTCCGGCATGACGACGACGATGGTCTTGCCGGCGTTCTCCGGACGTGCGGCGACCTGCAGCGCGGCCGAGAGCGCGGCGCCCGAGGACATCCCGACGAGCAGGCCCTCCTTGGCGGCGAGGTCGCGTGCGAGGCGCAGCGACTCCTCGAACTCCACTGCGATGACCTCGTCGAGCACATCGCGGTCGAGCACATCGGGAACGAAGTTCGGGCCGATGCCCTGGATCTTGTGCGGCCCGGGGTGGCCCTCGGTGAGCACGGGGGAGTCCTTGGGCTCCACGGCGATCACCTTCACATCGGGCTTGGCCGCCTTGAGCGCCTGGCCGGTGCCGGTGACGGTGCCGCCGGTGCCGACGCCGGCGATGAAGATGTCGATGTCGCCGTCGGTGTCGCGGAGGATCTCCTGAGCGGTCGTCTCGCGGTGGATCTGCGGGTTCGCCACGTTCTCGAACTGCTTGATCCAGACCGCGCCCGGTGTGTCGGCGACGATCTTCTTGGTCTCCTCGATCGCACCACTCATGCCCTTGGTCGGGTCGGTGAGCACGATCTCGGCACCGAAGGCCTTGAGCAGCACACGCCGCTCCTTCGACATCGACGCCGGCATCGTCAGGATGACCTTGTACCCGCGTGCGGCGCCGACCATCGCGAGGGCGATGCCGGTGTTGCCGCTGGTCGACTCGACGATCGTCCCGCCGGGCTTCAGCTCACCCGACGCCTCGGCAGCGTTGACCATCGCGATGCCGATGCGGTCCTTCACGCTGGACGCCGGGTTGTAGTACTCGAGCTTCGCCAGAACAGTGGCCCCGACGCCCTCGGTGACGCGGTTCAGCCGAACCAGCGGCGTGTTGCCGAAAGCGGTTGTGATGTCGGAATGGATGCCGGACATGTGCTGGCCTTTCGTTCGCGGAACGTTGCACGGCAAGCCTATTCGAGGCGATGCATCCCCGGCGCATTTGTGTCAGGTGACGGCACGGGCCGCACCGTACGCTGAGAGGATGGCCGAAATGACCCTCGCAGCTGTCGTCCGCTCCGCCGCCGAGCGTCTTGCCATGGCCGGCGTGCCAGACCCGCTCGTGGACGCCGAACTGCTGGCAGGTCACATCCGAGGACTGCGCAGGGGCGCGGTGCAGGCTGCGATCGTGCGCGGGGACACCGTCGGCGAGCAGGAAGTCGTCGCCTTCGAGGCTCTGGTCACGCGCCGTGCGGCGCGTGAGCCGCTGCAGCACCTGACCGGCGTGGCGCCGTTCCGGCACCTCGAACTCGCGGTGGGTCCCGGTGTGTTCGTTCCGCGACCCGAGACGGAGATCGTCGTCCAGTTCGCGATCGACGCGCTGTCCAACGCCGCGGACCCGGCGCCGATCGGTGTGGATCTGTGCACTGGAAGCGGCGCCATCGCCATGGCGATGGCCACGGAGGTGCCGCACTCGCGTGTGTTCGCCGTCGAGCTCTCGCCCGACGCTCATGCGTGGGCGGTGCGCAACACGGCGGACGCCGAGAACCTCACTCTCGTGCAGGGAGACCTGACCGACTCCCTCCGAGAGCTCGACGGCACGGCATCCGTCGTGATCTCGAACCCGCCGTATGTGCCGGATGATGCGATCCCTCGGGACCCGGAAGTGCGGTTGTTCGACCCCGCGATGGCACTGTACGGCGGGCCGGACGGCCTCGACATCGTACGGGTTCTGAGCACGAGGGCGCTCGCACTCCTCCGCCCGGGCGGGCTGCTGGTGATCGAGCACGGCGAGCTCCAGGGCGAGGCGGTCCGCAGCCTTCTCGCCGCCGACGGCTGGCGGGTGCCGAGGACGCATCCCGATCTGACGCACCGGGACAGGGCGACGACGGCGCTGCGCCCCTGAGCATTCCGCAGGCTCGGCCGTGCTCGTGCACCTAGAATGGTGGGGTCATGTCCTCTGTCTTCGATTGCCGCGATGAGGCACAGCTGCTCGCCGGAATGCGCCACGCTCGTCAGGCGATCGCCAGGGGCGAGCTCATCGTCATGCCCACCGACACGGTCTACGGCATCGCCGCCGACGCGTTCACGCCCTCTGCCGTCCAGCGGCTGCTGGATGCGAAGGGCCGTGGCCGCAATCAGCCGCCGCCTGTGCTCGTGGCCGGTCAGGCGGCGCTTGCCGCCCTCGTGGAGGAGATCCCTGAGCCGGTGCAGAAGCTCGTCGACGAGTTCTGGCCCGGCGGACTGACCATCGTCCTGCCCGCGCAGCCTTCGCTCGCGTGGGATCTCGGCGACACGCTGGGAACCGTCGCGGTGCGCATGCCCGACCAGCGAGTGGCGCTCGAGCTCCTCGAGGAGACCGGTCCTCTCGCCGTGTCGAGCGCGAACCTCACCGGGGAGTCCGCTGCCATCTCCGCCGAGGGCGCGGAGCGGATGCTGGGCGACAGCGTCGCGGTCTATCTCGACGGCGGCATGAGCGCGACGGGCGTGGCATCCACGATCATCGACGCCACATCGCTCGTTCGTCGAGGCGACGGTGAGGGAGACGCGCGGATCCGGCTCCTTCGTGAGGGTGCCGTGACGATGAAGCAGTTGCGCGGCGTCATCGGCGACCTGCTGGATGCGCCGGACGGCGCGGCGTGAAGCAGTACCTCTTCACGATCATCCTCACCGCGACCGTCACGCTCGTGATGTCATGGGTGGTCTGGCAGCTCAGCCTGCGCTTCAAGCTGTATCCCGGCATCCGGGAACGCGACGTTCATACGACTCCCACGCCGCGGCTCGGGGGAGTGGCGATGTTCCTCGGTATCGCCGCCGCCATCGGCGTGTCCGCGGCGAATCCGTTCTTCAGCATCATGTGGGTGCCGCCGCAGACGATGTGGGCCGTGCTCGGCGCCGCGCTGCTCATCGCCATCATCGGCGTGATCGATGACCTCTGGGATCTCGACTGGTTCATCAAGCTCGGCGTGCAGTTCCTCGCTGCCGGGATCATCACGGTGCTCGGCGGGCTGCAGATCCTCTCGCTGCCGCTCGGAGAGATGGTCATCGTCTCCAGTTGGCTGAGCATCGCCGTGACGATGTTCGCGATCGTCGTCGTCATGAACGCGGTCAACTTCATCGACGGACTCGACGGACTGGTCGCGGGCGTCTGCCTCATCGCCAACGGTGTGTTCTTCGCATATTCGTACATCCTCACGCGCGACACGGGAACCAGCAGCTACTTCAACCTGGCGTCATTCCTCGCCGCCGTCGTGATCGGCGCCTGCATCGGTTTCCTGCCCTTGAACTGGAGCCCGGCGAAGCTGTTCATGGGCGACTCGGGTGCCCTGGTGATCGGCCTGCTGATGGCGACATCCGCGATCGCGCTCACCGGCCAGATGTCCTCGAGTGCGATGGACCCGGAGGAATTCGGCCGCTCGCAGCTGCTCGGCGCCTTCATCCCGATCCTGCTGCCGCTCGTGGTCGTCATGCTGCCGTTGCTCGATTTCGGTCTTGCCGTGTTCCGGCGCATGAGGGCCGGCAGGTCGCCCTTCTCGCCGGACCGCAAGCACCTGCACCATCGGATGCTGGATCTCGGTCACCGCGACCGCGACGCCGTCCTGATCTTCTACGCATGGACGGCCGTGATCTCGCTCGCCGTGCTGCTCATGTACATCGGATCGCGTGAGGACTGGCCAGGCCAGTACCTCCCCGGTGTCGCCTTCGGCGTGGTGGGGGTCGCAGCATGCCTCCTCGTCACTCTGCTTCCCACCCGGCGCGCTCCGAGCGTGCCGACCGATCTGCCAGCCACTGATCCTTCAGCCACTGATCCTTCAGCCACTGATCCTTCAACCACCGTGCCGACACCTTCTCCGGAGAACCGATGAGCGACACACCGAAACGTCCGATGCCCGCGATCACCTCGATGCTGCGGCAGGTGCTGATCTGGACGGGCATCGCCGCGATCGTTCTCGTCATCCTCGGCGGGGGCATCGGCTTCCTCGTCGCGGGCGCTGATGGGCTGTGGAGTGGGCTGGCAGGTGTCGCCCTCGCCATCGTCTTCCTGGCGCTGACCCCGCTGAGCGTGCTGATCGCGAACCGCTGGTACGGCAGGGAGATGTTCGCGACGGTCTTCTTCGGGATCGTGATGGGCAGCTGGTTGCTCAAACTGGTCGTGTTCGTCGTCGCCATCGTGATCCTGCGCGGGCAGGACTGGGTAGTCCCGCTGATCATCTTCCTCGCGCTCGTCGCCGGGATCGTGGTGAGCCTGGTGATCGACGCCGTCGTGTTCACGCGGATGCGCATGCCGTACGTCTCAGACGTCTCGCTGCCGGAATCCAACCCCGAAGACCGCGAGGATTCGTGACGCTGGGAAAATCTTGATAGTCTGATTCCGGGTTCGCTGGGCGAGCTTTCGCGTCGTGCGAGATGCTCCGACTCAGCTAGAACTCCCCACCCAAATCGTCGCGTCGATCCTGGTCGATGCCCCGAAGCTGGAGCAACGTTGACTCACGCCGCGAGCCTCCTCGTCCGTCTCGCAACGGACGAATTCCAACCACCGTCGATCGCAGAGTTCTTTCCGGAGATCCTCTTCTCGATCGGCCCGCTCTCAGTGAACCGCATCCATCTGGTGCAGTTTCTGGCGACGATCGTCGTGGTTCTCATCCTCTGGCTCGGCACGCGCAAGCTCAAGCTGATCCCCGGCCGCGGCCAGGGCGTCATCGAGATGCTCTTCGACCTCGTCCGCGTCAACATCGCGCACGACATGATCGGCAAGAAGGACGGCGACCGCTTCCTCCCGCTGCTCACCACGATCTTCTTCATGGTGCTGTTCATGAACATCACGGGTGTCATCCCGTTCCTGAACATCGCAGGCACGAGCATCATCGCCGTGCCGCTGATGCTCGCGGTGATCTCCTACGTCGCGTTCATCTACGCCGGCGTGCGCAAGGGCGTCTGGCACTTCATCCGCAACTCGCTCTTCCCGCCCGGAGTGCCGCCGTTCCTGTACATCATCGTCGCGCCGCTGGAGTTCATCTCGACCTTCATCGTCCGTCCGGTCACGCTCACGCTGCGACTGCTGATGAACATGATGGTCGGCCACCTCATGCTGGTGCTGTTCTTCGCGGCGACCCAGTTCTTCATCTTCTCGATGGGCGGCTTCTGGTCTGTGCTGGGAGCGGGAACGCTCGCCTTCGGCTTCGCCTTCACGGCCTTCGAGATCCTGGTGGCGTTCCTCCAGGCGTACGTCTTCACCATCCTCACCGCGGTCTACATTCAGCTCGCAGTCGCGGACGAACACTAATCGGGGCGCGCCAGCTCCCCTCAATGAAAGGAAACACCTGTGGATCCCAACTCGGTTCTTGCAGCCATCAACATCGACATCACCGGCTCGATCGCCAACGTCGGCTACGGCCTGGCAGCAATCGGCCCGGCCATCGGTGTGGGCATCGTCGTCGGCAAGACGATCGAGGGCATCGCGCGCCAGCCTGAGCTGTCCGGCAAGCTTCAGGGCACCATGTGGATCGGTATCGCCTTCACCGAGGCGCTTGCGTTCGTCGGTATCGGCGTCGCGTTCCTCTTCGGCTACTGATCCTCTCACCCACACGTAAGGAGACAGGATGCTGAACGCTCTTGTCACGCTCGCAGCCGAGGAGCAGAACCCGCTTCTGCCGGCGACGTACGACATCGTCTGGTCAGCCGTCTGCTTCGTCATCATCCTGATCGTGGCCTGGAAGGTCGCTCTCCCGAATGTGGCGAAGATGCTCGACGAGCGCTCCGCCGCCATCGAGGGCAACATCGCCAAGGCCGACGAAGCGCAGAAGCAGGCTGAGGCGGCTCTCGAGGAGTACACGCGTCAGCTCGCCGAGGCTCGTACCGAGGCCGGTGAGATCCGTGAGGCTGCCCGTGAGGACAGCAGGAAGATCGTCGCCGAGGCGAAGGATGCCGCGACGGTCGAGGCCGCACGCGTCACCGCAGCCGCGCACGCGCAGATCGAGGCGGAGCGTCAGACGACGCTCGTCGCGCTGCGCTCCGAGGTCGGCACGCTCGCGATCGACCTCGCCGGTGGCGTGGTCGGCGAGACCCTCTCGGATGATGCGCGTGCGACCGCTGTCGTGGATCGCTTCCTCGCAGACCTTGAGGCGTCAGATCTTCGACAGGCTCAGGTACCGGGCGGGGCTTCCTGATGGGCAGCGCGACCACTCAGGCGCTCGCGGCTTCGACGGCGGCCCTCGCTCAAGCGAAGGACGTCACCCTCGACACGGCCGGTGAGCTCTTCACCGTGGCGCGTCTGGTGGGCGAATCCGGTCAGCTGAGCGGCGCGCTGGCCGACCCGGCTGCTCCTGCGGGCCTGCGTGAGCAGGTCGTCGCGACGGTCTTCGGCACACTGTCGGACACCACGCGTCAGGTGCTCTCTGCTGCAGTCGGGGAGAGGTGGTCCGACGTGGACGGCCTCGTCTCCGGGATCGAGGAACTCGCGATCCGCGCCGCAGCCATCGCCGAGCCCGCGGTCGACATCGAAGGCGAGCTGTTCTCTTTCCTCCGCGTCATCGCCGCGAACCCGGAGCTCGAGCTCGCGCTCGGAACCCGATTGGGCGACGACGATGCGAAGGGCGCGCTCGTCGAGAAGCTGATCGGCGGCACGGCGAGTGCACCGACGACGCTGATCGTCTCCTCGCTCGTCCGGCAGCCACGCGGACGTCGCGTCCGTCAGCTGCTGAACCGTGCGATGAAGATCGTCTCGGCGCAGGGCGACCGCATCGTGGCCACGGTTCAGACCGCGACCCCACTGTCCGCCGCGCAGCGCACCCGTCTCGGCGACGCGCTGGCAGCGCGCTATGACGGCCAGGTCTCGATCAACGAAGTGATCGACCCCACCGTCGTGGGCGGACTGCGTGTGCAGATCGCCGATGACGTCATCGACGGCAGCATCTCCGCGCGGCTCGCCGATCTTCGACAGAAGCTCGCGGGCTAATACGACTTCGCGCGGGGAACCGCGCAGACTCTCTCAATACAAAGGGAAGACAATGGCAGAACTATCGATCAGCCCCGACGTCATCCGTGACGCGCTGAAGGACTTCGCCGCTGCGTACGAGCCCACAGGCGCCGCAGCGACCGAGGTCGGCACCGTCATCGACGCGGCAGACGGCATCGCCCACATCGAGGGGCTGCCGGGCGTGATGGCGAACGAGCTCCTGACGTTCGACAACGGCACGCAGGGCCTCGCGTTGAACCTCGACGAGAGCGAGATCGGCACCGTGGTGCTCGGCGACTTCGCCGGGATCCAGGCCGGTCAGGAAGTCCGCCGCACCGGCGAGGTCCTCTCGGTCGCTGTCGGCGACGGCTACCTCGGACGCGTGGTCGACCCGCTCGGCAACCCGATCGACGGCCTCGGCGAGATCGCATCGGAGGGACGTCGTGAGCTCGAGCTGCAGGCACCGGGTGTCATGCAGCGAAAGAGCGTGCACGAGCCGATGCAGACCGGAATCAAGGCCATCGACGCCATGATCCCCGTCGGCCGCGGCCAGCGTCAGCTCATCATCGGCGACCGCCAGACCGGCAAGACGGCCATCGCGATCGACACGATCATCAACCAGAAGGACAACTGGGCCTCCGGCGATGTCGACAAGCAGGTGCGCTGCATCTACGTCGCCATCGGTCAGAAGGGTTCCACGATCGCCTCCGTCAAGGGTGCGCTCGAGGACGCCGGAGCGATGGAGTACACCACCATCGTCGCCGCTCCTGCCTCCGACCCGGCCGGTTTCAAGTACATCGCGCCCTACACCGGATCCGCGATCGGCCAGCACTGGATGTACAGCGGCAAGCACGTCCTCATCATCTTCGATGACCTGTCGAAGCAGGCAGAGGCGTACCGCGCCGTCTCGCTCCTCCTGCGCCGTCCGCCGGGCCGCGAGGCATACCCTGGCGACGTCTTCTACCTGCACTCCCGTCTGCTGGAGCGTTGCGCGAAGCTGTCCGACGAGCTCGGTGCCGGTTCGATGACGGGTCTCCCGATCATCGAGACCAAGGCGAACGACGTCTCGGCGTACATCCCGACCAACGTGATCTCGATCACCGATGGCCAGATCTTCCTGCAGTCCGACCTCTTCAACGCCAACCAGCGCCCTGCGGTCGATGTGGGCATCTCGGTGTCCCGTGTCGGTGGTGACGCTCAGGTCAAGAGCATCAAGAAGGTCTCCGGAACGCTGAAGCTGGAACTTGCGCAGTACCGATCGCTCGAGGCCTTCGCGATGTTCGCGAGCGACCTCGACGCGACCTCACGTCGTCAGCTCGATCGGGGTGCTCGTCTGACCGAGCTGCTCAAGCAGCCGCAGTACTCGCCGTACCCCGTCGAAGACCAGGTCGTCTCGATCTGGGCCGGCACCAAGGGCAAGCTCGACAAGCTCGAGGTCTCCGATGTGCTGCGCTTCGAGCGCGAGCTCCTCGATCACCTGCGACGCAACACCAAGGTGCTCGACACCCTGCGCGAGACGAACGTCCTCGATGACGACACCGCGGCCGAACTGGAGAAGCAGGTCGACGCTTTCCTGCTCGAGTTCCAGGGTGGCAAGGGCCAGTCCATCGGCGCCGTGGGCCATGAGGAGCACGCAGCCCAGGACGTGGACGACGTCAACCAGGAGAAGATCGTCAAGGGTCGTCGCGCGTAATCGCGTGAGGTACTGAAACATGGGCGCTCAACTCAGGGTCTACAAGCAGAAGATCTCTTCTGCTCAGACGACCAAGAAGATCACGAAGGCGATGGAGCTCATCGCGGCTTCGCGCATTCAGAAGGCGATGGCGCGCGTGCGCGCGTCGTCGCCCTTCGCTCGGGCCGTGACGCAGGCTGTCTCCGCCGTCGCGACGTATTCCAATGTCGATCACCCGCTCACGCGTGAGCCCGAGACGATCCGCCGGTCCGCCGTCGTGGTCTTCTCCTCCGACCGCGGACTCGCGGGTGCCTTCAACTCGCAGATCCTCCGCGAGGCGATGGAAGTCGGCGAGCTGATCCGTTCTCAGGGCAGCGAGCCGGTGTACTACCTCGTCGGTCGCAAGGCCGTCGGATACTTCCAGTTCCGTGGCATCAAGGCCGCTGCAGAGTGGACGGGCGACACGGACACTCCGCAGTTCAAGACGGCCGAGGAGATCTCGGCCACGCTGCTCGAAGCGTTCAACCGCGGCGGTGAGGATGGCGGAGTGGACGAGCTCCACCTCGTCTACAACCGTTTCGTCAGCATGATGACGCAGTCGCCGGAGACGGTGCGCCTGCTTCCGTTGGAGATCGTCGAGAACACCGAGGCCGCTGAGCCGAGCGGAGCGGTGTATCCGCTCTACGAGTTCGAGCCGGATGCCGAGACCGTTCTCGATGCGATCCTGCCGGTGTATCTGCAGAGCCGCATCTTCAACGCTCTGCTGCAGTCGTCGGCGGCCAAGCAGGCCGCGACGCAGAAGGCGATGAAGTCCGCCAGCGACAATGCCGACAAGCTCATCACTGACTACACCCGCCTGCGCAACAACGCGCGTCAGGCGGAGATCACGCAGCAGATCGCTGAGATCGTCGGCGGCGCCGACGCCCTCTCGAGCAAATAGACCATCAAGAAAGAGACGAAGATATGACCCCCACCGCCACAGCTGAGGCTGGGACCGCGGTCGTCGGGCGCGTCGCACGCGTCACGGGCCCGGTCGTCGATATCGAGTTCCCGCACGACTCGATTCCTGACATCTACAACGCGCTGAAGACCACCATCGTCATCGGCGAGGAGTCGACGGAGATCACGCTCGAGGTCGCACAGCACCTCGGCGACGACCTGATCCGCGCGATCGCGCTCAAGCCGACGGACGGCATCGTCCGCGGCCAGGAGGTGCGCGACACCGGCGAGCCGATCTCGGTTCCCGTCGGCGACGTCACCAAGGGCAAGGTCTTCAACGTCATCGGCGAGGTGCTCAACGCCGAGCCTGGCGAGCAGATCGAGATCACGGAGCGCTGGCCGATCCACCGTTCGGCGCCGCCTTTCGACCAGCTCGAGTCGAAGACCCAGATGTTCGAGACCGGCATCAAGTCGATCGACCTTCTCACGCCGTACGTGCTCGGCGGAAAGATCGGCCTCTTCGGTGGTGCTGGTGTCGGCAAGACCGTCCTCATCCAGGAGATGATCCAGCGCGTCGCACAGAACCACGGCGGTGTGTCGGTGTTCGCCGGAGTCGGTGAGCGCACACGTGAGGGCAACGACCTCATCGCCGAGATGGAAGAGGCGGGCGTCTTCGACAAGACTGCTCTCGTCTTCGGCCAGATGGACGAGCCGCCGGGAACGCGTCTGCGCGTCGCCCTTTCGGCCCTGACGATGGCGGAGTACTTCCGTGACGTGCAGAAGCAGGACGTTCTGCTGTTCATCGACAACATCTTCCGCTTCACGCAGGCAGGTTCCGAGGTCTCCACGCTGCTGGGCCGCATGCCCTCCGCTGTGGGCTACCAGCCGAACCTCGCTGACGAGATGGGCCTCCTCCAGGAGCGCATCACCTCGACCCGCGGCCACTCGATCACCTCACTGCAGGCGATCTACGTTCCCGCCGATGACTACACCGACCCGGCTCCGGCGACGACCTTCGCGCACCTCGACGCGACGACCGAGCTCAGCCGTGAGATCGCGTCGAAGGGTCTGTACCCCGCCATCGACCCGCTGACCTCGACCTCGCGCATCATGGACCCTCGCTACCTGGGCGAGGACCACTACCGCGTCGCCACCACGGTCAAGCAGATCCTCCAGAAGAACAAGGAACTGCAGGAGATCATCGCGATCCTCGGTGTCGACGAGCTCTCCGAAGAGGACAAGATCGTCGTGTCGCGTGCACGTCGCATCCAGCAGTTCCTCTCGCAGAACACCTACATGGCGAAGAAGTTCACCGGTGTCGAGGGCTCGACCGTTCCTCTCAAGGAGACGATCGAGTCGTTCGACGCGATCGCGAAGGGTGACTTCGATCACGTTGCCGAGCAGGCCTTCTTCAACGTCGGTGGCATCTCCGACGTCGAAGAGCGCTGGGCTCAGCTCCAGAAGGAGAACGGCTGATCATGGCTCTGAACGTCAGCCTCGTCTCCGCGGACGCGGAGGTCTGGACGGGAGACGCGACTCTCGTCGTCGCCAAGACCGTCGAGGGTGAGATCGGAATCATGAGCGGTCACGAGCCGATCCTGGCGATCCTCGCAGAGGGCCAGGTGCGCATCACGCGCGCCGACGGCAGCAAAGTGCTCGCGAACGCGCAGGACGGCTTCCTCTCCATGGAAGGCAGCCAGCTGACGATCGTCGCCGGCAACGCGGCCCTCATCGCCTGAGCGCACTCATCACGTACGCGTCCGCCTGTCACCCTCGAGTTGACGGGCGGGCGCGTTCTCGTCTGCTGTCACCGATCTGATTCGGCATCTCGAGCCCCATGAAAATACTCCTCCCTCCCTCCGAGACCAAGCGCCCAGGCGGGTCGGGTGCCCCGTTGGCGATCGACTCCCTCGCGCTGCCTGCTCTGGCTGCCGAACGAACTGCCGTCGTGACGGCGCTCATAGGACTCGCGGCGGATCCGGCCGCAGCCAGGCGCGTGCACAAGCTCAGCGACCGTCAACTCGGCGACATCGACCACAATGCCGCTCTGGGTTCCGCGCCGACCATGGCCGCGGTCGACCGCTACACGGGCGTTCTCTACGATGCCCTGGATGCGACGTCGTTGGACGCCGTTGCCAGGCGATGGCTGGACAGGCACGTGTGGATCCATTCGGCGCCGTTCGGTCCGATCGCCGCGCTCGATGCGATTCCGACGTATCGGCTCGCGGCGGGCACGTCGCTTCCCGGGATCGCGCCGTTGCGTCGGCACTGGGCGCTCGCGACGTCAGAGGCGATGGCTCAAGACGCGCCAGGGTTCGTCCTGGACCTCCGCAGCGAGGCCTATGTCGCACTCGGCCCGGTACCGGCATCCGTGCCGTACGCGTACGTGCGTGTCGTGACAGGTGAAGGACGTGCCCTCAACCACTTCAACAAGAAGGCCAAGGGCGAACTCGTGCGAGCGCTGGCCGAGGACCGACCCAGGGTGCGCTCCCTCGCAGCCCTGCAGGGATGGGCGCGTGCACGATCGATCACCATCCGGCAGGCGGAGCAGGCAGGCGTGCTCGAGCTCGTGACGGAGACCTGAGCGTCGTGTCGACACATCACGATGCGGGTGAGTGTGTCATTGCCAGTGAGCGGATGACCCCGCTACCATGGCCAATGCGCGAAGCGAAGGCTTCGTAACCGGGGGGCGAGGTTCGCTCCCTGTCTTCAAGGATTGAGAGTCTCATGTCCTCCTACGATTCCCAAAGCCTCGCGATACTCGGGGCGGTGTACCTCGTCGGGTTCCTCGTCGCCGTCGCCATCTACGTCATCGGTTCGATCTTCATGATGAAGATCTTCGAAAAGGCCGGCGTCCAGGGTAAATGGCGCGCGTGGATCCCGGTATACAACAGCATGGTGTTCCTCAAGCTGGGTGACCTCAGTCCGTGGTTGTTCCTCTACGCGATCGGTGCGACGATCGTGCTCGGCTGGATCCCGGTGATCGGCCAGGTCCTCGGCCTCGCATCCTTCGCCCTCATGACTCTCGCGGCTTACCGCATCGGTCTCAAGCTCGGCAAGACTCCGGCCTGGGTCGTGCTGTATGCCCTGGGTATCATCACCGCCGGCATCACGTCCCTCATCTGGCTCGGAATCAATGCGTTCGACAAGTCGCGCTGGAACCCGCAGATCCCGGCCTCCCCTTGGGGCGGCAACGCGTTCTTCGCCGACCGCACCGCGTGGGACGGCATCCCGGTTCAGCCTTCGGCGCAGGTCGCACCCGGTGCGGCCCCCGGCTACGGCGCAGCCCCGCAGGGATACGCACCGCCGCAGGGATACGGTCCGCCGCAGGGGTACCAGCAGCCTGCTCCGGGTTACCAGCAGCCCGCTGCGCCCGGCTACCAGCCACCGGCTGCTCCCGGATACCAGCCGCCGGCCGGCCCCGCGACGCCTCCCGCAGGGCCCGTGACGCCGCCGGCTGCACCGTCCACGCCGCCGGCAGCACCGGCCACTCCGCCGGCCGCACCGACGACGCCGCCCGCGACTCCGCCGGCACCGCCCGCCGCTCCACCGGCACCGCCGACGCAGCCACCAGCCTGATGAGCTGAACGAAGGACCCTCGATCGTGATCGGGGGTCCTTCGTCGTACCCGGCGGAGATTCCGATAGCGTGGACACATGGCCATGTCGTAGTTCCACTACGATGTGTGAGAATCCTGCGGCCACTCGCACCGCCGCATCCAACCCGGAGGAACCCTTTGTCTGAGACGTCCACGCAGACCCATCGCGTCGCGGCCCCGGACGGCGGGGAGATCGTCCTGGTCTGGGCTGGAGTGACCGATACCGGGCGTCGCCGGGACAACAATCAGGATGCGTTCCTGGCGCAGTACCCGCTGTTCGTCGTGGCAGACGGCATGGGCGGGCACGCGGGCGGGGAGATCGCGAGTCAGAGTACGATCACGCGCCTGCAGGAGGTCGTCGACTCCGGCGAGGTCGGCACCGCTGCCATCGAGAATGCCCTCACGCAGGCTGTGGGCGACATCGCCTCGCACCCGGAGACCACTGACGAAGGAACCGGTACTACTCTCACCGGCATCTTCTTCGACACGACGGACGACGAACCCCGGTGGGTCTCGCTCAATATCGGCGATTCCCGTGTCTATCTGCTTCGTGATGAGCGGCTGGTTCAGGTCACGACCGACCATTCCGTGGTGCAGGAGCTGATCAGCTCGGGACGGCTCAGCGCGGAGGAGGCGGAGAGCCACCCCTATAGCAACGTCATCACACGCGCTGTCGGGGCGAGCGAGCTCACGCCGCCGGACTACCTCGGAATCGAGGTGCTCGACGGTGACCGGTTCGTGATCTGCTCCGACGGATTGACCAAGGAGCTCACCGATTACGGCATCCAGCATTTCCTGCGTGAGCAGGCGGACCCCGCAGTCGCCGCTGACGCGATGCTGGCTGCGGCGCTGGAGAACGGCGGCCGCGACAATGTGACGCTCATCGTCGTTCAGGTGGAGCGGCCGGGGCACGCTCCTGCCGCAGGTGATGACGCGGTCACGACCGAAGACGAATCATCCTCCGAATCTTCCTCCACAGCGGAGCCCACCGAAGAATAGCTCCGCGGAGCTGTGGACAACGGCATCCGCCGTGTTCGGATGCCGTGCAATGAGGTCATGGACCTCGAACCGCTCACGCTTCCCGCTGCTGCCGCCGAGCCACGACGGCAGTCCGTACCGGTGCTCGCCGCCGTCGTGCCGATCGCCGCGGGCATCGTGCTCTGGCTCATCACCGGATCGATATTCTCACTCGCTTTCGCGGCGCTCGGCCCGCTGATGATCGGCGCTTCGCTGCTGGACGGTCTGCGCACTCGACGCCGCGAACGACGGGCCGCAGCCGATGACGAGACGGCCGGGTGGCGTCGCGCAGAGCAGGACCTCATGCGACGGCATCAGACCGAACGTCGTGAGCTGCGGCGTGTCCATCCGGACGCGGCCGCGTCCGTCGTGGATGCGCCCCTGCGCGATCTTCGGCCGATCGACGATTCGACACCGATCGTCGTCGGTTCAGGCGCCAGGCGCAGTGCCCTCCGGGTGACCGGCGATGACGGCGAACGCGCACGTGCCTTCAGAGAGCGCGCATCGCAGGTGAAGGGCGTTCCGATCGCCGTCGCGATGGGACGCGGAATCTGCCTGCGCGGACCCGCGGCCGTCGCCGGCGCTGCCGCGAGGGCGCTGGTGGTGCAGCTGTGCCTGCGTCATTCGTCTGGACAGCTCGCACTCATCGGCGGGGGACTGGAGGTGCTCGGGCTCGCAGGCTTTCCGCATGCCGGAAGACCCAGGCGCGGGGCGTGGCGGCTCGCCGTAGTGGTGGGGGATGAGGAATGTCCGGATGCTTCCGCGCAGATACGCGTGTGCGAGACGGATGGCGAAGTGCCTGAGGGTGTGACGACACTCATCGACTTCGCAGATCCGGCACGAGCGCGGCTGCGTACCTCGGCAGGCATCGAGGGGATCGCTGTGGAATGCCTCTCCCGCGCGCAGGCGATGGCGATCGCCGCGGGCAGCGCCGAACGGGAGGGCGAGGCGGCACAGTTGCCGGACGTGGTGGCGCTGGGTGAGCTTGCGATGACTGCGGAGCCGGGTCGTGCAGGTCTTGCGGCCGTGATCGGTCGCACAGAGAGCACCGACGTCGTGCTCGACCTCGTAGAGGACGGCCCGCACGCCATCGTGACGGGGATGACCGGGTCGGGCAAGAGTGAACTGCTCGTGACCTGGATCGCCTCGATGGCGCGCTCGCACGGCCCGGACGAGGTGGCATTCGTACTGGCTGACTTCAAGGGCGGCACCGCATTCGACCCGCTGCGGGCGCTTCCGCACGTCGCCGCGGTGATCACCGATCTCGACGAGGAGGGCGCGCGCCGCGGAGTGGAGAGCCTCACGGCGGAGCTTCGTCGTCGCGAGGCGGTGCTCGCCGAACTCGGCGTGCGAAGTGTCTCCGAGGCGTCTGGTCGGCTCGGCCGACTCGTGATCGTCGTCGATGAGTTCGCCGCGCTTCTGCAGGAGCATCCGGACCTCGGCGCTGTGTTCTCAGACGTCGCAGCCCGTGGCAGAGCGCTCGGGATGCACCTCATCCTCGGCACGCAGCGAGCGGCCGGTGTCATCCGTGACGGGCTCGCGGCGAACTGCCCGCTTCGGGTGAGTCTGCGGGTGACCGAGGCCGCGGACAGCCGACTCGTCATCGGATCCGATGACGCGGCCGAGCTCCCGGGCGGCGCGGCCTCCAGGGGCCTCGCATTCGTCCGGCGTCCGCAGGACACGGCAGCGGTGGCCGTGCGTGTCGCTCTCACGGGTGCGGGCGACCTGCGCCAGATCGGCGCCCGCTGGTCTGACGCCGGCGAGCCGGCGAGCCCGTGGCTCGCGCCGTTGCCACGAAGGCTCGATCTCGATGAGCTGGTCACCGCCTACCCCCACGAGGGCGCATTGCTGGTCGGACTCACGGATGAGCCGGAACGACAGCGTCAGAGACCCATGCTGCTGCGGCCCGGAATCGACCGTGGGCTTGCCGTGATCGGGGGCAGCAGCTCAGGGCGCACGTCTGTGCTGCGCGCCCTGGCGACCCAGAGCACACGGTCGATGCTGTTGCGTGCCGAACCCGAGCGCGCCTGGGATGCGCTGGCCGAGCTGCTCGACGCCGGCGCGGACGCACCGGAACTCGTGCTGTGCGACGACCTCGATCAGCTCCTCGCAGCCTTCCCGGTGGAGTACGCGCAGGCGTTCCTGGAACGGATGGAGAAGCTGGTGCGGTCGGCTGCGGCGCGAGGATGCACCGTCGTCATCACGACAGGGCGCGCGTCCGGCCAGACTGCACGCGTGCTCGAGGCACTGCCGACGCGGATGCTGCTGCGGATGGGTACCAAGATGGAGCACCTCGCCGCAGGCGGGGACAACGACGGCTACCGTCGCGACCGTCCGGCAGGTCGTGCCAGAGTCGATGATCGTGAGGTGCAGGTCGTCTGGGTTGAAGCAACCGGCGAAACGGATGCCGCCGGAACCGGCGCCGTGGAACGGTGGACCCCGACCGCGCGAGTGGTCGGCGTGATCGCACTCGGCGTCCGACGGGTCGTGGAGGGCTTGCGAGCCGCCTATCCCGATCACGTGGTCTCGCCGGTCGCGGATCAGCATCAGGATGCTCCGTCGGCGCTGCCGGTGGTCGGAGTGCCGGGGGCCGCGATCTCAGCCGGGGCCGCGCCGACGATACTGGTCGGCGACGCCGACAGCTGGCAGCGCCAGTGGCCGCTGTGGCAGCGGATTCGCCTCGAGGGCGAGATGCTGTTCCTCGCCGAATGCGGGGGAGAGCTGCGGTCATTCGCGAGCATCCGAGAGTTGCCGCCGTTCGCCGAGCCGCATGCGGGCCGGGCCTGGACGATCCATGACGGTCGCGCCCCGCAGCGCGTCGTCATCCCCGAACTGGACGCCTCGCGGTGATGGGCGCGCGCACGGCTGATTCCGCACCGGATCTCACAGCACGGATGCGATCGCGCTCGCCTCCAGGCCGTGGGCGACTGCCACGCCATCGTTGATCACGGCGCCCTTCGCGGTGTTGAGTCCGCTCGCGAGTGCGGCGTCCGCGCCGAGCGCGTCGCGCCAGCCGCGGGATGCGATCTGGCGCACGTAGGGCAACGTCGCGTTCGTGAGAGCCGAGGTCGAGGTGTTCGGCACCGCCCCTGGCATGTTCGCAACGCAGTAGAACACGGTGTCGTGCACCCCGAACGTCGGGTTGTCATGCGTTGTCGGGTGCGTGTCCTCGAAGCAGCCGCCCTGGTCGACGGCGATATCGACGAGCACGCTACCGGGTCGCATCTGGGCCACCATATCGTTCGTGACGAGCTTCGGCGCCCGCGCACCCGGGATCAGCACCGATCCGATGACGAGATCGGAGTCGATCACCGCGCGGCGCAGGTCCAGCGGATTGGAGGCCGCCGTCTTCACCCGTCCAGCGAAGTGGTCGTCCAGCATCCGCAGTCTCGGGATGTTCGTGTCGAAGATCGTGACATCCGCGCCCATGCCGCTCGCGATGACCGCGGCGTTCGCTCCGGCCACGCCGCCGCCGATCACTGTGACCGTCGCCGGTCGGGTGCCCGGCACGCCGGACATGAGCAGTCCGAGGCCGCCGTTGGAGCGCAGCAGGGTGTTGGCGCCGACGAGCGGGGCGAGCCGCCCGGCGACCTCGCTCATCGGCGCGAGAAGCGGAAGCCCGCCTCCGGGAAGCTGCACCGTCTCGTATGCGATCGCTGTGACGCGGTCGGCGAGGAGCCGGTCGGTCAGCGGACGGTCGGCGGCCAGGTGCAGGTAAGTGAACAGGGTGAGGTCGTCGCGGAAGTGGTCGTATTCACTCGCGATCGGCTCCTTGACCTTCAGCAGAAGTTCGGCGCGCGCCCAGACCTCTGCGGCGTCGTCCAGCATCGTCGCGCCGGCTTCGGCGTACTCGGCGTCGGGCATGGACGAGCCGACGCCTGCTCCGGACTGCACGAAAACCTCGTGACCGGAACGCACCAGATCGTGCACTCCCGCCGGTGTCAGAGCGACACGGTACTCGTTGTTCTTGACCTCGGTGGGGACGCTGATCCTCATCGTGGCTCCTCTCCTCCCTCGACTCTGAGGGGATACTGCCCCGGGTCAGGGCATCAGACGGCGGCGCCGGGACGGATCATCCCGACGTCGCTCCCTCCGCCGAGGACGGCGAGGGGAAGTGCGTTGGCGAGCGTCGCCAGATCGGCTTCGCTCAGTGCTCCGGCGCGAGCGAGCAGTGTCGCCGCGACGATCACGAGTGCGCGTGCGCCGCCGTCGAGCATCTTGAGCACGACGGTCGTACCGTCAGGGGCGACCATCGTCATGATCCCTTCAGCACCGCTCTTGGCGAACACGCCGAGTGTCTCGATCGCGATCGTGTCCGCTCGTCCGGGGCCCTCGATCGTCCACGGGTTCTCCTTGACAGCGCGGACAAGGGTGCCCGCGACCCGATGCAGGGCGAACGGCGATCGCTCGGAGGCGGACCCGATCCGGTGAATGGCACGTCCGAGCCCGGCGAGGGTGATCGCGTGGATCGGCGCACCGCATCCGTCCACCGCCGTGTGCGCGATCTTCTCGCCGCTCAGGCGTTCGACCACCTCGCGGATGTGAAGCTGCAGCGGATGCGACGGATGCAGATATCCCTCGGTCGGCCAGCCGGTGGCGACGCACGCGCGAAGCATCGCGGCATGCTTGCCGGAGCAGTCCATTCGGATGCGCGTGGGTCGTCCGTGCTCTCGGACGAGTTCGTCGCGCGTGCCGGTGTCTCGCGGCCACGTCGAGGGACAGCCGAGGTCGTCTTCTGTGAGACCGCCGGCGGTCAGGATCTCGCGGACCAGATCGACGTGACGATCGGTGCCGACGTGACTCGCCGTGGAGATCGCCAGCTGTTCACCCGCCAGCTCGGCGCCCGCAGTGACGCATGCGATGGCCTGAAGCGGCTTCAGACTGGAGCGGGGGAGGACCAACGCGTCAGGGTTTCCCAACCGGCGCACGACATCTCCGTCCGGCGACAGGACGATGGCCGAACCGGCATGGCGGGATTCGATGAGTCCGCTGCGTTCGACGACGGCGAGTTCGACAGCATCCGCAACAGTGAAAGTCTCCAGCACGCCACCAGCCTAACGCCGACGTCGCCGACGGCACCGAGCCGCACCGAGCCGCACCGTGTCAGACTGACCTCATGACTCTCGGCGAACACCGGTACGCACTCACCGCCACCTGGCAGGGCAACCGCGGCACCGGAACGAGCGGGTACCGCGACTACTCCAGAGACGTCACGATCGAGGTCGAAGGCAAGCCGGTCATGCTCGCGTCGGCCGACAAGCCGTTCCGCGGTGATCCGGAGCGCTGGAACCCTGAGGACATGCTGATCGCCTCATTGTCCGAGTGCCACCTGCTGTCGTATCTGCATGCATGCGTCGGTGCAGGCGTGGTCGTCGTGTCCTACATCGACCGCGCCAGCGGAGTGATGCGCGAGGACGGCAGAGGCGGAGGCGCCTTCACCGAGGTTCTGCTGCGTCCTGAAGTCGTCGTCGCGGATGCGTCGATGATCGAGGCAGCCGAGAGCGCCCACAAGGACGCGCACCGGATGTGCTTCATCGCGAACTCGGTGAACTTCCCGGTCCGCCACGAGGCATCGGTCACGTCTCGCTGAGGGCGCTCGGGCCGGCCGGTCCCTGAGCCCGTCGAAGGGTCAGCGCCGCTCGTGCGGAAGAGCCTGTTTGATCTTCTCGATCGGGCCCTGAGCGGGGGGCTCGTTGTACATGCCGGCGAGTTCCTGGCCGCTGAGCGCGTGGATCGCCGCCATGATCTCGTCGGTCGCGAGACGTCGTGCCTTGCCGCTGCCGGCTGCGCCGTGCACCGTCACATCGATCGGATCCCCGAATCGGACGGTGATGCGCTCGCTGAGCGAAGGCATCTTCGCACCTTTCGGCATTGCCATGTCCGTGCCGACGAGTCCGACCGGAACCACGGGTGCACCGGTCTGCAGCGCGAGGAACGCCACCCCGGTTCGCCCTTTGTAGAGCCGGCCGTCCGTGGAGCGAGTGCCTTCGGGGTAGAGCGCGACGGCCAGTCCCTGCTCGAGCAGCAGACGCTGCTGATCCAGCGCATCGAGCGCGGCCTGTCCGGCGCCGCGGCGCACCGGTATCGCACCGATCGACTGGAAGAAGGTCCGCGACACGGCGCCCTTGAACCCTGGGCCCTCGAAGTACGCCGATTTGGCGAGGAAGTGCACCGGACGTGGCGCCGCGACCGGGATCGCGATCGAGTCGATGAACGACAGATGGTTGCTCGCGAAGATGACCGGGCCGTCGAGAGGGACGCGGTCGCGTCCCTCGACGCGCGGGCGGTAGACGAGCCGTGCCAGCGAGCCGATCACAGCTCGTCCGAACGCGTATGCGGCGCCGGCTCTGCGCGGCGATGATGCTTCCTCCCTGGTCTGCTCCTGATCCGATTCTTCGGTCGGCTCGGGAACGGCAGACTGCTCAGAGGTCATCAGATCAGGCTACTCCGCGATTCATGCCATCCGTGGAATGCGACGCGTGCGGTGCGATGCGCCCCGACGCCGGATGCTTCTCAGCGAGGGCAAAGGCGAATAAGACATCATGGAGTGTCCCTCCCCACGATCACGAGGTCTCACTTTGCGCAATCGCCCGCTCATCGCTCTGTCCACCATCGCCGTCGCGACCATGATTCTGGCCGGCTGCTCTGGCACGAAGGGCACGACCGCAGACGACACCGAGGCTCCGGCCGCCGACCTGTGCTCGGCGACCGTCGAACCGGGTGATGCCTCTGACGGAGTGAAGGTGGAAGGCGACTTCGGCACAGCTTCGACGGCGAACTTCCAGCTCGGCGAGAAGGTTGAAGAGGCGCAGCGGACGGTCATCAGCGAGGGCGACGGTGACAAGGCCGCCAACGGCGACTACGTCAGCTACGCCTTGAGCGCATTCGACGGCGACACGGGCGAGCGGCTCGGCGATGCGGGATACACCGAGGGAGAACTGCTTCCTGCCGCGCTGACCGCTGATGCGCCGCTCGGACAGCTCATCGGCTGCGCGAGTGTCGGGTCGCGCCTGTCCATCGTCTTCCCGACGACCGAGGACGCGGCCGCGCAGTACTACGTGCTGGACGTCCTCGACGTGGTCCCCACCGCAGCATGGGGCGAGGAGCAGGCACCGGTCGCCGGCATGCCCGTCGTCACGCTCGACGATGACGGTGCCCCCACGGTCGAGATCCCGGATGCCGCGGCTCCCACAGAAGTGCAGATCTCGGTACTGAAGCAGGGCGATGGCATCGCGGTGGGCGATGGGGACACGACGCTTCTCCAGTACCACGGCGTCGGCTGGGAGACCGGCGAGACCTTCGACTCGTCGTGGGCGAAGGGCGCCCCGATCACGAGTGAGGGCAACGGCTACGTTCCCGGGTTCGTCCAGGCACTCGCCGGACAGAAGGTCGGCTCTCAGGTGCTCGTCGTCGTCCCGCCGGCAGCGGGATACGGAGAGGGCGAGATCAACGACGAAGACCTCAAGGGTCAGACACTCGTCTTCGTGATCGACATCCTCGCCACGATGCATCCTGCCGCGGCGTAGCACTTCACGGCTTCGCACTTCGCGGCTTCGTCCTTGGCGGCTTCGCCGGGAAGGACGCGCCCGCGCATTAGGCTGACGGTATGCGTCGTATCATCGTCCTCGGCTCGACCGGTTCCATCGGCACTCAGGCACTGGATGTGATCCGCGCCAATCCTCGTCGTTTCGAGTTGGTCGGGCTCTCGGCAGGTGGCAACGCCGAACTGCTCGGCGAGCAGGCTGCGCAGTTCCAGGTCGAAGACACGGCATTGGGCGCGCACGAGTCGGAGCAGCTGGTGCGCGACGTCGAGGCTGATGTCGTGCTCAACGCGATCACCGGATCGATCGGGCTCGGTTCGACGCTCGCGGCGCTCAAGGCCGGTCGCACCCTGGCGCTCGCCAACAAGGAATCGCTCATCGTCGGCGGCGAACTGGTGAAGTCGGCAGCGGCCGAGGGTCAGATCGTGCCCGTCGACTCGGAGCACTCCGCGCTCGCGCAGGCGCTGCGCTCCGGGACGCATGATGAGATCAGGCGCCTCATCGTCACAGCATCCGGCGGTCCGTTCCGCGGACGCACGCGGGACGAGATGGCGGAAGTGACCCCCGCCGAGGCACTCGCGCATCCGACCTGGGCGATGGGGCGTGTCGTGACGACGAACTCCGCCACCATGGTGAACAAGGGGCTCGAGGTCATCGAGGCGCATCTGCTGTTCGATGTCGAGTACGAGGACATCCAGGTGGTCGTGCACCCGCAGTCGATCGTGCACTCGATGGTCGAGTTCATCGACGGCTCGACCATCGCTCAGGCGTCACCGCCGGACATGCGGCTGCCCATCTCGCTCGCGCTGGACTGGCCGCATCGTATCGGCGGGGTCGGACGTCCGCTGGACTGGACGAAGGCGAGCAGCTGGGATTTCGAACCGCTCGACGATGCGGCGTTCCCCGCCGTCGCGCTGGCCAAGAGCGTCGGACGCGCGGGCCGGACCTTCCCTGCGGTCTTCAACGCGGCCAATGAGCAGGCGGTCGAAGCGTTCCATGAGGGTCGGCTTCCATTCCTCGGCATAGTCGACACGATCGCGAGGGTGGTCGATGCCCATGAGTCGCCCGACCAGCTGACGATCGAGTCGCTCGCGCAGGCCGAGACCTGGGCGCGCGAGACCGCGGACCGCCTGATCGCGCAGCAGTAGACGCCTCGGTCGGTGAGCCTGTCGAACGGTCAGTCGGAGTACGGCACCGGCCAGTGCGGCTCCGGCACACGCCACCCGGCGTCGCGCAGAGCGCGGCGGGCCAGCTCGCGAGCCGAGTACGGCGTGCGGACGCCGCGGATGTCCCGGTAGTCCTGGTGTCCTGGGCCCGCCCAGAGGATCGCATCGCCGTCGCCGACAAGGCCCACCGCTGCGATGATCGCCTTCTCCGGCGGGGAGTACTCGTGGATCTCGGCATCCGGCCTGGCCATTCTTGCGCCCTCGATCAGCGTGGCGCGGATCGACTCCGGGTCCTCGAAACGGGGATGGTGGTCGGTGACCACGAGGATGTCACTGCCGAGCACGGCCGTGCGGCCCATGTCGTGACGCTTCGTGGCGTCGCGATCGCCGTCGGCCCCGAACAGCATGAGAGTGCGCCCCGGCGTCACGCGGCGGATCGCAGCCAGGGTCTTCTCGAACGCGTCGGGTGAATGGCCGAAGTCGACGAAGACCGCGGGGCCTTGTTCGCCGGAGACGAGCTCGGTGCGCCCTGGCAGGTACGCATCGATGCGTCCGTCTCGTTCGAGCGCCGCGGTGATGCGCTCCCACTCGTATCCGCCCTCGAGCAGCATGACGATCGCGAGGGCCGCGTTCGCCGCCATGTGCGGGCCGATCACAGGCACGACCGCGGTGAGGGTGCGCCCCTGCGGGCCGGTCATCGTGAAGCGGGTGCCGCGCTGACGCTCCTCGTCGATCGTGACCACCCAGTCGGCGTCACCGGCAACGGATGCGTCCGCGGCGATCGCGGGGGTGCCGACGGTCACGACGGGGATCTCGGCGGCTGCGACGACGTCGACGCCGGACGCCGAGTCGAGGCAGATCACCGCACGCCTGGCGCGGTCCGGCTTGAACAGGGGGAGCTTCGCGGCGAAGTACTCCTCCATGTCGGCGTAGTCGTCGAGGTGGTCGTGGCTGAGGTTCGTGAAGCCGGCGACGTCGAACACGAGTCCGTCGACGCGCTTGCGCGACAGCGCCTGAGCACTGACTTCGACGGCGACGGCTTCGACCGCTCGTTCGCGCATGAGTGCGAGGAGGGCGTGCATCTCGGATGCTTCGGGTGTCGTGAGCCTGGAGACGATGACCTCACCGGCGATGTGCCGTTCCGCGGTGGAGGAGAGGCCGGTCACGACGCCGAGCTGGTCGAGGATTCCCTCGAGCAGATGCGAGACGCTCGTTTTGCCGTTCGTGCCGGTGGTCGCGAACAGCAGAGGCAGCTCGTCATCGGCGCCGGTCCCGTAGACCCAGGCGCTGAGGGCTCCGAGCACGCCGCGCGGATCGTCGACGATCACGATCGGCAGACCGATGTTGCCTGCGATGTCGGCGCCGGCCTCATCGGTGATGATGGCTACGGCACCCTTCTCCGCGGCCGCGGGTGAGAACACCGCTCCGTGCTGATTCACACCCTGGATGGCGACGAATGCCTCTCCGGCGCGGAGATCGGCGGTCGCGAGGGTGATGCCGGTGAGGGTGACGCCTGCGGTGTCTCCGCGGGTGGCGGTGGCGAAGCGGGTGGCGAGATCCGTCAGGTTCCGCTGTGGCGGAGCGTCTGGACGGAGCACGGGAGGAAGGCTGGGCTGTGTGGTCGACATGGCATCACCATGATCTCATGAGCGGGTGCCCGAGACACGTTCAGGCGGGTCCCTCGCTGAGCGTCCTCCTGAGCATTCGAGTGCTCCGTGTGCGCAGCATCCGCCTTGCTCTCGTCGCTTGCGGCCACCGTCACGACCGGCGCCGGCGGATCCCGAGACGGATCGTCGGGTGGTGGCCGCCACTGACATGCGACGGCCGGCGTCAGCGGGGCCGGGGCCATGACCTGGAGGCCCCGAATCCAGCCTATGCGGCGGATTCCTAGTTCGCGCGCAGTAGCGTTGGGACGTGGAAATCCTGCTGTACGTCACCGGCATCCTGTTCATGCTGGTCGGGCTCGGTCTGTCGATCGGTCTGCATGAGATCGGGCACCTCGTGCCCGCCAAGCTCTTTGGCGTGCGCGTGGGGCAGTACATGATCGGTTTCGGGCCCCGGCTGTGGTCGAAGAAGATCGGCGAGACCGAGTACGGGTTCAAGGTGCTGCCGCTCGGCGGATTCATATCGATGTCCGGCATGTATCCGGCATCCGACGGCAGGCCAGTGCGCGGGCTGTTCCGCACCCTCGTGCAGGACGCCCGATCCGCCAACGATGAGACGATCGCTGAAGGCGCCGAGGAACGCGTCTTCTACAGGCTGCCGATGTGGAAGCGGATCGTGGTCATGCTCGGCGGTCCGGTCATGAACCTGATCCTCGCCGTCATCATCTTCACCGTGCTCGCATCGGGCATCGGCCTCCAGCAGGGAACGACGACGATCGCAGGAGTCAACGAGTGCGTGCTGCCTGCGGGCACGTCACAGACGGAGTGCGAACCCGGCGATCCGGCGACGCCGGCTGCTGGGGCCGGCGTGCTCCCGGGTGACGTGCTGGTCTCGGTCGACGGCACGCCGGTGTCGACCTTCGCTGAGGCGAGCGACATCGTGCAGGCGGCTCCAGGGCAGCGCTTGGACATGGTCGTCTCGCGCGACGGCGAGAATGTGGATCTGACGATCACGCCCATCTCTGCGGAGCGGGAACTCACGGATGCGTCGGGGCAGCCCCTGCTCGACGAAGACGGCGAGCAGATCGTCGCCGAGGTCGGCTACGTCGGCATGCTCTCGCAGATGGGGTATGTGCCGCAGCCGATCGGCGTGGGCCCGGAGCTCGCCGGGGAGAACGTCGGACGCGTGGTCGGCCTGATCGGGACGTTGCCGGTGAAGCTGTGGGATGTCGGGGTGTCGCTGTTCACCGGCGCCGATCGCGATCCTGACGGTCCGCTCAGCGTGGTCGGCGTCGGTCGCCTCGCCGGAGAGGTCGCCGCGACGGATGCTCCGGTCCTCAACCGGTTCGTCGTGCTGCTCAACCTTCTCGGGTCGCTCAACGTCGCGCTGTTCGTCTTCAACCTGATCCCGCTGCTGCCGCTTGATGGCGGTCACGTCGTCGTGGCGCTGTGGGACGGGATCCGGCGCGCGTGGGCGAAGGTGTTCCGTCGACCGCAGCCTGCTCCAGTCGACGCGACGCGGCTCGTACCGCTGACCGTGATCGTGGCGGTGCTGCTGATCGGGATGGGTGCGCTGCTTATGATCGCGGATGTCGTGAACCCGGTGGATCTGCTCGGATAGGGGCTCCAACTCTTCCTCCACGGGTGTGGGGTTTCGGGTGGTTGTGCACAGTTCGTGAAGGTGGTCTGATCTGGGGTTTGAATGTCGGTGGCCCCTTGTTGAATGGGGGTATGAGATCACTGGCGGAGGAGTTGGAGGGCATCGATCGGTTGTTGGCCGATGCGATGGGCTCCTCTGGTGCGGGTGGTGATCTTCGCGTCGCTGATGACGCCGAGCTTCTGGATGGCTGGTGGGACCCCTACGCCAAATGGCGATCCCCCCACCTCGACTACCAAGCCGTCGACGAAGCCCTCGACCACGAACGCCACACCGAACCCGAATCCACATGGAACACCCCGTGACAGCGTCTCGTGTACACGACGAGACGGTGCAGAATCGTGACCGCATCAGCGCCTTTCTCAGGCGAACGCGTCCGTGATCAGGCGCTCCAGCGTTCGAATGCCGTCGCGCGACAGGATCGATTCGAGGTGCCCCTGCACCGATGCGAACGACGGCCCGCGCAGAGCATAGACGTCACCGGTCGCCGCGTCAGCAGACACCTCCGCTGCGCCTGCAGCGGTCGTTCCGGGGGAGACCCGAGCGGTGAAGGTGTTGTAGAAGCCGATCGAGGCGTCCTCACCGAACACCGGCACGACCTTCTGCAGGCCCTGGTGCGGCGAAGCCAGCGGCGCGAGTTCGATGCCGAGCTGGTCGGCCAGGATCTGGTGGCTGAGGCAGACCGCGAGCAGCGGCGCACTGTGACCCAGGCGGCGGGTGACGATCTCGTGCATGCGCGCTATGCGTGCGATCGTTGCATCACGAGGGTCGCCCGGGCCGGGGCCGGCGACGACAAGCTGGGCGGCATCGACATCCGCATCGGTCACGGCGTGCCAGGGCATGATCTTCGCGTCGAGTCCGAGGTGACGAAGCTGGTGGGCAAGCATCGTCGTGAAGCGGTCCTCGGCATCGATCACGAGCGCGCTGCGCCCTGCGAACGGTCCGGCGGAGCCGTCCTCCTGGGGATTCAGCCAGAACTCGGCCAGCCGTGAATTGCGAGAGGCGAGCAACTCGGCGACCTCGGGATCGTCGGCGAGGGAAGTCTCTGCTGCAGGAGCATCCGGGTCGAGTCTGGTCTCGGCGACGACGTCTCGAGCGATCGCGCCGATGGCGCCGAGCACTCCGGCCGCCTTGCCGTGCGTTTCGCTGACCTCGCCATACGGATCGGAGTGCCGCACGAGCGTCGCTCCGACGGGGACGCGGAGCTGTCCGTCCTCCAGATACACCGTGCGGATGAGGATCGGAGCGTCGACGTCGTGGCCGCCCTCGGCGTTCGGGGTGAAGAGCGCCGCGACGCCCGAGTAGTAGCCGCGCGGCTTGGTCTCGTGACGGCGGATGACCGCACAGGCGTTCTGCATCGGCGAACCGGTCACGGTCGGGGCGAACATGGTCTCCCGAAGGATGTCGCGCGGGTCGAGCCTGCTGCGCCCGCGCAGCATGTACTCGGTGTGGGTGAGCCGCGACATCTGCTTCAGGTGCGGCCCAGTGATCCGTCCGCCGTCGGAGCACACGGCGCTCATCATCTTCAGCTCTTCGTCCACCACCATGAAGAGCTCCTCGGTCTCCTTGGTCGAGGAGAGGAACTCGATCAGCGTCTCCTTGGTCGCACCTCCTGACGGATGGCGGAAGGTGCCGGAGATCGGATTCATGGTGACGATGCCGTCACGGGCGACGACGTGCGCCTCAGGGCTCGCACCGACGGCGATGTGACCCGGCGTGATGACGGCGAATGTCCAATAGGCACCCCGCTCGTGCGTCAACAGCGCGCGGAACCAGGTGAGCGCCGCGGTACGTTCGGCATGCACAGGGTCATCGGAGCCGAGATCGACAGTGGCGGTGTAGTCGCGGCGAATGACGAAGTTCGCTCCCTCCCCACGTCCGATCTCGTCGGCTATCACGCGGGTCACGACCTGTGCGTAGTCCTCATCGCTGATGTCGAAGCCGGCGTCCTTCAGTGGCACAGCATCCTGCGGCAGCGCCTTCACGACATCGGGAAGGGGAAGATGCTCGTGACGGTCGACGACCAAGCAGCGCAGCGGAGTACCGTCATCCTGTGCCTCGAAGCCGCGCTCGCGCACCTGACGGTACGGCACCATCGCGAAGACCTCGCGGGAGACGCCCTCGAGCGAGAGGGGGATGTCAGCGAGCAGATCGACGTCTTCGATGTCACCCGTGAGCAACTCGACGCTCTGAGCTCCGTCCCGTGCGATGAGCACGAAGGACGCGTCTGGATCCTGCACGAGTGCGGCGAGCAGGGCTGCGGTATCGGTCATCGAGGTCTCCTGTGCAGGGCTCCGGCTCGGCTCAACGAAAAGACCGCCCCGGAGGCGGTCTGGATTCGTGGGAACGCGAACACACCGCCTAAGAGGCGGGCCACCAGGTGAAATTCGCGAGCATGGGCCGAAACTATCACAATGCGGCCGCCTGCTCAGACGCCCCAGCATCCGAAACCTGCCGCATGGAGCCGGGTTCCAGCCTCCGGTCGCCGCGGCGGCGTAACCTGGGTACGTGCCTGCAGTGAATCTTGGGATGCCGCGCGTCCCCGAAGTCCTGAGTCCTCGACGCAAGTCCCGACAGATCAGTGTCGGAAAGGTGCTCGTGGGCGGTGACGCTCCCGTCAGCGTTCAGTCGATGACGACGACGAAGACGACCGACATCAACGCGACGCTCCAGCAGATCGCCGAGCTCACCGCCTCCGGATGCGAGATCGTGCGCGTCGCCGTGCCGCACCAGGACGACGCGGATGCACTGAAGATCATCGCGATGAAGAGCCAGATCCCCGTGATCGCCGACATCCACTTCCAGCCGCGCTACATCTACACCGCGATCGATGCCGGCTGTGGCGCCGTGCGCGTGAACCCGGGCAACATCCGCGAGTTCGACGGCAACGTCGGCAAGATCGCCGAAGCGGCCAAGGCTGCCGGGGTCTCGCTCCGCATCGGCGTGAACGCCGGCTCCCTCGACAAGCGCATCCTGCAGAAGCACGGCAAGGCCACCGCGGAGGCACTGGTGGAGAGCGCCGTATGGGAGGCATCGCTGTTCGAGGAGCACGACTTCCACGACTTCAAGATCTCGGTCAAGCACAACGACCCGGTCGTGATGGTCAAGGCATATCGCCTGCTCGCCGAGCGCGGCGACTGGCCCCTGCACCTCGGTGTCACCGAGGCGGGGCCCGCTTTCCAGGGCACGATCAAGTCGGCGACCGCGTTCGGTATCCTCCTGTCCGAGGGCATCGGCGACACCATTCGCGTCTCGCTGTCGGCTCCGCCCGCGGAAGAGGTCAAGGTCGGGCACCAGATCCTGCAGTCGCTGAACCTGCGCGAGCGCAAGCTCGAGATCGTCTCCTGCCCGTCGTGCGGACGTGCTCAGGTAGATGTCTATACACTGGCGGACAACGTGACAGAGGGCCTGAAAGACATGACAGTGCCGCTTCGCGTCGCCGTGATGGGCTGCGTCGTCAACGGTCCCGGCGAGGCCCGCGAAGCCGACCTCGGCGTGGCATCCGGCAACGGCAAGGGCCAGATCTTCGTCAAGGGCGAGGTCATCAAGACCGTCCCGGAAGCCGACATCGTCGCGACCCTGATCGAAGAGGCGAACCGCATCGCCGCCGAGATGGGCCCGGATGCCAAGACCGGCACGGCGCAGGTCGTCACGGTCTGATCCGGACAGCACGAAGGAGACGAAGTTGTCCGATACTCCGGCACCCGTGCAGAGCATGGGGGCGACGAACGTCACCTTCGCATCCGGTGCCGTCAGCGGCGAAGGCATCATCACACGCGTTGAGCGGATGCCGTCCGGCGCCGTGGTCGTAGTCGATGAGACGCCCTTCCATCCGGTGGATCACACCTGGCCGGATCAGCCAGGGGATGCCGGTGAGCTGAGCTCCGGCGATGAGCACGTCGCTGTCACCGAGGCAGTGATGGCGGCCGTCAGCGATGCGGGCGAGTTCGCACTGGGCGCGGGGATCCCGGTGAAGCGCGGCGTCGAGGGATGGACGTGGCTCGTCGCCCACCGCCTCGACCGCGAAGCGCCGGACTGGCTCGCAAAAGGTACTGAGGTGCGTCTTGAAGTCGATGCCCGCCGCCGCGCGGGGCTGAGCCGGGGACACACCGCGTGCCACCTCGCCTCGCTGGCGCTCGACCTTGCGGTTGCTGATCTGTGGCGCAAGGATCCTGGCACGGATGCGCTGGGCTCGCCTGACTTCGAGAGGCGCGCGAATCAGACCAGCCGCATCGACGAGGACGGCAGCGTCGACGAATACCGCCTCGGCAAGAGCCTCCGCAAAGCAGGATTCGACACTGAGACATTCGCCGGGTCTCTTGCTGAACGCGAGGATGCCATCAACGCGAAGCTTGCGGAGTGGGTGGCGTCAGGTGGTGCGAGTCGGATCGAGGTCGATGGACCCAGCATCATCGATCGTCGCCGCTGGCGCTGCGAACTGCCAGAGGGCGAGGCCGTGATCCTGTGCGGCGGCACTCACGTCGCTTCGCTTTCGGAGTTCTCGAGCATTTCGGTCTCGCTCGACGTCAGCGACCCGCAGCTGCTCGTGATGAAGACGTCGGTCACTTCCGCAGTTGCCTGAAGCGCCTCCCGCTACGGGGTACAGTCACCAGCCGCGCGCCGGCATCCCGCCAGTCGGCCGTCAACGACCCGTCACGGGTGCATCCGCTCCGGCGAACTCCACCTCGCCCTTGCCGATGTCCGAACGCACCAGGCGAACCGACACCGTGTCACCGGGCTTCGCACCCGCAGGCAGAGGAGCGGATGCCGTCACGGCAGGATCCGCGATCTGAATCGTGGCGCGATTCTCCCGAACCTCGATCACAGTGGCCTCGATCGTCGAACCGACCAGCGGTGCCAGCAGAGCAGCCTCCACGCGGTTGACGGTGTCGGCGTTCAGCCTGGAGGCGCGCTGGCCCGATGCCTGCATCAGCGCCGGCAATTCCTCGAGCGACTCGCGCACCCACGCGGGAACCTCTTCGCCGCGTGACACTGCGAGACAGATCGCGAGCGCCCAGCGATCCACCAGTCGCCGCAGGGGAGCGGTGGCATGCGCATACGGTGCCGCGATGGCCGCCTGCTCGATATCGGCGGGGACCGAGCCGTCGAACGTCACATAGCCCGCACCGCGGAACAGCGACGCCGCGGCCTCCAGAACCGGCTGCGTGAGCGGGTCGTCACGATCGAGAGAACGGAGGTACTCGCCGTACTCACCGTCCTTCCACGGCCGTCCCAGCGCCTCGGTCTGCAGACGGAATGCCCTGAACGCCTTCTCGTCCGGCTCCGGCATCGTGCGCAGTACTCCCACCTCGGCGTCGATCATCAGCGATGCCGCGGCCATCCCGGTCATGAGCGACAGCTGCGCGTTCCAGTCTTCGAGGGGGAGCGGATGCCGACGGTCGATGTCGTACGTGCCGTCATCGCGCTGCACGACCTCCGAATCGGGAAGGTTCAGGCTGGCGCCTCCGCGCTGCGCCTCGAGTTCCTGACGCAGTCCTCCGATCACGGGAAGCAGTGCAAGAGGAGACTCGTCGCCGCGGTCGAGCGCTTGCTGCGCACTCTCGTAGTCGAGTTGCGCGCGCGATCGGATGAGTGCGCGTTCCAGCCGGAACTCCGACACGACGCCGGCCTCGTCGAGCTCGAATGTCCACACGAGGGCTGGCCGGTCCTGCTCCGGCAGCAGGGACGCGCGATCCTCGCTGAGAACCCTCGGATGCAACGGGATCGACCCGTCTGCCGCATACAGGGTCTGACCGCGCTCACGGGCCGCGGCATCCACCGCCCCGCCGGGCGTGATGAAGGCTGGAACGTCCGCGATCGCGTAACGCACCTCGAAACCCGAGCCGCTTCGGGCGAGATGCATCGCCTGATCGAGATCCTTCGCGCCCAGCGGATCGAGTGTGACGAACGGGACGTCGCGCAGATCGAGATCGGGTTCCGGTGCGGTGGCGGCCTCGGATTCGGCCATGGCTTCCGGCGAGAACTCGGTGGGCGTGTCCAGGTCCTCGCGGAGCGCGGCGAGCGCGGCAGCGAGTTCGCTCTCGACGGCGGACGGAGCGATGTGTGATCGACGCTGAGGCATGACTTCAGCCTAAGCCGACCCGCGCCCGTGTCCGCGGTATTAGCGTTGAGCCATGACCACTGCAGACAAGGCTCAGAAGCTCGTCGACCTTTACAACGCACCGGAGATCCTCCGTGTCGTCAACGTGTGGGATGTGATCTCGGCGAAGGCTGTCGCCGACGTTTCGCAGACCACAGCCCTCGCCACCGCAGGGCACTCCATCGCCGCAACCTTCGGGTATGCCGACGGTCAGATCCCGCGCGAACTCATGCTCGACATGGTCGGCCGGATCGCGGCATCCACCGAGCTGCCCGTCTCCGCCGACCTCGATGACGGCTACGACGACGCGGGCGACACCACTCGTCTCGCGATCGCCGCCGGCATCGTCGGCGCGAACGTCGAAGACCGTCTGAAGCCGCTTGCAGAATCCGTCGCCGTCATGGCGGCGATCGTCAAGGCCGGCGAAGCGGAGGGCGTGCAGTTCGCGCTCAACGCCCGCACCGACGCCCTCGTGCGCGGCGGCGACCGCCCGATCGAGGCGAGCATTGCGGATGCCATCGAGCGCGGCCGCGCGTTCCTCGACGTCGGCGCGACCAGCGTCTTCGTTCCCGGCATCCTCGACACCGACGTCACGCGCCAGCTGGTCGAAGGCATCGGCGAGCGCAAGGTCAGCGTCATCGGCCTTCCAGGCGCCCTGACCGCCGCCGAGTACGAAGCACTCGGCGTGGCACGCATCTCGTACGGACCGATGATTCAGCGCGTCGCGCTCACGGCCGTGCAGGACGTGGCCAGTAGCCTGTACGCAGACGGCGTCATCCCCGCCAGCACCCGCGCGCTGAACTGATCGCAGCGCTGAACAGAAGTCCGAGAACGGGTGACCACGGTCACTAGACTTGACGCGTGGTCACTCGTCTCTCGAAATTCTTCCTCCGCACGCTCCGTGAAGACCCCGCTGAAGCGGAGGTCATCGGTCACAAGCTGCTGCTGCGCGCCGGGTACATCCGTCGCCAGGCCGCCGGCATCTTCGCCTGGCTCCCGCTGGGCCTGAAGGTCAAGGCGAAGATCGAGACGATCGTCCGTGACGAGATGGCGAACGCCGGCGCCCAAGAGGTGCATTTCCCGGCCCTCATGCCTCGTGAGCCCTATCAGGCCACCGGACGCTGGGATGAGTACGGCGACCTGCTGTTCCGTCTGCAGGACCGCAAGGACGCCGATTATCTGCTCGCACCCACGCATGAGGAGGCCTTCACCCTGCTGGTGAAGGACCTGTACTCGTCGTACAAGGATCTGCCGCTGACGCTCTACCAGATCCAGGACAAGTACCGTGATGAGGCGCGTCCTCGCGCGGGTCTGCTGCGCGGACGCGAGTTCACCATGAAGGACGCGTATTCGTTCGACGCCACAGACGAAGGACTCGACGTCAGTTACATGGCGCAGCGCGACGCCTACGAGCGCATCTTCCAGCGCCTCGGCCTGGAGTACGTGATCGTGCAGGCGGATGCCGGCGCCATGGGCGGCTCGCGCAGCGAGGAATTCCTGCACCCGACTCCCGTCGGCGAGGACACCTTCGTCCGCAGCGAAGGCGGCTACGCAGCCAACGTCGAGGCGTTCACCACTGCGGTCCCCGACGCCGTTCCGTTCGACGACGACGCCGCCGCCGCGACGATCTTCGACTCTCCGAACACCCCGACGATCGAGACGCTCGTCGCGCATTCGAACGCCGTACTCGATGGCGACTACACCGCTGCCGACACTCTCAAGAACGTCGTGCTGGCGCTGACGCACCTGGACGGCACTCGCGAACTCGTGATCGTCGGCCTTCCGGGCGACCGCGAGATCGACGAGAAGCGCGCTGAGGTCGCGTTCTCTCCCGCTGAGGTCACCACTGCAACCGATGACGACTTCGAGAACAACCCGCTCCTCGTGAAGGGCTACATCGGGCCCTGGTCGCCCACCGGCGCCGTGTTGGGTGAGGAGTCGGCCACCGGTATCCGCTACCTCGTCGACCCCCGCGTCTCTGAGGGAACCCGCTGGATCACCGGCGCGAACATCGATCAGAAGCATGCCCACACCGTGATCGCCGGCCGTGACTTCGAAGCCGACGGCATCGTCGAGATCGCGAACGTCCGTGACGGAGACCCTGCACCCGATGGATCGGGCCCCGTCTCCCTCGCGCGCGGCATGGAGATCGGGCACGTGTTCCAGCTCGGTCGCAAGTACGCCGAAGCGCTGGGGCTCAAGGTCCTCAACGAGAACGGCAAGCTCGTCACCGTCACGATGGGATCGTACGGCATCGGCATCACTCGCATCCTCGCGATCATCGCCGAGCTGCACAACGATGACAAGGGCCTGATCTGGCCGGCGTCGGTCGCGCCGTTCGACGTGCACGTCGTGGCGGCCGGTCGCGATCAGATCGCATACGACGTCGCCGAGAAGGCCTCGGCTGATCTCGAGGCCGCCGGGCTCGACGTGCTCTACGACGATCGTCCGAAGGTGTCGCCAGGTGTGAAGTTCGGCGACGCCGAGCTGGTCGGCGTCCCGCGCGTGCTCGTGATCGGACGCGGCGCCGCTGACGGCCAGGTGGAATTCTGGGATCGTCGCACGGGGGAGCGCGACACGCTCTCGCTCGACGACGCTATCGGGAGATTGACCTCCTGACATGAGCGACGCGCAGCCGGACCAACTCACCGCGGCGGTCGATGAGATCATGGCCGATGCCGGGATCACGAGGAACCGTTCGCTGATCCGACGGATGCTCAGCACCGGCATCCTGCTCGGCCAGGAGGACACCGACCGCCTCGATCTCAAGATCGCCTCGGCGGCGCTCGTCGAGATGCGCGATGCCTTCCGCCTGTTCCAGCCGTACGCCGACGTGCCGAAGGTCACGGTGTTCGGCTCGGCCCGCACCACACAGGACGACCCGCTGTATGTGCAGGCGCGTTCGGTCGCATCCGTGCTGGCGGAGCGCGGCTGGATGGTCGTCACCGGCGCAGGGCCCGGCATCATGCAGGCGGCCGCCGAGGGTGCGGGGGAGAAGATGGCGCTCGGCGTGTCGATCCGTCTTCCGTTCGAGGAGAAGCCGGATGCCGTCGTCGCCGATGACACGCACCGCGTCGAGATGAAGTACTTCTTCACCCGCAAGCTCATGCTCGTCAAGGAATCCACCGGCTTCATCTGCCTCCCCGGCGGCTTCGGCACCTTGGACGAGATGTTCGAGCTGCTGACGCTGCAGCAGACCGGCAAGGCGGAGCCCATGCCGATCGTGCTGCTCGACCAGCCGGGCGGCACTTTCTGGAAGGGCCTCGAGCGATTCGTCGTCGAGAGCCTGATCCCGGCACGTGTCATCTCGGCCGACGACTTCGACCGTGTGCTCGTGACCGACTCCGCCGAGGAGGCGGTCGCCGAGATCACCGGTTTCTGGCGCAACTACGACTCGTTGCGGTGGGCCGATGATGTGCTGGTGCTGCGGCTCAAGAACACGCCGACGGATGCCGAGATCGAAACGCTGAACGATGAGTTCGCGTCGCTGCTGGTCGGCGGTCGGATCGAGTCGACAGGAGCACTCCCGATCGAGCAGGCCGACCACGACCGCGTCGACCTGCCTCGACTCGCGCTGCGTCTGCGCCAGCGGGAGGTCGGTGGCCTCTACCGCCTCATCGACGCGATCAACGCACTCGGCTCCGCACGCTCCGACGGCTGACACCCTCGTCTGCTCGAGCGGGTATCGTAGTACGGTGCCGCGCGTGCAGGATGCTGCGGCGAGAGCTGAATAGGGAGGCCGTTATGGACATCGAATTGGGGCTGCTGCGCGGGATCGAGAAGGAGAAGGCGATTCCCTTCGACGAACTCGTCGCGATCATCGAGCAGGCCGTTCTGACGGCATACGGCAAGCACGTCTCGGAAGAGGGCACCATCCCTGAGGGCGTCCGCGTCGAACTCGACCGCAAGACCGGTCACGTGGCCGTGCTGCAGCCGGTCAAGGACGACGACGGCGCCATCATCGGTGAAGAGGACGCCACCCCTGACGACTTCGGCCGTATCGGAGCCTTCGCCGCCAAGCAGGTCATCAGCCAGCGTCTGCGCGACATCGCCGATGAAGCCGTGCTCGGCGAGTTCAAGGGCAAAGAAGGCGACATCGTCGCCGGCGTCATCCAGCAGGGTCCGAACCCGCGCATGATCCACGTCGACCTCGGCAGCGTCGAGGCCATTCTCCCGCCCGAGGAGCAGGTGCCCGGCGAGGACTACGCCCACGGCTCCCGCCTGCGCGTCTACGTCACCGCGGTCGCGAAGGGTCTCAAAGGACCGCAGATCACCGTCTCGCGCACCCACCCGGGGCTCGTGCGCAAGCTGTTCGCGCTCGAGGTGCCCGAGATCGCCGCCGGGCTCGTCGAGATCGTCTCGCTCGCCCGCGAAGCCGGTCACCGCACCAAGATCGCCGTCAGGTCGGACGATCCTTCCATCAACGCGAAGGGCGCATGCATCGGAGAACTCGGTCGTCGAGTGCGGGCCGTCACGGAAGAGCTGTCGGGGGAGAAGATCGACATCGTCGACCACGATCCCGATCTCGCCACCTTCGTCGCCCATGCGCTCTCGCCGGCCAAGGTCACGAGCTCGTTCGTACTGGATGCGAACACCAAGGCCGTGCGCGCTCTTGTGCCCGACTACCAGTTGTCGCTCGCGATCGGCAAGGAGGGCCAGAACGCCCGGCTCGCGGCCAAGCTGACCGGCGCGAAGATCGACATCCAGCCAGACAGCATCTTGGACTGACGGCGGGGGCTTGGAGTTGCCACCCACCGCCGCGGTGTAAGATGGAACCTGTACGAACGTGCGTCGGTTGTCGCGTGCGTGCTTCCCGATCCGCTCTTCTCAGAGTGGTTTCCCATGACGGCGTCCTCATCATCGATGAGCGTGCCGTGATGACAGGGAGGGGCGCCTGGCTGCATCCGACGCAGGAATGCATGGCTGCCGCACTGCGGCGCCGCGCTTTCGCACGAGCCCTCCGTGTGTCCGAACCACTGGACACGCAGACCATCGAGAAACGGCTGAATGGCTATGGAAACAAAGTGAACGGCTCGAAATGAGACCCGTCCGCAACTAGTGGTCTGCCCTGCCTGGGTAGACCGACCCAGACAGGAGAATTGTGGCTGCCAAACCACGCGTACACGAGATTGCCGCTGAGCTCGGCGTCGACAGCAAGTTCGCACTCGCAAAGCTGAAGGAGCTCGGCGAGTTCGTCAAGAGCCCTTCGTCGACCATCGAGCCCCCAGTGGCTCGCAAGCTCCGTGCGGCCATCGAGGCCGACAGTGCTTCCAAGCCCAAGGCTGAAGAGAAGCCTGCCGCTGCGGCGAAGCCCGCAGCCGCGAAATCCGGTGCGGCCAAGCCCGGTGCTGCGACGCCAGGGCCGAAGTCCCCGACGCCGGGCCCCAAGCCCGGCCCGAAGCCGGCGCCCGAGCCTGCACCCGCAGAAGCGCCGGCTGCAGAAGCACCAGCACCGGCTGCAGAAGCATCCGCTGCTCAGGCACCCGCTGCTGCCGAGGCTCCCGCAGCTGCGAAGCCCGTTGCGGATTCCGACGACAAGGGCGGCGCCCCCAAGCCCGGAGCCCCCCGCCCCGGCAACAACCCGTTCTCGTCCGCGCAGGGCATGGGCCAGCGCCCGGCCGGCCCGCGTCCGGGCAACAACCCCTTCGCATCCGCTCAGGGCATGGGCCAGCGCCCGACGCCTGGTAACATCCCGCGTCCGCAGGCTCCGCGTCCAGGAGCACCCCGCCCGGGCGCTCCGCGTCCGGGGGCCCCGCGTCCCGGTGCTCCGCGCTCCGGCGGTCCCGGTCGTCCCGGTGGTGCACCGTTCCAGCAGCGCTCAGGCGGCCCCGGTCGTCCAGGCGCCGGTGCAGGCGCACCAGGCGGCGGTCCCGGTGCTCGTCCCGGCGGCGGCTTCGCTGGTCGTCCAGGCGGCGGCGGTGGCCGTGGTCGTGGACCCGGCGGTGGAACCGCAGGCGCCTTCGGTAAGGGAGGCGGCAAGTCCAAGCAGCGCAAGTCGCGTAGGGCGAAGCGGCAGGAGTTCGAAATGCGGTCGGCTCCGGTCGTCGGTGGCGTCAACGTCACCCGCGGCAACGGAGAGATCATCCGCATGCGCCGCGGCGCATCGATCGCAGACTTCGCCGACAAGATCGAGACGCTGACCGGCTACACCGTGCAGCCCGGAACCCTTGTCACGATCCTCTTCAACCTCGGCGAGATGGCCACGGCCACCGAGTCGCTAGACGAGGCGACCTTCGAGGTCCTCGGCGAGGAGCTCGGCTACAAGATCCAGATGGTCTCGCCCGAGGACGAGGACAAGGAGCTCCTCGAGGGCTTCGGTCTCGATCTCGCCAAGGAGCTCGAAGAGGAGAGCGAGGACGACCTCGAGATCCGTCCGCCGGTCGTCACCGTCATGGGTCACGTCGACCACGGTAAGACGCGCCTCCTCGACGCGATCCGTCAGACCAACGTCATCGAGGGTGAGGCCGGAGGCATCACCCAGCACATCGGTGCCTACCAGGTGTGGACCGAGCACGAGGGCCACGAGCGCGCCATCACCTTCATCGACACCCCCGGTCACGAGGCGTTCACCGCCATGCGTGCCCGTGGTGCGCAGGTCACCGACCTCGCGATCCTGGTGGTCGCGGCCGACGACGGCATCATGCCGCAGACGGTCGAGGCGCTCAACCACGCCCAGGCCGCCGGCGTCCCGATCGTGGTCGCGGTGAACAAGGTCGACAAGCCGGACGCCAACCCGGCGAAGGTTCGTCAGCAGCTGACCGAGTACGGCCTCGTCGCAGAGGAGTATGGCGGAGACGTCATGTTCGTCGACGTCTCGGCGCGTGCAGGCACCGGCATCCAGGAGCTTCTGGACGCTGTTCTGCTCGCGGCCGACGCGGGCCTGGACCTCACCGCGAACCCGAACAAGTCCGCACGTGGAGTCGCCATCGAGGCGAAGCTCGACAAGGGACGCGGTTCGATCGCGACAGTGCTCATCCAGTCCGGAACGCTGCGCGTCGGTGACTCGATCGTCGCAGGCACCGCCTACGGCCGAGTCCGTGCGATGCTCGACGAGAACGGCGAAGCAGTCGACGAGGCATACCCGTCCCGTCCGGTGCAGGTGCAGGGTCTCAACTCGGTGCCGCGCGCCGGTGACGTCTTCATCGTCACCGAAGAGGACCGCATGGCTCGCCAGATCGCTGAGAAGCGTGAGGCCGTCGAGCGCAACGCCCTGCTGGCCAAGGCTCGCAAGCGCATCTCGCTCGAGGACTTCACCCGTGCTCTCGAAGAGGGCAAGGTCGAGACGCTCAACCTCATCATCAAGGGTGACGTCTCCGGTGCCGTCGAGGCGCTGGAGGAGTCGCTGCTCAAGATCGAGGTCGACGACACTGTGCAGCTGCGCATCATCCACCGCGGTGTGGGTGCTGTCACCGAGTCGGATGTGAACCTGGCGACGATCGACAACGCGATCATCGTGGGCTTCAACGTCCGCCCCGACCCCAAGGCCCGTGAGGCTGCGGCTCGTGAGGGCGTGGATGTCCGGTTCTACTCGGTCATCTACTCCGCGATCGATGAGATCGAGAGTTCACTCAAGGGCATGCTCAAGCCGGAGTTCGAAGAGATCCAGTCCGGTGTCGCCGAGATCCGCGAGGTGTTCCGCTCCTCGAAGTTCGGCAACATCGCCGGTGTCATCGTGCGATCGGGAACGATCACGCGAAACGCCAAGGCTCGCATCATCCGCGACGGGGTCGTGCTCGCCGATGGCCTCGCCATCGAGTCGCTGCGCCGATTCAAGGATGACGTCACCGAGGTGCGCACGGACTACGAGGCCGGTATCGGCCTCGGCAAGTTCAACGACATCCAGATCGGCGACGAGATCGAGACCACCGAACTGGTCGAGAAGCCTCGCGGCTGATCTGATCAAATATGAGGGGCGCCCACGGGCGCCCCTCATTCGTCACACGGAAGAAGAAGGAAATGGCTGGAGAACGACAGGCACGCCTGGCGGATCGGATTCGCGTCATCCTGGCGGAGCGTCTCGAGAAGGGCCTGCGCGACCCGCGGCTCGGCTTCGTGACCATCACCGACGTCCGCGTCTCCGGTGACCTGCAGCACGCATCGGCGTTCTACACCGTGCTCGGCACCGACGAGGAGAGAGCATCCAGTGCTGCGGCACTCGCCTCTGCGACCGGCATGCTGCGCAGCGAAGTCGGAAAGCAGCTGAGCACTCGTCTGGTGCCGACCCTGGAGTTCATCCCCGATGCGCTTCCGGAGAACGCCGACAACATCACTGCGCTGCTTCACCAGGCGCAGATGCGAGACGCCGAGGTGGCCAAGCTCGCATCATCAGCCACGCACGCCGGCGACGCCGACCCGTATGTGCGCGCCGATGAGGACGACCAGCAGTAGTCCGCCCGCCGGTCAATGCGGCAGCCGGAGCGACTGCTCCGACGCCTCGGCGAGTCCGTCTGCGATCAGGGAATCGATCGCGCGGTCGCGCTGTGCGCCGTCCCGCCAGTCGTGAATGACCTCATCGAGCGGCATCTCACCGGCATCCGAGTGGCGCAGCGCCTTCAGCACCGCGCCACGGGCCTGCCGATCCGAGCCTTCGTATCGCGCCTGCCGCCGGCGTCCGTCGCCGGTGTCCGGGCGTCCGGATGAGAGCCACGTGCACTGCGTCGCCAGTGGGCACACCTCGCACTTCGGCGCGTGCGCAGTGCACACCGTCGCACCGAGTTCCATCATCGCGGCGTTGAAGACCGCCGACTCGTCGTCGGCGTGCGGCAGCAGCGCATCCATAGCCACGAGATCACGGCGCGCGGCCGGCCCCGGTTGAGACCTACCGTCCACGGCGCGTGCGATGACGCGACGCGTGTTGGTGTCGACGACCGGATGCCGGTCGCCGAAAGCGAACGCTGCGACCGCCCGAGCCGTGTAGTCGCCGATGCCCGACAGCGCGAGCAGAGCGTCGACGTCCCGTGGGACGTCCCCACCGTGACGCTCGGAGATCTCGATCGCGGCGCGGTGCAACCAGAGTGCGCGGCGGGGGTAACCCAGATTCGCCCACTGCATCACGACCTCTGCCGGCGTCGCAGTCGACATCGCGGTCGGTGTCGGCCACCGCCCGAGCCAGGCCTCGAGATGAGGGATCACCCGGTTCACCGGTGTCTGCTGCAGCATGAACTCGCTGACCAGCGTTCCCCATGCACCGAATTGCACATGGAACTCGGGCCGGCGCCACGGGAGATCCCTGGCACCCGAGCGATACCAGTCCGCGAGCACCGGAGACAGGTGCGGGGGAGGTGTCGAGATGGCTTGCACCTCACCAGCCTATGTCGACGGACACGGCGGCGATCTTCATCGGTCGCGGGACCGACACGGCGATCAGACGACTGCCGCAGTCTCGGTAGGCTGGGGGGATGGTCGCACCCGGCATCCTCCTCGTCGACAAGCCCGGTGGGCTCACCAGCCACGATGTGGTCGCGCGTACGCGTAAGGCGTTCGGCACACGCAAGATCGGGCACGCAGGCACCCTCGATCCGATGGCGACCGGTCTGCTGGTGCTCGGCATCGAAGGCGCCACCCGGCTCCTCACGTACGTCGTCGGCGCCGACAAGACCTACGTGGCGACGATCCGGCTCGGGCAGGCGACGGGCACGGACGACGCAGAAGGCGAGATCACCCGCGCAGCAGACGCCGCCGACGTCGATGCAGTGGCGGGCGAGCAGATCCGCGCCGGGATCGCCGCGCTCACCGGCGAGATCTCCCAGGTGCCCAGCGCTGTGTCTGCGATCAAGGTCGATGGTCGTCGGGCCTATGACCTCGTTCGCGCCGGCGAACAGGTGGAGCTCAAGGCGAGGGTGGTCACGGTCTCGAGATTCGACGTCATGGATGAGCGTCGCGGTGACGGTCTCATCGATCTCGACGTGGTGGTGGACTGCTCATCGGGCACATACATCCGTGCACTCGCCCGCGACCTGGGGGATGCGCTCGGCATCGGCGGACACCTCACCGCTCTCCGCCGTACGCGGATCGGACCTTTCGAGGTCGCGGGCGCCGTCGACATCGATTCCCTTGCCGAGGCGGAGACGCTGACGCCCGCGGCAGCGGCGTCGACCATCATGCAGCCGCTCGAGGTCTCTGCAGACGATGCACGAGACCTGCGGCACGGAAAGCGACTGGGAGATCAGGCCGTCAGACTCGAAGGTGCTCTTGCCGCGGCGATCGATCCCGAAGGCGGACTCGTCGGGATCGTGCAGAAGCGCGGCGGCGACCTCAAGAGCGTCATGAACATGCCGGAGGCGCGATGATCATCTGGTTCACCACGTTGCAGATCGTGGTCGCCGTGGCAACCGGCGCGTTCTGCGCGATTGCCGGCCTCGCGGGCCGGCGTCCGAGCGACTTCTCCGTCGGCGCGCTCGCGCTCGTCGAGGTCCTGCTGATCGGGCAGATCGTCATGGCGATCGTCGCGCCGTTCGCCGGAAACCCGCCATCGGGCGATCCGCTGGAGTTCTGGGTCTATCTCGTGTCGGCCGCATTGCTGCCGATCGGCGGTGTGATCTGGGCGCTGCTCGAGCGCAGCCGCTGGAGCACCGTCATCCTCGGCGTCATCGCCCTCGCCGTCGCCATCATGCTCTGGCGGATGCAGGTGATCTGGACCGTGCAGGTCGGCTGAGCGTGCGGCCATCGAGCATTCCTCGCGCGCTTAGAATGGAGGATGCTATGAGCACCACTGCAACCCGCAATCAGATGACCGGCATAGGCCGCGTCCTCGTCATCGTCTACGCCGTGATGGCGCTGGCTGCCACCGGCCGCAGCTTTGTGCAGATCGTGCGGAAGTTCGACGAGGCGCCATTGGCGCACTCGCTCTCGGCGATCGCCGCCGTCGTGTACATCCTCGCGACGCTGGCACTGGTGCTCGCCGGCCGACGCGGCTGGTACACGGTGGCCTGGGTCGCGATCGTCTTCGAGCTGGTGGGCGTGCTCGTGGTCGGGGTGCTGAGTCTTGCAGTTCCAGAGCTGTTCCAGCACGACTCGGTCTGGTCGGTGTTCGGCCGCGGCTACCTGTTCATCCCGCTGGTTCTGCCGATGTTCGGCATCTGGTGGCTGCGCACGCATCGCCCTGTCGATGCGGCACGCACCGCGGAGGTGATGGCGTGATCGTCTTCCGCGACCCGAGCGAGGTGCCGGCCGATTTCGGTCCCTCAGTCGTCGCGATCGGCAAGTTCGACGGCGTGCACGCCGGACACCGTGCGGTGATCGAGCGTCTCATGGCGGATGCCGCGGCATCCGGGGCCCGCGCCGTCGCGGTCACGTTCGACCGGAACCCGCTCGCGCTGCTGCGACCGGAGATCTGCCCGGAGAACGTGGTCTCGGTGGAGCGAAAGCTCGAGCTGCTCGGCGAACTCGGACTCGAGGCGACGCTGCTGCTGACGTTCGATCGCGAACTGGCCTCGCGCACGCCGGTCGAATTCGTGGAGATGATCCTGGTCGACGCGCTGCACGTGTCCACCGTGCTCGTGGGACGCGACTTCCGGTTCGGGCACAAGGGAGCGGGCACCCCCGACCTCCTGCGCGAGCTCGGGCCGCAGTACGGCTTCACGGTCGACGTGGTCGAGGACGTGTACGTCGAGGGCTCCGAGCGCCGCGTCTCATCCAGTTGGATACGCGAACTGCTCGCCGAGGGTGATGTGAACAAGGCCGAGGCGGTCCTCGGGCGCTCGGTCGACGTGCGCGGCGAGGTCGTGCACGGACTCAAGCGCGGGCGTGAGTTGGGCTTCCCCACGGCGAACCTGTCGGCGAGCGTCGATTCGCTCGTGCCGGCGGACGGCGTGTACGCGGGATGGCTCATCGATCACGACACGGCCGTGCGGTACCCGGCGGCAGTTTCGGTCGGGACGAACCCGACCTTCGACGATGTCCTGGTGCGTCAGGTCGAGGCGCATGTGCTCGATGAGGACTCCCTCGACCTCTACGGGCACGACGTCACTGTGGAGTTCACCGAGCGCCTTCGCGGCATGGTCGCATTCGAGGGCATCGATGCGCTCATGGCGCAGATGGCGGCCGATGTGGTGGCAGCTCGCGCCCTTCTGACGGGTGACGTGCGGGCATAGTCGTCCGCCGAGCGATGATTTGCCGCGAGAATGACGTAAACTTCTCGCAGAGTCGTTTTCAGAGCGCGCCACACCGGCACCAGGAGAACGACCGCACAACGTTCGCACGGTCCTGGCTGGCGCCACACGCGGACGACTCGTACGGCACGAACCGACCTTCACGGCGGTTCGGTATTCACGCTCAGGAGGAGCATGCCGACTACGGCAACCGCCGCCACGCGGCGCAAGAAGACGTCACGTCGTGATGACGACGCCCCGCTGATCCCGATCCTCGCCCGCAAGGTGCGCGAGATCGAGGCCAAGGCTCAGCGCGGAAAGCTCGGGCCGACGAACCGGGTGAAGTTTCAGGTGATCGCCTTCCTGGTGCGCGAGGAGCGCGCCAGAGTGAAGACGGATGCCGCGTTCGTGGACTCGACACGCGCCGAACTGCTCAAGCGGCTCGACGGCGTCGCGACGATCCTCGCCAAGACCGCCGCGCGCGACACCTCTCTCATCCAGTTGCTCGAGGCGGACTCGGCCACCAGCCCGGTGGCCAAGCGCATGCGTCGCGACTGGTTGCTGGAGTCCGGCGCCGAGCTCGCACCGGAAGAGCTCATCATCACCGACATCGCGCCGGTGCAGGCCCCCGTGGTACCGGCGGCACTGGCCGAACGCCAGGTGATCCCGGCCGCGGTGGAATCACGACAGCTCGCGAACCCTTTCCTGGCACCCGACCTCACGCCTCGGCGCCAGACGGCCCCGCGGCGCAGGCTCGACGACTGGGAGCTGATGGGCCCTCTGTACAAGGCGTTCGAGACAGGTGCAGGCGGGTCGGCAGCGACCATGGAGCTCCCGCCGACACCTGAGTACGACCACATCTCGCCCAGGGGCCTCGAGGTCATGGTGCACCAGTCGCGATTCCTCGAATCCGTGCGTGCAGGTCACCGCAGCTTCCTCCTGGCGGACGAGCCGGGCCTCGGCAAGACCGCGCAGTCGGTTCTCGCCGCATCCATCGCCGATGCATACCCCCTCCTCGTCGTCGTGCCGAACGTGGTGAAGATGAACTGGGCTCGCGAGGTCGAACGCTGGACCCCGCAGCGCAAGGCCACCGTGATCCAGGGCGACGGTGCCGATATCGACGCGTTCGCCGACGTCTTCATCGTGAACTACGAGATCCTCGACCGTCACCTGTCGTGGCTCAGTTCGATCGGGCTCAAGGGCATGGTCGTGGATGAGGCGCACTTCATCAAGAACCTCTCCTCGCAGCGTTCGCAGAACGTGCTCGCGCTGGCTTCGCGCATCCGTGAGCGCTCCCACGACCCGCTCATGATGGCGCTCACCGGTACGCCGCTGATCAACGACGTCGAGGACTTCGACGCGATCTGGCGTTTCCTCGGCTGGACCACAGGCGACAAGCCAGGCGTGGAGCTGATGGAGAAGCTCGATGCCACCGGACTCACACCCGCAGACAAGTCCTTCTACGCCGAGGCGCGCGATGCCGTCATCTCGATGGGTATCGTCCGACGCAAGAAGAAGGACGTCGCCGCCGACCTTCCGGACAAACTGATCGCAGACCTGCCCGTGCAGCTGGACGACGAGTTCGGCCGCGGCATCCGACAGGCCGAGCGCGAACTGGGGGAGCGGCTGGCCGCGAAGTATCGTCGCATCCTGCAGGCCCGTGGCGATCGAGGGCTGGAGCCCGGTGGGATCGACGAGGACATCGTCCGTCTCGTGGCGCACAATGAGCTCGAGGAGTCGAAGGCCGCGGGAACCGGCGGAGACAACGTCTTCACGATGGTCCGCAAGATCGGTCAGGCCAAGGCCCAGCTCGCGGCGGATTACGCCGCCCAGCTTCAGCGGTCGGTCGGCAAGGTCGTCTTCTTCGCCAAGCACATCGACGTCATGGACCAGGCCGAGGCGCACTTCAGGGCATCCGGCATCCGCTACGTCTCGATCCGCGGCGATCAGACGACACCGGCACGACAGCAGGCGATCGACGACTTCAACGCAGACGAGAGCGTCGGCATCGCGGTGTGCTCGCTCACCGCCGCCGGCGTCGGTCTCAATCTGCAGGCGGCGTCCAACGTCGTCCTCGCAGAGCTGAGCTGGACCGCCGCAGAGCAGACGCAGGCGATCGACCGCGTGCACCGCATCGGGCAGGACGAGCCGGTCACGGCATGGCGGATCATCGCCGCGCACACGATCGACACCAAGATCGCCGAGCTCATCGATCAGAAGCAGGGCCTCGCGGCCAGGGCGCTGGACGGCGAAGCGGTGCTCGAGACCCCGAGCGAGTCCGTGCAGCTGGCGGCACTCATGCACCTGCTTCGGCAGGCGCTCGGCGACTGACGCGCGGAAGCGTCGCGGCGGAGGGTTAAGAAACACGGTTCTTGAGCGTCGTTTCCGGGTGAATCAGCGACGTTCGCAGAAGATCGGCATGCTCGCGCTTCCGGCGCTGCAAGATCATCTGTTTTCGCGACCCCTGGAATGGCATCCGCCGGTGATGCCCACTAGGGTCGAGAGCAGGCAGCGTCGCCCGTCCCCCTCCCGAAAACGTCTGAAGGCACCAGCATGAAGATCGGCATCCTCACCAGCGGCGGCGACTGCCCCGGACTCAACGCGGTCATCCGCGGCATCGTGCTCAAAGGCACGACTTCGTACGACCTGGAGTTCGTCGGAATCCGCGATGGGTGGCGCGGCGTCGTCGAGGGCGATTTCATGCCTCTCACGCGTCACGAGGTCAAAGGGCTCTCCAAGGTGGGCGGGACGATCCTCGGAACCAGCCGCACCAACCCCTATGAGGGCGAGCGCGGCGGCGCGGAGAACATCGCCAAGACGCTCTACGGCCACAAGATCGACGGGATCGTCGCGATCGGCGGCGAGGGCACTCTGGCTGCGGCGGACCGGCTGGCCAAAGACGGGCTGAACGTGCTCGGCGTGCCCAAGACGATCGACAACGACCTGCGCGCGACGGACTACTCATTCGGCTTCGACACCGCTGTGAACATCGCGACGGATGCGATGGATCGCCTGCGCACCACCGGCGATTCGCACCAGCGCTGCATGGTGGCCGAGGTCATGGGCCGCCACGTCGGCTGGATCGCGCTGCACGCCGGTATGGCGGCCGGTGCACACGTGATCTGCATCCCCGAGGTGCCGATGTCGATCGACGAGATCGCCGAACTCGTCACCAGCGCACACGACCGCGGCCGGGCGCCGCTCGTCGTCGTGTCGGAAGGCTTCAAGCTCGAGGGCATGGACGAGGCGTTCAGCGACAAGGGCATGGACGCGTTCAACCGTCCGCGCCTCGGCGGGATCGGCGATCAGCTCGCCCCCGCGATCGAGCGCATCACCGGCATCGAGACCCGTGCGACGATCCTCGGGCACATCCAGCGCGGCGGTTCGCCGTCCGGCTTCGACCGGGTGCTCGCGACTCGTCTCGGCCTGCATGCGGCTGACGCGATCGTGGAGGGCGCCTGGGGCAAGATGGTCGCGATGAAGGGGACCGACATCGTGCGAGTGCCGTTCGAAGAGGCGCTCGGCGAGCTCAACACCGTTCCGCGCTACCGCTACGACGAGGCTGCCGCGCTGTTCGGCTGACAGCCGCGAAGCACTCAGGCTGCGCACAGGCGGCCCACAGGAGCGACGAAAGCTCACCACCTATCGTCGGTTCGATGATGCGCGCCGATTCACGTCTTCCGCACGGCAGGCACTTCGCCCTCACGTGGGGGATCCGCGACCACTACGGCGGCATGACGAACGCCATGCTTCGTCGCTCGCGATCGTTCAGGCGGATCGGCGGGGTCGATGTGGACATCCTCACGCTCGACGATCGTCCGGACTATGCCGAGCTCGATGAGCGCCTCCGCGCTGCGGGGGAGCTGATCGACGGGCTCAGGATCCGCAACATCTGGGATGAGCTGCGCCGGCGCACGCCGCCCGCGAAGGGCACTGACATCGACCCGGTGGCGCTGCTCGTACCGGCCGACGATGACGTCGTCCACGAGCGCGACGGCGTGGTGCTGTCGAGACGGCGCTCCAGGGCCGACGGCGCGCCGACAGCAGTCGATCGGTTCCGGTCGGACGGAACCCTTCTCGCCACCGAGCGAGCAGACACCCCGTCGCGCCGCATCGTGTTGTACGCGGAGGACGGCACTCCCGTCCGTGCATGGAAAACGAGCTGGACTCTCTACCGCTGGTGGTTCGACCGTCTGACCGCCGGCAAGACGAGCTACATGCTGGTGGACTCGAAGACCGCTGCGCGCTGCGTCGCCGGATACCGGAGAGAGAACGTGACGACCGTGCACATCGTGCATGCATCGCACCGGCTCGGTGGACGAGCAGAGACGCTGCGATCGTCGCGTGCCTCAGTGCTGCGTCGCGCGGGGGACTACGACGACATCGTGGTGCTCACCGAGAGGCAGCGCGACGACCTGGTCGACGATCTCCGGGCATTCGATGTCACGGCCAGGGTCCGTGCCATCCCGAACGAGGCGGAGTTCCTGCCGCATTCCGGACGACCGCGTTCGAACACGTACGGCGTCGTCGTCGCGTCGCTCGAGACCCGCAAGCGACTCGAGCACGCAGTGGATGCCGTCGCCAGGGCGAGGGAACTCGATCAGCGGATCGAGTTCGACGTCTTCGGCGACGGCCCTCGCGAGAGTGACATCCGCAGACGTGTCAGGACGCTCGGTGTCGAGGAGCACGTTCGTCTGCGCGGCTTCGACCCCGAAGCACGCGGCGTGTTCCAGGTGGCCGGATTCAGCCTGCTGACATCCACGTCCGAGGGGCTCCCGCTGGTGCTGATCGAGAGCATGGCGGCGGGCTGCATCCCGATCGCATACGACATCCGGTACGGACCGGCCGACATGATCCGCGACGGTGTCGACGGCTTCGTCGTTCCGGAACGGGACATCGAGAAGATGGCGCAGCGGATCGTGGAGCTGCAGTCGATGCCTGCGGCCAGGATCGAGGCGATGCGCAGACGTGCGATGGCCAGGGCCGCCGAGTTCTCAGACGTGGCGGTGACTCGTCAGTGGGCGCGTGAGCTGCGCTCGGCATTCGACGCGAAGCGGATCGAATCCGCGCGGGAGCTGCCGGTGCGGGTGCGACTGCGCCGACGTGCAGGGGTTCTGCGGCGACGGATCCAGTGGATGACAGGACGCTGATCAGGCGGTGCGCGGCTCCAGTCGTTGAGCGACGTACCCTCCGACCCGTCGCGCGATACGGTGCGATGGACGCTCGGCCCACCGGTAGAACGCGGCGGCGACGGCGAGCGAGACCGGCACGCCGATCAGGCATACCAGCCACCACTGCTCGCGTCCGAGCAGATAGCCGAGGGTGCCGAGGATCGGCGCGTGCACCAGGTACAGGCTGAAGGAGACCTTTCCCAGCCAGAGCGCGGTCGGTCGTTCGCATCCGCGGCGCAGCCTCGGCCACACGATCACAAGCAGCACTATGAGGGCGGCTCCCACACCGGCGAGCCCCCACAGCACATCGGCGATGCCGGAGTCGTTTTCGACGAAGGGCCGTGCAAGCCAGCTGGCGATGAGCAGCACTCCCGCGAGCACGGCCAGAGCCGGCCACAGCATCCGCGTGTGCACACGCTGTGCGAAGGCGCGGATGCCATCGAGATTGATCGCGATGATCGTGCCGAGGAGGAACACGGGGAAGTACACCAGTGCATCCATCTCAAGCATCCTGCCCGCGACGGTGGCACCGGCGGCGAGGGCCGCGAGATAGGGACTGGCCCGCCGGAATCGGATCGCGATCCACACGAACACCGGCAGCAGCAGGGAGAAGAACAGCTCCCAGCGCAACGACCACAGCACGTTGTCGATGTCGTAGGACTCCCGCAGGAGCGACGCCTCCGTCAGAAGGGAAACCGGAGTGACCGTGGTCGCCTGTGCATCTCGCAGCCATGTCCCGGTCGGCATCGTCGCCGGATCGCGGGGAATCGCGATGATCAGGACGGCCGCGAGGATCAGTGCGCCGAAGACCGGCAGGTACAGCCGCAGCAGGCGCGACGGGTAGTAGCGCGTCCACGTGAAGTCGGAGCGCAGTGCGGGCAACGCGACGACCAGACCGGACAGGGCGAAGAACACCAGCACCGACTCCGTGCCGGGAAACAAGATCTTGAGCGGACTCTGCGTCAGCCACGCCCACGTCGTCTCGCTCAGCTCGGGTCTGGCGATGAGGGTGAGGTGATAGAGCACGACGGCGAGAGACGCGAATCCTCTGAGCCCATCGAGACCTGTGATTCTGGCGGAGGTGTCGGACATCCCGCGCCATGCTAGACGCCCGATCTGCGAGCGCCCTGATCAGTCGGTGGGCGTCTTCTCAGCGAGACCGAGGGCGTCGAGCATCCAGGCGAGCTCGAATGCACGCTCCTTCCAGGCGTTGTACCTGCCGCTCACACCGCCGTGCCCGGCCGCCATCTCGCACTTGAGCAGAACGTCGTCCGCCCCGGCCTCGCGAAGACGCGCGACCCATTTCGCGGGCTCCACGTAGAGCACCCGAGTGTCGTTGAGCGATGTCATCGCGAGGATGCGCGGGTAGGCGACGCCGTCCTGCACGTTCTCGTACGGCGTGTACGACTTCATGTAGGCGTAGACGTCTGCGTCGTGCAGCGGGTCGCCCCATTCGTCCCACTCGATGACGGTGAGGGGGAGTGAGGGATCGAGGATGCTGGTGAGAGCGTCGACGAACGGAACGGATGCCAGGATGCCGGCGAACCGCGAAGGGGCGATGTTCGCGACGGCTCCCATCAGCAGACCGCCGGCGCTGCCGCCCTCCGCGACCATGCGCTCCGCGGTGGTGATGCCTTCGGCGATGAGGTGCTCCGCACAGGCGACGAAGTCCGTGAACGAGTTGCGCTTGTTGAGCATCTTGCCGTCGTCGTACCAGCCGCGACCCATCTCGCCGCCGCCGCGCACGTGTGCGACGGCGAAGATCACACCCCTGTCGAGTTCCGACAGGCGGGCGACGGAGAAGCCGGGGTCGATCGAGTGCTCGTACGACCCGTAGCCATAGAGGTGCACGGGCCGGATGTCGTCTCCAGGCGCGCCGAACGCCTTCTTCCACACCAATGAGATCGGAACCTGAGTACCGTCCGGGGCAGCCGCCCAGGCGCGCTCCTGGTCGTACTCGGCGGCGTCGTAACCCCCGAGCACCGGCTGGCGCTTGCGCAGCACGAGTTCCCGCGTCGACAGATCCAGGTCGTAGACCGTGCTCGGGGTGACGAACGAGGTGTACCCCAGGCGCAGGAACGGCGAGTGCCATTCCGGATTGCCCGACGGCCAAGCGGAGAACAGCGGCTCGTCGAAGCGGAGCTCTTCCACGCTGTCGTCGGCGTACTCCAGCATGCCGATGCGCTCGAGGCCCTCGCTGCGGTAGCCGACGACGGCGAAGTCGCGGAAGCAGTCGACGCCGAGGATGCGTCGCCCTGCCTCGTGCGCCATCACGACGTGGCGGGCGCCCTGCGGGTCATCTGCGGCGACCGAGACGAGTTCGAAGTCGACGGCATCCTGATTGTGCAGGATCAGCAGCCGATCGTCGCCGTCGATCACGGCGTGCTCGAGCGAGTACTCGACGCCCTCCGTGCGCGGCCAGACGAGTCGCGGTTCCGCGGTGATGTCACCGCGGAGATCGACGAGGTACTCCTCGCTCGTGATGCTGGATCCGACCCCGATCACGAGGTATCGCCTGCTTCGGGTGATGCCGGCACCCAGCCAGAAGCGCTCATCGCCCTCGTGGAACAGCTTCACGTCGTCTTCGACGGGAGTGCCGAGCAGGTGCATCCACAGCGTGTCCGGGCGCCACGCCTCGTCGCGGGTCGTGTAGATGATGCCGGTGCCGTCAGGCGTGAAGAACCCGCCGCCGGTCTTGGGGATCTCATCGGAGAGCGTGTCGCCGCTCACCAGATCGCGCACCTTGATCGTGTACAACTCATCGCCCTCGTAGTCGGGCGCCCACAGCATCCTGGTCCCGTCATCCGAGGTGTCGAAGGCGCCGAGCGAGAAGAACTCGTGGCCTTCCGCTTCGACGTTGCCGTCCAGAAGGATCTGCTCGCCGGGAACAGGCACGCCTGGTTCGAGCACCGGGGGAGTCCAATCGTCCGCTCCGGCTGCGGCGCGGCACTGGATGCCGTACTGCGAGCCCTCCTCGCTGCGGCTGTAGTACCACCAGTCGCCCTTGCGAGTGGGGACGGACAGGTCCGTCTCCTGCACGCGGCCCTTGATCTCCTGGAACAGCGTCTCGCGCAGTTCCTCGAGATGTGCCGTCGCGCTGTCGGTGTGCGCGTTCTCTGCCTCGAGGTGCGCGATGACCTCTGCCGAATCCTTCTCCCGCAGCCACTCGTACGGATCGTCGAACGTGTCTGCGTGGTGAGTGCGGATGTGGGAACGGCGAGCTGCGATGGGGGCGTTGGTCACCACACCACGCTAACCCAGGTCGAGTTGACCGGAGTCGAGCAGGGTGCAAGGATTTGTCGGGGCCGGTTAACGGAAGTCAAACCCACGGTGAACTCTTCGTTCGTCACGCCGATCACGTCGGCAGCTCTCTTCCTTTCACACAACCGAAAGCGAACGGTGGAAACCGCAGCCCTCATCGTCGTGCTGGTCATCGTGCTAGCCCTCTTCTTCGACTTCACGAACGGCTTTCACGACACCGCGAACGCGATGGCGACGCCCATCGCGACGGGTGCCCTCAAGCCGAAGACCGCAGTGCTCCTGGCGGCCGGACTCAATCTCGTCGGCGCCTTCTTATCGACTGAGGTCTCCAAGACCGTGTCGCACGGCATCATCAACGAGGACGCCATCCGGGACGCGGGCGCCGAGCTGTTCTTGTCCGTGATCTTCGCCGGCCTGATCGGCGCCATCACCTGGAACATGCTCACGTGGCTGCTCGGACTGCCCTCGAGCTCGTCCCACGCCCTGTTCGGAGGCCTCATCGGGGCCACGATCGTGGGCGTCGGGCTCGGCGGCATCGACTTCGGAATGGTGCTCTCGAAGATCGTGCTCCCTGCGCTCATCGCCCCGATCACAGCCGGCCTCATCGCGTTCGCCGCCACGAAGATCGCCTACTCGATCACCCGTCGCTACGACGGCAAGCCGGACGGCCGCGACGGATTCCGCTGGGGTCAGATCTTCACGTCGTCCCTGGTCGCTCTCGCCCACGGCACGAACGACGCGCAGAAGACGATGGGCGTCATCACGCTCGCGCTCATCACGGTGGGCTGGCAGAACTCCGAGCAGTCGGACCCGTACTTCTGGGTCATCTTCGCGTGCGCGTTCACGATCGCCCTCGGCACGTATCTGGGCGGGTGGCGCATCATCCGCACGCTCGGCAAGGGACTCACTGATGTCAAGCCCGCTCAGGGTTTCGCTGCGGAGAGCTCGACGGCGGCGACGATCCTCGCCTCGAGTGCGCTCGGCTTCGCGCTCTCGACCACTCAGGTCGCCTCCGGATCGGTGATCGGCTCCGGCCTCGGACGGCGCGGGTCGACGGTGCGCTGGAGGACTGCAGGACGAATCGGCATCGGCTGGCTGCTCACACTTCCCGCCGCCGCGGCGGTCGGTGCCCTCGCAGCGCTCCTCGTCGTGTGGTGGGGCAACTGGGGCGTGGCGATCGATGCGATACTCGCGCTGGTGATCATCGTCGGTCTGTTCCTGCGTTCCCGGCGCAACGCGGTCACCGCAGAGAACGCGATGAGCGATGTCGCCGAGTCCGGCCTCGCGGTCGAACTGCCCGACATGCCGCCGCCGACGCGGCGTCGGCTGAGGATCGAGCAGGCCCGTGCGAAGGCGAAGGCCGAGCACAAGGCGAAGGTCGAGCACAAGGCGCAGGCGAAGGCAGCGAAGAAGGGGTCAGAGCAATGAGCGTCGTGATCGACTGGCTCGCATTCGTGCAGGTCTTCGCGGCGGCGCTGATCGGCGCAGCCGCCATCGTGACCTTCTACGCACTCGGCCTGCGGCTGCTCGTGCGCTCGGGGCGTGCACCGGTCGTGAGCCCTGCCGAGTTCACCGATGCCATCACGGTGATCACCGAGAAGGAGGCCCGCCGCGCTGCGAAGCAGGCGGCGAAGGCGGCCAGGAAGAGCCCGCTCACCGACGTTCAGAAGCGCATCGCGCTGATCGGTGCGTACGGATGCTTCGCCCTCTGCGCCTTGGCCGTGGCAAGCGGCATCCTGCTGATCGTCGTGGGCCGCTGAAGCTCAGACGCGGTGCCTGCGACGCTTCTCGCGGTGTACGCGCGGCATAGACTGGAGACATCCCTCGTTCCCTGATCCGCCACGACCCACAAGGATGTGACATGGCTTCTGCCGCGCCTGCCCCCACCCGTACCGAGACCGATTCCCTCGGGAGCATGGAGGTCCCCGCCGACGCGTACTGGGGCATCCACACCGCCCGCGCCGACGCGAACTTCCCGATCACGAAGCGACCGATCTCGGTGTATCCCGATCTCATCCGGGCCCTCGCGATGGTGAAGCAGGCCAGTGCAAGGGCGAACAAGGACATCGGCGCACTCGACGCCATGCGGGCCGATCTCATCGATGAAGCAGCGCAGCGGGTCATCGACGGCGAGTTCCACGATCAGTTCACGGTCGGAGTGATCCAAGGCGGCGCCGGGACCTCGACGAACATGAACGCGAACGAGGTGATCACCAACATCGCGTTGGAGATCGCCGGACGGGAGAAGGGCGATTACGATTTCCTCTCTCCGATCGACCACACCAACCGCAGCCAGTCCACGAACGACGTGTATCCGACGGCTGTCAAGATCGGCCTCTCCCTCAATCTCCGTTCCCTGCTCGATGAGCTCGACCTGCTGCGCCGCTCGTTCCTGGCCAAGGCCGTCGATTTCCACGACATCCTCAAGGTGGGGCGCACCCAGCTGCAAGATGCCGTGCCGATGACGCTCGGGCAGGAGTTCCACGGCTTCGCCACGACTCTCGGCGAGGACCACAGTCGTCTCACCGAGAACGCGTCGCTGATGTTCGAGATCAACATGGGTGCGACCGCGATCGGCACCGGCATCACCACTCACGTCGACTACGCACAAGCCGTACTCGACCACCTGCGCGAGATCACCGCCCTCGATCTCGAGACGGCGACCGACCTGGTCGAATCCACCAGTGACACCGGCGCGTTCATGTCGTTCTCGTCGTCGCTCAAGCGCAACGCGATCAAGCTCTCCAAGATCTGCAACGATCTGCGACTGCTCTCCTCCGGGCCGCAGGCCGGTTTCGGCGAGATCAACCTCCCGGCCAAGCAGGCGGGCTCGAGCATCATGCCGGGCAAGGTCAACCCGGTGATCCCCGAGGTCGTGAATCAGGTCGCGTTCGCCGTGGTCGGCGCGGACATGACCGTCACGATGGCTGTCGAGGCGGGGCAGTTGCAGCTGAACGCCTTCGAACCTGTGATCGCGCACTCGATCTTCCAGTCGATCACCTGGATGCGTCAGGCCATGTGGACTCTGCGCGTCAACTGCGTCGACGGCATCACAGCGAACACCGATCGCCTCGGAGCGATGGTGGGCGCCTCGGTCGGCGTCATCACTGCGCTGACCCCGTTCATCGGCTACGCCGCTGCGGCCGCTCTCGCGAAGACCGCGCTGCTCACGAACCGCAACGTGGCCGACCTTGTCGTCGAGGCGGGACTGATGTCACGCGAAGAGGTCACGAAGCAGCTGTCGCCGGCGCGTCTTTCGGGGCTCGAGGCGGTCACCGCTGCGATCTCCGTGATCCCGCCGGAGGGCCTGATCCAGATCTGACGTCCCACGAGTGCGGCCCGCGCCCGGATCTCGGATTCAAGGACGGGCGCGGGCCTCACTCGCGCACGGCGCTCAGTCGTGAATGCGGCAGTGCGTCGTGAGCTCGCCGATGCCGTCGATGCCGACGGTCACCGTCGAGCGGTCCCGCAGGAAGATCTGCGGCTCGCGCGAGTAGCCGGCACCACCGGGGCTGCCCGTGGAGATCAGCGTGCCTGGCTGCAGGGTGATCGACTGCGACAGATGCGCGATGAGCGTCGCGACCGAGCGGACCATCTGACCGGTCGAGGCGTCCTGCACGGTGTGGCCGTCCACGACGGTCCAGATGTGCAGATCCTGCGGGTCCGGGATCTCATCCGCCGTGACGACGAACGGGCCGGTCGGGGTGAAGCCGTCGAACGACTTGCAGCGCGACCACTGCGCCTCGGAGAACTGGATGTCGCGAGCGGTGATGTCGTTGACGACCGTGTAGCCCCATACGCTGTCGAGCGCGTCTGCCTCGGCCACGTTCTTCGCCGGTCGCCCGATCAGGACGCCGAGTTCGGCCTCGTAGTCGACGGACTCGCTCAGAGTGCGAGGCCACCCCGTCGTCGCCTCATGCGACGTCAGTGAGTTCGGCCAGAGAGTGAAGACGGTCGGTGCGGTGTCGGTCTTCAAGCCCAGTTCGCTGGAGTGGGCGGCGTAGTTCAGGCCGATCGCGAGGATCACAGGCGGATCGAGAACAGCCGATGCGAAGTCGAAGCCGGCGAGCGGATGCCGCGGCGCGGTGCGCTCGTCGAGTGCGGTGCGCAGTGCGTCGAGGCCGTCGTCACCTGCTTCGATGAGCTGCTGGAGGGTCGATGGTGCGGGGTCGATCAGATCCGAGACCAGAATTGCCTCGGCATCCTGGATCACCGCGAGCTGGGCATCAGGGGAGTCCGGTCGACGCAGATGGGCGAAACGCATGTCCCCTACGCTACCGTCCTGTCGCCCGGAGCAGAGTGGAGGGTACCTCTAGGCTTTGGCTATGTCATTCGGAGGACCCTCGGAGCCGCAGCACTCGCCGCCCCCGGCCCAGCCCCAGCATTCGCAGCAGCCGAATTCGCAGCAGCAGTACGCGCAGTCGCCGTACACGCCGGCTCAGTTCAACCAGCAGCCGGTGTATGCGTCCGCGCTCGCACAGCCGACCAACTATTCGCCGCCCGCTCCTGCCGCGCCCGCTCCTGCCGGAGCGCTGCCCATGCTGCCGGTTCCTTCGAAGAAGGGCAGGACGGTGTCGATCTGGCTCTTCGGCGTGCTCGGCTTCGCGCTCGTGGCGCTGATCGGCTACTTCGTGTGGGCGCTCGGAGTCTTCGCATCCGGCATGGGACTCGTCCTCGCGCTCATCCCGCTCGCGATCGTCTTCCTCGGCGTCCACATCATCGACCGCTGGGAACCGGAGCCGAAGCTGCTGATCGTGTTCGCGATCGCATGGGGCGGCATCGCAGCAGTCGGACTGACACTGCTGGTGGACCTCGGCATCACGCTCGCAGTCGGCATGCGCTCGGAGGTGCTCAGTGCGGTGATCCAGGCGCCGATCGTGGAGGAACTAGCGAAGGGTCTCGGGATCTTCATCATCTTCCTCATCGGCAGACGTGCTTTCGACGGCCCGATCGACGGGATCGTCTACGGGGCGCTGATCGGCGGGGGATTCTCCTTCACCGAGAACATCCAGTACTTCGCGATCAGCCTGATCGAGGGCGGCGGTGAACAGCTCACGGCCACGTTCGTGATGCGCGGTCTGCTCTCGCCGTTCGCGCACGCGATGTTCACCGCTCTCACCGGCTTCGCGATGGGGCTTGCAGCCAGGCGCAGTGCGTCGAAGGGCGCGGTGCTCGGTGCTGGACTGCTCGGGCTGCTGGGCGCCATCATCCTGCACGGATTCTGGAACGGCTCGGCCACGTTCGCCGACTTCTTCGCTCTCTACATCACGCTTCAGGTGCCGCTGTTCATCGGGTTCATCCTGGCCATCGTGGCGTTGCGCAAGGAAGAGGCCCGCGTGACGAGGGAAAGGCTGGGCGACTACGCGGCAGCCGGATGGTTCACGCCGGAGGAGATCACGATGCTCGCGACTCCCGCCGGGCGCAAAGTCGGACTCAGATGGGCCGCGAGCCTGCGCGGTGACCGCAGGTCCTTGATGAAGAGCTTCATCAAGGATGCCGCAGCCCTCGCCGCAGTGCGCCAGCGGGCTATCGTCGGCCGCGACCCCCTTGCCGCGGATGACGAGCGGGCATTGCTCACGCGCACCCAAGCGACGAGAGCGGCCCTCCTGGCGTATTGACGAGCGGCATCGCGTTGACTCTTGACACCCGTGGAGTAGGGGTGCAATCTGAGTACAGATCAACTCAGCGCCCGGTAGACATGCAGGCATCGCCGCAGCACCGGGCGCTGAGTCTTGATATGGGCCGGGGCTGTTCGCTCTGAGCAGGCGCCCTCGCATTGACCACGTCCGAGCGCTCCGGTTGTATGGAGTCATGACTGATCGCACAAAGCCCGAGTTCGACGCCCCCACAGCTCCCGCTCCTGCAGAGCTCGTCACCCGAGACATCATCGAGGGCGACGGCGCAGCCGCGAAGCCCGGCGACACCGTGACCGTGCACTATGCCGGTGTCGAGTACGACTCCGGCGAGGAATTCGATTCCTCCTGGGGGCGTGGCGAGACCATCCAGTTCCCGCTTCGCGGATTGATCCAGGGCTGGCAGGACGGCATCCCCGGCATGAAGATCGGTGGACGTCGTGAGCTGATCGTTCCTCCGCACCTCGCGTACGGCCCCGCGGGTTCAGGACACTTCCTCTCCGGTAAGACCCTCATCTTCATCATCGACCTGGTCGCCGTCGGCTGATCGGACTCACAACTGCGGAGGGCCTCTGTTCCACATCGGATCGGAGGCCCTCCGTTTTTTGTCGACAGACTCGGAATACATGCGCTCGCATACGAGTTGTCTCCTTGTGAACGCAATGAGACCCCACACTTCAAGGAGAGAACCCGCATGACCACGATCGACATCCCCGGCTACCGTGCAGGCACCTGGATCCTCGACCCCGCCCACAGCGAGGTCACCTTCAGCGTCCGCCACATGATGATCTCGAAGGTGCGCGGCTCGTTCGGCATGAAGAGCGCGACGCTGGTCGCCCCGGAGAACCCGCTCGACGCGAAGGTCGAGGCGACCGTAGACGTGACGTCCCTCGACACCAACGACGACGGTCGCGACGGACACCTGCGCTCAGCGGACTTCTTCGACATCGAGAACTTCCCGACGATGCAGTTCGTCTCCACCGGCGCACGTGTCGCGTCAGATGACTTCTTCATCGACGGCGACCTGACCATCCGCGGCATCACCAAGCCGGTGAGCTTCGCGTTCGACTTCGGGGGATTCGGCACCGACCCCTACGGCAACTACAAGGCCGGCGCGTCGGCGACGACCACCATCAACCGTGAAGACTTCGGCCTCACCTGGAACGCCGCACTCGAGACCGGCGGCGTCCTGGTCGGCAAGGACATCACGATCAACCTCGACCTGCAGGGCGCTCTGCAGCAGGACTGATCTTCGTCATCGAGGACCCCGTGCCGTCAGGGCACGGGGTCCTCTGCGTCATATGCGCGGAAGCTCGGCGTGAGGCGCACCAGCACACCGACCAGCGCGATGACGAGCAGTCCGCCCAGAAGCGGGGGGAACCAGAGCACTGTGAAAGTGGCGAGCGCGCCCGCATAGAGTGCGCCGAGGCGAGGTCCTCCGGCGACGACGATGATGAAGATGCCCTGCAGTCTTCCGCGAATGGCGTCCGGCACCGACGCCTGCATCATCGTGTTGCGGTAGATCGAGCTGATGTTGTCGGCAGCTCCTGAGAGAGCCAGGGCCGCGGAGGCCGCGACGATGAGTGCGATGTTCGCATGGGTCTCGTCGGCCCCCGGCGCCCACGTCGCGATCAGGAGAACCACCCCGAAGAGCAGTATCGCCGCACCGTAAGCCTGAACTGCACGTGCGATTCCTCGTCCGTGCCAGCGGTAGCGCACGATCCGGCCGGAGAACAGGCTGGACAGGAACGTACCGGCCGCGACCGCTGCCGTGAGCGCACCCGTGGTCACGGCGCCTCCGCCGAGAAGCACCGCGCCCAGCGCGGGGAACAGCGCCAGCGGCTGCCCGAACGTCATCGCGACGATGTCGACCAGATACTGCATCCGGATGTTGGCCGCACGCTTGAGGAACCGCCAGCCGTCGACCAGCGACTCCAGTCCTGGGCGCACGATCTCGCCCTCCGGCCGCAGGACAGGCAGGGTCCAGAGCCCGAGGAACATCGCGAGCATGAGGACGACGTCGATGGTGTAGGTCCAGCCGTAGCCGGTGAGGGCGACGAGGATGCCGGCGAGTGCCGGGCCGACCATGACCATCACTCCGATCGTGATGCCGTTCAGAGCGGATGCCGCTGCGAGGAGCTCGCGAGGGATGAGGCGCGGAACGATCGCCGTGCGCGTTGCCATGCCGACCGAGTTCGCGGCTGAATTGATCATGCTCAGCGCATACAGCCACCAGATGGTCTCGAGCTGACCCCACGTGAGGACGGCGAGCAGAAGGGTCGAGACGAAGGTGACGATCGCCGCGACGATCGCGACCATGCGGCGGTCGAAGGCGTCGGCGAGCATCCCGCCGTAGAGGCCTGCGAGGATCATCGGGATGAGCCCGGCGACGGCGACCATCGAGACCGCGAACGTGCTCTCAGTGAGCTCGAACACATGCAGCATCACAGTGACGATGGTGAGTTGACCGCCGAGTCCGGCCAGCGTCGACCCGATCCACATCCTCGTGAACGCACCGCTGGCGCGGAACGGACGAAGGTCGATGAGTGCCCCGCGGGCACCGCCGCTCACGCGTCGACCTCGACCGGCGATCTCCGGTCGGTTGCGGGATCATCCCGCATCTTGCACTGCACGTTTCGAGGCTATCGGCTCATCGAAGCTCGACGGCTCATAGCGAGGCCTGGATCGGCCGTCGGGGCTGGTAGACTCTACAGGTTGCCGTTTGATCGGCCGCGGATAAAGAGAGCCCACACATCAGGTGTTGGGCGCCGCGCAACGAACTGAAAGGGGATCCCATCTATGCCACTCGAGTCTGACGCCAAGAAGGCGATCATGGAAGAGTACGCGACGCACCCCGGTGACACCGGATCCCCCGAGGTGCAGGTCGCGATGCTGACGCAGCGCATCAAGGACCTCACCGAACACCTCAAGGATCACAAGCACGACCACCACTCGCGTCGTGGCTTGTTCCTCATGGTGGGTCAGCGCCGTCGTCTGCTCGGCTATCTCCAGGACATCGACATCGCGCGTTACCGCACGCTGATCGAGAAGCTTGGTCTTCGCCGCTAAGGCAGCGCACCAGCGTAAAATCGCACTTCTTTCGAAGGCCGTCCCAGGTGTGGGGCGGCCTTCGTCGTCTCCAGAACCTCGAGAGAAGGATGGCTTTCCTGATGGAAAGCGCGTAGTCTCCTTCGGGATTCCAGTTTCCAGGTGGAAAGCTGACGCGGAGGTGCAATGGATCAGCGACCGATCGAGGGAGCCGCGCCGTTGCCGGTGCCGAACTCCGATATCGCCCAGGCGTACCTCGACCAGGTGAGGGCCGTGCGTGAACGGCGGGAGGCAGGTGTCGACCGTCGCGGTGCGGCGTGGATCGGACTGGTGAATGCGATCACGCTCGCCGTGTACATCACCGTCATCTCGCCGCGGTGGGTCATCGCGATCGTGCTCGGTGTCGTCCTGCTGGTCGCGCTTGCCGTCTTCTTCATCGCGGGCATCCTCGGCGTGGAGATGCCGTTCTTCGTGAGGCTGATACCGGGGGCGCTGGCGCTCGTCGTGCTGGGAGCCCCGGCGCTGCGCAGCATTCTCGGGTACGGCCCGATCGGCGCGGCCGTCGTCTTCTGCCTGTATGCCGGCAGTGCGTTCCTGGACGGGCGCGATGGCTGACAAGCACCCGCGCCTGCGTCTGGACGACAACTTCGCCAGCCCGATCCGCTTCTCGCTCATGGCTGCGCTCCTCGACGGGAACGAGCTCGACTTCGCCACTCTCGCCCGGATCCTGCAGGTGGGCGACTCGGCGTTGAGCAAATCCATCTCGCACCTGCACGTGACCGGTTATGTCGCGACGCGCAGAGGGGACGTGGGAAGCCGGCCCCGAACCTGGGTGCGATCGACGGCGAAAGGCGAACGCGCCTTCGCCGCGCATCTGCACGCTCTGCAGGAGATCGTCGAGTTCGGCGGTCGTGCGCCAGCCCACAACGTATCGATGAACGCCTCGACCGTCCGATTCGAGTGAGCGACGGTGAGCAGCGGCGACGGGATCCGACCGCCTGGTCGTGGTCTACGTCGCCCGTGACGTCAGGCGGATGCCCCCGCGAGGTCGGAGTGGTGGATCGCGGCGACGTCAGGATGCGCACGGAGCCGTGACTTCAGGGCGTTCTCGCCGTACAGGCTGTGGATCGGATTGCGGGGATCCTCAGTCACTCCCTGCGCCTCGGCGGCCAGCTCCGCCGGCAGCTCGATGAGAGGGAGCTTCGCGTCGAGGGCAGGGCTGAAGAAGAACGGCACCGAGATGCGGTCGGCGGGAGCCTTGGGGGAGATCACCCGGTGATTGGTGGCCTTGAGGTAGCCACCGGTGGCGTACTCGAGCATCTCGCCGATGTTCACGATGAACGCGTCGTCGACGGGCGGAGCATCGACCCACGCCCCGTCGCGTTCGACCTGCAGACCGCCCTTGCCGGGCTCCACCCAGAGCAGCGTCAGCACGCCGGAGTCCTTGTGCGCGCCGACGCCCTGCTGGGGCTCCGGCGCATCCGTGCCGGGGTAGCGCACGATCTTCATCAGGCTCGCCGGATCGCCGAAGTCAGCGTCGAAGTGCGTCGGCTCGGCGCCGAGCGCTTCTGCCCAACTGCGAAGAAGCCTGCGGGAGATGCCGGTGAGGTGCTCGCGCCATGTCTCTGCGACCTCGCGCAGCTCGGGCTGCGCCGCCGGCCAGAGGTTCGGGCCGATGAGGCGGTTGAAGGCCGGGCCGTCCGAGACGGGCTCCCGTTCCGGTCCGATGTCGATCTGCTCGCGCCAGTCGACTTTGCCCTGGGTGAGTTCGCCTCCGATGCGGGTGTAGCCCCGGAATTGCGCGCTGTGCACGTTCTCGATCGCGAGCTTCTGCTCCTCGGGCAGGGCGAAGAAGTCGCGGGCGGCCTGCTGCAGCCCACGGAAGATCTCGGGGGCGATGCCTGTGCCGATCAGATAGAAGAATCCGACGTCATGGGCGGCGGCGGCCAGCTCGCTTCGGAACTTCGCGGCGGCGTCCGGGCCGTCGTCCAGCTGGGAGAGGTCGAGGACGGGGAGGTTCAGTTCAGCCATAACACGAGCGTACGACCAGTTCGCACGGTCGGAGTCATGTGTTTCAGACGGTTACCACCTGATAGCGGGTACATCGTTCAGATGGCGGGTCGACTCCGAACTCAGCGAGCGATCAGCGCACATCCGGGATGATCAGCCCTCGCGCGAGCGCCGAGACCCCGTCGGATCGTTCCGACGGGACACATCCGCCGACAGCCGTGCATCGGAGAACAACCAGCGTGCACGTGGCTCCACCAACGGTCGGACCAGCCACCGTACCGGCCGCGTCGCGAGGAGGAGCGCGATGAGCACCGACAGCAGGATCAGAGCGGGCAGCCAGACCCACGTCGGTTCCGCATCACGCAGGATGCCTGACTCGCGGAACGGGTACAGCACGAACGAGTGCAGCAGATAGACGTACATCGTGTACTGGCCGAACTTGGTCCACCAATACCTGCCTCGAGGGATCAGGACGAAGAACGCGGCGCTCAGCACCAGACCGATCGCGATGAGCAGCAGGCGGATACCGCCTGACCACCACGCATCACCGCCGAGATCCACGTACGTGTCGTTGTAGAAGAACCACTTGTTGAGATTGATGCTCTCCCACAGCTCGACCCAGTTCCATGCGGCGAACGCCCCCACGGCGAAGATGAGCACCGCGATCGCGCGGAGCCACCAGGGCCGGAAGTCGATCAGGCGGAAGCGGTTGACCAGGTCGTGCTCCCGCAGCCACCACCCCAGCACGAAGAACGGCAGGAAGCCGAGGGTGCGCGAGAGCGAGAATGTGCTGTCGACGTTGCTGAGGTAGCCGGCGCCCACCGAGATCAGCACGCTCCACACCAGCGGCCAGCGCAGCAGTGCGAGGTACGGCAGCACCAGTCGGAAGATGCCGAGGGCGAGCAGGAACCACAACGTCCATGACGGCGTCGTCAGGTTCGGCTGGACCTCTTGCCCTTCGACCAGCCATTTCGTGAGGGTCCAGAGCAGCTCGAAGATCACGTACGGCACCAGGATGTCGGTGATGACCCGCGCCATCTGCTTGCGCGTGGGCGGGGCGGACTTCGAGAAGTAGCCGGCGACGATCGCGAAGGCCGGCATGTGGAACGCGTAGATGGCCAGGTAGAGTGCCATCGCGATGCTGGAGTCGTAGGTGAGGCGCTGGATGGCATGGCCGAGCACGACGAGCACGATGCAGGCATAGCGCGCGTTGTCCCAGAACGGCACGCGTCGACGAGGCCGCGCGATCGCCCCGGTGATCGGGCCAGTCGGAATCTGTGCGGCGGTGCTCATCCTCCGAGGCTACCGGCCTCTCCTTGGCGGGCAGGGAATAATGTGGCGCGGGTTGCGTTGTGACATATACATGCATTTGAATAGAAGCGTCATGCCAGCAGCATCCGCCTCGAGAACCCGGGAGCACCACATGAGCGAGCACGCCGACACCTCAGGCATCCAGTTCGGCCTCTTCACCGTCAGCGACATCACCCAGAACCCCGTGACGGGCGAGACGCCTAGCGAACGGCAGAAGATCAAGGACGCGATCACGATCGCGAAGCACGCCGAAGAAGTCGGCCTCGATGTCTTCGCCGTGGGCGAGCACCACAACCCGCCGTTCTGGTCCTCGTCGCCCACCACCACCCTCGCCGCGATCGCCGCGCAGACCGAGCGCATCATCCTCTCCACCTCCACGACACTGATCACGACGAACGACCCGGTGAAGATAGCCGAGGACTTCGCCATGCTCCAGCACATCTCCGACGGGCGCACCGATCTCATGCTCGGCCGAGGCAACACCGGCCCCGTGTACCCGTGGTTCGGCAAGGACATCCGCCAGGGGCTGCCGCTGGCGATCGAGAACTACGCGCTGCTGCGCAAGCTCTGGGATGAGGACGTCGTGGACTGGGAGGGCAAGTTCCGCACGCCGCTGCAGGGCTTCACCTCGACTCCTCGCCCGCTCGACGGCGTAGCTCCCTTCGTCTGGCACGGGTCGATCCGCACCCCGGAGATCGCAGAGCAGGCCGCGTACTACGGCGACGGCTTCTTCGCGAACAACATCTTCTGGCCCAAGGAGCACTACCAGCGCCTGATCGAGCTGTACCGCCAGCGCTACTCGCACTACGGACACGGCACGCCTGAGCAGGCCATCGTCGGCATCGGCGGACAGGTGTTCATGCGCGCGAACTCTCAGGATGCTGTGAACGAGTTCCGTCCGTACTTCGACAACGCGCCGGTGTACGGCCACGGCCCGAGCATGGAGGACTTCACCGAGATGACTCCGCTCACGGTGGGATCGCCGCAGCAGGTCATCGACCGCTACGCCGCGATGCGCGACACGTTCGGCGATTACCAGCGTCAGCTCTTCCTCATCGACCACGCCGGTCTCCCGCTGAAGATCGTGCTCGAGCAGCTCGACATCCTCGGCGGCGAGGTCGTGCCTGCGCTGCGCAGGGAGCTCGCGAAGAACCGTCCGACGAGCGTTCCGGATGCTCCGACCCACGCGTCGCGCGTCAAGGCGGTGTTCGGCGACGGACCCGCGCGCGAGGCGCGCCCCGGTGCGAACCGCGGAGACAACCTGACAGCCGGCTCCCCGTATCAGGACACGCCGGCACCCGCCGGAGCCGCGTTCGGCGTCGGCCGGAAGGAAGCGTGATCATGACTGATCGTCGCATCGCCGTCATCTCGGCGGGTCTGTCCAACCCGTCCTCCACGCGCATGCTGGCCGACCGCATGGCTGCGGAGACCGTGAAGCAACTCGCCGAGCGCGACATCGAGGTCACCGTCGATGTGATCGAGTTGCGCGACCTCGCGCACGACATCATGAACAACCTGCTGACCGGGTTCGCGCCGGCGGCGCTCGAATCGGCGCTCAACTCGGTGTACTCGGCGGATGCCGTGATCGCGGTGACGCCGATCTTCTCCACGAGCTATTCGGGACTGTTCAAGTCGTTCATCGACGTGCTCGATCCTGACGCGCTCACCGGCAAGCCGGTGCTGATCGGTGCGAACGCGGGAACGCCGAGGCACTCGCTGGCGATCGACTACGCGATCCGTCCGCTGTTCGCCTACCTGCATGCCGAGACCGTCTCCACCGGAGTGTTCGCGGCATCCAGCGATTGGGGCGGAGCCGGCGACGATGTGGCACCACTGGCCAAGCGGGTGGAGAAGGGGGCTCGCGAGCTCGCGGACGCCATCGCCCGCAAGGATGCCGCGACATCGAGCGACCCGTTCGACCCGGCGAACTACCTGGGCGAGGGGCGGTCCTTCGGCCACCTGCTCGGCGGGCTCGCGGGGGAGTAGCGACTTCAGCGCCACCGGTACTCGGTCTCAGGGCGACCGCGGCCGCGGTACCGGGCGGCGCGCTCGAGCCTGCCCTCGTCGGCGAGGTGCTCGAGGTAGCGGCGCACGGCCACACGCGACATCCCGAGCTGTTCTGCCGCCTCGCTCGCCGACAGCACCCCGGCATCGCGAGCCGCGGCGGTCACACGTGCCAGTGAGGCGACGGACAGCCCCTTCGGCACCCTGATGCTGCCGGTGGGCCGCGATGCGCCCAGGAGCGCATCGATCTCGGCCTGGCTCGCCTGCCCGGCCGCCGCGACGGCCTGTGCGCTGTAGGCGCGGTGCTGCTCGAGCCGTTCCCTGAACGTGGCGAAGGTGAAGGGCTTGACGAGGTACTGCATGACGCCGAGGGCGGCCATCTGACGCACGGTCTCGGCATCGCGCACAGCCGTGATCGCGATCACATCGACGACTATCGATCGTGCGCGCAGATGACGGAGGACGTCGAGCCCCGAGCCGTCCGGCATCGTCATGTCGAGCAGGACCAGATCGATTCCCTCCTTCGGAGGGCTCTCGATCAGCGCGGTGAGGGCCGCACGGGCGCCGCTGCATTCTCCGACCACCGCATAGCCGTCGATCCGCTCGATGTAATCCCGATGCAGTTCCAGAGTCAGCGCGTCGTCGTCGACGAGGAGCGTGTGGATCATGGCAACGGTCCCTTCGTCTCCGCGCGGGATGCACGTGCACCGGGCAGCGTCACACGGAACGTCGTCGGCTCGTCGAGGATCTCCACTGTCCCTCCTGCCTCGTTCACGATCGATCGCACCAGTGCGAGTCCCACTCCTCTGCCCTCTGCGCCGGCGGGCTTCGTCGAGAATCCGTGCTGGAAGATCTGCTCGCGCACGGCTGCCGGAACTCCTGCGCCGCTGTCGGAGACCTCCAGCACGAGCCCGCCGCCGTTCGATGCGGAGCGGAGCACGACACGCAGCCAGCGCACGGGGGCGGCTGCGGCGGCATCCAGAGCATTGTCGATGAGATTGCCGAGCACCGCGATGCTGTCCATCGGCGCGAGGACGGAGCGGGGTGCGTCGGGGGCGATGTCCGCTGACCACTCGACACCGCGCTCCTTCGCCTGAGAGGCCTTGCCGAGCAGCAGCGCTCCGACGGTCGGATCGCCGTCCCGCCGTGCGGTGACCTGATCCACGAGCGACTGGCTCTGCTGCGACGTCTCCGCAAGGATGTCGATGGCCTCACGGGTGCGGCCGAGCTCCAGCAGCGCGATCGCCGTGTGCATGCGATTGCCGTGCTCGTGCGTCTGTGCGCGCAGCGCCTCGCCGAGGGTGCGCACCGACTCGTACGACGCGACCGCGTCCCTCACCCGGCCGGCCGGCAGATCGCCCGCTATGCGGCGCGTATAGCGGCGCGCGAGGAAGGCACCCAGAGAGCCGGCGGCGATGATGAGTGCCGCGATCGCGACCGCAGATGGCAGCCGCCCGAGGAACGATTCGGCGACGGACTCGACCGTGACGCCTGCCGCGACCCACCCGACGCTCTCACCAGCCGCGTTCGCGACCGGCGTTATCGTGCGGATCGAGGCGCCGAGCGTGCCGGTGAACTCCTCGGTGAGCGTCGTGGGCGTGGCGGGGATCGTGCCGAGGTACTGCTCGCCGAGCCGGGCGGGGTCGGGATGGGTCACGCGCACTCCCGTCGACGTCATCACGGTGATGAAGTCGAGCGCGGAGTGCTCGACGACCGCGGTGGCGTAGGGCTGCAGCGCTGCGGAGGCGGCATCCGCGTCTGCACCGTCGAGCGCCTCGATCACGCTCGGCGAGTCGGCGAGGGACTGAGCGAGCGCGCGTGTGAGCTGCTCGGCCTCGGCTCGGGATGAGCGCTGAGTCTGAAGTGCGAGGATGGCTGCCGCGATCGCTCCGACGAGGACCGCGGCCACGAGGAGGACGACGAACACGTGTGATGCCGCACTGCGGCTGCGCTCCGAACGCACCATCGCGATCTCCCTCTGCTTACTCGGCCCGGTGGGCCACGACCAACACGACCACAAATGGTCAGCGTCTGAGAACCCAGGGAGGGTGAGTTCCGTTCACCCGGCGCTTCGCCGGACGTCATGTGACGACGCAGTTCATGATCACGGAGGTAACCCATGGCCATCACCACGAGCTTCTCACTCCCCGGATACAACTGGCGAAAAGGCAAACGCGCTTGGGACAAGCACACGTGGTTGTACGTGTCCGTCCTCATCGCCGTCGTGCTGGGCGCCGCAGTGGGACTGATCTGGCCGGAGTTCGCGCAGAGCCTCGAACCGCTCGGCAAGGGATTCGTGTCGCTGATCAAGATGATGATCGCGCCGATCATCTTCTGCACGATCGTCGTCGGGGTCGGATCCATCGCCAAGGCGGCGACAGTGGGGAAGATCGGCGGGCTTGCGCTGGTGTACTTCATGCTGATGTCGACGTTCGCCCTGGCGATCGGTCTGGTCGTGGGGAACATCATCCACCCGGGCACCGGTCTGGACATGGCCGGTGCGTCCTATGACGCGACCACCACGGAGGCGAAGTCCACGCAGGACTTCATCCTCGGCATCATCCCCACCACGTTCTTCTCGGCCTTCACGGGTGAGAGCGTGCTGCAGGTGCTCTTCATCGCGCTGCTCGTCGGATTCACCGTGCAGGGACTCGGCGAGAAGGGCGCGCCGATCATGGCCGCGGTGAAGCACCTTCAGGTGCTGGTGTTCCGCATCCTCGGCATGATCCTGTGGCTCGCGCCGATCGGTGCGTTCGGTGCGATCGCCGCTGTCGTCGGCAAGACCGGCATCGCGGCGATCTGGGGACTGGGCCTGCTGATGGTCGCGTTCTACATCACCTGCATCGTGTTCATCATCGGTGTGCTCGGCACGCTGCTGTACGCGGTGACGCGACTGAACATCTTCCAGCTCATCAAGTACCTGGGCCGCGAGTACCTGCTCATCGTCGGCACGTCGTCGTCGGAGTCGGCGCTCCCGCGGCTCATCGCGAAGATGGAGCATGTCGGGGTGTCCAAGCCGGTCGTGGGGATCACGGTGCCGACCGGGTACTCGTTCAACCTCGACGGCACGGCGATCTATCTGACGATGGCGTCCCTGTTCATCGCGGCGGGCATGGGGCAGCCCATGTCGATCGGCGAGCAGATCGGACTGCTGCTGTTCATGATCATCGCGAGCAAGGGGGCCGCAGGCGTCACCGGTGCGGGCCTCGCCACTCTCGCCGGGGGTCTGCAGGCGTACCGCCCCGACCTCGTCGACGGGGTCGGCGTGATCGTGGGCATCGACCGCTTCATGTCCGAGGGCCGCGCTCTCACCAACTTCACCGGCAACGCCGTGGCCACTCTGCTCATCGGAACCTGGACCAAGCAGATCGATCCGGCGCGAGCGCGGCGCGTGCTCGGCGGGGGCGAGCCGTTCGACGAGTCGATGCTGGACGGTTCGTCCCACGACGGGATGTCCACCGCGACGGATGCTGTCGGCACTCAGGGCCTGGAAGAAGCGGCCGTTGCAGAACTGGCGGCGAAGGAGACCAGGGCCAAGGCGCGCGCGCAACGCTGAACCCGAGCGTCCGCAAGAGGAAGAGGGCCATCCCGATCGGGGGTGGCCCTCTTGGTGGTCATCCGCTCTTGCGTCGGAACTCACGTCGCGTCTGCGGGGCATTCGCCGCGTGGACGGCGGAGTCGCCGTCCAGATGCGATTCACCGTTGCGGTGATGTGCGTTCTTCTTCTCGAGCGCTTCCTTGAACTTGCGCTTCATCTCCTCGGACGAGGAGGTTGCGCCTTCTTCGGTGCTCATGACGCCAGCCTAGCCGGACGGCAGACGAGTCGCGACAGGATTTCGTCGGCGCGCACGCCTGCGGATGAGCAGATCGATCAGCGCGCCGAGTCCGATGGCGACGACCACGGATATCAGCACCGACACGATCGGCGCGTCAGGGAGGATCGCAGCGAACAGGGCGCCGATCGCGGCCTGGTACGTCGCCCACCCCGTGGCCGCGAGCGCGACCAATCCCAGATAGCGGGGGAACGGGATCCGGGTCGCGCCGGCGACGAGGTTGATCGCGAGTCGCGCGAAGGGGATGAACCTCGCGGTGAACAGCACGACCGCCGTTCCCGCCTCCAGTCGGCCCCGCGCCCACCGCTGCGCGCGCTGCAGACGCTCGGTGCGCATCCATCGCCACCTGTCGAGCCCCACCCATCGGCCGATCCCGTAGCAGAGCAGATCCCCGCAGGCAGCGGCGACGGCTGCGCACAGGATCACCGTCCACAGCGGCGGCGTCCCGGTGGAGGTCGAGAGCGCACCCAGCGCGGTGACCGCTATCTCGCCGGGCACGATCACGAAGAACGCATCGCCGAAGACCAGCAGGCCCATCACCACGAGGGACCATGGGCCGGTCACCGCATCAGCGAGCGCTTCCGGAATCACGCGTCAACTCTGCGCGCCGAAGGTGAACGGAAACGGAATCGGGGACAGCCGGTGAAGGTCAGTCATGCAACAGGTGAACACTCGGGTACAGGGCCCGCCGTTGTCGGATGCGTGTGACCCGTGGCGTCATCCTGAGATCGTGAGAGTCGCAATCGTGACCGAATCCTTCCTGCCGCACATGAACGGCGTGACAGGGTCTGTGCTGCAGATCCTGCGCCACCTCGAGCGCAACGGCCACGAGGCCCACGTGATCGCGCCTGACGCTGTCGGCATCCCCTCCCGGGTGCACGGCGCCCCGATCGAGCCGGTGGCGAGCCTGGCACTGCCCGGCTATCGCAACGTCAGGATCGGCGCCGCGACCACTCGGCGCGTCGCGGCGTCACTGGAACGATTCCGCCCCGATGTGGTGCACCTCGCGTCACCGTTCGCGCTGGGATGGCGTGGTGCGCTCGCCGCATCCAGTCGCGGCATACCCGCTGTCGCCGCGTATCAGACCGACATCGCCGCCTACACGGAGCGCTACCGGCTCCCCGCGACCACGACGTTCGCGCGCAACCACATCGTCCGCCTGCACCGCCGGGCGACCCTCACGCTCGTCCCCTCGACCGAATCCGAGCATCAGCTGACCGGGCTCGGCGTCGACCGCATCCGCCGCTGGGGGCGAGGAGTGGACGCTGAACGCTTCCACCCTTCGCGTCGCGACGAGAGTTGGCAGCGGTGCATGACGAAAGAGGTCATCGTCGGCTACGTCGGACGGCTGGCGGCAGAGAAGCAGGTCGAAGACCTCGCCGTGTTGCAGCAGGTGCCCGGCGTGCGCCTCGTCATCGTCGGAGACGGGCCGTCGAGGGCGCGCCTTCAGGCGGAGATGCCGGATGCCGTGTTCCTCGGCCATCTCGACGGCGATGCCCTCGCACAGGCGATCGCGTCGTTCGACATCTTCGTGCACCCGGGGGAGAGCGAGACGTTCGGGCAGACTCTGCAGGAAGCCCACGCGAGTGGCGTGCCGATCGTCGCGACGGGGCGGGGCGGCCCACTCGATCTGGTGCGGATGGGCATCGACGGATGGCTGTACCGGCCGGGGGACCTGGATGACCTTCGCATGCGGGTGGCCGATCTCGCTGGCGACGGTCGCAAGCGCCGTGCATTCGGGGTCGCCGGCCGGGCCGCCGTCGAGGGACGCAGCTGGCAGGCGGTGTGCGGCCAGCTGCTCGGGCACTTCGAAGAGGCCCGCGGGCTGCACGGTCTCGATCGGCAACTGCGCAGCGCGCGCGTCCGCAGGCCGGAGCCCGCGCCGCCGACGGCGGGGCGACGCTGGCAGCGCTACGTCGCGCTCGGCGACTCGTTGACCGAGGGACTCTGCGACCCAGCGCCCGACGGCGCGCTGCGCGGGTGGGCAGATCGCATGGCGCTCCTGCTGGCTGCCCGCGGCGGCCTGCACTATGCGAATCTCGCCGTGCGATCCCGGAGGGTGCGCGATGTGTCCGGGGAGCAGCTCACCAAGGCGCGCGAGCTGCGGCCCGACCTCGTGTCGATCCTGATCGGTGCCAACGATCTCGTGAAATCCCACGCCGACGTCCCTGCGCTCGCCGCACAGGTCGAGCAAGTGGTGCAGACACTCCGCGACGACGGGGCGGACGTGCTGCTCGTGACACCGTTCCTGCCCGACCGGAGGGCCGCGCGGCTGTTCACCCGCAGATTCGCCGACTTCGCCAGTCGGCTGGCCGGTGTCGCGGAGCGCACGGGAGCGATGCTCATCGACACCGATCTGCACCCGGAGCTCTCGTCCAGGCCGAACTGGGGCGAGGACCTGGTGCATCTCAGCAGCCGCGGACACCGTTTCCTCGCCTATCAGGCAGGAGAGATGCTCGGTGTGCCGCACGCAGACACCCTCGGCGCGCTGGATCAGGTGCTGCACGACATCGATGCCACGACCCGAGCCGCGTGGTGGCAGCACCACGCCCTGCCCTGGGTATGGCGGCGTCTGCGTGGTCGGGTGGCCGGCGACGGACGTGTGGCCAAGCACGACGACTATGTCTACATCGGCCGTTCGTCGTCGATGCGGAGCGTCGAAGTCCATTGAGGCGCCCAGGTCATCCGCGAATTCTGCATGCGCTGGTAGGCTGGGACCGGACTGCTGTGTGCAGTTCGCGCGCCGTGTTGTGCGCGCTGACGTATGATCTCGCCCGTCACACGGACGGACGAGTCTAAACAAAGAAGGAGAGACCTCTTGGAAGGTCCTGAAATCACTGCCGCCGAGGCCGTTCTTGACAACGGCCGCTTCGGCACCCGCACCATCCGCTTCGAAACCGGCCGCCTCGCTCAGCAGGCGCAGGGTTCGGTTGCGGCCTACCTCGACGGGGAGACGATGATCCTCTCCGCCACCAGCGCGGGCAAGCACCCTCGCGAAGGATTCGACTTCTTCCCGCTGACCGTCGACGTCGAAGAGCGTTCGTATGCAGCAGGCAAGATCCCCGGCTCGTTCTTCCGCCGCGAGGGCCGTCCCTCGACCGAGGCCATCCTGGTCTGCCGTCTGATCGACCGTCCGCTTCGTCCGTCGTTCGTCGACGGCCTCCGCAACGAGGTCCAGGTCGTCATCACTGTGCTGTCGATCGCTCCCGGTGAGTACTACGACGCTCTGGCGATCAACGCGGCTTCCGCGTCGACCCAGATCTCGGGTCTGCCGTTCTCCGGCCCCATCGCCGGTGTGCGCCTCGCGCTCATCCCCGGCCAGGGCGAGAACGCCGACCAGTGGGTCGCGTTCCCGAACCAGGCTCAGGTCGAAGAGGCCGTGTTCGACCTGATGGTCGCCGGTCGGGTCGTCAAGAAGTCGGACGGCTCAGAAGACGTCGCGATCATGATGGTCGAGGCCGAAGCCACCGAGAACAGCTGGAACCTCATCAAGGGCGGCGCGGTCAAGCCGAACGAGGAGGTCGTCGCCGGTGGCCTCGAAGCCGCCAAGCCGTTCCTCAAGCAGCTCGTCGAGGCGCAGGCCGAGATGGCTTCGCACTCCTCGAAGGCTCCTGGCGTCTACCCGGTCTTCCCGGCGTACGAGCAGGCAACCTACGACTTCATCGCCGCATCCGCGACGGCTGATCTCGAGAAGGTCTACCTGATCGCCGACAAGATCGAGCGTCAGAGCGCCGATGACCAGGTCAAGGACCGCGTCAAGGCCGAGGTCGCCACCGCCGTCGAGGCCGGAACCCTTCCTGCTTCCGCCGCCGGTGAGGTCTCGGGCGCATACAAGTCGCTGACGAAGAAGATCGTGCGCGGTCGCGTGCTGTCCGAGGGTGTCCGCATGGACGGCCGTGGACTTGCCGACATCCGCCCGCTGGACGCAGAGGTGCAGGTCATCCCGCGGGTGCACGGTTCCGCGATCTTCCAGCGCGGCGAAACCCAGATCATGGGTGTCACCACGCTGAACATGCTCAAGATGGAGCAGCAGATCGACTCGCTGTCCCCGACGACTTCCAAGCGCTACATGCACCACTACAACTTCCCGCCCTACTCGACCGGTGAGACCGGCCGAGTCGGGTCGCCGAAGCGTCGCGAGATCGGGCACGGCTTCCTGGCCGAGCGTGCGATCGCGCCTGTGCTGCCCAGCCGCGAGGAGTTCCCGTACGCGATCCGTCAGGTGTCCGAGGCGCTCGGCTCCAACGGCTCGACGTCGATGGGCTCTGTCTGCGCCTCGACCCTGTCGCTGCTGAACGCGGGTGTGCCGCTGCGCGCAGCCGTCGCCGGCATCGCGATGGGCCTCGTCTCCGACGAGGTCGACGGCCAGACGCGCTACGCCGCCCTGACCGACATCCTCGGCGCGGAAGACGCACTGGGCGACATGGACTTCAAGGTCGCGGGTACCAGCGAGTTCATCACTGCCATCCAGCTCGACACCAAGCTCGACGGACTCCCGTCCGACGTGCTCACCGGTGCGCTGACGCAGGCGAAGGACGCGCGTCTGACGATCCTCGGTGTTCTGAACGCCGCGATCGACGCTCCTGACGAGATGGCGCCCACCGCGCCGCGCGTCATCAGCGTGCAGATCCCCGTCGACAAGATCGGCGAGCTGATCGGCCCGAAGGGCAAGACGATCAACGCGATCCAGGACGAGACCGGTGCGCAGATCTCCATCGAGGAGGACGGCACCGTCTACATCGGCGCAACCGACGGTCCCTCGGCCGAGGCTGCTCGTGCCCAGGTCAACGCGATCGCCAACCCCACCAACCCGGAGATCGGCGAGCAGTTCCTCGGAACTGTCGTGAAGATCGCATCGTTCGGTGCCTTCATCTCGCTGCTGCCCGGCAAGGACGGACTGCTCCACGTCACCGAGGTGCGCAAGCTCGCCGGTGGCAAGCGCGTCGAGAACGTCGACGACGTGCTCTCGGTCGGCCAGAAGATCCTCGTGAAGATCACGAAGATCGACGACCGCGGCAAGCTGTCGCTCGAGCCCGTCCTCGACGACGCAGCCGCTGAGGCACCGGTCGCCGAAGCCGCGCCCGAGGCGGAGACCGCCGAGGCGTAAGCCACACGGAAAGGCCCGGATTCCGCTCCACGTGAGCGGGATCCGGGCCTTCTTCGTATCTGATGTGATCGAAACGTTATGCAAAGTTTGCCGAGCGTTACCGCCAATGGTCGGAGTCGTCTCCGGCGTCGCTTACTCTCGAGATACGCACCGGGGGGTGCACACAGATCACGCAGTTCGTAGCTACAGGACATGTGCGGGGGTGATGAGGATGCGATTGTTCAGCGCAGACGCTGCTGATCAGCAGGCGAGCCTGCAGGAGCATTCGCTCGTGCATCCGTCCGCCCCGATCCCCGTGGTCGGTCCAGGGGTCGGCGAGGGCATCCGCGTACCGCTCGGCGAGACAGGCCTGGAGACGTTCCCGCTCATGCTGGGAGCGGCCGAGTTCGGTTGGAACGTCGACCTCGAGACGAGCCATGCGATCCTCGATCGCTACGTGGAGTTCGGTGGCAACGCGATCCACACGGCAGACGGCTTCTCCGGCGGTCGCAGCGAGCACATCATCGGGCAGTGGCTGCGTTCGCGCGGGCATCGGGAGCGCACGCTGCTGAGCGTGCGTATCGGCTCGCACGCGGACAACCCGGGCCTCGGCTCGGTGAACCTCGTGCGTGCGGTCGAAGGTTCGCTCACCAGACTCGGGGCGGAGCAGATCGATGTGCTGCACCTCGATGCGACTCTCGATCAGCAGACGAATCTGGAAGACACGCTGGCCACGGTCGAGTGGTTGCGCGACGCGGGCAAGATCAGCGCGGTCGGCGCCTTCGGCTTCGCGCCTGAGCGACTGGTCGAGGCACGCATCCTCGCAGCCGCGGGATATCCGCGCATCGAAGTGCTCGACGAGCCCTACAACCTGATCCGGCGACAGACATTCGAGGGCGACCTCCGACTGGTGGCCGGCGCGCAGAGCCTGGCCGTGACTCCCTCTCACGCGCTGGAGCACGGTTTCCTCTCCGGCAGGCACCGCAGCAAGGCGCTGATGTCGCAGGGCGTGCGTGGGGAGCAGCTGCGCGGACACCTGAACCGTCGCGGCATCCGGATCCTCCGCGCGCTCGACCAGGTGGCGACCGAGATCTCGGCCCCAGTGGCTGCCGTCTCGATCGCCTGGCTGCTCGCGCAGCGCACGATCGCCGCTCCCATCGTCAACACGTTCGCGACGCAGCACGTCGAGGAGCTCATGCAGGGCGCCGGCATCACCCTGTCGCGCACGCAGATCGCCGACCTGACGCGCGCCGGGAACTGACGCGCGTCGATTCGTAGCCGCTTGTCACAGGGGTGACATAGGGTGGAATGACGCCTGGGCGAAAGCCAACGACGACGAAGCGAGTGGGTCTTGACGCATTACCTATACCTGGTCAGACATGGTGAACAGCAGGACGCGGAACACGGACTCGATGACGGACCCCTCTCGCCTCGGGGCGTTCGTCAGGCGGAGCTGATCGCCGACCGGCTCTCCGGTCTCCCTTTGGATGCGGTGTGGCATTCTCCTCTGATCCGCGCGACGGAGACGGCTCGGACGATCGCAGAGCGTTTGCCGGCGGTGACTCCGAAGCCCTCGGCACTGCTGTTCGACTGCGTGCCGACGGGTATGACAGACGAGACCCCGGCGGCGTACGAGCCGTTCTTCGGATCGGTGACGGATGCGGAGATCGAGGCGGGCAGCGCTCAGATGGCAGACGCCGTGAACGAGTTCCTCATTCGCAAGCAGGGCGATGTGCACGAAGTGCTCATCACGCACAACTTCGTGATCTCGTGGTTCATCCGCGAGGTGCTCGGTGCACCGGCGTGGCGATGGATGACGATGAACCAGGCCAACGGCGGACTCAGCATCATCGCGCAGAAGCAGGGCCGTCCGTGGACGATGCTCACTCACAACGATCTCGCGCACCTGCCGGTCGAGCTTCGCACCGGCCTGCCCGACCCGATGCCGGTGTGAGCTGCCTCGAGCTTCAGAGCATCTTGCTGTACCAGCGCGTCGCGTTCCGGTTGTCGTTGTAGGCGTCGATCTGCGCGAAGCCGCTCCTGGCGTACAGACCGCCTGCGGCCTCGAGCGTGTGGTGCGTGTCGAGCACGAGCTCCGCAGCATCCCACTCGCGGGCGCGGCGTTCGAGTTCGCCCAGGATCGCACGCCCCCACCCCTGGCCTCGCGTCTCCGGCTTGAGGAAGAGGTGCTTCACCTCGTAGCGGATGCCGGCATCGCCGTCGTCGAGACGTCGGATGCCGCCGCAGCCCACCGGTGCGCCTTCAGGCCCGGCCAGCAGGAAGACGCCCGCCGGCGGCTCGAACGCCTCTGGTCTCGGGAACACCGTGGTGTACGAACCTCCGGGAAACTCCTCTGCGCGCAGCGCGAAGTACTCGGCGAGGATCGCATGGGATTCGGCTGTCGCGGGTGAGGCCGGGCGCAACTCGAGCATGGACTCAACGCTACCCGCCGCGCCGTGCCCGAGTGTCACTCGGCGATCAGTCGCTGAATAGACTGGAGGCATGACCAAGCAGGTGGCACTCGTCGGTGGAACCGGCAGACTCGGCACGATCATCGGCCAGGTGATCGACGAGCTCGAGGGCTTCGAAGTCGTTCGCGTGCTCACCTCGTCCAGCGACCTGGCAGAGCTCGATGGAGCGGACCTCGTCGTGGACGCGTCGACGCCGCAGGTGAGCATCGACGTCGTGCGCGCAGCAGTCGAGCGCGGCATCAACGTCCTGGTCGGCACCTCCGGCTGGTCCGCTGAGCGCATCGCACTCATGCGTCCGCTGGTCGACGCAGCGGAGACCGGTGCCGTCTTCATCCCGAACTTCTCGCTCGGCTCAGTCCTGGGCTCCGCTTTGGCGGCTGCCGCGGCACCCTTCTTCCCTTCGGCGGAGATCATCGAGGCGCATCGCGACACCAAGACCGATTCGCCGAGCGGCACCGCAGTGCGCACCGCAGAGCTCATCGCCGCCGCGCGCGCGGATCTGGGCCCCGTCAACGCCCCGCACGCGGACCAGCGTGCCCGTGGGCAGCAGGTCGCCAGCGTGCCGATCCACTCGCTCCGACGCCCCGGCGTGATCGCTCGCCAGGACATCGTCCTCTCCGGCGCAGGTGAGTCGCTCACGTTCACGCACGACACGGTGGATTCCGCTGAGGCCTATGCGCCAGGCATCCGGCTCGCCGTCCCGTTCGCGCTCGACGCGCGCGGCGTGTTCGTCGGGCTCGAGAACATGATCGACATCGGGATCCAGGCCCGATCGTGATGACGCGCATCGGGGTCGTCCTCATCGGGGCGGCGCTGATCCTCTACTTCGTGCTCATGGGGCAGAAGGCGATCCTGTTGATCGCGAGCGGGGAACCGGTCGGCGTCGCCATGGGGGTCGCCCTGATCGTGCTTCCGCTGATCGGGGTCTGGGCACTCGCGCGCGAGATCCAGTTCGGCATTCAGGCGGAGCGGCTGGGGACGAGACTCGACTCCGAGGGCGGGATGCCGGCGGCGGAGACAGACCTCACTCCGAGTGGTCGCATCGCGAAGGGCGACGCCGAACCGCTGATCCAGCGCTATACGGCCGAGGCGGATGCCGCCGACGACGATTGGCGAGCGCGTTACCGACTCGGCGTCGTCCAGGATGCGGCGGGCCGCCGCAAAGACGCTCGTGCGAGCATCCGTGCGGCGATCCGCCTCGCCAAGCAGAAGGCTTGAGCGGAGCTCGTCAGGCGAGCGTCGCCTCGAGGGTGATGTCGATGCTGGCGAGCGCCTGAGACACCGGGCAGCCGGTCTTCGCGCCCTCGGCGATCTCCTGGAACTTCTCCGGTGTCAGACCCGGAACGGACGCGTTCACGTTGAGATGGCTGCCGGTGATGCCGACGCCGGGCTTGAACGTGACGGATGCCGTCGTGTTGACGCGCTCCGGCGGGGTGCCGTTGTCAGCCAGGGCGTTGGAGAGCGCCATGCTGAAGCACGACGAGTGCGCGGCGGCGATGAGCTCTTCCGGCGTGGTCGTCGTGTCGGAGCCCTCGCTGCGGGCCTTCCAGTTGATCGGGAAGGTTCCGAGATTCGAGGAGGAGAAGGCGACGTTGCCTGAACCCTCCATCAGGGAACCGTTCCAGGTGGTGGTGGCTTCACTGGTCACAGGCATGGTTCCTCCAAGGTTCGTGGCGGGGTGTGCGGCCAGCCTATCGACCAGGAGCCCGGTGGGGAACCTTCGGCTCAGGCGGCAGCCGCTCTGCCGATGATGCCTGCTCGCTGAAGGACCAGGTAGATCTGGCAGCCGAGGCAGAAGTCGAACACGGCGTTGAGGAACGCGGCGATGAACGCCGCACCCGCCGAGACGGGCAGCGCCCATGGCACGCCGGCCAGGTGCAGTCCCAGACCGATGCCGACGACGAAGAGGCCGACGCCCTGCGCGAAGCGAGGCGGGCGCGGATCCTCCAACTCGGTCGGGGGAGTGAGTCGCGGCCGCACGGCGCGACGGTACAGCACGCCCCAGGGGGCGGTGCGCGGCGAGAGCACGCCCCACAGGAAGAGCAGCGCGATCACGACGAGGAGCAGGAAGCCGGGATCAAGGGCACGCTGTGCCAGTGCTGAGGCCGGAAGCGCCCAGCCGCTGGTGTCGGGCACGAAGACGGCGTCAGCGAGCGGCTGGTACGCGAACCAGGTGGCGTCCGCCCGTGCCGTGGAGATCCCGATCAGGCTCAGCACCAGAGCGATCAGCAAGAGCGTCGCGGTGATGGAGGCGGCGAAGCGCGGCCCTCGTGGGTCGATGCCGGCGGGCGCGGTCATGCCTGCTCCTGAGGTTGAAGGGTGAGAACGTTCGCCAGCGCATCTTCGATCGTGCTTCGTTGCGGAACTCCGCCCCAGCGCGAGAGCACCGTCCCGGATGCGTCGACGAGGAAGGTCGTCGGCGTCTGCAGCACGTGATAGCGAGTCGCGAGGTCGTTGCGATTCGTGAGATCGATCTCGACGCGTTCGACGCCGGGGTGCTCGTCTGCGATCTGGCCGAGCAGTCGCCGCACCTGCGGGCACCGAGCGCAGAATTCGGTGCTGAACTGCACCAGCGTCGCCGTCTCCGCGAGCGATCGCCCGCTGAGATCCTCCGATCGGACCGCGAGGTGTCCGCCGGAGCGCCGCCGACCGTCCTGCGCGCGCACGATGAGTCCGCCGGCGATCGCAAGCGCGACGACGGCGCCGGTGATCAGGAGCGCGATGGAGACGGGCATTCCATGAGAATATGCCGCCCGGCCACGGCTGCGGCGGATATGACGGAGGATGACGCACGACCCTCGCGACGGCATCCGCCTGCGTTGCCTGCGAGCCGGGTATCGTGGCAGATATGAGCGCAGCCGTCCCCACGCCGTACGAAGATCTGCTCCGCGAAGTGCTCGAGAGCGGCACGCACAAGGACGACCGAACAGGCACTGGCACGACCAGCGTGTTCGGCCGTCAGATCCGCTTCGATCTGTCGAAGGGCTTCCCTCTCATCACGACCAAGCGCGTGCACTTCAAGTCGATCGCGTACGAGCTGCTGTGGTTCCTGCGCGGCGAATCGAATGTCAAGTGGCTGCAGGACAACGGCGTCACGATCTGGGACGAGTGGGCGGATGCCGACGGCGATCTCGGACCGGTGTACGGCGTGCAGTGGCGCTCGTGGCCGACGCCGGACGGCGGCCACATCGACCAGCTGTCGCAGGTGATCGAACAGATCAGGGCCACTCCCGATTCGCGGCGCCTCATCGTCTCCGCCTGGAATCCGGCAGACATCCCCGACATGGCTCTGGCACCCTGCCACGCCCTGTTCCAGTTCTACGTCGCCGACGGCAGACTGTCGTGCCAGCTCTATCAGCGCAGCGCCGACATGTTCCTCGGCGTGCCGTTCAACATCGCCAGTTACGCGCTGCTGACCATGATGATCGCTCAGCAGGTCGGCCTGGAACCGGGCGACTTCGTCTGGACCGGCGGCGACTGCCATGTGTACGACAACCACGTCGAGCAGGTGCGCGAGCAGCTCACCCGCGAGCCGTACCCGTATCCGACGCTCAGCTTCGCGCGGAAGCCCGAGTCGATCCTCGATTACGACTTCTCGGACTTCGTCGTCGAGGACTACCAGCACCACCCGCCGATCCGCGCGGCGGTGGCGGTGTGAACGCGGTGCCTCTGGAGCTCCCGTGGGTCGGTCTGATCTGGGCCGAGGCAGCGGGCGGTGTGATCGGCGCATCGGGCGGTATGCCGTGGCATGTGCCGGAAGACCTCGCTCACTTCAAGGAGATCACTCTCAGCGCTCCCGTCGTGATGGGACGCAAGACCTGGGACTCACTTCCGGAGCGCTTCCGTCCGCTGCCCGATCGCGACAACGTCGTCATCACGCGCCAGCAGGACTGGACGGCAGACGGAGCGCGTCGCGCGGCTGATGCGGCTGACGCCGTTCGAGGCCTGGACAAGGTCTGGATCATCGGCGGCGCGGAGATCTTCGCACAGGTGATCGCCCACGCGGATCGGCTGGAGGTCACCGAACTCGATCTCGAGGTCGACGGAGACGCCTACGCGCCCTCCAAGGAGGGCTGGCGTCTCGTCGATGAGGGGGAGTGGCAGACCTCGCGCACCGGCATCCGATTCCGCTTCCTCGGATACGAGCGCTGATGCCCACCGCGCTGATCACGGGTGCCAGCGCGGGCCTCGGTGCGGAGTTCGCTCACCAGCTCGCCGAGCGCGGTGCTGACCTCGTGCTCGTGGCCCGTTCTCAGGACGCGCTGGACACGTTCGCCGCTGAGCTGCGAGCGGCCTACGGTGTCGTCGTCGAAGTCGTCACGGCGGATCTGGTCGTCGAGGACGACGTGAAGCGAGTGGCCGCGCGGATCTCGGCGCCGGAGCATCCGATCGACCTGCTCGTGAACAATGCCGGTTTCGGGTTGCCGCTCCAGTTCGCCGACAACGACATCGAGGACGAGGTGCGCCATCTGCGCATCCACGTCGAAGCTCCGATGAGGCTCATGCATGCCGCTCTCGGCACGATGCGCGGCCGCGGCGGGCGCATCATCAACGTCGCCTCGGTGGCGGGTTTCATCTCGCGCTCGACCTATTCGGCATGCAAGCAGTGGCTCATCGGGTTCAGCCGGTGGGCGAACTCCGAGTACGCATCGGACGGCGTGACGGTGACGGCCGTGTGCCCCGGCTTCACGCACACGACGTTCCACGAGCGCATGGGCCTGCAGAAGGGCCATGAGGGCATTCCGGAGATCGGCTGGTTGCAGGCGCGCGACGTGGTGCGGGAAGGGCTGAGCGCGGCCTCCCGCGGCCAGGCCGTGTGCGTTCCGTCGCTGAGGTACAAGCTCGTCGTGGCGGTCACCAAGGTGCTGCCGTCATCCCTCACCGCGCGCGCAGCCAGGCGCGGACGAGTCTGAGCAAGGCCCGAGAGCGGGACCGATCAGCCGAAGCGGCCGAGGTGGATACCCGCATATGCGAGTGCGGCAACCGTCTCGCCATCGCTGATCCGGCCGTCCGCGACCATCGTGATCGCTTCGGCGAACGGCACCCAAGAGACTTCGTCGATGCCCTCCTCCTCGCGGGCCTCGCCTTCGGCGTCATGCAGTCCGCGGGCGAGGAAGACGTGCTCGGGTGCGACGGTCACACCGTTCAGGGCATTCATCGTGCCGATCATGCGCCACTCGTCGGCGCGCATCCCGGTCTCCTCGAGCAGTTCTCGCTGTGCCGCGGTCAGGGGGTCCTCACCGTCGCTGCCACCGGCGGGAACCTCGATGGATCGCCCGACCGTGTAGCGGTCGAGGGACACCAGGCACACCCGCTCGTGCTCATCGAGGGCGACGATGAAGACCGCGGGATGGCGCAGCGTCACAACACCGTAGACGCCGGCGCCTGCGGGGCCGGTCACCGCGTCCTCGCGAACCGAGATCCATGCGTTCTCGTACATGATTCGGGAGTCATCGGTCCGCCACGTCATGCCCAGGAGCCTATCCGGCGCGATGCGACGGGACGCGAACCGATACGCTGGAGCAATGACGCACTCGGGCAATCCTTTCGGACAGGTTCTCGTCGCGCTCGTCACTCCGATGACGGCCGACGGCGAAGTCGACTGGCCCGCCGTCGAGAAGCACATGGATGACGTCATCACCGCGGGTGCGGACGGCATCGTCGTGACGGGAACGACCGGCGAGACCTCGACCCTCACGGACCCCGAGAAGCTCAAGCTCGTCGAGGTCGGCAAGTCAGTGGCTGCCGGACGCGCCAAGATCATCACAGGTGGCGGCTCGAACGAGACCGCGCACGCGATCGAGCTGTACAAGGCCAGCGAGAAGGCCGGCGCGGACGGCATCATGATCGTCACGCCCTACTACAACAAGCCGACACAGGCCGGAATCCTCACGCATTTCCGCCTCGTCGCTGATGCCACCGGCCTCCCGGTCATCCTGTACGACATCCCCGGCCGCACCGGAGTGCCGATCAAGTACGAGACCATCCTGCGTCTCGCCAAGCACCCCAACATCCTCGCCGTGAAGGACGCCAAGGGCGACTTCAGCGAGGTCAGCCGCGTGCTGAACCAGACCGATCTGATGTACTTCTCCGGCGATGACGCCAACGCGCTGCCGCACCTCGCGATCGGGGCCACCGGACTGGTCGGCGTCACCGCGAACATCACGGCGACGCCGTACCGCACCATCGTGGATGCCGTGAACCGCGGTGATCTCGCGGCCGCGACCGCCGAGCACAAGCGTCTCGAGCCGCTCGTGCGAGCCACCATGACCCACGTGCCCGGCACGGTGTCGGCGAAGTACATCCTGCACGGCCTCGGCCGTATCTCCAGCCCCCGCGTCCGCCTGCCCCTGGTGGGGCCGGAGGAGTGGGAAGCCGCGCTCATCGAAGACGAGCTCGCCCTCGTCACCGATGTGCCAGGCGCCGATTTCTCGAACTTCCGCCCCGACCGCAACGCGGCCGCCGGCGGCGCGTTGCCGAAGGTGCATGGCACGACGCGCTGAGACTACGGGCGCGTCGCGCGCCCATAAGCACGAACGGGCACGACGAGTGTCCGACTGAGGAGACATCAATGTCCATTCCCATCTCCGTCCCCGCACCGCTCGCCGAAGGCGCGCTCCGTGTCATCCCTCTGGGTGGTCTCGGCGAGATCGGTCGCAACATGACGACCTTCGAGTACGACGGCAAGATCCTGATCGTCGACTGCGGCGTGCTGTTCCCCGAGGAGCACCAGCCGGGCGTCGACCTGATCCTTCCGGACTTCGAGCCGATCAAGGACCGCCTCGACGACATCGTCGGTGTCGTGCTCACGCACGGCCACGAGGACCACATCGGCGCCGTGCCCTATCTGCTGCGTCTGAAGAGCGACATCCCGCTGATCGGATCGGGCCTCACGCTGGCGCTCGTGGAGGCGAAGCTCAAGGAGCACCGCATCCGACCGTTCACGCTCACCGTGAAGGAGTGCCAGGAAGAGAAGGTCGGCCCCTTCGATCTCGAGTTCGTCGCGGTCAACCACTCCATCCCCGATGCCCTGGCCGTCGCCATCCGCACCCCGGCCGGTATGGCGCTGGCGACCGGCGACTTCAAGATGGATCAGCTGCCACTCGACGGTCGCATCACCGACCTGCGCGCGTTCTCCCGCCTCGGCGAAGAGGGCGTCGACCTGTTCCTCGTCGACTCCACGAACGCCGACGTACCCGGATTCACACCCACAGAGCGTTCGATCGGCCCGGTGCTGGATCAGGTGATCGCGAAGGCGCCGCGCCGCGTCATCGTCGCCAGCTTCTCGAGCCACGTGCACCGCGTCCAGCAGGTTCTGGACGCCGCGCACGCCAACGGTCGCCGCGTCGCGCTACTCGGGCGCAGCATGGTGCGCAACATGACGATCGCCGCCGATCTCGGTTACCTCAAGGTGCCGGAGAACGTGCTGATCGACTACAAGAAGGCCCGCGACCTTCCCGACGAGAAGATCGTCTACATGTCCACCGGCTCGCAGGGCGAGCCGATGGCGGTGCTGAGCCGCATGGCCAACCTCGACCACGCGATCGAAGTGGGCGAGGGCGACACGGTCATCCTCGCCTCCAGCCTGATCCCCGGCAACGAGAACGCCGTATACCGCGTGATCGACGGACTCACCAAGCTCGGCGCGAACGTCGTGCACAAGGCCAACGCCAAGGTGCACGTCTCAGGGCACGCAGCAGCGGGCGAACTGCTGTACTGCTACAACATCCTGCGACCGAAGAACGTGCTGCCCGTGCACGGCGAATACCGTCACCTGGTGGCGAACGCCAAGCTCGCACAGGACACGGGTATTCCCGAGGCGAACACGATCCTCGCGTCCAACGGCACGATCATCGACCTCAAGGACGGCCGGACGACCATCGCCGGTCAGCTCGACATCGGCTTCGTGTACGTCGACGGCTCGACCGTCGGTGAGATCACGGATGCCGATCTCAAGGACCGTCGCATCCTCGGTGAGGAGGGCTTCGTCTCGATCATCATCGTGGTGGATGCCGCGACCGGACGCATCATCACCGGACCGGAGATCCACGCCCGTGGCATCGCCGAGGACGACTCGGTCTTCGACGACGTGGTCCCGAAGATCGTGGCGGCGCTCAAGGAGGCCTCCGGCAACGGCGTGCGCGACACCCACGCGCTCTCCCAGGTGGTTCGGCGCACGATCGGTCGCTGGGTGAATCAGAAGCTCCGCCGCCGTCCGATGATCGTCCCGCTCGTCATCGAGGCGTAGGTCATTCGGCGGGAAAGCCGCGTCATTACGCGGCTTGTCGGCGCCTCGCCGTAGGCTTTCACCATGGCCAGGAGCACCACCAAGACCTCGCGCGCGTCCGAGAAGTCTCCCGCGCGCTCGAAGGCGCAGACGGCCCCTACCAAGAAGCTGCCGGCGACCCCGAAGAAGTACATCGACGATGTCGACAGGCCCCCGGTCGCCGTGCGCGCCTGGCTCGGCCTGGCGCACGGCGTCGGTGGGCTCTTCCGCGCCTTCGGGCCAGAGGCGCTCGAGAAGGACCAGCGGCGCGACGGGTTCCCGTTGTTCCTGGTGCTGCTGGCGTGCCTGGGCGCGGTCACCGAGTGGTTCTTCATCGGCAACGAGATCGCTCAGAACATCAGCGCCTACTCGGTGGGCGGTCTGATCGGTCGTACCGCCTTCCTGATGCCGGTGCTGCTGCTGATCCTCGCGGGCTGGCTGTTCCGGCATCCCTCGTCAGTGCACGACAACGGACGCATCGGGATCGGCTTCGGCCTGTTCGTGCTCACGATCGCCGGAATCTGCCACGTCGCGGGCGGGCAGCCGGAGCCGAAATCGGGTATGCCGGCACTCAGCGCGGCCGGGGGACTCTTCGGCTGGATGCTGGGGGAGCCGCTGTCGTATCTCACCGACATCGTCGCCTACATCGTGCTGGGGCTGCTGGCCGCGCTCAGCATCCTGATCATCACCAAGACCCCGCCGAACCGCATCGGCGCGAGGCTCGGAGACCTGTACGCCTGGATGTTCGGCGCGGAGCGCGTCGAGAAGCCCGCTGTCGACGAGAAGGCCGCCGCAGACAAGGGGGAGGGCTCGTTCGACGAGGACGACGATCCGAACGTCCTCCCGTGGTGGCGCCGGAACAAGACCGGTCGCGAAGAGGATCCCGACGAGGGGATCGGCTCGCAGGACCTCACCGAGCTGCTGTCGCCGAATGACGGGCCGGTCGACAACACCGCCTATGACCAGGCTGTCATCGTCGCCGACCCCGCGGATGCCGCCACCGAGGTGCTCACCGACGTGCAGAGCGTGATGGACAAGCTCGGCGCCCAGGGGAGCACCGCACTGCTCGACGACTCCGGCGACACTGGCGAGCAGCCAGAGCTGCCAGGACTTTCCGGCTTCGGGACCGACGGTCCGGGAGAGCGCGGTCTGCAGGCTCCGAGCGCTCCGTACTCCCTGCCGTCGCCCGGCGTGCTCAGCGCCGGTCCACCCTCGGTCGCCCGCTCCGAGGCGAACGACAAGATCGTCGAGCAGATCACGAGCGTGCTCTCGCAGTTCAAGATCGACGCCAAGGTGACCGGATTCTCGCGCGGACCGACGGTCACGCAGTACGAGGTCGAGGTGGGCCACGGGGTCAAGGTCGAGAAGATCACGCAGCTGAGCAACAACATCGCTTATGCGGTGGCGTCGAACGATGTTCGCATCCTCTCGCCGATCCCCGGCAAGAGCGCGATCGGCATCGAGATCCCGAACACCGACCGCGAGACGGTCGCCCTCGGTGACGTCATCCGCTCCGCGGCTGCGCACAAGAGCACTCATCCGCTGACGGTCGGCGTCGGCAAGGACGTCGGCGGAAACTTCGTCGTCGCGAACCTCGCGAAGATGCCGCACCTGCTGGTCGCCGGATCCACCGGATCCGGTAAGTCGAGCTTCGTCAACTCGATGATCACCAGCCTGCTGATGCGGGCGCGTCCGTCCGACGTGCGCATGGTGCTGATCGACCCCAAGCGCGTCGAGCTCACGAGCTACGCCGGTGTGCCGCACCTGATCACGCCCATCATCACCAACCCGAAGAAGGCCGCAGAGGCACTCCAGTGGGTGGTGAAGGAGATGGACATGCGGTACGACGACCTGGCGTCGTTCGGATTCCGCCACATCGACGACTTCAACAAGGCCGTGCGCGCCGGTGAGGTCGAGGTTCCCCTCGGCAGCGAACGCGTGCTCAAGCCGTACCCGTACCTGCTGGTCGTCGTCGACGAGCTCGCAGACCTCATGATGGTCGCCCCTCGTGACGTCGAGGACTCGATCGTGCGCATCACGCAGCTCGCCCGTGCCTCCGGCATCCACCTAGTGCTCGCGACCCAGCGTCCGAGCGTCGACGTCGTCACCGGTCTGATCAAGGCCAATGTGCCCTCGCGTCTCGCCTTCGCGGTGACCAGCGTCACCGACAGCCGCGTCATCCTCGACAGCCCCGGCGCCGACAAGCTGATCGGCCAGGGCGATGCGCTCTTCTCGCCGATGGGCTCATCCAAGCCGTTCCGACTGCAGGGCGCGTGGGTCGAGGAGAGCGAGATCGACGCGGTGGTCAAGCACGTCACTGCTCAGGCTCGGCCCGAGTACCGGGTGGATGTGCAGGAGGCGCTGGAGCCGACCAGGAAGAAGGAAGTCGACGAGGACATCGGCGACGACCTCGAGGTGCTGCTCGCCGCCGCAGAGCTCGTCGTCTCGTCCCAGTTCGGCTCGACCTCGATGCTGCAGCGCAAACTGCGCGTCGGCTTCGCGAAGGCCGGGCGTCTGATGGATCTCCTCGAGTCCCGCGAGATCGTCGGCCCGTCCGAGGGCTCGAAGGCGCGCGATGTGCTTGTGACGGCCGAGCAGTTGCCGGACGTCATGGCGAAACTGCGCGGCGATGACCCTCCGGCCGCTGCGCCGGCACCCTCGCCGGCTGCGGCGCAGCCAGGACCCGCTCACGACCCGATCGAAGAGCAGTTCCGCGGACTGCCCGTGGTCGATGAGGACGATGCCGGCGAAGACGCCTGGGGATTGACGGGTCGCGACTGATGGCGATTCCGCGGCAGTTGCCGAACGCGATCACGATCGCACGGATCCCGCTCGCCGTGGTCTTCTTCGTCCTGCTGCTCCTCGGCGGGACGTACGGCCTCGACGACCTCGTGATCCGCTGGATCGCCGGTGTCCTGTTCATCGTGGCCATCTCGACGGACTGGGTCGACGGATATCTCGCCCGCAAGTACGACATCGTCAGCGACTTCGGAAAGCTCTGGGATCCGATCGCCGACAAGCTGCTCACCGGCGCAGGCTTCGTCGGACTCGCGATCCTCGCCGAATGGCCCTGGTGGATCGTCATCATCATCCTCATCCGTGAATGGGGCATCACGATCCATCGCTTCATAGTCGCCAGCAGCCACATCGTGGCCGCCGCGTGGTTGGGGAAGGTCAAGACCGCGGTGCAGGGCATCGCGCTCGGCTGGTGGCTGCTGCCTCTTCACCAGCTGATCGGCATGGACTGGTGGATCGGCGTCGGCATCGTGCTGATGTACGTGACACTTGCGCTCACCGTCGTCAGCGGAGTCGACTACGTGCTCTCACAGGTGCGCGGATCGCGCGCCGACAGATCATGACCGCGGCGGCGGAGCTGGTGGCCGCGCTCACCGCCCGCGGATGGACACTGGGAATCGCCGAATCGCTCACCGGCGGGGCGCTGGCGGCCGAGATCGTGTCGGTGCCCGGTGCATCGGCGACCCTGCTCGGAGGGGTCGTCGCATACGCGACGCCCGTGAAGGCCTCGCTGCTCGGAGTGGATGCCGCGCTGCTCGAGGAGCACGGGCCGGTTCATCCGCTCGTCGCGGAGCAGATGGCCGGTGGCGTGCGCGATGCCGTGAGCGTCGCAGGCAGATCAGCGGACGTGGGTCTGTCCACGACGGGGATCGCCGGTCCGGATTCGCCTGACGGGCAACCGGTGGGAACCGTGCACATCGGCATCGCCACGCCCATGCGCGTGCGTGCGTTCTCGCTGCGGCTCGATGGCGATCGCGCATCGATCAGAGCTCAGACCGTGGATGCGGCGATCGAGAAGCTGCTCGAAGAGATGGGGGAATAGCACACCGCCCATGATCGTTGTGAGAAGTGTGGCGATGGAAGATGTGCTCACAACGAAAGCACAGCGTGAAACGGTAGTTTTTTATTCAGAGAGTCGGGTTAGACTGGCGATCCGTTCGGAGCACGCTCCGATGAGGGGAATCGAGAGGAGGTTCCGATGATTCTTGTACGACAGGAAATCGGCGATGTGCTGAGGGACTTCCGCCTGCAGAAGGGGCGTACGCTCCGGCAGGTCGCGGGCAAGGCCTCCGTGGCGCTCGGATATCTCAGCGAGGTCGAGCGCGGTCAGAAGGAGGCCTCGAGCGAGATCCTCGCTTCGGTCGCCGAAGCGCTCGACGTGCCCATCTCGATCATCATGCGTGAGGTGGGCGACCGCATCTCCGTCCTCGAGGGCATCCAGGTGTTCCCTGATGTCGTTCCGGACGACCTGGTCGCGTCCATCGAACCCGAACTCTCACTGCACTGACCTGCGGCTCCTCGGGTAGACCTTCAATGCGGCGCAGTGAGTTCCTTCGCGCGGTCGACGACGAATTCGGTGCGCGCGCCGCGATGCTGACGACGGATCTCGTCCTGGATGCTCTCGGCAATCGGACGGCAGCAGAGGCCCTGGATGCAGGCGTCGCGCCGCGTGAGATCTGGCTCGCCCTCTGCGCCGAGACCGATGTGCCGGCGGAGCGTCGCTACGGAGTCGGACGGCTCGAGCCGCGCAGGCACTGAGGGCGCGGAGCTGCACTCGATTCTCTGATCGCGTCCGCTCTGTGCCGGATCGGCGTGTCGTCGAATATGTGTTCGAAGTGCGCGTAACGTTCTGCACAAGTGGTTTCGAGGTGAAGTCATCCCCGATTCGTGGGGCAGCCGATGCAATGTCGGAGGTCGCTCGTACGGTGATGACAGGCCGAAAAAGCCATACGCCTTGTCGGAGAGTTCGCCCCAGTCGGGGTGGCCGCGACAGCCTACAGGCGGCACCATGCGAACAAATAGGAGCACGTCATGCCATCACCCGCAGACCGCGAGAAGTCCCTGGAATCAGCCCTCGCCCAGATCGACCGGCAGTTCGGGAAGGGCTCGGTCATGCGACTGGGCAGCGATGAGCGCGCCCCTGTTGCTGTCATTCCGACGGGCTCCATCGCCCTCGACGTCGCTCTTGGCGTCGGCGGCCTGCCGCGCGGCCGAATCGTCGAGATCTACGGCCCTGAGTCGTCGGGTAAGACGACGTTGACGTTGCACGCGATCGCCAACGCCCAGCGTGGCGGCGGCATCGCCGCCTTCATCGACGCCGAGCACGCGCTCGACCCTGAGTACGCGAAGAAACTCGGCGTCGACATCGACGCACTCCTTGTGTCTCAGCCGGACACAGGCGAGCAGGCACTCGAGATCGCCGACATGCTCGTGCGTTCCGGTGCCATCGACCTCATCGTCATCGACTCCGTCGCTGCGTTGGTCCCGCGCGCCGAGATCGAGGGCGAGATGGGCGACTCGCACGTGGGTCTGCAGGCGCGACTCATGTCGCAGGCGCTCCGCAAGCTCACGGGCGGTCTGAGTCAGACCAACACCACCATGATCTTCATCAACCAGCTGCGCGAGAAGATCGGCGTGTTCTTCGGGTCCCCCGAGACGACGGCCGGTGGTAAGGCGCTGAAGTTCTACGCTTCCGTCCGCCTCGACATCCGTCGCATCGAGACCATGAAGGATGGCACCGAAGCGGTGGGAAACCGCACCCGCGTCAAGGTCGTGAAGAACAAGATGGCACCGCCCTTCAAGCAGGCGGAGTTCGACATCCTGTACGGCACTGGCATCTCGCGTGAAGGCAGCCTCATCGATTTCGGTGTGGAGCATGGGCTCGTGAAGAAGTCGGGTTCGTGGTACACCTACGACGGCGATCAGCTGGGTCAGGGCAAGGAGAACGCACGTTCGTTCCTCATCAAGAACGCTGACGTCGCCCTGGAGATCGAGACGAAGATCAAGCAGAAGCTCGGCATCGGCGGAGCGGTCGCCGACGAGGCTCCTGAAGCTGCGGCCGAGCTCACGCAGCGTATTCCGGCCTGATGACTGTCGGTGACGGGGGCGAGGCGCGCCTCGCTCCCGTGATCCCACTCTTCGGGGACAAGGTGGCGCCGGCGTCTGCACTGCCGCACCAGCCCTCGCACGGGCCCTCGCACGAGGCGGCTGCCGTGAACGAGCGATCGGAAGTTCTGCACCGCTCAGAGGTTGCGGTCGCGGGGGAGCAGCCACCAGAGCGCGACCCGGATCAGATCCGTGCAACCGGTGAGGAGTCACTGCTGCGCAAGCTGCGGGCGCGCTCTCTGTCGATCTCCGAGGCACGGCAGGTGCTGCGCGGCCATGATCTGGACCTCTCGCAGATCGACGACGCGGTCGACGACTTCTGCAGGCGTGGCTACCTCGACGACCTGATCCTCGCTGAGCAGCTGGTGATATCGGGCATCGAGCGCAAGGGACAGGGGCGCGTCGCACTGTCGAGGGCTTTGGCACAGCGTGGCATTCCGCGCGACGTCATCGACACCGCGCTCGGGGATCTGCCGGATGACGATGCCGAACGGGCGCTGGAGTTCGCCAGGACCAAGGCGCGTTCGATGACCCGGCTCGACTTCGAGACCGCGCTTCGGCGACTCATGGGCCAGCTCGCGCGACGCGGATACGGCGGCTCCGTCGCCATGAACGCGGCGAGGACGGCGCTGACCGAGACGTCGCTGGGCAAGCCGACAAGCGGCGTGCGGTTCGTCGACTCGGAGTGACCCGGCCCGAACGCTCGTAGAATGGGTTCACCATGACTATCCTCAGCAGCGAACCGACGATCATCCAGGCCTCGTCGGCGGCCGTCGACGCCGACGGACGTCAGCGGACGTACGAGGTGCGCACCTTCGGGTGCCAGATGAATGTGCACGACTCCGAACGTCTCTCCGGCTCGCTGGAGAGCGCAGGCTACCTCCGAGCCGATTCCGGCGCGGAGGCGGATGTCGTCATCATCAACACCTGCGCCGTTCGTGACAACGCTGCGGGCAAGCTCTACGGCACGCTCGGGCACTTGGCATCCGTCAAGCGTCGCAAGGAGGGCATGCAGATCGCCGTCGGCGGCTGCCTCGCCCAGATGGACAAAGACGCGGTCCTCGACAAGGCGCCCTGGGTCGACGTCGTGTTCGGCACCCACAACATGGGCTCGCTGCCCGGACTACTCGAACGCGCACGCCACAACGGCGACGCCGAACTCGAGATCCTCGAATCCCTCGAGGTCTTCCCCTCGACGCTGCCGACCAAGCGCGACTCCGCTCACAGCGGATGGGTGTCGATCTCGGTCGGCTGCAACAACACCTGCACCTTCTGCATCGTGCCGAGCCTGCGCGGCAAGGAGAAGGATCGTCGCCCCGGCGACATCCTGAACGAGATCCGCCTGCTCGTGGAAGACGGCGCGATCGAGGTCACGCTGCTCGGTCAGAACGTGAACTCGTACGGCGTCGAATTCGGGGATCGTCAGGCCTTCGGCAAACTGCTGCGCGCCGCCGGCGAGATCGACGGACTCGAGCGCATCCGGTTCACCAGCCCGCACCCCGCCGCCTTCACCGACGACGTCATCGACGCCATGGCGGAGACACCGGCGGTCATGCCACAGCTGCACATGCCGCTGCAGTCGGGCAGCGACCGCGTACTCAAGGCGATGCGCCGCTCGTATCGCAGTTCGAAGTTCCTCGGCATCCTCGATCGCGTTCGTGAGCGCATGCCGTACGCGGCGATCTCCACCGACATCATCGTCGGTTTCCCTGGTGAGACCGACGAGGACTTCGAAGACACCATGCGCGTCGTGGAGCAGGCCCGTTTCGCCAATGCCTTCACATTCCAGTACTCCATCCGCGAGGGCACGCCTGCGGCGACCATGGAGGACCAGGTCCCCAAAGAGGTGGTGCAGGAGCGGTACAACCGGCTCCTCGCCCTCCAGGAACGCATCTCTCTGGAAGAGAATCAGAAGCAGGTCGGCCGCGAGGTCGAGGTGCTCGTCTCCGTCGGCGAGGGCAAGAAGGACGCCGAGACGCATCGGCTCACGGGGCGCGCCGAAGACAACCGCCTCGTGCACTTCGAGGTCACCGAGGGTTCTGACATCCCGCGTCCTGGCGACGTGGTGACGGTCACGATCACGCACGGCGCGCCCTTCCACCTTCTCGCCGACGACGCGAGCGGCGCTCCGCTGCGTATCCGGCGCACGCGCGGTGGAGACGCGTGGGATCGCGCGCAGGCGGAGTCGTGCGGCGTCCCGGCCCCGTCCGGAGACACCGGTGCACCGCGAGCGGTTTCGCTCGGTCTCCCCACGCTCCGCGTCGGTGTCTGATTCGCCCGCAACCCGCCTGTGGGCGATCGTCGGCGCGACGGGAACCGGCAAGAGCGACCTGGCGCTGAACCTCGCAGAGCTGCTGCGCGAACGCGGCAATCCGGCCGAGATCGTCAATGCCGACGCGATGCAGCTGTACCGGGGCATGGACATCGGCACGGCCAAACTCTCGGGGGCCGAGCGTCGCGGCGTTCCCCACCACCTGCTCGACGTCCGCGATATCCGCGATGAGGCCGCTGTCGCCTGGTATCAGCCGCTCGCGCGCACCGCGATCCAGGGCATCCATTCCCGCGGTGGCGACGCGATCCTGGTGGGCGGCTCCGGCCTCTACATCTCCAGCGTGATCTTCGACTTCCGCTTCCCTCCACGCGACGCCGAGACGCGAGCGCGTCTCGAGCGCGACCTCGAGACGCACGGTGCCGCTGCACTTTTCGCGCGTCTGGAGGCGGCGGACGCTGCCGCTGCCGCACGGATCGATCCGAAGAACGGCCGCCGCGTCGTCCGTGCACTGGAAGTTCTCGAGCAGGGGGAGAAGACTCACGGTGCTGCTCTGCCGGAGACTCCTGAGCTCTGGCATCCGACCACTCGTATCCTGGGGCTCCACGTCGACAGACCCGAACTGGTCGAGCGTCTGGACAGGCGAGTCGAGCGGATGTGGGCGGACGGGATGCTGGAAGAGGTCGAGCACCTGCGTCAGAGGGGGCTGGAGGAAGGCGTCACGGCGAGTCGCGCGATCGGCTATGCGCAGGCGCTCGCACAGCTGAGGGGTGAGCTGACCGAGGCTGAGGCCGTGGCGTCGACTCAGGCACTCACCCGTCGCTACGCGCGCCGCCAGGTGTCGTGGTTCAAACGCTATCCGGAGCTCACCTGGCTCGCTCCGGGAAGTGATCCCGCAGAACTGCTCTGAGCGATGTCGGTGCCCGGGTTCATCATGGAGTCATGAGCACGCATTTCTTCACCGCCTCCAGTCTCGACGGTTTCATCGCAACGCCAGAGCACTCGCTCGATTGGCTGCTGACACAGGACATCGATGCCGAAGGACCGATGGCCTATCAGCAGTTCGAGAAGACGATCGGCGCCCTGGCGATGGGGGCATCCACGTACGAATGGGTACTCGATCACGAGCAGGGTGTCTGGGGGTACTCGCAGCCGACGTGGGTGTTCACCCATCGCGAGCTGGCGATTCCCGACGGGGCCGAGGTGACACTCACCAGGGACGCGATCTCCGAGGTGCACGCCGCGATGACCGCGGCCGCAGGCGGTAAAGACCTGTGGGTGGTCGGCGGTGGTGATCTGGCCGGCCAGTTCGCCGACGCCGGGCTCCTCGATGAGGTCTGGGTGCAGTTCGCGCCGGTCACTCTCGGCGGTGGAGCGCCGTTGCTGCCGCGAACTCTCGACCTCGAGCTGCTCGACGTGGCGCGCAATCGCAACTTCATGTGCGGCCGTTACCGCGTGGTTCGTGGCTGATCGATCGCCGCCGATCTCTCTAGACTGTTCGCATGGTCGCATTCACCAAGGGGCACGGTACCGGCAACGATTTCGTCATCATCCCTGACGCCGACGGTGAGCTGGATCTCACGGCCGCGCAGGTCGCGGTGCTCTGCGACCGCCACTTCGGCATCGGCGCTGACGGCGTCCTCCGTGTGGTGCGCTCGGCAGCTCTTCCGGAGGGCGCGGCAGCGCTCGCTGAGGAACCTGCTGCTGAATGGTTCATGGACTATCGAAACGCCGACGGATCGATCGCCGAGATGTGCGGCAACGGCATCCGTGTCTTCGCGCACTATCTGGTCGGTGCCGGCCTCGCGGTGATCGAACCAGGTACGACTCTGCCGATCGGCACCCGCGCCGGTGTGCGGGATGTGACGGCCAGCGGCACCGGGTATCAGGTGGATCTGGGACGCTGGCGCCTGTCCGGCGACGACCCGCTCGCAAAGGCGCGTGGCCTTGATGTCGCTCGCCCCGGGCTCGGAATCGACGTGGGCAACCCGCATGTCGTCGTCGCTCTCGCATCGGACGAAGAACTCGACGGTCTCGAACTCGAATACATCCCCGAACTCGAGCCGCCCCTGCCCTCCGGCGCGAACGTGGAGTTCGTCGTGCCGGGAGAACCCCTCGTGCGCGACGGGATCGGGCACGTCAGGATGCGGGTGTTCGAGCGAGGGGTGGGGGAGACGCTCAGCTGCGGCACCGGTGTCGCGGCTGCCGCTCTCGCCGTGCGGTACTGGGCGGGTGACCGCGCCCCGGACAACTGGAGCGTCGAAGTGCCAGGGGGCACACTGGGCGTGCGGATGTTCCCCGCAGAAGACGGCGAGCACGTCGCACTCTCAGGGCCGGCGCAGCTCGTCTACAGCGGCACAGTCGACCTCGTGTGAGTCGCCCGTTCGCCTGCGATTGAGTCGTCGCGTTACAGCCGACAAGAGATCGAGGCGCGTCGTGGTTCACCATGGTGCGTATGAGCAAGCAGATCCGCTTCAACGCGTTCGACATGAACTGCGTGGCGCACCAGTCCTCCGGCATGTGGCGGCATCCGCTCGATCAGTCGGCGCGCTACAAAGAGCTCGGCTACTGGACTGAGCTCGCACAGCTCCTCGAGCGCGGCAACTTCGATGGCCTGTTCATCGCCGACGTACTCGGTACGTATGACGTGTACGGCGGCTCCAACGAAGCCGCGGTCCGCCACGGCGCCCAGGTGCCCGTCAATGATCCCGTACTGCTGGTGAGCGCCATGGCCGCTGTCACCGATCACCTCGGCTTCGGCGTGACCGCTGGCACCGCGTACGAGCACCCGTACCCCTTCGCCCGGCGCATGTCGACCCTCGATCACCTCACGAACGGCCGGGTCGGCTGGAACGTCGTGACCGGATACCTGCCCTCCGCAGCCCGGAACATGGGGCATGACGACCAGCTCGAGCACGATCAGCGCTACGACGTGGCCGACGAGTACCTCGAGGTCACGTACAAGCTGTGGGAGGGCTCCTGGGAAGACGACGCGGTCATCCGCGACCGTGAGTCCGGGGTCTTCACCGATCCGTCCAAGGTTCATGACATCGGCCATCACGGTGAGCACTTCACTGTTCCCGGCATCCACATCTCCGAACCGTCGCCGCAGCGAACGCCGGTGATCTTCCAGGCCGGCGCATCACCGCGCGGTATCGCGTTCGCGGCGGGCAACGCGGAGGCGATCTTCGTCGCCGCACCCACCAAGACGGTGCTCGCTGGAACAGTGAAGCGCATCCGCGACGCCCTCGAAGAGGCGGGGCGCGACCGCTACTCCGCGAAGATCTACACGCTTCTGACGATCATCACCGACGAGACGAGCGAGAAGGCGCACGCCAAGCACGAGGACTACCTGCAGTACGCCAGCGATGAGGGCGCATTGGTGTTCATGTCGGGATGGATGGGCATCGACCTGTCGCAGTTCGACCTCGACGAGCCGATCGGCAACGTCAAGAGCAACGCGATCCAGTCGACCGTGGCGAATTTCCAGCAGGCGAACGACGACGGCAAGGAATGGAAGGTGCGCGACATCGCCCGACTGGGCAACATCGGCGGTCTCGGCCCGCGCGTGGTCGGCTCGCCTGAAGAGGTCGCCGATTTCCTGCAGGACTGGGTCGACGAGACCGACGTCGACGGATTCAACCTCGCCTACGCGATCACGCCCGGAACGTTCGAGGACATCGTCGAGTTCATCGTGCCCGAACTGCAGCGCCGTGGCGTGTATCAGACCGAGTACGTTCCGGGGACGCTTCGTCACAAGCTGCACGGACGCGGCGACCGGTTGCCCGATGAGCATCGCGGTGCGGGCTACAGCGTGCGCCGCATCGCCAAGGTCTGACGCGCTCGGCCCGCTCGGCCGGTGAGTCCGTCCGGTGCGCTCAGGTGAGGGAGATCGGTTCCGTCGGAGGATTGCCGTGCTTTCGCACCTTGAGCACGCGATATCCCTTGCCCGTCGCGGTGCGGAAGACGCTGTACCCGGGGTGGAACGTCGATCCGAGCCATCGCTGGAGTGAATCGGCGCCGAGGTTTCGCTGCACCACCAACCATGCATCGCTGCGCTCGTCCAGACGGGGTATCCACCGCTCGAGCATGTCGTGCAGCACGTCCTTGCCCACTCTGATCGGCGGATTCGAGCGGATCGTCCGGAACACGACGTCATCGGGAACATCGTCGGGCAGTACGGCGTTTACATTGGTGATGCCGAGAGCCTCGGCATTTCGACGGACGAGGTCCAGCGCCCGCTCATTCACGTCGACAGCCCACACCGTGGCGTGCGGCGAGGTGAGAGCCATCGTGATGCTGATGGGGCCCCAGCCGCTTCCGAGGTCGAGGAAATTACCGCTCGGCGGCAGCGGAGGCATGTTGGCGAAGAGGACTGCGGTGCCGGCATCGACGCGGTCGGGGCTGAAGACGCCACCGGCGGTGGTCACTTCGAGTTCACGATCTGCGAGCGTCACGCGAATGGTTCGCAGGTTCTCCGCGCTTGCCGGGGCCGCAGTGAAGTAGTGATCAGACCCCATACGGCGAGCGTACCGGACAGCAGGGTTAAGGTTAAGGCGTCGGACACAGAAGGCAGAGGATGACGAAAGCCACAGACGAGACAAGCACTGAGCAGACACTCGACGACGAGAGACTGGATCGAGTGCTCGCAAGCGCGCAGCCGCGCACCCAGGCGCGGGTCTTCGGCGCCGCACAGGCGCTGCAGGACTCCGCCACGGCGGCGTATTCGGATCGAGACGGCGATCAGTGGGATCTGGAGGATCGTCACGCCCTGCGTCGTGTCGCCGGCCTCTCGACGGAACTCGAAGACGTCACCGAGGTCGAGTATCGACAGTTGCGACTCGAGAACGTCGTGCTCGTGGGCGTGTATCCGCAGGGTGCCCAGACGGATGCCGAGAACTCGCTTCGCGAACTCGCAGCGCTTGCCGAGACGGCAGGAGCGGTCGTCCTCGACGCCGTGCTGCAGCGGCGTCCGAATCCGGACCCGGCCACATATCTGGGCCGTGGCAAGGCGCAGGAGCTCAAGGATCTCGTCGCAGCCACCGGTGCTGACACCGTGATCGCCGACACCGAACTCGCACCCAGCCAGCGGCGTGCTCTGGAAGATGTCGTCAAGGTGAAGGTCATCGACCGCACCACCGTGATCCTCGACATCTTCAGCCAGCACGCCAAGAGCCGGGAGGGCAAGGCGCAGGTCGAGCTGGCGCAGCTCGAGTACCTGCTTCCGCGTCTGCGCGGCTGGGGTGACTCGATGAGCCGCCAGGCCGGTGGACAGGTCGGAGCCGGCGGCGCCGGCATGGGTTCGCGCGGTCCAGGTGAGACCAAGATCGAGCTCGATCGACGCCGCATCCGCACGAAGATGGCGCTGCTGCGCCGTCAGATCCGTGATTTCGGCCCGGCACGAGAGGCCAAGCGCGCCGAACGCAAGCGCAACACGATCCCCTCGGTGGCGATCACCGGATACACCAACGCCGGCAAGTCGAGCCTGCTCAATGCGCTGACGAGCGCAGGCGTCCTGGTCGAGAACGCGCTGTTCGCGACGCTGGATGCCACGGTGCGACGCACCGAGACCTCCGACGGACGTGTCTACACGTTCACCGACACGGTCGGCTTCGTACGCAACCTGCCGCATCAGCTCGTCGAGGCGTTCCGCTCCACGCTGGAGGAGGTCGGTGAGGCCGACATCGTGCTGCACGTCGTCGACGGGGCGCACCCAGACCCAGCGGGTCAGCTGCAGACTGTCCGTGATGTGATGGGCGACGTCGGAGCACGCGAACTTCCCGAGATCGTCGTCTTCAACAAGGCCGATCTCATCTCGGACGACGATCGACTGGTGCTGCAGGGCCTCGAGCCACGCGCGCACTTCGTGTCGTCACGATCCGGTGAGGGGATCGAAGAGTTACGGGCCGCGATCGACGAGGCGCTGCCGAAACCGGCCGTCGAGGTGCACGCACTCGTCCCGTACGACCGCGGTGACCTGGTTGCGGCCATTCACGAGACCGGGATGCTGCTGTCGGCGGAGCACGGCGAGAAAGGCACGGATGTCCGTGCGCACGTCTCAGAGCGGTTGGCAGCGGAACTGGCGCAGTTCGCGGTCTGAGCGTCGTCGTTCAGTGGGCGTTGAAGCGGGCCTCAACGGTCGCTGAGACGACGATCTCGTCGGGTTCGTATTCCATCGACGGTGCGGAATCCGCCGCGGCGAATGCGGCGCCGCGCGCCTTGAGCATCTGTGGTGCGCCTGGTGCCTGGCCCTGAGAGATGAGTCCGACATCGGCGATCTCGATGGGTGTGACGTCGGTGAGACCCAACGCGGCGGCGTATGCCTCCGCGCGTGCGACGGCCACGCTCACGGCTGAGGAGGCGACGTCGCGTTCGACGCGAGCACGCGTCTCCGGCGTGAGATGCCAGTTCACCCAGCCGACCTCGACGCCGTCCCAGGCGGAGATGTCCGACACCCAGATGGAGAGCTCGGATGGATCGGTGAACGTGGCGCTGAAGTCGACGCTCGCGCGGTAGACCAGCGCCAGGCGTTTGCCTTCGTTGTTCCAGGGGCGTTCTGCGCTCACCGCGAGACGCTTGCTGGTCCACTCGGCCACGGTCCCGGCATCCTTGCGGTCGGTGATGCTCTTCCGCAGCGGTTCGGACAGTCGCATCACCTGGTCGACCACCGATGCGCGCTCCGCGCCTTCGGTTCGTACCGTGACGCGGATCGTGGCGCGCTCCGGGGCAAGGCGCGACTCGTTCTCGCCGCGGACTGTGATGACGACATCGCTCATGAGAGCGACTCTACGCCAGAGCATCCTGTTCAGACCGGTCGCGGAATAGCATGAAGCCCGGATCCGTTGTATCCTGTGATGCTCGGGTGTTTCGACATCCGAGCTGATAAATCCACAGAGTGACAGTGGTTCCTTCGAAAGAAGACACACGGGGCTGATCGGTTTCGACAGTGCTTGTGAATTCACGTGAAGCGGGCCGAGGATGCAGGGTTATCTCGTGAACGCTCCCTGCAAAACTATAGTTGCCGAAACAAAGCGCAACGACTTCGCCCTCGCTGCATAAGCGAGCCCGAGTCCGTCAGGCCGTATGTGATTCCGATACGGATCCTGGCGTCATCTAGGAATCTTGCTGTGTGACGGCGTCTGGACGTCACACGGGACTCTTCCCAGGCTGGGCTTGTCGACTTAGGTGTCTGTGACAAAGGTCGGAGCCGAGTAGAACGTCTGCACAGACTGCGCCCGGAGAAGCCGTGGATACTCAGCGTTGGACGGGGGTTCGATTCCCCCCAGCTCCACAAAGCCGCTGTCACAGAAGAAGCCCCACCATCCGTACCAGGATGGTGGGGCTTGTTCGTGTTCTCGCGCGGGCTCGGCCCGGTTCACTCGAAATCGACGAGGATGAGACTCCGCCGCGTGTCGGCGACCTTCACCCAGCCGTCACCGAACTCGTACGTCATCCCGAAGCCGTCCTCGTCCGGCGCCATCGCGGTATCGGGGTTCTCGGTGATGTACACGCGGCCGTCGGAATCCGCGCGCTGCCAGCCTTCGTCGAGAAGCTTCTGCTGCCCGTCGCCGGATGCCGCCTGATCGAGCGGCGCCCATCCGAACACCTGAACATGGTCCGACGGCACCGTGTAGTCGCCCCAGACGCACTGGATGCCGCCTTCGACTATGTGCTCGCCGAAGCGGAATTCGTGTTCCCGGTAGGTCCAGCCTTGCTCGGTCAGCGCCGCGACCGTGCTGGGCGCGATGATCGTCTCGCACGTCGGCGCGGCGCCGGGAGTCTCTTCCGGCTCTGGTGTCGTGGTCGGCGTCGGTTCGGGCGACGGGCTTGTGGTCTCTGTGGGCTTCGGCGTGGTCGTCGGAGTAGTTACGGGGTCGGCCGCGGCGGAGCATGCCGACAGCGTCAGGGCGATCGTCACGGCCGCGAGCACGGCAAGGGAGGTACGGCGGATCATCGCTGCTTTCGGGTCAGGTGTTCGTGGGGGAGTGAGCGAGTCGGAGGAAGGCTTCGTGAAGCAGACCGTTGCTGGCCAGTGTCGAACGGGCCGCGATCGTGTCGACGCCGTCGAACGACGTGAACCTCCCGCCCGCTTCGCGCACGATCGGCACTGCGGCGGCGATGTCGTATTCCTTGACATCGAACTCCGCGACCATCTCCAGACGGCCCTCGGCAAGCAGCATGTACGAGTAGACGTCGCCGTAGGCGCGGTCTCGCCAGACGCGGTCCGCGATGCGCAGCAACGCGGGCAGCTGTCCGGCATCCGCCCACTGGGTGATGCTCTGGAAGCTCACGGACGCGTCATCCGGGGATGAGACCGCCGACGTCTCAAGGCGCCGAGGTGCGGCATCGGTCGCCGTCCATGCGCCGGCTCCGGTCGATGCCCACCATCGGCGGCTCAGCGCAGGCATGCTGACGACGCCAACCTGAGGTACGCCGTCGACCGCGAGCGAGATCATCGTGCCCCAGAGCGGAACCCCTCGCATGAAGTTCGCCGTGCCGTCGATCGGGTCGATGATCCACTGGCGATGGGCGTCGCCCTCTGTCCCGAACTCCTCGCCGAGAATGCCGTCGTCGGGACGCTCCTGGGCGAGGAGGGCGCGGATGGCGCGTTCCGTCGCGAGATCGGCATCCGTCACATGGGAGCGGTCCGCCTTCGTCGACACCTTCAGGTCGCTCACATCGAATCGGGGGAGCGACTGCTCGTCGGCGACGTCTGCCAGCCGGAGGGCGAGTGCGAGATCGTTCGTGAAATCGGCGGCTGCGGGGGAGTCGGTCACCCCTTCAGGATAGTCGGCGCCACGTGCCTGCGAACGCTGGTTCGATTTCGCATGATGCGCCGCAACTGGTAATGTAATTCCTCGGCCGGGGAAACCGGGCCACGCACCTCTAGCTCAATCGGCAGAGCAATTGACTCTTAATCAATGGGTTCAGGGTTCAAGTCCCTGGGGGTGCACGGATCAGCCTCAGACTCTCTCGCCAGAGTCTGAGGCTTTTCTGCTTGTCGGGTGCCACGGGGCGATCGATTCCGATGATCCGGCGCGACGCACCCCTCCGGGATCTGAAGGCGACGACGTCGATGAGCGAGCCGTCCGGCAGTTCCACGATGTGCCAGGTTCCGCTGGCCAGATCGTCCATGCGGTCAGCTCCTCAGACCTGTCATCGCGGCGCTTCGCTCCCAGAGCTCACGAGCCAGATCGTCCCTCGTGCTCTGCGGGTTCACTCGCGCCGCGATCGAGCGCTTCTCGTAGTAGAGGCCCGGCACCCACGCCTCGCCTGGAGTCGTCTCGGCCAGCCACACGAGCTGGTCGGCGCCGGATGCCGGAGTGCCGAGGAATCTGCGTGTGAACGAGTTGTTGTACAGGAAGCCCATCGCCCTGCTGCTCGTATCGGCGGCGAACGCAGAGGCGATCACCCCGGGGTGAAAGGCCGCCGCGTTCAGCCCCAGCGGGTGGAAGCGGTTGTGCAGTTCGCGCGTGAAGAGGATGTTCGCCAGCTTGGCTGCGCCGTACGCCTTCGTCGGCGTGTGGTCGCGAGGGTTGTCGAGGTCGCTCAGATCGATACTGCCGAACAGGCGTGCCGCAACGCTCGAGGTCTGGATGATCGTGGCGCCGCTCGCGAGCAGCACGTCCTGCAGCAGATTGGTGAGCAGGAACGGGGCCAGGTGGTTCACCTGGAAGGTCTGCTCGAAGCCGTCGACCGTCTCGACTCTCGCACCGAACATGCCACCCGCGTTGTTCGCGAGAACATCGATCCGCGGATACCTCGAGGCGAGCGTGGCAGCGAGTTCGCGCACATCATCCAACCGCGTGTAGTCGGCCACGACGTGATCCGCCGACAGCTCCGCGGCGATCGCGCGGGTCTTGGCCGGCGAGCGCCCCACGATGACGACCTCGTGCCCATCAGCACGTAGTCGCCGCGCAGCGGCCGCACCGATCCCGCCGCTCGCTCCGGTGATGACGACCGTCTTCTGCTCGCGCAAACTGCTCTCCTTCGGCTCGCCCGCGACTCTCGCGGTCCACACTGGCTGCAGCGAGGCGCTGTGTGACGATGATGCTGCGCTCAGGAAGTTCTGGGTCGCTCATGGGCCCAACCGTACCGAATCAGACGCAGTGCGCGTCGGTCAGGCGGCGTCCCCGACCGTGATCGCCTCAGCATCCTCTGTCGCGGCATCCGCCGGTTCGTCATCGATGTGAGCGAGCGTTCCACGACCGAGGAAGATCGTCAGCGTCGCCACCAATACCGATGCGGCGGCGAAGAGATACGGCACGGTCGAGTCGAACGCGTGCCACAGCAGCGCGGCCACCGGCGGTGCGATCGCGCCGCCGATGAAGCGCACGGCCGAGTACGCCGACGATGCGACTGAACGAGGCAGATCGGTCGCTTCCATCACGGCTTCGGTGAGCACTGTGTTCATCACGCCGAGCAGCAGTCCACCCACGATGATGCAGGTGACGAGCGCGGGGGCGATCTGTGCCACGAGGCCAGCGACGATCAGGTCCAATGCGAGCAGCGGCAGCACGGTCATGATGACAGTCGTCCGGCGCATCCGCCGCATCATCCACGGGGCGACCCACACGCTGGTGATCGCCAGCGCGACACCCCAGCCGAAGAAGGTGAAGCCGATGCCCATCGCGCCGAAGCCGAGCGGGAACGGCGAGAACGCCAGCAGCACGAAGAAGCCGATGTTGTAGAACAGGGCTGTGACGGCCAGGATCGCCAGGGCCGGGCGGCGCAGCGCCGTGAACGGCGCGGAGAACGGAACTGGTCGGCGCTTCTCCTGCGGGCCTCGCAGCAGCGTGAGGATCGCGATGAATGCGATCGCCATGAGTGCGACCACGCCGAAGAACGGACCGCGCCAACTGACTTCGCCGAGGAGTCCGCCGAGAAGCGGCCCGATCGCGATTCCGAGACCGAGCGCGGCCTCGTACAGCACGATCGCGGCACCGCTGCCACCCGAGGCTGAGCCCACGATCGTTGCGAGCGCTGTCGAGATGAACAGCGCGTTACCCAGACCCCAGCCGGCGCGGAAGCCGATGATCGCATCCACGCTGCCGCTCAACGCGCACGCGAGTGCGAAGGCGACGATGAGTGCGAGCCCGATCATCAGCGTCGCCTTCGCCCCGATGCGGCTCGAGATCCAGCTGGTGAACAGCATCGCGACTCCGGTGACCAGCAGGTAGCTGGTGAACAGCAGTTCGGTCTGTGTCGGGCTCGCCTGGAGGGAGTCGGCGATCGCGGGAAGGATGGGGTCGACGAGGCCGATGCCCATGAACGCGACGACACTGGCGAACGCCACGGCCCAGACCTGCGCGGGCTGTTTCCAGACGGAGGTGACGGCCTTGCCGCCGCTCACTCGCCTGCCTCCTTGGTCGTGAGGGTCTCTCTGCTGTGGGTGGTGAGGATCTCGGCGGCGCGTGCCAGCGTCGCCCAGTCGACGACGTCGAGGTCGTCGAAGTGCGGCGCGAGCGTGATGCGGAATTCATCCCGCCATCCCCGCAGGGCGGCGAGTCCGGCATCAGTGATGTGCACCACGGTCGCCCGTGAGTCCCCGGCGTCTGCCGTGCGGGTGACGAGCTCGGTGCGTTCGAGATCGCCGAGCAGTCGGGTCATGCCCGGTTGCGTCGTGCGGGCGGCGGTTGCGAGCGTGCCGACGCGCTGGCCGTTCTCGCGTTCCAGGATGCTGAGCACACGCCACTGGGCGGAAGGGGTGTCATTGTGCGCCTGCCGCGCCGCGATCCGCGCGAGCGCATGAGCGGAGATGACGATCGAAGGGATGATCTCGTCACGATTCATATCCGCAAGTATATACCATGAGGTATGTATCTGCTTCAGCGCCGAGAGCTCGCGATGCGCGACGAGAGCTGGTGGGCGTGCGCCAACAGCGTACGCCCGAGGTGCGCGATCCGATCGGGGCCGAATCGGAACTCCACGCCTGTCAGGCTCAGTGCCCACTCCGGGCGGCCCGCGCGATCGAACACGGCGGCGCCCATTCCCCAACTGCCCTCCACGATGAGGCCGGGGTTGATCGCGTACCCGCGTTCTTTGGTCTCGACGAGCCTGGTGCGCAGCGGCTTCACCCCGTGGGTGCGGCCCCAGCGTTCGCTGAGCTCGGGATGCCGATCCAGATACGCATCCACATCGTGGTCAGGCAGGAACGATAGGATCGCGAGGCCGGCACTCGCGACCCCGAGCGGGAAGCGGACACCCTCGCTGAGCACGAACGAGCGGATCGGGAACGACCCCTCCTCGCGAAGCAGGCACACCGTCTCATCCGCGCGCCGCACCGAGAGGAAGGCGCTCTCCTCGGTCTTCACCGCAAGGGAACGCACGATGTCACGCGCCAGCGCGGTGATGTCGTATCGGGCGGCCGCCACGGATCCCATGAGGAACAGCTCCGGTCCCGGCATCCATCTGGCAGTGTCCTCATCGCGGTCGACGAGCCCCTCCGCGCGCAGTGCGCTGAGCAGCCGGTGGGTCGTCGAGCGGGAGAGCCCGGCGGACTGCGCGAGTTCGTGCAGGTTCGCGCCTTCCTCGCCGCTCGCTGTCACAAGACGCAGCAGACTCGCGGCACGAGCGACGGCCTGCGCACCGGGAACAGATCGGGATGTGTTCATAATGTGGACGCTATCGATGCAATCGCCCACATCGCAAGACCGGGTTTCGATTCCACTGGAGACAGGCGGATGCTGGAAGAAGACCTCACACGAAGGAGTGCTGCGTGATCGACAAGCAATGGGCATCGGCTGAAGAGGCCGTCGCCGACATCCCCGACGGCGCATCTCTCGCGGTCGGAGGGTTCGGGCTCTCCGGCAATCCGATCGCCCTCATCCAGGCGCTGCTCGCCCAGGGGACCACTGACCTCAGCGTCGTCAGCAACAACTGCGGAGTCGACGACTGGGGTCTCGGCGTCCTGCTGAACGCGCAGCGCATCCGCAAGATGACGTCGTCCTATGTCGGCGAGAACAAGGAGTTCGAGCGTCAGTTCCTCTCCGGTGAGCTCGAACTCGAACTCACGCCCCAGGGCACTCTCGCCGAGAAGTTGCGGGCAGGTGGATCAGGCATCGCCGGGTTCTACACCCAGACGGGCGTTGGCACTCAGGTCGCAGAAGGTGGGCTGCCTCGGCGCTACAACTCGGACGGATCCATCGCTGTCGCGTCTCCCGTCAAGGACGTCCGCACGTTCGATGTGAACGGCACTCCCAAGGAGTTCGTCCTCGAAGAGGCGATCACGACCGACTTCGCGCTCGTGCACGCGATGGCGGGGGACCGGCACGGCAACCTCGTCTTCAACAAGGCCGCTCGCAACTTCAACCCGCTCGCGGCGATGGCGGGCCGCGTGTGCATCGCGCAGGTCGAGCAGCTCGTCGAACCGGGCGAGATCGACCCCGACCGGGTGCACCTGCCTGGCGTCTTCGTGCACCGCATGGTCGAGGTCGGCACCGACATCGAGAAGCGCATCGAGCGTCGCACCGTCTCCAAGAGCACCGTGACGAAGTCCGCAGACACCACGGAAGGGGCCTGACATGGCACTCACCCGCGAGCAGATGGCCGCGCGCGCCGCGGCCGAACTCACCGACGGCTCCTACGTGAACCTCGGCATCGGCCTGCCCACCCTTGTCCCGAACTACGTGCCGGACGGCGTAACCCTTGTGCTGCAGTCCGAGAACGGCATCCTCGGAGTCGGTCCCTACCCGACCGAGGAGAACGTCGACCCCGACCTCATCAACGCGGGCAAGGAGACGGTCACGACGCTCCCCGGCACCGCCTTCTTCGATTCGGCCACGAGCTTCGCAATGATCAGAGCAGGCAAGATCGACGCCGCGATCCTCGGCGCCATGCAGGTGTCGGCGACGGGCGACCTCGCGAACTGGATGATCCCGGGGAAGATGGTCAAGGGGCCAGGCGGCGCCATGGACCTCGTGCACGGCGCTGACCGCCTCATCATCCTCATGGAGCACGTCGCCAGAGACGGCTCGGCGAAGATCGTGAATGAATGCTCTCTGCCATTGACCGGCAGGGGAGTGGCACACCGGATCATCACCGACCTCGCCGTGATCGACGTCACCGACGCCGGACTCGTGCTGGTCGAGACGGCACCCGGAGTGAGCGTGCAGCAGGTCATCGACGCCACCGAACCCCCGCTGATCATCGCGGACGAACTCAAGGAGAACTCATGACCGACATCGTCATCGTCGCGGCGGCACGCACCCCGCAGGGGCGTCTGAAGGGACAGTTGTCCTCCTTCACCGCACCCCAGCTCGGCGCCTTCGCGATCAAGGGTGCTCTCACGCAAGCCGGCGTCGACCCGTCCGCCATCGACGCCGTCATCGTCGGACAGGTACTGTCCGCCGGCTCCGGTCAGAACGCCGCCCGTCAGGCCGCGATCGGCGCCGGCATCGGATGGGACGTCCCTGCGCACTCGGTGAACAAGGTGTGCCTGTCAGGACTCACCGCCATCATCGACGCCGCGCGCATGATCCGCACCGGCGATGCCACCACCGTGGTGGCCGCCGGAATGGAGTCGATGACGCGCGCACCGCATCTGCTCATGGGCTCGCGCGACGGCTGGACCTACGGCAGCGTCGAGGTACTCGACCACATGGCCTTCGACGGACTCACCGACGCCTACGACAAGGAGAGCATGGGCGCGTCGACCGAGCGTCACAACGAGCGCTACGAACTCACGCGCGAGGCGCAGGATGCTGTGGCAGCCGCCTCGCATCAGCGCGCGGCGGAAGCCACCGATTCCGGTGCCTTCGACGCCGAGATCGTGCACGTCGAGGTGCCGCAGCGCAAGGGCGCCCTTCGACAGGATCAGGGACCGACGTTGCTGACGAAGGACGAGGGCATCCGGCCGGAGACCACCGTCGAGACGCTCGGAAAGCTGCGGGCGGCGTTCGCAGAGGGCGGCTCGATCACCGCGGGCAACTCTTCGCAGATCTCGGACGGCGCATCAGCGGTCGTCGTGACCACGCGCGAGAACGCCGAGGCGCAGGGATGGCCGGTGCTCGTGACCGTGGGCGCAAGCGGGCAGACCGCCGGGCCCGACAACTCGCTGCAGGCGCAGCCGGCTCGCGCGATCGAGCGCGCACTCGAGAAGCAGGGCATCGCCGTGGCCGATCTCGATCTCGTCGAGATCAATGAGGCATTCGGTGCTGTCGTTGCCCGTTCCACGGCCGAGCTCGGCATCTCGGACGACATCGTGAACATCCATGGTGGCGGCATCGCGATCGGACACCCGATCGGCGCATCGGGCAACCGGTTGGTCGTGCACATGGCTCACGAGCTCGCACGTCGTGGCAGCGGCACGGCGGCTGTCGGTCTGTGCGGCGGCGGCGGTCAGGGCGAGGCGCTGATCCTCACGCGCTGACCATCGAAGGCGGAGGGCCAGGAAGAGGTCAGCGCTTCTGCGCGGCCTTGAGCCGCTTCTCGAGCTGCTTCGATTCCTTCTTCGACCGCTTCGACTGCACCTTGGCGAAGGGGGAGTCTGCGGCGACCTCGACACCGCGTTCATCGCGGCGCATATCGACCGCGGCGCCGATCGCCAGGGCGAGGCTGATCCCCCAGCTCAACCAGGCGAGCGCCGCACGCCAGGTGATCGGCGTCTCGCGTGTGCCGCGGATCAGAGACACACCGGTGGAGATCGCTCCGAAAAGTCCAGTGCTGAAGACGTAGCGCATACCGTCCAACCTACTCGCACTCGCTTCGATAGAATCGATGCGTGCGAGAGTCATGACCCAGACACACCCCGTCGGTCCGACGAACCTGTTGCGCGAGGCCGGTCTCGCATACTTCATAGTCGCGTTCGTCGCCCGTCTTCCCTTCGCGATGATGGTCGTGGGCGTGCTCACAGTTGCGGTCTCGGCCCGCGGGTCGCTCTCGCTCGGCGGACTCACATCCGCAGCGGTGGGCATCGGCACCGCGTGTTTCGGCCCGCTGCTCGGCGCCGCAGCAGATCGCTTCGGGCAGCGTCCCGTGCTGCTCGCGCTCGCGATCGCGAACGCCACGATGCTCGTCGTCTTCACGGTCGTCATCTACAGCGCGACCGCCGATCTCGTGGTGCTGGTAGCCGCATTCGGGATCGGGGCCACAGCGCCGCAGGTCGCTCCGATGTCACGTTCTCGCCTCGTCACCATCATCTCGGAGCGGATGCCGGAGGCTCTGCGCCCCCGCACTGTGTCGACGACCATGGCCTACGAGTCCGCCGCAGATGAGACCGTGTTCGTGTTCGGTCCGTTCATCGTCGGAGTGCTCGCATCGTGGATCGCACCGTGGGCCCCGCTCGTCGGAGCCGCGGCGCTCACCGTGATCTTCGTCGGCGCATTCGCGCTGCACCCGAGCGGCAGGTACATCTCCAGCCACCGCGACGCGGACGGACGCGCCCCGTCGCGCGTGACCGAGCTGTTCAGGCCGGAGCTGCTGGTCGTCGTGGCCGGCATCCTCGGGGTGGGCATGTTCTTCGGCACCATGCTCACTTCCCTGACGTCGTTCATGGCCGATCGCGGAGTGCCGGAACAGGCGGGACTGCTCTACGGCGTGATGGGCGTGGGATCGGCGATCCTCGCGCTTGGCATGGCCTGGCTGCCACCGCGCTTCTCGCTGCGGGCCCGCTGGCTGGTGTTCTCCGGAACGCTCCTGCTCGGCTCGCTGCTGCTCACCCTGGTCGACACGACGGCAGGTATGACGGCGGCGCTGGCGATCATGGGTGTCGGCATCGGGCCGACGCTGGTCACGCAGTTCAGCTTCGGTGCGGCGCGGAGTCCGCTCGGACGGACAGCCACCGTCATGACGATGCTGGGTTCCGGCGTGATCGTCGGACAGTCGATCGGCGCGGCCGCCGCGGGCGAGATCGCCGAGTCCGCCGGCACTTCCTCTGCGCTGCTGCTGCCGATGCTCGCCGCCGTCATCACATTCGCCGCCGGCATCCTGAACTGGCACCTCAGCCATAAGCGTCCGCGCAGTCGATAGCCTGGGAGAAACCGACCGCCGACGTGAGGAGTCCCCATGACCACCGCTGATTTCGTCGTCGTCGCCAACCGGCTGCCTGTTGATCGCGTGGTGAGCGCCGACGGCGAGGAGAACTGGCGGACGTCCCCCGGTGGACTGGTCGCGGCGCTCGAGCCCGTCATGAAACAGGTCGACGGCGCATGGGTCGGGTGGCCCGGTCAGGCCGATCTCGAACTCGCGCCCTTCACGGCGAACGACATCCGACTCATCCCGATCTCGTTGAGTGCTCAGGAGGTCGCCGAGTACTACGAGGGCTTCGCGAACGACACGATCTGGCCGCTCTATCACGACGTCATCGCGCCACCGCAGTTCCACCGTGAGTGGTGGGACGCGTACGTCGCGGTCAACCGGCGATTCGCAGAGGCCGCGGCCGCCGCGGCGGCAGAGAACGGCACGGTGTGGGTGCACGACTATCAGCTGCAGCTCGTCCCCGAGATGGTGCGGGCGCTGCGGCCCGACGTGACGATCGGATACTTCCACCACATCCCGTTCCCGATGCACGGGCTCTACGCCCAGCTCCCGTGGCGTGATCAGGTGCTGCGCGGACTGCTCGGGGCGGACGTCGTCGGCTTCCAGCGCGCACAGGACGCGACATACTTCCTCGCCGCGGTGCGCCGCCGGCTCAAGTACGAGGTGAAGGCGACGACAGTCGCAGTGCCGGGTGAGAACGGCCACCGCACGGTCATCGCCAAGGCCTTCCCCATCTCGATCGACACCTCTCCGTATCTCGAGCTCGCAGCACGGCCGGACGTGCAGGCCCGCGCACTCGAGATACGTGAGAGTCTCGGAAATCCGAAGCGCATCCTGCTCGGCGTCGACCGTCTCGACTACACCAAGGGCATCCGGCATCGGATCAAGGCGTATGGCGAGCTCCTCGCGGCGGGGAGGCTGAAGGTCGAGGACGTCACCCTCATCCAGGTGGCGAGCCCGAGCCGCGAGCGCGTGGACGCGTACATCCACCTTCGCGACGAGATCGAGCTCGCGGTCGGTCGCATCAACGGCGACACCGACACGATGGAGCACACGGCCATCCGCTACCTGCACCAGGGGTACCCGCGCGAAGAGATGGTGGCCCTCTATCTCGCAGCGGACGTGATGCTCGTCACGGCCCTCAGGGACGGCATGAATCTCGTCGCCAAGGAATACGTCGCGTCCCGCATCGACAATCGTGGCGTGCTCGTGCTGAGCGAGTTCACCGGCGCGGCGGACGAACTGCGGCAGGCCGTGCGCGTCAACCCGCACGACATCGAGGATCTGAAGGATGCGATCATCACGGCCGTCGAGATGACGCCGGGGGAGCAGGGCAAGCGGATGCGCTCGTTGCGGCGCCGTGTGCTCGAGCACGACGTCGTCGCATGGTCCGCGTCGTTCCTCGAGGCGCTGTCCGCCGCGCGAGCTTCCCGACCGTCACAACACCGGCACCCGCACCGATCCCGACGAGGAGAGACGCTGTGACCCGCACCTGGACACCCGGATCCGCCGACGACGCACTGACGGCCATCGCCGGCACGCCGCGACTGGTCATCGCGCTCGACTTCGACGGCACCGCGTCGCCGCTGGTCGACGAGCCCATGGCCGCACGCGCTCTGCCAGAGGTGAAGACCCAGCTCGACCGGCTTGCGGCGCTTCCCGACACCTTCATCGCCTACGTCTCCGGCCGCAGCATGAACGATCTGCAGGAGATCAGTGAGCACACGGCCGATTCGCTCGTCGCCCTCGCCGGATCGCACGGCGCGCAGTACTGGTTCCCGGGGGTCGGCGACGCGGACGTGCCAGAGGTCCCCGCCGCAGAAGGCGCGCTTGACGCACTCTGGGCCGCTGCGCAGCCGATCGTGGATCGCCACGAGAACGTGCGGCTGGAGCGGAAGACCTTCGGCATGGGCATCCACACCCGCCTGGCGACGCCAGAGGCCGAGACCGCGGCCTTCGCCGAGATCGACGCGATGATGGCCGAGCGATTCCCGCATTGGCGCCGCAGGGCAGGGCACCGGGTGCTGGAGTTCTCCTCGCGGGCCGAAGGCAAAGACGCCGCGATACATGCCCTGCGGGGGCACTACGACGCCACCGGCATCGTATTCGCGGGCGACGACGTCACCGACGAAGACGCGATGCGCGTACTGCAGCCGGGCGACCTCGGCGTGCGCGTCGGACCGGGGGAGAGCGCCGCGACCCTGCGTGTGGAGAACCCACAACAGATGGCTGCGCTTCTGGGGGCGCTCGTGGCCGAGCGGGCTGCCGGACGGGAATAGACTGCCGTCATGTCCCCGCAAGATCCTTCTTCGAACGCGCCCATCGACATCAAGCCCCGAAGCCGAGTCGTCACCGACGGCATCGAGGCCACCACCTCGCGAGGAATGCTCCGTGCCGTCGGCATGGGCGACGCGGACTGGGACAAGCCCCAGATCGGCATCGCATCGAGCTGGAACGAGATCACGCCGTGCAACCTGAGCCTGGACAGGCTCGCCCAGGGGGCGAAGGAGGGCGTGCACTCCGGTGGCGGCTACCCGCTGCAGTTCGGCACGATCTCCGTCTCGGACGGCATCTCGATGGGCCACGAGGGCATGCACTTCTCGCTCGTCTCCCGTGAGGTCATCGCCGACTCGGTCGAGACCGTCATGATGGCGGAGCGACTCGACGGCAGCGTGCTGCTGGCAGGATGCGACAAGTCGATCCCCGGCATGCTGATGGCCAGCGCGCGCCTCGACCTCTCCAGCGTGTTCCTCTACGCCGGCTCCATCGCACCGGGTTGGGTGAAGCTCTCGGACGGCACCGAGAAGGACGTCACCATCATCGACTCGTTCGAGGCCGTCGGCGCCTGCCGCGCGGGCCTCATGAGCGAAGAGGACCTCAAGCGCATCGAATGCGCGATCGCACCGGGCGAGGGTGCCTGCGGCGGCATGTACACCGCCAACACCATGGCGTCCGTGGCCGAGGCGCTCGGACTCAGCCTGCCCGGCTCCGCCGCACCGCCCGCCGCCGACCGCCGCCGCGACTACTTCGCGCACCGTTCGGGTGAGGCCGTCGTGAACCTGCTGCGTCAGGGGATCACCACCAGGGACATCCTCACCAAGGAGGCGTTCGAGAACGCGATCGCACTCGCCATGGCCCTCGGCGGCTCCACCAACGTCGTGCTGCACCTGCTCGCGATCGCCCGCGAGGCGGATGTCGAACTGAATCTGCACGATTTCAACCGCATCGGCGACAAGGTCCCGCACGTGGCCGACATGAAGCCGTTCGGCAAGTACGTCATGAACGACGTCGACCGTCACGGCGGCATCCCCGTCATCATGAAGGCCATGCTCGACGAGGGACTGCTGCACGGCGACGCCCTCACCGTCACGGGCAAGACGCTCGCCGAGAACCTCGCAGACCTCGACCCGCAGCCGATCGACGGCGAGGTCATCCACACCTTCGACAACCCGATCCACGCCACCGGCGGCCTGACGATCCTGCACGGATCCCTCGCCCCCGAAGGCGCGGTCGTGAAGACCGCCGGCTTCGACGCCACGGTGTTCGAGGGCCCCGCGCGCGTGTTCGAGCGCGAGCGCGCGGCGATGGATGCCGTCGCGAACGGCGAGATCAACGCCGGTGAGGTCATCGTCATCCGCTACGAGGGCCCCAAGGGCGGCCCCGGCATGCGGGAGATGCTCGCGATTACCGCGGCCATCAAGGGCGCTGGGCTCGGAAAAGATGTACTACTCTTGACTGACGGACGATTCTCAGGCGGCACAACCGGCCTGTGCATCGGCCACATAGCACCCGAAGCGGTGGACGCAGGTCCTATCGCCTTCGTGCGCGATGGTGATCTGATACGGGTCGATATCGCAGCTCGCTCTCTTGACTTACTCGTCGATGAGGCAGAGCTCGCCTCCCGCCGCTCTGGCTGGGAGCCGCTTCCCCCGCGCTATACCCGTGGCGTTCTTGCCAAGTACTCGCGACTCGTGCGTTCCGCTGCAGAAGGCGCGACGACCGGTTGACACTTCGACAGGCTCAGTGACCGAATTCTGGTTTGCCTGACGACTTCTCAGATCACCAAGGAAAGACATGACTGCTGATTCTGTTTCGGCCGTTCCACGGCCACCGTCCCAGAAGGCCGCCGCTCCCGAGATCACGGGGGCTGAAGCCGTCGTCCGCGCTCTCGGGCTCCTCGGCGTCACCGATGTGTTCGGCATCCCCGGCGGCACGATCATGCCCGTCTACGATCCGCTCCTCGACGACGACACCGTCCGGCACATCCTCGTCCGCCATGAGCAGGGCGCAGGCCATGCGGCAGAGGGATACGCCGCGGCGAGCGGCCGAGTGGGCGTGGCGATCGCGACCTCCGGCCCCGGTGCGACCAACCTCGTGACCGCCATCGCGGACGCCTACATGGACTCGGTGCCGCTGGTGGCCATCACGGGTCAGGTGTTCAGCCACCTGATGGGAACGGACGCGTTCCAGGAGGCCGACATCGTCGGCATCACCATGCCGGTGACGAAGCACTCCTTCCTCGTGAAGCACCCGGAGGACATCCCCGGGGCACTTGCCGCGGCGTTCGAGGTCGCTTCGACGGGCCGCCCCGGTCCTGTACTCGTGGACATCACGAAAGACGCGCAGCAGAAGTCGGCGCCGTTCGTGTGGCCGCCCAAGATCGACCTGCCCGGCTACCGACCGGTGACCAAGGCGCACGGCAAGCAGATCCAGGCGGCTGCCGCGCTGCTCGCTGAGGCGAAGAAGCCGGTGCTGTATGTCGGCGGTGGTGTCGTCCGCGGCCGTGCCGCGGCCGAATTGCTCGCTCTGGCCGAGTCGACCAACGCTCCGGTCGTGACGACACTGATGGCACGTGGAGTCTTCCCCGACTCGCACCAGCAGCATCTCGGCATGCCGGGCATGCACGGCACGGTTCCCGCCGTGCTCGCGCTGCAGGAGTCCGACCTCATCGTGGCTCTCGGTGCACGCTTCGATGACCGGGTCACCGGTAAGGCTGCGGACTTCGCTCCCAACGCGAAGGTCGTGCACGTCGACATCGATCCGGCCGAGATCTCGAAGATCCGCAACGCGGATGTGCCGATCGTCGGCGATGTCCGCGACGTGCTGATCGACCTGGACGCGGCATTCCGCGGAGCCGTCGGCACCACGAAGCCGGACATCGCCGAGTGGTGGTCGTACCTGGACGGACTGCGTGAGGAATTCCCGCTCGGGTTCTCTCCCACGGAGGACGGCCTGCTCGCCCCGCAGCACGTGATCCAGCGGATCGGCGAGCTCACCGGACCCGAGGGCATCTACGTCGCCGGGGTCGGACAGCACCAGATGTGGGCCGCGCAGTTCATCAAGTACGAACGCCCGAACGCGTGGCTGAACTCCGGTGGTGCCGGCACCATGGGCTACTCGGTTCCGGCCGCCATGGGCGCCAAGGTCGCCGAGCCCGACCGCGTCGTGTGGTCGATCGACGGCGACGGATGCTTCCAGATGACCAATCAGGAGCTCGCCACCTGCGCGATCAACAACATCCCGATCAAGGTCGCTATCATCAACAACTCCTCGTTGGGCATGGTGCGTCAGTGGCAGACCCTGTTCTACGACGGACGCCACTCCAACACCGACCTCAACACCGGCCACGGAACGATCCGCATCCCCGACTTCGTCAAGCTCGCCGAGGCGTACGGCTGCCTCGCCATCCGGGTGGAGAAGGAAGAGGAAGTGGATGCCGCGATCAAGCTCGCACTCGAGACCAATGACCGACCGGTCGTGATCGACTTCGTCGTCTCGGCCGACGCGATGGTGTGGCCGATGGTGCCGCAGGGCGTCAGCAACAGCTACGTCCAGTACGCGCGTGATCATGCGCCCACGTTCGATGAGGAGATCTGAGCCATGTCGACCCACGTACTGAGTCTTCTCGTCGAGGACACCCCTGGTCTTCTGACGCGTGTCGCGGGGCTCTTCGCGCGCCGCGGCTTCAACATCGAGTCTCTCGCCGTCGGCGTGACCGAGGTGCCGGGTGTGTCCCGCATCACGGTCGTCGTCGACGTCGACCAGTTGCCGCTCGAGCAGGTCACGAAGCAGCTGAACAAGCTGATCAACGTGATCAAGATCGTGGAACTCGATTTCGCCACGTCCGTGCAGCGTCATCATGTGCTGGTCAAGGTGCGCACGGACAACGCGACCCGCTCGAACGTGATCGAGATCGTGAACCTGTTCCGCGCCTCGGTCGTCGACTACGCCTCGGATGCGCTGGTGATCGAGGTCACCGGCGACAAGGGCAAGGTCGAAGCGATCCTGCGAGCCCTCGAGCCGTTCGGTGTCAAGGAACTCGCACAGTCCGGGCTGCTCGCCATGGGCCGAGGCGGCAAGAGCATCACCGAGCGCGTCCTGCGCGGCTGACCACATCTGAACTTCACGAACCACAATCAAGGAGAAACACAACGTGAGTACTGAGATCTTCTACGACGCCGACGCCGACCTGTCCCTCATCCAGGGCAAGAAGGTCGCGATCGTCGGCTACGGCTCGCAGGGTCACGCCCACGCGCAGAACCTGCGCGACTCGGGTGTCGAGGTCGCGATCGCGCTGAAGGACGGCTCGAAGTCCGCAGCCAAGGCTGAGGAGGCGGGCTTCCCCGTCAAGTCCGTCGCGGATGCCACCACCTGGGCCGACCTGATCATGATCCTCGCGCCGGACCAGCACCAGCGCACGATCTACTCCGAATCGATCGCCCCGAACCTCGCGGAGGGCAAGACCCTCGCGTTCGCGCACGGCTTCAACATCCGCTTCGGCTACATCGACGCGCCGGAGGGTGTCGACGTCATCCTCGTCGCACCGAAGGCGCCTGGTCACACCGTGCGCCGCGAGTTCGTCGCCGGCCGTGGCATCCCGGACATCATCGCCGTCGAGAAGGATGCGTCCGGCCAGGCCTGGGCGCTCGCGCTCTCGTACGCCAAGGCCATCGGCGGCACCCGCGCCGGCGTCATCAAGACCACGTTCACGGAAGAGACCGAGACCGACCTGTTCGGCGAGCAGGCCGTGCTCTGCGGTGGCGTCAGCCACCTCGTGCAGGCCGGTTTCGAGACGCTGACCGAAGCGGGCTACCAGCCGCAGATCGCCTACTTCGAGGTGCTCCACGAGCTCAAGCTCATCGTGGACCTCATGTGGGAGGGCGGCATCGCCAAGCAGCGCTGGTCGATCTCCGACACCGCCGAGTACGGCGACTACGTCTCCGGCCCCCGCGTCATCGACTCGGCAGTGAAGGAGAGCATGAAGGGCGTGCTCGCCGACATCCAGTCGGGTGCTTTCGCGAAGCGCTTCATCGATGACCAGGACAACGGTGCCAAGGAGTTCCAGGAGCTGCGCGCCAAGGAAGAGCAGCACCCGATCGAGGTCACCGGCAAGGAGCTGCGTTCGCTCTTCGCCTGGAAGCAGCAGGACGAGGACTACGTCGACGGCAGCGCTGCGCGCTGACCGACCTTCGTCACACAGAACGGGCGCCCCTTGCGGGGCGCCCGTTCTTGTTGCATGGGGGAAGTCGGCTTCGACTCACTGCGTTCGCTCAGCCCGTTTCGTCTCCTCGCTTCGCTCGTCGCTCAACGCCCCGCGTGTTCCGCCACTGCGGGTCGTTGAGCGAGCGGAGCGAGACGAAACGCGTTGAGCGAGCGGAGCGAGTCGAAACGGTCACTTCACCGGGTGAGCTCCTCCAGCACCTCGACCACGTGGCGGTAGGGCCAGCCCACCTGCGTTCGGTCGAAGAGCGTCTCGTCGAGGCACTGCTGGGGGAGTAGGGCTACTCGGAGTCCGACTCCGGCGCTGCATCCTCCACCTGAATCGGAGCGTCGGCCGGGTCGGCCCACACCGGCGCAGGCAGGAGCGTGTCGGTGGCGCCGGCCTGGATCTCGCGCAGGGCGTCGGCGATCTCGTCGGCGTTCTCCGGCACGGCAAGGCCACAGGTCTTCAGCTCCGAGGCGAACTTCAGCGTCAGACGGATCTTGCCCGCCTCGACTGCCTCGGCGGTGGTGCCGGTGCGCTTCTCGCTGCCGGTCTGGATGTCGGAGACCTGGTCGCACACGTGGTAGACGGCGCCTCCGTCGACCCAGACGACCTCGTCCTGACCCAGCAGCTGGATGACGGTCGACTGGTCGGCTGTGTACTGCTCGACGGACGGCGGGTTGTAGTCGATGCCGAGCGCCACGGCCACGACGGCGAGGACGACGCCGATGATCCCGGCCGTGGTCTTCTGGCCCTTGTCCATGTCCTTGTTCAGGAAGATGAGGATGATGAGCGGAAGGAATGCCACGACGGCGATGATGGCGCCGAGCTGGTTCTGCACGAAGAAGCGCAGCTTGTCGGACTTCTTCGCGGGATCGAGTCGGTTCGCCTTCTTCCAGAGGAAGGATCCGGTGATCGACAGTGCCGCGATGACGACGAGCGCCACGATGAGCGTGATGAACGCCCACTGCGGGAACACCGCTGTGACGTTCTGCTCCTCCAGAAGGCCGGTGTCGGGGTTGCGGACGAGTCCGCCGTCCTCGCCGACGAACTCACGCTGACGAAGAAGCCAGAAGATCGCGACGGCCTCGGCGGCGATGGCGACGAACCAGAGCACCGCCGCGATCCAGCGCAGCGTCGTGGCCTTCTGCTTCGAGCCTGCAGTCGGCTTCCAGTCCGCTGCGGCCGCGCCGTCGGCGTCCGCCGCCGGCGATGCGACGGACTTCTCATTGCGCTCAGCCACGGTGAGTTCCCCTCTTTCTGTGAACGCCCTGAGCATATCGGGCGTGACGAGGCCTCGCTACGCTGGGGTCATGACATCGGATGCTGACGACGCCCTCTCCTGGGAGGGCGATGACGATCGGCCGACGCAGAAGCCTGTTGCGGAGCCGGAGCAGAAAGCGGCGCTGCCGCGCGGCTGGAACGCGGTGGGCAAGCGCAGCGAGACCGTGGGCCGCATCCGAGAGGACGGGACCGTCCTTGATCCTGCAGAGAAGCCACCCCTCAGTACGCCCATGCTGCTGCTCGTCGGCATCGTCGGCGGCATCTACCTTCTGTACACGGTCGGCTGGATCGTCGGCGGGCTGACGCTGCAGAGCAGCGCGATGTTCCTCATCCCCGATGTGATGTACCAGGTCGCCCTGTGGGCGGCCGTGCTCGCGCCGGCGCTCTGGTTCGGCGCTGTGTGGTTGCTGACGAGGCGCTCAGCGACCTGGGTGCGCGTTGCGGGGTTTCTCGCCGGGGTGCTGCTGCTCGTGCCGTGGCCTTTCGTGATGACAGGGGCGGTGGGCGCATGACCGAGAACATCGTCGCAGCGAAGCAGCCGCTCGGGCTGTGGAAGAGCATCATCGTGGGCATCGCCGGCCTCTTCTACGCCTACGCGGTCTGGAATGCCCTGTCGTACACGTTCACGGTCGCTCCCGCCGGGATCAATGCGTACGGCTGGTTCGTGCTCATCTTCTCGGTGCTGTTCCCGATCCTCGTGTTCGTCATCGTGTACGTGCTGGCGCGCCGGCGCACCGCGGCCGAGCTGACGATCGCGATGATCGCCGGGCTGGCCCTCGTCGCCGTGTTCTGGATGAACGTCGCGGCGCTGAGCATGCTGACCACCTCGTTCCTCCCGCTCTGATCATCCCCGTCACACGGCACGGGGCGGCGCGCGCCCTCGGGTAGGGTGGAGACGATCGCGCCCCGACGGTGTGCGGCGCATCGATCCCACCCGCGCGTACCCACGCTCACCCCGAAGGATCCTCTGTGCCGCAGACAACCGTGCCGAAGACAACCGCGCCGAAGCCCGTCGTGCTCATTGCCGAAGTTCTCTCGCCCGCCACGATCGAGGCCCTCGGGCCGGACTTCGACGTCCGTCAGGTCGACGGCACGGATCGCGAGGCGCTGTTCTCCTCGCTGGCCGACGCGGATGCCGTGCTCGTGCGCTCCGCGACGAAGATCGACGCTGAGGCGCTCAGCCACGCTCCGAAGCTGAAGGTCGTCGCGCGCGCCGGTGTCGGACTCGACAACGTCGACATCCAGGCATCCACCAAGGCCGGCGTCATGGTCGTCAACGCGCCCACCTCGAACATCATCTCCGCCGCTGAACTCACCTGCGGCCACATCCTCAGCCTCGCCCGCCACGTGCCGGCCGCGCACGCCTCGCTGGCCGCCGGCCAGTGGAAGCGCAGCGCCTACACGGGCACCGAGCTGTACGAGAAGACCCTCGGCATCGTGGGCCTCGGCCGGATCGGCGCGCTCGTCGCCGCCCGTATGCAGGGCTTCGGCATGAAGATCGTCGCGTTCGACCCGTACGTCACCGGCGCACGCGCGCAGCAGCTCGGTGTCGAACTGCGCACTCTCGACGAGCTCGTCGCCGAGGTCGACTTCCTGACCATCCACATGCCGAAGACGCCCGAGACGACCGGCATGATCGGCGCCGAGCAGTTCAAGGCCATGAAGAAGACGGCATACGTCGTCAACGTCGCGCGAGGCGGCCTGATCGACGAGGCGGCTCTGCGTGAGGCGCTCGTGGCCGGCGAGATCGCCGGTGCCGGCCTCGACGTGTTCACCTCCGAGCCTCCGGCAGAGGGGGGCTCGGCGCGGGAGCTGCTGGATCTGCCCAACGTCGTCGTCACCCCGCACCTCGGGGCGTCGACCGACGAGGCGCAGGAGAAAGCGGGCATCTCCGTGGCCCGCTCCGTGAAGCTCGCGCTCGAGGGTGACCTGGTTCCGGATGCCGTCAATGTCGCAGGCGGTGTGATCGATCCGTTCGTCCGCCCCGGCATCGCGCTCGTCGAGAAGCTCGGACAGATCTTCAGCGGCCTGACGACCTCGGCCCTGACGAGCCTCGACATCGAGGTGCGCGGGGAACTCGCCGACTACGACGTCAGCGTGTACCGCCTGGCCGCGCTCAAGGGCGTGCTCTCCAACGTCGTCAGTGAGAACGTCTCGTACGTGAATGCGCCGCTGTTCGCCGAGCAGCGCGGCATCGAAGCCCGCCTGATCGTCGAGAAGGAGAGCCCCGAGTACCGCAACCTGACCACGCTTCGCGGTGCTCTCGCCGACGGCACTGTGCTCACCGTCGCCGGCACGCTCGCCGGCACCCGCATGGTGCAGAAGATCGTCGGAATCAACGGTCACGACATCGAAGTGCCGATCGAGACGCACCACATCGTGATGCAGTACACCGATCGCCCCGGCATCGTGGCCGTCTACGGCCAGAAGTTCGGCGAGGCGGGTATCAACATCGCCGGCATGCAGGTCGCGCGTCGTGAGGCCGGCGGCCAGGCGCTCACCGTGCTCACCGTCGACTCGCGTGTGCCGGAGGAGCTGCTGGCCGAGGTCGGCGAGGCCATCGACGCCAAGGTGATGCGCTCGATCGAGATCACCGAGGTCTGACCGGCGGGCGCCGTTCTCGGCGTGCCGGGGCCGGAGTTACGACGTCGCCAGCACGACGAGCTGCACGAGCGCGCGCAGCTCGTCGTCTCGCGGGACCAGCCGGTCCGGACCGTTGATGTCCAGCGAGTTGTTGAAGTACAGCCCGTCGCCGACGAGCAGTACGAGGTCGAGCGACGCCTGATCGCGCACGTGCGGGCGGATCGTCTCCGCCCAACTGCTTCGCGTCTCGCGCAGCGCATCGCCTGCGGAGCTCGAGCCGCCCTGCGCGAGTCGTGAGACGGCGATGAGCGCACGGTCGAGCGGCGCATTCTCCATGACCGAGGTGCGCACGTAGTACGCCACGGGGCCATCCGGTGCCTCGATCATGTCCGACAGGTCGTCGTCGACGAGACGCTTCAATCGCTCGATCATTCCGTCCGCGAGGTCGTCCTTCGACGCGAAGTGGTAGAGCAGGCCACCCTTGGACACAGCGGCGGCCTTCGCCGTGGCATCCAGGGTCGCGGTGCGCTCGCCCGATGAGATGAGGATCTCCTCGAAGGCGTCGAGCACGCGTTCGCGCGCGAGGGGAGGTCGGGCCATGTCTGTTACTATACCATCTGGACGGTTTACTATCGGAAGAGGATGCGATGGCCCAGATCGGGGTCGAGACGAGCGGGATCAATGCGCCGCGTGCGGGCGCACGGGCGTGGCTCGCGCTCGTCGTGCTCATGCTGCCGGTGCTGCTGGTCTCAGTCGACAACACGGTGCTGAGTTTCGCGCTGCCCGAGATCGCGATCGCCCTCGCGCCGTCGGGGGCGGAGCAACTGTGGATCATCGATGTGTATCCGCTCGTGCTGGCGGGGCTGCTCGTCACGATGGGTACCCTGGGCGACCGTTTCGGCAGGCGCCGGATGCTGTTGATCGGCTCCACCGGATTCGCCGCGGTCTCCGTGCTCGCCGCATTCGCGCCGACTGCCGCTCTTCTGATCGCCGCGCGAGCGCTGCTCGGGTTCTTCGGAGCGATGCTGATGCCGTCGACCCTGTCGCTGCTGCGCTCGATCTTCCTCAATCGCGACCAGCGACGCATGGCGATCGCCGTGTGGGCCTCTGCGTTCTCAGCGGGTTCCGCGTTGGGGCCGATCGTCGGCGGGTTCCTGCTCGAGCACTTCGCCTGGGGCTCGGTGTTCCTCATCGCCGTGCCGGTGCTGATCCCGCTGCTGATCGCGGCGCCGTTGCTCGTCCCCGAGAGTCGTGATCCGGCTCCGGGAAAGATCGACCCCATCAGCATCGCGCTGTCGATGGCGACGATGATCCCGGTGGTCTACGCGATCAAGGCGGTGGCTGTCGACGGCGTCACGGTGTTCGCGGTGCTCTGGGCTCTGCTGGGCGTCGGGATGGGCTGGCTGTTCGTGCGCCGACAGGTGCGCGCGAAGACGCCGATGCTCGACATGGCGCTGTTCCGTCGGGGGTCGTTCTCCGGGGCGATCCTGGTGAATCTGCTCAGTGTGGTCGCGCTCGTCGGGTTCCTGTACTTCGTGCCGCAGCACCTGCAGCTGATTCTGGGGCTCTCGCCGATGATGGCGGGGCTCGCCCTCGTACCGGGAATGCTCGCGGTGATCGTCGCAGGATTGAGCGTCGTCCCGATCTCTCGTCGGGTTCCGCCTCATGTGCTGGTTCCTTCCGCCCTGGCCTTCTCCGTCGTCGGGTACCTGCTCGTCGCCTTCACGACCGCTGGGCACGGCGCCCTTCCGCTGATACTCGCCTTCGTCGTGCTCGGTATCGGCATCGGGGCCGCGGAGACCATCTCGAACGAGCTGATCCTCTCCAGCGCTCCGGCTGCGAAGGCGGGTGCGGCGAGTGCCGTCTCCGAGACCGCGTACGAACTCGGCGCGGTGCTCGGAACCGCGGTGCTCGGCGGCATCATCACCGCGTTCTACCGCTCGGCGCTCGTGGTTCCGGACGGTGTTCCTGCTGACGTCTCCGCAGCCGCGCGGGAGACGCTCGCCGGCGCCTACACCGCAGCCCAGGATCTGCCGGCCCCGTTGGGATCCGCGCTGTGGGAGGCCGCGGCATCCGCATTCGATTCCGGTGTGCTGGTGACGTCGCTGATCGGCGCCGTGCTGGTCGTGGGGGCCGGGACGATCGCGGCCGTCACACTGCGCATGAAGGCCGCACGCTGACCAGTACGCTGGTGAGTACGCGCCCGCGCGAAGTCGCGCCATGGGCGATCCCGGTGCAAGGAGTGTCATGTCGCGTGTCGTGAAGCTGGCCGTCATCCCCGGTGACGGCATCGGACCAGAGGTCGTCACCGAGGCGGAGAAGGTCCTCGAGGCCGTCACCGCCCACAGCGATGTCACCTTCGAGAAGAAGCACTTCTCGCTCGGTGCCGGGCGATACCTCGAGACCGGCGACACGCTGACCGACGACGACCTCGCCGCGATCTGTGCGAACGACGCGATCATCCTCGGAGCCGTCGGCGGCACACCCGGCGACCCGCGACTGAAGGATGCGAACATCGAGCGCGGACTGCTGCTGAAGCTGCGCTTCACCCTCGATCACTATGTGAACCTGCGTCCTTCGAAGCTCTACTCCGGGGCTCCGGGGCCGCTCTCCGCGCCCGGCGATATCGATTTCGTCGTCGTCCGCGAGGGCACCGAGGGTCCTTACGTCGGCAACGGAGGGGCGATCCGTGTCGGCACGCCGCACGAGGTCGCGAACGAGACGAGTGTGAACACGGCCTACGGAATCGAGCGCGTCGTCCGCTACGCGTTCGAGCTCGCTGGGCGTCGTCGGCAGAAGCTCACGCTGGTGCACAAGACCAACGTGCTGGTGCACTCGGGTGGCATGTGGCAGCGCATCGTCAACGAGGTGGCGCAGGAGCACCCCGACGTGGTCGTAGACTATCTCCACGTCGACGCGGCCACGATCTTCCTGGTCACGAACCCCTCCCGCTTCGACGTGATCGTCACCGACAACCTCTTCGGTGACATCCTCACGGATCTGGCAGGCGCCGTCACCGGTGGCATCGGCCTCGCCGCATCGGGCAACATCAACCCCGACGGCACGTTCCCCTCGATGTTCGAGCCTGTTCATGGTTCAGCGCCCGACATCGCAGGCCAGCAGAAAGCCGACCCGACGGCGGCGATCCTGTCCATCGCGCTCCTGCTCGATCATCTCGGGCTCCCGGAGGAATCGATCCGCGTCACCCGCGCGGTCGAGGCGGACATCGCCGCAAGGGACGGTTCTCGCACCACAAGCCAGACGGGCGACGCCATCATCGCCAGACTCCAGGCGTAGCGCTCCAGGCGTAGTCTGAGACCACGCGCGCGCCGCCCGCAACGAACGCAGGATGTGACATGACAACGACTGAGACCGAACTCGCTCCTCTCGAGTTCTCTGTGACCAAGAACCTCGCTGCACGCTCCGCCGCGCAGCGCGACGAAGCTCTCGCGAACCCGGGCTTCGGGACGATCTTCACCGACCATATGGTCGACATCTGCTGGTCGGCACGCGGCGGATGGCATCGCCCGCGCGTGCAGCCGTACGGTCCGATCTCGCTCGACCCTGCGGCCGCGGTGCTGCACTACGGTCAGGAGATATTCGAGGGCATCAAGGCGTACCGCCATGCCGACGGCTCGATCCACACGTTCCGTCCCGACCAGAACGCGGCCCGGCTCCAGCGCAGTGCTCGCCGGATGGCGCTGCCGGAACTCCCTGCCGAGTACTTCATCCAGTCGCTGCGCGAACTCATCGCAGTCGACGGGGCGTGGGTGCCGTCAGGGGAGGACCAGAGCCTCTACCTGCGCCCTTTCATGTTCGCCAAAGAGGCGTTCCTCGGCGTGCGTCCTGCGCAGAAGGTCGCGTACTACCTGATCGCGAGCCCGGCCGGTTCATATTTCACGGGCGGCGTGAAGCCGGTGCGCATCTGGCTCTCCGAGACACACGCCCGTGCGGGCAGAGGCGGCACGGGCGCGGCGAAGACCGGAGGCAACTACGCGTCCAGTCTGCTGCCGCAGTCCGAAGCGTACGACAAGGGCTGCGATCAGGTCGTGTTCCTCGACCAGGACGGCAACGTCGAAGAGCTCGGCGGAATGAACGTTGTCTTCGTGTTCAAGGACGGTCGCATCGTCACCCCCGAATCCGACAGCATCCTCGAGGGCATCACGCGCAACTCGCTGCTGCAGCTCGCCGAGGACCGCGGCCACACCGTCGAGCGCCGTCCGGTGTCGCTGCAGGAGTGGCGCGACGGTGTCGCTTCCGGCGACATCGTCGAGGTGTTCGCCTGCGGCACCGCTGCGGTCGTGACGCCCATCGGTGCGCTGGTGACGGCGGACTACGAGGACGTCCAGCCTCTCGGCGATCTCGCCCTGTCGCTGCGCGAGGAGCTCACCGACATCCAGTACGGCCGCGCCACGGACAAGCACGGCTGGCTCTACCGTCTCGACGCCTGACGCCGTCCCTTCGCACAGACCCCACCTCCCTGCCGAGACCCGACTCACTGGTCTCGGCGGATGGAGGGCCGGATCGCTAGGCTGGAGCGGTGAAGATCGCTCGGTTCAGCCACAATGACGCCATCCGCTACGGCATCGTCGACGAGCAGGAGCTCGTCGTCCTCGCCGGTGACCCGATGTTCGCGGGGTACGAGACCACCGGTGAGCGTGTTCCGCTCGCGGATGCTGCGCTGCTCGCACCCGTGATCCCTCGGTCGAAGGTGGTCTGCGTAGGCAAGAACTATCACGATCACGCCGCCGAGATGGGGGGAGTGGCGCCCGAAGAGCCGCTGCTGTTCCTCAAGCCCAACACCTCAGTGATCGGTCCTGGCGACACGATCGTCCGTCCGACGATCTCGGAGCGCACGGAGCACGAGGGTGAACTCGCCGTCGTCATCGGACGGATCGCGAAGAACGTCAAGGCGGAGAACGCGCTCGACTACGTGTTCGGATACACGGTCGGCAACGACGTCACGGCGCGGGACCTTCAGAAGAAGGATGGCCAGTGGACGCGCGGGAAGGGCTTCGACACCTTCTGCCCGCTCGGTCCGGTGATCGAGACGGACTTCGACCAGACTGATGCCACGATCGAGACCCGCGTGAACGGCGAAGTGCGCCAGAGTGCGCCGCTCAGCGACATGATCCACTCGGTCCCGGCGATCATCGAGTACGCCTCGGCCGTCTTCACGCTGCTCCCCGGTGACGTGATCCTCACCGGAACGCCCGCCGGTGTCGGCCCGTTCGTGGCCGGCGACACGGTCGAGGTCGAGGTCACCGGTCTCGGCATCCTGCGCAACTCGGTGCGCGACGCGATACCCCTGGCATGACGACTCTCCCGGCGCTGGACCAGGCGGCGATCCAGCGCCGCACGGTCCTCGTGCTGTCGCTGGGACAGGTGCTCGGCGGTATCGCGTTCGGAGCGACGGTCTCCCTCGGTGCGCTGCTCGCGGCGGATCTGTCCGGCGATGATGCGCTCTCCGGCCTGGCGACGGCTTCTGTCACGCTCGGCGCCGCACTGTGCGCTATACCGCTCGCACGACTTGCGAGCCGCGTCGGGCGGCGGCGGGCCCTGACCCTCGGGAATCTGTTCGCACTCGTCGGAATCGCCGTCGTCATCCTCGCCGCGGCGCTGAGGATCTTCCCGCTGCTGCTCGTGGGCATCCTCATGATCGGTGCGGGTAACGCCGGCAACCTGCAGTCGCGGTTCGCGGCCACCGATCTCGCCGCGCCGAAGCATCGTGGACGCGACCTGTCGGTCGTCGTGTGGGCGACGACGATCGGCGGCGTGTCGGGCCCTCTGCTGCTCGGGCCAGGAGAGATCGTCGGCCAGGCGATCGGCATGCCGCCGCAGACCGGTTCGTACCTCTTCTCCTTGGTCGCCCAGACGGCGGCATTCATCCTCTACCTCGTCGCGCTGCGCCCGGATCCGCTTCTCACCGCGCAGAGGCTCGCGAAGGATGCCGCGGCATCGCTTGCCGCGCCGTTGATCGTGCTCGACCGACCCACAGTCGCGCGCTACGCGATCTTCGCGATCGCCGGCTCGCACGTCGTCATGGCGTCCGTGATGGCGATGACGCCCATCCACCTGTCGCACATGGCGCAGGGGATGCACGCCGGCAACGCATCGGCAGCCGATGTCTCGCTGCTGGTCGGCTTCACGATTGCTCTGCACGTCGCCGGAATGTACGGCCTCTCGCCGATCTTCGGCATCCTCGCCGACCGGTGGGGTCGGCTGCGCGTCGTGCTGCTCGGACAGGGTCTGCTGGCTGCAGCACTCGCGTTCGCGATCTTCGTGAACGATCAGCCATGGGGCGTGATGGTGGCGCTGATCCTGCTCGGACTCGGCTGGAGTGCCGCGACCGTCGCGGGCGCGGCGCTGCTCACTGAGGCGAGTGCGCCAGAGCTGCGCACACGGCGCCAGGGGCGCAGCGACTCGCTCATGAGCCTTTCCGCCGCGGCCGGCGCCGTGCTCGCAGGCGTGGTGCTGTCGAACTTCCAGTACGCAGGTCTGGGGATCGCGGCATCGGTCCTCGTCCTCGTGATCGTGGTGCTCGCGCCGCTCGGGCGGACCAGGGTTTCTCGACCGACGCACGACAGGGGGCGTCTCGTCTGACCGCTCAGCGTCGGGCGGCCGCACGCGTAGGATTGAGGGGATATGGCTACTCCGCATCCCCTCACCACGACCGCTTCAGGTGCCGACGTCCGCGTCCGCTTCTGCCCCTCGCCGACAGGCCTTCCGCACGTGGGGATGGTGCGCACCGCTCTCTACAACTGGGCGTACGCACGCCACAACGGCGGCAAGCTCATCTTCCGCATCGAAGACACCGATGCGGCGCGCGACAGCGAGGAGAGCTTCCGGCAGCTCGTCGACGCTCTGACGTGGTTGAAGATCGACTGGGACGAGGGCGTGCAGGTCGGGGGACCGCACGAGCCGTATCGCCAGTCGCAGCGTCACGACATCTACCGCGGCGTGATCGAGAAGCTCCTCGCGTCAGGTGCTCTGTACGAGAGCTACTCGAATGCTGAGGAGATCGACGCACGCAACGAGGCGAACGGACGCGCGAAGCAGCTCGGCTACGACAACTTCGACCGCGACCTCACAGACGAGCAGAAGGCGGCCTTCCGTGAGGAGGGCCGTCAGCCCGCCCTGCGCCTGCGGGTGCCGGAAGAGGATCTGACGTACGTCGACCTGATCCGTGGGGAAGTGACCTTCCCGGCAGGGTCCTTCCCCGATTTCGTGGTCGTGCGTCCGAACGGCGTGCCGCTGTACACGTTCGTGAACCCTGTCGACGATGCCCTGATGGGCATCACGCACGTGCTGCGCGGCGAAGACCTGATGCCGTCGACGGCACGCCAGCTTGCGCTGTACGCCGCGCTGATCGATGCGGGCGTCACCACTTTCGTCCCGCGTTTCGCGCACATGCCGTTGGTGCTGGGAGAGACCGGCAACAAGAAGCTGTCCAAGCGCGACCCGCAGGCTGATCTGTTCCTGCACCGCGACCGCGGATTCATCCACGAGGGACTGCTCAACTACCTCGCGCTGCTCGGCTGGTCGATCGGACCGGACCGCGACATCTTCTCGCTCGACGAGTTCATCGCCGCGTTCGACATCGAGAATGTCAACCCGAACCCCGCGCGCTTCGACCAGAAGAAGGCCGAGTCGATCAACGGCGACCACATCCGGATGCTGGATGTGAAGGACTTCGCCGAGCGCACGATCGCGTACCTCGCCGCAGCTGGACTATTCGATGAGCCGACTCACGAACAGCTCGTGCTGGCGTTCCGCGCAGCACCGCTGGTGCAGGAGCGCGTTCAGCTCCTCGGAGACGTGCCCGGCATGCTCGGATTCCTCTTCACGGACGAGATCTCGTACGACGCGGACGCGCTCAAGGGTCTGCCTGCCAACGCCGCGGAGGTGCTCGCGGCGTGCATCGCAGCGCTCGAGCCGGTGACGGAGTTCACCCCGGAGAAGATCCAGGATGCTCTCGCCACGGCACTGGTCGAGAAGCTCGAACTCAAGCCGCGGGTGGCCTACGGGCCGCCGCGCGTCGCGATCACAGGTCGCCGCATCTCGCCGCCGCTGTTCGAATCGATGGAACTGATCGGCAAGGAGATCACGCTGCAGCGTCTTGCAGCCCTTGTGCAGGCGCTCGGCGCGTAGCGCGACCGAAGCGGAGCCAGGCGATGTCATGAAGACGCGCCGGACAGCCCCTCGCGTTTTGGCTGCACCGTGAACATCGGGTAGAGTTGTCTCTCGGTGCGAGGCTCTGGTTTTGCCCTTGGGGTATGGTGTAATTGGCAACACGGCGGTTTCTGGTACCGTTGTTCTTGGTTCGAGTCCAGGTACCCCAGCCAAAGAAAAACCCCCGCTCGTGCGGGGGTTTTCTTGGTTTACAGCACCATCGCGAAAGCATCCGGAGCGCCGTCTTCACAGGTGAGGATCCCATGTCACGACTGCCCGTCACCCGTGAGCAGGATGGCGAGAACACCGTCTACCGCAATGCGGGGCGTCGCATCAGGAATGCACGCGAGATCGCCAGGATCGAGGCGCTGGCGATACCGCCGGCGTGGACGGACGTCGAGATCTCGCGCTCATCATCGGCGAAGGTGCTGGCCAGGGGAGTGGACGAGGCCGGTCGCCACCAGGCCGTATACAGCCCCGCGTATGTCCGCCACCAGGAGAAGAAGAAGTACGCGCGCGTGCTGCAGTTCGCCGAACGACTACCACGGCTGCGGAAGCAGCTGGACCACGACCTGCGCAGGCGCAGACTCAGCGAGGACAAGGTCGTCGCCTGCATCGTCAAACTGATCGACCAGGAGTTCTTCCGTGTCGGCAATCCCGAGTACGCCCGGAAGTACGAGCACTACGGGATCACGACGCTCCGGCGCAAGCACACCGACGTCTCCTCGACCAGCGTGACCTTCGACTTCATCGGCAAGAGCGGTAAGCGCCACGTCAAGACGGTCCGCGATCCGCAGCTCGTCAACGTGATACGCCGACTCAACGAGATGCCGGGGCACGAGATCTTCCGCTTCCTCGATGAGGACGGGACCATCCACGACATCGACAGCAGGAGAGTGAACGCGTACGTCAAGAGGCATATGGGCCGCGACTTCTCTGCGAAGGACTTCCGCACGTGGGGAGGCACGCTGCTCGCCACCTCCGCTTTGCTCGCGGTCGAGCGCGAACGGGGCGACGCGGGAGAAGACACCGCGGTGGTCCGCGACGTCGTGGAGCGGGTGGCCGACCGACTCGGCAACACTCCTGCGGTGACGAAGGACTCGTACATCGACCCGCGCGTCTTCGCCGCATTCGAGGACGGCGTGACGATTCCCGCGGTCCACCGAGCGATGAGCCGGATGCGGCCCCGCAAGTACCTCACCGTGGAGGAGCAGTGCGTTCTCAAGGTGCTGTGTTTAGCCGAGTCGTTCGGTAGCGCGGGTGGGTCGTTCTGGTAGCACTCGTGGGTTGGTCTGGTAGCGCCGGGGGCGGTTGGACCGTGAGGATGGCTGTCAGCCGAGGCCAACGGGGTCTCGGTCG
>NZ_JABFAS010000002.1:1801033-1907160 GCF_017168295.1 Microbacterium sp. KRD172 | reverse complement strand
CATGCGCCGCCACGTCACCGGGCTCGTCCCGGCCGAGTGACCGCAGTGCGGGCGCGGGCGCTACCAGATCCCCGCGCCCGCACTACCGGTTCGACCCACACCCGCTACCGAACAGCTCGGCTAAACATGCTGCGCAAGGGCTGAGCCACTCGCGTCATCGGCGGCATCGGTGCGATCGACGCGGTGTCCGATTTCCCGGCACGCCGCGGATCGCGTGCTCGAACTGCATGACGGGATCCTCAGGGAACGTGTGTCCTGAGCCGAGGCGCCTCAGCCGACGCGCGCGGTGAGCCAGGGCATCGGATCCACCGGCACCCTCGAGATGTGCACCTCGAAATGCAGCACGGAGCCGAACACGTAGCCCGTCGAGCCCACGTCGCCGATGTACTGGCCGGCAGTGACGCACTCTCCGACCTGTACAGCGCGCGTGCCGTAGATCATATGCGAGTAGACGGTGCTGACGGCCTCGCCGTCGATGACGCTCTCGATCTGGATCGTCACGCCGTAGCCCTCGAAGCTTTCGGTGGAACGCGAGACGCAACCGGCCATCGCGGCGTTGATGGGCGTTCCGACGGGCGCAGCGAGGTCCAGTCCCATGTGCGATCGTCCTGGACGTGACGCGCCGAAGCCGTCGGTGAAGGAATAGCTTCCTGCGGCCAACGGCATCACTACCCGGTCGGCGATGGGGATCTCCACTGCACTGCCGAGTGGCATCCCCGCTGCGAGTGCGGCGGCGACGGCTCGCGAGCGCGTCTCATCGATCTCGGTCGGCGTCGTCGCGGAGAAGTTGCCTCGTGGAGCGATCTCAGCGCGGATCTCGTCGGTGGAGCTGTAAGACTGCGCGGCATCCTTGAGCGCCGAGACGCCTTCAGCCGTGGCGCCAAACGACTGGGCGTCCGGATTGAGGGAGGGAAGCGCCATGCCCGTGATCAGCGCCCCGACGGCCAGCGCGGCGCTGAGTGCCTTGGTCTTAGCCCAGGCGCGATGCGTGCGCGGATGCGTACCGCGGGGTATCGTCGCGGTCGGTGTCGCACTGCGAGAGTGCTCTTTCGGTTCGCTCTGCGCGGCAGCTGGAGCCGCGGTTGGCGGGACAGCCGGGGTCGCGGCCGGCACAGCAGCAGATTCTGCGGTCGGGGTCGCGCGCCGACGCAGGTCGCGCCGCAATTGCGGTCGAGATGCGTTGAGGGGGTCTGATGTAGCCGAGGCGGAATCGGGGGCGCGCTCGGGTCGCACTGAAGTCGTGAGGGATCCTTCCGACACAGAACGGGTTGTTCTGCTCACAGCCGGTCCCTTCGGGTGGGACCGTTACCGATCTGTAATTTACGGGGCAACCGGCGGTCTCGTCAAATCGAACCGATTGTCAAGGCGCGGGTGACAGCAAAAGGCCCGACCCCGCGTTGCAGCAGGATCGGGCCTTGAAGCTCTGATTCAGAGCGCGGTGATGTTCGTCGCCTGGGGGCCCTTGGGACCCTGCTCCGTGTCGAACTCGACCTTCTGTGCTTCCTCGAGGTTGCGGTGTCCGCTGCCCTGGATCGCGCTGAAGTGCGCGAAGACATCGGCGGATCCGTCATCGGGAGCAATGAAGCCGTAGCCCTTGTCGGAGTTGAACCATTTGACAGTGCCAGTGGCCATGCTGTGTTTCCTTTGTGTTCGTGGGCCGAGCTTCGACCCGTAATGCCTCGACGATGTTCGGCTCGGCAGCTTGCGGGGCTCTCAGTGGGACGGCGGAGATTCGCTGCGTCTCGTGGCTGGGAGCGTGAGGTAGATGAAGGACGATGATCGAGTGGCCACCATGCTGGTTGCAGTCGGGCCGATGAACAGCCGGAGATTCCGGAAGTCAACGTGAAGGTGTCGCTCCAGCTTAGCCCATTGCGTGGACATCTTGTTGACCGGTGTGGAGTCCGCCCATGAAACGATGGACGCCATGAGCTCTGCGAACCTGACCAGGCAGGAGACCGCCGCACGATCGGCGGCCGTGAACGTGCGCGAGGTCCGAGTCGAACTCGATCTACAGGGCGCGCGGAACTCGGAAGAGCGCGGGTTCGGGACGACGACGACGCTGGCGTTCGACGCCTCAGAGCCCACGACCTGGATCGACTTCATCGGTGAGTCTGTCGACCATGTCATGGTCAACGATGTCGAGGTGCCCATCGAATACGACGGTGCGCGGATCACGGTCAGGGGGCTCGCAGCATCCAACACCGTCGTGATCGAGGCGACCGGCGTTTACAGCCGATCCGGCGAGGGGCTGCACCGTTTCATCGACCCCGTCGACGGTGAGACCTACCTCTACACGCAGTACGAGCCTGCCGACTCGCGCCGAGTGATGGCGTGCTTCGAACAGCCCGACATGAAGGCCTCGTACACATTCGTCGTACGTGCACCGTCCGACTGGCTCGTGCTGTCGAACCAGAGCGTCGCGAACGCCCGGGAGGAGGACGGAGCGCAGATCGTCGAGTTCGCTCCTACTCTGCCGCTCTCGAGCTACATCACAGCCGTGGCCGCGGGGCCGTATCACCGCATCGACAGCACCTGGACGCGAGGGGAGCAGCAGGTCGCACTCGGCGTTCTCTGCCGGGCATCGCTGGCACCGCACCTCGAGGCGGATGAGATCATCGAGATCACCCGTCAGGGTCTCGACTTCTTCACGGAAGCCTTCGCGTTCGCGTACCCATGGGGCAAGTACGACCAGATCTTCGTGCCGGAGTACAACCTCGGGGCGATGGAGAATCCGGGACTGGTCACCTTCACCGAGGCGTACATTCCCCGCGGAGCGGCGACCGACGCCCAACGAGGGGCTCGAGCGAACACGATCCTGCACGAGATGGCGCATATGTGGTTCGGGGACCTCGTCACGATGCGCTGGTGGGACGACCTGTGGCTGAAGGAGTCGTTCGCCGACTACATGGGCTCGCATGCCTCAGCGGCAGCGACGCGGTTCATCGACGCGTGGGAGCGCTTCGCCGCCAACCGCAAGGCGTGGGCCTATCAGCAGGATCAGCTTCCGACGACCCATCCGATCGTCGCCGACATCCCCGATCTCGAAGCGGCCAAGCTCAACTTCGACGGCATCACATATGCGAAGGGAGCCGCCGTGCTGAAGCAGCTCGTCGCGTTCGTCGGCGAGGCGGCGTTCTTCGAAGGAGCACGGCGGTACTTCTCCGCTCACGCCTACGGCAACACGACGCTCGACGACCTGCTCGTGCAGCTCGAACAGGTATCCGGTCGTGACGTCCGTGCCTGGTCGCAGGCATGGTTGGAGACCAGCGGTGTCTCGACCCTTTGGCTTGAGACCGACAGTGCAGGGCAGCGGATGCTGGTGCAAAGCGATCCGCGGCCGCACAGGCTGCGCGTGGGGCTGTACGACCTGAGCGACGGCCTGCTTGTGCTGCGTGAGCAGGTGGAGCTCGATATCACCGAGGAACGGACACCGGTCACGCTCCCGGATGCGGATCTCGTGCTGCTGAACGACGCAGACCTGAGCTATGTCAAGGCGCGACTCGATGTTGTCTCGCTGGCCGCAGTCAGGACTGCGCTCTCCACGCTTCCGCCTCTGCCACGAGCCCTGGTCTGGTCGTCGCTGTGGAATGCCACCCGTGACGGGGAGCTGGCGGTCGCGGATTACCTGGACATCGTGCGCCGTCACGCGCCGGCGGAGGAGAACATCGGACTCCTGTCCGGTGTGCTCGCGAATGCGGCGTACACGATCGGGCATTTCGTGCCCGCCGACGGGCGCGGTGCTGAGCGTGAGGCATGGCTGATCGCCACTGAGACGGCGATGGATGCTGCTGCCGCAGGGAGCGACGCGCAGCTGGCATGGTCACGCGCGTTCGCTTCCGCTTCCGCGACGAGCGACGCGAGCACCACCAGGGTGCGTGCGCTCCTGGACGGCCACGGCCCGGCAGGTCTGCCGATCGACCCGGAACTGCGCTGGTCGCTGATCGCGGCACTCGCGACGACGGGCGATTTCTCGGAGGCGGACATCGCTCGCGAACTGGAGAACGATGACACCGCAGATGGACGCACTGCGGCGATGCGTGCGTCGGCATCTCGGCCCACGCCGGACGCCCGCGCCGAGGCATGGGACCGAGCCTGGAGCGATCACGGCCTGAGCAACGATCACCTCGACGCGATCATCGCGGGCGTGCGTGCCGGTGCCCGTCGGGACCTCATCGCCCGATTCGACGACGAGTACTTCGCGTGGATCTCCGGAACGTGGGGTTCGCGCAGCATCGAGATCGCCAAGCGGCTCGTGCTCGGTTTGTTCCCCGCAGCCGACACGACGGATGTCGTCGACGCATGGCTCGCGGGGAATCCGACCGCACCTGCGGCACTACGTCGCTTGGTGATCGAACAGCGTGATCATCTCGCGCGCGAGATCAGGGTGCGAGCGGCGCAGCCTCAGGTCGTCGGAGACTGATCGAAGGAGTCACGGTCATTCCCATGACCGTGCGCACCGGCGTGTCGTTGTAGGACTGCCAGGTGATCCCGCAGTCGCCGATGAACTCGCCGCTGTGAGTTTCGATCAGCCAGAGGCCGTGTCCGTCTCTGGCATATCGCGTCTGCATCCGGGCGATCCACCCGGCGCGGGCAGCAGGCGGCGGATCACAGATCCAGGGAGTCGCCAGGGTCGAGCTCGAAGAACTCGCCACCGTGCTGCTCGGTCGCCCATTTCAGGCGCGAGCGGTGCATGCCGCGTCCGATGACCGAAAGCGTCATGTCGTGCACGCCGAAAGCTCGGCGAGGCTTCACGGCGAGTACGAAATCCATCGCCTCGCCGATCTTCAGCCAGGGTGCACCGAGAGGCGCGGCGAGGGCGTCGACATCGACTCCTTCCGGGACGGCGTACGAGTCGCCGGGGTAGTAGAGCGCGTCGTTGATCAGCACCCCGAGATTCTGAACGCGGGGGAGTGAGGAGTGGATCACCTCGTGATCGCCTCCGAAGAACCGCAGTGTGAACGCGCCGGCGCTCATGCTGTCGCCGGGCTCGACGACCGTGATCTCGTACCCGGTTGCGGCGGCGGCGACGCCCGCAGGCGCGAAGATCCGGGTGCCTGGAGCATCGCGGAGGATGCGGTCGAGGTGATCAGGCGTCCAGTGATCCGGATGCTCATGTGTGATCACGATGGCGACGAGGCCGGACAGATCGACGAGAGGGCTGGTGAACGACCCTGGATCGACGATCAGAGTCTCGCCGCTGAGGTCGAGGCGGAGGGTGGCATGTTCGAACTTCGTGACGCGCATGGCACGAGTCAACTCCTACTTCGGCCGAGCGGCAAACGGCGTTGACGTCGTGACGCGCCCGGGATCTCTGCGCGGCCGACCGTGATTTTGCGGAGTGCGAAATCCCATGGCATACTTGAACGGTTGTCGCGGGGCTGAAACGCTCCGCAAGACGGCCCCATCGTATAGCGGCCTAGTACGCTGCCCTCTCACGGCGGTAACGCGGGTTCGAATCCCGCTGGGGTCACACGACACGAGAAAACCCCCGGATTTCCGGGGGTTTTCTGCGTATCCGGCAACTTCAGGAAATGATGACCACCTCGGCCGACTCGCGCAGGAGAACACCGGCGGCGCCCGAGAGGCGGCGACGCGGATGACAGACGTACTGCTGGACGGGCTGTTCCTCAAGCGCTGACCCGGTCGACACGTTCGTCGCGTGCTGTTCAACGTCGTAGCGCCATGTCCCGCAACTGCCGGTTGCGCAGCGGGAACACCATCATCAGTATGAGCGCGCCGCCGAAGACCACGAACGGCACCCACGTGGCCGTCACGGATGCGAGCGCTCCGAAGGCCGCCATCGCCAGCGGCATCAGCACGTCGTCGCCCAGCCGGGTGATCGAACTCATACGACCCAGATAAGCCGTATCGATCGTGGCGGCGAAGGTCGCGCCGAGCAGGACCGAGGCGAATCCCGCGGTCACCCCGATCACGAAGCATCCGATCGCCGCAGCCCACGCAGGGCCGACGCCGATCAGGATGATCCCCGCGCCCTGCACGACCAGCGCCCAGAATCCGCCGCGCGCCTCATGGGTAGGGCGCCATCTTGCCACCGAGATGGCGCCGAGAGCCGCACCGAGGCCGATCAGTGCCTCGAACAGCCCCACCGCCTGCGCTCCCCAGCCCTCGTCGTGGGCCCGCAGTGCGATCCCGATCCCGGTCGCAGGGCCGACGGCGAGATTGAGACCCGACAGAGCGATCACCAGAGTGCGCGTGGTCGGAGCGTTCCGCAGGTGGGCGAATCCGTGCTGGACGCCGCGCAGTGCTGATTCTCGTGCCGCACGGGCCAGAGCGAACCGCGGACGCAGGAAGATCGCGATGAAGGCGATCACCAGGGTGAAGGTCAGCGCGTTGAGAGAGGCGCTTGCGCTCAGCCCGGCGTATGCGACGAGGAATCCGCCGATCGCGGCGCCGCCCATGGTGCCCAGACGCGTGGCGGTCTGCATCACCGCGCTGTACGACGGCAGGTCGGAGGTGCGCACGAGCTGTCGGCCTATCGTCGCGGCCGATGGCTCGTAGAACGCATCGCACACGCCGAAGGCGATCGCCGCGAACATCAGCAGGAGCACTGACGGCGGCGATGCCAGCACCCAGAGCGCCACGAACACCAGCAGCACGACCCGCAGGGCGTTGAAGACGATCATGACGGTGCGGGCGTTCGCACGGTCGGCGAGCACGCCCCCGAACAGCAGCACGACGGCGCGGGGGATGGTGCCAGCGGCGACGATGACGCCGGCGATCGCCGGAGAGGTGATCTGCACTGCCGTCCACGCGAGCGCGATGGTCCAGATGGCGTCCCCTGCGTCCGACAGCGCCTTGACCGCGATCCAGGCGTGGACGGTGAGGTCTTTCGAGAACCGCGGCGGCTCTCGCAGCAGCGTGGGCTCGGCGATGCTCATGGCGTCGTCGGGAATCCGTGTGCGAAGACGAAGACCGGGCGTCGTTCGGCGCCGTCCTCCCGGTCGATGGCCGTACGCCAAGCGTCGATGGTGTCGCGCAGGGCCTCGGAGAGCTGGGTGAGTTCCGCGGCGCTCGCCCAGGCGAGGGCGTCAGTACTGAACGCGGCGCGTGACCATTCGGGCTCGGGGCGCCGCTGCTTGCCGCCGTGCCACGATTTCAGCCGTTGCAGCTGCGTGGAGATGTTGGTCCGCTCGGCCTCCCGCGCCAGCAGAGCGTTCGAGGGGGAATCCTCGAAGTCGTCAGCAGACCAGGTGAAACTGCGGCGCGTGGGCTGCCACCAGCTCGTGCGCTTGTCGGCGTTCGGCGCGTCGGCGCGCTCCACGATGCCGGCCCGCTCCAGCATCCGCAGATGATGGCTGATGCTGCCGACCTGCTGGTCAAGAGCGCGAGCCAGGGTGGTCACCTGGCTCGCGCCGTAGAGTCCGAGGTAGTCGACGATCCGGCGCCGTACCGGATGGTGCACGGCGGTGATGGCCCGGATCTCTTCCATGCCGCCAACGCTATGGTCGTTTGACCATCTTCACAAGGCTTCTTGTATACCCCGGAAAATCAGGGTTTCTGCGTCTTGGAGTGGTTGCGTCGCGCGCGGCGGATCATCCAGATCAGGAGAAACACGCCGCCGGCGATGACGAGCCAGGGGAGGAGGAAGCCGATCGTCACCACGAGTGCGTTCAACGACACGATCAGCCCGTTCCATCCGGCGAGGAGTCCTGCGCCGAACCCGTCGGGCTCCGGCGTCGTGGCCGATGCCTCGGGAGCGAGCTGAACCTGCAGTGACGACATCGCCACCTGATCTTCCAGCGCGGCGAGCTGCTGCTCGTACGATTCCAGCTGAGCCTGCCGATCCGTCAGAGCGATCTCGGCCTCGATCAGCTCGGACACGCTGCCGGACTGCGACATGAGCTCCGTGAGCCGAGTGACCGACGCACGCGTCGCCTCCGCCCTCGCCCGCAGATCGATCGCCGTCGACGTCACGTCCTGCTTGGACAGTGAGGACGACACGACCTCGCCGGTGTCGCCGAGATCGTCGATGACGCTCGTGAGTTCGGCGGACGGCACGCGGATGCTGATCCAGCCGTAGCCACCGGCCGGCTGCGCCGGAAGGGTCATGTCCGTGGCCAGCGGCTCGGCGGAGACATCGGTGCTCTCCACATAGCCCCCGCGTGCCTCGGCGAGTGCGGCGATCGCGTCGACTGCGCCGTCGATGTCGTCGACGCGCACGGTGGCCTGGGCGGACGCGATGATCTCGCGGTCGGCGCTGTCGGCCTCCGCGCCGACGATCGAGGTCGACGATGCGTCGACGCTCTCCGGTACCGCCATGTCGACGGCGGAGCTGTCGGAGACTCCGACGACGCTTCCGCCTCCATCCGCAGTCGAGACGCCGACGGTGTTGAGAAGCGGCGGCGTGATGAGCACGCCGGCGACGAAGGCGGCGGCGATCCCGAACCCGGTGAGCCATCCACGTCGTCTGCTCTTCTCACGGGGCCGAGCCCGTTCGGGAGAGCGCTCCCGCTCGATGTCGGCGAGCACCGCGCGCTCGATGCGGTCGATGCTCTCCTGGGATAGTTCGGGAAGCTGTGTCGTGGGGTCGGTCGGGGTCTGATCGTTCATGCGTCTCTCACTTCTTCATCGACAGCGCCTCGCAGCTGCGTGCGCACCCGTGAGAGACGGTTTCGAACGGCACTGTGGCTGATGCCGAGTTCGTCCGCCGCGGCCTGATAGGCGAATCCCTCCGTCGCGCACAGGCGGAAGATCTCCTGATCGAGCGCGCTCAGCGTGCCGATCTCGGCGGTGATCCGCCCAGCCAGTTCCGCGGAGATGACCTGATCCTCGACGCTCACCGTAGCGGCGAGCCTCTCGTCCACAGCATCCGTCGTGTGCGCCTGGTCCCGCCGTCGCTGACGAAGGCGATTGGCCGCCTGGAAGCGGCAGATCGTCGCCAGCCATGGCAGGATCGACGCGCTGTGAAGCTGCAGTCCAGGGAGCTTCCGCCACGCGACGACGAAGGTCTCCTGCGCCACATCCTCGGCATCGACCGCGGACCCGAGGATCCCGTGGGCGATCCAGTAGACGGGACGGACGTGCACGCGGTAGAGCGCGCGGAACGCACCCTCGTCGCCCGACGCGGCGCGCGACACCAGGTCCTGATCTTCGGATCGTGCGTGTTCTTCGGCTGGCTCGGACATCCTGCTCCGTTCGGTGTCTCTCACCAGAGAAGTGTCAAGAGATGTCCCATCGTCTCAGATTCGCACGAAGTGCGGCTGAGGCTCCGCTACCATTGAGTTCGCGAGAGGGAGTATCCCGACATTCACGCGATCGTCATCACGAGCATCAGATCTGCTGCTCCGGGCGCGTGACGCACTTCGGTGCGGGGGAGAGACTTTCGGCTGTTTACTGACCTCTCTCGAAAGGTGCTCTGCGCCCGTGAACATCCCCGTATGGTTCGAGATCACCTCACTGGTGGTCCTGACCGTCATCCTCATCGCCGACCTGCTTCTCATCCTGAAGCGTCCGCACATCCCATCGACGAAGGAATCCAGCCTCTGGGTCGCGTTCTACGTGACTCTCGCGCTGATCTTCGCGGCTGTGCTGTTCTTCGTCGGCGATGCGAAGACCTCCCTGGACTTCCTCACCGGTTGGGCGATGGAGTACAGCCTCTCCATCGACAATCTCTTCGTGTTCGTGCTGATCATGACGCAGTTCTCTGTGCCCCGTCGCTATCAGCAGGAAGCTCTGATGGTGGGCATCATCATCGCCCTCGTGCTGCGTGCGGTCTTCATCCTCATCGTCGGCGCGGCCGTCGAGCAACTCAGCCCGATCTTCTACCTGTTCGGCGCCTTCCTCGTGTTCACCGCGATCCGCCAGGCGATGCCGGACAAGCACGAGGAGGACGAGCAGACCGAGAACTTCATCATCCGGATGCTGCGTCGCGGAATCGACATCAGCGATGAGTACGACGGGTCGAAGATCCGCACCGTCGTGAACGGCAAGAAGATCTGGACGCCGATGCTGATCGTCTTCGTCTCGCTCGGCGTGACCGACCTCATGTTCGCGGTCGACTCGATCCCCGCGATCTTCGGTGTCACGCAGGACCCCTTCATCGTCTTCACCGCGAACCTCTTCGCGCTCATGGGCCTGCGCCAGCTCTACTTCCTGCTCGGCGATCTGCTCGAGAAACTCAAGTACCTGCACTACGGCGTCGCATTCATCCTCGGCTTCATCGGTGTCAAGCTCATCCTGCACGCCATGCACGAGAACGATTTGCCGTTCATCAACGGCGGTCAGCCGATCGAGTGGGCGCCGGACATCAACAACTGGGTTTCGCTCGGCGTGATCTTCGCCTCGATGGCCGTCGCGACCGTGGCGAGCCTGATCTCGTCCTCGCGCGAGAAGAAGCGGATCGCGATCACCGACTGACGCGCCGACCGGGTGCCACGTGGCCTGTCATGGGGGACCGCCGGCCCGCGAAGCGGTGGTAATCTGACGACATGCGGTGCGTGCTCCTTCTTAGCGGCCGCGGCGAGTCCTCGTTCTGAGCCCCTCCTCGTCGCGGAGTCCTTTGTGGGCCTCATCGCCATCCTCAGGAGATAAGACATGAACAGCCCTGCAGTCGACACCTCATCCGCTCGCCCCCGCACACTCGCCGAGAAGGTCTGGGATGACCATCTCGTCGTGAAGGGCGAGAACGGCGAGCCCGACCTGATCTACATCGACCTGCACCTGGTGCACGAGGTGACCAGCCCTCAGGCTTTCGACGGCCTGCGCGCCGAAGACAGGCCGCTGCGCAGGGTCGACCTGACGATCGCGACCGAGGACCACAACACGCCGACGCTCGAGATCGACAAGCCGATCGCCGATCTCACCAGTCGCACCCAGATCGAGACGCTGCGGCGCAACGCCGAGGAGTTCGGCGTCCGCATCCATTCCCTTGGCGACGCGGAGCAGGGCATCGTGCACGTGGTCGGACCACAGCTCGGCCTCACGATGCCTGGCATCACTGTCGTGTGCGGCGACTCGCACACCTCGACGCACGGCGCGTTCGGCGCCATGGCGTTCGGCATCGGCACCAGCGAGGTCGAGCATGTCATGGCGACGCAGACGTTGCCCCTGAAGCCGTTCAAGACGATGGCGATCACGGTCGAGGGTGAGCTCAATTCCGGCGTGAGCGCGAAGGACATCATCCTCGCCGTGATCGCGAAGATCGGCACCGGCGGCGGGCAGGGCTACGTGCTCGAATTCCGTGGTAGCGCGATCCGCGCCCTCTCGATGGAGGGGCGGATGACGATCTGCAACATGTCGATCGAGGCCGGCGCCCGTGCCGGGATGGTCGCACCCGATGAGACGACCTTCGCCTACGTCAAGGACAAGCCGCACGCTCCGCAGGGTGAGGACTGGGAAGACGCTGTCGCCTACTGGCGCACGCTCCCCACCGACGAGGGCGCGACGTTCGACGCGGAGGTGCTGATCGATGCGAACGAGCTCGAGCCGTTCGTGACCTGGGGCACCAACCCCGGCCAGGGCAGCTCCCTCTCCTCGTCGGTGCCGAACCCTGCCGACATCGCGGATCCCAACGAGCGCGTCGCCGCCGAGCGCGCACTGCAGTACATGGATCTCACTCCTGGAACGCCGCTCAAGGAGGTGCCGGTGGATGCCGTCTTCATGGGATCGTGCACGAACAGCCGCATCGAGGATCTGCGGGCGTTCGCGTCCGTGATCAAGGGACGCAAGAAGGCCGACGGCGTGCGCGTCATGGTCGTCCCCGGTTCCGCTCGCGTGCGTCTGGAGGCCGAGGCTGAGGGCATCGATCAGATCGTCAAGGACTTCGGCGCCGAGTGGCGCTTCGCCGGATGCTCGATGTGCCTCGGCATGAACCCGGACCAGTTGTCGCCGGGGGAGCGCTGCGCATCCACGTCCAACCGCAACTTCGAAGGGCGTCAGGGCAAGGGCGGACGCACGCACCTCGTCTCGCCGCTGGTCGCCGCAGCGACCGCCGTGCGCGGCACGCTGTCGAGCCCGAGCGACCTGGACGCTTCGACAGACTCAGTGACCGAGTTCGATCGAGTAGGAGCCTGATCATGGAGAAGTTCACCACCCACACGGGCATCGCCGCTCCGCTGAAGCGCTCGAACGTCGACACCGACCAGATCATCCCCGCCGTGTTCCTCAAGCGGGTGACGAAGACCGGCTTCGAGGACGCACTGTTCCACGCCTGGCGTCAGGACCCGGACTTCGTGCTGAACCAGCCGGCTTTCCAGGGCGCCTCGGTGCTGGTTGCCGGTCCGGATTTCGGCACGGGATCCAGCCGTGAGCACGCGGTGTGGGCGCTGCGCGATTTCGGTTTCAAGGTCGTGCTCAGCACGCGTTTCGGTGATATCTTCCGCGGGAACTCGGGCAAACAGGGCCTACTCGCGGCGACCGTCTCCGAAGCGGATCTCGACGCGATCTGGGCGGAGATCGACGCTGATCCGGGTGTCGAGATCACGGTGGATCTCGAGGCGCGCACCGCCGTTGTCGGCGACCTCCGAGCCGCCATCGAGATCGACGATTACACTAGATGGCGGCTCCTCGAAGGGCTCGATGACATCGGGCTCACGCTGCGCAACGAAGACAAGATCGCGCAGTTCGAGGCCCGCCGCGAGTCGTGGCGGCCACGTACGCTCCCTGTTCGCTGACACACAGTCCGCCGACACCGAGCACATCGTGAGCCTGGAGCATCCGCTCCGGCGGCTGGCGCCGCGTCCATGACCATGAAGTGAGGCTCCTCGAATGACGACAACCGTGCGCGCTGAGCTTCCAGAGGGAGTTCCTGCTTTGACCGGAGACGTGCTGGCCATCCGAGGTGGAAGGCCGCTGCGCGGCCGTGTCGATGTGAAGGGGGCGAAGAACCTCGCCACGAAGGCGATGGTCGCATCCCTCCTCGGTGAAGACACGAGCATCCTGCGCGACGTACCTGGCATCAGCGATGTCGCCGTCGTGCGCTCGCTGCTCGAAGTGCATGGTGTCCGCGTCAGCGAAGGCGACGAGGTCGGCTCGCTCGTCTTCGACCCCAGCGACGTGGAATCCGCGCACATGGAAGAGATCGACGCTCACGCCGGTGCCTCGCGCATTCCGATCCTGTTCTGCGGACCTCTGCTGCATCGCCTGGGCCAGGCGTTCATCCCCGACCTCGGCGGCTGCCGCATCGGCGACCGCCCGATCGACTTCCACCTCGATGCACTCCGCAAGTTCGGCGCGGTCGTCGAGAAGCTGCCCAGCGGCATCCGCCTGTCCACGCAGGGGGGCCGCCTGCACGGCGCGAACATCCACCTGCCGTACCCGAGTGTGGGAGCCACCGAGCAGGTGCTGCTGACGGCCGTGCGCGCCGACGGCACCACCGAACTGCGCAACGCAGCCATCGAGCCGGAGATCATGGACCTGATCGCCGTGCTGCAGAAGATGGGCGCGATCATCTCCTACGAGCCGAACCGCGTGATCCTCATCGAGGGCGTGGAGACGCTGCGCGGCTACGACCACCGTTCGATCTTCGACCGCAACGAGGCCGCATCCTGGGCGTCTGCCGCACTCGCGACGGACGGAGAGATCTTCGTCGGCGGCGCCAAGCAGCAGGAGATGCTCACCTTCCTCAATGTGTTCCGAAAGGCGGGTGGCTGGTTCGACGTGAAAGAGGACGGCATCCTCTTCCGTCGCGGTGGCGACCTCCAGCCCGTCGTCATCGAGACCGACGTGCACCCCGGCTTCATGACGGACTGGCAGCAGCCCCTCATCGTCGCGCTCACGCAGGCCGAGGGTCGCTCCATCGTCCACGAGACCGTCTACGAGAACCGCTTCGGCTTCACGGATGCGCTGGTCAAGATGGGCGCCGACATCGTCGTTCACCCGCACGGGCTGCAGAACGGGCCGCGGCGCGTGCCGCGTCGCGAGCTCGAGCAGGCAGCGGTCATCACCGGGCCGACGCCGCTGCACTCCGCCGACATCGTCGTACCCGATCTTCGCGGTGGATACAGCCACGTGATCGCCGCGCTCACGGCCGAGGGTCAGTCGCAGGTGTCCGGCGTCGACATCCTCAGCCGCGGATACGAGAAGTTCCTGGCCAAGCTCGACGCTCTCGGCGCCGACTTCGACGTCGTCCGGTGACGCAGATGGGCTCCCGGTCACCCGAGAAGTCCCGCCCGAGCGCGTTCTGGCCGCTCGCGGCTGTCGTGGTGCCCGCTGTCGGCTACCTGGCGAGGATCGAGATCCTGGGCAAGGAGAAGCTGCCCGTCCAGGGCGCATTCGTGCTGGCACCGAATCACTACTCAGAGTTCGATCCGCTCATCGTCGCGGTGGCGGTGTGGCGCCTCAGGCGTGCGCCGCGCTTCATGGCGAAGGAGAGCCTGTTCCGCGCTCCGGTCCTGGGCTGGCTGATGCGCAAGACAGGGATGGTCCCGGTCGCCAGGGCGACCTCCGCGGCCGCCGCGAAGCAGACGATAGAGCAGTCGCGGACCCTCGTGAAGAACGAGCGCGGTGTGATCGTCTACCCGGAGGGCACCCTCACACGCGACCCCGACCTCTGGCCGATGCGGGGGAAGCCCGGCGCCGTGCGCCTTGCGCTCGCGGGCGGCATCCCGCTCATCCCGGTCGCGCAGTGGGGTACGCAGCACGTCATGGGGCGCTATCAGAAGGGGCTGAGCCTCTGGCCGCCGCGCAAGCGCGTCCAGGTGCTGATCGGCGACCCGGTCGACATCTCCGACCTCACCGGTCGAGCCGGAGAGCAGTCGGCGCTCAACGAGGCCACCAATCGACTCATGAACGCCATCACCGCGCTGCTCGAGGAGCTGCGTGACGAGAAGGCGCCCGCGACCCGCTGGAACCCGTCCGATCACGGGCAGAAGGAGACCGGTCGCCTTGACTCGTAAGAACGCCTCGGCCTCGGGGCCGCGCGTCACCGTGATCGGATCCGGCAGTTGGGGAACCACCTTCGGCAAGATCCTCGCCGACGGCGGCGCCCAGGTCACCATGTGGGCCCGCCGGCCGGAGCAGGCTCTCGAGATCTCCGAAGGCAAGCGCAACTCGAAGTACCTCTCCGGCATCAACCTCCCGCGCAGCATGACTGCCACGCACGACCTGTCGACGGCGCTTGCCGGTGCGGATCAGGTGTATCTGTCGGTGCCCAGCCAGTCGCTGCGTGAGAACCTCAAGGCACTGCGCCCGCTGCTCGACGGTCGAGAACTGCCGATCATCAGCCTGATGAAGGGCGTCGAGCGATCGAGCGGCCTGCGCATGAGCCAGGTGATAGAGCAGGAGCTGCGCTGCGACCCCGCGCAGATCGCTGTGGCCTCCGGACCGAACCTCGCGCTCGAGATCGCGCGCGAACAGCCCACTGCGGCCGTGATCGCCTCGCTCAGCCAGGAGACCGCGGAGACCGTCGCCCGGGCGGCCCGCAACTCCTACTTCCGCACGTTCGTGAACACCGACGTGATCGGCACCGAGTTCGGCGGCGTGCTGAAGAACCTGATCGCCGTCGCGATCGGCATCGTCGACGGCGTCGGCTACGGAGAGAACACGAAGGCCTCGATCATCACCCGTGGTCTGGTCGAGATGACCGACTTCGCCGTGGCGAACGGCGCCCAGCCCGAGACGCTGCAGGGCCTTGCCGGTCTCGGCGACCTGATCGCGACATGCCAGTCGCCGCTGAGCCGCAACAACACGGCCGGCAGGCTGCTCGGCCAGGGGTACAGCTACCAGGACGTTGTCAAGCAGATGAACCAGACCGCCGAAGGTCTGGCATCCGTCGCTCCGATCCTGCAGTTGGCCCGCGAATCCGGTGTGCACATGCCCATCGTCGAGCAGGTGAAGATGGTGCTCGACGGAACGATGAATCCGCGTGACATCGCGCCGCACCTGACGACCGACGACGACACTCCCCAGGAGGAGAGAACCAATCATGGACAAGCAGACGGTGGTGGTGCTCTTCGGAGGGCGTTCCAGCGAGCATTCCATCAGTTCCGCGACCGCGGGCGGGGTGCTGCGCGCGATTGATCGCGAGCGCTACGAGGTGATCCCGGTGGGGATCACTCGTGAGGGCGCGTTCGTCCTGGAAGAGGACCGGCCGGACAAGTTCGCTCTGGATGCTGCGCGCCTCCCGGAGGTCGATGACAACGGCACGCGCGTGCTGTGGCCGGAGCCCGGTGGAGACCGGACGCTGCGGGTCACGCGGGCTGACGGCTCGGTCACGGGCCTGGGCGAGATCGATGTGGTGCTGCCGCTCCTGCACGGGCTGCACGGCGAAGACGGAGCGATTCAGGGGTTCTTCGACGTACTGGAGGTGCCTTACGCGGGCTGCGGAATCCTCGACTCGGCGATCTGCCTGGACAAGCACTTCACGAAGCTCGCGCTGTCCGCCGCCGGGATCGCCGTGTCGCCGGGCATCACGATCCGCCGTGCGCAGTGGGAAGCTGACGCCTCACGGCTTCGCAGCGACATCGCAGCCCTGGGCTCGGTCGTGTTCGTCAAGCCCGCCAGCGCCGGTTCCAGTGTCGGCGTATCGCGAGTCGTCGACGGCGACGGGCTGGACGAGGCGATGCGCATCGCCTTCGCCGAGGACGAGAAGGTGCTCGTGGAGTCGAAGGTGGACGGTCGCGAGATCGAGGTCGGCGTGCTCGCCGGTCGTGCCGGCGAGGGAGCACGGGCGTCGCTTCCGGGCGAGGTCGTTCTCACATCGCGCAGCTTCTACGACTTCGAGGGAAAGTACCTCGGCGGCGACGGCGTGGACATCGTATGCCCGGCTGATGTCGATGACGCGCTCATCCGACGACTGCGCGAGGTCGCTCTGCGCGCATTCGAGGCGGTCGATGGCAAGGGCTTGGCGAGGGTGGACTTCTTCGTCACGCCCGAAGGCGAACTCGTCGTGAACGAGCTCAACACGATGCCGGGCTTCACGCCGATCTCGATGTTCCCGAAGTGCTGGGTCGCATCGGGCCTGAGCTACAGCGACCTCATCACCGAACTCGTCGAGGTCGGCATGCAGCGCTGAGACTCAGCCGAGTTCCAGGAGTTCCTGCGCGTCTTCGTCGAGTTCATCCGGTGCAGGGCAATTTCCGTCGGCGGGGATCGTGGTGATCGCCGCGACCAGGGTGCGGGTGCTGATGACGTCGTTCGAGCTGACTGCTCCGGTGTCGATGTACAGCTGAACCGCCGGGTCACGGCCGTAAGTGGTGAGACGCAGCAACGGCGTCTCCGACGCGTCTACGAGCCAGTCGACGCCCTCGAGCGTCACGCACTGCAGGGCGCTCGTCGGAGCGGGTACGGCCACGCCGCATCTCAGGATGATCGCGGATGCTGCGCCCTCGTCGCCCCACGCACCTGTGGCCTGCGCATCCGTCCAGCGACGATCCTTGTCGGCGAGGTTCCCGACATTCTGCAGGCCTACGGAGACCTCGGCGCACAGCGGGTTGTTCGCGTCGTCCGCCGGCTCGATGTGCACCGTGGTCGCGCACCCGCCGAGCAGGGCCGCACCGAGGACGACGACGACGGCTGCGGCAAGACGACGAGACATGATTCCAGGCTACCTTTGACACCATGCCTTCCCGTTCAGCAGACGATGATCCGCGCCTCGGGGACGTGTCGGAAGGCACGATCCTGCGCGCCATCCTCGCTCGCACCGCTCCCTCCTCGCACACGATCCTCGGGCCGGGTGACGATGCTGCGGTGATCAGAACGCCGTCGGGCTCGGTCGTCGCAACGACTGACACGCTGGTGCACGGACCGGATTTCCGACTCGCCTGGTCGGGTGGCTACGACCTCGGGTGGAAGTCGGCGGCCGTGAACCTGGCCGACATCGCGGCGATGGGCGCGCGCCCGACGGCTCTGCTCGTGGCGCTGGCCGTGCCGCGCGATCTGCGCCTGTCGTTCGTGGAGCGGCTCGCGGACGGACTCCGCGAGGCCTGCGAGGCTCTGGCGCCGGGTTGCGCAGTCGTCGGGGGAGATCTGACGGTGTCCGATGTGCTCACCGTCGCAGTCACCGCGCTCGGTGATCTGGAGGGCCGGGATGCCGTCACCAGGGCCGGTGCGCGCCCGGGTGATGTCGTGGCGGTGGCAGGTGAGCTCGGGCATGCCGCGCACGGACTCGCCGTGCTCTTCGGCCGATTCCGTGACGGCGACACCCCAGTGGCCGTCGACCCCGCTCGACTCGAGACGGGCGAACGCGCGGCACTGGCCGCTCAGTTGCGCCCTGCACCGCCGATCGGGCTCGGGGTGATGGCGTCCGTCGCCGGTGCGACCTCGATGATGGACATCTCGGACGGCCTCGCCCTGGACGCCGGGCGCCTCGCCACCGCATCCGACGTCACCCTTGAGCTCTCCCGCGCATCACTCGGCGACAATCCGGAACGCGCGCTGGCCGGCGGCGAGGATCATGCCCTGCTCGCCACCTTCCCACCCGACGTTCTGCCGTCCGGCTTCCGCGTCATCGGCACTGTGCGTGCGCGTGGCAAGGACGGCGTGCTGGTCGACGGCGCGGCGGTGTCGATCGACGGATGGGATCCCTACCGCGACTGGGATTCGACTGCCGGCTGAGCCCACCAGAGCACTGTGTCTCCGTAGGTCTTCTCGCGGAACACCTCGAGTCCGGCGGCGCCGACGTCGGGCGGCGTCGAACGGCGTGCGCGCTCGATGACCACCACCGCATCGTCGGAGAGCAGCGGAGCCAGCGCGATCAGATCGGCGGTCATCGCCTCATCGTCCACGTCATAGGGCGGATCGGTGAAGACCAGGTCGTACGGACCTGTCGCGCGTCTGAGGAATGCCAGGACCGCGCTTTCATGCACGCGCGCCGTGGCATCGGTCATCGACCGAACGACCGTGCCGATGTTGCGGCGCACGATCGCGGCTGCCGGTCGGGAGCGCTCGACGAGATCGACGCTCCTGGCACCTCGGCTCAGCGCTTCGAGACCCAGTGCGCCGGAGCCCGCATACAGATCCAGCACTCTGGAGCCGACGATGGCGTCGGAGGACTCCAAAGCTCCGAAGAGGGATTCGCGGACGCGATCGCTGGTGGGGCGCGTGCCGCTGCCCGGCACGTCCAGGCGCAGTCCGCGTGCCTTGCCGGCGATGATCCTCGTCACCCGAACAGCCTATGGCTGTCTGCGGTGTTCTCTAGACTTCAGACATGGTCTTCTCCCTCGACACGAGTCTCGCCGAGGCGATCGGCCCGGCTACGGCGAAGAAGGTTGAGCGGGCGTTCGGCATGACGACGGTCGGGGAGATGCTGGCGCACTATCCGCGCCGTTATGCGGACCCAGCCGAGCTCACGCCCATCCGGGATCTGCCAGTGGGCGAGACGGTGACCATCGTCGCCGAGGTGCTCTCATCGTCGGCGCGTGAGATGCGCAATCGCAACGGCGCCATGACCGACGTGATCATCGGCGATGAGCACGGTCGTGTCTCGCTGACGTTCTTCGCGAAGAACATCAAGCAGGCACGATGGCGTGCGAATGAGATGCGACCCGGCCGGCGCGGTGTGTTCTCCGGCAAAGTCGGCATGTACAACGACACCACCCAGTTCGCCCATCCGCAGGTCGAGCTCTTCGACGACGAGGAGAGCGCTCAGGCCCGTGCTGATGATCGTGCGCACCGGCCGATCCCGATCTATCCGGCGACCTCGGCGGTCTCCAGCCAACAGTTCCGCGAACTGGTCGAGAGGGTGCTGCCCGACGTCGGCGACGTGCCGGATCCGCTGCCGGACGAGATCCGGGTGCGCGAGGGGCTGCTCGAGGCGCGCGCGGCTCTGGTGCAACTGCACCGCCCGCAGGCGCGCAACGACGTCGATCCCGCGGTTCGCACTCTTCGCATGCACGAGGCTCTCGTGCTGCAGACCGCGCTGCTGCAGCAGCGCGCCGCCGTGCGGTCGCTGAACGCCACGCCACGTCAGGCGAAGCCGGGCGGGCTGCTCGAGCGCTTCGACGCCATGTTGCCGTACACTCTCACAGCCGACCAGCAGAGCGTCGGCGACCAGATCGCGACGGACCTCACCGGGGCCTGGCCCATGAACCGGCTGGTGCAGGGCGAGGTCGGATCTGGAAAGACGCTCGTCGCACTTCGCGCCATGCTGCAGGTCGCCGAGTCCGGCGGGCAGGCCGCGCTGATCGCGCCGACCGAGGTACTCGCATCCCAGCATCTGCGATCGATCACGAAGATGCTCGGACCCGATCTCGCACCGCTGCTCATGCCCACGCTGCTCACAGGGCAGATGTCGGCACCGGCACGCCGTAAGGCCGCACTGAGGGTCGCTGCCGGTCAGGCGTTGATCGTCGTCGGCACGCACGCGCTGCTGGGAGAGAAGACGACCTTCGCCGATCTCGGTCTCGTCGTCGTGGACGAACAGCACCGCTTCGGTGTCGAACAGCGTGAAGCGCTGCGCGCGAAGGGTTCCAGCCCGCACGCACTGGTGCTCACGGCGACTCCGATTCCCCGCACCGTGGCGATGACCGTGTTCGGTGACCTCGACACGTCCGTCATCCGCACCATGCCCGCTGGCCGCGCCGGTATCGAGTCCTTCGTCGCGCCGCTGGCGGAGCACCCCGACTGGTTCCGTCGTGTGTGGGACAGGGCTGCGGAGGAGATCGCGCAGAAACGGCAGGTGTTCGCCGTCTGCGCGGCGATCGACACCACGAAGAAGGCGGCCGGTGAGGAAGACCAGGCCGCTCTCGTGCCCACGGAGGAGGGCGCCTCGGGCCCGCGTTGGGGTGTCGTGCAGCTGGATGCCGCTCTCGAGACGCATCCGACCGTCGGCACGCTCCGACGTGCCGTGCTGCACGGGAAGATGCCGTCGGAGACGAAGGATGCCGTGATGCAGGCCTTCGCACGCGGCGAGATCGACCTGCTGATCGCGACGACCGTGATCGAGGTCGGCGTCGATGTTCCGAACGCCTCGACGATGATCGTGCTCGACGCCGACCGGTTCGGCGTCTCGCAACTGCACCAGCTACGAGGGCGAGTCGGTCGAGGCGAGGTTCCAGGGCTGTGCCTGCTCGTCACCGAGGCGGAGGCCGGCTCGCTTGCCCGCGAGCGCATCGATGCGGTGGCCGCGACTCTCGACGGCTTCGCCCTTGCGGAGGTCGATCTCGAGCTGCGCGGGGAGGGCGACGTGCTCGGCTCGACGCAGTCGGGGGTGAGGTCATCGCTCAAGCTGCTGCGGGTGGTCAAGGACTCGAAGCTGATCGCACGCGCGCGGGAGCTGGCGGAGGGCATCCTCGACGCCGACCCGCAGCTCGCGGCGCACGCAGGTCTTCGCGAGGTGATCGCCAGACGCGTGACAGAGGACGACAGGGCCGCTCTCGCGAAGAACTGAAATCGCGGCGTGCCATAGGCTGGTGGCATGCGATGCATTGAGCGATCGAAGGAGTCGAAATGAGCAGCCGGATCGCCGTCGTCCCAGGTTCATTCGACCCGCCCACCCTCGGTCACCTCGATGTGATCCGCCGGGCGGCGAAGCTGTACGACGAGCTGCACGTTCTGATCGTGCACAACCCCGGCAAAGAGGCGATGCTGCCGATCTCCCAGCGGCTTTCGCTGCTCGAGCAGTCCATCGCGGAAGACGGCATGGGCGGCAATATCGTCATCGGATCTTGGAGTATGGGACTTCTGGTCGACTACGCCCGCGACGTCGGGGCCGGGGTGCTCGTGAAGGGCATCCGCTCGCAGATCGACGTGGCCTACGAATCGCCGATGGCGATCGTGAACCGTCACCTCGCCGACATCGAGACGGTGTTCCTGCTGCCCGATCCGTCGCACGCGATGGTCTCGAGTTCGCTCGTGCGCCAGGTCGCAGGTCTGGGCGGCGACATCTCGCCGTTCGTGCCCCGCGCTGTCGCCGCTCTCCTCGACACCGGAGCACGCGGTCTCTGACGCGCGGCCCCTTTCTCAGCATCCGCGGGTAGCATGAAAGCGTGAAGACCCGACTGAACGGCCCATTCGTGGTGCCCGTACGCGACATCGTCCGACACCCCGGCGAGATGCGGGAGCACCAGTTCTCCGTCACCCTGAAGGAGCAGTGGGGTGAAGGCATCGTCTCCTACGAAGCCGGCTCCGAGATCGACGTCGACGTGCGTCTCGAGTCTGTCCACGAGGGCATTCTCGCGTCCGGAACAGTGGATGCCGACTACAAGGGCGTCTGCGGAAGATGCCTGAAAGACATCGCTGAGCCTGTCGAAGTCGAGTTCCAGGAGCTTTTCGCGTATCCTGGTGATGAGGAAACTGACTTCGAGGTTCAAGACGACCACGTGGATCTTGAAACTCTTGTCAGGGAAGCGGCAGTATTGTCACTTCCATTTCAGCCGGTGTGTCAGCCGGATTGCCCGGGGCTCGACCCGAACACGGGTGAGCGACTGACCGAAAGCACCGGGGCGGAGACAGACGCTCCCATCGATCCTCGGTGGAGTGCGCTCCAACAGATCACAGACCAGGGGAACGCGGCAGAGAGCCGTGGGCCCGAGAATACAGAAGAGAGTTAGCCATGGCTGGTAACCCCCCGAAGCGCAAGGTATCCCGTTCCAACACCCGCTCGCGTCGCGCGCAGTGGAAGGCAGCGCCCATCGCGCTCGTCAAGACCGTCGAGAACGGCAAGACCGTCTACAGCCGCCCGCACCAGGCGAAGGTCGTCACCGACTCGCAGGGTACCGAGCTGTTCATGGAGTATAAGGGCCGCAAGGTCGCTGACGTCTGAATCACGTTCTCGCGATCGTGACAGGGGTCCCAGGGGGGACGGCACCTCTCGCCGAGAAGCTCAGGGTCGATATCGACCCTGAGCTGCTTGCGTTGGCGTTGACCCATCGCTCGTATGCGTACGAGCATGGGGCGATCCCGCATAACGAGCGGCTCGAGTTCCTCGGTGATTCGGTGCTGGGACAGGCGGTGACGGTCATGCTGTTCACGACGCACCCGACTCTCGACGAAGGTCAGCTCGCCAAGCGGCGGGCGAGCGTGGTCTCCACGGTCGCCCTCGCAGAGGTCGCCCGTGGCATCGGCCTTGGGGAGCATCTTCTTCTCGGCCGGGGCGAGGAGCAGACCGGCGGCCGCGACAAGGATTCGATCCTCGCCGACACCATGGAGGCCGTCTTCGGCGCCACCTACCTCTCGGCAGGACCCGAGGCTGCGACTGAACTGGTGCTGAGGCTCACGGAGCCGCTGCTCGACGATCCTGAGCGGTACGGCGCGGCGATGGATCCCAAGACGAGCCTGCAGGAGCTCGCCGCACGCCTCGGCGCGACGCCGCCGAGTTATTCGGTGACCTCCAGCGGGCCCGATCACGACCGACGGTTCATCGCCACTGTGCAGGTGGGCGATGTGAGCATGACCGGCGACGGCACCAGCAAGAAGACCGCCGAGATGGCTGCCGCGCTCAGCGCCTGGCGATTCCTCAGCGAGAGTGCCTGAGCTTCCTGAAGTCGAGGTCGTGCGCGCCGGCCTCGCGCCCGCCGTCATCGGCGCGACGATCATCAGCGCGTCGGTGTTCGACGAACGCGCGCTGACGCGGCATCCTGCCGGCGCCGCAGACTTCGTCGCGAGGCTCGAGGGAGCGATCGTCTCAGGTGCCTCGCGCCGGGGCAAGTTCCTCTGGCTGCCGCTCGGCGGCTCGGCGGCGCTGACCGCGCACCTCGGGATGAGTGGGCAGCTTCTGCTGCGCACTCCGGATGCACCGGCCGAGCGCCACGAGCGCGTCCGCATCGGCATCCGGCATCCGCGCCACGGCGAACTCGCCGTCGTGTTCGCCGACCAGCGCACCTTCGGATCGCTCGCCGTCGATGCACTCGTCGCCGACGGGACGGATCTGATCCCTTCGCAGGTGCAGCACATCGCCAGAGACCCGATGGACCCCGCGTTCGATGACGCGGTGTTCATCGCCGCCGTGCGTCGGCGCGCGAGCGCGATCAAGCGCATCCTCCTCGATCAGACCCTGATCAGCGGGGTCGGCAACATCTATGCCGATGAGGCGCTGTGGGCCGCCCGCATCCATCCGGAATCCCACGGCCGCGCGCTGTCGGTCCAGGCCGTGCGCCGACTTCTCTCCGAGGTCCGTCTGGTGCTGGAGAAGGCGCTGGCCGAGGGCGGCACGAGCTTCGACGCGCAATACGTCAACGTCAACGGTCAGGCCGGTTACTTCGCCCACTCGCTCAACGCCTACGGCCGGGGTGGGCAGCCCTGCCCGCGCTGCGGCGGCGAGATCGTGCGCGAGGCATTCATGAATCGTTCGAGCCACTACTGCCCGCGGTGCCAGCGTCGCTCGCGTAGCGTGTACGGATGAAGTGGATCCTCTACGACATCGGCGGCGTCATCGAGATCGTCGACGATCACTCCTGGCCGGCCGAGCTGCGAGCCATGTGGAGCGCGCGATCCGGGTTGACCCCCGAGGAGTATGACGCGAAGCTGTCCGCCGCTGATCTGCCGGACACCACCCTCAACGAGGGCGTCCTCGAAGAGTATTGGCGCGGCGTCGCCGAAGCGCTGAGCCTCGACGATGCGGCGATCGAGTCGATGCGGGTGGAACTGTGGGACGCCTACTGCGGTGAGGAGAACTCCGAACTGCTCGACCATGCCCGGTCTCTGCGCGGCCGCTGCGGCCTGGCGATCCTCTCGAACTCCGGAGACGGAGCGCGCGAGGAGGAAGAGCGCCGCTTCGGGCTCTCCGCCGTCTTCGACCCGATCTGCTACAGCCACGAGCAGGGCGTGCTCAAGCCCGACGCTCGTGCATTCGAGCGGGCGCTCGAGCGGATGAAGACCACCGCCGACCGGGTGTTGTTCATCGACGACAACGCTCCGAATATCGACGCGGCCGAAGCCCTCGGCATCCGCGCCGTGCTGCACTGCGACAACACAGCGACCATCGACGCGATCGAGAGGTTCCTCGCCGACTGAACCCTGGCATCCTCAGGCGGGCTGAAACGCCGTGCTCAGCAGGGGCCGCGTCACGCGCACTCCCAGCCAGACGAGGGCGATCCCCAGCGCTACCACCGCGGCGATCGTCACGAGCGACAGCGGCGCGACGACCACTGCGATGCCGACGAGCGGGAACACCAGCACGGCCGCGCACAGCGCGGAGCCGACAGCAGTGAACAGCAGCGGGGACATGATGGCGCGGGTGCGCGCGGCATCGACGGTCTCCACCGGCACTCCGAGGAAATGCAGGCTGCGATGCAGTTCGCGCTGATCCAGGATGCTGGACGCCTGGTTCACGCCGATCGAGACGGCGACCATCAGGAACGAGGCCACCAGCGTGATGATCAGGCCGGTGCGGATGTCGACGGCCAACGTCAGATTCTCCGTCGATTCCGTCGCGCTCATCGTGTTCATGAGGGCGACGCCCGTTCCGGCGAACACAGCCATGAAACTCGCCATCGCGATGCCGCTCACCTGGCGCCATGCGGCCTTGGGGGACTCGAGCACCAGACGCGCGGAGAGCAGTCGTGACGGATGTTCGGCACGGCGCAGGCCGCGCTGGGCGTGGACCTTCAACGCCCACGGGCCGACGAGGTTCAGCACTGCGAGAGCCACGGCGAACATCCCGGCGAGCACAGCGATCGTCATGACGAGACCCGCCGTACCGGGGAAGACCTGTACGAACACGAACGCGCCGGCGATGACGAGCCCGGCCAGTACAGCGCGCACCCAGTGCACTCGTGGCACGGATGTGCGCATGCGCACGCCCAAGGGTGAGATGACGACCTGCCGGAGGCCGACGACGGCGCTGATGCCGGCGAGCAGGACGACACCGGCGCCGACCGCCAGAATGCCGATCGGCGGGAGCAGGATCGCCGCTGCCCCGAGGATCTCACCTCGGAACGGGATGAGGCCGACCAGCGGAACCAGTGCGAGGTAGCCGAGCACGCCGACGAGGGATCCGACGGCGGCGACGATCGTCGATTCGAGCACAGTCGCGCCGGTGACACCGGCGGGAGAGACCCCGAGCAACCGCAACGTCGACAATCGTTCGTCACGTCTTCTCGCCGAGAGTCGCGCGGCTGCGCCGCCGAGAGTGGCCAGCGGCACGACCAGCAGCACGAGTGCGATCGCGGCGAGCGCCTGATAGAGCCCGGCATCCGGGTCTGTCCAGCTCCAGAACTTCTGCGCGCCGCCGACCACGGTGAGTACGAGCGCCGTCACCATCGCGAACGCGGTGGCGGGCAGCGCCAGCGTGCTGCCCTGCCCGGGCGCAGGCCGCAGCAGGAGTGCGAGCACGCGGGCGTTCATGCGGTCACCCCCGTGTTGACGATCTCTGTGCCGATGACATGGCCATCCCGCACGTGCACCGTGCGTGAGCACCGTGCGGCGACCTCGCTGTCGTGGGTGACGACGAGCAACGTCCGGCCCTGACCGGTCGTCGACCACAGCAGCGCATCCATCACGTCATTCGAGGTCTGAGAGTCGAGCGCTCCGGTGGGCTCGTCTGCGAACACGAGTTCTGCGCCGGTGACCTGAGCGCGGGCGATGGCGACACGTTGCGCCTGCCCGCCGGAAAGCTCCCCGATGCGGCGCTCCTCCATCCCCGCCAGCCCGAGCGACGCCATCCAGCCCGCTGCGTGTTCGAGCGCGACGCGACGGGACGTGCCGTTGATCATGAGCGCGAGCGCGATGTTCTCGATCGCGGTGAGCTCCGGGATGAGCAATCCCTGCTGGAAGACGAAGCCGAACGACTCTCGGCGAAGCTTGGATCGCTCGCGTTCGTTCCTCGTGGTGATGTCGACGGGCGCGCCATGCGCTGGGGCGTAGTGCACGCTCCCGGCGTCAGGCGCGGTGATGCCGGCGAGTACGTGCAGGAGCGTCGTCTTGCCCGAACCGGACGCACCCATGATGGCGACGGATTCACCGCGCCCGACGATCAGATCGACCCCGGCAAGGGCCGTGGTGGTACCGAACGTCTTGGTCAGCGACTGAGCATGGAGGACGGGAGTGTTCATGTCTCAAGCCTCGCCGCCGTCGTCGCGGCCGTCGTCGGCCTGTGGGAGGAACTGGGCCGGCGGAAGATACATCTGGGGGATGATCCTCAGCCGGCCCGGCTGCTCAGGCGAGCTTCTTCTGCCAGCCGCCCGCAAACGAGGCCGGAACGAAGCCGATGGCCTCGTTGATGTCGAGCATCGGGCGGTTCTCCTCGGCATTGAACGTCGAGATCTTCGGCGAATCCGGGGCGATCTCGCGCCAGCGCAGCAGATTCGCGCACTTCACGATCGTGCCGAGCCGCTTGCCACGGTGCTCCTTCACCACGAGGGTGCCGAACTGATGGGTGACGCCGGTGCGGTCCGATCCGATCACCAGTTCGTTGAACGCCACCAGCGTTCCGGTCGAGACATGCTCGACCGCTGCGACGGAGAGCAGCTGGCCGCCGTCGGCGATGTTCTTGTCGTGGCGTACGACGCGATCGGCGTCCCACACCTCCGCGTCGATGTCGAGATCCCCGCTGGGCACGTCGGTGGCCATCCTCGAGATCACGTCGGCGTATCCGGCGCGCAGATGCTCAGGCGTCGGCAGGGTCCACGACACGACGCGGTAGTCGTCGCCCGCGAATGCCTTGGCCGCGCGCAGCTTCTCCTCGGCCAGCGTCAGCGGTCCATCCAGCGGGAGGATGCTGTTGCGCTCCACCTGCTCGAGCACGTAGTCGTTCGCGGTGAGGAGGTCGCTCAAGGCCGTGGCGGCGACTGACCCCCACCCCGTGGCGGGGGTCAGCATCCGTTCGTTCGACGTGGCCGGATGCAGGGTCCACGACTGCACACTCGTGCGGCCGAGGTCGCGTGCAACCCGTTCGACGCGTTCCAGGAGAGCCTGTTCCACTCCCACGCCCCAGCATGCGGACTCCACCATGATTCCCATCTCCGCCGAGGTCGCCTCCGCGTCGTTGGCAGTGGACAGATAGGCGGCGCCGACGATGTCACCGTCTCGGTGTGCGATGAATCCGCGCTGGCTTCGATCCGTCTGATCGCGCCATGACGGCAGCATCTCCTCGGCCGTCTCGACGAGATCGTCGATGCCGGCATCCTCCTCGGCCTGTCGGTTGCCGATCGCCACCATCGCGTGGAATCCGGCGGCGTCGGGAGAATCGAGTCGCTCGGGCACGACGAGGTCGGTGATCGTGATCTCGCTCATGTCAGTTCCTTCTTCCAGACGCCCTCGTAGGCGATCGGGGTGAATCCGATCGCCTCGTTGATGTCGAGCATGGGGCGGTTCTCTTCCGCGTTGTAGGTGATCACGCCCGGTGATTGCGGATGCTGCTCGTGCCAGCCGAGCAGCCCTGCTGCTTTCACGAGCATTCCGAGCCGATGCCCGCGATGATCGGCGAGTACGAGCGTGTCGTACTGGTGCGTGACGTCGCTCGGGTCCGACCGGCGGATCGCGAGTTCGTTGAAGGCACAAAGCTCGCCGGTGGTGATGTGCTGCGCGGCAGTCACCTGCAACGCGAATCCCTTCGCAGCCTGTCGTCGTTCGAGTTCTCGCACGCGGTCGGCATCCCAGATCTCCTCCGGAATGCCCAGATCCGCATCAGGAACATCCGTCGACATGCGCGATTTCATCCATGCGTAGCCGTCGACGTATTCGACGGGCGTCGGGAGCATCCACTGGACGACGCGATAGTCCCGAGCGTGAGACTGCGCGGTTTCGAGCGCGTTCTCGAGAACAGATGTCGAATCACCGTCCCACGTCAGCGTGCTCGCGCGCTCGATCTGCTCGAGGACGAAGCCGTGGCGTTCCAGGAATCGTGCTGCCCCGTCACGGGGGATGGTGCCGAAGCCGGTGGGAGCGGCAAGAACGTCGTCGGCGCCTGCGCGATGCTCAACCCAGCAGAGGAGTGCTCGTGCGCCTGCCGCGCGCGTCTCGGATTCCAGGTGGCGCAGGGCCGCGGTACCGATGCCGCGCCCGCTGTGCGCGTGCAGAAGCGCAATGACGCCGATCGCGGTGTCGGCGTCGGCGTCCTGCAGCATGTCCACGGCCATGCAGCCGACCATCTCGCCGAACTCCTCGATGTACCACTGCCGCTTCTGCGATGCGCGTGAGCTGTACAGCACCGGCAGCAGCTCCTCAGCGGTGAGGACATCATCGTCGCGGCCGGTCGTCTCACGTATGGACGTATTGCGCACGTCCGCGTAGGTGCGGATCACATCGGACGGCACTGCATCCGCCCGTGCGGGAAGCACGAGCGGATGCAGCGTCGCGGTATCTGTCAGTCGGATGTTCATGTCGTTTCTCCTGATGTGCTGATCGAGATCAGCGCAGATGACGCTGCATCTGGTAGGCGAGCATCGTCAGAGACTCACGCTCGGTGGCGTGCTTGGTCTCGAACATCCGCATGACTTCTTCGTTGGTCATCGTGCGGGTTGTCGCCCTGCGCGGACGCTGGGTCCTCAGCAGCAGCCAGAGGCCGAGGCGGAGGGAGAGCCGGTCCGAGAGCGCGAGCTCGGTCCGGTCGGACGGCAGCCTGACTTCGAGGGTCTCCTGGTCCTCGGGACATGGTGGGTGGGCAGTGCTGCGAAGCAGCGTGTTGTTACTCACGAGAGGTCTCGTTTCCTGTCGATTTCCTGTGGGGTGTCCGCCGACGTCGATGCGTCGGGGGCGCGAGAGGCGAGCGGTCTCGGAAGGGGAGACGTCGCCAGGGAAGGCAGAGGTCGAGAACATCGACCGATGCGTGACGGCGGTGCATGACCGACGTGTCAGCGGCGGGAACCGGCGGAGAAGGCCCACTCGGGGCCGGTGATCTCAGGCTGCGGTTCTACGACAGCTCATTGCGGAGGGCGTCAAACGAAGAGGACGGCTGATCCGCGATATGCGTCGCGCCGAGCGTGAAGCCGGCTGCGGTGTTATGCGTGGTGATCATGAGCGTCCTCCTTTCGTGAGCTTTCCGGTTTGCCAAGTTACTGGGCGAATGGTGTGAACGTCAAGCATCGATGCTGTCACCGGCGTGTCGCCGCGCGCTTCGATCGACCGGTGCACCGCGCGGGATGTCGGAATTCACCCGGCGTTTCGGTAGCGTTGAGGCGTGATTCTCCCCGGACGAGCGGTGCCCGCATGCATCTGAAGAGCCTGACCCTCAAGGGCTTCAAATCGTTCGCGCAGCCCACGAGCTTCGTGTTCGAACCCGGCGTCACGTGCATCGTCGGACCCAACGGCTCCGGCAAATCGAATGTCGTCGATGGGCTCGCGTGGGTGATGGGGGAGCAGGGCGCGAAGACGTTGCGCGGCGGCAAGATGGAAGACGTCATCTTCGCGGGAACGTCCACGCGCGGACCGCTTGGTCGTGCGGAGGTGCAGCTGACGATCGACAACAGCGACGGTGCTCTGCCGATCGAGTTCGCTGAGGTCACGATCAGCCGCACGCTGTTCCGCAACGGCTCCAGCGAGTATGCGATCAACGGTTCGGGTTGCCGGCTGCTCGATGTGCAGGAGCTGCTCAGCGACTCAGGCCTCGGCCGCGAGATGCACGTCATCGTCGGGCAGGGACGACTGGATACCGTGCTCCAAGCGTCACCGGAGGATCGCCGCGGATTCATCGAGGAGGCCGCCGGCATCCTCAAGCATCGCCGGCGCAAGGAGAAGACGCTCCGCAAGCTCGACGCGATGGAGAGCAACCTCACGCGTCTCAGCGATCTTGCCGGCGAGATCCGACGTCAGCTCAAGCCGCTCGGCAGACAGGCCGAGATCGCCCGTGAGGCGCAGACCATCGCGGCCGTCGTGCGCGATGCCAAGGCACGCATCTTCGCCGACGACGTCGTCGCCCTGCGCACGGCACTCGCCGACCACACACGCACCGAGCAGGAGCGTCATACCGAGCGTCTGGTGCTCACGGACCAGGCCGACACTGTGCGGGCGGGTATCGCGAGGCTCGAAGCGGATCAGAACTCTGCCGGCGTCGACGAGGCGCGCCGGGTGGCGTTCGGACTCGAGCAGGCGCAGGAACGCATGCGCTCGCTCTACACGCTGGCGAATCAGCGCCTCGCGCTGCTCGGCTCGGAGGAGGACGACGCGGCCGTGACCTCGGTGACGATCACCCAGTCGACGATCGACGAGGCCAGGGAAGAGATCACGACGATCTCTGCCGGACTCGGCGATGCTCAGGATGCCGCGGTCGCGGCGAGCCGCGAGGTCGTCGACGCGCGTGCAGAGCTCGACACGCTCGATGTCGACATCGCCGAGCAGAGCGCACTCGTCTCGCAGCACGACATGCGTTTGACTGCGTTGCGCGGAACGGCCGAGGCCGCGGCATCCGCTCTCGCCGCAGTGCGCGGCGCTGTGCTGCGTCAGGAGACGGCGCTCGAGGCCGCGAACGAACGGCGACGCGAAGCTGCCGAGGCACTCGAGCAGATCGACGACGCGGAAGCGCCGGAAGGCACCGCCGCTGAACACGCCTCGGCGTATGAGACGGCGCAACGTGAGGCGACGGCCGCCGAGACCGAGCTCGAGGGGCTGCGAGAGCGGCTGCACTCCGTGGAGCGCGAAGCGGAGTCGTTGACGGCGAAAGCGTCGGCGCTGAGCAGTGCTCTGGCACTTTCAGGCGGAGCCGCTGAGGTCGTGAAGGCCGGTGGCGCCGGCGTCAGAGGGCTCGTCGGCGATGCCGTGCAGGTCACCGCAGGGTACGAGGCCGCGATCGCCGCTGTGCTCGGGCCGCTCGCGGAAGGCGTGCTGGTCGACGACGCTGATGCGGCATTCACGTTGGCCGAGGAGTCGGCGCAGCAGCAGCGGGGCATCATCGACTTCGTCCTGGCAGTCGCACTCCGACCGGCGATCGACCTTCCGGCGATCGACGGCGTGACACCCGCGACCGACGTCGTGACCGCACCGGATGGCGTGCTCGGCGTGCTCTCGCACGTGCTCGTCGCGGAGGATCGCTCTGCCGCCCGCAGCGCGCGTGCCGCCCTGGACGCACTCGGCGACACCGTCGTGACGATCGTCACGACGGGCGGGGACGTGGTCACTGCGCAGACGCTGCGCACGGGCTCCGGCGGCGAGCGATCGCGGCTCGAGCTCACCGCTGAGCGCGACGCGGCCAGAGAACGTCTCGACGAGGTGCGCGTGATCGTGGATTCGCTGCGCGAAGCGCGTGAAGACGCATCTGAGCGCGTCGACGTCACCCGCCGTCAGGCCAAGGAGTCGTTGCAGGCGCTGCGCGAGCACGATGCCGCGTTGGCGACGCACGCCGAGCAGCTGAACCGCGTCACCGTCCGACACGAATCGGCCGTGGCCGAGTGCGAGCGGCTCGAAGCCGGTGCCGCACAGGCGCAGGCCGCGGTGGCAGACGCCGAAGTGGCAGCGGCGGCAGCAACGGCGGCACTCGAGGAGGCCCAGTCGGCGCCTCGCCCCGTACTGGATGCGTCGGCACGTGACGGGTTGCTCGAGGCATTGGAGAGTGCGCGCGAGGGTGAAGTACGTGCACGCTTGGAGATCGAGACCCTGCGAGAGCGCGTCCGGGCCGCGCAGGCCAGGGTCGCGAGTCTCGAGCGCCAGCGCGAGCAGGAACGGGATGCCGCTGCAGAGGCGGCTCGCCGGGCGGTGATCCGGCGTGCGCAGCGCGAAGCGGCAGCTGCTGTCGCTGCGGAGCTGCCGCGCATCCTCGACTCGCTCGACCGCTCGGTCACGGAAGCGCGCGTCGGTCTCACTGAGGCGGAGAACGCCAGATCGGCTCAGAACGAGGAGCTCACTGCGCTCCGGGTGCAGGAGAGTTCGCTGCGCGAGCGGCTCTCAGGGCTCACCGAGAGCGTGCACGGGCTCGAACTGCAGATCCACGAGAAGAAGCTGCATCTGACGAGCCTGCTGGAGCGCGTGGCATCCGAACTGGCACTCGAAGAAGATATTCTCGTTGCGGAATATGGCCCGGATCAGCCGGTGCCGCGTGATCCGCTGGCTGAGGCGGACCCCGAGGCGATGGACGACATCGACCCGACGGCCATCCCTTACGACCGGCGGATGCAGGAGCGTCGTCTGGCCGAGTCCGAGCGAAAGCTCACGCAGTTGGGCCGTGTGAATCCGCTCGCGCTGGAGGAGTTCGCAGCGCTCGAGCAGCGGCACGCATTCCTCACGGAGCAGCTCGCCGATCTCACCCAGACACGGCAGGATCTGCTCACGATCATCGCGGATCTTGATGAGCGGATGCAGACGATCTTCGCCAGCGCGTTCGAAGACACGCAGCGCGCTTTCGGCGAGGTCTTCCCGCTGCTGTTCCCCGGCGGCTCAGGCAGCATCTCGCTCACAGATCCGGAGAACATGCTCACGACCGGCATCGAGGTGTCGGTGCGACCAGTGGGAAAGAAGATCGAGCGGCTCTCGCTGCTCTCGGGCGGCGAGCGGTCCTTGGCGGCCGTCGCACTCCTGGTGGCGATCTTCAAGGCCAGGCCGAGCCCGTTCTACATCCTCGACGAGGTGGAAGCCGCGCTCGACGACGCCAACCTCGGCCGGCTGCTGACCGTGTTCGAGCAGCTCCGTGAGAGCTCACAGCTGCTGATCATCACCCATCAGAAGCGCACGATGGAGATCGCGGATGCCCTGTACGGCGTCTCGATGCGCCAGGACGGCGTCTCGGCAGTGGTCGGCCAGCGCGTGGGGGACAGGGCCGCTGCGGCGAGCTGAAGCTGCCAGCATCCGCCGGCCTGTTCCGAATCTCAGACGCCCCGCGAATCTCACGGCGTGTCGCGGCGCATCTGGCTGTCGACACGCCGTCCGCTCCTATCCCGTCTGGGATCTGGGACATCAAAGCGCCATCGAGCGCGGAGCTGCTGCATCCCGCGATGCTACCGGCATCGTAGGCTGGACGCATGGCGGAGAAGTCCTGGTCCCTCGGCCGCGCGCTGCGCGGGATGTTCGTCAAGCCCACGATCGATGAGACGACCTGGGAAGACCTCGAGACCGCGCTGATCACTGCAGACTTCGGCCCCGACATCTCGGAGCGGATCGTCGACGAGCTGCGCGAGAAGGTCGATCGCTACCGCACCACCGATCCTCAGGACCTGCAGCGCATGCTGCGCGAGACGCTCGAGGAGCACTTCGCGAAGTTCGACACGACCCTCAAGCTCACCGAGCGTCCAGCGGTCGTGCTCGTCGTCGGAGTGAACGGCGTCGGCAAGACGACGACGATCGGCAAGTTCACCAAGTTCCTGCGCGGTTACCAGCGCAGCGTGGTCGTCGGCGCCGCCGACACGTTCCGTGCGGCCGCCGTCGATCAGCTCGCGACGTGGGCTCAGCGCGGGGGAGCGGCGATCGTCCGCCCGCAGCAGGAAGGCCAGGATCCGGCATCCGTCGCCTATCAGACCATCGAGTACGCCCAGCGCGAAGGCATCGAGATCGCGATCATCGACACCGCGGGTCGCCTGCACACCAAGGGCGGGCTCATGGATGAGCTGTCGAAGATTCGCCGTGTGATCGAGAAGCAGGCGCCGATCAGTGAGGTTCTCCTCGTGCTCGACGCGACCACGGGACAGAATGGCGTCATGCAGGCTGAGGCCTTCCTCGAGCACGCCGGTGTCACCGGTCTCGTGCTCACGAAGCTCGACGGTTCGGCCAAGGGCGGCTTCGTGCTCGCGGTGCAGGAGCGCACCGGCATCCCCGTGAAACTGCTCGGTCAGGGTGAGGGAATCGACGACCTCACCGGCTTCACGCCGCACGTCTTCGTCGCATCCCTTGTCGGGCAGTGATGGGACTGGTTTCATAGCGTTATGGCGATCGAACACGACTACTTCGGCCTCCTGTCCTCGGGGCCGGACGGATCGATCTTCTGGTCCGAGACGGTGGAGTTGGGCGACCAGGCGGTGACGGTCGACCTCACCGCGCCTGATCAGGATGACGTCTCTGCAGACGCGCTCGACATCGCCGCCGCGCTCATCTCCGGGCTCGAGCAGGTGGATGGCGCCGCGCGCCGCGGCATGCTCGCCGAGGTCGACGACCGTGCGAGCGAGGTGACCGAGTACATCCTGCAGCAGCAGGAGGCTTACGGCGACGAACTCGAAGACGTGCTCGTCGACGTCAGCGCGGATCCGGCGGTCGACATCATCCGCTCGATGCGTCTCATGAGCATGACGATCCTCGCGGACGAGCACGGCGGGTCAGAGCCGTTCGCGGTTCTGGAGTATGCACTCGACCCGGACAACACCGATGACGTGCTCCTGGTGAACCTGTCTTCTGACGGCTCAGTGCAGTCGGTCATGAGCGGCGACTGAGGTCAGCCGCCGCTCGTCGCGTAGCGTTCAGACCGCCTGCGCGAACCCGAGGTCCGCGCTGTCAGCGATGTGCGATAGGTGCGGCGGGATCTCGCGTCCCTTCGAGAGCATGGACTGCGCCCACAGGCGGCCCGCACGGTAAGACGAGCGCACGAGGGGACCGGCGAGGACGCCGAGGAAGCCGATTCGCTCAGCCTCTTCCTTGAACTCCACGAACTCGGCGGGCTTCACCCAGCGCGCGACCGGCAGATGACGGGGAGTCGGGCGGAGGTACTGCGTGATCGTGATGATGTCGCAGCCTGCGTCGTGCAGATCCTGAAGGGCCTGCACGACCTCTTCCGGTGATTCACCCATGCCGAGGATGAGGTTCGACTTCGTGATGAGACCGGCATCCCGAGCCTGGGTGAGCACTCCGAGCGAGCGTTCGTAGCGGAAGGCCGGCCGGATGCGCTTGAAGATGCGCGGCACCGTTTCGACGTTGTGCGCGAACACCTCCGGACGGGCGTCGAAGATCTGACCGAGATATGCCGGGTCGCCGTTGTGGTCGTTCGCGAGCAGTTCGACACCGGTGTTGGGATTCTCGGCGTGGATCCGACGCACCGTCTCGGCGTTGAGCCAGGCGCCGGTGTCGGGGAGATCATCTCTGGCGACGCTCGTGACCGTGGCGTAGCGCAACCCCATCCGGGTCACGCTCTCGGCGACGCGGCGCGGCTCGTCGGTGTCGTAGTCGGCGGGCTTGCCCGTGTCGATCTGGCAGAAGTCGCAGCGTCTGGTGCACTGTGAGCCGCCGATGAGGAACGTCGCCTCGCGATCCTCCCAGCACTCGAAGATGTTCGGGCAGCCGGCCTCCTGGCAGACGGTGTGCAGACCCTCCTCTTTGACCAGCGAGTGCAGCGCGGTGTACTCCGGTCCCATCTTCGCCTTGGTCTTGATCCACTCCGGCTTGCGCTCGATCGGCGTCTCCGCGTTGCGGATCTCCAGCCGGAGGAGTTTGCGTCCTTCAGGAGCGGCGGCGCTCATGCGGGTACTCCTTCGTACTCAGCATCCGAGTACTCAGCATCCGAGTATTCACCGACGAAGGCTTCCGCGACCGCGTCCACGATGTCGGCGGGGGACACGTCGCGCCCGAGCACCTCACTGACCGTCGTGACTCCGGCATCGGTGATGCCGCACGGGATGATGCCGCGGAAGCCTGCGAGCGTGTTGTCGCAGTTGATCGCGAAGCCGTGCATCGTGACACCCTGCTGCACGCGCACGCCGATCGCCGCCACCTTGTCCTCGGAGAGCGGACGCCGCACCCACACACCGCTGCGCCCTTCGACCTGATATCCATCGACGCCGAACGGACGCAGGATGTCGATCAGTAGTCGCTCGAGGCGACGCACGTGCGCGACGACGTCCATGGGCTCTGGCAAGCGCACGATCGGGTATCCGACGAGTTGGCCGGGCCCGTGCCAGGTGATCTTGCCGCCGCGGTCGACATCGACCACAGGGGTGCCGTCCTGTGGGCGCTCCTGCGGCTCGGTGCGCTTTCCTGCGGTGTACACGGCCTCGTGCTCCAGAAGGATCAGCGTGTCGGGGCGAGTGCCGTCTGTGACATCGTGATGGATGCTGCGCTGCAGCTCCCAGCCGTCGAGATAGGGGACGTATGCCGGTGCGAGACCGGGCGTGAGGATGTCGAGCATGTTCGCCTTTCATCTATTGTTGGATGCCGTCTAATAATACCCTTTCTGAGGGAGAACGCACGCGCGGTACGGTAAGTGGATGATGGTCGAACCCCGCGCCGGACGCCCTCGCGCCTCATCGCGTGAGGTGCTCGCCGAGGCGGCCTGCGAGTTGTTCCTCGAAAAGGGCTACGAGTCGACATCGGTGGCCGACATCACTCAACGCGCCGGAGTGAGCCGCTCGAGCTTCTTCAACTACTTCTCCTCGAAGAGCGACGTGCTCTGGTCTGGACTCGATGCCAGGATCGACGGCGCCATCGGCGCGCTGAGGGAACTGGGGGCGGATGCGGACGCCGCTGCCGTACGCGGCATCCTGCTGACCGTCGTCCACGATTTCGCGCCGGACCCGTTGGCGCTCGCACTGCGCAACGCGACCGCGATGGGTCTCGAGGACGAGCTGGTCCGCGATACGGGTCTGCGCCACGCCCGCCTTGCCGCAGGAATCGCGGATGCTGCACGACGAAGCGGCATCGGTGCGATCCGTGCCGACATCCTCGGTGCCGCTCACGCGGCCGCCGTGCTGTCGTCTCTGCGCGTCTGGGCCGAGCGCGGTGCCGGACACGGCTCGCCCGAGTCGCTGTTCGAGGAGGCGCTGGCGGGGATCCACGATCTTCCGTGGCGTGCCTGACGCCGAGACAGCGTTCACGGCATCCGCTCGCGTAGAATCGAGAGCACCATGGCTACCTTTGGCACGCTCTCCGATCGGCTCACCGAGACATTCCGCAACCTTCGTACGAAGGGAAAGCTCAGCGCAGCCGACGTCGACGGCACAGTGCGCGAGATCCGTCGCGCACTGCTGGATGCCGACGTTGCGCTCGTCGTCGTCAAGGAATTCACCGCGAAGGTGCGCGAACGCGCGCTCGGCGACGAGGTCAGCAAAGCTCTGAACCCCGCCCAGCAGGTCGTGCAGATCGTCAACGAGGAGCTCGTGCAGATCCTCGGCGGCGAGCAGCGTCGCCTGGAGTTCGCGAAGGCACCGCCGACCGTGATCATGCTCGCAGGTCTGCAGGGATCCGGTAAGACGACGTTCGCCGGAAAGCTGGCCAAGCAGCTCGAGAAGGACGGTCACACTCCGCTCCTGGTCGCCGCTGATCTGCAGCGTCCGAACGCCGTCAACCAGTTGCAGGTCGTCGCGGAGCAGGCCGGCGCCACGATCTACGCGCCAGAGCCGGGTAACGGCGTCGGCGACCCCGTCAAGGTCTCCCGCGACGGCGTCGAGCACGCCCGCCGTCAGCAGCATGACGTCGTCATCATCGACACGGCGGGACGCCTCGGCGTCGACGCCGAACTCATGAAGCAGGCGTCCGACATCCGCAAGGCCACGAACCCCGATGAAGTGCTGTTCGTCATCGACGCGATGATCGGTCAGGATGCCGTCAACACGGCCAAGGCCTTCCAGGAGGGCGTCGACTTCACCGGAGTCGTCCTCTCCAAGCTCGACGGCGACGCCCGAGGTGGTGCCGCGCTGTCGGTGGCATCCGTCACCGGCCGCCCGATCATCTTCGCCTCGACCGGCGAGGGTCTCGACGATCTCGAGCCGTTCTACCCCGACCGCATGGCGAGCCGCATCCTCGACCTCGGTGACATCCTCACACTCATCGAGCAGGCCCAGCAGGCCTTCGACGAGGAAGAGGCGCAGAAGGTCGCCGAGAAGTTCGCGACCGATCAGTTCACGCTTGAGGACTTCCTCGGCCAGCTTCAGCAGATGAAGAAGATGGGGTCGATGAAGAAGATGCTCGGGATGCTCCCGGGCATGGGGCAGATGAAGCAGCAGCTGGAAGACTTCGACGAGAAGGAGATCGATCGCACCGAAGCGATCATCCGGTCGATGACGCCAGGGGAGCGGCAGAACCCCAAGGTCCTCAACGGCTCACGCCGCGTGCGCATCGCCAAGGGCTCCGGCATGACCGTGACCGACGTGAACCAGCTCGTGCAGCGCTTCGATCAGGCCGCGAAGATGATGAAGACCGTCGCCCGCGGCGGCACCCCGAACATCCCTGGCATGGGTGCGATGCCCGGCATGGGCCGCCCCGGTGCATCGTCGAAGCGTGGCAAGAAGGGCAAGTCGCAGGGTGCTTCGCGCTCGGGCAACCCGGCGAAGCGGGCGGCTGAGAATGCCGGCCTTCCGTCCGGACCTGCGACGGGCTCGGGCTTCGGTCTCGGCGGTCAGAAGGCGCCGACCGAAGCTGACCTGGCAGAGATCCAGAAGCTGTTCGGCAAGAGCTGACGGGGAGTTCAGGTTTCGGCTCGCCTGCGGCTCGCTCAACCCGTTTCGTCTCGCTCCGCTCGCTCAACGACCCGTGGGGGAACGCTCGCTCAACGAGCCGCTGGGGGAACGCTCGCTCAACGACCCGCGGGAACGCTGCCAGCGTCGATGTCCACGCCGTGCGCCTCGCGCAGCTGGGTCGACGTGTCCACGATCTCGGACTCGATCCGTGCGGCGTCCCAGCCGAGCAGCGGTGCGAGCGCCTCGGCGATCGCCTGCACTGCCGCGGCATCCGCGTCGCCGGTGAAGGCGAGACTCGTGCGGCGGAAGATGACGTCTGCGACGTGGCGGACCTGCTCGCGCTCGACCATCCATGCGAGTTCGCGGGTCGACAGCGCATCTCCGACGACTGGTGCGTCATCTCCTTCGTCGATGAAGGCCGCGACTTCCGCGGCCCGCGTGCCGTAACGGACGAAGAGTGTACGACCGCGTTCGGTGTCACCGACGTTCTGGCGCAGCCACTCCATGCGGCGCCGTGGTGTGCGCGGATATCCATTGCCGCCGCCGATGCGCACCCCGACCGTACTCGCCACGCGCTGGCGTCCGAGCTCGGTGAGCACGTGATCGGCGAGGTTCTCGCCCAGAGCGCGGAACGTCGTCCACTTTCCGCCGACGAGGCTGAACACGGTGGGGGAGCCGTCGTCCTTGCGCCGCTCGATCCGATAGTCGCGCGAGACGAAGCCGGGAGCGGTGTCGTCATGGTGCGGCAGCGGGCGGATGCCGGAATACCGGTACACGATCTGGGAACGGTCGACGGCGATCGTGGGGAAGACATGACCGATCAGATCGAAGAAATAGTCGACTTCCTCTTCCGTGCAGCGGGCAGGCTGCCTGGGGTCGGCCTCGAGATCGGTCGTGCCGACGAGTACTCGCCCCTTCAGCGGGTAGATGAGGACGATGCGGCCGTCGGAGTGCTCGAAGAAGATCTCACGGCCGCCGGTCGCGTCGAGCAGTTCAGGGTGATCGAGCACGATGTGCGAGCCCTTGGTGCCTCCCATGAACGCGGTGTCGGTGCCGAGCGACTCGTTCGTGAGGTCTGTCCACGGCCCTGAGGCATTCACGACGACATCGGCTGCGATGTGGAAGTCGAGGCCGGTCTCGCGGTCGCGCAGGTGCACGCCCTCGTCGTCCAGTCCGATGGCCTCGACATAGTTGAGCGCGCGTGCGCCCGAATGAGCGGCCTCACCGTCGCGCAGCACATCGAGCGCGAGACGTTCGGGGTCGTGGACGGAAGCGTCGTAGTAAGTCGCGGTGTACTTGATCTCCTGGTCGAGTTTCGGCAGCTGCTGCAGCGACTTCTTGCGGCCGACGAAACGGTGACGGGGAACGCTGCCGCCGTCACGGGAGAACGTGTCGTACAGCATCAGCCCGATCTTGATGAGGAACGCGCCGCGTTCCTGCGGCTTGCCCTGCTTGTGCGTGAGGAAGCGGAGCGGGGCGGCGAACACCCCAGAGAATGTCGAGTAGATCGGGATCGTCGTCTCAAGCGGCTTGACATAGTGCGGCGCGATCTTCAGCAGACCGTTGCGTTCCTGCACCGACTCCTTCACGAGTCGGAACTCGCCGTTCTCGAGATAGCGGATGCCGCCATGGATCATATGGCTGGACGCGGCGGTCGCGCCGGAGGCGAAGTCCTCTCGATCGACGAGGAGTACATCGATGCCCTGCATCGCCAGATCACGGAAGGTCGAGATTCCATTGATTCCGGCGCCGATGATCACGACGCCGGTCCGGCCGCTCTCCCGCGCGAAGCGCACGCTCTCTCGTTCGACCGGGGTGGTGTTCGCAGTGCTCATCGTCTCTCCTTGCTGGGCCTACACGGTATATCCTGATTCGGCCGGCACAACTGCGCAAGCCAGATGCACGAACGTGCAAGGAGAATCGATGAGCGACTCATCCCTGAGCGATCCCCGGGCGGGGACGGCGCTGCGCGCGGCCCAGATGTACTACCTGCAGGACATGACGATGGACGCGATCGCCCGTGAGCTCGCGACCTCGCGCTCGTCCGTATCGCGCCTGCTCAGCCATGCGCGTGCAACCGGGCTCGTGGAGATCCAGATCCACCAGCCGCAAGGACAGGAGCTGCGCCTGGAGGAGGCCATCCGCGAGCGGTTCGGCATCGCGGCGCACGTCGTACCCACGCCGAAGAACCTCTCCGACGTCGAGCGTTTCGAACGGGTCGCGATGAGCGCGGCACGTCTGCTGCCGCTCTACTTCGATTCGAACATGACCCTCGGCATCGCCTGGGGGTCCACGCTCGATGCCATCAGCAGGCACCTGCCGAAGAAGGAGACGCACAATTCCACCGTGGTGCAGCTCAACGGGGCGGGCAACACCTTCACGAGCGGGGTCGACTACGCCAGCGAGATACTGCATCGTTTCGGGCAGGCGTTCGGTGCCGGCATCCAGCAGTTCCCTGTGCCGGCTTTCTTCGACGACCCGCGCACGAAGGAGGCGATGTGGCGCGAGCGCAGTACGCGGCGAGTACTCGACCTGCAGGCCCGCGCCGACGTCATCCTGTTCGGGCTCGGGTCGCCGTTCGCCGAGGTGCCCAGCCGTGTATACATCGGCGGCTATCTCGATCGGGATGACTATCGCAGCCTGCGGGAGGAGAAGGTCGTCGGCGACATGGCCACAGTGTTCTACCGATCCGATGGCAGCTGGAAGGACATCGAGTTGAACAACAGGGCGACCGGTCCCGCCTTCTCCGTGCTGTCGAGGGCATCGAGGCGCATCTGCGTCGTCACCGGCGTGCAGAAGCTGCCGACCCTGCGAGGGGCGATCGCCACCCGTCTGATCACCGACCTCGTTCTCGACGAGCATCTGGCCGAGCAGCTCGTCGACTCGTGACGAACGGATGCTGCACGTTCGTGCAGGGCGGCTGAGTCACCGGGCCGACTTCTTCTAGGCTGAATCCCAGACCAGACAACGCCGTCACCGGCTGGAGAGAACACCTATGCACATCGTCGCCGTAGACCAGGGCACCACCAGCACACGAGCCATCGTCTTCGACGAGCGAGGAGCCATCGTCGCCTCGGGCCAGCGCGAGCACGAGCAGATCTTCCCTCAGGCAGGCTGGGTCGAGCACGACGCGGCAGAGATCTGGACGAACACCAGGGCGGTCATCGATGTCGCCGTGCAGAATGCCCGTCTGGAGGCATCCGACGTGGCGGCGATCGGCATCACCAATCAGCGCGAGACCGCCGTGGTGTGGGATCGCCTGACCGGCGAGCCGGTCTACAACGCGATCGTCTGGCAGGACACCCGCACACAGGCACTCATCGACACGCTGGCCGCGGACGGCGGCGTCCGCCGTTTCGCCGAGACCACCGGACTGCCGCTCGCCACATACTTCTCAGCGTCCAAGATCGCCTGGATCCTCGACAACGTCGACGGCGCGCGCGAACGGGCAGAGAGCGGGGAGCTGCTGTTCGGCACACCAGACACCTGGTTGTTGTGGAACCTCACGGGTGGTGTCGACGGGGGAGTGCACGCGACTGATGTCACCAACGCCAGCCGCACGCTGCTGATGGATCTGCGCACGCTCGACTGGGACGACGCTCTGCTCAAGGCGTTCGGGGTTCCTCGTGCGATGCTGCCCACGATCCGCTCGTCATCGGAGGTGTACGGGGAGGCAGTCGGCACTTCGCTCGACGGCATCCCGATCGCGGGAATCCTCGGAGACCAGCAGGCCGCCACATTCGGCCAGGTCGCTTTCGAGCGCGGTGAATCCAAGAACACCTACGGCACGGGCAATTTCCTCATCGTGAACACCGGCGAGGAGATCGTCGACAGCGAGAACGGGCTGGTCACGACCGTCGCGTATCGCCTCGGTGACGAGCCGCCGAAGTACGCGCTCGAGGGCTCGATCGCCGTCACAGGGTCATTGGTCCAATGGCTGCGCGACAACCTGGGCCTCATCAAGGACTCGGCTGATGTGGAAGAACTCGCGCTCTCTGTGGAGGACAACGGAGGCGTGTACATCGTCCCGGCGTTCTCGGGGCTCTTCGCGCCGTACTGGCGACCCGATGCGCGCGGCGCGATCCTCGGACTCACCCGCTTCGCGAACAAGGGCCACATCGCCCGCGCCGCACTGGAGGCGGTCGCCTTTCAGACACGTGAGGTTCTGGATGCCGTCATCGCCGACACGAACGTGCCGCTGGAGGAGCTGCGAGTAGACGGCGGAATGGTCGGCAACGACTCACTGATGCAGTTCCAGGCCGACGTGCTGGGCGTTCCAGTCGTCCGCCCGGCCATCATCGAGACGACAGCACTCGGCGCAGCGTATGCGGCGGGGCTCGCCGTCGGAGTCTGGGCCGATCTCGACGAACTTCGCGCGATGTGGCACGAGGACGAGCGCTGGGAACCGCAGATCGATGAGGAGGAACGAGAACGCCGCCTCGCACGGTGGCGCAAGGCCGTCACGCGCACGTTCGACTGGGTCGACGACTGACCTCAGTTCACGCCGTCCCCTGTTTCTTCTGTCTCGCACTTCTCTTGGTTCAATTGCTGCCGCACTTTGCTGCCGCACTTTGCTGCCGCACTTTGCTGCCGCACTTTGCTGCCGCACTTTGCTGCCGCACTTTGCTGCCGCACTTTGCTGCCGCACTTTGTGGCCCGGGGTCGACAACCGCCCCTCATCCCCAGACTCATCGGGCGTTCCGTGGCCCGAGGTCAAAAGAGGTCCAGCGCGACGGACGGCGGCCCGCCGGCCCTTCTTGGCCCGGGGTCAGCGCGCGCCGCTCGTGCTACCTGCGCGGCGGCCCTTTCTGACCTCGGGTCAGATTGTCGGGCTACCCTGCGCGACGAGCACACGGCGGATGCGGTTGACCAGCGCATCGAGATCGTCGAAGTCGCGGGCAGTGACGCTGATGAACCGATAGCCGAGCGACTCGAGTTCCGCTCGGCGCACCTGGTCGCGGCTCCATTGGGCTGGATCGCGGTGATAGTCGCCGTCGTACTCGATGATGACTCGCGCCTTCCGGTAGAGCATGTCAACGCGCGCGACGAACCGCGCACCATCGAAGATGTCGACATTGCACAATGGCCGCGGCAGCCCCGCCATCACCAGGACGACGCGCACCATCGACTCTCTCGGAGACTCGGCGCGATCGTCACAGAGCTCGAGTGCATTCCGACGCATGGCTGCACCCGGGGCTCCGGCGAAGCGTGTGAGCGTCGCGTTCAATGATTCAAGCGACGCGAGCGGGTTCCGCCACGCGAGAATGTGGTCGGTGATCGCGACGAAACGGGGGAGTGCTGTCACGCGCGACAGTTCGACCCAGACCCGTTCGATGGACAGCACCCGGATGCGCTTGTGCAGTACCACGTCATCGTGGTCGATTGCCATCCGGAAGCCGCGCACGCCTTTGCGACGGATGCGCGTTTGGGTTGCTGCCACCCCTACGTGAATGAGGCGCCACGCGCTCTTCTCTTCTCGGGAGTCGAGTGGTAACCCCCAGAGCACAGCCGCGGTCAGGCCGCATATGAACGCGTGCGGGGGGATCACTCGCATGAGCAATCCGATGCGTTCGAGCGGCTTCAACTCTGTTCTGGATCGCGACCCATGGAAAGGTCGCTTCAGATCGCGGGCGCGGAGGCGCTTCTTCGAGACGCCGTGGTCTCGCGCTTCGGCGACGCTGAAAGCACCCGGCAGATCATGCGGAAGCGGTTCTGGTTGCATCCGTACAGCCTTGAGTCTGCGCGGCGTTGATCAGCTCTTTCCACAACCCGCGTGCACGGAGACTCGTTGTGCAGACACAGTGCGCGCGTCATCCCCTTTTCGACCCGGGGTCAGTAAGTGCCTCGATTAGGGGCTCTGGGTCGTGTTCGGTGACCCGGGGTCACAAAAGTTCGGGCAGTGTGAGAAGTGTGACAAAGAGGGGAGCTGAGACCTCAGATCACTGGCGCGCCGGGGCCGGAGCGGAACTCGCGGATGAGATGCTGCACGACCTCTCCGAGGTCGGAATCGGTCGCCTCGGCGACTGTCAGCTGACGCTCATAGCTCGCACCGCCGTCGAGGATCGTCCCGATTCCGGCGAATTCGGCTTCGCATCCCAGGTCCGCTGCGATCGGAGCGAGCGCGGACATCGTCTCCGCGAGGTGCTCGCGAACCTGCCGCTGCGTGCCGACCGCGTCCACGATCACTCGGGCGTCCAGTCCGTAGCGCGCCGCCCGCCACTTGTTCTCGCGGTGGAACCAGGGCGGCATCGTCGGCAGCGTCTCGCCGGCATCCAGCATCCGTGACATGTGCTCGACGAGCACCTGCACGAGGGCGGCGACCGAAGCGAGCTCGGCGAGTGTGGACAGCCCATCGCAGGCGCGCACCTCGATCGTGCCCCACCGAGGAGCGGGACGGATGTCCCAGCGCACCTCCGTGGCATCCGCCATCACACCGGTGCGGACCATGTCATCGAGATAGCCTTCGAACTCTGCCCAGGAGTGCAGAGCCCATGGCAGCCCGGCAGTGGGAAGCTGCTGGAACACCAGGGCGCGATTGGATGCGTAGCCGGTTCGTTCGCCGGCCCAGAACGGACTCGATGCCGAGAGCGACTGAAGATGCGGCAGATACGCGGTCAGCGCGTTGATGATGGGGAACACCTTGTCGCGGTCTTCGACGCCGATGTGGACATGGATGCCCCAGATCATCATGTTGCGGCCCCACCACTGGGTGCGCTCGATGAGGTCGTGGTAGCGCGTCTTGTCGGTGACGCGCTGGTCGAACCACTGCGCGAAGGGGTGGCTGCCCGCTGAGAGCAGCTCGATTCCGGCCGGATCCGTAGCCGCGCGCACCGCGGTGATCGCATTGCCGATGTCGCCGATGGCGTGGGCCACCGATTCGCCGATCCCGCTGGTGACCTCGATCGTGTTCGTGAGGAGTTCGCCGGTGACGGTGTGACGCTCCGGCGTGCTCTCATCCTCAAGCGCGGCGAGCAGCTCGGGCGCACGGCCGACAAGGTCCCCGGTCTCAGGATCGGCGAGCATGATCTCCCACTCGAGACCGACCGTGGACCGCGGGGAATCGGTGAATTCTTGCGTCACGTGCACAGTCTGACACGCACCGTCCACGACACGGATGACCGCGTGTCGCGTCGTTTCGCTACTCGCCTCCGAATCTGGCAGAATAGAAGGTCGGACGACGTTCTCGACCCTCTATCCAGAATGCGTCCACTCATTTGAGCTTCCGCCGGGTGTGCACCCCACTCTCCAGGCGACCGGTTCGTTTCCTTCCACACAATTCAGGAGAATCGTGGCTGTCAAGATTCGTCTCAAGCGCATGGGCAAGATCCGCGCACCTTACTACCGCATCGTCGTCGCCGACTCGCGCACCAAGCGCGACGGTCGAGTGATCGAGGAGATCGGCAAGTACCACCCCACCGAGCAGCCCTCGTTCATCGAGGTCGACTCCGAGCGTGCACAGTACTGGCTGTCGGTCGGCGCACAGCCGTCCGAGCAGGTCACTGCGCTCCTCAAGCTCACAGGCGACTGGGGCAAGTTCAAGGGCGACAAGGACGCGGTCTCGACCGTTCAGGTCAAGGCCCCCAAGGTGCCGTTCGAGATCGACGGTGCCAAGAAGTCTGTCGTCAAGCCGAAGGCGGAGAAGAAGGCTGAGCCGGTTGCTGAGCCTGTCGAAGCACCCGCCGCTGCCGACGCGGAGGCCGCCGAGGCTCCCGCAGCAGACGCCGAATAATCGCCGTGCTCGCCGCCGCGCTCGAACACATCGTCAAGGGGATCGTCGATCACCCCGAAGATGTTCAGATCAACGCCTCCACGTCGCCGCGAGGCGACCTGCTCGAGGTGCGCGTGCACCCCGACGACCGGGGGCGCGTGATCGGGCGCGGCGGCCGCACCGCAAAGGCACTGCGCACGCTCATCACCGCTCTGGCGGACGGGCGTCGCGTTCGCGTCGATGTCGCGGACGACTGACGTGGTGTCGAAAGACCGGAACCAGGGCAAGAACCAGCTGCGCGTCGGGCGCCTCGTCAAGGCCCATGGTCTCAAGGGCGCCCTCAAGCTGGAGTTGTACACCGACAACCCCGAGCGTCGATTCGTCATGGGTGCCGAGTTCACGTTGCAGGTGCCAGAGGCATCTCCGTGGCACGGTAAGAGCGTCAAGGTACGCGAGTACCGGGTCATGAACGGCAACCCCGTCGTGTTCTTCGAAGACATCGAGGACCGCGAAGGTGCCGAAGGCCTCGTGCGGGCGATCCTGTGGATCGATCAGGATGCCGATGAGGACGAGGACGACGCCTGGTACGACCATCAGCTCGTCGGACTCGACGTCGTGCGCGACGAGACCGTCATCGGCAAGGTGGCTCGCGTCGAACACATGCCGGCGCAGGACCTGTTGATCGTCCGTCCCACCGGCGCCGGTGCGGACGGCGACGTGATGGTCCCGTTCGTGAAGGCCATCGTCCCTGCGGTCGACATCGCCGCAGGGCGCGTCATCGTCACGCCTCCCGCCGGACTGTTCGAAGAGCTTCCGGATGCAGTGACCGAAGCCGCGGATGAGTCGAAGCCGGACGCCGAGGACGACGCGGCCGTCGATTGATCGATGGCTACGATCAACGCATGCGCACTTCGACTCGCTCCGCTCGCTCAGCACACCGGATAGACGTCGTCTCCATCTTCCCGTCGTACTTCGACGGGCTGACGCTGTCGTTGCTGGGCAAGGCACGCGAGAGCGGCATCCTCGATCTGCGCATCCATGACCTGCGCGATTGGACCAGCGACCGTCATCGAACCGTCGATGACACCCCGTACGGCGGGGGAGCAGGAATGGTCATGAAGCCAGAGCCCTGGGCGCTGGCGCTCGACGACCTCGCTGCGGGCTCAGACCGTTCGACCATCATCTTCCCTTCGCCTGCGGGCGAAGTGTTCCATCAGAAGACCGCGAGAGAGTTCTCCGAGCGCGAGCACCTGATCATCGGCTGCGGGCGGTACGAAGGCATAGATGAGCGCGTCTTCGAGTACGCGGCCACTCTGGGCGAGGTGCGCCTCGTCAGCCTCGGCGACTACGTGCTCAATGGCGGTGAGGTCGCCGCGATGGCGATGATCGAGGCGGTCGGCCGCCTGATTCCAGGTGTCGTCGGGAACCCGGACAGCCTGGTCGAGGAATCGCATGAGGACGGGCTGCTGGAGTATCCCTCGTACACGAAGCCCTCGAGCTGGCGCGATCGTGCTGTGCCGGACATACTGCTCAGCGGAAATCATGCGGCGATCGCCGCATGGCGTCACGAGCAGCAGCTCGCACGCACAGAGAGTCGGCGTCCGGACCTGCTGAGCGACTGAGTCAGACGCGGGCGTCGACCTTGTCGAGCAGCTCGTCCTCGGCATCCGCGTCATGATCGCGGCGCCGAGGGTTCCTGGTCGGCGCGGGTCGCCCTTCGACCTCTTCGCGGTGTTTCTGGATCTCTGTGCGGATCATGTACCCGATGAAGATGAAACCCATCAGGGCGAACAGGATCCACTGGATCGCATACGACAGGTAAGGACCAGGATCTTCAGTGGGGGAGTCGAACGTCCCAGGCGCCGTGTCAGGTGACGGATCCTCACTCACCAGCAGACCGTATGCACTGGTGACGACGTCGCCAGTTGTCGTCGCCGCGATGCTCGGCAGGTGGATCGTCGGCACCTGTCCCTCGGGGGCGCCGCGACCCGATGCCGGCAACCGCTCGCCGGGCCGAAGCCGCACGATCACTTCCACCGTGCCGGTCGGAGGAGCGGGAACGACATCGGGGTTCGCCTCCTCACCGGGCGGCACCCAGCCGCGGTCGACGATGAACACGCGCCCGTCCACGTCCTGGAAGGGGACGAGCACCTCGAACGCGCTCGTCCCGCCGTGCGGACGATTGCGTACGAGGACCTGCTGATCGGCGAGATACTCGCCCTCGAGCTTCACGGGATGCCATTCGTCCTCGGCATCGAGAGAGCCGTCAGCGGCGATCGCCTCGGAGAGCGGGATCGGCGTGGCGTCGTAATTGCGCTCGACGAGAGCGAGCTGTGCAGACCTGCCCTCATTCCTCTCGAACTGCCAGTTCGAGAGGAAAGCGCAGGCCACAGCGAATGCGATCGCGATGAGGACATAGACGCCCCAGCGCACGAGACGATTGCTCATGCGGGCACTCCTTCCCGAACCGTCACCGGGAAGTCCCGCGCGACCAGGTAGTCACGCAGATACTCGACATGCTCATCGCACGCCAACCAGATCTTCTCGCGTTCGGCGGAGTGGATGCGCGGGTTGCGCCACACGACGTGGTGGGTCGCCGGTGCACGGCATGCCGCTCGTGAGCATTCGAACTCGTCCGTCACGCCTCGCCGCTCCCGTCGTCCTGGTTCTTGGTTCGGTTCGCCCGGTCGTCGTCGGGCTTCACGTCGTGGGTGCTCTCACCGCGTGGCGTCTCATGAATGGTGATCGTCCTCGCATCCGATGGCTCGGCGGGTGGGGTGCTCGCCGTCGTCGGCAGCTCCTGCGACGCGGATTCAGGAGCCGGGCTCGCCGTGGGGCTGATCGCGTTCGCGAAGACGACGGCGATGTACGGCAGCACTGCCGTGGCGATCGCGAAGACCCAGGTGTACCAGCCATACGGCGTCACGAAGATCGTCAGCGCGAAGCATGCCATCCGGATCACCATCGTGAGCACGTACCGGCGCACGCGACCGGTGGCCTCGTCCTGCGGCGACTGCGGCAGCGAGGTCACGGCGGGTGCATGACGGGAGCGGTTCACGGTACCTCCAGCCTACGCCGCGCGGGGACATGCGTTCGTCGCCCGATAGGATTGCTCGGGCCTCGACAGAACGCCAATGGGAGTGAGAGATCATGAGTTCAGAACGCGTCGTCCTCGTCACCGGAGGCAACCGCGGTATCGGCCGCTCGATCGCCGAGCGCTTCATCCGCGACGGTCATCGTGTCGCGGTCACCGCCCGCAGCGGTGAAGGTCCGGAAGGCGCGCTCACTGTTCGCGCCGACGTGACGGATGCCGCATCCATCGATGCGGCATTCAGCGAGGTCGAGGAGAAGCTCGGCCCGGTCGCGGTGGTCGTGGCGAACGCGGGGATCACCAAGGACACACTGCTGATGCGCATGAGCGAGGACGATTTCGACAGCGTCGTCGCGACGAACCTCGGCGGCGCGTTCCGCGTCGTCAAGCGTGCGTCGAAGGGAATGCTGCGCGCACGATTCGGACGCGTCATCCTGATCTCCAGTGTCGTCGGTCTGTACGGTTCAGCCGGCCAGGTGAACTATTCCGCATCCAAGAGCGGCCTGGTCGGATTCGCCCGGTCGCTGACCCGCGAACTCGGGGCCCGCGGCATCACGGCGAACGTCGTCGCGCCCGGATTCATCGAAACCGACATGACCGCCGAGCTCCCCGAAGACACCCAGAAGCAGTACAAGGCGAGCATCCCGGCAGGCCGCTTCGCGACGCCTGACGAGGTGGCCGGCGTCGTGACCTGGCTCGCCGGTGATGACGCGGCCTACATCTCAGGCGCCGTGATCCCCGTCGACGGTGGACTGGGGATGGGTCACTGACTCGTTGATCAGCGACGCGAGTCGATCAGGCGTCGCGGCGGGTCGGTGGGCACCTGCGACTCGATCGGAACGCGCATCCGCAGCGTCCCACACCACGTTTCCTCCACCGCTGTGCCCGACGAGCACGACATGGTCGTCCACGGCGCTGAGAACGTCGAGACGTGGTCGGCGTCAACTGATCAGGGAAGCAGCGGGATGACCGCGCTGAGGTCGTGCGATCCGATCACCAAGCTTGCCGCGTCGCGGACGGCGGGTTTCGCGTTGAACGCGAGCCCGAGCCCGGCGACCGACATCATCTGCAGGTCGTTCGCTCCATCTCCGATGGCGATCGTGGCATGCATGGGAACTTCGAGCTCCTGCGCCCACTCGGTGAGCGCATGGGCCTTCGCCGCGGCATCCACGATCTCGCCGTCGACGAGTCCGGTCAGCATCCCGTCCGCGACGTCGAGACGATTGGCCCGCCAGCGATCGACGCCCAGTTCGGGAGCGATGTGGTCGAGGATCTCGTGGAATCCGCCGGACACGACACCGACCACGCCGCCGCGCCCGTGCACGGCAGCAGTCAGTTCGCGCACGCCCTGCGTCGGCTCGATGCGTGCCCGCACCCGTGCGAACGCCGCGGTGGGAACGCCCTTGAGCTCCATGACCCTGGAGCGCAGGCTCGCCGCGAAGTCGACTTCGCCGCGCATGGCCGCCTCGGTCGCTCGCTGCACCTCTTCGCGTCGGCCTGCTTCATCTGCGAGGAGTTCGATCACCTCATTGCGGATGAGAGTGGAATCGGCATCGAGGACGACGAGGAAACGCGCAGAGGTCACACGGTCGAGCGTAGCGCGCCGGTCAGCGTTCGATCTGCACGCCCTTGCCGACCACGGTGATGCCTGACTCGGTCACCGTGAAACCGCGTTCGATGTCACGCTCGCGGTCCACACCCACGGTGGCGCCGTCGAGCAGCACCACGTTCTTGTCGAGGACGGCCCGATGGATCCGGGCTCCCTGGCCCACGTGCACGTGATCGAACAGCACCGAATCCGTGATCGTCGAACCGCCACCGGCGAGGGTGCCCGGCCCGACGACGCTGCGCTCCAGATGCGTGCCGGAGAGTACGGACCCGAGCGACACGATGGAGTCGATCGCGTTGCCGATCCTGCCGACCGCATCCCGCACGAACTTGGCCGGCGGCGCGTTCACACTCTGCGTGCGGATGGGCCACAGCGTGTTGTACAGGTTGAACACCGGAAGCGTGGAGATCAGATCCATGTGCGCGTCGAAGAACGAATCGATCGTGCCGACATCACGCCAGTACGCACGATCGCGCGGAGACGAACCGGGCACGTCGTTCTGCTTCATGTCGTAATAGCCGGCCTCGCCGCGATCGACGAAGTAGGGGATGATGTCGCCGCCCATGTCATGGGCAGACGTGGCGAGTTCGCCGTCCGACTCCACCGCTTCGACGAGTGCGTCGGTGTCGAAGATGTAGTTGCCCATCGAGGCGAGCACTTCGTGGGGAGAGCCGATGAGGCCTTCGGCATCCGTCGGCTTCTCCAGGAAGGCCCGAATGCGCCCTGAGCCGTCCGGGTCGGCGTCGATGACGCCGAACTGGTTCGCGAGTGCGAGGGGCTGCCGGATGCCGGCGACGGTGGCCTTCGCGCCGGACGCGATGTGCGCCTTGACCATCTGACGGAAGTCCATGCGGTACACGTGGTCGGCGCCGATCACCACCACGATGTCGGGCTTCTCGTCGTTGATGAGGTTGAGGCTCTGCAGGATCGCATCTGCGGAACCCGAGAACCAGCGCTTCCCGAGCCGCTGCTGTGCGGGCACCGAGGTGACGTACGAGTCGAGCAGCGCCGACATCCGCCACGTCTGCGAGATGTGGCGGTCGAGGCTGTGCGACTTGTACTGCGTCAGCACGACGACCTGTCTCAGCCCCGAATTGATCAGGTTCGAGATCGCGAAGTCGATGAGGCGGTACTGGCCGCCGAAGGGCACCGCCGGTTTCGCGCGGTCCGCCGTCAGGGGCATGAGACGCTTGCCTTCGCCGCCGGCGAGGATGATGCCGAAAACCTTCTTAGGGACCGCCATGGCTCAACCATAGATGCGGATCGCGTTGCTGTACTAGCGTTCAGACATGCGCGTCGACATGATCACGAAGGAATACCCGCCGGAGATCTACGGCGGGGCCGGTGTCCACGTCGCTGAACTCGTCTCCGCACTGCGTCAAAGCATCGATGTCGAAGTTCGCGCCTTCGGCGCGCCGCGTGATGAGCGGTCGACGACGGCGTATCGCAGTCCTGCCGAATTGGCCGGCGCGAACCCCGCTGTGCAGACCCTCGGCACCGACCTGGCGATGGTCGGTGACATCGCCGGGGCCGATCTCGTGCACAGTCACACGTGGTACGCGAACTTCGCCGGACACATCGCGTCCCAGCTGCACGGGATCCCGCACGTGCTCACCGCGCACAGCCTGGAACCGCTGCGACCGTGGAAGGCCGAGCAGCTCGGTGGCGGCTACGCCGTCTCAAGCGGTGTCGAGAAGCTCGCATACGAGAACGCGGCGGCCATCGTGGCCGTGTCTGGCGGAATGCGCGCCGACATCCTCCGCAGTTATCCCGCTGTCGATCCGGCGCGCGTCAGGGTGATCCACAACGGGATCGACGTCGAACGTTGGCGGCCGGTTCAGGATGCTGCGTTCCTCTCGAGCATCGGCATGGATCCTGACCGACCGTCCGTGGTCTTCGTCGGGCGCATCACCAGGCAGAAGGGACTGCCGTATCTGCTGCGCGCCGCGGCGGAACTGCCGCCTGAGGTGCAACTCGTGCTGTGCGCCGGTGCACCTGACACCCCGGAGATCATGGTGGAGGTGCAGGAGGGCGTGCGCCTGCTGCAGCAGACACGCCAGGGCGTGATCTGGATCGAGCGGATGCTGCCTCGAGACGAGCTCTCCGCGATCCTCACCGCGGCCACCACATTCGTCTGCCCGTCCGTCTACGAGCCGCTCGGGATCGTGAACCTCGAGGCGATGGCGTGCGGCGCCGCTGTGGTCGGCACGGCCACGGGTGGCATTCCCGAGGTCGTCGATGAAGGCGTCACCGGCCGTCTCGTGCCGATCGAACAGGTGACTGACGGCACGGGGACGCCGGTGGACCCTGACCGCTATGTCGACGATCTCGCGCGCACGCTCACCGAGGTCGCGATGGATCCGGCGCAGGCGGCTGCTTACGGAGAAGCCGGACGTGAGCGCGCCGCCCGCGAGTTCAGCTGGGGTGCGATTGCCGACACCACGCGGGCGCTCTACGCGGAGCTGACGGATTGAGCCGATAGGCTTGAAACATGCCGAGTGCTCTTGATTTCACCGATGTCGTCGTGCGCCGTGACGGGCGCAACATCGTCGATCATGTGACCTGGCAGGTCGCGGAGGATCAACGCTGGGTCGTGCTCGGACCGAACGGTGCGGGCAAGACGACTCTGCTCCAGCTGGCGGACACGCTGATGCATCCCACCGGTGGCACGGTGACGATCCTCGGGGAGACACTGGGCCGCACCGACGTCTTCGAGCTCCGTCCCAGGATCGGCTTCGCCTCATCGGCCATGGCGAGACGCCTGCCGAGCGACGAGACGGTTCTCAACGTCGTGCTCACCGCCGCGTACTCCGTCACCGGCCGCTGGAACGAGCAGTACGAGAACATCGACGAGCGGCGCGCCGTGCGAGTGCTGGGCGAGTGGAAGCTCGATCACCTCGCCGACCGCACCTTCGGAACCCTCAGCGACGGTGAGCAGAAACGGGTGCAGATCGCGCGGGCCGTCATGACCGACCCCGAGCTGCTGCTGCTCGACGAGCCGACCGCGTCGCTCGACCTCGGCGCCCGCGAGGAGCTGCTCGGGCTTCTGAGCGGCTACGCATCGTCTCCGACGACTCCTGCCATGGTCATGGTCACCCATCACGTCGAAGAGATCCCGATCGGCTTCACGCACGTGCTGCTGATCCGCGACGGTGGCATCGTCGCGGCGGGACCGATCGCTGAGACCTTGACGGCGGATGCTCTGACCGAGGCGTTCGGCATGCCGATCGTGCTCAGCGCTGAGGACGGCAGGTACGCGGCGCGCGCCACGTCCTGAACACAGATCTGCTAGACTCGACCCTTGGTGCGCATGCACCCTCTGACTCTCTTTCTATTTCGTATCCGCAAGCCAAGGAATCAGCAATGAAGACTGACATTCACCCCGTCTACAAGGCCGTCGTGTTCCGCGACCTCGGCTCGGGCGAGACGTTCCTCACCCGTTCCACCGTCTCCAGCGACAAGAAGATCGAGCTGGACGGCGTGGAGTACCCCGTCATCGACGTCGAGATCTCGTCGTCTTCGCACCCGTTCTACACGGGCAAGCAGCGCATCATGGACTCGGCCGGTCGCGTCGAGAAGTTCAACCAGCGCTTCAAGGGCTTCGGCGGCAGCAGCAAGTAACTCCTGCCCCACGAGAAAGGCCCCGCCTCGGCGGGGCCTTTCTCGTGCGCGGGGTTGTTCGCCAAGACCCCCGATTCGTGTCCAGACCCCGGGATATTCATGTCATTCAGATGGGGTGTCGCGAACAACACGGGGTCTCAGACGGACGTCGAGTCCGGCTGCCGCACTGGCCACGTGCCGTCGAGCGAATCCTCGGCGTCGAGTCGTCCGATCCGGATGAAGTACTCGGTCAGGCTCTCAGCCTGCGTGCGCGCCCAGCCGATCTGCTGCGTATGCAGCTCTTGTGCCGAGGCTGCGAGCGGGAAGGCGCGCGCGATCGCCTGAGCGACGCGGCCGGCGGCGATGGCATCTGCGGCTGCCTCATGTGCGCCGTCGAGGCGCACCGCGTAGTGCTCAGCGACGACCTCGAGGGTGCGCTTGCCCTTGCGATACCGATCGACGGCCTTGTCGATCACATGCGGGTCGATGATGGGGCCAGGTGATTCGAGGGGCGGGATGCCGTGCCGCAGGCACTCGTGCGTGAGCAGGGAGAAGTCATAGGACGCGTTGTAGGCGACCACCGGCATGCCCTGGGCGAAGAGCGCGCGCAGCGATGCGGTGACCTCGCTGACGACCTCTCGTGCGACTCGTCCGTCACGTCGCGCCTGCTCGGTGCTGATACCGTGCACGGCTGCCGCGCCCTCGGGGATGGGGATGCCGGGATCGGCGAGCCAGGAGCGCGCGGCGATCTCGCGCCCCTTCGCGTCGAGCACGCCGACGTGCGCCGTGACGATGCGATCGGCGGTCACGTCGACACCGGTGGTCTCAAGATCGAAGACGCCGATGCGCCTGAGCCAGCCGGGGAGTTCGAGATCGATTGCCATGACCCCACGCTAGGGAGGGCTTCGGACAATGCTGTGCAGGCTCGCCCGTAGACTGGATCCATGACCGTTGCCTCGCCGTACGCCGACCGGCTGAGCCGTCTGCCGGTCGAACGTCACGAAGTCGAGGTGGGGGGCGCGAAGACCGCCTACTGGGTGTACGGCCCATCTGATTCATCGACCACGGTGATCGCGGTGCACGGTTTCCGCGGCGAGCATCATGGGCTGGAGCCCGTGCTCGCGTATCTCCCCGAGGTGCGGGTGATCGCGCCCGACCTGCCCGGTTTCGGTGAGACGCCGCCGCTGCCCGGTCGCACACACGATCTCACCGCATACGCCGAATGGCTTCGGAGCTTCTCCGCCGCGGTCGCGCCCGGCGCCGTCATCCTGGGCCATTCGTTCGGCTCGATCGTGGCATCCGCCGCGGTCGCCGGTGGGCTCGAGACACCGAGACTGATCCTGATCAACCCCATCGGTGCGCCGGCACTGGAAGGGCCCAAGGGTGTGATGACGCGTCTCGCCGTCTGGTACTACGACCTCGGAGCGATGCTGCCCTCGAAGGTCGGTACCGCGTTGCTGCGCAACCGGCTGATCGTGCGCGTCATGAGCATCACCATGGCGAAGACGAAGGATCCTGCCCTTCGACGCTTCATCCACGACCAACACGACACCTACTTCTCGGACTTCGCAGATCGCGATGTGCTGCGCGATGCCTTCGTCGCGAGTGTGTCTCACGACGTGAGAGCCTTCGCCCCGCAGATCGACGTGCCGACACTGCTGGTCGCCGCGCAGAAGGACGACATCACCCCCATCGAGGCCGAGCGTCATCTCGCGACGCTGTTCCCCGATGCAGAGCTCGTGGAGATCGCCGACGTCGGACACCTCATCCACTACGAGACCCCTGCCGACGCGGCCGGGGCGATCCGTCGCTTCCTCAGGGTTCCCGTCGCGCGAGGCCGATGAGTCCGGCGACGCGGAACGGTATCACCTCGCCCATCGCGAGCGACGTCTCGGTGCGTTCGACGCCCTCGATCGAGAGGATCCGCGCGTCCGTGTCGAAGAGGTGACGTGCGTCGCGGCAGGCGACTCGCGCCAGCAGATCGATCGCGCCGCTGAGGCCGTGCACCTGCAGCACCTCGGGGATGCGTGCGAGTTCGGCCGTGATGCGGGGCAGCTCGGTCTGCCGCAGCCCGATGCTGATGAACGCCTGCAGAGGGAAGCCGAGCACCTCCGGCGAGAACGATCGCTCATAGGACAGGAACACCCCGGTCTGCTCGAGCCTGGCCATCCGTGCCTGGATCGTGTTGCGGGACAGCCCGAGCGTCTCGGCGAGGGCCACGATCGTCGTGCGGGGATCTTCAGCGAGGACGGCGAGCAGTTCGAGATCGACGCGGTCAAGAGCGGGCATAGTGCCAAACATTAGCAGGGTCGACGTGCCTGTATTGGGCAACATGCTCAGGGCTGCTGTGAATGCTTGAGCGTGCTGATCAGCAGACGTACCCTCGAAGTAGCCGATGATGATGTCGGTGCACGCGTGCAACTCCTCACGAGGGAGACACACGACAGGAGGACGATGATGTCGATGCAGACCACACCGATCGCAGACACCACCCAGGATCTGGAGCTCTCCGAGCGGCTTCTCGCGCCAGACGGCACCCGTCAGAAGAACCCGGAGCTCGACCCGTTCGTCGCCGATGTCGACGCCGCACAGTTGCGCGCTCTGCATCGCGACATGGTGATTCTGCGCCGCATCGATGCGGAGGGCATCGCGCTGCAGCGCCAGGGGCAGTTGGGCCTGTGGGCGCCGTGCAACGGTCAGGAGGCAGCGCAGATCGGCACCGCGCGTGCGCTCGATCCGATCGACTTCGTCTTCCCGAGCTACCGCGAGACCGGCGTCATCTACGCACGCGGCGCGCAGCCGGGTGACTTCGTCCGCGTCTGGCGCGGTGAAGAGGGCGCCCCGTTCGACCCGGCCGAGATGCGGGTCGCTCCGCTGCAGATCATCATCGGCGCGCAGACACTGCACGCGGTCGGCTACGCCATGGGCATCAAGCACGAGAAGGCCCCGGAAGTCGCGGTCACCTACTTCGGCGACGGCGCGACCAGCCAGGGCGACGTCAACGAGGCCATGGTGTTCGCGGCCTCATATCAGGCACCGGTCGTGTTCGTCTGCCAGAACAACCACTGGGCGATCTCCGAGCCCGTCGCGGTGCAGTCGCAGTATCCGATCGCCGGCCGTGCTCCGGGGTTCGGCATCCCGAGCCTCCGCGTCGACGGCAACGATGTGCTCGCGTGCATGGCGGCGATGCGCTGGGCGCTCGCGCATGCACGTGCGGGCAAGGGGCCGGCATTCATCGAGGCGGTGACGTACCGGATGGGACCGCACACCACCTCGGATGACCCCACTCGCTACCGTGACCCCGCCGAACTCGAGCCCTGGCGCACGCGCGACCCGATCGCCCGGCTGGAGGCGCACCTTCGCGCCGCCGGCGAACTCGACGACGAGCAGATGGCTGCTGCGCAGGCGGATGCCGATGTCATGGCACGTGAGATGCGTGCCGCATGTCTGGGCCTGGTCACGCGCGAGCCGCTCGCCGTCTTCGACAACGTCTACGCCGAGCCGCACTGCGGTATCGACCGTCAGCGCGACGAGTACGCCGCGTACATCTCTTCATTCGAGGGGGCCTGAGATGACGGAGATCACACTGGGCAAGGCCCTGAACGCGGGGCTCCGCAAGGCCATGAGCGACGACGAGAAGGTCGTGCTGATGGGTGAGGACATCGGCAAGCTCGGTGGTGTGTTCCGCATCACCGACGGCCTGCAGAAGGAGTTCGGTGCCGCACGCGTGATCGACACCCCGCTCGCAGAGTCCGGCATCGTCGGTACTGCTGTCGGGCTCGCCTATCGCGGGTACCGTCCGGTTGTCGAGATCCAGTTCGACGGCTTCGTCTACCCGGCGTTCGATCAGATCGTCTCGCAGGTCGCGAAACTGCACTACCGCACCCAGGGGCGGGTGAAGATGCCCATCACGATCCGCATCCCATGGGCGGGTGGAATCGGTGCCGCCGAGCACCACTCCGAGTCGCCGGAGGCGTACTTCGTCCACACGGCCGGGCTGCGCGTCATCACGGTCTCGAACCCGCAGGATGCCTATCGCTGTCTTCAGCAGGCCATCGCCTCGGATGACCCGGTCATCTTCTTCGAGCCGAAGCGCCTGTATCACCACAAGGGCGAGGTCGATCTGGAGGCCTCTCTCGCCGACGCGCCTCCGATGGGAGTCGCGCGTGTCCTCCGCGAGGGGACGGATGCCACGATCATCACCTACGGTGCGATGGTGTCGACTGCGCTGGATGCCGCGTCGGCCGCGGAGGACGATGGAGTGTCGCTGGAGGTCATCGACCTTCGCTCGATCTCTCCGATCGACTACGACACCGTGACCGCGTCGGTGCGCCGTACCGGACGAGTCGTCGTGGCCCACGAGGCATCGCGCGAGGCGGGCGTCGCCGCGGAGGTCATCGCGAGCATCACGGAGCAGTGCTTCGAGTACCTCGAAACGCCGCCGTTGCGCGTCACCGGGCACGACATCCCGTATCCGCCGGCCAAGCTCGAGAAGTTCCACCTTCCGGATCTCGATCGGATACTCGACGCCGTCGATCGGGTGCTAGACCGGCCGAACAGCCTGACGGGAGCAGAGTCATGATCGAGGAGTTCCGCCTTCCGGACCTCGGTGAGGGACTCGCCGAGGCCGAGGTCGTGCAGTGGCTCGTGGCGCCGGGCGACACCGTCACTCTCAACCAGACGCTCGCCGAGGTGGAGACGGCCAAGGCGGTCGTCGAGCTGCCGTCGCCGTTCGACGGGATCGTATCGACCCTGCACGCCGAGGCGGGCGAGACCGTCGCCGTCGGTGCTCCGTTGATCGCCTTCGACGTGGCCGGAGCGGAGCCTTCGGCTTCCTCCGCCGGGGCTTCCTCGGCTGCAGAGGAGAAGACGCCGCCGAATCTCGTGGGCTATGGAGCCGCCCCGGCGAAGGGCGGCCGTCCCACACGGCGCGTGCGCAGAGCCGGGCGCGTCGATGCGGTGTCCGACACCGCTGTGCTGGAGGCGGCGCCGCACGATGTGCTGCCGGCACCGGAAGCCGTGCCCGCAGAGGTCGGTGAGCGCCCGCGTTCGACACCACCCGTGCGCGCATACGCGAAGCGATCGGGAGTCGACATCGTGCTCGTGGCCGCCGACGTAGGAGACCGCGTGATCACGCGCGATGACATCGATGCGTACCTCGAGCGGGTGGGTGGGCATTCGGAGCCTGTCACGGCGCACGTTCCGGACACGGCGCTGGCGGCATCGGTCGGCGAACGGGAGACGCGGATCCCGATCAGAGGTGTCCGCAAGCACACGGCGGCGGCAATGGTGCAGAGCGCCTTCACCGCCCCGCACGTGACGACGTTCCATACGGTCGATGTCACCGCGACGATGGATCTGATCGCGCGTCTGCGCGATGACCGGGCACTGTCCGAGCACCGGATCGGACCGCTCGTGATCGTGGCCAAAGCGGTGTGCCTTGCGCTCACGCGCACGCCAGGGCTCAACTCGCGCTGGGATGACGCGGCCGGCGAGATCGTGCAGCCGCACTACGTGGATCTCGGCATCGCCGCGGCGACGGAGCGCGGACTCATCGTGCCGAACATCCGCGACGCCGATCAGATGACGCTGCCCCAGCTCGCTGACGCGCTGTGCGCTCTCACCGAGACCGCACGGTCGGGGAAGACCACACCGGCAGCACTGGCCGGCGGCACCTTCTCGATCACGAACATCGGCGTCTTCGGCATCGATGCGGGAACCCCGATCCTGCCCCCTGGACAATCCGGCATCCTCGCGGTCGGCGCCGTGCGGCGCATGCCGTGGGAGTACAAGGGCGAGATCGCACTTCGCCAGGTGATGACGCTGAGTCTGTCGTTCGATCACCGCGTGGTCGACGGTGCGGAGGGCGCCCGATTCGTGAAGGACGTCGCCGACATCCTCGAGGAGCCCGGCCGCGCGATGCTGATGCGCTGACGACCCTTCGACAGGCTCAGGGAACGATACTCGGCGCATGAGCTGTTTCCCGGTCGTCGAGCCTGTTTCCCGATCGCATGAGCTGTTTCCCGGGCGTTGAGCCTGTTTCCCGGTCGTCGAGCCTGTTTCCCGATCGCATGAGCTGTTTCCCGGGCGTTGAGCCTGTTTCCCGGTCGCTGAGCCTGTCGAAGCGCCCGAAACTCAGGACGTCAGCGCGGCGCGCGCCATCGCAGTGAGAATGGTCGCCGTCGACTTGTTCGACCTCGCCGCGCTGCGCGTGCTGTGCGGGGTGGAGTTGATGAGACCGAAGCAGGCCTGTACACGCAGTCGCAGTTCATCAGCCGGTACGTCGTGCAGCGGCGCGAGAGCCGAGATCCACAGGTCGATGTAGATGCGCTGCAGTCGGCGCACCTCCGCACGATCCGCGTCGCTCAGGTGGGCCAGATCCCGATCCTGCACACGGATGACGTCGGCATGCGTGAGTGCGAAGTCGACGTGGAAGCCGATGAGCGCCAGCATCCGCTCCTCATCGCCCCAGGATGACTCGGCGACGCGGGACCCGCCGCTGACGAGATCTTCGCTGACCTTGACGAGGACGGCGCCGAGCAGCGCCTGCTTGCCCGCGAAATGGCGGTACACCGCGGGACCGGAGACACCGACGGCCGATCCGATGTCCTCCAGGCTCACGCCGGAGTAGCCGCGCTCGGCGAAGAGGCGTGCGGCTTCGTGCAGCAGGGAATCCGCGCGCTCTGCTTTCGCGCGATCGCGCGCGGTCGGGGGGCTTGTCATTTCAGTTAATGCTCGCTAACCTAAAACGGCTGGTTAGTGCACAGTAACCGAAAAGCGCTGTTCAACGCCACCGTGAGTCGAGGAGGACGCCCGGATGCCCGTCACCCAGGAGATGCTCGCAGCCGAGCTGCGCGAGCGCCGCGCCACCGCCGCGCTCGGCGGCCCCGAGCCCTCTCGCACCCGACACGTCGCTCGCGGCAAGCTGCTGCCGAGGGAGAGGATCACGAGACTGCTCGATGAAGGCAGCCCGTTTCTCGAGGTGTCGCCGCTCGCCGCGGACGGGATGTACGGGGGAGAGGTGCCGGGGGCGGGCGTGATCGCCGGCATCGGCCTCGTGCACGGAAGACACGTGATGGTCGTCTGCAATGACGCGACGGTCAAGGGCGGAAGCTACCTGCCGCTCACCGTGAAGAAGCATCTTCGTGCGCAGGAGATCGCGCTCGAGAACAGGCTTCCCTGCCTCTACCTCGTCGACTCCGGCGGGGCGTTCCTGCCGAAGCAGGATGAGGTCTTCCCCGACCGTGAGCATTTCGGCCGCATCTTCTTCAACCAGGCGCGGATGAGTGCCGAGCGCATCCCGCAGCTGGCGGCAGTGCTCGGATCCTGCACCGCCGGCGGCGCGTATGTTCCCGCGATGAGTGACGAGACCGTGATCGTGCGGAACCAGGGCACGATCTTCCTCGGCGGGCCGCCCCTCGTCAAGGCCGCCATCGGTGAGATCGTCTCGGCGGAGGACCTCGGCGGCGGGGAGCTGCACGCCAGGCGCTCCGGTGTGGTCGATCACCTGGCCGAGGACGACGAGCATGCCCTCGAGATCCTCCGCGACATCGTCGCTACGCTGCCCTCCTCGAGCACACCGGCATGGGAGGTGGCGCCGTCCCGCGAACCCGCCGAGCAGTCCAGCCTCTACGACGTCGTCCCCGTCGACGTGAACGCCGCGTACGACGTGCACGAGGTGATCGACCGGCTCATCGACGCAGACACGTTCCGCGAGTTCAAGTCCGAGTACGCCGCGACGCTGGTGACCGGGTTCGCCAGGTTGCACGGGCATCGGATCGGCATCGTCGCGAACAACGGCGTGCTCTTCAGCGAGTCCGCGCTCAAGGGAGCGCACTTCATCGAGCTGTGCGATCAGCGCGGCATCCCGCTGCTGTTCCTGCAGAACATCACGGGATTCATGGTCGGATCAGAGGCTGAAGCGGGTGGCATCGCCAAGGACGGCGCGAAGATGGTCACAGCGGTCGCGACGACTCGGGTGCCGAAGCTCACCGTCATCATCGGCGGATCCTTCGGTGCTGGCAACTACTCGATGTGCGGTCGTGCGTACTCGCCGCGGTTCCTGTGGACCTGGCCGGCGAGCCGCATCTCGGTGATGGGCGGAAATCAGGCGGCGTCGGTGCTGGCGACCGTGAAGGACGACCAGCTGACTGCACGCGGAGAGAGCTGGAGCGCCGAGGAGCGCAGCGCGTTCGAAGAGCCGATCCGCGAGCAGTACGAGACGCAGGGCGAGCCCTATTACGCCACCGCACGGCTGTGGGATGACGGGATCGTCGACCCGGACGAGACCCGCGACCTGCTGGGCCTCGCACTCGACGTCGTCGCACGCAGCCCGCTGCCGGAGCCGCGCTTCGGCGTCTTCAGGATGTGATGAGCATGAACGACATGAACACGGTGCTGGTCGCCAATCGCGGTGAGATCGCCCGCCGCATCATCCGCACTCTGCGGGAGCAGGGACTGCGCAGCGTCGCGGTCTACAGCGAGGCGGATGCCGCGGCACCCCACGTCCGTGACGCGGACGACGCCGTCCTGATCGGGCCCGCGCCTGCGTCGGAGTCGTATCTCGACGTCGAAGCAGTGATCGGTGCGGCGAAACGGGTCGGTGCGGAGGCGATCCACCCCGGCTACGGGTTCCTCTCCGAGAGCGTTGCCCTCGCTGAGGCATGCGCGCGAGCGGGCATCATCTTCATCGGGCCCTCGACCATGGCCCTCCAGATCATGGGCGACAAGGCGAAGGCGCGAGACCACGTGGGCGCAAGCGGAGTCCCGGTGGTGCCCGGCTTCACAGCAGTGGGACTGACGGATGCCGAGATCACCGCTCGTGCGGACGAGATCGGATACCCGCTGCTGGTCAAGCCCAGCGCAGGCGGCGGCGGCAAGGGCATGGAGGCGGTCTCGGATGCCGGCGGACTCGCCGCAGCGCTCGCATCCGCCCGCCGCATCGCCAAGGCCGCGTTCGGCGACGACGCGCTCGTGCTGGAGCGGCTCATCCGCCGCCCTCGACACATCGAGGTGCAGGTCTTCGGCGACACCCACGGCACGGTCATCGCCCTGGGTGAGCGCGAGTGCACGTTGCAGCGAAGGCACCAGAAGGTCATCGAGGAAGCACCGTCTGCGGGCCTTCCGGACGGCCTCACCGAGCGGCTGTTCGATGCCGCGGTGCGAGCTGCCGAGAGCGTGTCGTACGTCGGCGCCGGTACGGTCGAGTTCCTCGTCGACGCCGACGCGCCAGACGACTTCTTCTTCATCGAGATGAACACGAGGCTGCAGGTCGAGCATCCGGTCACCGAAGCCGTCACCGGCCTGGACCTGGTGGCGCTGCAGCTCGATGTCGCAGCCGGTGGCGTGCTTGCGCCGCCGCCGGTGCTGAGCGGCCATGCCGTCGAGGCCCGTATCTATGCGGAGTCGCCCGAGCACGACTTCCTGCCGTCGACCGGCTCCGTGCTGCGCTTCACCGCGCCGCGCGGCGTGCGGGTGGATGCCGCGATCGAGACCGGCAGCGAGGTCACGGGGTTCTACGACCCGATGATCGCGAAGGTGATCGCCTTCGGCCCCGATCGCGAGACCGCGCTCGCCCGCCTCGACCAGGCACTTGCGGAGACGGTCGTTCTCGGCGTCGAGACGAATATCGCCTTCCTGCGGCAGCTTCTCACGAACGAGCGGGTCGTCAGCGGCGACCTCGACACCGGTCTGATCGAGACACTGCTGCCTGTGCGGTCGGCCGAGCCTTCCGCCGCCATGGTCGCTGCGGCGAAACAGGAGCTGCAGCACGAGACCGAGCGCGCAGAGGGACGTCTCGCGCCGGAGACTCGGTCTCGGCGTTCGGGCGGGGCGTGGGCCGCCCTCACCGATCGCGACGCGCGCGTTGTCGCATTCCTCACGGATGCGGATGAACTCATCGAGGGGACAGGAACGGGTGCGGACGCGAGGGAAGCCGTCGCGGCGACGGATGCCGACGGTGCGATCTGGGTGAGTGAGAACGGCCGCTCCGCGCGTCTTCGCCCCGTCGATCGCCGTGAGCGGATGCTGCTCCGCCTCGCTGCGCAGCATCCGGTCAGCACGGCGACGCACCCCGAAGCCCGCGCACCGATGCCTGGGAGCATCGTCGCCGTGCACGTCGAGGACGGCGCGACCGTGACAGCAGGCCAGCCTCTCGTCTCGATCGAGGCGATGAAGATGGAGCACCCGGTGCCGGCCCCGCACGACGGCGTCGTGCGTCTGCTGATGGCGGTCGGAGACCAGGCGAAGCGCGGCCAGGCCGTCGCAGTGGTGACACCCACCGAGGCGACGGCGTCGAACGACACCCCAGAAGGAGCAATCGCATGACCGAAGATCTCACTGCCGAAGAGGTCGAACTCGCCGCGATGGTGCGCGAGTTCGCCGACACCGTCGTCGCCCCGCAGTCGTATGAGGCCGATCGCACCCATACGCTGCCGATGGACGTCGTCCGCCAGATGGGGGAGCTGGGCCTGTTCGGGCTTCCGTTCCCCGAGGAGCTCGGCGGCCAGGGCGGCGACTACATGGCCCTCGGCCTCGCGATCGAGGCACTCGCCAGGGTCGATCAGTCGATCGCGATCACGCTGGAAGCCGGCGTCAGCCTCGGTGCCATGCCGATCTTCCGCTTCGGTGATGATGCGCAGAAGGCCGAGTACCTGCCAGACCTGCTCGCCGGACGGGCTCTTGCGGGCTTCGGTCTCACCGAGCCGGAAGCCGGCAGCGATGCCGGAGCGACGCGCACGACGGCTCGGCGCGAGGGCGATGAGTGGATCATCGACGGCACCAAGCAGTTCATCACGAACTCCGGCACACCGATCACCCGTTTCGTCACGGTCACGGCGGTCACCGGCATCCGCGAGAGCCGCAAGGAGATCTCCACCATCATCGTGCCGAACGGCACCCAGGGCTTCACAGTGGAGGCGCCGTACGACAAGGTCGGCTGGCGCGCATCCGACACGCATCCGCTGACGTTCGACGGCGCCAGGGTCCCGACGGAGAACCTGCTCGGTGTCGAGGGTCGCGGATTCCGCAACTTCCTCAGCATCCTCGACGAAGGCCGCATCGCGATCGCGGCGCTGTCCACCGGTGCTGCGGAAGGGTGCCTGGAAGCTGCGGTCGAGTATGCGAAGAGCCGCACCGTGTTCGGCAGCGCTCTGAGCACGAGGCAGAACGCGCAGTTCACCCTGGCGCGGATGCGCGTGCGAGTGCACACGGCTCGTCTCGCGTGGCATCACGCCGCGCGGCTCCGCGATGCGGGCGAGCCCTTCGCCGAGGCATCAGCGATCGCCAAACTCGTCGCCGGAGACGCCGCGATGGACAACGCCAGGGACGCGACGCAGATCTTCGGCGGCAACGGGTTCATGAACGAGTTCCCGGTCGCCCGTCACTACCGCGACTCGAAGATCCTCGAGATCGGCGAGGGGACCACCGAGGTGCAGCTGCTCGTGATCGCGCGGGCGCTGGGTCTCGCCGGGTAGCGTTTCAGCATGACCGACATCCTCCAGCGCGGACTGTACTTCGAGGAGTTCGAGGTCGGCGCCCGGTACCTGCACAGACCGGGTCGCACGGCGACCGAGGCCGACAACGTGCTCTTCACCACGCTGACCATGAACACGCAGGCGCTGCACCTGGACGCCGCCTTCGCTGCCGAGCAGGAGTTCGGGCAGCGCCTGATGAACTCGATGTGGACGCTGTCGACGATGGTCGGCGCGTCGGTCGCCCAATTGACGCAGGGTACGCTCGTCGCGCAGCTCGGGTTGGGTGAGATCGCGTTCCCGCACCCCTTGTTCGCCGGAGACACCCTCTACACCGAGAGCGTGGTGGCCGAGAAGAGGTTGTCGTCATCACGCACGGGGCAGGGCATCTGCACGATCGCGCATACCGGCCGCAATCAGGACGATGTCGTCGTCGCGAAGGCGGAACGCACAGTGCTCGTGCACTGCATGCCGGAAGGCGAGTCCGATGGTGTTTGAGCTCGGTCCCGCTCTGCTGTTCTGCCCCGCGGATCGGCCCGAGCGCTTCGAGAAGGCCCTCGAACGTGCCGATGCCGTGATCCTCGATCTCGAGGACGCCGTGGCTCCCGCAGACAAGGACGCAGCCCGGCGCAACCTGATCGACGCCGCGGTCGGAGCAGAGCGTGTGATCGTGCGCGTCAATGCTCCTGGCACGAGTGACTTCGCACGAGACCTCGCGGCGCTGGCTGACACGGATTTCCGTACGGTGATGGTCGCGAAGGCGGAGGACCCCGCGGCGTTGGACGCCTTCGATCAACGGTTCTCCCTCATCGCCCTGTGCGAGACCGCAGGCGGCGTCGCCGCAGCCGACCGGCTCGCCGCACACGATCGGGTCGTCGCGCTCATGTGGGGCGCAGAGGATCTGGTGGCGTCCCTCGGCGGAACGTCGAGCAGATATGCCGGCGGCCGTTATCGTGACGTCGCACGGTACGCGCGTTCGAGGGTCCTCGTGGAAGCCGGCGCGCAGGGCAAGGCGGCGATCGACGCGGTGCACATCGACATCGATGACGCGGACGGCCTGGAGCAGGAAGCGGCGGATGCCGTGGCATCCGGATTCCACGCCACGGCGTGCATCCACCCTGGTCAGGTTCCGATCATCCGTCGGGCGTACCTTCCGGATGCCGAGACCTCTGCCTGGGCGGAGGCCGTCATCGCTGCGGCAGAGGGGGAGCGGGGCGTGTTCCGGTTCCGTGGCCAGATGGTCGACGAACCGGTGCTGCGGCACGCACGAGCCGTGATCGCACGCTCCCGTCGCTGACTCCTGGTGATCCGCTCGTCCGCGGCGACGCGGGGTTCAGACGGTGACCGTCTCCAGAAGCCGGAGAATCCCTGGTGCGGCCTCGAACCGGTGCACGGATCCGTTCGCGAGCGGGGCGCCGGCCGGCGGCATCGTTCCGCCCGAGGCGTGGTCGAGCAGTGCGCGGATGACGCCTCCGTGCGCGACCACGATGACGGATTCCGCGGTCGGTGCCGAACGCCGGCGAGATGCCAGGGAGATCACGTCCAGGGCGGCGAGCGCACGCTCGGCGACCTGATCGAAGCTCTCCGCCTTCGGGACATCGGCGTGCCAGTCGCCGTAACGGTCGATGTAGTCCCCGACGAGCATCCCCTCGGCCTCGCCGAACTCCCGTTCGCGAAGGTCGGAGACCAGTTCGGGCTGAGCGAGGCCGATCGCGCCGGCGATGATCTGCGCCGTCTCACGGGCTCGTACGAGCGGACTCGCGTAGATCGCGTGATGCGTGGTGCCTGCGAGCAGCGCCGCTGCGGCGCGCGCGTGACCGCGACCGGTCTCGTTGAGCGGGATGTCCGTCGAGCCCTGGATGCGGCGATCCAGGTTCCAGTCGGTCTGACCATGGCGGACGAGGGTGATGAAGGTCACGTGAGAAGCTCCTGGAATGCGGGGAGGACGTCGCTCGTGCCGCCGGCGAGAGTCACGTCCGCCCACGGGTCGGCACGGGTGGGCTCGCGATTGACGATGATGAGCGGGATGTTGCGGCGACGGGCGCGCTCGATGAGCCGCACGCCCGAATTCACGACGAGCGAGGACCCGGCGACGATCAGCGCGTCGCTGGCGCGCAGAAGCGACTCGGCCGCACGGAAGCGGTCCGCGGGCACGTACTCGCCGAAGAAGACCACGTCGGGTTTCAGCATCCCGCCGCACACCGTGCACGTCGGTACGACGAAGTCCTCCGTGCTCTCCGGTGCGACGTCGCCGTCGGGGTTGAGCACGATGTTCTCCGGCACGGTGATCCAGGGATTGAGTTCTTCGATCTGCGTGGCGATGTCGCGGCGATCGAAGACCTGACCGCACCGCAGGCAGACGACGCGGCGCATTGTGCCGTGCACCTCGATCACTCGGCTGCTTCCTGCCCGCAGATGGAGTCCGTCGACGTTCTGGGTGATGACGCCTGTGGAGAGACCGTCGCGCTCCATCTCGGCGAGCGCGATGTGCCCGGCGTTCGGCTCGGCCTGTGCGAATGCGCGCCAGCCGAGGTGACCACCCACCCAATAACGTCGACGCGCGGCCTCATCCGAGAGATAGCGCTGACCGGTCATCGGGTCGGCCCTGGTCCGTGCACCCTCGCCGCGGTACGCGGGAATGCCGGAGTCCGTGGATATCCCGGCACCCGTGAGGACGGCGATCCTGCGTCCCCTCAGAAGGTCGACGGCTCTCGCTATGCCGGCAGACAGCTCGGCACTGGTCGTCATGCTCACGAATCCTCCCCGAGGGAGTCTACGGCGTGGCCGACGCATGGTGGACGTCCTTGCTCGGGCCCCTGACGATGGCAGAGTGTTCAACATGCCACTGGAGTACATCGCCGACGGTGCCGATCCTCGCCTTGCCGACTACCGGAACCTCACAGACACCGCGCTTCGGCGTGTCTCGGAACCGCGGGACGGGCTCTACATCGCCGAGTCGGTGAAGGTGATCCGGCGCGCGATCGACGCGGGTCACATTCCGCGCTCGGTCCTGACGCAGCGCAGGTGGATCGGCCAGGTCGAAGAGGCGCTCGGTGACCGTGACACGGCGATCTACGTCGTACCGGACGAAGTCGCCGAGCAGGTCACCGGCTACGCGGTGCATCGAGGCGCGCTGGCGTCGATGCACCGACCCGCCCTGCCGACGGTGGCGGAGGTGCTCGAAGGCGCAAGGCTCATCCTGGTGCTGGAGGATCTCATCGAGCACACCAACGTCGGCGCCGCGTTCCGCGCAGCCGCCGGACTCGGCGCCGATGCGGTGCTCGTCTCGCCGCGCTGCGCTGATCCGCTCTATCGACGCAGCGTCAAGGTGAGCATGGGCACGGTGTTCCAGGTGCCGTGGGCCCGGATCGGAGACTGGACGTCTGCCGTCGCCGATCTGCATGCGGCCGGGTTCGAGGTGGCAGCGCTCGCGCTCAGCGATGACGCGGTTCCCCTGCGCGAGTACGCGGCAGACCGCCCTGACAGGGTGGCGCTCGTCATGGGCACGGAGGGCGACGGCCTGTCGCGGGACGCTCTGGACGCAGCGGATGCCGTGGTCACGATCCCGATGCGCGCGGGCGTGGACTCGCTGAATGTCGCGTCCGCCGCAGCTGTCGCGCTGTGGGCGCTCGCGGACTGATTACTAGCTGTGCGGGCGGCTACTCGTTCCCGCGCTTCGAGTTGTCCGAGAACAGGATCGGCCCGGGCTCCGGCCGCTTCGCGGTGATGAGGTCGCCGGACGACTGGTGCCGCAGCCTCCGCAGCACCCAGGGCACGAGGTGCTCCCGCGCCCAGCCGAGGTCTTCAGCCCGTGCCGCCCGCCACGTCCGTGCCGGGCGGGGCTCTGGTTGCATCGGCTGCAGGTCGTTCGGCACGTTCAGAGAGCGCAGCACCATGCGGGCCACCTCGTGGTGCCCGAGCGCGTTGAAGTGCAATCGGTCATCGTCGAAGAACCGGGAATCCTGCACGGTCTTCAGTGCCCACTGATCCGCGACGATGCAGTCGTGCCGCTCGGCGATCGCGCGGATGTTCTCGTTGTAGATCGCCACCTTGCCGCGGAAGCGCCGGAAGACAGGTGTGAACCCGGTGTCGATTCCGGTGAAGACGACGATCGCGGCGCCGGTCGATGCAAGCCGGGCGACGGCGTCCTCGAGCTGATCCGCGATGGCATCCGGGTCCGTGCCGGGACGGATGACGTCGTTGCCGCCGGCGCAGATCGAGATGAGGTCGGGGCGCAGGGCGACGGCGGGTTCGATCTGGTCGGCGACGATCTGCGCGATGAGCTTTCCGCGCACGGCGAGGTTCGCATAGGCGAAGCCGTCGACTTGGCGCCCGAGCTCTTCCGCCACGCGGTCCGCCCAGCCGCGGTGCCCGTCGGGGACAGCGGGATCCGGGTCGCCGATGCCCTCTGTGAACGAATCGCCGATCGCGACGAATCGCCGCCAGGGGTGCGAAACCTCGTTCGCGACGTACGGCGTTCTGGGCGATTCCTCGTCGATCATCGATGCTCCTTCACTGCCTCGCGACCGGAACTGCGACCGCGCAGTGATCGAGCCTACTCGGCGATGACCGAACAGGGGAGGGCAGCGCGACAGTCATGATCCCGGCGCGGGGCGAAGTGTCGGCGGCACCGATTATCCTGGAACCGATGCTCTCTCCGTCCTTCCCCCAGCGCGCCCCGTGGGGAACGGCAGACAAGCTCCGTGCATGGCAGCGCGAGGCGCTGGACATCTACTTCCAGCGCGATCAGCGCGATTTCCTCGTCGCCGCGACACCGGGCGCAGGAAAGACGACCTTCGCGCTGACGCTCGCCGTCGAGCTGCTCCGCATGGGCGAGGTGAACCGCATCATCGTTGTGGCACCGACCGAGCACCTCAAGACCCAGTGGGCGGACGCGGCGTCGAAGGTGCACATCCGCCTCGACCCACGTTTCCGGAACAGTCACTGGGCGCCGTCGCGTCAGTATCACGGGGTCGTCGTCACGTACGCACAGGTCGCCGCGAAGTCGTCGGTGCACCGGCACCTCACTGAGGACGCGAAGACCCTTGTGATCCTCGACGAGGTGCATCACGGCGGCGATGCGCTCAGCTGGGGTGACGCGATCCGCGACGCCTACGGTCCGGCGAAGCGCCGTCTCTCGCTCTCCGGCACGCCATTTCGCAGCGACACGGCACCGATCCCGTTCGTGACGTACGCGCCGGACGAGTCCGGCGGCCGAGTGTCGTCGACCGACTACGCCTACGGCTACGGTCGCGCCCTTGCGGACGGCGTCGTGCGTCCGGTGCTGTTCCACATGTACTCGGGCAAGATGCGCTGGCGCACGAGCGCCGGCGACGAGCTCGAGGCGCATCTCGGGCAGGACAACACCAAGGACGTCAACTCCCAGGCGTGGCGCACAGCGCTCGACCCGGAGGGCGAGTGGATGCCTGCGGTGCTCTCGGCCGCCGACCGCCGGCTCACCGAGATCCGCCATCATGTGCCGGATGCCGGCGGCCTGGTGATCGCGACCGATCAGACGGTCGCCCGTGCGTACGCCAAGATCCTGCACAGCCTGACGGGTCAGCGACCGACCGTCGTGCTCTCCGACGAGGCAGCCGCTTCAGAGCGCATCGAGAAGTTCAGCGCCGACAACAGTCGCTGGATGGTGGCGGTGCGCATGGTCTCGGAGGGCGTGGACGTACCGCGCCTCGCCGTCGGTGTCTATGCGACGTCGTCATCGACGCCGCTGTTCTTCGCGCAGGCCATCGGGCGCTTCGTGCGAGCAAGACGTCGCGGCGAGGCGGCGAGCGTCTTCCTGCCGAATGTGCCGGTGCTGATGGGGCTCGCGAACGAGCTCGAGAAGCAGCGCGATCATGCCCTGGATCGCCAGACCAAGGATGAGGACGGTCTCGACGACTCGCTGCTGGAGAGCGCGAACCGCGAAGAAGAGGCTTCCGACGCGCTGACGCAGGAGTTCAGCTACCAGGCGATCTCGTCGCTCGCGCACTTCGACCGGGTCGTGTTCGAGGGGCAGGAGTTCGGTCAGCTCGCCGAACCTGGAACGCCGGAGGAGGAGGAGTTCATCGGCATCCCCGGTCTCCTCGAGCCCGAGCACGTGCACGAGCTGCTCATGCAGCGTCAGACCCGTCAGTCGAAGCTGCGTGAGGCGCGAGAGGCGGAGGCCGGCCCTGAGACGGTCACGACGCTGCCGGCGCCGCTGCACCGGACGATGCGCGAACAGCGTCAGCTCCTGAACAGTCTCGTCGGGCTGTATGCCAGGCAGGCGGGCGAGCCGCATGGCGCGGTGCACGCCGAGCTGCGCCGCATCTGCGGAGGCCCGGCCGTCGCGCAGGCGACCGTGACGCAGTTGCAGGCCCGCATCGAGGTGCTGCGCAAGCGCGTGCGCAAATAGCCCGCTGCTCCCTGAGCCCGTCGAAGGGTTAGGAACCCCGAAATGCTGGCAATACGGGGATTCCGGCGGTGTCGGCTCTGCCCGCTGGATACCGTTGAGGCTGCCCCGATCACTCACTGGAGGATTCATGACAGCGCCCGCTGCCGCCGAGCCGACCGCGGCCGATCGTCGCCGCTGGGCGAGGCACCTCGTCGAGGAGCGCTCCGAGGGGATGGTCTATCAGACGCTCGCCGCACGCAAGACGGGCGAGGAACGCGACATCCTGCAGAGCCTGGCCGATGCGGAGCGTCGCCATGAACAGCACTGGCTGGACCTGCTCGGCGGAGAACCGGGCAGGCTGCCCAAGGCCGGCATCCGCTCTCGACTGCTGGCCTGGATGGCCGGGCGGTTCGGCTCCATCTTCGTTCTCGTCCTCGCGCAGAGCGCTGAAGCGCGTTCGCCGTACGACACAGAGCAATACGCGACCGCGGCCATGCGTGCGGACGAGAAGATCCACCACGAGGTCGTCCGCGGCCTTGCGGCGCGCGGGCGGCGACGTCTCTCCGGTTCATTCCGTGCCGCCGTGTTCGGGGCCAACGACGGGCTGGTCAGCAACCTCGCGCTCGTCCTGGGTATCGGTGCGACGGGCGTCGGTTCGAGTTTCGTCCTGTTCAGCGGTGTCGCAGGCCTTCTCGCCGGCGCCTTGTCCATGGGCGCGGGGGAGTTCGTGTCGGTGCGGTCGCAGCGTGAACTGCTCGCCTCGACTGAGGCGAATGACGATGCGGCGCACTCCGCCGGAGACCTCGACATCGATGAGAACGAGCTCGCCCTGGTCTATCGCGCCCGCGGCATGGATCACACCGAGGCCCTCGCGCGGTCTCGTCGCATCATCGCGGCGGCCCAGGAGGGCGTGCGCCGCACCGCGACCGCACCGGTTCGTACGCAAGGCGCAGGCAGCGGTCACGACATCGTCGGAAGCGACTGGACGGCCGCGATCTCCAGCTTCTTCCTCTTCGTCTCCGGAGCGATCGTTCCGGTGCTGCCGTGGATCTTCGGCCTGCAGGGCATGACGGCCATCATCGTGGCGCTCGTCCTCGTCGGTATCGCACTCCTCGTGACAGGGGCGATGGTCGGGATCCTCTCCGGCGGGCCGCCGCTGCGCCGAGCGCTGCGCCAGCTGGCGATCGGTTTCGGCGCCGCTGCGATCACCTATCTGCTCGGCCTGGTCTTCGGAGTCGGCGCCGTCTGACCGTTTCAGCGGCATCCATGATCGTGAGACGGGCGTATGCAAAAAGCTCCGGAAGGCTCCTGGCCGAACCAGGATTCTTCCGGAGCTGTTCTGTGCGCGGAGGGGGACTTGAACCCCCACGCCCTTACGGGCACTACGACCTCAACGTAGCGCGTCTACCATTCCGCCACCCGCGCAGGTGGTGAAGAAGTCGTTGCCGACCGAAGAGAAACATTACCAGATGACGCAGGTGCGTTCGAACCGAGGACCGCCCCGGGCGTGCCGTGAGCATCAGCCCGGTTCGGTAGCCTGAGGGCATGTCTGACGCCGAACTGCCCGAGGTCGTTCGCATCGCGCGTGACCTGATCAGGATCGACACCTCGAACTTCGGCGGCGGAAGAGCCGAGGGCGAGCGCGAGGCCGCCGAGTACGTGGGCGGTTATCTGGAGCGTCTCGGCCTCACGCCCGAGTACTACGAGCCCATCCCGCGGCGCACCAACGTCATGGCCCGCGTGAAGGGTCGCGATTCGAGCAGACCGGCACTCGTCGTGCACGGTCACCTCGACGTCGTTCCGGCGATGGCTGAGGACTGGAGCGTGGATCCGTTCGCCGGTGAGGTGCGTGACGGGATGCTGTGGGGCCGCGGTGCGGTCGACATGAAGAACATGGACGCGATGATCCTCACCTCCGTCGCTGACATATTGCGCGCAGGGGAGCAGCCGGCGCGCGATCTCGTGCTGGTGTTCTTCGCCGATGAGGAGAACGGCGGCGTCGAGGGCTCTGCACTCGTCGTGAAGGACCGGCCAGAATGGTTCGCCGGGGCGACTGAGGCGATCAGCGAGGTCGGCGGGTACTCGATCACGGTCGACGAACGTCGTGCCTACCTGCTGCAGGTGGGGGAGAAGGCCCTCATCTGGATCCGCCTCGTCGCGAAGGGGCGTGCGGGGCACGGCAGCCGGCTTCACGAGGACAACGCCGTGGTGAAGCTCTCTGAGGCCGTCGCGGCGATCGGGCGCACACGATGGCCGATCCGGCTCACCGACACGACTCGAGCGCTTCTGCACGGCCTGAGCGATCTCACCGGTCGCTCCGTCGACGACCCTGACGCTCTCGCCGCGGCATCCGGTCCCGCTGAGGCGTTCCTGAGCTCGACGTTCCGTACGACGACCAACCCGACGGTGCTCACCGCGGGATACAAGCACAACGTGATCCCGGAGCGTGCCGAGGCGCTGATCGATGTGCGCGTGCTTCCGGGCACCGAGGACGAGGTGCTCGCCGAGCTGCAGCAGATCGTCGGAGACGACATCGTCATCGAGACGGTCGTGCGCGACATCGGCATGGAGACGCCGTTCGAAGGTGAGCTGGTGGAGGCGATGGTGCAGAGCCTCGCGCGCCACGACCCCGGCGTGCCGGTGATCCCGTATCTGCTCGGCGCGGGAACGGACAACAAGGCGCTCTCGACACTCGGGATCACCGGATACGGGTTCGCGCCGCTCCGCCTGCCTGCGGATCTCGACTTCACCGGGATGTTCCACGGTGTCGACGAACGCGTGCCCGTAGAATCGCTTGTCTTCGGTCAGCAGGTTCTGACCGATCTGCTGCGCTCGTACTGACGCGCTTCCCTGAATCAGAAGGCCCTCCATGCACCTGCTCGAAGCGCTGCTCCTCGGCGTCATCCAGGGACTCACCGAGTTCCTCCCGATCTCGTCCAGCGCCCATCTGCGCATCGTCGGCACCTTCACCGGTTCTGGCGAAGATCCGGGCGCCGCATTCACCGCGATCACCCAGATCGGAACAGAGGCCGCCGTGGTGGTGTTCTTCTGGCGTGACATCACTCGCATCATCGGCCACTGGTTCCGCTCGTTGACCGGGTCCCTCCCTCGCAACGATCCGGACGCCAGGATGGGCTGGTTGATCATCATCGGCAGCATCCCGATCGTCGTGTTGGGACTGCTGTTCCAGGATGAGATAGAGACCGTGCTGCGCTCGATGTGGATCGTGGCGATCATGCTGATCGTGTTCGGCATCCTGCTCGGCATCGCCGACCACGTCGGCGCGAAGCGCCGGAAGCTCGACCAGATCACCTATCCGCACGGCATCCTGTTCGGGTTCGCACAGGCTCTCGCTTTGATCCCCGGTGTCTCGCGCTCGGGCGGGACGATCACGATGGGGCTGTTCCTCGGATATGAGCGCGCCGCTGCTGCACGCTACGCGTTCCTGCTCGCCATCCCCGCTGTCTTCGGAAGCGGTTTCTTCCAGCTGTTCAAGAACTGGGACGCACCTGATCAGTACTTCTCACTCGGCGAGACCGTCGCAGCGACGGGCATCGCGTTCGTCGTCGCACTCGGCGTCATCGCGTTCTTCATGAACTGGATCTCCAAGCGCAGCTTCCTGCCGTTCGTGATCTACCGCATCCTGCTCGGCACGACGCTGCTCGTACTGCTGGGCACGGGCGTGATCTCGGGTTAGCGTTTGTGATCGCCGGGGCCGTCGCCCCGGCGGCGCAGGTAGCGTTCGAACGCCTGCGCGATCGCATCTCCTGATGCCTCGGGGGAGTCCCAGGTGTCGCGAGTGCGCTCGAGCTGGTGGATGTACTCCGTCATCTCCTCATCGTCCGCCGCCGCAGCGTCGATCGACGCCTCCCAGGTGGCGGCATCCGTGCGCAGACGATCGCGAGGCATGTCGACGCCGGTCATCTCCTCCAGGCGATCGAGCAGCGCCAGAGTCGCTTTGGGCGACGGCGCTGCCGATGCGACGTAATGCGGCACGCTCGCCCAGAGATTGGCCGTCGGGATGCCTGCACGCTCGGCGAAATGCTCGATCACGCTGAGGATCCCGACAGGGCCCTCGTAGAGCGAACGTTCCAGACCGAGGGAATCGCGCACCTGCTCGTTCGCGCTCGACGCGAAGATCGAGATCGGCCTGGTATGCGGCACATCTGAGAGCATCGCGCCGAGGGTGATGAACCCGGTGACGTCGTCGCGCAGCGCGATGTCGATGAACTCGTTGGCGAAAGCCTGCCAGGTACGAGCGGGCTCAACGCCGGTCAGAAGCCAGAACTCGGGCGCGCCGTCGGCAGACGGTGCGGCAGGACGCCAGAGCGCCGCTTCCGGCCAGCGCAGATCCCGGCGACCGGTGGCGTCCATCCTGGTCGACGGACGTGTGTACTGGTAGTCGAAGTACAGCTCGGGGTCGACCGTGTGCACGAGCTCGTAGTCCGTGCTGTCGCGCAGCATCTCGATCGCGCCGCTCGCTGCTTCGCCGGCGTCGTTCCAGCCATCGAACGCGACGACGACGATGCGGTTTCCCAGTGCATCCATCGAGTTCTCCTCCCATCGCGAACGCAGGTATCCCTCCAGGCTAGCTTCTGGGCGGCGGTATGGGACACCGGCCGGGCTAGCATGGAGAAGTGAGTCAAAAGCCCCGCGCGGTCCTCTGGGACATGGATGGAACACTGGTCGACACCGAGCCTTATTGGATGGCAGCGGAGACCGCGATGGTGCAATCCTTCGGCGGCACCTGGTCGCACGAGCAGGCGCTGCAGCTCGTGGGAAAGGGGCTGCTCGACAGCGCGATGCTGCTCAGGGCCGCCGGCGTCGACATGGAGCCCGAAGCGATCGTCGACCGGCTCACGGACGACGTGCGCACGGCCCTGGCGACGCAGGGTGTGCCCTTCCGCCCCGGCGCGAGAGAACTGCTCCGCGATCTTCATGCCCACGGCATCCGCACCGCTCTCGTGACGATGTCGCTGCGGCGGATGGCGCTCAGCGTCGTCGAGCTCATCGAGTTCGACGCGTTCGAGGAGGTCGTGGCCGGCGACGACGTCGAACAGCCGAAACCGCATCCGGAACCGTACCTGAAGGCGGCCGGCCTGCTCGACATCGACATCGCGGACGCAGTGGTGATCGAGGATTCCCCGACGGGCCTGCGCGCCGGTCTCGCATCGGGCGCCGTGACACTCGGCGTGCCGCACATGGTGCCTCTCGACGAGGTGGGCGCGCACGCGCTCTGGCCCACGCTCGAGGATCGCACGGCTCAGGACATCATCGAACTGTACGCCTCGTCGAAGGCCTCGCAGACAGCGGGAGCGCTGCGATGACGCTCTCATCCTCGCGTCAGAGCGGACCGTTCCGCGACGGCGACCGTGTGCAGCTCACCGGACCCAAGAACCGGCTCCACACTGTCACGCTCAGCGAAGGCGGCGAGCTGCACACTCATCACGGCGTGCTCAGGCACCGCGACCTGATCGGACTGCCAGACGGCTCGGTGGTCGCCAACAGCTCAGGGCACGAGTACCTCGCGCTTCGTCCTCTGCTGCGCGACTTCGCGATGTCGATGCCGCGCGGAGCCGCGATCGTGTACCCGAAGGATGCTGCGCAGATCGTGATGCAGGCCGACATCTTCCCCGGTGCGACCGTCGTCGAAGCGGGTGTCGGATCGGGCGCGCTTTCGCTCTCGCTGCTGCGCGCGGTGGGGCCGGCCGGCACTCTCGTCTCATTCGAGCGACGTGAGGACTTCGCAGAGGTCGCGAAGGCGAACGTCGAGACCTTCTTCGGAGAATCGCCCGACACCTGGCGCGTCGTGGTCGGTGATCTGCTCGAGGCTCTTCCGGTCGAGCTTCCCGCCGGCACCGTCGATCGAGTGGTTCTCGACATGCTCGCACCGTGGGAGGTCATGGACGTCGTCGCCGACGCACTGACCCCTGGCGGAGTAGTGCTCTGTTACGTGGCGACGGCCACCCAGCTCTCGCGCGTCGCGGAGTTCATCCGCGGCACCGGACTGTTCACCGACCCCGATGCCTCCGAGACGATGGTGCGGGGCTGGCACGTGGAGGGCCTCGCCGTGCGTCCCGATCATCGGATGGTCGCGCACACCGGATTCCTGCTCACCGCCCGTCGACTCGCACCCGGAACGATCGCCCCTGAGATCAAGCGGCGCGCGTCGAAGTCCAGCTACGGCGATCACGACGTCGAGCAATGGACGCCTGGGGCGGTCGGAGACCGTGAGATCACGGACAAGAATCTGCGAAAGCGGGTACGCGAGGCCACCAAGGCCGCAGACGGAGCGCGCCGTGCGTCGGCGTCGCGCGATTCCGAAGAGCGTTCGCAATAGACTGGAGAGCGTGCGTAAAACGTCTGCCGCTCTGGCCACACTCAGTCTCGCCCTCGTCGCCCTGACGGGGTGCGCCACTGCGCCCGCATTCAGCGGCGCCGCATGCGATCGTGATGCAGCGACGAGCGGGATCGACGACATCGCGACGATCACCGGGGATGTGGGCGAAACTCCGGATGTCGAGCTGTTCACTCCGGTCGGAGCGCAGAAGAGCTCGTTCAGTGACGTCGTCGTCGGCGACGGCCTGGCGCTCACGAGCCCGACGCAGAGTGCTGTGATCGAGTTCGCGCTCTACTCCGGCAAGACCGGTGAGTCAGTCGCTGGCACCGCATTCGACGAGGAGCAGGCTCAGCTCGTGAGCATCGACTACTGGGCTCAGCGGGTTCCCGCCTTCGGCAAGGCGCTGGAATGCGCGACCGAAGGCAGCCGCGTGCTGTCGGTCATCTCTCCCGAGGACTTCGGTGCCCAGAACCTGGCCGGATTCGGACTGGGCGAGGACGATCCGGTCGTCGCGGTGTTCGACGTCGTCAAGGTATTCCCGTCGAAGGCCCAGGGCGCCCCGCAGTACAACGACGCGTCCGGAATGCCGACCGTCGTTCGCGCGGCAGACGGACGCCCAGGGATCATCGTTCCCGACAGCGCCGCTCCCACCGATCTCGTCGTGCAGACCCTCATCAAGGGCGACGGTGAGAAGGTCGCAGACGACGACACCGTGCTCGTGAACTACACCGGCGTGACGTGGGCTGACAAGGCAGTGTTCGACTCGTCGTGGGACGGCGGCGCGACGCCATTCGACCTCACCGCGCTGATCCCCGGCATGACGCAGGGCCTGGTAGGGCAGACCGTCGGGTCGCAGGTGCTCATCGTCGTTCCCCCTGAGCTCGGCTATGGCGAGGCGGGCAGCGGCGCCGTTCCCGCGAACTCCACGCTCGTCTTCGTCGTCGACATCCTCGGCACCGATCCGCCAGCGGCCCCCGCACAGTGATGGCCGCCCGGATCCCGCCCGAAGAGCGTCAGACGAATCTCGTCGTGGCGTTGATGGCCACGGAGATCGGGCTCACCAAGCAGCAGATCCTCGACAACATCTCGGGGTACCGGCAGCGGGCTGATGCCGGCACGCGCGCGGATGCGCTGGAGAAGATGTTCGAGAGGGACAAGGACGAGCTGCGCACGCTCGGTGTCCCGATCGAGACGATCGGCGACCCCGGCGATCCCAACGACCTCCGTGAGGCGAGGTATCGCATTCCGAAGGCCGAGTACGACCTGCCGGCGGACATCGAGTTCAGCGCGGCAGAGCTCGCGGTCCTCACCCTGGCGGGCAGCGTCTGGAGTGCGGAGTCCTCCTCGGCGGATGCGCAGGCAGGAGTGCGGAAGATCCGCGCTCTGGGTATCGACGGCGACGAGCCGATCATCGGCTTCGCGCCTCGCATCACGGTGCGCGACGCGAGCTTCGCGCCGCTGCAGAGTGCGATCGAGGACTGCCGCGTCGTGACCTTCGACTACCTCAAGCCGGGGGAGGAGGCGCCGCGTCGCAGGCGCGTCGAACCGCTCGCGCTGCTCGACTACGAGGCGCGCTGGCACGTCTACGGCATCGACCTCGATGTGGACGACGAGCGCACCTTCCTGCTCAGCCGGATCGTGGGCGATGTCACCGCGACGAAGCAGTCATTCGACGCCGGACTGCGGGAGGGCGCAGGCGAACGCGCGCTGGCGGGCCTCGAAGCCGTCGCAGCCCGCAACTCCGCACTGCTCGAGATCACTCCGGGGACCGAGGCCGCTCTGCGGCTCGGCCGGCGCGCGACCGCGCAGGTGCAGGGCTTCAGCGTGCCGTTCGTCGATGTGCACATCTTCGCCGATGAGCTCGCCTCGTACGGCCCGGAGGTGCGCGTGGTGGAGCCCGCCGTATTGAGAGACGCCGTGATCGCTCGACTGGAAGCGACGATCGCTGCGCACACCGATGCCGTCGGCGTCGATGCGGTTCGTGCGGAACGAGGGGTGCGCTGATGGCGGACAAACCGAAACCCCTGCTCGCATCCGACCGTGTGCGCGCCTATCTCACGCTGGTGCCGTATCTGCTCGAGCGGGGCCAGGTCACGCTCGCCGAGGCCTCCGACGAGTTCGGTGTCACGGTCGACGAGATGCGCAGCATGGTGGAGAAGCTCACAGTGATCGGGTTGCCTGGCGACGCGGGGTACTGGCAGCAACCGCATGAGATGTTCGACATCAACTGGGACCTCCTCGACGAAGAGGGCGTCATCGAGATCACGAACGACGTCGGACTCCGCCGAGTGCCGCGATTCACCGCCCGCGAGGCCGCCGCGCTGCTTGCCGGCCTTCAGGTCGTCGCCGCCGTGCCTGCCGTCTCGGATTCGGGGCTGGTCGCCGGGCTCCTCGCGAAGCTCTCACGGGCTTCGGCGAACGCACCGGCGGAGGTCGTCATCGCTCCGGACACGGTCGACGCTGTGCGTGACGCCGTGTCGAGCGCGCTGAGTCGCGGAGTCGCGGTGTCGTTCCGCTATCAAGCGCCGGATGCTGCGGCCACGACCCGCACTGTCGACCCTGTGCAGGTGCTCATCACCGGCGGACAGTGGTATCTGCAGGGCTGGTGCCATCTTCGCCAGGCGATGCGCACCTTCCACCTGGATCGCGTCAGCGAGCCCGAACTCACCGATATCCCGATCACGCACGCGGACGAACTCCTCCCCGAAGCCTTCACCGAGATCGGCGACGACGATGAGGTCACGGTGCGACTTCCAGAGCGCCTGGTGCCTCTGCTCGGAGACTACGTGCGCGCAGACAATTCAGAAGTCCACGCCGGTGTCGTCACCGTGCGGATACCGATCGCGGATCCACGGAGCATCAAACGTGTCGCTGGTCGTTTCCAAGGGCGTCTCGAAGTCCAGCATCCCGACTTCGCTCGTGCGGCGACGAGGGACTGGGCAGCGGACGCGCTCGCGCTGTACCGTCACCCATAACGCTTCATCCGCAGGTAGACTGCACGAAGACTTCGATCCCTGGAGGGAATCATGGCTGGATTGACCGGTTGGCATCTGCTCGTACTCGTGCTCGTCATCCTGTTGTTGTTCGGGGCAGCGAAGCTCCCGGCACTGGCGAAGAGCATGGGACAGTCGGCGCGACTGTTCAAAGGCGAGATGAAGGCGATGAAGGACGACGACGGCAAGACGGATCAGACCTCGGTCGACGTCGCGAAGTCGTCGCCGGCGGTGGATCAGAGCACAACAGCGCCCCGCTCTGACAGCGGCACCACCACCTGACGATTGTGACCGCGATCGACAAGCAGTCGGCCGCGAGTGACAAGCCACGCAATGAACGCCGAATGTCGCTCGGCGGCCACCTCGTGGAGCTGCGCCGACGGTTGATGATCTCTGCGGCGGCGCTTCTCGTCGCCATGATCCTGGGGTTCTTCCTCTCCGACCCCGTGATCGCATTCATCACCGAGCCCGTGCGGAAGATCGCGGAGGCCAGGGGAGACGACCTCGTCGGTCTCACGTTCTCGTCCGTGACGTCGCCGTTCGATCTTCGGATGCGCATCGCCTTCTCGTTAGGCATCTTCGTCGCCGCCCCCGTGTGGCTGTGGCAGATCTGGGCGTTCATCATGCCCGGCCTCACCCGCAAGGAGGTCAAGTACACGATCGGTTTCGTGGCATCCGCCGTGCCGCTCTTCTTCATCGGATGCTATGTCGGCGCGCTCGTGGTGCCGCATGTGATCGAGTTGATGGCGACATTCACCCCGGAAGGCGCGAACAACCTCTTCGAGGCGAAGCAGTTCTACGATTTCAGCCTCAAACTGATGCTCGTGGTCGGGGTCTCGTTCGTGCTCCCGGTCTTCCTGGTCGCGCTGAACGTGGCCGGCGTCATGTCGGGGCGCGCGATCCTCAAAGGCTGGCGCGTCGCCATCCTCATCGCGACTGTCTTCGCCGCGCTCGCAACACCCGCCGCTGACGTCGTCAGCATGCTGATGCTCGCCGGCATCCTCGTCGTGCTCTTCTTCGCCGCCGCGGGTCTGTCCATGCTGTTCGATCGCCGTAAGAACAAACGGCAGAAGGCTGAAGGACTGCTCCCGGACGTCGGGGTATGACCTCGCCCGCCGAGCGGTACGCGGCCGCCCGCGATGCGGCATCCCACCCGGAGACTGCGGCCTTCGCGCTCAGGCAGAGCTTCGATCTCGATCCCTTCCAGATCGAGGGCTGTCATGCGCTCGAGCGGGGCCACAGCGTGCTCGTCGCGGCGCCGACGGGCGCGGGAAAGACCATCGTCGGAGAGTTCGCGATCCATCTCGCGATGCAGACGCCGAAGGACAAGGCGTTCTACACGACGCCGATGAAGGCGCTGTCGAATCAGAAGTTCCGCGAACTGGTCGAGGTGTACGGCGCCGACCAGGTGGGTCTGCTCACCGGCGACACGAACATCAACGGCAACGCCAGGATCGTCGTGATGACGACCGAGGTGCTGCGGAACATGATCTACGCGGACTCGGCCGCGCTGGCCGACCTGCGCTACGTGATCATGGACGAGGTGCACTACCTGGCCGATCGCTTCCGCGGTGCGGTCTGGGAAGAGGTCATCATCCATCTGCCCTCACAGGTGCGGCTGGTGTCGCTCAGTGCGACGGTCTCCAATGCCGAAGAGTTCGGCGACTGGCTCGACACGGTGCGCGGCGATACCGAGGTGATCGTCTCGGAGATCCGCCCGGTGCCCCTCGAGCAGCACGTGCTGGTGCGCGATGACCTGCTGCCGCTGTTCGACGATCGCGCCGGGGTCGCCACGGCGACCGTTAACCAGGAGCTCATGCGCATCCGCTCGTTCACCGGATCCCGCTTCGACAGCAACAAACGGGCGCAGTCTTACAGCAGCGGCAAGCACGCGGGCCGTCAGAGTCCCCGCCCGCAGCGAGGCGGACGTCGCCCGGTACGCGCGTCGAACGCGCAGCGGATCGAGCGGATGGATCGGCCGGAGGTGATCCGGCTGCTCGAGCGCACGAATCTGCTCCCCGCGATCTTCTTCATCTTCAGCCGCGTCGGCTGCGATGCCGCGGTCCAGCAGGTTCGCCGATCCGGGCTTCGTCTGACGACCGTCGAAGAGCGCGCCGAGATACGCGAACTCGTCGAGGAGCGCACGCGATCCCTGCAGGATGAGGATCTCGGTGTGCTCGGCTACTTCGAATGGGTCGAGAACCTCGAGCGGGGAATCGCCTCGCACCACGCCGGCCTTCTGCCCGCCTTCAAGGAGGTCGTGGAGGAGCTCTACCGCCGCAAGCTCGTCAAGGTCGTCTTCGCCACAGAGACGCTCGCGCTGGGCATCAACATGCCGGCCAGGACAGTCGTGCTCGAGAAGATGGAGAAGTTCAACGGCGAGGCGCGGGTCGCGATCACATCGGGGGAGTACACGCAGCTCACCGGTCGTGCGGGTCGTCGCGGGATCGACGTCGAAGGCCACGCTGTGGTGCAGTGGACCGAGGGGATGGATCCCCAGGCCGTCGCCGCTCTCGCGTCTCGGCGCACCTATCCGCTCAACTCCAGCTTCCGGCCCACCTACAACATGGCGGTCAACCTGATCGACATGTTCGGGCGTCCCCGTGCCCGCCAGATCCTCGAGTCGTCGTTCGCCCAGTTCCAGGCGGACCGCGCGGTCGTGGGTCTCGCCCGCCAGGTGCGTGAGGCGGAGGAATCGCTCGCCGGCTACGTCACCGCGATGCAGTGCGAACACGGCGACTTCCTCGAGTACGCCGGAATCCGTCGTGAGCTCAGCGACCTGGAGAAGAAGAACCGCCAGGACTCGCACGCACCGCGAGCAGCGCGCGACAAGCGCATGAAGCGCATCCAGTCCCTGCGCACGAAGATGCAGCGACACGGCTGCCACGGATGCCCCGACCGCGAAGCCCATGCCCGCTGGTCGGAGCGCTACTGGAAGCTCAAGCGTCAGACAGACCGCACCCGCGCGCAGATCGAGACCCGCACCGGCACGGTCGCACGTGTCTTCGACCGCGTCGTCGAGGTTCTCGCGAGCCTGGATTACGTCACTGGCACTGGCGACGAGACCGTCCTCACCGAGGCCGGTCGCACGATGCGCCGCATCTACGGCGAACGCGACCTGTTGGTCGCCGAATCGCTGCGCCAGGGGCTCTGGAAGGGCCTGGACGCGCCCTCGCTCGCCGCCATGGCGTGCTGCCTGGTGTACGAGCCACGAAGGGACGAGGCGAACTCGGGGGAGCGCGGGCTGCCGCGAGGGGCATTCCGAGGCGCCTTCGAGAAGACGTCGGCGCTGTGGTCGGAGCTCGACGACCTCGAGCAGGATCATCATCTGCCGGGCTCGGAGCCCCTCGCAGCCGGACTCTCCGGCGCCATGCACGCGTGGGCGCGCGGCGCTCTGCTCGATCGCGTGCTGGTGGACGCCGACATGGCCGCCGGCGATTTCGTGCGCTGGGCGAAGCAGACGATCGATCTGCTCGATCAGCTTTCGATCGTCGCCGAGGACGCCGACGTCGCCCGTACAGCCCGTCAGGCACTGGACGGCGTGCGGCGCGGCATCGTCTCCTACTCGTCGATGTGAGTACGCGCCGGATGCCAACGCCCTCAGCCGAACGAACACGTCGGCCCCGCCCCGTCCTGCAGCGCCCTCTGCTGCCGCTGTGGCTCGCGGTGCTGGCCGCCGCGGCGTCAGGGTTCCTCATGAATCTGGCGTACCCGGGGGCGAGCGTCTGGCCGTTCGCCTTCGTCGGGGTCGCCCTGCTGCTGCTCGCGCTCATCGGCCGCCGGGCAGGGGGAGCACTGCTGGTCGGGCTGATCTACGGCGCCGTGTTCTTCTTCCTCCTCGTGTCGTGGACGTCGCGATACCTGGGCGTCATCCCGTGGGCGGCACTCGCGTCGCTGGAGGCAGCCATCACCGCCGTCGCAGTGATCCCGATCGCGCTGGCCTACAGGTGGCTTCCCCGCGCCTTTCCCGGGCCAGTGGGGCGCCTCGTGGGCCTTCCCGCGGCCATCGGAGCACTGTGGGTGGGTCGCGAGCTCCTGTTGGGCTCCTGGCCGTATACCGGCTTTCCATGGGCGCGGCTCGGGATGACACAGTCGGAGAGCCCACTGGCGACCCTGTCCTCATGGGTCGGCGTCAGCGGTCTGAGCTTCCTGATCGTGTTCGCAGTGGCGATGCTGGTGGAATCCGTGCGCGTGCGTCTGTGGCGTCGCCCCGTCGCACTCCTCGTGCCGGCCGCTCTCGTGCTGGTGATGATCATCACCCCTGCGTTCCCGACGACCGCAGTCGGCACGATGCGAATCGGAGCGGTGCAGGGCAACGGGCCCACCGGGTACTTCGATGAACGCGAGCCGTACTCGGTGATCCAGGCGCAGACAGCGGCCACCGAACCGCTGTTCGGCGAGGAGATGGACCTGCTGGTGTGGCCGGAGGGCGGACTGGACTACGACCCGTTCCAGGATCCGGGGTTGGCACGTCGGATGACGCTGATCGCCAACCGCGTCGAGGCGCCGCTGCTGGCGAACGCGGCGACCGGCCGGGGGGACGAGAACTTCAACACGTCGATGCTCTGGACCCAGGACGGCACCGCCGAGCAGACGCATGACAAGCGCTTCCCCGTGCCGTTCGGCGAGTACGTGCCCGACCGGGACTTCTACTACGCGATCGTGCCCGATCTCATCGGCCTGATCGGTCGCGAATACACGCATGGCACCAACCCGCCGCTCGTCGATGTCGACGGCACACCGGTGGGTCTGGCGATCTGCTTCGATGTGATCTACGACGAAGTCATCCGCGAAGGCATCCAAGGCGGGGCCCAGGTGCTGGTGTTCCAGACGAACAATGCGGACTTCCGCGGCACTGACGAGAACCTCCAGCAACTCGCCTTCGCACGTATGCGCGCCATCGAGACCGGTCGCAGTGTCGTGAACATCTCCACGGTCGGACGCAGCCAGATGATCAGCCCAAGCGGGACGACCACGGCGTCCCTGGACGCAGATGAGGCCGGCGCGCTGCTCGAGGATGTCGAGCTTCGCACCGGCCTCACAGCTGGTGTCGTCCTCGGCCCCTGGGTGCAGCAGTTGCTGCTGTGGGGCGGACTGGGTGCGCTCCTGTTCGGGTGGTGGCGCGCGCGTCGTCGGCTCTAGGCGCCGATCTTCTCGCGGGTCGGGTCCTCACCTGCGCCACGGCGGGCACGGATGAATGCGAGGCGCTCCTCGAGGAGCTCTTCGAGCTCGGCGCGCGAGCGGCGCTCGAGCAGCATGTCCCAGTGGGTGCGCGCGACCTTCTCGTCGGTGGCGTCAGGGGTGATGGTCTTGCCATCGACGCGAAGCACGGCCTCGGCGCCGCAGGAGCGGCATTCCCAGGTCTGGGGCGGCTCGGCGTCGGCCGAGAACATCAGTGTGGTCACGTGATCACACGTGTCGCACTTGTACGTGGTTTCGCGGCGTTCCATGAAAACGACGCCCTCTTCGCTCTGTAGGCTCTGGGCGCCGAGTCGGATGCCGCGCAGGCTGCGATCTGCCATTTTGTGGTCCTCTCGTCGTTGTCAGGTATAGCGCTCCAGCCTGTGCGCCTGCTCAACGCAGGCGTGTTCTCCGTCGGATTCACAGCCGAGTCCCAGCCCGCCGTGCAGATGCATCCGGGAGGTCGCGCACGCGCTTCAGGACCGGTCGTGCGCACTCATCAGGAAAGGGCGCGCAGCGCCACGTCGGCGCGGTCCGTGACGACCGCGTCCACGCCCTGACCGATCAGTCGGCGCATGTCCTCGGAGTCGTTCACCGTCCACACGTGCACTTCGACTCCGTGGCGGTGCGCCGCTCGAAGGAGCGAGCGCGTGACCACGCGGATCGGGCCGTATCGCTCGGGGACCTGGAGCGCATCCATGCCGCGCAGCGCGCGCGCACAGGGAAGGCGCAGCGCACTGAGCAGCCTCACCTTCATCATGCTCGCTCTGCCCGCCGACGTCGCAGGGCGCATCTCCGCGCCTGCCGCCAGGACGGCATCGACGGCACGCCGGCGGCGGGCGTCTGAAAAGCTCGTCAGAAGAACCCGATGGGCGTGAGGTGCGATCAGCGCGCCCAGGGGAGTGGAAGCGGCATCCGTCTTCACGTCGATGTTGAAGCGCGTCTCCGGGAACATCTCGAGCATCTCCCCGACTGTGAGCAGGCCGCCGTGCGGTGCGAGCAACTCTGCGAGTTCGCCAGTTCGCACCTGTGCGACGGAGCGGTCATCCGACAGCAATCGGGTCAACGTCTCGTCGTGGAACAGCACGACGTCACCGTCGGCCGTGACCCGGCAGTCGGTCTCGATGTACTCCGCACCGGCGGCGTGCGCGGCGGCGAATGCGGCGGCGGTGTTCTCCCACACGGCGTTCGACGGCGAGGCGCCGACCGGCGCGTTCTCGCCCGTTGCAGGCAGGAGACCACGGTGGGCGAGGACTCGGGGATGCCGTGCCTTGAGGAAGTACGGGTGCGTCACGCGCCGGGAGCGCCCGCAGGCGGCTGACCGGTGCTGGGGCGCGGAGTGAACGCGCTGCCGATGCCCTTAAGCGCCTCGGTGAGCTCGCTCGGGATGATCCAGAGCTTGCTGGACTCGCTGTCTGCGATCTTCGGCAGCATCTGCAGGTACTGGTACGCGAGGAGCTTGTCATCCGGCGCGCCCTGATGGATGGAGGCGAAGACGTTCTGGATCGCCTCGGCTTCACCCTGTGCGCGCAGGACAGCAGCCTGCTTGTCACCCTCGGCGCGAAGGATCTCTGCCTGACGAGCACCCTCGGCCTCGAGGATCGCCGACTGCTTGGTGCCCTCCGCCGTCAGGATCGCGGCGCGGCGGTCGCGCTCGGCGCGCATCTGCTTCTCCATCGAGTCCTGGATCGACAGGGGCGGGTCGATGGCCTTGAGCTCGACGCGTCCGACGCGGATACCCCACTTGCCGGTGGCCTCATCGAGCACCACGCGCAACTGGCCGTTGATGTTGTCACGGCTGGTGAGCGCCTCTTCGAGATTGAGCCCGCCGACCACGTTGCGCAGAGTCGTGGTGGTGAGCTGTTCGACGGCACCGAGGTAGTTCGCGATCTCGTAGGTCGCGGCGCGGGCGTCGGTGACCTGGAAGTACACGACCGTGTCGATCGAGACCACGAGGTTGTCTTCGGTGATCACCGGCTGCGGCGGGAAGGACACGACCTGCTCGCGCATGTCGATGAGCGGCCGGAGGCGGTCGATGAACGGCACCAGGATGTTGAGGCCCGGCATGAGGGTCTTGTGATAGCGGCCGAGGCGCTCGACCACGCCGGCCGTGGCCTGCGGGATGATGCGGATGGAGCGCGCGACTGTCACCACCACGAAGATGATCACGGCGATCGCGAGGATCCAGCCGATCGCTGTGGGGATGAACGAGGAGTCGTTCACGGTTTCTCCTAGTCGTTGACGGGACGGACGATGGCGGTCGCGCCGTTGATCGCGGTGATCGCGACCGGTGCTCCCTGAGGAATGGGGACGGCGGTTTCGGCGCGAGCAGTCCAGGTGTCGCCGTTGCTGACCTTGACCTGTCCTGAGACCCGCGTGATGTCGGCCAGCGCTGTTCCGCGCAGCCCGATCAGCGCATCGACGTTGGACTTCGTCGGATCCTCACCGCGGTGCAGGCGCCTGAGCAGAGGCGGACGGATGACGAGGATGAACAGCGCTGCCGCGACCGCGGCGACGATGAGCTGCGCCCATACCGGCAGCCCGAACAATCCGGTGACGAGACCGACCGCGCTGCCGAGCGCGAGCATCAGGAAGGTGAAATCGAGGGTCAGCATCTCGATCACGAGGAACACGGCGATCAGCACGAGCCAGCCGATCCACGCCCATTCGGTGACCAGTTCGATGAAGACGGATACGTCGTCCATTGGCCCTCCTTTGCCGTCAACCTACCACGGCGCGACGACATGATTCGGGCGCGGAAAGGGCATTGGTAGGGTGAAGGAGCCGCGCGGTTCGCGGCGTTCCCCGCATCATTAGGAGTCATCGTGACCGACGTTCTGCCCGCAGGTTCTCTCGCCGGAAAGGTCGCCCTGGTCACCGGCTCGTCGCGCGGCATCGGTGCCGACACCGTCCGATACTTCGCCGAGGCCGGCGCGGACGTCGTGGTCAACTTCCGCAACAAGGCTCCGCGCGCCGAGAAGCTTGCGACGCAACTGCGTGAGCTCGGAGGTCGGGCTCTCGTCGTCGGGGCCGACCTCACCGATCCGGCATCCGTCGCCGAGATGTTCGACCAGGTGCGCGCGGAGTACGGGCGGCTCGACGTGCTCGTACTCAACGCCTCCGGCGGCATGGAGTCCGGGATGGCCGAGGACTACGCGCTCACGCTGAATCGCGATGCGCAGCTGAGCGTGCTCCACGCAGCGCTGCCGCTGCTCGGCGAGGGATCGCGCGTCGTCTTCGTGACGAGCCACCAGGCGCACTTCATCCGCACCACGCCGACCATGCCCGAATACGAGCCGGTCGCCAGGTCGAAGCGGGCGGGTGAGGATGCTCTGCGCGAGTTGATCCCGATGCTCGAGGAGAAGGGGATCGGATTCACGGTCGTCTCCGGCGACATGATCGAAGGCACGATCACTGCGACTCTGCTCGAGCGTGCGAATCCTGGCGCGATCGCAGAGCGCCGCGGCTCAGCGGGCAAGCTCTACAACGTCTCGGAGTTCGCCGCCGAGGTGGCACTCGCCGCCGTCGAGCCGGTCCCTGACGACAACACCCGTCTGGTCGGCGACACGAGCGGGTTCGGCGACCAATAGCATCCGCACAATGTGAACGGCCCCGTCCTGCATCGCGCAGGACGGGGCCGTTTCGACGTCCGGCGGCTCTACTCGGCCGGAGCCGCATTCGCCGTGAACTCCGCAGTGGCCGCCTTCTCATCACGCCCGAGCGTGATGGCCCGGACGATCTGGATGATGCCGAGCACGACGAGCGTGATGCCGAGGATCCACCAGAGCGCGACAACGGCGAGCAGCGGGGAGAAGATCACGATGATGCCGGCGATGATGCTGAGGATCGCGTAGATGATCGTCCAGACCCTCGAGCCGTCCTTGTTGAGCAGCGTGAGCGAGACGATGCCGTCGACGATCCAGCTGATGCCGATGAAGATCACGGTGATGAACGCCAACGTGGCCGTGACGGCCGCGAGGTTCGTGAACGCGATGATGCCTGCAGCGATGTAGAGCACACCGAGCACGATGTGACCGACTCGCGCCCAGCCGCCCTTCTGGCCTGAGAAGATCCCGAGTCCGACGTAGACGATGCCGGCGAGGATCAGGTATGCCGCGATGATCCCGGTCACCAGCACAGCCGTCTTCAACGGCCAGACGAGGAGGACGATTCCGGCGATCAGTGCGATGGCTCCGAAGACGGCGAGGGTGATGCGGATCGACTTGAACAGCGACTTCGCTTCGGAGAGCGTTCCAGACATGGGGGACAGCCTTTCTGAGAAGGTCCTGTGAGGATTCGCCCAGCGTAGCGCGCACGGCGATTGAAATGTCGCCGGTCCGTGGGAGTATGAAATGTGGTGACACAGACTGTCGATCAAGATCGATTGCGCGAACTGGTGGCCATGCGCCATGTTCGCGATCGCATCGATCGTGAACATGCGAGTCCTCTCGATGTCGAGGCACTCGCGCGTGGCGTGCACATGTCGGCGGGGCACTTGAGCAGACAGTTCAAGGCGACCTACGGCGAAGCGCCGTACTCGTATCTGATGACTCGAAGGGTGGAACGCGCGATGGCGCTTCTACGGCGCGGCGATCTCAGCGTGACGGAGGTGTGCTTCGAGGTCGGATCGTCATCGCTCGGCACGTTCAGTACACGTTTCACCGAACTCGTCGGTGTGCCGCCGAGTGTGTATCGCGAACGCGCGGCCGATGTCTCCGGCATCCCGAACTTCCAGATCAAGCACGTCACGAGACCGATCAGGAATCAAGAAGCGCCGCGCACCGACGCCAACCTAACCTGGGCATCATGAACATCACCATCCACTACGCGTTCCTTCCTCATACAGATGCCGACGCGGCCCTCGGCTTCTATCGCGATGCGCTCGGATTCGAACTGCGCAAAGACGTCGGCTACGACGGCATGCGCTGGCTGACCGTCGGTCCTGTCGGCCAGCCGCAGACGTCGATCGTCCTGCATCCGCCCGCAACCGATCCGGGTCTCAGCGACGACGAGCGACGCACGATCCTGGAACTCATCGCGAAAGGCAGCTACGGGGCGCTCACGTTGGCGAGCGATGACCTCGACGCACTGTTCGACCAACTCGTCTCCCGCCGCGCCGACATCGTGCAGGAGCCGATGGATCAGCCGTACGGTGAGCGCGACTGCGCCGTGCGCGACCCCGCCGGCAACCTGCTCCGTATCAACCAGGCCGCCTGACGCGTCGCTCACCCGCAGTCCTGACCCACTCGCAGAAAGAACACGATGGCCGACGTTTCGCACACAGCCGACTCCCACGACCTGATCCGCGTACAGGGCGCACGAGAGAACAATCTCAAAGACATCAGCGTCGATATCCCGAAGCGGCGGCTCACGGTATTCACCGGGGTGTCCGGTTCCGGCAAGAGTTCGCTGGTGTTCGACACCATCGCCGCAGAGTCAAGACGCATGATCGATGAGACCTACAGCGCTTTCGTGCAGGGATTCATGCCCTCGGTTCCGCGACCGGATGTCGATGTACTCGAGGGCCTCACGACCTCGATCATCGTCGATCAGGAGCGCCTCGGAGCGAACCCGCGGTCCACAGTCGGCACCGTCACCGATGCGAACGCGATGCTGCGCATCCTGTTCAGCAAGCTCGGGCAGCCGTACATCGGCGGGCCGACGGCGTTCTCTTTCAACATCCCCACCCAGAAGGCCAGTGGCGTGATGACCGGGCCGGGCGGTGAGAAGAAGATCGTGAAGGATGCCATCTACCTCGGTGGCATGTGCCCGAGGTGTGAGGGCAGGGGAGCGGTCTCCGACCTCGATCTCGCGCAGATCGTGGACGAGTCGAAGTCGCTGGATGAGGGCGCCATCATGGTGCCCGGGTACACCGCCGACGGGTGGATGGTGAAGGGGTTCTCGCAATCGGGTTTGTACCCTGCGGACAAACCGATCGCGGACTTCACCGAGAAGCAGCGTCATCTCTTCCTCTACGGCGAGGTCACCAAGGTGAAGATCTCGGGCATCAACATGACCTACGAGGGCCTCATCCCGAAGATCACCAAGGCGATGCTCTCGAAGGACATCGAGGCACTGCAGCCGCACATCCGTGCGTTCGTCGAGCGGGTCGCGACCTTCGCGACGTGTCCCGAGTGCGACGGCACGCGCCTCACCGAGGGTGCACGGTCATCGAAGATAGCCGGAGTGAGCATCGCGGATGCGTGCCGGATGCAGGTCACCGACCTCGCCGGATGGGTGCGCGGACTTGATCTGCCGGAGGCCGGGCCGCTGTTGACGGCGCTCAGCGCGAATCTCGAGGCGTTCGTCACTCTCGGTCTCGGATATCTGAGCCTTGATCGTCCGTCCGGCACGCTGTCCGGGGGAGAGGCGCAGCGCATCAAGATGCTGCGTCACCTCGGCTCATCACTCACCGATGTCACGTACGTGTTCGACGAGCCGACGATCGGTCTTCACCCGCACGACATCCAGCGCATGAACACGCTGCTGCTGCAGTTGCGCGACAAGGGCAACACCGTGCTGGTCGTCGAGCACAAGCCGGAGACGATCGCGATCGCCGACCGTGTCGTCGATCTCGGACCGGGCGCCGGCTCCGCCGGGGGAGAGGTCTGCTTCGAAGGAACTCTCGACGGTCTGCGTGCGAGTGGCACGCTCACCGGGGCTCACCTCGACGACCGTGCGTCCCTGAAGTCGAGCGTGCGCGCGAAGAACGGCGCGATCGAAGTGCGCGGCGCCGACGAGAACAATCTGCAGGACGTGGATGTCGACATCCCGACCGGCGTGCTGACGGTGATCACGGGTGTGGCCGGTTCCGGCAAGAGCTCACTGATCCACGGGTCCGTGTCTGGTCGCGAGGGTGTGGTGGTGATCGATCAGGGCGCGATCAAGGGATCTCGCCGCAGTAATCCTGCGACTTACACCGGAATGCTCGAACCGATCCGCAAGGCGTTCGCGAAGGCGAACGGTGTGAAGCCGGCTCTGTTCAGCGCGAACTCCGAGGGTGCGTGCCCGTCGTGCAAGGGCTCAGGCGTCATCGTCACCCAACTCGGTTTCATGGACACCATTGAGACGCCGTGCGAGGACTGCGGAGGCAAGCGCTTCCAGGCCGGCGTGCTCGAGTACAAGTTGGCCGGCAAGGACATCACCGAGGTGCTGGATCTGCCGGTCTCCGAAGCGCGGCAGTTCTTCTCTGATGGTGAAGCGAAGATTCCTGCGGTCGGTGCGATCCTCGGACGGCTCGAGGATGTCGGACTCGGGTACCTGTCGCTCGGTCAGCCGCTGTCGACGCTGTCGGGTGGAGAACGCCAGCGTGTGAAATTGGCGATCCAGATGGGGGAGAAAGGCGATGTCTACGTGCTCGACGAGCCGACCACGGGCCTGCACCTCGCCGACGTCGACAAGATCCTCGGGCTGCTCGATCGCCTTGTGGATGCCGGCAAGACGGTCATCGTGATCGAACATCATCAGGCTGTGATGACACACGCCGACTGGATCATCGACATCGGCCCCGGCGCCGGTCACGACGGCGGACGCGTGGTGTTCGAGGGCGTGCCTTCCGATCTCGTCGCCGCGAAGTCGACGCTGACAGGGGAGCACCTCGCGCAGTACGTCGGGGCGTGAACTGGGAACAACTGGGTGAGTGCGATGACGCGGTCACGCTCGGCTGAGAGATCCTGGCGTCGGGGGTCGGCGAGGAAGCCGTCGAGTGCACTCTCACTGGGGAAGCGGTAAAGCTGTACTTCGTGCGCGTGTCCATCGGACCAGTCGCTCACGACGCGCTGGATGATCTCGGCCTCGTGAGCGACGAGCAGTGAAATGACGTGGAATGTGGCTATACTGGAGATTATTAAGCGCCACAAATACGGGAGCGGCCATGAACGTCGGAGTCAGAGAACTGAGGGATGGCCTCAGTCGCTATCTCGCTGACGTGCGTGGCGGCGACGAGATCACCGTTACCGATCACGGCAGGCCCGTCGCGCGGCTCGTACCCATTGATCAGGGGAGCCCGCTGGAGCGGTTGATCGCCGAGGGGCGGGTAACACCCCCGACGAACACGTCGGGACGCAGAAAGCTACCAGAGCCGATCAAGTTGCGTCCGGGCGTCACGATCAGCGATCTGGTCATCGAGCAACGTCGGTGATCTTGTATGTCGATGCATCGGCAGTCGTCCCGCTCGTTTTCGACGAACCGACATCCACTCGATGTCGTCACCTGTGGGACAGCGCCAGTGCGTTTGTTTCAGCCCGAGCGACGTATGTCGAGGTCGCGGCGGCGATAGCCTCGGCGGTTCGTGCGTCACGGATAGATCAGACCGAAGCCGACGAGGCACGAGTCTTGCTCGACATCCTGTGGAGCGATGTCAGTGTTGTGGAGTTGGACGAACTGTTGATGCTCAGCGCTGCGGATTGTGCGCGAGAGTTCCGACTTCGTGGGTACGACGCCGTACATTGCGCCAGTGCGATCAGTGCTGCTGGCGTTGACGCCGTATCGGCCAGCGGCGATCGCGCCTTGCTGCGAGCTTGGCTGGAGGCGGGTCTCACTGTGGCGGATGTTGCTGAATGAGCTCGAATCGGAAACGCCGATAATGCACATTATGTCAGCTCGAAGCTGACATGTTCGCATTGGATGCACTCTCCCGCTCTGATCTGCGCGGTCCACCGACACGATCGTTTCCGGCGCGCGAGCGCGCAGTGGCTCTGATCGGCTGCCGGAGTAGTGGTTTCGCGGTGCCTGGACGCATGCGAGGACTCGAATGCCGTCGTCATCATGCAGGCCGACACAGCCGGCGCGAGTACATGCGCACGAGGAATCGAGCTGCTTGCGCTTCACCGGTCCGGGCACTTTCGAATCTGCCGCGAGTCAGCGAACGAGGCGGGCGATCGCCTGAGACGCTTCCCGGACCTTCTCTTCGGCGATGTCGCTGCTGGCGCGAGCTGCATCTGCCACACAGTGGCGCAGGTGGTCTTCGAGGAGCCCGACGGCTACGCTCTGCAAGGCGCTGGTCAGTGCGGAGATCTGAGTGAGGATGTCAATGCAGTACTTCTCGTCCTCGACCATGCGGTGGATGCCGCGTGATTGTCCTTCGATGCGTTTGAGGCGAGCAAGGTAGCGGGCTTTGTCCGTGATGTACTCGTGCTCTGCGTGGTTGCAGGATGTTGTAGGGACGGTGGTATCAGTCATCTGGATCTCCGGCGGTTGTGGTCAGCGGTTCAGGATGACGCGGGTCGTGGTGTCGGGGCGGAGGTCGAGTCGGCGCAGCAGTTGTGCGTTGAGAGCGACGACGATGGTGGATAGTGACATGAGGATCGCTCCGACCGACATCGGGAGCACGAATCCGATTGGGGCGAGGACGCCGGCGGCGAGGGGGACGGAGATGATGTTGTATCCGGCAGCCCACCAGAGATTCTGCTTCATCTTCCGGTACGAAGCCCGTGACAGTTCGATCACGGAGAGTACCGAGCGGGGGTCGTCGCTTGCGAGGATGACACCAGCCGACGCGATCGCAACGTCCGTGCCCGCACCGATCGCCAGCCCAACGTCGGCCTGCGCGAGGGCAGGGGCGTCGTTGACGCCGTCGCCGACCATTGCGACCTTACGTCCCTCGTTCTGGAGTTGTTGGACCTTTGCGGCCTTGTCCTCCGGGCGTACTCCGGCGAAGACGCGGTCGATGCCGAGGTCTTGTGCGACGGCCTGCGCCACGGCTTCCGCGTCGCCGGTGATCATTACGACCTGCACGCCGAGCGCGTGAAGGGCGTCGACGGCTTCCCGGGATTCCGAACGCACCTCGTCGGCGAGCTTCAGGGCTCCGACGACGCGCCCGTCCTGGATGACATGGAGGATGATCGCGCCATCCGCGCGCCAATGATCGGCGACCGGAAGCTCATCGGCGTTCTCCTCGGACAGCAGATGAGGTCCCCCGACTCGGATGATCTTCCCCTCAACGGTCGCTGTGACGCCCACAGCAGGTGACGAGGTGAACTCGACGCTTCGGGGGACGGTGAGCTTCCTGTCGGCGGCCGCGCGGACGATGGCCTTCGCGAGCGGGTGCTCGCTGTCGGCCTCTGCGGCGGCCGCCAGCGCGAGCACCCGGTCAGGGTCGGCGCCATCGGCAACGGAGACCTCTGAGACGACGGGCTCGCCCTTGGTGAGGGTGCCGGTCTTGTCGAACAGCACTGTATCGATGGTGCGCATGCTTTCGAGCGCGAGCCGGTCCTTGACGAGCACGCCGCCCCGGGCGGCGCGCTCGGTGGCGATGGAGACGACCAGCGGGATGGCCAGGCCCAGCGCGTGCGGGCAGGCGATGACGAGGACGGTGATGGTGCGGATGACAGCCGCGTCAGGCAAGCCGACCAACGTCCAGACGATCGCGGTGATCGCCGCAGCACCCAGGGCGAACCAGAACAACCATCCGGCAGCCGTGTCAGCGAGGCGCTGAGCACGAGAAGACGAGCTTTGCGCCTCAGTGACGAGACGTTGGATGCCGGCAAGAGTGGTTTCATCGCCGATCGCGGTGATCTCGACACGAAGCCCGGAGTCGGTGGCAACGGTACCCGCGATGACGGAGTCGCCACTGCTGCGCTCCACGGTGCGGGATTCGCCCGTGACCATGGACTCGTCCATTGATGCGCGTCCCTCGACGATGCGCCCGTCCGCGGGGACGCTGCCACCCGGGCGTACGATGACGACGTCACCGACGACGAGGTCGGACGGTGCGACAACCACGACTTGATCATTCTCGACACGTTCCGCTTCGTCGGGGAGTAGCGCGGCGAGCGAGTCCAGTGCGGAAGTCGTCTGGGCGAGGGAGCGCATCTCGATCCAGTGCCCGAGAAGCATGATGACGATGAGGAGGGCGAGTTCCCACCAGAAGTCGAGTTCGTGATGGAGCACGCCGAGCGTCGCGCCCCAGGAGGCGGCGAACGCGACGGTGATCGCGAGGCCAATGAGCAGCATCATGCCGGGCTTGCGAGCGCGGAGCTCGCTGACTGCACCGATGAGGAACGGCTTTCCACCCCACGCGTACATGACAGTGCCCAGCACCGGGGATACCCATGACAGACCCGGAATATCGGGGAGGGTGTAGCCGAGGATCATCGAGAACATGCCCGACAACGCGACCGTGGGGACGGCGAGGACGAGCATGATCCAGAACAGGCGACGGAACTGCCCGACGTGGTCACCGTGACCCGCGTGACCGCCGTGTCCAGCGTGGGTGTTGTGACCGGAGGGCGCGTCGTCGCTTCCGTGGTCTCTATGACTGTGCGCGGCCGCGTCTGACTGCGGTGCATGCGCCATTGCTTGATGTCCCGCGTGCGCATCGTGGTCAGTTTCGGTCGTCACTGCGGGGGTGGACGCCGCGTGGTCGTGGTGGGCGTGGGTGTGCTCCGCGCCGTCGTTACGCGAGTGGCTCATGGACCTATCCTCCTCGGAATTGAGAACCGTGGGGCTGACTTGTGTGGCGTGTCCCGCACGGTGAAACAGTGTCAGGCAGCAGCGGTGGCGTACTTAGCCGGGTCGGCGTCGAACGCGGGCCCGCATCCGGCGCAGCAGAAGTAGTACCGGGTGCCGTCGTAATCGCGGTACAGGCCGGCAGCTTCTGCATCCGCCTTGATGACGGTGCTGCCTACCATCACAGGACATTCGGCGAGATCCTCCGCGGGCGGGGTGAAGAGATCCTTGCGTCCTTCGGCGTCGACAGAACCGTGGCTGTTGCGGCTGCAGCAGGATCCAGTGGAGTCGGACATGGTTTGTTCCTCTTTCTCTCAAACACCGGAGTGCGGCGGCGGTATGCCTAATAATATACCCCCTAGGGGTATTCAGCACCAGGATGTACATGGTGCGCTGAAGGATCAGGCGGGCGGCTGCATAGATCGTGGTGTTAGCATCCTGGACTGAATGGAGGAGGCCGAGCATGCACGTCGCAGTTCGTGGCGAACGTCCGCAGTTGTCGTTGCGCGCGTTGTTGATGCTCGGCGGGGCCACGCTGATGGTTATCGTCGGCTTGGTGGCGATGCACACCTTCACCTCCGAACCTGCGGGACACGGATCCGTCGGACTCACCCACTCCGCAGCCGGGGAGGAGCCTGCCACCGTAGCGGCGTCAACCGTCGCGAGCGAGTCCACCGCGTGTGAGGGTGCGTGTCATGTGAGCATCGGACATGGGCAGGGTCACAACGAGATGCTCACTGCGTGCGTGCTGGCGTTGCTTGCCGGTCTGCTTCTCCTCCTCCCTCCGATATTGATTCAGCGTCACGGGCTGCCCCTTCACCGTGCCGTAAGCCTGGTGAGGTGGGAAGCGATCGGGATCCTTCCCCGGGCACCCTCGCTGACGTTTCTTTCGATAAGTCGCACCTGAGTAGTCGCCGCCGACCATGATGGGTCGGATTCCTGGCGCCGTCTGGCACTATCATTTGCGAACCCTCACACGACGTTTCGAAGGAACAACCATGAATAAGAAGATTCCCGTTGCTGTCAGTACGGGTGTACTGACCCTTGCGCTGGTTCTCACCGGCTGCGCTGACAACAGCACGGCACCGTCCAGCGAATCCACCTCCCCGTCTCAGTCGTCGTCGACTTCGGCAGCGAACGAGGCTGACGAGATGTTCGTCACGATGATGATCCCTCATCACGAACAGGCGATCGAGATGGCCGACATGCTGCTCGCTAAAGACGGTGCCGACTCACGCGTGGTGGAACTTGCCGAGCAGATCAAGGCGGCGCAGGGCCCCGAGATCGACAAGATGCTCGGATGGCTCGAAGACTGGGGTGTGGAGTACGACTCCATGGGAGGCATGGATCACGGTTCGATCGGCGGTGACGACAGCATGATGTCCGAAGAGGACATGACCATGTTGGAGAGCGCGGATGCTGTCGAGGCGAACAGCCTGTTCCTGGAGCAGATGATCGTGCACCACGAAGGTGCCGTCGACATGGCGCAGACGGCGCTTGATGATGCGCAGAACCCGGACGTCCTCGAGCTCGCGCAACAGGTGATCGACGACCAGACGGCGGAGATCGCCACGATGCAGGAACTCCTCGGCCAGCTGTAGGAATCCTCCGGGCCGGCCGGTATCCGATCGCCCCGCCCGGACCTGTCATCCGTGCTGCCCTATTGCGGCAGCAGTCAGACGTCGGCGTGCTCTTGCTGCGCGTCGTGAAGCCAGGCCCGCTTGAGGCCCCTAACGGAAACCATCATGAAACGCTCACTCCTTCTCGCAACCGTCACCGTGACCGTCCTGGCGGCTGTCGCCACCGGATGCACCGCGACACCGCTCGGCAACCCGGACTCAGCTCCCCGCATCGACCACATCCACGGCATCGCTGAAGATCCCCGGGGCGATGATCTGCTGGTGGCCACGCACAACGGAATCTTCACTCTCACACCCGATGGGGATATCTCTGGCCCGATCGGCGGTCACGCCTTCGACGCCATGGGATTCACGGTCTCGGGAAACGCGCTGTTCACCTCCGGGCATCCCGACGAAAAGACCCCGGCAGAACTCGGATCACCCAACCTCGGCATCATCCGCAGCGACGACAACGGGAACACTTGGTCGCCTATTGCTCTCAACGGAACCACCGACTTCCACATCCTCACCGCGGCCCCGGACGGCACCCTCTACGGCGTCCCCTCTAGCCAAATGAACCTGCTCACCAGCACAGACGAGGGAAACAACTGGACGGAGCGTGCATCCCTCGGCGCCGCTGATCTCGCGGTCACCGAATCCGGTTTGTACGCTGCAGCCGAAGATGGCGTTCTCTTCAGCAGCGACGGCGGTAACACATTCACTCCAGTCGACGGAACACCTGTGCTCTACGCACTGGAGGCTCGCACCGATGGCACTCTTGTCGGCGCAGGCACCGATGGCGTCCTGTGGACAGAGGATGAAAATGGAACCTGGCATCAGCTCGAATCGCTCCAAGGCGCCGTTCAAGCCCTCACGGTCATCGACGACCGCGTCATCCTCGTCGATGACCGGGGCATCGTTGAAGTCTCACCGGACAGCACCACTGTGCTGAGTCCCGCCCAATAACGCGGGCGCAAAGGCCCGTGCCCAAGGATTCCTCGTGAAAGCGCCCAAGAACCCCTTTCGGAACCTCGTGTTGTTCGTCATCGTGGCGACGATCGCCGTTGCCCTCCTCGCCGCTGCTAGTTTTCTCGCGATTGGAGCGATCTTCTGATGACCCCCACCGGCTCCAGGTCACCCTTCGACCCGCTGCATCATCTGACGGCCGTGCACTCGTCCTCACCCGGCGCGCCTTCGCCTCGCAGTCCCGCGGAGCGGACGCATCGAAGGCTCGTGCGTCTTGGATATATGCTCTTGATCTGCGGTCCAGCCCTCGCGCTCGCGCATCTGATCAGTGATGCCCAATCGACCGACGTCGCTTGGTGGACGTACACGATCGCCAGCTTTGACATCGCCGTAATCATGGTCATTGCCGCCCTGGCTCTGATCCTTCGAACTCCACCCAGTCACGCTGCAGAAACGGAATAGTCGTCACCGCACTGCAATCGCTGCGACGATGATCTGCCGCTGAAGTACCATGCCCTCTCGGAGTAAGTCAACGGGGTCCTCGGGAGCGAAGCGTGGTCGTAGTTTGAAGACTCCACAATGACGAGAGGAGCCACTATGACTGTCGCGGCGGAAATGCTCCGCACCTACCCGAAGGACCTTGGCCAGGCTGACCGGAAGGTGCTCGTGGAGTGTATCGAGGCGTGCGTTGAGTGCGCGCAATCATGCACCGCATGCGCCGACGCGTGCCTGAGCGAGGAAATGGTTGCCGAGCTGACGAAGTGCATCCGCACGAACCTGGACTGCGCCGACCTCTGCGAAACCACCGGACGCATTCTGTCCAGGCACACCTGGTACGACGCCAACCTCACCCGCGCAACCCTCGAAGCGTGCCGCACGGCATGCGCGAGCTGCGCCGACGAGTGCGAGAAGCACACGATGCACGAACACTGCACGGTGTGTGCTGCGGCCTGCCGGCGATGCGAAGACGCCTGCGCCGCGCTCCTCGCAACCCTCTGAATAGCCACCTCGACGGCGTCGTGCAGTTCTTCGCTACCCGCATCAATCCAGTGATGCCCGTTGACCAAGCCGAAGCAGACTAGCGAGCGCTCTTGCCCCGCACGTCGTCATCAATCGCGCTACCGCGCAACGAGCCGAGACGAACAGGTGAGGCATATGTCGAAGGACGCGCACGAAACAAATGGACGACAAGCGGGGGCGAAAAAGCACGGATCGCTGACGATGTACTTGCGATTCGCGGCGATGATTCTCACCGGCATGGTCGTGATGTATTGGACGATGTTCGCTGGAGTGTGGGAATGGGGGCACATACGCTTCAGCGAAAGCCGCGTCTTCATGGCGCTCACTATGGGCGGCGCCATGGGGCTGGTCATGCTGGCCTGGATGCTCAACATGTACAAGCACAGGACAGCGAACATCGCGGTCGTCATCGTCAGCGTTCTCCTCCTCGGAGGAGGCATCGCCCTCGACCGCAGCCAGATCACCGTCGACGACACCGCGTACATGCGCGCAATGATTCCGCATCACTCGCTCGCGATCACCCGATCCGAGCGAGCACAGCTGCAGGATGTCCGCGTCTGCGAACTTGCGGTTGAAATCAGCGAAGCGCAGCGCCGAGAGATCCTCGAAATGGACTGGCTCATCGCCGACATCGAAAGCAACGGACTCGCGCTGACGGCCGAGGACGCGCAAGACCGACCCGTTCCAGACTTCGAACGGGCAGCCGACCGCCAGTGCTCGGACGACGGATGACGATTGGTAGCGATAATCGATCATGGCTTGTGATCCGAGAGCCTGCCGGAAACGATCGTTTGTGGTGGCCACGCCGATGATGACCGTCAACACGCGACACGCCGAAGTGTGACCCGCCGAAACTTATCCGCACCGAAACTCGTGTGGTAGGTATCCGGCGGAGCGCCGGACGGGCGTTCTCGACAGCGAATACGCCGGTCACGATCACGCCGGGTCACCAGTAGTAAACGAATTGCCCTCAGAAGTCACGCTCTCCCAGAGCGACCACCGCGGCGCTGCGCCCCGCGTTGGAATCCCGCGACGTTCCGGGCACGATCTATGTCGATAAGGTCATCACGGTGCGTGTGACGATGAGCCCTCTCACGTCTCCGAGCTGGTCGACCAGGGCGGCGAAGGGCGGGATCTCGTTCGTCTTCTCTCCGATGGATTCCTGCCCGATGACTGTCCCCGTGTCGTGATCCAGCGCTGCCATCAGGAACACCGGCGATCCGGTGCCGTTCTTCGCGCCGCGCACTTCTTTCCCATCGATCGCGACAGCCCTCGATGCGATGCGCTCTCCCACCCACGAGGTCACGGCAGCATCGAGGGCTTCCCCATCGATGGTCGTGCAGACCCGGTGGATCGTGGCGAGTGTGGGAACGCTTTGCGATCCGGTCACTGGGCGATATCGGGCCGCGTCCGCCGCCCACTCCACGATCGCCGTGAATGTGCGCGATCCCGCCACGACCGCGCACACCACGAGCGCGAGCACTTCCCACAACGGATACCGTCGGCCCCCGCTTCGGACCCGATGCGGAAATTTCATCTCGGAAAGGGGTCTCCGAACCCGACGTGTGGACGACAACCAGGCGACCAGCCAGACGAAGGGTCAGACCTCGGTGCGCCCGTTCCTCTGATACTCGTGACAGTGCACAACAGCGAGGGACGGGTCAGCTCTGCTGGTAGGCGATGGCAGTCATCATCCCAGCCTCCCCGTGGTAGACGTTGTGGCAGTGGCTGAGCCAGCGGCCGGGGTTGTCGGCGTCGAACTCGGCGCGGAGGGTCTTGCCGGGCAGGACGATCGAGGTGTCCTTGCGGGGCCCGCCGCCGAGGTGCTGGTAGGTGTGCCCATGCAGGTGCATGGGATGCCACATCTCGGTCGAGTTCTTGAACTCCAGCTTCACCCGCTCCCCGGCGATGATGCCGAGGGCGTCGCGCATCGGCTGCTCCATGTCCATGCGCCTGCCGTTGATGGCCCAGTCGTACTTGCTCATGCTCCCGGTCAGCTCGAGCACGATGGTGCGGTCGACGGCGCGCTTGGGCAGGGCGACCGCGCCGGTCGCCTTGAGGTCGGCCGCGGTGGCGGGGGTCGTCGTCTGCGGCAGCTTGACGTCTTTGGCGGGGACGCTGCCGGATCCGGTACGCAGTACGGCGAGGGCCTGGTCCTGCTTGCCGAGGGCTTCGGCGACGACGGCGAACGCGCCGTCGCCAGCGGTGATGACCGCGTCGTAGCGCTCGCCCATGCCGAGCACGACGCTCTCGGCCTCGTACGGCTCCACGGGGAAGCCGTCGGTGTGGGTGATGGTGAGCGGATGGTCGGCGACGCCGAACCGGAAGGCGGTGTCGCCGCCGGCGTTGATGATCCGGAGCCGGATCCGCTCCCCGGGCTTGGCGGTGAAGGTCTGCGGGTCGTTCGCGGGCTTGCCGTTGATGAGGAAGAGGGGGTAGTAAACGTCGCCGGCGTCGCCGCCGAGCAGCGGCGAGGTCGCGCCCATCAGGGTGTTGCCCATCCGCATCGGCCCCGTGCCCATGCCGCCGTGGTCCATCATGCCCTGGCTGAGCTCATTGAGGACTTGGTCAGGCGTCGCGGTGACGCCGTCGAGCCAGTCGTCCAGGACGACGATCCATTCCTTGTCGTAGTCGGCCTTCTCGTTGGGGTCGTCGATGATCAGCGGCGCATACAGGCCGCGGTCCTGCTGCACGCCGACGTGCGGGTGGAACCAGTAGGTGCCGGCATGTGGCAGGACGAACTCGTAGGTGAACGTGTCGCCCGACTGGACCGGCTTCTGCGTGAGGTTCGGCACGCCGTCCATGTCGTTGCGTAGGGCGAGGCCGTGCCAGTGCACGGTGGTCGGGTCGGGGAGGCCGTTGGTGAGGGCGACCTTCAAAGTCTCGCCGACGTTGCCGCGCAGCGGGTCGGCGGCAGAGGCCCCGCGGTAGGCCCAGGTCTCGGCGCTCTTCCCGCCGAGGTCGAGCGTGACCGGCTCGGCGGTCAGAGCGCGCTGCAAGACCGTTCCGGTGCGGCGGCGCTTCGCCTCTGCCGCTGCGACAGCGGGGCTGTCTGGGCCGACGTACGAGCTTGGCCTGTTGGTAGCGTCGCATGCGGAGAGGCCGACGGCGGTGAGGGTCAGTGCGCCGAAAGCGAGGAACTGGCGGCGGTTCAGGTCGGTGTGCATGGTTGAACGATGTCCTTCTGTGTCGATGGTGAGCGGTGCCACGACATCGGCCGGTGCGTTCGACGATCACGGCTGATCGGACGCGCAGGTCTCGTGCGCCCTCAGAAGAGGGTCAGCGCCATGAGGGCGCGATGTCGTAGCAGATGCGGGGCAGGGTCAGACCTGCCCCGAGGGGCAGGAGCGCCGCCGTGGCGCTCCCTACGCCTCACGTTCGAGAGATCGACAGCTCCAGGTGGGACAGCGCGAGCCGGCGAGCGGTCTCGAGCGGCGGCCCCGGCTCTGCCGCGGGGCCGAGATCGGGCAGGACAGCGGCGAGAGGGACCGGGAGGACGGGGATGCTCTTGTCGGTTGTGTGTGATCGACTGTTTACAGGCCGGTTGAGCAGGGTTTTCCGGCCAGAGTAGTGGCTGGTTTCCTGCTGTTTGAGCGCGAGAATCCGGCCACGCAGCGTCACGTGCGAGTCGACACCCGACGCG
>NZ_JABFAS010000002.1:1486643-1800933 GCF_017168295.1 Microbacterium sp. KRD172 | reverse complement strand
GACGACGCGCACCCGTTCTGATCATGCCCACGCCACAGATTCCAGCCGCGCTCACACGGCCGGAAACCATGCACACGTGGCCGGAAAATCCGCGCTCAAACGGCCGACTTCCACTTGACAAAACACATCGGTTGGCCCGGGGGTGCAGGTGGAGCCGACGCCGCTGCCCATGGCGGCCGCACACCCGCCGGAGCGGTGGACCATGCCGTGCGGTCCGGTCGCCGTCGATGTGGGGGTGGTGGCCGCATCGTCTGACGTGCCAGGCGTCGTTTGGGATGCGTGCCCCATCGTGGCCATGGGGGCGATCGTTGCCGTCGCTGCGGCTCCGTTGATCAGTGCGTGCATTGCGAGGAGGCCGGCGATGAGCAGTATCGCGAGGACTGTCAGCTGCAGCCAGTGCGGGCGGCGGCAGGGCTCGTCGGTCACGGTCTCCACATTCAAGAGCATACCCCGGTAGAGTATCCCGCCTCCAACGGTGAGTCCGTCGGCGACGCACCCGCCGCGTCGAGGTCAGCGCGCGGACCGGCAGGCTCGTCGTCACCGCCGAGGGAGACATCGATGAAGCGAAGGTCCTGGCCGCTGTCGAGGAGGCCGGCTACTCGGCAGCGCGGGCCCGATGAAGGCCCCGGCGAGGCTCGCGCTCTACGGCGCTGGGCTAGTGGGCTAGCGGTGGCGTTCGGCGGGGCCTTCGGGCTCGCCGGCGGCGCCGTCCCCGACAGCGCCGCGCAGGCTTGGATGAAAGGAACGACCGAGATGGACACGCACGACCAGAGCCCTGCACTTGATCGTGGTGCGCAGCAACGGGGCGCAGTTCCGCCACGCGCACCCCGTCTTGGATGTGTGTGATCGACTGTTTGTAGGCCGGTTGAGCAGGGTTTCCGGCCGACGTAGTGGCTGGTTTCCTGCTGAAAAGCGCGAGATTCCGGCCATGGCGCGTCGCGTGTGAGTGGTGCCTGACGAGGTGCCGGGCGTGACGTGTTTTCGTTCACATCGGCGACGGTTTTTCAATGAGTCAACGTGCGTTGACGACTCGAGCGGAGTGCACCATGCTCAGTGATACCTCCAGGTGGCCCCATGCTCGTGGCAACGAGGTGGTTCCATCCGCTGGCAAGCGGCAACCGTCCTGACGGACCGCCAACGCTCAGCGGACATAAATAGTGATCGCGACGACAACGTCGACCAGCAGAACGGTTGCCGCGGTCGCGAGCGTGATCACTCGACCGTACCGAGTCTTGCTGGACTCGGCACGAAGTGGCAGCAGCAACTGGCGGCCCAGGACGTAGGCCGCTAACGCTCCTATGAAAATGGTGCCGGGGAACTCCGAGAGCCCAGCGATGACCAGCACGCCCAGCGCCGTACCGCCGATGATTGCTGCCAGCGCGGATTCCAGCAATTGCGTGGGGATTCGGCGCACACCTAGTCTCCGGTCCGACGACCACAGACCCCAACGCGATGCAGTCGGCCGGCCAACGCAGCATCCGCTGAGCAAACACCCGAATCGACCGATCGTCATCCCGAACATCAGCGCCGGCGCGGTGATGTCCAGCAGCGAGCCCAAGTCGATGCCAGCCACCAGGGCCCCGACGATCAACCCGACAGCGGCCCCCAGCACGAAACCTTGGATGCACATCCCACCCCCGGACAGTGCCCGTCGTCGGGCAGCCGGATACACCGCCAGGTAGTACAATTTCGCCCCTACCAGCCCGATCAGGCTTGCCACCAGCGACACCAACCCGACCCCGACCACAGACAGGCCGAGAAGAGCAGCCAGCACCCCTTGGACGCCCAGCGCAACCGCCGCGCCCAGAGCGACGAGAGCCGCCCAGGAGCCGAGCAGCACGCCGGGGGCCTTCTGGGCGATCACCGCAGCCCAACCGGTGGAACCCTCGGCGGAGGCTCCGGGCAGACGGGGCAGCACGGCTAGGGCATCGCGGGAGGACTCGCGATCGACTCCGATGTGGTGCGCGGAAGGTCGTGCCACAACCCGCCACGAGCCCGCTTTCACGTTCGGGACTCGAGTGGTGACCGCAATTCGACCACTACCCGGCAGCACTCGCTCCACCGTCGTCGCAACCTTGAAGAGATCCCCAGTGCCGGGTGTGTGCTTCACTCCCATGCGGCGACCCTCGAACTCGATCGCTACCGAATACGGATCGCCGTCAGACGCCGCGCGGAATTCGTACGTCAACCCCAATGCATGCGGCTCCACCTCGGCCAACGCGCTGCAATTGAATGCGGTAACCCGCAGCGGGCCAGCCTGCTCGGCGGCCCTACCGGGGTCGGGTTTCGTCCGCGGTGCCACCTGACCGGCTACCCCACTCTTTGTCGCAGAGGGTGTCGGGGCTGTTGTCGCAGAGGGTGTCGGGGCCTTTTTCGCAGAGGGTGTCGGGGCCTTTTTCGCAGAGGGTGTATGCGCTGTTGGCGCAGAGGGTGTCGGCGCGCGAAAAAATGATGCCCCGGGACGCGATTTAGACCGCTTGTCATCACTGGACACGATCTTCCTTCCTAATTCAGTAATGCGGGTTTGGCCCGCGGGTCGCAAACTCGTCGATGTCGATGCGTCCAGTCACGTAGACCTCTCCGTCGGCACGAACGGCGGCGGTGATGTGCAGAACGTACGCACTTCGAGTCCGGCGGGTCGGACGATCCTGGCCACGCACTGGTTCTCACCCCAACTGCACGGCGTGGGAGCCGCTGCGGTTGCCGGTGGGGGACTACGGCTGATTCATCTCCGAAGCACGCACAGCGCGAGCAAATCCACGGACATCGCACGAGGCAGTTGGCGGAAAGATGCCGTGTCGGGTGCGTTCGCAGGCGCAACGCGCATCCGCATCAATGGAGCGCGGCCACGAATGCGCCAGATGCCGGCGAACACGAATATCGCACAGGCCAAGACCGCCATCCCTACGTCGGTGAGATCGCGCGCTCCGGGGTAAACGTACACCGAGCAGTCGGAATCGGCGGGGCCGTTGGCCTGATCCGAAACCTGTGGCGCGGCCACCGAAACGGCCGACATCTGCGGCTGCGCCTCAGCTCCTTGTTGACTGAGGGCGTGCATCCCGACCAGACCGAAGATCAACAACAGCGCAAACCCGACGATCGCTACGCTACCGGTCGGCCGAGAACGCATGCCGGGCCAATTCACGGTCCAGCCCATAGTCTCCCGCCGTCTCCTTCAGCCGCCTCGACGTGCTGCAACACTACACCCGCCGCACTCCGCGGCAAAGTCCTCGTGCGAGCGCACCCAACCGAGCATTGACACGTTCGTGCGACGACAACGACCGCAGTTCCAGGAGTGAACTCGGCACGATTCGAGCACCGACCGTTCTGTTGACGCGACGCCAAAGGCCGCTCTTCGGGCGTCCGCCCGGATCGCGCGCACATGCAGAGCGAGCGAGCAAGCGGCGTGACCCTCCCGTACCGACCGGTGGGGACAAGCTGTCCACTTGTCCGCGAGCGAATGATCGCGTCGAGAAGTTTTGACGGCCGCAGACTACCGCGGCACTCGTCGTGGATTGCCGAGGACCGCAAGTGCCAGTGCTTCAGTCCACAACGCGAGCCAGATGGCGGCACGCTCCGGAAAGGCTCGAGTCGTTCGACGGTGCATTGTGCTCGTCAGGGAATGCTGTGAGAAGACGCCGACGTTGCGCATGAGCTCGCGTGTCGTCGATGAGGTGCTTGACCGCTGCGGAGCCCGCTCCCCTCCCCTGCGCTTCAGGGACGATGAACCACCCTGCTTCGAACACGTCTTGATCGCGCCACGTCGTCTTCCAGCAGTAGATGGCACCCAGTGACTCCGAGCCGTCGGTGACTGGACTTCACTCATGCGACGACGATTGCACGGGTCACCGACATCCGAAGATCGCGATCGACGATCTCAGTCCGACGCTTCCAGGATGCCGCGCATCGCAGCCGCATCGATCCGCGAGGTCTCACCCTCATACTCTTCTTCCACGCGGAAGCTCAGGCCGTTGCGTTCGCAGAACGCCGCGGTCTTCTCCAGCCGCGGAGCGACCTCGACGTGGTCGTTGCCGAAGAGCTCGGCGGCGTACACATTCCTGCCGGCGATCACGGCCGAACTCAGTTCCACGGTGGAACGCCCGGTGATGCCGTACAACTCCTTGAGCAGAGGCGGAGGCAGTTGGGGACTGCCCTCGATGAAGATCGCGATGGAGGGGGATTCAGCCATGATCCATTTCACCACGCGCCGAGTCCAGTTCGACGCGGCACCCCGCGCGTAAACTGAGGCACGTGCGCACCGCTTCCTCCTCCCCTGGTTCGACGATCGGATGGAGAGCATGGCTGATCTGGTCGGTCGGCGTCGCGGCGTACATGCTGGCCATCACTAACCGCACATCGCTCGGGGCCGTGGGTGTGGATGCGGCGGAGCGATTCCAGGCGGATGCTTCGACCCTGTCGTTGTTCGCGGTGGTGCAGCTCGCGGTGTACGGCGGCATGCAGATTCCGATCGGGGTGCTCCTCGACAAGTACGGCGCACGACCGATCATCACGGTCGGCATGATCCTGATGGCCTTCGGGCAGTTGACGATCGCGATCTCCCCCAGCATCGGCATCGCGATCGTCGCCCGCATCCTGCTCGGCGCAGGTGATGCGGCAGTGTTCCCCGCCGTGCTCAGACTCATCGCGATCTGGTTCCCGGCGCAGCGGGGCCCCGTGATGGTGCAGCTCACCGGCGTCCTCGGGCAGGCCGGTCAGCTCGTCGCGCTGATCCCGCTCGCCGCTCTGCTGCACGCCACGAGCTGGACGATCACCTTCGGCAGCATCGCCGGTCTCGGCATCCTCTTCGCCATCCTCGTCTGGCTCGTGATCCGCAATCGACCACCAGAGCTCGACGCCGACATCACCGTCAACACCGATACCGGCGTCGTTCGCGTCGTGACATCAGCGATCGACACCGGCGTGGGCATCCGCGCGGCGTGGGCGCACCCCGGAACCAGGTTGGCGTTCTGGTCGCACTTCACCACTCCGTTCGCTGGAACCGCATTCGTCCTGCTTTGGGGAATGCCGTTCCTCACGGCAGGCGAGGGCGTCACGACGGGACAAGCAGCCACGATCATCTCGACATATGTCGTTGCCGGAATGTTTCTCGGCCCGATCATCGGAAACCTCTCCGGACGCATGCCGAACCGGCGATCACTCGCACTCGTGCTCCCTGCAGTCGGGATCCAGATGATCGCGTGGATCGTCATCCTGCTGCTCCCCGGACCCGCCCCGCTCTGGCTCCTCTACGTTCTTGCGGTCGCGCTGGCCACCGGCGGTCCCGCGTCGATGATCGCCTTCGACCACGCGAGGACGCACAACCCCGCACATCGGCTGAGCACCGCCACGGGGCTCACGAACGGCGGTGGATTCATCTCCGCCCTCATCGCGATCTTCCTCATCGGTCTCGCGCTCGATCTGCAGGGCGCCGGCACGCCGGAGACGTATTCACTCGAGGCGTTCCGCATCGCGTTCCTCGCCCAGGTACCGATCTGGCTGGTGGGATCCGCATTCATCTTGATAGAGCGCAAGCGCACCCGCATCCGTATCGGGCTGGACCCGGAACGAAGGACGAGAAGATAACCGGCCGCGCCTGAGGACTCGCGCGGCTACAGCACGGTGTCGTCTGTCGGCGCATCCCGGCGACGACGAGAAGCAAGCAGGATGAGCCCGAGGACGAACACGACGGCGCCGGCCCCCATCAGGATGTAGCCGATCAGGTCGAGGTTGGCCCATTCGACCTCGACGTTCACCGCGAACGTGAGAATGGCGCCGATGACGAACAATACGATTCCTGTGCCGATGCTCATGCGAGGTCCTTTCCTGGTACCCGTGGCGACACCTGCGTCGACGAGCAAACCACTGCTGTTCGTTCTGACGATGCCAGCAATCTCCACCCGAGGCAAGAGGTTCGTCAGCGCTTTCGCGGCGTCCAGCCGGCCAGCAGCGCATCATCCGACGCCGCACGTTCGAGATCGACGGCCGATGACCACCCCTGTGCGGCATCAACGGCATCGAAACCGCCGCGCGCCACACGCATCCCGACATCCTCATGATGCATGCGCGGCGCTCCGCCTCGCCTCACGGAGGCACGTACGTTCCATGCGTCGTCCGCGTATCCCCCGCCGCGGAACACCCGGTACTCGTCGTAGCGGGCAGGGTCCAGCAGATCCCAGCACCACTCCCATACGTTGCCCAAGGTATCGAACAGCCCGTTCAGATTCGGCATCTTTCCGCCGACATCCTGCGGCGTCGGCATACCGTCTGCCGCAGTCCACGCGACGTCGGCCAGCAGACCGTAATGCGGACCCGTCGAACCCGCGCGGCACGCATGCTCCCACTCCGCCTCGGTGGGAAGCCGGTATCCGTCGCTGTCGACATGCCAGGTGATGTCCTCACCGTCGAACGTGTACGCCGGATCAAGACCTTCCCACTCAGAAGCCGCGTTGCAGAACCGCACCGCGCGCAGCCAGCTCAGGTCCGTCGCCGGACGGCGAGGATGCTGTGCGGCGATTCCGAGGATCTCGGACATCTGCTCCTCGGTGACGGCGAACACGCCCAGCTCGAACGAATCGAGTGTCACAGAGCGCACGAGGTCGCGGCGCGCGTCGTGCAGCGTTACGACACCGCCCGGCACCCGCGCCATCTCCAGATCGCTCACGTGGTGGCACGCTCCTGAACCGGGATCGCGAACAGCCGCATGAAGTACTGGCACAGCGGCCCGACGAGCAGCGCGAATGCGACAGTGCCGAGCCCCACGTTGCCACCGAGCGCCCAGCCGACTGCGACGACGACGATCTCGATGCCGGTTCGCACGATCCAGATCCGCCAGCCGGTCTGCTTGTGCAGACCGGTCATCAGGCCGTCTCGCGGTCCGGGACCGAAATGAGCGCCGATGTACAGCCCGGTCGCAGCGGAGAGGATGAGCAGCCCGACCACGAAGAAGCAGATGCGGAGCCACAACGGCTGATCCGCCGGGATCAACCAGAGACCGACATCGGCGGCCGGCCCGACGAGCAGGGCGTTCAGCACCGTGCCGATCCCGAGCCTCTGCCGCAGCGGGATCCACAGCAGCAGCACGACGACGCTGATCAGGATCGTCACCACTCCGAAGCTCAGCGGCACGTGACGTGTGATGCCCTGCGACAGCACATCCCACGCGGCCGCGCCGATCTGCCCGCGCACCATGAACGCGATCCCGATGCCGTACAGGAACAGCCCGACCAGCAGCTGCACCCAACGGCGCGGGAGCCTGCGGCCGCGCAGTGCGTTCACTGCGGCGCTCGTTCGACCCACGCGCCGTACTTGGCGGCGCGGCCATCACCCGAGGATGTGCGCGTCAGCCGTCGCTTGACCCACGGCCCGACGTGCTCCCGGTAGTAGGCGAGCCCGACCGCTCCCCCGGCCCGCAACTCGCTGGGCGCCCACCACTCTGCCGGCGGTTCATACCCGAGTGCGTCCAGGACCCTGGCCGCGACGCGGTGATGACCTGCCGAATTCATGTGCAGACGATCTTCCGACCAGTAGGCACTGCGGGCGAGTTCACGATCGGGCCAGTTCAGCGCGCGGACGACGTCGGCACGGTTCGCGATGCGGCGCATCACAGCCGCGGAGAGCTCGTCTCCGCGGCGCTGGATCATGGAACCCATCGGCAGTTGTCCTGCAGGGTTCGCGCCGGACAGCACGATGAGAGTCACGCCCTGGTCATCGCATCGACGAAGAACGCGTGAGAACGCGTCGGCGATGTGCTCCAGATCGGTCCGCGGGCGCAGCATGTCGTTGCCTCCCCCGTTGAAGGACAGATGCGTGGGGTTCAGCGCCAGGGCGGGTTCGAGCTGCTCCTCGACGATCGGCCACGCGAGCTTGCCGCGGACCGCCAGGTTCGCGTAATGGATCGGATGACCGGCAGCATCGGCCCACCCCTGCGCCGCGATATCGGCCCAGCCGCGCACACGGCCGTCGGGCAACTCGTCGCCGACGCCCTCGGTGAACGAGTCGCCGATGGCCACGAACCTCACATCACTCACCGAACCAGCCTATGCCCGGCCGCGAGCACGACGGCTCACCGATCGTCGAGTGCCTGGCCTCTTCGATCGACGAGTCCCCAGGTCACGATCGCGGCGAGGACGAAGAAGCCGGCGAAGACGGCGAACAGCACCGGCACTCCGCCGGTCGCCAAGAGCACCGGAACGATCAGTGGTGCGACGATGGACGCGATCCTGCCGACCCCGGCCGCCCACCCCGCACCCGTGCCGCGCAGCGAGGTCGGATAGATCTCCGGGGTCACGGCGTACAGCGCGCCCCACGCGCCGAGATTGAAGAACGACAGCGCCATTCCCGTCGCGATGATCGCCCCGACGCCCGTCGCGGTCCCGAACAGCACAGCCGAGACCGCGGATCCGGCGAGGAACACCGACAGCGTCGTTCGGCGCCCCCACACCTCGATGAGCCACGCGGCCACGGCGTATCCCGGCAGCTGAGCGAGTGTGATGAGCAGCGTGAACCCGAAGGAACGGACGAGATCGTAGCCGGCATCGACGAGGATGCTGGGGATCCAGATGAACGCGCCGTAATAGGCGAAGTTCACGCAGAACCAGATCAGCCAGATGCACAGGGTGCGCAGCCTGAACTCGGGATACCAGAGCGTACCGAGGCGTGTCGCGGCGTCGTCGGCGATGGCGCGAGAGGTCGCCGCTTTGTGGACGAGCGGGCCGCCCGTGATCCCGGCATCCGCCTCGAACGCCGACACGATCCTCTCCGCCTGCGAGATCCTCCCCCGTGACGCCAGCCATCGGGGCGACTCGGGAAGGCCCCAACGCACGATGATCGCGTATGCGGCGGGCACCGCGCCGAGGGCGAACGCCCAGCGCCAGCCCGATTCGGATGTGGGGATCACGAAGTAGCCGATCAGGGCAGCGGCCGTCCAGCCGACGGCCCAGAACGCCTCGAGGATGACGATGAGGCGCCCCCTGATGCGGCGCGGCGCGAACTCGCTGACGTAGGTCGACGCGACCGGAAGCTCCGCACCGAGACCGAGACCGACGAAGAACCGCAGCACGAGCAGCATCGCCAGTCCGCCGACGAGCGCGCTGGCACCGGTGGCGACCCCGTAGATCAGCAGTGTGATCGCGAACACCTGGCGCCGGCCGAGGCGATCAGCGAGCAGGCCGCCGAGAGTGGCGCCGATCGCCATGCCGATGAACCCGACGGAGGCGATCCACCCGGTCTCCGCCTTCGACAGGTCCCACTGCTGAGCGAGAGCGGCGATGACGAACGAGATGAGGCCGACATCCATCGCGTCCAGCGCCCAGCCAACGCCCGATCCTGACAGGACTCTGAAGTGCCGCCGCGTGAACGGCAGCGCGTCGAGACGCTCTGCCAACGAGGTGCGACTCGAGATGCCGGGGTCGCTCATTTCAGCAGATCTCTGACACGGGGGATCACCTCGGTGCCGTACAGCTCGATGCTGCGCATCATCTGCTCATGCCCCAGCGTGCCGGTGGCGTACTTGAGGTCGAATCTGCCGATCCCCAGTGTGCGCACGGTATCGGCGATCTTCTGGGCGACGCGTTCGGGAGAGCCGGAATAGATCGCCCCGGCGGGCCCCACGTCGTTCTGGAAGCGCGCCCGGCTGTACTCGGGCCAGCCGCGCTCCTTGCCGATCGTGTTGTTCATGGCCTCGAACCCCGAGTACGCGCCGTCCCAGGCCTCATCGTCGGTATCGGCGATGTGCCCGGGCGAGTGGACGGCGATCGGATGCTCCGTCGTGCCGAACGCGGCGATCGAGCGATGGTACAGCTCGACGAACGGCGCGAAACGCCCTGCTGGGCCGCCGATGATCGCGAGCATGAGTCCCACGCCGTGCCTGGCGACGCGCACGACCGATTCCGGACTCCCGCCGACGCCCACCCACGTGCGAAGCCCGTTCTCGGTCTTCGGGAACACATCGGCGTCGGTGAGCGCCGGGCGCATGGTGCCCGACCAGGTGACCGGCTTCTCCTCGGCGAGTTCGACGAAGAGCTCGAGCTTCTCCTCGAACAGGGCTTCGTAGTCGCGCAGGTCGAAGCCGAAGAGCGGAAACGACTCGGTGAACGAACCACGACCGAGCACGACCTCGGCGCGGCCGCTGGAGAGCGCGTCCAACGTCGCGAATCGTTCGTAGACTCTGACCGGGTCATCGGATGACAGCACCGTCACCGCGGTGCCGAGTCTGATCCGCTCGGTACGTGCGGCGATCGCGGCGAGCACCATCTCCGGCGCGGAGACGGCGAACTCCTTGCGGTGATGCTCGCCCACTCCGAAGAAATCGACGCCCACCCGGTCGGCGAGTTCAGCCTGTTCGACGATGTTGCGGATCGTCTGGGCCGCCGTCAACAACTCTCCGTCGGGATCGCGGGTGATGTCGCCGAACGTGTCCAGGCCGAACTCGAGAACCATCTGCTGCCTACCTGTTCACGAGGGCCGTGCGAAGCGTGTCGAGCCCGACACCGCCGAGGTCGAGAGCGCGCTTGTGGAACTGCTTGATGTCGAACGCGTCGCCCTGCTGCACGCGGTAAGCGTCTCGCACCTGCTCCCAGATGCGCTGTCCCACCTTGTACGACGGAGCCTGTCCGGGCCAGCCGAGATACCGGTTGACCTCGAACTGCACGAACTCGTCCGACATGTTGACGTTGCGCCGCATGAAGTCGAGTGCGTAGTCGGCATCCCATGTGCCGGTGCCATCAAGACGAGGCTTTCCCAGGTGCACGCCGATGTCGAGGACGACCCGGGCTGCGCGCATGCGCTGCCCGTCGAGCATGCCCAGCCGGTCGGCAGGATCGTCGAGGTAGCCCAACTGCTGCATGAGCCGTTCGGCGTAGAGCGCCCAGCCCTCTGCGTGTCCTGACGTACCGGCGAGCAGCCGGCGCCAGGAGTTCAGTTCTGCCCTGTTGTAGACCGCCTGCCCGATCTGGAGATGGTGGCCGGGAATGCCCTCGTGGTAGACGGTGGTGAGCTCGCGCCAGGTGTCGAACTCCGTGACGCCCTCCGGCACCGACCACCACATGCGCCCTGGACGGGAGAAATCGTCCGTCGGGCCGGTGTAGTAGATGCCGCCCTCTTGCGTGGGCGCGATCATGCACTCCAGCGTGCGGATCTGCTCGGGGATGTCGAAATGGGTCGCGCCGAGCTCGGCGACCGCGCGGTCGCTGGTCTCCTGCATCCAGCGCTGCAGCGCTTCGGTGCCGTGCAGCTTGCGCGAGGGGTCGGCCTCCAGGTGCGCCACGGCCTCTTCTACGGTCGAGCCGGGGAGGATCTCGTTCGCGATCGCGGTCTGCTCGGCCACCATGCGGGCGAGTTCTTCCCGACCCCACTCATAGGTCTCATCGAGGTCGATCTCGGCGCCGAGGAACCGGCGGGAGTTGAGCGCGTACAGCTCGCGACCCACAGCATCCACCTCACTCGCGGCTGGCGCGAGGGTGCCGTTGAGGAAGCTCCTCAGCTCGTCGTAGGCGACCCGTGCCGCCGATGCGCTGTCGGCGAGTTCGCGGGCGAGGGATGCCGGAAGCTCGCCCTCGTCCGGCGTCGCACCGGCCACGAACGCGGCGAAGAAACCGTCGTCTGCGGTGTACCGCACGATCTGGTCTGCGACCTCGACCACTTGCCGCCGAGCGGGCACGACGCCTTCTGCGATGCCCTCGCGCAGTGTCGCGGTGTAGCCGCGCAGCGCGTGCGGGACTGCGGCCAGACGCTTCACGATGATCGACCAGTCATCGGCCGTCGACGTGGGCATGAGGTCGTAGACCTGGCGGATGTCCTGAGCCGCCGAAGCGATCACATTCAGATCGCGAAGATGCCACCGTGCATCGTGGAATTCGAGATCGAGCTTCAGCTCGCTGCTGAGGTCGGCCTTCGTGACCTCGTCGACGGCATCGGCCGGGACCAGCTCCTCGAGCGCGCTGAGCGTCTTGCGCGCCTCGCTCGCGTATTGCTGCTGCCCGTCAGGGCTGAGGTCGCCGTAGCGGTCGTTGGCGTCGTTGCGCCCGATGTACGTGCCGACGGTTGGTACGAGCTCTACGGTGGTGTCGACCCATTCTTCTGCGACCTTGTCGATCGCTGAGGGTGTGCGAGGGGTAGTCGTCATTGCTTCAGCGTAGCGGCGCCGATCACCGCATCGTTTGCGGATTGGTTCAGTGCGCTGCCTCGTTCCAATCGTGCCCTCGGCCGACCTGCACCTCGAGCGGGACGGAGAGATCGGCGGCATCGGCCATGCGGGCGCGCACGATCTTCTCTGTCGCGTCCCACTCCCCCGGCGCCACCTCCACCACGAGTTCGTCGTGGATCTGCAGGAGCACCCGAGAGCGCAGGTCGGCGGCATGCAGGTCTGCGTGGATCTCGTACAGCGCGATCTTCATGATGTCGGCCGCGCTGCCCTGAATGGGGGCGTTCAGCGCGGCACGCTCGGCGTTCTCGCGCAGCACCCGGTTGGGGCTCGTGAGGTCGGGGAACGGCCGCCGACGGCCGAAGATCGTCTCGGTGTACCCGACCTCCTTCGCCTTCACGACCGACGCACGCAGGTAATCGCGCACGGCGCCGAACCGGGCGAAGTACTCGAGCATCAGCTGCTTCGCCTCGGACTGCTCGATGCGCAACTGCTTCGACAGGCCGAAGGCCGAGAGACCGTAGACGAGGCCGTAGGACATGGCCTTGACCTTCGTGCGCATCGCCGAGGTGACCTCTGAGGGGTCGACGCCGAAGACGCGGGCGCCGACGAACCGGTGCAGATCCTCGCCGCTGTTGAACGCCTCGATCAGGCCCGCATCACCGGAGAGGTGCGCCATGATGCGCATCTCGATCTGCGAGTAGTCGGCGGTCAGCAGAGTCTCGTACCCCTCGCCCACCTGGAAGGCGCTGCGGATACGGCGCGACTCCTCCGTGCGCACCGGGATGTTCTGCAGGTTCGGGTCGGTGCTGGAGAGCCGCCCGGTCTGACTGCCGGTCTGCACGTACGTCGTGTGCACGCGATGATCATCGCGAATGGCGGTGTCCAACGACTCGATGATCTGGCGGAGCTTGGTTGCCTCGCGGTGCTGCAGGAGCAGGTCGAGGAAAGGGTGCGGGTTGCTCTCCTGCAGGTCGGCGAGCACGGCGGCATCCGTCGAGTATCCGGTCTTCGTCTTTCGCGTCTTCGGCAGCTGCAGGTCTTCGAACAGAACCTCCTGAAGCTGCTTCGGCGACCCGAGATTGAACTCTCGTCCGACCAACGCGAAGGCGTCGGTGGCCAGGCCGTCGGTGCGTACTGCCAGCTCACCGGAGAACGTCGAGAGCACGTCATGCGACACCGCGACTCCGGAGATCTCCATGTCGGCGAGAGCGAGCAGCGTCGGCAGTTCGATCTCGGTCAGCACCCGGGCGACCGGCTCGGGAAGGTCATCACGCAGTGCGGCCGCGGCGCGCAGGGTGAACCACGCCTCCTGCGAGGGAGTCGCGCCGTCGGTCTCGGGCACGAGCTGTGTCGGGTCGGCCTCGGGCAGCTTCTCATCGAGGTAGCGGTCGACGAGGTGCGCGAGCGTCTTGTCGGGGAAGCTCGGACGCAGCAGCCAGCCAGCCAGGAGGGTGTCGTAGGTCAGTCCGCCGAGGCGGATCCCCGCGCGGTGCAGCGCCTTGACCTGAGGCTTCGCGTCGTTGAGCACCTTGTCGGCGTCGGACTCGAGCCAGTCCCGAAGCGCATCGGCCGTCGCGTCGCTCCAGTCGGTCTCGCGGAGTTCGGTCAGGCTGGCGACACCGATGCGAGATATGCTGCCGGCTGCGGTCACGAGCGTCACCGCCAACTCGGCGTTCTGCTCGGCGATCCACGTGGCGAGATCGGTGACGGACGCCTCGACAGGGGCGGGCATCGGCACAGCCGGCTCGTCGTGCACGGATTCGTCGCCCGCGCCGACCGCGTCGAAGACTCGCGGCAGCAGGGTGCGGAATTCGAGCCGCGCGAAGATGTCGCGCACGGCCTGCGCATCGATCGGCGCGACGGCGAGCTCTGCAGGGGTGACAGGGAGCTCGACGTCGGTGAGCAGACGGTTCAGCCGGCGGTTGCGCCTGACGGCGTCCATGTGCTCGCGCAGGTTCCCGCCGACCACGCCTTTGATCTCCTCGGCGCGCTCGAGCAGCTCGTCGAGGCCGCCGAACTGGGTCAGCCACTTGACCGCGGTCTTCTCCCCCACCTTCGGCACTCCGGGCAGGTTGTCACTCGTCTCGCCGACGAGTGCGGCGATGTCGGGGTACTGCTCCGGCCGCACGCCGTAGCGCTCCTGCACGGTGGCGGGGTCGTAGCGCTTGAGCTGCGAGACGCCCTGGACGGAGGGATACAGCAGGGTGACCTTGTCATTGACGAGCTGGATCGTGTCACGGTCGCCGGAGACGAGGAGCACGTCGTAGCCCTGCTCTGCACCCTGCACGGACAGGGTGGCGAGGATGTCGTCCGCCTCGATGCCCTCTTTCGTGAGCACGGGGATCGACATGGCGGCCAGAACGTCCTGGAGAAGCGGCACCTGGCCGCGGAACTCCTGCGGGGACTCGGATCTGGTCGCCTTGTACTCGGGGTACTGATCAGTGCGGAACGAATGCCTCGAGGTGTCGAACGCGATCGCCATGTGCGTCGGCTGCTCGGCCTTGATCAGATTCACGAGCATCGAGAGGAACCCGTAGATCGCGTTCGTGTGCTGATTGTCCTTCGTCGTGAAATTCTCGACCGGAAGGGCGAAGAAGGCACGGTAGGCGAGCGAATGGCCGTCGACGACCATGAGGGTAGGCTTTGCGGAGTCCGTCACCCTGTCAGCCTAACGAGGACGACGGACACGCGCTGAGGAGGACACGTGAGCGACACCGCCGAGACGACCGGCCTGGAGTGGGTGACCGCCCGAGGCATGGGAGCGCTTGCCGAGAAGATGGGCATCGAGTTCACCGAGTTCACGATCGAGCGCAGCGTCGCCACGATGCCTGTCGAAGGCAACACTCAGCCGGTCGGTCTGCTGCACGGGGGTGCCTATGTGGTTCTCGGCGAGTCGCTCGGCTCGATGTCGGCGAACCTGCACGCAGGTCCTGGGCGACTGGCGGTCGGAGTCGACATCAACGCCACGCACACGCGTTCCGCCACATCCGGCGTCGTGACCGGTGTGTGCACCCCGATCCACTTAGGACGCAGCGTTGCGGTTCATGAGATCGTCGTGGCGGACGAGCAGGGCCGTCGCTGCTCGACGATCCGCATCACGAACATGATCAAGGACCTGCCCGCTCGCTGACCTGCACTCTCAGTCGTCTCGAGCGGTGGGCTCGCCTGCAGACGGTGCAGACCGGGTTCGTCACCAGTGGGCGAGATGCGCGCGGTTCGCGTCGTACGCGGTGACGTACGCCTCGGCGTCGCCGGACTCGACCAGGCGAAGGCGGATGCCGTCGCCGAGGTCGAGGGTCACTTCTTGGGTGCGAGCTGCTCGATGATCGCCTTGGCGACGTCCTGCATCGTCAGACGACGATCCATCGACGCCTTCTGGATCCAGCGGAACGCCTCGGGCTCGCTCAGGCCCATCTTCTCGTTGAGCAGGCCCTTGGCACGGTCGACGAGCTTACGGGTCTCGAAGCGCTCGACCATGTCGGCGACCTCGGCCTCGAGCGTGATGATCTGCTCGTGGCGGGCGAGTGCGATCTCGATCGCAGGAAGGAGGTCGTTGGGGGTGAAGGGCTTGACCACGTACGCCAGGGCGCCGGCCTCGCTCGCACGCTCGACGAGTTCCTTCTGGCTGAAGGCGGTGAGAAGCACGACGGGGGCGATATTGCCCTTGTGCAGCTTCTCGGCCGCGCTGATGCCGTCGAGCTGCGGCATCTTGACATCCATGATGACCAGATCCGGACGCAGCTCGGTGGCCAGAGCCACGGCGGTCTCTCCGTCACCTGCCTCACCGACGACGTCGAATCCGTTGTCGCGGAGGATCTCGACGATGTCGAGACGGATCAGCGATTCGTCTTCGGCGACGACGACGCGTCGCGGGGCGGATGCCGTGGGCTGCTCAGCCGGTTCTGCCTGTTCTTGCTCGGTCACGATTCCATTCTAGTGGAGAGGAGACCGAGACCTGTCCCAGGAACCCGCCGAACGCACCGGAGTGGTGTTCGTCCTGCGCTAAAGTCGTAGACGCACCACGCGCCGGCGTGGCGGAATGGTAGACGCGGAGCACTCAAAATGCTTTGTTCGAAAGGACGTGCGGGTTCGAGTCCCGCCGCCGGCACGATTGTGACGAAGGCATTCTTCACGTCCGCCTGCCGACACGGATGAAGGAGCCGCCCACATGGATCCTCGCTCGTCTTCGGTATGGCGGCGCTGGGATCTCCTGGCCGCGGTGGCACTGGTCGGCCTCGCATTCGTTCCCGGCGTGGAACGTCAGGGTGTCGACCTCGCTGAGCTTCCGGACAAGGCGATGGATGCGCTGGGCTGGACGCTTCTCGTCGCTCAAGGCGCTCCTGTGGCTTTCCTGCGTCGCCGGCCGGTCATCGCTCTGTCGGTGATCGGCGCCGCATTCAGCGCCTACCAGCTGCTCGGCTACCCGACCACGTTCGCGGCACTGGGTCTTCTGGTCGCGATCGTGGGTGCAGGGGCGCTCGTACGCCGCCGCAGGCGAACAGTCGCCGCCGCAGCGTCAGCCGGCTACATGCTCCTGTGCGTCGCCCTCGGATGGGTCGGTTCACCGACGCGGGTGCTCGATCACATCGTGTTCGGATTGCTACTGGCATCGCTCTGGGTGGTGGGAGCATGGCTCAGCAGCCGTGGGCACGCGCAGCAGCAGCGCAACGCAGAGGCCGAACTGGCCGCGGTCGCCGCCGAGCGCGGACGCATCGCGCGAGAACTGCATGATGTGATCACGCACCACGTGACGGCGATGGTCGTGCAGGCCGAAGCCGCCCAGTACAGCACAGACGACCGGGTGCGGACCGCGAACTCTCTCACGACGATCGGAGAGACGGGCAGGGCGGCTCTCACCGACCTGCGCGGTCTCCTCGGCGCGCTGGACGCAGCCACAGACGATGCCGGGAGGACGCCGGCCATAACCGCCGTCGAGGAGCTCGTGGAGCGAGCGAGAAGGAGATCGACGTGACGGTCACGACCCGGACTGCGACGGCGCCCGGAATCGGAGTCGGCGCCGGAAAGGGCCTCATCGGCCTGCGCGAGCGCGTAGCGCTCGTCGGCGGGTGGTTCGACGCCGGCCCCTCAGCCGACGGTTTCGTCGTACGTGCTCGGATCCCCGCATGAGCGTGGACTCCCGCCGGGCGGACGGCGGAGACAGAGCGCCGATCCGGGTCGTGGTGTGCGACGACCAGGATCTCGTGCGCTCCGGGTTCGTCACGATCCTCGATGCGCAGTCTGATCTGGAGGTTGTCGGCGAGGCGTCCGACGGCCAGACGGCGATCCGTCGCGTCGAGCAGGAGAAGCCCGATGTGGTGGTCATGGACATCCGGATGCCGCGCATGGACGGCATCGAGGCCACGCGCCGGATCGCCGGACCAGGCGTCGACGATCCGGCCAGAGTGCTGATCGTGACGACGTTCAACCTCGACGCGCTCGTCTTCGACGCACTCCGCGCCGGTGCCAGCGGCTTCCTGCTGAAGGACGCCAGACCGGCCGAACTCCTCGACACGGTCCGCACAGTGGCGTCCGGCGAGTCGCTGCTCTCCCCAGCCGTGACGCGCGCACTCATTGGCCGGTATGCCGAGCGGGTCCGACCGGTGCACAGTGGCGCACCGGCTGGGCATCGTCGGAGATCGTTGAGCCATCCCTCTGCAGAGCTAGCCGAAGTGCCCTCTCGCGCGTGATGCCCCGCCTGGGGCCGTCCGTAGCGTGTTTCTCGACCCCATACGACTATCGAGGAGCACGAACCCCATGACGAACACCCAGAGAGTCCAGAGCACACCGCAGACCGGCATCCTGTCCAGAACATGGGTGCGGGCCACAGCACTGGTGGTCGGCTTCGCGATCGTGATGATCGTGTCGAACTCGATCGCCTCAGCACTCGAGAACCCGCTCGCAGCACTGCTGGTCGGTCCCCTGCTTGCCGTACTGGTGCTGTGGCTGTACGGATTCGCCGTGCGCCGCATCGAACGCCGAACGGTCACTGAACTTGCGCCGAGAAGGGCGACGCGCCTGGTCCTGATCGGCCTGGCGGGCGGCATCGTGCTGTCGGCGGCCACCGTCGGCATCCTCGCGCTGTTCGGCGGCTACCGGATCACCGGCTGGGGCTCCGTCAGCGGTGCTCTCAGTGTCGTCGGAATGATGTGCGCGATCGCCGTCGCCGAGGAGGTGCTCTTCCGCGGCGTGATCTTCGGACTCGTCCAGCGGCGTTGGGGAACGTGGCTCGCCCTCGCCGTCTCTGCCGTTCTCTTCGGCCTCGTGCACCTCGTGAATCCCGGCGCCACCGTATGGGGAGCGATCGCCATCGCCGTCGAGGCCGGGCTGATGCTCGCTGCCGCGTACGTTGCCACAGGGTCACTGTGGCTGTCGATCGGCCTGCATCTCGGGTGGAACATCGCCACTGTCGCGATCTTCGGCACGGTGACATCCGGCAGCGAATCCAGGGGCGCCATCGTCACGGCGACCACCTCCGGGCCCGACTGGCTGACCGGCGGAGCGTTCGGGCCCGAGGCGAGCGTCATCGCTGTGATCGTATGCTCCGCAGCCACGGCGGTCCTGATCCGCATCGCCCGTCGCCGGGGACGCATCGTCTCTCGCGCCTGAAAGCCACCGCGGAGGACCCGAGAGGGGCGGAGCCGAAGCTCCGCCCCTCTCGGACGTGGTGGCACATCGGACGTGGTGGCACATCGGACGTGGTGGCACATCGGACGTGGTGTCAGACGCCGTCCTTGTAGATCGGCGCCGCGCCGTTGACGGCATCGCCGACCTTGTGCACGCGGATGTCGTTCGTTGAACCGATGATTCCGGGAGGGGAACCGGAGATCACGACGACCTTGTCCCCTTCTTTCGCCAGATTGTTCTTCAGCAGGTAGTCATCGACCTGCAGGAACATCAGGTCGGTGTGCTGCACGGCTTCGACCAGCGTGGAGCGGATGCCCCAGGTCAGCGCCATACGGCGGCGGATGCCGGGCTCCGGTGTGAACGCGATCATCGGGATGCGCGAGCGCAGACGCGACAGGCGACGAGCGGAGTCACCGGACTGCGTGAACACGCACAGGAACTTCGCGTCGACGAAATCGGCGACCTCGAGGGCGGCGAGGGTGATCGCACCACCCTGCGTGCGCGGCTTGGCCGTGAGCGGCGCGATGCGCTCCAGGCCGTGCTCCTCGGTGGACTCGACGATGCGGGCCATGGTCTCGACGACCACGATCGGGTACTCCCCCACGCTGGTCTCACCGGACAGCATGACCGCGTCGGCGCCGTCGAGAACGGCGTTCGCGACATCGGACGTCTCCGCACGGGTCGGCACGGGACTGGAGATCATCGACTCCAGCATCTGCGTGGCGACGATGACGGGCTTCGCCATGCGCCTGGCGATCTCGACCGCACGCTTCTGCACGATCGGCACTGCTTCCAGCGGAAGCTCGACGCCGAGGTCACCGCGGGCGACCATGATGCCGTCGAAGGCATCGACGATCTCCTCGAGAGCATCCACGGCCTGCGGCTTCTCGATCTTGGCGATGACGGGCACCCTGATGCCCTCTTCGGCCATGATCTCGTGCACACGCTCGACATCGGAGGCGTTGCGCACGAACGACAGCGCGATGAGGTCGGCGCCGATCTTCAGGCCCCAGCGGAGGTCTGCTTCGTCCTTCTCGCTCAGCGCGGGGACGTTCACGGCGACGCCGGGCAGGTTGATGCCCTTGTTGTTCGACACTGCGCCGGCGACGATCACGCGGGTGGTGACGACGGTGCCGTCGGTCTCGACGACCTCGACACGCACCTTGCCGTCGTCGATCAGCAGGAAGTCGCCGGGCTTGACGTCCTGCGGCAGTCCCTTGAAGGTGGTGCCGCAGATCTCGCGGTTGCCGATGATGTCTTCCGTGGTGATCTTGAAGATGTCGCCGGCTGCGAGCTCGTACGGACCGTCCTCGAACTTGCCGAGGCGGATCTTCGGGCCCTGAAGATCGACGAGGATGGCGACGGCCTTGCCGGCGTCGTCCGCAGCGCGGCGCACGTTGGCGTAGTTGGCGTCATGGACGGAATAGTCACCGTGGCTGAGGTTCAGTCGGGCGACGTCGACCCCCGCTTCGATGATTGCTCGAACGTTCTCGTAACTCGAGGTGGCCGGGCCCAGCGTGGCGACGATTTTCGCGCGTCTCAACAGATTCTCCAGGGTGAGAGTGGGGGAAACAGAACTGGCGACGATGCCTCCGCCAGCCTACGCGGGCTGGAGGCCGATCGCGACATCGGTGGGACGCACGGGTGAAGGCAGGACGGTCTCCCCCATCAGGAAGCGATCCACGCCTGCAGCTGCTGCGCGGCCCTCTGCGATCGCCCAGACGATGAGCGACTGCCCGCGCCCGGCATCGCCGGCGACGAAGACGCCGGGAACGGTGGTCTCGTACGAGTCGTCGCGCCGGAAGGCGCCGCGGTCGGTGGCCTGCGGACGCAGGTCATCCGTGAAGCCGTCCTGCTCAGGACCGGTGAAGCCCATCGCGATCAGCACGAGGTCGGCCGGGATCTCGCGCTCGGTGCCGCTCTTGGGAACCCGGCGGCCGTCGACGTACTCGGTCTCGGCCACGCGCAGAGCGCGCACCTCGCCGGCCTCGTTCGAGAGGAACTCGACGGTGGAGGCCAGGTAGTGGCGCTCTCCGCCCTCCTCGTGCGCGGAGGAGACCTCGAAGATCGTGGGCATCATCGGCCAGGGCTGGTGCTCCGGTCGATCCGCGCCCGGCTGCGTTCCGATCGCGAGGTTCGTCACGCTCAGTGCAACCTGCCGGTGCGCCGTGCCGATGCAGTCAGCCCCGGTGTCGCCGCCGCCGATGACGATGACGTGCTTGCCCTCAGCGGTGATCTGGTTGTGCACGACATCGCCGGCGACCGCATGGTTCGACTCGACGAGGTACTCCATGGCGAAGTGCACGCCGTCCAGGTCGCGACCGGGAATCGTCAGGTCGCGCGGCACCGTCGAGCCGGTGCAGATCACGACCGCGTCGTAGCGCGCCCTGAGATCGGCCCAGCTGATGTCCTTGCCGATCTCGACGCCGGCGCGGAAGCGGGTGCCCTCTTCCTGCATCTGACGCAGCCGCGACTCGAGGTGCGTCTTCTCCATCTTGAAGTCAGGGATGCCGTAGCGCAGCAGTCCGCCGATGCGGTCGTCGCGCTCGAAGACCGCGACGGTGTGCCCCGCGCGCGTCAGCTGCTGCGCGGCGGCGAGTCCGGCTGGACCGGATCCCACGACCGCGACGGTCTTGCCCGTGAGACGCTCCGGCGGCTCTGGTTCGACCCAGCCCTTGGCGAAGGCCTCGTCGATGATCGACACCTCGACCTGCTTGATCGTCACCGCCGGCTGGTTGATGCCGAGCACGCACGAGCTCTCACAGGGCGCCGGGCACAGTCGTCCGGTGAACTCGGGGAAGTTGTTCGTGGCGTGCAGACGCTCGATCGCCGAGCGGTCCTCGCCGCGCCAGGTGAGGTCGTTCCACTCCGGGATGAGGTTGCCCAGCGGGCAGCCCTGATGGCAGAATGGCACGCCGCAGTCCATGCAGCGTCCGGCCTGGCGGCGCAGCACGGCCTTGTCGCCCGGCTCATAGACCTCTTTCCAGTCCATGATGCGCACTGGTACGGGACGGCGAGCAGGAAGCTCGCGCTCCGTCACCTTCAAGAACCCCTTGGGATCAGCCACCGGTCACCTCCAGGATGCGGGTCCAGACGACGTCGCCATCCGGGTCGAGCCCGTCTGCCTCCGCCTCTTGACGCATGGTCTGCACTGCGGCGAAGTCGCGCGGCAGCACCTTCACGAATTCGGCCGCGACGGTGTCGAAATCTTCGAGCATGGTCGTCGCGAGCGGAGAGGCAGTGCGCTCCACGTGCTCGATGAGCAGGCTGCGCAGCACCTCGAGGTCCGCACGATCCAGTGCCTCCAAACGCAGTTCGCCGCTCTCGCGGGACTGCAGGTTGACCTTCTCGGTCGAGAGCGCGTGCACATATGCGATGCCGCCGGACATGCCTGCACCGAGGTTGCGGCCGGTCGATCCGAGGATCACCGCGAGACCGCCCGTCATGTACTCGAGCGCGTGGTCGCCGACTCCCTCGACGACGGCGGTCGCGCCGGAGTTGCGCACCAGGAATCGCTCGCCGACGACGCCGGAGATGAACATGGTGCCAGAGGTGGCGCCGTAGCCGATCACGTTGCCGGCGATGACGTTCTCATGCGGCGCGATGATCGAGCCGCGCGACGGCCGGATGGTGATGTCACCACCGGAGAGGCCCTTGCCGACGTAGTCGTTCGCATCTCCTTCGAGCCGCAGCACGATTCCGGACGGGAGGAAAGCACCGAGCGACTGGCCGGCGGTGCCGTGCAGCGTGACGTCGATCGTCTCCCGAGCAAGCCCTGCCTCGCCGAAACGTGCCGTCACCTCGTGTCCGAGCATCGTACCGACCGCACGCTCGGTGTTGCGGATGGGCAGCTCGACGATGGTCGGTGCCATGTCGTTGAGCGTCTTCTGCGCCATCTCGATCAGGGGCACGTCGAAGTGCTTGTCGAGCTCGTGCTCCTGCTCGCGGCCGCTGCGACGCGGCTCGGATGCCGGGAACACGGGGCCCTCGAGCACGGGCGAGAGGTCGAGACCATCCGTCTTCCAGTGCTCGATCGCGGCATTCGCCTCGATGAGGTCGGCGCGGCCGATGATCTCGTCCAGCGACCGGAAACCGAGCTCCGCGAGGATCTCCCGTACCTCTTCCGCGATGAACTCCATGAAGTTGACCACGAACTCCGGCTTGCCGGTGAACCGCTCGCGCAGCACGGGGTTCTGAGTCGCGACGCCGACCGGGCAGGTGTCCAGGTGGCAGACGCGCATCATGATGCAGCCGCTGACGACGAGCGGGGCCGTCGCGAAGCCGAACTCCTCGGCACCGAGGAGCGCGCCGATGATGACGTCGCGTCCGGTCTTGAGCTGGCCGTCGACCTGCACCACCACGCGGTCGCGCATGCCGTTGAGCATGAGGGTCTGCTGCGTCTCGGCGAGGCCGAGCTCCCACGGAGTTCCCGCATGCTTGAGCGAGTTCAACGGGCTCGCACCGGTGCCGCCGTCGTGTCCGGAGACCAGGATGACATCGCTGAGCGCCTTCGCGACGCCTGCGGAGACCGCGCCGATGCCGGACTGGCTGACGAGCTTCGTGTGGATGCGAGCGGACGGGTTCGCGCGCTTCAGGTCGAAGATGAGCTGCTTGAGATCTTCGATCGAGTAGATGTCGTGGTGCGGCGGCGGCGAGATCAGCCCGACACCGGCCGTCGCATGGCGGGTGCGCGCCACCCACGGGTACACCTTGGTCGGCGGCAGCTGGCCGCCCTCCCCCGGCTTGGCACCCTGGGCGAGCTTGATCTGGATGTCGTCCGACTCGGTCAGATAGAGACTCGTGACCCCGAAGCGGCCGGAGGCGACCTGCTTGATCGCGCTGCGGCGCTCGGGGTCGAGCAGACGGTCGACGTCTTCGCCGCCCTCGCCCGTGTTCGACTTCGCGCCGATGCTGTTCATCGCGAGCGCGAGTGTCTCGTGCGCCTCGCGGGAGATGGACCCGTAGCTCATGGCGCCGGTGGAGAATCGCTTGACGATCGCGCTCACCGGCTCGACCTCGTCGAGTGGCACTGCCGGGCGCGCGCCGGTGCGCAGATTGAAGAGCCCTCGGAGAGTCTTCAGCTCGGCCGCCTGATCGTCGACGAGCTTCGTGTACTCGCGGAAGATGTCGTAGCGACGGTTGCGTGTCGAGTGCTGCAGACGGAACACCGTCTCAGGGTTGAAGAGGTGCGGTGAGCCGTCGCGCCGCCACTGGTACTCGCCTCCGGTCCAGAGGCGCTCGTGCGCACGGGCTGCGGCATCCTCGGGGTAGGCGTAGTCGTGGCGCGCCTGGTTCTCGGCGAAGACATCCTCGATGTCGATGCCGCCGAGCTTGGTCTCGGTACCGGTGAAGTACGCGTCGATCAGCTTCTGGCTGAGTCCGACGGCCTCGAACACCTGCGCGCCCGCATACGACGACACGGTCGAGATGCCCATCTTTGACATGATCTTCAGCACGCCCTTGCCGAGCGCGTAGATCAGGTTCTTGACGGCCTTCTCCGGTGCGATGCCGGTGATGAAGCCGGTGCGCACGAGGTGTTCGACGCTCTCCATCGCGAGGTACGGGTTCACAGCCGAGGCGCCGTAGCCGATCAGTGTGGCGACGTGATGCACCTCGCGGACGTCGCCGGCCTCGACGATCAGACCGACCTTCATGCGGTTCTCGCGCCGGATCAGGTGGTGGTGGATCGCCGAGACCATGAGCAGCGAGGGGATCGGAACGAGATCCTTGTTGGAGTCCCGGTCGGAGAGGATGATGAACTCGGCGCCGTCGGCGATGGCCTCGTCGACCTCTGCGCACATCTCCTCGAGGCGCTCCTGCATCGTGTGCGCGCCGGCGTCGAAGTGATACAGGCCGCGGATCGTCACCGATGAGCGCCCCTCCAGCGCCTTGTCGATGTGACGGATCTTCGCGAGCTCGTCGTTGTCGATCACCGGGAAGTCGAGCGTCACGGTGCGCGTGTGCTCCGGACCCCAGCTGAGCAGGTTCCGCTCCGGTCCGAGGCCGGACTTCAGGCTCGTGACGACCTCTTCGCGGATCGAGTCCAGCGGCGGGTTGGTCACCTGCGCGAACTGCTGCGTGAAGTAGTCGAACAGCAGACGTGGGCGCTCGCTGAGCACGGCGATCGGGGTGTCGGATCCCATGGCGCCGAGCGGCTCGACGCCGTTCTGCCCCATCGGGGTGAGCAGGATGCGCACTTCCTCCTCGGTGTAGCCGAAGGTGCGCTGACGACGTGTGATGGATGCCGGCGGGTGCACGATGTGCTCGCGCTCGGGCAACTCTGCGAGGCGCACGGCCCCTGCGTCGAGCCATTCCTGCCACGGGTGCAGTGTCGCGAGGTCGTGCTTGATCTCGTCGTCCTCGACGATGCGGCCGGCAGAAGTGTCGACGAGGAACATCTTGCCCGGCTGCAGGCGGCCACGGCGCTTGATGCGCTCGGGTGCGAACTCCAGTACGCCGGTCTCGGACCCGATGACGACGAGACCGTCGGTGGTCTCGGTCCAGCGTCCGGGACGAAGACCGTTGCGGTCCAGCGTCGCGCCCACGAGCGTGCCGTCGGTGAAGATGAGGGCGGCCGGGCCGTCCCACGGCTCCATCTGGTTGGAGTGGTAGTCGTAGAACGCGCGAAGCTCCGGCGTGATGTCCGACTGCTTCTCGTACGCCTCGGGAACCATCATCATGATGGCGTGCGGCAGACTGCGGCCGGTCAGCGTGAGCAGTTCGAGAACTTCGTCGAAAGATGCCGAGTCGCTGGCGCCCGGCGTGCAGATCGGCAGCAGCGGGCGCACGTCGCCGAGCAACTCTGACTCGAGCTGCGACTGGCGGGCACGCATCCAGTTGCGGTTTCCGCCGACGGTGTTGATCTCGCCGTTGTGGGCGAGCATGCGCAGCGGCTGTGCGAGCGGCCACGACGGGAACGTGTTGGTCGAGTACCGCGAGTGCACGACCGCGAGCTCTGACGTGAAGCGCTCATCCTGAAGGTCGGGGTAGAACGGCTCGAGCTGCAAGGTGGTGACCATGCCCTTGTAGCCGAGCGTGCGGCTGGACAGCGAGACGAAGTATGAGCCGATCTCGTGACCAGCACGCTTGCGAAGCCGGTAGGCGACGCGGTCCAACGCGATGCCGGAGAGTGCTTCACGACCCGGGGCCGAGGCCACGAAGAGCTGCTCGAACGCGGGGCGTGCCTCGTCGGCGAGCTTGCCGAGGTTCTCGTTGGCTGTGGGGACGACGCGCCAGCCGAGGACGGTGAGTCCTTCTTCACGGGCGATCTTCTCGACGCCCGCCTTCTGCGTGCGGCGCTCAGCGGCCTGCAGCGGGAGGAATGCGAGCCCGGCGGCGTAATGGCCGGCATCGGGCAGTTCGAATGCGGTGACTTCACGCAGGAACTCGTCCGGCATCTGGGTGAGGATGCCCGCACCGTCTCCGGTGCCGGCGTCGGAGCCGATCGCGCCGCGGTGCTCCAGGTTTCGCAGGGCTTCGAGCGCCAGCTGGATGATGTCGTGTCCGGCTGTGCCCCGCAGGGTCGCGACCATGGCCAGGCCGCAGGCATCCTTCTCGAATGCCGGGTTGTACATGCCCTGCTTCGGGGGGTAGGCCCCGGAGGCGCCGTACGGAGGCTGGAAGTACATCGGTTACCGTCCTCAGGTAATCAAGTGACACCGGGGACGACGTCGGCCCGCTTGTTCAATGCAGTGGTTTCCTCATCAGACGAGGATGCTTATCGGGAGCTGCCCTCGCTCGCGGGAGCGGTGCTTGTGGCGGTGGCTCCGGCAGTGTCTTCGACCGGAGGCTCGCTCACGTCGACGAAGTCATCGATGCTGTCCTGTGATACTACATCAGCATCAGCATCCTTCCGCGTGCGCCCTGGCGCGTACGGTCCCGCCTCGCGACCCGTGTGCCTGCGCGTCTGCACGAACAGGATCACGATGCCGACGATCACGCCGATGATCGATGCCCACACGTTGCTCCGCAGGCCCAGGATGATCTCGCTCGGATCGATGCGGATCGACTCCCAGAGCACGCGGCCGGCGCTGTACCAGATCAGGTATACGGCGAAGAGCTTGCCCCACTGCAGCTGCAGACGACGACCGATCCAGAGCAGGAACAACACGCCGAGGCTGTTCCAGATGACCTCGTAGAGGAACGTCGGGTGGAACAGGGTTCCCTCCGCGAGCCCAGGGGGGAACGCGACGTTGTCGGATTCGATCTCCAGCCCCCAGGGCAGGTCGGTCGGCAGACCGAAGAGCTCCTGGTTGAACCAGTTGCCGAAACGGCCCATCGCCTGAGCCAGCAGCAGGCCGGGCGCCAGTGCGTCGGCGAAGCTCCAGAACCTGATGCCGGTCCATCTGCAGCCGAGATACGCGCCGACGGCGCCGCCGAGAAGCGCACCGAAGATCGCGATGCCGCCCTCCCAGATCGCCCAGACGGAGCCCGGTTCGAACGGGTTCCAGGTGTTCTTGCCCTCGCCGAAGTAGAAGTTCGGGTGCGTCAGCACGTGGAAGATGCGCGCGCCGATGATCGCCAGCGGGATCGCGAGGATCGCGATGTCGATGACGACCCACGGCTCTGCGCCGCGCTTGGTCAGACGGTGATTCGTCAGCAGCGTGGCCGCGATGATGCCCGCGATGATGCAGAGCGCGTAGAAGTGGATCCGCAGCGGTCCGAGATCGATGTAGCTGACCGGAGGGCTCGGGATGCTGGTGAGCACGCCGCTGATGGCGGTGTGAAGCGCGAGGGACATGAGTGCGATTCTAGTTCTCGTGTGAGGTGGCTGCCGACGGCGTGCCCGCGGCAAGGGACTTTGTGACAGCGGCGAGGGCGTCGAGGCCCCCGTCGCGGAGGGCACGCACCAGCGCGGTGCCGACGATGGCGCCGTCGGCGTACTCGGTGATGCCGGCGATCTGCTCGGCGGTGGATATGCCGATTCCGACGCACGCGCGCACCGCACCGCGTTCGCGCAGACGCGACACCAGGGTGCGCGCGGCGTTGTCGAGCTCGGTGCGCTCCCCCGTTATGCCCATGGTGGACACCGTGTAGACGAACCCGGACGACGATGCGACGACGAGGTCGAGGCGTTCATCGGTCGAGGTGGGAGCCGCGAGGAAGATCCGATCGAGACCGGTGCGCTTACTGGCTTCGATCCAGTCCTCGGCGGCATCAGGCGTGATGTCGGGTGTGATGAGACCCGCGCCGCCTGCGGCGAGCAGGTCGTCCGCATAGCGGTCGACGCCGTACTGCATCACGGGGTTCCAGTACGTCATGACGACGACGGGAACGTCGCTCGCCGCGGTGATCTCCCGCACGGCGGTGAACAGGTCGCGCATCTTGAAGCCGTTGGCCAACGCGGCCTGGGTGGCTTCCTGGATGACCAGGCCGTCCATCACCGGGTCGCTGTAGGGCGGGCCGAGCTCGATGACGTCGACGCCGTTCTCGGCGAGGGTGATCGCCGCCTGGATGCTGGTCTGCAGATCAGGGAATCCGACGGGCAGGTAGCCGATGAAAGCGCCCCGGCCCTCGTCGTGGGCCTTCTGGATCGCGGCTTCGACGCGGCTCATCGCGCGACCGCCGCATCCGCTGCGGCCTGCGTCACGGTGTCCTTGTCGGCGGCATCGCGTTCAGCCGCTTCGCGGTCGTAGAGATCGAAGTATCGTGCGGCTGTGTCCATGTCCTTGTCTCCGCGTCCGGAGAGGCACACCGCGAGGACGGCATCCGGACCCATGTCCCGGCCGATGCGCAACGCGCCGGCCAGCGCATGCGCCGACTCTATGGCGGGGATGATCCCCTCGGTGCGGCTCAGCAGGCGCAGTGCCTGCATCGCCTCGTCATCGGTGGCGGGGATGTACTGCGCCCGCCCGATGTCGGCGAGCCAGGAATGCTCAGGGCCGACGCCGGGATAGTCGAGTCCCGCCGAGATCGAATGCGACTCGATCGTCTGTCCGTCCTCGTCCTGGAGGACGTAGGTCTTGGCACCGTGCAGAACGCCCGGGCGGCCGCGCTCGATGGATGCGGCGTGCTGCTCGGTGTCCACTCCGTCGCCGGCGGCCTCGACGCCGTAGAGCTTCACGTCCGCATCGTCGAGGAACGCGTCGAACATGCCGATCGCGTTGGATCCTCCGCCGACGCACGCGATGACGGCGTCCGGGAGCCTGCCGGTCTCGTCGAGCAGCTGCTGACGGGCCTCTTCGCCGATGATCTTCTGGAAATCGCGCACCATGGCAGGGAAAGGGTGCGGGCCCGCGGCCGTTCCGAAGATGTAGTTGGTGGTCTCTACCGTCGCGACCCAGTCGCGGTAGGCGTCGTTGATCGCATCCTTCAGTGTGCGCGATCCAGTGGTGACCGGCACGACCTCGGCACCGAGCAGACGCATGCGGGCGACGTTGAGAGCCTGACGCTCGGTGTCGACCTCGCCCATGTATATGGTGCAGTCCAGACCGAACAGTGCTGCCGCCGTCGCGGTGGCGACGCCGTGCTGCCCCGCGCCGGTCTCTGCGATGACCCGCGTCTTGCCCAGACGCTTGGTGAGCAGCGCCTGCCCGAGCACGTTGTTGATCTTGTGGCTGCCGGTGTGGTTGAGGTCCTCGCGCTTGAGGAAGACCCGCGCTCCCCCGGCGTGCTCGGCGAATCGCTGCACCTCGGTGAGCGCGGACGGACGCCCGGCGTAGGAGCTGAGGAGCCCTGCCAGTTCGGCGCGGAACCCGGAGTCGGCGATCGCCTGTTCATAGGCGACCGTGAGCTCGTCGATCGCCGCGATCAGCGACTCCGGCATGTAACGTCCGCCGAACTCGCCGAAGAACGGTCCCGGCTGATCTCGCAGACTCACTTCGACTCCCTCCGGTCGCTCAGTGCATCGGATGCCTCGACGTCAAGGAAGCTCTTGAGCGTCGCGACCGGATCGCCGGTGACCAGCGCTTCGCCGATCAGCACGGCGTCGGCACCCGCCGAGCGGTAGTGCGCGACATCGGCAGGACTCAGCACTGCGGATTCGGCGATCTTCACGGCATCCGCGGGAATGCGATCGACGAGCCGACTGAACAGATCGCGATCGAGCTCGAGGGTCTTCAGATTGCGGGCGTTCACTCCGATCAGCGGTGCACCGAGATCGATCGCGGCGTCAAGCTCGTCCGCGGAGTGGGTCTCGACGAGCGGCGTCATGCCGAGCTCATTGATGAGGGCGAACAGCTCCTGCAGCACCTTCGTCTCGAGGCCGGCGACGATGAGCAGCGCGAGGTCGGCTCCTGCTGCGCGTGCCTCCAGCACCTGGTACGGCGTCGCGATGAAGTCTTTGCGCAGCACGGGAAGCGACACCCGCGCGGTGACGGCCTCGAGATCGGCGAGGCTGCCGCCGAACCGACGTTGCTCGGTGAGGACACTGATCGCCGATGCCCCGCCCGTCTCGTAGAGACCTGCCTGGTGCGCCGGATCCGGGATGTCGGCGAGTGCGCCGCGGGAAGGGCTCGCACGTTTGACCTCGGCGATGATCTTGACCCGTTCCGCGGGTGCGAGAGCGACGAGCGCATCCTTGGCGGCAGGACGCGCGAGAGCGACCCGCTCCACCTCGACCAGCGGGCGCGTCAGCGCCCTGCGTTCGGCGTCTTCGACTGCGCCGGCCGTCAGGTCGGCGAGAACCACTAGTGCCCCTTCGGCGAGTATTTGGGGCCCTTCACGCCGTAACCCGCCTTGGCCAGGATCCATCCGAGAAGCAGACCGACGACGATGATGCCGACACCCACCCAGACGATGGGGGTCCAGATCGGGCTGAACGCCGCCAGGCAGAAGGCCACGGTGCCCAGCGTGAAGCCGAACAGCATGACGATCACAGCGGTCCACGCCGCCGGTGAGTGTCCGTGGCCGGGGTCAGCGATCGGGTTGGTCATGGTCTCCTCCGAAGCGGTCGTTGATATGCGCGATCAGTCTATCGGGGTCATCGTGTCGGATCGGTCCCCCGCGACAGGTCATCCCAGGAATCGATCGCGTCCACTGGGCCTTCAGCCTCGCTGTGAGCTGCCGCGTCGGTGCGGAATCGTCTGCCGCCGCTCTTCCATCGATTCGCCGTAAGGAGCGTGAACACGGACCCCGCGGTCAGCAGCACCCACCCGACCAGCGCCAGCACCGGCCAGAACGTCGGGGTGATGGAGGCGACCACATCCGACACCGCAGTGCCGCCGGCGAGCCCCGTGGTCTCGGTCACGATTGCCTCGACTGCCGAGACGGGTGCGGTGAACACGATTTCCGCCGTCCACCAGGTCAACAGCGCTCCCGCCAGCAGTGCCAGCGTCCCGAACACGTAGCGGAGTGCCCTTCCGACGAGGGTCAGAGCGGTCCCGAGCGCGAGGACGGTGAGACTCAGCGGAGCGAGCAGCGCCAGAGCATCCGCACCAGGTACGAGGATCGACTCTCCCGCATCCGCGCGGTCGACGCTCAACCACGTCTGTGTGGACGAGATGATGCCGATTGCGCCCGCGAGCAGGATCGCGACGACGGCTGTGCTGCGCCCGCGGCGGAGGAGTCTCATTCGGCACCTGCCCCTGGCGCGGCCAGCCCGTCGACGGCCTCGAGATCGGCCGCGTCGAAGCAGGTGCGGGTGCCGGTGTGGCAGGCAGGGCCGGTCTGATCGACCAGCAGCAGGATCGCGTCACCGTCGCAGTCCAGCCGCGCCTCGTGGATGCGCTGGATGTTGCCGGAGGTGTCGCCTTTGCGCCAGTACTCCTGGCGTGAGCGCGACCAGTAGGTTGCGCGGCCGGTCGTGAGTGTGCGGCGCAGCGCCTCGGCATCCAGCCACGCGAGCATCAGCACCTCGCGCGTGTCCCACTGCTGCACGATCGCGGGCGCGAGTCCGTCGGAGTTCCAGGCGACCTGCGCGATCCGCTCTTCCAAATCAGTCATCGCACCAGGATTCCTTCCGCACTCATCGCATCCTTGACCTCGCCCACGGTCAGCGCACCGGAGTGGAAGACGCTCGCGGCGAGCACGGCATCGGCTCCGGCCTTTATCGCCGGCGCGAAATCAGTCACGGCCCCGGCGCCGCCGGAGGCGATCACCGGCACCGAGGAGACGTCGCGCATCAGACGGACGAGTTCCAGATCGAAACCGTCGTGCGTGCCGTCGGCGTCGATCGAGTTGACCAGCAGCTCGCCGGCGCCGCGTTCAATGGCCTCTCGTGCCCACTCCAGGGCATCCAACGACGTCTGCGTGCGCCCGCCGTGGGTGGTGACCACGAAACCGGATGCCGTCGTCGCGGCGCGTTTGACATCGAGCGAGAGCACCAGCACCTGGGCGCCGAATCGGTCGGCGATCTCGCCGATGAGCTCGGGCCTGGCGATGGCTGCGGAGTTGACGCCCACCTTGTCTGCGCCGACGCCCTGCAGGCGTGCGACGTCCTCGACGCTGCGCACTCCTCCGCCGACCGTCAGCGGCACGAACACGTGCTCGGCTGTGCGCTGCACGACCTCATAAGTGGTTGCGCGGGCATCGACCGTGGCAGTGACGTCGAGGAAAGTGATCTCGTCGGCACCCTGGGCGGCGTAGTGCGCGGCCAGTTCGACAGGGTCGCCCATGTCACGGAGGTTCTCGAAATTGACACCCTTGACGACACGCCCTGCGGCGACGTCGAGGCACGGGATGACGCGACTGGTGAGAGTCATCTGAGTCCCCCGATCACAATCTCGCGGCGTGGATCGCGGTCACCAGCAGCGCGCGTGCACCGATCGCGTAGAGGTCGTCCATCACCTGGTTTATACCAGTGCGGGGCAGCATGACGCGGACGGCGACCCACTTCGGATCCTGAAGCGGCGAGATGGTCGGCGATTCGCGACCGGATGCGATGGCCGTGGCCTTCTCGATCAACTCGCCGGGGAGGTCGTAGTCGAGCAGCACGTACTGGCGTGCCACGATGACGCCGCGGAGGCGGCGCAGAAGCCGTTCGGTGCCGTCCGCGTCACCTGGACGGCTGATCAGCACGGCCTCGGACTCGATGATGACGGGTCCGAAGATCTCGAGGCCGGCCTGACGAAGGGTGGTGCCGGTCTCGACGACGTCGGCGATGGCATCGGCGACGCCGAGCTGCACGGCGGATTCCACTGCGCCGTCGAGCGGCACGAGCGTCGCCTCGACGCCGTGCTCACGCAGGAACGCGTCGACGAGGCCAGGGTACGAGGATGCGACCCGCACCCCGGCGAGATCCTCGATCGTGCTGTAACGGCCGGCGGGCGCCGCGAAACGGAAGGTCGAGCGGGCGAAGCCGAGGGCCTGCACCTCGCGCGCCTGCTCCGGGGCGTCGCGCAGCAGATCGCGGCCGGTGATCCCGACGTCGAGAGCGCCGGAGGCGACGTAGATCGCGATGTCGCGCGGACGGAGGAAGAAGAACTCGACGTCGTTGCCGGCGTCGATCACGTGCAGGGTCTTGGAGTCTCGGCGTCCGGCGTAGCCGGCTTCGGCGAGCATCTCGGCGGCGGTCTCGGCGAGCGAGCCCTTGTTCGGAACAGCAATGCGCAGCATGGGGAGCTTTCAGATCAGAGGAAGGGGACGGTGCGCATCAGAGATGTCGGTACACGTCCTCGAGGCTGAGCCCCTTCGCGATCATCATCACCTGCACGTGGTACAGCAGCTGGGAGATCTCCTCCGCAGCCTCGGCGTCGGATTCGTATTCGGAGGCCATCCACACCTCTGCGGCCTCTTCCACGATCTTCTTCCCGATCGTGTGCACGCCGCCGTCGAGTTCAGCGACAGTGCCGGAGCCTGCAGGGCGGGTCTCGGCCTTGGCACTGAGCTCAGCGAACAGCTCGTCGAAAGTCTTCACGATCCAAGGTTAGCGGCTCGCGCGCGCTCTCGAAGCCCGGCGATGGCCGCTTCGATGTCGGTCGCACCGTACACGGCGGATCCGGCGACGAAGGTGTCAGCACCGGCCGCGGCGGCCTGGGCGATCGTGTCGTCGGCGATGCCGCCGTCGACCTGGAACCACACGTCGGATCCGCGACGTCGTGCCTCATCCGCGAGCGCGCGCAGCTTCGGCATCGTCTCGGCCATGAAGCCCTGTCCGCCGAAACCCGGTTCGACGGTCATCACGAGGATCTGATCGAACTCGTCGAAGAGTTCGTAGAGGCTCTCCCCATCGGTGCCGGGCTTGAGCGCGATCCCGGCGCGGGCACCGATCGAACGCAGCCTGCGGGCGAGGGCGACCGGGTCGGTTGCGGCCTCGAGATGGAACGTGACGCTCGCGGCGCCGAGCTCGGCGTACTCGGGCGCCCAGCGATCCGGGTCGGTGATCATCAGATGCACGTCGAGCGGGATCGGGCTCGTCGCCTGGATGCGTTCGACCATCTGGGTCCCGAAGGTGAGATTCGGCACGAAGTGGTTGTCCATCACATCGGCGTGCGCGTAGTCGGCTGCCGCGATGCGGGCGAGATCCGCCTGCATGTTGACGAAATCGGCTGCGAGGATGCTGGGGTTGATGCGGGGAGCTGCAGGAAGACTCATCTGATCATTCTCCCGGATGCATCGCTGCGCTGGAGCAGCGCGAGGAACATCGCATCGGTGCCGTGTCGATGCGGCCACAGCTGTACGCGGCCGCTTCCGTCGGATGCGAGGTCGAGCGGGCTCTGCACCACGCCGGAGAGCACGCCGGCGGCATCCAGTTCGATGACGTCCTCACGCGTGCGCAGCACCTCGCTCACCACGCCGGAGGTCTCTGCGAGATGCGGTGAGCACGTGACGTAGGCGACGATGCCGCCCGGTGCGAGGGCGTCGAGGGCTCCGGCGAGCAGCTGCTCCTGCAGCGGGACGAGTTCGGCGACGTCGGCGGGGCTCTTGCGCCAGCGCGCCTCCGGTCGTCTGCGCAGCGCGCCGAGGCCGGTGCACGGCGCGTCGACGAGGATGCGGTCGTAGTGTCCGCGGCTCGCGGCGGTGAGGCCTCGTCCGTCCTCCTCGTGGACGGTGACCTCACCCGGTACGGCCTTCAGGGCGTTGCGCACCAGCCGTGCACGTGTCGGCACGACCTCGTTCGCCTCAAGAGTCACGTCGTGCTGCCGGGCGATCGCGGCGAGAAGCGCCGTCTTGCCGCCGGGACCGGCGCAGAGATCGAGCCACTGCTCCCCCGCCCTGATCGGTGCGGCGCCGGCGAGTGCGAGTGCGACCAGTTGCGAGCCCTCGTCCTGCACGCGCACCGTGCCGCCGGATGCGGCGATGATCGTGTGCGGGTCTCCACCGGGAGATCCGAACGCGGTGGGCGCATAAGGCCTGGCGGGGGTGCCGCGCTCGGCCAGCCCGGGTAGCGCGACCAGGGTGACCTCCGGCGAGACGTTGTCGGCCTCGAGCAGCGCCTCGAGCTCTTCTTCGCGGCTCTCGGCGGCGAGGGCGCGGCGCAGCGCGCGGATGATCCAGACCGGATGCGCCGTGCGCAGACCGAGACGTTCATCGTCAGAGCGTGCTTCGCTCTCGATGCGCTCCTGCCATTGACCGGGTGTGTCGCGTGAGATGCGACGGAGCACGGCGTTCGCGAAGCCGGAGGCGCCTCTGCCCGATTCGGCCGTCACGAGATTCACGGATTCGTTGACGGCTGCATGCGATGCGACCCGGGTCGCGAGCAGCTGATGCGTCGCGAGTCGCAGCGCGTCGAGGACGGCCTCGTCGATGTCATCGATCGAGCGGCCGGCCGCCGCGGCGATGATGGCGTCATAGGTGCCGCGCCGGCGGAGGGTGCCGTAGGTCAGCTCGGTGGCGAGGGCGGCGTCCTGAGGGCTCAGCGCGGCGTCCGCGATGGCGGACGGCAGCAGCAGGTTCGCGTACGCATCGGATCCGCTGACAGCGCGCAGCACGTCGTACGCGACACGGCGTGCCGGCTGCACGGTGCGGGAACTCCTCGGTGACCGCTGGGGCTCGGAGGACTGGCGCCGCGAGACACCTCGATCCTTCGCGCCCGGCAGCCGGCTCTCTCGCCTCTTCGCAGCGCTCATGCGCCGGCCCGGATCGTGTCGTCGCCTGTCGGGACAGAGCCGGCCCGTGCCGGGGCACGGAAGCCGCGCCACCAGTCCGTCGCGTTCATCGGCGCCTTCCCGGCCGGCTGCACGCGCCGGACCTCCAACGGTGTGGTCGCAGTGCCGATGAGCAGCGCCTGCTTGGTCGCGGCGATCTCGCCGGGTGACAGCGGTTCGGCGTCGTCGGCGGGGTGGGCCTCGATCAGTTTGAGACGCACGCCGGCGACGGTCGTGTGCGCACCGGGCTCCGGCGTGACACCGCGGAACCGTGCGTAGACGGCCTCCACGGGCTGCACCCAATCCAGCAGGCCGTCCTCGAGCGTGAGTTTCGGCGCCGACGAGGCTTCGCCCTCCTGCGGCAGGGGGACGGCGGTCCCGTCGGCGATGCCGGCCACGACCTCGGCCGTGAGGCCGGCACCGTCGTCAGCGAGCACCTCGAGCGCGATGTCGGCGTTGGCGTCGGACTGCAGCGGCACAGGTCGCGAGGCGAACAGGTCACCGGCATCCAGCGCGGGAACGAGCCGGAACACGCTCACGCCCAACTCCGGGTCCCCGGCGATGAGCGCACGCTGAACGGGCGCCGCACCGCGCCAGGCGGGCAGCAGCGAGAAGTGCAGGTTGATCCAGCCGTGCTCCGGAGTCGACAGCAGCGGCTCGCGGACGAGTCCGCCGTATGCCACGATCACGCCGAGCTCGGGTCGAAGTGCCGCGATGCGGCCGGTCGCCTCGTCATCCAGACGTGCGGCCTTGATGACCGGCAGCCCCAGCTGCTCCGCAGCCTGCGCGACGGGCGACGGCGTCAGCACCCGCTTGCGCCCGAGCGGCGCATCGGGGCGCGTCACGACGGCCAGGATCTCGTGCTCAAGCGCGAGCGTGCGCAGAGTGGGAATGGCGGCGGCAGGAGTGCCGGCGAAGACGAGTCTCATCAAGGTTCTCCGGAAGGGATGGGTGTCACAGCTCAGGATCGAGGATATCGAGCCGAAGCGAGAGTGGGCTGCGGTTGCTCTGGCCCCGTCCGCGGCGACGCTTCACCGCCTCTGCCACCACCGCGGCACGAAGAGTGGCGGCCACGGTGGCTCCGGCGGCGTATCCGAAGCGCACCAGCGCGCGCACTCGTCCCTCGTCGGTCGCGATCGGAACCGGGCCAAGGATCGCGTCCGACGGAAGCGGCAGCTCGTCAAGCGCGGCCAGCGCACGATCGACGGAGTCGGGCAGCCCCTCGACGAGCGCGACGCGAGCGGCCGGCGGCATGTGCAGCGGGGCACGCTCGGCGAGCTCGGAACGCGCGTAACCGGCCTGATTCCAGGTCGCCAATGCCCTCCCCACCGGGCCATCGACGCCCACGAGGTGGATCGGAGCACCGGGGGCTGCGAGGGCCGCGGCGTTCGACCACCACCGCAGGCAGGACTCGCCGACACGCAGATCGGGTGCCTGCAGCATCCGAGAGCCGTCCAGCAGCACGACAGCACGATAGCCGCCGTCGGCGACGGGTTCCGCGCCGCGCGTCGCGACGACCAGCGCGGGCTTGTCGGACACCGTCTCGACAGGATGGGCGCCGTCGGCGATGATGACCCGCACGCCGGGGAACGCGCGTCCGAGCTCGTCTGCAGTGCGCTCACTGCCCGAGGAAGCGAGTCGCAGCTTCGTCGACGAGCACGAAGGGCAGGTCCATGCGCGTGCGGAGCGCCCGCACCACCCGCATACCGGCACTGCCCCGCGATGCCGCGCACCGAGCGGGCCTCCGCAGGGCACGCAGCGCGCCGGAGCACGGCAGTCGGCGCACACCAGACTCGGTGAGAACCCCGGGCGGGAGACCTGCACCAGCACCGGGCCCTCCTCGGTGGCCCTGCGCGCGCTGGCGAAGGCACTGGAATGCACACGCTGCGTCGGCTGCTCCATCTCCTGCGGCGTGCTCAGCACGACTTTGGGCAGCACGCGCCGAGTGGCGTGGATGTCGTTCATCCAACCGCGGGCGACCAGGCGTTCGGCGTCCGTCGTACGGGTGTGCCCCGCCAGCAGCAGTGCAGAGCCCTCCTGCTCCTGGCGCAGCAGCGCGGCATCGCGTGCGTGCACGTACGGGGCGAGCTGCTCGCCGAGCAGCGGATCGCCGTCATCCCAGATCGCCACGAGCCCCGCCTGCACCGGTGCGTAGACGGCCGAGCGATTGCCGACGACGACGCAAGGGGCGTCCTCCAGTGTGCGGAGGAAACCGCGATAGCGGTCGGGGTTGGACTGGCGGGAGTCGTATCGCACGATCGCCTCAGCGGGAAGCAGGGTGTCCAGCGCACTGAGGAGCCTGTCCAGGTCGCGGTGGTCGGGCACGACGAGGATCGTCGAGCGCCCGGATGCCAGCATCCGCGTCGCGGTCGCCGCGAGCAGTTCCGTCCAGCGCAGCACACCGTCACGGATGCCGGGGATCGCCTCGACGGCGCCGCGATGCCCGGCCCCGAGCAGCTCATCGAGATCGGTGTACTCCGCCAGTACGGCATCCGCGCGCTCGATCGCGTCCGCGGTCACCGATGGAGCCTCTGCGTCGGCCTTCCACGCCTTCTCGACGCGCACCTGACGTTTCGGGATGACCAGGCGGAGGATGTCGCTGGCGGATCCGGCCGCACGATCGGCTGTTCTGCGGGCCAGGCGATAGAGCCGCTCCGGCAGCACGGCGGCTGTGGAGACCACGGCTTCGACGGTCGAAAGCGGACGCTCGGCGTCGTCCTCCTCCGCGACCTCGACCACATAGGCGTCGACCATGCGGCCGGCGGTGCGCAGCGGTACGCGCACACGCACACCGATCGGCACGTCGCCGAGCTCTTCCGGCAGCGTGTAGTCGAAGAGTCGATCCAGCTGCGGCAGCGGGGAATCAAGGAGAACCCGCGCGATGCGCCGACTCAACTGCGCGCTCCGTGCGTGGGCATCCGCGCCCCGCGCCCGGACATCAGAGTCCGGCTGCGCGGCGGAGCTCGTCGGCGCGGTCCGTGCGCTCCCAGGTGAAGTCCGCGAGCTCACGGCCGAAGTGACCGTACGCCGCGGTCTGGCGGTAGATCGGGCGCAGCAGATCGAGCTCTTCGATGATCGCCTGCGGCCGCAGGTCGAACACCTGACGGATGGCGTCGGTGATGACCTCGTCCGAGACCTTGCCGGTGCCGAATGTCTCGACGTAGAGCCCCACAGGACGCGCGACGCCGATCGCGTAAGCGACCTGCACCTCGAGCCGCTCGGCGAGGCCTGCGGCGACGGCGTTCTTCGCGACCCAGCGCATGGCGTAGGCGCCGGAACGATCGACCTTCGACGGGTCCTTGCCGCTGAACGCGCCACCGCCGTGGCGCGCCGCGCCTCCGTACGTGTCGATGATGATCTTGCGACCGGTCAGTCCGGCGTCGCCCTTGGGCCCACCCGTGACGAAGGGACCGGCGGGGTTGATGAAATACCGCTCATCAGAAGGCATCTCGAGGCCGGTGCCCTCGAGCACAGGATCGATGACGAGCCGTCGCACCTGCTCCTTGAGCTCGTCCTGCGAGATGTCGGGGTGGTGCTGCGTCGAGAGCACGACGGCGTCGATGGTCTTGGGCGTGAAGCCTTCGTAGCCGAGCGTGACCTGCGTCTTGCCGTCGGGGCGCAGGTAGGCGAGTTCGCCGGAGCGACGCACCGCGGTGAGACGCTCGGCGATGCGGTGCGCCGTGTGGCCGGCCATCGGCATGAGCTCGGGCGTCTCGATCGTCGCGAAGCCGAACATGATGCCCTGATCGCCCGCGCCCAACCCGTCGAGCGCGTCGACCGAACTGCCGTCGCGCTGCTCCTGCGCCTGATCCACCCCGTGTGCGATGTCGCTGGACTGCTCCCCCACCGAGACGCTGACGCCGCACGAGTCGCCGTCGAAGCCGGTCTCGCTCGAGGTGTAGCCGATCCCGTTGACCACCTGACGGACGATCGTGGGGATGTCGACGTACGCCTCGGTGCGGATCTCGCCCGCGACATGCACCAGGCCCGTCGTGACGAGGGTCTCCACAGCGACGCGAGAGCCGGTGTCCTGGGCGATCAGACCATCGAGGATGCTGTCCGAGATCTGGTCGCAGATCTTGTCGGGGTGCCCCTCGGTGACGGACTCAGAGGTGAAAAGGCGCAGCGCGCTCATCGAGGAAGCCGCCTTCACTCAGCGTGGCGAAGGCGAAGCTTGTCCTCGTTGATCTCGTGGAGTGCGATGGTGAGCGGCTTGTCCTCGACCGACGAGTCCACCAGCGGTCCGACGTTGTCGAACAGGTTGCCCTCGTGGAGGTCGGCGTAGTAGTCGTTGATCTGACGCGCGCGCTTGGACGCGTAGATGACCAGCTCGTACTTCGACTCGACGCGGTCGAGCAGGTTGTCGATCGGCGGGTCGATGATGCCCTTGGTGTGGTGTCCGGCCATGGTGGGACCTCCAGATCAGGCGACGGGTTCGTCGCGAAGTCGAATCGGCGGGCGCGCGACCCTTCGACAAGCTCAGGGCCCTTCGACAGGTTCGCGACCCTTCGACAGGCTCAGGGATCGCTCAGCGCGCAGTCGCCTCAGACAATTCTACGACCTCGCGAGCGGCAGTGGCGACGTCCTCGTTCACAATCCGGTAATCGAACTCGCTCTGAGCAGCCAATTCGACCTTGGCGGTGCGCAGTCTGCGGGCGCGTTCCTCGTCGTCCTCGGTGCCTCGGCCGACCAGCCGATCCACCAGTTCGTCCCACGACGGAGGCAGCAGGAAGATGAGCGTCGCAGACGGTTCTGCGGCATGCACCTGGCGCGCTCCCTGCAGATCGATCTCGAGAAGCACGGTCTTGCCTTCGGAGAGAGCCTTGTCGATCGGCGCGCGCGGCGTGCCGTAGCGAGAGCGATTGTGGACGACCGCGTACTCGAGCAGCGCCCCCTCGGCGATCAGCCGATCGAACTCGGCGTCGTCGACGAAGAAGTAGTGCACTCCGTCGATCTCGCCCGGGCGCGGCGGCCTGGTGGTCGCGGACACCGAGAGGTGGATCTCCGGGTGGTTCTCGCGGATGTGCGCTGCGACCGTGCCCTTGCCGACCGCCGTGGGACCGGCGAGCACCAGCAGCCGACTCCGCCCGGACCGTGGCGTCTGCGCGGGAAAGCGTTCATCGAGCCAGCGCTGAAGTGTCACGCGCTGGCGCACTCCGAGCCCGCCGAGCCGCTTCACCGGCGAGATGTCGAGTTCGGCGAGGATGCGATCGCGCTTGCCGACGCCGATGGCGGGCAGCGCGAGCAGGAAATCGGTGATGCGCATGGATCCGGCGACGGATTCCGCGTCGTCGAACGCCTGCGCCGTAATGCTCTGCGGGGCGACGACGCGCATGGTCAGATCGCGTTTGAGGGCGGCTCTGGCGCGGCGCCGTTCGACGGCTCGACGTGCCGCGGCGGCGCGATCGACCTCGGGAACCTTGCGGTCAGACATTCAGTGCCTCCCGGTACTCGGCGGTGCGTGCATCGATCGTCGAGGCGATCGCGTCCGGACCGGCGGAGAGGATGCTGCGACTCTCCGATGCGATGACCATCCAGGCGTGCGCGCCGAATCGTGCACGAAGATCTGCGGGACCCGCGCCCTGCGCGCCGAAGCCGGGGCTGAGGATGGGGGTGGCGGGGGTGAACTCGGCGAGGCCGGCATCCGCCCAGTCCACCGTCGCGCCGATCACGAAACCGAGGCTCGCCCATTCGCCTTCCGGTGTCGACCGGGCGTTGCGTGCGCTGACATCGGCGATGATCGCGGCCGAGACGCTCCGGTCGTCCGCCGCACGTGCACGCTGCACGGTCGCAGCCTCGGGGTTGCTCGTCGCGGCGAGCACGAAGACGCCCTTGCCGGCTTCTTCGGCGAGAGCGAATGTGCTCGCCAGTGAGCCGACACCGAGGAACGGGTTCACCGTGAGCGCATCCGCCTCGAGCGGCGAACCGGGGGTGAACCACGCCGCGGCATATGCGTCCATCGTCGTGTCGATGTCACCGCGCTTCGCGTCGGCGATCACGACGAGACCCGCGTCGCGCGCTGCGGTGAGCACGTCTTCGAGCGCGGCGAACCCCGCGGAACCGAAGCGTTCGAAGAACGACACCTGCGGCTTCACGAATCCCACTCGTTCTGCCGCAGCATCCACTGTTCGCAGACCTAGTTCGCGCACGCCGGCGGCAGAATCCGCCAATCCCCAGGACATCAGCAATGCCTGGTGCGGGTCGATGCCGACGCAGAGCGGACCATGGGCGCCAAGTGCAGCCCTGACGCGCTCACCGAAGCGCTCGGTCATAGGGCTGCCTCTCGCTCGGTCGCGTATTCCTGGAGGCTCTTCACATCGAAGCCCTCGTCGGCGGCGTCCATTCCGCTGACGGCGGCACCGAGAACTGCCATCGTAGTGAACAGCGCCTTGTCCGCGGCGACAGCTGCGGCGCGGATCTCGTATCCGTCCGCCCGTGCGGCACCACCGGAGGGCGTGTTGACGATGATGTCGATCTCGCCGTCGTTGATGAGGTCGACGATGTTCTGCTCGCCGCTGTCGAGCGTCTCGCTGTACTTCGACACCACGGTGACCGCGATGCCGTTGCGCGAGAGGATCTCGGCGGTTCCCTCGGTGGCGACCAGGCGGAAGCCGAGCTGCTGCAGACGGTGCGCGGGGAGGATCACGGCACGCTTGTCGGCATCGGCGACCGAGATGAAGACGGTGCCCGAAGTCGGCATGCCCCCATAGGCCGCGGCCTGGCTCTTCGCGAACGCGGTCGGGAAGTCCTTGTCGATGCCCATGACCTCACCGGTCGAGCGCATCTCGGGGCCGAGGACCGAATCGACGATCTTGCCGTCCCTGGTACGGAACCGCTTGAACGGCAGCACGGCCTCCTTGACGGCGACCGGCGCACCGAGCGGTACGCGCGATCCGTCGGAGACAGGCAGCAGCCCCTCGGTCTTCAGCTCGTCGATCGTCGCGCCGACCATGATGCGACTAGCGGCCTTCGCGAGAGGGATGCCGAGCGCCTTCGACACGAACGGAACAGTGCGGCTCGCCCGCGGGTTCGCCTCGATGACGTAGAGCACGCCGGCGCTGATCGCGAACTGCACGTTCAGCAGGCCGCGCACGCCCACGCCCTCGGCGATCGCGAGGGTGGCGATGCGGATGCGGTCGATGTCGCTGCGTCCGAGCGAGATGGGCGGCAGGGTGCAGCTGGAGTCGCCGGAGTGGATGCCGGCCTCTTCGAGGTGCTCCATGACGCCGCCGATGTACAGCTCGTTGCCGTCGTAGAGTGCGTCGACGTCGAGCTCGATCGCGTCGTCGAGGAAGCGGTCGACGAGCAGAGGGGTGCCTGGGCCGACGATGACCTCGCCTGCCGTGCGCACGAAGTAGTCGCGCAGGCTCGCGGTGTCGTACACGATCTCCATGCCGCGGCCGCCGAGCACGAAGCTCGGGCGCACCAGCACCGGGTAGCCGATGTCCTCCGCGATGACGACGGCGCCGTCCGCATCGATGGCCGTGCCGTGCCGCGGGGCGATGAGCCCTGCCGAGTTCAGCAGCTGCGAGAACAGCTCGCGCTCCTCGGCGATGTCGATCGCCTCGGGGCTCGTGCCGAGCACCGTGTAGCCCGCTGCCTCGATGCCCTTGGCGAGCCCGAGCGGGGTCTGTCCGCCGAGCTGGCAGACGACGCCGAGGATGGTGCCGCTGGCGGCTTCGGCGTCGAGCACCTCGAGAACGTCCTCCAGTGTGAGCGGCTCGAAGTACAGCCGGTCGGAGGTGTCGTAGTCGGTGGAGACGGTCTCGGGGTTGCAGTTGACCATGACGGTCTCGTATCCGGCATCCGACAGTGCGAACGACGCGTGCACGCACGAGTAGTCGAACTCGACGCCCTGGCCGATGCGGTTCGGCCCGGATCCGATGATGACGACCTTGGTGCGCTCCGATGGTGCGACCTCGGTCTCGAAGTCGTAGCTCGAGTAGTGATACGGCGTCAGCGCGGGGAACTCCCCCGCGCACGTGTCGACCGTCTTGTACACCGGGCGGATGCCGAAGCCGTGACGGACTCCGCGCGCCTCCGCCTCGCTGATGCCGCGGATCTCGGCCAGCTGCACGTCGGAGAAGCCGTGCTCCTTCGCGTAGCGGAGCGTGGCGGCATCGAGCTCGCCCGCGGTGCGGACGGTCTCTGCGACCTCGTTGATCAGCACGATCTGGTCGAGGAACCACGGGTCGATGGCCGTGGCATCGAATGCCTGCTCGATCGTCGCGCCCTTGCGCAGCGCCTGCTGCAGCACGACGATGCGGCCATCGGTCGGCGTCTTCGAGATCTCGAGCAGCTCGTCGACGCTGCGCGTCTCTTCACCCCAGTGGAAGCTGGAGCCGCGCTTCTCGAGCGAGCGGAGCGCCTTCTGCAGGGCGGTGGCGTAGTTGCGGCCGATCGCCATGGCCTCGCCCACCGACTTCATGGTCGTGGTCAGCGTCGGGTCGGCGGCCGGGAACTTCTCGAACGCGAAGCGCGGCACCTTGACGACCACGTAGTCCAGCGTGGGCTCGAAGCTCGCAGGCGTCACACCGGTGATGTCGTTCGGGATCTCGTCGAGGCGGTAGCCGAGAGCGAGTTTCGCCGCGAGCTTCGCGATCGGGAATCCGGTGGCCTTCGAGGCGAGGGCGCTGGAGCGCGAGACGCGGGGGTTCATCTCGATCACGATGATGCGGCCGTCGGCCGGGTCGATCGCGAACTGGATGTTGCAGCCGCCGGTGTCCACGCCGACGGCGCGGATGATGTCGATGCCGATGTCGCGGAGCTTCTGATACTCGCGGTCGGTCAGCGTCAGTGCCGGGGCGACCGTGATGGAGTCGCCGGTGTGCACGCCGACGGGGTCGACGTTCTCGATGGAGCAGACGACGACCGTGTTGTCGGCGGTGTCGCGCATGAGCTCGAGCTCGTACTCCTTCCAGCCGAGGATCGATTCCTCGAGGAGCACTTCGTTCGTCGGCGAGTCGTGGAGTCCGGCGCCGGCCATCCGGCGCAGGTCCTTCTCGTCGTAGGCGAAGCCGGAGCCGAGGCCGCCCATCGTGAAGCTCGGGCGCACGACGAGCGGGTAGCCGAGCTCGTCGGCCGCGGCGAGCACCTCGTCCATTGTGTGAGCGATGCGACTGGCCGCGACGTCTGCACCGGAGTCGAGCACCAGCTGCTTGAAGATCTGGCGGTCCTCGCCCTTGTTGATGGCCTCGAAGCTCGCGCCGATCAGCTCGACGTCGTATTTCTCGAGGATGCCGTGGTTGTGCAGCTCGATCGCGGCGTTCAGGGCCGTCTGGCCGCCCAGCGTCGGAAGGATCGCATCCGGCTTCTCCTTCGCGATGATCGTCTCGATGACCTGCCAGGTGATCGGCTCGATGTAGGTCGCATCGGCGAAGTCGGGGTCGGTCATGATCGTGGCCGGGTTGGAGTTTACGAGGATGACGCGCACGCCCTCCTCGCGCAGCACGCGACACGCCTGGGTTCCGGAGTAGTCGAACTCGCAGGCCTGACCGATCACGATCGGGCCGGATCCGATGACGAGGACGGAATTGATGTCGTCGCGCTTTGGCATTACTTGGCGTCCTTCTGGGTGGCAACGACCAGGTCACGGAACCGATCGAAGAGGTAGTTGGCGTCGTGGGGGCCGGCCGCAGCCTCGGGGTGGTACTGCACCGAGAAAGCCGGGATGTCGAGAGCGCGAAGACCCTCGACGACGTTGTCGTTGAGGCCGACGTGGCTGACCTCGACCTTTCCGTAGCCGTTCGGGCTGTCGAACGCGCCCTCGAGCGGCGCCTCGACCGCGAAACCGTGGTTGTGTGCGGTGATCTCGACCTTGCCGGTGCTCTTGTCGAGCACAGGCTGGTTGATGCCGCGATGCCCGAAGGGCAGCTTGTAGGTGCCGAGACCCAGTGCGCGACCGAGCAGCTGGTTGCCGAAGCAGATGCCGAAGAACGGCAGGCCGTCATCGAGCACGTTCCGCAGCAGCGCCACGTGCTCGCCCGATGCCGCCGGGTCACCCGGACCGTTGGAGTAGAACACCGCGACCGGATCGACCGCGCGGATGTCTTCGATGGTCGAGGACTGCGGCAGCACGTGCACCTCGAAGCCGCGTGCGGCGAGGTTGTCGATCGTGGCCTGCTTCACGCCGAGGTCGAGCACTGCGAGGTTGCCGATGCGCTCCCCCAACGCCGTCGTGACCTCGGCGACATCGACCGAGACCTGCGCCGACAGGTTCTGGCCGCTCATCTCGGGGGCCTCCTGCACGCGGCGCAGCTGCTCATCAGCATCCAGCGCGGCGTCCGCGCCGGAGAAGATGCCGCCTCGCATGGAACCGGCGGAGCGGATGTGCCGCGTGATCGACCGAGTGTCGATGCCGCTGATGCTGACGATGCCGTCGCGGACGAGGATCTCGTCCAGAGAGGCGTTCGCGCGCCAGTTCGACACGACACGGGAGGGGTCGCGCACAATGTAGCCGGCGACCCAGATGCGTCGCGACTCGGTGTCTTCGTCATTCATCCCGGTGTTGCCGATGTGGGGCGCGGTCTGCAGCACGATCTGGCCGGCGTAGGACGGATCGGTCAGCGTCTCCTGGTACCCGCTCATGCCGGTCGAGAAGACGACCTCGCCGAGCGTGGTCCCCTGCGCGCCGTATGCGCGCCCGACGTGACGGGTGCCGTCTTCGAGGACGAGGACGGCGGGGTCTGGGAGTGTCATGATTCGGCTCCTGTGTCGTTCGCGGGGATGAGCCGCTGGAGTTCTGAGATGAGGTTCTGGGGATCGCCGGCCGTGACGCGCAGGTACGAGTCGACGATCGTGTCGTCGGACACGTTCCATGCGAGTCGCACGAGACCGTTCGGCTCGACGACACGGTCGATCGTGACCGTCGCACGGTCGACCTGAACGAGTTTCGCGGATGCGAGGAAGACCGTGGGCGCGCCGTCGAGGCAGAGCGCGGCGCCACGATCGGTCACCGCGATCTCACCGCGGGCACGGTATGCCAGCGGCGTGATCGCCAGACGTTCGAGCGGCTGGTCGTGGCGTGTCGTCGAGACGTACAGCACCTCGTGCCTGGCCAGGACCTCCGCGTGCTCCGGGACACCCACCGGCGCGACGTGCACGCCGTCGCGTCGCAGGCGTCGTCGCCATGCCAGATACATGGACACCAGGACGAGCACCGCCAGGACGATGGTGATGGCGACAGCGATGTCCCGCATGCTCACTTCCCCTCCCTGCGGCCGCTCGGTGCATCGCATGAGTGGAGTTCTTCGACGACGGCGCCGGATTCGACCGTTACGACGCCGTGGTGGATCGTCCACTCGACGCGGCCGGGAAGGTCGCGCCCGAGATACGGCGAGTTCCGGCTGCGACCGTGCAGATCGGCAGCGGTGAAGGTGCCCTCCCGCGAGGCGTCGTACAGCGTGATCTGCGCAGGCTGACCGGCTTCGAGCGGAGTGCCGTGACCGTCGAGAAGTCCGATGCGTGCGGGCGCCTGACTCATGACGCGGGCGACGTCGGCCCATCCGATCAGGCCGGTCTGCACCATCGACTGATGCACGACGCGCAGCGCGCTCTCGAGGCCGACCATGCCGTTCGCTGCGGCCTGCCATTCGCAGGCCTTGTTCTCGCTGGGATGCGGGGCGTGGTCGGTGGCGACGATGTCAATAGTGCCGTCGGCCAGTCCCTCGCGCACGGCGAGTACGTCCTCTTCGCGACGAAGCGGCGGGTTCACCTTGTACTTCGCGTCATAGCCGCGGACCAGTTCGTCCGTGAGCAGCAGGTGGTGCGGAGTGACCTCTGCAGTGACGTCGATACCGCGCTTCTTGGCCCAGCGGATGATGTCGACGGAACCAGCGGTGGACAGGTGGCAGACGTGCAGGCGTGAGCCGACGTGCTCGGCGAGAAGCACATCGCGCGCGATGATCGACTCCTCGGCGACGGCCGGCCATCCTGCGAGTCCCAGCTCTGCGGAGACGACGCCCTCGTTCATCTGGGCGCCCTCGGTCAGCCGCGGATCCTGTGCATGCTGGGCGATGACACCGCCGAAGGACTTCACGTACTCGAGTGCGCGGCGCATGATCAGCGGATCGAAGACGCAGAATCCGTCGTCGCTGAAGACGCGCACCTTGGCGCGTGAGGTGGCCATGGCGCCGAGCTCAGCGAGGCGTTCGCCCTTCTGCCCGACGGTGACGGCGCCGATCGGCTGCACGGTGGCGTAGCCCGCCGCCTCTCCGAGGGCGAGTTCCTGCTCGACGACGCCGGCGGAATCGGCGACCGGTGACGTGTTCGGCATCGCGAAGACCGCGGTGAACCCGCCGGATGCTGCCGCCCTGGTGCCGGTGAGGATCGTCTCGGACGCCTCATAACCAGGCTCGCGCAGGTGCGTGTGCAGGTCGACGAGGCCCGGCAGTGCGATGAGGCCCTGCGCGTCGATGACTCGGGCGCCGGCCCGGCTGAGCCCGCTGCCGATCTCGGCGATGATGCCGTTCTCCACCACGATGTCGGCGCTGTCCGCGCCGAGAAGCTGTGCCCCGGTGATCACGAGGGTGTCCATCAGCTGCCTTCTCCTCGTTCGTCGTCTCGTTCTCCTGCCAGCAGCAGGTAGAGCACCGCCATGCGCACTGACACCCCGTTGGTGACCTGTTCCAGCACCGTCGAGCGCGGCGAGTCCGCAGCTTCGGCGGAGATCTCCAGGCCGCGATTCATGGGTCCGGGGTGCATCACAATGCTATCGTCCGCAAGCGTGGCCGCACGCACGGCGTCCAGCCCCCAGCGCCGGGAATACTCCCGCTCACTCGGGAAATACGCGGCGTTCATGCGTTCCAGCTGAATACGCAGCATCATCACCGCATCCGGACCGTCGGCGAGAGCCTCGTCGAGGTCGTAGACCACGCGCACCGGCCACTGCGACACGTTTTGCGGCACCAGCGTCGGCGGCGAGACGAGCGTGACCTCGGCGCCGAGTGTCGTGAGGAGCCAGACGTTCGAGCGCGCGACGCGCGAGTGCAGCACATCCCCCACGATCACGACGCGGATGCCGGAGAGGTCTTGGCCGCGGCTATCGGCCCCGAATCGGCGCTTGCGGATCGTGAAGGCGTCGAGCAGCGCCTGGGTCGGATGCTCATGCGTGCCGTCGCCGGCGTTGATGACGCCCGCGGTGATCCAGCCGCTGGTCGCGAGTGTGCGCGGGGCGCCGGAGGCGTGGTGGCGGATGACGACGGCATCCGCGCCCATGGCCTGCAGAGTCTGCGCGGTGTCCTTGAGACTCTCGCCTTTCGAGACGCTCGACCCCTTGGCGGCGAAGTTGATGACGTCGGCGGAGAGGCGCTTCGCGGCGGCTTCGAACGATATGCGCGTGCGTGTGGAGTCCTCGAAGAACAGGTTGACCACGGTCTTGCCGCGCAGCGTCGGCAGTTTCCTGTTCTCGCGGGTCTGGGTGTCGGACATGTCCTCTGCGACGTCGAGGATGCGCAGTGCGCTCTCGCGATCGAGGGTGCGGGTGTCGAGGAGGTTCCTCATTCTCCGATCGTCACCTCCTCTGCGCCATCGTTCTCGAACAGGCGCACGTTCACGCGCTCCTGGCGGGAGGACGGAATGTTCTTGCCGACGAAGTCGGGACGGATGGGGAGCTCGCGGTGACCACGATCGACGAGGATCGCCAGACGCACGGTCGACGGGCGGCCGATCGACTGGATCGCGTCGAGGGCGGCGCGGATGCTGCGCCCGGAGAACAGCACGTCGTCGACGAGCACGACCGTCTTGCCGTCGATGCCGCCGGCGGGGATGTCGGTGGGCTGCGGCGACCTGGTGGGCTGTTTCGCTAGATCGTCGCGGAACAGGGTCACATCCAGGGAGCCGGTCGCGACCGAGGTCTGGGAGATGCTGCTGACCAGCGCGCCGAGGCGATGTGCGAGAGTGACGCCGCGGGTCGGGATGCCCAGCAGGACGAGGTTCTCGGCTCCTCGATTGGATTCGAGGATCTCATGCGCGATACGGGTCAGAGCCCGCGAGATATCGGCTTCATGCAGCACAGTTCGTGCGCTCATTCACCGCTCCCTTCTCCGCCTCTCCGGACGGTGTTAAAGGTTGCTTGCTCGTATCAGTCTAGGGGTCGGTTCAGGCGCCGACGACCTCGACGCCGCGCTCGCGCGCGACATCCGCGAGGCGACGATCGAACGTGGCGAGCGTAGCGCCGTTGGATTCTGCACCCGCGAGGACACAGCAATCCGGCATCTTCAGACCGGTTTCGGCGCGTAGAAGCGCGAGGCGCCGGGGCTCGTCAATGGGTGCTTGCAACCGCTCGACGCCAAGAGTACCGATTGCTCGTTCTGCGACATCGATCACATTCCGCTTCGCCGGTCCGACCAGGCTCTCCGCGATCGAGATCTGATGCATCGCCAGTTCCTCTTCTGTGTCGAGAAGCTCCATCGTTGCTGTTGCATGTGCATCGCCTTCAAGAAGGTGCGCAATCATCACACTTGCGTCCAGGACGATCATTCCGGCCAGTCCTTTCGGAGATCATCGAGATATCCCGGCGGGTAGACGTCAGGGCCGAAGATGCCCCGAGTCTCGTCGAGCGCTCTGCGTCGCGCGACACGACGGGCTGCGCGAACGGCCGCGAGCGACTGTCCCCCTTCGACAGCGAGCCTCGCCACCAGTTCGGAATGCGGGACTCCGGGCCATTCTTCGGCGGCGAGTTCGAGCGCATCGCGCAACGCGGGCGTCTGCGTGACTTGGATGCGGGTCAATGTCGTGGGCATGACGCCACTGTACCACCGACATCATCAGTGGTACAGGAGCATGCGAACGCCTGGCACGGCGGAGACGAGCGCTGCACGCTGTGCACATGAGCGACACTCAGAGAACCGCGACGGAGACCACAGGTTCACGTCGCCGTGCGGAATCGTACGACCGCGCCGACTCGGTGAGGTACTCGGGGCGCTTGTGACGCCGGCTGTGTTCCTCGCGTCGATTCCGGTCGCCCTGCTGGTCGATGCGAACAGCGCGAAGCTGGCCTGGGCCGCACTCATGGTACTCAACCCCGTGGTCGCTGTGCTGCTCGCACGGCGACCGGTCCCCTCGACGTGAGGCTCAGGCGCCCAGGCGCAACGCCGCGTCGGTGACTTCGTCGACCTTCGTGGCGCGAATAGGATGACCGGTGGTGGTCAGGCACTTGCCGGTCTTCAGGTCCCACTTCCAGTCGTGCATGCTGCAGGTGAGCACGCCCTCGTCATCGACCTTGCCGGTCTTGGTGAGGTCGGCTCGAAGGTGCGGGCAGCGGCGCTGGACGACCCAGTCGCCGACTTCAGCATCCTCGGTCTGATCTGTCTGCTCGGAGTACCAGTTCTCGACGTACTCGATGCGATCCACTGACAGGCACTTGAGGAACGTCGTGAGGAACTCGTTGAACTTGCCGCTGCGGCCGACATGGAACTGCATCGACAGGAAGATCGAGTTCGACCAGTCGATCTCGTGATCGCGGATGTTGGTGGAGACCAGATCGGCGGGGATCGTGTACCAGTAGATGCACTCCTCCCCCGCGTACTCGCGGACCTTGGCCCGCGGGAAGTCGACCACCATGTCCAGATCGCCGATGCGGAACCGCACGCAGCCGCCGACGCCGAGGCGGATGGTGCGCGACTTCTTCAGCAGCGGTTCCCACCACGCCTTGAGGGTCGCGAGCATCTCGTCCGGCGCGATGACGCCCGCACGGGAGGCCTCCTCGTCGCGGATCTCCTGCTGGCGGCTCGCGCGCTGCGACTCGAGGTACTCCCACTTCTCATCGAACACGTGGGCGATCTCGGCATCCGTGTACAACGTCTGCGTGATCGTCATGTCGGCGTGATCGAGTTCGACGACCGTCCCGGGCACGAAGAGCTGCCCGTCGTACTGCGGCGCCTGCTCCTTCAGATGCGCGATGAACTGCTTCTGGTCCGTGAAGATCGAGTCGTCATCGAGTCCGAAGCCGTTGTACTTGAACAGCTCGTCGCGCAGGAACATCGGCGGACCGGCCATCGGGAACACATGAGGCGCATCGACCTTCTCGATGTAGAACATCGCCCGCTTGTTCTGCGCATCGCGCTTGAGGCGCGCGAAGTTCTGCTTCGCGTCCTGCGGCAGGTCGTAGACCATGGGCCACCAGATCGCTCCTGAGGTCTGCGTGAAGTACGCATCGGGCTTGCCGAAGCTGAGGAGCTTCTCGAGGTCGAGCGGGTGCGAATCGTTCTGGTTGAGCACGGATGCCGTGCCGTCGTCGACGCTGAGCGACGAGTCGCCGATCGGGCCGTCGCTGGGGGCACGCAGCGGCGTGATCATGATCTTCAGCTCACCGCGTTCGATGACCTCACCTGCCGGCGCATAGGTGATGTTCTCGTACCCGAGCGCGCGGATGTCCTTCTCGAGATCGTCGATCGGATAGTCAGGCAGCAGCACCTCGATGTCCTTGCGGATGTACCGCTCGAGAAGCGCGGGATCGAAGTGATCGCGATGGCGATGCGAGATGTACAGGAAGTCCGCCTCGCGTCCCAGCTTCTCCCAGTCGAGACCGCGGTTGTCGGGGAACGGGAACCAGGAGCCGTAGAACGAAGGGCCCATCACCGGGTCGCAGATGATGTTTCCGCCGACCGTCTCGATGAACATTCCGGCGTGGCCGAGCCCCGTGATCCGCATTGCGCTCCTTCTGAGATTGACCTCACGATTGTACCCGGGGGCCACTGAGCGCGAGGTGCGACCGGGCAGGGCGGGACGATCTCGCTGGTGGGCTCAGCGGACCGCGGCCGCACGCACCTGCACGATCGCCGTCTTGAACTCCGGCATCGCCGAGACGGGGTCGGTGGCATCGCTCGTCAGCAGGTTCGCACTGTGGGCGCCGGCGAAGTGGAACGGCAGGAACACTGTATCCGGCCGGATGGAGACACTCGTCGCGACCTTCGCCGTCACGGTACCGCGGCTGTTCTCGAGCGTGGCCCGGTCTCCGTCGCCGAGTCCGCGGTCAGCCGCGGTGGATGGATGCATCGTCACTTCGAGAGCATCGCGCGCGGCCATCAGCTCCGGCACCCGCCGCGTCTGCGCACCGGACTGGTAGTGCTCGAGCAGACGTCCGGTGATGAGCGTGAGTTCTGATCCGGTCGCCGCACTCTCGAGGCGGACGCCGACTGACACCGGCACGATCCGGGCTCGGCCGTCGGGATGCCGGTACCCGCCGAGCAGCGGGCGCGGTGTGCCCTCGCTTCCGCTCGGGTACGGCCAGTACGCCTCGGTGTCATCGTCGAGAAGTTCATGGCTGAGCCCGGAATAGTCGGCGACACCACCCGCGGAGGCGCGCGCCAGCTCGTCGAACACCAGGGCCGGATCGACGTCGAAGCGACCCGGCGCATCCAGCCGACGGGCGAGCTCTGCGAAGATCCACAGCTCGCTGCGCACGCCGCCGGGCGGATCGACCGCACGCCTGCGACGGATCACCCGGCCCTCGAGGTTCGTCATCGTGCCCTCCTCCTCCGCCCACTGCGTGACCGGCAGGACGATGTCCGCCATCGCCGCGGTCTCGGAGAGGAAGAAGTCGCAGACCACGAGAAGATCCAGGCGTGCGAGCCGATCGCGCACGGCGCCCGCATCGGGTGCGGAGATGACGGGATTGGACCCGTGCACCAGCAGTGCGCGGATCCCATCCGGCACGTCGATCGAGGCCAGCAGCTGCACGGCAGGCAGACCAGGACCGGGCAGGTCCTCTGCCTGTACTCCCCATATCGCAGCGACATGGGCTCGTGCGACCGGATCCATGATCTTGCGGTACCCGGGCAGTTGATCGCACTTCTGACCGTGCTCGCGGCCGCCCTGCCCGTTGCCCTGTCCGGTGAGCGTGCCGTAGCCGCTGCCATGTCGCGTGGGAAGTCCGAGGATCAACGCCAGGTTGATGGCGGCAGTCGCTGTATCGGTGCCGTTCGCATGCTGCTCGACACCGCGGCCCGTCAGGATGAAGGTCTCCTCCCCTTCCGACAGGCGCCGCGCCACATCTCTCAGCACGGCGACAGGCACGCCGGTCACCTGCTGCACGCGGGCCGGCCACCATGCGGCGACGCTGCGGCGCAGGTCATCGAACCCCAGGGTGAGCTCCTCGATCGCGGTGGCGTCGTACAGCCGTTCCGCGATCACGATGTGGGTGAGGCCGAGCAGCAGCTCGAGGTCGCTCCCCGGCGCAGGCGCCAGGTGTGTCCCCTGCCCTTCTTCGGTCAGTCTCGCCGTCGCACTGCGACGCGGATCGACCACGATGAGGCCGCCGGCCTCACGGACGCCGGCGAGGTGCGAAAGGAAAGGCGGCATGGTCTCTGCGACGTTCGAACCGAGCAGCAGCACGGTCTTCGCCGCGTCCAGGTCGGTGAGCGGAAACGGCAGTCCGCGGTCGATGCCGAACGCGCGGTTCGCGGCTGCGGCGGCGGACGACATGCAGAAGCGTCCGTTGTAGTCGATGCGCGATGTACCGAGCGCGATACGCGCGAACTTGCCCAGCTGATAGGCCTTCTCGTTCGTGAGACCGCCTCCCCCGAACACGCCGATGCTGTCCCGTCCGTGCTGGCCCTGCAGTGCACGAATGCGCCGAGCGAGAGTGTCGAGCGCCACTGACCACTCCGTCGGCACGAGCTCACCGTGCGCGTCACGGACGAGAGGTGTGCGGATGCGGTCGTCCGAGTCGAGCAGCGCCGAAGAGGTCCAGCCCTTCCTGCACAGACCGCCGCGGTTGGTCGGGAAGGAACGGCCGGTGACCGTCAGGGAAGGCTCACCGATCGCGGCGTCCAGGGCTCTGGGCGTGAGCGTCATCGCGCACTGCAGAGCGCAGTACGGACAATGCGTGTGCGTATCGACACTCATGCCGGTGCGACCTGCGCTGAAGAGGTGAATCGCTCGATGAGTTCGACCAGGCGTGGCTTGCATCCGCCGCAACCGGTGCCCGCACGCGTGTCGCGTCCCAGGCAGGCCACGGTGTCATTGCCCCTGGCCACAGAGTCCCCGATCGCCTCCACATTCACGCCGTTGCACAGGCACACCGTCGTCTCGGGAGCGAACGCGTCTGAACGTGCGATTGCGCTGTCGTCCGCACCGTCCATCCGCAGCAGCAGCGAACGATCGGCCGGCAGTTCCCCTCGTCGGTCGTACAGCAGCGTCAGCTCGGCCGCTGTGCGGGGCATCCCGACGCTCGTGAAGGCTTGGAGAACACCGCCCCTGGTGACCAGCTTGAGATAGCGGCCGTGCTGAGGATCGGCCCACTGCGCGACGTGACGCAGTGGCGCAGAGTCGTCGGGCGGCGATGCATCCCAGATGTCGACGTCGACGTCACCCACTGCCGCGACATCCACCCTGTCCGCCTTCAACATGACGACGCAATCCCGCTCCGCCGGTGGCGCCGCGGGAAGAGCAGCACAGGCGGATTCAGCCACGAGGCGACGGGCGAGCCACTCGGCCTGCCGCCATCCGGGACCGATCAGTCCGGAAGGTGCACCGGGCAGGCGCGTCAGTGCATTCGTCTCAACCGTGCGCTCCACGACGTGCGCGCAGTCGCCGATCGCGAAGACATCGTCGTCGCTCCAGGAACGCAGTTGTTCGTCGACCACGATCCCTGCCGCCGTGCGGATACCCGCTGCGGTCGCGAGCTCAGCTCGGGCTCCGACTCCGCACGACAGCACCAGCAGGTCGCCGCGAACGTAGTTGCCGTCTGCCGTGACCAGCGCGTCGAATGCCGGCTCCCCGTCGTCGCCCGTGCGGAAGCCGACAGATTCGGCACGACTGTGCGCGTACACCTCGACGCCCGCCTCCCGCAGTGCGCGCGAGAGCACGATGCCAGCGCCTCGGTCGAGACTGCGGGGCATGGGCGTCGCCCCGTGATGCACCACCGCGACCTCTGCGTCCGCACCGGCCGCCAGCAGAGCGAACTCCAGCCCGAGCACACCGGCGCCCAGCACGACCAGTCGCGCCCCTTCGCTCACTGCCGCACGAACACGCTCGGCGTCTGCGAGATCTCGCAGCACCGTCACCCCGTTCGGAAGCACGGGATCCGCGCCGATGACGCTGGCACCCGATCTGGCCAGCGAGTCGACGTCGAAGGCCGGCCGGTGGATACCGGTCAGCGTGGGTATGTTGGCGCGCGCCCCGGTCGCGAGCACCAGTCGGTCATAGGCCACCCGCTCACCGTTCGAGAGCTCTATCTGCTTGATCGCCCTGTCCACGCTGACTGCCCTGGTGCCGAGGCGCACATCGACCCCCGCCCGCATGCTCTCCTGCGGATCGTGCAGGGTGATGCCCGCGGCATCCGCTCTGTCGACCGCCAGCTCGGCCACGAGAACACGGTTGTACGGCGCATCCGACTCAGCCCCGATCACGGTGAGAGCCATCGAACCGGTCTTGACCGCAGGAAGCAGCTCCTCGCACAGCCGCGCGCCGACGGGGCCGAACCCGACGATCACGACTCGGAGCGGTGGAGCGCCTTCCGACACGTTCAGATCCGCCGTCCGTCGAGCGAGGCGCGTGGCACGGCGTAGGCGAGGGCTGTGATGACGAGGAGTACGAGGTAGGCGATACCGAACCCGACGAACGCGGCCTGGTACCCGCCCGAGGCGAGCTGCGAAGCGTTCAGCACCTGGGGCACGACGAAGCCGCCGTACGCTCCGATCCCGGCGATGAGTCCGAGTGCTGCTGCGGCACGACGCGCCACCATCGCAGCGTCGCCCTCTCGTCGCGCGATCGCCCTTGCGGAGAAGACGATGGGGATCATCCGGTACGTCGAGCCGTTCCCCACTCCGGTGGCGGCGAACAGCACCAGGAAGCAGACGAGGAAGAGCCAGAACTGCTCGAGCGCGAGCACACCGAGAATGCCGAATGCGCCGACAGCCATCACGGCGAAGGCCGCGATGGTCACCCGGGCGCCGCCGAAACGGTCGGCCAGACGCCCGCCCAGCGGTCGGAAGACGGAGCCGACGAGCGCGCCGAGGAACGCCAGGGACACGACGGCGGCGCCGACATGCAGACTTGAGAACTCGGGAAACTCATCCACGATCAGCTTCGGGAAGACGCTGGAGAATCCGATGAACGATCCGAAGGTGCCGATGTACAACAGTGAGAGCAGCCACAGGTGCGGTTCTCGCAACGCCGCTGCCGATCCCGCGAAATCGGCCTTCGCCGAGGACAGGTTGTCCATGTACCGCCAGGCACCCCAGGCAGCGAACAGGATGAAGGGCACCCACATCCAACCGGCCAGTGGCAGACCGAGACCGATCCCTGCACCGATCGAGACGACGACCGGCACGAAGAACTGTGCCACCGAAGTGCCGAGGTTGCCGCCCGCGGCGTTGAGGCCGAGAGCCCAGCCCTTCTCCCGCTGAGGGAAGAAGTACGTGATGTTCGCCATGGAGCTGGCGAAGTTGCCCCCGCCGAAGCCTGCGAGCCCGGCGATCACCAGCATCAACCAGAACGGCGTCTCAGGGTTGCCGACCGCGACCGCCAGCAATGACGCTGGGATCAGCAGCAGCACAGCGGAGACGATCGTCCAGTTGCGTCCGCCGAAGCGCGGCACCATGAACGTGTACGGAAAGCGCAGCGTCGCGCCGACGAGGCTCGGCACTGAGAGCAGCCAGAACGTCTCCGCGCTGGTGAAGGTGAAGCCCGCAGCAGGCAGCAGCACGACGACGACGCTCCACAGCTGCCAGACGATGAAGCCGAGGAACTCCGCGTATATCGACCAGCCGAGGTTGCGTCGTGCGATTCGGCGGCCCTCGGTGCGCCAGAACTCGGAGCTCTCGGGGTCGAACCCGTCGACCCACCGCCCCGGCCGGCGAGTGAGCACGACCGGACGTGCGTGCTGATCCTGTGTTGCTGCGACGGACGAGATGACCACGGCTGACCCCCTGATGCGCGCGGGTCCGAGACTTCCGGACGGTACGGCATCGACGATAGGAGGACGCTGTTTCGGGAGATCGCGGGATTCGTTTCCGGCGCGTCACTTCTGCGTCACCTGCGCGGATGGGCTCCGTGAGGGGCGTGTCATGTCGTCGTAACACGCGCTGCGCCGGCACCCGCACGCAGCCCTCAGCTCTCGAACAGTCCCCTGATGTCGTCGGCGGTGAGCGACTGGGCGAACATCTCCTCGTCGTCCATGACCGCCGTGAACAGGCGCGCCTTGCGCTCCTGGAGGGCGAGGACCTTCTCCTCGATCGTTCCGGAGGAGATCATCCGGTACACCATGACCGGGTTCTGCTGACCGATGCGATGCGTACGGTCCACCGCCTGCGCTTCGGCGGCCGGGTTCCACCATGGATCCAGCAGGAACACGTAATCGGCTTCGGTGAGGGTGAGGCCGAATCCGCCCGCCTTCAGGCTGATGAGGAACACGGGCTGCTCGCCTGCGCGGAAGGCGTCGATGACCTGGGGCCGCCTGGTCGTCGATCCGTCCAGGTACGCATACGCGATGCCTGCGTGATCGAGCCGCGCTGCCGCCTCCTTGAGGAACGAGGTGAACTGGCTGAACACGAGTGCGCGGTGGCCTTCTGCCTGCAGCTCCTGTACATGCTCGAGAAGTGCATCCAGCTTACGGGAGCCGATCTTCGCGTCCGCGGGGTCGACGAGTCCGGGTGACAGGCTCAGCAGACGGAGCATCGTGAGCGAGCGGAACACGATGAAGCGATTGCGGTCGAGATCCTCCAGCAGACCCAGCACCTTCTGCCGCTCGCGCTGCAGCACCACGTCGTACAGGGCCCTGTGCGACGGGCTGAGCTCGACGTGCAGCTGCTGCTCCTGCTTCTCTGGAAGGTCTGCGGCCACCAGCTGCTTGGTCCGGCGCAGCATGAGCGGACGGATGCGGCGGCGGAGCCGTTCCAGGCGCCGCTGCCGGTACTCGCCGCCCTCCTCGTTCTCCGGAACCTTGCCCTTCTCGATGGGCTGCACGTAGTCCTCGCCGAACTTCCTGGCCGACGCGAACAGGCCGGGAGCCGCGAGCTTCAACAGCGCCCAGAGATCGGTGAGGCTGTTCTCCATCGGGGTGCCGCTCACGGCGTACACGACATCGGCCTTCAGCGCGGCGACGGCGCGGTGCTGCTTCGTCTTGGGGTTCTTCACGAACTGCGCCTCGTCGAGGATGAGGCCGGCCCATCGGGTCTCAGCGAATTCCTTCTCGTCAAGACGCACCAGGGTGTACGAGGTGATGACGAGGTCGGCGCCGTGGGCAGCATCCGTCATCACTTCACGTTTGACGCTGCTGCTGTCGATCACGCGCACGCGCAGGCCGGGAGCGAATCGCGCGGCTTCGCTCTGCCAGGAGCCGAGCACGGACGTGGGGGCGACGACGAGGAACGGCCGCTTCTCCCCCGCCTCCTTCGCGTGCAGCACGAGCGAGAGCAGCTGGATGGTCTTGCCGAGTCCCATGTCGTCGGCGAGGATGCCGCCGAGGCGATGCGTCCACAGGAATGCGAGCCAATCGAATCCGGTCCTCTGGTACGGCCGCAGCTCGGACCCGAGCCCCGCGGGCACGGGTGTCGACGGCACCTCGGTCGCCTGACGCAGTCCCTCGGCTGTGGCACGCCAGTTCACAGCGGGGAGCGCTTCGTCCGCGAGGTCTTCGAACTCCTCCCACAGATCGGTCTGGTAGCGGCTGATGCGCGGGCCGGTCTCCCATTCCTGCAGCTCTGAGGCCTCGTCGATCAGCTCACGGAGCCGGTCGAGCGCGGGGTGATTGAGAGACAGATAACTGCCGTCGACGAGCAGCAGCTTGCGCCTGCCCTTCGCCATCGCCGTGAACAACGGAGTGAACGGGATGGTGCGCCCGTCGATCTTCACGAGCACCCCGAGATCGAACCAGTCGGCGTCGACGGTCTCCACGGTCGAGACGGTGATCTCCGGGATGCCGGTGATCTCCTGGTAGTCCTTGCGCGTGCCGTTCTCGACGATGCTGACGCCCTGAGCCTGGAAGGCGGGAACGACGTGCGCGACGAACTCGGCGGCGTCGATGTCGTGCAGCGTCGCGGATGCCGTGAACACGGAGTCGGAGAGCCTCTGCCAGATCTGCTCGATCTCGCTCTGACGCTCCCGTTCGGCGGGCGCGTCGCGCACGGCATCCGCTGTCGGCGAGAGCGGGAATCTTCTGTGGCCCTTGTAGGTCCATTCGAATGCGTAGTCGATCGTGTCGCCGCTGCGGAACGTCACGACCAGAGTCGGCTGCGGCAACGGCACAGCGGGCAGCTTCACCGCGCCGACGGTACGGATCGGCGCGCGTCTCGCCAGCGCAGGGTACGCCTCACGCAGGAACGCCGCCTCGTCGGCCTTGGTGACGGTGATCGCGCCCTGCGCCTTCAGGAGCGTGTGGACGGGGTCGCTGAGCTCGACCTCGGCCAGCGTGAGGGCGATGCGGCTGCCGATCGACTCGGCCGTGTAGATCCCCGAGTGTCCGATGGCCCGCACGGACGCAGTCGGAACCAACCGCTCGTCGAGGATGACCTCCGCGCCGATGCTGAGCGCGCCGTCGTCGTTCCGCGTGAACTCCGCCGCGACGGACGCCGCCTCCCCGAGCGCCACGGTCGTGCTCTTCCGTGTCGACACCAGAGGGATGCCGAGTCCGGGTGCCTGGCGAAGATGGCCCCACAGCAGCGAGGATTCGATCAGATCCATCGAGAGCCAGTCCCCCGCGGTGCCCGACAGCAGGGAGTCGCGTGAGAGGCTCAGCAGGTCGGCGAACCAGCGCACGCGCTCGCGACCGAACTGAGCAGCCGAGCGGCGCACCGAGTCCCATGACACATCGCCCTGGATCCAGGAGCCGGTCGCCGCGCTGCGCATGAGCGGACGGATGCCGAGCAGCAGTTCGCCTGTTCCCTTGGCGAGGTCGCGCGGGGTGGCGGGGCGCACCGGTCGCGGCGACCAGTGGTGCGCTCCACCGGCCGCCCGCTGGCGCAGTTCCACTCCGAGCGCGATGTCCGTCGAGCCGTCGGCAGAGGCGGAGGGAACGAGGGCACGCCAGGCGGCGGGTCTCGGCTGGTCACGGGTGACCGCCGGTGACAGCACGGCGTCGTCATTGTTCACGAGCAGCGTCGCGACGACGTGCTTGCAGCCTTGCGCCACCGGACAGGAGCAGAACGCCGACGCCACAGAAGCGGTCACCCCGCTTGCGGAGAAGCGGATCGAGCAGCGGTACGAGTGGCCGGCCGATCCCGCCACGACCGAGGTGAGTACTCGCTCGGCATCGTCCCACGCGGTGCGTGTCACCATGCCCGAACGCTGATACGACAGACCGCGGCGGTACCCGCCGTCGTCCGTCAGAGCACGGATGACAGCGGGATCGACGTACGGCGCTGGCATACCGGCATCCTCTCGTCGAGCATCGACGCTGCACTCCCAGGATGCGCGTGCGCGCATCCATCGGGTCAGCCGGCTCGGGCCACCCTCGCGAGTACGCCGTGCACGAATGCGCCGGATTCGTCGGTCGAGAACTCCTTGGCGAGCTCAACCGCCTCATCGATCGCGACCGCGGTCGGCACCTGGTCGTTGTGCAGGATCTCCCACACGCCGATGCGCAGCAGGGCGCGGTCGACGGCGGGCATCCGCTCGATCTTCCAGTCACGGCTGTGCGTCACGATGTGCTCGTCGATCTCGTCGCGGTGATCGACGATGCCGTCGACGATCTCGCGCGCGTACAGCCAGGAGGCCTCGCGAGCGGGTTCGCCGGCGGCGCGCCTGGCTTCTGCGGCGAGAGCGACAGCGAGGTCGTCTCCACGGACGTCCGAGGAGAAGAGGATGTCGAGTGCGCGCTTGCGCGCCTTCGTCCGAGCGCCCACGCCTTACTTCTCGCGACCGAGGTACTCACCCGTGCGGGTGTCGACCTTGATCTTCGTTCCGGTCTCGATGAACAGCGGCACCTGCATCTCGTACCCGGTCTCCACCGTCGCAGGCTTCGTGCCTGCCGAGGAACGGTCGCCCTGCAGGCCGGGCTCGGAGTACGTCACCTCGAGCGTGACAGATGCGGGGAGGTCGATGTAGAGCGGATTGCCGTTGTTCAGGGCGATCGTGACCTGCTGGTTCTCCAGCAGGAAGTTCTTCGCGTCGCCGACCGTGGCCGCACCGACGGTGATCTGGTCGTAGTCGGTCGTGTCCATGAACACGAAGCCGTCGCCGTCCGCGTAGAGGTACGTGAAGTCACGGCGATCGACGTTCTCGATCTCGATCTTCGCGCCGGCGTTGTACGTGCGGTCCACGGTCTTTCCCGAGACGACGTTCTTCAGCTTGGTGCGCACGAACGCGCCGCCCTTGCCGGGCTTGACGTGCTGGAACTCGATGACGTTCCAGAGCTGTCCGTCGATGCTGAGGACGACGCCGTTCTTGATGTCTGCGGTGGATGCCATGCGCTGAGAGTTCCGTTTCCGTTGATGAGGGGCCGGTCTTCACCGTTTCGGGTTTCACCCTGTCCGGGTTCGATGAGTGCGGCCGACAGTCGATTCTACGGGATGAGCGCCGTGAGCTGACGTACAGCGTTCGCGTAGCCGTCCACGCCCTCCCCGATCACGCGGACTGCTGCGACATCCTCGAGGTAGGAGAAGTGCCGGAACTCCTCACGCGCGTGCACGTCTGAGACGTGCACCTCGGCGAACGGCAGGAACACGCCGGTGAGCGCGTCGCGCAGCGCGACGGAGGTGTGCGTGAGCCCGCCAGGATTGATCACGATCGCGGCGCAATCCTCACGGGCCGCGTGGATCGCGTCGATCAGCACGCCCTCATGGTTGCTCTGGATGCTGCGCACCTCGAACCCCGCCTCTGCCGCGGCATCGCGCGTGATCCGCTCGACGTCCGCGAGGGTTGCGGAACCGTACACCTCCGGTTCGCGGGTGCCCAGCAGATTGAGGTTCGGTCCGTTGACGAGCAGGATGCGGCGGCTCACGCTCCCACCTCCTGGTAGGCGGCGAAGAGCAACGATTCGTCCGGCGCCTGCAGCACTGTGGGCTTGGCGATGTCGTCGAGAACGATGAAGCGCAGCATCCCGCCTCTGCTCTTCTTGTCGCGCTGCATGGTCGCCAGCAACGTTTTCCAAGCACCGGCGCGGTAGGTCGTCGGCAGGCCGAGGGACTCCAGCACGGTGCGATGGCGGTCGGCGACGTCATCGGAGAGCCGGCCGGCGAGCCGGGAGATCTCGGCGGCGAACAGCATCCCGACCGAGATCGCCGCGCCGTGGCGCCAGCGGTACCGCTCGGCGTGCTCGATCGCGTGGCCGAGGGTGTGGCCGTAGTTGAGGATCTCGCGCTGACCGGCCTCGCGGAAGTCATCAGACACGACCTGCGCCTTCATGTCGATCGCGAGTTCGATCGTACGACGGAACTCTTCGGTCGTCGTGTCGACGGCACGGGAGGGGTCGGCCTCGATGATGTCGAGGATCTCCGGCGACCAGATGAAGCCGGCTTTGACCACTTCGGCGAACCCTGCCGTGGCCTCGTGGGTGCTGAGGCTGCTCAACTCGTCGAGGTCGCCGATGACGGCGCGCGGTGCCCAGAAGGCGCCGACGAGGTTCTTGCCCTCTGCGGTGTTGACGCCGGTCTTGCCGCCGACTGAGGCGTCGACGAGGCCGAGCACAGTGGTCGGCACTTGCACGATCTGCACTCCGCGCAGCCACGTGGCCGCGACGAAGCCGGCGAGGTCGGTCACGGACCCACCGCCGTATCCGACGACGGCATCGGTGCGCGTGAAGTCGGACTGGCCCATGATCTGCCAGCAAAACGCGGCGACCTCGATGCGCTTGCCCTGCTCGGCATCAGGCACCTCGGCCAGCAGCACCTCACGGGGCCCGTCGGCGGTGTCGGCGAGCAGACGGTCGCGCAGTTCCGCGGCGCGCTCTGCGAGCGTGGGCGGATGCACCACGAGGATCTTCCGCACCGTTGGATCGAGGGCCGCGGACACCCTGTCGAGGATGCCGCGTCCGACCGTGATGTCGTAGGATGCCTGTCCGCTCACGCTGATCGTGGTCGTGCTCATGCCTGTTCTCTCCTCCATGCCGCGATCTCTTCGGCGATGCGCTGCATCGGCCGATGAGAGGTGTCGAAGGTCACATCGGCGACCTCCTCATACCAGCCGCGGCGCTGCTCGTAGATCTGATTCCAACGCTCAAGGGGGTCGTCGTCGCCCGCGAGGAGCGGCCGTCCGCCGGTGCGGATGCGATCTACCACGGCCTCCGGCGACACCGCCAGGAAGACGACCGGATGCCGATGCAGGAGCTCGCGCGTCGCCGATGAGCTGACCGCACCACCGCCGACGGAGATCACTCCCCCGTCTCGGAGCGCCGTGGCGACGGCCAGCTGCTCTAGTTCGCGGAAGTGGGATTCGCCCCGTGACTCGAAGAGTTCCGGGATCGGGCCGTGCTCGGCGGCGATCCGCTTGTCGGTGTCGATGAATCTCACGCCGAGGCGCTTGGCCACCTGCCGTCCGACGCTGGTCTTGCCGGCGCCCATCGGACCGACGAGCACGACGATCAGCCGCTCAGACGTGATCATCGTATGCGATCAGGGCCGCCTCCGAGGCGGGCGCGGTGCGCAACTCTGCCGGGATCGCGTCGAGGTAGCTCTGCAGGTTGCGGGCCGTCTCGCGGACACTGTCTCCACCGAACTTCTCCAGTACGGCGTTCGCGAGCTCGACGGCGACCATCGCCTCGGCGACGACACCCGCCGCGGGCACTGCGCACACGTCGGAGCGCTGGTGATGGGCTGTCGCGGTCTCGCCGGTGGCGACGTCGATCGTGCGCAGCGAGTGCGGCACCGTCGCGATCGGCTTCATCCCCGCTCGCACGCGCAGGACGGTGCCAGTGGACATGCCGCCTTCAGTGCCGCCTGCGCGGTCGGATCCTCGGGTGATGCCCGCATCGGCGGAGAAGAGCTCATCGTGGGCGGCGGAGCCGCGCCGACGCGTGGTCTCGAAACCGTCGCCGACTTCTACGCCCTTGATGGCCTGAATGCTCATGAGAGCCTGGGCGAGACGTGCGTCGAGACGGCGATCCCAGTGAACGTGCGAGCCGAGTCCAGGCGGTAGGCCGTAGGCGAGCACCTCGACGATGCCACCCAGCGTGTCGCCGTCCTTACGGGCGTCATCGACTTCCGCGACCATGGCGGCCGAGGTGTCGGCGTCGAAGCATCGCAGCGGATCGGCATCGAGCGCGTCGACGTCATCGGGTGTCGGAAGTGCAGCGCCGTCCGGTACCCGCACCGGGCCGATGGACAGCGTGTGGCTGACGAGACGGATGCCGAGCGCACCGAGGAACGACCTGGCCACGGCGCCGAGGGCGACACGTGCCGCGGTCTCGCGTGCGCTCGCGCGCTCGAGGATCGGGCGTGCTTCATCGAAGTCGTACTTCTGCATGCCGACGAGGTCGGCGTGTCCAGGGCGGGGCCGAGTGAGCGGCGCTGAACGGCCGCGCGACTTGTCGGTGATCTCGATGGGCTCGGGGTTCATGACCTCGATCCACTTCGGCCACTCGGTGTTGCCGATGCGCAGGGCGATCGGGCTGCCGAGAGACCTGCCGTGCCGAACACCACCCGAGATGGTGAGCTCGTCCTGCTCGAACTTCATGCGTGATCCGCGCCCATAGCCGAGTTTACGGCGGGCGAGATCCTGCTGGATCGCCTCGGATGAGACCGGGACGCCGGACGGCAGCCCTTCCATGACGGCAATGAGTTCGGGGCCGTGCGATTCGCCGGCCGTGAGCACGCGGAGCATTGCTCCAGTCTCCCATGAGCGGGGACCCTGTTCTTCCCGCATGTCGCGGAGATCCGGTCAGGACGGTGCCGGTTCCCTCAGCGCAGTGCGCATGGCGGCCAGCACGGTTGCTTCATCGTCGAGCTCGTCGACCGGATCGCCGTGTACGAAGACGCGCACCTGCCGCACGGCCTGGTGCAGCAGCATGCCCACCCCGGAGATGACGTGCTCAGTGGCCCAGGCCTCGGCCAGAGCGGACGGCCACGGCGCGTAGGCGACGTCGAGCAGTATGCCTCCGTGCTCGGCGAAAGCTGCCGTACGCTCGAGCACGGCCCCGCCGGGAAGCGTGGCGACCGTGACGTCCACGGGACCGATCTGATCGGCGAAGCCGCTCACCGTCACCTCGACACCGAGCCGCTCGCCCAGAGCACGAAGTGTCTGGGTACGTTCCGGACGTCGCGCGCGGACGTCGATGCGGTGTGCCCCCATCTCCGCCACCGCGACCAGCGCCGAAGCCGCCGTCGCACCAGCGCCGAGGATGCGCGCACGCGCGGCGCCGGTGACCTCGTTCTCGGCGAACGCGTCGATGATGCCGCCGACATCCGTGTTGAAGCCCGAAGGCGCTGCGTTGAGAAGCAGAGTGTTCACCGCGCCGGTGAGTTCGGCGTGACGGTCGTGCGTCTGCGCCGCGCGAAACGCCTGTTCCTTGAGCGGCATGGTGAGGGAGAGCCCTCGCCAGGAATCGTCCAATCCGCGCAGCGCGGCGGAGAAGCCGTCGGCGTCGACCTCCCGGCGACCGTACTCCCAATCCAGACCGAGCACTCGGATCGCCGCACCGTGCAGAGTCGGCGACTTGCTGTGAGCGATCGGATCGCCCCACACCGCCAGGAGACGGGTGGTCATCGTTTCAGCATCCCTGGTCGGGATTCGCACGACACCATGCCTGCCACGTCTCGATGGCGGCCTGATGCTCTTCGTACGTGCTCGTGAACACCGTCTCGCCGGTCTGGAGGTTGATCGTGACGAAGTAGAGCCACGGACCGTCGGCAGGATTCAACGCGGCTTTGATCGCAGCGTCGTTCGGATTCGCGATCGGACCGGCCGGCAGCCCTTCGTACACGTAGGTGTTCCAAGGGTTGTCGTTGTTCTGCGCCTCGGATGATGTGCTCACCACGCCCTCGTGGAGCTCTCCGTAGCCGTACTGCGCCGTCGAATCCATCTGCAGCTTCATCCCGTCATCCAGGCGGTTCTGGATGACGCGCGAGACCTTGGCGAAGTCGTCGGTACGGCCCTCGCGCTGGATGATGGATGCGATCGTCAGGACGCGCTGCTCGTCGCCGGCCGGCACGCCGGCCGCGGTGAGCGATTCACGTGTGCGATCGACCATGCGCTGGATCACCTGGGTGGCCGTGGCTTCGGGATCGAACGTGTACACGGCGGGGAACAACCAGCCTTCGAGGCTCTCGGACGCGACCCCGTAGGCGCCGGGATCGGCGACGGCCGCCTGCAGGTCTTCGAGAGGGATGCCGATGCTCTCGGTGATCACGGGGAGCGAAGACTCCAGAGTGCTGCCTTCAGCGATGCCGACGGAGTTCTCGAGCTTGTTCGCCTCGTCCTGGAGAGCGGTCAGCGCAGCCTCGGCGGTCATCTTCTGCTGCAGCTTGTACACACCGGGGTAGAACGTCACCGCGACGTTCTCCTTGACGAGATAGTCGTAGAAGACACTCTCCGTCTTGGTCACGCCCGCCTCGTACAAGGCGGTCGACACAGGAGAACCGGTATCGCCATCTTGGATGGTGACCAGTGCCTCGCCGGACGCGATGCCCGCTTCGTAGTCATCCGGCTCGCCCCAGCCCATGACCTCGCTGATCTTGTCGCCGTAGGTGTTCCAGGCCCATGCGCCACCGGCCACCGCACCGCCGATGAGGGCGAGCACGATGATGAGGGCGACGAGACAGCCGGTGCGCCGTTTCTTCCTGCGTGGTGCGCTGCCGTTGGAATCGTCGTGTTCGGCCGCGAAGAGATCGTCGAGGGATGCCGCCGCCGATGCGGTCACCGGACGCGTCGCCGGATCAGCGGCAGTGTCGAAAAGCGACTCGTTCTCGGCCGCATCATCCGCTGTCGAGGCCGCGGCCTCGTTCGGCTGAGCGACCTCGTGGTTCGTGGCTGCGGACCGGACCCGCTCGGACGGTGTCGTCTCGGACTGCGCGGCCTCGCGCAGCGCGCGGCGCGAGCCGGGTGCCGGTAGCGGCTGGTCGGCGGCGGGAACCTGGTGTCCCGGCGCGGGGAGCTTCGAGAACAGGTCGTCGGAAAGCGAGTTCGACCCGCGTTCGGGACTCTCGCGTTCGGGACTCTCGCGTTCGGGACTCTCGCGTTCGGGCATGCTCAAGTGGGCTCCTCGTCGGTTGGAACCACGGAACCGGCCGGGTTACCGGTGCTCTTCTCCGTGTCGATCGCGTGCTGCAGAAGCACCACTGCCGCGACCTGATCGACAATGCTACGAGAGTTTCGCTGAGTTCTGCCAGAAGAGCGCAGAGCGGCGTGCGCTGTGACCGTGCTGAGTCGCTCGTCCATCATGCGCACCGGCACCGCGGTGAGGCGCTGCAGAGCGGCCGCGAACTCACGTGCATCCGCAGTGGAAGGCGTGTCAGCACCCTGCATGTTCACCGGAAGACCGACGACGAACTCCAGCGGTTCGTACTCCGCGGCGATCTCGGCGATGCGGGCAAGGGACTGCTCCGATCGCTGCACGGTCTCCACCGGCACGGCGAGCATGCCGTCAGGGTCGCAGCGCGCCACGCCCACCCGCGCCTTGCCGACATCGATGCCGAGCCGCACTCCGCGGCGAAATCCGCTCACGCGCCGCGCAGCTCCTGCGTCACGGCGTCCAGCGCCGCGCCCAATGCCGTGGCATCCGTTCCGCCGCCCTGTGCGACATCATCGCGTCCGCCGCCGCCGCCCCCGAGCACACCGGCCGCGCGCTTCGCGAGCGCACCAGCCTTCGCGCCCGCCGCACGTGCGGAATCGTTGGTGGCGACCACGACGACCGGACGTCCGGCGGCGACGCCGCCGAGTGCCACGACCGCGGCATCCGAGCCGAGGCGCTCACGGACGCTGAGCGCCAGCGTGCGCACGTCGTCCGCCGATGCGACGTCGCCGAGCGACACCGCCGCGACGCGATATGCGCCGACGCGCTCCGCCGCCTCCGCGATCGCGGGCACCTGCCCCTCGCGCTGCTTCGCCTCGAACTGCGCGATCCGCTTCTCGGCCGTCTTCAGGTTCGCGGCGATCTCGGCGATCCGCTCCGGCAGCTGCTCGCGCGGCGTCTTGAGAGCGCTTGTGAGCTGCGACACGATCGCACGCTCTGCAGCGAGCTCGCGGAATGCGTCCTGACCGACCAATGCCTCGATACGTCGGTTGGAGGCGCCGACCGACGACTCGCCCACGACGCTGACAAGTCCGATCTCCGCGCTGGTGTTCACGTGGGTGCCCGCGCAGAGCTCCCGCGACCACGGGCCGCCGATGTCGACCATCCGCACGACGTCGCCGTACTTCTCGCCGAACAGCGCCATGGCGCCGGCTTCCTTCGCCTCATCGAGCGACACGATGCGCGTCGTCACCTCGAGGGCGTCCTGGACGGCGCGGTTGGTGATCTCCTCGATATCGGTGCGTGCGTCCACGGAGAGCGCCTGCGACCACGAGAAGTCGAAGCGCATGTAACCCGCGCGGTTGAGCGATCCGGCCTGGGTGGCGGTCGGACCGAGCGTGTCGCGCAGCGCGGCGTGCACGAGGTGCGTCGCCGAGTGCGCCTGACGGGCTGCTCGGCGGTTCGCCGCGTCCACGACGGTCGTCGCGCGATCATCGAGTGCGACGCTGCCGCTGACCACCTGCACGGTATGGCTGATGAGGCCGGCGACCGGCTTCTGCACGTCGAGCACGTCGAGCTCGAACCCGGCGCCGACGATCGTTCCCTTGTCGGCGACCTGACCGCCTGACTCGGCGTACAGCGTCGTCTCGGCGAGGATGATCTCGGCGACCTGGCCCTCGCCGGCGGATGCTACTGGTTGGCCGTCGACGAGGATGCCGAGCACGCGCGACTCGATGTCGAGATCGGTGTATCCGGCGAATCCGGTCTCGCCGAGGGCGCGGAAGTCGCGGTAGACCGAGACGTCGGCGAGCTGGCGCTTGCGGCTCTTCGCATCGGCCTTCGCACGTGTGCGCTGCTCCTGCATCAGCGTGTCGAAGGCCGTGCGATCGACGTTGAGGCCCGCCTCCTCTGCGATCTCGAGCGTGAGATCGATCGGGAAGCCGTAGGTGTCGTGCAGCAGGAAAGCCTCAGGCCCGGCAAGAGTCTGCTTGCCTGCCTTCTTGGTGTCGGCGAGTGCGAGGTCGAGGATCGTGGATCCCTGCGCGAGCGTGCGCAGGAACGTCTCCTCCTCGGCGACGGCCAGGCCGGAGAGCCTGGTCCAGTCGGTCTCGAGAACCGGGTATGCGGACTTCATCGCGTCTCGGGAGGTGGCGAACAGTTCGGGGAAGACAGGTGCGTCCACGTCGAGCAGCCGCATGGCGCGCACCGTGCGGCGCATGAGCCGGCGCAGCACGTAGCCACGGCCCTCGTTCGAGGGCTTCACGCCGTCGGAGAGCAGCATGAGCGACGATCGCACGTGATCCGCGATCACGCGGAAGCGGACGTCGTCCTCATGGACGGCCCCGTAGCGCTTGCCGGACAGCTCGACGGCGCGGTCGAGCACAGGACGGATCTGGTCCGTCTCGTACATGTTCGCCACGCCCTGCTTGAGCAAGGCGACACGCTCCAGGCCCATGCCCGTATCGATGTTCTTCTTCGGCAGCGGACCCGCGATGTCGAAGTCGACCTGGGAGCGCACGTCGCTGAGCAGCTCCTGCATGAAGACGAGATTCCACAGCTCCATGTATCGGTTGTCGTCCGCCGCCGGGCCGCCGTCGCGCCCGAACTCCGCGCCGCGATCGAAGAAGATCTCCGAGTCGGGGCCGCCGGGACCGGGCTGGCCGGTGTGCCAGTAGTTGTCGGCACGTCCGAGGCGCTGAATCCGCTCCTCCGGAAGCCCGATCACGCGCCGCCAGATGTCTGCGGCTTCGTCATCGGTCTCGTAGACGGTGACCCAGAAGTCCTTCTCCTGGAACCCCAGTCCGCCATCGGCCTCGCTCGTGGTCAGGAGCTCCCACGCGTACGTGATCGCTCCCTCCTTGAAGTAGTCGCCGAACGACCAGTTGCCGAGCATCTGGAAGAACGTGCCGTGACGCACCGTCTTGCCGACCTCTTCGATGTCGTTGGTACGAATGCACTTCTGCACATCGGCTGCACGCGAGTACGGCGCAGGCACGACTCCGGTCAGATACGGGATGAACGGCACCATGCCGGCGATCGTGAACATCACCGTCGGGTCGTCGCTCACGAGCGACGCAGAGGGCACGATCGTGTGCTCGTTCTTCTCGAAGTAGCTGAGATAGCGCTGCGCGATGTCCGCAGTTTTCATAGGGGTACGGCTGTCCTTCAGTGAGGAGGATGAGCATCGCGACGGCCGCGATGCACAATGCTGGGGATCAGTGCTCAGTGATCAGTGCTCGGAGGAGCGACGGGCTCGACCAGGCGAGCCTCCTGCGCTCGATAGGCGTCGCTGAGAACCGTCGTGAAGCCGTTGATCCTGGCGTCGACCTCGGCGAGGATGTCGTGACCGCGAGGATCCTTGTTCATGAAGTGGGCGGCGACGAATCCGCCGATCACACCGATCAGGAACCACAGGAACGTCTTCATGTCGTCTTCCTTGCCTTGGGCCGCGAGGCGCGGTGTCTCCATCGTATGCGGAAACGACAGAGGGCGTCGGGATGAATCCCGACGCCCTCTGCGGAAATGGTTCGCGTCTCAGCGAGCCGTATGACTCAGCGAGCCGCGTAGTACTCGACGACGAGCTGCACTTCACAGGTCACGGGGACCTCGGCGCGCTTCGGACGACGCAGCAGACGCGCGTGGAGCTTGTCGAGCTCGACCTCGAGGTAGCCGGGAACGGGGGGAAGCACCTCGGCGTGACCGCCGGCTGCTGCCACCTGGAAGGGCTCGGTGCCCTCGCTCTTGGCCTTGACGTGGATGAGCTGACCCGGCTTCACGCGGAACGACGGGCGGTCGACGAGCTGGCCGTCGACGAGGATGTGACGGTGCACGACGAGCTGGCGAGCCTGCGCGGTGGTGCGGGCGAAACCGGCACGCAGCACGAGCGCGTCGAGACGCATCTCGAGCAGCTCGACCAGGTTCTCACCGGTCAGGCCGTCGTGGCGGCGAGCCTCGTTGAACGTGTTGCGCATCTGCTTCTCGCGGATGCCGTACTGCTCGCGCAGACGCTGCTTCTCGCGCAGACGGACGGCGTAGTCGCTGTCGGTCTTGCGCTTGGTGCGGCCGTGCTCGCCCGGAGCGTAGGGACGCTTCTCGAGGTAGCGGGCGGCCTTCGGTGTGAGTGCCACGCCGAGGGCGCGGGACAGGCGGACCTTGCGGCGGTCCTGGGACTTCGTGACCACGAAGTTTTCCTTCCGATGACGTGGACGTGTCTTTCACGTCTCACGGACGTATCTCCGCCGTTCTTCCTTCGGGCGCACGCCGGGGCGCCGAGAAGGTGGGGTGTGAACGAGGGGATGCCCGAAAACTGTGTTTCGAGCCGCTCAAGTCTAACAGACTGTGATCCGCGCCCGCGGCGGGGTCGGCAGTCAAGTCAGCGATCACCGAGGATGCGGCGGATGCGTTCGAGTCTGGCCGACACGTCGCGCTCGGCTCCGAGCTGCTTGGGCTCGTAATAGCGACGGCCGACGAGTTCGTCCGGCAGATACTGCTGCGGCACGATGCCGTACTCGTTGTCGTGCGGGAAGACATAGCCCTTGCCATGGCCGAGGCGCTTGGCGCCCGCATAGTGCGCGTCGCGAAGGTGCACGGGAACGCGGCCGAAATTGCCGGCACGGACATCCGCGATCGCCGCGTTGATGCCGTTGTACGAGGCGTTCGACTTCGCCGTGGTCGCGAGATACACGGTCGCCTCCGCGAGGGGGATGCGTCCCTCCGGCATGCCGATGAACGCCACCGCATCGGCGGCAGCCGTGGCGATGACCAGTCCTTGCGGGTCTGCCAGCCCGATGTCCTCGGATGCCGAGATCACCAGGCGCCGTGCGATGAAGCGCGGGTCCTCCCCCGCCTCGATCATGCGTGCGAGGTAGTGCAGCGCCGCATCGACGTCCGAGCCGCGGATCGACTTGATGAACGCGCTGATCACGTCGTAGTGCTCGTCGCCCTGCCGGTCGTAGCGCAGCAGTGCGCGGTCGACGGCCTGAGCCACATCGTCGGCCGTGATCGCCGCCTCGGTGTCGTCTGCAGTATGCGACATCGCGACGGCGGCAGCGGCTTCGAGGCCGGTGAGTGCGCGTCGCGCGTCGCCGGACGCCAGCCGCACCAGCGCCGACCTGGCGGCCTCGTCGATCGCGACGGTGCCGTTCAGCCCGCGCGCGTCGGAGATCGCACGATCGATCAGCATCGCGATGTCGTCGTCGGTGAGGGGCTGAAGCGTGAGCAGCAGCGACCTCGACAGCAGCGGTGAGATCACCGAGAACGACGGGTTCTCGGTCGTCGCGGCGATCAGGATCACCCAGCCGTTCTCGACACCCGGCAGCAGCGCGTCCTGCTGCGCCTTCGTGAATCGGTGGATCTCATCGAGGAACAGGATCGTCGTCTGCCCGTACAGATCGCGCTGGGTGATCGCCTCCTGCATCACCTCGCGGACGTCTTTCACACCGGCGGTGATGGCCGACAGTTCGACGAAGCGTCGGCCGGAGGAGCGCGCGATGGCCTGTGCGAGCGTGGTCTTCCCCGTGCCTGGCGGGCCCCAGAGGATGATCGACACCGCCCCTGGCGACGTCGCCTCCGGGTCTGCCAGCGCGACGATCGGCGATCCGGCGCGCAGCAGATGCTGCTGGCCGGCCACCTCGGCGAGCGAGACGGGTCGCATCCGCACCGCAAGGGGTGTCTGTCCCGAGAGCAGAGGCGCAGATGTCATCCGTCCAGGCTAATGCGCGGCGCCGACAAAGCTCCCCACGATAGGCTCGCAGACGGCGCTCAGGCGAGGCGTCGAAGGAGGATCCATGGCCGGTCGCGGACCAAAGAACGCTCAGCGCTCACGAACCGAGTCGGAGCGCGCACGTCTGTATGCCGCCCGTACGGCCTGGCACGACGCCCAGATCAGAAGGCGGACGCGCGATAACCTGATCGCCGGGATCGTCGGCGGGTTGCTCGTGGTGGGCGCGATCGCGAGCCAGTCCGTGCACGCAGCGGTGTTCGCTCCCGAGCCCGAACCCACCGAGACCTCCACGCCCGGTCCGATAGAGAACCCCTTCTCGGGACTCTTCGCCGACACTGCTGCCCAATAGCGGGATCTCACACGCGCGGTCCCGTCGGCACCGTCTGACCGAACGCCCCAGCGCGCCCCGGTGATTCCGGAGCTCACCGGGGCGTACTGCTGCCGGCACGCCGTCAGCGGGTGGCGTGGAAGCGGTCTGCGACGACCCTGGCGATGCGCCGATCGGGCGCGAGGGGCGTGCTGACGACATCCGCACCCGCGGCCGAGACGAGCCCGGCGAAGAAACCCGGCGCCAGCACATGACTGGCTGCGATCACACGAGCGGCGCCGCTCAGGCGCGCATCCGCGACAGCATCCGTGATGCGGGGAGCGGATGCCGATGCATATCCGACGGTGACGGGAACGGGGAGCATCGTCCGCACCCCGGCTGCGACCGTTTCCACATCGATCAGTGCCGATGGGTTGCTCGATCCCGCAGCGGCGAGCACGACATGGTCCCCCGGCAGCCATCCGCCGGGCAGCGCCGCAGCCAGACGATCCACGAGGACGTCCGCGACGAGCGGATGCGTACCGAGCGGTTCCGACTGCCGGGCGCCGGCATGCCTGTCGACGGCTCGCGAGATGTCGACGGCGGTGTGGTACCCGACTGACAGCAGCAACGGCACGACGACCACGTCGTCCCGTCGTGCCTCATGGTCGATCACCTCATCGATCTGCGGCTGCTCCACGTCGACCACAGCCGCGACGACCCTCACCTCCGGCAGCAGCGCCCTGACGTCGTCGATCAGGCTGCGGACCGCATCCTGCCCGGCCAGGTCGTTCGTTCCGTGCGAGCAGGCGATCAAGGTGGTCACGCTGGGTCCTCCACAACGAGGCGGTAGCCCCTCTTCACGACGGTGCGGATGACGTCCACGTCTCCGAGCGCCTCCCGAACGCGTGCGACAGCCATCTCGACGGCATGGGCATTGCCTCCTGTGCGCGGCAGCGCGACGGCGATCTCCTCCCGCGACAGCACACGGCCGCCCGCGTCGAAGAGGGCGCCGAGCAGACCAGCGCCGGCGCGGGAGAGCGCGATGAACTCGCCGTCGATCACGACCCCGCCACTGCGCATCGACACACTGCCCGCTGATGTCATCAGCACCGGTGCGCCTCCCCCGCCGCCGAAGTAGCCGATCACACAGCGCGCGAGGGAGCCGAGCCGGCCGCGATCGGCGATCGTCTCGCGGAGCCCGTGCTCGCGCAACGGCGCCGCGGTGATCGGTCCGACCGCAGCGAGCAGCAGCCTGCCGGTTGCCGCTCGGTGCCGGATGCCGTCCAGCGCCTTCAGCCGTCTGGCAGCGCGGATCCATTCCGCGGCGCCAGGTGCCGAGGTGAACAGCACCGCATCGACCTCGCCTCCTGCGGCGTGGGCGACCGAGCGTTCCACGAGATGCGGATCGGCCGGCGGACCCCAGCGATACACAGTGAGGCTCTCGACCTCCGCCCCTGCGACCTCGAGCAGGTTGTCCAGTCCGTCGGATCCTGCGCCATGATGCTGCACCGCGATGCGCTTTCCGGTGAGAGAGGAGGAGAGCAGGTACTCCCCCACTTCGGCGGCCGTCTCCGACTCGGCCACCCAGTCCGCGACGAACCCGGCCTGCTGGATGGCTCCGTTCGCTTTGGGTCCCCTGGCGACGAACTGCGAGCCGCGCAGCGCATCGGTCAGCGCTTCGGCGAGATCGTGTTCATGTGCGGCGTCCATCCAGCCGCGGAAGCCCACTCCGGTGGTGACGACCACGATGTCCGGCGGACGCTCGACGAGATCACGCGTGCGGCGGATGAGTTCTTCGTCGTCGGCGTTGGGCACGATGCTGAGAGCGGGAGCGCGGCAGACCACAGCGCCCCGCCGCTCCAGCGCGCTCGCCAGATCGCCCGCTCGACGATCTGCGGCGACGACGATCGTGCAGCCCGCGAGCGCGGCATCCAGAATGCTGCGGGAGCTCACCGATGCGACTCCCGTGTTCGGACGGATTCCGGCATGAGCAGGCCGGCCCTGGCGACATCGCCGAACACGATCACTGCCGGGTTCTGCACGCCGACCGCGGCGGCACGTGCGACGACGTCACCGAGAGTGCTGCGGGTCGTGCGCTGGCGCGGGGTGTGACCGTTCTCGATGATCGCGACCGGAAGCTCGTCGCTGATCCCGTGATCGAGCGCCGTTCGCACGACTTCCGGCAGCGCCGCGACGCCCATGAGCATCGCGGTCGTCACTTCGGGGTCTGCGAGCGAGTGGAGGGTGGTCGCCGACACGTCGCCCTGACCGTTCACGACATGCAGGGCGGATGCTGTGCCCCGGTGCGTCACCGGGATCCCGGCGGCCTGCGGCACCGACAGCGCGCTGGAGACGCCGGGAGTGACCTCGACGGGGATACCCGCCTGTTGACAGGCGATGACCTCTTCGCCGCCTCGGCCGTACACGAACGGATCGCCGCCCTTGAGACGTACGACGCGCTTGCCTGCCGCGGCGTGTTCGACCAGCAGTGCGTTGATCTCATCCTGCGGCACAGGGTGGTGGTGCGGGCGTTTGCCGACGTCGATCACGAGCACTTCTGGATCGAGCTCGGCGATCACCGCATCCGTCGGCCCGAGACGGTCGGCGATGACGACATCGGCTTCGGCGAGCAGTCGCCGTGCGCGCACCGTCATGAGATCGATGGGACCGGGTCCGCCACCGACGAGGTCGACGCGGCCGGTGCCCCCCGTGCGTCGCCTGCGCAGCGGCAGGCGACCGGATTCCAGCATCCCCTCGATCGCGTTGCGCACTCCGGCCGCACGACGAGGATCGACGCCCACTTCGCTCGACACGCCGACGACCACGTCACCTGACGTGGCCTGCGCAGTCATCCGTGCGCTGCCGTGCGCACCGTCGGACGCGTTGATGCAGAAGATCCGCCGCTGCTCGCAGAGTGCGGCGACCTCTCGGTCGACGGTGACGTCGCCGGTCGCGCAGTGCGCGAGCCATGCCTCGTCGAGGTCTTCCGCGATGAAGCGGCGCGGAACCCATTCGACCTCGTCCGCGCCTGCTTGCTCCCGATGCGAGGCGACCAGGGCGTGCATCTGCGGCGCGAGCGCGGGTGCCACGATGCGCACCAGCGCTCCATCGGCGAGGAATCGCCCGAGGCGTCGAGCGGAGACGGCTCCACCGCCGACGAGCACGACGCGGCGTCCGGTCAGCGACAGCCCGAGCATCGTGGTCATCTCAGCCCACCTCCTGCAGCGCCTCGTCGGACGACCGAGCCGCATGCGAAGGCAGATACACGTCGTCTCCGTCGATGCGAACTGCCCACACGTCGAGGGCCAGAGCAGGTTTTCCCTGGCTCTCCACGCACTCGCCGGTCCGCAGATCGAACACCTGCTTGTGCATGGGCGAGGCGATCGTCGGCGCATCACCCCTCGTGCCGACGATGCCGCGCGAGATCACGTTCGCCCCGCTGTACGGATCGAGGTTCGAGACGGCATGCACGGTGCCGTCACGGAGCAGGAACAGCGCGATCTGCTCCGCCCCGAGCAGTGCGGCGCGGCCCCGCTCCACCTCGAGGTCATTGATGCTGCACACGCGCACCGCGCTGCGGGTTTCGGGCATGAGCGTCATCGACGCACCTCCAGGGTGGTTCCGGCGATCATCACGCCACCTGCCTCGCGTTCCTCTGCCGTGGCCGGTCGGAGCTGGCCACGGGTCGCGACGTACGCGAGGGACGGATCCGGTGTCTCGGTCGCGTTCACGAACGACTCGAAGCGCTTGAGCTTCTGCGGATCGCGCAGCGTCGCCGCCCACTCGTCCTCGTAGTTGTCGACATGCCTGGCCATCGCGGCGTCGAGGTCGGCGCAGATGCCGAGCGAGTCGTCGAAGATGACCTCCTTGAGCCCGGCGAGTCCGCCGTCGAGCTCTTCGCACCAGGGTGCGGTGCGCTGCAGGCGGTCGGCCGTGCGGATGTAGTACATGAAGAACCGGTCGATGGCGCTGATCAGCTCATCATCGGAGAGCCCCGAGGCCAGGAGTTCGGCGTGCCGTGGTGTGAACCCGCCGTTACCGCCGACGTACATGTTCCATCCGGTCTCTGTCGCGATGACGCCGACGTCCTTACCTCGCGCCTCGGCGCACTCGCGCGCACATCCCGACACGCCGATCTTGAGCTTGTGGGGCGCCCTGAGGCCGCGGTACCGCAGCTCGAGCCGAACAGCCATGCCCACCGAGTCGAGCACCCCGTAGCGGCACCAGGTCGAGCCGACGCACGACTTCACCGTCCGCAGCGACTTTCCGTACGCCTGGCCGGATTCGAAGCCCGCGTCGACCAGTCGCTGCCAGATGAGCGGCAGCTGCTCCAGGCGCGCCCCGAACATGTCGATGCGCTGTCCGCCGGTGAGCTTCGTGTACAGGCCGAAGTCCTCGGCGACCTGTCCGATCACCATCAGGCCTGCGGGTGTCACCTCGCCGCCCGGCATCCGCGGCACGACGGAGTAGGTGCCGTCCTTCTGCATGTTGGCCATGACGTGATCGTTGGTGTCCTGCAGAGTCGCGTTCTCGCCGTCGAGCACGTGCGCGCCGACGAGGACGGAGAGAATGCTGGCGAGGGCCGGCTTGCAGATGTCGCAGCCGCGACCGCGGCCGAATCTCTCGATCACGGCGCTGAACGTCGTGAGCTCCGACACGCGCACCGCATCGAAGAGCTGCCGGCGCGACATGTCGAAGTGCTCGCACAGCGCGTTCGACACGGTCTGACCGAGCTTCGTGAGCTCCTGCCCCACGACCTTCGTCACCATGAGCACGCACGAGCCGCAGGTCGCACCCGCCCTGGTGCAGGCCTTGACGGCACCGGCATCCATGCAGCCCTCTTCGTGCACGGCCTGCCGGATCCGGCCGGCCGTCACATTCGAACACGAGCACACCACGGCCCCGTCGGGCAGCGCGCCTCCTGGCGCTTCGACGCCGCCTTCCGGCATGAGGTACGCGACGGGGTCGGCGCCGAGTCCGGCACCCACCAGCGGACGCAGCGAGCCGTACGCCGCTGCGTCTCCGACGAGGATGCCGCCGAGCAGAGTCTGCGCATCGTCCGAGAGCACGAGCTTCTTGTAGACGCCGGCCACGGGGTCGGCATACACGACATCGAGCGCGTTCGGCGTCTGCGCGAACGCATCCCCGAAGCTTGCGACGTCGACGCCGGACAGTTTGAGCTTGGCCGACTCGTCGTAGCCGGGGAACGTCGCGTCGCCGCCGAGCAGCCGCGTCGCGGCGACCTCTGCCATCGCGTACCCCGGGGCGACCAGACCGACACTGCGGCCGTCGAAGTTCGCCACCTCGCCGATCGCGAGGATGGCAGGATCACTCGTGCGACAGCGATCATCGATCAGCACGCCCCCGCGGGGGTGCACGTCGATCTGCGCGTTGCGGGCGAGTTCGTCGCGTGGGCGCACCCCGACGGTGAAGATCACGACGTCCGCGCGCTGGAAGCTGCCGTCCTGGAACTCCAGTGCGGTGACGGCGCCCGATTCATCCGGATCGAGTCTCGTCGTCCGCGACTCGGTGCGCACCGAGATGCTGCGCGCCTCGATCAGGCGGCGCAGCATCCCGCCTCCCGCGAGGTCGAGCTGGGCGGACATCAGCCGATCGGAGGACTGCACGACCGTGCAGTCGACCTCGAGCCCCTGCAAGGCGCCTGCGGCCTCGAGCCCGAGAAGCCCGCCGCCGATGACGGCGCCACGCAGTGGCCTTCCGAGTTCGGCGCTGCGGTGCTGCACGAACCGCCGCAGTTCCTGCACATCGTCGAGCGTGCGGTAGACGAAGCATCCGGGCAGGTCGGCACCGTCGACCGCCACACGCGCGGCATACGATCCGGTCGCGAGTACGAGCGTGTCGTAGGCGATCGCCTGCCGTGCGCGCGTCACCACCGTCTGCGTCCGCCGATCGATGCGGACCACGCGGTCGTCGGCGATCAAGGCGACGCGCTCGTCGTCGAAGACCGCACGATCGAGGGTCAGCTCCGTCGGCGTCGCACCGGAGAAGTACCCGGTGAGTCCGACGCGGTCGTACGGATGCCGTCCTTCGTCGCCGATCACGGTGATGTGCACTGCGCCCTCGGGGTTGCTCAACACGCTCTCGACGAACCGGTGCGCCACCATTCCGGCGCCCACGACGACGACCCGTGTCGCCGCTTCGGTGTTCTCGTTCACTGCGCCTCCAGCACGTCGGGGATGACCAGACACTATGAGCGCGGTGTTTCGCGGACCCGGCGGCTCCCGTTACGCGCGTCGAACGTTCTCCTCACAAAACGGTAACGAGACTGTGAGGTCCGGCCCCCTCGAGCACTGCCCCGCTCGTACTAGGCTGAACAACGTCCCTTCCCTCTCCCGCGGGCTGACCGCGCTAGGAGCACATCGTGTCTGCCACCGAGCCTTCGAAGCCGACTCCCCCTGTCCCCTCACCTCCTCTCCCCGCACCTCCTTTTCCCGGGCCCCCGCGCATCCCGATGCCGCCGCGCGCTGCCGCACCGGCTCAGGCCGCTGCACCGGTGTCACCGGTCGCGGCCGCCGACTCCGCCGACTGGGGTCGCGTGAGCGAAGACGGAACCGTCGAGGTGCGCGAGGGCGAGGAGTGGCGGGTCGTCGGTCAGTATCCGGATGGCACCTCGGATGAGGCTCTCGCCTACTTCGTGCGCAAGTTCGACGATCTCGCGTTCAAGGTGCACACGCTCGAGCAGCGTCATCAGGCCGGGGGTGCGTCCGCCAGTGACCTGACGACGCAGGCCAAGCGCCTCGTCGACGAGGTGACGGGTGCTGCGGCCGTGGGCGATCTCGCATCGCTGCACGCCAGGCTCGAGACGCTCAGCACCGCCCTGTCGGAGGCCAGCGCCGCTGAGGCCGAGCAGGCCAAGGAACTCGTGGACGCTGCCATCGCCGAACGGACCGTCCTCGTCGAGAGCATCGAGCAGATCGCCGCGCGCGACCTCGCGAAGGTGCAGTGGAAGCAGGTCACCGAAGAGGTCACCGCGCTCTTCGACGCGTGGCAGGCACAGCAGCAGAGCGGTCCCCGCCTGCCCAAGGGCATCTCGCAGCAGCTCTGGAAGCGGTTCCGCGACGCCCGTTCCGTCGTCGACAAGAGCCGCCGTGCGTTCTACTCCGACCTCGACGAGACGCACAAGGCCGCGCGCGACCGCAAGGCGCAGTTGATCGAGCGAGCCGAAGCGCTGGCACCCAAGGGCGTTGACGGCATCCCGGCATATCGCACGCTGCTCGACGACTGGAAGGCATCCGGTCGCGCAGGGCGCAAGGCCGACGACGCACTGTGGGCACGGTTCAAGGCCGCCGGCGACGCGCTGTACGCGGCACGCGCAGAGCAGTCCGCCGCGGAAGAGGCGGAGTCGGCTCCGAAGATCGAGGCCCGCGAGACGCTGCTCGAAGACGCCAAAGCCGTCGCCGATGAGCCTGACATCAAGCAGGCACGCGCCCTTCTCACCCGCATCCAGCGCCAGTGGGATGACGTGGGACGCATCTTCCCGCGCGACCGCGAGCGTGCACTGGACGACAAGCTGCGCACGATCGAGCAGGCGCTCAAGTCGCGCGAAGAGGTCGACTGGAAGCGCAACAACCCCGAGACCAAGGCGCGTGCGAACGACATGAGCCAGCAGCTCCTCGACGCGATCGAGAAGCTCGAGGGCGAGAAGGCCGCGGCCGAGAAGGCCGGCGACAAGAAGGCAGCCAAGGAGGCGGCGGACGCTCTCGAAGCGCGCCGTGCCTGGCTGAACGCGCTCGACGGCTGACCTTATCCACAGCCCACCCCGGCGAGGAGAGCAGGGAGCCACACTGAATGTGTGGATCCGTCACTGTTCTACCGACCCGGGGCGCTGCTGTCTCAGCAGGAGCTGAGCGCTGCGCGCCTTGATGGACTGCTCGTCGAGGTCGGTGAGGGGTACATGCCTGTCGATCTGCCGGAGGATGCCGGGGCCAGGGCCGCGGCGCTCGCACCGATCCTCTCCCCCGGCTACGCCATGAGCGGGCCCACCGCGGCGTGGGTGCACGGGATCGGCGACGGGCCACCACTGCGCCATCACATCCAGCGCGCCGTCGATCGCCGACCTCGAGTCCAGCCACGGCACAACGTGATCGTCCACGAAGGACAGGTGCCGGCGGACGATCTGATGCTGGTCGCCATCATGCCGGTGACGACGCCGCTGCGCACGTTGACCGATCTCGTCCTGACCTCGAGCCGGTACGGCGAGTGCGCGACATGGATGCGCACCATGGCGGCAGCGTGTCCGTCACTCGTGCCGCTGGTGCAGACCCTCCTCGCCGCACGGTCACGGATGCCGGGTAAGCGGGCTGCACTGGCCGTCGTCGCCGAGCTCCTGGACCAGCGCGCGCCGGGTGCTCGTGTCGAAGAGTTCGCTCAGGAAGAGGTGACCCGGTACACGTCGTAGACCGCGTCGATGCGGCGAACCGCGTTGAGCACGCGATCCAGGTGCACTGAGTCGCCCATCTCGAACACGAATCGGCTGATCGCCAGTCGCTCGTCGTTGGTGTTCACGGTCGCCGAGAGGATGTTCACGTGGTGCTCGCTGAGCACGCGCGTGACATCGGAGAGCAGACCTGCACGGTCGAGCGCTTCGACCTGGATATGCACCCGAAACACGCTCTTGGTCGTCGGTGCCCATTCGACCTCTACGAAACGCTGCTCTTCGGCGCTGAGAGCCTTGACGTTGACGCAGTCCGTGCGGTGCACGGACACGCCGCTGCCGCGGGTGACGAAGCCGACGATCGGGTCACCCGGCACAGGAGTGCAGCACTTGGCGAGCTTGACGAGGATGTCATCCGCGCCGCGCACCAGGATGCCGGAGTCGCCGGTGCGCGGCTCGCGGGTGCGGGAGCCTCCCGGAATCTCGATCGCACCGGTCGTGGTGTCGTTCGCCGCGATGAGGGCGGTGACCTTCTCCAGCACCGACTGGGTGGAGACGTGGCCCTCGCCGACCGCGGCGTAGAGCGCGGAGACGTCTTCGTAGTGCAGCTGCTGGGCCACTTCGGCGAAGGAATCATGGCTCATCAGCTTCTGCAGCGGCAGGTTCTGACGGCGCATCGCGCGGGCGATGGACTCCTTGCCCTGCTCGATGGCCTCTTCGCGCCGCTCCTTCGTGAACCAGCCGCGGATCTTGTTGCGCGCGCGTGTGCTCTTGACGAAGCTGAGCCAGTCCTGGCTGGGACCGGCATCCGGATTCTTGGAGGTGAACACCTCGACGACGTCACCGCTCTTCACAGCCGTCTCGAGCGGCACCAGGCGGCCGTTGACCTTCGCACCCATGGTGCGGTGGCCGATCTCGGTGTGCACGGCGTACGCGAAGTCGACAGGCGTCGCACCGGAGGGAAGGCCGATGACCCGGCCCTTCGGGGTGAAGACGTAGACCTCCTTCGCGCCGATCTCGAAGCGCAGCGAGTCGAGGAACTCGCTGGGGTCGGCGGTCTCGGCCTGCCAATCCGAGATATGGGCCAACCAGGTCATATCGGTGTCGGTGGGCCCGGCGACAGGCTTTCCGCCGTTCATCCGCTCCTTGTACATCCAGTGCGCGGCCACGCCGAATTCCGCCTGCTGATGCATCTCATGCGTGCGGATCTGGATCTCGACCGTACGCCCGCTCGGCCCGATGACCGTGGTGTGCAGGGACTGGTAGAGGTTGAACTTCGGGGTGGCGATGTAGTCCTTGAACCGGCCGGGAAGCGGCGTCCAGCGTGCGTGGATCGCGCCGAGGACGGCGTAGCAGTCGCGCACCGAGTTCACCAGCACGCGGATGCCGATGAGGTCGTAGATGTCGTCGAACTCGCGTCCGCGGATCACCATCTTCTGGTACACGGAGTACAGCTGCTTCGGTCGGCCGCCGACCTTGCCGCGGATCCTCAGATCATGCAGGTCCTCGTTGATGGACTCGATGACCTGCTTGAGGTACTTCTCGCGCTGAGGGGTGCGCTGCGCGATGAGGCTGTTGATCTCGGCGTAGATCTTGGGATGCAGCACCGCGAACGAAAGGTCTTCGAGTTCGGACTTGATCGCCTGGATGCCGAGGCGATTGGCGAGCGGAGCGTAGATCTCCAGCGTCTCCCTGGCCTTGCGCTCCGCCTTCTCCGGCGGGACGAATCCCCAGGTGCGGGCGTTGTGCAGGCGGTCGGCGAGTTTGATCAGCAGCACTCGGATGTCCTTGGACATCGCCACGATCATCTTGCGGACCGTCTCCGCCTGAGCGCTCTCGCCGTACTTGACCTTGTCGAGCTTGGTGACGCCGTCGACGAGCATCGCGACCTCGTCGCCGAAGGCTTCGGTCAGGTCGGAGAGCGCGTAGCCGGTGTCTTCGACCGTGTCGTGCAGCAGAGCCGCCGCTATGGCGCGCGGTCCGAGGCCCATCTCGGCGAGGATCTGCGCGACGGCGAGCGGATGCGTGATGTACGGTTCGCCGCTCTGCCGCTTCTGCCCCTCGTGCTTCTCGTTGGCGACCCGGTACGCGCGTTCGATGATCGCGAGGTCACCCTTCGGATGGTTCACCCGGACCGTGCGCACGAGGTTGTCGAGGTCGTTGATGCGGGGCGCGCGTGAGAAGATGCGGGGCACCAGCCTCCTCAGACTGGATCCCTGCGCCTGAGTGTTAGCCTCAGCCATCACTGCACCTCCGGGTCAGAACATCCTACGCGTCGCGAACAGGCACCCACTCGCGCCTGACGGTGCTACGCGTCGGCGCGTGCGCGTTCGCGCAGCTCGAGCACGCGGTTGTCCCGAGCGATGATCTGCGGCTCCTTCTCGCGGAACAGCGAGTACAGCGGCGCGGCCACGAACAGCGTCGAGTATGTGGCGACGAGGATGCCGACGAAGATCGACAGCGAGATGTCGGTGAGGGTCTCCGCGCCGAGCCAGAACGACCCGATGAACAGGATCGCCCCGACGGGGAGCGCCGCGACGATCGAGGTGTTGATCGACCGGATCAGTGTCTGGTTGACAGCCAGGTTGACGGCCTCGCCGAAGGTACGGGACGAGTTCTCGCCGTCCTCCGTCGTGTTCTCCCTGATCTTGTCGAACACCACAGTCGTGTCGTAGAGCGAATACGCGAGGATCGTGAGGAAGCCGATCACCGCCGCCGGCGAGATCTCGAAACCGGCAAGCGCGTACACGCCGACGGTGATGACGAGAACGTCGAGCAGACCGAGGATCGCCGCTGCCGACATCTTCCAGGTGCGGAAATAGATCGCGAGGATCAGGAACGTCAGCGCGAGGAAGATCGCGAGGCCCCAGAGCGACTGCCTGGTGACGCTCTCACCCCAGACCGGACCGATGAACGAGGAGGTGACCTCTTCGGCGGGAACGTCGTATGCCTCTGCCAGGGCGCCGGCGACGCTCTGCGTCTCCTCCGGGCTCATCTGCGAGGTCTGCACACGCACATCCGTGCCGTTCACGATGGCGACCTTGGCTGCGGCTTCGGGAACCACGGAGCGGACGGCACCCGAGGCGATCGACTGGTCGGTGCTGTCCGGTGCGAGCACCGTGAACTGCGAACCGCCCGTGAACTCGATCGAGAACTGCACCGGGCGCAGAAGCGGGACGAGAGCGGATGCGACGACGAGAGCGATCGCGATCACGAACCACAAGCGCCGGCGGCCGACGAACGGGAACGAGGTCTTCCCGCTGTAGAGGTTGTTGCCGAATTCATCCATGGAGGCCATCAGCGCTCTCCCTCGCTTCCGGCGTCGGTGGATCTGTCGCCGGCCAGCGCCTCTGCGCGCTTGCGCTCTGCGATGGTCTGACGGCGTTCTGCTTCTGCGCGTGAACGGCTGTTCCTGGCAGCGCGTCCGACGGTCGCCGACGTGACCTGACGGTACTGCGTGCGTGTGCGGTACACCGCGCCGAGCGCGTCGGGGTCGAGGCCGGACAGCTTGTGACCGCCCCCGAAGAACCGTGTTCGAGCCAGCAACTGCATCACTGGGTGCGTGAAGATCACGAAGATGAACACGTCGATCAGGGTCGTGAGACCCAGGGTGAAGGCGAACCCCTTCACGGTGGAATCGGCGAGGATGTAGAGCACCACGGCGGCGAGGATGTTGATCGACTTCGAGATGTAGATGGTTCTCTTCGCGCGACCCCATCCGTCCTCGACTGCACCGGTGATCGACTTGCCGTCACGCAGTTCGTCACGGATGCGCTCGAAGTAGACGATGAACGAGTCGGCCGTGAAACCGATCGACACGATCAGACCCGCGACGCCGGCGAGCGACAGGCGGAAGCCGAGCCGCCAGGCCAGGATGCACACGATGATGTAGGTCAGAATGCCCATCACCGCGATGGACGCGATGATCACCGAGCCGAGCGCACGGTAGCTGAGCAGCGAGTAGAGCGCGACGAGCGCGAGGCCGATGAGGCCGGCGATCAGACCGATCTGCAGCTGCTGCGTGCCGAGCGTCGCGGAGACCGTGTCGGAGCTCTCGGTCGTGAAGCTGAGCGGCAGTGCGCCGTACTTGAGCTGGTCGGCGAGCGTTTCCGCCGTCTCCTGAGTGAACGAACCCGAGATGCTGGGCTTGCCGTTCAGGATCTGGGCGTTCATCTGCGGTGCGGAGATGACCTTGCCGTCCAGCACGAACGCGAACTGGTCTCGGGGGCTGAGTCCGTCGAGCTGGTTCTGGTAGAGCCGCTGGCTGATCTTGCCGAAGACGTCGGTGCCGTTGCCGTCGAGTACGAGGTTCACAGTCCACGCGCCCGAGTCGGGCGCGCGTCCGCTGGTCGCGTCGTCGATGGCGTCGCCGGAGAGCTCCATCGGGCCGAGGATGTACTTCACGGCCCCGGAGTCGTCGCATGTGATCAGCGGCTCGTCCTCGGGCGCGTCCGCCGCGGTGTTCTCGGGATCTGCGCAGTCGAAGGCGAGGAACTCGGACTGCAGTCTCTCCGTGACCCACGCCATGTCGCTGCCGTCGGTCGGCTCTGCGGTCGGAACGTCGTTGGCGCTGGGATCCGGCGACGGGTACGGCGTGGCGTTGCCGTCTTCGCCGACGAACTCGGTCGCGGGATCTCCCACGTAGATGACGGAGCGGAACTCGAGTTGTGCGCTCGCCTGGATCCGCGCTCGTGTCTCGTCGTCGGCCGTGCCGGGGATCTGGACGACGATGTTGCGTCCGCCCTCAGTCGTGACGTCGGCCTCGGCGACGCCCGCGGCGTCGACGCGCTGGCGGATGATCGCCGCGGCCTGGTCGAGCTGCTCCTGCGTGGGATCAGCTCCGTCTTCTGTCACCGCGCCGAGCACGATCTGGGTGCCGCCTTGGAGATCGAGCGCGAGCTCAGGAGCCCAGGAACTCTTCCCGAGCATGACACCGATCGTGTTCACGCCGAAGAGCGCCGCAGTCACGATCAGAAGGCTGAGAAGAACCTTCCAGGCGTGACGGACTGGAGAAGAAGATGCCACGTACGTTCAGCTTTCTACGATGCCGGGCGGGCGAGGCGAGGGTCTACTTGCCGTCGGAGTCGCGATCCAGGCGGGCCCGGGTCTCCTCCGGGGTCTCGAGCGAGGGCTGAGACTCGTCGACGATGACGGGTGCATCATCGACAGCATCCGACTCGGCGTCGTCGTCGGTCTCGATGACCACGTCCTTCGGCTCGACGATGCGGAGGATCGCCTGGCTGTGCACCTCGATGATGGTACCGGGCGCGATCTCCACGAGGGCGGGCGAGTCGAGGTCTTCCGCGTCGTAGGCGACGATGGTTCCGTAGATTCCGCCCTGCATCAGAACCTTGACGCCGGGGACCGTCTTGGTGGCCTTCTCCTCCTGATCGGCCTTCAGCTGCTTCTGACGCTTGCGCGTGTTGAGGAACATGAAGACGAGGAGAACTGCGAGGAGTCCGAAGAGGACGATTTCCATCAGGCGAAGCCTTTCAAAGAGCGCACGCCATCGAAGGACGCGCAGAGGGTCGGGGGAAGCCTCCAGCGATTATAGATCATTGAACAATGCGGCAGTCTCCGGATGCTGCAGTCCGAGGTGTTCGTAGGCCTCCGGCATCGCCACACGACCCCTCGGAGTGCGGCCCAGGAACCCGATCCGCACGAGGAATGGCTCGACGACGCTCTCGACGGTCTCGGCTTCCTCACCGACCGCGACGGCAAGAGTGCTGAGGCCGACCGGACCACCGCGGAACCTGCGCACGAGCGTGTCGAGCACCGCACGATCGAGGCGATCGAGGCCGATCGGATCGACGTCGTACAGCTCGAGAGCGGCCCGCACCTCGGCGATCGAGGCGGAACCGTGCTCGCCGTGGACGAGGGCGTAGTCGCGCACACGGCGCAGCAGACGGTTGGCGATGCGGGGTGTTCCCCGTGAACGGCGTGCGATCTCCGCACGTGCGTCGCCGGGCATCGACACGCCGAGCATGGCGGACGATCGAAGGATGACCTTCTCGAGGTCGCTGTCGTCGTAGAACTCGAGGTGACCGGTGAACCCGAATCGGTCACGCAGCGGGTTGGGGAGCAGTCCGGAGCGCGTCGTGGCGCCGACGAGCGTGAACGGTGCCAGATCGAGCGGGATGCTGGTGGCGCCAGCGCCCTTTCCGACCATGATGTCGATGCGGAAGTCCTCCATCGCGAGATACAGCATCTCCTCCGCGGAACGCGCCATGCGGTGGATCTCGTCGATGAACAGCACCTCGCCGGGCACCAGGCTGGACAGCAGCGCAGCAAGGTCGCCGGCGTGCTGGATGGCGGGACCACTGGAGAGGCGCAAGGGACGCTCGCTCTCGTGCGCGACGATCATCGCGAGCGTCGTCTTTCCGAGTCCTGGCGGACCCGCGAGGAGAATATGGTCGGGTGAGCGGTTCTGGATCCGCGCAGCATCGAGCAGCAGCTGCAGCTGACCGCGCACCTTCGGCTGTCCTATGAACTCTCCGAGACTGCCGGGGCGCAGGGCGCCTTCGATCGCGAGCTCCGCCTCGTCGATGGGCTCGGCGCTCCTGCCTTCCGGCGAGCCTTCGTCAACCACGTGGTGCTCCTGCCTTCGCCGGGCCGAGCGCGGCCAGGGCCTGCCGCAGCAGCGCCGACACCGACCGGCGGTCGGCATCGCTCGCCGACTCAGCTGTCTCCGTCGCTGCTTCGTTCGCGACCTTCTCCGACCAGCCGAGCCCGACCAGAGCCGCGGTCACCTGCGCGACGACGTCCGTTCCTGTCGCGGAGCGAGCATCGGCCGCGCGCGGCGACGGCGCCTTGAGCTTTCCGGAGAGCTGCACGACGATGAGCTTCGCGGTCTTCGGGCCGATCCCGGACACGCGTCGAAACGGCGCGTCGTCGTCTTCTGCCACGGCCGTCGCGATCTGGTCGACCGTGAGGTGTCCGAGCACGCCCAGCGCAGACTTCGGTCCGACGCCCGTGACGCTGAGCAGGTGTCCGAACACCTCCAGCTCGAGGGGTTCCGCGAATCCGAACAGGGTGAGGGCGTCCTCGCGGACGATCAGGCTGGTGTGCAGGCGCAGCTGCTCGCCGATGCGGCTCGTGTGCGCGAAGTCTCCGGTGACGAAGACGAAGAACCCCACGCCGCCGACCTCGATCACGACATGGTCGGCACCTGTGGAGAGCACGGTCCCGTGCAGCGAGGAGATCATTCTCCCAGCCTACGAGCCTGATCGTATGTATGTTCGAGCGACACGCTCAGCATCCGCCCACGCGCGCTGCGCCGGCGTCAGGGTATCTGCCGTACCTGGTACTGCACCGGCCCTGCGCCAGGCGTGACAGAGGGCGATCGCGAGGGCATCGGCCGCGTCGGCGGGCTGCGGCGGAGCGTCGAGGCGCAGGATGCGGGCGATCATCGCCTGCACCTGCTTCTTGTCCGCCGAGCCGTAGCCGGTGACGGCGGCCTTCACCTCGCTGGGTGTGTGGGTCGCGGCGGGCAGGCCCGCTTCCGCGGCGAGCAGCAGTGCGACGCCGCTCGCCTGCGCCGTCGCCATCACGGTGTGGCTGTTGTGCTGTGCGAAGACACGCTCGACGGCGACGGCATCCGGTCGGTGCTGCTCGAGGGCGGACCTGATCCCGGCGGCTATCGCGGCGAGGCGGTCGCCGATCGGCATCTCCGGAGGCGTGCGGATGACGCCGACGTGCACGAGGGTGCCGCGGCGCGAGCGATCGACGTCGACGATGCCGACGCCGCACCGGGTGAGACCGGGGTCGATGCCGAGCACGCGCAGAGAGGAAGCCGCCACCCTCCCAGGCTAAGCGCCTCGAGGTGTGGCGGCTTGCGCGGCGCGCCTTACTCGTCGTTCTCGAGTTCGGCCTGCACCTGCGCGGTCAGGTCGAAGTTGCTGTAGACGTTCTGCACGTCCTCGCTGTCTTCGAGCGCATCGATGAGGCGGAAGATCTTCCGTGCGGTGTCGGCGTCGATCTCGACCTTGAGGTTCGGCACGAACTCGACGTCGGCGGACTCGTAGTCGATGCCCGCATCCTGCAGCGCGGTGCGAACGGTCACGAGGTCGGATGCGTCGGTGATGACCTCGAAGCCCTCGGCGTGCGGCTCGATCTCCTCGGCGCCGGCCTCGAGCGCCGCCATCATGACATCATCCTCGGACGTACCTTCGGAGCCGACGACGATGACGCCCTTGCGGGTGAAGTTGTAGGCGACGCTGCCAGGGTCCGCCAGGGTGCCGCCGTTGCGGCTGAGAGTGGTGCGAACCTCGGCGGCCGCACGGTTCTTGTTGTCGGTGAGGCACTCGATCATCAGAGCCACGCCGTTGGCGCCGTAGCCCTCGTACATGATCGAGAGGTACTCGATCGATTCGCCGCCGATGCCTGCGCCGCGCTTGACCGCGCGGTCGATGTTGTCCTTCGGGACGGACATCTTCTTCGCCTTGAACACGGCGTCGAACAGCGTCGGGTTGCCGGCCATATCGGCGCCGCCGAGCTTCGCCGCGACCTCGATGTTCTTGATGAGCTTGGCCCATGACTTCGCGCGCCTGGAGTCGATGACCGCCTTCTTGTGCTTGGTCGTCGCCCACTTGGAATGCCCGGACATATGTCTCCGCTCGTCGTATCCGCCCTGCTGACATCGCAGCGCGTCGTCCATTCTAAAAGATTCCGCCCGCGTCGTGTCACACCACGGGTCCAGAACCGCGGAGGTCTCGACGCACGTGTCAGCAGGAATCACACCTGTCAGCCGAAAACGCGGTGTTTCGGCCGACATCCGTCATCTGCGCTGACAGGCGTGCGGGTCAACGAGCATGCACGGCCGCAAGGAAGCGCTCGTGGAAGCGCGTCTCCCCGGTGATCTCGGGGTGGAAGCTGATGCCGAGCAGCGCACCCTGCTCGACCGCGACGACTCGGCCGTCGTCCAGGCCGGCCAGCACTGCGGCTTCCGGCCCGACGTGCTCGATGACAGGCCCTCGGATGAATGCCGCACGCACCTGTTCGGGCCCGAGCGCCGGCACATCCAGGACGGCTTCGAACGACTCGACCTGCCGTCCGAAGGCGTTGCGCCGCACGACGACGTCCAGGCCGCCGAACGACTCCTGACCGTCGATCGCATCCACGAGACTGTCGGCGAGCATGATGAGGCCGGCGCACGTGCCGAGCATCGGCATCCCATCGCGGATCGCTTCGCGAATCGGATGCTGCAGACCGAACAGCCGCGACAGCTTGTCGATCACGCTCGACTCGCCGCCGGGGATCACGAGGCCTGAGACCTGCGCGAGCTCCTCGGGGCGGCGCACGCGGACGACGTCCACCCCGAGGTCGCGCAGAACCCGCTCGTGCTCTCGCACGTCGCCCTGCAGCGCCAGGACGCCGACGGTGGGGTTACCAGCCACGCTCGGAGAGTCGGTGCGGTGCCGGGAGGTCGGCGACGTTGATCCCGACCATGGCTTCACCCAGTCCGCGCGAGACCTCGGCGACGACCTTGGGATCGTCGTAGAACGTCGTGGCCTTCACGATCGCGGCGGCACGCTCCGCCGGGTTGCCCGACTTGAAGATCCCGGAGCCGACGAACACGCCGTCCGCACCGAGCTGCATCATCATCGCGGCATCCGCCGGAGTGGCGACGCCGCCGGCGACGAACAGCACGACGGGGAGCTTCCCGGTCTCGGCGATCTCGGCGACGAGTTCGTAGGGCGCCTGCAGCTCCTTCGCGGCGACGAACAGCTCGTCCTTGGGCAGTGCGGTGAGCGCAGCGATCTCGCCGCGGATCTTGCGGATGTGCTTCACGGCCTCTGAGATGTCTCCGGTGCCGGCCTCGCCCTTGGAGCGGATCATCGCCGCACCCTCGTTGATGCGCCGCAGCGCCTCGCCCAGGTTGGTCGCGCCGCAGACGAAGGGAACCTTGAAGCCGAACTTGTCGATGTGGTTCACGTAGTCGGCTGGCGAGAGCACCTCGGACTCGTCGATGTAGTCGACGCCCAGCTCCTGCAGCACCTGCGCCTCGACGAAGTGTCCGATGCGCGCCTTAGCCATGACCGGGATGGAGACGGTCTCGATGATGCTGTCGATCATGTCCGGGTCGCTCATGCGCGAGACGCCGCCCTGCGCACGGATGTCGGCGGGGACGCGCTCGAGCGCCATGACGGCGACGGCGCCTGCGTCTTCGGCGATCTTGGCCTGATCTGCCGTGACCACGTCCATGATGACGCCGCCCTTGAGCATCTCGGCGAGACCGCGCTTGACGCGCGATGACCCTGTCGTGGGATTCTGGCCGGTGGTGGGATTCTGGTCTGCAGCCATGAGCTGTTCCTTCCGGGTATCCAAACGTGCACTTTGATCTATGCCAAAAGATACCACCGCTCGAGCGCCCCGTAGACTCGCATGTCGAGGGGTGACATGAATGACCAGATCACGGGTGCCACGGCATCCGACATCGCGACGAGCGTGCGCGAACTGCGTGACCGCGGCGTGCTGCGTCCCGGTGCCGCGCTCCCGCCGGTGCGCGAGCTCGCAGCACGTCTCGGGGTGAACCGCAACACCACCGTCGCGGCGTACCGGCAACTGGCGCAGGCGGGTCTCGTCGTCAGCCGTGGACGGGCGGGCACCATGCTCGTCGAACACGACGCGGTCGCGCAGGAGGGCTACGCCGCCGACACCGTGCTGCGCGATGTCGGCACCGGCAACCCCGACCCTCGGCTGATTCCCGACCCCACCCCTGTGCTGGCGACGGTCACCGGGCGTCCTGTCCTGTACGGCGAACCTGTGATCGACACCGGACTCGAGGCGTGGTCACGCGAGTGGATCTCCCCCGACCTCCCGGCGCCCGACTTCCGCATCACGATCACCAGCGGAGCGGTGGATGCTGTCGAGCGCCTTCTCGCGCAGGCGCTGATGCGCGATGACGCAGTGGCTCTCGAAGACCCGTGCTTCCTCGCGAGCATCCACACGGTCCGTCTCGGCGGTTACCGTGCGGTCCCGGTGGCGGTGGACGACGAGGGGATGACGGTCGACGCACTGCGCGCGGCGCTCGACGCCGGGGTCAGGGCGATCATCTGCACACCGCGAGCGCAGAACCCGACCGGGGTGAGCCTCTCCCCCGCACGCGCCGCGGCGTTGCGGGAACTGCTGGCCGAGCATCCGTACGTCCTGATCATCGAGGACGACCACTTCTCGATGCTCTCCTCCCGTGGGTATGAGAGCCTGATTGGCCCTGATCACAAGCGCTTCGCGCTGTTGCGGTCGGTGTCGAAGTTCCTGGGTCCGGACATGTGCCTCGCGGTCGCGGCGACGGATCCGGAGACCGCCGAGCGGCTCGCCATGCGGCTGAGCCCCGGCACGACCTGGGTGAGCCACCTGCTGCAGCGCCTGACGCTGGGACTGCTCGAAGACAGCGGCGTGCGCACAGCGATCCGAGCCGCGGGCACGCACTACGCCGAACGCAACGCCGCGTTCGCGGAGCAGCTGCGCGCACACGGTATCGAGACCCGCTACGTGGACGGAATGAATCTCTGGGTCGAACTGCCGATCCCCGCGCAGATCGTTTCGGAGCGGCTGATGCGTCGTGGCTGGCTGGTGCGGACCGGTGACGGATTCTCGCTCACGAACGCGGACACGCCGTCACATCATCTGCGGCTCACCGTGCACGATCTGACAGACGATGACGCGGCGCAGCTCGTCGAGGACATCGCCGGCGCGGTGCGCTGAGGTGCGCGTGGCGGCATCGAGCAGTGAGAAGATCGAAGGATGAAGATCCTCTCGATCCAGTCAGCTGTCGCCTACGGCCACGTCGGCAACTCCGCCGCGGTGTTCCCCCTGCAGCGCATCGGCGTCGACGTGCTTCCCGTGTACACGGTCAATTTCTCGAACCACACCGGTTACGGCGCATGGCGCGGGCCGATGATCGATCCGAGCGACGTCGCCGACGTCATCACGGGGATCGAGGAGCGCGGTGCCTTCGCACAGGTCGACGCGATCCTGTCGGGCTATCAGGGCGGCGAGGGCATCGGCGATGTCATCATCGACGCCGTCGCGCGAGTGAAGGCCGCGAATCCGAACGCGCTCTACGCGTGCGACCCGGTCATGGGCAATGCGAAATCCGGATGCTTCGTCGCGCCGGCGATCCCCGAGCTTCTGCGCGAGCGCGTCGTACCCGTCGCCGACATCATCACGCCGAACCAGTTCGAGCTGGGCTTCCTCACCGGCACCGATCCCGACACCCTCGAGTCGACCCTCGCATCGGTCGATGCCGCGCGCGCGATGGGCCCGTCGACGGTGCTCGTCACGAGCGTCGAGCGGCCCGACCGTGAAGAGGGCACGATCGAGATGCTCGCGGCCGACGATGCCGGCGCCTGGATCGTGCAGACGCCCTTCCTGCCGATGAAGGCCAATGGCTCGGGCGACGTCACGGCGGCGTTGTTCACGGCCCACTATGTCTCCACGGGCAGCGCGAAGGTCGCTCTCGAGCGCACCGCGTCGAGCGTGTTCGACCTGCTGCAGTTGACGCTGGATTCGGGCGACCGCGAGCTGCAGCTCATCGAGGCGCAGGAGTCCTACGCGCACCCGAAGATGCAGTTCAGCGCGCGTCAGGTGCGCTGAGCGGATATCCCGCGGGTCGTTGAGCGAGCGCAGCGAGTCGAAGCCTCAGTTCCTGGGCCCAGCCCCGCGGGTCGTTGAGCGAGCGCAGCGAGACGAAACGGGTTGAGCGAGCGCAACGAGTCGAAGCCTCAGCGAGCCCAGCGTGACATCCCGCGGGTCGTTGAGCGAGCGCCAGCGAGACGAAACGGGTTGAGCGAGCGCAGCGAGTCGAAGCCTCAGCGAGCCCAGTGTGACATCCCGCGGGTCGTTGAGCGAGCGCAGCGAGACGAAACGGGTTGAGCGAGCGCAGCGAGTCGAAGCCTCATCCCTGCGGCCAGGCGTGCGCCACGGCCTCGCGCACCTGTCCGAGCAGCTGCGGCAGCGCCTTGGTCTTGGCGATGATCGGGAAGAAGTTCGCGTCCGATTTCCAGCGCGGCACGATGTGCTGGTGCAGGTGCCCGTCGACGCCGGCGCCGGCGACCGCGCCCTGGTTCATGCCCAGGTTGAATCCGTCGCAGTTCGACACCTCGCGGAGCACGCGCATGCCGGTCTGCGTCAGGGCGCCGATCTCGGCGACCTCTTCCGCCGTCGCCTGGTCGTACGTCGCGATGTGGCGGTACGGGCACACGAGCAGGTGCCCCGAGTTGTACGGGAACAGGTTCAGCAGCACGTAGGCGGTCTCGCCGCGCGCGACGATGAGTCGCTCGGCATCCGGATGCTTCAGTGCTTCGCAGAACGGGCACTCGTCGCGCAGCGGTTCAGGGCCCGCTTGGATGTACGCCAGCCGGTGCGGGGTCCACAGCCGCTGGAACTCATCGGGGATGCCGGCGAGGTGCCCGGCATCCTCCGCGCCCACGCCGGACGCCTCGGTCTCCGACGCGGCGTCGGTGAACGATGGGTCCGGCGTCGTTGTCACGCCAGATCCTCCACTGTGTGCACGAGCGCGTGGGTGTCGATCGCCGCACGGATGCGAGCCACGGCATCCGCGATCGGCACGCCGTTCTCCTGCGTACCGTCACGGAAGCGGAACGAGACGGTGCCGGCATCCCGGTCCTTCTCCCCCGCGATGAGGATCAGCGGCACCTTGCCCGTGGTGTGGGTGCGGATCTTCTTCTGCATCCGGTCATCCGACACGTCGAGTTCGGCGCGCACGCCGCCGTCGCGCAACGTCGTGACGATCTCGCCGAGGTAGTCGGCGAAGTCATCTGCAACCGGGATGCCGACGACCTGCACCGGGGACAGCCACACCGGGAAGTCACCGGCGTAATGCTCGAGCAGGATGGCGAAGAAGCGCTCGATCGAACCGAACAGCGCGCGGTGGATCATGATCGGGCGCTTCTTCTGCCCGTCCTTGTCCATGAACTCGAGGTCGAAGCGCTCTGGGAGGTTCGGGTCGACCTGCACCGTTGACAGCTGCCACGTGCGGCCGATCGCATCGCGCGTCTTCAGGTCGATCTTGGGGCCGTAGAAAGCGGCCTCGCCGGGTACTTCGGTGAGCTTGAGACCGGATGCCACGGCGACGCGCCGCAACGCATCCGTCGAAGACTCCCAGAACTCGTCCGAGCCGATCCACTTCGCCTTCTCGTCGTCTTTCATCGACAGCTCGAGCTCGAAATCGGTGAGCCCGAAGTCGCGGAGCATCGACAGGATGAATTCGAGGACCTTCGCGACCTCGTCCTCCAGCTGATCGGGGGTGACGAAGAGGTGCGAGTCGTCCTGGGTGAATCCGCGCACGCGGGTGAGCCCGTGCAGTGCGCCGGAGAGCTCATTGCGGTAAACGGTGCCGTTCTCCGCGAGGCGCAGGGGCAGGTCGCGGTAGCTGCGCGCACGCTCCTTGTAGATGAGGATGTGCATCGGGCAGTTCATGGGCTTCAGGTAGTAGTCCTGGCCCTGCTTGGTGATCTCGCCGTTCTCGTCGCGCTCCTCGTCCATCACGATCGGAGGGAACATGCCCTCCTTGTAGGTGACGAGGTGGTTCGAGGTGAGGAAGAGGTCTTCCTTGGAGATGTGCGGCGTGTACACGTAGGTGTAGCCGCCCTCGATGTGGCGCTTGCGTGCGTGCTGCTCCATCTCGCCGCGGATCATGCCGCCGCGAGGGTGCCAGACCGACAGACCCGAGCCGATCTCCTCGGGGAACGAGAAGAGGTCGAGTTCCTTGCCGAGGCGGCGGTGGTCGCGCTTGGCCGCTTCTTCGAGCCGGTGCTGGTAGGCGCGCAGTTCGTCCTTGGTCGGCCAAGCGGTGCCGTAGATGCGCTGCAGCTGCGGGTTCTTCTCACTGCCGCGCCAGTAGGCGGCGGCGATGCGGGTGAGGTCCCAGCCGTTGCCGATCATGCGCGTGCTGGGCAGGTGGGGGCCGCGGCAGAGGTCCTTCCAGGCGACCTCGCCGTCCTTCGTGGTGTTGTCGTAGATGGTCAGCTCGCCCGCGCCCACCTCGACGGATGCGCCTTCGGCTGCTTCCTTGTTGCCGCCCTTGAGCCCGATGAGCTCGAGCTTGAACGGCTCGTTCGCGAGTTCGGCGCGGGCCTCGTCATCCGTGACCACACGGCGCACGAAGCGCTGTCCCTCGCGGACGATGCGCTGCATCTCCTTCGAGATCGCCTTGACGTCCTCGGGTGTGAACGGCGTCTCGACGCCGAAGTCGTAGTAGAAGCCATCGGTGATCGGCGGGCCGATGCCGAGGTTCGCCTGGGGGTTGATGCGCTGCACCGCCTGGGCGAGGACGTGCGCGGTCGAGTGCCGCAGGATCGCGAGCCCGTCTTCGCTGTCGATCGTGACGGGCTCGACCTCATCGGTCGTCGTCACGGTGGTCGCCAGATCCTTCAGGTCGCCGTTGACGCGCATCGCGACGACGGATCGGTCGGAGAACAAGGCGAAGCCGTCTGTCGGCTGGGCGTTTTCAGGCACTGATCACTCCATTTGGGTCGCCTCTAGGCTACTCGCCTCGCGGCGTCGTCTGCGCGCTCGGAGCGGATGCCGTCGGGGTCGTCCCCGTTAACGAAAAGTGCTCCCGTGGAGTGGAAGTCCACGGGAGCGGCGATCACGTTCGTCTAGAAGGGACGACGCGTGAACAAGTCAATTCTCTCACAGAGCGGGGCATGTCGATGGAAGGACGGGAAAGCGACCTCGAACCCGTGCATCGTCGCATTGATCCGGTCAGCGAGCTCGGCTCGGCTCCAGCGATGTACATCTCATCCTCACAGTTGTACAACGCGAGCATGTCCCGCATCACTGCCTCTGAGGCGCGCAAGAGCTTCGCTAGTGTCATCGAGACAGCCCAGCGCGAGGCCGTCACCGTCGAGCGTCGCGGCGAGGCTCAGGCTGTCATCGTGTCGGCTGCCGAGTACGACCGACTGAGGAGCGCTGCCCAGGAGATCGAGGACATCACTGCGTTCGATGCCGCCATGGCCGAGGAAGGACCCAACATCCCCTGGGAGCAGGTCAAAGCCGATCTGGGCTGGTGAGACGTCCCGCATGGCCTATGAGATCGAAGTGCGTCCTGCTGCGCTGCGAGCACTGAAGAAAATCGACAAGCGGGACCAATCCCGGATCCAGGGTGCGATCGCACTCCTGGCGGCCGATCCGCGTCCACCAGGAGCGAAGGCGCTGCGCGGACGCGACGGGCTCCGCATCCGTGTCGGGGACTACCGCATCATCTACACCGTCCAGGACAGCCGGCTGCTGGTGGTCGTCGTCACCCTCGGTCAACGTCGAGAGGTGTACGACCAATGAACGGTACTGCGTCCTCTGGTCAGCGCTGGGACGGCGATCACCTGGCTCACGAGCGATGTCCGCCGTCCCGACGGTCCAGGCGAGGTGAGCCTGTTCACTGCCCTGGACTCTGCCCGCTGGCAGGAGCAAGGGCTGCCACGCGACCGCCAGTGTTGGGCGCGAAAAGTTCCCCACACTTTGAAAGCACAATCGACACTGCTGAGGCTCTGTGGGTTGCGCTCGGCGACACAATCGAGTGCGCCGACGATCCATCGTTCTACGGCCCGCAGAGGTATCAGAACTGATACTATCCTGTCATGGTGAAGGATCAGAATGGGCGCGCCCACCGTCCTGCCGTCCCCGGTGGCGGCCAGTTCTCCGAGTCTGCACACACGCCACCGGAAGCGAACCTGCCGCCAGCGGACACGATGCCTGCAGGTCTGGAGGCCGTGCTCGAATCAGCCGCGCGACTGCAGCGTCTCGTACCCGACGCGGTCCTCGTCGGAGGCACCGCTGCCGCCTACTACGCCCGGCACCGCACGTCCACCGACCACGATCACATCGTTCGTGACCTGAACCAGCGCTTCGAGGTCGTCCTCGACGCGCTGGAACGCGACGGAGACTTCGTCCTCAACCGAGCCACTCCGGGGAGGATCATCCTCGGCGAGCTCGGCGGCATCGAAGCCGGCGTCCGGCAGCTCATCCGCGCCCGCCCGTTGGAGACCACCCAGGTGCAGCTCCGCTCCGGAGACATGCTCACCGTCCCCACCATCGACGAACTCGCACGCATCAAGGCCTACCTGATCGTGAAGCGGAACCAGATGCGCGACTACGTCGACATCGCTGCCCTGTCCGCGACTTTCGGACCAGACCGAATCGGCGCCGTCCTCGGCGACATCGACGACTACTACCGCGACGACACCCATCCCGAAGATCGCCCCGTCCGATCCCAGCTCGCCCGCCAACTCGCCTCCCCGCAGCCGCGGGACGCTTCCCAGATCGCACGGCTGAGCTCATACAAGGGGATGACCCCTCGATGGCAGAACTGGGATGAGATCGTCGCAGCGTGCCGAACCGTCGCCGCGCATATCCCCACCGGAGGTGAATGACATGCCCTTGGCCTTTCGGAACATCGACGTGACCCCGAACGACCCCGTCGAAGCATGGGGGTTCGAGGGCATGCTCGCCGCACTCGATCGCGGATACCTGCAGCACTGGGCGCGCATCGCTGACGCCGTGCACGCGAACCCCGACCTGCGCGCCGTGTTCGAAGAAGCCGCTGACGCCGCCGAATCGACGTCCGCGGTCGAATACGTGCGCCTCCTTCTCGCCATGAAGGGCCGGTCCCCCAGCGAGATCGCGCACGACCGTCTCGTGACGGCCTTCCGGAAGACTCGGATGACGCAGCAGCAGGTCGCCGAGCGGCTCGGAACGTCCCGACCCCGGCTGAGCACCTACCTGTCCGGCAAGGTGACCCCCAGCATGGACGTCCTCGTCGCCCTCGAGAGTCTCGCGGAAGAGCGGGTCGCTCCCCTCCTCGCGCCACGTCTCGTCCTCATGTGACCACCCGCGCCCGCAGGGTTCATGCGGGGCATGACCGACATCAGCGCCGACGCGCACGCACGCGGTGAAGCAGCCCGGGTACGGGGACGGTTCGGTGAGCAGGAGCGCACCGCAGAGGAAGTCTCACTCGCCGGAGCATCGACTTCCCGCAGCTGCCTCGAGAACCAGGTGGACCTTCGCGACATCAGGTCCATGGGCGGGGACGAGATCGACGCGTTCGACGACATAGAGGCGGAGAGCGCCGCACGTCGAAAGCTCGGAGTCGCGGGCACCACACGATCGGATACTGAGTTCTGCAACTACCTCCGGTACGACCTTCGAGAGAACCCGTTACGTGGTTCCCGGGGCGTGCGGGAGCGCCCTGGCACCGGTTCTCAGGTGCGCAGTGGCGCCAGCGGCGGGGTAGCAGCCGGCCGCGGGTGAACATGCCGATCAGCGTCCACGCGGACAGTTGGGAGTCCCCGCGCCGTTGGCAGGCCAGCGTGGTCGCGGCGAGCAGGTTCAGTGCGTCCCCGAGCCGGGTCGGCCACACCAGGCGGCGGTTCAGGATGTCGGGCTCAATTGGTAGCGGCGCCGTAGTGGAAACAAAAAAGCCCCGGAAAACCGGGGCTGATCTGGTATTTAGTCTGTGCGCGATACTGGGATCGAACCAGTGACCTCTTCCGTGTCAGGGAAGCGCGCTACCGCTGCGCCAATCGCGCCTGTGAAGGCTATTAAGTTGATGCGACGAGGTGGCGACGGGATTCGAACCCGTGTAAACGGCTTTGCAGGCCGGTGCCTAGCCGCTCGGCCACGCCACCGTGTGGATTGACCCCACGTGCCGTGAGCCCCTCAGAAAGAGACTCCTGCACTCGAGCGGATGACGAGATTCGAACTCGCGACCCTCACCTTGGCAAGGTGATGCGCTACCACTGCGCTACATCCGCGTTGTGTTCCGGCTCACCGGGCACTTGTAAAACTTTAGCCGATCATTTCGATCCCGCAAAACCGAAACCCGATCTCGCGCGTGTCATGCGGTTTGGTCATGACGGCGTCCGGCATTCGGGTAATATCGTTTCTCGACCCCCTGGGTCATGGGCGATTGGCGCAGTTGGTAGCGCGCTTCCTTCACACGGAAGAGGTCATCGGTTCGAGTCCGGTATCGCCCACCATGAAAACCCCTGGTTATCCGGGGGTTTTCGTCTTTCAACTACTGGCCCACAGCGTGTTGTGTGGACAGATCGGCCGGTTGTGTGGAATCGGGGTCCGCGAGCGCTCCAGCCGCGAGCGCCCAGGGCCGTTGAGCGTCCACCTGACGGTGTGTATAGACGCCCTCTGTGATGTTGCTGGCTGAGTGCCCGACACGCTGTTGGATGACCGGCAGAGGGCACCCCGCCTGGTCCAGCAGAGTCACGTGAATGTGCCTCCAGCCGTGCATCCCCATCAGCGGCAACTTCTCCCGCTTCTCCACGACGATCATGCGCCGCGTGACGTACTTGGGATCGACCGGCGACCCGTCCTCCTGTGAGAACACCAGGCCGTTGTCCTCCCAGATGGGCATCCCGAAGGTGCGCGCGATCCTGGTTCGCCGCAACGACGTCGACCTGGCCGTGGACCGTTCCGCGTACTTCACCAGCGACCGCACTGCGATCCGCGCGACCATGCGCGTGTCGTTCGCGTTCCCGCACGCGGCCGCAGTTCAGAAGATCAGCCTCAGCGCATGATCTGAAGCGGAGCAGGAGGGATCGGCCGGAAGGGTTCGGTCCCTCCTCACGCCAATGTGCACAACTTGTGCTGATCGTCCTTCTTGAGGGGATTCCCTGCCGGGCTTTGCCAGGTGAGAAGGTCGCGGATCCAGTGGTCCGCCCCGTGAAGGGGGCTCAGCCTGGACATGATCGGCAGGTTCGTCACCGTACCGCCGAACAGTCCCGAATCCTTCTGCGCGCTTTTCCAATTCCGGTCTTCGTCGCGCTCACGTTGTTCATGCTTGTACGTCGCAAGAGCCCGGGGGAAGTCCAGGATGATGGCCTCGCCCGATTCTAACCTGAGCGCCTCACCGACCACGGTTTCATCGTCCACGGTGATCTGGGCGCGCACGTTCAGCGCGATGTCCGGCCCTAGATTCTGGACGCGATAGCGGCCCGGTGTGTCCCAGTCACAACTCCAGTCGATTCGGTGAAGTTCGGTAGCCCGCTCGGCCTCACGCTTCGTGATCGCGTTGGCCTCTCCGACGCCTGGGTGGAGAGGATCACCCGACCCCGGATCGATAGCGACCCGCGCGTGATCGACGCCGAGCAGGAACACCAGGCAGCACGCGACGCGCTACTGCACCGGCCCGAGCGCGCACAGACCGCACGACTCGCCGCATACGCGCGAGCATTCGGCGCGGAGACCGTGATCCGCAACCAGCAGGCATACCTCACCACCAACCCCGCACAGCAAGCCGCACGAGCCACGAAGACCGCAAAGCAGGCGCGGGAAGAAGCCAAACTGCTGCGCACACTCACCCCCGCCGAAGCCGCAGAGCGGATCGAGCAGACCCGCGCAGCACAGGCCGCACGCGACGCCCAGCAAGCGGAGCAGCGACGTGCCGCGCTCCACGACCAGAGCCAGCACCGAGCCGCCCCAAGCCAAGCAGCGTCCGACCGTGGCCATAGCTTGTGAGCGCCGCAAATCCTCCCCATTGTCAGTCCCCAGCGATAGACTGAAACCATGACTCCGAAGCTCGCAGAAGTGCTGGACGCAGCTCGTGCGCTCTCGCGCTCAGAGCGCGCCGAGATCGCACACGAGCTGATCGCTACTCTCGAAACCACTGAAGAGTTCGATGAAGCCCGCTACGCCGAACTCACATCTGCGGTGAACGAGGGCATCGAACAGCTCGATCGTGGCGAGGGGATTCGCGTTTCTGCCGACTCCATCGATGAATATATTCGCGATCTCGGTCAGGTCGCTACAAAACGCGCTGCTCGTCGTATCGCGTGACGCACGAACTCTTCCTAGCACCCGCGGCTCGCGCGGACATCGTTGACGCGCTTGAATGGTCAGTGAAGAACTTCGGCGACACCGTACGCGATGGGTACGAGGCTCTGATCATCGCAGCAATCAATCTGATCAGAGACGATCCGACCGTACTGGGTTCACGCGAACGTGACGACCTTGCGACCGGCCTGCGGACCCTTCATTTGCGGGCCTGCCGCGACGAGGTCAGCCCGGCGGTGCGTCGCATCGCCAGCCCGCGCCACTTCGTGGTCTACCGGCAGGTCGGCAAGGTCATTCAGGTCGTTCGCCTGCTGCACGAGGCGATGGACATTCCCGCGCAGCGCATCCCGAATAGCGGCTGAGAACGATCACCCCAAAATCACCCCGACAACGGATTCAGGGGTCTCAGAGACACCCGTAGGCTCCGAAGAATCAAGGGAAGCCCTGATCTGAGCGCCTACACACGGAAGAGGTCATCGGTTCGAGTCCGGTATCGCCCACCACACTGTCAGATCTATACTCCCCGCATGGGACTCCTGACCTTCAGCGCCAACGTCACTCTCGACGGCTGCGTCGATCATCAGGAGGGCATCGCGGATGACGAGACGCACGCCTTCTTCACCCGCCTCATGGACGAAGCCGGTGCGATGCTGTGGGGGCGCATCACCTACGAGATGATGGAGAGCTACTGGCCGGCCGTCGCTCGTGGCGACGAGAGCGCACCTCCGGCGTTGCGCGAGTGGGCGATCAAGCTGGACGCCAAGCCGAAGTACATCGTCTCGTCCACCCGAACTGACTTCCCATGGACCAACAGTCACCACATCGCAGACGATCTGCGTGCGGGCGTCCAGAGGCTCAAGGACGCGACGCCAGACGGTGTACTCCTCGGCAGCGGCGCGCTCGCGACGGAGCTTGACCGGTTGGAGCTGATCGATGAGTACAGATTTCTCATCCAACCCGTGATCGCCGGCCACGGCCCGACCCTGTACCAGAGCGGACTGGCGAGCACGCGAATGCTCGAGTTGGTCTCCGCAGAACCGCTGCACAACGGCACTGTCGCCATGCATTACCGGCGCGCAGGCTGATACCGAGAACCTCACTTATTGAGGTGTCTCCGTGCTCCCATTGGATGGAGCAGCAGGACGCGCGCGCAGATGGATGCGCTTGCCCTCCTTGCTGAAGATCGACAGCAGCTCCGTTTGTCGGGTGCCGACGCCCGACAACCAATGCGGGATGCGCGTGTCGAATTCGGCAGCTTCTCCGGGACCGAGCACCACGTCCTGCTCACCGATCACGAGACGGAGACGACCCGACAGCACGTAGAGCCATTCCTGCCCGTCGTGCACTTTCGGCTCCGGCACGGCGGCGACGCCTGCCGGGTTCGCCGGAAACGTGACTTTATAGGTCTGCACCGGACTGGATTCAGGCGAGAGCGACTCATACCAGGTGTCCCCCATGCGCTTTCTGGTGCGTGCCACACGCGGGTCCGGTGCTTTACGCGGAACGATGTCGTCGAGTTCCAGCCTCAGCGCCCTGGCGATCGGCACGACGAGCTCCAGGTTCGGCGCCCGCTTTCCCGCCTCCAGGCGCGATAGCGTGCTCGACGATATCCCGGTCGCTTCCGAAAGGTCGGCGAGGGTCATACTGCGCTTCTCGCGCCAGCTCTTGAGTCGGGGGCCGATGAGTGAGACCGAGTCGTCGGGCATGATTCTCCTTGCTGATTCAGCACAGATATTTGCCACAACGGTACCATCTGCGCACTCTTGGAACATGACACGCGACGACCGAACATCAACAACACCCGCAACCGGCACTGCAACACCCGACGAACTCTGGGATGTCATCATCATCGGGGGCGGCGCCGCAGGCCTCAGTGCCGCGCTCATCCTCTCGCGCGCCAGACGACGTGTTCTCGTCCTCGACGCACAGGAGCCGCGCAACCGCTTCGCACCGCACATGCACGGCGTGCTGAGCCGCGACGGCTACTCCCCTCTCGATCTCGTGGCCGACGGCCGACGCGAGGTTCTGGCTGCGGACGGAGTGATCCGAACGGCGCGCGTGATCGAGACCCGCGCTGTCTCCGACGGATTCGAGGTCATCACCGAAGCAGGCGCCCGCATCACCGCGCGTCGCCTCATCGTCGCGACGGGAACTCGCGATGTGCTCCCCGAGATCGATGGGATCGCAGAGCAGTGGGGCCGTGGCATCGTCGCGTGCCCGTACTGCGATGGCCGCGAAGCCGTCGGGAGCAGGATCGGTGTGCTGCTGGGCTCTGCCGCCGGCATCCACAAGGCGCACATGCTGCGCTCGTATTCCGCCGACATCACCGTGTTCACGGCACTCGCAGACCCGATCGGTGAAACCGATCGACTCATCCTCGAGCAGCGCGGCATCCACCTCGAACACCGGAGCGTCACACGCGTCGTTTCCGACGGAGACCGGCTGACCGGACTCGCACTCGCCGACGGCACGGTCGTACAGATCGAGGCGATCTTCGCCGAACCGCGACTCGTCCCGCTCGATGAACCGCTGCAGCAGCTCGGTGCCGCGCGCACCGAAACGCCTTTCGGCGCGTGGCCCGCGGTCGACGAGTTCGGACGAACGAGCGTCCCCGGAGTCTGGGCGGTGGGAAACACGGCGAATCCGGCCGCGCTGGTTCCCATCGCGATGGGGTCGGGCGCCACAGCCGCGCTCGCATTGAACGGAGAGTTCGTCGCGGAGGAGGTCGCGCTCGCCGCCCGAGCAGTGAACGCCGATCAGGAAGCGGGAGTGCGGTGACTCACGAACCGGATGCCGCGACAGACGCGACTCGATTCTGGGATGAGCGGTATGTCAGTCGACGCACCGAGCACGGGCGGATATGGAGTGGGCGGGTCAACGCGACGGTGGCTCAGCAGGTGTCTGAGCTGACGCCGGGCACGGCGCTCGAACTCGGATCCGGCGAAGGCGCTGATGCACTCTGGCTCGCCGCTCGAGGGTGGTACGTCACCGCGCTCGACATCTCTTCGATCGCTCTGGAGGTCGGCGCAGCAGAGGCTGCGAAGGCGGGACTATCCGACCGGATCGAATGGGGCTCTTCCCAGATGAGGGTGTAGGTTGGCCGGGCGCGTCGGTCCGCAGATAGACGTCGAGATCTCCCGACGACGGAGGTTCCTACGCCATCCATCCGAAAGACCTCGACGGGCCCGACGCTACCCCGCCGGCCGGCTTCGGCCGCCCTGACCTAACCGCCTTCGCGTCTCATCCCAATCGGCTCTGATCGAGTCTGCTGACCCCCTCGACGAGAACGCAGCGACATCACAGCCACCCAACCCCGACCGGCCGGGAAGCCGGGGCACGTCACATGGGCTGTGCTGCGGGCGTGTCGAGTGGGTCGTCCAGGGGCGACGCAGGAGCGTCGACGCGACGTGCTGAGAGGTGGTTCCAGTCGAGCGCTAGGACACCGGCTACAGGCATGGCGATAGGTCAGGAACGGCGTCGCTCCCTGCGCAGGAGGGAGCGCAGAGTCTCGGCGTTCGCGTAGCCGACCCGTAGCGCGATCTCGGCGGAGGTGAGGTGCGTGGTTGCTGAGAGGTGCCGAGCTCGTTCGGTGCGAAGCCGTTGGACGAAGCCGAGCGGAGTGAGGTTGAGCGCCGCACGGACTCGTCGTTCGAGGGTGCGCCGGCTGGTGCCGAGCGACTGCGCGACGAAGGCGACGTTGAACGGTTCGTCCAGGCGGGCGCGCACGAAGCGTTCGAACTCGACGACGATCGGGTCCTCGTACCGGAGATGTTCGTAGGCGACGAAGGCCGCCTGCGACGGGCGCTCGTCGATGATGAGGAGCTTGGCGACATGTTGGGCCAGGTCGGGGCTGATCGATCGCACGAGTGAGAGCGCGAGGTCGATGTGGGCGAAGGCGGCGCCGGCGGTGACGAGGTTCCCGTCGACCACGACCATGGTGTCGAGATCGAGGGCGACGGTCGGATAGCGCTTCCGGAACTCCGGCCCCAGGAACCAGCTGGTCGTCGCCCGCCGATGATGCATCCGTCCTGTCTCGGCGACGGCGAACACGCCGGTGCACGCCGCGGCGATCCGGGTGGTCGCCTCGTCGAGGCGCCCGAGTGAGGCGATGACCGAACGAGCATCTCGGCTCTGGAGGGCGTCGTGGGTAGCGGCGGCCGTGAGGGTTCCAAGCGCAGGGACGACGACCACGTCGAACTCTCCGGACTCCGGCAGCGGGTGGTCCACCGACAGGGTCATCGATGCCGTCGTGGTCACTCGCCGTTTCGGTCCGAGGATGGCGAGTTCGATCGGGTCGATCCGCGGGTCGACATCGCCGCGGGCTCCGTCGGCCACCCGCACGATGTCGATGACCGACGCGACCGCCGAACCGAGGCAGCCGTCGATCGCGATCAGTCCGATACGCATGGCGCTAATGATAGCAATACTGCCGTATACGCCACTCCCCATCGGCCCTCGCTCGTCATAGGCTGAACTCGTCCCACGAAGAACCCCGACTGCAAGGAGAACCCCTCATGTCCACACCCTCATCACTTCCGTATGCCTTCGTCGCCAAGATCGTCGCGGCCGATGGACAGCACGACGCGCTCGCTGATCTGCTCGCCGGCGCTGTCGCACTCGCCAACGAAGAAGTAGGAACGATTGTCTGGTTCGCGGCTAGGACCCACGCCGACACCTTCTGGATCTTCGATGCATTCCCCGACGAGGCCGCTCGCGACGCCCACGCCAACGGCGCCATCGTCGCAGCCCTGATGGCCAACCAGCACCTCCTCGGCGCAGCACCCGAGATCCTGGCGGCCGACGTCCTCGCGTCCAAGCTCCCGTAGTCCGCCAACGCACGAGACGATCGCGCCCCGCCGAGCCGTCGCCAGGTCGCGACGCAACGCCACGCTGCGTTGCCGAGCGGTGCGAGGCCTATCGGCACACGGACAGGATGCCGGCCGCGAGCGCTCAGCCGGCGAGGGGTCCGTCGCAGAGGAGAGCGACGTCGGTGTCGGGCAGAGCCGTGAGGCCAGCGCATCGCGCGACCACCAGAACCGAACCGCCTGTCGGAATCGAACCGACGACCTAATCACGTCGGCTTTGCGTCTATCGCTTGATGCGCCCACTGGGCGAACGAGCCGCTGACCTGCGCAAACGCCGGGGCCTTGGCCCTTGATCGTGGACACGGTGTCGGTTCGGTTATGCCGCTTCCGCGAGCGTAGCGGAGCGTGCGGCTTCGTAGGCGTTCGGGCTGATGTTGCCGATCGCGGAGTGGCGCCGGCGAGTGTTGTAGCGGTTCGCCCACCGGAACACGGCCCGGTAGGCGGTGGCCTGGTCCGGGAACGCTGACCGGCCGGCGAGGAGTTCGCGCTTGAGCGTGGCGTTGAAGCTTTCCGCGAGTGAGTTGTCGGCACTCGTGCCGACCGCGCCCGTGGACTGGGTCACGCCCAGCTGCTCGCAGAGCGCGGCGTAGGCCTTCGAGGTGTAGACGCTGCCGTGGTCGGAGTGGAAGATCGCGCCGACCAGCGACCCGCGGTCGCGGTGCGCGGCACGGAGGGCGTCTTCGACGAGTTCGGTGCGCATGTGGTCGGCGACTTGCCAGCCCGCGAGCTTCCGGGAGCCGAGATCGATGCAGGACGCGAGGTAGAGGTTCGTGCCGTCGGCGATAGGCAGGTAGGTGATGTCGCCCACGTAGCGGCGGCCGGGGTCGCCGACGGAGAAGTCCCGTCCGATCAGGTCGGGGAAGCGCCTGGCGGACTGGTCCGGGATCGTGGTCTTCACCCGTCGTCGCAACCGGATCCCCGCGAGACGGTGCTCACGCATTACCCGCGCGGCGCGCTTGTGATTCACCCGCTCCGCCACGGGCACACCGTCGTTGAGGTCGGCGGTGACGCAGCGGCAACCGTGACCCCGGAGCCGAACTTGTCGACCCACTCTTTCAGCGCACCCCGAGAGATCCCGAGATCCCCGGCGATGCCCTTGAGCGTCGAACCCGGCGTGGACTCATACAAGTCCACCGCGCGCTGCCGGAACTCGTCCGTGTAGTTCTTCCTAGCCATCCCTTGGATTCTCGCTTCCCCAGCATCGTGCTGGAATCAGCGTGTCCAAGATCAGGGGTCAAGCGCCCCGAGCGTGGAGGACGCCGCCATCCGGTGGTGACCGACGACGACCGACCAGTACCGACCGTTTCACCGGAGCTTGCGGCGGCGTCGAAGCCGAGCAAGCTCCATTCTTTTAGCTCACCGCGCCCTCCTCCTCGCCGGTCCCGTCGTCGGCGAAGACGTTTCAGGGGTCTTCTCAGATGACGGTGTAGGTCGGCCGGGCGCGTCGGTCCGCAGATAGACGTCGAGGTCTCCCGACGACGGAGGTTCCTACGCCATCCATCCGAAAGACCTCGACGTGCCCGACGCTACCCCGCCGGCCGGCTTCGGCCGCCCTGACCTGACCGCCTTCGCTCGACTCGACGGCCTCGGTCTGAGCGTGACCGGACAACGACTTGAACCGGATCGTGCGGTCCTCGCGTGCCGCGTGGTGGAACCAGATCAGTGGTGCCGACGGTGCGGCAGCGAAGGCGCCGCTCGTGACACCGTGATCCGGCGGTTGGCCCACGAGCCGCTGGGCTGGCGACCGACCGTGCTGGAAGTTGTAGTGCGCCGCTACCGCTGTGCAGACTGCGGACACGTGTGGCGCCAAGACACCAGCGCCGCGGCGGAGCCACGCGCGAAGCTCTCGCGCACCGGGCTGCGGTGGGCGCTGGAAGGGATCGTGGTCGCACACCTCACCGTCGCCCGTGTCGCCGAGGGACTCGGGGTCGCGTGGGACACCGCCAACAACGCGGTCCTGGCCGAAGGCAAGCGGCTGCTGATCAACGACCCCAAGCGGTTCGAGGGCGTGAAGGTCATTGGCGTCGATGAGCACGTCTGGCGCCACACCAGGCGTGGCGACAAGTACGTCACCGTGATCATCGACCTCACCCCGGTCCGCGATGGCGCCGGCCCAGCAAGGCTGCTGGACATGGTCGAGGGCCGGTCGAAGGCGGCGTTCAAGACCTGGCTCGCCGACCGCGACGACGCCTTCCGTGACGCGGTCGAGGTGGTCGCGATGGACGGCTTCACCGGGTTCAAGACCGCCGCTGCAGAGGAGATCCCGGACGCGGTCACGGTGATGGATCCCTTCCACGTCGTGCGCCTGGCCGGTGACGCCCTCGACAGGTGCCGGCGCCGGGTCCAACTCGCGATCCACGGGCACCGTGGGTTCAGGGACGACCCGCTCTACAAGTCGCGGCGCACGCTGCACACCGGCTCGGACCTGCTCACCGACACGCAGAGCGACAGGCTACGCGCGCTGTTCGTTGATGACGCTCACGTCGAGGTCGAGGCGACCTGGGGTGTCTACCAGCGCATGATCGCCGCCTATCGCCACCAGGACCGGCAACGTGGCCGCGAGCTCATGGAGAAGCTGATCACCGACCTCAGCGCCGGCGTCCCCAAGGTGCTCACCGAGCTCACCACCCTGGCCCGGACCCTGAAGAAGCGAGCCGCCGACGTGCTCGCCTACTTCGAACGACCCGGCACCAGCAACGGGCCGACCGAGGCACTCAACGGACGGCTCGAACACCTGCGCGGCTCCGCACTCGGGTTCCGCAACCTGACCAACTACATCGCCCGAAGCCTGCTCGAGACCGGCGGCTTCAGACCCCAACTCCTACACCCCCGATTGGGATGAGCCTTGAATGGTTACAGACCGACCTGACGACCTGGCGTCCGTCGGCGCAGTACGACCTCGTGACATCGGCGTTCATGCACTCCCCCGTCGATTTCCCACGGGAGGCCATCCTGCGGCGTGCCGTGTCTGCAGTCGCACCGGGCGGACGGCTGCTCGTCGTCGGACACGGCGGCTTTCCGCCCATGTCTGAGCATGTGCACGACACCGAGATCCCGCCTTTCCCGACTCCCGACGAGGTGCTGGCATCGCTTGATCTGCCCACCGGATGGATCGTAGAGGCGAACGCGCTGATCGAGCGGACGGTGAAGTGGCGTGATGAAAAGGACGTAGTCCTCGTGGACACAGTTCTGCGCGTGCGCCGGGTCGATTAGACACGGCGCACGCGCAGGCTCGCTCTCAGGTCGAAAGCGGCTCAGCTGTTCCGGTTCGCGCTGGGCCCGGGCTGGGTCTTGGAGAACAGCACGACGATGATCACTGTGACGCCGACCACGACGTGCGGCAGCCACACGTTGAGCGCTTCGCCAGCGAAGCCGAAGATCCAGGGCGAGAGTGCGAGGAACAGGCTCGCCACGATGTCGAACACGAGGTGAACGGGCATCGGAATGAGTCCGAAGGGGCCCCATTCGTACTTCGTGAAGAGGCTGTAGACGATCAGTCCGACGCCGAGCACGATCGGGATGACGACGGCAGGTCCTCCGACCCCGGCGAACCCGAACAGCCACGGCGCCGCGATGAGCGCGATGCCGACGAGGTAGTCGAGGACGCCGTGAACCTTGGTGGGGATGAAGCGCATGATTCCTCCTTGAGTATGGCCGCGGTATCGCGGCTGTCATCAGAGGTTCGGCGCAGTGGGGAAATCGGATGGGATGCCGACGAGAGCATTATCACGCTGAGTCGGAATCTCCGTCCGCTTCCGGCATCCCCGGGCCCGGTCCTGGCCGCACCGCCGCGTCTTCGGCGACGTCCACCCGTGTGACGCCCTCACGTTCGGTCACTTCCACCCGCGGCGCTGCATCGGCCTCGGTGGCGTCTGGCGCCGTCGTGAGTTGATCCTCGCGCTTCCGCTCCTTGCTCATCTCTTCGTGTGACACACCGCATCCTTTCGTCCGGGGTTCCCCAGCGTATGCGTGGGCGGGTCCGGAGAGCAGGGGCTTGTCGTCAGCGGTCGACATGGCTATGCGATGGGCCCGGTCGCGGTTCACGCCTTACCCGCATTTTTCACTGCTACGGTGAGCGAAGTCGGCATCTTGCCGGCGTCAGGGAAGACTTCTTGTCGACCAACGGGCCCGTTCTGGCCATTTCGTTCTCCGTCGCCTCCTCTGGATCACCTTGAGGAGACCCGATTCCCGTGCACCCGTACACCCGTTCAACAGACTCCCGCACAGACGCCGACGCAAGATCGCTTCCGACACTGCCCATCGGTTCGACCGCCATCGTCTACTGCGAGGCGCAGTTCGCCGAACAGGACGGCAAGACCGCCAACGGCCTGGTCCGTCATTCCGAGAAGTACGAGATCCTCAGCGTCATCGACAGCCACCACGCGGGGGCGGATGCCGGGACTGTGCTCGACGGCGTCGCCAACGGCATCCCGATCCTCGCGAGTCTCACGGAAGCCATAGCGCACGCCGGCAGCACGCCGGATTACCTCATCTGCGGCGTAGCGCCAGCGGACGGGCTGTTGTTGGACGCGCAGCGGGTCGTACTGCTCGACGGCGTCGCGCGCGGCATGCACATCATCAACGGCCTGCATGAGTTCCTCAACGACGACGCGGAGTTCGCCGCGGCCGCGCTCCTCGCCGGCGTCACGATAACTGATGTGCGTCGGCCCAAGGACAAGAAGGACCTCCATCTCTTCTCCGGGCGGATCTTCGACGTCACCTGCCCGAGGATCGCGGTTCTCGGCACGGATGGCGCGGTCGGCAAGCGGACGACGTCGACGCTGCTCGTCAAGGCGCTCAACGACCGCGGCATCCGCGCCGTCATGGTCGGCACAGGACAGACCACCATCATCCAGGGCGGTCGATACGGTGTGGCGCTCGACGCGCTGGTGCCGCAGTTCTGCTCCGGCGAGGTCGAGAATCAGGTCGTCGCCGCCTTCGAGGGCGAGGATCCCGATGTGATCATCGTCGAAGGTCAAGGCGCGCTCAGCCATCCCGCGTATCTCACCTCGGCCCATATCCTCCGCGGCAGTCGTCCGGCCGGCGTGATCGTCCAGCATGCGCCGGGCCGACGCGTGCTCGGTGATTTCCCTATGATGCCGATGCCGGACGTCGCCAGTGAAGTCACCCTGATCGAGGCTTTCGCCGACACCCGGGTGATCGGCGTGACCGTGAACCACGAGAACCTCACCGAGACGCAGATCGCCGCAGCCATCGACGAGATCGAACTCGACCTCGGAGTCCCCGCGACGGATCCGCTGACCAGGCCGTTGGACGAACTCGTCGACATGGTGCTGCAGGCGTTCCCCGAACTGTCGAAGGCGCTCACGCAGCGATCGGCCTGACGAAGTCGACTTACTCGGCACCGATGTCCTCGGCCGCGGGTAACGTCTCCATCTGATGGTCAAGAACGCTGCCCTGCCCGGCCCCTGCACTCTGTGCGGAGACAGCCGCGGACGCCGAGTTGCAGGATCATGGACATGCTCCGCGTGCGGCTGGCGTTACGGCGATGTGCCGGATGCTGACCTGCCGCTCCCCCGCATCGATGTCGTCTATTACCTGCGATTCGACCGTCGGGTGAAGATCGGCACGAGCATGCGTCCGCGGCAGCGGCTCGCCAGCATCCGCCATGATGAACTCCTGGCCTTCGAACGCGGCGACAGGTCCGTCGAACAACAGCGCCATCGTGAGTTCGCGCAACTGCGCGAGGGCGGCGAGTGGTTCACATTCAGTCGTGAACTCCAGGCTCACGTCTCGCGGGTTCGAGCGAGCGGGAGATCCCTGGCGACTCCACGCGCGTTGGCTGAGCGAAGCGCTGCGCGCATGACGCTTAGCGTCAACGAGCCCATCCGTAGCGCGTGATCAGCGCCGCGGCCACGCGATCGTAGAGCGCCCGCTTCAGCACTGCTGCCTCGCGTCGCATCCCGCCCTCGTGCACGCTGTAGAGCTGCTCTATGTCGACCCACGACTCCCGTCCCTGTGCATCCCAGGCGCCACTGCCGATGGAGAGGTAGTCCGTGTCCCCATCATGCGCCTTGCTCGTCATCCGCACCGCGTACACGCGGTCGGCGGACTGCCGACCGATCACCAGAACCGGGCGGTCCTTGCCCCTGCCGTCGTTCTCCTCGTAGGGAACCCACGTCCAGATGATCTCGCCGGAATCCGGAGCGTCGTCCTTCGCAGGGCTGTAGCCGAGCTGCAGGTCTGTGATGAGCTCGGGATCGACCCGCATGGTCTCGCGCCCCCGCAACTGCCCCGCGTCGCCGCCGTTCGGAACAGTGACAGACGCACGCGAACGCCCCGCCTCCTTCTCAGGAGAGCGGGGCGTTCGGGATGTCAGTGCCTTCAGGACGATGTCGGCGAGTTGAGACAGGATGCTCTTGGAGGAGGTCACCCCGTCACCCTATCGGCGACCCTGCGGATCAGGCGTCGACCAGCGCGTACCCTTCTTCACCGTGGACGACCGAGTCGACACCGGCGATCTCGTCCTCGTTCGTGATGCGGAAGCCGATCGTCTTCTGAATCGCGAAGCCGATGATGAAGGCGACGACGAACGAGTAGATCAGCACACCCAGTGCGGCGATCAGCTGAACCGCGAGCTGACGAGCGTCGCCGCCGACGAGCAATCCGGTCTCCGAAGCGAAGAAGCCCAGGTAGATCGTGCCCAGCAGACCGCCGACGAGGTGGATGCCGACGACGTCGAGCGAGTCGTCGAAGCCGAGTCGGAACTTCAATTCGACCGCGAGAGCACACACGATACCGGCGAGGGCGCCGAGCAGCAGCGACCAGCCCGGAGTCAGGTTGGCGCAGGCCGGAGTGATGGCGACCAGACCTGCGACCGCACCGGAGGCGGCACCGACCGAGGTGGGCTTGCCGTCCTTGATCTTCTCGATGAGAATCCAGCCGAGGATGGCGGCAGCCGTCGCACCCAGCGTGTTCAGTCCGATCAGGCCGACACCGCCCATGTCGTCGGACAGCCACTCCGCACCCGCGTTGAAGCCGAACCAGCCGAACCACAGCAGGGCCGCACCCAGCAGCGTCAGCGGCACGTTGTGCGGCTTGAGGATGCCCTTCTGGAATCCGATGCGCTTGCCGAGCACGAGAGCGAGGGCGAGAGCGGCAGCACCGGCGTTGATGTGCACTGCCGTGCCACCGGCGTAGTCGATCACGGCGATGCCGCTGTCCTCACCGAACAGGGTGGTGCCGAGGTTCATGATCCAGCCACCGCCCCAGACCCAGGCGGCGATCGGGAAGTAGCCCACCGTGGCGAAGATGCCGGCGAAGATCAGCCAACTGCCGAACTTGGCGCGATCCGCGATGGCGCCCGAGATCAGCGCGACCGTGATGATCGCGAAGGTCGCTCCGTACGCGACGCCGAGGAGTGCGACGTTCGACCCTTCACCGGCTGCGAGACTGCTCAGACCGAAGTCGGCGAACGGGTTGCCCGCGAACTGCGTCGGGCTCTCCACTGCACTCATCGAGAAGCCGAACAGTATCCAGAGCACCGCGACCAGTCCGATGGAGCCGAAGCTCATCATCATCATGCTGACCACGCTCTTCGCCTTGACGAGACCGCCGTAGAAGAACGCGACGCCTGGTGTCATCAGAAGGACCAGCGCTGTCGCGGTGATCGCCCACGAGATGTTGCCGGGAGCATCCATAGGAAAACCTCACATCCGAAGTAATTGAGAGCTTCAGTGTGGCGATGCCCAATTTCCGGGATGCGCAGTGAGTGTTTCCGACCGGTTACAGCCGTGAGCCGGGTGTAACCATCGCGTTACGCGATGCTGGGCTGCTGCGCAGAATGTGTGAGTGCGTTGAGCCTGGAAATGGCGCGAAGATACTTCTTGCGGTATCCACCGCCCAGCATCTCTTCCGCGAAGACCTGATCGAGGCTCACACCGGTCGCGACGATCGGAAGCTGCGCGTCGTAGACGCGGTCGACGAACGCGACGAAGCGCAGCGCCTCCGACTGATCGGTGAGCACCTGCACGTCGCGGAGGCCGACGAGCGACAGTCCGTCGATCAACCGGATGTACCGAGACGGGTGCACCTTGGCCAGGTGACGGATGACATCTCCGAAGACATCATCGGATGCCGTCCCCGATGCAGCCGCGATGCGCTGGGAGTACGCGGCATCGTCCAGCGCGACGGCATGACCGTCCAGCGCACGCTGGCGGAAGTCGACTCCGTCGATGCGGATGGTCTCGAAGCTGTCCGACATCGCGTGGATCTCGCGGAGGAAGTCCTGTGCGGCGAAGCGGCCCTCGCCGAGGGCATTCGGCGGGGTGTTCGAGGTGGCGGCGAGGCGGGTGCCCGTGCTCACCAGCTCTCCGAGGAGCCTCGTCATCACCATCGTGTCACCCGGATCGTCGAGTTCGAACTCGTCGATGCAGATCAGATCAGCACCGCGGAGAAGGTCAACGGTGTTGCGGTAGCCGAGCGCTCCGACGAGAGCGGTGTACTCGATGAACGAGCCGAAGTACTTCCGCCGTGCCGGCATCGCGTGGTAGATCGATGCGAGCAGATGGGTCTTGCCGACGCCGAAGCCACCATCCAGGTAGACGCCAGGCTTCAGCTCGGGCTCCTTCTTCGCACGGCTGAAGAGGCCTCCGCGCTTGACGGGCGCTCCGCGCCCTGCGAACTTCGCCAGCAATGCCTTCGACGCAGCCTGGGAGGGGAACTCGGCATCCGAGCGATAGCTCTCGAACGTCGCGTCGTCGAACTGCGGGGGCGGCACCAGACTCGCGAGCATCTCGGGTCCGGTGACCACCGGCTGGCGCTCGGTGAGGTGCGCGACGTCAGGGCTGGTCGTGTCGGTCATTCGTTTCCTGTGTCGAAGTCTTACAGAACGGGTGCCAGGCGCTCGGAACGGCTCTATCGTCTAAGGGACGGCTCAACACTACGCCGTCCCAGCCAGAGCCTTCGCTCGCACCTCACCCCGGAGCGCCACGTGACCATCGAGTTCGATTCCTCATCCGAGAAGTTCGCCGAGTACGCCGAGCCAGGACGGCTCGTCACCACCGAATGGCTTGCAGCACACCTCGGCGAGCCTGGTCTGGTCGTCGTCGAATCCGACGAGGACGTGCTCCTCTACGAGACGGGTCACATTCCGGGCGCCGTGAAGGTCGACTGGCACACCGAGCTCAACGACCCCGTCGTGCGCGACTACGTCGACGGAGAGGGCTTCGCCGCTCTGCTCAGCCGCAAGGGCATCTCCCGCGACGACACCGTCGTGATCTACGGCGACAAGAACAACTGGTGGGCGGCATATGCGCTCTGGGTCTTCTCGCTCTTCGGCCACGAGGACGTGCGCCTCCTCGACGGTGGGCGCGACCGCTGGATCGATGAAGGTCGCGAGATCACCACCGACCGCACCGAGGCGACGCCGACCGAGTACCCGATCGTCGAGCGCGACGACTCGGCTCTGCGCGCCTACAAAGACGACGTCGTCGCCTTCATCGGCAGCGGACCCCTCATCGACGTCCGCTCCCCAGAGGAGTACAGCGGTGAGCGCACCACTGCTCCGGCGTACCCGGACGAAGGGGCACTGCGGGCTGGGCACATCCCCACCGCACAGAGCGTGCCGTGGGCGAAGGCCGTCGCAGAAGACGGCGGCTTCCGCACCCGCGCGGAACTCGACGCGATCTACCGCGACGGAGCGGGTCTCAATGACAGCGACGACGTCGTGGCCTACTGCCGCATCGGTGAGCGCTCCAGCCACACCTGGTTCGTGCTCAAGCACCTGCTCGGGTTCGCGAACGTGCGCAACTACGACGGATCCTGGACGGAGTGGGGCAGCGCGGTGCGTGTGCCGATCGTCACCGGCAACGAGCCAGGTACCCTCTGAGCGTGTGAAAATGGCAGGGATGAGCACCACACACGTTCCTGACCCGCTCGCGGAGATCCGCGACGATTTCCTCGAGCTCCCGGAGGACGAGCGCCTTCAGCTGCTGCTGGAGTTCTCCAACGAGCTCCCAGAGGTGTCGGAGGAAGTCGCGAACCATCCGGAGATGTACGAGCGCGTCGCAGAGTGCCAGTCGCCCGTGTACATCTACGTCGAAGTCCACGACGACGTCGTCACGATGCATGCGACGGCGCCGGCGGAGGCGCCGACGACCCGCGGCTTCGCCAGCATCCTCGTCCAGGGCATCAGCGGTCTGACGGCCGACGAGGTGCTCGCCATCCCCGACGACTATCCGCAGAGCATCGGCCTCACTCGCGCGGTCTCGCCGCTGCGCATCGGCGGCATGACCGGGATGCTGATGCGTGTCAAGCGCCAGGTCACCCAGAAGCGCTGATCACTCCGAAGCGGTGAAGCCGTTCGCCGCCATCCAGTCGGTGATCGCGGAAGTCCAGCCGATCTGGTCATAATTCCAGATCTTCGTGTGCCGTGCGCCGGTGAATGTCGGCATCGTGACGAGGTCAGGACGCGCCTCGGCAAGGGCGTGCGAGGCGTCAGCAGGAACGAAGCCGTCGTCTTCACTGTGCAGGACGAGGATCGGCACGGTGAGCTCGTCCGCGCGTGCGACCATGTCGAGCTTGTCGAACGAGATCACGAACTCCGAGCCGGACAGGCGTGCGGTCAGCGGTGACGACAGAGCGTTCATCGCCAGGGCGGGGAAGGGATCGCGGATGCCCTCCTCACGAGCCTGGAAACGAAGCACGTTGCGCCAATCGACCACAGGCGAATCGAGCACGAGCCCTGCGATCGACTCGCGGTGCGCGGATGACACGGCGGTTTGCAATGCGATCGCACCGCCCATCGACCAGCCCATCAGCAGCACGCTGGTCGCCCCATGTCGCAGTGCGTACGAGATCGCCGCATCGACGTCTCGCCACTCCGAAGCACCGAGGGCGTACGACCCTCCCTTACTGCGCGGCGCCTCGCCGTCGTTGCGGTACGAGACTACGAGGTTCGGCATCCCCAGGGAGTGGAACACCGGCACCGCGCGCAGGCATTCTGCACGCGTCACTCCCCGACCGTGCACCTGGATGACCCACGTCGATGACGCGGCGGGGAACATCCACGCGGGGCACGGTCCGGCGGGCGATCCGATCAGCACGTTCTCCCACGGCAGGTGCAGTTCGCTCGGTGACGAGTAGTACCAGCCGCTGAACCCGGCGGCCCGATCGATCTTCGCGCCGGACTCGATCTGCGTGAGGAGCTTGCGTCGTACGCGTGTCGCGTCTGCGCTCAGCACGGCGCCGAGCTTCACATAACCGTGCGTGCCCGTCGTGAACAACCCGTAGCGACCGGGGAGCTCGGTGTCCGGAGTGCGCGAGAGCTCGATCGTCTGCGCCCCGGTGTCGACGGCCAGGATCTCGGTGTCCGCCGCCCGGGGCGACGGGGTGACGACGCGCCGGGCGATCGCGAACACGAGAAACGCGGCCGCAGTCCCGAGCATCGCGATCAGCGCAGGGACGAGCAGTGCAACGGCGTGCCTGAGACTCTTCATCGCTTCCTGACTCTAGCCTGTCAGCGTGAGCGCACATCCCGATGCCGGAGCGCATTTCGAACGTGCCGCAGCCGAGCTGCGCGACACGGTCTTCCGAGACGACATCGTGATCCGCGAGATCCCCTCCCCGCAGGGCCTCGCACCGTTCTCGATCGCTCTCGCAGCCGACGTCCGCCCCGACGACCACGGTGACTCGATCTACGGCACCGGACGGTTCGTCCTGCTGCATGATCCCGACGCCCCGCCCGCATGGGGCGGAGCATGGCGGATCGTGACGTTCGCCCAGGCGCCTCTCGAGCCGGAGATCGGCACCGATCCCCTCCTCGCGGATGTGACGTGGTCGTGGCTCGTGGACGCTCTAGATTCTCGGGATGCCTCGTACCACTCCGCGTCCGGCACGGCGACGAAGACTCTCTCGAAGGGCTTCGGTGCGCTGGCTGAGGAAGGCGACGGAGCCCAGATCGAACTACGATCTTCTTGGACGCCGGAAGAACCGTTCCGACCGCACGTGGAAGCATGGGCCGAGCTCGTCGGCATGCTCGCCGGTCTCCCGCCCGGCTCAGAGAACATCGCCGTGTTCGGCGCACGAAAGGCAGGGCGTGACTGAGTACAGAGTCATCGACGACCCGATCGAGTTCCAGGCGGCCTGCAGATCGCTGGCCGCGGGCTCAGGATCTGTCGCGGTCGACGTCGAACGGGCATCAGGGTTCCGCTACTCGCAGCGCGCATATCTCGTGCAGGTGTTCCGCCGCGGCGCTGGCGTCTTCCTCTTCGATCCGCCGGCGATCGGCGACTTCGCCGCGCTGCAGAATGCGATCGGCGACGTCGAGTGGGTACTCCATGCCGCCAGCCAGGACCTGCCGTCGCTGCGCGAGCTCGAACTCGAGCCGGCGACGATCTTCGACACCGAGCTCGCCGCACGCCTGCTCGGCCACGAACGCGTCGGCCTCGCAGCAGTGGTGGAGGACACCCTCGGCATCACGTTGAAGAAGGAGCACTCCGCCGCCGACTGGTCGACGCGCCCGCTGCCCGACGCGTGGCTCGACTACGCAGCGCTCGACGTTCTGCATCTCGTCGACGTGCGCGACGTCATCGCGACCGAACTCGAGGAGCAGGGTAAGACCGACTTCGCAGCGCAGGAGTTCGCCGCCACGCTCGCACAGCCGCCCCGGCCGCCGAGAGAAGACCCCTGGCGCCGCCTGAGCGGTCTGCATCAGGTGAAGGGCGCCCGCGGACTCGCTGTCGCCAGGTCGCTGTGGGAGGCGCGCGAAGAATTCGCGCAGCAACAGGACACATCTCCAGGGCGCCTCGTTCCCGACCGGTCGCTGGTCGCCGCGGTCCTCGCGAACCCGCAGAGCAAGCAGGCACTCGCCGGCGTCCAGGCGTTCAACGGGCGCGCCAGCAGGTCTCAGCTCGACCGGTGGTGGGACGCGATCGTCAGGGGGCGCGAGGCTCCAGCGGTGCCCCGCGAGCGGGGACACAGCGACGCTCTGCCTCCCGCGAGGGCCTGGAGCGAGCGGAATCCTGAGGCCGACGCGCGCCTCAAACTCGCGCGTCCGGTCGTGGAGGCCCGCGCCGAAGAACTCGGAATGCCGACGGAGAACCTGCTGAAGCCCGAGACGCTTCGGCGGGTCGCATGGGCTCCCCCCGAGTTGACGGCGGATGCCGTCGGCGCGGCCCTGGCAGATCTCGGCGCGCGGCCGTGGCAGATTGAGCAGACTGCACAGAAGATCGTGGATGCCTTTGTAGAAGCCGGTCAATCGGCAGATCAGCCCGCCGCGTCCGAGTCGTAGGTTCGATCCAACCGATTCCCCACGGTATCCGACGACTCGTAGTCTGAGGTCAAACCTAACCTTGGAGGCAGAGTGGCCGAGATCTCGGACGTCTACTTCGTTGATGGCGTACGCACCCCGTTCGGGCGCGCCGGCGAAAAAGGCATGTACTGGAACACACGCGCGGACGATCTCGCTGTGAAGGCGACGATCGGTCTGATGGAGCGCAACGCCGGCATTCCGGCCGAGCGCATCGATGATGTCGCGATCGCCGCCACATCGCAGACGGGCGATCAGGGTCTGACGCTCGGCCGCTCGGTCGCGATCCTCGCCGGCCTGCCCAACACCGTCCCCGGTCTCGCGGTCGAGCGCATGTGCGCCGGCGCGATGACCAGTGTCACCACCATGGGTGCGTCGATCGGCATCGGCATGTACGACTTCGCCCTCGCGGGCGGCGTCGAGCACATGGGCCACCACCCGATCGGCGGCAACGCCGACCCGAACCCCCGCTTCGTCGCGGAGAAGATGGTCGACCCCGGTGCCCTGAACATGGGCGTCACGGCCGAGCGCATCTTCGACCGTTTCCCTCACCTCACCAAGGAGCGCTCCGACCGCTTCGGCATGCTGAGCCAGCACAAGGTGCAGGCCGCGTACGACGCAGGCAAGATCCAGCCCGACCTCGTGCCCGTGGCGATCAAGGGCGCCGACGGTGCCTGGGGCCTCGCCACTGAGGACGAGGGTCGCCGTCCCCAGACGACGATGGAAGACCTCGCCGCGCTGAAGACGCCGTTCCGCCCGCACGGTCGCGTGACCGCCGGCACCTCGTCTCCGTTGACCGACGGCGCCACCATGTCGCTGCTCGCCGGTGGCGGGGCGGTCAAGGAACTCGGCCTGAAGCCGAAGATGAAGATGGTGTCGTTCGCCTTCGCCGGCGTGCAGCCGGAGATCATGGGCATCGGTCCGATCCCCTCGACCGAGAAGGCGCTGAAGAAGGCCGGTCTGACGATCTCCGACATCGGACTGTTCGAGCTGAACGAGGCGTTCGCGATCCAGGTCATCTCGCTGCTCGATCACTTCGGCATCGCTGATGACGACCCTCGTGTCAACCAGTGGGGCGGCGCGATCGCGATCGGCCACCCGCTCGCGGCATCCGGTGTCCGACTGATGATCCAGCTCGCGGCGCAGTTCGCCGAGCGTCCCGACGTGCGCTACGGCCTCACGGCCATGTGCGTGGGCCTCGGTCAGGGTGGCTCCGTCATCTGGGAGAACCCCTTCTACGACGGCAAGAAGCGGAAGTGAGCGGCGACGTGACCGACTACGAAAAGATCGATTTCTCCTCCATCCTGGCGCTCGCCGGCGACGAGGTCGTCACGCACTCCCCCGTGCGCGACATCCGCCTCCCATCCGGCAAGGTCCTGGCGCTCATCACCCTGGACAACGGTCGCGATCACACGCGGCCGAACACGCTGGGCCCCGCCACGCTGACCGAGCTCGGTGAGACGCTGTCCGGGCTGAAGGCCCGCGCCGGGGCCGGCGAGATCCAGGCCGTCGCCATCACCGGCAAGCAGTACATCCTCGCCGCGGGTGCTGACCTCTCGGACATCTCCAAGGTGCAGTCGAAGGAGCAGGCCAAGCTCATCGCTCAGCTGGGCCACAAGGTGATCGGCTCGCTCAGCGAACTCGGTGTGCCGTCGTTCGCCTTCGTGAACGGACTCGCGCTCGGTGGCGGCCTCGAGATCGCACTGAATTCGACCTATCGCACGGTCGACGCCTCCGCGGCCGCCGTCGCATTGCCCGAGGTCTTCCTCGGCATCATCCCCGGGTGGGGAGGCGCGTATCTGCTGCCGAACCTCATCGGCATCGAGAACGCACTCGAGGTGGTGATCTCGAACCCGCTCAAGCAGAACCGCATGCTCAAGCCGCAGCAGGCGTTCGACCTCGGCATCTTCGACGCGATCTTCCCCGCCGCCAACTATCTCGAGAACTCACTCGCGTGGGCGGATGCCGTACTCGGTGGCAAGAAGGTCGAGCGAAAGAACGAGCCGGGCAAGCTGGAGCGTCTGACGAAGTGGCCGATCGCCATCAAGATGGCGCGCGGCATGCTCGAGTCGAAGATCGGCACCGTGCCGAAGTCGCCGTACGCGGCGCTCGAGCTGCTCGACAAGGCCAAGAGCGGAACACGGGCAGAAGGGTTCGCCCGTGAGGATGAGGCGCTCAGCGAGCTCGTCACCGGAGATCAGTTCGCGGCGTCCATGTACGCCTTCGACCTGGTGCAGAAACGGGCGAAGCGCCCGGTCGGCGCACCGGACAAGGCGCTCGCGAAGAAGGTCACCAAGGTCGGCATCATCGGCGCGGGCCTCATGGCCAGCCAGTTCGCGCTGCTGTTCGTGCGCAAGCTGCGCGTGCCCGTGCTGATCACCGACATCGACCAGGCCCGCGTCGACAAGGGCGTGGCCTACATCAACGACGAGATCGGCAAACTCGAGGCGAAGGGCCGTCTGGACGCCGATGGCGCCAACCAGCTGCGCGGGCTCATCCACGGCACGGTCGACAAGAGCGAGTACGCCGACTGCGAGTTCGTGATCGAGGCCGTCTTCGAAGAGGTCGGCGTCAAGCAGCAGGTGTTCGGCGAGATAGAGAAGTACATCGCCGAAGACGCGATCCTCGCGACCAACACGTCGTCGCTCTCGGTCGAGGAGATCGGTGCGAAGCTCGCTCACCCCGAACGTCTGGTGGGCTTCCATTTCTTCAACCCGGTCGCAGTCATGCCGCTCATCGAGATCGTCAAGACACCCGGCACGAACGAGCATACGCTCTCTACCGCGTTCGTCGTCGCGAAGGGACTGGGGAAGAATGCCGTGCTCACGGCCGACGCCCCGGGCTTCGTGGTGAACCGCCTGCTGGCGAAGGTCATGGGCGAAGCGGCACGTGCGGTCTACGAGGGAACCCCCGTCGCCGATGTCGAGAAGGCGTTCAGCCCGCTCGGTCTGCCGATGGGGCCGTTCCAGCTCATCGATCTGGTGGGCTGGAAGGTCGCGGCGCACGTGCAGGACACGATGGTGCGCCACTTCCCCGGCCGCTTCTACGCGAACGAGAACTTCCACGCTCTCGCCGAGCTGGAGCAGGTCGTGGACAAGGACAAGGGAGGCCGAGTCACCGGCTGGACCAAGGCCGCCGAGAAGGCGCTCAAGGGCCACCTGGGCAGCACGCCCGCATCGGCTGAGACGATTCTGCAACGCGTCCAGGACGGACTCACGCAGGAGATCAAGCTCATGCTCGACGAGGATGTGGTGCCCGAGGTCGAGGACATCGATCTCTGCCTCATCCTCGGTGCCGGCTGGCCGTTCATCGACGGCGGCGCCTCTGTGTACCTCGATCGCGAGGGCGCATCGGAACGCGTGTTCGACGGCACCTTCCACTCTCCGCCGATCCGCGGCATCGCGCACGTCTGACGCTGCGTCGCACCCGAAGGGGTCGTGTCCTCGGATGCGGCCCCTTCACTGCGTCCAAGCGGCCAACCACTCACGAAATCCGGGTGAACAACTCGTGCGGGACCGTGAACTGGCGCCGTGTCGCGCAGGTGAACAGGCAGAGTGTGAGTGTGGATGCGATATTCAGCGCACTGGGAACCGGGACCATGAGCACTCTCGTCAAATCCGGCACTGCCGTCCTGACCACGCTGCTCGTGGTTCCTGCGCTCCTGAAGCTCTTCATCGTGACCGTCGACGAGGGGTGGGCGGCGATCCGAACCCGCAACGGCAAACCCATCGTCCGCAAGCCCACATCGCGCAGCGTGCGCACCGGCAAGGGCACGGCGGGCGAGGTGGTCGTGCTCCACTCCGGCTCGCACGGAGCGTTCCCGCTCTTCTATTGGTACAAGCTCATCGACGTTCGTGTCCGATCGACGGATCTGCCCGCGCGTCATCTCACCGGCGCAACAGGGCATCAGCATCTCATCCACGCGTCATTCGAATGGCGCCCCGTCCCCTCGGGGCGAGATCTTCGCGTCTTCGAGCTCGACGTCGTGAACGTGAAAGAACGGGCGGCCAACATCGTCGGCGCCGCTCTGCGAGACGTCATCCACGCGACCGACGGCGCGGTGCTGCCACGCAACGAGGACGTCAACGTCATGGTCCTCTCCCAGTGCGCGGAGCGCGCGCAGTCCGCCGGTGGCATCGAGATCCTCTCCGTCATGATCACCGGCGACGCCCTCACCGACGGGTACCTCCTCTCGCAGGCGCTGCGGGAGACGGACCGCGGGTCCGCTGCCGTCGCCGCACTGCACGCACTCAACTGAGCCACGGTCGCCTAGTGCTCTGTGTGAGACACGCCTGTGGTATTTTTTGAACATGTTCGAAACAGGCGACCGGCCGCAGACCAAGAGCGAGCGCACACGAGCGAGGATCCGCGATGCTGCCATCGCTTCATTCATCGAGCACGGATACACCGACACGACGATGCGGGCCATCGCCGACATTGCCGAGGTCTCGGTGAGCAACGCCTATTACTACTACCCATCCAAGATGCACCTGGTGCAGGAGCTCTACGTCCGCGTGCAGCACGAGCATGCCGCATCAGCTCGCCCGCTCCTCAGCACGAAGACGGGCCTTGTGGACAGATTGCGAGTGGTCTTCGACACCGGGCTCGCCGCGGTAACGCCCTATCGGCACGTCGCGCCGGGATTCCTCGCCGCAATGATCCCACCGGACTCTCCACTGAACCCGCTGGCAGACGAATCAGGGCCCGCCCGTGAGCTGACCGTCGGCTTGTTCCGTGAGGCTGTCGACGGCGCCCAGCACCGTCTTCCCGATGACGTCGCCGAGCTCCTGCCGCACGCCTTGTTCGTCGGGTATCTCGCACTCGTCCTTCGTTGGACATACGATTCCTCCGTCGACACGAAATCGACCAAGCGGATGCTGGATGCTGGTCTGCGAATACTCGGCCTTGCGCTCCCCTTCGTCAAGGTGCCCGGCATCCACACGGCATCGCGCGAACTGCTCACACTCGTCGCGGAGGTGCGGTCTTGAGTGAGGATCGTCCACTTCCTTCGCCGCGCACGACCGATGAGCCGATGGCGTTCACCCGGGATGAACTCACTCGCGGCGCCTGGTACACCTGGTTCATCTTCATCGCGCTCGTGTTCGTCGGCCTGACGATCATCTTGGAAGCATCCATAGCCGACGCGTCCTTCTCGACTTCGTCCGACCAGACGATGATGTTCATTGGACTCATACTGCTGAGCCTGGTGGTCACCGTTTTCGTCGCCGGTCCCATCTCACTGTTCGTCATGGTGGCAGGTGTTCTGGTCGCCTGGCCGATCGGTCACCTGCTGCGTCGCACTCGCGCCATTGCGCTTCATATCTCTGCGTACGTCGCTCTCGGCCTCCCAGTCGGCGCGATCGGCATGTGGCTCATCAGCGTAATTCTCGGTGGGACGTCGTTCTTCGCAGTCCCGACATCGATCGTCGTCTCGGCGGCGTCCGTCATCGCTGTTCCCGCCGGCTGGTGGTTCACATTCCGCAGAGCACTAGCCGACGACAGCTACGTGTTGCGGCGTACTCGACACACGTGCTCATTCAACGATGCGGATGCGGCGGTCGAAGATGCCGCGTTCGATCACCCGTCCTCCACCACGGCGACTACGTGGTGAACGTCACACCGCGCACGAAGACCGCGCCGATGGCGTTCACGCGGCGGGAGTTCTGGCGTGGGGTACGAGCATCCTGGTGCATCTTCATGATCGAGCTGACGGCTGTCCTCATCGGCATGGGGATCGTGCAGTCCGGTCTCCCTTGGGGGCCACCGCTCAGCATGGTGACGCTCTACCTCGTCGTGGGCCTGCCTGTGGGCGGAGCGGTGTCCGCCGTCGTCGCCGCTCTCAGCTCTCCGCTGGCGTGGTACCTCGGGCGTCGTCTCGCGACCACCAGGACGATCGCCGTGCACCTCGCTGCTTTCGCCCTCCTGGGCGCCCTCATCGGTACCGTACTGATCGGTACGATAGCGTTGCTCAGCGGCGCCGCCGCAACCCGATACGTCTTCGGATGGCCATTCAGCGGGGTCGTCGTGGGAGTCTGCGTTGCTGCCGTCGTCGGAGGATGGGCATGGACCGCCTGGCGATCCCATCGCGAATCCACGCGGATCACCGGCGTGTGACGAGATCTGCTCCGAGCATGAGCCCCCTCAGCGCCGGTCGTGCAGAGGCAGGTCGATGGCGCCGGTCTCCCCCGCATTACGGGCGACGGGAATACGGGTGCCGAGCACCTGGGACACGATGTCCTGTGCGATCTTCGGCGCCGCGAGCCCGGCATCCGCGAGGATCTGATCACGGGATGCATGATCGATGAACTCATCCGGCAGCCCCAGCTCATCCACTGCCGTGTCGATGCCGGCCTCGCGAAGCACCTGGCGCACGCGCGTGCCGATGCCGCCGACGCGGATGCCGTCCTCCAGCGTGATCACCAGACGGTGAGACCGCGCCAGGTCGATGACCGACCGCTGCACGGGGATCGCCCAGCGCGGATCGATGACCGTCGCACCGATGCCCTGCGCACGAAGACGCGCGGCGACATCCATGGCCATGGCTGCGAACGGTCCGATCGCGACGATCAGCACGTCCTCGCTCTCACCGCGCGACAGCACGTCGACACCGTCATCGAGGCGCTCGAGCGCGGGGATGTCGGCGGCGACCTCACCCTTCGGGAACCGGATGACGGTCGGCGCGTCGTCCACGGCCACCGCCTCGTCGAGGGCTTCCTTGAGCCGCGCGCCGTCGCGAGGTGCCGCGATGCGGATGTGCGGAACGATCTGCAGCATCGCGAGATCCCACATGCCGTGATGGCTGGGGCCGTCGGGCCCGGTGACTCCCGCGCGGTCGAGGACGAATGTGACACCCGCCCTGTGCAGCGCGACATCCATCAGCACCTGGTCGAAGGCGCGCCCCATGAACGTGGCGTAGAGGGCGACGACCGGATGAAGTCCGCCGAAGGCGAGCCCGGCGGCGGATGCCACGGCGTGCTGCTCAGCGATCCCCACGTCGTACACGCGGTCGGGGAAGCGCTCCGCGAACGGAGCGAGGCCGGTCGGTCGGAGCATCGCCGCGGTCATCGCGATGACCTTCGGGTCGCGCTCCCCCACGCGCACCAGCGAATCAGAGAACACATCGGTCCAGCTCTGCCCGCTGCTCGACAGCGATTCGCCGGTCACCGGATCTATGCGATTGACGGCATGGAACTGGTCGGCCTCGTCGTCGCGTGCGGGCTGGTAACCACGCCCCTTCTGGGTTATGGCGTGCACGAGCACTGGAGCACCGTAGGACTTGGCGAGTTCGAGTGTCTCGAGCAGTGCCGGTATGTCATGGCCGTCGACGGGTCCGAGGTACTTTATGTCGAGATTGGAATACAGCGCCTCGTTGTTCGTGAAGCGGGACAGGAACCCGTGGGTGCCGCCACGGATGCCGCGGAACATCGCGCGACCCACCGGACCGAACACGCGGAAGAGCCGGTCGGACTTGCGGTGCAGGTCCTTGTAGGCCGCCGCCGTGCGCACGCGGTTGAGATAGCGGGACATGCCGCCGATCGTCGGAGCGTAGGAGCGCCCGTTGTCGTTGACGACGATCACGAGATTGCGGTCGTTGTCGTCGGTGATGTTGTTCAGTGCCTCCCACGTCATCCCGCCCGTGAGAGCGCCGTCACCCACGACGGCCACGACATGACGATCCGACCGTCCGGTGGCCGTCAGGGCCCTGGAGACGCCGTCCGCCCAGCTCAGCGAGCTGGACGCGTGGGAGGACTCCACGACGTCGTGCGGGCTCTCACTGCGTTGCGGGTAGCCGGCGAGCCCACCACGCACGCGAAGAGCCGAGAAGTCCTGCCTGCCCGTGAGCAGCTTGTGGATGTACGACTGATGACCGGTGTCGAAGATGATCGGATCAGCGGGCGATTCGAAGACGCGGTGCAGCGCGATCGTGAGTTCGACGACACCGAGGTTGGGACCCAGATGGCCGCCCGTTCGCGAGACGTTCTGGACGAGGAACTCTCTGGTCTCTGCGGCGAGCTCCACGAGTTCGTCGGGGGTGAGGTCATCGAGATCTCGTGGTCCGCTGATGCGCTGCAGAATCGGCATCCGCCCTCCTCCTCGTTCCGGGAACAGTGCCGGTCAGCCGGTCGGTTCCATCCGTCGATTCTATCCTCGCAGTCCGAGAACTTACGGTTAACCCGCTTGCGCGGCGCGAGCGCACCGGGTATGCCAGGAGGGCCCGGGCGCTGTGCGCCCGGGCCCTCCTGTGCGATCGATCAGACGAGTGAACGAAGCACGTACTGCAGGATGCCGCCGTTGCGGTAGTAGTCGGCTTCACCGGGTGTGTCGATGCGGACGACCGCGTCGAACTCCACGACCTGCTTGCCCTCAGGCGAGTGCTCGCTCGGTGAGGCCGTCACGTGGACCGTCTTCGGAGTGGTGCCGTTGTTGAGCTCTTCCAGACCGCTGATCGAGACGACCTCGGTACCGTCGAGTCCCAGTGACTCCCAGCTCTCGCCCGCCGGGAACTGCAGCGGAACGACGCCCATGCCGATGAGGTTCGAGCGGTGGATGCGCTCGAAGCTCTCGGTGATGACCGCCTTGACGCCCAGCAGGCTGGTGCCCTTGGCCGCCCAGTCGCGGGAGGAGCCGGAGCCGTACTCCTTGCCACCGAAGATCACCAGCGGAGTGCCGGCCTCCTGGTAGTTCTGGCTGGCGTCGTAGATGAACGACTGCGGTGCGTCCGTCTGCGTGAAGTCGCGGGTGAAACCACCCTCGACCTCCGCACCGTCGTTGACCGCGCGAACCAGCTGGTTCCTCAAGCGGATGTTCGCGAACGTGCCGCGGATCATCACCTCGTGGTTGCCTCGGCGCGACCCGAAGGAGTTGAAGTCCTTCTGGCGCACACCGTGCTCCTCGAGGTACTTCGCCGCCGGCGTGCCGATCTTGATGTTGCCCGCAGGGCTGATGTGGTCGGTCGTGACCGAATCGCCCAGGGTCGCCAGCACACGCGCGCCGGTGATGTCGCTGACCGGGGTCAGCTCCATCGTCATGCCCTCGAAGTACGGAGGACGACGCACGTAGGTCGACTGGTCGTCCCACTCGAAGATCGGGCCGGTCGGGGTGGGCAGGCTCGTCCAGCGCTCGTCGCCGTCGAAGACGGTCGCGTACTGCTTGATGAACTGCTCGCGCGAGATCGACGAGTCGATGATGTCCTGGATCTCACCCGGCGCGGGCCAGATGTCCTTCAGGAACACGTCCTCGCCCTTCTCGTCCTTGCCGAGCGCATCGGTCTCGAAGTCGAAGTGCATGGAACCTGCCAGCGCGTACGCCACCACCAGCGGCGGAGATGCGAGGTAGTTCATCTTGACGTCGGGGCTGATGCGACCCTCGAAGTTGCGGTTGCCCGAGAGCACAGCCGTCACGGCGAGGTCGTGGTCGTTGACCGCGGCGGAGACCTCTTCGATCAGCGGACCCGAGTTGCCGATGCAGATCGTGCAGCCGTAGCCGACCGTGTAGAAGCCGAGACCCTCGAGGTCCTTGTCGAGACCGGACTTCTCGTAGTAGTCGGTGACGACCTTGGAACCGGGGCCGAGCGTCGTCTTGACCCACGGCTTCTGCTTCAGGCCGCGTTCGCGCGCCTTGCGAGCGAGAAGACCCGCCGCCATCATCACCGAGGGGTTGGACGTGTTGGTGCACGAGGTGATCGCCGCGAGAGTGACCGCACCGTGGTCGAGGATGTAGCTCTCGCCATCGGGAGTGGTCACCGGAACCGGCTTGGAGGAGCCGTTGACCCCACTGGAGATGTGCACAGGGCGAGTGTCGTGGTCCTCATCGCCAGGGCCCGCACCCGGGTCGGATGCCGGGAACGAGTGCTTGGACTCGAGGTCGACGAGCGAGTCCGAGGTGGATGGGTCGGCGTAGTTGACGATGTCCTGCTCGAACTGCGACTTGGCTTCGGAGAGGAGGATGCGGTCCTGCGGGCGCTTCGGGCCTGCGATCGACGGCACGACCGTGCTGAGGTCGAGCTCCATGTACTCGCTGAAGACGGGCTCCTTGTCCGCGTCGTGCCACAGACCCTGCAGCTTCGCATATACCTCGACGAGGGTGACGGCCTGCTCGTCACGGCCGGTCAGACGTAGGTAGTCGGTGGTGACCTCGTCGATCGGGAAGATCGCCGCGGTCGAACCGAACTCGGGCGACATGTTGCCGATCGTGGCGCGGTTGGCCAGCGGTACGGATGCGACGCCGGCACCGTAGAACTCGACGAACTTGCCGACGACGCCGTGCTTACGCAGCATGTCGGTGATCGTGAGCACGACGTCGGTCGCGGTGACGCCGGCGGGGATCTCGCCGGTGAGCCTGAAGCCGACGACGCGCGGGATGAGCATCGAGACGGGCTGGCCGAGCATGGCCGCCTCGGCCTCGATACCGCCGACGCCCCAGCCCAGCACCCCGAGGCCGTTGACCATCGTGGTGTGCGAGTCTGTACCGACGCAGGTGTCTGGGTACGCCTGGAGGACTCCGCCGTTGGTGCGGTCGTAGATGACCTTTGCGAGGTGCTCGATGTTCACCTGGTGCACGATGCCGGTGCCTGGAGGAACGACTTTGAAGTCGTTGAACGCGGTCTGGCCCCAACGCAGGAACTGGTAACGCTCACCGTTGCGCTCGTACTCGATCTCGACGTTGCGCTCGAGAGCGTTCTCTGAGCCGAAGAGATCCGCGATGACCGAGTGATCGATGACCATCTCTGCCGGTGAGAGCGGGTTGATCTTGTTCGGGTCGCCGCCGAGAGCGGTGACAGCCTCGCGCATGGTGGCGAGGTCGACGATGCAGGGCACACCGGTGAAGTCCTGCATCACCACGCGTGCCGGCGAGAACTGGATCTCCGTGCTGGGATCCGCCGCGGCATCCCACGACCCGAGCGCTTCGATCTGCGCCTTCGTCACGTTCGCACCGTCTTCGGTGCGAAGCAGGTTCTCGAGGAGCACCTTCAGGCTGAACGGCAGCTTCTCAAAGCCGGGAACCGCGTCAACACGGAAGATCTCATAGTCGGTACTGCCGACCGTCAGGGTGCTCTTGGCACCGAAGCTGTTCACCGTGGACACGATTCCGTCTCCTTCTTGTCTGATGGAAGCGACAGGCGACTCCATCTTGCTCGCGTGCGACGCTGTCGGCTAGCAAGGCACACCTAACAGTGTGCGCCGTGAAAGCCCATCAGCGAAAGGTCACAATTTATCTTGATGTCAAGATAAATCTATCACGAACGGGATGCTGTGGACTGCGGCGACTCGCGAGGATAGAGCGCTCGCACCACAAGCCAGGTGACCGCGATCAACGGCGCGAACAGCGGCAGCCCCATGATGAGCTTCAGTGTGCCCAGCGCCGTCACCTGATCGGTCAGGTACAACGGCAGCTGTACCGCCAGACGCGCGAAGAACAGTGCGGCCCATGCGATGCCGAGCCAGCGGAACGCGCGGCGCTTGCGCTTGTCCGCCCGCCACGCCGTCGCCTCACCCATGAGGAAGCCGGCGGCGATGCCGATCAGCGACCAGCCGATGAGGGCCGAGACGAGCAGGACCGTGCCGTACACGGCGTTCGTGATGAGGCCAGGCACGAAGTTGTCGGCGCCGCGACCGGTCCACAGCGCGAGGGCGGCGGCTGCGCCTGCGGCGATCAAACCGCCCAGTGCCGCCGAGGGCGGTGACTTCTGCACCAGACGCACGATGGTGAACACGGCGGCGAGCCCGACGGAGACGCCGAGCGCGAGGATGAGCGGTTCGGGCCGGAGTGTGAACAGGACGACGAACGCGAGGCTCGGCAGCACAGATTCGAGCACGCCACGCCATCCGCCGATCGCCGACCAGACGACCTTGTGCGTGCTGGCGTCCTCGGCAGGATCCAGGCCGGCCCTGCGTGCGGCGCCGCCGAGTGCGGCGCCGAGGAGCTCTGAGGTGCTCTGCTCGCGCGCCTCGTCGCTTTCGTGGTTGTCGCCGCTCACGCGGATCCGGGCGTGGCCGGCATCTTGAGCGGGATCAGATCGCGCGGCGGCATCGGTGCGCCTCCGCGAACCACGACGATCGAGCGGAACAGGTCCTCGATCTTCGCGGCGGCATCGGGGTCAGAAGCCGCAGATCCGCCGATCACTCCTCGCAGGAACCAGCGCGGTCCGTCGACGCCGACGAATCGCGCGAGCCGCAACTCCGAACCCTCGGATGCGGGGCTGGGCACCTCGGCGAGGAGTTCCTTGCCCAGCGGACCCTCGCGCTCTTCGACACGCCCGCCCTGCTGGCGGACCTGGTCGACCAGCTGCGCACGCGTCTCGTGCCAGAGACCGAGCGTGCGCGGCGCGGCGAACGGCTGCACCTGAAGCGACGAGTCGGCGTAGTCGAGTCCGACGGCGACGATGCGCTTGGTCTGCTCCTCGACCTCGAGACGCAGATTCAGTCCTTCGCGCGGGAGGATCTTGATGCCCCCGAGGTCGATGTACGGGCGGATCGGGTTCGCCTCGGACTCATCGAACGGTCCGTCTGTCGAGCGGTTCGCCGGTGCCGACTTCGACGGCGGCTGTGTGATCTCTTCAGTCATCTGCTGTTTCCTGCCTGTTCGGCGCTCTGCGAGGGTGCCTGATATCCGGTGGATCCGAATCCGTCCGCACCACGGGCGCTCTCCGGTAACTCGTCGACCGGGATGAAGTTCGCACGCGTCACCGGCATCAGGATCAACTGCGCGATCCGGTCTCCGACGGCCACATCGTACGCGTTCGATCTGTCCGTGTTGAGCAGACTCACCTTGATCTCACCGCGGTATCCGGCATCCACCGTGCCCGGCGCGTTGACGATCGTGATCCCGTGCTTTGCTGCGAGACCGCTGCGCGGCACGACGAACGCGGCGTAGCCGTCGGGCAGCGCGATCCTTACGCCCGTGGGCACGAGGGCACGTTCGCCCGGCTCGAGTCGCACGGCCTCGGCCGCGACCAGATCGGCGCCGGCATCACCCGGATGCGCGTAATGCGGCGCAAGAGACGCGATAATGGGTAGATCAACGGAATCGCTCACCACACGAGGCTAATGCAGAACCACACCCCTGACACGCTCGTTCGCTATCGCGAACGTCTTTCCCCGAGCCTCTGGCTGCTCGTGACAGCAGCCGTGATCGGGCCGATGGTGGCGCTGACCTTCACACCGCTGGGTTCGCTGCTGGCTCTGCTGATCGGCGCGGCGGCGGCGGTGCTGCTGATCGTGGGTCTCATCGCCGCATCACCCGCCGTCAGTGTGACGGGCACCGTGCTGCGCACCGGCAGAGCGCATATCGACGCGCGGTGGCTCGGCTCCGGCGTCGCGCTGGTCGGTGACGAAGCACGTGAGGCGCGTGGTACCGCGCTGCCAGCGCGCGGCTGGCACCTCATCCGCGGCGGCATCGACGGCATCGTGGTCATCCAGAACACCGACCCGGACGACCCAGTGACCAGTTGGACCATCTCCACGCGCACCCCTGACCGGCTGCTCGCGGCGATCCAGGATGCCCAGGCGGCCGCATCCGCTCACGCCTGAGCGGCAATCCGTCCTGGCACGACGACGCAATCCGTCCTGGCACGACAACGCGCCCCAAGCCATACGGCCGGGGCGCGTGAACGCGGTGCGTCTGCCGTCAGGCAGCGCACTCCTTGCAGATCGGACCTTCTGCGCCTTCGTGATCGAGCTGCGAGCGGTGCTTCACGAGGAAGCAGCTCATGCAGGTGAACTCGTCCTGCTGCGCTGGCAGCACGACGACATCGAGTTCGAGGTCGGAGAGGTCGGCACCCGGGAGGTCGAAACTCGACGGGTTGTCGGAGTCCTCGTCGCCGGTCGTGCCAGACAGTTTGTCCGGCACACGCTCCTTGAGTGCTTCGATCGACTCGGAGTCGTCTTCGCTCTTTCGGGGGGCGTCGTAGTCGGTTGCCATGCGGTAGATCTCCACTTTCATGGTGCTAGTGGGCGGTGCGCCGTCGGGTACGCGGCGGGCATAGTTTGCACGACGCAGAGACATTTAGCAAATGCCGCCACGCGCAGCAGATCAAACTCACGGCACGCCCAGCGTATTCCCGGCTCGGAGCGACTGTGCGTGACACCATGATCGAACACCCATCAGAGGGGCATTCGCATGGAAAACGTCACTATCGTCGGCACCGAAGACGACCTGCTGATCCTCGCCACCGGTTCCGGCGAGCGATTCGCGCTGGCCATCGACGATGTGCTGCAGCGCGAGATCCGTCGCGCACGTCGCCGGGACTCGGACGACGCCCCGCGCGTCATCGCCAGCCCTCGCGAGATCCAGGCGCACATCCGCTCCGGGCTCTCGGCAGTCGAGGTCGCCGAGCTTCTCGGGATCGGCGTCGACGATGTCGCCCGCTTCGAAGGACCTGTGCTGGCCGAGCGCGAGCACATCATCGGACAGGCACTCGCCGTGCCTGTGCTCATCGGCAGCGAGGTCGAACCAGACGCTCAGCCGACGTTCGGCGTCGCGATCCACGCGAAGCTCGCCGATCTTCAGGCATCGGCAGAACGCTGGGCCAGCTGGAAGGACGATTCCGGCTGGATCGTCAAACTCGAGTTCGACGCCAACGAGGTGTCGCACGATGCCCGCTGGAGCTTCGACCCGCGCCGCAGCGCGCTCTCGCCCCTGAACGCGGATGCCACGCAACTCTCACGGCAGGGCTCGCTGCCCGAGGGCCTCATTCCTCGCCTGCGCGCCGTCGACAGCGACCGTGCCGAGTCCCCCTACAAGGACGACAGCCGCTTCGACTCCGGTGCGTTCGGCCCACGGCTGCTGCCCGCCCCGGAGGCGGACGTCGAAGAGCCCCTGCCGCCGGAGCGCTCCAACGCCGCAGCGCAGGCAGCTGCGATCAAGCGCGCGCCCGACGAGTCGGTGACGAGTGCTGAGACGGCCGATCTGCTCGAGGCCCTTCGCCGACGCCGAGGACAGCGTGAGAGTGCGCCTCTGCTGGATGAGGAATCCTCTGAGCAGCATGACCGCGCGGAAGACTCGGGACCCATCGCGCTGTTCGAGTCTCTCGAGCCGGAGTACGTGGAGCAGAAACCGAAGCGCGCACCGGATGCCGCGCCTCAGGACTCTTCGAGCGACACCTCCGGACGACGTCGCCGCCGCAATGCGATGCCGTCGTGGGACGAGATCGTCTTCGGCGCACGCACCGACGACTGACGCGCACGCATCGGCTGCTGAGCCGACGCAGTTCCACGCTCGATCAGACCGCGAACGCCCCACGCAGGATGTACGGAACCTGTCGTTCCTCGGGTGTCAGTGCACCGTGCTGGCCGACCATTCCGCGCGCGCGCTGGTCTTCGGCGGTGCCGTCGTAGAACGCCCTGTTGCCGCGTGCGATCACCAGCAGATCGCCGATGCGGGAGGCCGCAGCCGGCGTCACGCGCGCACCGAACAGGCCGGTCGCGATCGCCTCGGTGCCGCTGAGCACTTCGGCGTCGCCCTCGCTCGCGATACGCCATCGTTGAAGCGCCGCCTCGGCATCGGCATCCGGTTCCAGGTACACGTGCAGCATGCGGGGCTCTCCCCCGATGTGACGCACCCCGTCCAGGCGGGCGTCGCCTTCGTCGAGGACGACATGCCGATGCGCAGGAACGTCGATCATGCCGTGATCCGCCGTGACGAGCACTCCGACCTGGCGCGGAGGGACCGCCGAGAGCGCTCCGTCGATCTCTTCCAGCGCCGCGATCCATTCCGCAGACTCGACACCGTGCTTGTGCCCCGCCTTGTCGACTTCAGGGAGGTAGCAGTACACGAGCGAGCCGGGGTTGTCAGCGGCGAGCTGGTAGGCGACGGCCACGCGCTCGGCCGGTGTCTTCGCCGCGACGAACGCGGCACCTCGCATGGTCGCCCTCGTGAAGCCGCTGTGCGCGTAAGCGGCAATACCGACCGCGAAGGCGCCGTGCCCCGCCGCGATCGCTCGCTCGAACACCGGGGGCGCCGGTTGCCAGACGAGCGGATCTATGCCGTCGCTCTCCCATCCGGAGAGCTGGTTCACCAGCCTGTCGTGCTCCCGATCGAGCACGCGGTAGCCCACCAATCCGTGCTCGCCCGGCTCCAGGCCGGTCAGAGTGCTCGTGAGCGCTGCCGCCGTGGTCGTGGGGAACACCGAGTAGGCGACGTCCTTCTTGCCCAGGCCGGCCGTCATGCGACGGGCATGGCCGGCGTGTCCGCGCAGCTGGATCGCACCGAGTCCATCGACGATGACGAGGACGACCGATCGGGCAGGTCTCAGCGCCCCGTCGGCACCCTCGAGCGCCACCAGCAAGTCGCCCGCCACCCCGGTCAGGCTCCGGGCGGGCGTCGGCGCGGACGGTAGAATCAGAGACATCCGAGCCAGTCTTTCACAGGCCCAGCATCGTCCCCAGGAAGTCCATGCCCCGCACCGAATCCACCGAGCCCGTCGAGGAGCGCATCCAGGACATCGATCTGTCCTCCGAGATGCAAGGATCATTCCTCGAGTACGCCTACTCGGTGATCTATTCCCGCGCGCTCCCGGATGCCCGCGACGGACTCAAGCCCGTGCAGCGCCGCATCCTGTATCAGATGGCGGAGATGGGACTGCGCCCAGACCGCGGCCATGTCAAGAGCGCCCGAGTCGTCGGCGAGGTGATGGGAAAGCTGCACCCCCACGGCGACTCCGCCATCTATGACGCACTCGTACGTCTGTCGCAGGACTTCGCACTCCGGGTGCCGCTCGTCGACGGGCATGGAAACTTCGGCTCCCTCGACGACGGCCCCGCCGCATCCCGCTACACCGAGGCCCGCCTCGCACCGGCCTCGCTCGCGCTCACCGAGAACCTCGACGAAGACGTCGTCGACTTCGTGCCGAACTACGACGGCCAGTTCCAGCAGCCGGCCGTGCTGCCGGCAGCGTTCCCCAACCTCCTCGTCAACGGTGCCAGCGGCATCGCCGTGGGCATGGCGACGAACATGGCGCCGCACAACCTCATCGAGGTCGTCGCCGCAGCCATCCATCTGCTCGAGAATCCGGATGCCACCCTCGACGAGCTGATGGAGTTCGTCCCAGGACCCGATTTCCCCTCGGGCGGCATCATCATGGGGCTGGACGGCATCAAAGACGCCTACTCGAACGGCCGCGGCGCCTTCAAGGTGCGCGGCAAGGTCTCCGTCGAATCCATCGGCCCCCGGCGCACCGGCATCATCGTCACCGAACTGCCCTACATGGTCGGCCCTGAACGACTGATCGAGAAGATCCGCGATGCCGTGCAGGCGAAGAAGCTGCAGGGCATCAGCGATGTCAACGACCTCACAGACCGTCAGCACGGCCTGCGTGTCGCGATCGGCATCAAGACCGGCTTCGACCCGAACGCCGTGCTCGAGCAGCTTTATCGGCTGACGCCCTTGGAAGACTCGTTCAACATCAACAATGTCGCACTCGTCGAAGGGCAGCCGCGCACGCTGGGCCTGAAAGAGATGCTCAGCGTGTACGTGGGCCACCGGCTCGAGGTCATCACCAGGCGCAGTCGGTACCGTCTCGCACGGCGGGAAGAGCGCCTGCACCTGGTTGAAGGGCTTCTCGTCGCGATCCTCGACATCGACGAGGTCATCCAGGTCATCCGCTCCTCCGACGACTCAGAGCAGGCCCGCACACGTCTACGGACGGTGTTCGACCTCTCCGAAGCGCAGGCCGAGTACATCCTCGAACTCCGGCTGCGCCGCCTGACGAAGTTCTCCCGCGTCGAACTCGAGACCGAACGCGATGCGCTGCAGGCGGAGATCGCTCAACTTCGCGAGCTGCTCGGAAGCGAGGTGCTGCTGCGTGCGCAGGTCGCCAAGGAGCTGGATGCCGCGGCCGAGGCCTACGGCACCCCACGGCGCACGCTGCTGACGAACGGTAAGCCCGCCGCGCCACGCCGTGCGAAGGCCGGCGAGCCGGATCTGCAGATCGCCGACGTGCCGACCGTCATCGCGCTGTCGACGACGGGTCGCGCGGTGCGTGTCGACCTCGCAGAGGGCCAGGAGCTCAGCCGCCCTGCACGCCGCAGCAAGCACGATGCGATCATCTCGACGACGACGACGACCGTGCGCGGCGAGGCCGGTGCCATCACCACGACCGGACGCCTGCTGCGCTTCTCCCCGGTCGATCTGCCTTCCGTCCCCGGCACGTCGGTGCAGCTGGCCGCCGGCACGCCGCTGCGCGACTACCTCGGCATCACGTCGCGCTCGGAGAAGGTGCTCGCGCTGGTGGATCTGTCATCGGATGTCCCGGTGGCGATGGGGACTGCGCAGGGGACGATCAAGCGCATCGTGCCCTCCGGCCTTCCTGTGCGCCCCGAGATCGAGGTCATCTCCCTCAAGCCGCAAGATGCAGTGGTCGGTGCGGCATCGGCGTCAGACGACTCCGAGGTCGTGTTCGTCACCACCGATGCTCAGCTGCTCCACTTCCCCGCATCCGCAGTGCGCACCCAGGGTGCGGCGGCCGGCGGAATGGCCGGCGTCAAGCTCGGCTCGAGCGCGGCCGTGCTGTTCTTCGGCGTCGTGGATTCGAGCGACGATGCGACCGTGGCGACCGTCTCCGGTGCTGAGGGCGTGATCCCCGGAACGGATGCCGGACGCGCCAAGGTCTCCGCCTTCGCGGAGTTCCCCGCCAAGGGCCGTGGCACCGGCGGCGTGCGCGCGCATTCATTCCTGCGCGGCGAGGATCGGCTCACCGTGGCGTGGGCTGGCGCGGCTCCCGCGTACGCGGTCGGCACGGACGGTGCCGTGCGCACGCTTCCGGAGACCCCGGCCAAGCGCGACGCCTCGGGTCAGCTGATCGACGGCGTGATCGGCTCGATCGGCCGCCCGGTCATCTGACCCGCACGGCGGCGCCGTCGGACGGCCGCGTTCAATCGCGTTCGACGGCATCGGTGCCGAGATCGCCGAGGCAGCGCGAGCCTCGACGATGCGACGCGCGAGGAGCCGCGCGTGATAGATGATCGCTCCTTGATTGCGCACGGTGCCGACGGCGCGACGGCCCTCGTCGTCGACATAGCGACCGGGCAGCACAGCGCCCCAGTCGACAGCTCCCCTGCCGATCAGCACCTCATGCAGGCCGGTCTCCCGCAGGGCCTCCGGCGCCTTCGATGTCCCCGGCACCGAACCCGGTTGCGGGGGCCTCAGCCCGAGATTCGACGGCGCGGAGATCAGGGCGATCACAGGGTCGCCCTCCCCCGTGCCGTCGTGTCCCGTGCGGTAGTTCGACGTCACGCGTCGATCGACTCCCGGGAGAGCTGGTCGGACGAGTCGATGATGAACTCGCGACGGGGCGCGACCTCGTTGCCCATCAGCAGTTCGAACACCCGGCCTGCGGCCTCGGCATCCTCCATACGCACGCGCCGCAGCAGTCGCCCGCCTCGGTCCATCGTCGTGTTGGCCAGTTGATCGGCATCCATCTCGCCGAGTCCCTTGTACCGCTGGATCGGCTCATGCCAGCGCTTGTTCGCCTTGCGGAGCTTCGCGAGCAGGTTGTGCAGCTCCTGCTCGGTATAGGTGTAGATGGTCTCGTTCGGCTTGGACCCGGGATTCATCACGATGACCCGGTGCAGCGGAGGCACCGCGGCGAAAACTCGTCCCTCCTCGATCAGCGGACGCATGTAGCGGAAGAACAGAGTGAGCAGCAGCGTGCGGATGTGCGCGCCGTCGACGTCGGCGTCGCTCATCAGGATGATCTTGCCGTAGCGCGCCGCGGAGATGTCGAAGGTGCGACCGGAGCCGGCCCCGATGACCTGGATGATCGACGCGCACTCCGCGTTGGAGAGCATGTCGCCGATCGATGCACGCTGCACATTGAGGATCTTGCCGCGGATCGGCAGCAGTGCCTGAATCTCGCTGTCGCGGGCACGACGGGCGGTCCCCAGTGCGGAATCGCCCTCGACGATGAACAGCTCGCTGCGCGAGACGTCGCTGGATCGGCAGTCCACGAGCTTCGCCGGAAGCGATGATGACTCCAGGGCGTTCTTGCGACGCTGCGTCTCCTTGTGCGCGCGTGCGGAGACGCGCGCCTTCATCTCGGCGACGACCTTGTCCAGCAGCTGGCTGGCCTGGTTCTTGTCATCGCGTTTCGTCGAGGTGAACCGTGCGCCGAGCTCTTTGCGGAGCACCTGCGCCACGACCTGGCGTACGGCCGGTGTGCCGAGCACCTCCTTGGTCTGGCCCTCGAACTGCGGTTCGGGCACCTCGACCGTGAGCACGGCCGTGAGACCCGCGAGCACATCGTCCTTCTCGACCTTGTCGTTACCGACCTTGAGCCTGCGCGCGTTCTGTTCGACCTGGGAGCGCAGCACCTTCAGCAGCTCCTGCTCGAATCCCTGCTGGTGCGTGCCGCCCTTGGGCGTCGCGATGATGTTCACGAATGATCTTGTGACCGTCTCGTAACCTGTGCCCCACCGCATCGCGATGTCGACCCGGCACTCGCGCTCGACCTCCTGCGAGGTCATGTGGCCGTTCGCCTGCAGAACGGGAACCGTCTCCTTGAACGTTCCGGTGCCCTGAATGCGCCAGGTGTCGGTGATCGGTGCATCCACGGCGAGGTAGTCGACGAACTCCGCGATGCCGCCGTCGTAGCGGTACGAGACCTCCACCGATTCCGTCGCCGAGGTCGGCGACTCGGTTGCTGAGCCTGTCGAAGCACGATCGTCGCGGACGACGATCTCGAGCCCCGGCACGAGGAACGCTGTCTGACGTGCGCGGTTCTCGAGCTCCGCGAGCTGGAACGCAGCATCCTTCGTGAATATCTGACGATCGGCCCAGTACCGCACACGCGTTCCGGTGACACCCCGCGGGGCCTTGCCTGCGACTCTGAGCTCGCTGCTCTTCTCGAACGGGGAGAACGGTGCATCCGGTCGCTTCTCGCCCGAATCCTTGAAGTTGCCCGGCTCCCCGCGGTGGAACGACATCGCATAGGTCTTGCCCCCGCGGTCGACTTCGACGTCGAGCCGTTCGGAGAGCGCGTTCACGACGGACGCGCCTACTCCGTGCAGACCACCGGATGCCGCATACGAGCCGCCGCCGAACTTTCCGCCGGCGTGGAGCTTGGTGTAGACGACCTCGACCCCGGTCAGACCCGTGCGCGGCTCGATGTCGACGGGGATGCCGCGGCCGCGGTCGTGCACCTCGACACTGCCGTCCGCATGCAGGATCACGTCGATGCGTGTGCCATTGCCGCCGACGGCCTCATCGACAGAGTTGTCGATGATCTCCCACAGGCAGTGCATGAGCCCTGGAGACCCGTTCGATCCGATGTACATGCCGGGGCGCTTGCGAACCGCCTCAAGGCCTTCGAGAACCTGAAGATGATGGGCGGAATACTCAGCGGTCACAATCCTCGAGTCTATTCGCGACCACGTTCGATGCTCTGCAGACACTCCCCTGGCGACGCATCCTCGCGACTCCGGCGTACGCGCTGAGCGAAACACGCCGTCCATCGGGCATGACTATCAGCCAGCCGTGGTTGTATTGAGGACATTCCCACTGGAGATGCCGATACCCGAGGAGGCACCGAGATGAACGCTACAACCGAACGTGAGACCTCCACCGTCGAGTACCGTCTGACCGCGATGGACCGCTGCGACTCATGTGGCGCGCAGGCCTACATCGCAGCCGAGGTCAACGGCTCCGAACTGCTCTTCTGCGCCCACCACGGCCGCAAGTACGAAGAGAAGCTCCGCGACGTCGCGACGTCATGGCACGATGAGACCGCTCGTCTCGTCGACGCTGTGTGACACAGTCCGTCGCCTGACTGATTCGTCAGTCCACGATCACCCGCCGCACCGCTGAGGTGAGGCGGGTGATGATCTCTTCGCCTACGGTGTCGATGCGCTCGGCCAGTGTCGTCGCATCCGATTCGCCCTGTTCTCCCGGTCCGAACACGGTCACCGTGTCACCGACGCGGGCGCCGCTCCAGTTTCGGACCAGCGTGCTCGTCGCGTCGATCCGCGCGATCTCTCGCAGGCCTCCCGGGGTTCCGACGCTCGCGCCCACGAGGTTCGAGGGAAGTCCGTGGAACGCGCCGAGCCCGATGACGACTTCACTCGCGCGCTCCTCGATGACCCGAGCGCGCAACGCTGCGATCGGCGTGACACCGGGGATCTCAGGTCCGTCCGCCGAGCGGATGCCGTAGCAGAACGCACCGATCCGGCACACCGTGCCGCGCAACTCCGGGCGCCACCAGGATGCCGCCGAGGCGGTCAGGTGCAACGACCGCGGCGCGGCGCCCATGGCTCGCACCACCTCGACGGCGTCACGGAACGCGCGTGCGGACTCGTCGTCTTCCGCGTCACTCGCTTCGGCGAGATGACTCCACACGCCGACCACTTCGATCAGGCCCGCCCGCTGCGCGGCCATCGCATCCGCGACAACCCGGGGCCAGTCCTCCGGCCGGATGCCGTTGCGGTGCAGCCCGGTGTCGATCTTCAGATGCACCCGCGCGGTGAGCCCGACGCGGCCGGCGACGTCGGTCACCCGTCTCAGATATTCGGCGGCTCCGACGCCCACCTGGATCCGGGCTCGCAATGCACGTTCGATCTCGTCGTCGCTCGAATCGGCCCAGGCGAACACCGTGGCGTGCTCTGCCTGCGCGCGGATGCGCAAAGAAGTGTGCACGTCGTAGCCGCCGAACAATTCGACGGGTCGCGTCGCATCTGTCGCAGCGGAGGCGGCCCACTCCACGCCGTGACCATATGCGTCGTCCTTCATCGCCAGCATGAGCTGTGCGGGGCCGATCCGCTCCTGCACCGCGGCGAGGTTCTGCTGGAAGCGCGTGCGTGAGATCTCGAGCGAGGGCGTCATCAAGGCGTCCATTCGCGCACCGCCTTGGAGCCTGCGACGGTGATGAGCTCGGTGATGCCGAGCCCCGTGATGTCCGCCCATTCCGTCAGGGCATCGCGGACGACACCCGTGCCACCGAAGTAGACGACGTCCGCACCCACGACGTCGCCTGCCGCCGCGTCCTCGAGGTCGACGACGCATACGTCCATCGCCACTCGTCCGACGATCGGTCGCAGTACGCCGTCGACTTCGACGTGAGCCGAGCTGCCGAGCGCGCGGACGATTCCCTGCGCGTACCCGCCGGTCACCAGTGCCACGGTCGTATCGACAGCGGCGCGATGGCGGTAGCCGTACGAGACCGCTTCACCGGCCCGCAGCGGCTTGGTCGAGACGATCCGGCCCACGAGCCGCATCGCCGGTACGGTCCGGGCGCCGGGAAGGCCGTAGAGGAGGCCGCTGTCGATGTTCGCCTCTCCGGTCGTCACAGCGCGCACGCCCAGTGCGTGCACGAGGTCGGCGACGTGCGCATCGTCGACCAGGACCGCTTGCACTCCGGCGTCGCGAACCACCGCGGCGACTTCGAGCACGCCGTGTCCGAGCGCGTCGCCTCGAAGGTCGGCCAGCTCGCCGCCGAGCGCGACGGCCTCGCGGGCGCCCTCACGCAACGCTCCCGCCGAGACGAGTGCGCGCGGCAGGCTCCCGGTCTGGGTCACCGCCTGCTGGCCTCGATCACCGGAAGATGCCTCGCTCGGCTGCCGGTGCGGATGCCGGTGGCGCTCACGCGGGTCTCGTAGAGTCCCGGCGTCCAGTTTCCCTCGATCAGCATCGGACCGTCAGGTCCGACAGCGACGTCCCACCCGATGTACGGCACGGTGGGCACCTCCTGCGCGGCGCGTGTGACGAGGGCGACGACGCGATCCCACATCGGCACCTCGAAGTCGACGATCGACTTGCCCGAATCCGGGTGCGTCTCGTACCGTGACTTGTGCTTGCCGGTGTGGCCCGGTCCGAAGGACTTGCCGTTCTCGTCGATCATCGTGAAGAAGCCGCCCCAGGTGAACTGATCGCTCACTGCGCCTCGGCCGAATTTCTGCGCTGCCATCAGCACGTGCACCTTCGAGCCGTCGAAGAACGTCGCCACGCGGGTGGTGTTGACGGTTCCTTCGCAGTACTCATTGAGATACGGATGCTGCTCGATGCGCTGCTCGATGAGCCGCTGACCCTTGTCACGCAGCTCGTCGCGGAACGCGTTCCAGTCAGTGATCTCCGCTGCGTCGTACCGGAAGACGCCCTTGCCCTCGCGGCCTACAGGCGTCTTGGCGATGAAGATCGGGTTCTTCTCAGCGAACGCGCGCAGACCCTCAGCATCCACCTCATCGAGGTCGAGCCAGTCGCGGCCGAGGTACTCGGCGAAGCGGCGGTTGAAGGTGATCTTGTTCTCGAACTGCAGCACGTCGGTGCGGTCGTTGACCGCCTGGGCCAGATGATGCTGGATCAACGAGGTCATGAAGGTCTTGCGCTCGCTCTTGGTCAGCAGCGCGAAGTCGGCCTCGTAGTAGTCGATGTATGCCGTGTCGTGCAATGCCGCCCAGACGAGCATGTCGACGAACACCTTCGGTGCCCACTTGCCCTGCTCCTTGGCGATCTGGGACGCGAACCCCCACACCCGACGCGGATCGAACGAGGTGAGGCGCCTCAGAAGGTACTTCAGGCGCGCAGCGGGTGCGACGTCTCGAGACAAGGGCAAAGACCTTTCGGCGGGGGCATGTCAGAACGTCTCATGCTACTCGCTCCGCCTGCCCGGATCCGCTGAGATCTGCGTGTTAGCCTGGGTCGGTGGATCAGAAGCGGTTGCGCATCCGGTACCTTTTCGACCGGGCTCGGCGGCTCAATCCGACCCAGCTGTTCGAATTGGCGCACCAGGTGAAGAAGGTGTCGAAGGCACCTCTCCCCGTCATCGTCGGCGACATGCTGTGGTGCTCCGTGCGCTACGAGATGGGCTTCCGCGACTACGTCGTGTGGGACATCCGCATCCTCAACGCACGCGAGCGGGCGACGTGGATGACGCACCCCAAGGCGTTCCGCCTCAATCGCACCCTCAACGGGCCGGATTCCAAGATCATCCTCGGCGACAAGATACGCTTCCTCACCGACTTCGCCGATCTCACCGGCCGCGAGTGGATCGATGCGGCTGCGGCCGGCGACGACGAACTGCGTGCCTTCATCGACCGGCACCCTCGTGTGATCGCCAAGCCGGCCGCTGGTGAGGGCGGCGCGGGCATCGGCATCTACGAGACCGCGGAGGTGTCAGACGTCGCAGCGTGGCGGGCGCTGCTGGTCGAGCGCGACCAGACCCTGCTCGAAGAGGTGCTGACCCAGCACGACGATCTGAATGCCCTCTACCCCGACAGCGTGAACACCGTGCGGATGATCACCTACCGCGACCCGGCGGGCGAGCTGCACGTGATCGCATCCGTGCTGCGCATCGGCAATGGCGCCGTGATCGACAACTTCGCCTCCGGCGGCATGTTCACCATGCTCGACGACGACGGCGTCGCCCTCTATCCTGGCGTCGACAAGCAGTCGAACATCTACCAGCGGCATCCGGCCACCGGAACGACCATCACGGGTCTGCAGGTGCCGTTCTACCCAGAGGTCGTGGCGATGATCGCCGAGGCCGCGAAGCGGCTGCCGACGGTGCCGTACGTCGGCTGGGACATCGCGATCACGCCCGACGGGCCCGCACTCATCGAGGCGAACCACAACTCGAGCGTCTTCCAGATGAAGCCTTCGGCCTCTGGCATCCGCACCGGCCTGCTGTACCGCTACCGCGACGCGATCGGCGCGGACGTGGTCGACAACAAGCGCTGAGCGATCGCATCCCCACGGGTCGCTGAGCGAGCGGTGTACTGAGCGAGCGAAGCGAGTCGAGGTGACGAAACGCGTTGAGCGAGCCGCAGGCGAGTCGCAACGTACCCCGACTCGGATCAGCTGCGACGGTTCCGCACCGTGTCGATCGCAACCCTCAGCTCCGGAACGCGGAACAGGAACAACAGCAGCAGGTACACCGCGCCAGCTACGGCAGCGATCACGACAGCGCCGAGCGCTCCCCAGAGCTTGTCCTGGAGCATCCAGCCGTCCGCTCCCCCACTCAGCAGGTACGCCCCGTAGCCGGCGGCACCCGCGGGAATCGCCATAAGAGCGAAGCGGACAAGCGCCCTCCACGTACTGCCGAGTCCGAGCGGACCGATCTTACGACGAAGCAGGATCGTCGCAAGCACTGTCTGCACGATCCCAGAACACGCTTGAACCAGCGCAACTGCCGCGGCCCGCCATTCAACTGGGACCGTGAACGCGACCACGATCGTGAAGATGAGTACCAAAGAGGCCTGCACAACCGTGAAGATGAACGGCGTACGCGCATCGCCGTAGGCGTAGAACGTTCGCTGCACGATGAACAGCACTGCCATCGGCAACAGGCTCACCAGGAAGGCCAGCAGCACGGGAGCAACGGCCAGTGCCGCGTCCGCACTGTTGCTGAACACCCGAGACGCAGGCGCTGCCGCCGCCGCGACCGCCGCAGTCGCGACGAGAATGAACAGCCCGAGGATGCGGATCGACTGCGCGATGTCACCGCGCAGTTCCACGTCGCGCTTGGCAGCGGCGTGCTCGCTGATGCGCGTGAAATAGGGCGTACCGATCGCGAGGATGATCATCGAGTAGGGCACCATGTATACCAGCCAGGCGTTCTGCGAGGCGAACACGGATGCGTGATCTCCGGAAGCCTTTGAGAGCGTCTGCGTCTGCACGATGCCGACGAGCTGACCGATGAGGGTGGTCAGCAAGGTCCACGTCGCCAGCGTGCGCATGTGTCCGAGACCCATGCCCCGCCAGCGGAAATCGAGTCGCAGCGGGATGCCGGCCTTGCGCCAGAAGAAGATCAGCACCACGGTCTGCGCGACGATGCCGAGGGTGGCGGTGCCTGCGAGGACCATCACCATCGTCGAATTCCATGCCGAGATCTCATTGAGGTCAGATCCGAACAGCGTCATGAAGACCAGGAATCCGGCGATCGAGACGACGTTGTTCATGATCGGCGCCCAGGCGTACGGGGCGAACATCTTGCGGGCATTGAGGATCTCGCCGAGCAGCGCGAACATTCCGTAGAAGAACAGTTGCGGGATGCACCAATACGCAAATTGTGTCGCGAGATCAAGCTGTTCCGGCGTGAACCCGGCCGATGCGAACAGCCTCACGAGCAGCGGAGCACAGAAGAACGCGACAACCGTGACGCCCGCGACGAGCACGAACCCGAGGGTGAGCAGCTTCGCCAGGAACGCGTGCCCGCTGTCCTTCTGCGCAGTGGCCCGCACCACCTGAGGCACGATGACGCCGGTGAGGACTCCTGCCGAGATCACCTGGTAGATGCCGTTGGGCAGCGCGTTCGCCGTCGCGAAAGCATCGCCGACCCGACCGAGAGAACCGACCGCTGCAACGAGCACGACTGTGCGCAGCAGCCCGGTGATGCGCGACGTGAGCGTACCCGCCGCGATCATGGCGCTGGCGCGACCGAGTCCCATGCGTGTGGTGATTCCCCTCCGCGACCGTCGTCGGTGATCCGACGTCAGACGGTGCGATCTCAGACGGTGCGGATGATGCCCATCGGGGTGGACTCGCGTCCCTGTCCGAGCGGGTTGTCCTTCAGGATACGCACGAGACGCAGTTCGCCGGCCTTGTCGAGCGTGGATCCCAGGATGTTCCCACCCAGGTCGTTGATGTCCACGACCGCGACATCGGCCTTGCCTCCGATGAGTGCCTTGAGATGCGACGCCACCTGGCGCGGGTTCTTCGGGCCCAGCACGACGGCCTCGTTATACGGCGGAATCGTGTGCGAAGTCGGTCCGTCGATCGCTCGAGCCTTGTCACCGGCGATGCGGTAGAAGTCGCCCTTGCGCCCGAACGCCTTCGTCACCGCTGCGACGGCGGCCGCGAGCAGGATGCGCGGGGTGCCGCACTCCCGCAGCGCCATCTCCATCGTCTCGGGCATGCCGAGACCGATGCCGTACGGCGTGCGGGTGACGTACTTCGACAGGAACAGCGCGAGCTTGCGCGGCTGGATCTCGTCGAGACGGTAGGAGCGTCCCTGCGTGATCGCGACGATCTTCTCTGTGACGAAAAGCAGGTCGCCTGGCTGCACGGCATCCGTCGCGTACTCGGTGACGATCTGGTCGATGTCGTCCTCGGGCATGACCACGCGCGTGCGCAGCGGAATGCGGGCGTACTTCTTGCCGTCGACGCTCGTCTCGAGAGTCTTGCCGCCGTTCGCCCTACCGTCGTTCTCCGTGCCCGCGTTCTCCTGGGTCATTCGAGGTAGTCCCGCAGCGACTGCGAGCGGCTCGGGTGACGCAGCTTGGCCATCGTCTTCGACTCGATCTGGCGGATGCGCTCGCGCGTGACGCCGAACGTGTCGCCGATCTGGTCGAGTGTCTTGGGCTGACCGTCGCCGAGACCGAAGCGCATGCGGATCACTCCTGCCTCGCGCTCGGAGAGCGAGTCGAGCAGCTGCTCGAGCTGACGCTGCAGCATCGTGAAGCCCACGGCGTCGGCCGGGACGACAGCCTCGGTATCCTCGATGAGGTCACCGAACTCGCTGTCGCCGTCCTCGCCGAGGGGTGTGTGCAGCGAGATCGGCTCGCGACCGTACTTCTGCACCTCGACGACCTTCTCAGGCGTCATGTCGAGTTCGCGGCTGAGCTCTTCCGGCGTGGGCTCGCGACCGAGATCCTGCAGCATCTGCCGCTGCACGCGGGCGAGCTTGTTGATGACCTCGACCATGTGCACCGGGATGCGGATCGTGCGGGCCTGATCGGCCATAGCGCGAGTGATCGCCTGACGGATCCACCAGGTGGCGTAGGTCGAGAACTTGAAGCCCTTGGTGTAGTCGAACTTCTCGACCGCACGGATCAGACCCAGGTTTCCCTCCTGGATGAGATCCAGGAACTGCATACCGCGGCCGGTGTAGCGCTTGGCGAGCGAGACGACCAGGCGGAGGTTGGCGCCGAGCAGGTGGCTCTTCGCGCGGTGTCCGTCACGGGCGACCCACTGCAGGTCGAGACCGAGCTGGCCGGTCTTCTCGGCAGCCGTCATGTTCGACAGCTTCTCCTCGGCGAACAGGCCAGCCTCGATGCGCATCGCGAGCTCGACCTCTTCGGCCGCGTTCAGGAGTGCGACCTTGCCGATCTGCTTCAGGTAGTCCTTGACCGGGTCGGCGGTGGCGCCGGTGATCTGCGTCGAGTAGACCGGTACATCGTCTTCGTCCTTGGACGTCAGGACGATGGCACCCGTCGGGAGCGGCTCGGTGAATGCCGGCTTCTTGTCGTCGTCGTCCGCATCGTCGGCGACGAGTCCGTCGGGAGTGTCTTCTTCTACGACGTCGTCGGCCTTCTTACGCCGTACCGGCGCCTTCTTGGCAGCAGGGGCCTTCTTGGCTGCGGGAGCCTTCTGTGCTGCGGGAGCCTTCTTGGCTGCCGGCTTCTTTGCGGCAGGAGTGGTCTCCGGCTCGACGGCGTCGGTCGAAGCAGCCTCGGCTGCGGTCTTCGTCTTCGTCGTCCGGGAGTTCTTGGTCGCGGCAGGAGTCACGTTTCGCCTTTCACGGGGCAGCGCGCCCGCCCCGGGACATTTCGGACACTAGTAAGACCCTTGTCAAGTCATCAGCCTTGCGGCGAATGATTGACAACGGGTCGGATTACCAGTATCGCACACCAATGGGGGTGCGGATGCAACTCGCGCCCCTCGCTCTGCCCTGCCGGTGATCACGCCGCTCAGGTTCGAGGACGCTTGTCCTCGTCACCCGGACGACGAGTCGCCAGATAGCGTTCGAGTTCTGCGGCGAGCTCGTCCGCGCTGGGCAGATCGCGTTCGTCGAAACCGCCCTCGTCGTAGCGATCCATGTCCTCGGGATCACGGCCGGCCATGTATGCGTCGTAGCGATTCTCAAGCGTGTGCACCATCTGTCGCAGCTCGTCGTTTCCTGCGACCTGCTCGTTGACCTTGGTGAGGTACTCCTCGCGGCTCTCTCTCAGATCATCGAGCGCCAGCACGATTCCGGTCGAGCCCATCACGCGGTCAGCCGCAGCGATCACGGCATCCGGATACTCCGTCTCAGCGAGGTAATGGGGCACGAGCAGCACGAAGCCGACGATGCGGTCGCCGCGCTCGGCGAAGCGGTACTCCAGCAGATGGCCGGCTGTCGCGGGCACCTGGGTGCGAGGGCGCCAGACCGAGAGGCTCGCGGTGAGCTCCTTGCGATTCCCGCTGACCGTCGTGCTGATCGGCCTGGTGTGCGGCACCGGCATCGCGATCGAGTGCACCCAGCTGACGCCCGAGACGCCGAACTCCTCGGCCAGGCCGAGAACCCTGTCGCTGAACGCGTTCCACGCGAAGTCGGGCTCGTACCCGGCAAGGAGGAGGAACTGCTGTCCGAGGGTGTCGTGCGCGAGCGACAGCTCGAGCCTCGACGGACGGAACTCCGTGAGGTGGTCCTGCTCGAACACGACGATCGGACGACGCGCCCGGTAATCGAGCAGCAGATCGTTGTCGAAGACCATCACTGGCTGCGGATCGGACACGTCCCGCAGATGATCGATGAGCCCGGAAACGGCGTTACCGGCATCCGTGAATCCGGTGAGCAGGATCACGAGGGGCAGCCCCTGAGGGACGGCAGGGGCGTTGGCGACGCGTTCGTACAGCTCTCCGGAGACGGGCATGCTTCCATGCTACGAGGAGCGGATGGTGCCAGGGGCGGCGGAGTCATGCTCACAGCGAACAGAATCGAGGAGCGGCTGTCGCGTCGAGCCTAGGATGGGACCATGACGCTTCCTGCGCTCTCGCACACCGTTGACCGATTCCCCGGGAGCGCTGCCGACGCTGCAGTGCTCGTCGTTCCGGACACCGCGGCGTTCCCGGAAGCGCTGGAGGACTATCCGGGCCTGGCTGAGGTGCTCGCCGCGATCGGCTTCACCGGATCGGCTGCGGCGTTCGCCCGCATTCATCTTCCTGCGCTGACGTCGCTTCCGTTGGCCGTCGTCGGCGCCGGAAGCACCCCTGACGGGGCTGCGGTGCGCGATGCCGCCGGGGCTGCGCTTCGCACGCTGACCGGATTCGATCACGTCGCCCTCGGCCTCGCGGGCGATCTCGATCAGTTCTCCGCCGAAGCGGCCGAGGGCGCCGTCTTCGGCGGCTACCGCTTCGAGGGGTATCGCGCCAAGCCCGGCAAGTCGCGTGCGGGCGAAGTCATTGTGCACAGTGCGTCGCTCTCGGATGAGGACGTCTCCCGAGCCCGGATCCTCGGGGACGCGCTCGCGCTCGTGAAGGACCTCGTCTCGGTGCCCGCCGAGTGGCAGAGCCCTGCAGAGCTCGCGCAGAGCGCGGTCGACGCCGTCGCAGATCTCGATGTCACGGTCGACGTGCTCGACGAGAAGGCTCTCGCCGAGCAGGGCTTCGGTGGAGTGCTCGGCGTCGCTCAGGGCTCTGATCGGCCGCCACGTGTCGTCCGCCTCGACTATGCACCAGCCGACGCCACAGGTCACATCGCCCTCGTCGGGAAGGGGATCACGTTCGACACCGGCGGGCTCTCGCTGAAGCCCGCGGCATCCATGGTCGGCATGAAGTTCGACATGGCGGGGTCGGCCACCGTGCTCGCCGCACTGCGCGCGATCGCGACGCTGAAGCTGCCCATGCGCGTCACCGCATGGATGTGCATCACCGACAACATGCCCTCCGGAAAGGCGACGCGCCCTGGAGACGTGCTCAGGATGCTGGACGGCACGACCGTCGAGGTACTGAACACGGATGCCGAGGGGCGCCTCGTGCTGGCCGACGGCCTCGTCGCCGCGAGCCGCGAGCATCCTGATGTGATCTTCGACGTCGCGACGCTCACCGGCGCCGTGCTCGTGGCGCTCGGCCACCGGCACACCGGTGTCATGGGCGATGACGAGGCGGTGGCCGAGTACCTGACGGTGTCGGAGCAGGCGGGCGAGCTCGCCTGGCCGCTGCCGCTGCCCGAGTACATGCAGGACTCGCTCGACTCCCCCATCGCCGACATGATCAACGCCAATATGAGCGACCGCGCCGGTGGCACCATGTTCGCAGGACTCTTCCTGCAGCGGTTCATCGGCCGCACCAGCGACGAGGACGATGCGCCGCGCATCCCCTGGGTGCATCTGGACGTCGCCGGCTCCGCCGAGCACGCCAGCTCACCGTACGGATTCACAGACAAGGGCCCGACGGGTGCGACGGTGCGTTCGCTCGTCGCGTTCGCCGAGGCACGCGCACAGGAGGCATGATGACCACGCACACGTTCGACATCGTCGTACTCGGTGGCGGCAGCGGCGGCTATGCCGCGGCGCTGCGCGCTGCTGAACTGGGCAAGACCGTCGCGCTGATCGAGAAGGACAAGGTCGGCGGGACCTGCCTGCATCGCGGATGCATCCCGACCAAGGCGCTGCTGCACGCCGCCGAGGTCGCAGAGCATGTGCGCGATGCGGCATCCGTCGGAGTCTCCGCGACGTTCGAAGGTGTCGATGCGGCCGGGGTGCGCACCTACCGCGAGAACATCGTCGCCAAGAAGTTCAAGGGGCTCGAGGGCCTCATCAAGGCCAGGGGCATCACCACGGTCGCGGGCTTCGGACGGCTGAACGCCGACCGCAGTGTGAGCGTCGGCGATGACGTCTACGTCGGTGCGGACGTGGTGCTCGCCACCGGTTCGTACAGCCGCTCGCTGCCGGGACTCGACATCGGCGGCCGCGTCATCACCAGTGAGCAGGCACTCGCACTCGACGTCATCCCCGAGCGCGTACTCGTGCTCGGCGGCGGCGTCATCGGCGTCGAGTTCGCGAGCGTGTGGCGCTCGTTCGGCGCCGAGGTGACGATCATCGAGGCGCTGGAGCATCTGGTCCCGAACGAGGACATCGCCATGAGCAAGGGTCTCGAGCGCGCGTTCCGACGCCGCGGTATCGCGTACTCGCTCGGCACCCGATTCCAGACGGCGACGCAGGATGACCAGGGCGTCACCGTCACACTGGAGGACGGCAAGACGTTCACCGGCGACTATCTGCTGGTCGCCGTCGGACGCGGTCCCGTCACGGCCGATCTCGGCTTCGAGGAAGCCGGTGTCACACTCGATCGCGGCTTCGTGACGGTCGACGAGGAACTGCGCACGGGCGTCGCCGGTCTCTGGGCGGTGGGCGACATCGTCCCCGGTCTGCAACTCGCGCACCGCGGCTTCATGCAGGGCATCGACGTCGCGGAGCGGATCGCCGGCCTCTCGCCCGCTTCGATCCCCGAATCCCAGATTCCCAAGATCACGTACTGCAACCCGGAGGTCGCGTCCGTCGGCGTGGCCGAGCAGGCCGCGATCACCGCGCACGGTGCGGATGCCGTCGTCTCGTACGAGTACAACCTGGCGGGCAACGGCAAGAGCGAGATCATCGGCACCGCCGGGCTCGTGAAGGTCGTGCGGCTGAAGGACGGACCGGTGATCGGTGTGCATCTGCTCGGCGATCGAGTCGGCGAGCTCATCACAGAGGGTCAGCTCGCCGTCGCCTGGGAGGCCCACCCCGAAGACATCGCCCCGCTCATCCATGCGCATCCGACGCAGAGCGAGGCCCTGGGCGAGGCATTCCTCGCCCTCGCCGGAAAACCACTGCACGCCCTCTGAACACCAACCGGTGTCAGGGTCACTAAGCTGAACATGTCACAAACATTCTTGAAGGAGACTCCGTCATGAGCACATCCGTGGTCCTCCCCGCTCTCGGTGAGAGCGTCACAGAGGGTACGGTCACCCGCTGGCTGAAGCAGGTGGGAGACACCGTACAGGCGGACGAAGGCCTGCTCGAGATCTCGACCGACAAGGTCGACACCGAGATCCCTTCGCCCGTCGCAGGCGTGATCGAGGAGATCCTGGTCGCCGAGGACGAGACCGTCGAGGTCGGCGCTCTGCTCGCCAGGATCGGCGACGGCAGCGCTTCGGCACCGGCTGCGGATGCCCCCGAGGCCGCCGCACCTGAGGAGGCAGAAGCCTCTCCCGCAGAGGCCGCACCTGCGGCAGAGGCCGCGCCCGCCGCAGAAGCAGCGCCTGCCGCGGAAGCAGCGCCCGCCGCAGAAGCAGCGCCTGCCGCCGAAGCAGCACCTGCCGCTTCCTCCGACGCCACGGACATCGTGCTCCCTGAGCTCGGCGAGAGCGTCACCGAAGGCACCGTCACCCGCTGGCTGAAGCAGGTCGGCGACGAGATCGCCGTCGACGAGGCTCTGCTGGAGATCTCGACCGACAAGGTCGACACCGAGATCCCCTCCCCGGTCGCCGGCGTGCTGCAGGAGATCCTCGCGGCCGAAGACGAGACCATCGCCGTAGGCAGCGTGCTCGCACGCGTCGGTTCCGGCGCGCCTTCGGCAGCGCCCGCTGCTGAGGCTCCGGCTGCTCCTGCACCGCAGGCCGCACCGGCTGCCGAGGCTCCCGCACCGGCTACGCCGGCACCGGCTGCCGAGGCTCCCGCACCGGCTACGCCGGCACCGGCTGCCGAGGCTCCCGCCGCTCCGGCACCGGCAGAAGCTGCGCCCGCACCTGCCCCTGAGGCAGCACCCGCCGCCGCATCGGCTCCGTCTGCCCCCCCGGCTCAGGCCCCGGCTCAGGCCCCGGCATCCGCCGAGTCGGCGCCGGCCTCGACCGACGGTGACAACGTCTACGTCACCCCGCTCGTGCGCCGTCTCGCGTCACAGCAGGGTGTGGACCTTTCGAGCGTCAAGGGCTCCGGCGTGGGAGGACGAATCCGCAAGGAGGATGTCCTCAAGGCCGCAGAATCCAAGCCGGCCGCCCCCGCGGCTGCCGCCGCTGCAGCGCCCGCAGCCGCACCGCTCGAAGTGTCGCCCCTGCGCGGCACCACGCAGCCGATGTCGCGCCTGCGCAAGGTCGTCGCCAAGCGTGCGGTCGAGTCGATGCAGCAGACGGCTCAGCTCACCACGGTCGTCGAGGTCGATGTGACGAACGTCGCGAACTACCGCGACAGTGTCAAGGCGGAGTTCAACCAGAAGACGGGCGACAAGCTCTCCTTCCTGCCGTTCTTCGCGTTGGCCGCAGCCGAAGCGCTGCAGGCGTTCCCGATCATCAACGCGACGGTCGACGGTGAGAGCATCGTCTACCCCGACACCGAGAACGTCTCGATCGCCGTCGACACGGAGCGTGGACTGCTCACCCCCGTGCTGCGCGACGCCGCGACGAAGAACCTCGCGCAGATCGCGCACGAGATCGCTGATCTGGCTGCACGTTCTCGCGACAACAAGCTGAAGCCCGACGAGCTCGCCGGCGGCACCTTCACGCTGACCAACACCGGTTCTCGTGGAGCGCTGTTCGACACGCCTGTCGTGTTCCTGCCGCAGTCCGCCATCCTCGGCACCGGAACGGTCGTCAAGCGCCCAGGGCTGGTCAAGGTCGACGGCATCGACGCGATCGCCGTCCGTTCGTACGTCTATCTCGCACTGTCGTACGATCACCGCATCATCGACGGAGCGGATGCTGCTCGCTTCCTCGGAGCGATCAAGACCCGCCTCGAGGGCGCGGACTTCGCAGCGAACCTCGGCGCCTGAGCACCGCTCGCACCTAGTCTGGCTGGTGCGCGACGTCATACACGTCGCGCACCAGCCAGATGTCGTCTCGGCGCTCGAGAACCATCATCTGCTCGATCATCGCGGAGTCCACCGGAGTCAGCCGGATCACGGCCACATCGCCGTAGTCGTCCACCAGTGCGGCCGTACTCTCGGACGCACCAAGGCTCGCAACGCCCTCGGTGGGGATCCTGCCACCTTCCGCGACCGCACCGGCGCAGTCCTCCGCGATGTCCTTTACGCACCCGCTGATCGCATCGAGCAGTCGCGGCACCGCATCCAGCGCCGTACCTGCATCCGGCGCAGTGCCCTCGTCCGATACCGGCCCTGTCGGCGTCGGGCCGGGCGTCGACGTCTTCGATTCGTCGGCATCGCTGAGGTCCTCTGCCGCGCGATCAGCCCCTTCGTCCTGTTCCGATACCGCCGGCGCCTTCCGCGATGCCGCTTCGGCGGGCGCATCGCCATCGTCACCAGGCCAGAGCAGTCCGACGATCAGCACGATCGCGCCGAGTGCGCCGGCGAGCAGTAAGGCGCGGCGGCGCGAGGATTTCGGCTTGCCGGTCTCTTCCGCCTTCGCATGCAGCAGCGTTCGCCTGGGCGGCCGCTCACGCATACGCTCCATGCGCATGCGTACGATCTCCGACAGAGAGCGCAGCACGCGTACGGCACCTGCCTCGGGCCGCTCGGGCCGCTCCTTCCTCTTCGATCGCCTGCTCCGGGTCTCACCGGCCACATCGCGGCGATGCGATCGGCCCGTGTCGTCTGACGCCGCATCTGCAGCGACGAGCCTCGGAGAGATGGCGCTCACGCGCTCCGGTGCGAACACGTCGATCTGCAGAGCTCGCGGCGCGGCGCGCGCGAAGAGCTCCTGCTCCCAGCGGCGATCGTCGTCGGCGGGGTGGCGCGGCTGGCGCAGCGCGGACGCAGCCTCCTGCAGGATGCGCACCGTGCCGCGATCGGACTGCTGTCGCAGCATGCGCTCCACGAGTGCAGCCGTGCGCGCACGCGCGCTCCCGCCGTCGCCATGGACGAACAGCGGGCGACCGTCGACGGTCAACCACCACTCGCCCACCGCTTCAGCATCCGTTCCGAGCTCCCGCACTCCACGCAGCAGGCTGACGACGAGCGTGCCCAATTCCCCGGGGGTGAGGGGCGAATCAGAGGCGTCTCTGCGCCCGAGGAAGGCCTCCACGCGTTGCGTGCACCACGGCAGCAGAACGTCATGCCCATCGGCACGTCGTCTGATGTCGAGCGCGCCGCATACGTGCTCGGCATCTGAGAAGGCCCAGCCGTCCCAGTCGCCGAGCCGCTCGATATCGACGCATACGGCGACCGCGTCGTCGTATGCGACGAGGGCGCCGGGGAACGGGCCTTCCTTGCCGTCGATCGCTCTGATCAGGCGATGCACCCCCGGCACAAGGGAGGCACGGTCGGCAGAAGCATCCGTCTCGGTCATCGAACCATCACAGCGCAACGCGGCCGCGCGCAGCGTCGACGTAGGGCGAGTGTGGACAGATTCGAGGATTTCGCCGATGTGCAGAACGAGTGCGCCGCCCGCGAACGCGCACGTGAGGAGCGCACGGACTCGGTAGTCTTGTCTCCATGGCTAAGCGTGCTCCAGAACCCGAGAAGCGACCGGGGTTCTTCTCCCAGATCAAGTCCCTCTTCAGGTTCACACGTGAGGTGTACAGCTGGCTTCCGTGGGCGCAGATCGCCATCCTCGTCGCCGGCATCCTGCTCGGTCTCGTGGTCGGCTACCTCATCCCACCGTTCCAGGTGTGGACTCTCGTACTCTGGGCCATCACCGGCCTCATGCTCGGTGTGCTGGGCTCGCTGTTCCTGATGACCCGCCTGTCGACCAGCGCGATGTACGCCAAGATCGACGGCATGCCCGGCGCTTCAGGGCACGTGCTCAGCACGAGCCTCGGCCGCAACTGGCAGTCCTCCGACACCCCCGTCGGCATCAACCCCAAGACGCAGGAAGCGGTCTACCGGGCGATCGGGCGAGGTGGCATCGTCGTCGTCGGCGAGGGCGCCAGAGGCCGCCTCACCCGCCTCGTGAACGAGGAGCGCAGCAAGGCGCAGCGCGTCGCGAACGGCGTTCCCGTGCATGTGTTCTACGTGGGCCACGGCGAGGACGAAGTCACGATCGCCGATCTTTCGAAGACGATCAAGAAGCTGCCGAAGAAGATCGACAAGACGACGATGGCCGCCGTGATCCGACGCATCGACTCCGTCTCGCAGTCGGTCTCGTCACTGCCGATCCCCAAGGGCATCGACCCGACGAAGGTCCGCGCTCAGCGTCCGCGCTGAGCCTCCTGTCGAAGCGCCTTCCCTTCGACAGGCTCAGGGAGCGGCCCCGGCTCAGGGAGCGGCCCCGGCTCAGGGACCGGCCCCGGCTCAGGGACCGGCCCAAGCTCAGGGAGCGGCCCCGGCTCAGGGAGCGGCCCCGGCTCAGGGACCGGCCCAAGCTCAGGATCGACTGCGGCCGTCAGCTCAGCGGTTCCTTGGGCAGACGACGCACCTTGGCCCTGCGACGGCGGCGCTCGGGGATCATTCCGCGCATCTCCTCGAGCTTGCCGAAGCAGAGCAGCCGGTCATCGGCCTCGAGCACGACGTGCTTGCGCGGATTCGGGATGACGCTGACCCCGCGGTGCAGCGTCAGCACCGTGATGTCGCGCTCCCACAGGCCTGACTCCCCCAGAGTCCTGCCGACGAGCTCGGCGGCGTTGTGAACGAGCAGCTCGGCCACTCCGTACCCCGTCGAGACCGTCAATCGCTGGCGCACGTCGATCTCAGGGAATGCGACCTGGCCTGCGATGTGATCGATGATCGCGCCGGCGACATCCAGATTCGTCGCCTGCTCGATGCCCTGAAGGCCGGGCGAGGAGTTGACCTCCATCACCAGCGGTCCGTCGTCGCCCTCGAGCATGTCGACGCCGGCGACCCGCAGTCCCATGATCTGCGCAGATCGCACCGCCACCTGCTCGTAGGCCGGGTCGAGTTGCACACGCTCGACGCTGCCGCCTCGGTGCACGTTGGATCGGAACTCGTCGCCGGCGGCGACGCGGCGCATCGCTGCGACGACACGGTCGCCGACGACGAGCGCACGGATGTCGCGGCCCCTGCTCTCGGCGATGAACTTCTGGATGAGGACGTTCTGCTTCGTGGAATGCAGCGTCTCGATGATCGCCTCGGCGACCTTCACCTGCGGGGCGAGGATCACGCCGATGCCCTGCGTTCCCTCCAGAAGCTTGATGACCACTGGTGCGCCGCCGACGCGTTCGATGGCCGGACGCACGTCAGCGCGGTTGCGCACGAAAGCGGTGGCCGGCATCGCGATGTTGTGGCGGGAGAGGATCTGATTCGCGCGAAGCTTGTCCCTGGCGCTGGAGATGCCGTTCGCCGTGTTGGGCGTGTAGACGTCCATCTGCTCGAACTGGCGCACCACGGCGGTGCCGAAGTAGGTGATCGAACTGCCGATACGGGGCAGGATCGCGTCGTAGTCGCTCAGCGGACGGCCGCGGTAATGCAGGTCGGGTTCGTCCGCGGTCAGATCGATCGCGAACTTCAGCGTGTTCAGCACCTTGACGTTGTGGCCGCGCTGAAGAGCGGCCGCGCGGAGGCGCTGCGTCGAATACGCCTGCGGAGCGCGGGAGAGAACTGCGAGCTTCACGTATGTTTCCTGCCAAGATGTATCGAGTGACCAAGACATCTCATTCAAACACTCTTACGGGGTGGCGTGAATGGGTGAGCCTGCCCGACGCCGGCGTCGATTGGATCAAAGCCAAGGTCGACACCGGCGCGCGTACGTCGTCATTGCACGCGTTCGACGTGGAAGAGTTCGAGCGAGAGGGCGAGGCATGGGTGCGATTCAGGGTGAACCCCTGGCAGCACACCAACGCGGACGCCACGATCGTCGAATGTCCCGTCCATGACAGACGGGCGGTGCGCAGTTCCTCAGGACACGCGCAGCACCGGCTGGTCGTGCTGCTGGCGATCCGCATCGTCGACCAGCTGGTCATCTCGGAGGTCACGCTCAGCAATCGTGACGAGATGGGATTTCGGATGCTGATCGGTCGCGAGGCGCTGCGACGCGGCTTCATCGTGGACCCGGCACGCTCGTTCCTCGGCGGTCGTGCGCCGAAAGAGACCCGCCGGCGCAATCGCGGGCGCAGCTGACAGCGCCCGAGCGTCAGGCGCGGATCAGTTCAGGCGCGGATCAGTACCGTGCCGACGGCCTTGTCGTGCAGGCCGCGCTGATCCGGATCCCAGATGACGGCCGGGATCACGAGCACGAGCAGCAGTGTCCGCACGATCGGACGCCACAGCCCCACCCATCCGCCACCGAGCATGACCAGGCGCATACCCAGGATGCGGTGCCCGGGGCTGCCGCCTATCGTCGGGATGAACACGATCTGCACGACGGCGAAGACGACCAGCGTGGCGATCGCGTCGTACTGGAAGAAAGCGATCGAGATGATCACCGCTGCGGCCCAGTCGATGACGAGAGCGCCGATGCGCCTGCCGGCGCGAGCGATGCTGCGCGTACCGCTCACAGGGAGCCCTAGACGTTCGCCGGGGTACGTGTTCTCAGCATCCGTCACACATCCAGTGTATCGGCGGTCTGTAACATGGCGGAAACATAGAGGACATGGCCGGGTAACCCCTCGGACATAGCCTGCTTGCAGCCTTCAAGGCCCCGATCCGCATCATCTGGAGTGATAAATGTTCACCGATTCGTCCGAGGTTCTGAGCTATATCAAGGAGAACGACGTCAAGTTCCTTGACATCCGTTTCACTGATCTGCCCGGTGTCCAGCAGCACTTCAACATCCCTGCGTCGACGGTCGACGAGGCGTTCTTCACAGACGGCCAACTGTTCGACGGCTCGTCGATCCGCGGATTCGCCAGCATCCACGAGTCCGACATGCAGCTCATCCCCGATGTCTCGACCGCATACATGGATCCGTTCCGCGAGGCGAGCACGCTGGTGATGATCTTCGACATCTACAACCCGCGCACCGGCGAGATCTACTCGAAGGACCCGCGTCAGGTCGCAAAGAAGGCCGAGAAGTACCTCGTCTCGACCGGCATCGCCGACACCGCCTTCTTCGCTCCCGAAGCGGAGTTCTACATCTTCGATGACGTCCGCTACTCCGTGACCTCGAACTCGAGCTTCTACAGCGTCGACTCCGAAGAGGGCGCGTGGAACACGGGCCGCGAAGAAGAAGGCGGCAACCTCGGCAACAAGACCCCGTACAAGGGCGGCTACTTCCCCGTCAGCCCGGTCGACAAGACCGCTGACCTGCGCGATGACATGACCCTCAAGCTCATCGAGGCAGGCTTCATCCTCGAGCGATCGCACCACGAGGTCGGCACTGGCGGCCAGCAGGAGATCAACTACCGCTTCGACACCATGGTGCACTCGGCGGATGACATCTTGAAGTTCAAGTACATCATCAAGAACACCGCAGAGCAGTGGGGCAAGTCGGCTACCTTCATGCCGAAGCCGCTCTACGGCGACAACGGCTCAGGCATGCACACGCACCAGTCGCTGTGGAGCGACGGCAAGCCGCTGTTCTACGACGAGGCAGGCTACGGTCAGCTCAGCGACATCGCCCGCTGGTACATCGGCGGCATCCTCGCGCACGCACCGGCGCTGCTGGCCTTCACGAACCCGACGCTGAACAGCTACCACCGCCTGGTCAAGGGCTTCGAAGCACCGGTCAACCTTGTCTACTCGGCCGGAAACCGCTCGGCTGCGATCCGCATCCCGATCACGGGTTCGAACCCCAAGGCCAAGCGCATCGAGTTCCGCGCTCCGGATGCCTCCGGCAACCCGTACCTCGCGTTCGCGGCGCAGCTGATGGCCGGCCTCGACGGCATCAAGAACCGCATCGAGCCGCACGAGCCGGTCGACAAGGACCTCTACGAGCTTCCCCCCGAGGAGGCCAAGAACATCCCGCAGGTGCCGAACTCGCTGCTGGACTCGCTCGACGCGCTCCGCGACGACCACCAGTTCCTGCTCGAAGGCGGGGTCTTCACGCCCGAGCTCATCGAGACCTGGATCTCGTACAAGATCGAGAACGAGATCCTGCCGATGGCGCAGCGCCCGCACCCGTTCGAGTACGAGCTGTACTACGGGGTCTGACACCGCTCAGCACGTCCAGAAGAGCCCATTCCGCACCATCGCGGAATGGGCTCTTCTGATGTTCACGGGCGCGCGTTAAGGTGCAGTATGGGCAGACTCAAGTACGACCACACCGCCGAGGCGATCGGCATCGAAGACGAGACACTGGCACACCTGAAGGTCGTCGTGGCGACGAAGCTGCGTCGCCAGGAGAGCTTCATGATGACGTGGCTGCCCCTCGACGGCAAGCCCAGTGGACGGATGAGCGCGTGGATCCACCCCGCAGTCCCTCTGCTGTTCATCTTCGACAGCGCTGAACTGCCCCCGATCGACCCGAAGCGACTGGAAGAGACGATGCACGCGACCAACGCCACCGGCGAGCTGGTCCTCGACCATCTCGTCCGTGTGGAGGTCGAATGACGGCGTTCAGTGCACCCTGAGTGCGCCCGCCTGTATGCGCACCTCGAATGATGACACGTCACCCAGTTCCTCGCCGTCGACCTCGAAGGCCAGCGGCTGCTCGAGCTCGACGCTGATGCGCTCAGCGGTCAGGTGACGAGTGGATTCGGTGCTGACCGCGGTCTCGTCACGAGTGAGCAGGCGACGGATGCCGTTGTCCCAGACGACTGAGCGCACGGTGTCGAGCCACTGCAGTGCGCCGTCGGCGCTCACCAGCAGCAGGTCGAGCAGACCGTCATCGAGCTTGGCGTCCGGCAGCAGGCGTACCCCGCCCTGCACCATGCCGCAGTTGCCGATCAGCAGGGTGTGACCGCGCACCTCCTGCGCGTCTCCCCCGTCCAGCGCGAGCGTGATCCCGGTCATCTCGGTGCCGGCCATGGCGCGGCCCATCGCCTCGACGTACGCGAGCCAGCCGGCGCGGTCCTTCAGATCGTCGTCCGTCTCCACGAGCATCTGCGCGTCGATGCCGAATCCGACCATCACGGTGAAGGCGCGTTCCTCGCCGTTCATGCTCACCCAGCCGAGGTCGATCGTGCGGGGCTCGCCACGGCTGATCCGGGCCAACGCCGCGGGGATGTCGTCCAACGGCACCTCGAGGTTGCGGGCGAGCAGGTTGCCTGTGCCCTGAGGCACGATGCCGAGTACGACCTCTGTGCCGGCCAGCGCCTCGGCGACCGCACGCACGGTGCCGTCTCCGCCGACCGCGATCACGGTGCCGCATCCGGCGGCGACGGCTTCCTTCGCCATCCCGAGTCCAGGGTCGTCCTCGCTGGTCTCCCACCACTGCACGTCGCTGTCCAGCGCCTCAGCGACTGCCGATCGCAGTACGTCCTCATCGATCTTCGACGGGTTCCAGATGATGCCGATCTTCGTCGCTGTCATGTGCTCAGCCTGAGCCAGCGGAGGTGATTGCGCAACTCAGCCGTAGAAGAGGTTCTCGAACGCTCGTCGAGCGCGTCTGGTGACGCCGAGATAGTCCTCTTCCACGGCCGTGGCCGAGCCGTCCGGATAGCCGAGCAGATGGCCGAGTGCATCCAGTTCCCGACGGTCGGCCGGGAGCATGTCGGCGGTGTGCCCGGTGCGCAGCGTGATCGCGGAACGCAGCCGGCTGGCCAGCAGCCACGCCTCACGCAGCTTCTCCGCGTCGTCGGCCGGCACCAGCTCCGCATCCACCGCCGCGTGAAGGGCGTCCAGAGTGGATGTCGTTCGCAGCGCAGGCACGGCGTGAGCGTGCTGCAGCTGCACGAGCTGAACCAGCCACTCGACGTCGCTGAGCGAACCCGGGCCCAGTTTGAGATGTCGATGGGGGTCGGCACCCTGGGGAAGCCGCTCCCCTTCGACGCGGGCCTTGATCCGCTTGATCTCGCGCAGCCCCTGCTGGTCGACCTGTTCCGGATAGCGGATGCTGTCTGCCAGACTCATGAACTTCGTGATCAGCTGCCCGCTGCCGGCGACACCGCGTGCGCGCAGCAGCGCCTGAGCCTCCCACGACACGGACCAACGCCGGTAGTACTCCGTATACGCGGCGATCGATCGCACCACAGGGCCCTGGCGTCCCTCAGGACGCAGGTCGGCGTCGAGATCGAGTGGCACACGGTGGTCGGTCAGATGCTCGCGGAGGCCGGAGACCAGCTGCGTCGACAATGTCTGCGCGCGCTGCGGATCGATGCCGTTCGCGTCGTACACGTAGAGGATGTCGGCATCCGACCCGAAGCCCAGTTCGGCTCCGCCGAAACGCCCCATGCCGATGACGGCGAAGTCGAGGTCGTCGTCCTCCGCGGGCACCACCTCGCGCCGTACCGCACGCAGTCCTGCCTGAATGGTCGCGTCGGTGATCGCGGTGAGAGAGGTCGCGATCTCTTCGATCGTCAGCACATCGAGCACGGCGCCCATCGCCGTGCGGAGCAGCTCGCGGCGCCGCAGCGCACGGACCGCCTTCAGGGCGGGCGCCACCGACTTGTGCCTCGTCTGGATCGCCCGAGCCTCTTCGTAGAGCTGAGACGCGGCGCGCGGGCGCAGCCGCTCGGGGCTGTCCAACCACGCGACAGACTCCGGGATCCACTCCATGAGCTCGCCGATGTACCGCGATGCCGAAAGCAGCCGCGTGAGGCTCTCGGCTGCGCCTGAGGAATCGCGCAGCATCCGGAGGAACCAGGAGGTGTCTCCCAGCCTCTCGCTGATCCTGCGGAAGGCGAGCAGCGCGTAGTCGGGGTCGCTGCCGTCGGCGAACCAGCGCACCATGATCGGCATGAGATGACGTTGGATCGTGACCTTGCGGCTGATCCCGGAGGTGAGCGCGCCGATATGACGCAGAGCGCCCGCGGCGTCGCGGAAGCCGATGGCGGCGAGACGATCATGAGCCTGCGCTGTCGAGAGCGTGCGCTCCTCTTCCGGCAGCGCGGCGACCGCGCTCAGCAGCGGTCGGTAGAACAGGCGGGTGTGGATGTCGCGCACCTCACGGCGCACACTCTCCCAGAGCGCCCAGATGCCGTCGCCGGTGTCGGCCAGTCCGGTGGCCCTGGCGAGGATGCGCAATCCGTCTGGCGTCCTCGGCATCAGATGCGTGCGGGAAAGCTCGCGCAGCTGCTGCCTGTGCTCCAGCAGCCGGAGCGTCCGGTAGTCGGATGCGAAGGTCGCGGCGTCCTCCCGGCCGATGTAGCCGCCCGCCACGAGAGCGTCCAGGCTCTCCAGGGTTCCTCGCGTACGCAGACTCGGATCGGTGAGACCGTGCACGAGCTGCAGAAGCTGCACGGTGAACTCGATGTCCCGCAACCCGCCGACGCCGAGCTTGATCTGATGCGTGGCGTCTTCAGGACCGATGTGCTCAGTCACGCGCTCACGCATCCGCTGCACACTGTCGACGAAGTTCTCGCGAGCGGCGCTCGACCAGATCTTCGGCTGCACGGCCTCGATGTATGCGTCTCCGAGGCCGGCATCTCCTGCGAGTGGCCGAGCCTTGAGGAGGGCCTGGAACTCCCAGCTCTTCGCCCACCGGTCGTAGTACGCGAGGTGCGAGCCGAGAGAGCGGACCAGCGCGCCCTGCTTGCCCTCCGGCCGGAGGTTCGCGTCGACCTCCCACAGCGGAGGTTCGACCTCGACGCCCTCCAGCCCGCGCATCGTCTCGATCGCGAGCTTCGTGGCGATGTCGATCGAGCGTCCCTCTTCGAGGCGTTCTTCGTCTGCCGTGCCACCGACGAAGATCACATCGACGTCGCTCACATAGTTGAGTTCGCGTGCGCCGGCTTTACCCATCCCGATGATCGACAGGCGGGTGAGAGCGACCTCCTCGCGCGGACGGGTGACGGCGACCCTGGTGCGTGCGACAGCGAGCGACGCCTCCAGTGCCGCGCCGGCGGCATCCGCGAGCGCAGCGGACACCGCAGCGATCCGCAACGCGGGTTCGGGCGCTGACAGATCGACGGCGGCGATCTCCGCCAGCGAGCGGCGGTATGCGATCCGCAGCGCGACAACTGCGGAATCGTCCGCGATATCGGCGAAACCGTCCTTCGCGCCCACTGAGTCGAGCAGGCGTTCCTGCAGCGTTGCCGCGCTCGGCACGAGTGGTCCGACCTCGGTGAGCACGGACAGTTGGTCCGGATGCCGGAGGAAGAAGTCGGCCAGACCACTCGATGCGCCGAAGACGCGCCAGCAGACGCCACGGGCTTCCTCATCGCGCAGCACCCGCTTCAGTGCGTCAGGATCGCGGCGCGCGACCTTGAGCATCCCACCGGCAGCGCCGTCGGGATCGGCAGCGACGACGCCGTCGACAAGTGTCGAGCGTTCGATGCCGGTCAGCGTCGACAACTCGTCGAGCACCTCGGCGGCAGCACTCAGGCCGGTGAAACCGACCCGTGCCAGTGACGACAGTGAAGAGGTGGAGCCCGATCGAGCCATCGGCTCAGAGAAGCTCGAGGTTGCTCTTCAGCTCGAACGGGGTGACCTGGCCGCGGTAGGCCTCCCACTCCTTGCGCTTGTTGAGCAGCACGTAGTTGAACACCTGCTCGCCGAGCGTTTCGGCGACGAGCTCGGATGACTCCATGTACTCGAGGGCGTGGTCGAGGCTGGCGGGCAGCGAGGAGTAACCGAGCGCGCGGCGCTCAGCGTCGCTCAGCGACCACACGTTGTTCTCGGCCTCGGGCGGCAGCTCGTACTCCTCCTCGATGCCTTTGAGGCCGGCGGCGAGCAGCAGCGCGTACGCGAGATACGGGTTGGCTGCCGAGTCGAGGCCCCGGTACTCGACACGCGAGGACTGGCTCTTGTGCGGCTTGTACATCGGCACGCGGATGAGGGCGGAGCGGTTGGTGTGGCCCCAGGTCACGAAGCTGGGCGCCTCGTCGCCGCCCCACAGCCGCTTGTACGAGTTCACGAACTGGTTCGTGACGGCGGCGATCTCGTTGGCGTGCTTGAGGAGGCCGGCGATGAAGTGCCGCCCGGTCTTGGAGAGCTGGTACTGCGCACCCTCCTCCCAGAAGGCGTTCTGATCGCCTTCGAAGAGCGACATGTGCGTGTGCATGCCGCTGCCTGGCTGGTCGCTCATCGGCTTCGGCATGAACGTGGCGTACACGCCCTGCTCGATCGCGACCTCCTTGACGACCGTGCGGAACGTCATGATGTTGTCGGCCATCGTGAGCGCGTCCGCGTAACGCAGGTCGATCTCGTTCTGACCAGGCCCGCCCTCGTGGTGGCTGTACTCGACCGAGATGCCCAGGTCTTCCAGCATCCGCACCGAACGTCGGCGGAAGTCGTGCGCCGTCCCACCCGGCACGTTGTCGAAGTATCCTGCGGAGTCGACGGGAACAGGGCCCTCGGGCCCGATCACCGATGACTTGAGCAGGTAGAACTCGATCTCGGGGTGAGTGTAGAACGTGAAGCCGGCATCGGCGGCCTTGGCGAGCGTGCGCTTGAGCACGTGCCGCGGGTCGGCGACAGCGGGCTGGCCGTCAGGGGTGGTGAGATCGCAGAACATGCGAGCGGTCGGGTCGACCTCGCCGCGCCACGGCAGCGTCTGGAAGGTCGTCGGGTCGGGCTGCGCGAGCAGATCGGACTCGTACGTGCGAGTGAGGCCCTCGATCGCGGAGCCGTCGAATCCGATCCCCTCGGCGAACGCGCCCTCGACCTCGGCGGGAGCGATGGCCACGGACTTCAGCGTGCCGATCACGTCGGTGAACCAGAGGCGCACGAACTTCACGCCGCGCTCTTCGATCGTGCGCAGCACGAAGTCCCGCTGCTTGTCCATTCCCATATGACTAGTGCTTCCCATCCGCGTCGGTCGCCTTGTGCACGTCGGTCGCCTTGCGCCAGTCCTCGTCGATGGCTTCCTCCACCGCCCACGCCTCCGAGCGCGCGCGCAGCAGGTCCAGCGCACCCGCAGCCGCCTCGGCGGTGTCGAAGGGACCGATTCGGTCGACAGCGGGCGACTCGTAGCCGTGCTCCACCTGGCCGGTGCTGGTGTTGTACCAGTACTTGCGCTCCCCGCTGGACATGTATGAATCCTCACCGCGAGACATGGCCGCTCCCTTCGTAAGCTTCTGTCACGATCCTACTGTCGTCTCGCGTGCTCGCTAGGCTATTGACCATGGCAAAAGCGATCGGCGTCGACATCGGCGGCACAGGCATCAAAGCAGGCATTGTCAACCTCAAGAAGGGTGCGCTCGATTCGGATCGCGTCCGGGTGGACACACCCAAGGGCGCAGCGCCTGAAGACGTGCTCAAGGCCGTCAACGAGGTGCTCGACACGCTCGAAGTACGGGATTCGGATCTTCCTCTCGGCGTGGCCTTCCCCGCGATCGTGAAGAACGGCAAGACCCTGTCTGCAGCGAACGTCTCCGAGAAGTGGATCGGCTTCGAGGCCGAGAAGTTCTTCGAGGACGGTCTCGGCCGTCACATCACCTTCGTGAACGACGCGGATGCCGCCGGCGTCGCCGAGGTGCGACACGGTGCTGCGCGAGACGTCGACGGCCTCACGATCCTCGCCACGCTCGGCACCGGCATCGGCTCGGCGTTCCTTTACGACGGCGTGCTGCTGCCGAACACGGAGCTCGGGCACCTGCTCTACAACGGCACGACCATCAAGGACGCCTCCATCGAGACGTGGACGGCGTACTCGGCGATGGAGCGCGAGAAGCTGTCCTGGGAGGACTGGTCGGCGCGCCTGCAGGTGTTCTTCTCGCACGTCGAGTTCCTGTTCAGCCCTGATCTGTTCGTCGTCGGCGGAGGCGTGTCCAAGCACCCGGAGAAGTTCATCCCGCTGCTCGAACTGAACACGCCGATCATCCCGGCCATCCACCGCAACTCGTCGGGAATCATCGGCGCCGCGTCGCTCGCAGCCGACTGACACTTCGACAGGCTCAGTGACCGTTCGGTTGCTGAGCCTGTCGAAGCACGAATGGGCCGGCCTGTACGCCGGGTTCTGTTCCGGGGCCTCTCTCGAGGGATCCCTTCGACGGCCATCTCTCTCGGCGACACGTTGCCGTGCCGCTCCAGCGGTCTACCCGAGGACTCGGCGAGCCGCGTCAACATCCTCTGTCTGACCTTGCTCCGGACGAGGTTTACCTGGCGGGTCATGTCACCATGACCCCCGGTGGTCTCTTACACCACCCTTTCACCCTTACCGCTTCGACCCCTTCGACAAGCTCAGGGATCGACGCGGCGGTCTACTCTCTGTGGCACTTTCTCGCGGATTGCTCCGGGTGGGTGTTACCCACCATCCTGCCCTGTGGAGCCCGGACGTTCCTCGGTGCGGTCTCCCGCAACGCGACCGTCTGGCCGACCCATTCGCATGCTCAGTCTACTTCTCCGCCGTCTGCACGATCTGCAGGTCGAGAGGAACATCGATCGGGAATTCGCCGAATAGACGCCGGGTGGCCACGGCCGCCGCCTGGCGCACGGCCTCTGCCGCGGCATCCGCCGACTCGGCCGGCACATGCAGGATCACCTCGTCGTGCAGGAAGAAGGCGAGGTGCGCGTTGCGAGCGAAGGGACCGGATGCCGCGGCCGCCGTCGTCGCTTCGGGAAGGCTGCGCAGCCGATGACGGATCTCCGCCAGCCAGATCAGCGCCCACTCGGCTGCGGTGCCCTGCACCACGAAGTTGCGGGTGAAACGGCCGCGCTCGCGCGCACTCTGCCGCGCGCGCTTCACCTCGACCGGATCGGCGTCGGCGCCGCTGGCCTCGCTCTGCGCCGCCTGCCATGCGGCATCGGGGCGAGGCGAGGAACGGCCGAGGTTCGTCGACACGACACCGCCGTCCTCTCCTGTGCGCGCCGCGTCGTCCACGAGGCGCATCGCTCGCGGATAGACCTTGCGCAGTCGCGGAACCAAGCGACCGCTGTCGCCCGTCGTCGCTCCGTACATCGCTCCGAGCACCGCGTACTTCGCCTCTTCGCGCGTCGCCACCGCCCCTGATGCGACGACACCCGCATACAGATCGCGACCGCGCGCCGCCTCTGCCATGGCCTTGTCGCCGGCCATCGCCGCCAGCATGCGCGGCTCGAGCTGAGCGACATCCGCGACGACCAGCATCCAGCCCTCGTCCGCCTGCACCGCAGGGCGGAGGATCCGCGGGATCTGCAGCGCTCCCCCACCCGACGACGCCCAGCGGCCGGTGACGACCCCTCCTGGGATGTACACGGGACGGAATCGGCCGGCGTGCACCCATTCCGACAACCACGCCCAGCCGTTCGCGCTCATGAGGCGCGAGAGCTTCTTGTACGCCAGCAGCGGCTCGATCACCGGGTGCGTGACGTCGCTCAGCTCCCATTGGCTCGTCGATTCGACGTTCACGCCCACACGGTGCAGGGCTCGGAGGAGTTTCACGTGACTGTCCAGATGGAGCTGAGGGTCACCGAGGTGGAAGCGCACCTTCTCTGCGAGCTCGGCCATGCGGGCGGGCTGTTCGCCGCCCGGCTGCCGCGGACCGAGCACGTCGACGAGGATGCGGTCGTGCGCCTCGCCATCCCACGGCAGTCCGCCCGCTCGCATCTCCTCGGCGATCAGCCCGCCGGCGGATTCTGCCGCGCACAGCAGCGGCAGTCGCCCCGTCTTGTCAGCGGCGATCACGCGGCACTGCTCGCGGTACTGCTCGAGGAGGTCGTCCACGGAATCGCCGGAGGGCCGCGCGAGCAGGTCGAACAGCGCCGGTTCTCCGGCATCGGGTTCGCGCGGAAGCCAGTCCTCTGACGGTGCGAGCGGGCGTGCGACACGATCGGTGTCTCGAAGGATCGCATGGCACAGCAGCAGGTCATGCGACCTCGTCAGGAAGACGCCGGCCGCCAGCATCCGGGGATACAGCTCTCTCGCGCTGCGGATCACCCAACGCGGCGATCTGCTCTGCTCGACCCCGCGCACCCAATCGACGAGGTCAGAACCCGCGAGCTCTACACGTTCTCGTTCTTCGCCGCCGGGGTCGAGCTCGATGGCGACGTAGTCACCGCCGCCGACGGACGCCAGCAGAAATCTCGCGTCCGATGCGGACGCCGCCTTCACAGGCCTGATTCGTCGGTGCGCACCAGGATGGCGCCGCACTCAGGGCACGACACGACCGCGTCGGGCGCGGCCTGGCGGACCTCTTTGAGGTGTGTTCCCGACAACATCATGCGGCAGCCCTCGCACGTGCCCCGGAGCAGCAGACCGACACCGATGCCGCGCGAGGCGCGACGATCGTAGTCCGCGACCAGCTCTGCAGGCATGTCTGCGGTGATCGCAGCGCGATCGCGGGTCAGGTGTTCGACCTCGGTCGCGGCAGCCGCCACCGCGGCCTTCGCCTGCGTGGTGAGCTCGGTTCCCTCTGCCGTGGTCACGTCGATGAGCGCCTGTTGCGTGGCGACGGCAGCCTCGGCTTCTTCCACGCGCGACATGACCTCGAGCTCCATGTCCTCGAGGTCGCTGACGCGCTTGGCGAGGCTCGCGAGCTCGTGCTCGAGGGCCTGGGCGTCTTTCGCGTTCGAGGACGCAGCCAACCGCTCCGTGTCGCGAGTGCGGCGCTGCTCGACGAGCTTCACGTCGGATTCCAACCGGGCGAGCTCCGTGCGAGCGTCGTCACGTGCACCCGTCAGGATCGTCAGCTCTCGAAGCTGCTCCTGGCGCTCCTTCGCGAGCTCGTTGATGCGGGGGCCCTGCGCCGGCGTCGTGCGCGCGCGCTCGGCCTGCTGGATGCGGCGATCCAGGTCGGCGACGTCGAGAAGGAGGCGCTGATGCTCGGGGGTGGCGTTCACATCTCCAACTTACCCGCGCCCGTGGACATCCGACGATCGCGTCATTCGACGGGCGCGCCGTCGACGTACGACCACATCCTGTCCTCACGCACGAAGCGGCTGCGCTCTTTCATCGACGCCTGTACTCCGCCCTCGCGGTAGAACGCCTCGAACGACACGATCCCGCTCGTGTCGAACGGACCGCCGGCCTCGGTCTCCAGGATGTCGAGCCGCGTCCAGCGGATGTCGGTGTCGAGTTCGAGATCTCTCGGCCTGGTCGACGGATGCCATGAGCGCAGCAGGTACGGCGCATCGCCGACCGCGAACGCCGTGAATCGCGACCGCATGAGGCGCTCTGCAGTCGGCGCGGTCGCTTCTGCGGCAAGCAGCGGAGCGCAGCACGTCTCGAATGTGTCGCCGGACAGGCAGGGACATCGCATGAGTCCATTGTGCCGCGTACGCTGATTCCAGACCTCGAAGGAGACCTCGATGACCGCTCTGCCCACGCGCACAGCCCAAAACGGCTTCACCCTTCCCGCCATCGGGCTGGGAACGTACCGCCTCAACGGCGCCGAGGGTGCGGCCGCGATCGCCGCAGGAATCGACGCCGGCTATCGCCTGGTCGATTCCGCGTTCAACTACGAGAACGAAGGCACGGTGGGCCGTGGCGTGGCGGATGCTGCGACGGACCGCGCAGAGGTCATCGTCACCACGAAGCTGCCCGGCCGGCACCACCGGGCGGAGAAGGCACGAACGAGCATCGAGGAGAGCCGATTCCGACTCGGGCTCGATGCCACCGATCTGCACCTCATCCACTGGCCGAACCCCAGTCAGGACGAGTATGTGCAGGCGTGGGCCGAGCTCGTGGATGCGCAGCGGCGCGGCGTGGTGCGACAGATCGGCGTGTCGAACTTCCTGCCGGAGCACCTCGAGCGGCTCGAGCACGAGACGGGCGTGCGCCCGGTCGTGAACCAGATCGAATTGCATCCGTACTTCCCGCAGGAGGAGCAGCTCGCCTATCACCTGGAGCACGGCATCATCACCGAGGCCTGGAGTCCCCTCGGCCGCGCGAAGGCACTGCTGGAGGAGCCGGTGATCGTCGAGGTCGCAGCGGCCCACGACATCTCGCCCGCGCAGGCCGTGCTCGCCTGGCATGTCGCGCGTGAGAGCGTGGCGATCCCGAAGGCGTCGTCGCTGGAGCACCAGCGCGCGAACTTCGCCGCAGCATCCGTCGTCCTGGAAGACGCCGAGGTCGCCGCGATCACTGCTCTGGGTCGGCCGGACGGCCGCCTCTTCGACGCCGACCCGAGGACGCACGAGGAGTCCTGAGCGCCGGCCACCCGGCGATCAGAGGATGGTCGTCAGCACGCCGCCATCTGCCCGCAGCGCCGCACCGTTCGTCGCGGACGAGAGCGGGCTCGCGAGGTAGAGCGCGAGGTTGGCGATCTCTTCGGGTTCGATGAACCGTTCGAGCAGCGACGTCCTGTTCTCGCCGATGATCGCCCTCTTCAGTCCGTCGGCCGGAATGCCCTGTGCCTGCGAGAGCACGGCCACGGTGTCGGCCACACCGTCGGAGTAGGTCGGTCCGCCCAGGATCGTGTTCACCGTCACCTCGGTGCCGTGGGTGAGTTTCGCGAGACCGTTGCTCAGCGCAAGCATCGCGGCCTTCGTGACGCCGTAGTGCACCATGTCTGCGGGGATGTTCACGCCGGACTCGCTGCCGATGAAGACGATGCGGCCCCAGCCCCTCTCGAGCATGCTCGGCAAGGCGTGACGCGAGAGGCGCACACCACTCATGACGTTGAGGGTGAAATAACGCTGCCAGTCATCGTCACTGATGTCGTTGAAGGAGGCGAGCTCGAAGAGTCCGACGTTGTTGACCAGGATGTCGACGGCACCGAGCTCTTGGACCAACTGTGCCGTCTGCTGCTCGTCGCCGAGGTCCGCGACGATTCCCGTGACAGCCGCGTCAGCATCCGGTGCCTTCAATCGACGGACCGCGTCGTCGACCTTCTCCCCGCTGCGGCCGTTGACCACGACCGACACGCCTTCGTCGAGCAATGCTCTCGCGATCGCGAAGCCGATCCCCTGCGTCGACCCGCTCACGAATGCTCTTCTGCCGCCCAGATTCAACTCCATGACACTCCTTTTACTTTCTCAGTCAAGTCATGTTGCATCATTTGACTTGACTGCGCAAGTCATTCGAGTAGTCTGCTGGCATGTCCGATCCTTCTGGCCGCGCAGTTCTCGACGGCGATGAACTGGAGACCTGGTCGTCTCTGGCCACTCTCCTGGAATGGCTGCCCACCGCACTCGATGCACAACTGCTCGGCGATTCGGAGGTGACGCACTTCGAGTACGGCATCCTGTACGCCCTCGCCGACGCTCCGGAGGCGACCCTTCGCATGAGTGTGCTCGCCGGCTTCGCCAACAGCTCACTGTCACGGCTTTCGCGGGCGGCCGCGCGTCTGGAGAAACGCGGCTGGATGCGCCGGAGTCCCGACCCGGCCGACGGTCGTTTCACGCTCGCGATCCTCACGGATGCCGGGCTCGCCAAGGTCGAGCAGGCGGGGCCAGGCCATGTGAAAACGGTGCGCCGACTGGTCGTCGACCCGCTGAGCCCTGCGCAGCTGAAGCAGTTGAAGCAGATCAGTCGTCGGATCCTCGGCGCGATCCGAGAAGACGAGGGCTGGCGGCCCGGCGTGGTTCGCTGACGAGACGGAATACCCGCAGACCGCTCTGCCTTGCATCCGACATGAGAGCAATCGTGTACACGGACAAGGGCGGCTCCGAGACGCTCACGATGATCGAGCGCGACGCGGGGCAGCCGGGTCCCGGAGAGGTGCGCGTCCGCATCCACGCGTCGGGAGTGAATCCGACCGACTGGAAGGCGCGCGCCTCTGAGGGAACACCAATGCCGTTCGATCAGATCGTGCCGAATCAGGACGGCGCCGGCGTTGTGGATGCCGTTGGCGATGATGTCGCGGACCTGCAGGTGGGCGATCGCGTGTGGCTGTACCTTGCGGCACATGAGCGTCCGACCGGAACCGCACAGGACGTCACCATCGTTCCTGCCATCCGTGCCGTGCGCCTCCCGGACGGCATCGGCTTCGACACCGCCGCGAGCCTCGGCGTGCCGGCCATGACGGCGCATCGCGCGCTGACCGTGCACGAATTCGGCCCGTCGCGCCTCGCCCCCGGCGCTCTGTCCGGCAGGACAGTGCTCGTGCAGGGCGGAGCAGGAGCGGTGGGGCATGCGGCGATCCAACTCGCTGTCTGGGCCGGAGCGACGGTTCTCACGACCGTGAGCGGCGACGAGAAGGAGGCCCTCGCTCGTGCCGCCGGCGCGCAGCACGTGTTCCGCTATCCCGACGATCGGCTGGCCGAACGGATCCTGGAGGTCGCTCCTTCGGGCGTCGACCACATCGTCGAGGTCTCCCCCGCGATGAACGCGGCACTGGACGTGGCCGTGGTCGCGAATCATGGTTCGATCGCGTTCTACGCGAACGACAAGGGCGACACGATCACCATCCCGATCATCGCCACCTTCGCGAAGAACGTGCGGTGGCAGGGGCTGCTGCTCTACACGGTCGGTGAGGATGCTCTCGCCGCGGCGGTCGCAGACATCACAGCCGCACTGGAGGACGACGCGCTTCCTGTCGGAGAGGAGGCCGGGCTTCCCCTCACCTGGTTTCCGCTAGAGGAGACGGCCGCCGCTCACGACGCGGTTCAGCACGGGGCGATCGGGAAAGTGCTCATCCGCGTTGCGGAGAGTGACCATGAAGTGGGCCCTGCCGGGATCGAACCGACGACATCCACGGTGTAAACGTGGCGCTCTACCAGCTGAGCTAAAGGCCCTGGTGTCTTCAGTCTATCCATGTCGCGGATGCGCGACGCAGTCTGTGAAGAGGGCTAGGCTGAATGCGGCGCGCGTTGTGCCGAGCCGACAAGGCTCCCCGCGTCGCTTCCCGTTTCCTTGGCAAGACCTGCCAGCTTGACGAAAGGCTCCTTGTGACCGTTCACGACCAGGATCCGTACTCCCAGGGCCCCCTCGACAGCGATCCGGAGGAGACCGGCGAGTGGCAGCAGTCACTTGACGGGCTGGTCGATTCCAAGGGTCACGGCCGCGGCCGCGAGATCATGCTCAGCATGCTCAAGCGCTCGAAGGAGCTGCACCTCAACGTGCCGATGGTTCCGACGACGGACTACATCAACACCATCGCCTCCGAGAACGAGCCGGACTTCCCCGGCGACGAGGAACTCGAGCGCCGCTACCGCCACTGGATCCGCTGGAACGCGGCGATCACCGTGCACCGCGCGCAGCGTCCTGGCATCGGCGTCGGCGGTCACATCTCGACCTACGCGTCGGCGGCCTCGCTCTACGAGGTCGGCCACAACCACTTCTTCCGCGGACAGGACGACTCGTCCGGCGGCGACCAGATCTTCTACCAGGGTCACGCCTCCCCCGGCATGTACGCCCGTGCCTACCTCGAAGGACGCCTGAACGAATCACAGCTCGACGCGTTCCGCCAGGAGAAGTCCGGCGCACCGAACGGCATCCCCTCTTACCCGCACCCGCGCATGATGCGCGACTTCTGGCAGTTCCCGACCGTCTCGATGGGCCTCGGCCCGATCAACGCGGTCTACCAGGCGATGGCGAACAAGTACCTCGAGAACCGCGGCATCAAGAGCGTCGCCGACTCCCACGTGTGGGCCTTCCTCGGCGACGGCGAGATGGACGAGGTCGAGTCTCGCGGTCAGCTGCAGGTCGCAGCCAACGAGGGTCTCGACAACCTCACCTTCGTGATCAACTGCAACCTGCAGCGCCTGGACGGACCGGTGCGCGGCAACGGCAAGATCATCCAGGAGCTGGAGTCGTACTTCCGCGGCGCCGGCTGGAACGTCATCAAGGTCGTCTGGGGCCGCGAGTGGGACGACCTGCTCGCCCGCGACACCGAGGGCGCACTGCTCAACCTCATGAACGTCACCCCCGACGGTGACTACCAGACCTACAAGGCCGAGAGCGGCGCCTTCGTCCGCGAGAACTTCTTCGGTCGCGATGAGCGCACCGCCGCTCTGGTCAAGGACTACACCGACGACCAGATCTGGAAGCTGCGCCGTGGTGGCCACGACTACCGCAAGGTGTACGCCGCGTACAAGGCCGCCATGGAGCACAAGGGCCAGCCGACCGTCATCCTCGCGAAGACGGTCAAGGGCTACGGCCTCGGCCCGCACTTCGAGGGGCGCAACGCGACGCACCAGATGAAGAAGATGACGCTGGAAGACCTCAAGCTCTTCCGCGACACGATGCAGATCCCGATCACGGATGCGCAGCTCGAGGAGAACCCCTACCAGCCGCCGTACTTCCACCCCGGCGCGCAGGACGAGACGATCCAGTACATGCTGGACCGCCGTCACGCACTCGGTGGATTCCTGCCCGAGCGGCGCACCACCCACGTGGGGCTCACGCTGCCAGAGGACAAGGACTACGCGTTCCCCAAGAAGGGCTCTGGCAACCAGGAGGTCGCCACGACGATGGCGTTCGTCCGCATGCTCAAGGACCTCATGAAGGTCAAGGGCTTCGGAGAGCGGGTCGTCCCGATCATCCCGGACGAGGCGCGCACGTTCGGTATGGACGCGTACTTCCCGACCGCGAAGATCTACAACCCGAACGGCCAGAACTACACCGCTGTCGACCGCGAACTGCTCCTCGCCTACAAGGAGAGCCCGCAGGGTCAGATCATGCACGTCGGCATCAACGAGGCGGGCGCCACCGCGGCGTTCACCGCGACCGGCACCGCATACTCGACGCACGGCGAGCCGCTGATCCCGATCTACATCTTCTACTCGATGTTCGGCTACCAGCGCACTGGCGATGCCTTCTGGGCGGCCGCCGACCAGATGGCCCGCGGTTTCGTGATCGGCGCGACCGCCGGCCGTACGACGCTGACCGGAGAGGGCACGCAGCACGCTGACGGCCACTCCCCGCTGCTCGCGTCGACAAACCCGGCCACGGTGACGTACGACCCGGCCTACGGTTACGAGGTCGCCCACATCGTGCAGGCCGGCATCGAGCGCATGTACGGCGGAACGCACCCCGACCCGGACGTCATGTACTACCTCACGGTCTACAACGAGCCGTTCAAGCAGCCCGCTGAGCCGGAGGACGTCGACGTCGAGGGCATCCTCAAGGGTCTGCACCGCGTCTCCGAGGGCCAGGGCGACGGACCGCGCGTCCAGCTGCTCGCCTCCGGCGTCGGTGTGCCGTGGGCTCTCGAGGCTCAGGAACTGCTCGCGAAGGACTGGGGCGTCACCGCCGATGTGTGGTCCGTCACCAGCTGGACCGAGCTGCGCCGCGACGGCCTCGCCGCCGACGAGCACAATTTCCTGCACCCTGAGGAAGAGCCGCAGGTCGCATACGTCACGCAGAAGCTGCAGGGAGCCGAGGGTCCGTTCGTCGCGACCAGCGACTTCATGCACGCGGTGCAGGACCAGATCCGTCAGTGGGTTCCCGGCGAGTACTACACGCTCGGCGCCGACGGCTTCGGTTTCGCGGACACCCGTGCGGCGGCCCGTCGTTTCTTCAAGATCGACGGTCCCTCCATGGTGGTCCGCGCGCTTCAGGGCCTCGCAGACAAGGGCCAGGTCGAGCGCTCCGTGATCGCACAGGCGATCTCGAAGTACGACCTGCACAACGTCAACGCCGGCACGAGCGGAAACGCCGGCGGCGAGAGCTGAGCCCGGTGTGACCGGATCGCCTGTGGCATCGATGGACAAGACGACGACGCTCGCCTGGCTGCGCCGGATCTCCGGCGATCTCGCCACGGCGACCATCCAGCGTCTCGATGACACGCTGCCCTGGTACGCCGACATGCCACCGGCCCGCCGCTCTGCGGTCGGGCTGGTGGCCCAGGCGGGCATCACGTCGTTCATCCAGTGGTTCGACGATCCGACCTCCACGCCGTGGATCGCGGCGGACATCTTCGCCGCAGCCCCGCGCGAGCTCTTGCGCAGCGTCAGCCTGACCCAGACGTTGCAGCTCATCAGGGTGACCGTGGAAGTCACAGAGGAGCGGGTCGCCGGCAAGGGCGAAGCGCTCCGCGAAGCCATCCTGCTCTACTCGCGTGAGGTCGCCTTCGCCGCCGCAGACGTGTACGCCCGCGCCGCAGAGGCGCGCGGGCTGTGGGATGCGCGGCTCGAAGCTCTGGTGGTCGACTCCATCCTCACCGGTGAGGCCGACGAGGAGCTGCCCAGCCGCATCGCGGCACTCGGGTGGCACGGTCATGGCGAGGTGTGCGTGCTGGTCGGTACGACTCCCCCGCAGTTCGACGTCGATCACGTGCGCCGCACTGCGCGCAAACTCGCGGTCGACGTGCTCATCGGCGTTCAGGGCTCGCGGCTCGTCCTGGTGCTCGGCCGTGCGCGCGTTCCCGGTCGCGAAGATGTCGCGGATGAACTCGCGTTCGAAGACATCGCGGCGCGTCTCGAGCCGTCGTTCGGCCCCGGCTACGTCGTGCTCGGCCCGCCCGTCGCGGCTCTCGTGGACGCAGGGCAGAGCGCACGCGCCGCGCTCGCCGGATTCGCCGTCGCCCGCGCATGGCGCACGGCTCCGCGTCCCGTCGAGGCCGACGACCTGCTGCCCGAGCGCGCACTCGCCGGCGACCCGCTGGCGAAGCAGACCCTCATCGAACGCATCTACCGTCCGCTGCAGGCGCATTCGACAGACCTGGTCACGACGCTCTGGAGCTATCTCGACAACGGTCGCTCCCTTGAAGCGACGGCGCGAGAACTGTTCGTGCACCCGAACACGGTCCGCTACCGCCTCAAGCGCGTGAGTGAGGTCATCGGCTGGGATGCCACGGGTCCGCGAGAGGCGCTGATCCTGCAGACGGCGCTGATCATCGGCTCGATCGGCGCCACGGATCCGGTGCGTCGCCGTCCGACCAACCGCCGCGCACGCTGACAAGCCGGTGAACGCTGTGCGCCACACACAAGGGAATCTCGGAATCTTGTGATGGTTCATCCACCGTTCTGGCTCGAACGTTGGCAGACTGAGTAGGTGATTGTCGCCTGCTGCCCTGGACAGGGCTCACAGACCCCCGGCTTCCTCTCCCCCTGGCTCGAACTGGACGGCGTCGCCGACAGCCTCGCAGCCTATTCCGAGGCGGCCGAAGTCGATCTCGTCCTGCACGGCACGCAGTCCGATGCCGACACGATCCGCGACACGCGCATCGCGCAGCCGCTCATCGTCGCGGCGTCACTGATCGCCGCCGCAGCACTCGCCGAGCGCGCCGGACGCACCCCGGACGGCACTGCGGGCCACTCGGTCGGTGAGCTCGCCGCACTCGTCGGCGCCGGTGTCGTCTCCGCAGAGCAGGCGATGAGTCTCGTCGGCGTCCGCGGACGTGCGATGGCGGATGCCGCGGCACAGACCCCGACCGGAATGAGTGCGGTGATCGGCGGCGACGAGCACGCAGTGCTCGCGCGTCTCGCCGAGCTCGAACTCTCACCGGCCAACTACAACGGCGGCGGCCAGATCGTCGTCGCCGGTGCTCTTCCAGCCTTGGCCGCACTTGCCGAGGAGCCGGTCAAGGGAACCCGCGTCATCCCGCTGCAGGTCGCCGGCGCGTTCCACACCGCGTACATGGCGCCGGCCGTCGAGGCGCTGCGCGCGGCGATCGGCGCGGTCGTTCCCGGCGACCCGCAGATCACGCTCTGGACCAACAAGGACGGCTCGGTCGTCACGTCCGGCGCCGCGGCCCTCGATCTGATCGTCAACCAGGTCTCCTCGCCGGTGCGCTGGGACCTCTGCATGGGCTCCTTCGCCGACAACGGCGTCACCGGGCTCATCGAACTCGCCCCGGCAGGAGCCCTCGCCGGCCTCGCCAAACGGGGCCTGCGCGGCACGCCGGTCGTAGCCGTGAAGACACCAGAAGACCTCGACGCAGCGGCTGAGCTGCTGAACGGAGCAGCCGCATGACCGCCACGCTGAAGCAGGCCACCGGCCCGCAGTTCACCCGCATCCTGTCGTTCGGCGCTGCGCGCGGCGAGAACGCGGTCCCGAACGACGACCTCATCGGGCCGATCGATTCCAGTGACGAGTGGATCCGCCAGCGCACCGGCATCATCACCCGTGCGCGCGCGGTCAAGGAGACCGACGCGATCGATCTCGCCACCATCGCGGCCGCCGAGGCCATCGAGAAGGCCGGTGTCGCAGCATCCGAAGTCGACCTCGTGATCGTGGCGACCATCAGCAATCCGAAGCAGTCGCCCTCGGTGTCGGCGATCGTCGCCGACCGCGTCGGCTCGAACCCGGCCGCGGCATACGACGTCAACGCCGCATGCGCCGGCTACGCCTACGCCATTGCGCAGGCCGACGCGCTGATCCGCGCCGGCGCCGCGCGCTACGCCCTCGTGATCGGCACGGAGAAGCTCTCCGACGTCGTAGACCCCGCCGACCGCAGCATCTCGTTCCTGCTCGGCGACGGTGCAGGCGCCGCCCTGATCGGGCCGAGCGAGACGCCTGGCATCGCGCCGGCCGTCTGGGGTTCGGACGGCTCGAAGGCGGATGCCGTCGGCATGAACGGCACCCTCACCCAGTTCCGCGACGGCGAGGTGCCGTGGCCGACGCTCCGTCAGGAGGGCCCCACGGTGTTCCGCTGGGCGGTCTGGGAGATGGCGAAGGTCGCACGTGAGGCACTCGACGTCGCCGGCATCGAAGCGGCAGACCTCGCCGCATTCATTCCGCACCAGGCCAACATGCGCATCATCGACGAGTTCGCGAAGCAACTGAAGCTGCCGGAGACCACGGTGATCGCGCGCGACATCGAGACCACCGGCAACACCTCGGCGGCGTCCATCCCGCTCGCGAGCCACCGGCTGATGGCCGAGCATCCTGAACTCTCCGGCGGACTCGCACTGCAGATCGGCTTCGGCGCCGGTCTGGTATTCGCAGCTCAAGTCGTCGTCCTCCCCTGAACACGTCCGCCGACCTCCTAAACTGTTCATCGGTTCCGAATACAACCCGCAAGAAAGAGGAAAACCACATGGCTTTCACCAACGATGAGGTCCTCGCCGGCCTCTCCGAGCTCATCACCGACGAGACCGGCATCGACGGCTCCGCGGTCGCGCTCGAGAAGTCCTTCACCGATGACCTCGACATCGACTCGATCTCGATGATGACGATCGTCGTCAACGCAGAAGAGAAGTTCGGCGTCACCATCCCCGACGACGAGGTCAAGAACCTCAAGACCGTCGGTGACGCCGTGAACTTCATCGTCGCCGGCCAGGCGTAAGACCTGACGGATGCCACCCTCGCGAACCGCGAGGCGTGGCATCCTCTGCCTTCCCTCTCCAGAGACTGCTCTCGTCCCCTTCGACAGGAACCACACCCAATGACCAAGCGCATCGTCGTCACCGGTATCGGCGCCACTTCCGCAATCGGCGGCACGGCTCCGGAGAACTGGACCAACCTGCTGGCCGGTATGTCCGGGGGCCGCACCCTCGAACATGAGTGGGTCGAAGAGCTTCAGCTCCCCGTGACATTCGCCGCTGAGGCGATCGTGCGCCCTGAAGAGGTCCTCGCGCGTCCGGTCGCCAAGCGCCTCGACCCGTCCTCCCAGTTCGCGTTGATCGCGGCCATGGAGGCGTGGGAGGACGCGGGTTCGCCCGATGTCGATCCCGAGCGTCTCGGCGTGGACTTCGCGACCGGCATCGGTGGCGTGTGGACCCTGCTCGACGCATGGGACACGCTGCGTGAGAAGGGCCCTCGCCGCGTCATGCCGATGACGGTGCCCATGCTCATGCCGAACTCGGCCGCGGGCAATCTGTCCCTCCACTTCACGGCGCGCGCCTTCGCCCGCACGGTCGCGTCCGCCTGCGCATCCAGCACTGAGTCGCTGGTCAACGCCTACGAGCACCTGCAGTCAGGGCTCGCGGATGTCGTCATCGCCGGCGGCACCGAGTCGGCCATCCACCCGATCACGATCGCGTCGTTCGCATCGATGCAGGCCCTATCGCGTCGCAATGACGACCCCGCCACCGCCTCCCGCCCCTACTCGGAGGACCGCGACGGCTTCGTGATGGGTGAAGGCGCAGCGGTGCTCATCCTCGAGACCGAAGAGCACGCCAAGGCGCGCGGCGCCAAGATCTACGCCGAACTCGTCGGCGGCGGCGTCACGGCCGATGCGTTCCACATCACCGCCAACGCTCCGGAGGGCGCAGCGCGTGCCGTCACGCTCGCGCTCGAAGCCGCTGGCCGCACACCGGATGAGATCACCCACATCAACGCGCACGCGACATCGACGCCGGTCGGCGACCCGAATGAGTACGCCGCGCTGAAGAGCGTCATCGGCGACCGCGTGCACGACATCCCGGTGTCGGCGACCAAGGCATCCACCGGTCACCTCCTCGGCGGCACCGGCGCACTCGAGGCGATCTTCACGATCCTCGCGATCCAGAACCGCGTCGCACCCCCGACCATCAACCTCACGACGCAGGATCCGGATATCCCGCTGCTCGTCTCCGGCGATGCACAGCCTCTGGGTGAAGGCCCGCAGCTCGCGATCAGCAATTCGTTCGGCTTCGGCGGGCACAACGCCGTCGCCGCATTCGCGTCCTACGAGGACTGAGCACGTTCAGGTCCGCATGACGAAGGCCTCGTCTCCGATCATCTCGGAGCGAGGCCTTCGTCGTGCGGGGGCGGGATTCGCGTTCTCGGAGTCCGGGATGGTTCACCGGCATCCGATACTGACGCCTCCTGCGCCCCGGGTCTGAAGGAGGTCGGAGGCTAGCCGACCTTGTGAAGCCACACGACCGTGGAATCGTCGCTGGCGTGGCGGAATGGCTCGAGCTCTTCATCCCAGGCCGAGCCGAGAGCGACATCGAGCTCACGCTGCAACTCGAGCGCGCTTCCGGCCGCGATCTCCATGGCGTAGCGGATGCGGTCCTCGCCGATGACGATGTTGCCGGCCGCGTCGGCCTGCGCATAGTGGATGCCGAGATCAGGGGTGTGCAGCCAACGACCGCCGTCGCTGCGCGGCGTCGGATCCTCGGTCACCTCGAAGCGCAGGTGCTCCCAGCCGCGGATCGCGGTCGCGAGTGCAGCGCCGGTGCCGACGGGGCCGTCCCAGTAGAACTCGGCACGACGAGATCCCTCGAGTACAGGCTGTTCGGCCCACTCGAAGTTCACCGCACGACCGATAGCGCGTCCGACCGCCCATTCCAGGTGCGGGCAAAGCGCGCGAGGCGCAGAGTGGATGTACACCACTCCGCGTGCGTAAGCCGTCGCCATGATCTCTCCGTTTCTTCAGGTGCGTCTTCCCCAACGACCTGAGCCAACGAAGTGTGGCGAGAATATGCGGTTATACGCCGATTATCGCCCAGACGGACAGAAATCACAAGCGTGTGATTATGAAGAAGGCCCCGGCCTTCGGGCCGGGGCTTTCTCAGGACGGTGATCAGGCGGACTACGCCTCGCTCATCGCCTGCTTGACCTGCTGGCCCTTGGCGGCGTAGTAGGCGGCGCGTGCAGCATCCTTGCGCGCCTGCTCCGCGTAGCCGGCCTCGAGAACGTCCTGCGGGACCTCGAAGTTCTCGACCTGGTCGGTACCGTTGTACTTGTCGATGTAGGCGTCGAGCTCGGGACCCGACGTCCACGACGTGATGAGGTTGTAGCGGGGCTCGGATCCGACGTGGGTCGCGGCGTGCCACAGTCGCTGCGTGTCGATGATGAGCTGAGCCCCGGCGGGAAGCGCGATCCGAACCTCGCCCGCCGGGTCGGTGCGGTTCTCACGCAGGACGAAGAAGCTGTCCTTGTCATCGCTGAGGTTGAAGAATCCGCGGACGACCCATCCGGTGCCGTCGGGGTTCAACCGGTTGTTGTCGTCCTGGTGAAGGTTGTAGAGGCATTCGCCGTACGGCGTGGGCTGCAGCTCGATCACGCGGCAGCGGCCGACATTGGCACCCGGCTCCTGCGCGCGACGCGTGAGGTTCGGGGCCTTAGCGACCTGGGAGTCGATCCACACGCCGTCCTTGTCGGTGCGCGGCGGCTTGTGGTTCCAGAAGCCGTTGCACTCGATGTCGCCGAAGGCACTGGCCAGCGGAGCGAAACGGGTGTCACCCGACGACTTCCAGTCGTTGTACTCGATGTCCAGCCACTCTTTGGGATCGAGGTCCTGGTTGTAGCTGTCGAGGACGACGAAGCCCTTTTCCTCGAGGGCTGCGGATTTGATGTATCCCATGATCTAGGTCATGTCCTTTCATCGGGGGCCAGCACGTTTTAACAGGCCCTGATAAGGCAAGCCTAACAGCGTGTTCTGCGGCACCAGCGTGGCCCACCGCCGGCGATTCGCCGGCGACTAGACTCTTTCACGGCGGGTAGCGGGATCGCACCGCCGTGAGGAGCAAGAGCGAAGAACATGGCAACCGCCACGAATGTCGAAGCGACCGCCGTCAACACGATCGAGTGGCTCTCTGCTCCGGACACGACCATCGTCGTCCCGGTCTACCAGCGCCAGTACCGCTGGGACATCGGCGGATGCGAGCGCCTGCTCTCCGACATCCGCGCCGTCGCCAAGGAAGGCGACACGCACCGCCATTTCATCGGCTCCATCCTCTCCGCACAGGACGCCTCGGAGATCGACCTGATCCTCATCGACGGACAGCAGCGCATCACGACGCTCATGCTGCTCGTCGCCGCTCTGCATCACGCGGTCCGTGATTCCGACCCCGCCATGGCCGCGGACCTCGAACGGGTACTGGTGCGAGCGGATGACCCGTCGCGCACCAAGCTGCGCCCGCACCATGCGTGGGCCGAGCTCTACGAGTCGGTCGTTCTCGATCAGCGTGACGATGCCGACCGCGAATCGCGCTTCGACGACAATTACGCCTTCTTCCGCAGCCAGGTGCATGCTGACGAGGCTCCGACGATCTGGCGCGGACTGCAGAGGATCGAGCATGTGTCGATCACACTCGGACCTGCGGCGAACGCGCAGCAGATCTTCGAGAGCCTGAACTCCACCGGCGAGCCGCTGCGCGATCACGAGCTCATCCACAACTACATCCTGATGGGCCTCACCCACGCTGAGCAGCTCGACGTCGAGGAGCGCTACTGGCTTCCGATCGAGCGTCACACGGGCGAGACGATCGGGGCATTCTGGCGCCACTACCTCGTGATGACCACAGGCCGGGAGGTCGCCGCGAACGGCGAGCACGGCGTGTACAGCGCGTTCCGGCATTCCTTCCCGCGCGTGGATGTGGCGCATCTGCAGGCGGATGCCGACATCTGGCGTCACTACGCCGAGATCTACGCCGTCCTGCTCGATCCTTCTTCCGAGAAGGATGCCGAGATCCGGACGCAGCTCCGGTACATCAACACGTTCGGACGCGCAGCATATCCCCTGGCCATGAGCGCGTACAGCGACCACGTGCGCGGCCTCATCCCGCGCGCAGAGCTGATCGAGACGCTCGAGTGGATTCAGGCCCTCTATCTGCGACGCGCGCTGGTCGGGCTGCCGGCTGAGCGATTGATCGCACGGCTCTGCCGGGCACGTGCCGAAGGACGCGAAGCACTGATGCGGGCGTTCGCGCGCATCACCCCGTCGGACGAGCGTGTCAGCGCGGTGCTGAAGTATGCAGAACTCCCCCACGCGGCGTACGTGCTCGGCCGCCTCGAGCAGGTGGAGGACACCTCGGATCACGACGTCGAGCACATCGTTCCGCTCGTGCCCAGCGATTCCTGGTCAGGCGACGGCACCCGGCCCTGGATCGATTACTCGGAGGACGAGCGCAACAGCCACAGGGCGCTCGCACCGACGCTCGGCAACCTCACGCTGCTCGAGCAGTCCCTCACAGAGCGCGTCTTCGGCGCCTCCTATGACGACAAGCGGCGGGATGCGTATGCACGCAGCGCGGTCGAGGAGACGCGCGCCCTCGTGGACACCGATTCCTGGGGCACAGCGACCATATCGGCGCGCACGGTGCGGCTCACCGAACGGCTGGTGCGCATCTGGGCTCGACCGGCCCTCCCTGAGATCGACGACGACGCCCTCACCCCTGTGCTCGACGCCGTGCGTCGGCGCGGCTGGCCCGCAGGCTGGGACCGGGAGTTCGATTACGTCGAGTACCGCGGCGAGCACTGGGAGGTGAAGGACGTGCGTGCGCTCTTCAACCGGGTCTTCCGCCGCGCATGGACCGACGCCCGCCCGTCTGCACTCGCGTACAGCAGGAGCCACGGCGGTCCCATCTACGACGAGATGGCGTGGAAGGGACAGTGGGATGCTCTGGACGACGAGAACTTCCTCTACATGGGCTGGGATTCGAACTACATGATGAGCGCGCTGCAGGGCGTGCTGGAGGAATCGGGTATCGCCGCCGAGGTGTTCGTGAAATACTCCTACATCGGGAACGTGATGTGATGCGACAGAAGACTCATACCGATGCGCCGGCCACGCCGAAGGCCGCCGATCCGGTCGACCAGGCATTCGAGGACATCTCGCTCGGATGGGACGCGGATGTGCCGCTGGAGTGCGAATGCGACCATGGCGACGAAGAGGCGTACGCAGCGTGCGGACGCCGCGCCAAGTGGCGAGTGACGATCGACTGCACGTGCGGCGAGAACCATCCGCGCACGGTGGAGCTGCTGTGCACGAAGTGCCTGCGCACGGCCCGCAAGGATCTGGGCAACGAGGCCATCACCGCGCGTCCGCTGTGACGGCGGATGAGAGTAGGGCGGGTGGGACTTGAACCCACGAATCGTCGGGTTATGAGCCCGCTGCCTTAACCAACTTGGCCACCGCCCCGCAGAGTTAACAGCCTAGCGGTGCAGGTCGGCGTCAGAGCGCCGTGGCGCTCCGGTGCGTCTCCAGGTGCGAGTGGTAGATCTCGGCGTTCGCGATGATCCCTGCCCGCTCGTCCTCGCTGAGTTCGCGGCGCACCTTCGCCGGCACGCCGGCCACCAGCGATCCGTCCGGCACCTCGGTGCCTCCGAGGATGACCGCACCACCGGCGATCAGGCAGCCCTTGCCGATCACCGCGCCGCTGAGGATCACCGAACCCATCCCGATCAACGAGCCGTCGCCGATCGTGCATCCGTGCACGACCGCGTTGTGACCGATCGACACGTTCGCACCGATGACGACGGGATGGCCGCTGTCGACATGCACCGAGACGTTGTCCTGCACGTTGCTTCCGGCCCCGACCGTGATCCCCGCTGAATCGGCACGCAGCACCGCGTTGTACCAGACGCTCGCGCCGGGCTCCAGCGTGACGTCGCCCACGATGCGCGCTCCGTCGGCGACGAAGGCGTCGTCCGCGATGCGCGGCGTCTTGGTGCCGAGGGCGAGAACGGATGCTGATGACGAGATGCTCATGAGGCGAGACTATCCTCAATTCCGCGTCATTCCGCGGAAGTGAGCCGAGCCTCAGCTTGCTTGCGGAATGTTTCAGTCTGAGTAGCGTTGTCTCCATCAGGTTCGAATTCGCCGTTCTGGAGGAAGAAACATGAACAAGGCACAGACCATCTCCACCACCGCCAGCGACCCGACGGTCGCCGCGGCCGCGGCACAGTTCCTCTCCCCCGTCGTACTCGGGCTGCAGGCTCTGACCGTCAACGGCAAGCAGGCGCACTGGCACGTGCGCGGCGCCAACTTCATCGGCGTCCACGAATTGCTCGACTCGGTCGTCGCACACGCGGGCGCGTTCGCCGACACCGCTGCAGAGCGCATCGTCGCTCTGGGCCTGCCGATCGACGCGCGGCTCAGCACCGTCGCCGCCAAGGTCGCCGCATCGGCAGTGCCGGCAGGGTTCACGCAGTCGACCGAGCTGATCCGCAACATCGTCGCCGACATCGACGCGATCCTCGTCGACACGAAGGCCGCGATCGACGGTCTCGACGAAATCGACCTCACGAGCCAGGACGTCGCGATCGAGATCATGCGCGGCCTCGAGAAGGACCGCTGGTTCCTCGTCGCTCACGTCGCCGAGTAGTCGGACGACACACGAAGAAAGGCACGGGATCCGTCCGGTGCCTTTCTTCGTTCCCACGCGGGATGCAGCAGCTCAGCCCGCGGCCACCATCGCATCCTTCATCGCCTGGGTGTACTGCGGTGCCAGGGTGTCGACGAACGTCACCGTCAGATGATCCTGGTCGCGATACACGTTCGCGCCACCGATGACCGTCTTGCAGGTATCCTCGTCGCAGAAGACGTCGGTGAAGTCGAGCAGGGTCACATCCTCGGCGCCTTCGGCCGCATCACGCAGCGGATCGTCCTCGAGCAGCACATCCGCGCGTGCCCCTGAGCATTCCGCCTGATCGCGTGTACGCAGGCATTTGTTCGGGTCGGTTTCGAACACCGGGTTGTCGACGACCGTGATCACCGGGATGCCGCGATCGGTCATGGTCGACCATGCCTTCTGATACCCGGCCACCGCGGCTTCGTGAGCGGATTCGAACCCGGCAGACGAGTAGGGCGTGTTCGAGATCGCAGACGTGAAGACGACATCGAAGTCACGGTCCGCGAGTTGGGCGTCCACACCCGCTCTCCAGTCGGAGCACGCGGCACCGAAGGAGCCGCCCGTCGCCAGCGGCGTGGCGTTCCACGGGCATGCGCCCTTGAAGTACGTCGTGAGGTGCCAGCCCTCCCGCTCGGCGATCCCCTGGAACGTCGACAGCAGCTGAAAGGCGTGGCTATCGCCGATGAGGGCAACCTGGGGGGCGTCAGGGTCGTCAGAGCCGAACTCGCACGACTTGGCCCGCGAGTCGTTCAACTGGATGAAGCACTGCTCATCCGAGGGACGATCGACGCCTGCGAACCCCGGGGCGGGAAGGATCGTGTCGAGCTCAGTACCTGCGCACGACTCATCCAGCACCGATGCCGCGCCGAAGCAGGCCGGCGGATTCTCACGGACGTCCTCGATCGCCTGCACGCCCTGCTGATACGCCGGCGCGTTGATCGCCCAGCCTCCGGCCGCCACCGCACCGACCAGGATCATCGCGGCAAGAGCCGCCCACAGCGTCACCTTCGGTGGACGCGTCGTCAACGGCTTCCACGTGCGCGCCGGATCCTCGACGAACCGCTTGGTGAGCCACGCGAGCACGAAGCAGATCACCAGCAGCGCGACACGGTGGTAGATCGTCAGGCCCCAGAACGGCACAGACGGAGCGATGATGATCAGCGGCCAGTGCCAGAGATACAGGCTGTACGAGATGTCACCGGTGAAGCGCATCGGCGGTATCGACAGAAGGCGGGTCGGATACCACCAGCGATCGGTGTTCGACGCGGCAATGATCGCGGCGGCCCCGAGCGTCGGCAGCAACGCCGCATATCCGGGGAACGGGGTCTGCCCGTCGAAGCGGAACGCCGTGTACAGCAGCGCGATGATTCCAGCCCAGCCGAGCACGAAGCTCACAACGGCATTGCGCACGCGCAGCATCGGCACGAGGGCGATGACCGCACCGACGCCGAACTGCCACATGCGCCCCATGGTGACGAAGTACGCCGGTGCAGGATCGGTGATCGTGTATACGACGCAGAATACGAATGACGCCACCGAGACGAGGCCGATCGCGATCGCCGCGGCGCGCAGTCGATCCCCGCGGAACCACTTGACCGCGACCCATGCTGCAAGCAGCATGATCAGCGGCCACAGCACGTAGAACTGCTCCTCCAGCGAGAGCGACCAGTAGTGCTGCACCGTCGTGGGGTCTCCGGCCTGCGCCAGATAATCGGCGGAGTTGAAAGCCAGGTACCAGTTCTCCACGTAGAACGTGGAGGCGATGATCTCCTTGACCTCAGCGGGCAGCGCCGAGGTCGGTGTGAGGAACGGGACCGCCGCGACGATCGCGCAGAACAGCAGCACGAGTAGCGAGGCCGGCAGCAGACGGCGCGCTCGGCGCGCCCAGAACTGTCCGAGCTTGACCGTTCCGGTGGAGGTGAGCTCCCTCGCGAGATGCGCGGTGATAAGGAAGCCGGAGATGACGAAGAAGATGTCGACGCCGACGTAGCCGCCGCTGAGGCGGGCGGGCCAGAAGTGGTACAGCACGACGAAGAGGACGGCGATCGCCCTGAGTCCCTGCACGTGCGGGATGAACCGCGAGGTTGCCGCATGCTCCGGTGAGCGGTCTCGTCGACGCTGGGACCGAGTGGGAGCCGGAGTCTGCGCTGTGGAGTTCACGGCTACAACGGTATCGTGCGCACGCTGAGATCACGCGCACCGCCAAGCGGTGACGGGTGCCCCTCGATCACGTCAAGTGCGTGATCGAGCCGCCGAGCAGTGTCGCCAGCACCGGCATCGCGCGCAGCATCGACGGGTCCGCATCCTGCGGATCGGCAGCGCACAGCACCAGATCAGCGGGCTCGCCAGGACGGACGGCGCTGCGGACGCTCGCAGCGAGCGCCTCGTCGACGCTCAGCCGTTCTTCGGGATGCCACGGCTCGCGCTCGTCGTTCGTCCGATGCACCGCCGCCGCGATGGCCTGCCATGGCTCCAGCGGCGCCACTGGCGCATCGGAACCCAGTCTCAGCTCGGCCCCGACCCGCAGCAACGACGCCATCGGATACCCCACGGCCGTCTGAACCGCCCAGTACTGCTTCACCAGGTCGCGGTCATCGACCGCATGCTGCGGCTGCACGCTGACTGCGAGGCCGAGTCGGGCGAGACGGGCGAGGTCGGCGTGGCGCACCAGCTGCGCGTGCTCGATCGTTCCGGATGCGCCGGTCACGGTCACCGCGTCCAAAGCGGACGACACCGCGCGGTCGCCGATCGCATGGATGGCGACGGCGAGTCCGGAGCCGACCGCCTCCGTCAGAAGTCCGATCAGTTCGGCGGGCGGAATGTTCAGCACGCCGAAGTCGGCGGCGTCGCCGGGGTAGGCGTGCGAGCACGCGGCTGTACGCGTTCCGAGCGACCCGTCCGTGATGATCTTGAGGGATCCGACGCGCACGAGCCCGCCGGTCTCCGGCAGCACCTCACCGGTTCGAAGACCACTCGCGATGGCGCGCGCAAGGTCCGCCGGGTACACCGCGAATTCCACCCGCTGCGTATTGAAGCCGGCACTGGCGCGGCGTGCCCACGCATCCGCATTCCAGGCCATGTCGAAGTCGACGATCCCCGTCACTCCCCTGGCTGCGGCGGCCTGGCCTGCTGCACGCACCGCGAGATCGCCGTGCACAGGCTCCACCACGTTCACGCGCTTCGAGATCTCGAAAGCGTCTTCTTCGCGCAGCATCCCGTCGGAAGAGACGAATCCCTCTCGCGCGAGTGCGGTGGAATTCAGCCACACGCTGTGCACGTCCGCGTTGATCAGGTACGTGGGCTCATCTCCCGTCGCTGCGTCGAGAACCTGCAGAGACGGGGAGTCCGCCCACAACGCGTCCCGGAAACCTGTGCCGACGCGTCGGCCGTCGGCCAGCGGTGCGACGCCAGCCATCCGCGAGGCCGCGTCGACGGCTGAGACAGCGGCGCCCAGTTGTTCCCGTTCGGAAGCCAGAGCCCACTGCACGGTGTGAACGTGGTTGTCCCACAACCCGGGTACGACCCATGCACCGTCGGCATCGATGGTCTCGCCCCCTACTGGCAGGGCGCCGGCAGGGGCGATGTCGACGATCCGGCCGCCATCGATGTGGATGTCGACCGGCTCGTCGTCGACGAGGAACTCACGCCCTGGCCCCGCGACCCGAGCATTCCGGATCACCGAGACGTGGGTGCCGACCTCCGTCATGCCGTGCGACCGGGGCGAGCGTCCTGAGCCCTGCGCATCTCGCCGGCCAAGGCGGGGTTCGCATAGACGCCATCGCCCTGCAGTTCGGCGATGACGCGTTCGACGGTCGCGGCTTCCTTGTTCTGGCTGAGCTTGCGCTTGGCCACCACTCGCGTCGGCGTCAGACGGAATCCGACCGTGCCCGAGGCGAGCCTGCGCACGAAGGCCTCGTCGTTCGGCCGCTCCCACATGAGCCGCGGATCCGGCATACGTCCCTCGAAACGTTCGACCAGCCGGTCGAGCACCCTCAGGTTCTCGTCGTCGCTGAGGATCTCCGGCACGCCCGAGAGGTGCACCGCGATGTAGTTCCAGGTCGGCACGGCCTGCGTGTCGGGCCCGTACCAGCCGGGAGACACATAGCCGTGCGGGCCCTGGAACACGACCAGGAGTTCGCGCTCCCCCATGCCGTGGATCAGGTCATCGGGGCGCCCGACATGCCCCACGATGGTGAGGTCATCGCGGTCCTCGTCGAGCATCATCACGTAGTGCGAGGCGACCTGTCCGTCCGCCGCGCCGCTCACGATCGTCGCCCACGGATTCTGCTCGATGACACGTCGCATCTCGGCGACGTCGGCGAGAGTGAAACTGGGGTTCTGACGCATGCTCTCAGCCTAGATGCCTGCGCTCACTCGGTCTTCACGACCGGAATGGACTGAGTCTTCCAGTCTTCGAAGGCCTTGTCTCCCGCCATGAACGCGTCGACTTCCTCCGGAGTCGCCCGCAGTTTCGGGTCGTTGTCGAGGTACTTCTTCGTCTCGCGGGCGACGAGACCGGAAAGGATCAGCAGGCCGATGAGGTTCGGCAGCGCCATGAGGCCGTTCATCACATCCGAGAAGGCCCACACGACCCCCAACTGCACCGTGCAGCCGATGAACACGACGAGTGAGAACAGGATGCGGAACGGTACCACCGCCCGGCGTCCGAACAGGCGCTCGGCATTGCGCTCACCGTAGTACGACCAGCCGAGGATGGTGGATCCGGCGAAGAGCACCAAGCCGATCGTGACGATGTAGTGCCCCCATTCGCCGGGTAGTCCGTTCGAGAAGGCCTCGCCAGTCATCAGCGCCGGGCTGATCTGCTCACCGGTGTCCGGGTCGGTCTGGTTCCACACGCCGGTCGTGATGATGACGAGTCCTGTGCACGTCACGACGATGATCGTGTCGATGAACGTCTGAGTCATCGATACCAGGCCCTGTCGGACGGGGTGGCTCGTCTTCGCGGCGGCGGCTGCGATCGCTGCTGAACCCATGCCGGACTCGTTGGAGAAGATGCCGCGGGCAACGCCGTATTGCACCGCGATGATGATTGCTGATCCTGCGAATCCGCCGACGGCGCTGGTTCCGGTGAAGGCGTCTGTGAAGATCTGTGCGATGGCCGCCGGGATGCCTCCGACGTTCGCAATAAGGATGTACAGCGCACCGAGTACGTAGAAGATGATCATGATCGGCACGAGACCTGCCGTGACCCGGCCGATCGACTTGATGCCGCCTACGAGCACGACCAGCGCGAACACGGTCAGCACTATCCCGGAGACCCACGGCGGCACGCTGAAGCTCGACTCGAGGTTCGTCGCGATCGAGTTGCCCTGGGTCATGTTGCCGATGCCGAAGCAGGCGATCAACGCGGCGACCGAGAAGAACAACGCGAGCGTCTTACCGAACCATCCGCGGATGCCGCGCTCGAGATACTGCTGGGGCCCGCCGTTCTTCTCGCCGGCCTCATCGGTCACGCGGAACCGTACGCCGAGGAAAGCTTCGGAGTACTTCGACGCCATGCCCAGAAGGCCGGTCACCCACATCCAGAACAAGGCGCCGGGTCCGCCGATGCCGATGGCGGTGGCGACGCCGACGATGTTGCCGGTTCCTACCGTGGCCGCGAGGGCCGTCGTCAGCGCCTGGAACTGCGAGATGTCGCCGTCAGAGCCCGGATCCTTCCGCGTGAACAGTCCCAGCCGCAACGCGGAGCCGAGGCGGATGAACTGCAGCCCGCCGAGGCGGATCGTGAGATACAGTCCGGTTCCCAGCAGAAGAGGGATGAGGAACCATGGTCCCCAGATCCAGCCGCTGATTGTCTCTAACGCGCTCTGCAAGCCCGTGAGGTCCATGATGCTCCTGTCTGCGTCGGTGCAGTCGATGGGACCACATTAGTCAGGCCTGGCACCTCGGACACCAGTAGAGCTTCCGCGCGCCGAGTTCTTCGAGTGCGATCTCGGTACCGCATACGCGGCACGGCAGGCCGGCACGGTGGTAGACCCAGTGCCGATCGTCACGGCTCGCCATGGCCGCACGATAGCCGGTCGGTGACAGGTCGTCCATGGTCATCATCTGGCCGGTCTCGACGCCGATGGCGAGTAGCCGCACCCAGTCCTGCCAGAGGTGGTGAACGATCTCCTCCGGCACGTCGCGGCCAGGCGTGTGCGGGTTCAGACGCGCCCGGTACAGCATCTCGGCGCGGTACACGTTGCCGATGCCGCTCACCACCGTCTGGTCCATCAGCAACAGGGCGATCGGGGTCTGCTTCTTGCGCACCGCTCGGACGAAGCGCTCCTCGTTCTCGATCGGGTCGCCCACGAGAGGGTCAGGGCCGAGTTTGGCGACGCTGGCGAGCATCTCATCCGGCGTCTGCAACTCGCACGCCGTCGGTCCGCGTAGGTCGGCCGCCGTGATGTCGGTCATCAGGCGAAGCCGCACCTGACCCACGATCGGCGGGGGCCACTCCGAACCCTCGTCCGCGAGACCCTTGGTCTGCTCGGACATGCGCACGTGCACCCGCGCGCGCCTGGGCGCGCCGATCGACGCCAGCGAGTTCTCGCCCGCGCTGTCGAGGATCGGGGCGTCATCGAGGATCGGAGCGTCCAGATCCGTGCCGCGCTGATTCGTCTGCCCCATGCGTCCGTTCGCGGACGCGATGGTCGGGTCGATGAGGATCTCGCCCGCGAAGTCCCATGCGCCGTAGAGGCCCAGGTGGACCCTTAGCCACAGGTCGCCCTCGGCCTCGAGGAACATCTGCTTGCCGACGGCCTTGACGCTGACGGCCTCTCGTCCGTCGAGCAGCGCCGCTCCCTCCGCGAAGCGGCCCTGGGGGCTGGAGGCGTGCAGCCGCTTGCCGATGAAGTTGCGCTCGAACTGCCGAGCGATCCGGTGGACGGAGTGACCCTCTGGCATGTCAGGCCTGCGGGTCTGACAGCTCGCGGGGGTCAGGGAGCAAGGAGCCGTCGCGTTCGAAATCCGCGATCTGGCCGATCCGACGCACATGGCGCTCCTCGTCCGAGAACGGCGTCGAGATGAAACGGTCGATGAACGCGGTGACCTCGTCGAACGTGTGCTGGCGCGCACCGATCGAGATCACGTTCGCGTCGTTGTGCTCACGGGCGAGCTCGGCGGTGGACAGATTCCATACGAGTGCCGCGCGGATGCCCTGCACCTTGTTCGCAGCGATCTGCTCGCCGTTGCCCGAGCCGCCGAACACGATGCCCAGTGCCACGACGCCCGCAACCTGATCGGCGACGACGCCCTGCGCCGCACGGATGCAGAACGCCGGATAGTCGTCGACGGCGTCGTACTCGAGCGGACCGTGGTCGATGACCTCGTGATTCGCGGCTCGCAGGTGGTCCTGCAGCTTCGTGGAGAATTCCAGTCCCGCGTGGTCGGTGGCGATGTGGATGCGCATGCTCACCATCCTAGAAGCGTCTGCATGCCGGCCCGCGTCAGGGCGTGAGACCGGCCGCGGCCGGCTTGAAACCGAGCCGCACGTTCTCGCAGTCCCCGGCGCGCGACACGTCGTACCAGGGCCCGAGGTCGGTCAGGTGCGGGCGCTCGGATGCCGGTGTCCCCTCGACGCGCTCGATCACGAGGTCGACCAGTCCGGCGACGAACGCGGGGTGCACGCCCGGCGTCTGCGTCCGCGTGGCGAGCAGGCCCGCCTCTGCGGCCGACTCCATGGCCTCGGTGTCCAGATCCCACATGACCTCCATGTGGTCGCTGACGAACCCGAGCGGCACGATCACGACCGCCTTCGCACCTGCTGCCGGCAGCTCGGCGATCACGTCGTTGATGTCGGGCTCGAGCCACGGCTGCGTGGGAGGACCGGAGCGCGACTGGAACACCAGCTGCCAGGGCACTGTCGTGCCACCGGTGACCGCGGCCACATTCTCGATGATGTGGGCGGCGACGGCACGGTGCTGTGCGACGTACGCGCCGCCCTCGCCCCAGTCGACATCCCGCGGGCCTGAGCGCTCGGCGTCTGCGGTCGGGATCGAGTGGGTCGAGAACAGTACGTGGATGTCGGATGCCGCGACCCCCTGCTCGAGGAACCCGGCGACCGCGGCATCCACACCCTCCTGGAAAGGCTGCACGAAACCGGGGTGGTCGAAGTAGAGACGCACCTTGTCGGCGGTCACACGATCTTCGAGGCCCGCGTCCGTGATCGCGCGGGCGATGTCCTCGCGGTACTGCCGGTCACTGGAGTACGAGCTGTATGCACTGGTGGCCAGCACGAGCAGCGTCGAGTGCCCGTCATCGGTGGCTGCCGTGAAGGCATCGTCGAGATAGGGGGCCCAGTTGCGGTTGCCCCAGTACACCGGCAGATCGATGCCGCGGCGCGCGAGCTCTGCCTCGAGTGCGGTCTTCAGCTCGCGGTTGTGGGCGTTGATCGGGCTGATCCCGCCGAAGTGCCGGTAGTGGTGCGCCACCTCTTCGAGCCGCTCGTCCGGGATGCCGCGGCCTCTCGTCACGTTGCGCAGGAACGGGATCACGTCATCCTGCCCTTCCGGCCCGCCGAAGCTGGCCAGCACCAGGGCGTCGTACGCCACCGGCGTCTCGACGAACTCGGGGCCGTCTGCGGCAGCGGCGGATGCGAATGGAACGAGGTCAGGAGCGGATGCAGTCACACGTCCATCTTTCCACCACCGCGCACCGACAACGCCCGGGTCCTGGCGTAGGCTGTCATGGTTGCCGTCGGCGCCAGCCGCGTCGGATCTCGGTGCCGACCCCGAACCCCTGGGAGAATCAGCTGTGCCTGGAGAGAATCTCACTCGAATCGAAGCTCAGGAGCGACGCGCTCTCATCGACACGCAGTCCTACGGGATCTCGCTCGATCTGACGAAGGGCGAAGAGGTCTTCGGTTCCCGCAGCGTCGTGCACTTCCGTGCGACTCCCGGAAGCTTCACCTTCATCGACCTGATCGCGCGCGACGTGCGTGAGATCTCGCTCAACGGCGAGCAGCTCGACCCCAGCGAGGTCTTCGACGACTCGCGTATCGCACTGTCGGGTCTGCAGGAGGAGAACGTCCTCGTCGTCGACGCCGACTGCCTGTACACCAACACGGGCGAGGGCCTGCACCGCTTCGTCGATCCTGTCGACGGCGAGGTGTACCTCTACTCGCAGTTCGAGGTGCCCGACTCGCGCCGCGTCTTCGCGGTGTTCGAGCAGCCCGACCTGAAGGCGACGTTCCAGTTCACCGTCACTGCTCCCGAGGCGTGGAAGGTCATCTCGAACTCGCCGACGCCGGAGCCGATCAACCACGACGAGAACGCCACCGCCACCTGGGGCTTCGAGCCCACCCCGCGCATCTCCTCGTACATCACGGCCCTGATCGCAGGACCGTACGAGTCCACGTTCTCCGAGCTGACCAGCGCCTCGGGCGATGTCATCCCGCTCGGTGTCTACGGCCGCAAGAGCCTGTGGCAGCACCTCGACGCCGACTACATCTTCGACAAGACCCGTGAGGGCTTCGCCTACTACGAGGAGAAGTTCGGCGTCCCGTACCCGTTCGCGAAGTACGACCAGCTGTTTGTGCCCGAGTTCAATGCGGGTGCGATGGAGAACGCGGGCGCCGTCACGTTCACGGAGACATACGTCTTCCGCAGCAAGGTGACGGATGCCGTCAAGGAGCGCCGGGTCGTCACGATCCTGCACGAACTCGCACACATGTGGTTCGGCGATCTCGTCACCATGAAGTGGTGGAACGACCTGTGGCTGAACGAGTCGTTCGCCGAATGGGCGTCGACCATCGCGACGGCCGAGGCCACCGAGTGGACCGAGGCGTGGACCACGTTCAACGCCATGGAGAAGACCTGGGCGTACCGCCAGGATCAGCTGCCGTCCACGCACCCGATCGTCGCCGAGATCAACGACCTCGAAGACGTGCAGGTCAACTTCGACGGCATCACGTACGCCAAGGGCGGGTCGGTTCTCAAGCAGCTCGCGGCCTGGGTCGGCATCGACGCGTTCTTCGCCGGTGTCGGGCAGTACTTCCAGAAGCATGCGTGGGGCAACACCGAGGTGAGCGACCTGCTCACCGAGCTCGAGGCCACCAGCGGCCGCGATCTCAGCACCTGGTCCAAGAAGTGGCTCGAGACCGCCGGTGTGAACACGCTCTCCCCCGTCATCGCCGAGGACTCCGACGGCGTCATCACGCGCTTCGCGGTGACTCAGACGGCACCAGCCGACTACCCGACGATCCGCCCCCACCGCCTGGGCATCGGCTTCTACGACCTGTCAGACGGCACCCTCACTCGCACGCACTACGCGGAGATCGATGTCGACGGCGATCGCACCGAGGTCCCAGAGCTGCAGGGCCGCAGGCGTCCCGACCTCGTACTGCTCAACGACAACGACCTCGCGTACGCGAAGATCCGGCTCGACGAGCGCTCGCTGGCGACCGCGATCGATCATCTCGACGCGATCGCCGATCCCCTCGCACGCTCGCTCGTATGGGGTGCGGCCTGGGATCAGACCCGCGACGCCGAGAGCACGGCATCCGACTACATCGAGCTCGTGCTGCGCAACATCGGCAGGGAGTCCGAGTCGACGACGGTGCGCACCACGCTCGCGCAGCTGCGCACGGCCGCGACGCTGTACGTCGCACCGTCCGAGCGTGACGCCGCGCGTCTGAAGATCGCCGACGGCCTGTGGGATCTCGCGCACGGCGCCGAGGCCGGCAGCGACAGCCAGCTGCAGTTCGTCACGGCCTTCGCGAACACTCTCGTGAACTCGGAGCACGCCGGTATCGTCGGACGCCTTCGCTCCGGTGAGGAGACGCTCCCGGGCCTCGAGATCGACACCGATCTCTCCTGGCAGCTGCTCGTCGGCCTCGCCACGATCGGTGCGACGGATGCCGCGTCCATCGACGCCGCCCTCGCCGCGGACAACACCTCCAAGGGTGGGGAGTTCGCCGCTCAGGCCAGGGCCGCGCTGCCGACCCAGGCGGACAAGCGCGCGGCGTGGACCTCGCTCATCGACGACGACAACCTGCCGAACACGATCGTGCGCTCCGCAGCGCTCGGCTTCGGGCACCCGAACAGCACGGCAGTACTCGGCGAATTCGTGCCGGAGTACTTCGACATGCTGCTCCCGGTATGGGAGTCGCGCACCTACCAGATCGCCAGTTACCTCATCGTCGGGCTGTACCCGACGGCGCTGGCGAACGCCGATCTGCGTGACGCGACGCGGTCCTGGCTCTCGGCGAACGGTGACGCCGCTCCTGCTCTGCGTCGCCTCGTCAGCGAAGGACTCGCCGACGTCGAACGTGCCCTCGCCGCGCAGTCGCGTGACGCCGAAGGCGACGAGGAGCACAACTGACCCACCCTTTCGATCGGGCCTCTGCCGCGCTGCCGTCCAGCCGGTGCAGAGGCCCGATCGCTAGGATCGGAGGGTGCTGATGCTTCCCTTCGAGACCGACACCGCGCCGGACACGGCGAACGAGGTGTGGGTGTCATTCCTCGAGATCCTCAAGGTGATCGGCGGCAAGGCGATCACCATCGCGATCATCATCGTGGTCGCGTTCCTCATCGGACTGGCACTCCGTTTCGTCGTCCGCCGGGTCGTGCACCGCATCGTCGACACCGCCAAGTCGAAGGCGAACGTCGAGGACACGCAGGCGCTCGAGCGATCCCCTCTCGCCGACATGCGCCTGATCCAGCGCACCCGCACGCTCGGCAGCATCCTGCACAACATCATCAACGTCGCCGTCGTGATCGTGGCGTTGCTGATGGTGATGGCGGTGATCGCCCCTGATCTGATCACGTCTCTCACCCTGCTCACCGCCGCGATCGGCGCCGGCCTCGGTTTCGGGGCGCAGAACATCGTCAAGGACGTGCTGAACGGCCTGTTCATCGTCGCCGAGGATCAGATCGGCATCGGCGACGTCGTCGACACCGGACTCGCCAGCGGCGTCGTCGAGCACGTGAGCGTACGCGTCACGCAGGTGCGCGATGTGAACGGAACGCTCTGGTACGTCCGCAACGGCGAGATGCTGCGCATCGGGAACATGTCGCAGGGCTGGGCCCGCGCGATCATCGATCTCGGCGTGCCGGTGGATGCCGTCGTGCCAGACGTCGAGGCCGCCCTCCTGGAAGCCGCACTGGGTCTCTCGAAGGATCCCAAGTGGCGCACCCGCATCGTAGAGCGTCCGGAGGTGTGGGGGCTCGAATCGATCTCGGGTGAGGCCCTCGTCATCCGCGTGGTGCTGAAGACCCGCGCGAACGCGAAGGATGATGTCGCGCGCGAGCTGCGCATGCGGCTCAAGGTCGCGATCGAGGACATGGGGCTCGCCATCCCCAGCCTCGAATCGGTCGTCCCCACAGGTCCAGAGGGTGCACGGCGCGTGCGCGGCGCGAATCCGCCCACCACCAAGCCCAATGCCGTCACCGGCGTGCCGCCGGTCTCTCGCGGCATCTGGCGCAAGAAGGACACCAGGGCAGCCCCGAAGAACAAGCCGGAGGACGAGTCATGACTTTCTACGACGAGGTCGGCGGATACGCCACATTCGAGACGATCGTCAACGGCTTCTATCGAGAGGTGGCGCTCGATCCGGTGCTGCGCCCCATGTATCCCGAAGAGGATCTCGGGCCGGCCGCAGAGCGGTTCACGATGTTCCTCGCCCAGTACTGGGGCGGTCCGTCCACGTACAGCGAGACGAGGGGCCATCCGCGCCTGCGGATGCGTCATATGCCGTTCCACGTCGATCCGGATGCACGCGACCGCTGGCTTCGCTGCATGCGCACGTCGCTCGACGAGGTGCAGTTGTCCCCGCTGCACGATGCCACCCTCTGGGACTACCTGGAGCGCGCCGCTTATGCCATGGTGAACACCACGGAGCCGTCGGGCATCGGTCCGGCGCCCGCTGGGCGATCGACCCTCGAGACCCGCAGCAGCAGTCAGGATTCAACGGAGACCCCATGACCACCACGCCCCTTTCCGCAGACGTTCTCGTGATCGGATGGGGGTTGGCGGGCCTCGTCGCCGCTGTTGAGGCCACGACCGCAGGCAGACGCGTCATCCTCATCGATCAGGAACCGCGCTCGAACCTCGGCGGACAGGCGTGGTGGTCGTTCGGCGGGCTCTTCCTGATCGACTCGCCCGAACAGCGCCGGCTCGGCATCAAGGATTCCCTCGAGCTCGCCACGCAGGACTGGTTCGGCAATGCGGGGTTCGACCGCGAGGAGGACCGCTGGCCACGCGCATGGGCCGATGCCTACCTGCAGTTCGCCGCAGACGAGAAACGTGCGTGGCTGCGAGAACGCGGCGTCGGGTTCTTCCCCGTCGTCGGCTGGGCGGAGCGCGGCGGCTACGGTGCGATCGGCCCAGGCAACTCGGTGCCGAGGTTCCACATCACCTGGGGTACCGGCCCCGGCATCGTCGCTCCGTTCGCTGATGCCGCGCATCGCGCCGAGGATTCCGGATCCCTCACGATCCTCCCCCGCCATCGCGTCACCGAACTGATCGTCACCGACGGTGCGGTGGTCGGTGCGAGAGGCGACGTGCTGGTCGAAGACCCGGCCGCACGGGGAGTGGCATCGGCGCGCGATGTCGTCGGCGACTTCGAGATCACCGCGGGTGCGACGATCGTGTCCTCCGGCGGTATCGGCGGCAACCACGACCTGGTGCGTGCGGCATGGCCGGACCGGCTGGGCACTCCGCCTGGGCACATGCTCACCGGAGTCCCCGCATACGTCGACGGGTCGATGTATCCGGTCGCGGCGGGTGCGGGGGCGAACCTGATCAACGGCGATCGGATGTGGCACTACGTCGAGGGCATCAAGAACTGGGATCCTGTGTGGCCGGCGCACGGCATCCGGATCCTGCCTGGACCGTCGTCGCTCTGGCTGGACGCGACGGGCAAGCGTCTGCCTGTGCCGCTGTTTCCGGGTTTCGACACGCTCGGCACGCTGCAGCATCTGCGTGCGACCGGACACGACCATTCCTGGTTCGTCACCTCGCGCCAGATCGTCGAGAAGGAGTTCGCGCTGTCGGGCAGCGAGCAGAACCCGGATCTCACCGGCAAGGACGTCGCACTGCTGTTGAAGTCACGTCTCGCGAAAGGTCCGACCGGCCCTGTGCAGTCCTTCCTCGACGAAGGCGAGGACTTCATCGTGGAGAACGACCTCGACTCGCTGCTGCAGCAGATGGGAAAGGCCGATGGAGGCGATCTGCTCGATCTGGAGCTGGTACGGCGCGAAGTGATCGCCCGAGACCGCGAGATCGGGAACGACTTCACCAAGGACGCGCAGATCGGGATGCTGCGATCCATGCGTGCCTACCGCGGGGACAAGCTCATCCGCGCAGCGAGCCCGCACCGGCTCCAGGACGCGTCCGCCGGCCCGATGATCGCGGTGAAGCTGCACGTGCTCACACGCAAGTCGCTCGGCGGGATCGAGACGGATCTCGACGGACGCGTTCTGGCAGCCGACGGATCGGTCGTCTCCGGCCTGTACGCTGCGGGCGAGGCGAGCGGATTCGGTGGCGGCGGCGTGCACGGATACCGGGCGCTGGAGGGCACGTTCCTCGGCGGGTGCCTGTTCTCCGGGCGGCAGGCCGGCCGGGCGGCTGCGCGGACGCTCTAGTTCTGCGTCCCCGTGCTGCGCACGGCGGTGAGTCCGCTGGCCATCGGACCGCGGGCGAGCACGTGGCCCCGGCGGAACGCCAGTCGTGTCCACCGTCCCGACGTGGTCACCGGGATCTGCTCTTCTCCGGAGATGAATCCGAACGCGTGCGCCGCGAACGCGATGCCGCGCACGAGACCCCCGAGGTCTTCGTCTGATTCACCCCAGATCGCCGCTCTGAGCGCCCTGACGGCCTCTTCGCCCGCACCAGGCGTCGCGCCACGGGCGACGGCGGAGATCCCCCACTGCGCGCGGCGGGCGATCGTCGCGGAGTCCAGTCGGCCGGCAGGCTCCCACCCGCCGCGCGGCGGCGCCACCCCGGCCCACGCGGGTGAACGCCCGGTCTCCGGCAGTGTCAGCATCCGCTCGTCCTGATCCTGCGCGAGTTCGTCGACGACGATGTCGCACTCCAGTTCGGGGTCGGCATGCACGATCCGCATCGCGAGGACCGTCGGCGTCTGATCGAACAGCCCCTTGGGCGCGAGCGCAGACGCCGTCAGTGCGAGAACGCCATTTCTGCCCTGCAGGCGGATGCCGTCGTCAGAGACCCGCATCGCGCGGCCGAGGAACGTGAGAACGTCTCGAGCCGTGTCGGAATCGGAGAGAACGAGACGAGGGGGCACGCGTTCTAAACTACCAACGAGGCGGCCGTGCGGTCGCAGTGAGGAGAGCCATGAGCGAAGCGGCACGGGCTCAGGCATCCGTCGACAACCTGCTCGAGGTGCTGGATCTGGACGAGACGCAGGCGCGCACCGAAGAAGACATCTTCACCGGACGCTCGCACAGCATGCCCACCGGACGCATCTACGGCGGCCAGGTGCTGGGTCAGTCCCTCATCGCGGCCGAGCGGACGATGCCGGAGGATCGCGCGGTGCATTCCATGCACGGCTACTTCCTCCGCCCCGGCGATTCCACGCAGGGACTCACGATCGCCGTCGATCGCATCCATGACGGTCGCTCCTTCTCGACACGGCGTTCGCAGGCCTACCAGAACGGCGTGCCGATCTTCTCGATGATCGCGTCGTTCCAGGACGAAGCGCCGGGCGTCGAGCACGCGCAGCCGATGCCGGGGGGCGTCCCCGCACCGGATGACATCCCATCGGATGAAGCACGCGTCGAGGGCGGGCACCCGCAGGCACTGCGGATGCTGACGGACCGTCCGGTCGACATGCGTCACGTCGAGTCCCCGCTGTATCTCGTGGCCGACGGCGAACGCAAGGCGCAGCAGGCCGTGTGGATGCGGATGCGCGCTCCGATGCCGGAGGATCCCCGCCTCCACCGGGCCGCGCTCGCGTATCTCAGTGACATGAGCATCCAGGAGTCGATCCTGCGCGCCCACGGCGTGCCGTGGGCGATGCCCGGGCTGAAAGTGGCCAGCCTCGATCATGCGATGTGGTGGCATCGTCCGGCGCGCGTCGACGAGTGGCTGCTGTACGTGCAGGAGTCACCGAATGCCCGTGGCGGTCGCGGACTCGCCACCGGACGCATCTATACGCACGACGGCGACCTCGCGGCGAGTGTGACGCAGGAGATCATGATCAGGGTCCCGGACGCCTGATCGAACTCACCTGCTGATCACGCCGTCGGCGCGAACGTCAGCGGTGCGCGTAGGTGATCGGTTCGCCGATGTACGGCGTCCATGCTTCACGCATCTCCGGAGTGATGCGCTTCGGGCGTCCGCTCTGCGCATCCACGAGCACGATCACGGCGGTCGAGCGCGCGTAGAGCACGCGCGTCTCGTTCGCAGGGTCGGTGTACACCTCGTAGCAGACCTCAAGACTTGACCCGCCGAGTTTGCCGAACCACATCTGCACCTCGAGGGGGCGCCGCTGATACGGCACCGGTGCGAGGTACTCGATCTCCTGCCGCGCGATCAGCGTCAGCGTCCCCGCCTCGATGCCTGAGTTGAGCACGGCCGTGGGCGGCGCAGTCTCCCCCTCCTCGGCCTTCCAGAAGGCGCGCACGCGCGCCTCCTCGAGAAGCTTGAGCATCGAGGTGTTGTTGACGTGATTGAACGCGTCGAGGTCGCCCCACCGCAGGTGGATGGGAACGTGCAGCCTCGACGCGACCGCGGTGGGAGCGTCAGTCACGCGTCAGCTTGCGGTGCGTCGAGCGGTGCGGGTTGGCGGCATCCGGGCCGAGGCGTTCGATCTTGTTCTTCTCATAGGACTCGAAGTTGCCCTCGAACCAGTGCCACTGGGCCGGGTTCTCGTCCGTGCCCTCGTAGGCCAGGATGTGCGTCGCGATGCGGTCGAGGAACCACCGGTCGTGAGTGATGACCACGGCGCAGCCGGGGAACTCGAGCAGTGCATTCTCGAGTGAACCGAGGGTCTCGATGTCCAGGTCGTTGGTCGGCTCATCGAGGAGGAGCAGGTTGCCGCCCTCCTTGAGCGTCAGAGCGAGGTTCAGGCGGTTGCGCTCACCACCGGAGAGCACGCCCGCCTTCTTCTGCTGGTCCGGTCCCTTGAAGCCGAACTTCGACACGTAGGCGCGCGAGGGGATCTCGGTCTTGCCGACAGTGATGAAGTCGAGCCCGTCGGAGACGACCTCCCACAGGTTCTTGTCGGGGTCGATGCTGGCGCGCGACTGGTCGACGTAGCTGATCTTGACCGTCTCACCGATCTTGAGATCTCCGCTGTCCAGTGGCTCGAGACCGACGATCGTCTTGAACAGCGTGGTCTTTCCCACACCGTTGGCACCGATGATGCCGACGATGCCGTTGGGTGGGAGGCTGAAGCTCAGCCCATCGATGAGCGTGCGATCGCCGAAGCCCTTCTTGAGATTCTTCGCCTCGATGACGACGCTGCCGAGACGCGGACCCGCAGGGATCTGGATCTCCTCGAAGTCGAGTTTCCTGGTGCGCTCCGCCTCGGTCGCCATCTCCTCGTAGCGAGCCAGACGCGCCTTCGACTTCGTCTGGCGGCCCTTGGCGCTGGAGCGCACCCACTCGAGTTCGTCCTTGAGACGCTTGGCGAGCTTGGCGTCCTTCTTGCCCTGGATCGCGAGGCGCTCGCCCTTCTTCTCCAGGTAGGTCGAGTAGTTGCCCTCGTAGCCGATCAGGCGGCCACGGTCGACCTCGGCGATCCACTCCGCGACGTTGTCGAGGAAGTACCGGTCGTGGGTGATGGCGATGACAGCGCCCTTGTACGCCTGCAGATGCTGCTCGAGCCACAGCACGCTCTCGGCGTCGAGGTGGTTGGTTGGCTCATCGAGCAGCAGCAGGTCCGGCTTCTGCAGCAGGAGCTTGGCCAGTGCCACACGGCGCTTCTCACCGCCGGAGAGGGGGGCGATCTCGGCGTCTCCGGGAGGGGTGCGAAGCGCATCCATGGCCTGCTCGAGCTGGGAGTCGAGGTCCCAGCCGTCTGCCGCGTCGATCTCCTCCTGCAGCACGCCCATCTCGGCGAGCAGCGTGTCGAAGTCGGCGTCAGGATCCGCCATCTGTGCGGAGATCTCGTTGAACCGGTCGAGCTTCGGCTTGATCGCGACGCCCTCCTGGATGTTCTCGAGCACCGACTTCGTCTCGTCGAGCACGGGCTCCTGCATGAGGATGCCGACGGTGTACCCGGGCGACAGCTTCGCTTCACCGTTCGACGGCTGGTCAAGGCCGGCCATGATCTTGAGGATCGTCGACTTACCAGCGCCGTTCGGGCCGACCATGCCGATCTTCGCCCCCGGGAGGAATGACATCGTCACGTCATCGAGGATGAGCTTGTCGCCCACCGCCTTGCGCGCACGAACCATCGAGTAGATGTACTCAGCCACTGAGAACCGCTCCTTTTGTAGGCGTCGAAGATCGACACTCCAGCCTACCGGCTAAGGATCACCAGTCGATCGGGCGGGTGTTGCCGACCAGGCAGCGTCCCTCAGCGAGTTGGTCGACGACCACCGTGACGGGTTCTCCTGTGGATGGCCCGACCTGACCGATGAGGCATTCGTCCTCACCCCACCGCACCGAGAACTGCAGACTCTCGACCGGGTTGCCGACCGTCGTCAGGTCCTGCGTCACCTGCATCGCGGTCCGGTCGAATCCCGACGCGATCAGTGCGTCGATGTAAGCGCGATCGGAAGCGCGGTTCTCAGATGCCCAGACCTGGCCGGTGATCGCGGAGAAGATCGGCAGGTTGTCCTCGGCGGAGCCATCCGGCTGGATGACCGGCGCATCCGGTGTCGTCGAGGCCGATGGCGTCGACTCCGCGCTCGCCGATGGACTCGCCGTCGGCGTCACGGTCGATTCGGGGGCGCAGCCCGCCAGCGCGAGCCCTGCCATCAGGAGCACCACTCCCATCAGCCCACGCAGACGGAGGGCGGGGAGTCGACGGGGCACGCTCTGATTCTAAAGGTTTCCCGTCGTGCTCCCCACCTCGCCGCGTGGCGAGGGCGCTCAGGCAGTGCGACTGCCCGGCTGCGTCAATCCTCGGTCGACCACGGCCCACCGACGAGTGCCATCGCCGGCTCCGTCGACGACGCGTGCTCGCTGTCGGAGTCATCGGCTTCTGCATCCGGCTCGGCACCGAGAACCTCTCCCGTTGCGGGGTCGACATCGGTCGGAGTCGAGTCGTGCGCCGCAGCAGAGGGACGGCTCGCCTTCGCGAAGGCGCTGGCGCCCCAACGCAGATCGTGCCCGATGGCCTCCGCGTCGATGTCGGCGCTCATCCCCTTGCGTTCGGCGTTCTCCCACTCGCGAAGCTTCAGCTTCCCGGTCACGATGACGCCATCGCCCTGGTGCAGCGAGGACTTCACGTGATCGGCCAGCTGGCGAAACGCGGAGACGTTGTACCAGTTGGTGCCCGTCTCGATCCACGTCTGCGTCTTCGAATCGAAGCGGCGCTGCGGGCTGGCGACGCGGAAGTTCACCACCGCGACCCCGTTCGCGGTCTCACTTCGTTTCGGATCGGCGCCGACGCGCCCCAGGATCGTCACGTTGTCGTTCATGTCAATCTCCTCTTCCATCAAGTGCCCGGGACGCGCCCGGATCGCCCCAGAGTGCCTCGTCGCGCGCATCGCGCGCAGCGCAGAACCCACGTTCGGTGGAGAGAGGGGACGAAAGCCTGATCAGTGGAGGAAAGGATGCGGCCGCTCCTGTCATCGCAATGTCCGTGGTCGGTCATATGTTCGAATCGGAAGGAGAACCAGATGTCCGATACACAGATCCTGCACCTGCCAGAGGTGCGATACGCCACGCCGCAGCTCGAATCGAAACGAGAGCAGCTCGTCAGAGCCTCCGAACAGCTGTGGCGAGTTCAAGACGCCACCGGCCGCATCCTGGGTCACCTGCGCATCGTCGCCGACCCGCTCGGGCTCCGCTATCGCGCTGAGCGTCTGCATCTCGCGACGGGCGCATTCCGCATCGTGGGCGAATTCTGGCGACCAGACGACGCGGTGCAGTCCCTTCTTCATTGATAGCGGTGCGTGGTGCCCCCGGCAGGGTTCGAACCTGCGACCAACGGCTTAGAAGACCGATGCTCTTCCACTGAGCTACGGAGGCGGAATACCTCTACGGTACCGTGATCCGGGCGATGTCCATGCGCTCAGTAGACTGAACGCATGGTAGCTGCGTCCGAGAATGATCGACTCGTCTGGATCGACTGCGAGATGACGGGACTCGATCTTTCGGTTGACGAACTCGTCGAGATCGCCGTCGTCATCACCGACTTCGAGCTCCGCCCACTCGACCCCGGGTTCCAGGTCGTCATCAAACCCAACGCCTCGGCACTCGCGAACATGAACGATTTCGTCACGAAGATGCACGAGTCGTCAGGTCTGATCAATGAGATCCCCGACGGCGTCTCGCTGGCGGATGCCGAGGCTCAGACGCTCGAGTACATCAAGCGGTTCGTGCCGCTCGAGCGCAAGGCACCGCTGGCGGGCAACACGATCGGCACCGATCGCATGTTCCTGGCGAAGTACATGCCGCAGATCGATCAGTGGCTGCATTATCGCAACGTCGACGTCTCCAGCTTCAAGGAACTCTCGCGCCGCTGGTACCCGCGCGTGTTCTTCCAGGCGCCGGCCAAAGACGGCGGGCATCGCGCACTGGCAGACATCCTCGAGTCGATCCGCGAGCTGCAGTACTACCGCGAAGCGGTGTTCGTGGCCGAGCCTGGGCCATCGAGTGATGAGGCCCGCGCCATCTCGGAACGCACCGTGTCGTCGTTCACCCCGGACGTGTAATAGAATCGTCTGGTTGCCTGCTCCGGCCGGCACATGGTGGCTATAGCTCAGTTGGTAGAGCACCGCGTTGTGGTCGCGGGGGTCGCGGGTTCAAGCCCCGTTAGCCACCCTGATGTGGTGAGGTTCAGACCTTCGCGAGAGTCTCCACTCTCGCGAAGGTCTGAACCTCACCACTTTTCTTTTTCCTGGAGCGTGCCGCAGCCGCCCAGTCAACGCGTTCGTCTGCTCCTGCGCGTTGCAGAGCGACCCGAACTGCCGCTCGTACTGCTGAGGTCAGACATTGCGGGTTACTCCGATTCTGTGTGCGCGACGATGTGCATTGCCCTTCATGCGCAGCAGGAGAGCAGCGACGGGTCGGTGGTGAAGGCCTTCGCTGCGATCCGGATGCCCTCGGACATGGTCAGGTAAGGGGCCCACGCGTCGGCGACCTCAGCGATGGTCTTGCCGAGCACGTGGACTCCTGCGGCGGCGAGTTCACCGGCGTCCTTGGCGACGGCGGTGAGGCCGAGGATCTCGCTCGTGTCGGCGTCCACGACGATCTTGATGAACCCGCGGGTGTCGCGGTTCACCAAGGCGCGGGGCACGTGATGTAGGGGCAGGACACGGCAGTCGCAGCGGATCCCCGCGGCGACGACCTCTTTCTCGGTCATCCCGACCGCGCCGATCGCCGGTCCGGTGAATGTCACCCGCGGCAGCTTGGTGTAGTCGACGGACCGGTCGGTGTCGGCGAACGCGTTCTCGGCGACCAGGGTGCCGTGGTGGGCGGCGACGTACACGAACTCCGGGTGTCCGGTCACGTCACCCGCAGCCCAGACCCGCGGATTGGACGACTGCAGCCGGTCGGAGACGACCACCTCGCCGGATTCCCCGGTCTTCACTCCGACCGCGTCGAGGTTCAGGCCGTCGGTGACGGGACGGCGTCCGAGAGCGACGAGCAGCTGATCGGCGCGGAACTCCTGCGAGCCGCCGGACACGTCCGCGGAGACCACGGCCTGCCCGGTCGCCGCGTCTCGGGACACCAGGGTCGGCACCGCGCGGCGGACGACCCGAATGCCCTCGTCGGCGAACACCTCCTGCAGCGTCCTGGACACCTCCGGCTCCTCCTTCGACGCGAGCCGGGACCGCACCAGCACGGTGACCCCGGAGCCGAGGCGGGCGAACAGTTGCGCCTGCTCCAGGGCGACGTAACCGCCGCCGAGCACCAGCAGTGACTCGGGGACCTCGGTCAGTTCCATCGACGTCGTCGAGGTCAGGTACCCGGTCTCGTCCAGGCCATCGATCGGCGGGGCCCACGGCCGGGCACCGGTCGCGACCAGGTAGTGCTCGGCCTCGATCGTCTCGACGCTCCCGTCGTTCCCGGCGACGTGGAGGATCGGCGCGTCCGGGGTGCCAGCGAACGTGGCGTCTCCCCGCTGCACCCGCCACCCGTATGAGTCGGCGACGTCGGCGTACTTCTCGCCCCGCATCGTCTCGACCAGCGCCTGCTTTCCGGCGATCAGCGCGGGCATGTCTACCGGGCCCGCCGTTGTCGCGATCCCCGGAAACCGATCGGCGGCGTCGGCGGCGACGTGCCGTGCATCGGCGGCGGCGATGAGGGCCTTCGACGGCACGCAGCCCGTGTTCACGCAGGTGCCGCCGAGCGTTCCGCGCTCGATCATCACCACCGACTTCCCGAGCGTGGTCGCGCGGATCGCGGCGGCGAACGCTCCGCCGCCCGATCCGATGATGGCGAGGTCGTATTTCGTCGGCATCGCTGCTGCTCCTGTCAATGTTTGGACTTCTGTTCCGTTTCAGCCATACTGGACCTTCCAGTGCAGAGGAAGGTCAAGCGCGGCCCCTGCGAAGAGATCGGAGGCCGCTATGCGCATCGGAGAACTCGCCGAACGCGCGGGCACCACCTCGAAGACTCTCCGGTTCTACGAAGAGCAGGGCCTGCTGCCCCCGGCCGACCGGACGCCGTCCGGGTACCGCGACTACGCGCCCGACGCTGTCGTCCGGATTGACTTCGTCCACCGTGGCCAGGCCGCGGGCCTCACCCTCGCCCAGATCCGCCAGATCCTCGACATCCGCGATAGCGGCCACGCTCCCTGCGCGCACGTGCGCGACCTCCTCGACGCGCGCCTGAACGAGATTGAGCAGCAGATCTCCCAGCTCACCGCCCTGCAAGGCACCATCGCCGACCTCAGGCACGACGCCGCGCACCCGGACCCTGACACGTGCAGCGCGGACCAGGTCTGCCGATACCTGTAGGTCTCCCCGCAGGCGAAAGGCCATCGCCGATCGGTCAACCCGCGGTTCCCGGGCCAATCAGACGAATGTCGATCAGCAGCACGGTCCAGTCACCGTGCGCGTGCATCGGACAGCATCGCGCCGCGCAGCCCGAAGAACGTGGTGGATCGTCTGCTCAAGGGTGCGCGAATGCACGCGTGAATGCCGCCATAGGATTGCCTGGTGTCACTGACGGTCTGGCTCTCCCTGCTCGCGGCATCCGCCGTCATCAGCTTCACTCCCGGGGCCGGCGCCATCAACACGATGTCGACGTCGCTCGCCGAAGGATGGCGGCGCTCGATCTGGGGCGTGATCGGCCTGCAACTGGCCCTGATCGTGCACGTCGTGATCGTCGCGGCGGGAGTCGGCCTCATCGTCTCGCGATCGCCCGTGCTGTTCGCTCTGATCCGCTACGCGGGTGCGGCTTACCTCGCGTATCTCGGGATCAGGCTGATCCTGACGCGCGTCCGCGATGCCGGTGAGAAAGCGGCAGACGGACCGCGGCCGCCGACGAGCCGCTGGTCGATGATCAGGCGCGGATTCTGGGTGAACCTGCTCAATCCGAAGGCGATCGTGTTCTTCCTCGCCTTCATCCCGCAGTTCATCCGGCTCGACCAGCCCGCCCTCCCCCAGTACCTGATCCTGATCGCCACTGTCGTCACAGTGGACGTGCTCGTGATGTGGGGCTTCTTCGCGACCGCGGCACGGCCGTTCCAGCGCGTGACGGGAACCGCACGTGGCCAGCGCATCCTGAACACCGTGTTCGGGGTGCTGTTCCTCGCCGTCGCCGCACTGCTGCTGTTCGTCCACTGACGCCGCCCTGGCCATAGGCTGATCGATGATGGAAATGGATGCCGCGACCTTCGAACAGCTCGTCGTCGACGAGCTCGACAGACTGCCCGACGAGATGGTCGACGGCCTGGAGAATCTGATCTTCGTCGTCGAAGACCGTCCTGAGGACGGGAGCCTCGATCTGCTCGGAATGTACGACGGACTCGCACTGACAGAACGCGGCCAGTACGGCATGGGCGAGTTGCCCGATCGCATCATCCTGTTCCGAGAATCCCATCTCGCCGAGTGCGATGATGAAGAGGAACTCCGCGAAGAGGTCCACACGACTCTCGTACACGAGATCGCACACTTCTTCGGCATCGACGACACGCAGCTGCACGAGATGGGATGGGCATGAGCACTCCGATCGCCACGCCCGATCTCGGCGAGGCCACCGACCTGCAGGCCACTCCGCTGGAGCCGTGGGAGGTCGTCGTCTGGAACGATCCGGTGAACCTGATGGGCTACGTCGCGCGCGTCTTCCGGACTTACTTCGGCTACTCGGCCGAGCAGGCCACGACCCTCATGCTCGCCGTGCACAACGACGGCCACGCGATCGTCGCCACCGGTCCCCGCGAGACCATGGAGGTGCATGCGCAGGCCATGCACGACTACGGCCTGTGGGCGACTGTTCGAAAGGCTCCGCAATGACCGACGCCGTGATCCGCCTCCCGCTCGCCGTCGTCGAGGGGATTCATCTGGCGGGTCTCGTCGAGGAATTCACCGACGTCCTCGCCGGCTCAGACGGCGAGCCTGATCCAGGATTGACCCGGCTCACGCCGGACCCCTACCCGGAGGACGCCGAGGCCTCCGCGGAATTCGCGGCAGCCACCCACGACGATCTTCTCGACCGGCGAACAGCCGACGCCGCCGTGGTGCGGAACGGACTGACACCGTTTCTCACCATCGCTGCCGAAGACCTCGCCGAGGACGACGCGCTCGCCCGACAGGATGTCGTGATCCCGGCATCCGATATCGATGCCTGGCTTCGCACGCTCACCGCACTCCGCCTCGTGATCGCCACCCGCCTCGACATCACCGCGGAAGACGATGAACACGATCTGGAAGACCCGCGCTTCGGTGTCTACGACTGGCTGGGCTTCCGCCTCGACGGCCTCATCGCCCTCGCCGATGCGCACGACGAGTATTCCGCGCAGTAGAGAAGCTCATCACCAGACCGACCGGGTGTGGCCGGTTAAGGGACTGCGACACGCAACGTCGCAAGCGCACGCGGATCGTCGCGCTCCAGATGCCGCTCCTCCTGTGCAGCCCACCCGTCCCAGTGCGGACGGAACCCTTCTCCGTCTCGGTCGAGCGCGCGTCGCTTGCGCGCAGCATCCGGAGACTCCACCCACACGCCGACGTCGGCGAGGCGTGCGGTCGCCGGGTTCACCGCGCCGCAGCCTTCGAGGATGACTCCGAGGGCAGGCGTCACCGCGTGTGCTTCGGCGTCGGTCTCCGATTCCCAGTCCCAGCGGCGCCACGTGCTGAGCAGACCGCGCGCATGCGGGCGCAGGATGTCGTGCAGCGCGCGTTCGACGCCGGCGTCGAGCCCGTCCCATCCGGGATAAAGCGAGTCCAGCGCGATGAGCTGCGGTCGTCCGGCCACGGGCCAATTCGCAGCCACCATGCGTGACAGGGTCGTCTTTCCCGCCCCGGCCCGGCCATCGATCAGGACGACAGGGTTGGATGCTTCGACGGCGACGATCGCGTCGATGATGCTGACAGCCGCGCGCTGAAGAGCCTGCGCGACCGGGTCGTCATTTCTTGAGGGCACGGATCACGCGCGAGAGCGCGCGGCCTGCGACCCACACGAACGGGATCGCCACCGCCAGCAGAGCCACCAGGTTCGGCTCGAAGCGCAGACCCTCTTCACGACGGACGTATACGCCGACCGGAATGGACACCCCACCGCCACCGCCGCCGCCGTTGCCCTCCTGATCCGCGCCGCCGCCGAAGCCCGCCCACGTCAGGGCGACCGGCGTGATGCTCACCCCATCGACATCCTGAGGCTCGCCATAGGCGCTCTTCACGCCGAAAGAGGCGACTTGCTTTCCGAGGTCCAGTGCGATGTTCGGCATGACTCCACGCTAGTCGACAGACGGGCAGCTCGGGAGATCAATCGACGCCGTGATCCTTCGGATGTCGCGCGGCGCCGCGACCGTCGCCGCGCGCCACGTGCCTGGCACGCGTGATCGTGGCGCTGCCGAAACGTGCGCGAGCGTCATCGAGAGCACCTTCGACCTTGCGCCAGTGCTCGTCATCGTCCCACAGCGCGAACGCCGCTCCCCCGGCCGGCCGCAGCTTCTCGGCGCGCACTCCCACCAGCCGCACCGGGTCACGCCGGTCGATCGACTCGTACAGCTTCTGCGCCGCCTCGCCGATCCTCTGCCCGACGGACGTCGGCTCTGCAAGCGTCTGGGACCGGCTCAGGGTGGTGAAGTCGTCGAAGCGGATCTTGATCGCGACGGTAGCGCACTCCCACCCTGCCTTCCGTAGTCGCACCGCGACTCGATCCGCGAGCCTGAGCAGCTCTGCACGGAGGAACTCGCGATCGCTCACATCGATGTCGAACGTCTCCTCGTGGCCGACGCTCTTCTCGACCCGCTCGGTCTCGACCGACCTGGCGTCCTCTCCGCGCGCGAGCTGTGCGATGCGCGCACCCAGCGCCTGACCGACGGCGCGGTCGAGCATGTCCTGCGGCGAATCACGGATGTCGCCGATCGTGCGGATGCCGCGGGCTTCCAGCGCATCCGACGCCTTCGGCCCCACGCCCCACATCGTGCGGACGGAGCGCGGCGCCAGGAAGTCGAGCGTGTCGGCGGCGGCGACGATCAGCATCCCGTCCGGTTTGGAGATGGTCGACGCCATCTTCGCCACGTGCTTCGTCGCAGCGACCCCGACGCTGCAGCTGATGCCGACCTCGGCCTGCACGCGCTCCCTGACCAGTCGCGCGATCTGCCCCGGGCTCCCCCACAGGCGCCTGACGCCCTGCACATCGAGAAACGCCTCGTCGACCGAGAGCGGCTCGACCAGGGGCGTGATCGACTCGAAGACCGCCATCACCTGGCGCGACACCGCCTGGTAGCGGTCGAAGTGCGGCATGACGATCTTGGCGGTCGGGCACAGCCGCATGGCCTGGCCGACCGGCATCGCGGCGCGTACCCCGTATCGTCGCGCCTCGTACGAGGCACTGGAGACCACGGAGCGTCCGTCAGGAGCCCCGATGATGATCGGCAGTCCGCGCAGCGAGGGGTCATCCATCACCTCGACCGCGGCATAGAAGGCATCCATGTCGACGTGCAGGATGCGTGTACCGGTGTCGTCCGCACCGTCAGGAGAGACGAGTCTGCCTCGTCCGTCACCGCGCCCCATGATTCCATTCTCGCGCAGGCCGCGGACATCCGCGCTTCAGCGGCACCTACTGCGCTGCACGCTCCAGGATGAGTTCGCGCACGCGAGCAGCATCCGCCTGGCCCTTCATTGCCTTCATGACGGCGCCGATGACGGCCCCTGCGGCCTGCACCTTGCCGTCCTTGATCTTGGCCATGACGTCGGGCTGCGCGGCGAGAGCATCATCGATCGCGGCGATGAGCGCGCCGTCGTCCGAGACGACGGCCAGTCCTCGACCGTCGACGACCTCCTGCGGTGTACCCTCGCCTGCGATGACGCCTTCGAGCACCTGGCGCGCGAGCTTGTCGGTGAGGGTGCCCTCGTCGATGAGCTTCTGCAATGCGGCGACGTTCTCGGGAGCGATCAGGCCCGCGGCATCCTTGTCCTGCGCGTTCGCGAGGCGGGAGATCTCACCGGTCCACCACTTGCGTGCAGCGGCCGGCGTGGCGCCTGCGGCTATGGTCGCCTCGACCTCGTCGATCAGGTTGCCGTTGCGCACGTCCTGGAACTCCAGGTCGGTGAAGTTCCACTCCGCCTTGAGCCTGCGGCGGCGCGCGACGGGCTGCTCGGGGAGCTCCGCCCGCAGCTCCTCGATCAGGGCGCTGGTCGGCTGCACGGGCAGCAGGTCGGGCTCCGGGAAGTAGCGGTAGTCGTCGGCGTCCGACTTCGGCCGGCCGGGTGAGGTCGTGCCGGTGTCCTCATGCCAGTGACGGGTCTCCTGGATGATCGTGCCGCCGTCGGCGAGGATCTGCGCCTGACGCTGGATCTCGTGACGCACAGCGCGCTCGACCGAGCGCATCGAGTTGACGTTCTTCGTCTCAGTGCGTGTACCGAGCGGCGCCGGCTGCTCACCCTCGGCGACGCGCGGCCGCAGTGAGACGTTCGCGTCGCAGCGCAGGTTGCCGCGTTCGAGGCGCGCCTCGGAGATGCCGAGGCTGCGCACGATGTCGCGGATCGTGGAGACGTACGCCTTCGCGACCTCCGGCGCACGATGTTCGGTGCCGAAGATGATGTCTGTGACGATCTCCACCAGTGGGACGCCGGCGCGGTTGTAGTCGACCAGCGAGTACTCCGCACCCTGGATGCGGCCGGTCGCTCCTCCCATGTGGGTGAGCTTTCCGGCGTCCTCCTCCATGTGGGCGCGCTCGATCGGCACGGTCACGAGAGTGCCGTCCTCGAGCTCGACCACGACGGATCCACGGTAGGCGATCGGCTCGTCGTACTGCGAGATCTGGTAGTTCTTGCCGAGATCCGGGTAGAAGTAGTTCTTCCTGGCGAAGCGGCTGGACTCCGCGATCGAGCAGCCCAGTGCGAGTCCGAGGCTTATCGACGAGCGGATCGCCGTTTCGTTCACGACGGGCATGGCACCGGGAAGGCCCATGTCGACCGGAGCGATGAGCGTGTTCGGCTCGGCGGCGTGATACTTCTCGTTGGCCGGGTTCGGCGCATCGGAGAACATCTTCGTGTTCGTGTTGAGCTCGACGTGCACTTCGAATCCGAGCACCGGCTCGAACAGCTCGAGGGCCTTGTCGAAGTCCATCAGCTTTGCTGCGGCAGCCATCAGCGGGTTCCTCCTGCTGGTTCCTGTGCTTCGACAGGCTCAGCAACCGATCTCAAAGCGGGGGCAAGATTGAGCAGCGGAGCTCCCCAGGAGTCGACGAGTGCGGCCTCCAGGGCAGCTCCGACGCGGTACAGCCGGGCATCTTCATGCGCCGGCGCGAGGAACTGGATGCCGACGGGCATGCCGTCCTCCTCCGCGAGGCCGGACGGGATCGAGATGCCGGGGACGCCGGCGAGGTTCGCCGGGATCGTCGTGACATCGTTCAAGTACATCTGCAGAGGGTCGTCGATCTTCTCGCCGATCTTGAACGCCGTGGTCGGCGCCGACGGCGTCGCGATGACGTCGACCTGCGCGAACGCATCGTCGAAGTCCTTCTGGATGAGCGTGCGCACCTTCTGCGCACTGCCGTAGTAGGCGTCGTAGTAACCCGCCGACAGTGCGTAGGTGCCGAGGATGATGCGGCGCTTGACCTCGTCGCCGAACCCCGCCTCGCGCGTGGCGGACATGACGTCCTCCACCGTGGGGTTTCCGTCGGGAGTGACCCGCAGACCGAAACGCACTGAGTCGAATTTCGCCAGGTTGCTGGATGCTTCGGCCGGGAGGATCAGGTAGTACGCCGCGACGCCGTATTCGAAGTGCGGTGTGGAGATCTCGACGATCTCGGCGCCGTTCGCCTCGAGCAGGTCGAGCGATGCACGGAAGGATGCTGCGACTCCGGGCTGGAAGCCCGAATCGGGCAGCTCCTTGATGACGCCGACCTTGAGTCCCTTGAGCACGTCGCCGCGCGCGCCCTCTCGGGCGGCATCCGCGAATGACGGCCACGCGTCGGTGAGCGAGGTGGAGTCCTTCGGGTCGTGGCCGCCGATGATGTCGTGCAGCAGACCGGAGTCGAGCACCGTGCGCGTGACAGGTCCGACCTGGTCGAGGCTCGAGGCCAGGGCGATCGCGCCGTAGCGGCTCACACCGCCGTAAGTCGGCTTGATTCCGACCGTGCCGGTGACGTGTGCGGGCTGACGGATCGATCCACCGGTGTCGGAGCCGAGGGCGAGCGGCGCTTCAAAGGCGGCGACGGCAGCCGCCGAGCCTCCGCCCGAACCGCCGGGGATCCGGTCGAGATCCCACGGGTTGCGGGTCGGACCGTACGCGGAGTGCTCGGTGGACGAGCCCATCGCGAACTCGTCCATGTTGGTCTTGCCCAGCGGCACGAGGCCGGCAGCGCGCGCACGCGCGACGACGGTGGCGTCGTAGGGCGACATGTAGCCCTCGAGGATCTTCGATCCGCTCGTGGTCGGCTGGTCGGTCGTGACCAGGACGTCCTTGATCGCAAGCGGCACACCGGCGAGCGGATGCAGTCGCTCCCCCGCTGCCCGAGCGTCGTCGACCGCGTCGGCCGCGGCGAGAGCACCGTCGTTCACATGCAGGAACGCGTGCACGTCGCCGTCGACGGCGGCGATCCGGTCGAGATGCGCCTGCGTGGCCTCACGGCTGGAAACCTCGCCGGCGGTGAGCTTGTCCGCGAGCTCCGCGGCTGTCCAGCGGATGATGTCGCTCACTGCTCCTCGCTCCGTCATTGTTCTTCACCAAGGATCGCGGTCACGCGGAAACGGCCGTCCGCGGCATCCGGTGCGTTCTGCAGCACCTGCTCATGGGTCAGCGTCTCGCCGACCACATCGGCACGGAACACGTTCGCGAGCGGAATCGGGTGGCTGGTGGCCGCCACGTCGGACGTCGCCACCTCCGACACCTTCGCGATGTTGTCGACGATGGCGTCGAGCTGGCCCGTGAGCCGCGTCACCTCGTCGTCGTTCAGCTGGATGCGCGCGAGTACGCCGAGATGGCGCACGAGCTCAGGGGTGATTTCAGACACGACATCAGTCTAGTTCGCCGCATCAACTCCCCCGCTCCGTCTGGCGCCGCACTCTCGGAATAGGCTGTCGACATGACGATGTTCGATCCCCCTCGCCCCTGGGTCGCCAGTTACGCCGAGGGCGTTCCGGAAGACCTCCCTGCCGTCGACGGCTCGCTGATCGATATCGTCGCAGCATCCGCGCGCGACTATCCGGATGCTGTCGCCCTGCAGTTCTTCGGGCAGGAGACGACGTACGCCGCCATGCAGAGCGCGATCGATCGCGCGGCCGCCGGGCTGCGCGATCTGGGCGTTCGCGCCGGCGACCCGGTCGCGATCGTGCTCCCGAACTGTCCGCAGCACATCATCGCCTTCTACGCTGTCCTGCGCCTCGGCGCCGTGGTCGTGGAGCACAATCCGCTGTACACGCCGCGAGAGCTGCGCAAGCAGTTCGAGGACCACGGGGCGAAGCACGCCATCGTGTGGAGCAAGGTCGTGGGGACCGTCCAGGAGTTCCCCGCAGACCTCGCCGTCACGTCACTGGTATCGGTGGATGTCACCACTGCGATGCCGCTGCTCACGCGAATCGCTCTGACGCTGCCGATCGCGAAGGCGCGGGAATCACGAGCTGCCCTCACCGAGAAGGTGCGCGGCGCGATCGACTGGAAGCAGATCGTCGGTTCCGCTCCGCTGCCGGCGTCGCACCCGAAGCCGGCCACCGACGACCTTGCGATCATCCAATACACCTCAGGAACGACCGGGACTCCCAAGGGCGCGGCGCTGACCCACCGCAATCTGCTCTCGAACGCGGGGCAGGCCAAGGCCTGGGTGCCGTCGATCCAACGCGGGCACGGATGCGTCGTCTACGCCGTGCTGCCGATGTTCCACGCCTACGGCCTCACTCTGTGTCTGACATTCGCGATGTCGATGGGCGCCCGGCTCGTGCTGTTCCCGAAGTTCGACCCCGACCTGGTGCTCGACGTCGTGAAGAAGCATCCGGCGACCTTCCTGCCGCTCGTGCCCCCGATCGCCGAGCGGCTGCTCAAGGCCGCCGAGGCCAGGGGCATCTCGCTCGCCGGCACGGAGGTCGCGATCTCCGGCGCGATGGCGCTGCCGCACGAGCTCGTCGTGCCGTTCGAGGAGGCCACCGGCGGATATCTCGTCGAGGGGTATGGACTCAGCGAGTGCTCGCCCGTGCTGATCGCGAACCCCGTCGCGCAGAACCGCGTGCCGGGAAGCGTCGGGCTGCCGCTCCCCGGCACCGAATGCCGCGTCGTCGATCCCGAGAATCCAGTTCAGGACGTGGAGCCCGGTATGCCCGGCGAGCTCGTCGTCCGCGGACCGCAGGTGTTCGGCGGGTACTACGGCAAGCCTGAGGCGACCGAGGAGTCCTTCGTCGACGGCTGGTATCGCACGGGAGACATCGTGACCATCGATGACGCCGGGTTCGTGCGGATCGTCGATCGCATCAAGGAGCTCATCGTCACCGGCGGCTTCAATGTGGCACCGACCGAGGTCGAGAACGCGCTGCGGCAGCATCCATCCGTGGCGGACGCCGCCGTTGTGGGGCTGCACAGCGACCACTCCGGTGAGGAGGTCGTCGCTGCCGTCGTCCTCGATCCCGGTGCGGAGCTCGATGAGGAGGCGATCAGACAGTTCGCCCGCAGCATCCTGACGGCCTACAAGGTGCCGCGCAGGATCTTCGTCGTGGACGAATTACCGAAGTCTCTGATCGGCAAGGTGCTGCGTCGTCAGGTCAAGGAGAAGCTCGAAACTCTCACGAACGGCGGCTGACGCCGCGTCTTCACAGGCGCGGGGCGACCCGACGCGCTACCTTTAGGTAGTGACCCCTGAAGATGCAGATTTGAACGAGCCCACCGAAGAATCCCCCGCGACCCCCGGATTCGAGGAACTCGGCATCACCGGACCCGTCCTCGCCGCCATCCGCGGCCTCGGGTACGAGACCCCATCGCCCATCCAGGCGGCCACCATCCCGACGCTTCTCGGCGGCCGCGACGTCGTGGGTATGGCACAGACGGGAACGGGCAAGACGGCCGCGTTCGCGCTGCCGGTGCTGGAACGCCTCGACGTCTCGCAGAAGACGCCGCAGGCACTCGTACTGGCGCCGACCCGTGAGCTGGCGCTCCAGGTCTGTGAGGCGTTCGAGTCGTACGCAGCGAAGATGAAGGGCGTGCACGTGCTGCCCGTCTACGGCGGCCAGGGCTATGGTGTGCAGCTTTCCGCGCTGCGCCGCGGCGTGCACGTCATCGTCGGAACCCCCGGTCGTATCATGGACCACCTCGCCAAAGGCACCCTCGACCTCTCGGCGCTGAAGTACCTGGTGCTCGATGAGGCCGACGAGATGCTGAAGATGGGCTTCGCAGAGGATGTCGAGCAGATCCTTGCTCAGACGCCTGCCGAGAAGCAGGTCGCCCTGTTCTCGGCGACCATGCCGCCGCAGATCCGCCGCCTCGCCCAGAAGTACCTGCGCGATGCGGAGGAGATCACGGTCAAGTCGAAGACGGCGTCGAGCACGAACATCACGCAGCGCTACCTCGTCGTCTCGTACCAGCAGAAGGTCGACGCGCTCACGCGCATCCTCGAGGTCGAGAACTTCGACGGCATGATCGTCTTCGTCCGCACGAAGAACGAGACCGAGACCCTCGCCGAGAAGCTGCGTGCGCGTGGCTATTCCGCAGCCGCCATCAACGGCGACGTTGCACAGGTGCAGCGCGAGCGCAGCGTCAACCAGCTCAAGGACGGCAAGCTCGACATCCTCGTCGCCACCGACGTCGCCGCCCGCGGTCTGGACGTGGAGCGCATCAGCCACGTCGTCAACTACGACATCCCCACCGACACCGAGTCGTACACGCACCGCATCGGCCGCACCGGCCGCGCAGGCCGCACTGGCGATGCCATCAGCTTCATCACGCCGCGCGAGCGCTACCTGCTCAAGAGCATCGAGAAGGCAACCCGCCAGGCGCCGACGCAGATGACGCTGCCGAGCACGGACGACGTGAACACCACGCGTCTCGCGCGCTTCGACGACGGCATCACTGCAGCACTTGCAGAGACCAGCCGCATTGAGGCCTTCCGCGACATCGTTGCCCACTACGTGCGAAACCACGATGTGCCGGAGGGCGATGTCGCGGCGGCGCTGGCCGTCGTCGCGCAGGGCAAGACGCCACTGCTGCTCGACCCCGCCAACGATCCGCTCGCGAGGTCGGTCGAGGCGGACAACCGCCCGCGTCGCGACTCCGGCGACCGTGCCGAGCGAGGAACAGGACCACGTACCGAGCGACGCAGTCGCAGCGACTACGCGCCGTACCGCATCGAGGTCGGCCGTCGTCACCGGGTCGAGCCGCGACAGATCGTCGGTGCGCTGGCCAATGAGGGCGGCCTCGGCCGCGATGACTTCGGGGGGATCAAGATCAACCCGGATTTCTCGATCGTCGAGCTGCCCGCGAACCTCAGCCCTTCGGTTCTCGACAAGCTCAAGGACACCCGCATCTCCGGTCGTCTGATCGAGATCAAGGCCGACCGCGGAGCCCCCGGGCGACGCAGCGGTGGCGACGGCGGAGCCCGAGGCGGCTACGAGCGCCGCGACCGCCCCTCGTACAGCGACCGTCCGGCTCGTGACGACAGGCCCGCCCGGAAGCCGCGTCACAAGGACTGAGACCCTTGCCTGGCCCGAGCACTGCTTCGGATGTCAGGAACGAAACGCCGTGGAACTTCTCGTTCACACGGCGTTTCGTGTTTCCGCCGCAAACCGGCGCAGCGCACAAGTGCACGGTCGGGCAAGCATTCGCTGACCGCCGGTACCGCCACGAATCGAGTCTCAGACGCGGATCAGTTCGATTCCCGGGACGCCTTCGAGCGCATCGAAGTCGGCATCCTGGGTGACAATCGGCAGGTCGTTCGCCGCGCCGATCGCTGCGATCCAGAGGTCGTTCACGTTCATTCGGCGACCGCGGTCGCGAAGTTCGACGCGCAACCGCGCCCACTGCGCTGCAGCGCGATCGTCGGCTTCGAAGATCTTCATGCGGGTGACGTTCTCCAATGAACGCAGTCGAGTGGCGCGCTCTGCCGGACTCGAAGCGGTGAGTACCCCGGTGCGCAACTCCGCCAAGGTGATGATCGAAGCCGCGAGCTCCGCCGGCAGGGCCTCAGTGTCCAAGGATCGTCCTGACTCGGCAGCGATGAGAACGGATGTATCCAGCAGACCGCTCGTCACCGTTCCCACGGGTCCGCCAAATCATCCGTGGTCTCGTCGATCAGTTCGGCAAGCTCACCACGAAGTCCGCTGTCGGCTTGGAACTCTGACAGGTGCGCGATGAACTCGCGTGCTGGCAACCACCGCCGCTCGTGCGCGATCGGAACAACCTTGGCGACCGGGTGCCCATGCACGGTGATCGTCACGTCTTCGCCGTCTTGCACGCGCCGCAGCACCGCTGCGGTGTTGTTCCGCAGATCCCGCGCTGCAACGTCGACCATGCGGCCAGTGTAGCCCTGTGTAGCAGTTTGTAGCCTTGTCATGCACGAAACTCCCCCGGCCGCGGCTGTACCCACGCGGGAATGGCGTAGCCGTCGTCCCACGGGAAGCGTCCTTGTTCGTCGTCGTACGTGAGCTGGAACGCTGGGACGGAGAATTCATCAGGGCGCCGGTAGAACGAGTTCGCAGCGAACAGGATGTGCGCGGGGTTCGGCAGCACCTCGACCGTCAGACGATGGTTCCAGTCGTCGAACTCGATCGTCTGTCCCGGCGTCAGATCGGCGCCGCTACGCACCCGCGCCGACACGTCGTTCAGCACACGCTGCGCAGTCTTCCCGCAGATGCCGAGCACGAGGAGTTCCGGATGGCCCATGCCGAACAGCCCCACGGTGTATGCGAAACACGTCATCCGAAACATCTGCTCGCCGCTCACGGACTGTATGAATACGCCATGCCGCCGGATCACCTGCCCGGTGAACCTGTCTTCCTCCTCACGCCACGCGTCGATCTCTGCCTCTGTCGGCTGCTTGTTCGTCATCGTGCCCTCCTCGGCTCTGTGTGCGATCGAGATTAGAACATAGGTACGACAAAGGACGTGACGAGGGAGATCCTGGCATTGTTGAGCCATGAGGTCGGTGCGAACGAGCACGCGTGGGCGTGTACAGGGAGTCGGGTACCGGTGGTTCGCACAGGACGCGGCCGCAGCTCACGCCGTCACGGGCTGGGTGCGAAATCGCCGCGACGGGACGGTGGAAGCCGAGTTGCACGGAGCGGATGCTGACGTGCAGGCCGTCCTCGACGCGCTGAAGCAGGGGCCAGCGGGTGCGCAGGTCGACGAAGTGACGGTGACCGACGTGCCGGCGTCGTCGTCAGGAGGATTCGAGATCCGCGCGACCATCTGAGACAGGTCTTTCCGCTCGAAACGGGCTGTGCCACTCCCTGTTTCGTGTGGTCGGTCCTGTTTCAGGTCAGGAGTCCAGCGCGTCGGGCCCCTCGGTGACGAGGATGTGGAACTGCGCAGCATCCAAGACGCGGATGCCGAGTTCCTCTGCCTTTCCGAGCTTGGAGCCCGCGCCGGGACCTGCCGCGACGAAATCGGTCTTCTTCGAGACGCTCGAGGCGGCCTTGCCACCGGCGTTGATGATCGCCTCCTGCGCACCGTCTCGCGTGTATCCGTCGAGCGAGCCGGTCGCAACGACCGTGAACCCCTCGAGCACCCCGCCCTCGACCACGGCGGCCCCAGGACCCGGGTGCCCCGGTGTCGCCCACTGCACTCCTGCAGCTGTCCACTGATCGACGATGTCGACGTGCCAGTCGACCTCGAACCAGGCGAGCAGCGAGTCGGCGATGATCCCCCCGACGCCCTCGACGGCGGCGAGCTCCTCACGGGATGCAGCTCGGATCGCATCGAGCGAGCCGAACCACTGGGCGAGCGCGCGGGCCGCGACAGGACCGACGTGGCGGATGTTCAGCGACACGAGCAGGCGCCAAAGATCCTTCTTCTTGGCCTTCTCGAGCTCGGCGAGCAGCTTCGTCGCAGCCTCTGACGGCAATGTCTCGCGGTGATTCTTGCGAATTCCGCTTCTACGGCGTTCAGCAGAGTCCAAGCCCTCTGTCCCTGGCGGATACTGCGCTGGGCCGAGTTTCTGGAACGGCGCACGCCGGACAAGTTCGCCCGTTTCGTCATCCACCTTCGGCTCACCGGTTTCCGCGTCTCTGACCACGACAGAAATAGGGACGAGCTCTTCCAGCGTGAGCGAGAAGAGACCGGCCTCGGTGTCCAACGGCGCGACAGCCGGTGCTTCGGCCTGCGTGAGAGCGGCCGCGGTCACCTCGCCGAGAACCTCGATGTCGAGAGCGCCCCTCGAGCCGATGTGCTCGACGCGTCCGCGCACCTGCGCCGGGCAGGAGCGGGCGTTCGGGCACCGCAGATCGATGTCGCCCTCCTTCATGGGGCGCAGCGGTGTGCCGCATTCGGGGCATCCGACCGGCATGACGAACTCGCGCTCCGTGCCGTCGCGCTTGTCGACCACCGGCCCCAGCACCTCGGGGATGACGTCGCCGGCCTTGCGCAGCACGACAGTGTCGCCGATCAGCACCCCCTTGGCCTTCACGACGTCCTTGTTGTGCAGTGTCGCCTGTCTTACGACCGAGCCGGCGACATGCGCTGGCGCCATGACGGCGAACGGCGTCGCGCGCCCTGTGCGTCCGACGGAGACGACGATGTCGAGGAGCTTCGTCTGCACCTCCTCCGGCGGGTACTTGTAGGCGATAGCCCATCGCGGGGCGCGGCTGGTCATGCCCAGCTCGTCGTGCAGCGCCAACTCGTCGACCTTGACCACGATGCCGTCGAGTTCGTGCTCGATGTCGTGACGGTGCTCGCCGAAATGCCCGACGAAGGCGATGACCTCGTCGATGTCGTGGCAGACCTTGGAGTGCGGACTCATCGGCAGCCCCCACGCGGCCAGCAGGTCGTAGATCTCGCTCTGCGACGCGACCGGCGGGTTCAGCCATGCACCGATTCCGTGCACGTACAGCGACAGCGAGTTCACCCGCAGCAGCCCGGCTTCGAGCTCGAGTCCGCTCTTCTTGTCGATCTGCTGCCGCAGGCCACCGCTCGCGGCGTTGCGTGGGTTGGCGAACGCGGGAAAGCGCCGCGCGGCGGCCGCCCGTGCCTTCTCGTCCTCGAACGGCTTCTTGGTGCCGCCTCGTGCGTCCCACCGCGACAGCGTGTCGGCGTACGCGCGGTCGCGGAACGACGCCTGCGCGGCGTTGAGCCGTTCGAACGCCGCGACCGGGATGAACACCTCGCCGCGCACCTCCACGATCGGCGGATGACCCTCACCGGTCAGCTTCTCGGGGACGTCGGCGAAACGCAGAGCGTTCTCTGTGACGATCTCACCCACGCGCCCGTCACCGCGCGTCGCCGCCGAGGTCAGGATGCCGTTCTCATAGCGCAGGTTGATCGCCAGACCGTCGATCTTGAGCTCGGTGAGCCATGCGACCTCGCGCCCGGACGACGACTGCGTCTTCGCCGCCCACTCGCGCAGCTCATCGATCGAGAAGACGTTGTCGAGGCTCAGCATCCGCTCGGCATGCTCGATCGTGGCGAGGCCCGTCGCCTCGGCGGCTCCGACCATCTGGGTCGGCGAATCCTGCCCCTGCAGCTCGGGATGCAGTCGCTCGAGCTCTTCGAGCCGGTGCATCCATCCGTCGTAAGTCGCATCATCGACGACCGAGGTGTCGCGTCCGTAGTACGCGTCCTTCGCCTCGAGAATGCGAGTAGTCAGCTCTTCGGCTTCGACGCGGGCGTCTTCCAGCGAGATGTTCTCCGGCACCGTCTCAGTCTATGAGCGGGCGCCGACATCAGAAGCGGCTCGCTCCCCCGTTTCGAGCTGCCCTCGGTCAACGACCCGCATACGCCTCGCTCGGAGAACAGCACTAACTTCGGAGCGAAACGGCCAACCCTGTCCGAAGATGCTGCAGTTCTCCGGGTTCAGCGCCGGCTCGCGCCCTCCGCCGGCATGCGCTAGCGCTTTCATCAGGTCCACTCCGCACTCTGCATACGCCGAGATGAAGACTGCCGAAAGCGCATTCCACCAGGCCTCTGCCGACAAAGGCTCGCGGGTCACCTCTGGCGTATGCCAGGGAATGCCGCTTTTCGGATTCCGCGCGAGTTCTGCCCTTTCCAGCTGAAGGATCAATCCGACGCCCAGCAAGACCTGCGTTGGCGCGTAGCCGAACGGCGCCGGACGCGGTTTCGGCTCGCCTGCGGCTCGCTCAACCCGTTTCGTCTCGCTGCGCTCGCTCAACCACCCGAGAGCTACGCGCGCTCAACCACCCGAGAGCTACGCTCGCTCAACCACCCGAGAGCTGCGCTCGCTCAACCACCCGAGAGCTACGCGCGCTCAACCACCCGAGAGCTGCGCTCGCTCAACCACCCGAGAGCTGCGCTCGCTCAACCACCCGAGAGCTGCGCTCGCTCAACCACCCGAGAGCGGCTCACGCGTCGACCGGAACCGCCGAGACCGTCTTGTCGATCGTGAACTGCCCGAGCACGCGGGTGCCGATGTAGAGCACTGCCGTCTGCCCAGGGGCGACGCCGTCGAGTGGCACCTCCGGCACGACGCGAACCCCGTCGACCGTCACGTGAGCAGCAGCGGGCACCGGTTCGGAGTGCGCGCGGATCTGCACGTGGCACTCGAACTCCGATGTCGTCGGCACAGCGCCCGCCCACGAGTACCGCTCTCCTGAGATCTCACCGATCGCCAGCGCTTCCTTGGGACCGACCACCACGGTGTTCGACACCGGCCGCACCTCGAGCACGAACCGCGGTTTGCCGTCGGCTGCAGGGATTCCGAGCTTCAGTCCCTTGCGCTGTCCGACAGTGAACGCGTGCGCGCCCTCGTGCGAACCGATCACGGTGCCGGAACGGTCCAGGATCTCGCCCTGCTCCGCACCGACCTTCTCGGCCAACCATCCGCGCGTGTCTCCGTCGGGGATGAAGCAGATGTCGTGGCTGTCGGGCTTCTGCGCGACGCTGAGGCCGCGCTCGGCCGCCTCGGCACGCACGAGCGCCTTCGACGGCGTCGAGCCGAGCGGGAAATAGGTGTGCGCGAGCTGCTCGGCGTTGAGCACGCCCAGCACGTACGACTGGTCCTTCGCGTTGTCCGATGCCCGATGCAGCTCGAGCCCCCCCTCGCCCTCGACGAGGGTCGCGTAGTGCCCGGTGCACACGGCATCGAAGCCGAGTTCGATCGCGCGCTCGAGGAGGGCGGCGAACTTGATCTTCTCGTTGCATCGCATGCACGGGTTCGGCGTGCGGCCGGCCCGGTACTCGGAGATGAAGTCATCGATCACGTCGTCGCGGAAGCGCTCGGAGAAGTCCCAGACATAGAACGGGATGCCGAGCTTGTCAGACGCCCTGCGCGCATCCATGGCGTCCTCGATCGTGCAGCACCCTCTGCTGCCGGTGCGCAGCGTGCCGCCGGCCCTGGAGAGCGCGAGGTGCACCCCGGTGACGTCGTGTCCTGCCTCGACGGCGCGTGCCGCCGCAACGGCTGAGTCCACGCCACCGCTCATGGCCGCAAGAATTCGCATTGGTCCAGTCTACGAGCGTGATGCTTCGGCAGGCTCAGTGAGCGCTCAGTTTTCCGGATGCTCGCGCATACGCATCGGCGATCGCCCCGAGCACCGCGTCGACCTCGGCGTCGGTCGAGGTGCGCCCGAGCGTGAAGCGCAGAACGCTGCGCGCATCCCGCTCACCGCGGCCCATCGCCATCACGACGTGTGACGGCTCGGCGACGCCGGCCTGGCAGGCGGAGCCGGTGGATGCCGCGACCCCTGCGACATCGAGCAGGAAGAGCAGGCTCTCTCCCACTGCCCCCGGAAAAAGCATGTGCACGTTGTTCGGGAGACGGTCGACCGGATCGCCGAGAAGTTCTGCCGACGGCACAGCGGTGCGGATGCCGTCGATCAGACGATCACGCAGCGCCGTGAGCCGCGCTCCCTCGGTTTCGCGCTCCGCCTCGGCGAGCTCCAGTGCGACCGCGAAGGCAGCAGCACCTGCGACGTCCTGCGTTCCGGCGCGGAGCCCTCGTTGCTGCGCACCTCCGTGCAGCAGACCGGTGAGCTTGGCCGTACGAGCGACCACGAGCACACCGACGCCCACCGGTGCGCCGATCTTGTGCCCCGCGACGCTCATCGCGACCAGGCCCACTCCCGCGCCGGCATCCGCTCGAAGGTCCCGGAACGACAGCGCCACATGTCCGAAGGCGCCTACTGCGTCCAAGTGCAACGGCACACGAGCCGCCGCCGCCGCGCCCGCGAGAGCGGCGGCATCGTTGATCGTGCCCACTTCGTTGTTCGCGACGAGCGCCGTGGCCAGTGCAGCCCGCTCGTATGCTGCGCCGGCCAAGGCGCGTGCGAACGCATCCGCCTCGATGCGCCCGGCCGCGGTCAGCGGTACCCGACGCAACACGGCGCCTTCGGCCGCAAGAGCACCGGCCGTGTCCATGCTCGCGTGGTGCTCGCCGTCCGGCAGCACGATGATCTCGGCATCCGCCTCCCGCGCATCCCAGACCCCGCGCAGGGCCGTATTGATCGACTCGGTGCCGCCAGAGGTCAATACGACCTCAATGGGGTCGCACCCCAGCACCGCGGCGATCCGCTCGCGCGACTCTTCGAGCAGCCTGCGGGCATCCTGACCCGCGCCGTGGGTCGATGACGCGTTGCCGACGACTTCCGTGGCATCCAGCCAGGCATCGCGCGCCTCAGGGCGCAGCGGCGTGGTCGCAGCGTGATCGAGATAGAACCTCATCCCTCAACTCTCCCCCATTTCTCGCGACACGGCACATGGAACTGAGTACGCGCTGTCATGAGACTGCAACACATCCCGCCTAATGTGTACTCATGCCCGAGTCCCAAGACTTCACTGCGCCCGGCGGCGCTGCCCTCGACGACCTCGGCGTGCGTCTGCACGACGGCGTCGCGACCCTGCGCGTCTGGTCGCAGAACGCCTCGTCGATAGAACTCGTGATCTTCGACGAGACCGACCTCGACTGGGTCACCGATGAGGTCGACCTCGAGCGTGGCACGGGCGACGTCTGGGAGGTCACCACCGACCTGCTGCAGCCCGGGACCAGGTACGCCGTCCGCGTCGGCGGTCCGCACGGCCCCGGCAACACATTCAATCCCGAGACGCTGCTTCTCGACCCGTACGCCAAGGGCCTTGCCCAGGGCGACGGATACGAGGAATGGCGCTCGGTCGTCATCGTCGACGGCTTCGACTGGGCTGAATCGCGCAAGCCCCGCATCCCGCTCGATCGCACGGTGATCTACGAGGCGCACCTGAAGGGAGTGACCAAGCGTCAGCCGGACGTACCGCCGGCGCTTCACGGCACCTATGCGGGTCTCGCCCACCCGGCGATGATCGAGTACTTCCATTCGCTGGGCATCACCTCGATCGAGCTCCTCCCTGTGCACGCCTTCGTCCCGGAGCCGCGTCTCCTCGAGCGCGGGCTCACGAACTACTGGGGTTACAACACCCTCAACTTCTTCACACCGCACAACGCCTACGCCACGGACGACGCTCGCAAAGAGGGTCCGGAGGCCGTGCTCGCCGAGTTCAAGGGCATGGTCAAGCTGTTGCACGAGGCGGGTCTTGAGGTCATTCTCGATGTCGTCTACAACCACACCTCGGAAGAGGGCATCGGCGGGCCCCGTTCGAGTCTGCGCGGCATCGACAATGCCAACTATTACCGTCAGCAGCCCGACGGCGTCTACATCGACACCACCGGATGCGGCAACACGCTCGACACCTCGAAGGATGCCGCAGCACGGCTCGTGCTGGATTCTCTGCGGTACTGGGCGCAGGAGATGCAGATCGACGGCTTCCGATTCGATCTCGCGGCTGCTCTCGGCCGCGACGAGAACCACGAGTACACACCGGAGCATCCGCTTCTCCTCGCCATCCGCGACGATCCGGCCCTGCAGGACGTCAAGCTCATCGCCGAGCCGTGGGATGTCGGTCTCGGCGGCTGGCAGACCGGGAACTTCACCGACGGGTGGCTGGAGTGGAACGACCGCTATCGCGACCGCGTGCGCAATTTCTGGCTCAGTGACATCGACTACGCGCGCCGCGCATCCGCACCTGTGGGCATCGGCGGCTTCGCGACCCGACTGGCCGGATCATCGAACACCTTCAGCGAAGATCGAGGACCTCTCGCGAGCGTGAACTTCATCACCGCGCACGACGGCTTCACCTTGCGTGATCTGGTCACCTACGACGTCAAGCACAATGAGGCCAACGGCGAGGACAACCGCGACGGCGCCGACACGAACCGCTCGTTCAACCACGGCGTCGAGGGCCCCACGACCGACCCCCTGGTCGAGGCCGCACGGCGCAAGGCCATGCGCAACCTTCTCGGCACACTGCTGCTGTCGGCCGGCATCCCGATGCTGACGGCCGGAGATGAGAGCGGACGCACGCAGAGCGGCAACAACAACGCCTATGCCCAGGACTCCGACCTCACCTGGCTGAGCTGGGACGACGAGGATTGGCAGAAGGACCTCCGCGCCCATGTCTCGGCGCTCACCAGACTCCGCCGTGAGAACCCCTCGCTCCGGCCGAGCCGCTATGCGCGTCTCGGCGAGCACACGCCCAATGCCTCGGTCATGGACTGGTACGACCAGAACGGCGAGACGATGGAGCAGGAGCAGTGGACCGATCCGGGCAACCGCACACTGCAGTACGTCGCCGCTTCCACGCCGGTGGACGAGCCGGCCAATCGCATTCTGCTCGTCGTGCACGGCATCGAATCCCCCGTCGAGATCACGCTGCCCACGCTGGAGGATGCGAGCCGATTCGTGTCGCTGTGGTCGAGCTCGGACGAACATCCCGGAGGCGAATCGGAGACGTTCGCGCCTGGCGATGTGCTCACGACGCCGGGAACATCGATGCGTCTCTTCCGCGTCGAGTGACGCTGCCCGGACACGGCACGGTGGCGGGTGTCGAGTCTCGTCGCGGCGGGGTACATTCAGGGTGTGGCTGCACGTTCTGGCAATCGTCCCGCGGCGCTTCGAAGCCCCGCACAGATCCCCCTGCGGCCCCGTGCCGCGGATGAACGAGAGGTCACGGTACGCACCGGGGTGAAGGATACTCCGGCGCACCTCACGCAGACGCTCACCGGGCGCATCCCGCTCGCGGATGCGACCCCGGCCGCGCCGGGTGGGTTCCCTGCCAAGGCCTTCGTCGGCGAAGTGGTGCCTTTCCGGGTCGTCGCGTTCCGCGAGGGCCACGATCGGATCGGCGTGCATGTGCGTCTGACGGCGCCGAACGGCGAGGAGAGTCTGCACCGCCTGGCGGCACTTCACGACGGCACCGACTCCTGGCGCACCGAGATCGCCCTCGATGTGCAGGGACTGTGGCGGTATCGGTTCGAGGCTTTCGCGGACGATCACGCCACCTGGGCCCACGCCGCTGCGGTGAAGATCGCGGCAGAAGTCGACGTGGAAGTGATGGCCGCCCTCGGCCGGGAGCTGTTCACGCGCGCCGCGGGCGAGAAGGCCAGACCCGCGGCAGAGCGCGCGCGTCTCAGAGCGGTCGCTGCGACGCTCACCGGGGCGGATGCCGCCACCGCCCTGTCGGTCGCCATGGATCCAGGCCTCGCCGCGCTGTTCGCCGCCAGGCCGCTCGCATCGCTCACCTCGGCCTCCGCCGAGCAGACGCTGGTCGTCGAGCGGACCACCGCGGGCGTGGGCGCATGGTACGAGTTCTTCCCTCGCTCGGAGGGAGCGAAGCGCAAGGCCGATGGCACGATCAGGAGCGGCACGTTCCGCACCGCGGCGAAGCGCCTTCCGGGCGTCGCCGCCATGGGCTTCGACGTGCTCTACCTGCCACCGATCCACCCGATCGGCAGAACGCACCGCAAGGGACCGAACAACGCCCTGGATGCCGCGCCCGCAGACCCTGGTTCGCCCTGGGCGATCGGGGCAGCAGAGGGCGGACACGATGCAGTGCATCCGGATCTCGGCACTCCGGCGGACTTCCGATTCTTCGTGCGCGAGGCGCGGAAGGTCGGTCTCGAGGTCGCTCTCGACCTGGCGCTGCAGGCCTCCCCCGATCATCCGTGGGTCACCTCCCACCCCGAGTGGTTCACGACCCTTCCCGACGGGACCATCGCCTACGCCGAGAACCCGCCGAAGAAGTATCAGGACATCTATCCGCTGAACTTCGATGGCGACCCCGACGGACTCTCGACCGAGGTGCTGCGCATCGTCGAGCACTGGGTGTCGCAGGGCGTGTCGATCTTCCGCGTGGACAACCCGCACACCAAGCCGCTCCGGTTCTGGGAGTGGCTCATCGCTCGCGTGACCGCGGCGCATCCCGACGTCGTGTTCCTCGCAGAGGCGTTCACCCGGCCGGCCCCGCTACGGGGCCTGGCTGCGGCAGGCTTCCAGCAGAGCTACACGTACTTCACGTGGCGCAACACGAAGCGCGAACTCGAGGACTTCCTCATCGGGCTCGCCACCGGGACGGCGGACTTCCTCCGCCCGAACCTGTTCGTGAACACCCCCGATATCCTCACCGAGTATCTGCAGTTCGGCGGTCGGGCCGCGTACCGCATCCGGGCGGCCATCGCCGCGACCGCAGCCCCGACCTACGGTGTGTACGCCGGTTTCGAACTGTACGAGAACGTCGCGCGTCCGGGGTCCGAGGAGAACATCGACAACGAGAAGTACGAGTACAAGCTGCGCGACTTCGCCGCTGCTGAGGCATCCGGCGATTCGCTCGCTCCTTTCCTCCGGCGACTGAATGAGATCCGTGCAGCCCATCCGGCTCTGCGGCAGCTGCGCAACCTCAGGGTGCACTGGAGCGACGACGACAGCATCCTGGTGTACTCCAAGCATCTCGACGCCGCGTTCACCGGCACCGGGTCCTCCGACACGATCATCGTCGTCGTCAACGTCGATCCCCACTCGGTGCGTGAGACCACCGTGCACGTGGACACATCGGCGTGGGGCGTCGACGGCGGTACCGAGTACGAGGTCGAGGATCTCGTCACCGGCGCGGTATGGACCTGGTCCGATCACAACTTCGTCAGACTCGACGCCTTCGTCGAGCCGGTGCACATCCTCAAGGTGAAGGAGCGGTCATGAACTACATCGAGGACGTCGTCGCATCACACGACTGGGAAGCCGTCGCGGCAGGTGCGCATCACGCTCCGCACGACGTGCTCGGGGCGCACCCGATGAAGGACGCGACCGGCCGCACCCGTACCACGATCCGCGTGCGACGTCCGCTGGCGGAGAGAGTGGATGCCGTCTTCAGCGACGACACGCGCCTGACGCTCGTCCATGCCGAGCACGGCATATGGGAGGGGCAGCACGACGGATCACCCGTTCCGTATCGGATCGCCACGGTGTACGAAGGCCAGGACGAGCAGGTGGCAGGCGACCCCTACCGCCATCTTCCGACCGTCGGCGACCTCGACCTGCACCTGATCGCCGAAGGCCGCCATGAGCGCCTCTGGGAGGTTCTGGGTGCGAACGTGCATCTGCTCGACGGTGAGATCGGAGTGTCGTTCGCCGTCTGGGCCCCCAATGCCCGGGCCGTCCGGGTGGTGGGCGAGCACAACGGCTGGAGTGGCGAGGGCCACAGCATGCGTTCGATGGGCGTGAGCGGGCTCTGGGAGCTGTTCATCCCGGACCTCAGCCCTGGAGCGCTCTACAAGTACGAGATCCTGACGCGTGACGGTCGCTGGATCCTCAAGGCGGATCCGATGGCGCGCCGCACGCAGGTCCCGCCGCTGACGGCATCGGTCGTCCCGTTCTCCGCGTACTCGTGGCAGGACGGCGCCTGGATGACCCGGCGCGCGGCGACGCATGCCGTCGCACAGCCGATGTCGATCTACGAAGTGCACCTCGGCTCCTGGCGCAACGGACTGGGATATCGTGAGATCGCCGACCCGCTCATCGACCATGTGCTGGAGACCGGGTTCACGCATGTCGAGTTCATGCCGCTCGCCGAGCATCCGTTCGGCGGCTCCTGGGGCTATCAGGTGAGCGGATACTATGCGCCGACAGCGCGCTTCGGGACCCCGGACGACCTGCGCTATCTCGTCGATCGCCTGCACCAGGCCGGCATCGGTGTCATCCTCGACTGGGTGCCTGGCCACTTCCCGAAGGATGACTTCGCACTCGCCCGTTTCGACGGCCTGTCCGTGTACGAGCACCCGGATCCGCGCCGCGGAGAGCATCAGGACTGGGGCACGCTGATCTTCGACTACGGCCGCCCTGAAGTGCGCGGCTTCCTCGTCGCGAACGCGCTGTACTGGTTCGATCAGTTCCACATCGACGGCCTCCGCGTCGACGCAGTCGCCTCGATGCTCTACCTCGACTACTCGCGACAGGACGGCGAGTGGGAGCCGAACATCCACGGCGGTCGGGAGAATCTCGAAGCGATCCGCTTCCTTCAGGAGGTCAACGCGACCGCGTACCGGGCCCACCCTGGGATCGTGATGATCGCGGAGGAGTCGACCAGTTTCCCTGGGGTCACCGGTCCCACCGATCACGCGGGGCTCGGGTTCGGGTTCAAGTGGAACATGGGCTGGATGAACGACTCGCTGCAGTACATCGCGCGCGACCCGATGTATCGTGCGCACCACGAGGGCGAGATGACGTTCTCGTTCGTGTACGCCTTCGGCGAGAACTACCTGCTCCCGATCAGCCACGACGAAGTCGTGCACGGCAAGGGCAGTCTGCTGTCGAAGATGCCTGGCGATCACGCGCACAAGCTCGCGAACGTGCGTGCCTATCTCGCGTACATGTGGGGGCACCCTGGCAAGAACCTGCTGTTCATGGGTCAGGAGTTCGGACAGCTCGCGGAGTGGTCCGAGTCCAGGCAGCTGGATTGGTGGCTCCTCGATCAACCGTCGCATGCGCAGCTGCAGCACTTCGTGGCCGAGATGAACGGCGCCTACCGCGCCAGCGCTCCGCTGTGGGAACGAGACGGCGACAGCACGCGCTTCCGTCGCCTCGGCGCACCGTCGTGGGATCCGAACGTGATCGCCTTCGAACGCCGTGACGAACACGGCGGCCGCATCGTGGTGATCAGCAACTTCGCCGGTGTCGAACGCGCCGGACTCCCGCTGCACCTGCCGGTGCAGGGCGTGTGGGACGAGATCCTCAACACGGATGCTGTGGAGTTCGGCGGCTCCGGGATCGGCAACTACGGCCGCGTCGCCGCGCATGTCGACGGCGAGCACGGCACTCCGACGACGAAGATCACCCTGCCTGCGCTGTCGACGATCTGGCTGCGATACCGCGCGGAGCGACTAGAACAGCAGCGATGAGAGGCGGTTGCGCGCCGCGATCACCCGAGCATCGCCGGTGCCGATGAGCCCGAACAGTTCGACAAGGCGCTCCCGCACCGGGGCGCGCTCGTCGGACGGCAGGGCCGCGAAGAGATCGAGCAGTCTTCCGAACGCATCGTCCACGTGGCCACCGGAGATATCGAGGTCGGCGACGGCGAACTGCGCCTGCACGTCGAGCGGTGCAGCAGCTGCGGCCGCCCGCGCCTGCTGAAGATCGAGGCCCTGCACGCGATCGAGCAGCCGCACCTGGCCGAGTCCTGCGCGAGCGTCCTCGTCGCGCGGGTTCTCCGCGAGCGCCTTCTCGTAGGCGGTGATGGCCGCCGGGAAGTCACCCGCCTCGATCGCCGCGAACGCCTCCGCGTGCAGAGGCGGCAGCGGAGCCTCTTGCGGCTCCTCCGCGTCATCGGCACCCGGTTCCCCTGAGTCGGCCGCAGCGCCCGCGACTGATCCGGTGACACCGTTCTGGGCGGCCACCTGCAGCAGCTGATCGAACACCTGACGCACCTGCTCCTCGGGAACCGCGCCGGTGAACATCGGTACCGGCTGCCCGGCGATCAGGGCGACGACCATCGGAATGGACTGCGCGCGGAAGCTCTGCGCGAGCTGCGGATTCGCATCCACGTCGACTTTGGCGAGCACGACACGTCCGCCGAGCTCCGTGACGACCTTCTCGAGGATCGGGCTGAGCTGCTTGCAGGGCCCGCACCATTCGGCCCACAGGTCGACGACGATCGGCACGGTGCGCGAGAGCTCCATGATCTGGCCGAACGTGGCGTCCGTGACATCGACGATGAATCCGCCCGCGGCTGGAGTCTCGGCGCCCGCCGGTGCCGGCGAGGCGTCGGCGGGAGGCGCCGGTCGGTTGCGCAGGCTCGAGAGGTCGACGGCGCCACGAAGGGCGGCTGGTGAGATGTCGCTCATTGGATCACTTCCACGTTGAGGATGTCTTGACGCACGGCGAGGAGGCGGATCTGCTCCGATGACCCCTGGGCGGGCACCGAGAAGAACAGCTGGAGTCCATATGTGGTCACGACGCCCTTGGCAGCCTCCTCGACCCCAGTGAGCGTCTTCGCTTCGGGGTTCTCCCCGAACTTGATCACCGCGTCCGTCGACGTCGGCGCGATGGTCTCGCTGTCGACCATCGACACGGCCACGATCGCTCCGCTGTCCAGCGTCGCCAAGGCCACGGCGGGCTGGTCGGCCGGCACGATGTCGAACGCTGTGCTCGAGGTCTCGGCGGCGCCGTTGTCCACGAGCGACTGCGTGACGGCCGCGCGGCTCGCCGAGATGGAGTCCGCCAGCGTGATGCTCACCGGATCGAACAGCGAACGGAACTCGCTCTTCTCGCCGCTGTCCACCACATCCGCGAAGGCCGTCGCGAGCTCTTCGGGTGCGAGTGCGAGGAACGCGGATGCGTTCTCCGTGATGAGGCTGGTCCCCAGCCATGCGGGGGCGAGCTCCGGCACCTCGGCAGAAGCCTGCATCTCGGCGACGTTGGCGACCTGGTAGTTCGACCACGGATCGGCCTGCGTCATGGTGAGGATGACCGGTGGCACAGTGTCGTCGCTCTTGCTCTTGCTGAGCGCGAGAACGGTGCGCGGCCACTCGTCCGTCGCCTGAGGCAGGAGCACCTCGATGACATCGGTCGGGATGGTGGCGGGCAGTGCACGGTCGGTGAGCGTCGCACGCAGGGTGTAGTCGGTGCTCCTCGCTGCAAGCGCGGCACCGGCCAGACGAGTGCCGGCGAGGTCGATGTCGAGCGACGCGTCAGCTTCTTCAAGAGTGCCGGCGATGCTCTTGAGGATGCGGGAAGCCTGAGCCTCTGTGACTGCCGGTGGCTTCTGATCCTCCGGTGTGATGACGGTCTGCGTCGGCGACGGCGTCGGCGAAGGATCTGCGAACTGCGGCCACGAGTCGCTGGAGCAGCCGGCGAACAGCAACGCGGCCACTCCGAATGCGGGCAGCACCAGCAGCCTGCGGCGCACGCTGTGCGCACGGCGCTCGCTCTTCGGCGCGCTCTTCTCCTCCGGTGCGCCGTCGGATGCGGGTTCGGCGTCGCCAGTGGCCTCGAGCGACTCGCGAACGGGTGCCGACTCGACGGCGAGGTCGATGGGTTCGGTGGCCGGCATCGGACCTGGCCCCTTGCGGCGCGGACCGCGTCCCCTGCGCTGATGGCGGATCGCCAGCACATACATGACGAGGCCGAACAGCAGCACGGCGCCGCCTGCGGCGATGAGCGGTCCGACCCAGGGCGTGGACCGATCGAGCGGCCAGGAGACGACGACATCCGAGGGTGCGTCCTGGGTTCCGTCCTTCGCGATGAGAACGCTCATGCCCTCCGGCAGCTGCATGTCGGTGATCAGCTGATCGGCCTCGCTGAAGGAATCGAGCCAGAGATCCGACCCCACTGGGTTGCGGCCGTCCGGCTCGGCGGTGTCACCCTCGGCGGCACCGCTCTCGTCCTCCGGTGCGACCTCCGGCTCGATGAGAGTGGAGACGCTCTCGCCGTCGGAGTCGAGTGCGACCGCGTTGTACTCGGCATCGGAGAGCCATGCCTTGAGATCGGCGGTGCGACCATAGGCGACGAAGATGTCGCCCTCTCCGCGGACCAGCAGCGTCTGCTGGCCCGGATTCTCACGGAGCACCGCTCCGTCCACGAGCGTGAAGGGCGCGGGCTCCTCGACGCTCAACTCCGTCTGCTGGGCCGATGGACCCATGAAGATGGTTCGCTGAGCGATGCCTGCTCCGATGAGAAGCGTGGCCAGGACGAAGGCCACGACGGCCCATACGAAACGCACGAAAAGTCTCCTTACGTGACCCGGGCGCCTCGCCCAGATCTCCGCTCGACGTTTCAGACTATCGAAACAGGCTGAGTGTTGACTACGAGGGGGCGGCAACGTTCCCCGAGCGGCACGTCGTCGATGGCGTCCGCCGCTTGCCGACTACCCTGAGATCAGTCTTGTCGAGGAGGGCCCATGAAGGTTCACAATCCGTTCCGCACGGCCCTTGTGGCGACGCTCGGAGTGGGACTGGGCATCCTGCTCATCGGCAGCGTGCAATCGCTCTCCACCGTGCTGCTCTACGTCGGCACCGCGCTGTTCATCAGCCTCGGGCTCGATCCGGTCATCTCGTTCCTGGAGCGCCGTCGGTTGCCGCGTTGGCTCGCGGTCATCCTCACGATCCTCGGTGTCCTCGGCATCTTCGCCGGAATCGTGCTCATCGTCCTGCCGATCATCATCGACCAGGTGAGCCAGCTCGTGGAACAGATCACCGCGCTCGTCCAGTCGAGCAACGACATCTGGGGCGATCTGCGGGAGTGGCTGGGAGCAGTGTTCCCGGCACTGGACATCGATCGCATCCTGACCGAGTCGCAGGACTGGTTGCTCGCGAACATGGGTGACATCACCGGCGGCGTGATCGCTGTGAGCCTCAACCTCGTGACCGGACTGTTCGGCGCCTTCATCGTGCTGATCCTGACCATCTATCTGACCGCGTCGACGCCGTCTCTGAAGCGTTCGGTCTATCAGCTGGTTCCGGCATCCCGACGCCCTCGCTTCGTCGACCTGGCCGAGCAGATCACCGACTCGGTCGGCTACTACGTCATGGGCCAGGTCACGCTCGGCGTGATCAACGGTGTGCTCAGCGCGATCTTCCTCAGCATCATCGGCCACCCGTTCGCCGCCGTGCTCGCGGTGGTCGCGTTCTTCTTCTCGCTCATCCCGCTCGTGGGAACCCTCACCGGCTCCACGCTCATCGTGCTCGCGTGCCTGATTCCGGGTGTCGGCTCCCCGGCAACGGCGATTGCGGCCGGCGTCTATTACCTGATCTACATGCAGATCGAGGCGTACGTGATCTCACCGCGCATCATGAGTCGCGCAGTCTCGGTTCCCGGGGCCGTCGTCGTCGTTGCTGCGCTCGCCGGCGGGTCGCTGCTGGGACTGCTCGGCGCACTCATCGCGATTCCGGTCGCAGCGAGCATCCTGATCATCTACCGTCAGGTGCTCATCCCCCGCATGAACGAGAGATGACCGGCCATTCGTTCGGGAGCGGCAGCGCATCCGGATTCACCACGGCGACGATCTCGGTGAGCACGCGGCGCGTCTGGGCCTCTCCGACCCACAGGTGCTTGCCGCCTTCGACATCGATCAGCGTGATGTCGGGAATCGACGCGAAGCGCTCCCGAGCCTCTTCGGGGCGCAGGTAGTCGTCGAGCTCGGGGATGACCGCGATCACCCGGCGCTCATCGCCCGCCCACGCCGAGAGATCATCCGCAGTCGCCCTGTGCAACGGGGGCGAGAGCAGGATGATGCCCTCCACGTCGTGCTCACGCCCGTACTTCAGTGCGAGCTCAGTGCCGAACGACCAGCCCAGCAGCCACGGACGAGGCAGAGCCCTCTCATGGACGAAGTCCATCGCCGCGGCCACATCGAACTGCTCGGCTTCGCCGCCGTCGAACTTCCCCTGACTCGTGCCACGCGGCGACGTCGTCCCACGCGTGTTGAAGCGCAGCACGGCCAGATCTGCCAGGGCGGGGAGGCGCGCGGCGGCCTTTCGCAGAATGTGCGAATCCATGAACCCACCGGCGGTCGGGAGCGGGTGCAGCGTCACAAGCGTCGCAACGGGTGCATCGGTCTCGGGGAGTGCCAATTCGCCCACCAGCGTCAACTCATCCGCCGTGGACAGTTCGATCGCCTCCCGCCGTGCCGGCAGCTCCAGCGGTCCGCGGATCTCCAGGCTCACGCCATCCTCCAGCAGTGTGTGTGCCAATGCCGCCGCGCGGCGAGGTCGGCCGCATCGCCGAGCACACCGTCGGCACGCCAGACGACCTGGTGCGCAGTGCCGGCGACGATCGTACCGCCGCATCCTGGGCAGATGTATTCCTTCTGCGCCTGCTGCCCCGACACCGGCTGCACAGTCCATTCCCGGCCCTGGCGCGTCTCTGCGCGCTTCCAGCCCGAGAGCAGCCGGTCGAAGGAGTCGTCAGTGTCAGGGCGCTCCTGGCGCCGCCTGTGCGAGCGTGGCATGTCGGAGCATTACCACCAGTTGTTGTTGATCCAGAAGTCGTAAGCCCCGGCCCAACTGCCGTAGCGTCCTGTCGCGTAGCCGTTCGCCCAGCGCAGGTTGTCGACCGGGTCGTAGCCGTTGCCCGGCACCTTGCTGCACGGCAGCGCCTGTACGAGACCGCACGCGCCGGACGAGGAGTTCGTGGCGTTCGGATTCCAACCGCTCTCCTTGGAGACGACGTAGTCCACATAGCCCCAGTCGCTCGACGCGATGCCGGCCGCCGCCATCCACTCCGCCGGTGCACCGCCGCCCGTGTAGTACAGCGGGCCGGCGCTTCCTGAGGAATCCGAGGAATCCGAATCGGTCGACGCGACCTCTGGTTCCGGCGTCGGAGTGGGCGTGGGAGTCGGTGTCACATAGACGTCGTAGGCGCCGCGGGAGACCGGCGCGATGGTAGCGCCCTCGGCCGTGACCGTCAGATCTTGCGTGTCCTGGACTGCGAGCGAGAAAGGCGTCTGCACGTCTGCCACCGGAGGATCCGCGAGCGCCATGCCTGTGGGCGCCACGATCGCGGCTGCGAAGGCGACGACGCCGAACGCCGCGAAGCCGCCGACGACACCACGCCTGCGCGACCAACGACGAGGAGTGCGCGCGGGTGATTTCTTGGGTGCGGTTCTCACCGGCGCATCGCTGGCGATGGCGGGATCGATCTCGGTGCCGGAAGTCACAATAGCTTCAGTGTAACCAGCCGCGCCTGAGACCTCCATCCGAATGCCGGGACGGTCGTTCAGCGAACCGCGAGGATCACGTCGATCGTGGCATCCAGCAGCGCATCGACCTGCTCTTCGCGGTAGCCGCCGCGCTGCATCCGGAATGCAGCCGATCGCAGCTGTTCGACCGACAGTTCATCACCATCGCGCAGGTACCGTACGATCCGTGCGGCGACGTGATCGACCTCGTCGACGCGGTATCCGAATGACAGGAAGCCCGTGCGTGCGAACTTGTGCCGGCGGCTGCGCGCCAGATGGTCGAGTATGAGCTGCGCATCCGAGCGCGCGTGCTCGACCCATGCCTGCGCACCCTCGACGCGCACGGCGCGCTCACGCTGCCGTGCGGCCAGCGCATCCTCCACACGCCCGAGAGCGGCATCGACCTCAGCGATGTCGTATCCGCCCTTGACGAGCGGGAAGGATGCCACGCGCACGTCGGCGGCGGACAGATCGTCGGTGTCGTCCTCGAAGCTGTCACGGGCCGCAGCCAAGAACGTGTCCACCGCGACGCGGTGGTATCCGCGCTCGCGACCACTCGCCAGTCCGAAGGCGGGCGCCGCCTTGTCGTCGTCGATCTCAGTCACACCGTTCACCGTATCCGAAGTCATGGAAGCGTCATCCAAGGCGAGAGCAGGAAGTACAGGCTCAGCGCCGGAATGGTCGAGGGAAGGATGCTGTCCAGTCGATCCAGGAGCCCTCCGTGGCCGGGGAGCCATGAGCTCATGTCCTTGATGCCCATGTCACGTTTGATCATCGACTCGGCGAGATCGCCCAGGGTGGCGGTGAGCAGAATGGCGACGCCGAAGATCACGCCCGCCCACCACGGCAGGTTGAGCAGGAAGATCGCGAGGAGCACGCCTGCGGCGACGGCAGCGACCACAGCGCCGGCGAAGCCTTCCCAGGTCTTCTTCGGGCTGATGCGCGGCGCCATCGGATGCGTGCCGAAGGCAAGTCCGGCAGCATAGGCGCCGGTGTCGGATGCGACGGCGATCGCGACGAACGCGAGCACCCACCACTGCCCGCCCTCCTGGGCGAGCAGGAGCAGAGCGATGCCGGTGAGGAAGGGCACGTACACCTGGACGAAGCCACTGACGAGGGCATCGGTGAGCACGTCACCGTATGTACGGCCGTCCTTCGACATCATCTGCGCAAGAAGACGCCACACGACGACGAACACGACGGCGACCAGCAAAGCGACCCAGATGAGCCACGGCGGTGCGAAGTAGCCGGCGAGCACCAGCGCGACGCCGGCGATGATCTGCGGGACGAGGTCGATCCGGCGGCCCGCAGCGCTCAGCGCCCGTGCCAGCTCGAAGATCCCGAGCACCGCGATCGCCAGGGCGATCGGGACGAACAGCTCTTTGATGAAGATCAGCGAGGCCAGCAGGATCGCACCGAATCCGAGCCCGACCAGGATCGCGAGGATCAGGTCGCGGCCGGTGCGCGCCTTTATCCGCTCATTCGCCTGATCGAGATGCTCCCTGGCCTGAGTCACATGAGTCTCGAACTCGCCCCTGGCCTGGCGCAGTTGCTCCCGCATCGCGGCGGTCGGATCGACAGGATGCGCAGACCCGGCCGGCAGCGGCGGACGCGGCGGAATCGACCCCTCGTCCACGACGGGGAGGTCGACTTCCGGGGTGGCTCCATCACGTGCTTCGCGCCGCGTCAGCGGGCGTTGCTCGTCGGCGGAGCCGGCTGCGGCGCTCATCCTGGGTTATACCTCGAGCAGCTCGGTCTCTTTGCGCTTGAGGGCGTCGTCGACGAGGTCGACGTGCTGGCGCGTGATCGCGTCGAGTTCCTTCTCGCCACGTGAGATCTCGTCTTCGCCGACGTCGCTCTTGAGCGCGTCGAGCTCGTCTTTGGACTTGCGACGGATGCCGCGGAGGTGCACCTTCGCGTCCTCGCCCTTCGTACGCACGAGCTTGACGTACTCCTTGCGGCGCTCGGCGGTGAGCTCGGGCATCGTCACGCGCACGATGTTGCCGTCGTTCGTGGGATTCGCGCCCAGGTTCGGCATGTCGCGGATCGCCTGCTCGATGGCCTTCAGCGCGGTCTTGTCATACGGCGTGATCACGAGTGAACGTGCCTCAGGGTTCGCCATCGACGCGAGCTGCGCGAGGGGTGTGGGTGAACCGTAATAGTCCACCATCACCTTCTGGAACATCTGCGGGTTCGCCCGTCCGGTACGGACCGTGGCGAAGTCCTCTTTGGCGGCTTCGACCGCACGCGTCATTCGGGAGGTGGTTTCAGCGAGGACATCCGCGATCACGGTGACTCCTATCGTCGGGGTGTTCCAGCAACGTGGTGTTCCGGTAATTCTATCCGGGCATGCGCTCGGACCCGGCGTGGCGCGCCTCAGGCGGAGACGCGCGTGCCGATCGCCTCACCGAGAAGCGCGCGGGTGACGTTTCCCGCGGGCTCCATGCCGAAGACGCGCATGTCCATGTTGTTGTCCATGCAGAGGCTGAACGCCGTCGAGTCGACGACCTTGAGGCCGCGCTGCAGCGCATCGCGATAGGTGACCTGCTCGATGCGGGTCGCGGTGGCATCCTTGTTGGGGTCGGCGGTGTAGACGGCGTCCACGCCGTTCTTGGCCACGAGCACCTCGTCGGCCCCGATCTCCAGGGCGCGCTGCGCTGCGACCGTGTCGGTCGAGAAGTACGGGAGTCCTGCGCCGGCGCCGAAGATCACGACACGACCCTTCTCCATGTGCCGCTCCGCGCGGCGCGGAATGTACGGCTCGGCCACCTGCGTCATCGAGATGGCGGACTGCACGCGAGTGGCGGCTCCGGCCTGCTCGAGGAAGTCCTGCAGAGCGAGCGCGTTCATGACCGTTCCGAGCATGCCCATGTAGTCGGCGCGTCCCCGGTCCATCCCGCGCTGGCTGAGCTCCGCACCGCGGAAGAAATTCCCACCGCCGACGACGATCGCGATCTCCACCTGGTCGACGGCCGCCGCGATCTCTCGTGCGATCTGGCCGACGACATCGGGATTGACGCCGAGCTGTCCAGCGCCGAAGGCCTCACCGGAGAGTTTGAGAAGGACGCGACGGCGTCCGGTGCGTTCGGTCATGGGTGGGTGATCCTCTCGTCCCGATTCAAGATAGTGCCTTGTGGGCATGAAGAAGGGGTTCGGATCACAATGATCCGAACCCCTTCCAGGTTGCTACGCGCCGACCTTGAAGCGTGCGAAGTCTGTCACGGTGATACCGGCATCCTTCGCCACCTGGGCGACAGAGAGCTTGTTGTCCTTGGCGTAGTCCTGCTCGAGCAGTGCGACCTGCTTGATGAAAGCGGAGACGCGGCCTTCGACGATCTTCGGCAGAGCAGCCTCGGGCTTGCCCTCGTTGCGCGAGATCTCGGTGACGATCTCACGCTCCTTCTCGACGGCGTCGGCCGGGACGGAGCCCCGGTCGAGGTAGGACGGGTTGGCGAACGAGATGTGCTGCGCGATGCTGCGCGCGGTCGCTGCATCGTCACCCGAGTAGGCGACGACGACACCGATCTGCGGCGGCAGGTCCTTGCTCGTGCGGTGCAGGTACACCTCGACGGAATCGCCGGAGACCGTGCGGACCTGGCGCAGCTCGACCTTCTCGCCGATGACGGCTGCCTCGTCCGAGATCAGCTCACCGACGCTCTGGTCGCCCGCGGATGCCGCGAGGGCTTCCTCGACCGTGTTCGCCTTGGCTGCGGCAGCAGCATCGGCGACCTTGTCCGCCAGCGCGATGAAGCGCTCGTTCTTCGCGACGAAGTCGGTCTCGCAGGCGAGCTCGATCAACGTGACGTTGCCGTCCTGCTCACGTGCGACGACGAGGCCCTCGCTCGTGGAACGGTCAGCGCGCTTCGCGTTGCCCTTCGCACCCTTGAGGCGGAGGATCTCGACGGCCTTCTCGCGGTCGCCTTCGGCTTCCTCGAGCGCCTTCTTCGTGTCGACCATTCCGGTGCCGAGCTGCTCGCGCAGCGCCTTGATGTCAGCGATGGTGAAGTTGGCCATGTGTGGTGGCTCCTTGCTTCGTGATGTGTGTGTACGCGGAATTACTTGGCGGCGTCGGCCTCGGCTGCCTCGGCCGGAGCCTCGGTCGCCTCGACGGCAGGAGCCTCTTCGGCAGCAGCTTCGGTCGCCTCTGCAGCAGGAACCTCAGCGGCAGCCTCTTCAGCCGGAGCCTCAGTCGCTTCAGCAGCAGGAGCCTCAGTCGCCTCAGCGGCAGGAGCCTCAGCAGCGTCGGCCGGAGTCTCGAGGAGTTCCTTCTCCCACTCGGCCAGCGGCTCAGCGTCACCCGACTCGGGGTTGTGCTTCTGCTGCAGGCCCTCGGCCGCGGCGTCGGCGATGATGCGGGTCAGCAGCGAGACGGAGCGGATCGCGTCGTCGTTGCCGGGGATCGGGTACTGGAAGTCGTCCGGGTCGGCGTTCGTGTCGAGGATGCCGATCACGGGGATGCCGAGCTTCTTGGCCTCGTCGATGGCGAGGTGCTCACGCTTCGCGTCGATGACCCACAGAGCCGAAGGCGTCTTGGTGAGGTTGCGGATACCGCCGAGCGACTTGTGCAGCTTGTCGAGCTCGCGCTTCTTGAGCAGCAGTTCCTTCTTGGTGAAGCCGCTGTTGGCCGGAACCTCGTAGTCGAGCTCCTCGAGCTCCTTCATGCGTGCGAGACGCTTGGAGATCGTCTGGAAGTTGGTGAGGAGTCCGCCGAGCCAGCGCTGGTTCACGAAGGGCTGGCCGACGCGCGTGGCCTGCTCTGCCAGGATCTCCTGAGCCTGCTTCTTGGTGCCGACGAAGAGGATGGTGCCGCCGTGCGCGACCGTCTCCTTGACGAAGTCGTAGGCGCTGTCGATGTAGCCCAGCGACTGCTGCAGGTCGATGATGTGGATGCCGCTGCGCTCGGTGAGGATGAAGCGCTTGACCTTCGGGTTCCACCGACGGGTCTGGTGTCCGAAGTGCACGCCGCTGTCGAGCAGCTGGCGGATGGTGACCACAGCCATGGTCGTCTCCTGGTTCTGGCGCGTTCAGCGCCGTTGAGGTTGTGTCGCCGATCGGGTGATCGGCATGCCTGGCGCCCGGCACACGCCCACCCGCTCTTGCGAGCAGGACCTGAGGGAGTGGATGCCACGACCTTGTCCTTGCAGACGTCGATCGCTCTGGGCACGCGTAGTCACCCCGAAGTTCGAGGTGCGACCTCCAGTGTACAGGATCAGTCGCCATCGATTGCTCCTGCACAGGCCGCAGTCCTCCGGCGTTATCCCCCGGACGCGGGTTTCCCACTGCGCATCACTCACGCATGCTCCAAGATGGTCCGATGCGAGCCCAGAGCAGTTGCGACCGGCGGAACTTCACTGTCCCACGAGCGATCGCGTTCCTGCTGTTGCTGGTGATGCTGCCCGGTGCCGCTGTCGGGCCACCGACGCCGGACCCGCCGTGGACCTGGCCCGTCGACGGCGCGCGCACCGTGACGACGCCGTTCCGCGCACCCGCGCACGAGTACGGTCCCGGCCATCGTGGGATCGACATGTCGGCCCCGGTCGGCACCGTCGTGCGTGCGCCGGCGGACGGAGTCGTGGCGTTCCGCGGAGTGGTCGTGGATCGGCCGCTGCTCACACTCGATACCGGCGACGGGCTCGTGACGACGTTCGAGCCACTCGAATCGACGCTCTCACCTGGTGCGGTGGTCGTCGCGGGCCAGGAGATCGGCACGGTCGCGCGGGGCGGTCACACCCCAGCGGGCGAGCTGCACCTCGGCGTGCGGTACCGCGACGTGTACATCAACCCCATGCTGTTGTTCGGGGAGGTGCCGCGGGCGATCCTCCTGCCGTGCTGCGGGCCGACCGGCGTCTCGGGCACCGGGACCGGTGCGCCTGACTCGCTCAGGCTCGCGGGTGCGCGAGTCGGTAGGTCGCTGTGAGTCGCTCCGAAGAGACGTGCGTGTAGATCTGGGTGGTTCCCAGGCTCGCGTGTCCGAGGATCTCCTGCACTGCTCTCAGATCCGCCCCCCCGTCGAGCAGGTGCGTCGCGGCGGAATGCCGGAGTGCGTGCGGCCCGACGGCCTCGGCGCCGATGATCGGACCCAGCGCGTGGGCGACCAGCGTGTATACCGCGCGCGGGCCGAGGCGTCCGCCGCGCGCGCCGAGGAACACGGCGGGCGCGGTTCGTTCGGCGCGGGCGACCAGCACGGAGCGACCCCGTGTCAGATACGCGCCGAGCGCGTCGCGGGCGGGGATGCCGTATGGCACGACCCGTTCCTTGGATCCTTTGCCGACTACCCGGACAGTGGCGCGATCGAGGTCCAGATCGTCGATGTCGATCCCGCAGAGTTCCGAGACCCGCATGCCGGAGCCGTACAGCAGCTCGAGGATCGCATGATCGCGGAGCTGGATGGGGTCGCCATCCGCTGCCGTCTCCCGACGCGCGTCGAGGAGATCGCGCATGCCGTCTTTCGATGCGACGGCGGGAAGCGTGCGGCCGCGCTTCGGCGCGACCAGTCGCAGGCTCGGATCCAGACCGATCAGCTCCTCGTCCTTCGCCCACGCGAAGAAGGAACGAGCGGCCGCCGCTCGTCTGGCCAACGTGGCGCGCGCGTCGCCGCGTCGGGTCGCGCGCCAGAGCCAGTCCCGCAGCGTCTCGAGATCGACGTCGGCGAGCGAACTCTCTCCGACGGCATCCGAGAGATCATGCAGATCCGACCGGTACGCGCGCACCGTCGCGGGCGACAGCCTGCGCACCTGCGTCAGATGTGCGGTGAACGCATCCGCAGCGGCGTTCAGATCCATGAGACCAGCATGCCCTCCAGGGTCGCAGGTGCGCCGCGCCTCGCCGTGGCGCTGCCGGAGCCCGGCACGGAGGACCAGAGGAGATCATGCGACGCCGAGGCGCCATCCCGCCTCATCGCTCCGCACGCGCTCATCCAACGACAGCAGCCCCAGCAGCGCACGGACACGTTCTTCCGACAACCCCGAGATCCGGGCGAGCTCGATGGATGAGCGTGCGGTGCGGGTGCTCATGGCATCGAGGAGACGGGTCTGGTCGGGGTCGATACGCACCCCTTCTCCCCCACCACGACCACCGTTGCCGTTCGCGTCGAGGCCGAGCAGCTCGCGCACCTCCGCGGTGCTCGTGACGCAACGCGCGTCATATTCGCGCAACAGCCGATGACAGCCGGCAGATGCGGCGGATGTCACCGGTCCCGGCACTGATCCCAACGGCCGTCCGAGCGCGGCTGCGTGCCCTGCGGTGTTCAACGATCCGCTGCGCCAGCCCGCCTCCACCACCACCGTCGCCATCCCGAGAGCAGCGATGAGCCTGTTGCGCGCGAGGAAGCGCCACTTGGTCGGAGCCGCGCCGCACGGGAGCTCGCTCACCATCGCACCGGATGCCTGGATGCGTTCGAACAGCTGCTGATGTCCGGCCGGATACGCGCGGTCGACGCCGCCCGCGAGGAATGCGACGGTCCCGCCCCCGACTCCGAGCGCTGCCCGATGGGCAGCGCCATCGATCCCGTACGCACCACCAGAGACGACGAGCGTGCCTGATGCCGCCAGATCACCGGCGAATTCGGCCGCGACGGATTCGCCGTAGCCGGTCGCCGCCCGCGCTCCGACGATCGACACGCGCTCGGGCGTGATCAGTCGGCTCGCATCGCCTCGGACCCACAGCAGCACCGGCGCATGGTCCCCGAGGTCGTCGAGCGACTCGGGCCATTCCTCGTCACCGGGCAGCAGCAGTCGCGCTCGCACCTCTTGTGCGCCGTGGAGCGATTCCGAAACGGCGCGAGGTCGCGCGCGTGGTCGCCACCGCCGCTGAGCTTCACCGATGACACGGTCCGACAGGGCGAAACGGGAGTCGTCCAGCGCGACACGCATCGCCTCTTCGGCGCCGAGCTGCGCGATCAGAGCCCCTGCCACACCGTCACCCGGCTCGGCGATCACTCCCCATGCGACCCGTGCCAGGGTATCGGCCGCCTCACTCTCCGGTCGAGCGCTGCGTGCCACGGCGCAGACCTCGGCGTCTCCCAGCAGAGCATCCATCATGAGATCAGTCCCTTCTTCAGAAAGAGCGCTCGCCCGAGTTCGTCGTGTCCCGGGCGGTCCACTCCGGCGAGATCCGCCATGGTCCACGCGAGGCGAAGCGCACGGTCGTAACCGCGGAGCGTGAGCAGCCCGCGTTCAAGCGCCCGGTCGAGCGGTGCGCGCACGTCTGACGGCAATCGCAGAGCCCCTTGCCGCAGATGCGAGCCGGCGACTTCGGCGTTCACGGTCCACGGCGTCTGCGCCCATCGCAAGCCGGCTCGCCGTCTCGCCTCCTGCACCCGACCTCGTGCTTCAGCCGTGGTCGTCCCCGATCGCTCGGACGCTGTCGCCCGAGAGGCCGCGACGCGTGCGACCTGAAGATCGATGTCGATGCGATCCCTGAGCGGTCCGGAGAGCCGTGCCGAGTATCGCCGAATCGCGATCGGCGGGCAGATGCACTCCGCTCCGCGCACGCCGTAGTTTCCGCACGGGCACGGGTTGGTCGCCAGAGCGAGCTGGAACCGTGCGGGGAAACGCGCACGGAAACCGGCGCGGTCGATTTCGATGCTCCCCGTCTCCAACGGCTGGCGCAGCGCATCGAGTGCGACGCGCGAGAATTCCGCCGCCTCGTCGAGGAACAGGATCCCGCGATGCGCCCGCACGATCGCCCCCGGCCTGACGGCCCGCGATCCCCCTCCGACGAGCGCCGCCACAGAGGCACTGTGATGCGGAGCCTCAAGCGGCGGCAGGGCGTCGAGAACGTCGACGGCTGCACCGGAAAGCGATCGGATGGACGCGACCTCCAGCGCAGCATCCTCGTCCAGCGGCGGGAGTATGCCCGGCAACCGGCGCGCCAGCATCGTCTTCCCCGCCCCTGGCGGACCGCTCATCAGCAGGTGGTGTCCCCCGGCAGCAGCGACGATCAGCGCCTCGACTGCCTCGTCCTGTCCGACGACATCGACCAGATCGAGGCTCTCCGGCTCGTGAGGCGGCGCGACCGCGGCAGTCACGGGTTCGACCTCGACGGGTGCGAGGTCGGCACCATGCCACATCGCCACCTCCGCAAGCGTGGTCGCGGCGCGCACCCGTATCCCAGGCACGAGTCGCGCCTCCGCCGCGTTCGCGTGGGGCACGATCACCTGTTCGAACCCCGCGCGTGCAGCGGCGAAGACGGCGGGGAGCACGCCCGGCACCGGACGCACCCTGCCGTCGAGGCCGAGTTCGCCGATATGCACGGTGCGCGCGATCGACCCGGCGTTGAGCACTCCCCCGGTCGCGACCGCGGAGATCGCGATACCGAGGTCGAATCCGCTGCCGTGCTTGGGCAGACTCGCCGGCGAGAGATTCACCGTGAGCCTGCGACGAGTCAGCTCCAGGTGCGCGTTCGTCACCGCGTTGTGCACGCGCTGCGCGGCCTCGCCCAGCGCTTTGTCCGGCAGGCCGACGATCTTGAAACCCGGTGTCTGGTTCGACACGTCCGCCTCGATCTCGACGAGGTGCCCGTCGACACCGGTGAGAGCGACTGCCCAGGTTCGCGCCGTCTTCATCGCAGATCCACCAAGTGCTCGAGCGTGCCGGTGGCGGGGTCGGCGCCGACGATCCCGATGATCTCGAGGCGCAGCATCCGATGTCTCGCGAGATCACGATGCTCACCGGCCCACGCGTATCCCAACCGCCAGAGCCGTTGCCTCTTGCGCTCGTCTATCGCGTCGAACGGATGGCCGAATCCGGTGCTGCGCCTGGTCTTGACCTCGACGATGCCGAGGATGCCGTCGAGCTCGGCGACGATGTCGATCTCGCCCTGCGCGCAGCGCCAGTTGCGGTCGAGTATGCGATACCCGTGCGTCGCCAGGTGCTGTGCGGCGCGGTCTTCACCCGCACGTCCGAGGTCGTCTTTGGCTGCCATGGAGACAGCATGCGCGTGATGATAGAACCGTGATCAGCGTGATTCACGCGACCTGGGGATCCGGTAAGGGAATGATTTTCGGTGCCGACAGAGTCACTTGCCGTCGAGCGAGAGCTCCTCGGGAAGCTCGAACTCACGCCGCTGCAGCTCTTCGACGTTGACATCCTTGAACGTCAGCACCCGCACGGCCTTGACGAAGCGATCGGCGCGGTAGATGTCCCAGACCCAGACATCGGTCATCGAGATCTCGAAGTAGAAGTCGTGCTCGGTGTCGCGGCGGACCACGTTCACCTCATTCGCGAGATAGAACCGGCGCTCGGTCTCGACGACGTACTGGAACTGCCCCACGACGTCGCGATACTCGCGGAACAGTGCGAGTTCGAGTTCGCGGTCGTAATCGTCGAATGCCTCTTCGTCCATGATGAGTCCATCCTACGAGTTCAGAAGAGAGTGGGGGCATCGGCGATCGCCCACGACGCACGGTGGAACGGCGAGAGCCCCGATTCGCGGATCGCCGCGCGGTGCTCGAGGCTCGCGTAGCCCTTGTTGCGGTCCCATTGATACGCCGGGTGATCGACGTGAAGTGCGCTCATGTGGTCATCTCGTGCGACCTTGGCGATGACCGATGCCGCCGATACCGAGGCGCAGTCGCGGTCGCCCTTGATCACCGAGCGCACCTGCAGCGGCGCGGAGTGCACACGCGAGACGTAGTCGTGGTTGCCGTCGAGGATCACCAGAGCGCCGTCGAGCGAGGCGCCCAGTGCGACGACGGCATCGATCGCACGGGATGCCGCGAGTCCCAGCGCACGCATGATGCCTCCGTCATCGACCTCGGCGGCGCTCGCCCAGCCGACACCGGATGCCTGTACCCAGGCCGCGGCGCGGGCGGCCACTTCGGGTCGGCGCTTCTCGGTGACGAGTTTCGAGTCGCGCAGCCCCTCCGGGACGCGACGACGGCAGCCGGCAGCGTCCATGACCGACGCGCCGACCGCGACGGGACCTGCAAGCGCGCCTCGACCGACTTCGTCGAGCGAGATGATGAGGTCGAACTCGGCGAGCAGTTTGCGCTCGAGCCTGAGCGTTGGCGCGACGACAGTCATCACTGTGGATCAGGTACGCCGTTGAACACTTCGCGATGGCCGTCGACCGTGCCGATCCGGTCGAGGGGCCAGGTGGTCAGGAACGTCTTGCCCACCACGTTGTCCAGAGGGACGAATCCCCCGCTGGGCAGATCCTGGTGCGCGCGTGCATCCTGAGAACGGTCCCGGTTGTCACCCATCAGCCAGAGCGAGCCCTCCGGCACAGTCACATCGAACGGCTCGTTGGATGCCGCCGTGTCGCCCTCGGGCAGATTCAGGTACGACAGCTCGTCGATCGGGGCGCCGTTGATCTCGATCTGTCCGAGTGAATTGCAGCAGACGACGTTGTCCCCGGGCAGGCCGATCAGGCGTTTGACCAGATGATCTTCGCTGTCCGAGGCGGAGAGTCCGATGAGGGTGAGTGCCGAATCGATCGCTTCCATCAGCGGCGGACCGGCCGGCTCCTGCACGCGCGCTGGCAGCCATCCCCCCGGATCCTCGAACACGACCACATCGCCTCGCGAGTACCCCGTCCAGTTCGGCGTCAGCTCATCGACCAGGATCCGGTCGTCGACGAGGAGTGTGCGCTCCATCGAGGCAGAGGGGATGTAGAACGAGCGCACGACGAATGTCTTCACGAGGAAGGACACGAGCGCGGCGATCACGATGATCACCAGGACGTCTCGAAGGAAGATCAGGAATCCGCGTCGCCTCTTGCGGCGCACGTCGGGGGCGGATTCAGTCGTCATCGCATTCCTTCAGGAGGGTCTTCGCACCGCGCTCTGACGGCACCATCTAGGTTCGCACACTCCGGGGTGAACGAAAGCACCCCGGGACGCTGTGTCCCGGGGTGCTCTGCGAAAAGCTGCGATCAGCCGCGCTTCTCCTTGATCTTGGCCTTCTTGCCGCGGAGTTCGCGGAGGTAGTAGAGCTTCGCGCGACGCACGTCACCGCGGGTGACGACCTCGATGTGGTCGATCACCGGGCTGTGCACCGGGAAGGTGCGCTCGACGCCCACCTGGAAGCTGATCTTGCGGACCGTGAAGGTCTCGCGCACGCCATCGCCCTGACGGCCGATGACGATGCCCTGGAAGACCTGGACACGGGAGCGGGTGCCCTCGGTGATGTTCACGTGCACCTTGACGGTGTCACCGGGGTTGAAGTCAGGAATGTCGGAACGGAGCGAAGCCGCGTCGACGGCATCCAGGATCTGCATGATCGTCTCTCTCTGCACTCGCCTCAGGTCGGATGCATGGGATGGAAGGATTACGAGAATGTGTGCTTGACGGCGCGTGATGCGACCGCGGGCTCCCCTGAGGCAGAGCCGGTAACGGCACAAAGATCCATTCTGCCATGGATCCGGCACGGCACCAAAACACGCATCAGCGCTCGGAGGCGGGCTTCTCCCGGATCACGAACACCTCGCTGTCGGCGGGCGCGCGACGGGGGCGTTCGGTCTCAGCCTCCGGCTGCGGAGCACCGACGGTGGGAATCGTGACGCGGATGCCCCCGCCCGCACCGCGCGCCTCGTTCCACAGCTGTCGCAGCGCGAGCCAGAACAGCCCCAGCGCCACCGCGATGGCGGCGGTCAGAAGCAGCGGGAACCACGTCTGCGGATAGCAGCCGACGGCGATCGTCAACGCGTGCCAGACACCGAAGCCCAGCACATCCCACCACGAGAGCATGCGGGTCTCGCGCACCGATGCACGGGCGCGCACCAGCAGAGTGAGGGCGAGCTGACCGATGAACACGGAGGGGATCGCGATGAACAGCACCCAGAGGAATGCCCACCCGCCGGCGTTGAAGATGCCCCAGCCGATCAGCAACCACAACGGCAGCACGACAGCCGCAGGCATGAGCCACCGATAGAACGCGCGTCGCAACCACATGCTGAGATCGTACGACGCTCTCCTGCGCGCACGGCGGGTGTTCGCTGTGAGCATGGACTGCGCGGATCGGACAGGCTGCGCGCATCGGGGAGAATGGAACAGACGAGAGGAACACCATGATCGAATTGCGCACCCCTGCCGAGATCGACGAGATGCGAGCGGCCGGACGATTCGTGGCCGAGGCCCTGGCGACGCTGCGCGATGAGACCAAGATCGGAACGAATCTGCTCTCGATCGATCGCCGCGCGCATGACATGATCCGCAAGCAGGGCGCCGAATCCTGCTACATCGACTACCACCCCTCGTTCGGTGCCAGCCCGTTCGGCAAGGTCATCTGCACCTCCATCAACGATGCAGTCCTGCACGGACTCCCCCACGACTACACGCTTCGCGACGGCGATCTCGTGACACTGGACTTCGCGGTCTCCGTGGACGGCTGGGTCGCCGACTCCGCCGTGTCATTCGTCGTCGGCACGCCGCGCGACGAGGATCTCCGCCTCATCGAGACCACCGAGCGGGCGCTGGATGCTGCGATCACCGCCGCCACGATCGGCAACCGCATCGGCGACATCTCCGCGGCGATCGCCGCGGTGTCGCACGGCGAAGGTTATTCCATCAACACCGACTTCGGCGGACACGGCGTCGGCCGTATCATGCACGGCGACCCGCACATCCCGAACGACGGCCGCGCCGGCCGCGGTTTCCCACTGCGCTCAGGTCTCGTGTTCGCCATCGAGCCGTGGCTGCTCGCCACCACCGACGAACTCGTGACAGACCCGGACGGCTGGACCCTGCGCAGCGTCGACGGCTCTCGCGGCGCCCACTCCGAGCACACGATCGCGGTCACCGAGGACGGTCCCATCATCCTCACCGACCGCTCGTTCCTCGGGGTGAACTGACTCCGAGCGGATGCTGTAGCCGAGGATCAGGTCGCGGTGTAGACGAATACGTCGGTCAGCATCGGGAGCTCGAACTGCTGTGGCAGGCGCGATCCCACGCGCAGTCAGGATCCGAGTGATTCCAGAGCAGGCCGCGCGTCCCGATCAGCGCGCGTGAAGAGCAGTCCGGTGAACTTGCCAGTGCCGGCTCCGAGGTCGAGCACCGTACTCACGCGCGACGGAAGGATCTCGCCTGCGGCGGCATCGGGGAACCCCGGCCGGAACCGGTCGCAGTCCTCGCCGATGTTCTCGAACGACTTCGCCAGCTGCTGCTTCTGCATGCCTCGACGCTAACAGTCACGCACAGCGCGCAGCGCGTTACGCGAGTTCGATCAGGTCCTGGTACTCCTGGCTCCAGATGTCCTCAACGCCGTCGGGCAGGATCAGCACGCGCTCGGGGTTGAGTGACTGCACCGCGCCAGGGTCGTGCGAGACCAGCACCACGGCGCCCTCGTAGTGCGCCAGAGCGTCGAGGATCTCCTCGCGCGATGCAGGGTCGAGGTTGTTCGTGGGTTCGTCGAGCAGCAGCAGATTCGCGGATGACACGACAAGGGTCGCCAGCGAGAGTCGAGTCTTCTCGCCACCGGAGAGGACTCCTGCGGGCTTCAGCACGTCGTCACCCGTGAACAGGAACGAGCCCAGTACGCGGCGCGCCTCCATCTCGGTGATGTGGGGCGCAGCCGACACCATGTTCTGCAGCACTGACCGCTCGACGTCGAGGTTCTCGTGCTCCTGCGCGTAGTAGCCGATCTTCACGCCGAAGCCGGGCTGCAACTCCCCCGTGTCCGGCTGGTCGACGCCGGCCAGCATTCGCAGCAGGGTCGTCTTGCCCGCACCGTTGAGTCCGAGCACGACGACCTTCGAACCGCGGTCGATCGCGAGGTCGACATCGGTGAAGATCTCCAGCGAACCGTAGGACTTCGACAGGCCCGTCGCCATCATCGGCGTCTTTCCGCAGGGTGCGGGCTTCGGGAAGCGCAGCTTGGCCACGCGGTCGACCTCGCGCACGTCATCCAGACCGGCCAGCATCTTCTCTGCACGCGCCACCATCTGATGCGCAGCGGCGGCCTTCGACGCCTTGGCTCCGAAGCGAGCGGCCTGCTGCTGCAGCGTCGTCGCCTTCTTCTCGACGTTCGCGCGTTCCTTCTTGCGGCGCTCCTCGTCGGCGACCCGCTGACGAAGGTAGTTCTTCCAGTTCATGTTGTAGATGTCGATGTTCTGCCGGTTCGCGTCCAGGTAGAACACCCGGTTGACCGTCTCGCCGACGAGTTCGACATCGTGACTGATCACGATCAGCCCGCCCTTGTAGTTCTTGAGGAACTCACGCAGCCACACGACGCTGTCGGCGTCGAGGTGGTTGGTCGGCTCATCGAGAATCATCGTCTGGGCATCGGAGAACAGGATGCGCGCGAGCTCGATGCGTCGGCGCTGACCACCGGAGAGGGTCGAGAGCGGCTGGTCGAGGATCCGGTCCGGCAGCGAGAGGTTGTTGGCGATGGAGGCCGCCTCCGCCTCGGCGGCGTATCCGCCGAGTCCCTCGAACTGCTCGGTGAGGTTGCCGAATCGGCGCATCGCCTTGTCCGCGACCTTCTGGTCGTCGGAGGCCATGTCCTCGGCGGCCTTGGTCATCCCGAGCTGGATCGTGCCGAGGCCACGTGCGTCGAGGATGCGCGTGCGTGCCAGCATCTCCGGGTCACCGGTGCGGGGGTCCTGCGGGAGATACCCGAGTTCGCCGGACTTAGTCACTTTGCCGTCCGAAGGAAGCAGGTCGCCCGCGAGCACCTTCGTCAGAGTGGTCTTGCCGGCGCCGTTGCGACCGACCAGACCGATCTTGTCGCCGTCGGAGACGCGGAACGACACGCCGTCCATGAGGAGGCGGGCGCCAACGCGAATCTCGAGGTCGTGCACGGCAAGCACAGCAATGGTCCGTTTCGTCAGGGTGGGAAGTTGACCGATGGGCCAGCCTCTCAGTATAGGTCGGCTCGTCTGTCAGGACGCCCACAGCAGCACGTACAAGACACCTCCGGAGTATGACGAAGTCGATACCTGAGGGTGATGTGAGCGTACCCGGCCGATACGTACGTTCTACGGGTGGACATCATCAACGACCTCATCCTCCAAGCCGCCGCCTCTCCGTGGCTCTACCTCGTGATGTTCGCGACTGCGGTGATCGACGGCTTCTTCCCGCCCATTCCGAGCGAGACCGTACTCGTCGCCGCAGCAGCCGTCGCGGCATCCACCGGCGAGACGAACATGCCGCTGCTGATCGCCGTCGCAGCCCTCGGTGCGATGATCGGCGACAACATCGCGTATGCGATCGGTCGGTCGGTCGGCACCACGAGATTCACTTGGATGCGCCGTCCCAAGGTCGCGGCCGCGTTCGAACGCGCACAGCGCACTCTCTCGCGCAGCGGCGCACCGCTCATCCTCGGTGCACGCTACATCCCGATCGGTCGGGTCGCGGTGAACATGTCGGCTGGCGCTCTCGGCTACTCGTGGCGACGCTTCCTGCCGCTCAGTGTGGTCGGCGGGATCATGTGGGCTGCGTACAGCGCCGGCATCGGCCTGCTTGCCGGCCGCTGGCTCGAGGATCAGCCGCTGCTCAGCGCGGTCTTCGGCGTAGCCTTCGCCCTGGTGCTGGGCTTCGCGATCGATCGGGTGGCAGCGGCGATCCGCCGACGCCGCACCGTTGTCGATTCCGGATCCGCCGCAGACGACGAGGTGCGCGCCGTCGAGCCCGCAGGGGTGACAGGATGACTCCCATGAAGGCCGCCCGACTCGAGAAGCGCGAGCTGAAACGCGACAGGAAGAACGACAAGCGCGAGCAGAAGGCGCGCGACAAGGCAGCTCGCCGTCCGCTCGACCGCCGCACCGTCATGATCGTGATCCTCTCGGCTGTCGCCGTGACGCTGTATTCGGTCGCCGTCCCCGTGCACGTCGCCCTGTACGCGAGCCCGGTGCCGGTCATGATGCTGCTCGCCGCCGTCGCGGTGGCTGCGGCCCTGGTCGGCGTCAAGTATCCGAACCTGGCGATCATCATGTTCACCGTCGCCGCAGTGCTGATCCCTCTCACGATCAGCAGAGACGCTGCAGTCCAGGCGCCTTGGCCGTGGTCGGTGCCGATGCTGATCACCTTCGCCGTCGCCGTCGCCGCTCTCACGTTCCAGCACGGGTGGCGCCATGGACTGATCATGCTGGGGTCGGGCACGGCATCAGGACTCGTGGCGTCGATCATGCTGCCGACCGTGCCGAGCGCGAACTCACTGATCGTCACGACTTCGGTCGTCGGCGGAATCTACCTGATCGCGGTGCTGCTGGCAGGAAGGCTCCGTCTGGGTGACGAGCTCACCCGTCAACGTGCGCACACCGCCGAAGAGCAGGCACGGCGCGAACTCGTCGAGGAACGCACCAGGATCGCCCGTGAACTGCACGATGTGGTCGCGCACAGCATGTCGGTGATCCAGGTGCAGGCCTCCACAGCGCGGTACCGACTGCCTGATCTTCCTGCCGATGTCGCCACCGAGTTCGACGATCTGGCGGCCACGGCCCGCTCCTCGCTCACCGAGATGCGGCGACTGCTCGGTGTCCTGCGCACGGAGGACCAATCCGCTGAGCTCACCCCGCAACAGGGGATCGGCGACATTCCGGCGCTCGTCGACAGCATCCGACGCGCCGGTGTCGACGTCGGGCTGGAACTCGTCACCGCCGACGTCACCGCGGCGCCGGGGAGTGTTCAGATCGCCGCCTTCCGCATCGTCCAGGAAGCACTGAGCAATGCCGTGCGGCACGCCCCAGGCTCCCGTGTCTCGGTGAGCGTCCGCACCGATGACACGACGATCCGCCTTCGCGTGCACAATTCGACCGCGACAGACGAGGCCGCCGGTTCGTCAGGCGCTGCGCAGTCCGCAGGGCACGGCCTTCGGGGCATGCGGGAACGGGTCGCCCTGGTCGACGGTACTCTTGAGGCCGGTCCGGGTGCGGACGGCGGCTGGACGGTTGCTGCTGTGCTTCCGTGGGTGTCGAAGCAGGAGAGCATGTGAGCATCGAAGTCCTCATCGCCGATGATCAGGCGATGGTGCGCGCCGGCTTCGCCGCGCTCCTCGACGCTCACGAGGGGATCACGGTCACCGGCCAGGCCTCGGATGGCGCTGAGGCCGTGGCGCTCGCAGCCAGGCTCGATCCTGACGTCATCCTGATGGACGTCCGGATGCCTGAACTCGACGGGATCGAGGCGACCAGGCGTATCCTCGGCCCCGGCTACCCCGCCGCCAAGGTGCCGCGCATCCTTATGCTCACCACGTTCGACATCGACGACTACGTCTACGACGCGCTGCAGGCCGGCGCCAGCGGGTTCCTGCTGAAGGACGCTCTGCCGGAAGAACTCGTGCACGCGGTGCGCGTGATCGCCGCGGGTGACGCGCTGCTGTCTCCGAGCGTCACCCGGCGGATGATCGCGCAGTTCGCGGCGCAGAAGCCGCGCACCACAGCATCCGGCAATCTGCTCGCCGAACTCACCGACCGCGAGCGAGAGGTCCTGGTCCTCATCGGACAGGGCCGCTCGAACAATGAGATCGCCGCGAACCTGTTCATCGCCGAGCAGACCGTGAAGACGCACGTCGGCAAGGTGCTCGCGAAGATCGGCGCGCGCGACCGCGTGCAGGCCGTGATCTTCGCCTACGACACCGGGCTCGCCGAACCAGCCTGAGAACTCCGTACTGCGGTAGGGGTCACGACGAACCCGCAGGTTGATGCGGCTCGACCCGCCGGATGAATAACCTCCTCGAACACCCACCGAGGAGGACTTCATGGCCATCGCAGAACCGCGATCGAGCAGCACCAGAGCGACACGCGACACCGGCATCGATCTCGTCCGAGCGCTGTGCGTGCTCGGAGTCGTCCTGCTGCACTCGATGATGGTGGGCGTCACAGTCACCGACTCCGGTCCTCTCTTCGCCAACGCCAGTGACGGATCCTGGTGGATCACTCCGCTGAGCTGGGTGCTGCAGGTCATGCCGCTGTTCTTCGTCATCGGCGGATTCGCCGGATACACATCGCTGCGGCGCGCGCAGCAGCGCGGCGGCACCGCGAAGGAGTTCGTGGCGGCTCGCATCCACCGGCTCGTCCTGCCGGCCGTCGTCACGATCGGCGTCGTCGGCATCGTGCTGACAGTGCTTCTCGCGAACGGGGTTCCTGCTGATCTCGTGGCGATCGCCGGTTATCGCTACGGGCAACCGCTCTGGTTCCTCGGTGTCTTCCTGCTGTGCCAGGCTCTGCTGCCGCTGTTCGCGGCCGCGCACCGACGCGCCCCGTGGATCACGGTCACTCTGATCGTCGCCGCGGCCGTGGCGGTGGATGCCGTGCGCAATGCGACTGGGATCGACGGCGTCGGCTTCGTGAACCTCGCGTTCGTCTGGCTCGCACTGCAGCAGCTCGGCTTCTTCTTCGCCGAGGGCCGGATCGACGCTCTCACCCGCCGCACACGGATCGTGATCGGAATCTCCGCCGTCGCCGCCCTGGTGACCACGTTCCTCACGGGCACCTACTCCCCCGACCTGATCGCGAACATCAACCCTCCCACTGCCTCTCTGCTGCTGGTCGGAGTCGCGCACACCATGCTGCTCTCGATCCTGCGCGATCGCGTCGCGTCGTGGAGCCGACTCCCCCTGCCCAGCAGGTTCCTCACTTTCGTCACCCCACGTGCGATGACGATCTATCTCTGGCACATGCCGGTGCTCCTCGCGATGGCCGGCGCATCTGCGGTGTTCGCCATGACGACCGGCATCGCTCTGCCCGAGCCCAGCAGCATCGAGTGGTGGATGACGAGGCCGCTGTGGCTCGTGACCGTGGTCGCCTTGACCGCGGGCATCGCCTTCCTGCTCGCCGGGATCGAGGCACGACGCATTCCCACGCCCACGCGTTCTGCAGGTCGGCTGGTCACCGCGAGTGCGGTGGGCACCGTCGCCATCGTCGGACTGCTGGTCGTCGGCACGACGCCTGTGACGGCATCGGTCGCGGTGGTGCTCCTCATCGCCTCACTGCGACTTGCCAGGCCGGGTCGCGGCGACTCGGCCTGGCAACTCGCAGCTCCGACACCACGGGCACGGGTTCAAGGGTGATGCAGAAGGCGTAGAGGGATGCCGTCACACGTCGCGAAGCGCGGCGATGCGGGTGACGGCCTCGGTGAGGATCTCGGGACTGGTGCCGAAGTTCAGGCGCGCGTGACCGGCGCCCTCTGCACCGAACGCGAGCCCGTAGTGCAGTGCGACCTTGGCCTCGCGGAGGATCCTTCTGGCAGGGTTGTCACCCCAGCCGAGCTCAGTCAGATCGATCCAGGCGAGATATCCGGCGTCCGGCATCCGATAGCGCGCACCGGAAAGGTGCTCGGCCAGCAGGGTCGCAAGCAGGCGGCGGTTCTCGTCGAGGGTGTCGAGCAGCCCGTCGAGCCATCCGTCGCTCTCCTCGCTGAACGCGGCGACGGCGGCGAGAAGACCGAACTGCCCCGTGCGCCACTCCACCTCGATCGGCAGGGAACGCACGACCCGCGTCGGACCATCGGATGCTGTGACGATCAGCGCGCACTTGAGGCCGGCGAGGTTGAACGCCTTGCTCGCACTGACCACTGCATAGCCGAACTCGCGCGCAGCATCCGAGATCGCGAGAAATGGCGTGAATCCGGCGTCCGGCTGGGCCAGAGGCGCATGGATCTCGTCGGAAACCACTGTCGCGCCGTGAGCAGCGGCCAACTCGGCGAGGGCTGTGAGCGAGGCCACGGAGTGCACAGTGCCGGTGGGGTTGTGCGGGCTGCAGAGCAGAATCGCGCGTGCGCCTTCTTCCAGCGCACTGCGGATGCCGTCGAGATCGATCTCCCATGCCGTACCGGTGTCGCGCAACGGCACCCGCTCGACGACCGCGCCGGCCTCTTCGACGAGGTCGTAGAACGGTGGATAGACCGGCGGCATCACGATCACGCGGTCACCCGGCGTCGTCACGCGTCGGAGGATCTCCACGATGCCCATGCTGACGTCTGCCGTCGACCGCATGCGCGCGGGATCCGGCGACCAGCCGAACCGACGTGTCGCGAATTCCGCGTAGGCGGCCGCGAGCGGTGTGCGCGAGGCGACGTAGCCGGTGTCGCCGGTCTCGACGGCGCGACTCAGCGCCCGCGTGATCGCCGGCGCCAGCGGAAAATCGGTCTCGGCGACGAACAACGGCAGCACATCGGCGGGATACTCCCGCCACTTCTCGCTGGTGCGCTCTCTGAGCTGCTGCAGAGGGAGTGCACGGACCTTCGTGCTCACGGCACCGTCAGATGGCGAAGCCGAGCGCGCGCATCATGTCGCGCCCGTCATCGGTGATCTTCTCCGGACCCCACGGCGGCATCCACACCCAGTTGATGCGGAACCGATCGACGACCGAGTCGAGCGCCTGCGCCGCCTGCTCCTCGAGCACATCGGTGAGCGGGCAGCCTGCGCTCGTCAGCGTCATGTGGATCACGAGGGCGTCGTTCTCGTCGTCCCAGGCGAGATCGTAGATGAGTCCGAGGTCGACGACGTTGATCCCGAGCTCGGGGTCCATCACGTCCTTGAGAGCCTCGGTGACCTCATCGAACTTCTCTGGAGCAAGAGTCGCGGTCATGCGATCAGCCTACGCCTCGATCGGGGCAGCGGGGTCGAGGAAACGGTCGTATCCCTCGTCCTCGAGCCGGTCGGCGAGCTCCGGGCCGCCCTCTTCCACGATCTTCCCCGCGACGATGACGTGCACGAAATCGGGGCGGATGTAGCGGAGGATGCGGGTGTAGTGCGTGATCAGCAGGACGCCGAGGCCCGTGGACTCCTTGGCGCGGTTGACGCCCTCGGAGACGATCTTCAGAGCATCGACGTCGAGGCCGGAGTCGGTCTCGTCGAGGATCGCGAACTTCGGTTTGAGCACCTCGAGCTGAAGGATCTCGTGGCGCTTCTTCTCGCCCCCGGAGAAGCCCTCGTTGACGTTGCGCTGCGCGAACTTCGGATCCATGCGCAGGTTCGCCATGGCGCCCTTGACGTCCTTGGTCCACGAGCGGATGGCTGGTGCTTCTCCGTCGAGCGCGGTCTTGGCCGTACGCAGGAAGTTCGTCACCGTGACGCCGGGGATCTCCACCGGGTACTGCATGGCGAGGAACAGGCCGGCACGGGCACGCTCATCGACGGTCATCGACAGCACGTCCGCGCCGTCGAATGTGATGGAACCGCCGGTGACGGTGTACTTGGGGTGACCGGCGATCGTGTACGCCAGGGTGGACTTGCCCGAGCCGTTGGGTCCCATGATGGCGTGCGTCTCACCCGTGTTCATCGTCAGGGTGATGCCGTTGAGGATCGGGGTGGTCCCGGCCTCGGTGTCGACCGTGACGTGCAGGTCGCGGATCTCGAGAACAGACATTCAGACTTCCTTAGTTACAGTCGGATCGATGAGCACGTCGTCGCCGTCGATCTGGACGACGTAGACCGGTACGGGCTCATATGCGGGGAGATTCTGGGGGATGCCGGTGCGCAGCGAGAATGCGGAGCCGTGAGCCCAGCATTCCAGCGTGTCGCCTTCGACGAAACCTTCGGACAGCGAGATCTCGCCGTGGGTGCAGGTGTCGCCGATGGCGTGCACCTCGCCCTCGGAGTCGAGCACGACCGCCATCGGAACGCCGTCGAGCTCCACCCGCAGCGGGGTGTCCTGCTCGAGTTCGCTCAGGCCGCAGGCGCGCTGTGCGCTCACTGGTTCACCGCCGCGAGTTCGGTTTCGATCGCGCTGAGCAGCTCCTCCTCGAGGGCAGGGATGCCGAGTCGCTGCACGACGTCGGTGAGGAAGCCCAGCACGACGAGGCGTCGTGCCTCTTCTTCCGTGATTCCTCGTGCCTGCAGGTAGAACAGCTGCTCATCGTCGAAACGACCCGTCGCGCTGGCGTGTCCTGCACCGAGGATGTCGCCGGTCTCGATCTCCAGGTTCGGGATCGAGTCGGCGCGAGCACCCTCTGTGAGCACCAGGTTGCGGTTCGCCTCGTAGGAGTCGGTGCCGGTGGCGTTCGCGCCGATCAGCACGTCGCCGATCCACACGCTGTGCGCGCTCTCGCCCTGCAGTGCGCCCTTGTAGAGCACGTCGCCCTTGGTGTGGGCGCCCTTGTGGTGCAGATAGACCTGGCTCTCCAGGTGCTGTCCGGCATCGGCGTACGAGAGGCCGTAGAGGTAGCCTTCGGATCCGTTGCCCGCGAGTTCGACGTTGGGGTTGACCCGGACGAGGCCGCCGCCGAAGCTGATGACGAAGTGCTTGAGCACAGCGTCGTTGTCGACGCGGGCCTGGTGAGATGCCGCGTGCACGGCGTCGTCGTCCCACCGCTGCACCGACACGACCGTCAGCCGGGATCCGGCACGAGCGATGATCTCGACGTTCTGCGCGTACTGCGCCGATCCGCGGTGGCGGAGGATCACTGTGGCGGAGCTGTGCTCGAGCGCCTCGATGACTATGTGGCCGTCAGCGCGCTTGTCGGCTCCGTGCCCGGTGATCGTGACGAGGATCGGTTCTGCGATCTCTTCGTCGCGAGGGACACGCACGTGCAGAGCCTCGGCCGAACCCTGCCAGGCGACTGCCGAGACGATGTCCTCGGAGAGGAAGTGCTCGCCGCGAGGCGCGGTGCCTGCGGACAGGGACTCCGCGATGTACTGCTCGCCCGTCGTGATCTCGTGGGACACGCCGTCGTTCTGCGCGGCGACGCTGAAGAGCCCGGAGAGACGGTCGACCGGAGTGTGCTTCCAGTTCACCTCTCGTCCGGTCGGCGTGCCGAACTCCTCCGGCTCGAATGAGCGCGGACGTGCAGATCGGGTCTGCACCGGGACGAATCCGGCAGCGGCCACCTGGGCTGCGGGGTCGATGTGCGCGCCCGCCTGGGGCGCGTTCGTGTGCTGCGCCTCGCTGGGCGCTGTCGTCGAGGCCGCCATTTAGCCGACCGATCCTTCCATGCCCATTTCGATGAGCTTGTTCAGTTCCATGGCGTATTCCATCGGCAGTTCGCGCGCGATCGGCTCGATGAAGCCGCGCACGATCATCGCCATCGCCTCGTCTTCCGGCATCCCTCGGGACTGGAGGTAGAAGAGCTGCTCTTCACTCACCTTCGAGACGGTCGCCTCATGGCCGAGCTGCACGTCGTCGACTCGGATGTCGATCGCCGGATATGTGTCGGAGCGGGATTTGGTGTCGACCAGCAGCGCGTCGCAGCGCACCGTGTTCGCGGAGTGATGGGCGTTGGCGTCGACTCGGACCTCACCGCGGTAGCCGGCACGGCCACCGCCGCGGGCGATCGACTTGGAGACGATCGAGGACTGGGTGTACGGCGCCATGTGGATCATCTTCGCGCCGGCGTCCTGGTGCTGGCCGGGACCGGCGAATGCGACCGAGAGCGTCTCGCCCTTGGCGTGCTCGCCCATCAGGTAGATCGACGGGTACTTCATCGTCACCTTGGAGCCGATGTTGCCGTCGACCCACTCCATGGTGGCGCCCTCATGGGCGACAGCACGCTTGGTCACGAGGTTGTAGACGTTGTTCGACCAGTTCTGGATCGTCGTGTAGCGAACGCGAGCATTCTTCTTCACGATGATCTCGACGACGGCGGAGTGCAGCGAGTCCGACTTGTAGATCGGAGCGGTGCAGCCCTCGATGTAGTGGATGTAGCTGTCTTCGTCCGCGATGATCAGGGTGCGCTCGAACTGGCCCATGTTCTCGGTGTTGATGCGGAAGTAGGCCTGCAGCGGGATCTCGACGTGCACGCCCTTGGGGACGTAGACGAAGGATCCGCCGGACCAGACGGCGGTGTTGAGGGCTGCGAACTTGTTGTCACCGGCCGGGATCACCGTTCCGAAGTACTCCTCGAAGAACTCCGGGTGCTCGCGCAGCGCGGTGTCGGTGTCCATGAAGATGACGCCCTGTGCTTCCAGGTCCTCGCGGATCTGGTGATACACCACTTCGGACTCGTACTGCGCCGCGACTCCGGCGACGAGTCGCTGACGCTCTGCCTCGGGGATGCCGAGCCGCTCATAGGTCTCTCGGATCTCGACGGGAAGGTCTTCCCAGGACTGCGCCTGCTTCTCCGTCGAGCGGACGAAGTATTTGATGTTGTCGAAGTCGATGTCGCTGAGATCTGCGCCCCACGTCGGCATCGGCTTGCGTCCGAACAGTGACAGACCCTTCATGCGGGTCTTCAGCATCCATTCGGGTTCGTTCTTCAGCGCGGAGATGCCGCGCACGACGTCCTCGGAGAGGCCGCGTTTCGCGATGGCTCCTGCGGCGTCTTCATCGTGCCAGCCGAACTCATACACCCCCAGACTTTCGAGTTCCGGGCGATCGATCAGCACATCCGACATCACACTCTCCTTGTCAGGCCTCAACGGTGTCATCCGCCCCGACACCTCCTGGCCCGTTCGAGTCGACGGGTGTGGGTGCCGCTGGTGGGCCTCATCACGGACGCATTCTTCGCGCCTAAACTGTTGGTGATGCACTCTGCGCTTTCCGCAGGCATCGCAACAATCCGATTCTACAGGTTCCCCCTGACAAACGGGCCGCGCCCGTGCGCTCGGGCGCGGGCCGGAGGACACATGCCCGACACTGCAGCGCCCGCCGCCACTTCACCGTACGAAGGTCGAGGGGATCCTCGCCTCTCCGGATTCGGGCGGCCGCTGCGACTGCTGGCGTGGCTGTCGTTCATCGCCGAGGTGATCATCATCGGCACCGGCGGCGCCGTGCGCCTGACCGGATCCGGCCTCGGCTGCTCGGAGTGGCCGCTGTGCACGCCGGAATCGCTGGTGCCCATCTACGAGGTTCAGGGCATCCACGGAATCATCGAGTTCGGCAACCGCACGATGACCGGCGTCGTCGGCCTGCTCGCTCTCGCGGTGCTGCTGCTGACGCTGCACGCGATCGGCGGTCGTCGCCTGGTCATGCGGGCGGTGTGGTTCGCCGTGGGTGGCGTCGCCGCCGCTGTCGTCGCCTACCTCGTCACCGACCCGCTCGGCCTTCCCGCATTCGGCTTCGCGTCCGGTGCTCTGCTCGTCGCAGTCGTCGTCGCCGCAGTGGATTCGCTGCGGCTGACGACGCGGAGACGGGATCTCTCCACGCTCGCCTGGATCGTCCTCCTCGGAGTCATGGCGCAGGCAGTGGTCGGGGGCCTTGCCGTCCTCAGCGACCTGAACCCGTTCATCGTCGGGTTCCACTACGCGTCGTCACTGCTGCTCGTCTGCGTCACCGCCGCCTACCTCGTGAGGCTTCAGGAATCCGGAGCACCGCGCGAGCGCGTCGTGCCGCAGTGGTTCGCGATCGGGTCGCATATCACCGGACTCGCGTTGGCCGTGACCATCTTCTTCGGAGTGCTCACCACCGGATCGGGACCGCACTCCGGCGATGCGAACGTCGTGCGGGACGGCTTCGACGCCACGATCCTCGCGCACGTGCACTCGTGGCCCGGGTATGTCCTCGCCGCTCTGGTGGCAGCGCTGACGATCACCGCGTGGGTGCAGCGGCTCGCACCTCGGCGCTGGTTCCTTGTGCTCGTGCTCGCCATCCTGGTGCAGGTCGCCGTCGGTATCTGGCAGGCCCGCGCGGGACTGCCGGGGCTGCTCGTCGGCATCCATATGGTCCTCGCCGCGCTCTCCGCCGCGGCCTACACGGTGACGGTGATGCACCTGAAGCGCCCGGTCGATGCCGACGTCGCGCGATGATCGGCGCGGCCAGCCTCGCTGCGCGGCATCCCATGGGTTGCCGGAAGGATCTCGCGGGTTGAGCTCGTCGTGAACCCGCGAAATCCTTCCGGGATCAATCTCACGTCGATCCGGACTGCGCATCACGCACAGGCTCTGCACAGGTCGCGCATAGCGTATGCATCAACGCGTCCCTGAGGCTTGTCGACATGAAGAAATCACTCACACGCAGCATCTCGTACTGGTTCCTGCTCGTCCTCTCTCTCGTGTCCGCCGGAGTGGGCGCGTGGCTGATCTCGGACAACGCGAGCATCATGACGGCCAAGCTGCTCGACGGGACGGCGACCGGCGTGGAGGTCTACGTCGGTCAGCCGATGATCGTCGTCGGAGCCGTACTGCTCGGAGCCGGCGTGATCGGAGTCCTTCTCGCCCTGGCCCTCGCCGCAGCCAAGTCCTTCGTTCCTGCCGCGGCGCCCGTCGTCGTGGAGCCGATCGACTGGGCGGCAGAGACTGCACCCGCGACCGACGCTTCGACAGACTCTGCGACGGACGTGGATGCGTCAGAGAAAACGACCGACGATGCCTCGGAAGAGGATCGAATTGAAGAAGATCAGAACGGCAGCAGCGGGTCGACGGCGACAGCGACGAATATCAGCGTCAGGTAGGTGATGGAGGCGTGGAACACCCGCATCGGACGCGGGTTCGTTCCACGCACCGCCTGCGAGTACAGCCGGTGCGACTCGTAGACGAACCAGCCGCCGAACACCACGGCGGACACGGAGTACACCAGCCCCATGTCGGCGACGGGAATCAGCAGCAACGAGCAGGCCAGCGTCGCCCACGCGTACAGAATGACCTGAAGGCCGACCTGCGACGCGTTGCGCGTGACGCCGAGCATCGGAACGTCAGCGCCCTGGTAGTCGTCGCGGTATTTCATCGACAGCGGCCAGTAGTGCGCCGGCGTCCACAGGAAGACCAGCGCGAACAGCACGATCGCCGGCCAGGCGACGTCTCCCGTGACGGCCGACCAGCCGATCACCACCGGGAAGCAGCCGGCGATGCCGCCCCAGATGATGTTCTGCTCGGTACGACGCTTGAGGATCATCGTGTAGATCACGACGTAGAAAAAGATCGCAGCGACCGACAGCGTCGCCGTCAGCCAGTTGGTGGTCGCCAGCAGCCAGATCGTGGATGCCACAGCCAGAGTCCAGGAGAAGATCAGTGCCGCTCGCGGCGTGATCTCGCCGGTCACGAGCGGGCGCTTCTCGGTGCGATGCATCTGCGCATCCATGTCGCGATCGAGGTACATGTTGAACGATGCCGCGGATCCGGCGCTCATCGAGCCGCCGATCACGGTGGCCAGGACGAGCCAGAGGTTCGGCATGCCCCCCTCGGCGAGGAACATGACCGGAACGGTGGAGACGAGCAGAAGCTCGAGCACACGGGGCTTCGTCAGTGAGACATACGCCTTGATCGTTTGGCCGATCGGCCGTTTCGCCGTCGTTGCCTCGGACATAGTCGAGATATCGATCGCCTCCCAGCGCACACTCCGCCAACTGCTCCAGTCTAGTGCAGGCGCCGCACAGGCCCCGCGCACGCCAGGCGTCGAGCCCTGCGCGGCAAGAGAAGGAAATGAAGCATCGTGGATCCGGACACGACGCTATGCTGAAACCACTCGCGCGCCCGGCGCTGTGCTCTGTCCGTGACGATGCGGAGGCGCAGGGAATCCGGGCGCCCTCGTAACCGTTGGAAAGGGCATGACCTTGTCGGAATTGCAGTGGGAAGAGATTGACCGGCGCGCGGTGGACACCGCACGGATCCTGGCGGCGGATGCCGTGGAGAAGGTCGGCAACGGTCACCCTGGCACGGCGATGAGCCTCGCGCCCCTCGCCTACCTCCTCTACCAGCGCGTCCTGCGCCACGACCCGTCGGACACCGACTGGCTGGGCCGCGATCGCTTCATCCTCTCCGCGGGACACTCGTCACTGACGCAGTACGTCCAGCTCTACCTGGGCGGCTTCGGACTCGATCTCGACGACCTCAAGTCGCTGCGCACGTGGGGATCGAAGACGCCGGGTCACCCCGAATACGGTCATACCAAGGGCGTGGAGATCACGACGGGTCCGCTCGGTCAGGGCCTCGCCTCCGCCGTCGGCTTCGCGTACGCATCGCGCTACGAGCGCGGGCTGTTCGACCCGGAGACGGCTGAGGGCAAGAGCCCGTTCGACCACTTCGTGTACGTGATCGCCGGAGACGGCGACCTGCAGGAGGGCATCACCAGCGAGGCGGGCTCGCTCGCCGGTCACCAGCAGCTGGGCAACCTCATCGCGTTCTACGACTCGAACCAGATCTCGATCGAGGACGACACGAACGTCGCATTCACCGAAGACGTCGCCGCACGGTACGAGGCGTACGGATGGCATGTGCAGACCGTCGACTGGAAGAAGACCGGCGAATACGTGGAAGACGTCGCCGAGCTGTTCGCCGCAGTCGAGGCCGCGAAGGGCGAGACCGCCAAGCCCTCTCTCATCATCCTCAGGACGATCATCGGCTGGCCGTCGCCCGGAAAGCAGAACAGCGGCAAGATCCACGGTTCTGCGCTCGGCGCCGACGAGCTCGCCGCCACCAAGAAGGTCCTGGACTTCGACCCTGAGCAGACCTTCGCCGTCGCGGACGACGTGATCGCGCACACCCGTGCGCTCGCCGACCGTGCCGCTGAGGTGCGCGCCGCGTGGCAGGAGTCGTTCGATGCCTGGGCCACCGCGAACCCCGAGCGCAAGGCGCTGCTCGACCGCGTCGAGGCGCACGAGCTGCCCTCCGACATCGCGTCGGCGCTTCCCGCCTTCGAATCGGGCAAGGAAGTCTCCACCCGCGCAGCGTCCGGTCAGGTCATCAACGCTCTCGCTGCCGAGCTCCCCGAGCTGTGGGGCGGCTCGGCCGACCTCGCCGAGTCGAACCTCACGACCATCAAGAACGCCGCCTCGTTCATCCCTTCCGAGTGGTCGACGCACGAATGGTCGGGCAACCCGTACGGACGCGTGCTGCACTTCGGCATCCGTGAGCACGCGATGGCGGCGATCATCAACGGCATCGTGCTGCACGGCCCGACCCGCGCCTTCGGCGGCACGTTCCTGATCTTCAGCGACTACATGCGCCCGTCCGTCCGCCTGGCTGCGCTGATGAACATCCCCAGCATCTTCGTCTGGACGCACGATTCCGTCGCGCTCGGCGAAGACGGCCCGACGCACCAGCCGATCGAGCAGCTCGCGACCCTGCGCGCCATCCCGAACTTCACGGTGGTGCGCCCTGCGGACGCGAACGAGACCTCGGTCGTCTGGCTCGAACTGCTGCGCCGCCACGCCGGACCGGCTGGTATCGCGCTGACGCGTCAGAACATCCCGGTGTTCGCACGCGGCGAGGGCGCGGCGTCAGGCGACACCTTCGCCTCAGCCGACAACGCGACCAAGGGCGCCTATGTGCTCGCGGAAGCGCCGAACGGCACGCCCGACGTCATCATCATCGCCACCGGCTCCGAGGTGCAGCTGGCTGTGGCAGCTCGCGAGACGCTGGCCGCCGACGGGATCAACGCCCGCGTCGTCTCGGCTCCGTCGCTGGAGTGGTTCGACGAGCAGGATGCCGCGTACCGCGAGTCCGTGCTCCCGGCATCGGTCACCGCACGCGTGTCCGTCGAGGCGGGCTCCGCACTCACCTGGCGCGGCATCGTCGGCGACAAGGGACGTTCCGTCGCGATCGATCACTTCGGCGCATCCGCCGACTACAAGACCCTGTTCCAGGAATTCGGCATCACCGCCGAGGCCGTCGTCGAGGCGGCACGCGCAACTGTCAAGGAGAACGCATGAGCACCCCCACCGCAGACCTCGCAGCCGCAGGCGTCAGCATCTGGCTGGACGACCTCTCCCGTACCCGCATCGACTCCGGCAACCTCGCCGAGCTGATCGAGACGCGAAACGTCGTGGGCGTCACGACGAACCCGACGATCTTCGCCGGTGCCATCACCAACCCGGATGACACCTCCTACGACGCGCAGGTCACCGAACTCGCCGCGTCGGGCGCGACTGCCGAAGAGGCCGTGTTCGCGGCCACTACGCAGGACGTCGCCGCCGCACTCGATGTCTTCCGTCCGGTGTGGGACGCTTCGGGTCACGTCGACGGCCGCGTGTCGATCGAGGTGTCCCCCGATCTCGCGCACGACACCGAGGGAACGGTCGCGCAGGCCAAGCAGCTCTGGGAGAAGATCGACCGCCCGAACCTGCTGGTGAAGATCCCCGCGACCAAGGCGGGCCTTCCCGCGATCGCGCAGACGATCGGCGCGGGCATCAGCGTCAACGTGACCCTGATCTTCAGCCTCGAGCGCTACGCCGAGGTCATCGAGGCGTACCTGACCGGGCTCGAGACGGCCGAGGCCGCGGGCATCGACCTGTCGACGATCGAGTCGGTCGCGTCGTTCTTCGTCTCGCGCGTCGACACCGAGACCGACAAGCGCCTCGTCGCGATCGGCACCGATGAGGCGCTCGCACTCAAGAGCAAGGCCGGCCTCGCGAACGCCCGTCTCGCGTACGAGCTGTTCGAGAAGACGTTCGCTGGCGACCGCGCCAAGGCCCTTCTGGATGCCGGTGCGACCCTGCAGCGTCCGCTGTGGGCCTCGACGGGCGTCAAGGACCCGGCCCTTCCCGACACCCTGTACGTGACGGAACTCGTCGCCCAGGGCGTCGTGAACACGATGCCGGAGAAGACGCTCGAGGCGACCTTCGACCACGGCGTCATCGCGGGCGACACGATCACCGGCGGCTACGACGAGGCCCGCGAGGTCTTCGCCGGACTCGAGAAGGTCGGCGTCGACTTCGCCGATGTCACCCAGGTGCTCGAGGACGAGGGCGTCGCGAAGTTCATCGACTCCTGGCATGACCTGCTCGCCCAGGTCGCTGAGGGGCTCGAGGCCCAGCGATGACGTTCTCGATCCACGCGTCGGGCGCTGCGAAGACGGCGATCGACGAGGTCGTTCCGCAGCTGGTCGGCGACCTCATCGCATCGCGCATCACCGGGTTCGACTCGACGCTGTGGGGCGAAGCCGCCGAAGAAGAGGCAGCCAAGCGTCTCGGCTGGCTCGAGGCAGTGTCGGTCTCGCGTCCTCTGGTTCCTGAGATCGTCGCGCTCCGCGACGCGCTGCGTTCCAAGGGCGTCACCCGCGTCGTGCTCGCCGGCATGGGTGGATCGTCGCTCGCGCCTGAGGTGATCACGCAGACCGCAGGTGTCGCGCTCACGATCCTCGACTCGACGGCGCCCGGCCAGGTACTGGCCGCGCTCGACGAGGGTCTCGAGCAGACCGCCCTGGTCGTTTCGTCGAAGTCGGGCTCCACGGTCGAGACCGATTCGCAGCGCCGCACGTTCGAGGCCGCGTTCCGCGACCTCGGCATCGATCCCGTCGAGCGCATCGTCGTCGTCACCGACCCCGGTTCGCCGCTGGACGCATCCGCTCGCGAGGCCGGATACCGGGTGTTCAACGCCGACCCGAACGTGGGCGGCCGCTACTCGGCCCTCACCGCCTTCGGGCTGGTGCCCTCCGGACTCGCCGGTGCCGACATCTCCGAGCTGCTCGACGAGGCCGAGGCGACACTGCTGCAGGTCGCCGTCGACGCGGCAGACAACCCGGCGCTGCGCCTCGGCGCAGCCATCGCAGGCACGAGTCCGCGGCGCGACAAGCTGGGCCTGATCACCGACGGAACGCACATCAACGGTCTGCCGGATTGGATCGAGCAGCTCATCGCCGAGTCCACAGGCAAGGACGGCACCGGCATCCTGCCCGTCGTGCTGCTGCCGGTCTCGCCGGAACTGGATGAGGTCCCCGCTGACCTGCAGATCGTGCGCCTCGTCGATGACGCGAACGAGTTCCACCTGCGCGAGCGTCACGAAGGCGAGATCCTCGTGAGCGGTTCGCTCGGCGCGAACCTGATCGTGTGGGAGTACGCGACCGCGATCGCCGGCTACCTGCTGGGCATCGATCCGTTCAACCAGCCCGACGTCGAATCCGCCAAGGTCGCCACCCGTGGCCTTCTGGACGCACGGCCCGCGCCGACAGCGCCCGCGTTCGTCGAGAGCGGCATCGAGGTCCGTGTGTCCGATCCCGCGCTTGCGGCTTCGGGCAACATCGAAGCGGTGCTGGACGCGCTGTGGGCGCAGCTGCCGGAAGACGGCTACGTGTCGATCCAGGCGTACGTCAACCGTCTGGAGCTGCCGCAGCTGCAGGGTCTTCGCGAGCTGGTCGCCGCCGATTCCGGCCGTCCGACCACGTTCGGCTGGGGTCCTCGGTTCCTGCATTCGACCGGCCAGTATCACAAGGGCGGACCCGCTCAGGGTGTGTTCCTGCAGATCCTGGAGCGCACAGACGTCGATCTCGAGATCCCAGAGCGCCCGTTCACCTTCGGACAGCTCATCCAAGCGCAGGCCGCGGGTGATGCCGGCGTGCTGGCCGAGCATGGCCGCCCCGTCGTGTCCCTGACGATCACAGAGGACTCGGCCGACGTGCTCGCCCTCTTCGAAGCCGCCCAGAAGTAGCCCGTAGGAGAAGCCCCCGCCGATGACCGTTCCCGTATCACGCGGCCATAACCCGCTGCGCGACCCAGACGACCGTCGCCTCAATCGCATCGCAGGTCCCAGCGCGCTGGTGATCTTCGGTGTGACTGGCGACCTGTCGCGCAAGAAGCTCATGCCGGCGGTCTACGACCTGGCGAACCGAGGGCTCCTGCCGCCCGGTTTCGCCCTGGTCGGCTTCGCCCGACGCGATTGGGAGGACCAGGACTTCGCCGAGGTCGTGTACGACGCGGTGAAGAAGCACGCGCGCACCGAGTTCCGCGAGGAGACCTGGCAGCAGCTGCTGCAGGGCATCCGCTTCGTCTCCGGTGAGTTCGACAACCCCGAGTCGTTCGCCAAGCTGCGCGAGACCGTCGAGAAGCTCGACGTCGAACGCGGCACGATGGGAAACCACGCGTACTACCTGTCGATCCCGCCGAAGTCGTTCCCCGTCGTCACGAAGCAGCTGAAGGACTCCGGGCTGGTCGGCGACGACCACGGCGACGAGCGCTGGCGGCGCGTCGTCATCGAGAAGCCCTTCGGCCACGATCTCGAATCGGCGCGCGACCTCAACGAGGCGCTGGAGGTCGCTTTCCCCGCAGACGCGATCTTCCGCATCGACCACTACCTCGGCAAGGAGACGGTGCAGAACATCCTCGCGCTGCGCTTCGCGAACGAGCTGTACGAGCCGATCTGGAACCGCAACTACGTCGATCACGTGCAGATCACCATGGCCGAGGACATCGGCGTCGGCGGTCGCGCCGGCTACTACGACGGCGTCGGTGCTGCGCGGGACGTCATCCAGAACCACCTGCTGCAGCTTCTCGCACTCACCGCGATGGAAGAGCCGATCAGCCTGAGCGCAGAGCACCTGCGCGCCGAGAAGGAGAAGGTGCTCGCCGCCGTCACCCTTCCCGAGGATCTCTCCCTCGCGACCGCACGCGGCCAGTACGCGGGCGGATGGCAGGGCGGCGAACAGGTCACCGGTTTCCTCGACGAGGACGGGATGGACCCGGATTCCACCACGGAGACCTACGCGGCCATCAGGCTCGACATCAACACGCGACGCTGGGCCGATGTTCCGTTCTATCTGCGCACCGGCAAGCGCCTGGGTCGCCGAGTGACGGAGATCGCCGTGGTCTTCAAGCGCGCCCCGCAGCATCTGTTCGGACGTTCGAACACCGCAGAGCTCGGTCAGAACGCCCTCGTCATCCGCGTGCAGCCCGATGAGGGAGTGACGATCCGGTTCGGCTCCAAGGTCCCTGGTGCCGGCAGCAACGTCCGCGATGTGACGATGGACTTCGGATACGGCCACGCCTTCACCGAAGCGAGCCCCGAGGCGTACGAGCGGCTCATCCTGGACGTGCTCCTCGGCGACCCGCCGCTGTTCCCGCGCCACGAAGAGGTCGAGCTGTCCTGGAAGATCCTCGACCCCGTCGAGAAGTACTGGGCATCGCAGAAGACACCGGTGCAGCAGTACGCCCCCGGTTCGTGGGGTCCGGCATCCGCCGATGCCCTTCTGGCCCGCGACGGACGAGTCTGGAGACGACCGTGATCATCGACCTTCCCGACACGACCGTCAGCCAGGTCGCCAAGCAACTCGTCAAACTGCGTGAGGAGGGCGGCGCTGTGGCGCTCGGCCGCGTGCTGACCCTGGTCATCGCCGCACGCGAAGAGGTCGCAGAAGAGGCGATCGAGGCGGCCAACGACGCCTCCCGCGAGCATCCGATGCGCGTGATCGTCCTCACCGAACGCGAGGGCGATGCGCGCCTCGACGCCCAGATCCGTGTCGGCGGCGACGCCGGTGCGAGCGAGGTCGTCGTGCTGCGTGCCGACGGCGACGCGGCCGGCAACCAGGAGAGCCTGCTCACCGGCCTTCTGCTGCCCGATGCCCCGGTCGTCGCCTGGTGGCCGGATGACGCTCCGGAGGAGCCGTCCGCCACACCGCTCGGTCATATCGCCCAGCGTCGCATCACCGACGCCGCCACCGCCAAGGACGTGCGCGCGCAGATCGAGTCACTCGGGCGTTCGCACGCCCCCGGCGACACCGACCTCGCGTGGACCCGTCTCACGTACTGGCGCGAGCAGCTCGCTGCAGTGCTCGACCAGCCGCCGTTCGAAGAGGTCACGGCTGTGGAGGTGCGAGGTGCAGCCTCCTCCCCGTCCACCGCACTGCTCGCAGCATGGCTCCAGCTCGCCCTCGACGTTCCGGTTCGATGGGCGTATGAGAAGCGCGATGAATGGGACGAAGGCATCAAGTCGGTTCGCCTCAGCCGTGCGAGCGGGGACATCCTGCTGGAGCGCCCCGTCCCAGGTGACGCCGTGCTCACGCAGCCCGGTCAGCCCAACCACGATCTGCATCTGCCGCGCCGCACCCTGCGGGAGTGCCTGGCTGAGGAGTTGCGCCGTCTCGATCCCGACGTCCTGTACGGTCGAGTGATCACCGAGGGCTGGGAGAAGCTGGGTCCGCCCGAGACCGGGGAGTGAACGACATGCAGGCATCATCCGCCGAGAAGCTGGTCGTCGTCGAGCCGACGCCGTCCGCTCTCGCCGACCGGGTCGCGCAGGCGTTCCTCACACGGGTGAAGGCCAGGACGAAGAACGGCCGGACCGCGCACATCGCTCTCACCGGCGGATCGATGGGCAGCACGGTTCTTCGCGCCGTCGCCGCTCATCCCAAGGTGAACCGCATCGACTGGTCGCTGGTGCACTTCTGGTGGGGTGACGAACGATTCGTCGCTCGCGACGATCAGGATCGGAACGCCCTGCAGTCGCGTGAGGCGCTGCTGGATCACATCACTGTGCCTGCGGAGAACATCCATGAGGTCGCCGGCGCCGACAGCGGCCTCTCACTAGATGAGGCCGCAGCGGCGTACGCCGCGGAGCTCGCGAGGTTCGGTGGCCAAGAGCATGCCTGGCCGTCGTTCGCGGTGTGCTTCCTCGGTGTCGGTCCAGATGGTCACATCGCCTCGCTGTTCCCGGATCGCTCCGAGGTCACCGAGACGGATGCTGCGGTGCTGCCCGTTCGCGACTCTCCGAAGCCGCCGCCGGAGCGGGTCACGCTGACCCGTCCGGTGATCAATTCCTCCAAGCGCGTCTGGCTGGTTCTCACCGGCGCCGACAAGGCCTCGGCGCTCGGGCTCGCACTCGCGGGCGCCAGCTACACGAACGTGCCCGCAGCGGGCGCCAAGGGGCGCAAGCGCACGATCTTCTTCGTCGATCAGGCTGCCGCGTCGGAGGTCTCGGAAGACCTCATCGAACAGGTCTACTGATCGCTGCTCTCCACCCCTGGGCCGTACTCGGTGCCTGGGCGGCGCGTCGCGTCTGAGCCGTTGGACGAGTCCGAAGCGACGCTCCCCCGGACGATGCCGAGTTCCTGGCTCTCACTTAGCACCTGCGGGTGATACCTGGCGAGACCGACCACGCCCCAGATCGCGATCGCTCCGGCGACTCCGAAGCAGACGAGCACCCATGGCGGCGCAGCCGCGGCTTCGCCGAGCACCAGCATCCCGATCAGAACCGCGATCATCGGATCGACCACGGTCAGCCCGGCGATCACAAGGTCGGGCGGGCCGGAACTGTATGCGGTCTGGACGAAGTAGGCACCGACGGCGGATGCCGCCACCAGGGCGATCACGCATACCAGCGTCACCCAGTCGAACTCCCCGGCCTGCACGCGCTTGATGACGGCCTTGGCCAGCGTTGCGACGAAGCCGTAGAGGATGCCGGCGCCGACGACGTAGAAGAGAGCCCGCATGCGGTGGCGCAGGATCAGCCAGAATCCGCCGAGCACGATGATCACGACCAGCAGGATCGCGAGGATCACGAAGAGCTCGCGATCGGTGATCTCCTGCTCCACGGCGAACAGTGCAGCGAAGATGACGAAGATGAAGATGCCGCCCACGCACGCACCTATGGCTATGAGCGACTTCCTGGTGGGTGTGTGCCCGGACACACGGGCATTGAGCAGAGTGGTGATCACGAGCGCGATCGCGCCGAGCGGCTGGACGACGATCAGCGGGGCAGCGGAGAGCGCCGCGAGCTGGCAGACGATCGCCAGGCCGAGCATGAGCGTGCCGAGGATCCATGACGGCCTGGTCAGCAGTCGTTTGAGCTGGTCGGCGCTCAGACCGCTCGCTCCGTCCGCACCGCTGAGGCGCTCGACCTTCTCGACGCCGCGGTGCTGGTATTGGGCTCCGAGCGACATGAACACAGCGCCCGCGAGCGCCAAGGGGATGCCGAGCAGCAACGCGGGGTTCTGGAAGACGCCGACGAGCTGGTTGCCGACATCCGCCTCTGCCATCCACACGCCCGCGCTCACACTGAAACACTACCTGGCACAGGGCGCACAGTAGGGTTGTGGCGTGGCTGTTCTACCGATTCGCATCATGGGCGATACCGTTCTGCACTCCCCCGCATCGCCCGTCGCCGAGATCGATGACGAGGTCCGCACTCTCGTCGCCGACATGTTCGAGACCATGGACACAGCTCCTGGGGTCGGCCTCGCCGCTCCCCAGGTCGGCGTGGCTCTTCGCATCTACACGTATTCGTATGTGGACGATGACGACCAGCCGTGGCGCGGCGTGCTCATCAACCCGGTGCTGTGGATGTCTCCCCCTGAGCCCGGCCCCCCCGACCCGGACGAGGAGTCCGAGGGCTGCCTGTCCTTCCCCGGTGAGCGGTTCCCACTGCGCCGTGCCGACCGAGTGCTGGTGACCGGTCTGGACCTCGACGGCGCGGCGGTGCGCATCGAGGTGGACGGATGGCGGGCCCGCATCATGCAGCACGAGTTCGATCATCTCGACGGCATCCTCTACATCGATCGACTGTCCGACGGCGATTGGAAGACCGTCCAGAAGATCGCGCGCAAACGCGGATGGGGCAAGCCCGGTGCGAGCTGGATGCCCGGAGTCGACGACCTCGAAGCCTGAGCGCATACAGCTTCTGCATAACCCATTCAAAGTTGCGTCTCAGGTTCAGTGTCAGTACCGTTCCCGTGGGGCGGGCCATCAGTGTCCGTTGACGGACGATTCCTCGGAGGGGAACTCACATGATGAAACTGCGCAACCGGCGCGCGCTCGCACTGGCAGGAACGGCGCTCGCGCTCAGCATCGCGCTCAGCGGCTGCAGCGCGCTCAACAACCTCATCGTGGGCGTCAGCAATGACGCTCAGCGCGATGAAGAGACCGGCGAGGTCACCGAGGGATCGAACATCGACATCTTCTCCCTCAAGGTGGGTGATTGCATGCCGACGAGCGACACCACCGGCGAGATCACCGATGCCGATGTCGTTCCTTGCTCCGAGCCGCACGCGGACGAGGTCTTCTTCGAGTTCGACCTCGCCGAGGGCGACCTTCCCACCGAGGAAGAGATCACCGCAGAGGTCGAGGCGCAGTGCGTGCCCGCGTTCAGCGAGTTCGTCGGCATCGACTACTACGACTCCGCCCTCGATTTCTGGTGGCTCACCCCCACCGAGGACACCTGGACGCAGGCGGACGACCGTCTCGTGCAGTGCGTGATCTACGAGCCGGACCCCGCCGACCCGAAGCTTTCGCTCGATGTGACCGGCACGCTCAGAGGCGCCGCACGCTGATCAGCGGCTGATTCGCGCAAGAGGCTCCGTCCGATCGGGCGGAGCCTCTTGCGCATGCCTGCCGTACGGGCACAACACCGCACGAATGCAGAAAGCCCCGTACAAGACGGGGCCTTCTGATCTGGCTCCCCAAATTGGACTCGAACCAATAACCTGCCGATTAACAGTCGGCTGCTCTGCCAATTGAGCTATTGGGGATCAGGCGATGTCGCCGAAGCAACTCCACAATCTTAGCAAACCCCCGAGGGTGCTCGTGACACCCGCCGCCCTGCTCGGGCGTGTCGAGTCGGGTCAGCGGCCGAGCGAATCCGCCTCGCCGTTGGGCACCCAGAGCAGGTCCTTGCCGACGCCCCGCGCCACCACGTGACCGGCACGCAGCATCAGCGTCTCGGCATTGAGCTCACGGATGAACGCCGCATCGTTCGTGACGAGCAGCGCTCCCATCCCCTGCCCGTTGCGGCGCCTGGTGATCGCGTCGAACACGACCGGCCGCACTTCGAGATCGAGATTCGCGAGCGGCTCGTCGGCGATGAGCACCCGCGGCTCGAGGACGAAGGCCCGTGCGATCGCAACCCGCTGACGCATGCCGGCGCTGAGCTCGTACGGGAACTTCGCCGCCGTGCCGAGCGGCAGATGCAACTCGTCCAACAGCGTCGCGATGCGGATCGAGAGCGCCTTGCTGTTGACGCGCTTCTCGCGGATGAGGATCGGCTCTGCGATCACTTCACTCACCGTGAGCGTCGGCGGAAGATCGGCGCCGGCACCCTGAGGGATGAACCCGGTGAGGTATGTCAGCTCGCGATGCCGCCGACCGGGCTTTCGCACGTTCACGCCGCAGACTTCGGCGGTGCCGCCGACGATGCGCACCGATGGGTCCGTGGAACCCGCGAGAGCCGCGACCAGCGTGGACTTGCCGGATCCGGTGGGACCGGCGACGCAGATCAGGTCGCCGGGAGAGAGCGCGAAGGTGACTCCGTCGACGGCGCGCGTGGGGGCTCCGTGCCCGATCCGATCGATGACCAGATCGAAGCAGTCGATCACGTTCGAGGAGTGTTGCCTTCGGGACATAGGTTCCATCCTCCCCCGAATCGGCCTTACGGTCCGTTACGACTCGGTGAAGCGCTGGCGCTCGATGTCGAGATCGCGCAGGCGCATGCGCAATGCCCGGCCGCCGTCCGAATCCGCAGGCACTCTCTGCACAGCGCCGAGCAGCTCGTTCTTCTCCCGATCGAGGTTGCGCAGGATCATGCGCCGGAACAGATCCGCCGTCGATCTGGCCGCCCCCTCCTCATCGCGTGCCGGGAACGGCGACATCAGCAGCTCCCCGGCGAGCAAGCGGTACGGCTCGCGCACCGCGTTGACAGCATCCATCGCCCATCCGACGCGCGTACGGTCGGATGCGGCGACGACGACTTCGCGGATCGCTTCCAACGCCGGGTGGCGGAACGGCACCTCGAATGCGCGCGCCAGCGTGGCCTGATCGATCTGATGCCCGTACTGCAGGGCTCCCATCATCGCGCCGCGCTCGAGTGCGACGTCGGCCGTGCGCGGCAGGCTCGCCAGCGTCACGGGTGCGACTGCCGTCGGCTCCGAACCCGCCGGCACAGCCTCTGCCGGTTCGCGTCGTGCAGGAGCGTGGTTCGCTCCTGCACGACCAGCACGCTCCACCTCGGCGCGCACCTCGGTCGGGTCCATGCCCAGACGTCGGGCGAGCACCCGCTCGTACCCTGGGCGCAGCAGGCGATCGCGGATCTCGGCCACGATCGGTGCTGCCGCTCGCAGCGCGCCGACCTGCCCCTCGACGGTGGCGAGGTCGAAACCGCTGAGTCTGCGGTCGATCGCGAACTCGAACATCGGCACCTTGGCGTCCATGAGCCCACGCACCGCAGCGTCGCCGCGCTGCAGCCTCAGATCGCACGGATCGAGACCGTTCGGGGCCACGGCGACGAAGGTCTGCGCGTTGAAGCGGTCATCCTCTGTGAAGGCGCGCAGCGCCGCCTTCTGGCCCGCCTCGTCGCCGTCGAACGTGAACACGACCTCCCCCGAGGCGTTGTCGTCGCCCATCACACGGCGCAGAACCTTGATGTGCTCCGCGCCGAACGCCGTGCCACAGGTCGCGACAGCTGTGGTCAGACCCGCAAGGTGGCACGCCATGACGTCGGTGTACCCCTCGACGACCACGACGCGTCGCGGATCGCCTCGAGAGATGTCGCGCTTGGCCAGGTCGAGCCCGTAGAGCACCTGGGCCTTCTTGTAGATGATCGTCTCGGGAGTGTTCAGGTACTTCGGCCCCTGGTCGTCGTCATACAGCTTGCGGGCGCCGAAGCCGATGGTCTGTCCTGTGACATCGCGGATCGGCCAGACCAGCCGTCCGCGGAATCTGTCGTACACCCCGCGCTGTCCCTGTGACACGAGTCCGGCCGCGAGCAGCTCGTCGCGCGTGAATCCCTGCGCGGTGAGGGCCTTCATCATCCCTTCCCATCCGCGCGGCGCGTAGCCGACGCCGAAATGGGCTGCGGCACCGGCGTCGAAGCCGCGTTCTCCGAGGAACTTCCGGCCGGTCTCCGCTTCGGCCGACAGCAGTTGGCCGCGGAAGAACTCGGCTGCCGCGGTGTTCGCCGCGTACAGGCGGCTGCGGCCGCTGTTCTCCGGTGCCGACCCGCCGTCCTCGTAGTGCAGGGTGTAGCCGATGCGTCCCGCGAGGCGCTCGACCGCCTCGGTGAAGCTGACGTGATCCATCTCCCGCAGGAACGAGTACACGTCGCCGGATTCTCCGCAGCCGAAGCAGTGGTAATAGCCGACCTGCGGGCGCACGTGGAAGCTGGGGCTCTTCTCGTCGTGGAACGGGCAGAGCCCCTTGAGCGAGCCGACGCCGGCCGACTTCAATGCGACGCGTTCTCCGACGATGTCGCCGATGTTGGTGCGCGACTTCACCTCATCGACGTCTGCCTGGCGGATCCTCGGCATCAGTTCGCCCTTTCGGCGAGTGCCCGTTCGTCCTCGTGCACGCCGGAGCGCTGCCTAACATGACGCGGGGACCAGATGCCGACCTCAGCAGGGTCGACGTCGCCGACGAGCCTGCTGTGCCAATCCAGGGCCGTCTGATCCGTCAGGCTGGCGATCTGGTCGACGACCACTCGCGCGCGCTGCGCATCCGTCTCCGCGTCGTGGAAGTCCGCAGCGAAGGCGGGCTCGAGCACATCTGCTCCCGCGGTCCACAGCGCATCGGTCGACCAGAGTGCATCGGCAAGGCGCTTGAGCACGCGTCGCTGCTCCTTGTAGACGCCCTTGCGGGCCTCGATCGTCACGATCGCCTGTCCCATGATGCCCTTGAGTACGGCGATCTCCGCCTCCACCACCCGCGGCACGACGACGTGCGCGCTGTACCGGGCGAGCGCCGGGCCCCGATAGGTCTCACGCGTCGCGGCGACGGCGGCGCGCGCGAAGCGGCCGATCAGGTCGCTGGTGAGGTTCTTGAGCCCGGCGAGATCGCGGCGTGAGCGGTCGAAGGACTTCAGCCACATCGGCTGGCTCGTCAGGCGGTAGAGAGCGTCGGCGAGCTCTTCCCTGGTGAAGTCGTACCCGACCCATTGCTGCACGCGCCCGACCAGCGCATCGTGTTGCTTCGGGTTCGACAGCGTGGCCACATCGAGGTAGCCGTTGACGATCGCGTCTTCGAAGTCGTGCACGGAATAGGCGATGTCATCGGAGAGATCCATGATCTCCGCCTCGATGCAGCGCAGACGCCCAGGTGCGTCCTCGCGCATCCAGCGGAACACGTCCTCATCCTCGGGATACACGCCGAACTTCAGACGTCCGCCGGGATCGGGGACGGGGCTGTCGACCGTCCACGGATACTTGCAGGTCGCGTCGAGACTCGCCCGTGTGAGGTTCAGGCCGACGGAGTGGCCATCGTCGTCGAGGACCTTCGCCTCCAGTCGGGTGAGGATGCGCAGTGACTGCGCGTTGCCCTCGAACCCGCCGATCGGCTCCGCCCATTCGTTCAGGGCGCGTTCGCCGTTGTGGCCGAACGGCGGATGCCCCAGATCGTGACTGAGGCAGGCGGTGTCGACGACGTCGGCCGAGACGCCGAGAGCCCCGGCGAGTTCTCGGCCGACCTGCGCGACCTCGAGCGAGTGCGTCAGCCGATTGCGGGCGAAGTCGGCGGTGCTCGCAGGGCTCAGCACCTGCGTCTTCGCCGCCAGACGGCGCAGGCCGGCCGAGTGCAGCACTCTGGCACGATCTCGGGCGAAGTCATCACGCTCTGAGCGGTGCTGCTCACTGACGAAGCGCGCCGTGTCGCGCGCGTCGTAGCCGTCGATCCGCGCACCGCCAAACGCTGCGACAGGCTCAGCGGTCGAAGGATCAACCACCACTGTTCTCGATCTCCGCGCCGCGCAGCATCTCGCCGGTGTCGGCGGCCACATCGCGTGAGTCCAGCCACTTGTCGGGCAGAGCAGGGCGCTTCGGGCGACCGGCACGACCGCGCTGACCCTCGGCATCCGCTCCGGGATACGGCGCATCACGGTCGAGCTGACCGAGCAGGTCATCGATGTGGGCGAGGCTCTGCGCAGTGGCGAGGCCGGTGCGCACGTCACTGCCGACCGGATAGCCCTTGAAGTACCATGCGACGTGCTTGCGGATGTCGCGGCATCCGTGATCCTCGTCCTCGAGGAACTCGACCAGCAGCTGCGCATGCCGGCGGAAGGCATCGGCGACGAAACCGAGGGTGGCGTCGACCGGTCGAGACTCGGCGCCGAACGCTGCGGCGAGATCGCCGAACAGCCACGGGCGGCCCAGGCATCCGCGCCCGACGACGACGCCGTCGCAGTCGGTCTCGGCCATCATCCGCACGGCGTCATCGGCCGACCAGATGTCGCCGTTTCCGAGCACCGGGATGCTCGTGACAGCCTGCTTCAACTCGCCGATCGCGTTCCAGTCGGCGTGGCCGGAGTAGAACTCGCTCGCGGTGCGGGCATGCAGCGCGACGGCAGCGGCACCGGCGTCTTCGGCGGCGCGCCCGGCGTCGAGGAACGTGAGGTGGTCGGCATCGATGCCCTTGCGCATCTTCACCGTCAGCGGGATGTCTCCGGCCGCCTTGACCGCCTGATCGACGATCTCGGCGAACAGACCGGTCTTCCACGGCAGCGCCGCTCCCCCGCCCTTGCGGGTGACCTTGGGAACGGGGCATCCGAAGTTCAAGTCGACATGGTCGGCGTGATCTTCCGCCACGATGATGCGCACGGCCTCGGCGATGGTCTTCGGGTCGACGCCGTAGAGCTGGATCGACCGCGGCGTCTCGCTCTCGTGGTGACGGATGAGCCGCATCGTCGTGTCGTTGCGCTCCACCAGGGCGCGAGACGTGATCATCTCGCTGACGTAGAGGCCGGCGCCGTACTCGCGGCACAGGAGGCGGAACGCGGTGTTGGTGATGCCCGCCATGGGTGCGAGCACGACCGGCACGTCGAGGTCGATCGGGCCGATGCGCAGGGCGCGAGCGGGGGCGGAAGCGAGAGTCATATCCCTTCCATTCTCCCATCCCCACGGCCCTCGGCGCCGCACCGCGTCTTAGGCTGTGGATATGACTGAAACCAGCGTGCGCCAGATCCCCTTCACCGATGCCACGGGCGCTGAGAAGACGCTCGACGACCTGGGGGCCGACGTTCTGCTCGTCGTCAATGTGGCGTCGAAATGCGGTCTCACGCCGCAGTACGAGCAGCTCGAGCAGCTGCAGCGCACCTACGGCGACCGCGGCTTCAGCGTCGTCGGGTTCCCGAGCAACCAGTTCATGGGGCAGGAGCCCGGTTCAGTGGAACAGATCCTGGAGTTCTGCTCCACCACGTACGGCGTGACCTTCCCCGTGAACGACAAGGTCAAGGTCAACGGCAGGAACGCCACCGAGCTCTACAAGGCGCTCAAGGAGACTCCGGATGCCGGCGGCAAGGCCGGCCGCGTCGAGTGGAACTTCGAGAAGTTCCTGGTGCTGCCTGACGGTTCGGTCAAGCGCTTCCGTCCGAAGCAGAAGCCGGACGCCCCCGAGATCGTCGAGGCGATCGAGGGCGCCCTGGTCCGCTAGACCGCGGCTTCTTCCTGATCCGCCGGTGCGGATTCGCCCTCGCTGCGCTTCGCCCAGAGGTCTCGCAGCACGTTCTCGAACGTGGCCGGCGGCTGTGCGCCCGAGATGCCGTACTGACCGTCGATCACGAAGAACGGCACGCCCTGGATGCCGTAGGCACGGGCCTGCGCCTGGTCCTGACGGACATCCGGGAGGTGCTTCTCACTCTCGAGCGCCGCGCGAGCCTCATCGGCGTCGAGGCCGACCTCGACCGCCAGTTCGATCAGGTCGTCGATGCGCCCGACATGCTTGCCCTCGGTGAAGTACGCCGACATCAGGCGCTCCTCCATCTCGTGCTGCAGATCGTTCGCCTTCGCATGGTGCAGCAGTTCGTGCGCCTTGACCGTGTTCGTGTGCTTCAGCAGATCGAAGCGGTACTCCAGGCCGGCGTTCTTCGCGATGCCGGTCACGTTGTCGAGCATGCCCACCACCTGGTCACGGGGCATGCCCTTGTGGCCGGCGAGGAAGTCGATCTCGTCTCCGTCGAAGTCGACAGGAGTGTCGGGCGAGAGTTCGAACGAGTGGAAGGTGACGGTGACCTTCGGAGCGTCTTCGTCGGCGGCGACCGCCGCAAGACCTGTTTCGAGGTTGCGCTTGCCGATGTAGCACCACGGGCAGGCGATGTCGGACCAGATGTCAATCGAGATAGGTTGGCTCACCTCAGTGGGAACCTTCTCGGACCCGCCAGTATTCCGTTGATAGCATCTTCGGATGCTCTCAGCCGACGATCCGCTCCCCTTCCAGCCGGAGCGCGTGCTGATCGCCGGCGTCACCGGCTCCGGGAAGACCACGCTCGCTCGGCGGATCGCGGCCCGTTGGAATCTCCCGCACCAAGAGCTCGACGCGTTGTTCCATGGACCCGACTGGACACCGCGTCCGGAGTTCCTCGACGACGCGCGCGCGTTCGCAGCGACGCAGCGCTGGGTCACCGAATGGCAGTACACCTCGAAGGGCACGAACGAGATACTCCCCCAGCGTGCTGAGCTGCTGGTGTGGCTGGACTACCCGTACGGCGTCGCACGCCGACGACTCATCCGTCGCACGTGGAAGCGTCGCATCCTCCGCACGACGCTCTGGAACGGCAACGTCGAGCCGAACCTGTGGCATGCGCTCACCGTGCGCGGTGACGAGAACATCCTCGACTGGCAGCGCCGCACCCGCCACAAGTGGAGCGAGCGGATGCCGCAGATCGAAGCAGAGCATCCGCATCTGACGATCCTGCGGCTGCGGCACCCTCGCGAGGCCGATGCCTGGATGTCGAGATGACCACTCGTCTGCGCTCAGCCGAAGACCCGCTCCCCTTCCAGCCAGAGCGCGTACTGATCGCCGGGGTCACCGGCTCGGGGAAGACGACACTCGCACGCCGTGTGGCGGAGATCTGGGCGCTCGAGCACATCGAGATCGATTCGCTCTTCCACGGCCCGGATTGGACCCCGCGCCCTGAATTCCTCGACGATGTGCGGGCTTTTGCCGCGACGGAGCGCTGGATCACCGAGTGGCAGTACACCTCCAAGGGCACCGATGACATCATGACGCCGCGCGCGCAACTCGCGCTATGGCTCGATTACCCCTACCGGGTGGTGCGCTCCCGGTTGATCCGCCGCACGCTCGGTCGCAGCATCCTGCGCACCGAGATGTACAACGGCAACGTCGAGAAGCCCGTCTGGAAGCTGCTGGCGACCCGCGAACCCGAGGAGAACATCCTCGCGTGGCAGACGAAGACGCTGGGGTATTGGACGGCGAAGATGCCGGACGTCCGAGAGCGATTCCCCCATCTCACGATCGTGCGTCTCACGCACCCGCGCGAGACGGAACGCTGGCTGAGGGCTCAGGCCGAGGGTGCGTCCACCGCACCGCCGAAGCGGCGATCGCGCGACACGTAGATCTCGATCGCGCGCCACAGCTCCTGACGCGAGAAGTCGGGCCAGAGCGTGTCGAGGAAGACCATCTCCGCATAAGCGGACTGCCAGAGCAGGAAGTTCGACGTGCGCTGCTCCCCTGAACTGCGCAGGAACAGGTCGACGTCCGGCAACTCGGGCACATACAGCTGACGGCCGATCATCTTCTCGGTGATCGCCTTGGGCTTCAACCGCCCCGCGGCCACCTCGCCCGCAAGGGAGCGCATGGCATCGACCAGTTCGACCCGGCCGCCGTAGTTGACGCACATCGTGAGGGTCAGCACGTCGTTGTCCTTCGTGAGCTCCTCCGCGCGCTGGAGCTCCTTGATCACAGATCCCCACAGTCGCGGTTTCCGCCCCGCCCAGCGGATGCGCACGCCCCACTCGTTGAGCTGATCGCGCCGGCGATGCAGCACGTCGCGGTTGTATCCCATCAGGAAGCGCACCTCCTCGGGCGAGCGAGCCCAGTTCTCGGTCGAGAACGCGTAGACCGACAGATGCTTCACACCGGCCTGGACGGCGCCGGCGACGACGTCAAGCAGCACCTCTTCACCGGCTTTGTGCCCCTCGATGCGGGTGAGGCCCTGCTTGTTCGCCCAGCGGCCGTTGCCATCCATCACGATCGCCACGTGCTCGGGCACCTTGGCGAACACGGGCGGATGCACACCGGTCCAATCGAGCGGGCGGTACGCGACAGCGTCCTTGTGCGTGTACGGCTTCGGAGTCAACGAAAGTCCTCTCGAGACGAGTCAAAGACGTGGGCGAGCGAGCGGATGCCGCGTTCCAGATGGAACTGCGCGTATGCCGACACGAGCCCGGAAGCGGCGGCGGTCTCGGCGTGCGGCGCCGCATCCACGGCATCCCACTCCCCCTGCATGAGGGCGCGCAGCAACTGCAGCGTCGACTGCGAGACGCGAGGGCTGCCGGCGGGAGCGCAGTTCGTGCACACGAGGCCACCCAGTTGCCCGATGAAGTGCGTGTGCGGGCCCGGCGTGGCGCAGCGCGCGCAATCGCTCAGCGAAGGAGCCCAGCCCGAGAGCGCCATGACACGCAGCAGATAGGAATCCAGGATGCTGCGCGGGGCGTGCTCGCCACGGGAGAGTGCGCGAAGGCCCCCGACGAGCAGCAGGTACTGCTCCGGCGTCGCCTCCGCGTCGCTGAGACGGTCGGCGGTCTCGACCATGGCGTTCGCCGAGGTGAAGCGATCGTAGTGCGCAGCGATCTCCGCACCGTATGCGCCGAGGGACTCCGCCTGCTGCACGATGTCGAGCGATCGACCCTGGTACAGCTGCAGGTCGGCGACCATGAAAGGCTCCAGCCGGGAGCCGAACTTCGACGAGGTGCGCCGCACACCCTTGGCGACGGCACGGATCTTGCCGTTGCGCCGAGACAGCATGGTGACGATCCGATCCGCCTCACCGAGCTTGTGAGTGCGCAGGATCACCGCTTCGTCTCGATAGGTGGGCACTGTCCGATTATCCTCCGTCCACGACACAATGGTCGTGTGACCGAACCGCTCTTCACCATTCCGCTCTGGGCGGACCTTCTCGGCGTCGGCCTCGGCGGAATCCAGGGCGCGATGTTCGCCTCGGGGTTCCGGGGCCAGCGCCGACTCGACCTGCTCGGGGTTGCGATCATCGGCATCCTGATCGGGATGGGCGGAGGTCTCATCCGTGATCTGCTGCTGGGGCAGCCACCGGCGACGCTGCAGAACAACTGGTATCTCATCGCCGCCGGTGGTGCTGCCATCATCGGCATGCTGCTTGCCGGTCTCCTGAACCGGGCGAACGCCGTCATCGTGGGTCTCGATGCCGTCGTCATCGGAATGTTCGGTGCTTTTGGCACCAGCAAGGCAATCGGTCTGGGTGTTCCGCCCGTGCCTGCGGTCTTCATCGGCGTATGCGCCGCTGTAGGCGGCAGCATCCTGCGCGACGTCATCATGGGGCTGCCCGTCGCAATCATGCACGTCGGCTCGCTCTACGCCGTCGCCGCCCTTCTCGGATGCAGTGTGATCGTCACGGTGCACGCCTTCGGCGTGAGCATCACGATCGCCGGCGTCATCGGGCTGGTCGTGACGGCGGTGATCCGCGTGCTGGCCGTGATCTTCGACGTGTCGCTCCCGGAGCAGCGCCGCCTCTACCGCCGCAAGGTGGCGGCAGAGACCGGCGCCATCCCGATCGTGAAGCCCTAGGGTCGCTCTAGGCGGTCGCGAGTTCCGGCTGGCGGGTGCGGATCGAGCGGTTCACGCCCGACACGATCGCCTTCAGGCTCGCCGTGGAGATGTCGCCGTCCACCCCGACGCCCCACAGTCGCTGGTCGCCCACCTGGAGCTCGACGTAGGCAGCGGCCTGCGCGTCGCCCCCTGAGCTGAGAGCGTGCTCGACGTAGTCGTAGACCGTGATGTCGAAGCCCTGCGCGCGCAGCACCTCGACGAACGCGGCGACCGGCCCGTTGCCCTCGCCCGAGACGGCGTACTGCCGCTCCTCGTCGCGGAGGGTCACATCGAGCACCACCTCGCCAGACATGTCGCTGCGCGTCTGCGTCGCGAGCAGCTCGAAGCGGCCCCACTTCGCGTCGGCGTCGTCGGACGGCAGGTACTCGTCGTTGAAGATCGACCAGATCTGATCGCTCGTGACCTCGCCGCCCTCGGCGTCCGTCTTGGACTGCACGACGCCGGAGAACTCGATCTGGAGCTTGCGCGGCAGGTCGATCGCGTGATCGGTCTTGAGCAGATACGCGACGCCCCCCTTGCCGGACTGGGAGTTCACCCGGATGACGGCCTCATAGGAGCGACCGAGATCCTTCGGGTCGATCGGCAGGTACGGTACGGCCCACTCGATCTCGTCGACCGTCTTGCCTGCGGCCGCAGCCTCGGCGGCCATCGCCTCGAAGCCCTTCTTGATCGCGTCCTGATGCGAGCCGCTGAAGGCGGTGAAGACCAGGTCGCCGGCCCACGGGCTGCGCTCCGGCACCGGCAGCTGGTTGCAGTACTCGACCGTGCGCTTGACCTGGTCGATGTCGCTGAAGTCGATCTGCGGGTCGATGCCCTGCGTGAACAGGTTGATGCCCAGCGCGACGAGGTCGACATTGCCGGTGCGCTCGCCGTTGCCGAACAGGCAGCCCTCGATGCGGTCGGCACCGGCCATGTACCCGAGCTCGGCCGCGGCGATCGCCGTACCACGGTCGTTGTGAGGGTGCAGCGACAAGATGATGTTCTCGCGGTGGGCGAGACGGCGGCTCATCCACTCGATCGAGTCGGCGTAGACGTTCGGCGAAGCCATCTCCACCGTGGCGGGCAGGTTGATGATGACCTTGCGCTCCGGCGTCGGCTCGAACACCTCGATCACCTGGTTGCAGATGTCGAGGGCGAACTCGAGCTCGGTGCCGGTGTAGCTCTCCGGCGAGTACTCGTAGTACACCTGCGTCTCGGGGACGCGCTTCTCATACTCGCGGCACAACCGTGCGCCCTCGAGTGCGATGTCGATGATGCCCTGCTTGTCGGTGCGGAACACGACGTCGCGCTGCAGGATGCTGGTGGAGTTGTACAGGTGCACGATGGCCTGCTTCGCACCGGCGATCGACTCGTAGGTGCGCTCGATCAGGTGCTCACGCGCCTGGGTCAGCACCTGGATCGTGACGTCATCGGGAATGAGATCCTCTTCGATGAGCTGCCGCACGAAATCGAAGTCGGTCTGGCTCGCCGACGGGAACCCGACCTCGATCTCCTTGTAGCCCATGTCGACGAGCAGCTGGAACATGACGCGCTTGCGCTCTGGTGACATCGGGTCGATGAGCGCCTGGTTGCCGTCACGCAGATCGACCGCGCACCAGCGGGGTGCTTCGGTGATGCGCTTGGACGGCCAGGTGCGATCGGGAAGATCGACGGTGATCAGCTCGTGGAACGGCCGGTACTTGTGGATCGGCATCGCGGACGGGCGCTGGGAGTTCTGCATGATGGGCTTCTTCTCTTCGTCAAAATGATCGGGCCAACACAAGCGCCGCGACGAGGAAGGCCCTAGTTTGAGGACTCGTCGCGGCAGCTAAGAAGAAGCAGACCAGCGAAATGCATGACGCCATGCTAGCAGGCGAGAGGGGAATATCCGCACCGGCGGATGAGCGAATCTCTCAGGAGGCGACGGTGATGAGCTCAAGACCGGGAAAGCGCGAGAATCCCCGGTCTGCCGTGAGGAGCGGGATGCCGCGAGACACCACGTCAGCGCGGCGTTCACCGCCCTTCATCGACTGAAACGAACGAGTCCACCCCCCAGTTCTGCTCGTACGATCATCGACGCGGAGTACTCCTCGTGTTGAGAACCTCCACCGCGCCTTCACTTCTGTGACTGAATGTTCGACATCGTCTCTGAGCGGGATCACACGCATGCGCGCACGATTGTGCACAGTCACCACGGCGCCGGTCTCCGCCTAAGCGATCGGGTTCCCGGCATGTCCCTCGGCAAGGAACCTGGTCGCCTCCAGCGCCCGCGACAGCGGATACGTGCGAGACACCGGTACTTCCAGCATTCCGCGCCCGGCGAGATCTACGAGCTCACCGCGGATGCTATCGCGAAAACCGGAACTGTCCGGTGCCGAGCCGACGATCCAACGCAATCCTTCCGCGCGGGCGCGACCCGCCGCTGCGATCGTGACGATGCGCTCCCGGTCGGCGACGAGCTCCAGCGACACGTCGATCGCTTCGTCGGTGCCCACGGCATCCAGCGCTGCGGCGAACTCACCGCCGGCAGCATCACGCGCACGGTCGGCGAGTCCTTCGCCATACATGATCGGGGTGCCCCCGAATCGGCGCACCTCGTCGAATCGGGACTCACTTGCGGTACCGATGACGTGAATGCCGCGGTGCGCGGCCTGCTGCAGCACGCTGACGCCGACGGCCCCTGATGCGCCGTGCAGCAGAATAGTCTCGCCGGCCGCCGCGTGGGTGACGGCGAGCATCTCGGTCGCGGTGGTGCCGGCGAGCAGGAGGTTTGCCGCGGCCGCATGCGTGAGTGCGGCCGGCTTCGCGAAGGCCTTCTCAGCGGGGATCGTGATCTCCGTGGCGTAGCCGCCGCTGACGCGGAAGGCCACGACCTCGTCGCCTATCTGCGCAGGCCATCACTGTTCCCGATTCTTCCTGCGTAGGACACCCACGTGCTCGGCGTCCGGGACTGGCGGTCCCGATCTTGGTCGGCGGTTCTCGATGTCACCAGCCCCGACGCGATTGCCGCGTTCTGTCAGCGCCACAAGCGCCAGATGCCGATCGGCCGTCCAGCAGACGAGCTTGCCCTTGTGATCGGTGCTGCGTCCGAGGATCCCGGCATCAGCGAGCTCCGTCAGTGCTTTGTGCACGGCTGCGATCGAGACCTCATGACGCACCGCGGCGGTGGTCACGGTGAGCACAGGGTTCGAGGCAAGGTCATCGACGATGCGTAGAACGACGGCCCCCTTTCGCGGCGCGGCCGGCGAAATCCCACGTGTCGTTCGAAAGTCGATCAACGTGCGCATCGTCTCCTGTTGCAACCTCTCGATATCCCCGTACAACTGGATCGCATTCTCGGCTGCCTGTACAGCAGCCGCTGAGAATCCGACGATCCAGTCGTCGAGGCGCTGAGGTTTCGAACGAAACGCGCCAAGGCCTGAAATATAGGCGTTCGAGTCACCGGCGAACACGGTACTGATCGGCACCAAGATGTTTCGCAGTGCATCGCTGCGGCGCAGCACCGTGTGAATCAGCGCGCGTCCGGTGCGCCCGTTCCCATCGACGAACGGGTGGATCGTCTCGAACTGCGCATGTGCGATCGCGGCCCTGACAACCGCATTTCCTTCAGTCGAGGTGAGAAAACGCGCAAGGTCGTCGACAAGTCGAGGAACCTCCGATTCAGGAGGAGGCACGAAGTCCGCACGGAGCGGACTCCATCCCGCGCCCCCCACCCAGTTCTGCTCGCGTCGCAGTCCTGGCTCCAATGACGGTTCGATGACATGCTGCAGTCGCTCTATGTCCACGACTGTGATCGGTTGGCGTCGATCCGACAGGATCGCTATCGCATCTTCAGTGGCTCGAACGTTGGCCACGACTTCGAGCGCGATGCGCGAACCTTGCCGCAACAGCTCGGCGACAGCCAACCGCTTCGGTGTGATGCGGTTGCCCTCGATCCACGACGAGGAGATGCTTTCTGAGCGGATCAAGAGGTGGTTCAGGTTTCCGCCTTGAGCCGAGATACGCTCATCGGCTCGCGCAAGAACGGCGAGAGCATCCTCTGCCGCCTCTCGAGCCTCGGGTCCGAGTTCGGGAAGAGCGCTGCCGAGTTCGTCGGGCACATACGCGAGATAACGACCGGGAGCACGATCACGTCGGCTGAGCTGTCCGTGTTCCGCGGACTGCCACAGTCTTTCGACGAACGTGCCCACATCAGCTCCAGCCATTTGAAATCCGTATAAATCAACTTTACGGTATTTAAAGTTGATTTAACGGTTGATTCGTCCAGCTTGTCAGAAACCCAGGCGTCCCAGCTGCTTCGGGTCGCGCTGCCATTCTTTCGCGACCTTCACATGCAGTGCGAGGAAGACCCGCGTGCCGAGCAGGTCTTCGATGCTGACACGTGCCCGCTTTCCGACATCCGCCAGTCGCTTGCCCTTGTGTCCGATGATGATCGCCTTCTGGCTGTCGCGCTCGACGACGATCTGCGCGTGCACGTCGGTGAGGTCGCTGTTCTCGCGCGGCGCCACGTCATCGATGACGACCGCGATCGAGTGCGGCAACTCGTCGCGCACACCCTCCAGAGCGGCCTCGCGGATCATCTCCGCGATCCGGTCCTCCTGCGACTCGTCGGTCGTGATCCCCTCCGGGTACAGCGCCGGCCCCTTCGGCATCATCGACAGCATCTCATCGGTGAGCACGTCGAGCTGCTCACGTGTGAGCGCGGACAGCGGAATGACGGCTGCCCAGTCCTCCCGCAGGGCATCGACCTCGATGAGCCGCTCGGTGATCTGCTTGTGGTCGGCGATATCGGTCTTCGTGACGATCGCGACCTTCTTCGCCCGCGCGTAGCCGTCCAACGACGCCGCGATGCGACGGTCGCCGGGCCCGACCTTCTCGGTCGCCGGCACGCAGAAACCGATCACATCGACGTCGCCGAGCACCTGCTCCACGAGATCGTTGAGGCGCTCGCCGAGCAGGGTGCGAGGCTTGTGGATCCCGGGGGTGTCGACGATCACGAGCTGACCGCCAGGGCGGTTCAGGATGCCGCGGATCGCGCGCCTGGTCGTCTGCGGCTTCTCGCTGGTGATGGCGATCTTCTCGCCGACCAGAGCGTTCGTCAGAGTGGACTTTCCGACGTTGGGACGCCCGACGAAGGTCGCGAATCCGCTGCGGAAGGTGTCAGTCATCGTGTGTCTCCATCGTGCGTCTCTTCACCGGCGCCGGCGGCGCGTTCCACGAACACCGTGGCGATGCCCCTGCCCCGGCCGCGCGACGCGCCGCCGGTCAGTGTCAGTCCGTCGATCGTGGCGGTCACGCCGGGCTGAGGGATCTGGTCCACGGCCTTGCCGAGCAGACCGCCGATCGAATCCACGTCCTCGTCCTCGAGTTCGATGCCGAACAGGTCGCCGACGTCGTCCAGCGACAATCGGGCGCTGACGCGGTAGCGGCCCTCGCCCATCTCCACCACCTCGGCGGCGGCATGGTCGTACTCGTCGGAGATCTCGCCCACGAGCTCTTCGATCAGGTCTTCCAAGGTGACGAGTCCGGAGATGCCGCCATGCTCGTCGATCACGAGGCACACGTGCACGGCATCGCGCTTCATCTGCTGCAACAGCGTCTCGGCGCGCATCGATTCCGGCACGAACGTGGCCGGCCTCGCGATCGGGCGGATGGATGCTGCGCGCCACGCACTGTCGTCGCGATACGCGAACTGCACCAGGTCTTTGAGATACAGCACGCCGACAACGTCGTCCGCGTCGTCGTCGACCACCGGCATCCGGGAGACGCCACGCTGCAAGAACAGCGCCATCGCCTCGCTGTTGGTGGCCTCAGCGTCCACCGTCACCATCTCGGTGCGAGGAACCATGACCGCACGCACGAACTGGTCGGTGAAATCGAAGACCGAGTGGATCAGATCGCGGTCGTCCTCCTCGATCAGGTCGTTCGATGCTGCTTCGTCGACCATGCTGAGGAGCTGGTCCTCATTGGCGAACGAGCTGCGTCCGGTGCCGGGCGTGACCTTGTTGCCGAGGACGACGAGGCCCTGGGCGATCGGACCGAGGATCAGGCGCAGAGCACGGACGATCGAGGCGGTCCCGCGGATCATCGCTTCCGAGCGCTGCCGTCCGAACGTTCGCGGACTCGCGCCGACGAGGACGAAGGTGATCCCCGTCATGAGGACCGCGGCTGCGAGCATCGCCCACCAGAGATTCTCGAACATGATCGTGAACGCGACCGTGACGAGAACTGCGGCGGTCACCTCGACGATGACACGGATGAAGGCGATCGCGTTGACGTGCGCATCGAGGTCGTCGGCGATGCGGGCGAGCGCCTGCGCTCTGCGGCCCTCCGTGGCCATCTCTGCGAGATCGCCACGGGAGGTGACGCTGTAGGCGGCGTCGATGGCTGCCATCAGGCCGCCGAACGCCACCAGCAGAACGGCGGCGACAAGGAGGAGGATCTCGGTCATCGGCCGCGTTCGGCGCGTGCGAATCCCTGGATCAGCTCCTTCTGCAGCCCGAACATCTCACGCTCCTCTTCGGGTTCGGCATGGTCGTATCCGAGCAGGTGCAGCAGCCCGTGCGTGGTGAGGAGGATGAGCTCGTCCATCAGAGAGTGACCGGCGGCCTGAGCCTGGGCCTCTGCGACCTGCGGGCAGAGCACGATGTCGCCGAGAAGGCCCGCAGGCGTCGGGCGGTCTTCCGTGCCCGGTCGCAGCTCGTCCATCGGGAAACTGAGCACGTCGGTCGGGCCCGGCTCGTCCATCCACTGCACGTGGAGAGCTTCCATCGCGCCCTCGTCGACGAGCACGATAGCGACCTCGGCATCGGCGCTGACATGCAGCTGAGCGAGATTGAAGTCGGTGAGCCGCTGGAGCACCGTCTCGTCGACGTCGATGGCCGACTCGTTGTTGATCTCGATCATGATGAGTGTCCTCGTTTCGGCGAACGGTCCCTCGGCCCTGGGCGCAGCCCACCGCGACGTTCCGTCCGAGCATCCGGTCCCTGAGCCTGTCGAAGGGCGTGCGCCTGCTCGCGTTCCACCCGCTGTGCGGTGCGCTGCTCGTCGTACTCGCTGTAGGCGTCGACGATCCTGCCGACCAGGGAATGACGCACGACATCGGCGCTGGTGAGCCGGGAGAAGTGGATGTCCTCGATGTCGTCCAGCACGCGGGTGACGAGGCGAAGGCCCGAAGCGCCCTGTGGCAGGTCGACCTGGGTGATGTCTCCGGTGACGACCATCTTCGTGCCGAATCCGAGACGGGTCAGGAACATCTTCATCTGCTCCGGCGTGGTGTTCTGTGCCTCGTCGAGCACGACGAAGGAGTCGTTGAGCGTTCGTCCGCGCATGTACGCGAGGGGTGCCACCTCGATCGTGCCCGTGGCCATCAGGCGCGGGACGACGTCGGGATCCATCATCTCATTGAGGGCGTCGTAGAGCGGGCGCAGATACGGGTCGATCTTGTCGTTCAACGTGCCGGGAAGGAACCCGAGTCGCTCCCCCGCCTCCACGGCGGGACGAGTGAGGATGATGCGCGTGACCTCTTTGCGCTGGAGGGCCTGCACGGCCTTCGCCATCGCGAGGTACGTCTTGCCGGTTCCGGCGGGGCCGATGCCGAAGACGATCGTGTTCTCCTCGATCGCGTCGACGTACTCCTTCTGCCCCATGGTCTTCGGCCGGATCACGCGGCCCCTGGTCGACAGGATCGCTTCGCCGAGAACCTCGCTCGGCCTGGGACCACCTTCCTGGCGGAGCATGCGCGCGGAACTCTCGACGTCGCTGGGAGCGAGGTCGTAGCCTTCTCTTGTCATCGTGAGCAGTTCCTCCACGAGGTTCTTGGCCGCGGCGACGGGTTCCCGGTCGCCGGTGAGGGTGATCTCATTGCCGCGGACGAGCACCTGCACGTCCGGATGCTGCTTCTCGAGCATCTTCAGCAGGCGGTCCTGGGGCCCGAGCAGCCTCACCATGGCGATGCCGTCGACGTAGATCTTCTCGACGGTCGGGGTCGAGTCGGGGTCAAGCAACGAGGCTCTTCTCCGTCAGCCCGCCGGCGAGGATGTGGGCGTGGACATGGAACACGGTCTGCCCGGCGTTCGCGCCGGTGTTGAACACGAGTCGGAAGTCGCCGTCGGCGTGATCGCCGGCGAGCTCACCGGCGAAGGCGATGAGTTCCGCGAGCAGTTCAGGATCGCCCGCGGCGAGTTCGACGACATCGCGGTACTGGTCGGTCTTCGGGATCACGAGCAGGTGCACAGGCGCCTGTGGCGAGATGTCGCGGATCGCGAACAGCTTTCCCGTGGACGCGATGATCTCACCGGGAACGTCACCGTTGAGGATTCGGGTGAAGATCGAGGGTTCCGTCATGCCTCTCAGTCTACGTGGCGCGGCCCCTCGGGCGGATGGAATCCGCGCGGGGCTGGGGGGATCCCTGTTCGCGGGTCGTCGAGCGAGCGAAGCGAGACGAAACCGCTCTCCCCGCGGGTCGTTGAGCGAGCGAAGCGAGACGAAACGGGGTGAGCGAGCGTCAGCGAGTCGAAGCCGTACTCCCACACAGGGTGTTGCACGACGCTGCACTCCCCCGCGGGTCGTTGAGCGAGCGAAGCGAGACGAAACGGCTTGAGCGAGGAGCGCAGCGACGAGTCGAAGGCGCCTACTTATCCACAACCCGCTGACGGGGCTTCGACGCCGTCGTTATGGTGCCGTCATGGCACATGCATACATGCTCCGATGCTGCGATGGCACGCTGTATATCGGCAGCACAATCGACTTGGATCAGCGGCTGAAGCAGCACGAAGCCGGAATGGGCGCCGAGTACACCAAGCGCCGGCTCCCGGTGAGCCTCTTCTGGTGCGGCGAGTTCGACGGCATCGATGAGGCGTTCGCATGGGAGAAGCGACTCCAAGGGTGGAGCCATGCCAAGCGCGTCGCGTTCGCAGAAGGCGGACTCGACGCCGTCATCGGATGGCAGGCGCGTCAACGACGTGAGAAGAAGCGTTCGGCTTCGACTCGCTGACGCTCGCTCACCCCGTTTCGTCTCGCTTCGCTCGCTCAACGACCCGAGAAAATGCCACCGGCGGAGCGAAGCACCGTCCGGCGGAGCGAAGCACCATCCGGCGGAGCGAAGCACCGTCCGGCGGAGCGAAGCACCGTCCGCGGAGCGAAGCAGCGTCCGGCGGAGCGAAGCAGCGTCCGCGCTACCAGCGGCCGAGAGTTGCGGAGAGCACGGCGATCGCCGCAGGACCCGCGGTCGAGGTGCGCAGCACGGTGTCGCCGAGGCGCACGCGCTCGGCGCCGGCGGCCTCGAACTTCTCGAGCTCGTCCGGCGCGATGCCGCCCTCGGGGCCGACGATCAGCATCAGGTCACGATCGTCGGGCTCGACGGCTGACAGCCGCAAGGTCGCGGTCGGATCGAGCACCAGCATCCGCTGTCCGTCGGCGTGCGCGATGAGCTGCCCGGTCGAAAGCGGCGCCGACACCTCCGGCACCCACGCCCGATGGGCCTGCTTCGACGCCTCGCGCACGATCGCCGTCCACCGCTCGCGGCCCTTGACCGCCTTCGCGCCCTCCCACCGGGAGATGCTCCGAGATGCCTGCCAGGGCACGACCTCGTCGACGCCCAACTCGCACGCCGCCTGCACCGCGAGCTCGTCGCGGTCGCCCTTGGCGAGAGCCTGCACGAGAACCAGCCGTTTCGCCGGTGCCTCGATCGCCGCACGCCCGGCGATGCGAACATCCACGCGCGACGCGGAGACATCCGTCACCTCGCCGTCCAGCCATATGCCGGTGCCATCGCCGATCGTCACCGATTCGCCGACCCGCAGCCGGCGTACGACCGCGGCATGCTTCGCCTCGGCACCGGTCAGCGACACGATGTCTCCGGTGCTCGCCGAGCCCGAGTCCTCCACGAGGAAGTGCAGCGCCATAGGGCCTCCAGATCAGTGGCGGAAGTTCAGTGCCTGAACCTGTCACGCAGCTTCGAGAACAGTCCCTGCTGGAACTGCGCGAGCTGTGGACCCGGTGCCTTCTGCTTCTTCGCGAAGTCCTCGATGAGCGAACGCTGCGACGAATCGAGCTTCGTCGGAGTCACCACCTGCACACCCACCCGAAGGTCGCCGCGCTGCGTGCCGCGCAGCGGCGTGATGCCGCGGCCCTTGATCGTGAGCACATCTCCCGACTGCACGCCGGGGCGGATCTCGAGGTCGACCTTGCCGTCCAGAGCGTCGATCGCGGTCTCGGTGCCGAGGATCGCATCAGACATCGACACCTCGAGCGTCGCGAGCAGGTCATCGCCGTCGCGACTGAACGACGCGTGCGGAGAGACCGTGACCTCGACGTACAGATCACCGTTCGGGCCGCCGGCCTTGCCGACCTCACCCGAGCCCGGAAGCTGCAGGCGCAGCCCGGTCTCGACACCAGAGGGGATGTCGAGGGAGACGGTGCGACGAGAGCGCACGCGGCCCTGGCCTGCGCACGTGCCGCACGGGTGCGGGATCGTCGTGCCGTAGCCCTCGCAGGTGCCGCACGGCTGAGACGTCACGACATTGCCGAGCAGACTGCGCACCTGACGCTGCACGTGCCCAGAGCCGCCGCAGATGTCGCAGGTCACCGGCGACGTGCCCGCCTGCGTGCACGAGCCCTGGCAGGTCTCGCAGAGCACGGCGGTATCGACCTCGATGTCACGGTGCGCGCCGAAGACGACGTCGCCGAGGTCGAGCGTGACGCGCACAAGCGCGTCCTGCCCGCGTTCGCGACGTGAACGCGGACGGCCGCCTCGGCCACCGCCCTGCGCGGCTCCGAAGAACGTCTCGAAGATGTCGCCGAAACCTCCGAACCCGCCGAAGTCCCCGCTGCTGGCGCCGTCTCCGCCGCCCATGTCGTACCGGCGACGCGAATCGTCATCGCTGAGCACGTCGTAGGCGTGGGTCACGCTCTTGAAGCGCTCTGCCGCGTCGTCCCCAGGATTCACATCCGGGTGCAGCTGTCGAGCGAGCTTCCGATACGCCTTCTTGATCTCGTCCGTCGTCGCGTCACGCGACACTCCGAGAACCTCATAGTGGTCCGCCACAATCACCTTTCTGCATGTGCAAACTGTGGGAGCGATCCGCCTCAGCGGCTCGACTCGTCTTCATCGAGCATGCGCGACAGATAGCGGGCCACAGCCCGCGCCGCCGCAAGATTGCTCGGATAGTCCATTCGCGTCGGCCCCATGACGCCGACGCGCGCCGTGCCGCCATGCGTGAGGTAATTGCTCGCCACGATCGACGCCTCCGGCAGGCCGAAGGGCTCGTTCTCCGCGCCGATGCTCGCGGCGAGGCCGTGCTCGTCGGTCACCATCTCGCTCATCAGGCGCAGAAGTGTCACCTGCTCCTCGATCGCGGCGAGAAGGGGATGGATGCTGCCGCGGAAGTCCTGCTCGCGCCGGGCCAGAGTCGCCGCTCCTGCCATCACCAGTCGCTCCTGACGGAACTCCGCCAGCTCTTCGCCGATGATGCCGCCCAGTACTCGCACCGCCGCATCCGTTCGTGCGCTCTCCTGCGCCCCGATGAGCATCTGCACGCGCTCGGATGCCTCACGCACGGACTGTCCGGTGAGCAACGCGGACAGCCTCGCGCGCAGCACCGCGACATCCGCATCGTCCAGATCGATCGGCAATCCGGCGATGCGCTGCGACACGCCGCCCGCGTCCGTCACGAGAACCACGAGCAGGCGGTTGGGGGCGAGCGCGACCAGTTCGATATGCGTGAGGTTCGCGCGTGCGAACGACGGATACTGCGCGAGTGCGACCTGACCGGTGAGCTGCGTCAGCACCCGCACCGTGCGAGCCATCAGATCGTCGAGATCGGCAGGGTCTGTGAGGAAGGACTCGATCGCGCTGCGCTGCGCCGTCGAGAGCGGGCGCAGCTGCGCGAGGTGGTTGACGAAGACACGATAGCCCTTGTCGGTGGGGACACGGCCGGACGAGGTGTGCGGCGCAGTGATCAGCTCTTCGTCCTCGAGCTGCGCCATGTCGTTGCGGATCGTCGCCGCCGAGACGCCGAAGGAATGCCGGTCGACGATGGACTTGCTGCCGACGGGCTCATGCGATTCGACGTAGTCCTGCACGATGGCTCGAAGAACCTGCAGACCGCGTTCACTGACCACGTCGCCCCCTTCCCGTCTGGCACTCGAATACTAGGAGTGCCAATTCTACCCCGCTCGGGCTGAGAGCCGGCGAGGCACCTCGGGCATGAGGAGTCGTGCTCACCCGGTGAGGTCACGCACGACGGCATCGGCGAGCAGCCGCCCGCGCAGCGTCAGACGCACGCGCCCGCGCAGCGCTGCGGCGCCGTCGATCAGGCCGTCGGCGATGAGTCCGGCGACCCGATCGCGATTGGCCTCCGGGATGTCGGCGATCGCGAGGCCCTCCGCCAGCCTGCTCTCCAACAGCACGCGCTCCAGAAGGTGCGCCTTGGCGTCGGGTCGCTCCGTGCCTGCGGCGGGCGATTCGGATGCCGCGAGCCGTTGCGCGTACGCGGCGGGATGCTTCACGTTCCACCAGCGAAGACCCGCGACGTGACTGTGCGCCCCAGGACCGAACCCCCACCAGTCGCTCCCCCGCCAGTACGCCAGGTTGTGACGCGAGCGCTGCTCGTCGCTGCGCGCCCAGTTGCTCAGTTCGTACCAGTCGAACCCAGCGGCGGCGAGTCGCTGATCGGCGAGTTCGTACATGTCGGCCTGCAGGTCATCGTCCGGTCTGGGCACCTCTCCGCGGCGGATCTGACGTGCGAGCTTCGTGCCGTCCTCGATGATCAGCGCGTACGCCGAGATGTGGTCCGACTCCAGCGCGAGCGCCGCATCCAGAGACGCCTCCCAGTCTCCGAGCGTCTCGCCCGGGGCGCCGTAGATGAGATCGACGCTGACGGCGAGTCCGGCATCCTTGGCCGCCTCGACTGCTGTTCGCACGTTCTCCGGCTGGTGCGTGCGATCGAGCGCTGCGAGAACGTGCGGCACGGCCGACTGCATCCCGACCGACAGCCTCGTGACCCCGGCATCCGCGAGCGTTCGCGCGACCTCGGGCGTCACTGTGTCGGGGTTCGCCTCGACGGTGACCTCGGCACCCTCTGTCATGCCGAACGCATCGACGGCGGCGCCCAGCATCCGCGCCAGATCGCCAGGCGGGAGCAGCGTCGGCGTCCCTCCGCCGAAGAACACGGTGTCCATCGGGCGCAGCGCACCGGCCTCGGAGAGCACGCGGTGTGCGAGCGAGATCTCCGCGGAGAGCGTGTCAGCGTACTCATCCTGGCGCGCACCCCGCAGTTCGCCCGATGTGTAGGTGTTGAAATCGCAGTAGCCGCAGCGCACGCGGCAGAACGGTACGTGCAGGTACGCCGAGAACGGCGTCGCGGCGTCGATGGGAAGGTCGGAGGGAAGGCGGCCGTCCGAGGGCGCCGGATCACCCAGCGGCAGGGGGCCGCCCATCAGAGGCCGGCCATCAGGTGCGCGCCATCGGCTTCACGAATCACAGCGGCGTCGCGTAGAGCGGCGAGATCGCCCGGAGATAGCGCGCGAAGAGCTCTTTGCGGCGGCGTTTCACGAGCGTGCGGAACATCCGATACAGCAGGGCGTTCGGCGCGTCGAACGCTCGCACGGTGAACCAGACCTCGTCGTCGTCGCGCCACTCGATCTCGAAGAGCTCTTCGCCGCTGACGACGGACCCGCCGACGGTCCCGAGCACGAAGCCGATCCTGCGGCGCTCTTCGGTGACCGAGATCACGCGAAGCTCGGCGTCAGCACGCATGCCTGACACACGTCCGCGCAGGTGCAGAGTCATCCCCGGTCCGACGAACGGAACGCCGTCGGCGTCGAAGCGCTGTTCGACCTCACGCGTACTCGGCGCGATCGGGTTGCCGTCCGCGTCGAAGCTGACGCCGGAATAGGCAGGACCGGCAGCGGGGCGCACATCCTCGATGGTGAGTCCGGCCGCTCGCTGCGCCGTCCACGACAGCAGAGCCTCACCGGCGGATCGGAAACGATCCTCGCCGCTGCCGAGCCGCCATGAGTTCTCGGCCGGCACGCTGCGCTCCGGCGGATAGTGCATCAGATCAGGGGCATGAGTAGCCCCGACGGCGACATAGTCCACCGTGTCGTCTCGGAAAGTCCCGCGCCGCATGAGTTCCAGCCTACTTCGGGTTACCTGAACAGACACCCCCGCACCGCGGGAGAGCATTCGCTACTTCTTCTCCTTGCTGTCGACGTCGCCGCTCAGTGCCGCGATGAACGCCTCCTGAGGGACCTCGACGCGGCCGACCATCTTCATCCGCTTCTTGCCCTCCTTCTGCTTCTCGAGCAGCTTGCGCTTACGGCTGATGTCACCGCCGTAGCACTTGGCGAGCACGTCCTTCCGCAGGGCTCGGATCGTCTCGCGTGCGATGATCCTGGCGCCGATGGCCGCCTGGATCGGCACTTCGAAGTTCTGACGCGGGATCAGCTTGCGCAGTCGCTCCGCCATCAGGGTGCCGTAGGCGTATGCCTTGTCGCGGTGCACGATAGCGCTGAATGCGTCGACCTTGTCGCCCTGCAGCAGGACGTCGACCTTGACCAGATCGGCATCCTGCTGACCTGAGGGCTCGTAGTCGAGGCTCGCGTAGCCCTGGGTCTTCGACTTCAGCTGATCGAAGAAGTCGAACACGATCTCGCCGAGCGGCATGTTGTACCGCAGCTCGACGCGCTCCTCGGAGAAGTACTCCATGCCCAGCAGCGAACCACGGCGCGACTGGCACAGCTCCATGACCGTGCCGACGTAGTCCTTGGGCAGCAGGATCGCTGCCTTCACCATCGGCTCGGCGACCGAAGCCACCCTGCCGTCCGGATACTCGCTCGGGTTGGTCACCGTGACCTTCTCACCCGTGTCCGTGGTGACCTCGTAGATCACGCTCGGTGCGGTGGTGATGAGGTCCAGGTCGAACTCCCGCGTGAGTCGCTCCGTGATGATCTCGAGGTGCAGCAGACCGAGGAACCCGCAGCGGAAGCCGAAGCCGAGCGCGACAGAGGTCTCCGGCTCGTACACGAGGGACGCGTCGGACAGCTTCAGCTTGTCGAGCGCCTCGCGAAGCTCGGAATAGTCGCTGCCGTCGATCGGGTACAGCCCTGAATAGACCATCGGTTTGGGGTCGGTGTAGCCCGGCAGCGCCTTGGTCGCTCCGCCACGACTGGTCGTGACGGTGTCTCCGACCTTCGACTGGCGGACGTCCTTCACTCCGGTGATGAGATAGCCGACCTCGCCGACGCCGAGCCCCTCGGAGGGAATCGGCTCAGGGCTGGAGACCCCGATCTCGAGAAGCTCGTGGTTCGCGCGTGTCGACATCATCTGGATGCGCTCGCGCGGCGACAGGCTTCCGTCGATCATGCGCACGTAGGTCACGACGCCGCGATAGGAGTCGTAGACGGAATCGAAGATCATGGCCCGCGCCGGAGCATCCGCGTCGCCCTTCGGCGCCGGGATGTCCCGCACGATGCGGTCGAGCAGCTCTTCGACACCGACGCCCGTCTTGCCGGACACGCGAAGCACGTCTTCCGGCCTGCCGCCGATGAGATCGGCGAGCTCCTTGGCGAACTTGTCGGGATCCGCGGCCGGAAGATCGATCTTGTTGAGCACGGGGATGATGTGCAGGTCGTTCTCGAGAGCGAGATACAGGTTCGCGAGTGTCTGCGCCTCGATGCCCTGCGCCGCGTCGACGAGCAGGATCGCGCCCTCGCACGCTGCCAGCGAGCGAGACACCTCATAGGTGAAGTCGACGTGGCCAGGAGTGTCGATCATGTTCAGCGCGTAGGTGGTCGCTGACCCTTCGACAGGCTCAGGGATCGCTTCGACAGGCTCAGGGATCGCTTCGACAGGCTCAGGGATCGCTTCGACAGGCTCAGGGATCGCAGCATCCGAAATGGATGCCCACGGCATCCGCACCGCCTGGCTCTTGATCGTGATGCCTCGTTCGCGCTCGATGTCCATGCGGTCGAGATACTGAGCGCGCATGTCGCGGTCGGAGACGGCGCCGGTGATCTGGAGCATGCGGTCGGCGAGCGTCGACTTGCCGTGGTCGATGTGGGCGATGATGCAGAAGTTGCGGATCTGCGAAGGCGGCGTCGCGGAAGGCGACAGCGGAGTGAGAGCGCGTGGGGACATGTTCCGACGATTCTACGTTCAGGGGGTCGTAATCCCCGATTCGACTTGACGGGTGATAGTCTCCCGAGGTTGCCTTGGTTCAGATCCGTGAGACTGAGTGCCACGGGCGATCCTCCCGATTCAGCGCCGCATCGGACGATCCCGAGCGCGTTGTAAAAGAGAAAGACAAAACCTTGATCAAGTATCTCCTCCGCCGTACCCTCGGCTGGTTGTTGATGATCGTGGTAGCGACCAACATCACGTACTTCCTGGCTTGGGGCTTCCTCAACCCGCGGAACAACTACGTCGGCCGCCGCCCACCGCTCAGCGAAGAGCAGATCTCCAACCTTCTCCTCCCCCGCAATCTGGACTCCAACGTCCCGATCTGGGAGCGGTGGTGGAACTGGTTCAGCGGGGTGATCTTCCGCTGGGACTGGGGCGTGAGCCCGACCGGCGGCTCCGTCAACGAGCAGGTCGCATATCGCATGTGGATCAGCGCGGAGCTCGTGCTCGGCGCGACGATCATCATGACCGTCCTCGGCATCGCACTCGGCGTCTACACGGCGTCACGGCAGTACAAGCTCGCCGACCGCATCGGCCAGGCGACCTCGATCATCACGATGAACATCAACGTCATCGTCGCAGCCCTCGGCCTCGTGCTCCTCGCGATCGCGTTCAACGACTGGCTCGGCGTCCGCGTGTTCTACGTGACCGGCTCCTCGAGCAAGGGCGTGGAGGGGTTCTTCCCCGTACTAATAGACGCCTTGCAGCACCTCGCGCTCCCGACCATCGGACTCGTGATCGTCGGCTACGCCGGCACGCACTTCCTTCAGCGCTCGCTGCTGCTCGACAACATCAATGCCGACTACGTGCGCACCGCCCGTGCGAAGGGGCTCACCAAGCCGCAGGCGATCCGCAAGCACGCGCTGCGCACATCCCTCATCCCCGTCGCAACGCAGGTCGCGTTCAGCATCCCCGCCGTGTTCACCGGCGCTGTGCTCACCGAGACGATCTTCGCCTGGAACGGTATGGGCAAGTACTTCATCGAGACCATCGTGAAGAGCGACATCCACGGCGTGGTCGCCACCGCGGCCTTCGCCGGACTCCTGACCGCGCTCGGGGCGATCCTCTCCGACGTCGTGGTCGTCGTTCTCGACCCGCGAGTGAGGGTGAACTGACCATGAGCGAAATGATCGACCCCACCGTCGCTGCCCCCGCGGGCCCAGTGCTGCCCGAGCAGTCGGACACCAAGGCGCTGTCGAAATGGACGCTGTACACGCGGCGTTTCATGCGCAACAAGCCCGCCGTCGGCGGCATCGTGATCTTCCTCCTGCTGGTGCTGTTCGCGATCATCGGGCCATTGATCGCGAAGTACGACCACATCGAACTCGACTTCCTGAACCTGGGCACGCCGCCGTCCGCCGAGCACTGGTTCGGTACCACTCCGTCGGGCAACGACACGTTCGCCCAGGTCGCGATCGGCCTGCAGCGCTCGCTGATGATCGCCGTGACCGTGTCGGTGGGCACGACGATCATCTCGGCACTGGTCGGCACCGCAGCGGCGTACTTCGGCGGCTGGACCGAGAAGATCACCCTCACCGTCATCCACTTCATGATGGTGATCCCGAGCTTCCTCATCCTCTCGCTGCTGTCGAACCGCTCCGGCGGTGACTGGCGCGTGATCGCGCTGATCATGATCTTCGTCGTCGGCTGGTACTTCCCCGCTCGCGTGATCTGGACGACTGCTCTCTCGCTGCGTGAGCGCGAGTACATCCACGCCGCGCGCTACATGGGCGTGCGCGGCATGACGATCGTGGTCCGTCACCTGCTGCCGAACATCGGCTCGCTGCTCGTGATCAACTTCACCCTCGGCATCGTCGGCGCCGTCATGGCCGAGACCGGTCTGTCGTTCATCGGCTTCGGCGTCAAGATCCCCGATGTGTCGCTGGGCTCCCTGATCGGCTCCGGCGCCAACACCATCACCAGCGCGCCGTGGCTCTTCTACTTCCCCGCAGCGGCGCTGACGTTGCTCACCGTGTCCATGGCGCTCGTCGCCGACGGTCTGCGTGACGCTCTCGATCCCACCTCGGCAGCAGGAGGCCGCGCATGAGCACTGTTCTCTCCGTCCGTGATCTCACGGTCAGCTTCCCGTCCGAAGCCGGACGCGTCGACGCCGTCCGTGGCGTCTCATTCGACCTCGAAGCCGGCAAGACCCTCGGCATCGTGGGCGAGTCCGGCTCTGGCAAGTCCGTCACCTCGCTCGCGATCATGGGTCTTCTCGACGAGAACGCCCGCGTCTCGGGCTCGATCATCTACGACGGCCAGGAACTGCTGGGCAAGTCGGACAAGCAGATGTCGGTCATCCGCGGCAACGGCATCGCGATGATCTTCCAGGATCCGCTCACCTCGCTCACCCCGGTCTTCACTGTCGGCGACCAGCTGATCGAGGCGCTCACCGTGCACCGCAGCATGTCGAAGCAGGAGGCGTGGGATCGCTCGATCGAGCTGCTGCGTGTCGTCGGCATCACGCAGCCGGAGAAGCGCATGAAGGGATTCCCTCATGAGTTCTCCGGCGGCATGCGCCAGCGCGTCGTCATCGCGATCGCGATGGCCAACAACCCGAAGCTGATCATCGCGGATGAGCCCACCACGGCTCTGGACGTGACGATCCAGGCGCAGATCCTCGACCTCATCGAGAAGGCTCAGGCCGAGACCGGTGCCGCGACGATCATGATCACCCACGACATGGGTGTCGTCGCCCGACTGGCCGACGACGTCATGGTCATGTATGCGGGCAAGCCGATCGAGCACGCCCCTGTCGGCGAGCTCTTCCACAACACGCGGATGCCGTATTCGATCGGTCTGCTCGGCGCGATCCCCCGTGTCGACAAGGCCGAGAAGGAGCCGCTGACCCCGATCAAGGGCAATCCGCCGCTCCTGATCAACCTCCCGGATGCCTGCCCGTTCGCCGACCGCTGCCCCATCGTGATGGACGCGTGCCGTCAGCGCGAGCCCGACCTGGTCGACGTGCCGTCGCTCACGGCCGTGCCCCATCAGGCCGCATGCATCCGCGCGCACGAGATCGATGAGAACGGCATGATCGGCGGCCTGCCCGTCTACCCGGTGCCTGAGATCCCGGAGAGCGACCTGACCCGCACTCCGCGCGAGCAGCGTCCGATCACCCTCGACGTGCGCAACCTGAACAAGGTGTTCCCCCTCATGAAGGGTGCGTTCTTCAAGCGCAAGGTCGGCGAGGTGCACGCGGTCAAGAACGTGAGCTTCGACGTCCGCGAGGGCGAGACGATGGCCATCGTCGGCGAGTCCGGCAGCGGCAAGACGACGACGCTGCTGCAGATCATGGATCTGGTCAAGCAGCACGACGGCGACATCATCATCAACGGCACGAGCGTCAACGACATCACCAGTCACTCGATCGAGCGCAAGATCCGTCGCGACATCCAGATCGTCTTCCAGGACCCTATGGGTGCGCTCGACCCTCGTATGACCGTGGCCGACGTGATCGCCGAGCCGCTGCGCGCCATCGGCACGCCGAAGGACGAGGCGCAGCGTCGGGTCAGGGAGCTGATGGACCTGGTCGGACTCAATCCCGCCCACATCGATCGTTTCCCCGGTGCTTTCTCCGGCGGGCAGCGTCAGAGGATCGGCATCGCACGTGCGCTGTCGACAAACCCGAAGATCATCGTCCTCGATGAGCCCGTGTCTGCCCTCGACGTGTCGATCCAGGCCGGAGTGATCAACCTGCTCGACGAGCTGAAGGTCAAACTCGGCGTGTCGTACCTTTTCGTCGCGCACGATCTCTCCGTGGTTCGTCACATCGCCGACCGTGTCGCCGTCATGTACCTCGGCGATTTCGTGGAGCACGGCGATGTCGACGACATCTTCGAGAACCCGCAGCATCCGTACACCAAGGCGCTTCTCTCGGCGATCCCGGTGCCGGATCCGGACATCGAACGCACCCGCGAGCGGCTCGCGTTCAACCCGGAGACCATGCAGGCCGAGGCCTCGACGGTCTGATCGTGTTCCGGTCGGTAACGGCTGGTCACCGTCCGATAACAGTTACTCGGTATTCACTGCGACCACGCGAATTCGGCGATCGTCCGAACTATTCTTCCCTGTATGACACGCCGAAAGGCGGAAGGAGAACCATGAAGCAGCACAAGCTGATGGGGGCGATCGCATTCAGCGGCGTCCTCGCACTTGCCCTCGCGGGCTGCGCGAGCGGCACCGGTGGCAACAGTGGCGACGGCGGCGGAGAGCCTGTCGAGACCAAGGCCTCGGATTACAACCCGCAGGAGCGCGACGCCCTTCAGACCGGCGGCGAAGCCCGTTTCCCGATCCAGGAGATCCCGGAGCAGCTGAACTCATTCAACGGTGATGGTTCAGCAGACACCGCTCGTATCGCAGCGTGGTACATGCCGCAGATCCTCCTCCAGAAGGACGACGGCACCCCGTACAAGAACGACGCGTACCTCGACGAGTGGAAGATCGACACGGTCGACGGCAACACCCAGATCACCTTCACCTTCACGGATGAGGCGCACTGGAACGACGGCACCGACATGGACTGGACCGCCATCGACGCGACGTGGAAGGCGAACAACGGCACCAACGAAGCGTTCAACCCGAACGCGACCGACGGCTACAAGGCCATCACCTCCGTCGAGCAGGGTGACACCGCGAAGACCGCGATCGTCAAGTTCGACGGCGAGTTCGCCTGGCCTGAGATGCCGTTCCTGACGGGCATCATCCACCCCGCGCTGGCCGACCCGACCACGTTCAACGAGGCCATGATCGGCAACCCGCGCGCCGAGTGGGGCGCAGGTCCGTACACGATCGACAAGTTCGACGCGAACGGCGGTTATGTCTCCTTCGTTCCGAACCCCGAGTGGTGGGGCGAGGAGCCGCTGCTCGACCAGGTCTCTTTCCAGGCCATGGACGACGCAGCCTCGATCAACGCCTTCAAGGCGGACGAGATCGACCAGGTCGGCGTCGGCACCAAGGACCGCATGGAACAGGTCAAGGACATGGATGACATCACCATCTACCGTTCTACGCAGACCGCGAGCACGCTGATCCAGGTCGATGCCACCAAGCCGCAGTTCGAGGACGTCAAGGTCCGCGAGGCGTTCTTCAAGGCGATCAACATCGACCAGCAGAAGCAGATCGCCTGGAACGGTCTGGACTACGAGGAGGAGCCGGCCGGCTCCCTCACGCTGTTCCCGTTCCAGCCGGGCTACAGCAACGCGCTCGACGAGGCGGGGTGGGAGTACAACCCCGACGACTCCAAGGCTCTCCTCGAAGAGGCGGGCTGGACCGAGGGCGAAGACGGGATCCGCGAGAAGGACGGCGAGAAGCTCTCGGTCATCTTCCCCGTGTGGAGCGACGACCCGACGCAGGAAGCGATCGCAAAGTCGCTCCAGGCGCAGATGAAGGAGGTCGGAATCGACTTCCAGATCGAGATCCGTCCTTCGACCGACTTCTCGAACGACTACACGTCGAAGAACTGGGACGTCTCCTCGCTCCGGTTCACCTCGTCCGACCCGTTCGGTGCCGCCTGGTTCTGCCAGCTGTACTGCACGGACATGGGTCTGAACCTCTCCGGCGTGCAGTCAGCCGAGATGGACCAGCGCATCAAGGATGAGGTCGAGTCCCTCCCGACTGCTGAAGAGCAGACCGCTGCCGCGATGAAGCTCGAGGCGGAGATCTTCCAGGACTGGGGCCTCATCCCGCTCTACAACGGTCCGTCGATCTCGGCTGTCAAGACCGGTCTCGCGAACCTCACCCCTGAGCCCTACGTGGGCCTGGACGGCTTCGGCGTCCAGCCGGTGGAGAACGTGGGCTGGGAGAAGTAACGCTTCGACAAGCTCAGCGAGCGAAATATCGGGCTCTTGTGACGTATCCGTGGGTGTTTGGGCGGGTTTGAACGGGCGCACGCCGTTCTCTCGTATAGGTTTCTGGACTGTCAAGGAACAGGAACCAGTGAACGGGGAACGGCGTGCGGAATGTCAGT
>NZ_JABFAS010000002.1:1290212-1486543 GCF_017168295.1 Microbacterium sp. KRD172 | reverse complement strand
GACTCATCACCCGGATCGCATTCGGCTTCAAATCAGCTGACGCGCTCATCGCCCTCGCAATGCTCACCCTCGGACCCCACCGACCCGCACTCCCCGGCCGATGACCCACGGAAGGAGCAGGAGAGCCAAATATCGAGCGGGGTCGGTGGTCATCCACCGGCCCCGCTTTTCCTATGCTGTAGCCATGAGCATCCAGGTCGTCTTCGTGCACGGCATCCGCACGTCGGCCACGATGTGGCGCGCGCAGCTCGCCCATCTCGCCGACCGCGGAATCGCAGCCACGGCGGTCGACCTGCCCGGGCACGGGACGCGCATGGCCGAGCCGTTCGTGCTGGGTTCGGCCATGGCGACGATCGACCGTGCGGTGCGGGATGCGGCGGCGCGAGGTACTGTCCTGCTCGTGGGCCACTCGATGGGTGGGTTGCTCTCGATCGCCTACGCCGGTGCCGAGGATCCGCCCCCGGTCGCCGGCTTCATCGGCGCTTCATGCACCGCACTCCCCCGTGGCGCCGGCCTCGCCGCCTACAGGTTCCTCGCACGCAGATTCAATTCCCTTCCGGACAAGGGTCTGTGGCTCACCACCCGCGTTCTCGCTGCGACGCTTCCCGACGAGACCAGGGCCGACTTCGCCGCCGGCGGCTACGCCTTCGACGCGCAGGACGTCGCACTGGCGAGCCTGGCCGCGCTCGACCTCGCCGCCGACGTGCACAGACTTCGCATGCCGCTGTGGTGGATCAACGGCCAATTCGACCAGCTGCGTCCTCAGGAGCTGCTGTTCCGGCGGCTCACACCGCACTCCGAGCTCATCGTCGTACCGCGCACCTCGCATCTCATCACCGCGATGCGACCTCGCGTGTTCAACGCGCTGCTGGATGTGGCTGTCGCGACGCTCGAGCAGGACGCACTGCAACCGTCATGACCGCGCCGATGACCGAGAGGATGCCGGCCACGAGGAAGAGCAGCCAGAATCCGCCGACGAGCGCCACGAGGCCGGCTCCGAGCAGCGGTCCGAGGAGCTGACCGAGGGTGGCGGTGCGTTGACGATGCCGAGATCGCGCGCGTGGTCCTTGACCCGCGGCAGCAGATCCGTGGCGAGTGCAAGACTCACCGCCATATAAGCGCCGTATCCGACCCCCATGACTCCGGCCGCGATCGCGGTGCCGATGAACGTCGGCGAGATGAGGATCATGACGGCGGATAACGCCTGCACGAGCGCCGCGATGATCACGATCGGCTTGCGGCGCCCTGTGCGGTCGGAGAGCGAGCCTGCGGCGAGGGATGCCGCGACCACGAAGATCGTGTAGATCACGATCAGCACCAGCAGATCGTCTTCTGCCGTGGCGGCGGGCGAGCCGACGCCGTAGAGCAGGAAGAACAGCAGCAGCGCAGTTCCCAGCGCATTGCCGATGTTCACCGCGAGACGGCTGGCGAGCACCCACATGAAGTTCCGATCGCGCAGGATTCCCGTGCGCTCGCGCCAGTCCCGCCCTGGGACCGGATGCTGTGCGACCGGACGCTTCCCTCCGGCCGGCGGATCCGGGAGCAGTGCTGCGGTGCCGATCCCGATCACCAGGATGAAGATGGCGAGCACGACGTAGCTGGCGCCTATTCCGAGCCCGAGCAGCACGACCGCGCCGACTCCGACGACGATTCCGACCGCCTGTGCGGAGCTCACGAAGGCGGATGCCGTGCCCCGTTGCGCGAACACCTGATCGGCGATCATCGCGGTGAGCGCCGCAGAGACCACGGCGATGCCGACGGAGACGCCGATCCAGGCCGCTCCCACTGCCAGCGGCTCGGTCGCCGCCCCGGTGAGCAGGAGCGACACCGCTGTCAGTGACGAGCCGCCGACCGCCCAGGGGCGTCGGCGCCCCCCACCGTGAACCCGTGCGATCCGAGAGCATGCCCGCGACGGGTCCGGCGATCACTCCGGCGATGCCGCCGACCGAGAGGATGAGCCCTGACCAGACGACGCCGGTGATCCAGTCGTTCTGACCGCCAGGCGTGTCCAGCTGCAGCGGAAGCAGAAGCTGCACCGGCGTGAGCTGCACGGTCCACACCGCCAGCCAGGCGAGCGCGAACAGCGAGAGCCATCCACCGCCCACGCGACCGTCACGCGGCATCAGCGCCTTCATGCTCGCGCCCGCGCGGACTTCGCCTCGGCGATCAGCGACCGGTACCACTCGTAGGACGCCTTGGGCGTGCGCTTCGACGTCTGCTGGTCCACATGCACGAGGCCGAAGCGCTGTGCGAAGCCGTCCGCCCATTCGAAGTTGTCGAGCAGGCTCCACACCGTGTACTCGTCGACGCGGACGCCCTGGGCGACAGCATCCGCCACCGCGCCGATATGAGACGCGAGATAGTCGATCCGCCGATCGTCGGCGAGGGTGCCACTGACCTCGTCGGGCTCGGGGAAGGACGCGCCGTTCTCACCGATGATGATCGGAGGCAGACGGTCGCCGTAACGTTGTGCGGCGTCTGTCAGGAAAGTGGTGAGCGCGTGCGGCTGGATCCCCCACAGCTCCCCGAATCCGGTATGCGCGACACCGGGCGTCGGCACCTGCACGAACGGCACCGGTGCGCCCTCCGGGGCTGCCGCGATCGTCGTCGGGTTGTAGAAGTTGATGCCGTAGAACTCGGATGCTGTCGAGATCAGCTCCATGTCGCCGTCGTGCACCGGCATCTCGACACCGAGAGCGGCGAGGTCGGGATAGGCGCCGGTCAGCACCGGGTCGGCGAACAGACGGTTGTGAATCAGGTCGTACACGTGGGCGGCGCTCTGGTCGGCTTCGGAGCCCGTCGCGGGTTGCACCCACCCGCCACTGAGTTCGAGGACCGCCGGCAGATCCCAGTGATACAGCGTGGGGAACGGCTCGATCCCTGCATCGAGAAGCCCGTCGACCAGGCGGTCGTAGTAGGCGAGGCCGGCGGGCTGGGCGGGTCCGCGTCCATCCGGCTGCACACGCACCCACGAGATCGAGAAACGATAGCTGTCGACGCCGAGGCCCTGCAGCAGCGCGATGTCCTCGTTGCTGCGGCGGTAGCTGTCGGGGCCGGGTTCTGCCGTCGAGCCGTCCTTCACGAGACCGTCGGTGTCGACGAAGTCGTCCCAGATGGACCGTCCGCGTCCGTCGGCACGGCGCGCACCCTCGACCTGGAAGGCCGCCGTCGCCGCGGACCATCGCAGTCCGGCCGGCATGGTGAAGGTTCGGGCAGTCGCATCCGCCATGGATGACTCCTTCGGGTCGATAGCGCTCAGCTTGCCGCATGCACGGGGCTCTGCGACAGTGGCGCCCCGATGGATTCCCGCCAGACCTGGTAGAGTTGGTTCTTGGCTTGCGTGTGGGTTCTTCCCTCACGATCGCCCGACAGCAGCCCTCTTCCTGCTCACGGCACATCCCATCCATCCCTGAACGAAAGTTTCCACGCGTGGCAAACATCAAGTCGCAGATCAAGCGCAACAAGACCAACGAGAAGGCTACGGCGCGCAACAAGGCCGTCAAGAGCGAACTCAAGACCCTCGTCCGCGGTACCCGCGAGGCCATCGCCAAGGGCGACAAGGCTGCTGCTGAGGCAGCGCTGAAGGTCGCGTCGAAGAAGCTCGACAAGGCCGTCAGCAAGGGCGTGCTGCACGAGAACCAGGCTGCGAACCGCAAGTCGTCGATCGCCAAGCAGGTCGCGGCTCTCTGAGCTGAGACTTCTGAAAGAACCCGTCCCGCTGGGGCGGGTTCTTTCGTTTGCGGAGACGTTGTGCCGGCGTGTGCGCTACTCACCGAACGGAGCGCGAGTGGCGATGACCGTCACCATGCGCTCCAGCGCGAAGATCGGATCGCGCGCAGCGCCCTTGACCTCGGCATCCGCGCGCGCGGTCGCCTGGATGGCGAGGCCCAGTGAGCGCTCGTTCCACCCGTTGAGATCGCGCTTGGCCCGATCGACCTGCCAGTCCTTCATGCCCAGACGCTGGGCGAGACTGCGGCTCGGCTCGCGCTGACCGGCCACTCGTGCCATGGTCCGCAGCTTCATGGCGAACGCGGCGACCATGGGAACAGGGTCGGCTCCGGAGTCGAGCGCGTGCCGCAGCGCCACGAGTGCCTCACCGTAGCGGCCGGATATCGCCGTGTCGGCGACGACGAACGCCGACACCTCGACCCGCCCGCCGTAGTACTTGGTCACGGTCTCTTCGGCGATGTCGCCCTCGACGTCGCGGATCAACTGCTGGCACGCCGCCGCGAGTTCGGTCAGGTCGTCGGCGAACGCCGACACGAGTGCTCTGAGCGCTGCGGGGGCGATGCGCTTCTTCGCCGCCGCGAACTCTCCCGCCGCGAAATCGACGCGATCCCCGTCGCGTTTCACCGCGAGGCAGGGGATCTCGATCCCACCGCCGGTACCTGCGCGCAGCGCGTCGAGCAGCTTCTTGCCCCGCACGCTCGCACCCGTGTGGCGCAGCAGTACGGTCGCGCCTTCCTGCGGGTTGTTCAGATACGACACTGCCTCCTGCAGGAAGGCGTCGGAGCACTTCTCGACGCCGGAGACGCGCACGAGTCGCGGCTCGCCGAACAGCGAGGGCGAGGTGAGCGACAGGAGCGTGCCAGGGGCGTAATCGTCGGCGCGCACATCACTGATCTCGAGCGCGGGGTCTTCGGCACGCAGATAATCGCGGATGCCGGCGATCGCGCGCTCCGCGCAGACCTCTTCCGGCCCGAAGACGAGCACGAGCGGTGCCGGCCGCGGGTCGCGCCATGACACCTGCGGGATCTTGGTCGCCTTGGTGCCCGTACGAGCAGTGCCGCCACGGGCTGAGGAACGGGGAGCGGCCATGAGTTCGATCCTACTGGGGGTCGTCGACATCGCCGGGCTCCTCGCCGGGCTCCTCGACGGTCTCGTCGGCACCGGCGGCTTCGTCCGCACGCTCAGTCCACAGCACGAGCTCGCCCGCGTCCATACCGATCAGGATCCTGCCCTGCTGGTCGGTGCGAAGCGCGACCGCACCGGCAGCTTCCAACAGCGCCAGCGTCTCCGCTCGAGGATGACCGTAGTCGTTGTCCACCCCAACGCTGAAGATCGCGGCAGCGGGCCGCAGGAGGTCGTACATCCCGGTGTCCTGATCGGCGCTGCCGTGATGCGCGACCTTCACCACCGCGTACGTGCCGCGCAGCTGGTCGCGCAGCATCCGCTGAGGCGTGGCGGAGAGGTCGCCGAGGAAGAGCGAGCGCGGCACGTCTCCGCCATCGAACTCGAGTACGACACTGGCATCGTTGCCCGCCGGGAATGCGGCCGAGTCCTTCCTCGGCCAGAGCACCTTCCACGATGCCTCACCCAGCGTGCCGTGCATGCCCGTCGACGCGTCGATGAGCGCTGCTCCGCCTTCTTCGAACTCGCTCAGCAGGCGGGAGTCCTCCGGCGAACCGACCGGACCGTGCAGCACCGTGTCCACGCGCCCGACCATCGACGCCGCGGCGCCCACATGATCCGCATCGAAATGGGTGAGCACGAGCAGGTCGATCCTGCCGATTCCGAGCGCGCTGAGACACGTCGACAGCGGTTCGGCCTCCATCCCCGTGTCGATCAGCGCCACGCGCTGTTGCGATCTCACCACCAGCGCATCTCCCTGGCCGACATCACAGGCTGCGATCGACCAGGCCTCGGGCACCGTCGTTCCCACGAGCGGCCCGGCGAGCAGCATCCGCGCGCCGAGCAGCGCGACTGCGACGACGAGCACGACGACCGAGACTCCGCGCACGCCTCGTCTTGCGGCGATTCCGTCGACGCTGAGGAGCACGCCGATCGAGGCGCTCACCACCGCCACCAGCAATGCCGCCGCGATACCGGGGATCACGGCCAGCTGCGCACCGGGCAGGCCCGCCGACACCGTCGCTGTCGCGGAGATCCATGCCGCGGGCAGCCACGCGCATGCGGCGAGCAGATCCGCCAGCGGCGGGATCGGCGCGGCGAGGCACGCGAGCAGACCGATCACCGTCGCGATGGGCGCCGCTGGGCCGGCGATCATGTTCGCCACGATCGCGACGATCGACTGCTGCTCCGAGAACAGCGCGATGATCGGTCCGCACACGAGCTGAGCGGCGAGTGGAACCGCGATCGCCAGCGCGAGTGGGTGCGGCATCCACCTGGCGAGGCCGCGCGCGAGCGGTGGTGCGAGCACGATGAGTGCTGCCGTCGCGGCCGCGGACAGAGCGAACCCCGGCGTCGCGGACAGCCACGGGTCGGCGATGAGGATGCCGGCCACCGCGAGGCACAGCACTCCCACCCCTGCGCTTGGTCGACCGCAGAGCACCGTCAGCATGGCGATGGCAGCCATCACCGCTGCCCTGATCACGCTGGGCTCCGGCGTGACGAGTACGACGAACGCCGCGAGGGCGGTGAGGGCGATGACGACCCTGAGCGTTCGACCACCGCCGCAGAGCGCGACGAGCCAGAACACCGCGCCGACCACGATCGCGCAGTTCGCCCCGCTGACCGCGGTGAGGTGGCTCAGACCCGAGGCGAGCATGGAGTCGTCGAGCTCCTGCGTCACTGCGCGGGTGTCGCCGACCGCGAGTCCAGGCAGCAGCCCTGCGCCCGGCTCCGGCAATCGGACGGCACGCTCGACGAAGTCCTCCCGCACCTGCGCCGCGACGGCGAAGACTCCCTGCGCCGGGGTGACGATCTCCACCTCGGTTGCGAACATCACGAGCGCAGCGCGCTCGCCCGGATCCGTCACCATGACCTGACCGGTGACTCTGATGACGCTGCCGAGGTCCAGTCCTGGAACCCGTTCCACGCCGATGCGGATCGGCACGGTCAGCGGTTCTGGCCTGCTCGCAATCCCGGCATGGCTCGTCTGCGCGTCGAACCACAGCCGTCCGTCGCTCCCCGCCGCGGACGACGACGAGATCTCCGCGTACACGTCGATCACGCGGCCATCCAGCTCCGCTGCCGCCATGCGTTGCGGCATCGCGAAGCCCGCTGTCATCGCCGCTGCTGCTGCCGCAAGAACCACGATCGCGAACAGACCCCCGCGCGCCCTCGCCGCATCGAACGATCGCAAGTCATCGTCCGTCCGCCGCCGCGCATCCGCACGAAGATGCGCGTGCACCAGTGCCCCCAATGCCGCTGCCCCGAGCAGGCCGCCTCCGACCGCGCCCCACCACGCGGCGCCCGGCAGGAATGCGCACAGCAACGAGATGGCCCACACACCGCCGGCGACGGGCACGAGCCGAAGATCCCGCACACGGCCCCCGGCGCTCACACCCTCACCAGTTCCGCCAACCCGGCGAGCATCTTCTCGCCGATGCCAGGCACGGCGAGAAGGTCGTCGACCGACTGGAAGCGGCCATTCGCGTCGCGCCATTCGATGATCCGCTGCGCCAATGCCGGTCCGATCCGCGGGAGGGTCTCGAGTGCCGCCTGATCGGCGTTGTTCAAGTCGATCAGCCCATCGCCCTGGGGCGTCGTCGCGCCGCCCTCCACCGACGCGCCGACCACGGGCACGATCAGCTGCTCGCCGTCGCTGAGCGGCCGCGCGAGGTTGACGGACTGCAGATCGGCATCGTCGAGGGTCCCCCCTGCCGCTGCGAGGGCGTCGACGACGCGTGCATCCAGATCCAGCATGTAGAGCCCAGGGCGCTCGACCTGGCCGAGCACGTGCACATACAGTTCGCCGTCGACCGCGACGTCGTCGGATGTCTCCGCCAGCGGCACGGTCTGCACCGGCTGCGCCTGGCCGCGCATGATGCCGAGCCCGACCGCGGCCGACAGCACGACGAGGCCGAGAACGACGGCTGCGCCGATGCTCAGTCGTAGCCTTGAGCGCGCCGCGGGGGCGGGCGCCTTCGAGGAAACAGGCTCCGTTTCAGTCGCTGGCACCCGCCCACGCTAGGCGGGTGGATGCAGGTCCGGATGCCGGAAACCCCCGGGTTCGGGGAGAACCCGGCGGTGCCGATGCTTGTGCAGGACAGGTCAGTGCGGCTTCGGCTCTCTGCGCTCGCTCAGCCCGTTTCGTCTCCTCGCTGCGCTCGTCGCTCAACGACCCGCGGCACCCCCACGCGGTTCGTCGAGCAAGGCAGCCACAGGCGACCGAGACGAAACCGCATCGCCGCGATGACCCTCAGCCCTTGACGGCGAAGCTCACGATCTTCGGGGCACGCACGATGACCCGCGCGATCTCCTTGTCGCCGAGTGCGCGGATGACGCGCTCGTCGGCACGCGCGAGCGCCTCAAGGTCAGCCTCGCTGATGCGGGCCGGCACCTCGAGCTGCGCGCGCACCTTGCCGCCGATCTGGACCACTGCCGTGACGGAGTCCTCGACCAGCAGCGCTGGGTCGGCCTGACGCCAGGTGACCAGGCCCACAGAGGGCACGTGTCCGAGGATCTCCCACATCTCCTCCGCGGTGTGCGGGGCGATGAGGTCGAGCATCACGGCGATCGTCTCGGTGGCCTCGCGCACGGCGGGGTCCGCAGCACCGCTACCTGTGTCGATCGTCTTGCGGGTGAGGTTCACGAGTTCCATCAGACGCGCGACGAGCACGTTGAACTTGGTGTGCTCGATCAGCGAAGGAGCGTCGGCGAGCAGGCGGTGCGTACCGCGACGCAACGCCGCATCCCCGCCCTTGAACAGCACATCGACGGGGCTCGCCACGTCGTGGCTCAGGCGCAGCGCACGCGCGAGGAACTTCTGCGCGCCCGTCATCGAGACGTCGGCCCAGTCCTTGTCGTCCTCCACGGGGCCGGCGAATGCGAGGCCCACGCGCAGCGCGTCGGCGCCGAACTTGTCGAGCTCCTCCTGGAAGAGCACGAGGTTGCCCTTGCTCTTCGACATCTTCGCGCCGTCGAGGATGACCATGCCCTGGTTGATCAGGCTGCTGAACGGCTCGGTGAAGTCGATCAGGCCGATGTCGAAGAGCACCTTGGTGATGAAGCGTGCGTACAGCAGGTGCAGGATCGCGTGCTCGACGCCGCCGATGTACGAGTCGACCGGCGCCCAGCGGGCGGCTTCCTTCGGGTCGAACGCGAACTGATCGCTGTTCGGCGCGAGGAAGCGCAGGAAGTACCAGGAGCTGTCCACGAACGTGTCCATGGTGTCCGGGTCGCGCAGCACGGGGTCCCCGCTCGCCGGGTCGACCGTGCGCACCCACGACTCGGCGGCGCCCAATGGTGACGCACCCTTCGGGGACAGGTCGAGGCCCTCCACGCTGGGCAGCTTCACCGGCAGCTGGTCTTCGGGGACGGGGATGATGCGGCCGTCCTCGGCGTGCAGCATCGGGATCGGCGTGCCCCAGAACCGCTGACGAGAGATCAGCCAATCGCGCAGGCGATAGTTCTTCGCCGCTCGACCGGTGCCGTTCGCTGTGAGCTGCTCGATCGCACGGGCGACGGCGTTGCGCTTGGACAGACCGTTCAGATCTCCCGAGTTGATCATCCGCCCCTCGCCGGAGAGGGCGACACCGGTGACCGACGGATGCTGGTCGTCCAGGCTGGGCTTGTCATCGAGAGCGGGCAGCGTGTCGATCGGCACGCCGTCCTCGTCGACCTCGATCACGGGCATGGCGCCGGTGATCGGCGCCGTCGTGTCCACGACGACCTTGACCGGCAGATCGAAGGCGCGCGCGAAGTCGAGGTCGCGCTGATCGTGGGCCGGAACGGCCATCACCGCACCGTGACCGTAGTCGGCCAGCACGTAGTCGGCAGCCCAGATCGGCAGTTTCTCGCCGTTGACGGGGTTGATCGCGTAGCGCTCCAGGAACACGCCGGTCTTCGGCCGGTCGGTGGCCTGCCGATCGATGTCCGTCGTCTTCTGCACCTTCGCCAGATACTCCGCGAAGCGTTCGCGCACCTCGGCCGGAGCATCCGCCACCAGCTCGGAGGCGAGCTCGGCATCCGGTGCCACCACGAAGAACGTCGCACCGTGCAGAGTGTCGGGACGCGTGGAGAACACCGTCACCGGCTCCTCACGACCCTCGATCACGAAGTCGACGTCGGCGCCGATGGATCGGCCGATCCAGTTGCGCTGCATCTGCAGCACCTTGTGCGGCCACGAGCCCTCGAGCTGGTTCAGATCATCCAGCAGACGATCCGCGTAGTCGGTGATCTTGAAGTACCACTGCGTCAGCTTCTTCTTGATGACCTCGGCGCCGCAGCGCTCACAGCGTCCGTCGACGACCTGCTCGTTCGCGAGCACGGTCTGGTCGTTCGGGCACCAGTTGACGGGGCTCTTCTTGCGGTACGCCAGCCCGCGCTCGTGCAGCTTCAGGAACAGCCACTGGTTCCAGTGGTAGTACTCCGGGTCGGAGGTGTGCAGCTCGCGTGTCCAGTCGAACGAGACGCCGTACGCCTTGAAACCCTCCTTCTGCTGAGCGATGTTCTGGTACGTCCACTCCCGAGGGTCTGCCCCGCGACGGATGGCCGCGTTCTCGGCCGGCAGGCCGAACGAGTCCCAGCCGATCGGGTTCAGCACGTTGTGCCCGCGGTGCCGCCAGAAGCGCGCGACGATGTCGGAGTAGAGGTAGTTCTCAGCGTGCCCCATGTGCAGGTCGCCCGACGGATACGGGAACATCGCCAGCACGTACTTGCGCGGCCGACTGTCCTCCGCGCCTCCTGCGAGGAACGTCTCGTCATCCGCCCAGTACTTCTGCCACTTGGCTTGGATGGCGTGCGCCGACGACGACTCGTCGACGGGCTCGGTGGAGGACGACAGATATTCAGACAACGAACGGCCAATCTCAGGGAGCGGACTGCACAGATTCATTCGAACTGCAGAAGTCAGGAACTTCCAGGATATCGGATCCCTACCGGCGCCAGGCGTCCGGAAGATCCGCGCGCAGAGCAGCCAGCGGCGCCCTCGCCTTGGTCGCCACCTCCTCGACCTCGGCCGCTGCCACCGACCCCCAGGTGATCCCGCCTCCGGCACCGATCACGGCGTGTTCGCCGTCGATCAGGATGCTGCGGATCACCATCGCCAGATCCAGCGCACCGTCCACTCCGACGTAGCCGAAGCAGCCGCTGTACACGCCGCGGGGTGCGCCCTCCAGCTCGTGCAGCAGTGTCATCGCCGAGAGCTTCGGAGCGCCGGTCATACTGCCGGCGGGGAAGGCAGCGTCCCACAGTCGCCGAGCAGTGAGGCCGGAGGCCGCCTGTCCGCTCACCGTGCTGACGAGCTGGTGCACGGCGGGGTACGACTCGATCTCCCACAACCCGTCGACCCGGATGCTGCCGGGCACGCACACACGCGAGAGGTCGTTGCGCATGAGGTCGACGATCATGACGTTCTCGGCGCGTTCCTTGTCGCTGGCCAGCAGCTCTGCGGCGAGAGCGGCATCGGATGCCGGATCATCACCGCGCGGTCGTGTGCCCTTGATGGGCCGGGTGCGGATCAGACCGCCCGACGCGTGCAGGAATGTCTCTGGGCTCGCACTCAACAGAGCCCTGCCGCCTATCCGCACGAACCCGCCATGGTGTGCGGGTGTCGCGGAGCGCAGCCGCAGGTACGTCTCGACATCGTCGTGCGGGCCGTCGACCAGGAACCGGGTGGTGAGGCACAGCTGATACGCGTCGCCGGCGCGGATGGCGGCGCGGCAGCGCTGGATGAGGGCGGTGTATTCGTCGGGCGTGTGGCGGGCGGATGCTGTGCGGTCGGGGAGCGCTTCGACTCGCTGCGCTCGCTCAACGCGTTTCGTCTCGCTCCGCTCGCTCAACGACCCGAGGGGGGCGCTCCGCTCGCTCAACGACCCGAGGGGGGCGCTCCGCTCGCTCAACGACCCGACGGGGGCGCTTCGCTCGCTCAACGACCCGACGGGGGCGCTCCGCTCGCTCAACGACCCGCGGGGGGCGCTCCGCTCGCTCAACGACCCGAGGGGGGCGCTCCGCTCGCTCAACGACCCGAGGGGGTCCACCAAGCTGTCCCCCAACTCCCAGACCGCGCCGGTCGCGTGGTCGACGGCCACGGCCGCGGTCACGCGGAGCCAGGCCGGCCCGCCTTCCGAGTGCGCAGCGGGCGCCCCGGCAGCGAAGGCACCCGACTCGTAGTCCAGCCATCCGACCCAGCCGCCTCTGAAGGGAGGCTCGTCTGAAGCAGCACCGGCGACGCAGTCGAGCCGCACCTCCCCCGGCCCGCGAGCGTCGCGCTCACCCACTCCGAGCACGCTCCAGCCCTGCGCAGCCTCGGCTCCGGCATCCAACCAGAACACGTCCTCGTATCCGGCCGCGAGCGTCCGGAACAGCGCCTCGGCATCCACGGATGCGGCCGTGCGGCGAAGCTCGAGCGGAGGGTGGCGCGTCACCCTCACAGCGTACGGCTCGCCGGAACACGTATTCTCATGTGCGTGGACGACATCCTGCTGTGGATCCTCGACGCCGTGCAGGCGGTGGACCCGGTCGTCCGCACGCTCATCGCCGGTCTCGCTGTCTTGCTGGAGACCAGCATCCTGATCGGACTCATCGTGCCCGGCGACACGATCGTCATCATCGCCTCCATGGGAGTGGAGGGCCTGCCCGAGACGATCGCCATGGTGATCGCCGTCGTGGTCGGCGCACTGATCGGCGAGAGCATCGGGTTCTGCCTGGGCCGCTGGCTCGGTCCGCGCATCCGCCGATCCTGGATCGGCCGGCGGATCGGCGAGGCGCACTGGGAACGCGCAGAGCGGTATCTGCAGCGCCGTGGCGGAGTCGCGATCTTCCTCTCCCGGTTCCTGCCGGTGCTGCACTCGCTCGTGCCCCTCACCGTCGGCATGAGCGCCTACTCGTACCGACGCTTCCTGGCGTGGACCGCACCCGCCTGCCTCATCTGGGCGACCGCATACGTGAGTGTGACGTCGCTCGCCGCCGGCGGCTTCCGCGAACTCGTCGACAGGGTGCACTTCGCCGGATACGTGTTCGTCGGCATCATCGTCGTGTTCCTGCTTCTGATCTTCATCGGCAAGAAGCTGCTCACGCGCGGGGAGAACCGTCACATGCGGGCCGCCGTCGACGACGTAGATGAGGACGCCGCTTCGGGCATGAAAGACTGAGGTGATGTCCGAAGACAGCGCCCACAACGCCAGGATCCACTGGTTCGCACGTTTGGAGCACCGCCTCCATGTCTGGCGTGAGAGCCGAGCGCGCCGCCGTGGACGCACCGCGACCGTGCTGCCCTTCGCCGGATACGGCGGCACCGGCTGGGTTCGCGTGGTCGGCAGGGTGCTGATCGTGCCGCCGCAACGCCGCACGGAGAGCGGCGAATACGCCAGTGTGCGCGGTTGGCGCAGCTTCGTCGGCATCCCCGTCAGCTTCGCGAGCGTGCGGATCACGATCGCCGGTCGCGTGCACGAGGTCGTCGCAGATCTCGGCGGCGTGGTCGATACCGTCATCAACGCCGAGCTCCCCGCCGGGTGGCAGAAGTTCACGATGTCGGTGGAGGGTCAGGCGCCGGTTGAGGCCACCGCCTTCATCGTCGGCGACGACGTCGACTTCGGCGTGCTGTCCGACATCGACGACACGGTGATGGTGACCGCCCTCCCGCGCCCGTTCATCGCCGCGTGGAACTCCTTCGTCGTCGACGAGCACGCGCGCCTCCCTGTTCCAGGCATGGCGGTGCTGCTCGAGCAGCTGATGCGGCAGCATCCAGGCGCACCGATGATCTACCTGTCCACCGGGGCGTGGAACGTGGCGCCCACGCTCAGTCGTTTCATGAGTCGGCATCTGTTCCCGACGGGATCCATGCTCCTCACCGACTGGGGACCCACGCACGACCGCTGGTTCCGCAGCGGGCGCGAGCACAAGCTCACGAACCTGCGCCGCCTCGCGGCCGAGTTCCCGCATGTGCGGTGGCTGTTGATCGGCGATGACGGGCAGCACGACGAATCCATCTACACCGAGTTCATGCAGAAGCACCCCGATTCCGTCGCCGGGGTCGCGATCCGCCAGCTCTCCCCCGCAGAGGCGATCCTCGCCGGTGGGCGCTCCGAATCCGACGACCACTCCGACGACGCCGCACCGTGGGTTGCGGCATCCGACGGCGCTGGGCTCCGCGAGCGCCTCACCGACGTGGGCATCCTGCACTGACGATATGGATTCTCCCGTCCTTGATCGCGCGACGTGGTCCGATCGCGAACGTGCCCACCACGAACGCGCGGATACGCTGACCGCCGCGCACCGTGAGCGCGCGGCACGGGGCGAGAAGCATCCGATCTGGGACTTCCTGTTCACCTACTACTCGTACTCGCCGTCACAGCTGCGTCGTTGGCATCCCGGTGCCGGAGTGCAGCTCGAGGACGCAGCGAACAGGGTCCAGTGGCGCTGGTACTCCCCCGGCTCGGCACCAGGATCCGTGGCGCCGGACGCCGCCGCCTTCGCGCGCGAGAAGGCCGCACTCGCAGATCTCATCGAGCGGATGCTGCGCCGCACCGCCGCCCGCCCAGGTCAGTTCGGCTGCTTCGGCCTGCACGAATGGGCCATGGTCTATCGCGACTCCGAGCACCGCCACACCGCGCCGCTGCGGCTCGGGCAGGACGCCACAGACGCCGTCGTGGAGGCGCACGACCTGCGCTGCACGCACTTCGACGCGTTCCGCTTCTTCACGCCGGACGCCGTACCGCGCAACCGCCACCCGCTGAGCCGCGAGGACCAACCGTCGCTCGAGCAGCCCGGATGCCTTCATGCCGGCATGGACCTGTACAAGTGGGCGATGAAGCTCGGCCCGCTCGTGCCGGGCGACATTCTGCTCGACACGTTCGAGCTGGCCCGCGACATCCGCCTGCTCGATATGGAGGCAGCACCCTACGACCTGTCCGCGTGGGGCGTCGTACCCGTCCCGATCGAGCGGGCCGACGGCAAGGCCGAGTACGTGCGTCGCCAGCGCGAGTTCGCTGAACGAGGCAATGGACTGCGCCGGTTGCTGCTGACGGCGTGGCTCGGTGCGGGTCAGGGAACCCGTCCTGGCTCCGACGCCCGACATTCTTGAATGTCTGCGCGATGCAGGCTTCCACTGGGCGTCGATCGCCATCTGCTTCGCCCCGTTCGGCAGCATCGCGCTGCTGATCATGTGCGCGCAGCCGTCGAAGCATCCTGATCACACGCCGTCAGCGCGCGGAGGTCAGCGCGCCAAGGCCGTCTCGATGGGCTCCGAGGTCTCTGCGTTCCCGTTCCCGAAGCGGATGGTCCGGCCGATCGTCAGCGGCTCGTCGAGCGTCGCCACGATCACAGCCGCGACGTCTGCGCGCGACACCGCTCCACGATCCTCCGGGTCCAGCTCGATGCGGCCGGTCGGCTCGTCGAGTGTGAGAGTGCCAGGGCCGAGGATCGTGCCATCGAGCTGACTGCCGCGCAGATGCTCGTCTGCAGCCCACTTCGCATCGGCGTACGCGAAGAACGAGTCATTCCTCGGCACGCCGTGGTCGGCCTTCGATCCGAGCCACGACACCATGACGTAGCGGCGCACACCTGCGAGCGGGGCCGCGTACATCGTGCGGATCGCCGCATCGCGGTCCACAACGTAGGTGCGCTCAGGATCCCCGCCGCCCGCCCCGGCCGACCACACGATGGCGTCGTGCCCACGGACGATCTCGGCGAGCGATGCGGCATCCATCGTCTCGACGTCGCTGACCAGCGCAGTCGCGCCTGCGGCCTCGACATCCGCACTGTGCTGCGGGTTGCGGATGACGGCGGTCACCTCGTCGCCGTTCGCGACGAGCAGCGGCGCGAGGAGAAGAGCGATGCGGCCGTGGCCGCCGAAGACGATGATGCGGGACATGGGGATCTCCTGTCTGACGACTCGGACTCCAGGCTAATCGCTCAGTCGTCCAACCGCAGTCGCGGACAGCGCACGTTGCACACCTTTCGCGGCGCTGCGACCGGCGCGATTCGCTCCGATCGTGCTCGCCGAGGGACCGTAGCCGACGAGCTGGACGCGCGGATCCTTGACCGCCGTCGTTCCCCGACCGTTGCGGTCGAGCTGGATGCCGCCGGCGGCGCTGCGCAGGTGCAGCGGTGCGAGGTGCGCGATCGCCGGACGGAATCCGGTCGCCCAAAGGATCACGTCGACGGGTTCGAACGAGCCGTCCGCCCAGCGCACGCCGTCGGGCTCGATGCGCTGGAACATCGGTCGCCGACCAGCGTATGCGCCGAGTCGCTCGGCCTCGCGCTCCTGCCGGCGCAGCATGAGCCCCGTGACGCCGACCACACTCTGCGGCGGCAGACCCTGGGCGACGCGCTGCTCGACGAGCGCCACAGCAGCAGCCCCCGCCTCTGGTGTGAAGTCGTCGTCGCGCCAGACCGGCTCACGGCGCGTGACCCAGAGCGTCTCGGTGATCGGCGCGAGGGCACCGAGGAACTGCACGGCAGATGCGCCGCCGCCGACGACCAGCACCCGCTTGCCGCGGAAGTGCTCGGGCCCCGGGTAGTCGACGGTGTGCAGCTGCTCTCCGATGAAGGTCTCCATCCCCGGATAGTGCGGCAGGAACGGCTGCGTCCAGGTTCCGGTGGCGTTGACGACGGTGCGAGTGCGCCATTCGCGCTCGCCCGCGTGGACCACCAGCATCCCGTCGTCGTCGCTGACCGAGTCGACGTGGACGGGGCGGATGACGGGGAGATCGTGCGTGCGCTCGTAGTCTGCGAAGGATGCCGGAACCACGGCGTTCGCGCGCTTCGTGTCGCGAGCCGGGGATGTGGATCCCGGCAGCTCCGCGACACCGTGCACGTCGTTCATCGTCAGTGCATCCCAGCGATGCTGCCATGCACCACCCGGTGCCGTGTTCGCATCGAGTACCACGTGATCGATGCCGAGGCGCTTCAGATGGAAGGACGTGGAGAGACCGGCCTGCCCCGCACCGATCACGATGCTCTCCAAGATCTGCATATCCATGACAACGCATGCATCGACGGGAGTGTTCCCGTCGAACCCGATCGCGACGCGAATGCGCCGCTCGATTGGCGGTCGCCGCTTCGCGTGTTGTATTCTTTTCAAGTTGCCCCGCTCACCCGGGGCGAGAAGATGGGCCTGTGGCGCAGCTGGTAGCGCACCTGCATGGCATGCAGGGGGTCAGGGGTTCGAGTCCCCTCAGGTCCACCATGAAGAAGCCCTCGGTTCCCGAGGGCTTCTTGCGTCTGAGACGCACGCCTGATCCTTCGGCATTCACCTGATCCGCCCGAAATCGGCAGTCCCCTGGGAACTTGCTATGGTGGAAAGGATGCTCGTGCATGCATGAGCAGGGAGCGCACTGTGCGCTCTCACGCGACGCGCGCCCGACTTGCGCGCCCCGCGATCATTCGACTCCCGCTGAGGATGCGCCGGCAATCGGCGTGCCCGAACGTGGACGACCGGAAAGGAGCCGCACCCCGGGCCTCTCGTCTGTGCGCTGCCATGCGCCTCAGTGGTCCAGGTTCGTTCGCCATGCTGACAGCATCAGATCTCTCGATGTCCACCCAACCTCTGACCTCCCTCTCCCCCACTTAGCGGGCACTTTCTCCTTCGACCAGCGGCCGTGCCGCATCAAAGACGAGAAAGTGAGAACACCCGGTGGGAGACCTCCAAACACTCTCAGGACCGATCGTGGTCCTGCTCATGCTGCTTTTCTTCGGCGGCAGCTTGTACATGTCGATCCGCATCTCCCGTAAGAAGGAGAACGCCGACGGCTACATGACCGGCGGCGGCAAGATCGGCTTCGGCATATCGGCCGCATCCATGACGGCGACCTGGATCTGGGCGTCATCGATGTACGCCTCGGCCACGTCCGGCTACACCTACGGGATCTCCGGCCCCATCCACTACGGGCTCTGGGGAGCGTTGATGATCCTGCTCATCTACCCCTTCGGCCGCCGCATCCGCAAGGTGGCTCCGAAGGCGCACACGATCGCCGAGGTCATGTTCGCGCGGCACGGCCGCTCGAGTCAGCTCATGCTCGCCGGCTCCAACGTGCTGGGCAGCCTGATCAGCCTCACATCGAACCTGATCGCCGGCGGTGCGCTCATCGCGATGCTGTCGCCGTTCACGTTCACCCAGGGCATCGTCGCGATCGCGATCGGTGTTCTGGCTTACACGCTGTGGTCGGGCTTCCGTGCGTCGGTGCTCACCGACTTCGCCCAGGTGCTGGCGATGCTCGGCGCGGTGGCGATCATCATCCCGGTGATCTTCTTCGCCGCCGGCGGCCCCGACCTGTTCGTCACCGGTGCTTCCAACCTGACACCGCAGCAGGGCGATTTCTTCTCCTCCGACGCGTTCTTCAACCAGGGCGCACCGTACATCGCTGCGGTGCTCGCCTACGCGATCGGGAACCAGACGATCGCACAGCGGCTGTTCGCTGTTCGTGAGGACCTCATCAAGAAGACGTTCATCACCGCGACCGTCGGCTACGGCGCGACCATCATCGGCGTCGGAATGCTGGGCGTCATCGCGCTGTACGCCGGAGTCCAGCCGATGGACGGCGACGTCAACAACCTGATCCCGCAGATGGCCGCGACCTACCTCAGCCCGCTGCTGATCTGCGTGTTCTTCGTCATGATCATCGGCTCGCTGTCATCGACGGCGGATGCCGACATGACGGCGCTCTCGTCGATCATGATGGCCGACATCTACGGTCAGAACATCGCAGGCAAGAAGAACGCGAACCCGAAGACGATGCTCCTGGTGGGGCGACTGACCATGGTCGGTGCAACAGCGGCAGCACTCGGCTTCGCGTCGATGCAGTTCAACATCCTCGACCTGCTGGTATTCGTGGGAGCCATGTGGGGCGCGCTCGTCTTCCCGGTGATCGCGAGCTTCTACTGGAACCGCGTCACCAACGTGGCGTTCAGCGTCGCCGTCATCGCCGCCCTCGCCGCGTTCCTCCCCGTGCGCTTCGAGTGGGTCGATCTGTCAGGCGGACTCGGCATCGTCAGTGATGTGCTGTCGGTGATCGGCATCGGTGTCGTGCTGGCACTCATGTCGTTCGGGTTCTTCGGGCTGAAGGTCGCCATCGGCGTCGGAGCCGTCTCGATCGTGGCCTCCGCCCCGTTCGCGATCGGTTTCCTGCACACCTATCCGGTGCTTTCCGGATCGCTCGTGGCCTATGCGGTCAGCACGATCGTGTGCGTGGCGATCACGATGCTGAACAAGACGAGACGATTCGACTTCGAACTCATCAAGCAGCGCACAGGTGAGTTCGACACCGCGGAGACCGAGATCATGATCGAGACGGAGAGCGCGATCAAGAACGCTGAAGCAGCCGGAGACGGCGCACTCGCAGGAAAGGACGCGTGATGGAACTCATTCTCATGGCTGCGTACGTGCTCGTCTGGCCCGTGATCGTCATCGGCGTACTCGCCGTGATCATCCGCGCCTTCGTGAAAGACGCTCGCGAAGCGAAGCGGGAGGGCCGACAGATCATCTGATGGCCATCGCCTGAAAGAACGGATGGGCGCCGGCGGAGACCCCGCTGCCGCCCATCCGCATTCATCGCTGCCGCAACTGCTGCGCGATCTCCTCGTCCACGGTCCGGATCGTCGCGGTGTCGATATCCGACATCGCCGCCTCGAACCGCGCCTGGCGGCGCTTGAGCCAGACGCCCAGCACGATGATCAGCACCATCGCGGAGTAGATCACTATCGAGATCGGGCTGTGCACCAGGTACAGCGCGTCGCCCTGACTGATCGCCATGGCCTTGCGCAACTGCTCCTCCGCCATCGGACCGAGGATCGCTCCGACGACCATCGGCGAAACCGGATAGCCGTGCCTGCGCATGAAGAACCCGATCATGCCGAGCAGGAGCAGCACGCCGATGTCGAAGATCGTGAAGTTCGCCGCGTACGCACCGAGCCCCGCGAACACCAGGATCCCCGCGTACAGGTACGGCCGCGGGATCTGCAGCACCTTGGCCCACATGCCCACCAGAGGCAGGTTGAGGATGATCAGCACGACGTTGCCGATGTACAGGCTCGCGATCAACGCCCACACCAGCGCCGGCTGGCTGTCGAACAGCAGCGGGCCGGGGCGGATTCCGTAGGTCTGGAACGCCGAGATGATGATCGCGGCGGTCGCGGTCGTCGGCAGCCCGAGCGTCAGCAGCGGTACGAGCACACCCGCCGCGGCCGCGTTGTTCGCCGCTTCCGGCCCTGCCACACCCTCGATCGCACCCTTGCCGAACTGCTGCCGGTAGGGATCCTTCGCGAGCCGCTTCTCGGTCGCGTAGGAGAGGAACGTCGCGACGTCCGCGCCGCCGGCAGGGATCGCTCCGATGGGGAATCCGATCGCGGTGCCGCGCAGCCACGGCTTCCACGAGCGCTTCCAGTCGCTCTTCTTCATCCAGGAGCGCCAGTTGCCGGAGACGGGGATGATCGGCAGAGCCCCGCTGCGCAGCCGTGAGCCGACGTAGAGCGCCTCGCCGACCGCGAACAGGCCCACCGCGACGATCACGACGTCGATCCCGTCACCCAGGTTCGGGATGCTGAAGGTGAAGCGCGCCTGCCCGGTCAGCGTGTCTGTGCCGATCAGCCCCAGGAACAGACCGATCGACAGCGACACGATGCCACGGATCGGACTCGCTCCGAGCAGAGCGCCCACGGTGAGGAACGCCACGATCATCAACGCGAAGTAGTCGGCGGGTCCCAGGGTCACTGCGAAGTCGGCGATGAACGGTGCGAACAGCGTGAGCAGGACCGTCGCGATCGTGCCGGCGATGAACGATCCGATCGCGGCGGTGGCCAGCGCGGCCGTGGCGCGGCCCATCCTGGCCATCTTGTTGCCTTCGAGCGCCGTGACGATGGATGCCGATTCCCCTGGCGTGTTCAGCAGGATCGACGTCGTCGACCCGCCGTACATGCCGCCGTAGTAGATGCCGGCGAACATGATGATCGCGCTCGTGACATCCAGCGTGTACGTCAGCGGCAGCAGCAGTGCCACAGTCATCGCCGGCCCGATGCCGGGGAGCACGCCCACCGCGGTGCCGAGAAGCACGCCGACGAACGCGAACAGCAGATACTGCGGCTGCAGCGCTGTCGCGAAGCCGTCCATGAGCAGCTGCAGGCTATCCACCGAACACCCCCGAACTCTCGATGAGGCCCGGCAGGATCGCGCCGAACGGCGGCAGGGAGAGTCCGAGCAGATTGCCGAACAGCAGCTGCGTCAGCACTCCGAGTCCGAGTCCGAGCAGGAGCGCCTTCCACCAGCTCGATGAGCCCAGTGCCATCGACGCACCGGTGAAGAGCACGACCACCGCGGCCGGCCACCCGGCGATCGGGATCACGACCATGAGCGACGCGAACGCGAGAGCGAGGAAGATCACCGTCTTCCAGGACGTCCGCGCCTCGGTGTCGACGTCTTCACCCTCATCCGGAGCGCCCACGTCGCCGCGCAGCACCGCGACGAACGCCGCGAGCGACGACAGGAGCATGAGACCGGTGACCGCGTACGGCACCACACGTGCGCCGAGAACGTTCGAGGATCCGACCGGCTCGCGGATGAAGCCCGTCATCACGAGCGCGACCACCGAGAACACGATGATCACGCCGATGAAGGCGAGCTCCCCGAGCCTGCGCGACCGGGGAGCGCCGGCGATCGCCGACGCTCCCGTTGTGATCTGGCTCGTCATTCGATCAGGCCGATCGTCTTGAGCGTCTCCTTCGTCGTGGAGATGTCGCCTTCCAGGAACGTGGAGAACTCATCGCCCACGAGGAACGCATCGGTCCAGCCGTTGGTCTCGAGGATCTCGGCCCACGCAGCACTGTCGTTCACCGACGTCACCAGGTCCTCGAGCGCCTTCTTCTCGTCGTCCGAGATGTCGCCGGGCGCGATGAGTCCTCGCCAGTTGGTGACGACCAGGTCGACGCCTTCGTCGGTGAGTGTCGGAACCTCCGGCAGCAGCAGCGCCGGTTCGCCCGACGACACGGCAAGCGCCTTCAGATCGCCTGCCTCGACCTGCTGCGAGAATTCACCCACGCCCGAGATTCCGGCCTGCACCTGACCGCCCAGCAGCATCGTGAGCGCCTCGCCGCCGCCGGAGTTGGCGATGTAGTTGAGTTTGCTCGGCACGTCCGCAGCATCCACGCCCGCGTCGGTGAGCAGCAGCGCCGCGAGGATGTGATCGATACCACCGGCGGATCCGCCGGTGACGGCCATGCCCGCGCCTTCGTCCACCCAGGCGTCGATGAAGTCCTTCAGGGTGTCGTACGGGCTGTCCTTCGGCACGACGATGACGAGCGGCTCTTCGGTGAGCTTCGCGATCGGAGTCATGTCCTCGATCCGCACGTCCGACGCGTTCGTCTCGACCGCACCGACCATCACGCTGCCGGTGATCATGAGAGTGTTCGGGTTTCCCTCGGTGGCGAGCGAGGCGAGTCCGACGGTGCCGCCGGCCCCACCGATGTTCGACACCGGCGCAGAAGAGACCAGCGACTCGTCGCTGAGCGCCTGTCCGAAGGCACGCGCGGTCTGGTCCCACCCACCGCCAGGATCAGCCGGCGCGATCACCGCGACGCTGTCGATGCTCGACCCGCCGCCATCACCACCGGTGTCGCCACCGCCCGCGGTCGGTGTTCCGGTGCATGCGGCCAGTCCCAGTGCGACGACCCCGACGACCGCGCCGAGCGCGAGCCGAGTACGCGTGCGAGTGTGCTGTGTCATGAACTCCTCCTCGAGTCCTTCCGCCCGACGCCGATGCCGGGAGCAGGTGACGCGAGCCTAGAACCGCAGGCATCGCTGGATCGGCTTGTGTTCACAACCGTGAATTCTGGTCATTTCGTAACCGACATCGACTGTCCGCCCCTCGCTTAGCATGGGTACGTGGTGAAGGCGATGACGCTCCGCACGCAGCTCGTGCTGCTGCAGGTCGTCATCGTGCTCGCGATCGTGCTCACGGCTGGACTCGCCGCGATGCTGATGCAGGAGCGGCAGATCCGCGAGGCGTCGCAGGAGCGCATGGTCGCGGTCGCGCAGTCCGTCGCCCAACTGCCGACGATCGTCGAGGCTTACCGCTCGCCCGACCCTGCCGCGGTGATCCAGCCGATCGCCGAGCTGATCCGCGATTCGTCGAACGTGGCGTACGTCGTGGTGACGGATGATCAGGGCATCCGCTATTCGCATCCGAACCCGGATCGCATCGGAGAACCGGTCTCGACCGACCCGAGCGTCGCACTGTCCGGCGAGACGTACGTCGGCACCCAGACCGGCACACTCGGCGAGTCGTGGCGCGTGAAGGTTCCGGTGTTCGGCGCCGACAGGATCGTGATCGGTCAGGTGTCCGTCGGAATTCTGGAATCAGACATCCGTGCGGATTTCCTCGGCGACATCACCGGATTCCTCCTCGCGCTCGGCGCTGCCACGGTGATCGGAGTGATCGCGGCGACCGGAGTCGCCCGGATGGTGCGCCGTCGCATCTACGGGCTCGAACCCGAAGACATCCGCGGGCTGCTGGAGACGCGAGAGGCCACGCTGCACGGCATCCGTGAGGGCATGCTCGCCCTCGACGAGCAGGGGATGGTCTCGCTCTGCAATGACGCTGCGGCCCGGCTGCTCGGGCTCTCAGGCCCCGCAGAGGCCGTCGGCCGCCCGGCGTCGGAGCTGCTGGACGGCCTCGCCGCCCTCATCGCCGAGACCGAGGCCGAAGACGACGCCGCCCCGCAGCGCCTCGTGCTCTCCGGAGAGCGCGTGCTGGTCGCTAGAGCCGCACCCGTGCGCGTGCAGGACAGACGCGTCGGCACCGTGGTGACCCTGATGGACCGTACAGAGCTCGATCGCGCGCTGCGGGAGCTCGCCGGTGCCCAGGGCCTCGCGGAGGGCCTGCGCGCCCAGCAGCACGAATTCTCGAACACGCTGCACACGATCGGCGGACTGATCGAGCTGGGTGAGTTCGAAGCCGCCCGCCGTGTGGTCGATCGAGCCGGCGACGGCGGCGCGCTGAGCCGCCTGGATGCCCCGGACGGCGTGCAGGACATCGAGCTGGCGGCGATCCTGCTGGCCAAGCGCGCACGGGCGCGCGAGCTGGGGGTGGCGCTCACGATCTCGGACGACAGCCACCTCCCCGCCCGGCCCGGCGACGGCGATCTGGGCACGGTGGTCGGCAACCTTCTGGACAACGCTCTGGATGCCGCTGGACGCGGCGGTCACGTCATCATCTCGATCGCGCAGACCGAGGACGGCGGCATCCGCATCTGCGTCGAGGACGACGGGCCGGGCGTGCCGATGGAACGGCGCGGCGACGTCTTCCGCCTCGGTTACTCGACCAAGAGCGATGACCGACAGCGCGGGTACGGGCTGACGCTGGTGGCACGTGTCGTCGAGCGTCTCGGCGGTTCCATCGACCTCTCCCCCGCCGACAGCGGTGGTGCGCGCTTCACCGTGCGGATGCCCGCCTCCGCACTCGTGGCGGCACGGGCATGAGCCGGTTGCGCACCCTCATCGTCGAAGACGACTTCGCCGTTGCGCACGTCACTCGGGGCTTCGTGGAACGGCATCCGCACTTCGAGGTCGTCGGCGTCGCACCGACCGGAGCGGATGCCCTGCGTGCACTCGAAGAACTCGAACCGGACGTCATGCTGCTGGATGTGTACCTGCCCGACATGTCGGGCATCACCGTGCTTCGGCGAGCCCGCGCCGCGGGTGCGCACGTCGAGGTCGTCGCCGTCACGGCAGCGCGCGACCTAGAGACGGTCCGCCGCGCCCGCGCCCACGGTGTGCATCACTACGTGGTGAAGCCCTTTCCCATGCGAACTCTGCATGAGCGGCTGGACGACGTGTGGCGCGTGCTCGCACGTGACGCCGAGTACACCGACACCGGCGAGCTCGATCAGGCGAGCGTCGATGCGCTCATGCGACGCGATGCGACCGCCATGGCGGGTCAACGCAAGGGCGTCTCGCCCGTCACTCTCCGGCGTGTCGTTCAGGCGATGCAGGAGGGCCAAGACCAGAAGTCCGCCAGTGAGCTCGCCGAGATTCTCGGAATGTCGCGGGTCAGCGCGCGACGTTATCTCGAACGACTGGTCGAGTCCGGGCTCGCCGTGAGCTCCCCCACCTATGGCGGGGTGGGCAGGCCGGAACTGCGGTACGCGCTGCGCGGGTGACCGCGCGTCTCAACTGCCCGGTCGCACCGAGAGGTCGACGATCTGCGCGTCACGCGGCAGATCGAGGGCCGTGAGGATCGTGGTCGCCACCGAGTCAGGATCGATGAAGAGTTCAGGATCGTAGTCGCGGCCCTCCTGCTGGTGCACGCGTGCCTGCATCGGCGTCGACGTGCGACCAGGGAAGATCGATGTCACCCGCACGCCGCTGTCCGCCTCTTCTGCACGCAGCGCGTCAGCGAGCGCCTTGAGTCCGTGCTTCGAAGCGGCGTATGCGGACCAGTTGGCGTGTGCACGCAGGCCGGCGCCGGAGTTGACGAACACCACCTGACCGCGGGAGACCCGCAGCACGGGAAGGAGCAGTCGCGTCAATTCTGCCGGCGCGACAAGGTTGACGGCCAGCTGCCGCTCCCACAGGGTCGGCGAGAGGTCTGCGACGTTCCCGAGGTCCACGACACCCGCAACGTGCACGAGCGAATCGATGCGCTCGGGGAGGTTCTGCTTCGACAGCGCCCATGACAGACGACCGGGCTGGGCGAGATCGCCCACCAGCGTCGATGCGCCGGGGAACTGCGCCGCGATCTCACGCGCACGCCCGGCGTCCCTGGCGAAGAGCACCAGCTCGTCGCCGCGGTCAAGCAGCCGTCGAGCGAGAGCCGCACCGATGCCGGATCCGGCGCCGGTGATCAGGTGCACAGCCAATGTCAGGCGCTGTCGGTCGTCGCAGCAGTCTCGGCGACGTCGATCGGGACGACAGGGCAGTCCTTCCACAGGCGCTCCAGGCCGTAGTAGAGCCGCTCCTCGCCGTGGAACACGTGCACGATCAGGTCACCGAAGTCCAGCAGCACCCAACGCGCCTCCTGGCGGCCTTCGCGACGGACGCGCTTGTGACCGGCTTCGAGGAGCGTGTCTTCGATCTCGTCGGCGATCGCGGCGACGTTGCGCTCGCTGTTGCCGGTGACGATCAGGAAGATGTCCACGAGCGGCAGCGGCTCCGACACGTTCAGCGCGACGAGGTCCTCTCCGCCCTTGGACACGGCGGCGGATGCTGCGAGCTGCAGCATCTCTTCGGCATTTACAGGTGATTGCATCAAGAGAATATATTCATGGTGAATGCGACGATGAGCGCCACCGCGAGGGCGAGCGCGAGCCCACCTGCCGTGATCGCCAGCGTCAGCATGAGCTTGTTGCCCTTTTCAGGCGCCGGTGGTCGGATGACCTCGCCGGCAGGTTTGATCGTGCTGATCGCGGAGCTTGCCGCGATCGGTGTGGGAGACGACGACGGAGGCAGTTCTCCGTCGATGAGGACGGCATCCGTCTCCTTGCCGTCTGCTGCTCCGTGGGCGTGCCCCTGCGAGCCGATCCCTCGCGGAAGCTCGTAGCTGCCCGTGACGAGAATCTCGCCCGTGGACGCGACAGGCCCGGAGAGCGAGCCTCCACCCGGTGAGGGGTTGAAGATCAGTGTGTTCGGAGCAAGGTGCTGCGACCCGCCGGAATCTGCGGTGATCAACTCGTCGAACGACGGTGCGAACGACGGCACCTCGCTCTTGTCCGCCAGCAGGCCGTTGCCGAAGGTCGGGCTGACGACGTGGTTCTCGCCCGTCTCGACCGGCTCGGCGACAGGGAGATCGTCGGCCGCCGAATCCTCCGCGGAGTCGTCGTCCTCTGTCTCCGTTTCTTCGCCGGCCGCATCGACGTCCGATGCGCTGAACTGCTCGGCGACGTGCTCGTCTGCGGACGATCCGTCTGCTTCGGCGGCGGCCCGCTCATCGGAATCGAGCGATGCTTCACCGGAAGAGTCCACTGCGACGACCGCACTCACAGGCGCGATGCCGACGGCCTCTGCATCGAAGTCCTCGTCGTCGTCGTCACCGGCATCGGTCGCGGCTGACTGCTCCGGCGTCTGCTCTTCATCAACGACGGGCTTCGCGAAAGTCGGCAGGCCGGAGACGAGTTCTTCAGCGGCGGCGTCATCTGACGCATCCGCGTCGGATTCCTCGGGCTCCGCGGGCTCCTCGGTGGAGATCACAGGAACGGATGCTGTCCGGATGCGCTCCTGCTCGCGCGCCTGGCGACGCGTGAGCGGTGTGCCCTCAGAGTCGGCGGCCACGGGCGTCGGCGGCATGTCGATCGGTTCAGCGGGGCGGGGCACCGGAACCGCCGGTACGGGCTGCGCTTCGGCGGCGGCTGCCGCCGCCTCTTCCTCACTGATCACCGGCGTGGTGCCGGTGAGACGAATCTCCCGCAGCTGTTTGCGGGTCAGCGGCGAGTTGCCCTGCTGATCCGATGTACTCATGCCTTGCTCCGATACAGATGATGCTTCGCTATGTACTGAACGACTCCGTCGGGGACGAGATACCAGACCGGCTGATCATCGCCCACACGCTCTCGGCAAGCTGTCGATGAGATCGACAGGGCCGGAACCTCCAGTTGGCTGACGTTCTCGCTCGGCAGTCCGTCTGTGCTCAGTACATGTCCTGGACGGGATACCGCGACGAAGTGGGCCAACTCCCACAACTCATCATGGTCCCTCCAACTGAGAATTTGCGCTACGGCATCCGCTCCGGTGATGAAGAAGAGCTCGGCATCGGGCCGGTCCTGCTTCAGATCACGCAGAGTGTCGATCGTGTAGGTGGGCCCCTCGCGGTTGATGTCGACCCTGCTCACAGTGAACTGCGGGTTCGAGGCGGTGGCGATCACGGTCATCAGATACCGGTGCTCGCTGGGCGTGACGTTCGATTTCTGCCACGGGTGACCGGTCGGAACGAAGACGACCTCGTCAAGATCGAAGGAGTGCGCGACCTCGCTCGCCGCGACCAGGTGCCCGTGGTGAATCGGGTCGAACGTTCCGCCCATCACTCCGATTCGCGGGGCGCGCGTGGTCGTGGTCTCCATACGCCCTAGTGGCCGTGCCCTGCCCCGTGGCCGTCCTTGCCATGCTTCTCAGCCCAGGCCTCTGCTTTGGCGGAGTGACGGTTCGCGACGTTGCGATACGAGAAGGTCACGAGACCGAGGAGCGCGAAAAGGCCTGCCGCGATGGCGCCGAAGATGAGCGTGTCCATCGCGACGTTCCCGGTGTGCTCCGTTTCGGCCGCAGCCATCGCAATCTGTGCGACGAGGTTCATCCTGACTCCGTTTCGTGACCGGTTGCGAGAAGACGCTCACCCATCCTATCGCTCAGGCGCGTGTCTGACCTGCCCCACGCGCCAGCCACTTCGTGCTCGTCAGTTCGGTGAGTCCCATCGGGCCTCGCGTGTGCAGCTTCTGCGTCGAGATCCCCACTTCCGCGCCGAATCCGAACTCGCCCCCGTCGGTGAACCTGGTCGATGCGTTCACCATGACCACAGCGGAGTCCACCTCGGCGAGGAACCGTTCGGCGTTGCGTGTGTCGGTCGTCACGATCGACTCCGTGTGACCGGTGCTGTAGCGGCGGATGTGAGCGAGTGCGTCGTCCAGGGTGTCGACGACCTTGATCGCGATGTCGAGGCTGAGGTACTCGGTCGCCCAGTCCTCCTCAGTGGCGGGGATGACGCCTGCGACCATGCCGGCGACGATGTCGTCACCGTGGATCGCGACGCCCTCGCTCTCCAGCGCGCTGGCGATCATCGGCACGAGACGAGGCGCCGCCTGTCGCAGCACCAGCACCGTCTCCACGGCGTTGCAGACGCTGGGTCGCTGCACCTTGGCGTTCACGACGATCTCCCGCGCCCAGCCATCCGGCGCGGATTCGTCGAGGACGATGTGCACGTTCCCTGCGCCGGTCTCGATCACGGGCACGATCGATTCGGTGACGACGGTCTCGATCAGTGATGCGCTTCCGCGCGGCACGAGCACATCGACGAATCCACGGCCGCGCATGAGCGCCTTCGCTCCGTCACGACCGAAGTCGTCGACGGTCTGGATCGCTTCAGGAGTGACACCCGCACCTTCGAGCGCATCGCGCATGACGCGCACCAGCACGGTGTTGGACTCGCGGGCGGCACTGCCGCCGCGCAGCACGCTGGCATTGCCCGAACGCAGCGCGAGAGCCGCGATGTCGACGGTCACGTTGGGCCGCGCCTCGTAGATCGCCCCGACCACGCCGAAGGGAACCCGCACCTGCTGGAGCGTCACGCCGTTCGGCATCCGGTGTCCGCCGACGACCTGGCCGACGGGGTCGGCGAGTCCCGCGACATCGCGCACGGCAGAGGCGAGGGCTGCGACGCGCTTCTCATCGAGGCGCAGTCGGTCGATCAGACCCTCGCCGATGCCGCTCTCGCGACCGCGCTCGATGTCGAGGGCATTCGCCGCGATGATCAGCGCGGCGTTCGCCTCGAGCGCCTGTGCGATGGCCTCGAGCGCGTGAGCCTTCTCGTCGCTCGTCAGCCGCGCCGTGGCACGGGATGCTTCCTTGGCCCTCGTGAGACGATCCTGCGGCGTCTCAGCCGTATCGGTCGCGGCAGGCGCGTGCGCCGACGCAAGAGCGTCGGTCGCAGCAGCGGTCTCGGAGGGAGCGTCGATCATCCGGTCATTCTATCGAGCGCGTCGCGCGCGGGGACGCCGGATGACGCGTCAGAGGGCGGTCGCCTGCGCAGGCTCGAACCACGTGCCGATCTCGCGACCGGTCAACGCGTCGGAGACGAGATCGGCGCTAGTGACGAGGACGCCGATTCCGGATGCCGCGGCGAGCCGTGCCGCAGACACCTTGGTCGCCGCTCCCCCGGTTCCGACGCTGTTCACGACCGTCGATCCGAACTCGAGGCCGGAGAGGTCCTGATCCGCCGCGATCAGCTCGATCGGCTCGGCGTCCGGCTCGGTCGGCGGCTTCGTGTAGAGAGCCTCGATGTCGCTGAGCAGCACCAGTGCATCAGCTTGGATGAGCTGGGCCACGAGAGCCGCAAGGCGATCGTTGTCGCCGAAACGGATCTCCTGCGTGGCGACGGTGTCGTTCTCGTTCACGATCGGAAGAATCCGCAGGCCGAGCAGTCGCTCCATCGCACGACGGGCGTTGCTGCGCGACATGGAGTTCTCGAGATCGCCCGTCGTGAGCAGCACCTGACCGGCGACGACCTTGAACGGGCGCAGCGCCTCCTGGTAGCGGTAGACGAGGATGTTCTGCCCCACTGCAGCCGCTGCCTGCTGCGTCGCGAGGTCGGTGGGCCTGGCATCCAGATCGAGGAAGGGGATGCCCGTGGCGATGGCGCCGGACGAGACGAGCACGATCTCGCACCCGCGCGCATGGGCGGACGCCAGGGCATGGACGATCATCGGGATGCGCCACGAGGACTCACCGCTGATCGACGAGGAACCGACCTTCACGACGATGCGCTCGGCTGTCGCCAGCTCCGCACGCGTGCGTGCGGTCATGCGTCGTCTCCGTCGAAGTCCTCCTCGACCGTGACACGACGCTTCAGGTCCTGCTCGGCACGGATCGCCGCCTTCGCGTCCATCCGCTCGTAGTACTTCTCGCGTCGCTCGCTCGTGGTGCGACGGGCGTTCGGTGCAAGACGCGGGTCGGTGCCGCGAGGTGCCGTCATGAGCTCCGCAGCCGACGACATGGCCGGCTCCCAGTCGAACACCAGGCCCTCGCCCTCGCCGATGACGACGGTGGCGCCCGGCGACGCACCGAGACGGAACAGTTCGGTCTCGACCCCGAGACGCTCGAGCCTGTCGGCGAGGTAGCCGACCGCCTCTTCGTTCTGGAAATCGGTCTGCTGCACCCAGCGCACCGGCTTCTCGCCGAGGATGCGGTAGTACGTGCCGTACGAACCGCCCTCGACACGGATGGTGAACGGCTTCTCCGACCCCCTGGGACGGATGACGACGCGTTCGGCAGGAGCCGCGACAGCGGTCTCGGCACGGTGCTTCTCGACGATCTCGCCGAGTGCGAACGTGAGCGGGCGCAGTCCTTCGTGCGACACGGTCGAGATGTCGAACACGCGGAAGCCGCGCGCCTCGAGCTCGGGACGCACGAGATCGGCGAGGTCGCGCGCCTCCGGCACGTCGATCTTGTTCAGAGCGACGAGCTGCGGGCGCTCCAGCAGCGGCGTCTGCCCTTCGGGCACCTCGTACGCCGCGAGTTCGGCCAGGATGACGTCGAGATCGGAGATCGGATCACGGCCCGGCTCGAGCGTCGCGCAGTCGAGCACGTGCAGCAGCGCGGAACAGCGCTCCACGTGGCGGAGGAACTCGAGTCCGAGACCGCGCCCCTCGCTCGCACCCTCGATGAGGCCCGGAACGTCGGCGACGGTGTAGCGCGATTCGCCGGCCTGAACCACACCCAGGTTCGGATGCAGGGTGGTGAACGGGTAGTCCGCGATCTTCGGACGAGCCGCCGACACTGCGGCGATCAGGCTCGATTTGCCGGCCGACGGGTAGCCGACGAGTGCGACATCGGCGACAGTCTTGAGTTCGAGCGTGACCTCACCCTCGAAACCGGGCGTGCCGAGCAGCGCGAACCCCGGCGCCTTGCGCTTCGTGGTCGCCAGGGCGGCATTGCCGAGACCGCCACGTCCGCCCTGGGCGACGACGATGCGATCGCCGGGGACGAGGAGGTCTGCGAGCACTTCGCCGCCGGCGTTCTTCACCACCGTGCCGACCGGCACGAGAAGTTCGAGCGACTCGCCGTCGAAGCCGGAGCGATGATCGCCCATGCCGAACCCGCCATTGGCGGACTTGCGGTGCGGTGAGTGGTGATACGACAGCAGCGTGCCGGTCTGGGAATCGGCCACGAGCACGATGTCGCCGCCGTTGCCGCCATTGCCGCCGTCTGGACCACCGAGCGGCTTGAACTTCTCGCGGTGGACGGAGACACAGCCGTTGCCGCCCTTGCCGGCGCGCAATTGCAGCGTCACCGTGTCGACGAACGTGACCATGTCGTGTCCTCAGATTCTCTTGCCAACTGGTCCCTGAGCCTGTCGAATGGCCCTCGGATACGCGGACGGGGCGAGCCGAAGCCCGCCCCGAACCGGATGTGTGCTGTGCTGCGATTACTCGGCAGCAGCGGCGACGATGTTGACGACCTTGCGGCCGCCCTTCGCGCCGAATGCGACCGCGCCCGCTTCAAGAGCGAACAGCGTGTCGTCACCACCACGGCCGACGTTGACGCCGGGGTGGAAGTGGGTGCCGCGCTGACGGACGATGATCTCGCCTGCGCTGACCTGCTGGCCGCCGAAGCGCTTCACGCCGAGTCGCTGGGCGTTGGAGTCACGACCGTTGCGGGTGGAGCTTGCGCCCTTTTTATGTGCCATGTCCTGAGCCTCTTCTGTGCTTACTTGATGCCGGTGATCTTGACGCGCGTGAGGTCCTGACGATGGCCCTGGCGCTTCTTGTAGCCGGTCTTGTTCTTGAACTTCTGGATGATGATCTTCGGGCCGCGGAGGTTGCCGATGACCTCGGCGGTCACCTTGACCTTTGCGAGCTTGTCGGCGTCGGTGGTCACCGTTGCGCCGTCGACGAGGAGCACTGCTGCCAGCTCGATCTTCTCGCCCTGGGCCGCCTTGACACGGTCGAGCTGAACGATCGTGCCGACCTCGACCTTCTCCTGCCGTCCACCGGCGCGCACTACTGCGTAAACCACTTCATACCTGTTTCGTTGGGGAGCTCACGGCTCCGTAAATCTCACGGGAAGACTGTGCCTGCGTTCGTCGCAAGTCCGACGGGTGCGAGCACAAGGCTGTACCGCGCCGACCCGTGGGGACGACTCAGCTCGCGCACCAAAGGACAACTTTACCGGATTGAGGGCCGAGTCGCAAAGCGAACCAGCCCGCGTGTTCCGCGCCGTAGGATCACGGAGTGACCGTTCTGATCGATGACCCCATCTGGCCGGCGCACGGACGGCTCTGGGCGCACCTGGTCAGCGAGGACAGCCTCGAAGAACTGCACGGTTTCGCTCACGCGAACGCACTCCCTGCGCGGGCGTTCGACCTCGATCACTACGACGTCCCTGCCGACGCACTCCCCCGGCTCATCGCCGCCGGCGCTGTCCACGTCGGCGGCAAGGAGCTCACGAGGAGACTGATCGCCTCAGGACTCCGTATCCCCGCCCGCGACAGACGTCGCTGACGAGTTCACAGAGATCGGGGTTCCGGTGAGCGCTGCCGTGGTGACACGGCGACGACCTCGCCCCTGCCCTGGTGCCTTCGGCTCGGGAAGAGCATCCAGCACAGAGTCGAGAAGCTGCTCGGCCTGCGTCTTCGGGGCTGACTTGCCCCGATCCGATGGACGCTTCTTGCGAGGCTTCTTCGGCCGCTCGGACGCCACCGGCTGCTCGGCATCCGCCGTCTCATTCGTCTCGGCGACGGCATCCGATCCGGCCTCCGCGCTCGGCGCGCGCGTCGAGGCTGCGATCTGCGCGAGCGCGGACTTGGCGCCTTCGGGGATGCTGTGCGTCGCCGTGCTGGAAGGCTGAGAGTTCTGACTCTGCTGGCCGTTCCCGCCGCGCTGACGACGATTGTTCGACGAGCCACCGTTGGTGGAGCTCGTACGGTGCTTGGTCACGGGATCGTGATGCACGACGACACCACGGCCGGCGCAGACCTCACAGGGCTCGCTGAAGGTCTCCAGCAGGCCGAGTCCGAGCTTCTTGCGCGTCATCTGCACGAGACCGAGCGAGGTGACCTCTGCCACCTGATGCTTCGTGCGGTCGCGACTCAGGCACTCGATGAGGCGGCGCAGCACGAGATCGCGGTTCGACTCGAGCACCATGTCGATGAAGTCGACGACGATGATGCCGCCGATGTCGCGCAGTCGGAGCTGTCGGACGATCTCCTCGGCTGCCTCGAGGTTGTTCTTGGTGACCGTCTCCTCGAGGTTTCCGCCGGAACCGACGAACTTGCCGGTGTTGACGTCGACGACCGTCATCGCCTCGGTGCGGTCGATCACGAGGGAGCCGCCGGAGGGCAGCCACACCTTGCGGTCCAGCGCCTTCTCGATCTGCTCCGTGATGCGGAACGCATCGAACGGATCGGTCTCGTCCTCGTACGGTTCGACGCGCTCGAGCAGGTCGGGCGCGACGCTCTCCAGGTATGCACGGATGGTCTGCTGAGCATCCTCGCCCTGGATCAGCATCTTCGTGAAGTCCTCGTTGAAGACGTCGCGGACGATCTTGACGAGAAGATCGGGCTCGGCGTGCAGCAGTGACGGGGCCGACTGGTTCTCGACCTGCTTGCGGATGTGCTCCCACTGAGTGGTGAGCCGCTGCACATCTCGCGTCAGCTGATCCTCGGTCGCGCCCTCTGCTGCGGTGCGCACGATGACACCGGAGGACTCTGGCAGCACCTCCTTGAGGATGCGCTTGAGGCGAGCCCGCTCGTTGTCGGGAAGCTTGCGCGAGATGCCGTTCATCGACCCGTTGGGCACGTATACGAGGTAGCGGCCGGGGAGCGAGATCTGGCTGGTGAGACGAGCGCCCTTGTGGCCCACCGGGTCCTTCGTGACCTGCACGAGGACACGATCGCCCGGCTTCAGCGCCAGCTCGATGCGGCGGGGCTGGTTGCCGGTCTCGACACCGTCCCAGTCGACCTCACCGGAGTAGAGCACCGCGTTGCGACCGCGACCGATGTCGACGAAGGCCGCCTCCATGCTCGGGAGCACGTTCTGCACGCGACCGAGGTAGACGTTGCCGATCAGCGACGCGTCCTGGTTGCGGGCGACATAGTGCTCCACGAGCACGCCGTCCTCCAGGACGCCGATCTGGGTGCGCGAGTTCTTCGAGCGCACGACCATCTTGCGGTCGACCGATTCACGACGCGCGAGGAACTCGGCCTCGGTCACGACCGGGCGACGGCGTCCGGCATCGCGGCCATCACGGCGACGCTGCTTCTTGGCCTCGAGGCGGGTCGAGCCCTTGATGGCCTTCGGCTCGGTGATGTACTCGACGGCGCGCTGGCGCTGGCGAGGCTCTTCGCGCTGCTCGTCCGCATCGTTGCCGCCACCACGACGACGACGGCCCCGGCGGGCCGACGGCGATTCGTCCTCATCGCTGTCGCGGACATCGCGATCGCGACCACCGCGGTAGTCGCCCCGCGAATCGCTGTCGCGGCGGCCGGACAGTGCCGGCAGCGGAACGATCTCAGGAGCGTAGAAGCGCAGCTGGGTCGAGACCTGCGAGACGAACACCTCGGGGATGAGCCCGAGCGCGACCGCGGTGATCGGTTCGGGCTTCTTCGGCGCAGGCGGTGCTTCCTCTGCGACCGGCTCGGCCGCATCAACCGTCTCAGCCGCATCAACCGGCTCGGCCGCATCAACCGGCTCAGCCGCATCAGCGACAGGCGCGACCGATTCGGTCTCGACGACCTGATCCGGTGCGGGTACGTTCTCCTCCGGTGCTACCGGAGCCTCCGTGTCCGCCTCGAGGGTAGGTGTGTTGTTGTCATTGTTCTCATCGGCCATCTCTGGCTAACTCCCTGCGCGGGGCAACAGGTGCTCCGCGAAATCTCATGCGACACCCGCGGGTGTCGCGAACTCACTCGGTTTGCGACCGGCTCATGGCTCTGATCGCGAGGGGCATTGGACCCCGAAGTCTGCGGCGATGCGTTTTGCGGCGGCGCCGTTCGATGCATCAGATGTCATTATCGCACCTTGTTGAGCAGTTCGCGGCATCCGCTCACTTCTGCGCGGCGGACCGCGCTCGGGTTCTCCGGCGCGGCGGGCACGGGAATCCATAGGATCCGCTGAGATAATCAATCACATGAGCGAGCAGCGCACCCGCCCCGTCGGCTTCGGAATCTGGTTGATCGTCGCCAGTGTGATCGGCTGGTGGGCAGCCTTCCAGCTCACGATCGAGAAGTTCGCGCTGCTCGAGAACCCGCAGGAGGCGCTGGGGTGCGACCTCAGCCCGTTCATCCAGTGCAGCACGAACCTGCAGTCGTGGCAGGGATCCGTCTTCGGCTTCCCGAACCCGATCATCGGCCTGACGGGCTGGATGGCGCCGCTCGTCGTGGGCGTGGCCGTTCTCGCCGGCGCCCGCTTCCCTCGATGGTTCTGGGCCCTGTTCGGTGCCGGCATCACCTTCGCGTTCGGGCTCGTCTGCTGGCTGATCGCACAGAGCCTCTACGACCTGTTCGTGCTGTGCCCCTGGTGCATGACGACCTGGGCCGTGACGATCCCGACCTTCTTCGCGACAATCGTGCATCTGCTCCGCAACGGGACCTTCAGCCGTTCGGAGAACGTGAGCGACCGCGCGGGACGCCTGATGCCGTGGGTGCCGCTCGCGACGATCCTCGCGTTCGCGCTGATCATTCTGCTGGCACAGTTGCAGGGCCTCGACTTCCTCGGCGAGATGGCGAAGATCCTGTTCTGACGCGAGTCGGATCCGACACGACGAAGCCCGCCGGTTCCTGCAGCCGGCGGGCTTCGTGGTCGATCCCTGAGCCCGTCGAAGGGTCAGTTGAACCAGATTCCCAGTTCGCGCTGAGCCGACTCGGGGCTGTCGGAGCCGTGCACGAGGTTCTGCTGCACGGCGAGGCCCCAGTCGCGGCCGAAGTCGCCGCGGATGGTTCCGGGCGCTGCGCTGGTGGGGTCGGTGGTGCCGGCGAGCGAGCGGAAGCCCTCGATCACGCGGTTGCCGGTGAGGCGGATCGCCACGGACGGACCGGACATCATGAACTCGAGAAGGGGCTCGTAGAACGGCTTTCCCTCATGTTCTGCGTAGTGCTCGGCGAGCACATCACGGTCGGGCTCGACCAGTCGGATGTCGACGAGCGCGTAGCCCTTCGCCTCGATGCGGGCGAGGATCGTGCCGGTGAGGCCGCGGGCGACGCCGTCGGGCTTGACGAGGACGAGTGTTTCTTCGGTGGCCATGTCAATCGCTCTCTGTGTGAGTGTCGGTGGTTTCTTCAGTGAGTCGGCTCGGGTCGGCAGGACTTCGTGCGTCCAGGCGGGCCCCCATGATCGTCGCATACGCCCACATGCCACCGAAAACCAGCACGACGAGCAGGACGGCCGGCACGAAGAACGCCGACAGCGCGACGATCACCTGCAGCACCCACCCGGCGGTGATCGCCCAGGGCTTCGTGATCATTCCGGCGACGGCCACCATCGCGAGTGCCACGACGACGCCTCCGATGATCGCCCACCACTGCGGCAGCCCCCACGGCAGCGACTTGAGGCCGAAGATCGTGAGGCCCACGAGGAGTACGACGATCGCCTCGAATCCGAGGACGATCGGGGCAAGTTTCTGCACGCTCATGCGCGCCACCCCGCCTTCCAGTCCTCTTCCTCTGCCAGCGCGATCGCCTCTCCCGCCAGCACGATCGATCCGGCGATCACGACGGCCCGGCGATCCGAAGACGCGGCCCATTCGCGTGCCGCATCTGCGGCGTCGGCGAGCGATGGATGCACCGTGGCGCGGTGCCCCGCGGCTTCGACGAGATCCGCGATGGTGTCGGCGTCGCTCGCGCGCTCTGTCTCCGGCGCGGTCGCGAACACGTGGGATGCCGCGGGCGCGAGCTCGGCGATGATGCCGGCCGCGTCCTTGTCGGCGAGGATCCCGAGCACGAGGCCCCACTCGTCGAAGTCGAAGCTGTCGTCGAGCGACTGAGCGAGCGCCTTGGCGCCGTGCGGGTTGTGGGCCGCGTCGACGACGACGGTCGGCGCGATGCCGAGCAGCTGGAGCCGCCCCGGAGACGTCGAACCCTGCAGGCCGTCCGTGATGATGTCGCCGGCGATGTGCTGCGAACCCGCGCCGATGAGCGACTCCACAGCAACCACCGCGAGTGCGGCGTTATGGCCCTGGTGCGCGCCGTACAGCGGCAGGTACTCCTCCACGTAGGTGCCGGCGAGGCCCCGGATGGTCAGCAGTTGTCCCCCGACCGCGAGCTTCTGTTCGGCCAGACCGAACTCGTCGCCTTCGAACGCGATGGTCGCGTTCTTCTCGGCTGCGACACGGCGCAGCACCTCGGCGGCTTCGTCGGGCTGCTGTGCGGACACCACTGCGGCGCCCTCCTTGATGATGCCGGCCTTGACCTCGGCGATCGCGGCGATCGTGTCACCGAGTCGATCGGCGTGGTCGATGGCGATCGGCGCGAACACCGCGACGTCACCGTCTGCGGTGTTCGTGGAATCCCACGAGCCGCCCATGCCGACTTCCAGCACGAGCACATCCACCGGGGCATCCGATGCCGCGACGAACGCCAGCACCGTGAGCAGCTCGAAGAAGGTCAGCGGAGCATCACCGGTCTTGTCGAACTCGGCATCCACGATCGAGACGAAAGGCTCGATCTCGTCCCACGCGTCGGCGATCGCGGCGTCGTCGACGGGCTCGCCGTCGATCATGATCCGCTCCGTGAAGCGCTCGAGGTGCGGGCTCGTGAACAGGCCGGTGCGCAGGCCGTGGGCCCGCAGCAGGCTCTCGATCATCCGAGCGGTCGAGGTCTTGCCGTTGGTGCCAGTGATGTGCACGACGCGGTACGTCTTCTGCGGGTCGTCGAGGAGCTCGAGGATGCGCGCGGTGCGCTCCTTGCGAGGCTGCACCCACCGCTCCCCTGCCCGGCTCAGGAGCGTGTCGTATACGGCGTCTGCGCGTGCGCGGTCGTTCATGCGGATGCTCCTTCGATGTTGGAGTCGATGGTCACGATGATCGCGGACTTGTCAGATCCGAGCGCAGTGGCGCCGGTGCGGAACACGCCGTCGCCGGGGTTGATGACGTCCTTCACCAGCTCTTCCATCTCTTCTGTCGCCTGCACGGCGAAGGCGATCGCGAGCGTCTCCCCTGCGATCAGGTCGGCGTGCGTGCGTAACGCTTCGGCGTTCTCCGTCGAGACGTTGAGCACCAACACGATGCGATCGCTCACGTCGAGCCCGGCGTTCTTGCGTGCCTCCTGCACGACGCGGATCGCATCGCGGGCCAATCCCTCGGATTCGAGCTCCGGCGTGGTCCGCGTGTCGAGCAGCACGAAACCGCCGCTCGGCACGATCGCGAGTGCCTCGCCCTCCGGCCTGCCGGTCGTCTCGAGCGCGAGATCGTACTCGGCTGGCTCGAGGGCGATGCCGTCGACGATCACCGTGCCGTCATTCTCCTCCCAGAGCCCGGCTCTGGCGCCGGCGATCACGTGCTGCACCTGCTTGCCCAGACGCGGTCCCGCGGCACGCGCGTTCACGCTCAGGCGGTGGCTGATCCCGTACTCGGCCGCCGCGGTGTCGGTGAGCTGCACGAGTTCGACCGACTTCACGTTGAGCTCGTCGCGGAGGATGTCCTCGAACTGGCCCAGCGTGTTCGCCAGAGGCGAGACGACGCTGAAGCGCGCTAGCGGCAGGCGCACGCGCAGCTTCTCCTTCTTCCGAAGGGCGTTGCCGACGCTGGACAGCTCGCGCACGGCATCCATCGCCTCGCGGATCTCGTCCGCAGCGGGGAACACCTCGGCATCCGGCCAATCGGTCAGGTGCACGCTGCGACCGCCGGTGAGTCCCTGCCAGACCCGCTCGCTGACCAGAGGCACGAGCGGCGCCGCGACGCGGGTCAGCGTCTCGAGAACGGTGTAGAGCGTGTCGAAGGCCTCACGGCTCTTCGGATCGTCGGTCACCCCGGTCCAGAAGCGATCGCGCGAACGTCGGATGTACCAGTTCGTCAGCACCTCGGCGAAGTCACGCAGGCGAGCGGATGCCGTGGTCGAGTCGAGTCCTTCGAGATCGGCACGGACCTCACGGATGAGGTCGCCGAGGCGCGCCAGGATGTACCGGTCGAGCACATCGGTGGAGTCCGTGCGCCAAGTCGCCTCGTAGGCGTTCGACGCATTCGCGTAGGTCGCGAAGAAGTACCACGAGCTCCACAGCGGCAGCATGAACTCGCGCACGCCGGCGCGGATGCCCTCTTCCGTGACGGCGAGGTTGCCGCCGCGCAGCACCGAGCTCGACATCAGGAACCAGCGCATGGCGTCGGAGCCGTCGCGGTCGAGCACCTCGGATACGTCGGGGTAGTTGCGCAGCGATTTCGACATCTTCAGACCGTCATTGCCGAGCACGATGCCGTGGCAGCTGACGCCGGTGAACGCGGGGCGGTCGAACAGTGCGGTCGACAGCACATGCATCAGGTAGAACCAGCCGCGGGTCTGTCCGATGTACTCGACGATGAAGTCCGCCGGCGAGTGCGAGTCGAACCACTCCTGGTTCTCGAACGGGTAGTGCACCTGGGCGTACGGCATCGATCCGGAGTCGAACCAGACGTCGAAGACGTCCTCGATGCGTCGCATGGTCGACTTCCCCGTGGGGTCATCGGGGTTCGGCCTGGTGAGCTCGTCGATGTACGGGCGGTGCAGGTCGACTTCGCCCTCCGGGTTGCGCGGCAACGTGCCGAAGTCGCGCTCCAGATCCGCGAGCGAGCCGTACGCGTCGACGCGAGGGTACTCGGGGTCGTCGCTCTTCCAGATCGGGATGGGCGAGCCCCAGTAGCGGTTGCGGCTGATCGACCAGTCGCGCGCTCCCTCGAGCCACTTGCCGAACTGCCCGTGCTTGACGTTCTCGGGCACCCAGGTGATCTGCTCGTTGTTCGCGAGCATCTTGTCCTTGATGTCGGTCACTCGGACGAACCAGCTCGACACGGCCTTGTAGATCAGGGGGTTGCGGCAGCGCCAGCAGTGCGGGTAGGAGTGCTCGTAGCTGGCCTCGCGGACGAGGCGCCCCTCCTCCTTGAGAAGGCGGATGAGCGGACGGTTCGCATCCATCCACAACTCGCCTGCGACATCGGTGACGTTCGGCAGGAAGCGTCCGCCGTCGTCGACCGAGATGATCGTGGGGATGCCGGCCGCACCGGCCACACGCTGGTCGTCCTCACCATAGGCGGGCGCCTGGTGGACGATGCCCGTGCCGTCGGTGGTGGTGACGTAGTCGTCGGCGAGGATGCGCCAGGCGTTCTCGGTGCCGTAGGTCTCGGTGTCGGCGTAGTAGTCGAACAGCCGGTCGTAGGTGACATCCTGCAGCTGTGCACCCGTGACTGTCGCGTCGACGGCGGCCACGGCATCCGCTGCCGTCTCGTAGCCGAGATCCTTGGCGTAACCGGCGAGCAGGTCGCGAGCCAGCAGGTAGCGGTGAGCCGATGCCTCGACCGTCTCGCCTTCGTTGTGGATGTCCGCTGCTCCGGCGGGGCCGGCGGGAAGCACGACGTAGTCGATCTCCGGACCCACGGCGAGCGCGAGGTTGGTCGGCAGCGTCCACGGCGTCGTCGTCCACGCGAGCGCGCGCACACCGGTGAGGCCGAGCGACTCGGCCTTGGCGCCGGTGAGCGGGAACGTGACAGTGACGGAGGGATCCTGACGCATCTTGTACACGTCGTCATCCATGCGCAGCTCGTGCGCACTGAGCGGCGTCTCGTCGCGCCAGCAGTAAGGCAGCACGCGGTAACCCTCGTATGCGAGGCCCTTGTCGTACAGGGTCTTGAACGCCCAGAGCACGCTCTCCATGTAGTTCGTGTCGAGCGTCTTGTAGCCGCGCTCGAAGTCGACCCACCGCGCCTGGCGGGTGACGTAGTCCTGCCACTGATCGGTGTAGGTGAGCACCGATTCCCGGGCCTTCGCATTGAAGACGTCGATGCCCATGGCCTCGATCTCGCTCTTCTCGGTGATGCCGAGCTGCTTCATGGCTTCGAGCTCGGCGGGCAGGCCGTGCGTGTCCCAGCCGAAGACGCGGTCGACCTTCTTGCCGATCATGGTCTGGAAACGCGGGAAGAGATCCTTGGCGTACCCGGTGAGCAGGTGGCCGTAGTGCGGCAGCCCGTTGGCGAACGGCGGGCCGTCGTAGAAGACCCACTCCTCAGCGCCCTCGCGCTGCGCGATGGATGCGCGGAACGTGTCGTCCTGCTCCCAGAAGTCGAGCACCTCGCGCTCGATCTGGGGGAACTTCGGGCTGGGGGCGACGTCAGCCGCAGGGCCGAAGGATGATGCGGTCCCTGAGCTTGTCGAAGGGCGGGGGTAGGTCATGTGTGCTCGCAGTGCTCGTGGCGGATGTGCGAGGACGACCCTCACGGACCGCGGTACCACCTCACGTGCTGCGCCTCACGGCACTGCCACTCTCACTGCGGCGATGACGGGCCTGCCCCGCTCGGTTCTACTGGGCCTTTCGGCTGTTCTTCCGAGAGCTCCCCGGTGATGGCCGGATCAAAGCGTGTGCACCCATTGTACGCGGCATGGCGCGGCGTGCGTCCAGTCGCAGTTGTGCGCTTCGCTCGGAGCTCTCGGCGTGCGCTTCGCTCGGAGAATTGCACGTTCTTCGGAGCCATACGCGGATTCGGCTCCGAAGAAGGTGCACTTCTCCGAAGTTAGTGCGCCGAGATCAGGCCGTGAGATGCAAGCCCTGCGCCACGGCGCGCATGATCAGATCCTGCACAGCGGGCCAATCGTGCATCAGCTGCTGATAGCTGACTCGGATCACGTGGTATCCCATGAGTCGGAGCTCGGCGTCGTGGCGGATGTCCTCACTTCGCTGGGCACCCACATGATGCTTGCCGTCGATCTGCAGCACGAGCCGGCTGCCGATGAGCACGTCGACCCGGTGCCCGGCAATCCACGTTTGGATCAGCAGCCTCAGTTTCAACCACCGCAAGCGCTCTCGGATGTATGTCTCGGTGCCCGCATCGGCGAACGGATTTGCCCGCTCGAGCAGATCGCGCGCTGCGTCCTTCCAGGGAAACTCGGCGAGGCCTGGAATGGTCACCAGGCCCTTGTTGAGTGCGGATTCCCAAGTAGCCAGCGCCTGTTCGAACGGCTCACAGTCCGCGACGAGCGCGAGCACGTTCTCGATCGGATCGACCAGGGCATCCGGATGCCGCGGCAGCATCGGTATCGACCAGTGCACGTGCGCGCGGTCGATCTTGCCTCCTGCACCATGCGGATCTGCCCCGACATGAATCTTTTCGGGCTTCTCGTGGACCCACAGCCCGAGCCTGGCAGCCTGCGAGATGCAGGTGACGACGACACCGGCACGTGCTGCGGCCACCAGCACCGGGTCCGCGTCTTTCGTCGCCACCCACCCGCGTCGGAACCGGAGAAGTTCTCCGGCGGCCACCGCGCGCTCCAGGCTCGAGCGGCTCACTCCCTTTTTCTTCAGGCGCTGCGTACGCACGACACCTCCCAACTCGATCACGAGTTCGACAGGGTCAGGGGCAGTCGGATGCAGCATCCCGCGATTCTGCACTGAAGCTCGGAGGCGTGCCCGCAGCGATCGCACGAGCAGTGGACAGGTTTCGTGGTTCAGCTTATGTGCAGAACAGGTGTGCGGCGCGCTTCGCTCGGAGAACTGCACGTTCTTCGGAGCCGTTCATCCTTTTGGCTCCGAAGAAGCTGCAGTTCTCCGAAGGTGGTGCACTGGCTAGCCGCGGTGCACTGGCTAGCCGCGGCGCACTGGCTAGCCGCGCGGCATCCGCTCGGTTGCACGTACCCTCGGGATGTGGCCCGCACCCCTGACTCCCCCGCTGCTCCCCGCGTCTCCAACCCCGATATCCCGGCTCGCCTCGGCAACGCTGTTGCTGCGCGCAGCGCAGATCTCCTCGCTGACCGGCTCGATCTTTCCGGCCGCGTCGACCTCGCCTACGCGTCGCTGGAGCAGTGCGTCGTTGCTGCAGATGCCGACAGCGTCGACCTCGTCGGCGCCACGATCCTCGATGTCGACATGACTGACGTCCGCATCGCGTCGCTGAGCCTGCGGAATGCCGGGATCCGCAGGCTCCGCATCACTGGCGGCCGCATCGGCACGCTTGACCTCAGCGGCGCCCGCATCGATGAGCTCGAGATGCGCGACGTGCGCATCGACTACCTGAATCTCGGTGGCGCGAAAGGTACTGACATGCTGATCGCCCATTCCACGATCCGTACCCTCGACATGCCTCAGGCCCAGCTCGTGCGGGTCTTGTTCGCGGATTGCCGCAGCGACGAGGTCGACCCTCGCGGGCTACGTGCCACTGACGTCGATCTGCGCGGACTCGACGCGATGTCGTACGTCGACACGAACGGGCTGAAGGGCGTCACCCTCACGGGCCACCAGGTACAGCTGCTCGCGCCCGCGCTCGCCACGGGCGTCGGCATCCGCGTTCAGGACTGAGGGGTCCTCGGCCGGACGATCTCCTGCTGCAGCAACTCTGCGAGCACGCCCAGGGCCTCGACGCCCGTGAGCTCCCCCGCCACGAGCGGTACCTCGATCACGGGGATCTCCGGCAGGGCGGCATGCACAGCTCTCAGATGCCGATCCTCCACGTCGCGGCGCGCGCGAAGCAGGTCGCCGGCATCGTTCGGTGACCGTCGATTCGCGATCAGCGCGGCGACGTCGACGTGCATGCCGTTCAGCGACTCGACCACCTCGAGAGTCTCGGCCACCGGCAGAGCCTCGGCGGTGAACACCACCACGAAGCCGCAGGTCTCGGCATCCGTGATCGCGCGCTGAAGGTTCTCGAAGCGCGCGCGGCGCAGGTGCAGGGTGCGCCGCAGTTCCGCCTCGCTTGAAGAGCCCTGCTCGACCCTGCCGGTCAGCCCACGCATCGCGGCCGAGAAGCGTTCCGAGCGATCGCGATTGCGCAGCAGTGTGTCCGTCCAGCCCGCCAGCTGCCCCGGCAGCGCCAGCAACCGCAACGTGTGCCCTGACGGCGCGGTGTCGAAGATGACGAGGTCGTAGTCGCCGTCGATCAGTTCGGCCGCCTCAGCGATCCTCTCCAGCACCGCCGACTCGTGGCTGCCCGGCGCGACACGTGCACGTTCGAGATGCTCTCGCGCCTGAGCGTGCTGGCGCTCGGGCAGCATCCTGATCATGGTCTGCTCGACCGCAGCCAGGTGTCGCGCGATCGTCCGTTCGGGATCGATCTCCATCCCGTCGACGCAACCGCCGCTGCTATTTTCTGCCAGCCGCACCGGCTCATCCTCGACGTCGCGTTCCCAGAGGTGCCCGAGGTTGTGCGCAGGATCGGTCGACACGACCAGTACGCGAGCACCGCGCCGCGACCGCGCGAGCGCGATCGCCGATGCGAGCGATGTCTTGCCGACGCCGCCCTTGCCGCCCACGAACAGGATGCGCCGGCGCTCGTCCATCAGCAGCATGACATCTGATCCAGCGGTGAGCGCGGCATCCCCATCCGCCGATGCCACGCGTGGAAATCCTCGGCGAGCATGGGCATCAGCTCTGCACTGTAGTACGCGGCAGGATCCGGCACACCGAGCGCCTCACCGAGCACGACGAGAGTGAACAGGTCGTCCTCATCGCGCCTCTCGCGGGCGAGTGTCTGGCGGTACGGCCCGGCGTAGTACTCGGTCAGACCCTCCCGGAAGGCGGCCCAGCGCTCCGAGAAACGCAGGGCCGCCGTTCGATGCGTCACTGATCAGACCTCCTCGCGCACCGCCTGGATGCTGGCATCCTGATCCTCCGGTTCCGGCGGGTCGGCGGCCGCCTTGCGCATGGCGATGAAGGCCTCCACCGCCACCCAGATGCTCGCCACGATGATGATCACGTCGAGAACGAACAGCAGCCAGTCCGGCTCGGCCGGATCCGCGAACGACGCGAGTTGCTCGATCGCCGCCCAGAACGACATGACGAACACGAAGATCAGCGGCAGCAGCGCGGGCAGAGCATTGCGACGCTTCCGGATCAGCATCACCGCGAGTATCGAAAGGGTGAGGGCCGCCATCAGCTGGTTCGTCGTACCGAACAGCGGCCAGATCCGCAGGCCGCCATCTCCCGCGAACCCCTGCGAGAACGTCAGGCCGAGCCCGACGACCACGACGACGAGCGTCGCAGGGAACTTCTTGATCTTGATATGCATCGCGTCGCCGATCTCCTGCACGACGAACCGCAGCAATCGCATGCCGGTGTCCATCGTCGTCGCGGCGAACAGCACGGCCATGGTCGCGAGCACGGTGGCACTGAGGGAGGCAGGAAGCCCCAGGCCGTTCTCCATCAGCATTCCGCCGCCCTGGACGAACGCACCCACACCGCCGGCGCCGAACGAGCTGTAGACCTCTTCCCACTCGGCGACGGTGCGGAATCCGCCGATCACTGCGAGGATCGTGCCGAGCGAGAGCAGCCCCTCGCCGACCGCGCCGAAGTAGCCGACGAACCGCGCGTCCGGTTCCTTGTCGAGCTGCTTCGAACTCGTGCCGGACGAGACCATTCCGTGGAACCCTGAGATGGCACCGCAGGCGATCGTGACGAACAGGAGCGGGATCATGCTCGGCGTGCCCTCCGGCACGGACATGTTTATCATCGGCGCGACGATCTCCGGCTTGTCCGCCGCGAACAGCGTGGCGATGAGCACAGCACCGTACAGCAGGCCGAGACCGACGAACAGCTGCACGCCGTTGATATAGTCCCGCGGCTGCAACAGCACCCACACCGGCAGCAGCGAGGCGATCGCGCCGTAGATGAACAGCGCGAGGATCCAGAAGGTCGCCGGCCCCATGCCGAGGAAGTCGTCCGGCAGAGCGACGGGCACCTGGTCACCCAGCACGATCAACGCGTAGAGCGCCGCGACCCCGACGATCGTCACTGGCACGAGCGGCCAGCGCAGCCGGTAGACCGCGACGCCGACGAGCAGGGCTACGACGATCGCGCCCCACGTGGGGATGACGGCGCTCGGGGTGCTGATCAGGAGGTCCTTGATGACCACGGCGAACGCGGCGATCACCATGAGCAGCAGCAGGAAGATCACGACGAGGAACAGGTTCGCTCCGCGCTTGCCGATGTAGCGGGCCGACAGCGCGCCGATCGAGCGGCCCTTGTTGCGGGTGGATGCCCACAGCGCACCGAAGTCGTGCATTCCGGCGAAGAACACAGTGCCGAGCGTGACCCACAGGAAGGCGGGCAACCAGCCCCAGATCACGGCGATCGCGGGACCGACGATCGGCGCGGCTCCCGCGACCGAGGTGAAGTGGTGGCCCCACAGGATGAACTTGTTGGTCGGGACGTAGTCGACGCCGTCGTTCAGCTCGTGCGCCGGGGTTTTGAAAGCCGGGTCGAGCTTGTAGATCCGTTTGGCCAGGTACTTGGAATAGACGAGGTAGCCGAAGACGAACAGCGCCAAGCCTATGAACATCAACAGGACGGGACTCATGGGAGTTTCTTCCTCTCTCGCAGCGACAGCTCTGTCCCCACGTGACGACCCACCGTAGCAAAGCTGGGAGAATGCTGACAGAGGTGGGCCGGGGTGTTCAGACTCCGCCGGCTGATGCCGCGAGCAGCTCCTGAGTGAACGGATGCTGCGGAGCAGCGAACACCGCGGCGACAGGGCCCTGTTCCACGACCACTCCGTCCTGCATCACCAGCACGTCATCTGACACCGCGGCGACGACATCGAGGTCGTGCGAGATGAAGATCATGGTCAGCTCGCGATCGTGCTGCAGGCGCCCGAGCAGCTGCAGCACCTTCTCGCGTACTGACGGGTCAAGCGCCGAGACCGGCTCGTCGAGCACCAGCACGTCGGGGTCTGCGGCGAGCGCCCGAGCGATCGCCGCGCGCTGCCGCTGACCGCCCGACAGCTCGGCGGGGCGGCGTCGAGCCAGCGCCGGTTCGAGACCCACCTCCGCCGTCAGCGCCGCCACGCGCGCAGCCCGCACCGAGCGTGGCACGCCACCCGCCTCGAGCGCCTCGCGCAGCGACCGCCCGATCGTCCAACGCGGATCGAACGCACCGAGCGGATTCTGATGCACGAGCTGCACCCGGTGCGTGCCACCGCTCCAACGCAGCTCCCCCGAGTCCGGTCGCTCCACACCCACGATCATCCGCGCGAGCGTCGTCTTGCCCGAACCGGACTCCCCCACGATCCCCAGTGTCTGTCCCTGCAGCAGGGTGAACGACGCGTCATCGACGGCGGGAACCCCAGAGAACGTCTTGGACACCTCGACGGCGGTGAGCACGGCATCCCCGAGTCCGAACCGATCAGAACGCGGCTCATGCGTCGTGGCCGCGATCAATGCACGGGTGTACTCCTCCTGCGGCGCTGCGAAGACGTCGGCGACCGCTCCCTGTTCGATGACCCTGCCCGCCCTCATCACCATCACCCGGTCCGCGACCCTGCGCACCGCCGCGATGTCGTGGCTGATGAACACCACGGCGGTGCCGGCATCCGCGATCGAACGCAGCAGAGCGAGCACCCTCGCCTGCACAGTGGCATCGAGCGCCGTGGTCGGTTCATCCGCGACGAGTACGGCGGGCTGACCGGCGAGCGCCGAGGCGATCAGGGCACGTTGCCGGAGCCCGCCGGAGAGCTCGTGCGGGTACTGGCCCGCGCGGCGCGCGGCATCCGTCATCGACACCGCCTCGAGCAGCTCGATCACACGATCGCGTCGTTCGCTTCGGGAGAGCCGCGTGTGGATCGCAAGAGGCTCGGCCACTTCCGCACCGACGCGCCGCAGCGGGTCGAGCGACACCAGGGCATCCTGCGAGACCAAGCCGACCTTGTCACCCCGCAGCTCATGCCAATCGGTCTCCGAGAAGCCCCGGGCGTCGACGCCGTCGACGCTCAGCACATCCGCGGTGACACGTGCGGCATCCGGCGTCAGCCCGAGAAGAGCGGATGCCGTGAGCGTCTTCCCTGCACCGGACTCCCCGACGATGGCCAGGCACTCCCCCGAGGCGACCTCGAACGAGACGCCGTCGACGAGCAACGTCCCCCGCATGGCCACCGAAAGGTTCTGCACGGCGAGCGCACTCATCTCCCTCTCCCCTCTGCGCGAGCCCGCAGACCACGGCCGACGATGGTCGCGGACACCACGGTCAGCGTGATCGCCACCCCGGGGAACACGGCGATCCACCAGGCAGTACCGAGCACGTTGCGCCCGCCGGAGAGCATGAGACCCCACTCGGGCGATGGTTCGATCGGTCCGAGTCCGAGGAAGCTGAGGCCGGCTGCCGCGAGGATGCTGGAGCCGATCCCGATCGTCGCGAGCACACTGAGCGACCCGAGCACACCGGGAACCACGTGACGGACGAACGCCCGCATCCGTGGCACCCCGAGTATGCGAGCGGCCTCCACATGCTCGGCGAGCGCGAGAGATCGAGTCTGCACCCGCGCGAGTCGTACGTACACGGGTACCGCGGCGATCGTGACGGCGATAGCGACATTCGTCGGTCCGGGTCCGAGGATCGCGACGACCACGAGCGCGACGAGGAACTCCGGGAAGGCGAGCAGCACGTCCGTGATGCGCATCGCCGTGGCATCCACCGCGCGCGGGGCGACACCCGAGAGCGCGCCGACGACGAGCCCGATAACGAGCGCGAGTCCTGTGGCGAGCAGCCCGATGCCCACCGAGCGTCCCGCACCGTACACGACGCGGGAGAAGACGTCGCGTCCGCTCTGATCCGTGCCGAACAGATGCGCCGGGCTGGGCGCCTCGAGCGCCGCTCGCACATCAGTGCGCAGCGGGTCGTGAGTCGCTATCAGCGACGGAAACACGGCCATGACCGCCACGACGGCAAGCACGGCCAGCGCCGCCCACAGAAGCACCCGCCGCGACGCATTCGCCGGCCGTGAGACGCCCATGCGCCGCGCGATATCCGGACGAGCAGACACACTCACGCACCTACCTCCCGCACGCGCCGGACGTCGATGCGGCGCAACCGTGGATCGAGCACCGGGTATAGCAATTCGACGATGAGATTCACGACCACGAACGCCAGGGCGCTGAACAGGATGACCCCGGTGATCACCGGGAGGTCGCGGTCGGTGATCGCCGACAGCGTCACGCGTCCGAGTCCTGGCCTGGCGAACACCGTCTCCACGAGCACAGCGCCGCCGAGCAGCGACCCGACCAGATAGGCGGCGAGGGTGAGAGCACCAGCGGCACCATGGCGCAGCGTGTGATGCGCGGTGAGCCGCACCTGCCCAGCCCCGCGCGCCCGAACGGTGGTCGCCCACGGCTGCCGCTCGGCCGCTTCGATGCCGTCGCGCAGCACCTGGCCGAGTAGCGCTGCGACCGGCAGCGCCAGGGTGATCGCCGGCAGGACGATCGTGGCGGGGTTGCGGGTACCGGACACCGGGAACCAGCCAAGGCCGAACGCGAACACGCTGAGCAGCAGGATGCCGATCCAGAACACCGGCGAAGACAGCACGACCAGTTCGACCCCTGCGACGATCCCACGCGACACCCGCCCGCGGGCGCACAGCGCCACGGCGAGCGCGAGCACCACCGCGATCACGAGAGCGAGCGACGTCAACTGCACGGTGGCGCCGAGCTGCCGCCCGATCACCTCGGTCACCGGCAGCCGCAGCTGATACGACTCCCCCAGGTTCCCCTGCAGCAACTGCCAGAGGTACGAGAAGTACTGCTCCAGCGGCGGGCGGTCAAGCCCCAGCTCAGCCCGGATGCCGTCCTTGACCGCTTCGCTCACCTGGGCCTGCGGCCCGAGCATCACCGAGACCGGATCGCCGGGGATCACCCTGAATGCGAGGAACGCGAGCGTCGCCGCGCCCCACAGGACGATGACGACGGATGCTGCGAGCCCCGCAATCCGGATGAGAACAGGCTTCACGACCGGATCAGCCGACCGTGACCTCATAGAACAGCGGCCGGCCGTACAGGTCGTACTCGAGACCCGAGACGGTGTCGTTCACCGCAGTGATGAGCGACGGGCTGTAGAGCGGCACGATCGCAGTGTACTCAGCATTCCACTGCTGCAGCTGCTGGTAGATCGTGGCCCGCGCGTCGACGTCGCTGGTCGCGATGCCCTCTTCGAGCAGTGCATCGATCTCCGGATCGGTGACCTGCGAGGCGTTCTGGAAACCGTCGGTGTGCAGGTGGCTGCGCAGCAGATCGCCGTCGACGCCCGAGAAGCCCCAGTCGGTGAGGTCGAAGGTCTTGGGACCGTACTGTTCGTTGTAGGCGCCCGGTTCAAGCACCTCGCGCACGACCTCGAACCCGATGTCGGCGAGATCGGACTGGATGGCGTTGGCCAGAGCCGCGTTGTCGTCGGACACCGGCGTGTAGGCGATCCAACGCACCGAGAGCCGCTTGCCGTCCTTCATGCGGATGCCGTCGGTGTCGCGTTCGGTCCATCCGGCCTCATCCAGCAGGCTGTTCGCCGCATCCTGATCGAACGGCCGGCCACCCTCGAGCGAGGCGTCGTATCCCGGGGTCGTCGAGCCGAGGATGCTCCAGGCGCGCGGGAACTGGCCGAAGAAGATCTCCTCGACCGCGGCGTCGACGTCGACGCCGCTGGCGAACGCCTGTCGCACCCTCTCATCGGCGAAGACGCCGTACTTCTCGTTCAGGTACAGCGAGTACGGAAGACCGGGGTACTCGTTGGCGTCGACCGTGAGCGTGTCGGGCAGCTCTACCGCGAGGTTCGGCGGGATGTTGCTGGCGAGGTCGGCCTCTCCACTCTCCACCACACCCGCGCGCACCGAGGCCTCCGGCAGGATCTCGACCCTCAGCGTCTCGAACTGCGCAGCTTCTGCGCCATCGGGGCCCCATGCATAGTCGGGGTTGCGGGTGTAGACGATCTCCTGGTCGGGCGTGTACTCGGTGAGCTCGAACGGGCCGGTGCCCACCGTGACGTCGGGTCCGCCGGCCTTGAGCTGATCGGCCGAGCTCTCCAGCACGGCCGGTGAGTAGAAGCCGAGCAGCGGAGTGCTGGCCGCCTGCAGGAACGGCGCGTACGGCTGGCTGAAGCTGACCTCGACCGTGTACTCGTCGATCACCTCTGTGCCGGCGTAGAAGTCGCCGCCGAGCATGCTGGCGGCCTGGGCGGATGCCGTCTCCGGGTCTGCGATGCGGTCGAAGTTCGCCTTCACCGCTCCTGCATCGAACGACTCGCCGTCGTGGAAGGTGACGTCATCGCGCAGATCGAACGTGTACGTCGTGCTGTCGTCAGACACCGTCCAGTCGGTGGCCAACCACGGCGAGAACGATCCATCCGATTCCTGGAACACCAGCGAGTCGAGGACGACGCGCTGAACCATGCTCGACACGTCGAGCTGGCTGGTCTGCGGATCCATGTGACCGGCCGAGAGGTTCGCGCCTTCGATGGCCCAGACCACTTCTCCACCGCCATCGCCGTCTGATGACCCTCCGGGGCCGGCGCAGGCGCTGAGCGCCAGAGCAGCGGCAGTCGCGATCGCAGTGATGGGCAGAATGCGGCGCACGAGCGGAGTGGGCATGCGAATCCTCAGGAAGAGTGAAGGGGGGTCTCTCGATTCTAGCGGGGGTTTGTTGGACTGGGTCGATCTACGTCGACGTCCGACCTCGACCGCCTTCGGTAGACTGGTTGTCACAACCCACACTCAGGCACGCTCACACAGTGCCGCATACATCGCGCAAGGAGACCTCCATGTCGGCAACCGTCCAGAACCAGATCCCCGACAAGCCCGTCCTCGAAGGTCTCGAAGCGAAGTGGGACGGCGTCTGGGCGCAGCAGGGCACCTACCTGTTCGATCGCCTGCGCGCAGCGGAACTCGGCCGCGATGGCGTCTACTCGATCGACACGCCTCCGCCGACGGCATCCGGATCTCTCCACATCGGGCACGTGTTCTCGTACACGCACACCGACGTCAAGGCGCGCTACGAGCGAATGCGCGGCAAGAGCGTTTTCTACCCGATCGGCTGGGACGACAACGGTCTGCCCACAGAGCGGCGCGTGCAGAACTTCTACGGGGTGCGCGTCGACCCGACGCTCCCCTACGACGCGGACTTCGTGCCCCCCTTCGAGGGCAACGCGAAGAGCCTGAAGGCCGCCGACCAGCAGCCCATCAGCCGCCGCAACTTCATCGAGCTGTGCGAACGCCTCACCGTGGAGGACGAGAAGCAGTTCGAGGATGTCTTCCGCCAGATGGGTCTCAGCGTCGACTGGACGCAGACGTACCGCACGATCTCAGACGAGACGATCCGCCAGAGCCAGCTCGGGTTCATCCGCAACCACGAGCGCGGCGAGGCGTACCAGGCGCTCGCGCCCACGCTGTGGGATGTCGACTTCCGCTCCGCCATCGCCCAGGCAGAGCTCGAAGATCGCGATCAGCAGGCCTCGTACCACCGCATCGCCTTCCACAAGACCGACGGCTCGGGCGACATCCACATCGAGACGACGCGTCCCGAACTGCTCGCGGCCTGTGTCGCGCTGGTGGCTCACCCCGACGATGAGCGCTACCAGCCCTACTTCGGCCAGACGGTGCGCACCCCCCTGTTCGACGTCGAGATCCCCGTGCTCGCGCACCACCTCGCGCAGCAGGACAAGGGCTCGGGAATCGCGATGGTCTGCACGTTCGGTGACGTGACCGACATGGTGTGGTGGCGCGAGCTCGATCTGCCGATCCGCACGATCCTGGGTCTCGACGGCCGCGTGATCGCAGACGCCCCTGATGCGATCGAATCGGATGCCGGCACCGCCGCCTACGCGGAGCTCGCAGGCAAGACCGTCTTCAGCGCCAAGAAGCGGGTCGTCGAGCTGCTTGAGGAATCGGGCGAGCTGCTCGAGGTGTCGGCGCCCTTCAACCACGCCGTGAAGTTCTTCGAGAAGGGCGACCGCCCGCTCGAGATCGTCTCGACGCGCCAGTGGTATGTCCGCAACGGCGCCCGGGATGAGGCGCTGCGCGACCAGCTCATCGCGCACGGCAAGGAATTGCAGTGGCACCCTGATTTCATGCGCGTGCGCTACGAGAACTGGGTCGGCGGCCTCACGGGCGACTGGCTCGTCTCGCGTCAGCGCTTCTTCGGCGTGCCGTTGCCCGTCTGGTACGGCCTGGACGAGAACGGAGATCGCGACTACGACCGCGTGCTGATGGCGTCGCCGGAGCAGCTGCCGATCGATCCGACCAGCGACGTCCCCACCGGTTACACCGAGGACCAGCGCGGCGTCGCGGGCGGTTTCGAAGCCGAGACCGACATCCTCGACACGTGGGCTACGTCATCTTTGACCCCGCAACTCGCCGGCGGCTGGCAGCGCGATGAGGAACTGTGGAACCTCGTCGCTCCGTTCGATGTGCGTCCGCAGGCGCAGGACATCATCCGCACCTGGTTGTTCTCGACCATGCTGCGCTCGACGCTCGAAGACGGCCGGTCGCCGTGGAAGCACGCCTCGATCTCCGGTTTCATCGTCGACCCCGATCGCAAGAAGATGTCGAAGTCGAAGGGCAACGTCGTGACGCCCGCCGACATCCTCGAGAAGCACGGTTCGGATGCTGTGCGCTACTGGGCGGCTTCCAGCCGCCTCGGAGTGGACGCCGCGTTCGACCCGCAGAACCCGACGCAGATGAAGATCGGCCGCCGCCTGGCGATCAAGGTGCTCAACGCCGCGAAGTTCGTGCTGTCGTTCCCGGTGCCTTCCGGAGCCGAGATCACGAATGCTCTGGATGCCTCGATGCTCGCGGCCCTCGACGAGGTCGTCCGCGAGACGACCAAGGCATTCGACGCGTTCGACCACGCTCGCGCGCTGGAGATCACCGAGTCGTTCTTCTGGGCGTTCTGCGACGACTACCTCGAGCTCGTCAAGGAACGCGCATACGACCAGACCGACGTCGGCCAGCCTTCGGCGGCGCTCGCGCTGCGGATGGCGCTGTCGACACTGCTCCGTCTGCTCGCTCCGGTGGTGTCGTTCGCCACCGAGGAGTCGTGGAGCTGGTTCGAAGAGGGCTCGATCCACACCGCATCCTGGCCGGAGCCGCTGGACGCCGAAGGCGACCCTGACGTGCTGTCTGCCGCGAGTGCGGCACTGATCGGCATCCGCCGGGCCAAGACCGAGGCGAAGGCCTCGCAGAAGACGCCGGTGTCGCGCGCAGTGATCGTCGCTCCTGCCGAGACGCTCGAGGCCGTGCGTGCCGCTGCCGACGATCTTCGTGCGGTCGGCCGCATCGCCGTGCTGGAGTTCGCGGTCGGCGACGAGCTCGCCGTCACCGAGATCGAGCTGGCTCCCGTGGAGGCGAGCTGATGCAGCTCGGCACGCGTTGGGCGACGGGTTCGGCTGTCCCGGCATCCGTTCCCGCCGCGCTGCGGCCCGCCATCGCCGAGGTCGAGGCGCAGGGCATCACCGGCATGTGGACCCTCACGTGGCTGGAGGGCCGGCCGATCGCCGAGCTGGATGCCGGATGGGAAGTGCTTCTCGCAGCATCCGGTGAGGTCATCGCCCGCCCCTTCCAGGACTGAGCCTGCCTCCGCTCAACGTCCCGCGCTGGTTCTGCTCCCGCGGATACTCCCCGCGGGTCGTTGAGCGAGCGAAGCGAGACGAAACAAGCACCCCGCGGGTCGTTGAGCGAGCACCCCGCGGGTCGTTGAGCGAGCGCAGCGAGACGAAACGGACTGAGCGAGCGCAGCGAGTCGAAGTCGCCCAGCACCGCCGTGCACCCAACTGTGCGAGCAGGTGGTCCGTAGCAAGGCGTGTTGACGCGCGCTCGATCGTGGATGCGCCCCGCGATACCGGAATAGCCTGTGTGGCGGCTACTTTTTGCGTTGGCCATAGGCTCGTGAGATGACCGATGCCGCGAACCCGCTCCTGACGCCATCCGCTCTCCCCTACGCGCTCCCCGACTACGCCGCGATCCGGCCCGAGCACTACCTGCCGGCTTTCCGCGCGGCGTTCGACGAGCATCTCGCCGAGATCCGGCGCATCACGATGGTGCGGGCGATGCCGACGTTCGACAACACGATGGTGCCGCTCGAGCGGTCCGGCGCTGCCCTGGATCACGTCGCGCACGCCTTCTACACGGTGAGCTCGGCCGATGCCACGGATGAGATCCAGGCGATCGACGAGGAACTCGCTCCGTTGATGGCCGCGCACGAGGACGCCATACGCCTCGACGCGCAGTTGTACTGGAGAGTCAAGACCCTGCACGAGCAGCTCGACAACCTGGAGCTCGACGACGAGAGTCGGTACCTGGTTCAGCGGCACTTCCGTGAGATGACGCATGCCGGAGCCGCCCTCGACGACGATGCGAAATCGCGGCTCACCGCGCTCAACCAACAGCTGTCGACTCTGACCACGACGTTCGAGAAGAATCTGCTCGCCGACACCAATGAGCTCGCCGTGCTGTTCGAGAACGCCGAAGAGCTGGACGGACTCACCGACGGCGAGCTCTCGGCGTCCGCACGGGCGGCGAGCGAACGCGGTCACGAGGGCTTTCTCATCTCGCTGCCCCTGTTCACAGGGCATCCGTATCTCGCTTCGCTGACGAACCGCGAGAGCCGTCGTCTGATCATGGAGGCGTCCCGCTCCCGTGGGATGCGCGGCAACGCGAAGGACAACCGCGCCGTGCTGACGCAGATCGTCACCCTGCGTGCGGAGCGCGCCGCGCTGCTCGGCTACCCGTCGCACGCCGCATACGTGACAGCCGACGAGACCGCCGGCACGCCGGAGGCCGTGTCCGATCTACTTCACCGGCTCGCTCCGGCGGCAGCATCCAACGCCCGTGCAGAACAGGAGGCGCTCCAGGCGATCATCGACGAGACCGAGAAGGAGCCGTTCGCGCTGGAAGCACACGACTGGGCGTTCTACACCGAGAAGGTGCGCACCGCGAAGTACGCCATCGACACGGCTGCGCTTCGCCCCTGGTTCGAAGCGGAGCGCGTGCTGCAGGACGGCGTCTTCTACGCGGCAACGCAACTGTACGGCGTGACGTTCACCGAGCGCGCCGATCTGGCCGCCTACCACCCCGGCGCCCGTGTCTTCGAGGTGCACAACGCCGGTGGCGGTGCGCTCGGCCTGTACGTGCTCGACCTGTACACGCGCGACTCCAAGCGGGGCGGTGCGTGGATGAACCCGATCGTCAGCCAGTCCGCACTACGCGGCACAGCACCGGTCGTCGTGAACAACCTCAACGTGGCGCAGCCGGGTGATGGCCAGCCGACGCTGCTGACACTGGACGAGGTCACGACGTTGTTCCATGAGTTCGGGCACGCGCTGCACGGACTGTTCGCCACAGTCGACTACCCGCATTTCGCCGGCACCAACGTGTTCCGCGACTTCGTCGAGTTCCCCAGCCAGGTCAACGAGATGTGGATCCTCTGGGCCGATGTGCTCGACAACTATGCCCGTCACCATGAGACGGGCGAGGCTCTGGATGCAGGCGTGGTCGAGCGTCTGCGCGCGACCGAGTCCTTCAATCAGGGGCACGACACGAGCGAGTATCTCGCGGCCGCGTGGCTGGATCAGGCCTGGCATCGGGTGGAAGCTTCGGATGCCGTGACCGATGTCGCCGCCTTCGAGGCCGCGGCTCTCGCGGAGATCGGTCTCGACAACCCCGCGGTGCCGACGCGGTACTCGTCCACGTACTTCGCGCACGTGTTCTCGGGCGGCTACAGTGCCGGGTACTACTCGTACATCTGGAGTGAGGTGCTCGACGCCGACACTGTGGAGTGGTTCCGCGAGAACGGCGGCCTGACGCGCGAGAACGGCGACCGATTCCGGGCACGACTGCTGGGCGTCGGCGGCTCGAAGGATCCACTGGAGGCCTACCGCGACTTCCGCGGCCGCGACGCCGAGATCACCCCGCTGCTGAAGCGCCGCGGTCTCGGTGGGTGAGAGCCGGAGCGCTTCGTTGGTCATGCGGACAGCAGCCCGAGTTCACGCGCGAAGTCGCGCATGCGCGTGGCGATGGCCTGCGGCACCTCTGCAACGGCGAAATGTCCGCCCTCCGGCATCCGATCGAACGAGCGCAGGTCGCGGTAGAAGCTCCGTGCGACGCTCTCGGGGTAGCGCGCGCTCGCCAGTCGAACGCGCGCCACGAATCGACCAGGTCACGAAGGTATGCCGCATTCATGCCCGTCTCGGGGCGGCGCGGCGAGTCGGGGAGCAACCGTGAACGTGAGAGTCGCTCTCGCAGATCGGCGATTACGTCGTCGGGAACGGAGACTCGAAAGCTTCGCATGCGCTCACCATAGAACGCCCCTCGGACATCGACGTCAGAGGTGCGGCAGTGCCTTGTACCAGGTCAGCTGGTGATAGCTCTGCGGCAGGTGCTCCCCCAGCCCGGCCATCGGAAGGACGCGAACGGTGATCAGCTCACCTTCGTCGAGCGATTGACCTGCCACGCGCGTGCAACCGACCGCGAGGAAGTGGTGGACGCGGTTCGTGTGATTGCCGAAGTTCGCCCAGGTCGCACCGAGATCAATGACCTCCGCAGCGGCATACCCGGTCTCCTCGAGGAGTTCCCTCGTCGCAGCATCTTGCGGCTCCTCGCCGGTTTCGACAGCACCGCCGATCGTGCCCAGCGCGATGATCCCCGCACCGTGGCGATACTCCTCCACGACGATCGCGTTGCCGTCGACATCGACTGCGAGCAGCGAGATCCATTCGCTCGGTTCGAGTACGTAGTACGGCGAGATCGTGCGCCCCGCAGCATCCACGCATTCGTCTGCACGCAGACGGATCCAACGGTCTGCGACGATCATCCGGCTGGATGTCGTCTTCCACGGCTCGGGGCTGCGCCCCGCAGCACTCACGCGCTCTTGCGCTTGCGTTCCATCACGATGGTCGGCGGTGCACCGTCATCGACGGCGGCACGCGTGACCACGACCTTCTTCACATCTTCGGCTGAAGGGATCTCGAACATGATCGGTCCGAGCACATCTTCGAGAATCGCACGGAGCCCTCGCGCACCCGTCTTTCGCTCCACCGCAAGGTCGGCGATCGACCGGAGCGCGTCTTCCTCGAACTCGAGTTCCACGCCGTCGATCTCGAACATGCGCTGGTACTGCTTGACCAAGGCATTGCGAGGTCCGGTGAGGATCTCGATCAACGCGCTCTGATCGAGCGGCGACACCGACGCCACGATCGGCAGTCGCCCGATGAACTCCGGGATGAGACCGAACTTGTGCAGGTCTTCCGGGAGCACCTCACTGAACAGGTCGAGGTCCTTCGTCTTGTCGTGCAGCGGTGCGCCGAAGCCGACACCGTGCTTGCCGACACGCGACGAGACGATGTCTTCCAGGCCCGCGAAGGCACCCGCGACGATGAACAACACGTTGGTCGTGTCGATCTGCAGAAACTCCTGGTGCGGATGCTTGCGTCCGCCCTGCGGCGGCACCGAAGCGACCGTGCCCTCGATGATCTTCAGCAGCGCCTGCTGCACGCCTTCGCCCGACACATCGCGCGTGATCGAAGGATTCTCCGCCTTGCGGGCGATCTTGTCGATCTCGTCGATGTAGATGATGCCCTGCTCGGCGCGCTTCACGTCGTAGTCGGCAGCCTGGATGAGTTTGAGGAGAATGTTCTCGACATCTTCACCGACGTAGCCGGCCTCGGTGAGCGCCGTAGCATCCGCCACAGCGAAGGGCACGTTCAATCGCTTCGCCAGCGTCTGTGCGAGGTACGTCTTGCCGCAGCCGGTCGGACCGATGAGCAGGATGTTGCTCTTGGCGATCTCGACCTCGTCGGCCTTCTGCTCTGCGAGCTGCAGCGTGCCGTGCGCGCGGACGCGCTTGTAGTGGTTGTACACCGCGACGGCCAGGGACCGCTTCGCCGGCTCCTGACCGACCACGTACTCCTCGAGGAACGAGAAGATCTCACGAGGCTTGGGCAGATCGAAATCGGCGACGCCGTCGGCGGACGATTCCGCCATGCGCTCTTCGATGATCTCGTTGCACAGCTCGACGCATTCGTCGCAGATGTACACACCGGGGCCAGCGATCAGCTGCTGCACCTGCTTCTGGCTCTTTCCGCAGAATGAGCACTTGAACAGGTCAGCGCTTTCACCGATTCGGGCCATGCGCGTCCTCCTTGGGGAGACTGAGAAACTCCTTCGAGCCTAACCTCTCCCTCAGACACTGGGCCGCATTGGCGCGGTCCGGCTCAGATCATGCTCTAAGCCGCATATCGTGCTCGGTTAGCCGACGGATAGACATTCGCCGCAAGCGAGCCACGAGAGCGAGTGGTCCGGCGGGCCAATCCTTTATGTCACCTGAAGGCGCTGGTCGCCCGAGACGTACTCGACGACGAGTTGACCACCGACAGCCTCTAGGTACTTTCGAACAGTCCCGACCTTCGCGTTGTCGAGGTCGCCGCGCTCTATCTTCGAGACCTGACGTTGGCCGACGCCGATACGCTCGGCGAGGTCCTCCTGCGTCAGCCCAAGCGCCTCGCGCAACTCGCGTAGTTGATATGCCCGGACCTCGCTGAGCATCCGCTCCTTGTGGGCGTCGACACGCTCGCGGTTAACGCCGCGTTTCGCCAACATCTGCTCACGTGTCAGAGCCATCGCAATCACTTTCCTTTGGTCTTCTTCAGTTGGCGAATGTGAGCGTCGAACAGCTCGTCCGCCACCGGGATGTTTTTCTTGTACCAGCTCTTCCAGTTGCCGGCCTTGTCACCCGCCACCAGTAGCATCCCTCGCCTCTTGGGGTCGAAGGCGAACAGCACCCGCAGCTCAGATTTTCCCGACGAACCAGGTCGGCAACTCAATCGCGGCCATCACCTGCTCATATGAGTCCTCATCGAGAGACTCCAGCCACTCCTCGATCAGCCCGAGCTCGACATCCCACATGACCAAGTGTAGACCCCACAAGGTCTAGACGCAATCTGCTGACGTGCGTGGACGCAACGAAAGCCGAGCTCTCCGTCGGCGGAAAGACGCAAAAAATGACTCGTACTAGATCATGCTCTTCGGGTGCCACACCGTCTTCGTCTCGGTGAAGGCCGCGATCCGCTCCGGCGAAGCCGTCACCTCACCGGGAGTGAGCACGCGCTTGAGCGTGTCGGCCGCGGCGATCTGCAGGTCGACCCATTCGAGCGCGTCTGCACCGGCAAGATCGAGTGCGTTGACGTCCGCGTGCGAGGCCAGCCACGGCGCGATCTCCGCCGGAGAACCGGTGAGCACGTTCACGACTCCCCCTGGCACATCGCTCGTCGCGAGCACCTCGGCGAAGCTGATCGACGAGAGCGGATGCTGTTCGCTCGCGATCACGACGACGGTGTTGCCGGCAACCAATGCGGGAGCGATCACGGAGACAAGGCCCAACAACGCGGAGTTCTGCGGCGCGATGATCGCCACGACACCGGTCGGCTCCGGCACCGAGATGTTGAAGTACGGGCCGGAGACCGGGTTCGCGTTTCCTGCGACCTGCGCGTACTTGTCGCACCAACCCGCGTACCAGACCCACAGATCCACGGCCTCATCGACCTGCGCACCGGCAACGGTGGCAGAGACGCCCTCCTGGGCGACGATCTCGTCGACGAACTGGGCACGACGCCCCTCGAGAACCTCGGCGACCCGGTAGAGCACCTGACCGCGGTTGTACGCCGTCGCCCCCGACCACCCCTTCACGGCTGCACGAGCGGCGACCACGGCATCCCGAGCATCCTTGCGGGAGCCCTTGGATGCGTTCGCCAGGAACGCGCCCTTCGCCGAGAGCACCTCGTAGGTGCGTCCCGACTCGCTGCGCGGGAACTTTCCGCCGATGGCGAGCTTGTAAGTCTTCGGAACAGTCAGTCGCTTGCTCATGCCGAAGCCCCCTTCAGGTATGCGGTGAGACCATGTCGGCCGCCCTCGCGGCCGTATCCGGATTCCTTGTACCCGCCGAACGGGCTGGCGGGGTCGAACCTGTTGAAGGTGTTCGCCCACACGACACCGGCGCGCAGCTGGTCGGCGACGGCGAGGATGCGCGATCCCTTGTCGGTCCAGATGCCGGCCGAAAGGCCGTACGGCGTGTTGTTGGCCTTGGCGATGGCCTCGGCGGGCGTGCGGAACGTCAGCACCGACAGCACCGGTCCGAAGACCTCGTCGCGGGCGATGCGGTGGGACGCTTCGACACCCGTGAAGATCGTCGGAGCGAACCAGAATCCCTTGTCGGGGATGGCGCAGTCCGCCGTCCAGCGTTCCGCGCCTTCCGCCTCGCCGATGTCGCTGAGCTCGCGGATGCGTGCCAGCTGGGCGGCGGAGTTGATGGCGCCGATGTCGGTGTTCTTGTCGAGCGGGTCGCCGAGACGGAGGGTCGACAGTCGCGTCTTCAATCGGTCGATGACCTCCTCGTGGATCGATTCCTGCACGAGCAGACGGCTGCCTGCGCAGCACACATGGCCCTGGTTGAAGAAGATGCCGTTGACGATGCCCTCGACGGCCTGATCGATGGGCGCGTCGTCGAACACGATGTTCGCCGCCTTGCCGCCGAGTTCGAGCGTGACCTTCTTGCCTGTGCCTGCCACCGCGCGCGCGATGTCGCGTCCGACGCCGGTCGAACCTGTGAAGGCGACCTTGTCGACGTCAGGGTGACGCACGAGCGTCGCACCGGTCGAGCCTGCACCGGTGACGATGTTGACGACGCCGGCGGGAAGGTCGGCCTGCTGCAGGATCTCGGCGAAGATGAGCGCGGTCAGTGGCGTCGTCTCGGCGGGCTTGAGGACCACGGTGTTCCCGGCCGCGAGGGCCGGTGCGATCTTCCACGCCAGCATGAGCAGCGGGAAGTTCCAGGGGATGATCTGACCCGCCACACCGAGCGCACGCGGGTTCGCGCCGAGGCCGGCGTGATCGAGCTTGTCGGCCCAGCCGGCGTAGTAGAAGAACCAGGATGCGACGAGCGGCACGTCGACGTCGCGGCTCTCCTTGATGGGCTTGCCGTTGTCGAGGCTCTCGGCCACGGCGAGCTCGCGGGCGCGCTCCTGCACGAGACGTGCGATGCGGAAGAGGTACTTCCCGCGGTCGCGGCCGCTCATCTTCGACCAGACCTTGTCGTACGCACGGCGCGCTGCGGTGACCGCACGGTCGATGTCCTCGTCGGACGCGCCGGCGATCTCGGCGATGTGCGATTCGTCGGCCGGGGAGATCGTCGTGAAGCTCTTGCCGGAGCCGTCGACGAACTCGCCGTCGATGAACAGGCCGTAGCTGTCACGCAGGTTCAGGATCGCCTTGGATTCGGGCGCCGGGGCATATTCCAGGAATGACATATCTATCCTTATCCTTTCACCGCGAAGCGGCGTCCAACTGGTTGCTGACACTTCGACAGGCTCAGTGGTCGAAGCATCCTCAGTCGATCGTGACGTAGTCGGGGCCGGAGTAGTGGCCGGTGGTCATCTTCTGACGCTGCAGCAGCACGTCGTTGAGCAGGCTCGACGCACCGAAGCGGAACAGGTGCGGCTGGAGCCACTCCTCCCCCGCGGTCTCGGCGACTGTGACGATGTACTTGATGGCGTCCTTGGATGTGCGGATGCCGCCGGCGGGCTTCACGCCGATCTTCTCGCCGGTCGCCCGGTACCAGTCGCGCACGGTCTCGAGCATGAGCAGCGTGGTGGGCAGCGTCGCCGCGGGCTGCACCTTGCCGGTGGACGTCTTGATGAAGTCGCCGCCCGCGAGGATGCCGAGCCATGACGCACGCTTGATGTTGTCGTAGGTGTTGAGCTCGCCGGTCTCGAGGATGACCTTGAGTGAGGCATGGCTGCCGTCCTCGCGGCGGCACGCTTCCTTCACAGCGGCGATCTGGTCGAACACGAGCCCGTAGCGTCCCGAGAGGAACGCTCCGCGGTCGATCACCATGTCGATCTCGTCGGCGCCGGCCGCGACAGCCTCGGCGGTGTCCGCGAGCTTGATCGCGAGCGATGAGCGGCCGCTGGGGAACGCCGTCGCCACTGCAGCGACGGAGATCTTCCCGTCGTCAGGGTCGCCATGCAGCGCGCCGAGCGCATCGACGGCGTATCCGACCATGTCGCCGTAGACGCAGACGGCCGCGACGAGCGGAGTCGTCTGGTCACCGGCATCCGGCGTCTTCGCCTTGGCGACGAGCGAACGCACCTTGCCGGGAGTGTCAGCGCCCTCGAGAGTGGTGAGGTCGATCAGCGAGATGATCTTATCGATCGCCCACGCCTTGGACGTCGTCTTGATCGAACGCGTGCCGAGGCCTGAAGCGCGCTGCTCCAGTCCGGTCGCATCAACTCCCGGGAGTCCGTGCAGGAAGCGACGCAGCGTGGCATCGTCGGGCTCTCCGCCCAGCACATCCACCGCGGTGCGGCGGGTGAGTTCTTTGGTCGTCATCGTTCCTCCAACAATGCTCGGGCTGTGTTCTCGTCGGTCACCAGAACGCTGCACAGGCCGCTGGTCACGACTGTACGCGCGATGTCATGCTTCAGGGCACCGGCGGTGACGAAGATCGCCTGCTTCGCCGATCGCAGGCGCTCAAGACTGACGCCGACCGTTCGTGCATCGAGCTGCGAATCGACGATGTTGCCGTCCGCGTCGATGTAGCGTCCCAGCACATCGCCGACAGCGCCGCGACGAGCGAGTTCCTCGACGTCTGCGGGCGTCAGGTAGCCGTTCTCGACGTGAGCGGATGACGCGTCGGCCGGGCCGGCAGAGTACAGATAGGCCTGCGCCTCGGCAGCCTGCTCCAAGATGGCCGAGACAGTCCGATCAGCCTCGATCGCCTGCTTCGTCTCGACGCGTTCCAGGATCGCGGGGCTGGGCAGAAGTGTCGCCTGCCCGCCGGCGCGCTGAGCGATCGTCATGGCGAGGCTCGCCGCCCCACCAGAACGTCGATTGACGCTGACGCCGCCGTTGAGCTGCACGACGGTCACGCCGCTCGCCCATCCCTCCGGCAGCGCTTCGGCGACGGCGGTGAGCGTGCGGCCCCAGCTGACGCCGAGGGTGCGGGGTACCGGGCGAAGGGCCGTCAGATGATCTGCTGCGGCCTGGGCGACTCGATCGAGAGTCGTGCTCTCGTCATCCGGCATCGGCACCACGACCGCGTCAGCGAGACCGAAACGCTCGGTGATCTCACGTTCGAGATTGAGCTTGCGGGCACGCGGATGCACGATCTCGATCCGCACGATGCCCTTCTCCCGCGCCTGGGTGAGCAGTCGCCCGACCTTCCAGCGTGAGATCTTGAGGAGGGCGCCGATCTCGTCCTGCGTCTTCGCCTCGTCATAGTAGAGCTCTGCGACTCGCACGGTGAGCAGATCTTCGTCCACGGCATCCTCCCTTCCGTTTCCGAGTCTACGCATGAGCACACGGTCGCGCATGCCGCTGCTCACATGCGCATAGATCGCAACTGTGGGCGCGCATTCGCTGTCGCCATCGCGTCCTCGCCGTGCACGTGCTTCGGAGAAATGCTCGTTCTTCGGAGCGAAACCTCGGATTTCATCCGAGCCAAGCGCATTTCTCCGAACGAAGCGCACTCTACGGGTGAACCACCGCATCCGGACACGACAAAGGGCTGCAGTCCGAAGACTGCAGCCCTTTGAGGAACCGAGTTACGAGGAGATGCGCTTGCGCGTGGTGAGCACCTGGTCGACGATGCCGTACTCGAGTGCCTCGGCGGCGGAGAGGATGTTGTCGCGGTCGATGTCGCGGTTGACCTGCTCGACCGGCTTGCCGGTGTGCTTGGCCATGGTCTCTTCGAGCCAGGTGCGCATGCGGAGGATCTCCGCAGCCTGGATCTCGATGTCGGATGCCTGCCCCTGCCCAGCCTCGCCCATCGCGGGCTGGTGGATGAGGATGCGTGCGTTGGGCAGCGCAAGGCGCTTGCCGGGTGCACCAGCAGCCAGCAGTACTGACGCAGCCGAGGCTGCCTGTCCGAGTACCACGGTCTGAATGTGCGGCGCGACATACTGCATCGTGTCGTAGATCGCCGTCATCGCGGTGAACGAGCCACCGGGCGAGTTGATGTACATCGTGATGTCACGCTCAGCATCCTGGCTCTCCAGGACGAGGAGCTGCGCCATCACGTCATCTGCTGACGCATCGTCGACCTGCACGCCCAGGAAGATCACACGGTCTTCGAAGAGCTTGTTGTACGGGTCCTGACGCTTGAAGCCGTATGCCGTGCGCTCCTCGAACTGCGGAAGCACGTAGCGGCTGGAAGGCAGGTTGCCTGCGGATTGGAAAGTGGGAGTGTACATATGCGGCCTTTCGAATCCGTTACTTGGCGTCCTGGTCGGTTCCGCCGCCACCGATGACGTCGGCAGCCGATTCGCGGATGTGGTCGACGAAGCCGTACTCGAGGGCCTCGTCAGCGGTGAACCAGCGGTCGCGGTCACCGTCGGCGTTGATCTGCTCGACCGTCTTGCCGGTCTGGCCTGCCGTGATCTCCGCGAGACGCTTCTTCATCGAGAGGATCAGCTGCGCCTGCGTCTGGATGTCGCTGGACGTTCCGCCGAAGCCGCCGTGCGGCTGGTGCAGCAGCACACGCGCGTTCGGTGTGATGTAGCGCTTGCCCTTCGTGCCGGCGGTCAGCAGCAGCTGTCCCATGGACGCCGCCATGCCGATGCCGACGGTCACGATGTCGTTCGGGACGAACTGCATCGTGTCGTAGATGGCCATGCCCGCGGTGATCGAGCCACCGGGTGAGTTGATGTAGAGGAAGATGTCTTTGTCCGAGTCTTCTGCAGCAAGAAGAAGGATCTTCGCGCAGATCTCGTTGGCGTTCTCGTCACGCACCTCGGATCCAAGCCAGATGATGCGATCCTTCAGCAGTCTGTCGAAGACGCTCGTCGCGACTAGGGGTTCAGCCATTTCAGCTCCTGTTTCCGTGTTCGGTGATTCGAATCTACCGGCGCACACTCGGCGGTCAGGCCGTGTTCGCCGTCGGCATATCAAGGTGTCGCGCTCGCCGATCTCCCGAGCGTAGGCGGTCATCGAGCGATGCGGTTTTCCCACTTCTTCATGTCGTCTCCTCATACGCGAAAGGACGGATGCCGCAGCATCCGTCCTTTCGTCACGATCGGGGTGCGATCACTCGGCCTTGTCGGCAGCCTTCTTGGCCGGAGCCTTCTTGGCTGCCGGCTTCTTGGCGGCGGGCTTCTCAGCGTCGTCGTCCTTCTTGGCCGAAGCCTTCTTCGCCGCAGCCTTCTTCGCGGGCTTCTCCTCGGCGGCAGCCTCGGTCTCAACGGACTCGGCCTCGTCGTCGACGGCGACGAAGCCAGACAGGTCAACGGTTTTGCCGTTGGAGTCGACGACCTTCACCTTGCCGAGTGCGACGGCGAGAGCCTTGTTGCGGGCGACCTCTCCGGCCAGGGCGGGGAGCTGGTTCGACGACTGCAGAGCCTCGACGAACTCCTGGGGAGCCATGCCGTACTGCGCTGCGGACTGGATGATGTACTGGCTGAGCTCCTCCTGCGAGACCTGCACATCGGCCTGCTCGGCGATCGTGTCGAGCAGCACCTGCGTGCGGAACTGCTTCTCGCTCGCCTCGGTGACCTCTGCGCGGTGCACGTCGTCCTCGAGGCGGTTCTCACCCTCGAGGTGGTTGTGCACCTCGTCTTCGATGAGCTTCGGCGGCACGGGGATGTCGATCTTCTCGAGCAGCGTCTCGATGAGCTGGTCGCGAGCAGCCGAACCCTGGCCGAAGACGGCCTGCTCGCTCACGCGCTCAGCGAGGCTTGCACGCAGCTCTGCGATCGTGTCGAACTCGCTCGCGATCTGAGCGAAGTCGTCGTCGGCCTCGGGAAGCTCGCGCTCCTTGACAGCCTTGACGGAGACGGAGACCTCAGCCTCGGAGCCGACGTGGTCGCCGCCCACGAGCTTGGAGTTGAAGGTGGTGTCCTCGCCTGCGGTGAGGGACTCGATCGCGTCGTCGATGCCTTCGAGCAGCTCACCGGAGCCGACCTCGTAGGACACGCCCTCGGCGCGGTCGATCTCGGCGCCGTCGATCGTAGCGACCAGGTCGAGCTCGACGAAGTCACCCTTCGCGGCCGGGCGGTCGACGGGGATGAGTGTGCCGAAGCGTGCACGCAGCGTGTCGAGTTCCGCATCGAGCGCGGCCTCATCGGTCTCGACGGCATCGACCGTCAGGGTGATGTCGTCGAACGAGGGAACCTCGATCTCGGGACGCACGTCGACCTCGACCTCGACGATCAGATCGCCGGAGAAGTCCTTCTCGTTCGGCCACTGGGTGATGTCAGCGGAGGGACGACCGACGACGCGAAGGTTCTGCTCGTTCGCAGCCTCGCGGAAGAACTTGTCGAGGCCCTCGTTGACGGCGTGCTCGATGACCGCGCCGCGGCCGATGCGCTGGTCGATGATCGGAGCCGGGACCTTGCCCTTGCGGAAACCGGGGATCTGGACGTCCTGGGCGATGTGCTCATACGCGTGCGCGACGCTGGGCTTGAGTTCGTCCGGGGTGACCGTGATGGTGAGCTTGGCCCGGGTCGGGGTCAGCTTCTCAACGGTGCTGTTCGCCATGCTTGTGTGTTCTCCTTGTGATTTCCGCGTGATCATGCGGTCGTGAGGTATGGAGGGCCGTGGTCGGGGCGACAGGATTTGAACCTGCGACTTCCCGCTCCCAAAGCGGGCGCTCTACCAAGCTGAGCTACGCCCCGTGACCCCGCGCGCGGGAACGGCCTCGTCGAGTCTAACGGACAGGAGCTGCCTCATCGTCCGCTATGATTGTCAGGTCGGCTTCCGCGCCCTCCAGAGGGTCGGATTCCGGGGCTGTAGCTTAGTGGTAAAGCCTCTGTCTTCCAAACAGATGATGCGAGTTCGATTCTCGTCAGCCCCTCCACTTCTCCTCAGGAGGATTCGTGACCGCACCGTCAGTTCCTCCTCGAGGCGGTCACGCCCTCGGCACAGCCTTCGGCGCACCAGTCGCTGCAGTACCGGCACCCGCGCCGAGATCGCACAGAAGGCGAAGCTCTGTGATCTGGGGCGCTCTCGGCATCGTGTTGGTGGCGGGCGGATGCGCTGCCGTGCAGATCGGAGCGAACCTCGGTTACGACGACGCCCTCACCGGCTTCGAGGATGCGATCGATGACGCCGAGGACGGCGTCCGCCTTCTCGACGATGAACTGGCTGCGCTCGAAGGCACTCTCGCCGTCGCATCCGGAATCGCGGGCCATGACGCCAGCGTCCTCATGGATGCCGCCTCGAAGGAAGTGCTGATCAAAACTGTCGGCGAAGCGGAGACAGCAGTCGCGGACGGAACGGCGGTCCGAGAGCAGCAACTCCCAGCAGCCGACGAGAAACCGACCTGGGCATGGGAACTTTTCGGCGAGACTACTCAGTTGAACGCCGACCGCGATGCGACCGACGAACTCGTCGATGACTTTGACACCGCCAGCCAGTCGGCCGACGAAGCGGCACGCACGCTCGAAGACGCAGGTGTCACCGCGATCGCATCGGCCGCGGATGCTGCCTCGGGGTTCGAGGCAGCACACGTGTCGGCCCGAAACCTCGACATCATCGCGCTGCGGTCGGCGGCGGAGCGGCTGCAGCAGAGCAAGGGATCCTTCGATGAGACCGCCGCTGCGGCCTACACCGATCTCGAGACGGCCGCATCGCAGATGCTGACATCTGAGCAGGCAGAGCTCGCTGAGAAGAGCGGACCGCTCTACGAAGCACGCCTGCAGATCGAGGCCTTCGCACGTTCCCTCTCCCCAGGCGTACTGCTCGACTTCGATTGGTCCGAGCTCGTGAACGGTTACGGCTACGCCGACAGCATGGGCGGCTACGCCACCTGGTGGTATGCCGATCCTGGCTACGCGACGATCGAACTGTCGAACTCGGTCGCCGCGTACTGGCCAGGTGCGCGCAGCGAAGCGCTCGTCGCGCACGAGGTCGGTCATGCGATCAGCGTCAAGTGCGACGAAATGTACGACGACTCGGATCAGGCGAACATCGAGGCGTGGGCGACCGCCTGGGCCATCAGTATGGGCTACACCGACGTCGCCAACGGCACCTCCGCATACGGTCCTCCCCCGCAGTCGCTGATCGACACGGCGACCGGGTGCCGCTGAGCTGATTCAGCCGGGACGACGAAACCGCCGCGACGGGTGCGTCGCGACGGTCTCGTCAAGGGTTGAGGAAAAGCTGGTTCACGCCTGCCCGCGACGCTCACGCAGCTGCGTGAGAGCGTCATCGAGAAGCTGTGTCGCCTCATCGTCGGTACGACGCTCCTTCACATATGCGAGGTGCGTCTTGTACGGCTCGTTCTTCGCCAGCGACGGCGGGTTCGCCTTGTCGCGGCCGGCTGGAAGCCCGGACTGCGGGTGGTCGATCGTCTCGGGGATCTCCTCTTCAGGGAGCCCCGCAGCGAAGTGGCGGACCGTCTCGTTCCCGAGCGCATCCCAGTACGACACGGCGGTACGGTCGGCGTGGTAGCCGTGGTCCTGCTCCCCCATGGGGCCTGAGCCCACACGGGTTCCGCGGATCGCGTTTCCTCCACTGGCCATGGTCAGATCACCTCGAGCTTCGTGATGAGTCCGAGCGCGACGATGGAGATGAACCACACGAGCGCAAGGACGATGGTGAAACGGTTGAGGTTTCGCTCCGCGAGACCGGACGAGCCGACCGCAGAGGTCATCCCACCGCCGAACATGTCGGACAGACCGCCACCGCGGCCCTTGTGGAGAAGGATGAGGAGTGTCAGCAGGACGCTGGTGATGCCCAGCAGGACCTGAAGGACGAACTCAAGAATTGCCACGAAGAAGAGCCTTTCGAAGGGGCTGTTGTCTGCCCGTAAGGGTCAAGTATACGCAGTGACGGGGCCGCGGCCCCGTCACCACTTACACTCCGACGTGCTTTTCGAACCGGATGATCGCGGCGAAGTCGTCGACGACGAGACTTGCCCCGCCGACCAGTGCGCCGTCCACGTCGGGCTCACGCATGAAGCTGGCGATGTTCGCCGCCTTCACCGATCCGCCGTAGAGGATGCGGGTGCGCGCAGCGGCGTCCTCATCGAGCGACTTCGCGAGGACTCCGCGCAGCGCGGCGCAGACATCCTGCGCCTGCTGCGGGGTCGCCGCCTGGCCTGAACCGATCGCCCACACGGGCTCATAGGCGACGACGATGTCAGCGGATGCCGGAACGCCCTTCAACGCTGCCTCCAACTGGCCAGCGGGCACGGCGCTCGCGCCGAACTTCTCCAGGTCCTCTGCGGTCTCGCCGACGCAGATCACCGGTACGAGGCCGTGCTTGAGCGCCGCCTGCACCTTGCCTGCCACGACGTCGTCCGACTCTGCGTGGTACTCACGGCGCTCGGAGTGGCCGATGATGACGTATTTGGCGTCGAGCTTCGCGAGGAACGCACCCGAGACCTCACCGGTGTATGCACCGGAATCGTGCGCCGAGACATCCTGCGCACCGAGAGCGAAGGGGATCTTGTCCGCGTCGATCAGCGTCTGCACGCTGCGGATGTCGGTGAACGGCGGGAAGACCGCCACCTCGACAGAGCCGTCCTCGTGCTTGGCGTCCTTGAGCGCCCAATGCAGCTTCTGCACGAATGCGACCGCCTGCAGGTGGTCGAGATTCATCTTCCAGTTGCCCGCGATCAGCGGGGTACGGGTTATGCCCATCCGAGCACCTCCAGGCCGGGTAGCTTCTTGCCCTCGAGGAACTCGAGGCTTGCGCCTCCGCCCGTCGAGATGTGACCGAACTGGTCATCAGCGAAGCCGAGCTGACGCACGGCGGCCGCTGAGTCACCGCCACCGACGACTCCGAGGCCGTCGACCTCGGAGAGCGCCTGCGCGACGGCCTTGGTTCCTGCGGCGAACGCCGGGAACTCGAACACGCCCATCGGGCCGTTCCAGAACACGGTCTTCGAATCGCGGATCGCGTCGGCGAACGCCTTCGCGGTCGCCGGCCCGATGTCGAGTCCGATGCCGGATGCTCCGAACGCGGTCTGCTCGATGGCATCCGCCTCCGTCACCTCGTGCGCAGCATCCGCCGAGAACGACTCCGCCACGACGACGTCGGAGGGCAGAACTATCTCGACGCCGCGCTCAGCGGCCTCGGTGATGTAACCGCGCACGGTGTCGAGCTGGTCCTCCTCGAGCAGGCTGGCACCGACTGCGTGCCCCTGCGCCTTCAGGAAGGTGAACAGCATCCCTCCGCCGACGAGGATGCGATCCACGCGCGGAAGAAGGTGCGAGATCACACCGAGCTTGTCGCTGACCTTCGAACCGCCGAGGACGACCGTGTACGGCCGCTCGGGGTTCTCGGTGAGACGGTCGAGCACGTCGAGCTCGGTCGCGATCAGCAGCCCTGCCGCGGACGGCAGCAGCTCGGCGAGCTCGTACACGCTCGCCTGCTTGCGGTGCACGACGCCGAATCCGTCGGAGACCAGGGCATCGCCAAGCTCTGCGAGTTCCGATGCGAACGACTTGCGCTCCGCGTCATCCTTCGCGGTCTCCCCCGCGTTGAAACGCAGGTTCTCGAGCACGACGACGCCGCCGTCTTCGAGAGACGCCACTGCTTCCTTCGCCGACTCGCCGACGGTGTCGCGAGCGAACGCGACCGGCTTGCCGAGCAGTTCAGACAGTCGCTGTGCGACGGGCGCGAGGCTGTACTGCGGGTCGGGTGCCCCGTCGGGGCGGCCGAGGTGCGAGCACACGATGACACGTGCGCCGGCGTTGATCAGTGCATTCAGAGTCGGCAGCGAAGCGCGCACACGCCCATCGTCCGTTATGACGCCGTCCTTCAGGGGGACGTTCAGGTCACAACGGACGATGACGCGCTTGCCTTCGAGCGAACCCAGCGATTCCAGGGTGCGCAGAGTCATGACGAGCTCAGATACGCTCTGCGACGTACTCGGTGAGGTCGACGAGGCGGTTCGAGTAGCCCCACTCGTTGTCATACCAGCTGGAGACCTTCACGAGGTTGCCGCTGACGTTGGTCAGCGTCGAGTCGAAGACCGACGAGTGCGCGTTGTGCTGGATGTCGCTGGAGACGATCGGGTCCGCGTTGAACTGCAGATAGCCGGCGAGGCTTCCGTCGGCTGCCGCCTTGCGGTAGGCCTCGTTGATCTCATCGACAGTGATGTCGGTGCGCTCGGTGACGAGCGTCAGGTCGACGATCGAGCCGGTGGGAACCGGAACGCGGTAGGAGGAGCCGCTCAGCTTGCCCTCCAGCTCCGGGAGGACCAGGCCGATGGCCTTCGCCGCACCGGTGGACGCGGGGACGATGTTGATCGCCGCAGCGCGTGCGCGGTGCAGGTCGCCGTGCGGGCCGTCCTGAAGGTTCTGGTCGGCAGTGTAGGCGTGCGCGGTCATCATGAAGCCGCGCTCGATGCCGAAGGCGTCGTTGAACACCTTGGCGAGCGGGGCGAGCGCGTTCGTCGTGCATGAGGCGTTGGAGATGATGTGGTGGTTGGCCGCGTCGTACGTCTCCTCGTTCACGCCCATGACGAACGTGCCGTCAGCACCGGTGGCCGGAGCCGAGATGAGGACCTTCTTCGCGCCTGCATCGATGTGCTTCTTGGCGAGTTCGGCCTTGGTGAAGAAGCCGGTCGACTCGATGACGATGTCGACACCCAGCTCGCCCCAGGGGAGGTTGGCAGGGTCGCGCTCGGCGAACGCCTTGATCTGCTTGCCGTTGACCGTGATGCTGTCGTCGTCGAAGCTGATGTCGGCATCCAGGACGCCGCCCACCGAGTCGTACTTCAGCAGGTGCGCAAGCGACTTGTTGTCGGTGAGGTCATTGACCGCGACGATCTCAAGGTCTGCTCCCTGCGCAAGAGCTGCGCGGAAGTAGTTGCGTCCGATACGGCCGAAGCCGTTGATGCCGATCTTTACAGACACTCAGGTCTCCTGTTTCTCGTGCGCTCTCGCGCGTTTTCATTAGAGAATTCGTGGACGACGGCGTCCCGACGGGCTGTTGTCCGTCGGGACGCCCGTCTTGATTACGACAGTACCAGCAGGCCGTTCGTCTGCTTACGGGCGGCGTCGAGGCGCTGGGCCACGTTCTCCCAGTTCGCGATGTTCCACGCGGCCTTGACGTAGTCGGCCTTCACGTTGAGGTAGTCGAGGTAGAAGGCGTGCTCCCACATGTCGAGCTGGAACAGCGGAATCGTGCCCTGTGCCGAGTTGGACTGCTGATCGAACAGCTGCTGGATGATCAGACGCTGTCCGATCGAGTCCCAGCTGAGCACTGACCAGCCAGAGCCCTGAATACCCATGGCGGTGGCGGTGAAGTGCGCCTGGAACTTCTCGAAGGAGCCGAAGAACTCGTCGATGGCGGCCTTCAGCTCGCCTTCCGGCTCGCCTCCGCCGTTCGGGGAGAGGTTGGTCCAGAAGATCGAGTGGTTCACGTGACCGCCGAGGTTGAACGCGAGGTCCTTCTCGAGCTTGTTCACGTTCGCGAGGTTGCCGCTGTCGCGGGCCTCAGCGAGTCCGTCGAGTGCCGCGTTCGCACCCGTGACGTACGCCTGGTGATGCTTGTCATGGTGCAGTTCCATGATCTTTCCGCTGATGTGCGGCTCAAGAGCTGCAAAGTCGTAGGGAAGGTCGGGGAGCGTGTAGATCGCCATGTCGCTTTCATCCAATCCGCGCCGCGCCGCGGCGCTTGTCGGTCCCCCGCACCACCCGTGTGCGGTGCGGAGCAGACGTTTTCATCCTACTGACGTCAACGGCACAGCGGTGCGGATCCTTCCTCGGATGACGAGAAAAGACGATGTCTGTTCAGGCGTCGAGCCCTGCGGGTACGGCGTCCTCCGTGCTGGGGATGCCCTCCTGCTGCGCACGCTTGTCGGCCATCGCCAGAAGGCGGCGGATGCGTCCTGCGACAGCATCCTTCGTGAGCGGCGGATCCGCGTGGTGACCGAGTTCGTCAAGGCTGGCGTCGCGGTGCGCGAGACGCAGCTCGCCCGCCACGCGCAGGTGGTCGGGCACATCCTCCGCGAGGATCTCGAGAGCACGCTCGACACGTGCGCACGCAGCGACGGCAGCCTGCGCCGAGCGACGCAGGTTCGCGTCGTCGAAGTTCACGAGTCGGTTGACTCCGGCGCGCATCTCACGGCGCTGGCGCATCTCCTCCCATGCGGCCGCGGTCTTCTGGGCACCCATCTGGCTGAGGATCGAGCGGATCGCTTCGCCCTCTCGCACGACGACGCGCGGCAGACCGCGCACCTCGCGCGCCTTGGCTGCGACGCCGAGCCGGTGCGCTGCACCGACGAGCGCCATCGCGGCCTCGGAGGTCGGGCACGAGACCTCGAGCATCGCCGAGCGGCCGGGCTCCGAAAGAGAACCGGCTGCGAGGAACGCACCGCGCCACAGACCCGCGATCTCTTCGCGGGATCCGGTGGTGAGTCTGTTGGGGAGCCCGCGCACAGGTCGGCGGCGCTGGTCGAGCAGACCGGTCTGGCGTGCGAGCGTCTCGCCTGCCGCGATCACACGGACCGCGTAGCGCGCGCCATCGTGCGAGCTCGCGGACTGCACCTGGGCGATCTCAGGACGAACCCCGTAGATCTCGGCGAGATCGCGGGCGACGCGGCGGGCCAGCAGATCAGCGTCGACCTCGGCCTCGACGGCGACACGACCGGCGATCGAGTGGAGCCCGCCGGCGAACCGGAGGATCGCGGTGACTTCCGCGACGCGAACCGTCGGGGGTGCGTTACGGATGCTGACGAGTTCAGCCTTGACGTCGGTGGTTAGTGCCACGGGACTCCTTGTAAAGCGTCATGCGCCGGATCGCGACGCAAAGGAACAGTTTACCGGGCGCCGCGCCGTTCTATTCGCGGCCGAGGTCTCGGTGACGGACATTGACCGCGACACCTGGGATCGAGGCGAGGCGCTTAGCGAGTTCCTCCGCCGTCGCCACCGACCGATGCTTGCCACCTGTGCAGCCGACCGCGACGGTCGAATGCCCCTTGTTCTCGCGCTGATACCCCTCCAGCACTGGAACCAGCGCCGTGGCGTAAGCATCGAGGAACTCCGTCGCGCCTTCGCGTGAGAGCACATAGTCGCGCACCGGAGCATCCTGACCGGTGAGCCCGCGCAGTTCATCGATCCAGAAGGGGTTGGGCAGGAAGCGCATGTCAGCGACGAGGTCGACGTCCGTCGGCAGCCCGTACTTGAACCCGAAGCTCAGGATCGTCAGCCGGTGCCGCGCCGCCCCCTCCTCGGAGAAGGCCTCGAACACCTGCGTCGCAAGCTGATGGATGTTCAGCTCGGACGTGTCGATGACGATGTCGGCCGCCTCGCGCACCAGCGTCAGGCGCGAACGCTCAAGCCGGATGCCGTCGAGCAGGGTGCCGTCCTCCTGCAGGGGATGCGGGCGCCTGACCGACTCGAACCGCCGCACGAGCACGTCATCGGATGCGTCGAGGAAGACCACGCGCACGCTACCGCGCGAACGCAGCGCACGAGCCACCTCGGGGAAGTCGTTGAACAGATTGCGACCTCGCACATCGACGACCGCCGCGACCTTGGGCAGTGCTCCCCCACCGAGATCGGTGAGATCGAGCAATGGGCGCAGCATCTGCGGTGGGAGGTTGTCCACCACGTACCAGCCGAGGTCTTCAAGGGCGTTCGCCACGGTGGAGCGCCCCGCACCGGACATGCCGGTGACGATGAGGAACTCGTTCTTCTCCTCGACGGTCATCGACGGTTCCTCTCCATGTGTAGATCAGCTCCCGCTGTGAAGACCAGCCTATCGAGTCGCGAGGTGCGTGTGGATGCTCTGGGCGAGTGCCGGTCCGATCCCCTGCACCTGCTGGATCTCCTCCGAGCTCGCGCCGCGCAGCGCGGTCACCGACCCGAAGTGCTTCAACAGCACCTTGATGCGCGACGCACCGAGTCCGGGCACCTCTTCCAGCACCGTGGCGATGTCGCGTCTGCGGCGCTTGCGCTGATGGATGATGGCGAAGCGGTGCGCCTCGTCACGAAGACGCTGCAGAAGATAGAGCGCCTCGCTGGTGCGCGGCAGGATGACCGGGAAGTCCTCGCCGGGCAGCCACACCTCCTCCAGCCGCTTCGCGATTCCGCACAGCCCGATCTCGGTGTGGCCGGCATCGCGCAGGGCGCGTGCCGCCGCCTCGACCTGCGGCTTGCCGCCGTCGACGAGCAGAAGCTGCGGCGGGTACGAGAACCGGGGCTTCCTCCTGGGCACGGCCACGACCTCTTCGCCGTCGGAGAGCGGGTCGGCGGGAAGTTCCGCGACCGGGTCCTCCTCCGGCCTGTCGAGGTATGCCAGTCGCCGCATGAGCACCTGGTACATCGAGTCGGTGTCGTCGGTGGTCTCGGCGATGTTGAACGAGCGGTACTGGTCTTTGCGCGGCAGTCCGTCTTCGAACACCACCATCGACGCGACCACGTTCGTGCCGCCGAGATGCGAGATGTCGAAGCACTCGATGCGCAACGGGGCCGTCTCGAGATCGAGCGCCTCCTGCAGATCGGTGAGCGCCTGCGTGCGTGCGACGTAATCGCTCGTGCGACGGGTCTTGTGACGGATGAGCGCCTGCGTCGCGTTGAGCGTCGCGTTGCGCATGAGCTCCACGCGCTGACCGCGCTGGGCGACCGCGATCTCGACCTTGCGTCCGCGGCGCTCGCGCAGCCACACCTCGAGTTCTGCGGCATCGTCGGGCAGCGAGGGAACAAGGATGCGACGGGGCACATCCACGCCCTCACCGTACGTGCGTTGCAGCACCTGCTCGACGAGATCGGCTCCGGAGATGTCGATCTCCTTCTCGATCATCGTGGCGCGCACGCCGCGCACGCGCCCTCCGCGGATCACGAAGTGCTGCACGGCTGCCGCGAGCTCGTCCTCCGCGATGCCGAAGAGGTCGGCATCCTCGTCAGACGGCAGTACCAGCGAGCTCTTGCCGAGCACGGCCTCGATCGAGGCGAGCTGGTCGCGGTACTTCGCAGCGGCCTCGTAGTCCATGGCTGCGGATGCCGACAGCATCCGCTTGCTGAGTTCCTTCGTGAAGCGCTCGTCGCCCCCGGCCATGAACGCGACGAAGTCGTCGACCATCGCCCGATGCTCCTCGATCGTGACCTTCATCGAGCACGGGCCGCCGCACTTGCCGATCTGGCCGGGGAAGCACGGCCGTCCCGTTGCCATCGCACGCTTGTAGCTCGCATCGCTGCAGGTGCGGATCGGGAACGCCTTGATCATCAGGTCGATGGTCTCGTGCACCGCCCACACCTTCGGGTACGGACCGAAGTACCGTGCCCGCGGGATCTTGCGGTTGCGGGTGACGAGCACACGCGGCGCCTCATCTCCCAGCGTGACCGCCATGAACGGGTACGACTTGTCGTCCTTGTAGCGCACGTTGAACGGCGGATCGTATTCCTTGATCCACATGTACTCCAGCTGCAGCGAATCGACGTCGGTCGGCACGACCGTCCATTCCACGGACGCGGCAGTTGTGACCATCCGCCTCGTGCGCTCGTGAAGGGTGCGCAGCGGCGCGAAGTAGTTCGAGAGCCGCTGGCGCAGGTTCTTCGCCTTGCCGACGTACAGCACGCGCCCCTCGGCATCCCGGAAGCGGTACACACCGGGATCGGTCGGGATCTCGCCCTGCGAGGGCTTGTACGGGAGGACGTCGGCCATCAGCCGGCCTTCCGCGCCCCGCGTCCTGCGCCGAGGATCTCACCGAGGAACATGCCGGTGTGGCTCTCCTCCACGCGCGCGATCTGCTCGGGCGTGCCCGTGGCGAGGATCTCGCCGCCGCCGGAGCCGCCCTCTGGACCCAGGTCGATCACCCAGTCAGCCGACTTGATGACGTCGAGGTTGTGCTCGATCACGATCACCGTGTTGCCCTTGTCGACCAGCCCGTTCAGCACCTCGAGGAGCTTGCGGACGTCTTCGAAGTGCAGACCGGTGGTCGGCTCGTCGAGCACGTAGATGCTGCGGCCGTTGCTGCGGCGCTGGAGCTCTGTCGCGAGCTTGACGCGCTGCGCCTCGCCACCGGACAGCGTCGTGGCCGACTGGCCGAGTCGCACGTAGCCGAGGCCGACGTCGACGAGCGTCTTCATGTACCGGTGGATCGCCTGGATCGGCTCGAAGAACTCGGCGGCCTCCACGATCGGCATCTCGAGCACCTCGGCGATGTTCTTGCCCTTGTAGTGCACCGCGAGCGTGTCGCGGTTGTACCGCTTGCCGTGGCAGACCTCGCAGTCGACGTACACGTCGGGCAGGAAGTTCATCTCGATCTTGATCGTGCCGTCGCCCGAGCATGCGTCGCAGCGGCCGCCCTTGACGTTGAAGCTGAATCGGCCCGGCTGGTAGCCGCGCACCTTCGCCTCTGGCGTCTCACTGAACAGCGTGCGGATGCGATCGAACACGCCGGTGTAGGTCGCAGGATTCGATCGTGGAGTGCGGCCGATCGGCGCCTGATCGACGTGCACCACCTTGTCGAGGTTGTCGAGTCCGGTGACGCGGGTGTGCTTGCCCGCGAGTGTGCGTGCACCGTTGAGCTTGGATGCGAGCACCCGGTAGAGGATGTCGTTGACCAGCGACGACTTGCCCGAGCCGCTCACGCCGGTGACGGCGGTGAGTACACCGAGCGGGAACTCCGCCGTGACGTTGCGCAGGTTGTTCGCGCGGGCGCCGACGACGCTCAGCATCCGCTTCTTGTCGATCTTGCGGCGCTTCTTCGGCGTCGGGATCTCGCGACGGCCGGCCAGATAGTCGGCGGTCATCGACTCGGTCTCCGTGAGGAGCGCAGAGTAAGGCCCGGAGTGCACGACGGCACCGCCGTTGACGCCGGCACCGGGTCCGATGTCGACGACCCAGTCGGCGGCCTCGATCGTCTCCTCATCGTGCTCGACGACGATCAGAGTGTTGCCGAGGTCGCGCAGAGTCTGCAGCGTCTCGATCAGACGACGGTTGTCTCTCTGATGCAGCCCGATCGACGGCTCGTCGAGCACGTAGAGCACGCCGGTGAGCCCGGAACCGATCTGGGTCGCGAGCCGGATGCGCTGAGCCTCGCCGCCGGACAGCGAGCCGGCCGCACGGCTGAGGTTCAGGTAGGCGAGTCCCACCTGCAGCAGGAAGTCGAGCCGCAGCCGGATCTCGCGCAGCACCTGCGCCGCGATCTTCGCCTCGCGCTCGGTGAGCGTGAGCGTCTCCATGAAGCCGCGGGCGTCGGCGAGGCTCAGGTGGGAGACCTCGGCGATCGAGTGACCGTGCACCTTGACGGCGAGCACCTCGGGCTTGAGGCGGTTTCCGTCGCACGCGGGGCACGGGACCTCGCGGAGGTACTCCGCCCAGCGCGCGCGCTGGTTGTCGCTCTCAGCCTGGGCGTACTGGCGCTCGATGTAGGGCACGACACCCTCGAAGCCGGATGCGTAGCGCATCTCACGGCCGTAGCGGTTCTTCCACTTGACGGTGACCTTGTAGTTGTCGCCGCGCAGAATGGCGTCCTGCACATCGACGCGCAGATCTTTCCACGGGGTGTCGAGGTCGAACTTCAGGTCGCGCGCCAGACCTTCGAGCAGCCGCTCGTAGTACTGGAAGAGCCCCTTGCCCTGCGTGGTCCACGGGATGATGGCGCCCTCGCGGATCGAGAGCTCCTCATCGTCGAGCATCAGATCCACGTCGACCGACATGCGCGTGCCGAGGCCCGAACACGTCGGGCATGCGCCGAACGGCGCGTTGAACGAGAAGGTACGGGGTTCGATCTCGGTCAGCGTGATCGGATGCCCGTTGGGGCAGGCCAGCTTTTCGGAGTACGACTGCCACGCGTCGTCGCCGTCTTCGTCCACGAAGTTGACCTGTACGACGCCGCCGGCGAGCCCGAGCGCGGTCTCGACGGAGTCGGTGACGCGACCGAGGATGTCGTCGGACGCGACGAGCCGGTCGACCACGACCGCGATGTCGTGCTTGTAGCTCTTCTTGAGAGTCGGCGGCTCGGCCAACTGGATGAGGTCTCCGTCGACGATGGCGCGCGAGTACCCCTTGGCGCCGAGTTCGCGGAACAGATCGACGAACTCGCCCTTCTTCTGGGAGACGATCGGAGCGACGATCTGGTAGCGGGTGCGCTCTGGCAGCTCCATGAGCTGATCGGCGATCTGCTGCACCGTCTGCCGCTGGATCTTCTCACCGCACTCGGGACAGTGCGGAATGCCGATGCGCGCCCACAGCAGACGCATGTAGTCGTAGATCTCGGTGATCGTGCCGACGGTCGACCGCGGGTTGCGGTTGGTCGACTTCTGGTCGATCGAGACCGCAGGGCTCAGCCCCTCGATGAAGTCGACATCAGGACGATCCACCTGACCGAGGAACTGCCGCGCGTACGCGCTCAGCGATTCGACGTAGCGACGCTGCCCTTCGGCGAAGATCGTGTCGAATGCGAGGCTCGACTTTCCGGACCCGGACAGGCCGGTGAACACGACCATCGAGTCGCGAGGGATGTCGATGTCGACGTTCTTGAGGTTGTGTACGCGGGCGCCGCGGACACTGAGTTTGCTGGGGGTGGCAACGGGGACAATGGGCACCGCACAAGTCTACGAGGGGCCACAGACATCGGCTCTGTATCCGTCCTCAGGAAGCATCCCGGCTCTCCCTCAGCGGCTAGGACGTACGTACACTCTCGACCGGACTGCGACCCGCGAATGGGGACAACCCGTCGCGCAGGGTGGCTACCTGCTCGATGTCCATGTGCACAGCTGCCATCACCTGTCGCGGAACGTCGAGTGCCCGCTGCCGCAGCTGCTGCCCGATCGGGGTGAGTCGGATGTCGAGACGTCGCTCGTCCTCACTGCTGCGCTCACGCGCGATCAGCCCTTCCTTCTCGAGACGCTTGACCAGCGGCGATGCCGTCGCCGGATCCAGCGCGAGATCCGCGGCGAGATCGTTGAGCGTGCGCGGTGAACGCTCCCAGAGCGCGAGCATCACGAGGTACTGCGGATGCGTGAGCCCGAGCGGCTCGAGGATCGGGCGGTAGATCGCCACGACGTTGCGCGCCGCGGTCACGAGTGCGAAGCACAGCTGGTTCTCGAGTTTGAGGAGGTCGTCGGAATCCGTCACGACGTTGATTATACGTGTGGCCTAATCATTAGTACACTAAGTGATATGGCGAACAGTTCAGACCGGATCCCGCTCCGCACTCGCATCCGTGAGGCCGGAGGGCTGTATCGCTGGTTCAACACGAACCTGATCCGCCTCGCCGGTCCGGCCGCGGTCGGGCCGTACGAATCCACTCCCCCTCCGTCGGCTGCGCAGCGCGCCGAGCGTGCATGTCCGCTGTGCGGACATCCCATGACGGAGCACGAGATCGACCGCACCGGACCCAAGCCGCTGATGCACTGCCCCTGACAGGCGCCTTCTGCGCACGCGTCGCTCGTCGCTAAGCGCCGGCGCTCTCCCGCGCCGCGTCGATCCATGACATCAGCGCGTCGTCGTCGTCGATCGCCGTCGGTGCGACGTCCAACCAGCTCGGCCCCATCGTCTTCGCACCCATCACGGCGACTGAGACGCCCGGCTCGGTCAGCAGCGCAGCGCCCCTCTCTTCGGTGACACGCACGAGGAGCACACCCTCATTGCGCGTGCCGACGAGGATACGGCCGTGCAGCAGGAACGCACGCGTGCCGAACATCCGCTTCTCTTCGAGCCCTGGCTCGGACATCAGCAGTGCCCTGACCCGATCGGCGAGCTCAGTGGCGGCAGCATCCATACTCGACCGCACCGCCCCTACGCATGCCCTGCGCGCTCCATCGCGCGCAGTTCCTTCTTGAGATCCTGCACTTCGTCGCGAAGACGACCAGCGAGCTCGAACTTGAGCTCTGCCGCCGCGGCGAGCATCTGATCGGACAGATCCTTGATCATGTCCTCCAGCTGCTCGGCACCCTCGGCCGCGATGCCCTCACGGCGCAACTGGGGCGTCGGGCTCTTGCCGCGCCCGGACTTCGTCCTGTTCTTGCTTCGCAGCAGGTCTTCGGTGTCGGATGCCTCGCGCGCGAGAACGTCGGTGATGTCGGCGATCCGCTTGCGCAACGGCTGCGGGTCGATGCCGCGTTCCTTGTTGTACGCGACCTGCTTCTCACGACGACGATCCGTCTCCTCGATCGCCCTCGCCATGGAGTCGGTCATCCTGTCGGCATACATGTGCACCTGGCCGGAGACGTTTCGTGCAGCACGGCCGATCGTCTGGATGAGCGATGTCCCCGAGCGCAGGAAGCCCTCCTTGTCGGCATCCAGGATCGCGACCAGCGACACCTCCGGAAGGTCGAGGCCCTCGCGCAGCAGGTTGATGCCGACCAGCACGTCGTAGACGCCGGAGCGGAGTTCGCTGAGCAGCTCGACCCTTCGCAGCGTGTCGACGTCGGAGTGCAGGTATCGCACCCGCACCCCGTGCTCGCCGAGGAAGTCGGTGAGCTCTTCCGCCATCTTCTTCGTCAAAGTGGTGACGAGCACACGCTCATCCCGCCCGGCACGCAGGCGGATCTCTTCCAGCAGGTCGTCGATCTGACCCTTGGACGGCTTGACGATGATCTCGGGGTCGACGAGACCGGTCGGACGGATGATCTGCTCGACCACGCCATCGGCGATGCCCATCTCGTACTTGCCTGGGGTGGCAGAGAGATACACGGTCTGACCGATGCGGTTCTTGAACTCGTCGAATCGCAGCGGCCGGTTGTCCATCGCACTGGGCAGGCGGAAGCCGTGATCGACCAGGGTGCGCTTGCGCGACGCATCGCCCTCGTACATGGCGCCGATCTGCGGCACAGTGACGTGCGACTCGTCGATCACCATCAGGAAGTCGTCGGGGAAGAAGTCGAGCAGCGTGTGGGGCGGCTCGCCAGGAGCGCGGCCGTCCATGTGGCGTGAGTAGTTCTCGATCCCGGAACAGAAGCCGAGCTGCTGCAGCATCTCGAGGTCGAACGTGGTGCGCATGCGCAGCCGCTGCGCCTCGAGCAGCTTGCCCTGGCGCTCGAACTCCTTCAGCCGCTCTGCCAGCTCGTCTTCGATCGTGCCGATCGCCCGCTGCACGACATCGGTGCCTGCGACGTAGTGCGACGCGGGGAAGATCGGCACGGCGTCGAGCTTCTCGATGACCTCACCGGTGAGCGGATGCAGTGTGTAGAGCGCCTCGATCTCGTCGCCGAACAGCTCGATGCGGATCGCGTGCTCTTCGTAGACCGGGATGATCTCGATGGTGTCGCCGCGCACCCGGAAGTTCCCGCGCGAGAAGTCGACGTCGTTGCGGTTGTACTGCATGGCGATGAACTGGCGGATGAGGGCGTCGCGGTCGTACCGCTCCCCCACCTGCAGCGCCACCATCGCACGCAGGTACTCCTCGGGAGCGCCGAGGCCGTAGATGCATGAGACGGTCGACACCACGATCACGTCGCGTCGCGACAGGAGCGAATTGGTCGTGGAGTGACGCAGCCGTTCGACCTCGGCGTTGACCGAGGAGTCCTTCTCGATGAAGGTGTCGGTCTGCGGCACATAGGCCTCTGGCTGGTAGTAGTCGTAATACGAGACGAAGTACTCCACCGCGTTGTTCGGCATGAGCTCTCTGAACTCGTTCGCCAGCTGCGCCGCGAGGGTCTTGTTGTGCGCGAGCACCAGCGTGGGTCGCTGAACCTGCTCGACCAGCCACGCAGTCGTGGCGGACTTTCCGGTACCGGTGGCGCCGAGCAGCACGACGTCGGTCTCGCCGGCGTTGATGCGCGAGGCGAGGTCGGCGATCGCCTGCGGCTGGTCACCGGCCGGCTCGTACTCGCTGATCACCTCGAACGGACGGACGCTTCGCGTGGGTTGCATCCCTCAAGCGTATGCGGAGCCTCGGACATCGGGGTCGCCATGCGGTCGCGCAAGCACGCGGTGCGGAAGTGCCGCCCTGCAGTGGGGCCGTGATCGAGTTCCTGATCGGCTCCAGCCTCGCGGCATCGTCGTGCTCAACGCCTGATGCCGCTCTTCCTGCTGGGCCTCGCCGACCGCTTCCTTCCGGCGTCGTCGCCGATGGGAAGCAGTCAAGGACGATCAGGCCAGCGGTTCGGTCGCAGCGCCACCGTCGCGATGACTGCGGCGACGAGTCCCATGAAGATCACGGCGCCGAGGAACCAACCCCAGCCGGCCTGACCGAACACGATTCCCAGCGCCCATCCGAACAGGCTGGAGCCGGCGTAGTACGCGAAGTAGTACAGTGACGGCGCCTGCGCGCGACTCGTCGGATCGGCGAGGACAGGCGCCCAGCTCGAAGCGATCGCGTGCGCGCCGAAGAAGCCGCCGGTGAACACGACGAGGCCGATGAGGATGACGATCGGCGATGGCACGTACATCAGAGCCGCCCCGGCGATGAACAGCCCGATCGCCGCGAGCAGTACCCAGCGACGCCCGTACCTCACCGCGAGCGACCCTGCCCATGGCGACGACAGCGTACCGGCCAGGTATGCGAGGAACAGCAGCGTCACCAACCAGACGGGCAGCATGAACGGCGGCGCGATCAGGTGGAAGCCGAGATAGTTGTACACCGCGACGAACGCGCCCATGAGCAGGAAGCCCTGCGCGTAGAGCGCGAGCAGACGCGGCGAACGCAACGCGCGGATGAGACGCGCGAGCTTGCCCGGACCCGCATCCGTCCGCATCCGCCCTGGCACGAATCTCCGCGCGCGCGGCACGAGCCAGAGGAAGAGCACAGCAGCGACGGTGCACAGCACGGTGACGCTCCATACGCCGATGCGCCAGTCGAACGCCTCCCCGAGCGGGCCGGCGACCAGTCGTCCCGTGAGCCCGCCGACGGTCGTCCCCGCGGTGTAGCTTCCCGCTGCTGCGGCGACATGCCGTGCATGCACCTCCTCGCTGAGGTACGCGAGCGCGACGGCGGGTACGGCTCCGAGCGCGAGACCTTCGCCGAGGCGCAGCACCAGCAGCACGGTGATCTCGGTGCTGAGCGGTGCCGCGAGTCCGAACGAGGTGGCTGCGATGATGCCGATCGCCATCGCGGGGATCCGGCCGATCCGATCGGCGACCAGAGACCACGGGATCACAGCGACCGCGATCCCGAGCGTCGCTGCGGAGACCGTCAACGCCGCCGTCGAAGCCGCAACCTCGAGGTCACCTGCGACCTGCGGCAGAACCGCCTGCAGAGAGTACAGCTGCGCGAATGTCGCGACGCCCGCGAAGAAGAGTCCTGCGATCAGCCGTCGATACGACCGGGTCCGGGGAATGTGACCGGCGAAGACGTCGTCCTGGCTCACTCTTGCGTCAGACGCTGCCACAGCGCGTCCACCTGCTGCTGGGTCTGCGCCAGGGAACCTGCGGTGTCGATCACGACATCGGCGATCGCGAGGCGCTTCTCGTCCGGAACCTGGGCATCGATACGATTCTGCGCCTCCTGCGGCTGCATACCGCGCAGCTCGATCAGCCGTTGCAGACGCACGGCGGCGGGAGCATGCGCGACGATGATGGCGTCCCAGGGATCATCGACGCGGGCCTCCACGAGCAGCGGTACGTCGTACACGACGAGTGCTTCCGGATCCTCGGCGAACGCCGCTTCGAACCGGCGCTGCGACTCCCGCCGTACGGCGGGGTGCACGATGCTGTTCAGCCGCGCGAGCGCGTCGGGGTCGGAGAACACTCGCGAGCCGAGTGCAGCACGATCCAGCGCGCCGGATGCATCGATCACGTCATCACCGAACGCCGCGGCGATCTCGGCGAGCACTGGCGTGCCAGGAGCCTGCACGTCGCGCACGATCTGATCCGCGTCCACGACCACAGCTCCGTGTGCTTCGAGCCGACGGGCGATCGTCGATTTTCCCGAGGCGATTCCCCCGGTCAGCGCGATGAGAGGCATGTCGCCAGTCTAGGGTTCGAGCCGCCCGCGACTCAGCGCGCGAGCAGCTGCCTCTTGGAGCTGATCACGCCGGTGTCGAAGCCCGCGAGGTGCAGACCGCCGTGGAAACGCGCGTGCTCGATCTTGATGCACCGGTCCATGACGACGGCGAGCCCTGCGGATTCCGCGAGGGCAGCAGCCTCCTCGTTCCAGGATCCGAGCTGCAACCACAGGGCGTTCGCGCCCACGTCGATCGCCTCCTGCGCGACGCCGGGAAGGTCGTCGTGCTTGCGGAAAACGTCGACGATGTCCGGCACGACCGGCAGATCGGTGAGCGATGCGTACACGGGCTGACCGAGGATCTCGTTCTCACGCGGGTTGACGAGATACACGTCGTACGGCGAGCTGGAGAGCAGGTACGTCGTCACGAAGTACGAGGCGCGCGCGGGGTTGTTGGACGCCCCGACGATGGCGATCGACTTCGACCGGCGCAGCAGCGCGTAGCGCTCCTGTTGATTCGGGCCCACCCAGGCGCGCTCGGATGCGACGGCGTCGACCGCGCCGGGCAGAGCGCAGGCGACAGCATCCGTCGGCGTCGGGAGGGCGCAGGAGTCCGTGGGGATCGAAGTGCTCATCGGGTCTCTCCTGTCGCTGCGGTCAGTGCCTGATCGAGGTCCCAGATGATGTCGTCCGCGTCTTCGAGGCCGACCGAGATGCGGATCAGGTCTGGACGCACACCGGCGGCGTCGAGCTGCGATTCCGTCAGCTGGCGGTGCGTCGTGGATGCCGGGTGGATGACGAGCGTGCGCGCGTCGCCGATGTTCGCCAGATGAGAGGCGAGCTGCAGGTTCTCGATCACGGCCTCCCCCGCGGCGCGACCGTCCTCCCCCGCCGCACGTCCGTCAGGAACTGCGACGCCGAAGGCGAACACAGACCCTGGACCGAGTGGCAGGTACTTGGCGGCCCGCTCACGGTGCGGGTGGCCCTCGAGGCCCGCCCACGTGACGTACGACACCCGCGAATCAGTGGAGAGCCACTCCGCGACGATCCGTGCGTTGGCCAGATGCGCGTCGATGCGCTGCGGAAGCGTCTCGACGCCCTGCAGCAGATTGAACGCCGACTGCGGGCTCAGCGCCGGACCGATGTCACGCAGCTGCTCCGAGCGGAGTTTGGTGAGAAAGCCGTACTCGCCGAAATTGTCCCACCATTTGATGCCACCGTACGATTCCACCGGCTCGGTCATCTGCGGGAACTTCCCATTCCCCCAGTCGAACGTGCCCTTCTCGATCACGATGCCACCCAGAGTGGTGCCGTGGCCGCCGAGGAACTTCGTCACCGAGTGGATCACGATGTCAGCACCGTGCTCGAGCGGTCGTGCGAGATACGGCGTGGCCAGCGTGGCATCGACGACGAGCGGTACGCCCGCTCCGTGCGCGACCGCCGCGAGTCCCTCGATGTCGGCGATCTCACCGGAGGGATTGCCGATCATCTCGACGTAGACGACCTTGGTCTCCGGTCGGATCGCCGCGGCGTAGTCGGCCGGGTCGCTCGACGGCACGAAAGTCGTCTCGACGCCGAAGCGGCGCAGCGTCACATCCAGCTGCGTGACCGTTCCGCCGTAGAGCTGCGCGGAGGCGACGACATGGTCACCGGCGCCGACAAGAGCGGCGAACGTGATGAACTCGGCGCTCATGCCGGATGCGGTCGCCACAGCCCCGATGCCGCCTTCCAGCGACGCCAACCGTTCTTCGAGCGCAGCCACTGTGGGGTTGCCGATGCGCGAGTAGATGTTGCCGTACTTCTGCAGCGCGAAGAGGTTGCCGGCATCCGTCGCGTCGTCGAAGACGAACGAGGTCGTCTGATAGATCGGCACGGCGCGTGCGCCGGTGGATGCGTCGGGCGTGCCGCCCGCGTGGAGTGCTCGGGTGCGGAACCCGAAGCGGTGCTCTTCCGTCATGATGTCCTCGAGTAGGCCGCGGCCAGCACGTCGGCGATGCCGTCGACGGCCCACGGGTTCTGCAGTGATGTCGTGTCTCCGAGCGCCTTCGGCTCCCGGTCGGCGCGTCGATCCTGTTCAGCCTCCCATAGCTGCGCGAGCAGGCGGCGCATGATCTTGCCCGATCGCGTCTTGGGCAGATCGGGAACGACGATGATGTGCTTCGGCTTGGCGACCGGCCCGATCGCCTGCGCGACCTGATCGCGAAGAGCGGATGCCGTCACCGCCGCCGCACCGGACGGCGTCACGAAGGCGACCACCGCCTGTCCTGTGACCGGATCGGACACTCCGGCGGTACCGGCCTCCCCCACGCTCTCGTGCGCGACGAGCGCGGATTCGATCTCGATCGTGGAGAGCCGATGGCCGGAGACGTTCACGACGTCGTCGAGGCGTCCGAGGAGCCAGATGTGGCCGTCGGCATCCTTCGTCGCGCCGTCGCCGGCGACGTAGTAGCCGCCGAAGTCGCCGTGGCCGGCGAAGGTCGCCCAGTACGAGTCGCGGTAACGCTGCGGGTTGCCCCAGACAGTCCTGGCCATGCCTGGCCAGGGGCGGCGCACGACGAGCGTTCCGGAGCGTCCTGGTGCGACCTCGTCGCCGTTCTCGTCGACCACGGTCGCGTCGATGCCCGGCAGCGGCACGGTCGCGGATCCTGGCTTCAGCGTCGTGATGCCGGGCAGCGGCACGATCATCGCGGCGCCCGTCTCGGACTGCCACCAGGTGTCGACGATGGGCAGCTCGTCACGGCCGAAATTGCGGCGGAACCAGATCCACGCCTCCGGGTTGATCGCCTCACCCACCGTGCCGAGCAGACGCAGGCTGGAGAGATCATGCCCGGTCGGGAGTTCCGCGCCGAACCAGGTCATGAACGTGCGGATCAGCGTGGGCGCGGTGTAGTAGACCGTCACCCCATAGCGCTCGATGATCTCGAGGTGCCGCTCCCGATTCGGGGTGTCCGGCGTGCCCTCGTAGATGACCTGCGTCAGCCCGTTCGAGAGCGGTCCGTAGATCTCGTAGGTGTGCGCGGTGACCCATGCCAGGTCGGCGGTGCACCAGTGCACGTCGTCCGGCTTGGCGTCGAAGTGAGCCCAGTGCGCCCAGCTCGTGTGCGTCAGGTAGCCGCCGGAGGTGTGGACCAGCCCCTTCGGCTTCCCCGTGGTGCCTGAGGTGTAGATGATGAAGAGCGGATGCTCGGCGTCGAACGGCTGCGCGTCATGCGTCGACGACGCGGTGTCCACGACGTCGTGCCACCAGAGGTCGCGGCCCGCGGTCCATGGCACGTCCTGCCCCGTACGCCGCAGCACGAGGACATGCTCGAGTTCGGGCAGGTCGGCGGCCGCGGCATCCGCCGTCGACTTGACCTCGGTCGCTGCTCCTCTGCGGAACTGACCGTCGCTCGTGACAAGCAGCTTCGCGCCGGTGTCCTGGAGCCGGAACCGCACGGCCTCGGCGGAGAAGCCGCCGAACACGAGTGAGTGCACAGCGCCGATACGGGCGCAGGCGAGCGTGATGACGATCGTCTCGACGAGCACCGGAAGGTAGATCACCACGCGATCACCCGGCTCGATGCCGAGCGAAGTCAGGGCGTTGGCAGCCTGAGAGACGCGCCGCTGCAGATCCGCGTACGTCACCGTGGTGCGGTCGCCGGGCTCGCCCTCGAAATGCAGCGCGACTTTGTCGCCCCGCCCGGCTTCGACGTGACGGTCGACGCAGTTGTACGCGACGTTGAGCTTTCCGCCGACGAACCAGCGTGCCGCGGGGATCGCCCCGTCTGTGGGCGGCTCCCATTCATGAGCGGTGTGCCACGGCTCGACCCAGTCGAGTCGCCGGGCCGCCTGCTCCCAGAAAGCGGTGGGATCGGCATCCGCCTCGGCATAGATCTCTGCCGTGACGTTCGCCTGCGCGGTGAATGCGGCCGGAGGTGCGTACTCGCGCGTCTCCAGCAGTCGTACTTCCGTCACTCTCAGGCCCACTTCTTGAGCAGGTACTTCTCGACAAGCGCGAGAATCCCGTTCGTGATCGTTCCGAGCAGCGCGAGCAGCACGATCGACAGCAGGATGCGGTCGACACGGCCGCTGTTCTGCGAGTCGGTGAGCAGGAACCCGAGCCCCATCGACGAGGCGATGAGCTCGGCGGCGACGAGGAACAGCCATGCCTGAGCGAGTGCGAGCCGCAGACCAGAGACGACCGAGGGCACGACGGCCGGGAGCTGCACGGTGCGGAACAGTGACCAGCCGCGCAGGCTGAATGAGCGCCCCGCTTCGACCAGCTGTGGGTCGACGTGACGCAGCGCCGAGGCGACCGTCGTGTACACGGGGAAGAAGGCACCGATCGCGATCAGCGTGACCTTGGATTCCTCACCGATCTGCAGCCAGAGGATGAGCAGCGGCACCCAGGCGAGCGACGGCACGGCGCGGAGTGCGGCGAGCGTCGGGCTGAGAAGCACATCACCGAGGCGGGACAGACCGACGAAGCCGGCGAAGGCGAGGCCGATCACGGATCCGATCGCGAAGCCCAGCAGCACGCGCTGCACCGAGATCGCGATGTGCGTCCACAGCTGGCCGGCCTCGGCCAGCTCGACTCCCGCGGTGAACACGGATGCCGGCGTGGGCAGGCGGTACGGCGGCACCAGACCGCTCGTGGTGACGACCTGCCACGCGACGAGGATGATGACGGGCAGGATCAGACCTGCCGCGACACGGACGCCGGTGCGATCCCAGAGGCCTCGCGTACCGGCATCCGCTCGTCGGCGTTTCCCCTTGGCGAAATCGAGGGCATCCCGCGAATCTGCCGGGACGACGACTCGCTGGTCGGGGATGATCATTCGCCCTTGGCCGCCTTCTCGGCGAAGGTGGCGTTGATGATCGTCTCGAGCGCCTTGTCGACCGACTCCTGGCCGCCCTGCACATCGCCGGAGTCGACGAGCACGGGAGCGATCTTCTCGAGAACCTCGAGCTGCGCGTCGCCCGGGATGCCGTTCACGTCGAGGTTGGAGCGCTCTTCGATCACGGTCGTCGCGACCTCGATGTCGATGCCCGCGACCTCGGCGAGCAGCTCGGCTGTCTCTTCCGGGTTCTCAAGAGCCCAGACGCGTGCCTGCTCGTAGGCATCGACGACGGCCTGTGCGAGGTCGGCGTGGTTGTTGATGAAGTCCTCGGTGGCGTTGAGGAAGCCGTAGGTGTTGAAGTCGACGTTGCGGTAGATGAGCTGATCGCCCGATTCCACCTCGGCTGCTGCCATGATCGGGTCGAGCCCTGCCCAAGCGTCCACGGAGCCGCCGTCGAGGGCCGCGCGCCCATCGGCGTGCTGCAGGTTCTGCACCTCGACGTCGTCGAGCGACAGTCCACCCTCTTCGAGCGCCTGCAGCAGGAAGAAGTACGGGTCGGTGCCCTTGGTGGCGGCGATCGAGGTGCCGGCGAGGTCTTCGAGCGACGTGATGCCGCTGTCCGGGCCGACGACGATGGCCGACCACTCGGGCTGGGAGTAGATGTCGATGACCTGGATGGGCGAGCCGTTGGCGCGGGCGAGCAGCGCCGCTGATCCGGCCGTCGATCCGACATCGACCGATCCCGAGCGCAGCAGTTCGTTGGCTTTGTTCGAGCCGGCGGACTGCACCCATTCGACGTCGACATCGTCACCGACGATGTCTTCGAGGATGCCCTGGTCCTTGATGACGAGGCTGAGCGGGTTGTAGGTCGCGAAGTCGACCGTGAGCGTGTCCGAGGACCACTCGCCGGTTGCGGCGGCGTCGTCGGACTCGGATGCTCCGGCATTCTCTCCGGCGACGCAGCCAGTGGCGACGAGCATCATCGTCCCGGCGATGGCGATCGCAGGGACGATTCGGCGGGTGATGGTGCTCATCGGGTCTCCTCGGTGGAAATGCGGTGGTGGGTGTCGACGCCGAGTCCTTCGAGAAGGTCGGCGCGAAGGTCCGCGAGGCCGCGATCGGCGCGGTCACGCGGGCGTACGCCTGGCACGGTGATGGTGCGCGCGACGGATGTCGCGCCCGTGCCGGATTCGCCGACGAGCGAGCGCAGCAGCAGCACACGGTCGGCGAGGTAGAGGGCCTCCTCGACGTCATGGGTGACGAGGAGGACAGTGGTGGGCTCGGCTGCCTGGATGTCGAGCAGAAGGTCCTGCATCCGGAGCCTCGTGAGCGCATCGAGGGCGCCGAACGGCTCGTCGAGCAGGAGCACGCCGGGGTTTCGCGCCAGGGCTCTGGCGAGAGAGGCGCGCTGCGCCATCCCCCCGGACACCTCACGGGGATGCTGGTCGGCGGCGTGGTCGAGACCGACCAGGTGCAGCAGTTCGCGCACGCGCTCGCGCCCGTCGCGGCGGCGAGTGCCGCGAGGCAGGCCGAGCTCGACGTTCTGCGCGAGCGTGCGCCACGGGAGCAGCCGGGGTTCCTGGAACGCGATGGCAGTGCGCTCGTCGATGTCGGTGACGCCGGTGCCGTCGAGGCTGATGCCTCCGCTCGTCGGCGTGTCCAGCCCTCCGACCAGGCGGAGAAGCGTCGACTTGCCGCAGCCGGACGGACCGACCACTGCGACGATCTCGCCGGCCGCCAGTTCGACGTCGACACCGCGCAGAACTTCACGACGGCCGTCCGGCATGGGGAACGAGCGCTCGATGTTCTCGAGACGGACGGCGTTCGCCGCACCCAGCGCGACCGGCGCGTTGGCGCTGCGCGGGGCAAGGAGTGCGGAGGTCATACTCCTATCGTCCCGGAGGTGCACCCATGTTACGAAAGCGAGCGTAATCTTCCGTCACGTAACAGCATTCGGCGGTATACGCGAAACGGGCCGCCACCCGCTGCCTGTGAAGGCGGGGTGACGACCCGTTCCGTGAATCGCGTGCTTACGCGTTGCCGCCCGAAAGCTTCTCGCGCAGGGCCGCGAGAGCCTCGTCGTCAGCAAGCGTTCCGGCGCCGGAGTCGCTCGTGAAGGACTGTGCAGCGGCGAAGTCGTCGCCAGCAGCGGCCTCGGCCTCGGCTGCCTTGGCAACCGTGACCTTGTGAGCCTCCCAGCGGGTCTGGGCTGCAGCGTACTCCTGCTCCCAGGCCTCGCGTGCGGAGTCGAAGCCTTCCTTCCACGCACCGGTCTCGGGGTCGAAGCCCTCCGGGTACTTGTACTCGCCGTTCTCGTCGTACTCGGCGAGCATGCCGTACAGTGCCGGGTCGAACTCGGTGCCGTTGGGGTCGACCGACTCGTTGGCCTGCTTGAGCGACAGCGAGATGCGACGACGCTCGAGGTCGATGTCGATGACCTTGACGAAGACCTCTTCGCCGACGGACACGACCTGCTCAGCCAGCTCGACGTGCTTGCTGGAGAGCTCGGAGATGTGTACGAGGCCCTCGATGCCGTCTGCGACGCGAACGAACGCACCGAACGGAACGAGCTTGGTGACCTTGCCCGGTGCGATCTGGCCGATCGCGTGGGTGCGGGCGAAGACCTGCCACGGGTCTTCCTGCGTCGCCTTGAGCGACAGGGAGACGCGCTCGCGCTCCAGGTCGACCTCGAGGATCTCGACAGTGACTTCCTGTCCGACCTCGACGACCTCGGAGGCGTGCTCGATGTGCTTCCAGGACAGTTCGGAGACGTGCACGAGGCCGTCAACGCCACCCAGGTCGACGAACGCACCGAAGTTGACGATCGACGAGACCTGGCCCTTGCGGACCTGGCCCTTGTGCAGGTTGTTGAGGAAGTTCGAGCGCGACTCGGACTGCGTCTGCTCGAGCAGCGCGCGGCGGCTCAGCACGACGTTGTTGCGGTTCTTGTCCAGCTCGAGGATCTTCGCCTCGATCTCCTGGCCCAGGTACGGGGTCAGGTCGCGGACACGGCGCAGCTCGATGAGCGATGCCGGCAGGAAGCCACGCAGGCCGATGTCGACGATGAGTCCACCCTTGACGACCTCGATGACCGTACCGGTGACGACGCCGTCGTCTTCCTTGATCTTCTCGACGTCGCCCCACGCACGCTCGTACTGCGCGCGCTTCTTGGACAGGATCAGACGGCCTTCCTTGTCCTCCTTCTGGAGAACAAGAGCCTCGACCTCATCGCCGACCTTGACGACCTCGTTGGGGTCGACATCGTGCTTGATGGAGAGTTCGCGGGAGGGGATGACACCCTCGGTCTTGTATCCGACGTCGAGCAGGACCTCATCGCGGTCGATCTTGACGATCGTTCCTTCGATGATGTCGCCGTCGTTGAAGAACTTCAGAGTCTTCTCGACCGCGGCCAGGAAGTCCTCAGCAGATCCGATGTCGTTGATGGCGACCTGCTTGGTGGCCGGGGCGGTCGTTGCGGTAGTCATGTAGTGGGTTGTCCTTGTGGGTGGGTACTCGGGCCACAGACGCTCATGCACGCATGAGTGATCGCCTGAAAGCGAATGGATTTGGATTTTCAATCGCCCGGGCGTGCGAGTGCACGCCACGAGTGACACTTCAGATTATCAGAGAATCGTCGCGAACGCTGCTGTGGATAACTCCGGCGAGTGCTGGCGCTTCGCGTTACCGTGAACGGGTGACTCTCCCCCGATCGAAGACGAGCCGGTTCCGGATGCTGGCACTGCTCGCACTCGCAGCGTCGACGTTGAGCGCCTGCACGCCGACTCCTGAGCCTACGCCGACACCGACCGCCGCTTTCGCATCGGAAGAGGAAGCGTTCGCCGCGGCGGAGGAGGTCTATCGGGCTTACAACGACGCGCTGAGTCAAGTTGACACGAGCGACCCTGACACCTTCGAACCTCTTTACGCGCTCACGACGGGCGGGGTCAATGAGGCCGACCGCGAGTCGTTCTCGAAGATGCACGCTGAAGGTTATGTGGTCTCGGGTAAGACACAAGTCATCGACTTCAAAGGCATCAGCGCGAGCCCGGAACGCGACGAAGTCGTCGCTATTACCTGCCTAGATGTCAGTGACGTAGCGGTGGTCAACAGCGCCGGCGTGTCACAAGTGAACCCGACCAGACCCGACACCTACGCGTTAGAGCTGACCTTTATCTCACAATTCGACGACCAACTACTACTCGACTCCGCTAAACCCATCGAGGATCCGACATGCGAGGCGTGATCGTTTCCTCCCTCATCGCATTTGCCCTGTTCCCGGGTCTGACGGCGGTCGATGACGATGATGGTGACGCAGGCCTAGGCGACCTCATTACTGGCAATACCGGCACCGAGATCATCATCGACGGCACCCAGGACACTCCCGGCGACCCCGGCACCTCGCCGATCGGCGACTCGGATCCGGGAACCGACGGGGGCTGGACCCCACCGGCAGACTGGACGCCACCGCCGGAGTTCGACTTCGCTCAGTGCCTGAACAACTGGGATTCGTACATCCGCTGCTTCCGGGCGACTGAGGAAACCGAGGATGAGACGCCGGAGACCACCACAGAGCCGACGATCCCGGCCATCACGATCAATGACGTCGCCCGATTCGCTCCGGCCGGTCCCGTCATCACCGGAGAGCCTGACAACGTGGGCGTCGTCGGCCTGCCGACGAACTTCGTGGCGACGGCATCCGTCCACACCGTGAACGACTCGCTCTTCGGCTTCCCGGTCACCGTACGCTTCACGCCGTCCGGCTACGACTTCCGCTTCGGCGACGGCACGACCGCCACCACCAGCACGGGCGGTCGGTCATGGGCCGACCTCGGCCAAGCGCAGTTCACCCCGACTCCGACGAGCCACACCTACAAAGAGCGCGGAATGTACTCCGCACAGGTCGACGTGCGCTACAGAGCAGAGGTCGACTTCGGCGTCGGATGGTTCCCGATCGCCGGAGAGGTCACCGCTGCAGGGCCACTGCAGGAGATCCGCATCTTCGAGGCGCACACCGCACTGGTCGCGCACACCTGCCAACAGGCACCGGACTCCCCCGGCTGCTGACCCCGACGTCGTCGGCGCCCTGTGCCATGCTGATCCCATGAGCGACAGGCTGATGCTGCTGGACACCGCGTCCCTCTACTTCCGGGCGTTCTACGGCGTGCCCGACAAGGTGAAGGCTCCCGACGGGTCCCCCATCAACGCAGCGCGCGGGCTCCTCGACATGATCGCCAAACTCGTCTCCCTGTACGAGCCGACCCACATCGTCGCCTGCTGGGATGACGACTGGCGTCCGCAGTGGCGCGTCGACCTCATCCCCAGCTACAAAGCGCATCGTGTCGTCGAGATCGTGCCCGCTGGCCCCGACGTCGAAGAGGTGCCTGATCCGCTCGAGGCTCAGATCCCGCTGATCCGCGAGTCGCTGACGGTACTCGGCATCCCGATCATCGGCGTCACAGCGCACGAGGCCGACGATGTGATCGGCACCCTCGCCACGCTCGCGACGATGCCGGTCGACATCGTCACGGGTGACCGTGACCTGTTCCAGCTCATCGACGACGAGCGCAGCATCCGTGTCATCTACACGGCCCGAGGAATGAGCAACCTCGACAACCTCACCGAGCAGAGCGTCGTGGCCAAGTACAGCGTGCTCCCCTCGCAGTACGCCGACTTCGCGACCATGCGCGGCGACGCCTCAGACGGACTCCCGGGGGTTCCCGGCGTCGGAGAGAAGACCGCGGCGACCCTCCTGCAGACGCACGGCGACCTCGCCGGCATCCGCGCGGCCGCCGAGGCCGGCGAAGGCATGAGCGCGGGTCTGCGGGCGAAGATCCTCGCGGCAACCCTCTATCTCGACGTGGCGCCCACAGTGGTCGAGGTTGCGCGCTCACTCGATATCGCGCCGCCCACAGATCCGGTGCGTGCGCTCGATCCGTCCGAAGCGGACGCCGCCATCGCGCTCGCGCAGAAGTGGAATCTCGGCTCGTCGATGGACCGCGCGATCGCTGCCCTCGGGCGCTGAACGCTATGAAACTCTCAGTGATTCAGCCGCGGCGCAGCGCGACGAACATCGCCGACACGAGTGCCGTCGAATAGACAACCGTCGCAGCGATCACCGCGAGCATCGGCGCCTGCCACCCTCCGCTGATCTCGTTCAGCGCACCCAGGAGCGGGGCGCCGAGCGCAGCGAGCACGTATCCGCCGCCCTGCACGAGCGCCGACATCGTCGCCGCCTCGGCGTCGGAGCGCGACACGCGGACCATCGCCGTGAAGATCAGGACGAAGCCGCTCGAATGCGCGATCGCTCCGAACGAGGCCCACACGGCCGCCACCTCAGGGGCGAACAGCATCCCGATGACCATCGTGCCGAAGCACGCACCCATCAGCACGCCGGCCGGCACGGCGCCGAGGTACTTCAACAGCACCGGGGCGAGCAACGCCCCGACGATCGCCACGCCCTGGAACAACGATGCCAGTGCGCCTGCGGTCGCGGCATCCGTGCCTGTGGTGTCGATCAGCATCGTCGGCAACCACGTCGACATGCCGTAGTAGATCGCCGACTGCATACCGAACGCGGCGAAGAGCATCCAGACGATCGGGCGGCGCACGATCGCTGCGACACGGTTGTCGACGATGACGGGCAACGGCCCCGTGATGTTCTCGCCGGTGTCGCCACTCTCCCGCTTTCCCGCCTCGCCCGATGCGCGTTCCGCACTTCGCCACGACTTCGAGCGGACGATGTGGACGATCCACAACGCGAGGCCCACGACGGTCACCGAGCTCCAGACCAGCAGAGCGAGCGGCCAGCCCATGAGTTCTGCGAGCGGCACTGTTCCCAGGGCGGTCACGAGCGATCCGACGTTCAGCGTCGCCGAATACGCTGCCGTGGCGACCGCGGTGCGCTCGGGCGGAAGGTCGCGCCGGATGATCACCGGGACGACGACGTTCCCGATCGTGATCGCGGCGCCGATGATGAACATGCCGGCCAGCATCGAGCCGTAGCCGGGCAACGCGCGCACGAACGTGCCGAAGAGCACTCCGCTGAGCGACAAGAGCAGTGCGAGCTCGGCGCCGGCCCGTCGGATCAGAAGCGCGGCAACCGGCGTGATCGCCGCGAACATGATGACGGGAGCCGTCGTCAGCAGGCCGGCGGATGCTGCGCCGATACCCAGGTCGCGCACGATGTCCGGCAGCACCGGAGTCACGGCGATGATGGGCGCGCGCAGGCTGAGCGCCGCGACGAGCACGCCCGCGACGACAAGCCACGGGATCGATCGGCGGCTCACTCCGCCCACGCCCTCAGACGCTCAAGCCCCCATGTGGTCACGACCCGCTCGGCCGGTACTCCGGCCTTCTCGGCTCGCTCCGCCCCGTAGTCGAGCAGTGACAACTGCCCCGGCGCATGGGCGTCGGAATCGAGCGAGAACAGACAACCGGCATCCAGCGCGATCGCGATCAGCTCATCCGGCGGGTCCTGCCGCTCGGGTCGCGCATTGATCTCGACGGCGACTCCGTTCTCGGCGCATGCGTCGAACACCGCACGCGCGTCGAATTGCGAGGGAGCTCGCGTGCCGCGCTCGCCCTGCACGAGCCGGCCGGTGCAGTGCCCGAGCACGTTGACATGAGGACTCCTCACCGCGGCGATCATGCGGGCTGTCATCGGCCTCGATTCCATGCGCAATCTGGAATGTACGGATGCCACCACGATGTCGAGCGCACTCAGCAACTCGGCGTCCTGGTCGAGGGCGCCGTCTTCGAGGATGTCGACCTCGATCCCGGCGAACATCGTGAAGCCGTCTGTCGATTCGCCGCGCACGAGCGGCATCTGCTCACGCAGCCGTTCTGCGGACAGCCCCCGGGCGACCCGGAGGCGGGGAGAATGGTCGGTGATCGCAAGGTACTCATGCCCGAGAGCGCGTGCCGCCGCGGCCATCGTTCCGATCGAGGTCGTCCCGTCGGACCAGTCCGTGTGCGCATGGAGATCGCCTCGCAGCTTTCCGCGAAGCACCGATGCGCGTTCAGGCTCGACCTCACCACGCAGCTCCACGAGGTAGTCCGGTGTCTTCCCTGCCTGGACCTGACGTATGACCGCGAAGGTCGACTCGCCGATGCCCTTGGTGGCACGAAGACGGGTCGGATCGTTCAGCACGTCGTCGGGCAGACCCTGCACCGTGGCCGCGGCCTGACGAAACGCCTTCGCCCGGTACCGTGATGCGCGTTCCCGCTCGAGCAGAGTGGCGATCTCCAGCAGTGCGACGACGGGATCCATGATCGTTCAGGCAGAGGCGAGCTCGCGCGTCGCGCCCACCCATGCCTCCAGCTTCGCTGCAGCGCTGCCGTCGTCTACAGCCGCTTCCGCGCGTGCATAGCCGTCGCGAAGGCGGTCGAGGATCGGACGCTGCACCTGCGTCGAGTCCTGGGAGAGTTCGAATGCGACGATCCCGGCCGCCGCGTTGAGCAGGACGATGTCACGCACCGGCCCCTTGGTGCCCGCGAGCGTGTCGCGCAGCACTCCTGCATTGTGCTCGGGAGATCCGCCGATGAGGTCCGCGAGATCGGCGGTGGGGATGCCGAGATCGCGAGGGTCGAGATCGTGCTCGTGGATGTCTCCGAGGGTGACCTCCCAGATGCGGCTGTGGCCGGTGGTCGTCAGCTCGTCGAGGCCGTCGTCTCCGCGGAACACGAGGGCCGTCGCACCGCGAGTCCGGAACACGCCGGTGATGAGCGGAACGCGTTCGAGCTGCGCCACACCGACGGCATTCGCCTCGGCGCGCGCCGGGTTGCAGAGGGGGCCGAGCATGTTGAACACGGTCGGAACGCCGAGTTCCCCACGTGCCCCGCCCGCGTGCTTGAAACCGGGATGAAATGCTGCCGCCCACGCGAAGGTGATGCCCGTGCGATCCAGCACGGCAGCGACCTTGTCCGGAGCAAGCGAGAGCTCGAGGCCGAGCGCACCCAGAACGTCGGACGAACCGGAAGCCGAACTGGCGGCGCGGTTGCCGTGCTTGACGACGGGGATGCCGGTCGCGCCGATGATGATCGCCGCCGTGGTCGAGACGTTCACAGTCCCGACGCGATCTCCGCCGGTGCCGACGATGTCGAGCACATTGGAAGAGACGGGCAACGGGACGGCCGCCTCGAGGATGGCATCACGGAACCCGACGATCTCATCGATCGTCTCGCCCTTGGCGCGCAACGCGATCAGGAAACCCGCAAGCTTGGCATCGGAGACCTTGCCCTGCATCACCTGGCGCATCGCCCACGTCGACTCCCAGACGCTGAGATCGCGTCGCTCCAGGAGAGTCGTGAGCACATCGGGCCATGTCAGGGAATCAGGCATGTCTGCGATCCTATCGGCGCGAACAAATTACCTGCGCACAGCAGTGCAGGCGTACAACCTTGATTTCCCTTGGATTCACCGAGGATTCGCAGTGTCTTCTTAGGGTTCCCTAAGTCAAGGAACAGCGAATCGGGTGCCATGGATGCAAGAATCACGCTCGCAGATCGGCCATAATGGAGACGTGACCACCTCAGCGACTCATGCCCCGGCGGCAAGAACGATCAAGCGGCCCAATCCGGTAGCTGTCGGCACCATCGTGTGGCTCGGCAGCGAGGTGATGTTCTTCGCGGGACTGTTCGCGATCTACTTCACCCTTCGCAGCACGTCTCCCGAGCTCTGGGCAGACCGCACGGAGCTGCTGAACGTCACCTTCGCCGGTGTGAACACAGCGATCCTCGTGCTCTCCTCCGTGACGTGCCAGATGGGCGTCTTCGCCGCTGAGGACCTGCAGCCGTACCGCCTCGCCAAGGGCCAGCTCAACCTCGCCGGCCGCCGCCGCCTGTTCGGCTGGGGAATGGTCGAGTGGTTCTGGCTGACCTTCGCGCTCGGCGCCATCTTCGTATCCGGTCAGGTCTGGGAGTACGCCCAGCTCGTCGCCGAGGGCATGCCGATCCAGGCAGACGCCTATGCCTCGGCGTTCTACCTGACCACGGGCTTCCATGCCCTCCACGTCACCGGCGGACTCATCGCATTCCTGCTCACCATGGGGCGCGCGTTCGCAGTGAAGAACTTCACGCATAAGGAGGCGACCTCCTCGATCGTTGTGTCCTACTACTGGCACTTCGTCGACGTCGTCTGGATCGTGCTGTTCTTCGTCATCTACTTCCTGAAATAAGAGCGGAGCTGAGCTGAGAAATGGTACGAGAGAAGAAGCGTCGCTCGAACGGACGCCGCAGCCCACTGGCGGCCGCGGCACTGATCGGTGCAGGACTCCTCATCACGGGAGGCATCTACGCCGGGGCGTCGGCGGCGATCGCCGCCACTGACACCCAGACGAGCGCGAGCACCATGAGCGTCGAAGACGGCCAGAAGCTGTTCCAGGCGAACTGCGCGACCTGTCACGGACTCAACTTGCAGGGCACAGACAACGGACCGAGCCTCTACGGCGTCGGTGAACTGTCGGTGGAGTTCCAATTGGCGACCGGACGCATGCCGCTCCAGATGCAGGGGCCTCAGGCGCCGCAGAAGAGTCCGCAGTTCACTCAGCCTCAGATCGATGCGATGGCCGCATACGTGCAATCGGAGGCACCAGGGCCGACGTATCCCGCAGATAAGATCCTCGATGGCGGAGGGGATGTCGCAGAAGGCGCTCAGCTCTTCCGCATCAACTGCGCGATGTGCCACAACGTGTCGGCCGCCGGCGGAGCGCTCACCGAGGGCAAGTACGCTCCGGCGCTAACCTCGACGAGCGCACTGCACATCTATGCGGCCATGGTCACCGGCCCGCAGAACATGCCGGTGTTCGGGGACATGAACCTGTCCGACGAAGACAAACGCGACATCATCTCCGCGCTGCTGTTCCAGCAGGAGTCGGTCTCGGTCGGCGGATTCTCCCTCGGAAACCTCGGCCCCGTCTCCGAGGGTCTGTTCGTCTGGATCTTCGGTATCGGGGGTCTCGTCGCCATCACCGTGTGGATCACGGCGAAGTCCAACTGACGCTTAATCATCGAAGAGGAACGTACGAGGAGCACCATGGCAAACGACGACGACTCGAAGGCCCTTGACCGGGCCTACCAGCCCTCTCCGGGGCTGGGTGTCGCAGTCAGCGATCCCGTGCAGAACCCGGGGCTGCCACCGCACCGTGAGCGGATGACCGACAAGGACCCGAAAGCTGAGAAGCGCGCGGTCCGCACGGTGTACACGCTGTTCTATCTGTCGCTGGCCGGCAGCATCTGGGCAGTCGCGGCGTACATGCTGTTCCCGATCGAAGACGGCTCGCTGGTTGCGATCCGCTACAACAACTTGTTCATCGGGCTCGGCATCGCTCTGGCGCTGCTTTCACTCGGCCTCGGCGCCATCCACTGGTCCAAGGCCCTCATGTCGGACAAGGAGTTCGTCGAGCACCGTCACCCCACGCGTGGGAAGGACTCGACCCGCGAAGCGGCCGTCCAGGCGTTCGCGGAAGCGAACGAGGAGTCCGGTTTCGGCCGCCGCACGATGATCCGCAACTCGCTCTTCGCAGCCGTTGTCGCGTCGATCATTCCTGGCGTTGCACTGTTCCGCGGGCTCGCACCGCACAGCACTCCTGAGGACCCCACAGCGGGCGACCCCGTCGTGCTGTTGAAGCAGACCATGTGGGCAGAGGGGCAGCGTCTCGTACGCGACCCCGACGGCACCCCGATCCGTGCGGCGGAAGTCACTCTCGGTTCCGCGTTCCACGTGATCCCCGCGGATCTCGCGGAACTGAGCCACGCCGACGGCTATCTCGAGGAGAAGGCGAAGGCTGTCGTGCTGATGATGCGCCTGCGTCCTGAACAACTCATCGAGGCAGAGGACCGCAAGGACTGGTCGTACGACGGCATCGTCGCGTACTCCAAGGTCTGCACGCACGTCGGCTGCCCCGTCGCCCTGTACGAGCAGCAGACGCACCACCTGCTGTGCCCGTGCCACCAGTCGCAGTTCGACGTGACCGATCATGCCAAGGTCATCTTCGGCCCGGCTGCGCGCCCATTGCCGCAACTGCCGATCACCGTCGACGAAGAGGGCTACCTCGTCGCGCGCAGCGACTTCACCGAGCCTGTCGGCCCGAGCTTCTGGGAGCGCTATTGAGTACCGCAACGCTGTCCAAAGAGGACAAGGACACCAAGGCGCCCCTCGGCGGTCGATTCGTCGGCGCCGCGTCGAACTATATCGACGAGCGCACCAGCCTCTCGGGCTTCGTCAAGGAGCTCGGTCGCAAGATCTTCCCCGACCACTGGTCGTTCATGCTCGGCGAGATCGCTCTGTGGAGCTTCGTCGTCGTCTTCATCTCCGGCTCGTTCCTGACGTTCTTCTTCCAGGCGTCGATGGTCGAGACCTACTACACGGGTGCATACGCCCCTATGCGCGGCATCGAGATGTCGGCAGCGCTCGAGTCGACGCTGCGCATCTCCTTCGATCTGCGCGGTGGCTTGCTGGTCCGCCAGATCCACCACTGGGCGGCCCTCGTGTTCCTCGCCGGCATCGGCGTCCACATGCTGCGCGTGTTCTTCACCGGCGCGTTCCGTAAGCCGCGCGAGCTGAACTGGGTCATCGGTTTCGTGCTGTTCATCCTGGCTCTGGCAGAGGGCTTCACCGGCTACTCGCTGCCTGACGACCTGCTCTCGGGCAACGGCCTGCGCATCATCGACGGAATGGTCAAGGGACTCCCGCTGATCGGCACGTGGACATCGTTCCTGCTCTTCGGTGGAGAATTCCCCGGCACCGACATCGTCGGCCGACTCTATTCGCTGCACATCCTGCTGCTGCCGATGCTGGTCATCGCCCTGATCGTCGTGCACCTGATGCTGATGGTGATCAACAAGCACACGCAGTTCGCCGGCCCCGGCCGCACGAACGACAACGTCGTCGGCTACCCGATGATGCCCGTCTACATGTCCAAGATGGGCGGATACCTGTTCATCGTCTTCGGCTCGATCGTGCTGATAGCGACGTTCGTTCAGATCAACCCGATCTGGGCGTACGGACCGTATGACCCGTCCCCCGTCTCAGCCGGCACCCAGCCGGACTGGTACATCGGATTCGCTGACGGCGCTCTGCGCCTCGCGCCATCGAACTGGGACATCGTGTTCCTCGACCGCACCTGGTCGTTCGGAATCATCGTTCCCGTCCTTGTCCTCGGCCTGTTCATCGTCGCCGTCGCGATCTACCCCTTCCTCGAGGCGTGGATCACCGGCGACAAGCGTGAGCACCACCTCGCCCAGCGTCCGCGCAACGCCGCGACCCGCACCGCGATCGGGGCCGCCGGTGTGATCTTCTACGCGGTTCTGTGGGCGGCGGCGTCCTCCGATCTCATCGCGACGCACTTCATGCTCACGATGGAGGGCGTGATCCACACGCTTCAGGCGCTGCTGTTCCTCGGCCCGATCCTCGGTTACTTCATCACCAAGCGCATCTGCATCGCGCTGCAGAAGAAGGACCGCGAGATCGTGCTGCACGGCTATGAGTCCGGTCGCATCGTCCGTCTTCCCGGCGGCGAGTACATCGAGGTGCACCAGCCGGTCGACACGTACGACCGCTGGAAGCTCATCGATGTCGACGGATATGAGCCCCTCGTCGTGCGACCGAACGACAAGGGCCGCATCCCGTGGACTGAGAACCTGCGCTCCTCGATCTCTCGTTGGTTCTTCGAAGACCGTCTGGCCCCGCTCACGCAGGCGGAGGTCGCCGCCGCAGATGCCCACCAGAGTCACGTCACGACCCAGATGGACGAGTCCGAGGCTGCGGAGATCCAGGGTGCTCACGAGCGCGCCGGGGTTCCTGACGCGCCGCTCAACCCGCCGGCGGAGACCCACATCGACGAGACCGCCAACACGCCGAGTTCCGTGATCGCCACTGATCCGGTGAAGCGCCGTACTGATCGAGCGGAGCGAGACGAAGTGAAGCCCAAGAAGTCGGACGAGAGCGAGTAACGCTCCTCTCCCCTGGGCCCCGTCCAGCGCTCCTCGAGCGCGGACGGGGCCCTTCTTCGTCACGCTCGATCAATGGTGCCTTCCCCAGAGATCCGGAGCGCCGAAGCAGCTGACTTCGGCCGGCTCGAAGAGATTGAGAGCGCCGCGGACACAATGTTCATCGTCCACTTCTCGGCCGAGAACTGGCCCACATCGCCCACCTGGAGCAGCTTTCCGTCCTTCCTGAGTACGGCAAGCAGGGTCACGGACGCATGCTGGTCACGGCAGCAAAATCCCAGGCATGCAGGCGTAGGCGTGGGCACGGGGAGCTCAGGCTCCGCGGCGCCGTACACGTACGCGGCGACCGCCCCGGCGGGCTCGCGCCTCATCTTCCTTGTCGGCGCCTGCCCACTGCACGAAGACGGAGCGACAGACTTCCCGGGCGACTATGCCGCTCAGGCTGCGTGTTGCGTGGAGACGTTGACAAGGACGCTTGCGGCAGCGGGGGCCTCATTGACTGATGTCATCAGTACCCGGGTGCTGGTGGCGTCCTCTATGCGGCAGGACCTCGTGGATGCCTGGGATGTCGTCAGCGCCGCCTTCGGAGACCACGACGTTCCGAGTACGCTCCTCGGCGCACCGTGCTCGGGTACCCTCACCAGCTCGTCGAGATCGAGGAGATCGCCGCGGTTGATGCTGCCTGAGTCGGGCGCTCGCTCGACCTGCTGACCGCACGCGATCCGCCCAGCACCCGTGCAAGAAGGTTTTGCCGGCCTCCAAGACATCTGAGCCCGTGAACTTCTTCTTCCACCCCGCCACCAGGCCGCCAGTCGCGATGCCGGCGGAAATCGGATGCTACGCGACCGCAAGAGCGCGCCGTACCGACCGCGAGTTCCATAGGCTGAGACCATGATCGATCGTGCCGACTACTTCGCCGCCAAACTCGCTTACGAAACAGACGCGAGCGACCTGTACGCCCGCCAGAAGGCCTCTGACGATGTCGTGGTGATCGATGTCCGCTCAGACGAGGCGTGGGCGCAGGGACGCATCCCGGAGGCCGTGCACATGCACTACAGCGAGATCGCGACTCGGGCGCCGTCGGAGATCGCCACAGGAAGGGAAGTCGTCGTGTACTGCTGGAGCCCGGGCTGCAACGCTGGGGCGAAAGGTGCTCTGGAGTTCGCGAAGCTCGGCTACACCGTGAGAGAGCTGATCGGCGGTTTCGAATACTGGGTCCGCGAAGGGTATCCCGTCACAGACGCCGACGGCATCCATCGGCGTCCCGTCGACCCGCTCACCGGCGTCGCCCGCATTCGCACGCAGGCCTGACCCGCCCTCCGAGCATCAGTGGCCCCGAGCATCAGGGGCCCGGCACAGCAGAAAGCCCCAGGACCGAAGTCCCGGGGCTTTCTCACAACGAGTGAGAGCGGCTCAGCGTGCGAAGTGACCTCGGTAGTACTCGTACACCCAGCCGACGATCGCGACAACGAAGATCGCAACACCGATCGGCAAGAGAAACTGTCCGACGGCGAGTCCGACCAAGAACACCGCTGCAGAGGCTGCGAGCACGATCGGCCACCACGACCACGGGCTGAACTCGCCGAGCTCAGGATCTCCGTCGTCGATGTCTGCCGTCAGAATATCTTCGGGCAGCTCGCCGCCCTGCGCCTTGTGCGTGCGCGCGAGGTAGACCGCGATCATCGCCGACATACAGGCCGCGAAGAGAAGAGCGACGGAACCCACCCACTCCACCTTCGCCGCACCGACCAGTTCGGGATACGCGAGGATGTGCCAGATCGTGTAGGTGATGGCGACGACCAGGAAGAAGCCGGCGAGAATCCACCAGAGAACGACATTGGATCGCATGGCTTACTTGCCCTCTCCGGTCACGCCCGACATGGCCGGCTGAGGTGCGGCGACAGGATGCTCGGCGGCCTCGGGATGGTTCAGGTCGAACGCAGGACGCTCGCTGCGGATGCGCGGGATCGACGTGAAGTTGTGACGCGGCGGCGGGCAGCTGGTAGCCCACTCGAGCGATCCACCGTACCCCCACGGGTCGTTGACCATGACCTTGGGCGCCTTGCGCGCGGTGATCCAGACATTCAGGAAGAACGGCAGCATCGAAGCGCCGAGGATGACCGCACCGATCGTCGACACCTGGTTGCCCCACGTCCAGCCGTCGGCTTCCGAATAGTCCGCGTACCGACGCACCATGCCGTCGACACCCAGCCAATGCTGGATGAGGAACGTCATGTGGAAGCCCACGAACAGCATCCAGAAGTGCACGTAGCCGAGGCGCTCGTTCAGCATGCGCCCTGTCCACTTGGGCCACCAGAAGTAGAAGCCGGCGAACATCGCGAACACGACCGTTCCGAACACGACGTAGTGGAAATGGGCGACGACGAAGTATGAGTCACTGAGTGCGAAATCCAGCGGGGGCGCTGCGAGGATAACCCCAGTCAGACCGCCGAAGACGAATGTCACGAGGAAGCCCAACGCAAACACCATCGGTGTCTCGAACGTGACAGAACCTCTCCAAAGCGTTCCGATCCAGTTGAAGATCTTCACACCGGTCGGCACGGCGATGAGCATGGTCATCAGCGCGAAGAACGGCAGCAGCACCGAACCGGTGACGTACATGTGGTGGGCCCACACAGCCACGGACAGAGCGGCGATCGCGATCGTCGCGTAGATCAGGGTCTTGTATCCGAAGATCGGCTTGCGGCTGAACACCGGGAAGATCTCCGAGACGATGCCGAAGAACGGCAGCGCGATGATGTAGACCTCCGGATGGCCGAAGAACCAGAACAGGTGCTGCCACAGCAGCACACCGCCATTGGCCGGGTCGAAGATGTGTGCACCGAGGATGCGGTCTGCGGCAGCAGCGAAGATCGCCGCGGCGAGCACCGGGAAGGCCATCAGAATCAGGAGGCTCGTGATCAGCGTGTTCCAGCTGAAGATCGGCATCCGCCACATCGTCATGCCGGGAGCACGCATCGTGATGACCGTGGTGATGAAGTTCACCGCACCGAGGATGGTCCCGAATCCGGACATGCCGAGGCCGACCATCCAGAGGTTCCCACCGGCACCGGGGGTGAACGTCGCACTCGCCAGGGGCTGATACGCGAACCAGCCGAACGATGCGGCGCCCTGCGGGGTGAGGAAGCCGGCGACCGCCATGATGGAGCCGAACGTGAACAGCCATAAGGCGAACGCGTTGAGTCGCGGGAACGCCACATCCGGCGCTCCGAGTTGCAGCGGCAGGATCGCATTCGCGAAGCCGGCGAACAGCGGAGTCGCGAACATGAGCAGCATGATCGTGCCGTGCATCGTGAACAGCTGGTTGTACTGCTCCTTGGTGGGGACGATCTGCATCCCCGGAGCGAACAACTCGGCACGGATCACCAGCGCCATCACTCCGCCGAGGAGGAAGAACAGCACGGAGGTGATCAGGTACATGTACCCGATGGTCTTGTGGTCAGTGGAAGTGATCCACTTGACGACGATGTTGCCCTTCTGCTCGACGCGGGAGGAGCTCATCAAAGCTGCCTGGCGTGCGGGAACCGCCGTGGGGCGAGCGCCAGCGGGCTGGCTCGGGGCCTCAGTAGTGGTCATGAGGTTACTCTCCCTCTTCTTCGGAGTCCGTCTCGGACGTCGTACCTGTGGTGCCGGGGAGGTTGCTGAGACGGTCGTATGCATCGGTGATGTCGCCCGTGTTCCCCTTCTCACGAAGCGACTCGACGTATGCGTCGTACTCGTCCTGCTCTACGACCTTGACGTTGAAGAGCATCATCGAATGGTACTCCCCGCACAACTCAGCGCACTTGCCGGCGTACTCCCCGACGCGTGTCGGGATGAAGGACCAGGAGTTGTCCTTCCCGATGTACATGTCCTTCTTGTAGAGGAAGTCGATGATCCAGAACGAGTGGATGACGTCACGCGACTGAAGGTTGATGTGCACCTTCTGGTCGACCGGAAGCACCAGGGTCGGCAGCTTCTCAGTGTCGATGTTGCCTTCGGCATCAGGCTGCGCCTGCACGCCCATGGTCCAGACTGCGTCGGAGAGGGCGTCGTCTTCACCGGCGTACATGAAGTCGAACGCCCACTGCTTGCCGATCGCGGTGATCTCGACGTCTGCCTCGTCACCCCACTGCGTCTCGATCGCGGCCTGGTCTCTCGCGGTGAAGAAGAACATGCCCATGACGAGGATGAGCGGGATCACCGTGTAGAAGATCTCGATCGGCATGTTGTAGCGCATCTGCACCGGCAGGCCGGTCTGGCCCTTGCGGCGACGGTACGCGACGGCGGCCCATCCCATGAGGGCCCAGGTGATCATGCCCACGGCGAGAAGGACGATCCAGGAGTTGACCCAGAGCGCTGCGACCCGGTCGGTCTGGTTCGTGGCGGCAGTGCCGTCTTCTACGAAGCCCGGGAGGAATCCGTTGAGTTCGGTGGGAGAGCATCCCGCCAGAGCCACGGCTGCCGCGATTCCCAGGGGAATGGCGGCCCAACGAAGGCGGCGTTTCGAGGGCACGATGCACCTTTCAAGATGACGGACAAGGCATGGTCAAGTCTAGGGCAACCTCACACCTGATTCATGCCAACCACGCAGGTCGAGCACGGCCGACTTTCAGTGGAAGCTGTCTCCGCAGGCGCAGCTTCCGGCTGCGTTCGGGTTGTCGATGGTGAAACCCTGCTCGGAGATCGTGTCCTTGAAATCGATTGCCGCGCCGTCGAGGTACGGGACGCTCATGTTGTCGATGATGACCTCGACGCCGTCGAAATCGACGGTCTCGTCGCCGTCGAGGTAGCGCTCGTCGAAGTAGAGCTGGTAGATCAGGCCGGAGCATCCACCGGGCTGCACGGCGACGCGCAGACGCAGGTCGTCGCGTCCCTCCTGCTCGAGGAGGTTCTTCACCTTGGTCGCCGCCGCGTCCGTCAGTGTGACGCCGTGTGCGGTCGCGGTCTGTGTGGTCAGTGTGGTGTCGCTCATGTCGCTCCTTGTGACAGGCCGCGCGTGCAGGCGGCGTTTCGTTCTGATTCTACCTTCGAGCACCCGGATGGGCGCTGATCAGTTCGCGAAGGCGATCAGCCGGTGATCTCGTTCATACGTGTCAGCAGCAGCGCCTCGGTCGCGACGGCATGACGGAACGTGTCCAGGTGCAGCGACTCGTTGGGGCTGTGGGCACGTGCGTGAGGATCCTCCACTCCGGTGACGAGGATCTGCGCCGCCGGGAATTCCCGCACGAGATCTGCGATGAACGGGATGGACCCTCCGACTCCGAGATCGACCGGGTCTGCGCCATAGCCGTCCGCCATCGCCTGGCGCGCGAGGCTCACAGCCCAACCGCTGGTGTCGACGAGGAATCCGTCGCCGAGATCGACGTCCGAGAACGTCAGCTCCGCGCCGAACGGCACGTGGGCGCGCAGGTGCGCCTCGAGCGCCTCGTACGCGTCCTCACCGGACTGCCCCGGCGCGACGCGCGCGCTGATGACGACGGTCACCTCCGGAAGCAGCGTGTTCGATGCCGAGGCCACGTCTGTCGCGTCGATGCCTATGACCGTGATGGCCGGTTTGTTCCAGATCCGGCTCAGGATGCTGCCCCGCCCGATCGGCGAGGTACCCGGTAGCAGTCCGGCCTCGTCGCGCAGCGTCTCCTCGCTGTAATCGGGAGTCTCGGTGTCGGTCTCGGAGAGTCCTTCCACGGCGACGGCGCCGTCCTCGTCCCAGAGCGTGGCGAGCAGGCGGACCGTCGCCATCATCGCGTCGGGCACCGCTCCCCCGAACATGCCGGAGTGCGACGCGTGATCGAGCGTGCGCACTTTCATCGTGAAGCGTGCGTTGCCGCGCAGGGACACGGTCAGCCCAGGAGTCGTCGAATCCCAGTTGCCGGAGTCGGCGACCACGATCGCGTCCGCACGGAGTGCCTCGGAGTTGTCGCTGAGGAACTGGGCGAACGAGCGCGATCCGTACTCCTCCTCGCCCTCGATGAACAGCGAGACTCCCAGGTCGAGGTCGTCACCGAACACCTCGGATACCGCACGCAGTGACGCGATGTGCGCCATGATGCCGGCCTTGTCGTCGGCGGCACCGCGCCCGTACAACCGCCCATCGCGGACGGTCGGTTCGAAGGGCGGCGTATCCCACAGCTCGTCTGAACCCGGAGGCTGCACATCGTGGTGCGCGTAGAGCAGGATCGTCGGCTTGCCGTTGCGTGCGGCCCGCGTCGCGAGAACAGCGGGCTGACCGTGCTCGTCAGTGCCGGGGATCGCGGCACGCAGCACCCTGACGTCGTCGAAGACGCCGGTGCCGGTCGCAAGCGATGCCACGCGCTCGGCGCTGCGCTCGAGCTGCGTCTGATCGAACGACGGCCATGCGATGCCGGGAATGCGGACGAGGTCGCCGAGGTCGGACAGCGCGGAGGGGATGCCGATGGCCACCGCTTCTGTGACGGCGGATTCGATCGCGGGGTCGACGTTCTGCGTCTGTGAAGTCATGCGAGTAATCTTAAGGCTGAACACCGATCCCTATCCGAGGAGCCTCGTGGCCACTTCCACCCCACCGACGAACGACGACGCGGCCGAGACGCCCGTCGCCGGCAAGGGACGCCCGACGCCGAGCCGCGCCGAGCAGGAAGCCGCACGTCGACGACCGCTGGTGGCCGACACCAAGGAAGCCCGCGCCGCAGCGAAGCTGCAGATGCGGGAGCAGCGCGAGCGTGCGCAGGCGGGCATGGCCGCCGGTGAGGACAAGTACCTCCCGCCGCGCGACAAGGGTCCGCAGCGTCGTTGGGTGCGCGACTACGTCGACGCCGGCTGGCACCTCTCCGAGTGGGTCATGGCCCTGATGGTCATCGTCATCCTGGTCTCCCTCGTCCCGGATCCCAGCTTCTCGTTCTTCGCCTTCATCGGCCTGTGGGCGTTCATCGTCATAGCCGTCATCGACATGGTGCTGCTCGGCATCCGCGTCAAGCGCAAGGTCGCCGCCAAGTTCGGAAAGGACCGCATGGAGAAGGGCCTCGGCTGGTACGCCGCGATGCGTGCGCTGCAGATGCGTTTCATGCGCCTGCCCAAGCCGCAGGTCAAGCGCGGCCAGTACCCCGACTGAGCCCGGTTTCGACTCGTCGCTGACGCTCCTCGCTCAACCCGTTTCGTCTCGCTCCGCTCGCTCAACGCCCCGCACCCAGTTATGCGCGCAACCCGCGGTTGATCTGACGCGCCCAGAGCGGTCCTCGGTAGAGGAACGCCGTGTAGCCCTGCACCAGCGTCGCACCGGCATCCAGTCTTTCCTGCACATCTGTCGCGGTCTCCACTCCGCCGACCGAGACGACGCAGAAATCACTCGGAACAGCCGCGCGAACCACGTGCAGCACCTCCATCGAGCGTGCGCGCAGCGGTGCGCCCGAGAGCCCGCCCGCGCCGGCTGCCTCGACGACTTCGGCATCCGACTCGAGACCCTCGCGGCTGATCGTGGTGTTGTGCGCGATGATGCCGTCGAGGCCCTCTGCGACGGCGAGCTGCGCGATCGCCGTGATCTCATCGTCGGGGAGATCCGGGGCGATCTTCACCAGCAGCGGTGTCGCACCGGCGGCCGCCTTGACCGCGCGCAGCAGCGGCGCGAGAGTCTCGACCGCCTGGAGTCCGCGCAGTCCGGGTGTGTTCGGGGAGGACACGTTGACGGCCAGGTAATCGGCGAGCGGTGCGAGTCGCTCCGTGCTGGCGACGTAGTCGGAGGTCGCGTCAGCGACGTCGACGACCCGGCTCTTGCCGATGTTCACGCCTATGACGGTCTTCGGGCGGCGCCGGCGGAGCTTCTCGAGGCGGCGCGACGCAGCTTCGGCTCCGTCGTTGTTGAAGCCCATCCGGTTGATCAACGCACGATCGGGCACCAGACGGAAAAGTCGCGGCCGGGGGTTGCCGTCCTGGGCGATGGCCGTGATCGTGCCGATCTCGACATGACCGAAGCCGAGAGCAGCCAGCCCGCGCACACCGACGGCGTTCTTGTCGAACCCGGCGGCGACGCCGAACGGCGAGTCGAACGTGAGGCCAAGTGCCTGCACCTGCAGCTGCGGGTCTGGCGCTGCGATCGCACGCGTGGCCCACGAGAACGGCGGCGCACCGAGTACGCGGATCACCGCCATGCCGGCATGGTGGGCGAACTCGGAGTCGAAGCGCGACAGGACGACGCGGAAGAGCAGCGGATACATCCCTGCCAGATTACCGGTCGACGGACTCCGGTTCGGACGGCGAATGCTCGGCTCGGAGGTCGGTGATCGCGCTCTCGAAGTCCTCCAGCGAGTCGAACGCCTGATAGACGCTCGCGAAGCGCAGATACGCCACCTCGTCGAGATCTCGCAGCGGACCGAGGATGGCGAGGCCGATCTCGTTGGCATCGAGCTGCGAGACGCCGGTCTGGCGTACCGCCTCCTCCACACGCTGCGCGAGGATCGCGAAGTCGGCTTCGGTCACCGGCCGCCCCTGACAGGCTTTGCGCACACCCGAGATGACCTTCTCCCGACTGAACGGCTCCATGACCCCCGAGCGCTTGATCACGTTGAGGCTGGCCGTCTCGGTGGTCGTGAATCGTCCTCCGCATTCCGGGCACTGGCGACGCCTGCGGATCGAGAGTCCGTCGTCGCTCGTGCGGGAGTCGATGACGCGGGAATCCGGGTGACGGCAGAAGGGGCAGTGCATGGTGTTACAGCGTAGCCGCTCCCCCGGCCGCTCCCTGGAAGCGAGCCTCGATCGCCTCGCCGTGTGCGGGCAGCACTTCGGCGTTCGCGAGGGCGACGACACCTGCGCGTACTGCGGCGAGGGCTGCGTGGTCGTATGAGATCACCTGCTGCGGACGCAGGAACGTGTAAGCGCCGAGGCCCGGCGCATAGCGGGCCTGGCCTCCGGTGGGCAGGACGTGGTTGCTCCCGGCCATGTAGTCGCCGAGGCTCACCGGCGTCTGGTCGCCTACGAAGACGGCACCTGCGCTTGTGAAGGCGGATGCCGCAGCCTCGGCATCTGTCAGGTGCAGTTCGAGGTGCTCGGGGGCGTACGCGTTGCTGAAGGCCGTCGCCATCGCGCGGTCGTCGACCAGGACGATCGCGGACTGCGGTCCGGCGAGTGAGACTCCGACGCGCTCACTGTGTCTCGTGCGTGCGGCGATCTGCTCGACCTCGGCGGCGACGCGCTCAGCCAGCGCCGGGTCATCGGTCACGAGAACCGCAGAGGCCTGCTCGTCGTGCTCGGCCTGGCTCACGAGGTCTGCGGCGATCAGGCGCGCATCGGCCGCAGCGTCTGCGACGATCAGGATCTCGGTCGCACCTGCTTCCGAATCCGTGCCGACGACACCGGCGACGGCACGCTTCGCCGAGGCGACGTAATTGTTGCCAGGTCCGGAGACGACGTCGACGGGGTCGAGGCCGATGGCGGCCACGCCCCAGGCGAGAGCACCGATCGCACCGGCTCCGCCGATCGCGTACACCTCTGAGATGCCGAGGAGGCCGGCGGCCGCGAGGATCGTCGCGTGCACCCGTCCGTCGGACTGCGGCGGGGATGCGAGCGCGATGCTCGTGACGCCCGCCACCTGAGCGGGGACGACGTTCATGACGACGCTCGAGGCGAGCGGGGCCTTGCCGCCGGGGATGTAGACGCCCGCCCTGGTGACAGGCTGCCAGCGCTGGACGATCTGGGCGCCGGGCCCGATGGCCGTTGTCCGGGAGTCGGGCACCTGCGCCGCGGAGCCCTGACGAACGCGGAGGATCGCTTCCTCCAAGGCTGCGCGCACGACGGGATCGACGGAAGCGAGTGCCTCGGCGATGTGCTCGGAAGGGACGCGGATCGCGTGGTCGGTGACCCTGTCGAATCGCTCGGCCTGCTCCCGCAGCGCATCCTCGCCACGTTCGCGGACGTCGTCGACGATCCGCGCCGCGGTCTCGAGGGCTTCGGCTCGCGCCTGAGCGGCCCGTGGTACGGCAGCGAGCATGTCTGCAGGCGAGAGTTTCTGCCCTCGTAGATCGATCGTTCGCACTTCAGCCCCTCGTGATGTCTGCGATGTCGTGCAGGTAGCCGATCCGGCCGTCGTCGTGTCGGACCACGAAGGCTCCGCCCCGGTCCTCGACCACGAGCGCCCATGCGGTCGGGCCGATGCGGAACAGGGGCTCACCGCGCTCATCGACGACGTCGCGCTCGGTCGGGGCCAGGGCCCAGAACGGTTGCGAGGATGTGGAATCCACCGTTTCCTCGACGGGTGCTTCCGTGGGCCTCGCAGTCGGAGCCGTGACCTCGCGCGGTGCCGTCGCGTCGAGATCTTCGATGACGCCCGTCTGGTCATCGACCGCTCCAGGCTCCGTAACCTCCGAGCGGGTCGAATCGGCATCTTCTGCGGGGTCGGAGGCGACGGCATCCTGCTCGTCGTCAGGGCTGAGCTGCCCTCGCGACGTCCGCGCATAGGCGGGAAGGTAGTCGCTGTCGTCGGCGCCCACGGTGGTTCCGAGGCCGATGTCGGCTTCGAGCCCGGGCGCGGTGCCGAGGTCGCGACGTGACGCGTGCGCCGTGGACGACACTCGGTCGCCCAGCCCGAGATCCGCGATCTCGTCAGTCGTGTGCTCACCCGACAGTTCGGAGTCGATGACCGGGGCCTCGTGCGGAACCGGAGCGGGCTTCTCGGCTCGCGGGCGTGCGATCACCGGTCGGACCGGGTTGGCGTTGCGATGCGCGAGCGTTACCAGACGTCCGTGGAAGTCGTCGCGCAACCCGGGGATGAGCGGTGCGAAGACCGTGATGATGACGAGCGCGAGCGCAGCGACGAACTGAATGATCGTGACCCAGGTCAACGCGAACTCGTCGGTCGCGGCCGAGACCGTGACGAGGTCCCAGTTGACGGTCGCCCAATACAGGGCGCTGACCGAGAACGAGACGGAGGCGAACTGGTCGATCCCCAGCGAGCCGACCCGGCGGATGCCGTCCGGGGAGAAGCGGCGGAGAACGATCAGGAAGACGGCCGCGGTGGGCAGGCCCAGCGCGAGAACCCACTGGATCCCCTGTCCCCACAACGAAGTGCCGCCAGCCTGGGCGTACACGGGGAAGAACGACGTCACGAACGCGATGAGCCAGACCCCGACGATGAGCAGCTCCCGCAGCGTGAACCCGAGGATGCCGGGTTGCGGTGCGACCTCTTCGTCGTAGAGCACACCGTCGTCTTCTGCGAACGGCGCAGAGTCGGCGACGTTCTCCGGGTCACCGAGGGGCTCCGGGTCACCGGCGAAGGGGGATTCCGTGCTCATGAGCGTGGTCCTTTCAACGTGGCGCGCTCGGACTCATCGTGTGCGCCCAACGCGTCCCGATACTACCTGTTGCATCCGAGTGACGCATGGTGAAGACCTGCCCATTCACCCCAGGCAGGCGGGGCCGAGAAGCGACTTGAGATCGCCGAACAGATCGGCGGACACCTTCACCGGCATCGGCACTTCGAACACCTTCGCCGTGGTTCCCCGATGCACCCTCAACACCACCTCGGTCTCGCCGTTGTGACGACGCAGCACCTCGGCGAGATCGTTCATCACCCGCTCGGTCGCGCGCTGCTCTGCGAGCACCAGGGCGAGAGGCCCTGCGGTGTCGAACGAGCCGACATCGGGCGAGAAAGCCGACTGCGCATGCAGGTTGAGTCCGTCATCGCGCCGCGACACGCGCCCGCGCACCGCGAGGATCGCGTCCTGCTGCAGCGTGTGCTGAAACTCGGTGTAGGTCTTGCCCATGAACATCACGGTGACCTCGCCGTTGAAGTCCTCGACCGTGATCATGCCGTAGGGGTTGCCGCTGGCCTTCGCCACACGATGCTGCACGCTGGTCACGAGGCCCGCCACCGTGACCTGGTCGCCGTCCTGGAGGTCTTCCGATGCGAGCAGGTTGCTGATCGAGATCGACGCGTGCTTCGCGAGCGGCACCTCGAGCCCGGCGAGCGGATGGTCCGAGACGTACAGGCCGAGCATCTCGCGTTCGAAGGCGAGCTTGTCCTTCTTGACCCATTCCGGGCGAGTGGGCACCTTCGCGGGAACGGTCTCCTCCACCGCGTCGTACAGACTGTCGAAATCGAATCCGATGGCGCCCTGCGCCTCGTTCCGCTTCTGACCGACTGCTGCCTCCACAGCATCCTCGTGGATCTCCATGAGCGCGCGACGTGTGTCGCCCATCGAGTCGAACGCGCCCGCCTTGATCAGCGATTCGACGGTCCGCTTGTTCGAGACGTGCAGCGGCACCTTCTTGAGGAAGTCGTGGAAGGAGTCGAAGCTCTCCTTCTCGCGCGCCTGGACGATGCCGTCGACGACGTTGCTGCCGACGTTGCGGACGGCGCCGAGGCCGAACCGGATGTCATCGCCGACGGCTGCGAAGAAGTTGATCGACTCACGGACGTCAGGCGGCAGCACCTTGATGCCCATACGGCGGCACTCATTGAGGTACAGCGCCATCTTGTCCTTGGAGTCGCCGACGCTGGTGAGCAGCGCCGCCATGTACTCGGCCGGATAATGCGCCTTGAGATAGGCGGTCCAGTACGAGACCACGCCGTACGCGGCGGAGTGCGCCTTGTTGAAGGCGTAGTCGGAGAACGGCAGCAGGATCTCCCAGATCGCGTTCACCGCGCCGTCCGAGTACCCGTTGGCGTGCATTCCCGACTGGAAGCCCTCGAACTGCTTGTCCAGTTCGGACTTCTTCTTCTTTCCCATCGCACGGCGGAGGATGTCCGCCTGTCCGAGGGAGAACCCGGCGACCTTCTGCGCGATCGCCATCACCTGCTCCTGGTAGATGATGAGGCCGTACGACTCGTCGAGGATGTCCTTGAGCGACTCGGTGAACTCCGGATGGATCGGGGTGATCGGCTGGAGTCCGTTCTTTCGCAGCGCATAGTTCGTGTGCGAGTTCGCGCCCATGGGGCCCGGCCGGTACAGCGCGATGAGAGCCGAGATGTCACCGAAGTTGTCAGGCTTCATCAGGCGCATGAGCGAACGCATCGGACCGCCGTCGAGCTGGAACACTCCGAGGGAGTCTCCGCGGGCGAGCAGATCGTAGGCGCCCTGATCGTCGAGCTCCAGATGCTCGAGATCGACCTCTTCGCCACGGTTGGTGCGGATGTTGTCGAGGGCGTCAGAGATGATCGTGAGGTTGCGCAACCCCAGGAAGTCCATCTTGATCAGGCCGAGGCTCTCGCACGACGGGTAGTCGAACTGCGTGACGATCTGACCGTCCTGCTCGCGGCGCATGATCGGCACGATGTCGAGCAGCGGCTCGCTCGACATGATCACGCCGGCGGCGTGCACACCCCACTGGCGCTTCAGACCCTCGAGCCCGACGGCGCGGTCGAAGACCGTCTTCGCCTCGGGGTCGGTCTCGATCAGCGTGCGGAATTCGCTGGCTTCCTTGAATCGCGGATGCTTCGAGTCGAACATGCCGTCCAGCGGCATGTCCTTTCCCATCACGGGCGGCGGCATCGCCTTGGTCAGGCGCTCCCCCATGCTGAACGGGAAGCCGAGCACGCGTCCGGCATCCTTCAGCGCCTGCTTGGACTTGATCGTGCCGTAGGTGACGATCTGCGCGACGCGCTCGGAGCCGTACTTCTCGGTGACGTAGTCGATGACCTCGCCGCGTCGACGATCATCGAAGTCGACGTCGAAGTCGGGCATCGAGACGCGGTCGGGGTTGAGGAACCGCTCGAAGATGAGGCCGTGCTCGATGGGATCGAGGTCAGTGATCTTCATCGCGTAGGCGACCATGGATCCCGCACCGGAACCACGGCCTGGACCGACGCGGATGCCGTTGTCCTTGGCCCAGTTGATGAAGTCGGCGACCACGAGGAAGTAGCCGGGGAACCCCATCTGCAGGATGATGCCGGTCTCGTACTCGGCGCGCTTGCGCACCTTGTCGGGGATGCCGGACGGGTAGCGGTAGTGGAGGCCGGCCTCGACCTCTTTGATGAGCCAGCTGTCCTCGGTCTCGCCGTCCGGGACGGGGAAGCGCGGCATGTAGTTCGCGGAGGTGTTGAAGTCGACCTGGCAGCGCTCGGCGATGAGCAGCGTGTTGTCGCATGCTTCCGGGTTGTCGCGGAAGAGCTGGCGCATCTCCTGCGCGGTCTTGATGTAGTAGCCGTCGCCGTCGAACTTGAAACGGTTGGGGTCGTCCATCGTCGACCCGGACTGCACGCACAGCAGCGCTGCGTGGGCGTCGGCCTCGTGCTGGTGCGTGTAGTGCGAGTCGTTCGTCCCGACGAGGGGGATGCCGAGGTCCTTGGCAAGGCGCAGCAGATCGGTCATGATCCGGCGCTCGATCGAGAGGCCGTGATCCATGATCTCGGCGAAGTAGTTCTCCTTGCCGAAGATGTCCTGGAACTCGGCGGCGGCGGCGCGCGCGGCGTCGTACTGCCCGAGGCGCAGGCGGGTCTGGATCTCGCCGGACGGGCACCCGGTGGTCGCGATGAGGCCCTTGCCGTACGTCTGCAGCAGCTCACGGTCCATGCGGGGCTTGAAGTACTGCCCCTCGAGGCTGGACAGAGAGCTCAGTCGGAAGAGGTTGTGCATGCCCTCTGTGCTCTGACTCCACATGGTCATGTGGGTGTACGCACCGGAGCCGGAGACGTCGTCGCGCTTCTGATCCGGAGAGCCCCAGGCGACGCGTGTCTTGTCGCTGCGGTGCGTTCCGGGGGTGACGTAGGCCTCGAGGCCGATGATCGGTTTCACGCCCGCGTTGTTGGCCGCGTTGTAGAACTCGAACGCCGCGAAGGTGTTGCCGTGATCTGTGACGGCGATGGCCGGCATGCCGTAATCGGCAGCCGCCTGCGTCATCGAGTTGATCTTGGCAGCACCATCCAGCATCGAGTACTCGCTGTGCACGTGCAGGTGTACGAAGGAGTCGGATGCCACGTCTTCGAGTCTACGTCGGGGCGCAGACGTCGGCATTTTGATATGGCGATCTCCGCGACCGACGGGACTACTCGGCCGCGACGATCCGCTGGTCGGTGTTCGTGTAGTGGATCGAGTCCGCCGTGCTGCCGACGAGACCCATCGTCACGTCCAGCAGGCCGGGAGAGACATCGTCCAGGGGCGGCGGCGTGTCCGTGCCGATGGTCAGCGGCGCTCCGCCCATCGACGATGCCGACACGGAGCCGAGATACACGGACACGTTGCCTGCCAGCTCCATGGTGTCGGCGTTGGTGACGAGCCCGTCTTGATCCGGTGGTCGAACGGTCAGCGAGAAACCCGTGATGGTGATGGAGTCCGCGCTGATCTTGAGCGCGCGCACCGATCCGCCATCCGCCGTGGGGACGCCGACGATGCTGATCCCCTGCAGCCCGGTGAAGGACAGCCCGCCTGCGCGCATGGCCGCCGGCGTGCCGGTGAAGATCGGAGCCGCGGCATCGACGGGCGCAGGCACCGGCTCGGTTGATGCGGGGGGCTGTGTCTCAGGATCCACCGGAATCTCGGCATCCGGATCGATCGGATCAGGTGCCGACGGATCAGGCGCCGTCGGGTCTGCGGGCGCGGTCGGGTCGACCGGGTCGGTCGGTTCCGTCGACTGTGTCGGGGTCGGCTTCGGACACAGGAACGACATGAAGGAATCGCAGAAACCGGTATGGCGCGGCGACGGCGCAGCACCCGCGAGAAGGGGCGCAGCCACGACGAGGGCAGCGAGCACCCCGACGACTCGCAGTCGCCGAGAGATCACGCGCTCTCCCCCGCTGCGGATTCCGCACGCTGCACATCGTCATCGCTCATGAGCACCATCCGCTCCTTCGCCCGCGCACGTGCCTCCGGCGTCATCCACGCGACCACGAGCACTCCGCCGATGCACGCGAGGATCGTGCCGATCAGGAAACCACCCAGATTCACGCCGACGATCGCATAGACCCCGACCGCGAGTGCGATCACTCCGTAGAAGATGTGATGCGCCGGCATCATGATGGCCAGAACTCCGAGAAGCACGAGCATCACTGGGATCACCGTCGCCTGCAGCCCCTCGATGCCCATCTGCACGTGCAGGCGCCCGATGTCGAGCTGGCCGGAGAAGAACATCTCGACACCGGCGATCGCAACCAGAACACCGCCGGCGAACGGGCGCTCGTGCCGCCAGATACGAAAACGACGCACTCTCCGCTTCGCGGGTGCACTCTTGCGAGTGCGCTCCGGTTCGTCGCCTTGCGTCTCGTCCTGGCGCTTCACGCTCAGAAGCATGCCTCGGATCCGTCCGTCAACTCGAGCGACATGCCCGTCAGCGTGAAGACTGCGGCCTGCGTGCTCCACGCCGTCTGCTGGAGATCGGCGATCGACACGGTGTCCGCATCCTGAGCGAAATCTCCCGCGGTGCCCTTGGCATCGGTGTTCACCGTCGACGCATCCACACCGATGCGGATATTGCCGAAGGTGGCATCGCCCTTGAGCCCTGTCATCCCGATCTGCAGGTCGGAGGCGGATGCCGGGTTGCCGTCGCCGCCCGCCTTGATCAGCACGCCCACAGTTCCCAGCGGAGTCTCGGTGATCACCGACTGGCACAGATCCGACAACGTCGCGCTCTTGATGTTCGCGATGGCGACCGTATGCTCACCGCCTTCGGAGTCTGTCGCGACGCCCGCGTACTGGGAGAACCCCGTGCCCTCGAGCTGGCTCGCGCCGATCTGGAACTGACTGCCGGAAACGGCGAATGACACGGGAACGGCGCCCTGCGCGACGCCGCCGAGAAGGACGGATGCGACGATTCCGACGGGAACCGCTGCGAGAGTGACCCGGCCGGCGTGGGACTTGGTGAGAGATGGGAACTTCATCGATCCTCCGTTTCGGAGCCGTCACCTTCGACGACATCCGTTCGAGCATAACGCCCATTGACTACGAGTCAATACTGACGATCCCATGTCACCGCCGGATAGGCTGACGCCATGCCCGACGATCGACGCAGCCGACTCACGCCAGACGAACGTCGCGCTCAGCTGATCGCCCTGGGCGTGAACTTCCTCGCCGACCACCCGTTGGACGAACTCACGATCGATGAATTGGCTCGTCGTGCCGGCGTGTCACGGGCGCTCCTGTTCCACTATTTCGAGACGCGGCAGGGCATGCATCGTGCCGTCGTGCTCACCGCGCGAGATGCCATGCTGCAGGCGACGGCGCCTCGCCCCGAGCTGCCTCCGCGCGAGCGCATCGACGACACTCTCCTGCGATTCGCGGTGTTCGTACGCGAGCATCGCGGCACCTTCATCTCGCTCGTGCGCGGCGTCGCCAGTGGTGACCAGACAGTGCGGGAGGTCGTCGACGAATCCCGCGAGATCAACGCCGCGCACCTCCGCGATGCGCTCTCGGAGATCGGTGTTCCAGCGACGCGCGCTCTGACGGTCGCGCTGCGTGCGTGGGTGGCGTTCACGGAAGAGGTGCTCGTCACCCTGGCCACGCAGGAGCGCGCGGACGATGCCGAACTCGTCGCGTTCCTCGGCCGCACCCTCGACGGAGTCGTCGATGCAGCGCGCGCAAGCACTCTCTGACCCGCACGAGGCCGGACGAGGTGCGGCCATCCCAGGTCAATCTCCGCGCAGGATCTCCAGCGCATGGACGAAATCAGCGGGATAGGGCGATTCGAACTGCACCCACTCCCCTGTCGCCGGATGCGTGAACCCGAGCCGGTGCGCGTGCAGCCACTGCCGGGTCAGTCCCAGCCGCGCGGAGATGGTCGGGTCCGCCCCGTAGAGCGGATCGCCGACGCATGGATGCCGGTGAGCGGCCATGTGCACGCGGATCTGGTGCGTACGCCCCGTCTCCAGATGGATCTCGAGCAGCGAGGCTCCTGGAAAGGCCTCGAGCGTCTCGTAGTGCGTGACCGAGTCCTTACCCGTCGGCGTGACGGCGAACTTCCACGAGTGGTTCGGATGCCGTCCGATCGGTGCATCGATCGTCCCGGCGAGCGGGTCGGGGTGCCCCTGCACGACCGCGTGGTAGACCTTCTCGACGGTGCGCTCTTTGAAGGCGTGCTTCAGCGCCGTGTAGGCGGATTCGGTCTTCGCGACCACCATCAGTCCGCTCGTGCCGACATCCAGGCGATGAACTATGCCGGCGCGTTCCGCCGCCCCGCTGGTGGCGATCCGGAATCCAGCGCCCGCGAGCACCCCGAGCACAGTCGGACCGTCCCACCCCTGTGACGGGTGAGCAGCGACGCCCGATGGCTTGTCCACCACGACGATGTCGTCATCGTCGTGGATGATCCACAGATCGGGCACCACGACCGGAACGATCTTCGGTTCCTCCTTGGGCTGCCACTCCACGCTGAGCCACCCGCCGGCATGAAGCCGATCGGACTTCCCGAGCGTCACGCCGTCGAGGCTCACCCCACCCGCTTCGGCGACCTCCGCGGCGAACGTGCGCGAGAAGCCGAGCATCTTCGCGAGGGCAGCGTCGACGCGCGCGCCCTCCAGTCCGTCCGGCACCGGCAGCGACCGTGATTGCATCCTCAACCGGCCTGTTCGGGCTCGGCGTCGATCGGTGCGGATGTCCTCGCGGCGTCCGCACCGGCCCCTGAATCGGTCGCGTCAGCGTCAGCATCAGCGTCCGGTGCGACGTCGTCCTTCTCCCGAGTACCGTCGAAACGCATACCGAGCACGACGAGCAGCGCGACGGCGATCATGCCGCACACGATGAAGATGTCGGCGAGGTTGAAGATCGCGGGTATCATCCACGGCATCGAGATCATGTCGACGACTTGTCCGACGGCGAAGCCCGGCTCACGCAGCAGCCGGTCGGTGAGGTTGCCGAGCACACCGCCCAGCAGCAGTCCCAGTGCCACCGCCCACAGCCGTGAACGAAGACCGAACGACTTCCAGATGATGATCCCGGCGACGACGGTGAGCGCGATCGTGAAGATCCACGTCACTTCGCTGCCGAGCGAGAACGCGGCACCCGAGTTGCGGATGTAGTACAGCTGAAGGAACTCGCCGAGAACCGGGACCACCTCGTGCAGAGGAAGGTTCTCGATCGTGAGTTGCTTCACAAGCTGATCGGCGGCCAGCACCAGAGCCGCGAGAACCGCGACGATGATGCCGGCCGCCGACCGACTGAGTGGACGACGTCCTGGCAAAGGTACGACCTAGAGCCCGATGGCGGAGACCGGGGTCGAGTCCGTCGAAGCCGACTTCTCGTCGAGATCGCGGAGCTGTCCCTCGATGTAGCCGCGCAGCTGAGTGCGGTAGTCGCGCTCGAAGTTGCGCAGCTCGGTGATGCGCGCTTCGAGAGTGTTGCGCTCGCGCTCGAGGCGGGCGGACTCTTCGCGTTCCTTCGCCTGAGCGTCGGCACGGATGCGGTCGACCTCTGTCTGCGCCTCCGAGATCAGCTGGCTCTTCTTGGCCTCGCCTTCGGCGACGTGCTCGTCGTGCAGGCGCTGGGCCAGCTCGATGATGCCCGCGGTGGCCGTGGTCGAACCCGCGGCGACTGCGGCGGGCTCCGACACCGCGACGGCGGGAGCGGGGGTCGCAGCCACGGGGGCGGGAACCTCGTCCACGACGGCTGGAGCCTCATCGGCTGCCTCGGCTGCCGGAGCCGCCGGGGTCTCACCGGACTCGTAGGCTGCGAGCTTCGTCTTCAGCTCTGCGTTCTCTTCGAGGGCCTTGCGCCACTCGACGACGATCTCGTCGAGGAAGTCGTCGACCTCGTCCGGGTCGAAGCCGTCCTTGAAACGGACGTGCTGGAACTGCTTGGTGACGACGTCATCCGGGGTCAGTGCCATTTTCTCGGCTCCTCTTTCGATGAGTTCTGTTGCCAGGGACTGAAGTGTGGCTCGGTATTGATCCGGCGCGTACCCGGGGCGCGCACCTCGAGCAAGCATAGTCCTCGCTCGCGGAGGATGCGATATGAGGGGTGGGCAGCGGTGCCAGCGACCAGCTTCGCGACTCAGATGAAGGCGCGCACGATCGCCATCAGGATCAGCACGGCGAGCATGGTGAACGTGAAGCCGAAATCCAACGAGAGCGACCCGATGCGCAGCGGAGGGATGAAGCGCCGGAACAGCCGGATCGGAGGATCCGTGACCGTGTACACGAGTTCTGCCGCGATCAGACCGCCGCCCTTGGGACGCCACTCACGATTGAACAGCGGAATGTAGTCGAGGATCAGCCTTGCGAAGAGCACGAAGATGTAGATCAGCAGGACCAGATGAATGATCGATGCGATCACCGAGACCAGTGCGGTCACGGCTCAGGACTGGTCGAAGCCCGCAGACTCCGGATCTGCGCTCGCGATACCACCATGACCCGACACCGCGATGTTCTCCGGCGACAGCAGGAACACCTTGCTGGTGACGCGCTCGATGCGGCCGTACAGGCCGAGCGAGAGGCCACTGGCGAAGTCGATCAGACGACGCGCGTCGGCGTCACTCATCTGCGACAGGTTGATGATGACCGGCACGCCCTCGCGGAAGTTCTCGGCGATCAGCTGCGCATCGCGGTACTGCTTCGGGTGCACGGTGAGGATCTCGTTGACCATGCCGGCTGCAGGCTGGCGCACTGCCACCGGGCGACGCAGCGGTGTCACCGGTGCAGGAGCGGCTTCTTCATGGTCGCGATCACGATCACGATCACGATCACGATCACGATCACGATGTGCGCGAGCAGGCGCCGGGGCGAGCTGCTCTTCGTAGGCCTCTTCCTCATCGGCGAGTCCCAGGTACACCATGGTCTTCTTGAGCGGGTTTCCCATCGTGTCCTCCGTGTTCGACGTGGGCTGATCTGTTTCGAGGTTAACCCCGGTCGGGCCGGGGTCCTGTGATTGCGGAGCCGATCCGCAGGTGTGTCGCACCTGCGGCGATCGCCTCGGCGAAGTCGCCGGTCATGCCGGCAGAGATCCATGTGGCACTCGCATCGAGCGAGCGGATGCCGTCTGCGACGCCGCGCAGCCGAGCGAATGCGGATGCGGGCGCCTCATCGAGCGGGGCGACGCCCATGATCCCGCGCAGGCGCAGGGACGGCAGAGCGAGGATGTGCTCTGCGAGGCGCTGCGCGTCGTCGGGCGCGACGCCCCCACGACCGAGGTCATCGGTCAGGTTGACCTGCACGAGCACGTCGAGCACGTCCTGGTGCGCGTCGCCGACGGCTCTGTGCAGTGAATCGGCGAGCTTGATGCGGTCGACCGAGTGAACGGCATCCGCGTTTCGCCGGATGGAGGCGGCCTTGTTCGTCTGCGCCTGCCCGATGAAGTGCCAGCGCAACCCTTCGAGCGCCGGCTCGTCCCGCGAGGAGTCGCTCTGCAGCTCCGCCCTCTTCGCCTCGAGCTCCTGCTGACGGTTCTCACCGACGTCGCGCACGCCGAGCGCATGCAGCTCGCGCACGAGGGACGCCGGGTGGAACTTCGTCACCACGATACGTGTGATGTCCGCCGCATCCCGGCCTGCGGTGCGCGCGGCGTCCGCGATCTGGGAATCGATCGCGGACAGCCGCGCGGCAAGGTCGGACAAGAGGGCCCTACTTCAGGAACTCGGGGATGTCGATGTCGTCGTCGGCGAACGCCGGCTCCAGGCTCGTCGCCGCGATGCGCGGCGCGGGCTGCTGAGGTGCCTCGTTCTGCTTCTGCTCGACGGCGGGGGCTGCCGAGTCATCCGAGAGCGACACCTCCGGCAGCGTCTCCGCCGCGGGCCGCGAGACCACCATCGGGTCGAGACGCAGCGACGGCTCTCCGCCGTCGAAGCCGGCGGCGATGACAGTAACGCGCACCTCGTCGCCGAGGGTGTCGTCGATGACCGTACCGAAGATGATGTTCGCCTCGGGGTGTGCGGCCTCCTTGACGAGATCTGCGGCGTCGTGGATCTCGAAGATTCCGAGGTTCGACCCGCCCTGGATCGACAGCAGCACACCGTGGGCGCCTTCGATCGACGCTTCGAGCAGCGGGGATTCGACGGCGAGTTCGGCAGCCTTGATCGCACGGTCGGCGCCGCGTGCGGAGCCGATGCCCATCAGCGCAGAGCCGGCGCCCTGCATGACCGACTTCACGTCGGCGAAGTCGAGGTTGATGAGACCCGGCGTGGTGATGAGGTCGGTGATTCCCTGCACACCGGCGAGGAGCACCTGATCGGCCGTGGCGAACGCCTCGATCATCGAGATGCCGCGGTCGCTGATCTCCAGCAACCGGTCGTTCGGCACGACGATGAGGGTGTCGACCTCTTCCTTCAGCTTGGAGACACCGGCCTCTGCCTGGCTCTGACGACGGCGGCCTTCGAACGAGAACGGCTTGGTGACGACACCGATGGTCAGTGCACCGATCGACTTCGCGATGCGCGCGACGACCGGAGCACCGCCGGTGCCGGTGCCGCCGCCCTCGCCTGCGGTGACGAAGACCATGTCGGCGCCAGTGAGGGCCTGTTCGATCTCCTCTGCGTGATCCTCAGCGGCACGGCGACCGACCTCGGGATCGGCACCGGCGCCCAGACCGCGGGTGAGCTCACGGCCCACGTCGAGCTTGACGTCGGCGTCGCTCATGAGCAGCGCCTGCGCGTCGGTGTTGACAGCGATGAACTCGACCCCGCGCAGGCCGAGATCGATCATGCGGTTCACGGCGTTGACGCCGCCACCGCCGACGCCGACGACCTTGATCACGGCGAGGTAGTTCTGGTTCTGGCTCATGGCCGGCCTCCGATGTGTCGAGCCTGGAAACGAATGTGAACTTTAAACCTCAACTAGAGGTGTAAAGTATTTCCCGGTATTGCGTTCTCTTGATCGAAGGTATGCGCCCGCGCGCCGCGCGCGCGCAACGACACGGGCGTGTCGCCGCTTTGGCGCGCAGAATGCGGCGCAGGCGCGATTCGCACGGCTCAGCCGGCGACGACGACGTCGGGAGAGGACACGTCGATCTCGCGCGCGGCGGGGTTGGCCACCATCGTCGACGCCAGAACCCTGGCCTTGTACGCGGAATCCTCAGCGCTCCCCCACACCACGACGAGACCGCTCGCGAGCGTCAGCGTCACATCGTCGAGCGTGGTGGCGGAGACATCGGTGACGACGGCGCGAACGTCGGCGGGCAGCGACCTCACGACGAGTCCGACCGACTCGAACGCGTCGGATTCGATGCCGCCGTCGACGGCGATCACCGGCTGCCCGTCCGGGCGGTCCTCCGTCGTCGAGAGCGCCACCCCTGCAGCATCCACGAGCGTGAACCCGGCGCCTGATTCGATCACGCCGATCGGTGTGCGCTCCACGATCCTCACCACGAGATCATGGGGCGGCCTCGCCTCCAGCGCGTACGTCTCGATCAGCGGGAAGGCGATGAGCGCCGCCTTGACGTCGCTCTCACTGACCAGAGCCAGAGGCGTGCCGAGCTGATCGCCCAGCGCCGCCTCCACGGCTGCGGCGTTCAGAGTGGACGCGCCGGCGACCGTGATCTTCTCGACGGCGAACAGCGGACTGTACGCGGCTGCGACGCTTCCGCCGATCAGCAGCACCAGGGCCCCCAGGGCGCACAACCAGATCAGTCGCCTGCGCCGCGAACGCCGGGTGAAGCGCCGGATCTCCGCCCGCAGTGCTTTGCGGCGGGCGCGCGCGGCGCGCCAGACATCGCCCGCGGTGAGTGCCTCCGATGTCTCGGGCGGCTCATCCGCGGCATCCGCTCGTGCGCCTCCTGGACCCGTGGCCGCGACGATCGGCCGCCCCTCGCCGGTCGGGTCTGCATCCTCACGTCCGCGACGGGAGGAGCGTGCGGGTGCCGGCTTCGTCTCCTGTTCCGGCGGAGTCGGAAGCGGGGGCGGGCGACGCATCGATCAGGCTCCGGTCGTCCGCCGCAGCGATTCGAGCACCTGCGGGATCATCAGATAGACGTTTCCGCACCCGAGCGTGATGACGTAGTCGCCCTCGCGTGCGACGGTCGCCGTGTAGTCGGCGGCCTCCTGCCAGGAGGCCACGTAGTGAACGCGCTCCTGGTCGATGAACGCGTCGCTGACGAGTTCGCCGGTGACCCCGGGAACCGGGTCCTCCCGCGCGCCGTAGACGTCGAGCATCACCGTGTGGTCGGCGTAGGTCTCGAGCACCTCCGCGAACTCGCGGTACATGTGCTGAGTACGCGAATACGTGTGCGGCTGCTGGATGGCGATGATCCGCCCGTCGCCGACGACGCTGCGCGCCGCCTCGAGCGCGGCCCTGACCTCGGTGGGGTGATGCGCGTAGTCGTCGAACACGCTCACACCGCGCTCGACGCCGTGCAGCTCGAATCGGCGCACCGTGCCGGCGAAGCCCTCTACCGCGCGCACCGCATCGGCGAGATCATGACCGAGAGTCAGGAGCACGGCCACTGCACCCGCGGCGTTGATCACGTTGTGCTCGCCGGGAACAACGAGCTGCAGGCGCACGCTGCGCGCATCGTGCGTGATGGTCGCGGCCACGGGTCCTGCGACGGAGATGTCCGTCAGCCGGACGTCGGCATCGGGTGCGACGCCGAAGCTGATCACGTTCGGATGAGAGAGCCCGGCCTTCACGCGCAGCGCGCCAGGGTCGTCACTGGAGATCACGACCGCCTCGCTCGCACGGTCGGCGAAGCGGACGAATGCGTCGTGGAACGCGTCATCCGACCCGTAGTGGTCGAGGTGGTCGGGGTCGACGTTCGTTATCAGGGCGATCGCGGTGTCGTACAGCAGGAAGGTGCCGTCGGATTCATCGGCCTCGACGACGAAGAGGTCATCGGCGCCCGACGCGCTGGATGTGCCCAACTGCTCGATCACGCCGCCGTTGACGAAGTTCGCATCCGTGCCCAGCGCCTGCAGCGCCGTGACGATCATCCCGGTCGAGGTCGTCTTGCCGTGCGCGCCGGCGACGGAGACCAGCCGGCGCCCGCCGATGAGCCAGTGCAGCGCCTGCGAGCGGTGGATCACGTGCAGACCGCGCTCCTTGGCGGTGACGAACTCGGGATTCTCCGGCCAGATCGCGCCGGTGTGCACGACGGTGTCGGCATCGCCGATGTGGGACGCGTCGTGGCCGACGTGCACGGTGGCGCCGGCGACTGCGAGCGAGCGCAGCGCGTCGCTGTCGGCCCGATCGGATCCGGACACGCGGATGCCGGCATCCAGGAACATCTTCGCCAGGCCGCTCATCCCGGATCCGCCGATCCCGATGAAGTGGGCGGCGGTGATGGTCTCGGGGATCGGAAGGGAGAGGTCAGGTCTGATCATGTCCTGTCCATCCTAATTCGCGGCACTGAGCGCGCGGTCGATCATCGCGACGACGTTCTCGGTGCCGGTGCGCGTGCCGACATGCTCTGCCGCGCGCGCCATCCGGTCGATGCGCTCGCGATCCGCCATCAGCGGCACGACGGTGTCGCGCACTGTGTCACCCGTGAAGCTGCCGTCCTCCAGCAGGATCGCGGCTCCCGCGGCGACGGCGGAGGCGGCGTTGAGCCGCTGCTCTCCGTTTCCGACCGCGTACGGCACGTACACGGCAGGGATGCCGAGCGCGCTGACCTCGCTCACAGTGGCTGAGCCGGCGCGGGAGACGATCAGATCGGACAGGGCGAACGCCAGATCCATCCGGTCGACGTAGCGGCGCATGACGTAGCCGGGTGCATGCGGATCGACGAGGTCGCTGCGCTCCCCCGTCACGTGCAGCAGCTGCCACCCCTCTGCGAGCACATCGCGCCAGGAGTCGGCGAACGCCTCGTTCAGACGCAGCGCGCCGAGCGAGCCTCCGAAGACCAGCAGCACCGGCTGCGCCGCATCCATCCCGAAATGCTCCGCGGCTTCGGTGCGCATCGCCGCACGGTCGAGATCGACGATCTCGTGACGCAAGGGCATGCCGACCACTTGGCTGCGCTTCAGCGGAGTGCCTTCGAATGCGACACCGATTCCGGCCGCCCACCGCGCGCCGAGCACGTTCGCCAGCCCCGGCCTGGCATTGGCCTCGTGCACGACGAACGGCACCTTCTCACGGCGTGCGGCGATGTACGCGGGCGCCGAGGCATAGCCGCCGAAGCCGACGACGACATCGGCCCGGTGTTCACGGATGTGCGCGCGCACCTGCGCGATCGCCTTCACGAACCGGGCGGGGAACGCTGCAGCCTGCCTGTTGGGTCGACGGGGGAACGGCACCTTGTCGACGATCAGCAGTTCGTAGCCGCGTTCCGGGACGAGTCGCGCCTCCAGCCCCTCCTTCGTACCGAGCACGAGCACGAGCGACTCGGGTTCGCGCTCACGCAGTGAATCGGCGACGGCGAGCAGCGGATTGACGTGGCCGGCGGTGCCGCCGCCGGCGAGGAGGTACGTGGTCACCTGGTGACTTTATCCCGCGGAGATGCGGGGATCGTGCGAGCGAAGGCGAGCAGCACACCGCAGGCCAGCAGCACGGCGAGAAGCGCGGTGCCGCCCTGCGACATGAACGGGAGAGGCACGCCCATGACGGGGAAGACACCGATCACGACGCCGATGTTGATGAGCGCCTGTCCGAGCACCCACACCGTGATGCCGCCGGCTGCGACGCGGATGAACGGGTCCGTCGTCTTGCGGATGATGTGGAACGCGCCGACTGCGAAGAAAGTGAACAGTCCGAGGACGACGAGGCACCCGATGAGTCCGAGTTCTTCTCCGACGATCGCGAAGATGAAGTCGTTCGCGGCAGCCGGAAGCCATCCGTACTTCTCCTGCGAGTTGCCGAGGCCGAGACCGAAGATCCCGCCGTTCGCCATGCCCCAGACGGCATGGATCGACTGGTAGCAGTCGTTCTCGTAGTTGCTCATGTCGGTGCACACGGCTGTGATTCGCCGCATGCGGTCAGGGCTCAGGACGGCCAGGGCGATCACCCCGACGACGCCGAGCAGCACGGGGATGATGAACAGCCGCAGCTTGACGCCAGCGAAGAAAAGGCAGCCGAGCAGGATGAGCACGAGCACCATCGCGGTGCCGAGGTCGCGCCCGGCCATCACCGTGCCGATCACGAGCACAGCGACCGGGATCACGGGGATGAAGACGTGCTGCCAGATGCCGAGTAGCGCACGTTTGCGCAGCAGCACGTATGCGACCCACAGCGCGAGCGCGAGCTTGAGGAATTCCGAGGGCTGCATCGAGAATCCGGCGATGCGGATCCAGTTCTGGTTGCCGTCGCTGTTCACACCGATGCCGGGGATGAACACCAGCAGCTGCACCATGGTGGAGAGGATGAGCGCAGGCCAGGCCATCCGCTTGAGAAAACGGATCGGGAGGCGGCTGACCAGGAACATCAGCGGGATCCCGATGGCAGCGAACATCGCCTGCTTGATCGCCGTGTCCATGACGCCGGTCTCCGTGGCGCTCGTGGCCGAGATCACCATGATGATCCCGAACACGGTCAGCAGGAGCGCCGTGGATGCGATGAGAAGGAATTCGTTCGACGGCGGTGTGAAGATGCGCCCCAGGGAGACACGCGCCGCCAGTCCCCTGCCGGGCTGCCCCGCGTCAGCGCGCCGCGGGCGGGCCATCTGCGTCATCGGCGCTCCCCCGGTCGATCCACTTGCGCACCGCGTCGGCGAAACGGTGGCCGCGATCCGCGTAGCTCGTGAACTGGTCGAAGGATGCCGCGGCAGGAGCCAGTAGAACCGTTCCCCCGTCATCGGCGATCCCTGCGGCGAGTTCCACCACACGGGTCATGACATCTTCAGTCTCGCCAGTGACCACCTCGATCACCGGCACCGCGGGCGCGTGTCGCCCGAATGCCGCGACGACCTCACCGCGGTCGACGCCGATCACGAGCGCCGCGCCGGCGGTCCTGCCGGCATCCGCGACGAGCTCCGACAGATCCACGCCCTTGAGATCACCGCCGACGACCCAGATCGCGCCGGGGTATGCACGCAGCGAAGAGGCCGCAGCATGCGGGTTGGTCGCCTTGGAGTCGTCGACCCAGGTGATGCCGGCATGGCGGGCGATGACCTGGATGCGATGCTCGTCGAGACGGAACGTCTGCAGAGCGCGCTTGATCGCCTCCGGAGCAGTGCCGAGCGACCGGGCGAGTGCGCTGGCTGCCAGGATGTTCTGCACGATATGGGGCGCAGCGAGCCCTGCGTCGGCGAGGTCTTCGACCGTGGTGAGCTCGAGGGCGCTGTGTGCGCGGTCCTCGTGGAATGCGCGGTCGGCCAGGATGCCGTCGACCACGCCGAGATCGCTCGGACCAGGCACCCCGAGGTCGAATCCGATCGCCCTCGCCCCTTCGATGACCTCTGCGTCCTCGACCATGATGCGCGTCGCCTCATCGGCCTTGTTGTACACGCAGGCTACTCGGGTGTTCCGGTAGACGTGGGCCTTCGCGTCGCGATAGGCCGTTGCGCTGCCGTGCCACACGAGATGATCGTCTGCGAGGTTCAGGCAGACGGACGCGTACGGCACGAGGGCACCCGCGCCGCTGCTCTGACCGATGTACCAGAGCTGGTGGCTGGAGAGTTCGACCACGAGGACGTCGAAGCCCGCAGGGTCGCGGACGGCATCCAGCACCGGGATGCCGATGTTGCCGCACGGAGCGGCGCGCAGGCCGCCCTCGACGAGCATCGTCGCGGTGAGCTGAGTGGTCGTGGTCTTGCCGTTCGTGCCGGTGATCAGCACCCACTGCGCCGGGGTCCCATCGGCGCGCACGACTTTGTCGCGGACCCGCCAGGCGAGCTCGATGTCGCCCCACACAGCGATGCCGGCATCCTGTGCCCAGCGGATGATCGGATGCGACGGCGAGAAGCCGGGAGAGGCGACGATGACCTCTGGATCGAAGTCGCGCAGAGACTGCGGCACCTCGTCGAGTGCGCCGAGTTCGAGACGGGCGCCGATCACGGGGATGAGGCGTTCGTACTCCTCTGCGGCGGATTCCGAGAGCACGAGCACCTCGGCACCGAGCTCGGCGAGTGTGTCGGCTGCCGAGAATCCCGTCACCGACAGGCCGAGCACCGCGACGCGCAGCCCCTTCCAATCGGCATGCCAGCTGGTCAGCGCATCAAGACGAGCGGTGCTCATCCGTCGACTCCGGTGAGCCACTCGACGTAGAACAGACCGACCGCGGATACCGCGAGCAGGCCGGCGATGATCCACAGACGTACGACGATCGTCGTCTCCGACCAGCCGCGCATCTCGAGGTGATGGTGGAACGGGCTCATCAGGAACAGTCGCTTGCCTCGCGTGATCTTGAAGTACAGCCGCTGGAGGATGACGGATCCTGACGACAGGACGAACACGCCGGCGATCACGAACAGCAGCAGCTCGGTGCGGGTGAGGATCGCCATCGCGGTGATGACGCCGCCGATCGCCATCGAGCCGACGTCGCCCATGAAGACCTTGGCCTTGGGCGCGTTCCACCAGAGGAATCCGATGAGCCCGGCTGCGAACGACGCGGAGACGATCGCGAGGCTGAACGGATCTCGCACCTCGTAGCAGGCGTCGAGCGCGCCGGGGTCGACTCCTATGCTCGCGCAGGACTGCTTGAACTGCCAGAAGGCGATCAGGCTGTATGCGCCGACGACGAACACGCCGGCACCGGATGCGAGACCGTCGAGACCGTCGGTGAGGTTCACGCTGTTGGACGTGGCGATGCCGATCACGGCGATCCAGATCAGGTAGACGATCCAGCCGATGATGACACCGAAGCCGAACAGGTTCAGCCAGGTGATGTCGCGGAACAGCGAGACGTAGCCGCTCGCGGGCGTCTGGCCGAACTGGTTGGGGAAGTTCAGTGCGACCACCCCGAACGGGATCATCACGACGAGCTGGCCGATCACCTTGCGCCAGCCCGAGAGGCCGAGACTGCGCTGGGACTTCACCTTCATGTAGTCGTCGATGAAGCCGACGGCGCCGAAGCCGATCATGAGCCAGAGCACGAGGATCGCGGAAAGCGCGGGCTCGCTGCCACCGGCGTAGACCCCGACGAAGTAGCCGACGATCGTGCCGACGATGAAGATGAGACCGCCCATGGTCGGCGTGCCGCGTTTGGCGCTGTGGCTCGGATTCGCGATGTCTTCCGGTGTGCGGATCACCTGTCCCCAGCCCCACCGGCGGAACAGCCGGAGGAAGACGGGAGTCAGGAACAGGGTGAAGGCGAGCGAAATCGCAGCCGCCATGAGGAGTGATCTCACGAGAACAATTCTCCCAGACGATCGCCGAGATGCCGAAGGCCCACGGAATTGGATGATTTCACGAGCACACGGTCTCCGTCGCGGAGCTCTGTGCGCAGGTATTCGTAGGCGGCATCCTGGTCGGGAAGGTGCACGGCTTCGCTGTCCCAGGACCCCTCGCCGACGACGGAGAGGTAGAGGCGGCGCGCCTCAGGTCCGACCACGACGATGCGTCGGATGTTCAGGCGCACGGCGAGCAGTCCGATCCTGTCGTGCTCCTCCCCTGCGCTCTCGCCGAGTTCGCTCATCGCGCCGAGCACGGCGACGGTGCGCTCGTCGGGGCCGGTGATCTGCGCGAGAGTGCGCAGGGCTGCGGCCATGGAGTCGGGGCTGGCGTTGTAGGCGTCGTTGATGATGCGCACCCGGTCGTTGCCGAGCGGCTGCATGCGCCACCGCTCCGCGACCTGGACGGTCTCGATCCTGGCGATCGCATCGGCGAGGGGCACCCCGAGAACGCCCGCGGCCGCGATCGCCGCGAGTGCGTTGGTGATGTGGTGCGCGCCGAGCACCTTCAGGTGCAGAGGCAGAGTCGCGTCTGCCGTGGTGATCACCGCTCTGGTGCCGTCGGCGGCGACCTGCACGTCACTCGCGCGCACGTCTGCCGAGCCGTCCTGCCCGAAGCCGACGATGTGCATGTCGTGCGCCGTGGCGGCATCGCGCATGGCTGCGACTCGGGAGTCGTCGATGTTCAGCACGGCAGTGCCGCCGGGGCGCGAGGCTGCGATGAGCTCGGCCTTGGCCCTGGCCGTCTCCTCGATGCCGCCGAAACCGCCGGCATGCGCCATGCCGACCATGAGCACGATGGCGATGTCGGGCTCGACGAGACCCGCGAGGTGGGCGATGCTGCCCGGGCCGGCGGCGCCGAACTCGCTGACGAGGTAACGGGTGCTGTCCGTGACGCGGAGCATCGTGACCGGGGCACCGACCTCGTTGTTGTACGAGTTGATCGGAGAGATCGTCTCGCCTTCGTCCTCGAGGATGCGGGCGAGCAGGTTCTTGGTGGTCGTCTTGCCGTTCGACCCGGTGATGCCGACGATCTTCAGCTGTCCTTCGGCGCGCACGCGCGCGACGACGGCGCGTGCGAGGTCGGCGAGAGCGGTGACGGCATCCTTCACGACCACTTGCGACACCTGGGCGTCGACGATGTGCTCGACGACCGCCACCGACGCTCCGCCTGTCACGGCCGCGGCGACGAAGCGATGCCCGTCGGTCTCTGCTCCGGGCTTGGCGATGAAGACACCGCCCGGGGTCATGTTCCTCGAGTCGGTGTCGACGACACCGGACACAGTGGTCTCCGAGATGTCGGGGTCTACGAGACGCAAGTCGCCATCGGTGATTGCGGCGATCTCGGCAAGCGTCAGGGCGATCATGAAATCTCCATGCGCGGCTCAGTGCCGGCTATTCGAATTTGGGAAGCAGCTCGTCCATCGGGACGGTCGAGGGCGAGACACGGTAGGTCTTCAGCACCTGCGTCATCGACTGCTGGAAGGCGGATGCCGTGGCTGCGGACGATACAACCTTAGTCGGCTCATCGAGCGTGACCACCACCACGTACTGGGGATCGTCGACGGGCGCGAAGCCGACCATGCTGGTGAAGTACTTCCCGGCGATGTACCCACCAGCATCCGCCTTCTGCGCGGTACCGGTCTTGCTCGCGACACGGTAGCCGGGAACCTCGATCTGCTGGCTCAGCCCACCCTGCACCGAGACGTTCTCGAGTATGCGCGACACCTCGGCCGCGGTCTGTTCGGAGACGACCTGCTCGCGCTTGGGCGCTTCCGGATCCACCACGGTGCCGTCGTCCAGAGTGCAGGACTCGATCAGCGACAGATCGATCTTCTCGCCGCCGTTGGCGATCGCCTGATAGGCACCGGCGACCTGAGGTGCGGTGACCGTGAGCGCCTGGCCGAAGGTGGTCGTGTAGAGCGTCTGGCTGTCCCACGCGTTCGCGGGATGCACGAGACCGGGGTTCTCTCGAGGGAATCCGATGGTCTCCTGCCCGAATCCGAACTTCTGTATGTAGTCGTATCGCGTCTGTGCGTCGATCAACGTGCCGAACTTCGACAGCGCGACGTTCGACGAGTCGATCAATGCCCCGGCGAGCCGGTACTGGTAGGTGTCGTGCCGGAACGGGTCATTGATGACCGCGCCGTTCGGGAATGTTTCGCGCCCGTTCGCTGAGACGGTTGTGTTCAAGTCGGCAGCGCCGGCGTCGAGCACTGCAGCGGCCGTGACGGCTTTGAACGTCGAACCGGGCTCGAACCAAGATCCGAAGACTCGCGTGCCCCAGTCCTCGGGTGAGGAGGAGTTGAGGTCGTTCGGATCCATGGCGGGCCATTCGGCTGCCGCCCGGATCTTGCCCGTCTTCACCTCCACCACGGTGACGGTGCCTGCCTTCGCGCCCATCTTCTGCGCTTCTTCCGAGATCATCTGCGTCAGGTACCACTGCAGGTCGCTGTTGATCGTCAGCTGCACCGATCCGCCGTTCTCTGCCGCGACCGTCCGATCACTGCCGGGGATGATGTTGCCGTCCTTGCCGCGAAGATACGTGCGCTCGCCGTTCACCGGCGAGAGGCACTGCTTCTCGAGCTGCTCCACGCCCGACTGGCCGACGCCGGCGCTGTCGACGTATCCGATGATGTTTCCGGCGACCGCGCCGTTCGGATACACGCGCGTCTCGCGCGGCAGCATGTCGAGGTAGACCAGACCGAGATCGCGCAGTTCGAGGAACTTCTCGGTGCTGAGCCCCTTCTTCAGCGGCAGGTAGCGCGACGCAGGATCGCTCTCGAGTGTGGCTGCGACACCGGCACGCAGATCGTCTGCATCCTGCCCGGTGATCGCCGCGATCATGTCAGCCGCCTCGCTCCAGGACGTCTTCGGCGGGTCGTCCTCATCGTCCTCGAGCGACGCGATCAGCATCGGGTCGAGCTGCGCGTCGTACACGGTGACACTGGATGCCAGCACCGTGCCGTTCGCATCGACGATCGAACCGCGGTTGCCCGGCAGTGTCACCGTCGAGCCGAGCTTCCCGACTTGCAGGGAGTCCTCGACGTGCTCGTTCGCACTGACGACCTGGATGTCGACGAGGCGGACGACGAATGCCGAGAGCACGGCGAGTATGACCGCCAGGGCGACGACGGTGCGGCGCCGGGGGCCGCGGGTGGCTCGTGTCGTCATGTCGCTCTCTCAGTCGAAGTTCAGCGTGTCGTGGGGCTCGGAAGTCCGTCGGTGATGGGCGGGGGCAGATTCGGATCGACGGCATCAGCTGTGTCGTTCGCTGACGCCTCGGCGTCATTCGCTGCAGCGGCGGCGTCCGCCTTCTGGTTCAGCAGTGCGTTGTACACCGCGCCGCTTCCATTCGGATCGATCGTGGACTTGCCATCGGCACCGGTGTTCGGACCGAGCACGGTCGAATCGCTCAGGCGCAGGTAGGAGGCGGATCCGGCCACGACCATGCCGAGCTCGGAGGCCTTGGTCGCGAGCAGCTGGGGCGAGCTCGTCCCGGCGAGGTCATCCTGCAACGCACTCGCCTGCAGGTCGAGTTCACGCTGCTGCGAAGTGAGGTCTGCGAGGACGAAGGAGTCCTGGGTGATCGCCAGTGACAGGCCGATCTGGGCGATCCCGATCGCCGCTGCCCCGCCGAGTGCGATGAGCGCATACGCCAGCTTCGGCTTGGCCCGCCGAGCGGGCGCCGTCACCGGCTTCAACCGACGGGGGGCGCCGGGCGCGGGAGCGATCGGCTCCGGCAGCAGTGCTGCGGCTGTCGCCGCCTGACGGCTCATGCGGCCTCCCTGATCCGCTCGGCGGCGCGCAGGCGCACCGGAATGGCGCGCGGATTGCGTGCCTTCTCTTCTTCGCCCGCCATCTCCGCGCCCTTCGTGATGGTGCGGAAGCGCGGAGCGTGCTGTGGAAGTTCGACGGGAAGCCCCGCGGGCGCCGTGGAGGCGGATGCCGCGGCGAAGGCCTGCTTCACAAGGCGGTCCTCGAGCGACTGGTAGCTCATGACGACGATGCGCCCGCCGACGGTCAAAGCGTCCATCGCGGCGGGGATCGCGTCGGCGAGGACGCTGAGTTCGGAGTTCACTTCGATGCGCAGCGCCTGAAACACTCGCTTGGCCGGGTGGCCGGCACGCTGTGCGGCGGCCGGGGTCGCTGCCTGCAACAGGTCGACGAGGTCCTGCGACCGCACGAGCGGCTTCTCCTCACGGGAGCGCACGATGAATCGGGCGTAGCGTGCGGCGAGCTTCTCCTCGCCGTAGCGCTCGAAGATGCGACGGAGGTTGCCCTCGCTGTATGTCGCGAGGACATCGGCGGCGGTCGTGCCCTTCGTCTGGTCCATGCGCATGTCCAGCGGAGCATCCTTCGAATACGCGAAGCCGCGCTCGGCCTCATCGAGCTGCAGCGACGAGACGCCCAGATCCATGAGGATGCCGGAGGCACCGTGAGCGTGGAGCCCGATCTCGTCGTAGACGGTGTGCACGAGCGTGACGCGGTCGGCGAAGCGCTCGAGCCGCTGACCGGCGATGCGCAGCGCGTCGGTGTCCCGGTCGAGCCCGATCAAGCGGATGTTGCTGAAACGCTCGAGCAGCGCCTCGGAGTGCCCGCCCATGCCGAGTGTGGCGTCGACCAGCACCGCGCCGTCATGCTGCAGTGCAGGTGCGAGCAGCTCGACGCAGCGTTCGAGGAGCACCGGGGTGTGGATGTCGCGAAGATTCATGATCGTTTCGGGTGACCTTCGACTCTGATCCCCCTCCGCTTCTCGACCCGGCACCGGGGAAGTGTGTCGGGGTGGGAGCGGCGGGGCATCACAGTCGAGGTCAGAACAGTCCCGGAATCACCTCCTGTTCGAGTTCTGAGTAGTTGTCCTCGCCGGCGGCGAGGTAGTCGTTCCAGGCCGCGGCATCCCAGATCTCGGCGTGCGCGCCGACGCCGGTGACGACGAGCTCCTTCTCGAGCCCCGCGTACTGACGGAGATGGGCGGGGATGGTGATGCGGTTCTGGCTGTCCGGCATCTCCGCGCTCGCTCCGGAGAGGAACATGCGCAGGAAGTCGCGCGCCTGCTTGTTGCTGAGCGGTGCTTGCCGGATCCGCTCGTGCATCGCCTCGAACTCGGCCGTGCTGAACACGTACAGGCATCGCTCTTGACCACGGGTGACGACGATGCCGCCGCCGAGGTCCTCACGGAACTTCGCCGGCAGGATGACTCGACCTTTGTCGTCGAGCTTCGGTGAATGCGTTCCCAGCAACATCGGCCATCACCCCCTCTGTGTCCGGCCAACTTCGAGGTGTCCCCCACTTTACTCCACTTTGCTCCACTTGCATATGAGCAAACCAGCACAGCATGGCATATTCGGCGATGCCAGATCACCGCTCCCCTGTGATTCCGCGCCAGAACGCGGCACAGCGCACAGTGGAGGACCGTGGAGGGAAAGTGGAGGATCTCAACGCGCCGAGGCGTTCAGGAGCCGCGTGATCCCCCGAGACGCAGAAAAGCCCGGATGCTCAATGCATCCGGGCTCTGGTGAGTGAAGAGGTCAGCGACCGTCTTGGCGACGATCCCAACGATCGTTCATCCGGTCCATGAAGGAGGCCGAAGTCTGCGGCGGCTTGGACGCCCCGCCGTCTCGGACCCGCGGCGTGCCGCCGACACGGCGCACGGGAGTCGCCGCGAGGATGACGCCGGCGACCATCGCCGCGAATCCGATCACGCCGACGATGATGCTGGCGACAGCGCCGAGCTGGCCGCCGAGCGCGACGCCCGCGACGAGCGCGCCGATTCCGACGAGAAGAAGAACGGCACCGTAGACGAGATTGCGGTAGCTGAGCGTTCGATCGCCGGAGGGCGCGGTTACGATGTCTGCGTCGTTGTGGAGGAGATGGCGTTCCATCTCGTCGAGCAGACGCTGCTCCTGTTCAGACAGTGGCATGACGCCCCCCTTGGTTCAGTGTCTTTCATTCTACGCTCGCAGAACCGCCGAGGCTAGTTATCGGCTGAGAACCTAAGCTGATTATCGTGCCCTCATCCATACCTGTCCAGGACGCCGTCTCCGACCGTCTGGATCGCTTCATGACCGCGCTCGGATCCGAGACGCGATCGTATGGACCGGATGCTGCGATGTTCATCGCGTCCGCCGAGGCCACACTGCGGGGCGGCAAGCGTCTGCGCGCACGGTTCTGCCACGCCGGATGGCGCGCGGTCGCGCGCTTCTCCGCCCGCGACGCCATCGAGACGGATGCACTGTGGGATCTCTGCGCCGCGCTGGAGATCTTCCAATCCGCCGCGCTCGTGCATGACGACCTGATCGACAACTCGGACACGAGACGGGGCGTTCCGGCGGCGCACCGCTCCCTCGAGCAACAGCATCGGACGCTGTCGTGGTCCGGGGACGCCGAGCCGTTCGGGCGAGCCGCCGCGATCCTTCTCGGCGATCTGCTCGTCGCCTGGAGCGATGATCTGCTCGAGCAGGCCCTGACCGGGCTCGCGCAGGCGCCCGACGTGCGCCGGGAGTACGCGCGGATGCGTCGCGATGTCACCACCGGCCAGTTCCTCGACATCGCCGAGGAATCGGCCTGGCTGGTCAATCCCATCTCCGAGCACGCTGATCGCGCGCTGCGCGTGGTCTCTCTGAAGTCGGCGAGGTACAGCATCGAGCAGCCGCTGCTGCTGGGCGCCCTGCTCGCCGGGGCAGACGAGTCGCAGCAGAGCGCGCTGCGCAGCTTCGGTCATCCGATCGGCATGGCGTTCCAGCTGCGCGACGACGTGCTCGGCGTGTTCGGCGATCAGTCGATCACCGGCAAACCGGCCGGAGACGATCTTCGCGAGGGCAAGCGCACCGTGCTCATCGCGTTCACGCGGGAGCAGCTGGATGCGTCGGCCAGGCGACTGCTCGATGAGCTGCTGGGCGATCCGACGCTCACCGCGGATCAGGTGTCGGCGATTCAGGCCACGATCGCCGAATCCGGCGCACTGGCACGGGTGGAGGAGCTCATCGTCTCGTACGCACAGGAGGCCGACCGCGCGCTCTCGGGTGCGCGACTGGACAACGCAGCCGTCGGCGAGCTGCGAGACCTCGCGCGCGCTGCGACCGTGCGTTCCGCCTGAGGCGCGTCAGGCGAGTGCGCGGGCGACGCGGCGCACGGCGCTCTTGTGACCGTCGAGAAGCGCGGCGATCGGCGTACGGCCGAGCTCGTCGTCTTCGCTGAACAGCCAGTCGATCACCTCGTCATCGGTGAATCCGGCGTCGGTGAGGACGATGATCGTGCCGCGCAGGGACGAGAGAGGATGCCCGTCGACGATGAACTGCGACGGCACACCGAAGACACCGTTCCGGGTCGATCCGACCAGGTACTGCTCGGAGATCATCCGACGCACGCGCCCGAGTGGCTCGTCGAGCCTCTCGACGAGATCGGGCATCGTCAGCCATTCGATGGCGGTGGGTTCGGGGGAAGTCTCAGACACGTTTCGACTATCTCATCTTCAGAGCGGCATCGCATATCGACACTTCTTTCACTTACGCCACTTCCGTCACTTTGGTTGACATCCGTTTACATACGTGTCAGCGTTTCAGGGTCAGCAAAGGGGGGAAACCTTGACAGCGAACATCCTGAGCCCTCGTGCCGGATATGTCCGGCTCGGCGTTCCAGCGGCCGTCCTCGGCGTGCTGGCGAGCGCCATGAGCACCGCTCCCGCGAGCGCCGCAGCACCGATCGAGCAGCAGTCGGAGAGTCGACTCACGGCGCTCCCCCGCATTCTGCCCGCGACGACGACTCCCACGAGCTACACCGTTCAAGACGGCGATACCGTCTTCTCGATCGCGCAGCGCTTCGGGCTGCGCACCGTCGACGTTCTCACCTGGAACGGGCTCGGCTGGCGCTCCGTGATCTATCCGGGGCAGACCCTCACCGTGGCGGCGCCCGCTTCGGCCCCCGCTCCTGCTGCACCAGCACCGGCGACACCTCCCGCTCCCGCCGCCACCAGCACGCACACCGTGGTCGCAGGCGACACGGTCTTCGCCATCGCACAGAAGTACGGCACATCCGTCGACGCGATCTTCGCGGCCAACGGCCTGAGCGCCTCATCGATCATCTATCCGGGACAGGCCATCGTCGTCGCGGCGGCCGCGCGTGCTGCTCCTGCTCCTGCTCCAGCGCCCGCTCCCGCTCCAGCGCCCGCTCCCGCAGCGTCCGGACCGGCACCCGCCCAGACCGCGACGCTCAACGAACCGCAGGCGGAGAACGCCACCATGATCATCCGGATCGGGAGAGAGCTCGGCGTCTCCGATCGTGGCATCGCGATCGCGCTGGCCACGTCGATGGTCGAATCCTGGCTGCGCAACCTCGATTGGGGCGACCGCGATTCACTCGGCCTGTTCCAGCAGCGGCCCAGCACCGGCTGGGGCACTGTCGATCAGATCATGGATCGCGATCGCAGCATCCGGGTCTTCTACGGTGGCGCATCGGACCCGAACGGCACCACGTCGCGAGGTCTTCTCGACATCGCCGGCTGGGAAGGCATGGCGTTCAAGGACGCCGCGCAGGCCGTGCAGATCTCGGCGTACCCGGATCGTTACGGCCAGTGGGAGGCCCAGGCCTACCAGTGGATCGCCCTGTATGGCTGAAAATCGGCCGATCCGGTCGCCCAAAGGGGTGAGCCGCTCCGCGGTCTGTCAGCCAGTTCTTCATAGACTCTGTACGTGACGACCAATCAGCAGGCCGACCCCCTCATCGGGCGGCTTGTCGACGGCCGCTACCGCGTGCGCGCCCGGATCGCGCGCGGCGGGATGGCAACGGTGTACGTCGCCACCGACCTTCGCCTGGAGCGCCGGATCGCGCTGAAGGTCATGCACGGCCACCTCAGCGACGACTCGGTGTTCCAGAGCCGGTTCATCCAGGAGGCCCGAGCCGCGGCCCGCCTCGCCGATCCGCACGTGGTCAACGTGTTCGATCAGGGCCAGGATGGCGAACTCGCCTATCTCGTGATGGAGTACCTTCCCGGAATCACGCTGCGCGAGCTGATGCGCGAACAGCGCCGTCTCACGATCCCGCAGACGATAACGATCATGGATGCGATCCTCGCCGGACTCGCGGCGGCCCACAAGGCGGGCATCGTGCATCGTGACGTGAAGCCCGAGAACGTACTGCTCGCCGAGGACGGCCGCATCAAGATCGGTGACTTCGGCCTCGCCCGCGCCACCACGGCGAACACCGCCACCGGACAGCAGCTGCTCGGCACCATCGCCTACCTCGCCCCTGAGCTCGTCACCCGCGGCACGGCCGATGCTCGCAGCGACATCTATGCGCTCGGCATCATGCTCTACGAGATGCTCGTCGGCGAGCAGCCGTACAAGGGCGAGCAGCCGATGCAGATCGCCTTCCAGCATGCGACGGAGTCGGTGCCGCGACCGAGCGTGCGCAACCCAGGAGTCCCTGAACAGCTCGACGAGCTCGTGCTGTGGTCGACCGAGAAGTCGCCCGATGAGCGCCCGAACGACGCACAGGAGATGCTCGACCGCCTTCGCGAGATCGAGCGCTCACTCGGCGTCGCACCCACGGCCGTCGCCGCGACGACGACGCCGATCCGTGCGCAGAGCGATTCGGGCGATCTGACGAAGGTCATGCCGTCGACCATGGTCATCGACGATGTCGCGGCGCCGGCGTCGCAGCCCGTCGACAACGCGACCCTGCTCAGGCGGCGCACGTCCAAGCGCCGCGCACGTGGCGCGTTCCTGCTGTCCCTCGTGCTTCTGCTCGCCGTCGTCGCAGGAGGCGTCGGCTGGTGGTTCGGGTCAGGTCCCGGCTCACTCGTGGCCGTACCCTCCGTCGCGGGCAAGAGCTACGAGGAGGCCGCGACGATCCTCTCCGAGGAGGGGTTCGTCCCCGTGGCCGCGGAGGAGAGCTCCGTCGACATCGAGCCCGGCCTCGCGATCCGCACCGACCCCGCCGAAGGCGAACGCCTCGACGGTGGCGCCGAGGTCAGCGTCTTCGTCTCCACAGGTCCCGCTCCGCGCGCGATCGAGACGCTGAATGGCAAGACCGCCGATGAGGCCCGCGCCTACCTCAAGGATCTCGGACTCACCGTCTCCGACGATGACCTCCTCCTGTACTCGAACGGAGGAGCCCCGGAGGGTGTCGTGATCAACGCCAGCGTCACACCGCGCTCCGGCGGCGACGATGTCGAATGCGGTGAGGGATGCAGCGTCTTCGAGGCCGACACCGCGAACCTCGTCGTGTCGCTGGGCAGCGTGCCGGATGTCGTCGGGATGACGGTGTCAGAGGCGACATCTGCTCTCAGCGACAAGGACATCGGCACGACCACGACCGAGGAGTTCAGCGACGACGTCGAAGACGGTCGCGTCATCCGCATCTCCGGTCGCGACGACGGTTCGAATTGGCGACCCGGCGACACGATGACTCTCGTCGTTTCGAAGGGGCCACAGCTGTTCGAGGTGCCTGATGTGACCGGTCAGAACCGCGACACCGCCGCCAAGACACTCCGCGATGCGGGATTCGAGCCCACGTGGAATCCGCTGTGGACCCCGTTCCCGAACGGACTGACCGAGGTCACCGGTACCGACCCTTCGGCAGGGACCCTGCGCAGAGCAGGCAGCCAAGTGACCTTGCTCATCCGCAGCGCCCTCTGACCGGCATCCGCTGCACGAAGTGGCATCCGCTGCATCGATCGACGCCGCGGATGCCACCGGATGGCGCGCAGAGTCAGCGCTTCTCGAGCTCCTCGGCGACGAGGAATGCGAGTTCGAGGCTCTGCATGTGGTTCAGCCGCGGGTCGCAGAGCGACTCGTAGCGCGTCGCCAGTGCGGCCTCGTCGATGTGCTCCGACCCGCCGAGGCACTCGGTGACGTCGTCGCCGGTGAGCTCGACGTGGATGCCGCCGGGGAACGTGCCGACCGCGCGGTGCGCCTCGAAGAAGCCACGCACCTCGTCGACCACGTCGTCGAAGCGACGCGTCTTGTATCCGGTCGGGGTGGTGATGCCGTTGCCGTGCATCGGGTCGGTCACCCACAGCGGCTGGGCGCCCGATTCACGAACGGCTTCGAGCAGCGGCGGCAGTGCGTCGCGGATCTTGCCCGCACCCATGCGCGTGATGAATGTGAGGCGTCCCGGCTCGCGGTTCGGGTCGAGCTTGTCGATCAGTGCCAGCGCCGTCTCGGGCGTGGTGGTGGGGCCGAGCTTCACGCCGATGGGGTTTCGGATCTTCGAGAAGTAGTCGACGTGCGCACCGTCGAGGTCGCGGGTGCGCTCTCCGATCCAGAGGAAATGCGCTGAGGTGTTGTACGGGGTGTCCGTGCGGGAATCGATCCGCGTCATCGGGCTCTCGTAGTCCATCAACAGGCCTTCGTGGCCGGTGAAGAACTCGACGCGCTTGAGCTCGTCGAAGTCCGCACCCGCGGCCTCCATGAACTTGATCGCACGGTCGATCTCGGATGCCATGCGCTCGTACCGCTGGTTGGCGGGGTTCGATGCGAAGCCCTTGTTCCAGGAGTGCACCTCACGGAGGTCGGCGAAGCCACCCTGCGTGAACGCACGGATCAGGTTCAACGTGGATGCGGCCGTGTGATAGCCCTGGAGCAGACGGCCGGGGTCGGCCCGGCGCGAGCCCTCGGTGAAGTCGTAGCCGTTGACGATGTCGCCGCGGTAGGCCGGCAGCGTGATGTCGCCGCGCGTCTCCGAGTCGCTCGAGCGCGGCTTCGCGAACTGCCCGGCCATGCGGCCCATCTTGACGATCGGCATCGACGCGCCGTATGTGAGCACGACGGCCATCTGCAGCACGGTCTTGATGCGGTTGCGGATCTGCTCCGCGGTCGCACCGGCGAACGTCTCGGCGCAGTCGCCGCCCTGCAGCAGGAATGCCTGACCGGATGCTGCGCGAGCGAGGCGATCGCGCAGATTGTCGACCTCACCGGCGAACACCAGCGGCGGAAGCCCAGCGATCTGTGCCGACACGTCGGCGACGCGATCCGCGTCGGGCCAGGTCGGCTGCTGTTTGATGGGAAGGGTGCGCCAAGCGTCCAGGGCGGCGTCGAGCTGCTGAGGCATCTCCCCAGCTTACTGGCCGTGAGCGCGCCGCCTCGCCGTCAGAACCCCGTCGTCATGACCGCGGCCGTCACGAACGCTGCGGCATCCGATCCCGCACCGACGAGGCGTAGACGTCGTCGTACTGCTGCTCACCCAGACGCTGCAGGGCGACCATGATCTCGTCTGTGACCGAGCGCAGGATGTAGCGATCGTTCTCCATGCCCTCGTAGCGGGAGAAGTCCAGCGGTTCGCCGATGACGATCCCCACGCGGACGATCCGTGGCACCGTGCGGCCGATGGGCATGGCGGTGTCTGTGTCGACCATGACCACGGGGATCACTGGAACCCTCGCCTCGAGCGCCATCCGCGCGATACCGGTGCGCCCGCGATACAGCTTGCCGTCAGGGCTGCGCGTTCCCTCGGGATAGATGCCGAGCACGTCACCTCGTCCGAGCACCTGAAGACCCGTGTTCAGCGAGGCCTCTGAGGCCTTTCCGCCTGAGCGGTCGATGGGTATCTGCCCGGTGGCTTTCATGAAGTACTTCGTCGCCCACCCCTTGAGCCCTCGCCCGGTGAAGTAGTCGCTCTTCGCGAGGAACGACATAGGCCGATCGATCAGCAACGGGAGGAACACCGAGTCGGACACCGACAGGTGGTTGCTCGCCAGGATGGCGGCACCGTTCTTGGGCACGTTGCTGCGCCCCACGATCCAGGGACGGAAGATCGCCTTGACCACGGGGCCGATCACGACGTACTTCATCAGCCAGTAGAACATCGTCACGAAGTCTATCCCCGGCCCTGCCGCCGCCCGTCATGACACCCGCGAACCGATGCCGCGAGTTGCGCGACTGAGTGTCATCGATCGCGTGACTGAATTCCAGAATTGCCCGGGTTCAAGACCGGTTGTGCCCTAGACTCATGGGAAACCCGTGCCCGACCGGTACCGAAGGAGTTGCCGTGGTTCAATTCGAAGTTCCCGCGATCGTCCCTGCTGATCCCGACGCGAATGTCTCAGATCTGCTGGCCAAACGAGTCGAAGCCACTCCCGACAAGGCCTTGTTCTCGGTTCCGAACGGCGACGGATGGAGCGACATCAGCGCCGCCGACTTCCAGACGGCCGTGATCGCTCTCGCCAAGGGCTTCGTCGCCGTCGGCGTCCAGCCCGGCGAGAAGGTCGGATTCCTCGCTCGCACCACGTACGAATGGACTCTGGTCGACTTCGCACTCTTCTACGCCGGAGCGGTGATGGTGCCGATCTACGAGACCAGTTCTCCGTCGCAGATCCAGTGGATCCTCGAGGACTCCGGCGCCACGGCGCTCATCCTGGAATCCGCCGACCACTTCGCGAAGTTCGACGAGGTGCGCGGCGACCTCCCTCTGATCCGCGATGTCTGGCAGTTGCACGTCGGCGCCATCGACACGCTCACCGCCGCCGGCGTCGACGTCGAGGACGCTGAGATCGAGCGCCGCCGCAACCTCGCCGTCGGCTCCGACATCGCCACCCTCATCTACACGTCCGGCTCGACCGGACGACCCAAGGGCTGCGTGCTGACGCACAGCAACTTCGTCGAGCTGTGCCGCAATTCGGCCAAGGCGCTCAACGCGGTCGTGGAGACCCCGGGAGCGTCCACGCTGCTGTTCATCACCACGGCGCACATCTTCGCTCGCTTCATCTCGCACCTCAACATCCACGCCGGCGTGCGCACCGGGCACCAGCCGGACACGAAGCAGCTGCTTCCGGCATTGGGCTCGTTCAAGCCGACCTTCCTTCTTGCTGTGCCGCGCGTGTTCGAGAAGGTCTACAACTCTGCGGAGCAGAAGGCAGAAGCCGGCGGCAAGGGCAAGATCTTCCGCGCGGCTGCGGCAGCGGCGATCGAGCACTCGCGCCTTCTCGAAGATGGCAAGAAGATCCCGTTCGGGCTGAAGATCAAGTTCGCGCTGTTCGACAAGCTCGTCTACAGCAAGCTGCGGGCGGCCATGGGCGGCAACATCGTCTACGCCGTCTCCGGATCCGCTCCCCTCGGCCCCCGCCTCGGTCACTTCTTCCACAGCCTCGGCGTCGTGATCCTGGAGGGCTACGGCCTCACCGAGACCACCGCCCCCGCCACCGTGAACCTCGCCGACAAGTCGAAGATCGGGACAGTCGGTCCTGCGCTTCCCGGCGTCGGCGTCCGCCTCGCTGAGGACGGCGAGATCGAGGTCAAGGGCATCAACGTCTTCAAGGAGTACTGGAACAACCCCGAAGCGACGGCGGAATCCTTCCACGACGGCTGGTTCCGCACCGGAGACATCGGCAGCTTCGACTCGGAGGGGTTCCTCACGGTCACCGGCCGCAAGAAGGAGATCATCGTCACGGCCGGCGGCAAGAACGTCGCGCCGGCTGCACTGGAGGATCCCATCCGCGCGAACCCGATCGTCGGTCAGGTCGTGGTCGTCGGCGATCAGAAGCCGTTCATCTCGGCCCTGATCACGCTCGACCCCGAGATGCTTCCCACCTGGCTCGGCAACAACGGCCTCTCCGCCGGGATGTCACTCGCCGAGGCGTCGAAGAACGAAGCGGTACGCACCGAGATCCAGCGCGCGGTCGACGTCGCCAATGGCAATGTGTCCCGCGCGGAGTCGATCCGCAAGTTCACGATCCTCGACTCGGAGTGGACAGAGGACAGCGGCCATCTCACGCCGAAGATGTCGATCAAGCGCAACGTGATCATGAAGGACTTCGCCGCTGAGGTCGCGGCGATCTACGACGAGCCGGTCAACACGACCAACGTCGCGATCGGCGGCTGAGCTCAACGAGACCCCGCCTTATCACCCAGACCCCGCCTTGCGTACGCCAGCACGGCGGGGTCTCGGCGCGAAGATGGGGTCTCGGCGTGAAGATGGGGTCTCGGGGGTGAAGGTGTTAGAACCAGTCGCTCTCGCGGACCTCGCGCATCGCGGTCTTGCGGTCCTCCGGCGCGAGCCTCGTGAGGTAGAGCTTGCCGTCGAGGTGGTCGGTCTCGTGCTGCAGCGCCTGCGCGAGCAGGCCCTCGCCCTCGAGCACCACCGGTTCGCCGTCGAGGTCGATCCCCTCGACCCGCGCCCATGGGTGGCGGAGAGCGTCATGCCAGAGTCCTGGGACCGAGAGACAGCCTTCGCCGGTGGGCGCGGGCTCGCCTCGCACCTCAGTCAGCACCGGATTGAGCACATAGCCGATGTCACCGTCGATGTTGTAGCTGAAGGCGCGTGCCGCCACGCCGATCTGCGGCGCTGCGACGCCGGCTCTGCCTGGCAGTTCGACGGTCTCGATGAGGTCGGCGACGAGCGCTCGCACGCCGTCGTCGATCTCTCCGATCGGCTCGCACACGGTGCGCAGCACAGGGTCGCCGAAGATGCGGATCTCGCGAACAGTCATCAGGCTGCGCTCGCGCGGAGACCCTCGACGAGGGATGCCGCCAGCTCACGAGCCGCCTGACGGGTCTCGGGCTGCAGGTTGGCGAACACGATGGCTCCGCCACCGGCGATCTGCGAGTCGTACGGCATGCGCACCACGCTCTTCGCACGCGTCGCGAAGTGCGCCTCGAGCTCATTCAGGCGCACGAGCGGGCTGCCAGGGGTCGACTGGTTAAGGACGACGATCGATCGTCGGGCCAGCTCTGCGTAGCCGTTCGTCTCGAGCCACGTCAGAGTCTCAGAGGCGAGACGCGCCTCGTCGACGCTGAGGCCGGAGACGATGATGAGCTGATCCGCCAGGTCGAGAGTCGCCCCCATGACGGAGTGCACGATACCGGTGCCGGTGTCGGTCAGCACGAGCGAGTAGTAGTGGGCCGCGACGTTCGCGACGTCGCGGTAGTCATCGTCGCTGAACGCTTCGGCGATGCGCGGATCGGCATCGGATGCGAGCACGTCGAGCCTCGTGGAGTCGCGCGCGACGATCGACGAGACGTCGTGATATCCCTTGATCTCGTCATGGGCGCGCACGAGGTCGCGCACAGATTTGCTGTGCGTGCGCACGATGCGGTCGGCCAGTGTGCCACGGTCGGGATTCGCATCCACTGCGATCACCCGATCGTCTCGGGCGTCCGCCAGCGCCATGCCCAGCAGTGCGGTGATCGTCGTCTTGCCGACACCGCCCTTGCGCGAGAGCACCGGCACGAACCGCGCACCGCCCGCGAGGGGTGCGGCGATACGCGAGGTGAGAGCCTTGCGCTCGCGGGCGCGCCTGCCGTCGCCGATGTTGATGCGTCGCCCGGATGCCGCATACAGCAAGTGGCTCCACGCGCCTTCCGGCTCGGGCTTCGTCACCTGGTGAGGATCGAGCAGCCGGTCGGCTGTGAGCAGATCCGCCGACTCACGCGTCGCCTGACCCAACTGGTCGCCGAGCCGCTTCGAAGTCAGGGCGACCTCGGGTCGGGCCGCGGCCGGACGCTGTGCGATCGTCGTCTCCGCGGGCTTCCCGTCCGGCTTCGGAGTCTCTTCGGGGTTCGTCACGGTCTCGCTCTTCGCTTTCTCTGCCGGAACGGATGCCGCGGATGCAGGAGTCGCGGATGCTGGTGCCGCAGACGCGGGCGTCGCGGTTGCTGCGGCGTCCTGCTTCAGCGTGGCGGCGATCCACGCAGCTGTCGCGCTCTCGGGTCGCGGCGGCGTAGCGGCTCTGGCCGCCGGCCCGGGCTCGGGTGCGATCACGGGCTCGGGTGCGGTCACGGGCTCAGGTGCGGCCACGGGCTCAGGTGAAGATACGGGCTCAGCCGCCGGTGCGGGCTCAGCAGCCGCCACGCGCGCAGGTGGCTTCTTCTTCGTCTGGGGCTTTGCCTTCGGCGCCGTTCGTGCGGGGGCAGCAGGTGCAGCGACGACGGCGGCGCTCACCGTCTCGTCAGCGGACGCCGACGAGCGGTCGATCTGCTCGTCAGCGACCTGCACTTCAGCGTCAGCATCCCCAACCTGCTCGCCGTCGTGAGCCGACACGATCTCAGAATGCGCCTCCGGCACCGGATCCGGCTCGACGACAGCCTCCACGATCACCTCGTCCGACCCGTCTGCGGGTGCCGGCTCCGCGGCGACAGCTCCGACATCCTCCGCCGGCAGTTCGATGACGATGCCGATCCTGTCCTCATGGATGCGGCCGACCTCGCTCGCGGCCACCGCGGCGGCCTCGACGGGCGGGTCGATGATGAGTTCCGAGTGGATCTCACCATCGAGCACCGCGTCGTCGACGAGGTCGTCGTCCTCGTCCTGCGGAAGGGCGACGCTCACCTGAGCGGTCTGTCCGAGGATGCCGATCGCCGTCGTGTCCAACGATGCGGCGTCGTCGAGTACGCCGCGGGTTTCGTCCTCCGCGGAGTCGGATGGGTTCTTCGGTGTCACTGTGTCACTCCAAGCTTGTGCGAGCGTATCGCTCGCACAAGATTACTGGGCAGGACGTATGACGACCAAAAGGTCACCGGCGTCCACCTGCTGAGTGACGCCGATCGCGAGCCGATCGATGACGCCGTCCACGGGTGCGGTGATGGCCGCCTCCATCTTCATCGCCTCGATGGATGCCACCGGCTCACCGGCGCGCACGGTGTCGCCGACGTCGACTTTGAGCGAGACCACGCCGGAGAACGGCGCCGCCACCTGTCCCGGCTTCGATGTGTCGGCCTTCTCGACCTCGTGCGCGTCGACCGCGATCGACCGATCCCGCACGAACACCGGACGCAACTGCCCGTTCAGGGTCGTCATGACGGTGCGCATGCCCCGCTCGTCGGCTTCGCCGATGGCTTCGAGACCGACGTACAACTGCACGCCGCGGTCGATCTCGACGAGGTGCTCCTGCCCCTGCACCAGCCCGTACAGGTAATCGCTGGTGTCGAGCACCGACAGATCTCCGAAGAGTTCACGCCGTTGCGCGAACTCGCGGGTCGGCGCCGGGAACAGCAGCATGTTCAGCCGCTCGCGCCGCTGCTGGCTGGTACCGGCCAGTGCCTTCTCGTCCTCGGCGGAGATCTCCGTGAGACCCGTGCGAACCTCACGCCCGGCGAGCACCTTCGTGCGGAACGGCTCGGGCCATCCGCCGGGCAGTTCGCCCAGCTCTCCGGCCATGAAGCCGACCACCGAGTCCGGGATGTCGTACTTCTCCGGGTTCGCCTCGAAGTCCGCAGGATCGGCGTGCACCGCCGCGAGATGCAGCGCGAGGTCGCCGACGACCTTCGACGAGGGCGTCACCTTGGGAACGCGTCCGAGGATGCGGTCGGCCGCGGCGTACATGTCCTCGATGAGCTCGAAGTGCTCAGCGAGACCCAGTGCCTTGGCCTGCTGGCGCAGGTTCGACAGCTGACCGCCCGGGATCTCGTGGTGGTACACGCGACCGGTGGGGCCGGGCAGGCCCGACTCGAACGGCGCGTACTGGTTGCGCACCGCCTCCCAGTAGGGCTCGAGATCGGAGACGGCATCCAGATCGACGCCGCTGTCGCGGTCGGTGTGCACCAGCGCCGCGACGAGCGATGACAGCGACGGCTGGCTCGTCGTACCGGACAGCGGGGCGGATGCCGCATCCACCGCGTCGACGCCGGCGTTGCTGGCTGCGAGAAGCGTCGCGAGCTGTCCGCCGGGGGTGTCATGGGTGTGCAGGTGCACCGGCAGATCGAAGCGCTCGCGCAGCGCCGTGACGAGCTTCGCCGCGGCAGCGGGACGCAGCAGTCCTGCCATGTCCTTGATGGCGAGCACATGCGCCCCGGCAGCCACGATCTGCTCGGCGAGGCGGAGGTAGTAATCCAGCGTGTACAGATCTTCGGCCGGGTTCAGCAGATCCCCGGTGTAGCACAGCGCGACCTCGGCGATCGAGGTACCGGTGGCGCGCACGGCATCGATGGCCGGCCGCATCTGGGAGACGTCGTTGAGTGCGTCGAAGATGCGGAAGATGTCGACACCGCTCGCGGCGGCCTCGGCGACGAACGCCTCGGTGACCGCCGTCGGGTAGGGTGTGTATCCGACGGTGTTGCGCCCGCGCAGCAGCATCTGGATGTTGATGTTCGGCAGAGCCGCCCGCAGCTTGTCGAGCCGCTCCCAGGGATCTTCGCCGAGGAAGCGGAGCGCGACGTCATACGTCGCGCCTCCCCAGGCCTCGACCGACAGCAGCTCGGGCGTGAGCCGCGCAAGGTACGGGGCTGCGGCGACGAGATCGCGTGTGCGCACGCGGGTGGCGAGCAGCGACTGATGCGCATCCCGGAACGTCGTGTCGGTGATCGCGAGTGCGCTCTGCTCGCGCAGACTCTTCGCGAAGGCGTCCGGTCCGAGCTCGAGCAGGCGCTGGCGAGATCCGGGAACCGGCTCGGCGTTGAGGTCGATGTTCGGCAGCTTCGTCACGGGGTCCGCCACGCCGGGGTGGGCGCCGTTCGGCTTGTTGACCGTGACATCGACGAGCCAGTTCAGCAGCCTCGTGCCGCGGTCCTTCGATGCGCGACCGCGCAGCAGCTCAGGACGCTCGTCGATGAACGACGTGCTGACATCGCCGGCGATGAAGTCCTCGTCCTCGAGCAGCGCCTGCAGGAAGGGGATGTTCGTGGAGACGCCTCGGATGCGGAACTCCGCCAGCGCACGGCGTGCGCGACCGACAGCGGCTTCGAAGTCACGGCCACGGCAGGTGAGCTTGGAGAGCATCGAATCGAAGTGAGGGCTGATCTGCGCGCCCTGGTGCACCGTGCCGCCGTCGAGGCGGATGCCGGCACCGCCCGGGGAGCGGTAGGTCGTGATCTTGCCCGTGTCTGGACGGAAGCCCTGCGTGGGGTCCTCCGTCGTGATGCGGCACTGCAGTGCTGCGCCGCGCAGGCGGATGTCGCCCTGCTGTAGGCCGAGCGCGGCGAGCGTCTCACCGGCGGCGATGCGCATCTGCGACTGCACGAGGTCGACATCGGTGACCTCTTCGGTCACCGTGTGCTCCACCTGGATGCGCGGGTTCATCTCGATGAAGACGACCTCGCCGGTGCGCTCCCCCGCCGTCTCGAGCAGGAACTCCACTGTGCCGGCGTTCTCGTAGCCGATCGATCGGGCGAACGCGATCGCGTAGCCGTGCAGAGCGGTGCGGATGCTGTCATCCAGGTTCGGCGCAGGGGCGATCTCGACGACCTTCTGATGACGGCGCTGCACGGAGCAGTCCCGCTCGAACAGGTGCACCGTCTCGCCGCTCTTGTCGGCGAGGATCTGCACCTCGATGTGGCGAGGCCGGACGACGGCCTGCTCGAGGAACATCCTGGCGTCGCCGAAGGCGCTCTCTGCTTCGCGCATGGCCTCTGACAGCGCAGGGGCGAGGTCTCCCTTGGTCTCGACGCGGCGCATGCCGCGGCCGCCGCCGCCCGCGACGGCTTTGGCGAACAGCGGGAATCCGATGTCGTCGGCCTGCGCGAGGAGTTCGTCGACGTCGGATGACGCCTCGGTGGACTTCAGAACCGGAACGCCGGCCTCGATCGCATGATGCTTCGCCTCGACCTTGTTACCCGCCATCTCGAGCACCTTCGAGGGCGGACCGATGAAGACGATGCCGTTCTCTGCAGCGCGCTCGGCGAGATCAGGGTTCTCGGACAAGAAGCCGTATCCGGGGTAGATCGCGTCAGCACCCGACTCGAGTGCGACACGGATGATCTCGTCGACGTCGAGGTACGCACGCACTGGATGGCCGCGCTCGCCGATCTCATAGGCCTCATCGGCCTTGAGCCGGTGCTGAGAGCCGCGGTCCTCATACGGGAACACCGCGACGGTGCGTGCCCCCACCTCGAACGCAGCTCTGAACGCGCGGATCGCGATCTCACCGCGGTTTGCCACAAGAATCTTCTGGAACATGCACACCTCTGATGGCTCGTTGTACGCCGTATTCGACGTTCACGGGGCGGGGCTGAGTGTCTTCCAAGCCTAGGGGAAGGTAACGTGGTGTCCGTGCACGTACTCAGCGTCAGCTCTCTCAAGGGAGGCGTCGGCAAGACGACCGTGACTCTCGGACTGGCCTCAGCGGCCTTCGCCCGAGGCGTCCGGACCCTCGTCGTCGACCTCGACCCGCAATCCGACGTGTCCACCGGCATGGACATCCAGGTCGCCGGCCGGCTCAACATCGCCGACGTCCTGGCGAATCCCAAGGAGAAGGTCGTCCGTCAGGCGATCACCTCCAGCGGTTGGGCGAAGGTGCACCCCGGCACGATCGATGTCCTGATCGGCAGCCCGTCCGCCATCAACTTCGACGGTCCCCACCCGAGCGTGCGCGACGTCTGGAAGCTCGAAGAGGCACTCGCCTCCGTCGAGAGCGACTACGACCTCGTCCTCGTCGACTGCGCGCCTTCGCTGAACGCGCTCACGCGCACAGCCTGGGCCGCCAGCGACCGCGTCATCGTCGTCACCGAACCCGGTCTGTTCTCGGTTGCCGCCGCCGACCGCGCCCTGCGCGCGATCGAGGAGATCCGTCGCGGCCTCTCCCCTCGTCTCCAGCCGCTCGGCATCGTCGTGAACCGCGTGCGCCCTCAGTCGATCGAGCACCAGTTCCGCATCAAGGAGCTGCGTGACATGTTCGGCCCGCTGGTGCTCTCGCCTCAGTTGCCTGAACGCACCTCGCTGCAGCAGGCCCAGGGCGCGGCCAAGCCGCTGCACATCTGGCCTGGGGACTCCGCTCAGGAGCTCGCAGCCGACTTCGACCTGCTGCTGGATCGGATCATCCGCACCGGCCGCGTGCCTGTCCCGGAGACCGGCGCCGCTTCCTGAGAGCCGTCGCTTCGACTCGTCGCTGCGCTCCTCGCTCACCCCGTTTCGTCTCGCTCCGCTCGCTCAACGACCCGCAGTGGCTGCGCCGGCCTGACCAGAACGTCACCTCGGCGGGGCGTTGAGCGACGAGGTCGCCGGCCTGACAGAATGTCACCTCGGCGGGGCGTTGAGCGACGAGCTCGCCGGCCTGACAGAAGGTCACCTCGGCGGGGCGTTGAGCGACGAGCGAAGCGAGGAGACGAAACGGGTTGAGCGAGCCGCAGGCGAGTCGAAGCCTTCTCAGGCCGTGCGCTTGGACCGACGGGCAGACAGCTCGTCGACGGGGTCGGGAGCAGTGGGGTCGAACTCGACGAGCGTCGACTCGACCTCGCGCAGGACTTTGCCCACGGCGATGCCGAACACGCCCTGACCCCGGCTGACGAGGTCGATGACCTCATCGTTCGACGTGCAGAGGTAGACGGATGCGCCGTCGCTCATGAGCGTGGTTCCGGCGAGATCACGGATGCCGGCGGCACGCAGCTGCTCGACCGCGATGCGGATCTGCTGCAAGGAGATGCCGGTGTCGAGCAGACGCTTCACGAGCTTGAGCACGAGGATGTCGCGGAAGCCGTACATGCGCTGCGAGCCGGAGCCGCTGGCGCCGCGAACGGTGGGCTCGACGAGCTCGGTGCGCGCCCAGTAGTCGAGTTGACGGTAGGTGATGCCGGCTGCACGGGCCGCGACCGCACCGCGGTAGCCGACCTCGTCGTCCATCGCGGGCAGACCGTCCGTGAAGAGGAGTTCCGTCACGAACTGCGGGTCGCCTGCACGCTCATCCGCATTCATACTGAATTCCTCCCTGAAGCATTTGTCTCAACGCTAGAGCAGTGCCCCGGCGCCGGCAATGACATCCGCCCATCGGCGAAGGTGTGTCGCAACCAGTTCGTTACGAAAGCACTCGGGTGAGCGCTTCCTTGACGAAGAGCGAACGCACTTCGTCGATCTTCGTGGCCAGTTCCGGAGCCATCTCACGCGCTTTTCCGCGGGAGGTGGCATCCGTTCGCCGAAGGAGTGCCGACATCGCGGATTCGATCAGCGAGACCTCGCGCTCCGCGCTCTGGCGCAGGGTGCGCAGGTGCCGCGGTTCGATTCCGTGGCGGTCGAGCGCGACGAGACTGCGCAGCAGGGTGACCGTCGCCTCCGGGTAGTTCTCCGCCGCCACGATAATGCCGGTGCTGATGGCGTCGTTCAGGATCTGAGGTCCTGCGCCGGCTGCCGAGAGCAACTCATCGCGTCGGTAGCGCCGGGGCGCAGGGGTGATGGACGGCGGCGGCGTGAACGCCGTCGCCGCGTCGCCGCTTGCCTCTGCCTCATCCAGCTGCTCGCGGATCACGCTCAACGGCAGGTAGTGGTCGCGCTGCAGTGTGAGTCCGAGCCGGAGTCGATCGATGTCCGCCTGCGAGAACTTGCGATAGCCCGACTCTGTGCGCGACGGGCTGACGATGCCCTGCACCTCGAGGAAGCGCAGCTTGCTGGAGGAGAGATCGGGGAACTCGGGCGTGAGGCGGGCGAGTACCTGACCGATACTCAGAAGACCCGCGGACGCAGAGCGATCGCGGGCGTGAAGTGCCACCATCAGTCGTTCGCCGCCGGGAGGTCGGCGGTCGAGGCGAAGAAGTTCAGTCGGAACTTGCCGACGCGCAGCTCATAGCCGTTCGCGAGCGTGCTGCGGTCGACGCGCTCACCGTTGACGTATGTGCCGTTGAGCGAACGCTGATCGATGATCTCGAACTGGCTGCCTGACCGGGTGATCTCCGCGTGACGGCGTGAGACGGTGACATCGTCGAAGAAGATGTCGGCCTCAGGGTGACGCCCGATCGTGGTGACATCGGTGTCGAGGAGGTAGCGAGCACCTGCCAGCGCGCCAGAGCGGACCAGCAGCAATGCTGACCCGGCAGGAAGCGCGCCGATCGCTGCCTGCTCGACATCGGTGAGCTCTGCGCCGAAGGGCACGAAGGACAGGTCGGAGTCGTGTCCGAATGTCTGTGTGGCGTCGTGCCTCTGCTCGCCGTCGCGGTGAATGGCTGCGTCGCCTGCCGATCGGCTGTTGTTGTCTGTCACGGTTGCCCTCCTCGCTGTCCAGACTAACTGATCCCGCGCCGCCGCCGGGAGGGTCTGTACGAGACAGCGCCCGCACATCGACGTTTCCTATGCTGAGACTGTACGCACCCTCACAGTTCGACGTTCCCGCCCCCGATCGCTCCGACCTCAGCGGGGATCTACGCCCCCGGCCGGTTCCGACGCCCCTGCAGAGCGATAGGCTTTAGACATGCCACATTTCGACGTCGTCATCCTCGGCGCGGGCCCCGGCGGGTACGTCGCCGCAGTCCGCAGCGCACAGCTCGGTCTGAAGACCGCGGTCATCGAAGAGAAGTACTGGGGCGGTGTCTGCCTCAACGTCGGCTGCATCCCCTCCAAGGCTCTCCTGAAGAACGCAGAGCTCGCCCACACGCTGAACCACAAGGCCGAGTTCTTCGGCATCTCCGGTGAGTTCACGATCGACTTCGGCAAGGCGTTCGACCGCTCGCGCGAGGTCGCCAACGGCCGGGTCAAGGGCATCCACTTCCTCATGAAGAAGAACAAGGTGACCGAGTTCGACGGACGCGGAACCTTCACCGGCCCGAAGGCCATCTCCGTGGCCAAGGCCGACGGCACGACCGAAGAGGTCACGTTCGACAACGCGATCATCGCGACCGGCTCGAAGGTGCGCCTGCTGCCTGGCGTCGAGCTCAGCGAGAACGTCGTCACGTACGAGGAGCAGATCCTCAGCCGCGAGCTGCCCGACTCGATCGTCATCGTCGGCGCGGGCGCCATCGGCATGGAGTTCGCCTACGTCCTCACCAACTACGGCGTGAAGGTCACGATCATCGAGTTCCTCGACCGCGCACTCCCCAACGAGGATGCGGACGTGTCGAAGGAGATCACGAAGCAGTACAAGAACTACGGTGTCGACATCCTCACCTCCACCAAGGTCGAGAAGGTCGTCGACAACGGCTCGTCCGTCACGGTCACCTACACCGGCAAGGACGGCAACCAGGCCTCGATCGAGGCCGGCAAGGTGCTCATGTCCGTCGGCTTCGCGCCGAACGTCGAGGGCTTCGGACTCGAGGCGACCGGTGTGAAGCTCACCGAGCGCGGCGCGATCGACATCGACGACCACATGAAGACGAACGTCGACGGGATCTACGCGATCGGCGACGTCACCGCGAAGCTGCAGCTCGCGCACGTCGCGGAGGCACAGGGTGTCGTCGCGGCCGAGACCATCGGCGGGGCAGAGACCCAGACGCTGGGCGACTACCGGATGATGCCGCGTGCGACGTTCTGCTCGCCGCAGGTCGCCTCGTTCGGCCTCACCGAGCAGCAGGCCAAGGACGAGGGCCGCGAGATCAAGGTCTCGACCTTCCCCTTCATGGCCAACGGCAAGGCGCACGGCCTCGGCGAGCCCGTGGGCTTCGTCAAGTTGATCGCGGATGCCGAGCACCTCGAGCTCATCGGCGCGCACATGATCGGCCCCGACGTCTCCGAGCTCCTGCCCGAGCTGACGCTGGCGCAGAAGTGGGACCTCACCGCTCTCGAGCTCGCCCGCAACGTGCACACGCACCCGACACTGTCGGAGGCGCTGCAGGAGGGCTTCCACGGCCTCGCCGGCCACATGATCAACTTTTGAGTCGAGAGGGCTCAATGTCGCGAAGCGGCGTTGAGCCCTCTCCGACTCAAGGTTGAGCGAGCGCAGCGAGTCGAAACCCTTACCTCAGCCGCGGACGCTCTGTTTCATCCCCACTCTGCCAGCGTCTCGGCCACGACCTGGCCGACCACTTCGGCCGCGGCATTCCTGTCGGCGGGAACCAGTCCGATCCGCGTCCGACGGTCGAGCACATCATCGGAATCCAGCGCTCCTTCGCCGCGCACCGCGAACGCCACCTCGGCGCGTATGACGTCGATGCCCTCGGCCACGCGCCCCGCGCCGCCTGAGCCGCCCGCCGCGAGGACTGCTGCGGCTTCCGCCCCGTAGCGTGCACGGAGAGTCGCCGACGAACGACGGAAGGCGCCCGGGTCCGCGATCGGCACCGGCGAACCGGGTGCTCCGACGAGCGGCAGGCGATCGGTGCGGCACCCTGGGTCGTCGATGCCTGCCTGCCGGCAGGCGAGGTCGACGGCATCCTTCGCCATGGCGCGATACGTCGTGAGCTTGCCGCCGAGGATGCCGACGGCGCCGTTCGACGACACCTCGACGCGGTGACGACGGGAGATGTCCGCAGTCGAGTCGCCGGTACCGGATGCGACAAGAGGACGGAGTCCGGCGAACGCTCCGCGAACGTCGTTGCGCGTGAGGGGACGCTCCAGCACGCGTGACAGCGTGGTCAGCAGGAAGTCGATCTCGTCATCGGTCGGCGAAGGCACGTCCGGAATCGGATCGGGGGCGTCCACATCCGTGAGTCCGACGATGACTCGTCCGAGCTGGGTGGGCAGGGCGAACACGAAACGACTGACCGATCCGGGGTGCGGGGCGGTCAGCGCAGCGGTCGGATGGCCGAGGGCCGCAGCATCCAGGACGATGTGGGTTCCCCTGCTGGGCCGGAGGCGGATGTCGGGATCGAGCTCTGCCGCCCACACGCCTGCGGCGTTGACGACGGCGCGGGCGCGCACCCGCAGCGAGCCACCGCCCAGCACGTCCTCCAGGGTCGCACCGTCGCCGTCGATGTCCGTCACTCGCGTGCGGGTGAGGATCTTCGCGCCATGGGCAGCCGCGGTCCTGGCGATCGCCGTCACGAGCCGGGCGTCGTCGATCAACTGACCGTCGGAGGCGACCATCCCGCCCCGCAGCCCGCGCCTGCTCAGAGCGGGGAACATGCCGATCGACTCCCCCACCGAGGCGCGATGCGGACGCGGCAGCACGTCACCTGGCGTACGGGCGAAGCGGCGCAACCCGTCGCCGAGCAGGAATCCGATGCTCCCGACGGTGCGCTGTCTGAACGACACACCGTCCACGAACGGGAGCAGTTGCGGCAGCGGCCGGATGAGGTGCGGCGCGATGCGCGTCATGAGCAGGTGGCGCTCGACGGCGCTCTCGCGGGCGACCCTCAGATCGCCGGATGCGAGGTAGCGCAGCCCGCCGTGCACCAGTTTCGAGCTCCACCTGCTCGTGCCGAATGCGAGATCGTGCGCCTCGGCGAGGACGACGGAGAGTCCACGGCTCGCGGCATCCAACGCCACTCCGACGCCGGTCACGCCGCCGCCGATCACGAGCAGGTCGACCTCTCCGCCGTCGGCGAGCGTCTCCAGGTCGAGAGCGCGTCTCGAGACGTTCAGCATGGACGAGGCCCTGACCCCGCCGGCGGCTTCCTCATTCCCCCCTCGTCGACTCATGCGAGCAGATACCCCTCCACGGCGCGGGTGAGCTCCCGCTCCCACTCCGCGGCGCCGATCAAGGACGAGACCGCATGGTGCGAGAGGATGGCGGACTGCACGATGAGCAGCAGCATGACCGACATGTCGCCCGGATCCCCCTCGCGGATCGTGCCTCCGGTCTGGCCACGGGCGATGGCGAGCTCGAGCCAGCGCAGCATCGCACGTTGGCTGGATCCGACCCGCTCGAGGCTGTACTGCGTGAACGCCTCCGGCTCTCGATCCAGCAGCCGCCCGAAGACGGGGTCGTGACGGAAGAGTTCGGCGAAGCGCATCACTTCTGCCACGAGTTGCGCGCCGGTGCGCACATCAGTCGACATCCTCATGATGATCGACACGGTCTGCCTGAGCAGAGCCGCACGCACCACCTCATCGGTGCCGGCCCATCGCCGGTAGATGGTCGGCCGGCTCACACGCGCGTCGCGTGCGAGTTCCGCGATCGTGAACCCGCCGGTCCCGCGCGATGCGATCAGGTCGGATGCCACGTCGAGCAGACGCGCGTCGACCTCGTCCCACACGGGTGGTTCGAATGCGCCGGCGGACACCATGACTGCTTGACGATCTTCCATGATGTGTCACACTGTAACGCATGACGACGGAGACGACACCGGCATCGACGACGAGCTGGAACGGCTGGGGCGATCCCGCGTTGGCTAAGGACCTTCCCCTGGCCGTGCGCGCGCTGCTGCCCACGATCCTCGGACGCATCCGCCGCCCCGAACCGCCGACCGCGCTGGCCGACGTCGTCGTGGCCGCCTCCGCTCTCACTGAGCAGGATCGCGCCGGCCTGATCTCGATCGTCGGCGACGATGCGCTTCACAGCGATGATGAGACGCGCATCCGCCACTCCGGTGGACGATCGACGCCCGATCTCCTTCGCCTCCGGCAAACGCATCAGGCGGTTCCGGACGCGGTCGTCTCGCCTGGTGATCACGATGAGGTGCTTCGCGTACTCGGTTTCTCGTCGGAACACGACATCGCCGTGATCCCGTTCGGCGGCGGGACCAGCGTCGTCGGCGCTCTCGCACCCGAGCGCGGCGGTCATCGCGCCGTCATCTCCCTGGATCTTCGGCGTCTGAGCGGATTGCTGCACTTCGACGAGATCAGCGGCGAAGCCCGCTTCCTTGCCGGCACCACGGGGCCCGAAGCCGAACGGCTGCTGACGGCGCACGGCTTCGAACTCGGACACTTTCCGCAGAGCTTCCTCTACGCGACACTCGGAGGGTTCGCATCGGCGCGCTCGTCCGGCCAGAACTCCGCCGGCAACGGCCGATTCGACACGATGGTCACCGCGCTGCGCGTCGCGACGCCCACCGGCGAGATCGCGCTCGGCGGGGCACCGGGGTCGGCCGCCGGTCCGGATCTGATGCGCCTCTTCCTCGGAGCCGAGGGCATCCTCGGCGTCATCACCGAGCTGAGCGTGCGGGTGCATCCGCTGCCCGAGACCCGCCGATACGAGGGATGGACCTTTCCTGACTTCGAACGCGGCGCCGATGCACTCCGCCTGGTGGCACAGCTCGCCACAGGACCGACGGTCATCCGGCTCTCCGACGAAGCCGAGACCGGGATCGGTCTCGCGCAGCACGGGCGTGTGGGCAAAGCCCTGGCGAAGGGATGCAGTGCGGTCACCGTGTTCGAAGGAGATGCCGCATCCGTCGCAGAACGTCACGAGCGCACGGCACGCGTGCTCACCGGCGCCGGTGGACGCCCGACCGGGCCGGCCTCTGCGGAGGAATGGGCGCGCGGACGCTTCGGGGCCCCCTACCTGCGCGATGCACTACTGGATCACGGTGCCTTCTGCGAGACGCTGGAGACCGCAGCCACCTGGGCGGACCTCCCCCGTCTGAAGGCTGCCGTCACCGACGCCATCCGCTCCGGATTCGGCGAGCACGGCTCGAAATCGCTGATCATGTGCCACATCTCGCACATCTACCCCACCGGTGCGGCGTTGTACTTCACGATCATCGGGAACCTGCGCGGTGAGGTGCTCGACGAGTGGAACCGCATCAAGGCGGGCGTGAACGACGCGATCCTCGCACACGGCGGCACCATCAGCCATCATCACGGCGTGGGGCGGGACCACGCGCCCTGGTTCTCACGCGAGGTCGGCGAGGGCGGGATCCGCCTGCTGCGTGCGGTGAAGGACGAACTCGACCCCTCCGGGATCATGAATCCTGGGGCACTGCTGCCGGCAGTCGCCCGCGCGAGGAGCTGACATGCGGCATGTCTTCGTCCTTGCCAATCCCGAATCAGGACGCGGCAGAGGAACCGCTGCCCGCGATGCCGCGGTCGCACGCCTGCGTGAACTCGGCCTGCGTGTCTCGGAGCGCACAGGATCATCCGTCGACGACACCAGACGATTCGCCGCCGAAGCGGTCGCTGCACGACCGGACGCCCTCGTGATCGTCGGCGGCGACGGAACCCTGGCGATCGTGCTCGATGTGCTCGTCGGCTCCGGCATCCCACTCGTGCTGGTGCCGGCCGGCACGGGCAACGATCTCGCACGTGCTCTCGGCATCCCCTTCGGATCCCCCGATTCCGCCGCCGTCGCCGCGATGGCCGCCGCGCACGGAGTCTCCCGGTCTCTCGACGTCGGAGAAGCGATCTGCCCCGACGGCGCCGCGCATTTCCTCACCGTCGCCGCCCTCGGCTTCGACGCCAAGGTGAGTGAGCGCACCAATTCCCTCCGCTGGCCGCGCGGCCGTGCCCGTTACTACCTGGCGATGGTCATCGAGCTGATCCGCTTGAGACCCATGGCATTCGCCTTGCGCGCCGACGGCGCCGAGATTGCGCTCTCGCACGGCACGCTGATCGCCGTCGGCAACACCCGCAGCTACGGCGGCGGAATGCCCGTGTGCCCGCAGGCCGATCCGCACGACGGCCTCTTCGATGTCGTCCACGTCGCGCCCGTCGGCAGGATCACCTTGATCGGGCTTCTGCCGCGGCTGCTGCGCGGCACGCATGTGCGACTGCCGCAGGTGACGACCCTGCGCGCCACCGAGGTCGACGTCTCCGCTCCCGGACTCGTGGTCTATGCCGACGGCGAGCGCATCGGGTCCGAGAGCGTCAAGATCCGCGTGATTCCCGCCGCGCTCAGCATCCTGCTGCCCTCCGCCGATGGCGATCACGAGACCCCCGACCCGCGGAAGGCGCACCGATGAACGAACGCTTCGATCACGACGTCGTGATCATCGGCTCCGGCTTCGGCGGCTCTGTGGCTGCCCTGCGATCGGTGGAGAAGGGCTACCGCGTGCACGTGTACGAAGCCGGACGCCGCTTCGAGGACGACGACTTCGCGAAGACCTCATGGGATGTCAGGCGTTACCTGTGGGCACCCGCCCTCGGATGCTTCGGCGTGCAGCGCATCCACAAGCTGCCTCACGTCATGATCCTCGCCGGGGCCGGCGTCGGCGGCGGATCGCTCAACTACGCGAACACGCTCTACCGGCCCGGCGCTGAGTTCTTCGTAGATGCGCGCTGGCCCGACGGATTCGATTGGGAGAGAGAACTCGATCCGCACTATGCGACGGCACGGCGGATGCTGGGCGTCGTGGAGCATTACCCCCACGCCGGCCCCGTCGAGCGGATCATGGCCGGGGCCGCCGAGGACCTCGGCGTGGGCAGCACATTCCGCCACGCGCCGGTCGGCGTGTACTTCGGCACGCCGGGTGTGACCGCGCCCGACCCCTACTTCTCGGGCGACGGCCCTGCACGCACCGGCTGCACGCTGTGCGGCAACTGCATGGTGGGCTGTCGTGTCGGAGCGAAGAACACTCTGGCGAAGAACTACCTCGCCCTCGCCGAACGACGTGGTGTCACGATCGAACCATTGCGCACGGTCGTCGAGGTGAAGCCACTGACCGGCGGCGGCTACCGAGTGACGACTGTGCGCAGCGGAGCGTGGGTCCGACGACCGCGCACCGTGACGGCGGAACAGGTCGTTTTCGCCGGCGGCACCTGGGGAACGCAATCGCTCCTGCACCGGATGAAGGCGACCGGTGTGCTCCCCCTGCTGCCCGATTCCCTCGGGCACCTCACCCGGACCAACTCCGAGGCGCTCGACGGCGCCATCTCGGTGGCCGTACCCGACGATGTCGGCCTCGCGGACGGCGTCGCGATCACGACCTCGTTCCACGTCGACGAGCGCACTCACGTGGAGAACGTGCGATACGGTCCCGGGTCGAACCTGATGGGCATGCTCGCCACCGGGCTCGTCGACGGCGGCCGTCCGCTCTTCGCCCGGCTGGGCTCGCTGATCGGCCAGGTGCTCCGCGCTCCCCTCACCGCCCTCCGGCTCGGCTCCCTGCGGCGCTGGAGCGAGCGCGGCATCATCGCGCTCGTCATGCAGACCGCGGACAACTCGCTCACGCTCTCGGTGAAACGGCGCTTCGGCCGCTACCGCCTCACCAGCGCGCAGGGCGAGGGCGAGCCGAATCCCTCGTATCTGCCGGGCGCGCACGTCGCCGCCAGGGCGATCGCAGCTCGGCTCGAGAAGGAAGGCGGTGTACGGACCGAGGCACGCGGCTCGTGGCCGGAGGTGTTCGGCATACCGTTGACCGCGCATTTCCTCGGCGGCGCGATCGTCTCCGCCTCCCCGCAACAGGGTGTCGTCGACGCGTACCACCGCATCTGGGGCTATCCGGGGCTGCACGTCGTCGACGGCGCCGCCGTACCGGCCAACCCGGGGGTGAACCCCTCCTTGACGATCACAGCGATGGCTGAGCGGGCCATGGCGCGCTGGCCGGCGCACGGTGAACAGGATTCACGGCCGCCGCAGCAGTACTGAGCGGAGCGGCCTCACTCCGACCCGACGAAGTCGGCGAGCTCGTTCGCGACCGCCGTGCCTTCCCGAGCGAACAGCGCAGGCTGCCCGAGTGGAGCGGCGACGGTGACGTGGACGACCTCGGCCGTGTCGCCGTATCGCTCTCCCGACCAGATGTGACGCCAGTGACCCGGTGGCAGCACGACTTCAACCGTCTCGGCACCCGGTTCGAGCACGGGCGCGAGCAGCACGTCGGGTCCCAACTGCAGTTCGTCATCGGCGCCGCCGTTCAGCTCTTCGTCGGGATCGAGCATCCAGGGATGATGTGCTCCGGCGGCGAGCGGTCCCTCGGCTGCCAGACGATCCCGCTCGGGTGCGAGCGCGACGAACAACCGGGTGAGGCGACCGAGTCTCGCGGCGAGCTCTGCATCCTCCGCCGGCTGTGCGGCGAAAGCCGGCCGGTTGCCCTCGTGGGTGCGGAACACCGGCTGCAGCACGGATGCCTCGGCCCATCGCAGCACGAGTTCATCATCGCGAGCGACATCAGGCAGCACCGGCAGATCGACGCCCGTATAACCACCGATGTCGCCGTGCACCTGCATCATGCCGCTTGCAGCCAGTGACTGCGTGAGGGTCACGGTCGAGGCAAGTCCGTCGGTGCGCGACCAGTCCTGCGTCTGATCACCGAGCCAGAGCGCATCGGCGAGACCCGCGGACGTGGTGCCCCCGCTGCGGTGCCAGACGAATCCGTCCTCGGTCAGTCCGGCGATCTCCATGGCACGCTGGTTCACCTCCTGCCACAGCACCGGCCACCGCACGCGCCAGTCGATCCCGGAGCCACCGGCGAGCACAGCATCCGGCGGCGGCCCCTCCGCGAAGTCCGCCATCCAGCCGGACGCCCCGGCGCCGGCGACCTCGTCTGCGATGACCTCGGCGAACCACTCCCGAGCAGCCGGATTCGACAGATCCACGGTGGCGGCGGTGAACCCGTGCTGATCGGCATCGAGCACGCTCCCGTCCGCGGCGAGCGCGAGATAGCCGGCCGATTCCGCCTCTGAATACAGATCGCGACCGCCTCGCGAGGCGGATGCCGCACCGCTGTCGACCGAGAGCGAGGGATTCACATAGGTGAGAACTCGGATGCCCTGGTCGTCGAGTTCTGCGATCAGCTCTTCCCAATCGGGGTACTGGTGCTCGTCGAGGCTCCAGTTCCACTGCAGTCTTTCGCCGAAGCCGGTCGTGCGCCGTCCCACCCAGTCCTGCAACCACACCGCGGCAAGCGGCACGCCTGCCGACTGCAGTGTTTCGATCTTCATCCGCACCTCGTCCGTGCCGCCCTGGAGACCTGCGATGAGTCCAGTGGCCGTCCACGGTGGAGGCGGCGCAGCCGCGCCGGCCCATTCGGATTGGATCGCCAGCGCCTGCGACGGAGTCTCGGCGGCCGCCAGCGCGAAGGTCGCCGTGCCGTCCCACACCTCCCAGGTCATCCTGTCGTCGGAGCGCAGGTCGACGGACGATATCGCGTCGCCGCGGTACGCCACGCTGCGCGCTGCGTCGGTGACGCCGACGGCACTGGTGAGATACGTCGTGTCCTGACCGCCGGCGGCACTCGCGGCGAGATCGACGAGCAGCGACAAGGGTTGCTCCCCGCGTCCGATTCCCTGCTCGCGGGGAACGAGTGCCACACGCGTACCGCGCAGATCCCATCCGGACGACTGCGCACCCAACCCGTGCACACCCTCTTCCGCTCCGAGCGCCGCAGCGAGGTACAGCCGATCAGCGACGGGGTCGATCCGCACCGACACCTCCAGACGTCCCGGCGCAGCCTCACTCATGCGCATCTCCCAATCGAGGGCTCCGTCGCCCTCGAGGGTCCCTTCGAGAACGAGCGAGCCATCCGCGTCGGGGCGCACGGTCGTGATTCGCTGGTCCGCCCATCGCTGCGTCAGGCGGTCGCTGACGCGCAGCAGGCCGAGGTCGTCGATGATGTTCGATGCTCCCTCTGCCGCGGCGAGGAACCCCTCGCCATGTGGGCTCTCCCAGACCGTGGTCGCCGCACTGGGATGCGTGACGCTGAGCCCCGTGTCAAGTCGCACCGTGAACGCGCCGACGCTCCACTCGCCCTCGGCACCCTCAACGATCAGGTCGCCCCTTGGCGCATCGGCGAGGGCTGTGGACGGCTGCGGAAGCTTCACCACGATGAAGACGGTTCCCACCATCAGCGCGACGACGACGAGCGCCAACGACGCGAGACCTATCCGACGTCCGATACGTGCGCGACGTGGCGGAACAGCGGCGGCGTCGGTCACACGCTGAAGTATAGGGTGCCCCTCACAGACCGCGCATGGTGATCAGATCCGCGGCGCTGCGGCGCAGCGGAGGCGATCCGAGTGCCCTGATCACCGCGTTGCGGGTGCCAAGGCCGACACCGTGGGCAGGCTCCCCCATGCTCATGTAGAACCACGAACGCCGCTGGGCCCGAGCGGCCGAGCGCAGCGCGCGTCGTCCGTAGGCACGGAAGTCGGGCTCAGTGCCTCCCGACGACTTCTCGATGGCCGCCGCGAGGTGCCGCGCGGCGTTCCACCCGAGGTTCATGCCCTGACCACCGATCGGACTCGTCTCATGAAGGGCGTCACCGAGGAGCACGACACGGCCAACGCCCGCACGCGCCGCACGATGCTGTCGCGCGCGAAACGGCGTCGGCGGGAGCGCGAGGTCGGGCCGGATCCCGGTGCGCTCCTCGATCTCCTGCGAGAACGCCGCCTCATCGCGCAGCCGCTCCAGCGGATCGGCCACCACCCAGCGTCTGCGTCCCTCCGGAAGAGGAAAGGACTCCACGATGCCGGCGGGCTCGCAGTACAGGCTCACCCTCCTGCCCGGCTCATCGTCGGCGACGTCCGCCATCGCATACGTGCCGCTGCCGCGCGTCTCCCGCCACTCGACGCCCAGGCGGCGGCGTACCCCGCTGCGCACCCCGTCCGCTGCGACGACGATGGATGCGGTGACCTCCCTGGCCACGCCCTCCGACTCGACCGTCAGGCGTACGACCTCGCCCTCATCACGGACGTCGCTCACCGCATGACCGAGATGCACGGCATCCGGCCGCAGATCGGCGAGGCGCTCCGAGAGCAGCGCATGCGTGCGGCGCTGCGGAAGGATCAGCACCTGCTGGCGAGGAGTGAAGGAGACCGAGGCGAGCACGCGTCCTCCGCAGAGCACGTCGCCGCCGTCCAGCGCCAGCGCCAGGCGTCCGGCCTCCGCTCCCACCCCGGCCGCGTCAAGAGCAGCGCGGCCGGGAGGGTGGATGCCGATCGCCCTGGAGCGGTCGTCATCCGAGGTGCGCTGTTCGAACACCGCGACGTCGACGCCGCTCTGCGCCAGCAGGCAGGCCAGCAGCAGTCCGACGGGCCCGCCGCCGACGACTGCGACGTCATGATCCGGCATCTGCGCCCTCGTACCGCAGTTCGAGCCGCGCGGGGAAACCGGTCCGCACCTGCCAGCCGCGCGGCACCACGGCGGAGAGCTCGGCGGGCGTGTACGCCCGGCGGATGCTGGCGAGCCCGTCGGGGCGGATGAACGATCCGGCGAGCAGATTCCTCGCGAATGGAAGGGTGGCGCCGGCGAAGCCTCGGTAGGCGAACCCGCTGCGTGCGATGTCCCGATGGATGACGAGTCCGTCCTCGTTGATGAGAGCCACCGAATCCTGCATCACCGCGCCCAGTTCGCCGTCGCTCAGATGGTGCAGCAGATGGTTGGAGATCACGATGTCGAACGTCTCACCGGCAGCCACGAGATCGCTCGTGTACGCGCAGCGGTACTGCACCGCTCCGCCGCGACCGCGTGCCCACCGGATCGCTCTCGCATCGGCATCCAGAGCGGTGATCTCGATCGCCAGTCCGTCGTCGTGCGACCAGTCGGCGAGCGCGCGCGACACATCGCCGCCGCCCGCACCGACATCGAGCAGGCTGATCGGCCGTCTTCTCGCGAGTGGACGGATGTCCCGCCGGTACACACCGCGCCATCGCGAGACGACCGCGTTGATCAGGGCGAAGCGCTCGTAGGTGCGCTCGAGCATCTGAGGGTCCGCATCCGGATCGTCCATCAGCTCGCGCTCGTCGACGGCGCGGACCGAGAGGTCAGCCCTCATGCCGCTGCGTCACCGGCGCGACGACGGTCATCAACGCGGATTCGGCGGTGAGGCCGGGTCCGAAGGCCATCGCCGCCACGCGTTCCCCGTTGTGTGCGTCCTCCAGGATCCGGCGCATGACGAACAGCACCGTCGCGCTGGACATGTTGCCGTACTCCCGCAGCACTTCTCTGGCCGGCACCATCTGAGCATCTGAGAGGAGCAGCTTCTCCTGCACCCGATCCACGATGCTGCGTCCGCCGGGATGGATCGCCCAGTGCGCGATGCGCTCGCCGATCGAGTCGTCCGCGAACGCCTCGGCCAACGCCTCCTCCGGCGCGTACAGCGGCCTGAGCGCGTCGTGGATGTGATCGCCGATGAGCTGCGGAACAGCCGTCGACAGGACCATCTCGAACCCGTGGTCGCCGATCGTCCACGCCATGTCCTTCTTGCCCTCCGGGATGATGCCGGTGTGGAAGCGGTCGAGAGCGAAGCCGGCGACCTCGGACTCGAAGCTCCGAGACGTGACGAGTCCGGCTGCCGCGCCGTCCGCGAACAGCGAGGTCGCGACGATCATGTCCGGGTCGTCGGTGGAGCGCAGGTGCAGCGTGCACAGTTCGACACTGACCACCAGAACCACGGCATCCGGATCCCCGGCGCAGAACTCGCTCGCAGCTCGCAGCGCAGGCATCGACGCGTAGCAGCCCATGAAGCCGAAGTGCTGGCGGCGCACACCGTCTCGCAGCCCGAGAGCGCGGGCGATCTCGTAGTCGGGACCCGGCGCGTAGAACCCGGTGCACGAGACCGTGATGACGTGCGTGACATCGGCGGCGGTGATGTCGGGGTCGGCCTCGAGCGTGCGTCTGGCGGCCTCGACGAACAGCCGCCCCGCCTCGCGGATGTACACCTCGTTGCGCGCCTTCGTTCCCGGCTCGAGCAGCAGGCCGCTGTCACGGTCGAAGAACTGGGGCGTGGCGACATCAGCGGAGAAGGACAGCTCCTCCAGCACGGTGTGCCTGGTGTCGATGCCCGATCCGTTGAACGATGCCGAGACGATGCGCTTGGCCAGGCGACTGAGCTCCGGCTGCGCGGCGAAGACATCTCGCACCTGCTCCTGCACCAGCACCGTCTCCGGCACGATCGTCTGGATGGAGCGCAGCACAGCGGATGGCGTCATGTGTGTCACTCAAGCACGACACGACCTTCGCGGGGAAGGGGCTTGCGCTCAGAAGCCGAGTGCGCGGGCGAGCTTGGACCCGGATGCCGCATGCCTGCCGCCGGCGGCGAAGACGGCGGCCTCGACCGCGGTGAAGAACGCCTCTCGTCCTGCGGCGTCCGCAGGAGCGGCGGGCCCCAGCTCCATCTCCCATTCCCGCCATTCGCGTTCTGCCCCGGAGCGGAGATCAGTGGCGCGCACGTGATCGTCGACGAACTCGGCGACGACGCCTCCTGGCCCGGTGAGCAGGAAGGCCGTGCGGTCATTGCGGATGCGAGCGAGCGGGGTGAGCGGCTCGGTCGTCCATCGCGCGATGGCAGTGGTCACGGCATCCGGCACGACATCGGCGTCGCCGAGCGGCCAGCCGAGCTCGAGGCGTCCGTCGCCTTCGCGCGGACCCTTGATGTGCCACCCCTCGTCCGGGCCGCCGGTACGGCGGCGCAGCGCCACGCCGGCACGCGACAGGGCGGCATCCGCCGTGTCGAAGTAGCCGGCGTCGAGGGCGCGGTGCTCGCCGGAGGTCACGGCATCCGCACCCGGGATCGCATCCCAGACGGGCAGAGGCGTGGCGGTGTCGACGTCGTACTTGCGCTCGACCTCTACCGTGCGAGAGGGCTCAGTCGTCACTGGTTTCAATCGTCGGTGCTTCAGTCATCGGTGCTTCAGTCGTCGGTGCTTCAGTCATCGGTCGGCGTGATGTCGTCACTCGACTCGACGAACCAGAACCCGACCTCGGTGGGCCCGTCGCTCGCGCCGGTGTTGGCTGCGGCTGCGGTGCCTCGTCGGTAGATGACCTGGGTCGCGCCGTACGGTGCGATCAGTCGGTCCTGCTCGATGTCTTCGAGCGGAAGGATCTGCCCGTCGAGCGGGCCGTCGTGAAGTCGTGCGATTGCCATGTGCTCACCATAGTCCTGAGTGCGCGGCGTGGTGCTCAAGCCAGGGCGATACCGAGCACCGCGCCGATGATCATCCAGGGCCCGAACGCGATGCGGGTGGAGCGGTCCGCCCGGCGCAGCGCCATGAGAACGAGGGCGTAGAGCGCCCCGAGCACGAAGGCTGATGCCGCGCCGACGGCGAGCGCCTGCCAGCCGTGCCAGCCCAGTACCAGACCGATCACCGCCGCGAGCTTCACGTCGCCCCCGCCGATCCCGCCTCTGCTCGTGGCGCGCAGCACGGCGTAGATGCCGCCGAGCACCAGCATTCCGATCACACCGCCGATCAGCGGGCCGCTCTGCCCTGTCACGAGTGCGTCGATGCCCACCAGCGCCAGCGCTGCCGCCAGCGTCGGCAGCACGATCCGGTTCGGCAGCCGGTGGGTGCGCGCGTCGATCACGAGCAGCCAGATGCCGATACCGATCAGTGCGATGTGCACGAGCACGACGATCACGTCGTACGGCGTCACGGCTGAGGGCATGCCCGAAGGTTACGAGAACGACGGATGCCGTGGGTGGGGGCTGTGGATAACCTGCGTCCAGCGGCGCACTCCAGCGTCTCAGAGATCGATGATGTCGAGATCGACCGTGAGCATGTCGCCCTCTTCGATGCCCTGCGCGTCGCGGATCGCCTTCTTCAGCGGCAGTACGAACGCGTTGTCGCTGAAGAAGATCGATGTCCGCCAGATGGACGCGCCGATCCTGGCCTGCACGCGCAATGAGCCGAAGCCCCGCTTCGGCGCCGGCAGTTCGCGGAGCTCCAGCGAGAGCTCTTCAGGCAGGGTCGCGAAGTACCACGACTCCACGCGCTTGTCCCCGCGCGTGACCGGACTCTCGAACTCGATCTGCATGCGTCAAAGGTAGCGCGAAACCCGGTGTCGGATGTGCGAACTAGCATGAGAGCCTCACTTGCTTTATTCGTATATAAGTTCGAGGATGGATGCATGGGCACAGCACTCTTCGCCCCCTCCGCTTTCTCCCGCGAGGGCGACGGCTCTCGCGAGAGCACAGCCTCCCGCGCGCAGGAGGTGCACCGCCTGCGCGGCGAGATCGCCCGCATGCAGCGGCGACGAAGCGATGTGCCCTTCCTTCCCCTCGATCCCGCGCTGGAGGGCCTCCTGCCCGATCCAGGGCTGCGGGTCGGCTCCTCCTACTCCCTCTCCCCTTCGCCGAGTCTTCTGGGTGCTCTGCTCGCCGCTCCTTCGCAGAAGGGGTCGTGGTGCGCGATCATCGGCATGCCCACGATCGGGGTCGAGGCGATGGCCGGCTTCGGCGTCGAGCTGGAACGTCTCGTCCTCGTGCCCGATCCGGGCCCCCGCTGGCTCACGGTCGCCACTGCACTCTCCGAGGTGATCCCTCTCATCGCGGTGCATCCGCGCAGCAGGGTCGCCGATGCAGACATCGCCCGGCTGAACGCGCGCCTGCGCGATCGCGGCTGCACACTGCTGGTCACGGCGCCCTGGCCGCAGAGCGAGGCGACGATCCGCGTGGAGGAGACCGAGTGGCACGGCCTGGGCTCCGGCTGGGGGCTCCTCGCCGATCGCACCGTGACCCTGCGCGCATCGGGGCGGCGGCATGAGGCTCCGAGTCGGGTGCGGGTGCGGATGCCGACTTCCCTCGGCCGTGTGGATGCCGCGCCGGCACCGCTGCGTCCGGTGGCGCCGCTGCTCGCGCCCGTCCCTCAGACGGTCGATGCCGAATCCGATCAGTGGGCGGTGGCCGGATGAGCATGCCTCCTCGTCATCTCGTGCTGTGGCTGCCGGATTGGCCGGTGCGCGCAGCGCTCGGAGCGCCACCCGCAGAAGAGCCGGTCGCCGTCGTGCAATCGAACATCGTGATCGCATGCTCGGCATCAGCCAGGGCGCAGGGTGTGCGGCGCGGCCAGCGCCGCCGACTCGCGCAGACCCGCTCCCCTGCGCTGCGACTCATCCCCGCAGACCCCCGCCGTGATGAGCGGGCCTTCCTGCCGGTGCTGCGGCTGCTGGAAGAGCTGGTGCCCGGCGTTCAGCCGCTGCGCCCTGGCCTTGCCGCGCTGCGTGCCCGCGGAGCCGCCCGATACTACGGCGGAGAGGAGCAGGCGGCCCTGCGCCTCATTGAAGCCCTCGCCGAGCACGACCACCCTGGCACTCGCGCGGCCATCGCCGATGGGCTCTTCACGGCAGAGCAGGCCGCCCGCCTCGCGGCGCCTGCCCTCGTCGTGGCCCCCGGTGGCTCGCGGGAGTTCCTCGCCCCTCTCCCCGTGCAGGCGCTGGGAGACGAGGAGGTCACCGCGCTGCTCGAACGGTTGGGCATCCGCACCCTTGCGGAGTTCGCCGCCCTCGCCGAGACCGACATCCGCGACAGACTGGGTGAACGAGGGGCGAGATTGCATGCCTTGGCATCCGGTGCCGATTCCAGGCCACTGGTGCCGCAGCATCCCGAGCCCGAGCTCGCACGCGAGATCGTGTTCGAGACGCCCCTCGAGCAGGCAGATCAGGTGGCGTTCGCAGTGCGCCAGACAGCGGATGCCGTGACCGCGGCTCTCGCCGAGCTCTCGCAGGTGTGCACCGAAGTGCGGATCGATCTGACCGACGACGACGGGGCGATCTCGTCGCGGGTGTGGCTGCACCCCACCTCCTTCGAGGCGAGCGATCTGGTCGATCGGGTGCGCTGGCAGCTGGAGTCGCTCTCCACCCCCGCGAAATCCGAATCTGCGCAATCCGACCCTGCGCAATCTGATCGCGCGCCGGCCGGCATCGCCGAGGTGCGGATCGTGCCGACCAGGGTCGATGACAGCGCCCACCATCAGCCAGGACTCTTCGGGCAGGGTCCCCAGCAGCGGCTGCACCATGCCGTCTCCCGAGTGCAGGCGATGCTGGGTCATCTCGGCGTCGTCACCCCCGTGATCGTCGGCGGACGCCGGCTGTCCGACCGGCAGCTGCTTCAACCCTGGGGAGACAAGGTGCCACCGGAACGCGATGCCGCGCTGCCGTGGCCGGGAAGCCTGCCTCCGCCGTATCCGTCCGAGGTGTTCAGCCCGCCGTTGCCGGCACGGGTGACTGCGGCAGACGGCACGCCGCCGCGGGTGGACGAGCGTGGCACGCTCTCCGCCGCCCCCGCATGGATCGAAGAGACAGCGGTCTCGAGCTGGGCGGGCCCATGGCCGCTGCGCGAGCGCGCCTGGGACAAGGACCAGGCCCGCCTCGCCCAGCGCCTGCAGATCGTCGACGAGTCGCAGCGCGCCTGGCTGGTGCTCTGGGAGGACGACTCCTGGTGGGTCGAAGGGAGGTATCGCTGATGGGCTGGCACAATCCTCCACGGACGTGGAAGGAGCTCGAGCAGACGCTCAGCGGGCGAGCACCCTCCTCCGAGCCGGCAGAGCCTCGTCCACGGCCCGACCCTGGGCCGGTCAGCCGTCGCCGGGTCACTGCACCTCCGCCGACGGTCGAGCCGCCCGAAGACGCCGTTCCCTACGCCGAGCTGCACGCCCACACGTCGTATTCGTTCCTCGACGGCGCCTCATCCGCCGAGGATCTGCTCGCCGAGGCCACGCGGCTCGGACTCACGGCTCTCGCCATCACCGACCACGACGGCTTCTACGGGGCCGCCAGGTTCGCAGAGGTCGCCGACCTGATGAAGACCAGGGTTGAGGCCGAAGGGCAGCGCGGAGCGCAGACCGGCCTGCAGACCGTCTTCGGCGCCGAGCTGTCACTCGGGCTCCCCGGTCCGCAGGGCGGCGTTCCCGACCCCGCGGGCGAGCATCTTCTGGTGCTGGCTCGCGGACTCGAGGGTTATCACCGCCTCTCCGGAGTGATCACCAGGGCGCAGCTGCGCGGCGGAGAGAAGGGGCGCCCGGTCTACGACCTCGATGATCTGGCGGCGAGCGCGGACGGGAACTGGACGATCCTCACCGGGTGCCGCAAGGGTGGTGTGCGCCGAGGGCTCGCGGCAGGCGACGCCGCGACGCCGTTGCGTCGCCTCGCCGATCTGTTCGGCCGCGACAGCATCGCCGTCGAACTCTTCGACCACGGCGATCCGCAGGACAATCGCCGCAATGACGCCCTCGCCGAGCTCGCCGGCTCCCACCGGCTCCCCGTGGTGGCGACGAACAACGTGCACTACGCGACTCCGCAGCGCGCCGGGCTCGCAGAAGCCATGTCGGCGATACGAGCGGTGCGCAGCATGGACGACCTGGACGGCTGGCTCCCCTCTCATGGCGCAGCGCATCTGCGCAGCGGCGCCGAGATGACCGCACAGTTCCAGCGCTACCCCGGTGCGATCTCACACGGGCTCCTCATCGCCGAGGAGTCCGCCTTCCCGCTGCGCCGCGCCCGCCCTGATCTGCCGAAGCAGAAGGTTCCTGAAGGCCATACGCCGATGAGCTGGCTGCGACTGTTGGTGTGGGATGCCGTCCCCGCCAGGTATCCACGACTCGATGACGACGGACGGGCCAGGATCGAGCGCGAACTGAACGTGATCGAGGAGAAGGACTTCCCCGGCTACTTCCTCATCGTGCACGGCATCGTCACCGAGGCGAAGCGTCGCGGCATCCTCTGCCAGGGGCGAGGCTCTGCTGCGGCGAGCGCCGTCTGCTACCTGCTCGGCATCACCGCCGTCGACCCGATCCTCTATGGACTGCCTTTCGAGCGTTTCCTCGCCAGCACCCGCACGGAAGAGCCCGACATCGATGTGGACTTCGATTCCGGCCGGCGCGAGGAGATCATCCAGTGGGTCTACGGCGAATACGGCCGCGAGTGCGCCGCCCAGGTGGCCAATGTCATCCAGTATCGTCCGAAGAACGCCGTGCGCGACATGGCGAGGGCGCTGGGCTACTCCCCCGGCCAGCAGGATGCCTGGTCTCGTCAGGTCGACGGCTGGGGCGCCGACCTCATGCCGGTGGACGGCCATGACATCCCCGAGACGGTGCTGGAGTACGCCGGTGAGGTGCTGAAGGCACCCCGGCACCTCGGCATCCACTCCGGCGGCATGGTGCTCACCGCACGCCCGGTCGGAGAGGTCGTGCCCGTCGAGCATGCTCGGATGGAGAATCGCACGGTCATCCAGTGGGACAAGGACGACGCCGCCTGGATGGGGCTGGTGAAGTTCGACCTGCTGGGGCTGGGGATGCTCGCCGCATTGCAGAACTGCTTCGAGATCATCGCCGCCACCACCGGAGAGCGCTGGACCCTGGAGACCATCCCCAAGGAAGAGCCGGCGGTCTACGACATGCTCTGCCGTGCCGATTCGATCGGGGTGTTCCAGGTGGAGTCCCGCGCGCAGATCGGTCTGCTCCCCCGGCTGCAGCCCCGCTGCTTCTACGATCTCGCCATCCAGATCGCTCTCATCCGTCCCGGTCCCATCCAGGGCGGCGCCGTGCACCCGTTCGTGCGGCGAAAGATGGAGAAGGACCGCATCGATGAGGAGAATCGCCGACGGGCAGCCCGCGGCGAGGCTCCGATGCCGCCGATGGACATTCCCTACCCGCACCCGGTTCTCAAGTCAGCGCTGGAGCGCACCCTGGGCATCCCCATCTTCCAGGAGCAGCTCATCCAGATGGCCACGACGATCGGCGATTGCACGGCCGACGAGGCTGACACCCTCCGGCGCGCCATGGGGTCCAAGCGCGGTCTGGAGCGGATCGACAGCATCCGCGACAAGCTGTACGCCGGCATGGCGCGGCACGGGCTTTCCGATGAACAGTCCGATCGCATCTACGAGCAGATCCAGGCGTTCTCGAACTTCGGCTTCGCGGAGTCGCACTCGCTGTCGTTCGCGCTGCTCGTCTACGCCAGCTCCTGGCTGAAGCTGCACTACCCCGCCGCGTTCCTCGCCGGGCTCCTGCGCTCTCAGCCGATGGGCTTCTATTCGGCGTCGACGCTCACCGCCGATGCCAGGCGGCACGGCGTGGAGGTGCGTCGACCCGACCTGCACGCTTCGGCGGCGACCGATTCTCTGGAGCTCCTGACGGATTCCCCCGCGGCGACAGGCCGAGACTCCTGCCGCACGTACGAGCAGCCGGCGGCACCCCGTTTCGACCGGGATGCGCCGGATGAGTCGGCAGCGCACCGTCGCGACGGCGCGTTCGCCGTGCGTCTGGGGCTCAGCGAGGTGCGCGGGATCGGCAAGCCGATGGCCGAGCGGATCGCCGGCGAACGCGAGGCGAACGGCCCCTATCGCGACCTGCACGATCTGGTGCGGCGCACGGATGCCACTTCCGTACAATTGGAAGCCCTGGCCACAGCGGGCGCCTTCGAATGCCTCGGACTGAAGCGGCGGGAGGCGATCTGGCTCGCCGGCGCCGCCGCCGAAGATCGTGCCCGTTTCCTGCCAGGCACGACCGTGTCCGTACAGCCCCCGCTGTTCACCGACCAGACGAGCTACGAGCAGCTCGCCGCCGATCTCTCCGCCACCGGCGTCTCCACGGATGACCATCCGATGGCGCATTTCCGCTCCGCGCTGATCGAGCGGGGCGTGCTCACCGCCGCACAGCTGCGCGAGCATGAGGTGGGCCGGCGCATCGAGGTCGCCGGTCTCGTCACCCACCGACAGCGTCCGGCGACGGCGGCCGGTGTCACGTTCCTCAACCTCGAGGACGAGCACGGTCTCGTCAACGTGGTCTGCTCCACCGGGGTCTGGAATCGCTATCGACGGGTCGCGCGAGACTCACCGGCGCTGATCATACGAGGAATGCTGGAGCGCTCTCCCGAGGGCGTCATCAACGTGCTGGCCGACGGGTTCCAGGATCTGCGCACCGGCATCGAACATCGGTCCCGCGACTTCCGCTGAGCGCAGAAGCGCGGACTCACCAGAAGCGCGGCGGCTCCGGCGCGGGGACGGTGTCTCCTCCGCCCCAGCGCAGCGCCTCGATCCTGGCGGCATCGGCTGCGGCATCCGCCCCGCGCAGCGCGACGTCGGCCTCCGCCGAGCCGGGGCCGGTCGGATCGACCACGAGCATGGTCTTCACCCCACCTCTCGTCGGGGCGATGACGCATTCGATGACGCGGCCCGTCCAGGTCACGGCATCCGAAGCATGCGATGATTCCTGCCGATAGTGGATGCGGGTCTCCAGGTCGGTCACCACGACGACGGATCGCGACCCCGCATCGTCGATCCGCTCGACCACCTCGATGCGGTGCCCGTGGGGAATCGGTGCCGGCACCGCGATCGTGATCGTCCTGTCCATGGCTCCAGCCTATGAACTTACGGCCCGCAGGCAAGAGCAGGACCGGTTGCAGACGGAGTGGATCCTGTTCGGACCGTTCGCGATCCGTCTGGCGCCGGCTGCGTCCACGTCGACGCATGTGGCGCGCACGACGGGTCAGGTGGTCGTGTTCTGGGGGCTGTTCCTCGCGGTCTTCCCCGTGATCATCGCCGTCATCGAACGTCGTTGGAATCTGCATGTGCCGTTTCCGGATGCCGTGCGATGGGCGGGCCTGGTGCTGCTCCTCGCGGCGAGCGCGCTGGGGATCTGGTCGGCGGTGGCGATGTCGACACGTGGAGAGGGCACCCCGCTGCCGTCGGCGACCGCGAGACGGCTGGTGGTCGTCTACGCGCTGTGCGGCTCACTGGTGTGGAACTGGGTCGTCCGACCGCTCGAGGAGGCCGATCTCACTGAGCGGTTCGGCGCTGCGTACGCCGAGTATGCCGACGCCGTACGATGCTGAATGCCGCGGACCACACCCTTCGTGCCAGCACGTGAACATCCCGTGACTCAGCGGAGATCCTCAGGCGCCGCCTCCTAATCTGGTGAGCATGGATGCCGGAGCCGAGAATCTGAACACGATCGCCGCATGGGCGGTCGCCCTCATGGAGGCCCTCGGCGGTTTCGGCGCCGGGCTCGCCATCGCCCTCGAGAATCTGTTCCCTCCTCTGCCGAGCGAGGTCATCCTGCCGCTCGCGGGCTTTGCCGCAGCGCAGGGCACGCTCGGACTCGTCGAGGTGCTGATCTGGACGACTGCGGGTTCGGTCGTCGGGGCACTCGCCCTGTACGGCATCGGCGCGTGGCTCGGCCGACGACGCATGTACGCGATCGCCGAGCGGATGCCGCTGATCAAGGTCGCAGACGTGGAACGCACGGAGGCATGGTTCGGCCGCCACGGATCGAAGGCGGTCTTCTTCGGCCGTATGATCCCGATCTTCCGCAGTCTGATCTCGATACCCGCGGGCATCGAACGGATGCCGTTGCTGCGGTTCACGCTCCTCACGACAGCCGGCAGCGCGATCTGGAACACCATCTTCGTGCTCGCAGGGTACTTCCTCGGCGCGAACTGGCACGTCGTCGAGGACTACGCTGGCGTGTTCCAGAAGGTCGTCATCGCCGTCGTCGTGGTGGCTGTTGCAGTCTGGATCACGGTGCGGATCCGTCAGGTGCGTCGCAACAGACTTTCTGTCGACTGATGCGTTGACGCGGCTCAGCTTCCAGCATGAGACGCCTCGCGCCGAGCGCCTCGCGTCGAACGCCGTACGATGACAACGTGGGGAGCGAAGAGCGCACGATCCAGACCCTCGGCATCATCGGCGCCGGTCGCCTCGGCACGGTGCTCGCCCGGCTCGCGGCATCCGCCGGCTATCAGGTCATCGTCGCAGGCTCCGGCGCTCCCGCTCTCATCGCCCCGGCGATGAGAGCGATCGGCGCGTCCGCGGGGACGATCTCGATGATCGCCGCCGAGGCGGATGCTGTGATCCTGGCTCTGCCGCTCGGCAGGTATCGGATGCTCCCGGCGGAGCAGTTGCACGGCGCTGTGGTGATCGATGCCATGAACTACTGGTGGGGCTCCGACGGCATCCGCGACGATCTGAGTGATCCGCGCACTTCGACGAGCGAGCTCGTGCAGGCACATCTCGTGGGAGCGCGCGTCATCAAGGCACTGAGCCACATGGGCTATCAGGACCTCGAAGATGAAGCGCGCCCCGTCGGGAGTGCCGGCCGCAAAGCGATCGCGATCGCCGGCGATGACCCGGTTGACGTCGCCCTCGTCGCGGCTCTCGTGAACGATCTCGGCTTCGATCCCGTGATGGCCGGGCCGCTTTCGGCCGGCATCATGCTGGAGCCAGGGGCCGAAGCGTTCGGAGCCGATGTCGACGAAGCTCAGTTGCGGGAGATGCTCGAACGCTTCCCGACCTCACAACGGGGCATCATCGTTGCGCGGGCGCGTGGCGAGCTGCCGCTCTGATCCGTCAGGCGGCCTCAGGTGAGCGCACCAGGATGCGCCCGTCATCCACGCTGACTGCCCAGATCGGCTCGGACACGCTCGCTGGACCTCGTTCGATGCCGCCGTCCTCGAGGCGGAATCGGCTGCCGTGCCAGGGGCACGTGACGCAGCCGTCGGCATCCAGTGTTCCTTCATCCAGTGGACCGCCCGCGTGGGTGCACACCGCCGAGATCGCGTGCAGCCGGCCCGCCTGCCGCGTGAGCAGGACCGGTACGCCGTCGACGACGACCCTGGTGAGCGTGCCGTCGAGGATCTCGCTGTCGGCGGCGACGTCCGTCCACGACGAAGTCTGCCTCTGGAACGCCGTCCGATTGACGCCGATGCCGCGTACGAACGACAGGTGCCCTCCGAGATACGCCGATGACAGTGTGAGTCCGAGGCCAAGGGCGCTGAGGGCGATTCCCGCACGGCGATGGCCGCTGCGCCGTGCCAGCCACGATCCGGCCTGCAGCGTCGATGCGGACGCGGACATGAGCGCATGCACGAACCCGATCCGCTTGTCGGCGCCCCTGGTACTCGACCAGTCCGATGCGCCCGACAACGCTGCCGGGGCGGAGGCGATGAGGCCGAGTCCGACGAGGCGACGTGCGGCATCGGCGCTCTGCTCTCCACCGGTGAGGTCCAGAGCGACGGCGGCTCCCCACGCACCGATCGGCAGGTCGGTGAGGACGGGGTGAAGTTGATGTCCGAGCCACGAGCCCGACAGCGCGTTCTTTATCCACGTGGGATGCGTCACGGCATCCACCCAGCCGCTGACCGTCTTCGCAGCGGTGTCCAGACCCTTCGCCCGACCGAGACTGCGGATGATCGAACTCGTCATGCTTGTCGAATCGCTCATCGGTGCCACTCCTCACGATCATGACGGCGCCTTGCCGGTCGTTTCTGTCTACTCCCGCGATGCCTCCGGGTCAACGGCCTGGAGTTGCGCCCTGGGTACGTGGGATATGGGCGGCACGTTGATTCCGAGGATGCGCGCGCGTCCCGGCCAATCCGACTCTCCCTCGTACGGGAAGTCGAGCTCGAGCAGCGCCGAGTTGTCGAGCGCGGGAAAGATGTCGCGATACCAGTCGGGGTCGAGTCCGACCAGCTCGCAGAGCAAGAGGCGCATCAGCGTCGCATGCCCGACCACGAGCACCCGGCCATCGGGAAACTCCGCGGCGAGTTCATCGAGCACCGGCATGGCGCGTGCGATGCCGGCACGTCCGGATTCTCCACCGGGTAACGGATGCTGCGCCGGCTGCCGCTCGAACCCTGCCCAGTCCTCGGGGAACGCCGCCTCGAGCTCTGCCGGCGACATGCCCTCGCCGCGTCCGAAGTCGATCTCCACCAGACGCGGGTCGATGCGCAGCGGGAGTCCTGAGGCTTCTGCGGCGGGTTCCGCCGTCAGGCGCGCCCGGCTCAGGGGCGAGGCGATGATCGCGCTCAGCCCGGCAGTGCTCGCCCACGTCGCGAGACCGGCTGCCTGCGCGATGGCGTCGGGCACGAGGGCCACATCGGACGAACCGGCGTAGCGATGCTCTGCATGCCACTCGGTCTCGCCATGTCGGGCGAAGTACAGCGTCGTCATGTGCGCTCCGATCGGTTTCTCTGATCGTAGGTGCAAGACCCCGACCTGCGGGACCGTCTGAGCAGCAGGGAGTGGGACGTGTCGTTCGCCCAGGCGACGGTGACGTGTGTCACGCCTTCCGGTGACACCTCGACACTTCTGGAGAGGCGGCCGACCGAGTGCGATAGGAGTATGACAACCGAATCCGCGCCTATCGCGCGCACCGCCCCTGCACCGTTCTGGCGACGGCCCTTCCGGATCGTCCGCGAGAACAGGCGCGCCTACCTCATCATCAACGTGGCCGCATACGGCCTTGCCCTCGTCGGATTCATGATCGGACTCGTCTTTCCCAACCTCAACGCCGCACAAGCCGCGGGACTGGAAGAGGACGGCACCGGTGAGCTGGTGCGCTGGCTGGTGAACATCCCGCCGCTGTTCGCGCTCACGATCCTGGGAGTCAACGTCTTCCGACTCAGTCTGCTGACCATCGGGCTGCCGTCGCTCATCGTGCCGTTCGCAGGCCTCGCATTCTTCGGATACTGGGCGGTCGAGACGGGCATCACGCTCGTCCCCGCCTCCCCCGAGGGCTGGGTGGTGCTCATCCCCCACTCGCTGACCTTCGTCATCGAGCTCCAGGCCTACATCCTGCTCCTTCTGGGCGCGTATCTGCTGGGCAGGTCCTGGCTGCTCCCGCGCACCATCGGCGCGAAGAACCATCGTCAGGGTTACTTCCGCGGCCTGCAGCGGATCGGGCTGCTCGCACTTCCGGCACTGGCACTGCTCATCATCGGGGCCGTCTGGGAGGCGTACTCGCTGCGGTACTTCGTACACCCTCTGAGTCAACTGGTCCTGTGACCGGGACCATCTCGCGGACCGGCTGCTTCGGGGCCCGGGCCTCGCTCGTCAGCACCATGGCCACGCCTGCACCGCCTGACTTCTCAGGCGCCGCTGCGAGGTCAGCCGCAGAAGGCCGAGGCCGAGGCCTTGAGCTGATCGATCGCTTCGATGGTCTCCGGCGCCTGCAGGTCGGTCATCCCGCCGATCTGCTGTGCACCCGAGCTGATGAGATCTCCGAGCTGTCCGTCGACATCCGTCGCCAGTGTGTCCAGCGTCGTCACGAGTTCGTCACGGGCTGCGTCGATCTGCTCCGCCGAGGCCCCACCCTGATCGAGCAGAGTCTGATACTGCGCGTAGGCATCGTCGATCGTCGTGCATGCGGCCTCGACGTCGACGCCCATCGCGTCACCCGCGACCTGCGCCACTTGGGAGCATCCTGCGAGGAGACCGGCGGCGAGCAGCAGAGGAACGATGACGATGCGGCGCATGGTCCGAGGGTAACGACCCGTCCTGTGGGAAGAGCTGAGCGTCGTGTCACCAGCGCGTTCCTCAGCCCGGGCCATTCGGATTGGCGAGGAGGCACGCGCGGAGATCCTCTGAGCGACGACCATGCGCCACGCGTCGACGACGAACTCGCGTGCCTGGCTCGGCTCCAGCGCTGCATGATCGCCGTGAACCCAGTTGAAGCGCATCTCCGACTCCGATGGCATCTGGAACTTGCGCGGATCGCCACCGAGCACCAAGACGTCCTCGATCACCGCCGTGGTGAAGACCTTACTCAGTCGGTTGAGCGTTGAGCGCGCCGGCGGTCGTTGGAGTGGGTACTGGTGCCCCTGCGACCCGCGGATGCTACTTCTCGGTCGTGAGCTCTTCGCGAAGGATGTCGGCACCAGCGCTGAGCGCACGCAACTTCGCCCGCGCGACGTCACGAGGCAGCGGCGCCAGGCCGCAGTTCGTGCTCGGGATGAGCTTGTCGGCGTCGACGAACCGGAGCGCGTTGCGGAGTGTGTCCGCCACTTCCTGCGGGGTTTCGATCGTGTGGCTCGCCACGTCGATGGCTCCGAGCATGATCTTCTTGCCCCGGATGAGCTCGATGAGGTCCAGCGGGACGTGAGAGTGGTGGCTCTCCAGGGAAATGGTGTCGATGCTCGATCGCTGCAGAAGCGGGAACGACTTCTCGTACTGGCGCCACTCCGCCCCGAGAGTCGCCTTCCAGTCAGTGTTCGCCTTGATCCCGTACCCGTAGCAGATGTGCACCACGGTCTCCGCGCGCAGCCCTTCAGCCGCCCTCTCCAGCGCTGCCACCCCCCAGTCCTGCACGTCATCGAAGAAGACGTTGAAAGACGGCTCATCGAACTGGATGATGTCGACTCCGGCCGCCTCGAGCTCCTTCGCCTCCTGATTGAGGATCGTCGCGAACTCCCAGGCCAGCTTCTCGCGGCTCTTGTAGTGGCGATCGTAGAGCGTGTCGATCATCGTCATCGGCCCGGGCAGCGCCCATTTGATCGGCTGATCGGTCTGCTGACGAAGGAACTTCGCGTCTTCGACGAACACGGGCTTCTCACGGCTCACTGCGCCGACGACCGTCGGCACGCTCGCGTCGTACCGGTCGCGGATCCGGACCGTCTCGCGCTGGTCGAAATCGACGCCGGAAAGATGCTCGATGAACGTCGTGACGAAGTGCTGGCGCGTCTGCTCCCCGTCGCTGATGATGTCGATGCCCGCGTGCCGCTGCTCCTGGACGGCGATGCGCAGCGCATCCTGCGTGCCCTCGACCAGCGCATCACCCTCCAGCTTCCAGGGAGACCAGAGGGTCTCGGGCTGGGCGAGCCAGGAAGGCTTCGGCAGGCTGCCGACGATGGATGCAGGAAGAAGCGTGTTCATGGTCGGTGATTCTCCGGTGGTCATCCGACAGGAACGAGGGAGTTGGCGGCCCACTGCTCGAGAAGGTCGCCGTGTGGCTTCATGAGGTGTTCGTGCGCATACTTCCCCTGCTCAGTCGCGAGCCGGCTGCGCTCGTCGCGATCGTAGGCGATCTTCGTCACCGAGTAATCCTGCTGCTCGAGGCTCGGCTGATAGACCTTCGCTGCAGCCGAGTTCGCGTTGTAGATCTCCGGTCGGTAGATCTTCTGGAACGTCTCCATCGTGCTGATGGTGCCGATGAGCTGGAGGTTCGTGTAGTCGCCGAGCAGATCACCGCGGAAGTAGAACGCGAGCGGTGCGACGCTGCCGCGCGGCATGAAGTACCGGACGGAGAGCCCCATCTTGCCGAAGTACTCGTCGGTCAGCGAGGGATCCTTCTGCTCGTACTCGACGCCGAGGATCGGGTGGTGATTCTCGGTGCGGCGGTACGTCTTGCTCGTCGAGACGCTGATGCAGATCACCGGCGACACTGTGAAGCGCTCGCGGTAGGCCTCCGAGTCGAGGAAGTGCTGGAAGAGCTTGCCGTGCAGATCTCCGAAGTCGGATGGAACGGCGAACCCGCCTGCCGCTTCGCTGGCCGCCGGCAGCCGCACGCTGAAGTCGAAGTCGCGGACGTACGACGAGAAGTTGTTGCCCACGATCCCCCGGCTGCGCTTTCCGGTGAGCCGGTCGAGGATGCTGATGTCCAGAACCTCGAGCAGCGGGAACTCCTGGTCCGCACCCTCCGCGGCGAACTGCACCGCGACGGAGACGATCTCGAGATCGAGGGTGTAGCGATCCCCGTTCGGGTTGTCCCAGTCAGCCAGGTCGTTGAATCGGCGGTCGATCATCGTCAGGGCGTTGCGGAGATTCTGCTGACGGTGCTCGCCTCGCGCCAGGTTGGCGAAGTTCGTGGTGATCCGGGAATCGTCCGACGGAGAGTAGTCCTCGTCGAAGCGGGTCTTCGTGATGCGGAACGTGAATTCGTGCGCCATGGAGGTGCCAATCGGTGGGCTGATCGGCCGGGCTCGGCCTCACAAAAAAAGGGTCTCTCAATGGTGGCGGCTGCGCGTCCCATCGAGAAATGTGCTGCGACTATGCCATGACATAGTCTGAGGCTATGGCTAAGCGCTCGAGCGGTATCACTCTGCAGCAACTCACCTACTACATCGAGGTCGCCGCGGAGGGCTCGATCAGCGCCGCCGCCGACCTGCTCTACGTCGCCCAGCCCACGATGTCCGCGGCGATGAAGGATCTGGAGAGCAGAGTGGGGCGCGTCCTGCTCCTGCGCTCTGCTCGCGGCGTGACGCTCACCGCCGACGGAGTGGAGTTCCTGGGGTACGCCAGGCAGGTCGTCGAGCAGGTGGCGCTCCTCGAACAGCGCTACCTCGGGCGGCCTCCGTCACGGCGCCTGCTCGGGGTGTCGACGCAGCACTACTCGTTCGCTGTCGATGCGCTGGTACGGATGGTGAAGGCGACCTCAGCGGCCGAGTACGAGTTCTCGCTGCGAGAGACGCGCACGTGGGACATCATCGAAGACGTCCGCACGCTCCGCAGCGAGTTGGGGATCCTCTACCGGAACGACTTCAACCGGAATGTCATCGACAAGCTGCTCCGCGACTCGGGGCTCGCTTTTCATCCGCTCTTCGTCGCCGAACCGCACATCTTCATCTCCCGCAAGAACCCGCTCGCCGCCCGAGATCGCGTCACCCTCGCCGATCTCGCCGACGTACCGCGGCTCACGTTCGACCAGGGTGCGAACAACTCCTTCTACTTCGCCGAAGAGATCCTCTCCACTCTCTCGAGCCCGCAGGAGATCCGGGTCTCCGACCGCGCGACCATCTTCAACCTCATGATCGGGCTCGACGGGTACACCATCTCGACGGGCATCATCAGCGACGACCTCGACCCTGAGATCGTCGCCATCCCGCTCGACGTCGACGAGCGAATCGAGATCGGCTGGATCGGCCACTCGGCGATCCCCCTCACCGAGCAGGCGCAGCGCTTTCTCGCCGAGCTGCGAACCGTCGTCTCGGGGTTCGGTGTGGCCTTGCTCGGCTGACTCAATCCGTCGGACGTTCAGTATCAGTGTTCGCATCATGTCGACTGCTCGGCGGCACCGGTGCGGCGCTGATCATGCCCGTCACTCTGTCAAAACTCTTGCGGTAGAGGCGGAATGCCGTTGCGATATCGGCGTCACCGAGCTGGAGGGCGAAGGCGTACGGGACATGATTGACACCTATACCCCCCATGGGTATGATTTGAGCATGGAGATCACCGCAACACCCACCGATGAGCACGTCAACCACGCCTACACCACGAATAAGGACGCCCTGCTCAAGCGACTGGGTCGCATCGAGGGGCAGGTGCGCGGGGTGACCCGCATGGTTGATGACGAAAAGTACTGCATCGACATCCTCACTCAGATCTCCGCCATCAACGCCGCCCTGCACAAGGTCAGCCTCGGCCTCATCGAAGACCATGTTTCGCATTGTGTGGTCGATGCTGCCGCTCAATCGGCTGACACCGGTGATCAGTCGTTCGTGACTGAGAAGGTCACTGAAGTGACCACCGCCATCGGCCGACTGCTGCGCTAGTGGCCCGCTCGCTTCTTCACCCCTGAAAAACACACCAAGGAGATCCCATGAGCAATGAATCAGGATGCGGCTGCGGATGCAGCAGCAAGTCCAACGAAACCCTCAACATCACCAGCAAGCCCACTGAGGAAGCCATGAACCAGAACGACATCACCCTGAAGATCGACGGCATGACCTGCGGCCACTGCGTCTCCTCCGTGACCGAGGAACTCAACGCCGTGCCCGGCATCAGCAAGGTCGAGGTCGCCCTCGCCGCCGGCGGCACCTCCACCGCAACGATCACCACCACTGCCGCTGTCGAGAACGCGGTTCTCGAGGCCGCGGTCACCGAGGCCGGCTACACGCTGGTCTCCGTAAACGCGTAAGCATCCTCGCCTGTGCGGTGAGTCGCCGTCAACGACCGGCTCACCGCACGGGCTGTGACAAGAAATGGAATCATGAGCAACGAGATCACGCTCCCCGACAATCAGCGCGTCGTCGAACTGGACATCCAGGGCATGACCTGCGCATCGTGTGTCGGCAGAGTCGAACGCAGACTCAGCAAGATCGAGGGAGTCGAAGCGCTGGTGAACCTGCCGCTGGAGTCGGCGCGCATCATGGTTCCAGAAGACGTCACCGACGAGCAGCTCATCGCCACCGTCCAATCCGCCGGCTACCAGGCCAATGTGAAGACCGATAAGTACGCTGCCGTGGCTGTCGCGGCCGAGTCGGATGCCCCGGCGAAAACATCGCGCACCGACCACACCACCGCCCACGGCGGCAGCGACCTCAAGCTCCGCCTGATCGTCGCGGCGATCTTCACCGTTCCGCTGTTCGTCATCTCCATGATTCCCGGCGCTCAGTTTCCGCACTGGGGCTGGGTCGCACTGGTTCTCGCGACTCCGGTGACGTTCTGGTCTGCGTGGCCGTTCCACCGGGCCGCGGCAATCAATGCCCGGCATTTCGCCTCCACGATGGACACCCTGGTGTCGATCGGCGTGCTGGCCGCCTACTTCTTCTCGCTCTGGCAGCTGATCAAGGACCCCAACGTCACAGCCCACATCGGCATGGCGATGAGCGAGCACGCCCTGTACTTCGAAACCGCCGGCGTCGTGGCAACCTTCCTGCTCCTCGGCCGTTACCTCGAGGCGCGTGCCAAGTCCCGCGCCGGTGATGCCCTGAAGACCCTGCTCGATCTGGGCGCCAAAGAAGCCGTGGTGCTGCGCGATGGCGTCGAAGTGAGAATCCCGGCATCCGAACTGGTTCCCGGTGATGAATTCGTCACCCGTCCGGGCGAGAAGATCGCGACCGACGGCTTCGTCGTCTCCGGTCACTCCGCCGTCGACACCGCGCTGGTCACCGGCGAGTCGGTTCCCGTCGAGGTCGGGCCGGATGACACGGTCATCGGCGCGACCATCAACACGTCGGGCCGCCTGCTGGTGCGCGCGACCCGGGTCGGCAAAGACACCACGCTGGCTCAGATGGGCCGGATGGTCTCCGAGGCGCAGACCGGCAAGGCACCCATCGCGCGGCTTGCCGATCGCATTTCCGCGGTCTTCGTGCCGATCGTGCTGGTCATCGCCGTGGTCACGTTCGTGTTGTGGATGCTGTTCACCAATGATGTGAACGCGGCCTTCACCGCATCTGTCGCCGTGCTGGTGATCGCCTGCCCGTGCGCCTTGGGCCTGGCCACCCCGATCGGGCTGCTGGTCGGCACCGGTCGCGGCGCTCAGCTGGGCATTCTGATCCGCGGCCCGCAGGTGCTGGAAGACACCCGCAAGATCGACACCGTGCTGCTCGACAAGACCGGCACGATCACGGAGGGCAACCTCGCTGTCACCTCCGTCGCCCCCGCCGAGGGTATCAGCCGGGCTGAGCTGCTTGCCATGGCCGGCGCGGCCGAGTCCGGCTCTGAGCACCCCATTGCCCAGGCCATCGTGAACGCGGCGCAGGCCGAAGCGACTCTCGATCAGGCGACCTCGTTCACCTCCGCCCCCGGCGGCGGCGTCCGAGCCGCTGTCGGTGACCGCACCGTGGTCGTCGGCCGCATGAGTTGGCTGACAGAGAACGGTGTCGCTCTGACCGAGGCGCACCTCTCCGATCTGACCGCGGCGCAGCTCAGCGGCGCGACCTCCATCATGGTCGCCGTCGATGGAGAGTTCGCCGGGCTGATCAACCTGACCGACACCGTCAAGGAGTCGTCGGCCACAGCGATCGCCAAGCTCAAGGAAATGGGGCTGCGCCCCGTTCTGCTCACCGGCGACAACGCTGCGGTCGCGCAGCAGGTTGCCGCCAAGGTCGGCATCGCACCGGAGGATATCTTCGCCGACGTCTTCCCTGACGGCAAGGCGCAGACGGTCCGCGATCTGCAGGCTCGTGGTCATGTTGTGGCCATGGTGGGCGACGGGGTGAACGACGCCCCGGCGCTCGCACAGGCAGACCTGGGCGTTGCGATGGGATCCGGCACCGACGTCGCGATCGAAGCGGCAGATCTGACCATCATGGGCAACGATCTGAACCAGGTCGCGCAGTCCATCGAACTCTCCCGCAAGACGCTGGGGACCATCAAGGTGAACCTGTTCTGGGCGTTCCTCTACAACACCATCGGCATCCCGATCGCAGCCCTCGGATTGTTGAACCCGATGATCGCCGGTGCAGCCATGGCTGCCAGCTCGGTGCTCGTCGTGGCGAACTCGCTGCGCCTGCGCAGCTTCGGCAAGCGCCGATAGACCGGGTTTCGATCCCCGATTTGACTGCCGAGCGCAGCGCCGTCAACACCTACACGGTACGTAGCACCAGCGGCGCAGAACTACGAATCGGCGCACTCGGCACCGAAGGAGCCTTCTCCCCCGTCGAGCTGCTGCAGGCCGCGCTCGCCGGCTGCGCCGCGCTGTCTGCAGAAGCACAGCTGACCAGTCAGCTCGGGCCCGACTTCGATGCCACCTCCGCGGTGACCGCTATGTTCAACGCGGAAGAGAACCGTGTGGAGACGTTGATCACGACGATCGCCGCCGACTCCTCGGAGCTCAGCTCCGAAAAGCACGACAAGCTCGTCGCCAGTGCCCAGCGGATCATCGACAAGCTGTGCACCGTCAAACGCAGCCTCAGCGCGGGCGTCGAGCCCGTCTCCGCAGTCACAAGCCTGGAATCAGTTGTGTGATCGTTTCAAGTGGATCGATGCGAAGTAAGTGCTCGTAGCCAACCGCGTTATGGTCCCCTTTTGGGCGTCACAGCGGATTCTATTGTCCGCGGGCCGTCAGTCGATCCGGCCACGCTCGTCGGAAGCAATCCGCTCGTCGTCATCGGCATGAACCCGTCTCCCGCAGCGGATCAGATGTCCGACAGCACGGTGAACCGAGTGGTTGAAAGCGAGCATGGAGCTACACCACACGACTTGGTGGATGCTGAACCTCGATCCCAAGCGAAGCTCGAAGCCCGCGAACATGTGATCATGGTGATTGCCACCAACTACCCGAGCATCGAGTCACCGATGGACGACCGATAGGCTCGCTGCATGACGATGGTCGAGCCTCCTCCGATGGACCCGCTGACCGGCGACGAGCGGCTACTCGGAGTCGATGCATCGGTCTCCGACTTCTGGCAGTTCGCGCTACCGGACGTAACGACGAACAATGTTCGTGGGTGGCTGGCCGAGTACCTCGTCTGGCGTGCCATCGGCGTCGAGCGACCAGTGCGCGTCGAATGGGACGCGTTCGATGTCCTGTGGGACGACATCCGCATCGAGGTTAAGTCCAGCGCACTCGTGCAGCGGTGGGCGCAGCGCCGACCGTCCACGCTCGCGTTCTCAGGTCTTCGCGGAAAGCTCCTCGACCCTGCGACGAACACATACGCCGTCGAATCGACCTACAACGCCGACGTCTACGTTCTCGCGGTGAATCTCGCTGGGCGAGAGCAGCTCAACCAACTCGACATCGGGCACTGGCGATTCGCCGTGCTCTCGCGCCTTGCACTCGAGGCAACCGGGCAGTCAACTCTCACATGGGTGCGAGCGCAACAGCTCTCCACCGCGGTCGTCGGCTACGACGAGCTCGCGGCGGCGATCCAAGAGGCTGCCTCGGGATAGCGTTCGAGCCCGAAGTGTCGTCTGGCTGGTCCGACTCGCCCCACGCCCGCAATGCAAGGCGTTCCGCGGGTCAGCGGAACGCCCGTCGAATTGCCCAGCGTCTCAGTGGTTCGCTGGGAAGGCGGGCCCCATCCGCCTCCCCAGTCGACCCGCGACGAGAGATCGACTCGGTCTCGTCCTGCCCGGCCCTGTCCCTACAGGTGCGGGAGGTCGTCGAAGTTATTCCGGGTATGTAGCAATCAATTACAGCGCGTCTGCATCGTCCGCCGGACACAAAACAACGGTGCCGCAAATTTTGCGTCACCGTTCTTCTCGCCGCGATCGAAGCGCAACTACGGGTTTGCACCATGAGCGGCAAACGATCCCATGTCACCAAGGTACGCTCGCGTTCCCATTTCGTCCACAGATCTACTCGTTGCGATCGCCCCAGCCTTGCTGCGCAATGTTCCAGATCCCGTGGGCTGTCTCTCGCAACACGGGGTCGCTAAAGCGAGCAATTTCGTTGAGCACTTCGGCGAAGGCTTCGGGGAGCTCCTTCTGGCGATTTACGCGTGTACGCCAGGCACGCCACTTGGGTTGCGCACGCTCGGGCATCTCCGCGAGTGCCGGTAACACTGGAGCGAGGGTGACGCCTCGGTAAGCGGCCACGGTCTCCAGCGAGTTTCGGAGGGTGGCTGCCTCAACTGAGTGAAGGTGCGTAAGCGTGTAGATGTCAGCGAAGTCCCTCCAGCGCGTGTTCCCCTCTCCTCGATCGATCGCGGTGACGATCTTCTCAGCGAGCACCATTGCGAGCGGATAGCCGAGCAGCGTAACCGGGGGTTGATCGAGTGGCACGATGCGCGGCAGCTCGATGAGTTGAGGAGCTGGCCATATCGGGTCACCGAAGTTGACGTCGATCCCGACAGTCAGCCGAGCACGACCGAGGTGACCGACGAGTCGCACGCGCACGCCAGCATACTCATCAGCATCGCCGTCCCGAATGGCAGATGCGGTGATGCTGTTTGCATCGAAGTCCACCCCGTCAGACAGTTCGATGGCTGCAATTTCACGCAACCGCCCGGTCACGTGATCGGCATCATTAGATAACCCGGTGGCTTGGAGGTCGACGTCTTTGGTAGGTCGGCGTGCGTCAAATGCCGCCAACAGCACACCTCCCTTGAGCACGAAATCGTCTCGATGCGGTGACGCGGAAATTCGGGCTAGAAGTGCTTCGAGCACGTACAGGGTCTGCAGCTCCTGCACGTCTGCGTTGGACTCACGTGCGAGCTTCTGAATTGCCAGGGTCGCGTCACCATCGGGCGTGCCGCGTTGTGGCTTTGGTGTCATAGCAGGATCTCCAGAGCGTTCTGTAGTGCAGGTCTCCCTTTCGGGAAGCTCTTGGCAATAGTGAGCAGCCGGGACGGGCTGTTCCCTTTGACACGGAGCCATCGTTTGAGCGCGTCGATCGCGAGGTCACTCCCCCATTCATGGCTGAGGCGGAACAGATCGATGATCGTACGTTCCGCGGAGTACAGTCCGATCGTTCTCCCCCCAGGCAGAGCGTGTTGGGTACGGCCGATATCGAAGGTTGAGGCATCGAAGTGGTGCCAACTGATCGGCGCGCTCCATGCGGTCAATGGCTTCGTGCCTCGCGGGATGGCGATGTTGCTGCGCGTTGGAATCTCGTCCGTGAGGTCATGGATCGATAACGCCGTCAGCAGGCAGAGTGTTGCTTGCGGCCGCTTTGCAGCGATTGCCATCCAAGCGGCCGTAGTATCGTCCGTCGCGCCGGTGCGCAGAAACTGACCAGGTGCGATCCGTTCGTATTCCTCGGCCTCAATGAGTCGGTCAAACTGCCGACGCGTCAGCCCCGCGTCCGTGAGATCTTTATAGCCCAGCATGGCTGGCAGTAGCGCAGTATCCATGTTCACCTCCACTCGGTCACAAATAGTTACACATACAGTGTACCTGTCACTGTTTCTGATCGCCAGGCTTCTCATCCGAACGCCTCCTCCAGCAGCGCCGCAGTTGTGGGGTTGACACGACCGCGCGGTCTCCGGGTGATCCTGCCGCGCCGTCAATTGACCCTTCGTGCTGATGATCGTTCCGGCGATCCGCACAGATGGCACGCTCAGGTCTATATCGCGGCGGCGGATCGCGAGCACCTCACCGATGCGCGCGGACGTCCCCAGCATGACCTCGACGATTACACCGAGTTGCCCGTCTGGTTTCGGCCCCGATACATCGCGTCCAGCTTCCCAATATGCGATGGCGGCGCGGATCGCAGTGATCTCTTCGGGCGTGTACGCGTCCGGCACCCGCACGTCGCGATGCAACCGCGCAACATGATCGACGGGGTTGCGCAACAACACCTCGTGTCGCACGGCCAAGGCGAGCGCGAGTCGCAGCACGACGCGCGCATGCTTCGCCTTCGAGTATGAATCTTTCGCAAGGCGCTTCAGGAACTGGTCGCATCGGGCCACACCGATCTCGCGCAGCGTCAGATCTTTGAATGCGGGCAGCACGAGGGTGCGCATGTCGCGCTCATACAGTTGCCGGGTGGCAGTCGCCAGCCGATTTTCCAACTCGATGTCGTCAAGCCAGTACGCCACCAGTTCAGGGAACGGACTGTCGATCGTGAGCGATCCAGCACTCGGCGCAATCAGATTGCGGTCGACGCACTTGGCTTTCAGCGCGTGGGTTGCAGCAGCTGCGGTGTCGCCGCTTGCCTGCACCAGCCGGGTGGCACCGTCCCATTCGCGATAGCGGGCACGCGCCTCAATACGGCCACTCGGGCGACGACGCGTGGTGATCTCCCCGTAGGTGCCGATCGTTGTGTGTGATCGACTGTTTACAGGCCGGTTGAGCAGGGTTTTCCGGCCAGAGTAGTGGCTGGTTTCCTGCTGTTTGAGCGCGAGAATCCGGCCACGCAGCGTCACGTGCGAGTCGACACCCGACGCG
>NZ_JABFAS010000002.1:1263773-1290112 GCF_017168295.1 Microbacterium sp. KRD172 | reverse complement strand
TCGATCTCGATCCGGTCTTCAAGAGTCAGATGACGGTAATGTGCGGTCAAGGAAGCGCAACCCTTCAGGTCGTGAGTGTGAATAACCACAACCTACGAGGTGTTGCGCTTCCGTTCAGAACTCGGGGCCGACGGCAGCAGGTTACGGTGCCATTTCGACTCGCCTCCGGCTCGCTCAACCCGTTTCGTCTCGCTCCACTCGCTCAACGACCCGGTAGGGGAGAATGAGCGGGTGAAGCTCCTCGTCGCCGCCCTCGAATCCGAACTCGTCGCCTTCTCCGAGCCCCTGGACGGCTTCGACCGTCTCGTGACCGGACCTGGCAAGCTCAAGGCCACGTACGGCCTGACCCGCACTCTCGATGCCGGCACGTACGAAGAGATCCTCGTCGTCGGCACCGCAGGCGCACTCGACCCCGACCTCGACGCCGGCGTCTACGAGATCGACGTCGCGTTCCAGCACGACGTTCGCGATGAGGAGGGCGTCGCCGGCCAGCACGTCTCTATGCCGCCCCGCATGATCCTCGGCGAGGGAACGACGACCATCGCCACCGGCGACAGCTTCATCGACGATGCGGATGCTGTCGTCGCCATTCGCGAACTCGGCGGCCAGCTCGTCGACATGGAGTCCTACGCGTACGCATGGGTCGCCACGCAGTTCGGGGTGCCGATCCGCATCTGGAAGGCGGTGTCCGACCGCGCCCAGGACGATGCGAACACCACCTGGAACGAGGCCGTCACCGCCTGCAGCCACCAGCTGCGCGATCGCGTCCGCGACGAGTACGGCGTCTAGCTGACGCCCACCTCGGCACCGGCACGCAGACGCGCCGCCGCCAGCTCTTCCGCTGCCGCGAGCGGCGTGATCCCGCGCTCTTCCGAGTCGGCGAGGATGCGGCGCACGGTGTCGCCGATCTGCGACACGCGCTCCATGATCTCGGCGCGTGTTCCCCGCTGCTTCGCCTCGTGGTCGAGATAGATCACACCACCGGCGTTCACGACGAAGTCGGGGGCGTACAGGATGCCGCGCGCGGCCAGGCGGTCGGCCCCACTGTGCGATGCGAGCGGGTTGTTCGCCGGGCCGCAGACCGCAGAGGTCTCGAGGGCGTCGATCACATCGTCCGTGAGCAGGCCACCGATACCTGCGGGTACGAATACGTCCGAAGCCACGAGGTGCTCGGCACCGGGCTCCACCCATGCGGCCCCGAGTTCAGCGGCGAGGTGGCGACGCTCCGCATTGACATCGGTCACGGTCAGCAGTGCGCCCTCGGTGGAGAGTCGCACGGCGAGGCGTCCGCCCACCTGACCGAGCCCGGAGATCGTGATGCGTCGGCCCGCGACATCCGCAGATCCGGTCGTGCGCTCCAGCACCGCGCGCAGCGACTCGTACACGCCGAGGCTCGTGGGTCCGGCCGGCTCGCCCGAGCCGCCCGAAGCATCCGGGAGCCCGACGACATGCGTCGTCCGCTCGCCGACGACCGCCATGTCATCCATGGTCGATCCGACATCCTCTGCCGTCCGGTACAGCCCGTCGAACGACTCCACGGCATCGCCGAGATCGAGGAAAGCGGCACGACGTCGTTCCGCATCGAGCACCGTTCCGGGCTCCAGACCGATGACGGCCTTGCCACCGCCGGCATCGAGGCCCGCGGTCGCGTTCTTCAGCGTCATCGCCGCGGAGAGCCGCAACGCGTCGCCGAGAGCATCGCTCCAGTGCGGGTATGTCCACAACCGGGCGCCGCCCAGAGCGGAGCCCAGCACGGACGAGTGCAGGGCCACGGCGATGAACAGGCCGCTGCGCCGACCTGTGATCACCTCCACGCGTTCGTGGGTGAGATCGGGCAGGGGCAGGGTGTGCGTCATCGCATCCTCTTTCGGCGGGCCTTGTGGGCGCGGCTGTGGACACCGCGCTTTTCGCGGCATCCACCTTCCATTGCACCACCGAACCGGACTTTGGGCAACAAGCCGAGCCGTGGACTTGAGGCGGATGCCTCAGGCGATATGCGCCGGCAGCGCGCACGCTGGATGCATGAACACCACACCCCGCACGGCCGCGGCGACACAGGAGGCCGAACCTCGACTGATCGAGGGAACCGACGAACGATTCACCGGGTACGGCGTGATGGGGCTGCCATTCCTCAGCGGTCACTACCTCGCGCTGCGCGCTTTCGTCGCCACCTCGGTCGGCCCAGCGTACCGGGCCGTCTGGCACCGCGCGCCGAATGGCCGGTGGGAGATCTTCACCACAGTGGCGCCTGAAGTGAGCTGCCCACGATATTTCGGATCCGAGGCACCGGGCGAGCGGGTGTCCGCCATCAACATCCAATGGTCGGGCGACTGGATGCTGGATGTGACGATCGGCGACCGGCTGTCGTGGCGGATGGAGCTCGCCAGCACGCCCGCCACGCGGATGATGACGGCAGCGGGTGGAGCCATGCCGGATAGCGCCTGGGACAGCGACGCGGTGCTCGGGTCGATGGGCTCGATGGCCGCCGCGTTCCTCGGACTCGGTCGCACGCGGCTGCACGGCACCACCCCGAACGGACCGCTCTACAAGGCGGCCCCGCAGCGGATATGGCGCGTCGTCGGCAGCCGGGCCGTGCTTGACGGCGAGGATCTCGGGCCCATCGGGCCGCTCCCGGAGCAGACCCACCTGGCCGACTTCTGGCTCCCCCAGCGCGGCATATTCTTCGTCGGGCGCGCCAGCTTCTCCCCCGTTCTCACGAGCACTGCCGTTCGGAACTGATCGAGAGCACACTGGAGAAATGGATCCCGCGGCGCAGCAGAGGCAGGGGGTTCTGCCGCGCCGAATCGAGGTCCTGGCAGGGCTCTCGGTAGCCATCGACCTCGGGCTCGGGCAGCCCGCGGAGCACATGCTCCGCGCGGCGATCATCGCCTGCCGGCTGGCCGACCGGCTCGGGCTGAGCAGCGCACAGCGCGCGACGACGTATTGCACGGCACTCATCATGTGGATCGGCTGCAACGCCGACTCGCAGGAGTACGCGCGGTGGTTCGGCGACGACATCGCCGTGCGTCGTGACGCGTACTCGGTCGACTGGACCGGGATGCCGTTCATGCGCTTCCTGCTCGGAAATGTCGCCCGCGGTGAACCTGTGACCCGTCGCGTGCTGACGATCGGAGAGATGCTCCGCGACGCCCGCGGACAGCTCGCCGCGCTCATGCATTCGCACTGCACATCGGCCGCCGAACTCGCCCACCACATCGGACTGCCGGTCGAGGTGGCACGGGCCGTGGAGTACACGTTCGAGCGATTCGACGGCGCAGGCCTCCCCCGAGGCTGCGCGGGTGGCGAGATCCCAATCGAGATGCGCATTGCACAGGTCGCGGACGTCGCCGAGGTCCACCAGCGGATGTACGGCGTCGACGCCGCCGTGGCCACGATGCGCGCCCGACGTGGCGGGCACTTCGACCCGGCCGTCGTCGACGCGGTGATCGGCGACCCGGAACCGGTGTTCGCCGCCGCTGCAGACGGTGACGTCTGGGCGGCTGCGATCGCAGAGGCACCTGATTCCGAGACCCGGCTCGACCAGGACGGCCTCGACCGGCTCGTGGGCGCGATCGGCGATTTCGCCGACCTGAAGTGCCCCTTCGCCCTGGGGCATTCGCGTGCCGTCGCCGCGCTGGCCGCCGACGTCGGCACAATGCTCGGGCTGGAAGCGGACGAGGTCCGTGCCCTGCGCCGCGTCGGGCATCTGCACGACATCGGCAGGCTCGGCGTCTCGAGCCGGATCTGGTCCAAACCCGGCGAGTTCACCGGTTCCGAGTGGGAGCGCGTGCGCATCCATCCGTATCTCACGGACCGCGTGCTGTCACGGATCTCCGGCCTGGAGCGGGAGCGGACCTTTGCGCGCGCTCACCACGAGCATCTCGACGGCAGCGGCTACCCGCTGGGCATGCCGGGCACATCGCTCGGTGCGGGCGAACGCATCCTGGCGGTCGCCGTCGCCTATCAATCGGCGCTCGAGCCGCGACCGTACCGCGAGGCGATGGATCCGGCCGCAGCGGCCGAACGGGTGCGTCAGCGCAGCGCACACGGTCAGCTCGACCCGGGATGCACCGAGTCCCTGCTGAGCGTCACCGGGCACTACACCCCGCGCGTGCGCGACGACGATGGCCTCACCCCGCGCGAACGCGAAGTACTCGCGCACGTCGCCCGCGGACTGAGCAACCGGCAGATCGCGGAGAAGCTCGTCCTCAGCGAAAAGACCGTGCGCAACCACGTCGAGCGCACCTACGCGAAGATCGGCGCCAGCAACAGGGTGGGTGCGAGCCTGTACGCCCTGCAGCACGGACTGGCCTCGCCGTTCGTGTGAGCATCTGATCGAAGGAGAACGCCATGTCCGTCATCACCACCCCGGGCGACACCGATGAGGCCGTCGCCGACCTGTACGCCGCGGAGATCGCCGATCTCGGCTACGTGCCGAGTCATACCCGCATGATGGCGGTCAACCCTGAAGCCTTCCGGCTCTTCCAGCAGCTGGTGCGAGCGATCGTCTCGCAGCTCGGCGTCCGCAGATACGAGCTCGCAACCCTCGCCGCCGCAGATGCGATCGGGTCGCAGTCGTGCCGCTGTGCGCACGCGCGCAAGTCGCTCAAGCTGTTCGACGAGGAGCAGCTGGAGCGCATCCTCCGCGACTACCATGACGCGCGACTGAGCGATGCGGACATGGCGTTGATGGACTTCGCGGCGAAGCTCAGCCGCGATTCGGCGTCGATGACGGATGCCGACAGCCTCCGCTTGCGCGAGGTCGGATTCACCGACCGCGAGATCGTCGACATCGCGCTCGCGGCGTCGGTGCGCAACTACGTCAGTCGTGCCCTGCACGCACTCGCGGTCGACGTCGACATCCCTCCCGGGCTCAGCCCGAGCATCCTTGACGCGCTGTCCTCGACGTGACCTACCGCTGCCGCTTCTCCCGCACGCGCATGTTGATGACGATCGGCGTGCCGTCGAACTCGTACAGCTCGCGCAGACGGCGCTGGATGAAGCGGCGGTAGCCTGGATCCAGGAAGCCGGTCGTGAACAGCACGAACGTCGGCGGACGCGTCGACGCCTGCGTGCCGAACAGGATGCGCGGCTGCTTGCCGCCACGCAGCGGGTGCGGGTGCTCTGCGACGAGCTCGGAGATGAAGGCGTTGAACTTGCCAGTCGGAATACGGCGGTCCCAGTTCTCCAGCGCCGTCTCGAGCGCGGGGACCAGCTTGTCGAAGTGACGACCGGTCTTCGCCGAGATGTTCACCCGCGGGGCCCACGCGACGTGCGCGAGGTCCTGCTCGATCTCGCGCTCGAGGTAGCGGCGGCGATCCGCGTTCTCCAGGTCGATGTCGGTGAGGCGATCCCACTTGTTGAACGCCAGCACGAGAGCACGGCCCGACTCCAGCACGAGGTCGATGATGCGCACATCCTGCTCGCTGATCGTCTCCGACACGTCGAGAACGACGACGGCGACCTCAGCGCGCTCGAGCGCGGCAGAAGTGCGCAGCGACGCGTAGAAGTCCGCGCCCTGCGACAAGTGCACCCGGCGGCGGATTCCGGCGGTGTCGACCAGACGCCACAGCTTGCCGCCGAGTTCGACGACTGTATCGACCGGGTCACGGGTGGTTCCGGCCAGCTCGTTCACGACCACGCGCTCTTCGCCGGCAGCCTTGTTCAGCAGCGACGACTTGCCGACGTTCGGGCGACCGAGGATCGCGACCCGGCGGGGACCGCCGATCTCGTACTTCGCCACCGATGAGATGGATGGCAGCTTCTCGAGCACGGCATCCAGCAGGTCGGCCACACCGCGGCCGTGCACGGCCGAGGTCGGGTACGGCTGGCCGAGGCCGAGGCTCCAAAGGGAGGCGATCTCCGGCTCCTGACGGGCGTCGTCGATCTTGTTCGCGACGAGGAACACCGTCTTGCCGCTCTTGCGCAGCAGCTTCACGACGTGCTCGTCGGTCGAGGTGGCCCCGACCATCGCGTCGACGACGAACAGCACGAGGTCGGAGAGGTCGATGGCGACCTCGGCCTGCACGGCGACGGAGCGGTCGATGCCCTTGGCATCCGGCTCCCACCCACCGGTGTCGACCAGCGAGAAGCGACGGTCGTTCCACTCGGCCTTGTACGTGACGCGGTCGCGGGTGACGCCCGGGGTGTCCTCCACGACGGCCTCACGGCGTCCGAGGATGCGGTTCACGAGCGCGGACTTGCCCACGTTCGGGCGCCCGACGATCGCGACGACGGGCAGCGCGGGCAGGAACTCGATCCCGCCCTCGCCCTGCGTGATGCCGGCGAGGAGCGCGGCGTCGTCTTCATCCAGGTCGTAGTCGGCGAGACCTGCGCGCAGAGCCTCCGCGCGCTGCTCGGCGAGCTGCTCGTCGAGTTCGTCCATCTTCTCGGCGAGGCGGTCGGGACCGCCCTCGTATTCTTCTTCAGCGGCCATGTTCCGCTCCTTGCTTTCGTTCGATCACCGCGAGTACGGCGTCGATGGTCTGTGGGAAATCGAGGTGCGTCGAATCGACGACCTCCACGCCTTCTGCGGCGTTGAGGAAGTCGACGACGGCGCTGTCAGAGGCGTCGCGCTTGTGCAGCGCTTCGGCCACGACAGCAGCATTCTCACCGGCGAGTTCGCCGGCGCGTCTGGCCGCCCGTACCTCGGGAGCGGCGGTGAGAAGGATGCGTACGGGGGCGTCAGGGGCGACCACCGTGGTGATGTCGCGCCCTTCGACGACCACAGCGGGATACGCAGCCGACGCGACCAGTGAGCGGAAGAAGATGTTGACCTGCTCGCGCACGGCGGGCACGCGTGCGACACCGCTGACGGCCTCGGACACGCGCGGCTCCCGGATCGTCACGGTGATGTCGTTGTCACCGACCACGACGGTGCGATCATCGGGGTCGAGACCCAGACGAAGATCGAAATCGGATGCCGCGGCGAGCACCGCGTCCGCGTCATTCGTGTCTGCCCCGCGGTCGAGGACGTGCCAGGCCAGCGCGCGATACGCGGCACCGGTGTCGAGGTAGCCGTAGCCGCGCGAACGGGCCACTTCCTTCGACACGCTCGACTTGCCCGACCCCGCCGGCCCGTCGATCGCGATGAATTTGGCTGCTCCGGCCAACCCTTCGACAGGCTCAGGGAGCGATGCGGTGGTCGAAGGGTCACTCATTGGTCGCTCCTGCAATCCGCCATCCGCGCTCCTGCAGTCCGTCGATCGCGCCGCGCAGCGCTGCGGGGGCCACGCTGATCTCCGCGAGGCCGAACTGCGCGCCCGGCGAATGCTCCAGGCGCAGGTCTTCCACGTTCACTCCGAGTTCGCCGAGTTCGCCGAACAGGCGGCCGAGCTGGCCGGCCGTGTCGTCGACCATGACGACGAGCTGCTCGAATCTGCGGTTCTGCCCGTGCTTTCCCGGCAGACGCTCCACGCCGTCGTTGCCCTGGCGGATCGCCTCGGCGACCACTCGTCTGGCACCCGGCTCAGCAGGGGCGCGCAGCGCATCCGACACCTCACGCAGGTCGTCGGCGAGTGCATCGAGGATCGCCACGACCGGCTGCGCGTTGGCTCCGAGGATCTGCACCCACAGTTCGGGGGCGGATGCCGCGATGCGCGTCGTGTCGCGCACGCCCTGCCCCGCGAGCCGAAGCGCGCCCTCATCCGCCGTCGCGAATCGTCCGGCGAGCAGGCTGGCCACGACCTGCGGCACGTGCGAGGTGAGCGCGACAGAGCTGTCGTGCTCCTCAGGTGTCATCTCCAGCGGCATCGCACCCACATCGAGTGCGAGTGCTTCCACCAGTGCGAGGTCGGCCGGGCGGGTCTGCTCGTCACGGCAGACGACCCAGGGCCGCCCGATGAACAGGTCGGCACGCGCCGAGATCGCTCCGCCGCGCTCTCGTCCGGCGAGCGGGTGAGAACCGATGTACCGGGTGACGTCGATGCCGCGTTCCTTCAGCGCACGGAACGGCTCGAGCTTGACGCTCGCGACATCGGTGACGACGGCATCCGGAAAGCGATCCAGCTCGGCCGCGACGACGTCAGCGGTCACGTCGGGCGGCACGGACACCACGATCAGTGCCGGCGCGTCATCGCCCTGCGCAGCGCGTCCGGCGCCGTAGTCGATCGCGAGGCGCAGCTGGGCCGGCGATGTGTCGGACAGCACGACGTCGATGCCCTTGGCGCGCAGGGCGAGTCCGATGCTCGCGCCGAGAAGGCCAGCGCCGACGATGCGGACCGTCCCCAAGAGCCGCGGCGCGATGCCGCTGCCATTGGTTCTGGCCGTGTCGCTCACTCGGTCTCCTGGGCGTCTCCCGGCGTAGCGTCCGCAGGGGAATCGTGGCGCGCGAGAGTCAACAGCGCACCACGTTCGATTTTACTCAGTTCTCGGGTCTTCCCCGCAGGGAGCGTTCCCAGGTGGAGCGGGCCGAACTGCCGGCGCACGAGTTCAGTCACCGGGTGACCCACCGCGGCCATCATCCGGCGCACGATCCGGTTGCGCCCGGAGTGCAGGGTGAGCTCGACGAGGCTGGCCGGTTTTCCGGTCGCTGAGCCTGTCGAAGCGTCGAGCAGGCGCGCCTTGTCGGCCTTGATGAAGCCGTCGTCGAGGTCGAAGCCCGTGGTGAGCTTCTGGATCGTCTGCGCGGTGACGACGCCTTCGACCTTGGCGATGTAGACCTTGGTGACGCCGAACGACGGATGCGCGAGTACGTGCGCGAGTTCGCCGTCGTTGGTGAGGATGAGCAGGCCGCTGGTCTCGGCATCCAACCGGCCGACGTTGTACAGGCGCTCTTCCCAGTCCTCCGTGAACCGGCGCAGATCAGGGCGACCGTTCTCGTCCTTCATGGTGCTGACCACGCCGGTCGGCTTGTTCAGCATGACGTAGCGCTTGGAGACGTCGAGCTGGATCGCCGTTCCGTCGACGTCGACCAGGTCGGTCTCGGGGTCGATACGGCGGCCGAGCTCCTCCACGACCACGCCGTTGACGCGGATGCGCCCCTCGACGATGTACTGCTCGACCACGCGGCGGGATGCGACGCCGGCCGCGGCGAGCACCTTCTGCAGTCGAACGCCTTCGGGCGGGGTGGCTGACCCTTCGACGGGTTCAGGGATCGGAATACTGTTCATCTGATGGTTCCTTCGTCGAAGCCGTCTGCACCGTCGTCGAGCAGCGGGGAGATCGGGGGCAGCTCGTCGAGCGAGTTGATGCCGAGGTTCTGCAGCAGCGCGTCTGTCGTGCCGTAGTTGATGGCGCCGGTCTCGGAGTCGGCGAACAGTTCGGTGACGAGTCCGCGTGCGAGCAGGGTACGCACGACGGAGTCGACGTTCACGGCCCTGATCGATGCCACCTGGCTGCGGGTGACCGGCTGCTTGTAGGCGATCACCGCGAGCGTCTCGAGCGCCGCCTGTGAAAGCCGTGCCGGCGCCTGCCCGCCGACGAAGTCCGCGACGAGGGCGTCGTGATCGTCGCGCACGTACAGCCGCCAGCCTCCGCCGACCTCACGCAGCTCGAATCCACGGCGCGGGCCGTGGCCGTTGCCGTCGTAATCGTCGACCAGCGTCTCGATCGCCTGCCGTACGGCGGGAACGGGCGCTCCGACAGCCGCGGCGAGGGCGACCAGGCCGAGCGGCTCGTCGATGATCAGCAGGATGGCTTCGAGCTTCTCGGTCAGCGGTGTCGTCTCGCGCGTTTCGACAGGCTCAGGGAACGAGCTGTCGGTCACTGAGCCCGTCGAAGTGTCATCGGTCATAGTCGGCTCCCAGGCTTGCGAGTGTCTCGTCCGACCAGGAGTCGGCTGCCCAGCGCAGCGTCAGCTCTCCGAGCGGTTCCAGTTGTTCGAAGGACAGCGCTGCATGGCGGTAGAGCTCGAGCACTGAGATGAACCGTGCGACCACGATGCCGGGCTCAGTCGAGCCGGCGATCAGCTCACGGAAGGTCAAGGATTCGGCGCTGCGCAGCAGCGTCACCACGATCGCCGCCTGTTCCCGGATGCTGACCAGCGGCGCATGCAGATGGTCGAGGCCCACGTTGGGGATCTCCTTGGGCGCGAACGCGAGCAGCGCGATGGCCGCGAAGTCGTCCACGCTCAGGGTCCACACCAGCTCCGGCGTCCGCGCTCGATGCTTCTCGTCCAGGCGCACGGCCCGCACATGGCGTCGGTCCTCGCGCTGCAGACAGCGGGCGAACCAGGTGGAGACCTCCTTGAACGCGCGGTACTGCAGAAGACGCGCGAACAGCAGATCCCGTGCTTCGAGCAGCGCGACGGCCTCGGCGTCGACGAGCTCGCCCTGTGGCAGGAGACCCGCCACCTTCATGTCGAGCAGGGTCGCTGCGACCACGAGGAACTCGGATGCCTGATCAAGCTCCTGAGCGTCGCCGTCGATCTCCTTCAGATACGCGATGAACTCGTTCGTGACCGCGCTGAGCGACACCTCGGTGATGTCCATCTCGTGCTTCGAGATGAGGTTCAGCAGAAGGTCGAACGGGCCGTCGAAGTTCGTCAGCGAGACGCGGAACCCTTCGACAGGCTCAGGGACCGCTTCGACAGGCTCAGGGACCGGCTCGACAGGCTCAGGGACCGCTTCGACAGGCTCAGGGACCGTTTCGACAGGCTCAGGGACCGCTTCGACAGGCTCAGGGACCGCTTCTGATTCGCTCGCTGAGCTTGTCGAAGCGTCGGGCGATCCTTCGCTAAGCGACGGCGCCACGGGCGACCAGCTCCCGCGCCAGTCGCAGGTACGCCTGTGCGGCGGCATGCTCCGGCGCGAACTCGGTGATGGGAACCCCTGACACCGATGCGTCGGGGAACTTCACGGTGCGTCCGATCACGGTCTCCAGCACGTCATCGCCGAACGTCTCCACGACCCGCTCCAGCACCTCTCTCGAGTGCAGCGTGCGCGAGTCGTACATCGTCGCGAGAAGCCCGTCGAGGGTGATCCCGGGGTTCAACCGGTCACGCACCTTCTCGATCGTCTCGATGAGCAGCGCCACTCCGCGGAGCGCGAAGAACTCGCACTCCAGTGGAATGAGCACGCCGTGGCTTGCAGTGAGGGCGTTCACGGTGAGCAGCCCGAGCGAGGGCTGGCAGTCGATCAGGATGACGTCGTACTCCCCCGCGACCTGTCGCAGCACACGCGCCAGGATCGTCTCACGGGCGACCTCGTTGACCAGGTGGACCTCGGCGGCCGACAGATCGATGTTCGCCGGCAGGACGTCGAGCCCCTCCACACCGCTGGGCACGATCACCTCATGCACGTCGCGCTTCGTGTCCAGCAGCAGATCGTAGATCGTCGGCACGTCGTGCGTCTGGATGCCGAGACCGGCCGAGAGCGCACCCTGAGGGTCGAAGTCGACCGCGAGAACCTTGCGGCCGTATTCGGCGAGAGCTGCGGCGAGATTGATCGACGTGGTCGTCTTGCCGACGCCGCCCTTCTGGTTGCACAGTGCGATGATGCGCGCGGGGCCATGGGCATCGAGCGGAGTGGGCGTCGGGAAGCCGTGATACGGACGCCCGGTGGGTCCCATCGGAGTGTCGCCGACGTTCGACGTCTTTCCCTTGGACTTCGCCACTTTCTGAGCCACCGATTCTCCTGCTTCCCTCATGCTTGCTCGATTCTAGCGATTCACGTATGGGTACGCCGGGTGCGGCCTCGGCGATCCCGCGGAATCGTGCGCCCTCAGCGCGCGCGGGGATGCGAGGTGGCGTAGATGTCGCGGAGCGTGTCGACCGACACGTGGGTGTAGATCTGCGTGGTGGCGACGGATGCATGCCCGAGCAGCTCCTGCACCACGCGCACGTCGGCGCCGCCCTGCAGCAGATGTGTGGCGAACGAATGACGCAGCGTGTGCGGAGACACCTCCGAGCTGACGTGCGAGGCCTCTGCGGCCGCGCGGATCACCAGCCACGCGCTCTGGCGTGACAGCGGTGCACCGCGAGCGCCGAGGAACAGCCGCGCCGATGCCTTGCCCTTCGCTGCGAGTGCGGGCCGCACGCGGGTGAGGTACGCGTCCACGGCATCGCGCGCGAAGGAGCCGATCGGCACGATGCGTTCCTTCGATCCCTTGCCGCGCAGGCGCAGCACGTCTCCGTGCGCGAGGTCGTCGACGTCCAGACCGACCGCCTCCGAGACTCGAGCGCCGGTCGCGTAGAGCAGCTCGAGCAGCGCCCGATCGCGGATGCCGATGGGTTCCTCTGCCGAGGGAGCCGCCAGCAGCCGCTCGACCTGATCGATCGTGAGCGCCTTGGGCAGTCGCTGCGGCATCTTCGGCGGGCGCAGCCTGCCGGTCGGATCCTCCGGTTCGATGCCCTCGCGCACCAGGAAACGATGCAGCCCGCGCACGGATGACTGCAGCCTTGCGAGGCTCGTCGCCGCCGGGGGCGGAATGATGCTCGAACGGTCGGTGATGAACCGGCTCACGATCGCGCCGGTCACCGCAGCGGTGTCATCGATGCCTGCCTCGGTCAGCCAGTCGAGGTACACATCGAGATCACGACGGTATGCCCCGACCGTGTGCTCGGAAAGGCCGCGCTCGATCGTGACGTGCCTGAGGTACGCGTCGATCGCGCGATCCAGGCGCATGATCAGCCCCGCAGTCTCCGCTCGGCCGCGAGCACGCCGAGTGAGAGGATGCCGTTGCGAAGGCGACCTTCGAGCACGGCGTCGACCGCATCCGAGAGTGGCACCCACTCCAACCGGATGTCGGCCTCCTCGTCTTCACGTGCGTAGACAGCGGGTGCAGCGGCGACGCCGGTGGCGAGGTAGATGCGGATCAACTCGCTGTTGCCGCCTGGGGTCGTCCAGGTCGAGACGAGCATCTCCCAGTCGCGCGCGACGAGGTCGGCCTCCTCGGCCAGCTCGCGCTGCGCGGCGACCATCGGGTCCTCCCCCTCGATGTCGAGGAGTCCGGCCGGCAGCTCCCAGTCGCGGTGGCGGATCGGATGCCGGTACTGCTGGATCAGCAGCACCCGGCCGTCGTCGTCGAGGGCGAGCACCGCAACCGCTCCGGTGTGATCGACGTACTCGCGGATGATCTCTCGGTCGCCGTACGCGACGCGGTCGGAACGCACGTCCCACACCCAGCCTTTGTAGACGACGTCGCTGCTCACGACCTCCGGCTCGAACGGCTCGTCACGCAGCTCTTGCACTTCGACGGGCTCAGTGAGCGAGCGGGACCGATCAGTCATCGGCCGAGACATCGAACAGCTCGCTGGAGCGGTGCCGCTCGATCGCAGCGCCGATCAGCCCACGAAACAGCGGATGCGGGGCGGTCGGGCGCGAGCGCAGCTCGGGGTGGGCCTGCGTCGCGATGTAGTACGGGTGCACGTCGCGGGGCAGCTCCACGTACTCGACGAGGTCGAGATCGGGGTTGAGGCCCGAGAACACGAGTCCGGCGGCCGACAGGCGGTCGCGGTAGGCGTTGTTGACCTCGTAGCGGTGACGGTGGCGCTCTGACGCCTGCGCCGTGCCGTACAGCTCACGGGCCAGCGTCCCCTCGCCGAGCTCCGCCTCGTACAGGCCGAGGCGCATGGTGCCGCCGAGGTCGCCGCCGTCGAGGATCTCGACCTGCTCGGCCATCGTCGCGATGACGGGCTCGGATGTCTCAGGGTCGAACTCGCTCGAGGAGGCCCCGGCGATGCCCGCGATGTTGCGGCCGTACTCGATGACCATGCACTGCAGGCCCAGGCACAGGCCGAGTGTGGGGATGCCCTGTTCGCGGGCGAACTTCAGCGCGCCGAGCTTGCCCTCGATGCCACGGATGCCGAACCCACCGGGCACGCAGATGCCGTCGACGTCGGACAGCGCCTTGGCCGCGCCCTCCGGCGTCTCACAGGAGTCCGAGGGGATCCAGCGGATCTTCACGTGGGTCTCCTGTGCGAAGCCACCGGCGCGCAGCGCCTCTGTGACGGAGAGATACGCGTCCGGAAGGTCGATGTACTTGCCGACCAGGCCGATCGTGACCTCGTGCTTCGGGTTGTGGACGGCGTCGAGCACCTTCTGCCAACGAGTCCAGTCGACCTCGGGCGCTGCCTTCTCGTCCAGGCCGAGCCGACGCACGATGTAGGAGTCGAGGCCCTGGTCGTTCAGCGTCGACGGGATGTCATAGATGCTGGGCAGGTCGACGGTGTTGATGACACCCTCGACGTCGACGTCGCACATCAGGGCGATCTTGTTGCGGTTGCTCTCGCTGACGGGACGGTCGCTGCGCAGCACCAGAGCATCCGGCTGGATGCCGACCTGGCGGAGGGCTGCGACGGAGTGCTGCGTCGGCTTGGTCTTCTGCTCCCCCGAGGCGCCCATGAACGGCACGAGTGACACGTGCACGAAGAACACGCTGTCGCGGCCGAGTTCGTGGCGCAGCTGACGCGCCGATTCCAGGAACGGCTGCGACTCGATGTCGCCGACGGTGCCGCCGACCTCGGTGATGATGACATCCGGCTTCGGGGTCTCTCCCGCCTGCAGACGCATGCGGCGCTTGATCTCGTCTGTGATGTGCGGGATGACCTGCACGGTGTCGCCGAGGTACTCGCCGCGGCGCTCGCGCGCGATCACCTGCGAGTAGATCTGGCCCGTGGTGACGTTGGCGGCCTGCGACAGGTTGATGTCGAGGAACCGCTCGTAGTGGCCGATGTCGAGGTCGGTCTCCGCACCGTCGTCGGTGACGAACACCTCGCCGTGCTGGAACGGGTTCATGGTGCCAGGGTCGACGTTCAGGTACGGGTCGAGCTTCTGCATCACGACGCGCAATCCGCGTGCGGTGAGCAGGTTTCCCAGGCTGGCGGCGGTGAGCCCCTTACCCAAAGACGAAACGACACCACCTGTCACAAAGATGTGCTTGGTCGTGTCGTTCTTGGGCCCCGCGTCAGAAGAGTTCATCACGGGCTTCGATCCTAACAGTTCGCTCAGACAGCAAGGCTGAGAAGTTCTCGGGCATGGGTGATGGCGGCGTCCGAATCGGTGAGTCCCGACAGCAGCCGCGCCATCTCCGCCTCCCGGTCCTCCCCCTCCAGACGCCGCACGCTGGACGCGGTGACCGCGCCGTCATTGGCTTTCACGACGGAAAGATGGTTGGAGGCGAAGGCCGCCACCTGCGCGAGGTGGGTCACCGCGATGACTTGCGATGTCTCTGCAAGCCGGGCGAGTCGCCGTCCTACTTCGATGGCCGCGGCACCGCCGATACCGGCATCCACCTCGTCGAAGACGAAGGTCGGAACCGGGTCGGTGCCGGCGATCACGACCTCGATCGCGAGCATCACGCGCGAGAGTTCACCGCCCGACGCGCTCTTCGCGACGGAGCGCGGTTCGGCGCCGGGGTGCGGCGCGAGCAGGATCGCGACGTCATCACGTCCGTGCGTGCTCTCGGCGCCCTCACGGACGACGACTTCGAGTCGGGCGTCAGGCATGGCCAGCGCGTGGAGTTCGTCGGTCACAGCGGCGCCGAGACGCCCTGCAGCCTCGGTTCGCGCCGAGGTCAGCGCTGCCGCGGCGTCGTCGAGCGACACCCGTGCGGCGTCTCGCTCGGCCTGCAGCCGTTCCAGGCGATCGCCGTCGTCGTCGAGTTCGGCGAGTCGCGCAGACCCCGTCTGCCACAGCTCGAGCGCCTCATCCAGAGAGCCGTGCGAGCGGATCAGTGCGGTCAGGGCCGCACGTCGCTCCTCGACCGCGGCGAGCTCGTGCGGTCCGGTCTCGTCCAGGTCGGCGAGGTACGCGGAGAGCTGCCCAGCGAGGTCCGCGATGCGGTATCCGACATCGGCGATCCCCTCGGATATCTCGGCGAGTGCCGGATCCGCCGCTCGCTCGAGGTTGCGTCGTGCTTCGGCGACGAGCGCGGACGCGTCGGCTTCGCCCTCTTCGCTGGAGAGCGCGTTGTGCGCGAGGGATGCCGCGAGCCTGAGGTCTTCGGCATTCGCGAGCCGTTCGGCCCGCTCAGCGAGCGCGAGGTCCTCCCCCGGTTCCGGTGCGGTCGCCTCGATCAGCGTCAGTGCTTCGCGCAGTCGCTGCGCTTCCTCGGCTCTGCGGTCACGGTTCTCAGCGATCTCGGTGATCTCGGCATCCAGCTCGCGCCAGCGAGTGAACGCGGCCGTGTACGTCTCGAGAGCGCCGGCGACGGGCGCGCCGCCGAAACGGTCCAAGGCGTCGCGCTGGGCTGCCGTCGAGCGAAGCCGCAGCTGCTCGGACTGCCCGTGCACGACCACCAGTTCATCGGCGAGGGCGGACAGCACGCCCGCGGGCGCCGCTCGTCCGCCGACGCTGGCGCGGCTGCGTCCTTCTGCGCTCAGCGTGCGAGACACGTACAACTCGCCACGGCCGTCGTCGAGAGGCTCCAGGTCGCCGCCGGCATCCGACACGATGTCAGCCACCGCACCGTGGTCCGGTACGACCCACACGCCGGCGACGGAGGCCTGCGCAGCGCCCGCTCGCACCGCGCCGGAGTCGGCCCGCTGTCCGAGCAGCAGGCCGAGCCCTGTGACGACCATGGTCTTTCCCGCGCCGGTCTCACCGGTGATCGCGGTGAATCCTGGGCCGAGGGGCAGCACGGCGTCGGCGATGACGCCGAGTCCCTGCATCCGCATCTCCTCGATCACGCCGGCGAGCCCCCGTCCTGCCCGCGCCATCCGGCCACGGGCAGCTGGAACTTGCGCACCAGCCGCTCGGTGAACGCCGTCGGGTGCAGTCGGGCCAGGCGCACCGGGCGGGACGAGCGACGAGCGACCACGCGCGCGCCGGGCGGAAGATCATGCGAACGGCGGCCGTCGCACCAGAGGATGCCGGTGCCGGAGGTGCGCTCGAGCATCTCGATCGCCACCGAGGCGTCTGGACTCACGACGAGTGGTCGGGCGAACAGCGCGTGCGCCGACAACGGGATCACGGCGATGGCCTCGACGCTCGGCCAGATCACCGGTCCTCCCGCGGAGAAGTTGTAGGCGGTGGAGCCGGTCGGCGTGGAGATGACCATGCCGTCGCAGCCGTAGCTCGACAGCGGGCGACCGTCGATCTCGACGACGACCTCGATCATGCGCTCGCGACTCGCCTTCTCGACGGTCGCCTCGTTCAGCGCCCACGTCTCGAAGACGACCTTGCCGGCAGCATCCTTGACACGCACGGCGAGCGCGAGGCGCTCCTCGACCGCGTAGTCGCGCGCGATGACGCGCTCCACGGCATCGTCCATGGCGTCTCGTTCGATCTCGGCGAGGAAGCCGACATGGCCCATGTTTATGCCGAGCACCGGCGCGCTGTTCGTGCCGCGCACGAGTTCGGCAGCACGAAGAATCGTGCCGTCGCCGCCGAGGACGATCGCGAGTTCCAGGTCATCCACTGCGACGTCGTCGCCCAATGCGTCGACGTCGCTGAAGTCCCCGTCGACGGCGGACAGCTCGGCGCGATCGTCCGGTGAGAGCACCGGCCTCGCCCCCGCGTTGCGAAGAAGTTCGATGACGCGACGGGCAGCGGCGACGGTGTCGTCTCGGCCCGCATGAGCGACGACCAGGATATTGCGCTCGTTCATCGTCCTCCCGCCAGTTCGTCGATACGCTCTCTCCATTGTGTCGGATTGCTCCCACGGCCGGGCGCCATGTGGACCAGGAATTCCGCGTTCCCGTGCGTGCCGAGGATCGGCGATGCGATGATCCCGAGCATGCCGAATCCGGCATCCCACCCGTTCCAGACGACGCGGGCGACGGCATCCGCTCGAGTGGCGGGATCGGTGACCAAACCGCCGCGCACAGCGGTGCGGCCGACCTCGAACTGCGGCTTGACCAGCAGAACGATATCGGAATCGGATGCCGCGACAGCTGCGACTGCGGGCATGACGAGCTCGAGCGAGATGAACGACAGATCGCCCACGATCAGCTCAGGGGCCTCCGGCTCTCCGGTCACCTCGGTGAGGCTCTCACGCGTCATGTGCCGCACGTTGAAACCCTCGACGTGGACGACGGCCGGATCCTCGGCGATGGATGCTGCGAGCTGATCGTGCCCGACGTCGACGGCGAGCACCTTGCGCGCTCCGCGCTCGAGGAGCACCTGGGTGAACCCGCCGGTGGACGCTCCCATATCGAGTGCGAGACGTCCGTTGACGACGACCTCGAACGCATCGAGGGCGGCGATGAGCTTCTGCGCTCCTCGACTCACGTAGTGATCGCTCTCGGCGAGCGTGATCACGGCCTCGTCGCCCACTGAGGTCGAGGCCTTGATGATCGGGCGACCGTCGACGCTCACGACGCCCGCGGCGATGAGGGTGGCGGCGTGCGAGCGTGAACGTGCGAGTCCTCGAGCGGCGAGGGCAGCGTCGAGGCGCGTCACCGGTCTCCAGACGAGTTCTTGCCGGTGCTATTCACCGTGTTCTTCTCACCGGCATCGAACCTGGTGCCGCTCTCGAGCCGGCGGAACAGCTCGTCGTGCAGAGTCGAGTACGCATCGGCCCGGTCGGCCAGCGGCTGGCCCTCGATCAGGCGCAGGCGGCTCCACAGACCGTCGGTCGGCGTCGCAGTCGTCTCATCGCTCACGGTTCCACTCTACGGCGCGGCTCCGACGTGCTCGGTGAGGCACGGCGAACGGTCCGCTCATGGACGATGGAACGGATCCTCATACAGCTTCTCGGGGACACGGAGGACGAAGACGGGCGTGCCGGAATCCCAGATCGCCGTAGCACCCGCGCGGACCAGGTCGATCTGCCGTGAGCCCTCGGAGACGATCTCGACGTCTCCCCCGACGACGCGCACCGATGCACCGTTCACGATGACGGCACCGTCCTTGCGCTCCGTCTGCGGATACGGCTCGTGCAGTTCACGGAGATCGCCAAGGATGTATGTCGGCCGCGACCCCTCGGGCGCGGCCAGCAGGTGCTTGGGCCGGTCGATTCCGGTGAGCACCAGCACGGAGTCGATGCCGACGCGCGCAGCGCCCATGATGTCGGTGTCGAGGCGGTCGCCGATGAACAGCGTCTTGGTCGCGCCGAAGCGCGCGATCGCCTCTTCGAAGATCGGAACCTCCGGCTTGCCAGCCACGGTGGCGAGCCGCCCGACAGCGGTGTGCACGGCGGAGACGAGCGTGCCGTTGCCCGGCGCGACACCGCGCGCTTGAGGGATCGTCCAGTCGCTGTTGGTGGCGATCCAGGGGATGCCGCCTTCTTCCTCTGGCACCTTCAGCGCGAAGGCCGCCTCTGCCAGGTCGGTCCACGCGACCTCGGGGGCAAAGCCCTGCACGACGGCGTCCGGGCCGTCTTCGGCGCTGCGGGTGACCGTGTACCCGGCCTTCTCCGCCTCGACGACGAGCCCCTCCCCGCCCACGATGAGCAGCGTCGCAGGGGCGGGCAGGATGGACGCGAGCAGGCGCATGGCCGCTTGGGGACTGGTGACGACCTCGTTCGCCTCGACGGTCAGACCGAGTGAGGTGAGGTGCTCGGCGACGGATGCATCGGTGCGGGATGCGTTGTTCGTGATGTAGCCGACCCGTCGGGTCTTCGCGACCTCGTTGAGGCTTTCCACGGCATGCGGCAGCGCGCCGGGTCCGGCGTATACGACACCGTCGAGATCAGCGAGAACGACGTCGACGCCATCGAGCGGAGTCGGGCGCGACGCAGCAGGATGAGACCGTGAGAAGAGTCCCACTCAGGACTCCTCGCTCTCGATCAGGCCGTCCTCCACGAAGATCTCGTCTTCGTCGTCGCCTCCCATACCCAGCGCATCGGCGGCGACATCGGCGCGTTCCGCCCAGAATGCCGCTTCGTCGTCACGACCGAGGTCCTCGAGCACGGCGGCGTGGGCGGCGAACAGCGCAGGACTCCACTCGAAAGCACGATCGGGGTCGAGCTCGGGGATCTGCAGCTCGCCCAGAGCGAGCTCGGTGTCGCCGAGATCGAGGCGCGCGCCGGACATCGCGATCGCAAGGGCCACTCGCACGGGTGTGGCAAGCTTCGACCGGTCCGCAGCGCGGCCGGTCTCGAGGGCGCGGTCGGGACGCCCGATGCCGCGCTCGCTGTCGACCATCAGTGCGATCTGGTCATCCTTGCCGGAGATGCGACGATACGTGCGCAGCTCGCGGAGTGCGAGCGCGAAGTCGCCGGTCGCGTAGGCGGTGATGCCGAGCGACTCGCGGACGATCGCGATGCGGCCGGCGCGACGGGATGCCGCGAGGGCGTGCTGATGAGCGAGGGCAGGGTCTTCGTCGATGAGCTTGGCGGCCATCGCGAGATGCCGCGCGACCTCGTCGGCGTTCTCCTTGCTCAGTGTCTTCAGCTCGTTGCGCGCCGAGGAGTGCAGATCGGCGGGCGTGATGTCCTCAGGGATCGCGGGATCGTCGTGGCGTGGACGGTCGTCGCTCTGACGGTCGGGCCGGTCACGACCGGTGCCACCACGCTGCGGGAATCCACGGCCGCCGGAGCTGCGGTCATCCCGACGAGGTGCACCGTCGCGGCCCTGGTAGCCGCCTTCGCGCTTCTGGTGGCCGCCTTCGCGGCGATCACCCTCACGACGAGGGGCTGCACCGTCGCGCTTGACGTACCCGCCCTCACGACGGGGGGCTGCGCCGTCACGACGGGGCGCGCCGGCGCCGTCACGACGGGCTGCGCCGTCCCGTCGGGGTGCACCGGAGCTGTCCCGTCGGGGTGCGCTGTCCCGTCGGGGTGCGCTGTCACGGCGCGGAGCGCCGGAACCTCCTGAGGAAGCCGAGCGATCAGTGCGCGGAGGCCGGCCCTGACGATCGTTTCGTCGGGCACTGGAGTCGTCGTCGCGTCGCGGTCGACGCTCATCCTCATTCGGCATGATCTGATTCTCTCAACTTCCTGGTGAACGCAAAATGGCCACCCTGTGTGGGGTGGCCATTTTGTTTCTTCTAAGAGAAGTTCGGCGGTGTCCTACTCTCCCACAGGGTCCCCCCTGCAGTACCATCGGCGCTGTGAGGCTTAGCTTCCGGGTAACGCAAAATGGCCACCCTGTGTGGGGTGGCCATTTTGTTTCTTCTAAGAGAAGTTCGGCGGTGTCCTACTCTCCCACAGGGTCCCCCCTGCAGTACCATCGGCGCTGTGAGGCTTAGCTTCCGGGTTCGGAATGTGACCGGGCGTTTCCCTCACGCTATGGCCGCCGAAACACTATTGATGTTTCAAAAACCTAAAGGGCACGTATGAACGTGCGTGTTCAGGGTTCTCGACCGTACATCGAGAACCACTCAGTGGACGCGTAGCACCAACAAAATCGGTGTGTTATCAAGTCATCGGCTTATTAGTACCAGTCAGCTGCATGCATTGCTGCACTTCCACATCTGGCCTATCAACCCAGTAGTCTGGCTGGGAGCCTCTCACCCGAAGGTATGGAAGTCTCATCTTGAGGCCGGCTTCCCGCTTAGATGCTTTCAGCGGTTATCCATCCCGAACGTAGCTAATCAGCGGTGCTCCTGGCGGAACAACTGACACACCAGAGGTTCGTCCAACCCGGTCCTCTCGTACTAGGGTCAGATCCTCTCAAACTTCCTACGCGCGCAGCGGATAGGGACCGAACTGTCTCACGACGTTCTAAACCCAGCTCGCGTACCGCTTTAATGGGCGAACAGCCCAACCCTTGGGACCTACTCCAGCCCCAGGATGCGACGAGCCGACATCGAGGTGCCAAACCATGCCGTCGATATGGACTCTTGGGCAAGATCAGCCTGTTATCCCCGAGGTACCTTTTATCCGTTGAGCGACAGCGCTTCCACAAGCCACTGCCGGATCACTAGTCCCGACTTTCGTCCCTGCTCGACCTGTCAGTCTCACAGTCAAGCTCCCTTGTGCACTTACACTCGCCACCTGATTACCAACCAGGTTGAGGGAACCTTTGGGCGCCTCCGTTACTTTTTGGGAGGCAACCGCCCCAGTTAAACTACCCACCATGCACTGTCCCTGAACCGGATCACGGTTCGAAGTTAGATATCCAGAGTGACCAGAGTGGTATTTCAACAATGACTCCACCATAACTGGCGTCATGGCTTCACAGTCTCCCACCTATCCTACACAAGCCACACCGAACACCAATACAAAGCTGTAGTAAAGGTCACGGGGTCTTTCCGTCCTGCTGCGCGTAACGAGCATCTTTACTCGTAATGCAATTTCGCCGAGTTCGCGGTTGAGACAGTTGGGAAGTCGTTACGCCATTCGTGCAGGTCGGAACTTACCCGACAAGGAATTTCGCTACCTTAGGATGGTTATAGTTACCACCGCCGTTTACTGGGGCTTAAATTCTCAGCTTCGCCTTGCGGCTAACCGGTCCTCTTAACCTTCCAGCACCGGGCAGGCGTCAGTCCGTATACATCGTCTTGCGACTTGGCACGGACCTGTGTTTTTAGTAAACAGTCGCTACCCACTAGTCTCTGCGGCCACCACACCCTTTTCCCAGCAAGTGGGTATAAGTGGATGGCCCCCCTTCTCCCGAAGTTACGGGGGCATTTTGCCGAGTTCCTTAACCACGATTCTCTCGATCTCCTTGGTATTCTCTACCTGACCACCTGAGTCGGTTTGGGGTACGGGCGGCTAGAACCTCGCGTCGATGCTTTTCTTGGCAGCATAGGATCATCCACTTTTTATCCGCATCGTGTCTCAGCCTATGTGAGTCGCGGATTTGCCTACGACTCGGCCTACGCACTTGCACCAGGACAACCATCGCCTGGCTTGGACTACCTTCCTGCGTCACACCTGTTAATACGCTAACCGCACCAGCATGGGGTCGTACGCTAGGCCTCACCCCATCACCCCGAAGGGATCCGGTCATGAGGATTCAGATACTTAGCACCACTGGATTAGCTTGGGCGGTTCTTCGCCGGTACGGGAATATCAACCCGTTGTCCATCGACTACGCCTGTCGGCCTCGCCTTAGGTCCCGACTTACCCAGGGAAGATTAGCTTGACCCTGGAACCCTTGGTCTTTCGGAGGACGTGTTTCTCACACGTCTTTCGCTACTCATGCCTGCATTCTCACTCGTGTAGCCTCCACGGCTGGATCACTCCGCCGCTTCGCTGGCCACACGACGCTCTCCTACCCATCAACACGGCTGGACCACGAAGGCCTACCAATAATGTCAATGCCACAACTTCGGTGGCGTGCTTGAGCCCCGTTACATTGTCGGCGCGGAATCACTTGACCAGTGAGCTATTACGCACTCTTTCAAGGGTGGCTGCTTCTAAGCCAACCTCCTGGTTGTCACAGCAACTCCACATCCTTTCCCACTTAGCACGCGCTTAGGGACCTTAGTTGGTGGTCTGGGTTGTTTCCCTCTCGACTATGAAGCTTATCCCCCACAGTCTCACTGCTGCGCTCTCACTTACCGGCATTCGGAGTTTGGCTGACGTCAGTAACCTTGTAGGGCCCATCGGCCATCCAGTAGCTCTACCTCCGGCAAGAAACACGCAACGCTGCACCTAAATGCATTTCGGAGAGAACCAGCTATCACGAAGTTTGATTGGCCTTTCACCCCTATCCACAGCTCATCCCCTCAGTTTTCAACCTAAGTGGGTTCGGTCCTCCACGTGCTCTTACACACGCTTCAACCTGGCCATGGATAGATCACTTCGCTTCGGGTCTAGGACATGCGACTGAATCGCCCTATTCAGACTCGCTTTCGCTACGGCTACCCCACACGGGTTAACCTCGCCACATATCACTAACTCGCAGGCTCATTCTTCAAAAGGCACGCTGTCACCCCTACTAAGGAGGCTCCAACGGTTTGTAAGCAAACGGTTTCAGGTACTATTTCACTCCCCTCCCGGGGTACTTTTCACCTTTCCCTCACGGTACTTGTCCGCTATCGGTCATCTGGAAGTATTTAGGCTTATCAGGTGGTCCTGACAGATTCACACGGGATTTCTCGGGCCCCGTGCTACTTGGGATACTCTCCACGCCAGAACACGCATTTCGACTACGGGGTTGGCACCCTCTATGACCGGCCTTTCAAGACCGTTCGTCTATACGCTTCTGTAACGTCGCCACCTCGGCAGAGATGACAGGTGAGTCCCACAACCCCGAATATGCAACTCCTGCCGGATATCACACACACTCGGTTTAGCCTGATCCGGTTTCGCTCGCCACTACTAACGGAATCGCGGTTGCTTTCTCTTCCTGTGGGTACTGAGATGTTTCACTTCCCCACGTTCCCTCTACCCGCCCTATATATTCAGGCGGGAGTCACTAGGTCGGCACGCCGCCCAGCGGGGTTTCCCCATTCGGACACCCTCGGATCAAAACTTGCTTATCAGTTCCCCGAGGCTTATCGCAGATTGCTACGTCCTTCTTCGGCTCCAGATGCCAAGGCATCCACCGTTTGCTCTTAAAGACTTGAAAATACATGAGATTGAATCAAAACTCGACCCAGTCCGAAGACTGCGTCTGAAATTGACTAATGATCTTTAAGATCATCTTGTGCAACCGACAAAAGCCGGCTGCAAGATGCTCGCGTCCACTGTGTAGTTCTCAAAGTACGGGCGGTACCCTCCACCGCAACCAACCAAAGGTCAGAAACAGCAAAAGGTCCAGAAGACCCAGTCCCCACCCCATCTCCCAAAAGAAGACACGATCGGTTCCGGTCCCTCAGGACCCAACAGCGTGCATGCACCACTTCCCCGTGATCTCCCCTTCCAACCGCCGAAGCAGCGTACTGAGAAAATCAACGCATCCATGATGCCTAGTCAAATGTTCCACCCATGAGCTCCCAGCGAAGAACATGTGTCTTCGATCTGAGGTCTGGACAACCAATGGCTGCCAGTTGCTCCTTAGAAAGGAGGTGATCCAGCCGCACCTTCCGGTACGGCTACCTTGTTACGACTTAGTCCTAATTACCGATCCCACCTTCGACAGCTCCCTCCCACAAGGGGTTAGGCCACCGGCTTCAGGTGTTACCGACTTTCATGACTTGACGGGCGGTGTGTACAAGACCCGGGAACGTATTCACCGCAGCGTTGCTGATCTGCGATTACTAGCGACTCCGACTTCATGAGGTCGAGTTGCAGACCTCAATCCGAACTGGGACCGGCTTTTTGGGATTCGCTCCACCTCACGGTATTGCTGCCCATTGTACCGGCCATTGTAGCATGCGTGAAGCCCAAGACATAAGGGGCATGATGATTTGACGTCATCCCCACCTTCCTCCGAGTTGACCCCGGCAGTATCCCATGAGTTCCCACCATTACGTGCTGGCAACATAGAACGAGGGTTGCGCTCGTTGCGGGACTTAACCCAACATCTCACGACACGAGCTGACGACAACCATGCACCACCTGTTTACGAGTGTCCAAAGAGTTGACCATTTCTGGCCCGTTCTCGTATATGTCAAGCCTTGGTAAGGTTCTTCGCGTTGCATCGAATTAATCCGCATGCTCCGCCGCTTGTGCGGGTCCCCGTCAATTCCTTTGAGTTTTAGCCTTGCGGCCGTACTCCCCAGGCGGGGAACTTAATGCGTTAGCTGCGTCACGGAATCCGTGGAATGGACCCCACAACTAGTTCCCAACGTTTACGGGGTGGACTACCAGGGTATCTAAGCCTGTTTGCTCCCCACCCTTTCGCTCCTCAGCGTCAGTTACGGCCCAGAGATCTGCCTTCGCCATCGGTGTTCCTCCTGATATCTGCGCATTCCACCGCTACACCAGGAATTCCAATCTCCCCTACCGCACTCTAGTCTGCCCGTACCCACTGCAGGCTGGGGGTTGAGCCCCCAGATTTCACAGCAGACGCGACAAACCGCCTACGAGCTCTTTACGCCCAATAATTCCGGATAACGCTTGCACCCTACGTATTACCGCGGCTGCTGGCACGTAGTTAGCCGGTGCTTTTTCTGCAGGTACCGTCACTCTCGCTTCTTCCCTGCTAAAAGAGGTTTACAACCCGAAGGCCGTCATCCCTCACGCGGCGTTGCTGCATCAGGCTTGCGCCCATTGTGCAATATTCCCCACTGCTGCCTCCCGTAGGAGTCTGGGCCGTGTCTCAGTCCCAGTGTGGCCGGTCACCCTCTCAGGCCGGCTACCCGTCGACGCCTTGGTGAGCCATTACCTCACCAACAAGCTGATAGGCCGCGAGCCCATCCCCAACCGAAAAATCTTTCCAAACGTTGACCATGCGATCACGTCTCGTATCCAGTATTAGACGCCGTTTCCAGCGCTTATCCCAGAGTCAGGGGCAGGTTGCTCACGTGTTACTCACCCGTTCGCCACTGATCCACCCCGCAAGCGGGGCTTCACCGTTCGACTTGCATGTGTTAAGCACGCCGCCAGCGTTCATCCTGAGCCAGGATCAAACTCTCCGTAAAAGAAAAAAACCACAACCACCGGAATAAGGTGAATCGCAGCGAGTTTGAACTGACCAAAGAAATGAATCAAACTGACTTCATTAAAAATGCCAACCCCCG
>NZ_JABFAS010000002.1:1134100-1263673 GCF_017168295.1 Microbacterium sp. KRD172 | reverse complement strand
CCTGAGCCAGGATCAAACTCTCCGTAAAAGAAAAAAACCACAACCACCGGAATAAGGTGAATCGCAGCGAGTTTGAACTGACCAAAGAAATGAATCAAACTGACTTCATTAAAAATGCCAACCCCCGGAAGGGCTGGTCTTTGATCCAAAGGAATTCTCACCAGTCCGAAGACCGACGAGGATAAATTGGCATTTGACAAGTGCACGCTGTTGAGTTCTCAAGGATCGGACGCTCCCCCGACCCAACCATCACAGTCAGGCCCGAAGGGCAACTTCTCAATCTTACCCCGTGGCATCCGTTTGTCAAATCGGCGATCCGAGCGAACTCGGTCACGATCTGCGGAGCCACAGAGCATCCCCGCACAACATCTCACCGAGGTGATCTTCTGTGTTGGGAGGTGTTCAACCGCTTGAGGGGAGCTGGGCCTTGGCCCTTGCTCAACCCTGTGGGGCGAACACGTAATAACTTACGTGGGATGCGGGGTACGGGCAAATCACTGGGCCATCCCGGGCGTGTCGCCGACTCGCGGCGGAAGCATCATGCCCGATCAACTCGGCTTTCTGCTCGTAGGGCGCATCCCTGGCGTACGATCGCGACCAGATGAACGCATCCTCACCCCTCCCCTCTCGACTCGCCACCGCCGATCTCGCCCTGGCGAGTGTGAGCTCGGTGATGAGCGCGGCCGACATGTCCGGGAAGGTCGACCCCGACCGGATCGCGATCGCATTCCGCAGCGACCGACTGCTGCGTGTCGACGGCGAGGCCCCGTCCGTGTGGTCGCCGTTCTCCGGGTTCTGGCGAGGCGGTGACGGATGGCTGCGCACGCACGGCAACTATCCCCATCACGCGAGAGCACTGTGCCGCGGGCTCGGTATGCCGGCGGATACGGGGGCGGATGAGCTCCGCTCACTGTTCGGCGCAGCATCCGTTCAAGAGTCCGTCGATCGCATCGTCGCTGCGGGAGGTCTGGCCGTCGCCGTCCGTCGTGAGAATCCCGACCACGATGCGGTGCTGCGCGAGCGCCCGCTCGTCGAGGTCACGCGCATCGGCGGCGGTGAGCCTTCGAAGCCTCAGGCATCACGCGACAGGGCTGCGCCGTTGCGCGGCATCCGCGTGCTCGACCTGACACGCGTGATCGCCGGCCCGGTCTGCACCCGCACACTCGCTCTCCTCGGCGCCGACGTGCTGCGTATCGATCCTCCGAATCTTCCCGAACCGGAGTGGCAGCACTTCGACACCGGGCACGGCAAGCGCAGCACTCTGCTGGATGCTCGATCGCCGCAGATGCCCGCGCTGCTCTCGAAAGCCGATGTCGTCGTGCTCGGCTACCGCCCTGCCGCGCTCGAACGCCTCGGCCTCTCTCCCGCGGTTCTCGCCGAACTGCATCCCGGCCTGATCATCGCGCAGCTGAGTGCCTGGGGCCTTGACCACCCCGACCGCGCCGGATTCGACTCATTGGTGCAGGCGGAGTCCGGGATCGCGATGATCGAATCCCCGGACGGCGAGCGGCCTGGAGCGCTTCCCGCACAGGCCCTCGATCACAGCGCCGGCTACCTGCTGGCCGCGGCGATCTGCGAGACACTGGCGCGACGAGAGCGCGAGGGCGGCACGTGGCACATCTCCACCTCGCTGCGGCGGGTGGCCGCGGAGCTGCTCGGGATGCCGCGCCGCGATGAGCCGCAACCGGAACGCGAGATCGATCCCGCCATTCACAGCCAGCAGTTCACGATCAGCGGACGCTCGGTCGCCACGGCAGCGCCGGCCCTGCCCGGATTCAGCTTCGAGGCGCCGCATGCATGGGGCGGCGACCGCCCACGATGGCGGTCACCACGCACAGCGCGAGAGTGAGCATCGCCCAGATCCCGCACGCTGAGGGCAGAGTGCGATACGCCAGATGCTGCAGCGTGAACTGCGCGGTGAACGGACCGTACGTCAGGTAGCCGATCACCCACGCGGCGACGAGGAGCACCGGAAGCGACATCGACCACACCACACGCACCCAGCCCGGCAGCACGCGATCGCGATCGGAATGCACAGCGCTTCGACGCAGCCACAGCGCCGCCCAGATGCCGATGACGACCAGTCCGACGATGCTCGAACCGTGCTGCAGCCACTTGAAACCCCGCAGCGGGCCCCACTGCTCAGCCAGCGCAGGGAACACATCGAGCCCGTCACGGCCTTCATGCGTGAAGGCGTCCCACAGGATGTGCGAGATGACGCCGAGCAGCAACGACACGATGAGCAGCGGAATGTACGACCGCCGCTGCCCGAATCCGACAGCCTCGGTCGCGGCATCCGCCGCCGGCTCCTCCCACTCGCTCGGGAGTCGACGCGCCAACCACGACGGTGACAACTCGGATGCCGCCGGCCGCAGCACCACACGCCAGATCAAGAACAGCCCGAAGGCGAGCACCATCGTCCAGAGCAGGTTCGCGTAGGTGTGCGTGAACGCGTACGTGAGGCCGAACCCTCGGAGGAACAGCGGCAGATCAGGCGACATGGCGCCGATCGCGATCGCCGCCGGGACCAGCGGTGTGCGGATGAACGGCAGGGCGAGCACCGCATGACTGGCCGTGAACGGCATCGTCCTCCTTCGCGGTCGTCCCCTGTCTCAGGAGCGACGGGTGATCAGCCGATGAAGACGCCGGCGAGTGTCTTCTTGCCGCGACGCAGCACCGACACCCCTCCGGGCAGAGTGCCCTCCACGACGGCGGTGTCGTCCTCTATGCGTGCACCGTCGAGCGTCACGCCGCCCTGGGCGATCGCCCGGCGCGCCTCGGAGAGGCTCGCGACGAGTCCGGTCGCCACGAGCGCGTCGACCACCGGCGCACCGGCCGCGACCGTCGCGTTCGGAAGCTCCTCGAGCGCAGAGCGCAGCGTCGCCGCGTCCAGCGCGGTCAAGTCACCCTGGCCGAAGAGCGCTTCGGATGCCGCGATGACCGCTGCCGTCGCCTCGATCCCGTGCACGGTCGCGACGACTTCGAGCGCCAGGCGCTTCTGCGCGGCGCGACGGAACGGCTCGCTCTCCACCAGCTGCGCGTATTCGTCGATCTCGGCGCGCGTGAGGAACGTGAAGATCTTCAAGCGCTCGATCACGTCGGCATCCGCCGTGCTGAGCCAGAACTGGTAGAACGCGTACGGGCTGGTGAGCGCCGCATCGATCCAGATCGCGTTGCCCTCGCTCTTGCCGAACTTGGTGCCGTCGCTGTTGGTGATGAGCGGCGTGCCGATCGCGTGGACCGACACGCCCTCGACGCGGTGGATGAGGTCGGTGCCGCTGGTGAGGTTGCCCCACTGATCGCTTCCGCCGGTCTGCAGCACGCAGCCGTATTGACGGTAGAGCTCGAGGAAATCGATGCCCTGCAGGATCTGGTAGCTGAACTCGGTGTAGCTGATTCCGGCATCGGAGTTGAGGCGCGCGGCGACGGCGTCCTTCTTGAGCATGGTGCCGACGCGGTAGTGCTTGCCGATCTCCCGCAGGAAGTCGATCGCCGACATCGGCGCCGTCCATTCGAGGTTGTTGACCATGCGCGCGGCGTTCTCGCCCTCGAAGCTCAGGTAGCGCTCGACCTGGGCGCGCAGGCGACCCACCCACTCCGCGACCGTCTCCGGAGTGTTCAGCGTGCGCTCTGCCGTGGGCCGCGGGTCGCCGATGAGACCGGTCGAACCGCCGACGAGGCCGAGTGGCTTGTGCCCTGCGAGCTGAAGTCGCCGCAGCACCAGCAGCTGAACGAGGTGGCCGAGGTGCAGGCTCGGAGCCGTGGGGTCGAATCCGCAGTAATACGTGATCGGGTCTCCGGCGAGAAGGGCGCGCAGCGCCTCCTGGTCGGTGGACACGTGGACGAGGCCGCGCCACACGAGTTCGTCCCACACGTTCTCGAACGTGTGATCGATCGCGGGTTCAGCAGTCGTCAGAGCAGGATTCGACACGCGTCTCAGGCTATCAGCGCAGCAGCGCCCGCCTCGTCAGCGCGGGGTCGTCGGCGCGGGTCGTCGGCGGGGTCGTCAGCGCGGGTCGTCAGCGCGGGTCGTCTTCGAGCTCGCGGATGTAGCCGGCGAAGCCGGGGACCGGGATCGTGACGCGCCCGTGCCCTTCGGAGCGGATGAGGCCCTTCGCGATCAGGCGGGCACGCACCGACGACAGGCTGCGAGAGGACACATCGAGCACGTCGGCGAGACCGCCGCGTTCTGCCGCGTCGCCGCGCTCCTGCAGCCAGGCGACCGCGACGAGGAACCGGCGCTGATTCGCCGTGGTGTTCGCCCAGCGTGCGGCGAACAGGTTCCGGAGGTCACGGTCGACGCTGGATCGTGCGGTCTTCACATGACGCGGGGTGATCGTGCCACCGGCATCCGGTCGCCCGGCCGCGACCCACGACGCATCGCCGTAGAGCTGCACCGCGTATGGGTAGCCTGCTGCGAGCTCAGCGGCGAGACCGAGTGCGCCGGGTTCCCACGTCACGTTCAACTCGGACGCCGGATCGCGCAGGGCTGCGACCTGGGCGCCGACCGACAGCATCTCGAGCGGACGGTATGCGAATCGCTCACTGAAGGTGACGGCATCCGCGATCTGCTCCGGGGCGTTGGGCAGACCTGCCGCATAGACCGCGGCGGGGATGTCGGATGCCTCGGCCTGCAGATGCTGCCAGGCGTAGGCGAGCGTGCGGATGCCGTCGGCATCCGCCGACTGCACCTCGTCGATGAACAGGATCAGGGCCTTCACGCGCCGCCGATCGTCGGTGGTCGCACGGATGAGCTTCTCCAGCGCCCTGGCACCGACCGCCTCAGGAGTCGGCGTCTTCGTCCTCGCGCTGACTGATGCGATCCCCGGCACCCCCACGGTCACGGTGAGCGCATCGAGGTTTTCGCGGATCGACGCCGCTGTCGCATGTGGCCACGAATCCGTCGCCTCGCGGATACCTTCGACGATCTGCGCGATCAGTCCGCTCTGCTCCCCCGCCGTGACCCAGATGCAGAGCACGTCGCGTTCCTCGGCGAGGCGCTGGTATGCGCGCAGCAGAGAGGTCTTGCCGATGCCCCGCTCACCGAAGGCGACGTGGATGCGTCCGATCAGACGCTGCAGGTCGACCAGCAGGGAGAGCCTCTCGGTGAACTCGTCGATCAGCTCGCCTCGTCCGGGGACGGCGCGGGCTATCTCGCCCGGGGTGTACGGACTCGGCTGCATCGGTCCTCCATCGGTGCGAGATACTCAGAGATACTTCGCGCCAAGTATCTCAATGTATCCGCACTGCGTCAACGCCCGATATGTGAGGTTCCCCGGTGGGAGCGCTCAGAGCCCGAGCGCATGCGCCGCGGTCTGAGCGCGGGCGATCAGCTCCGCCCGCTGCTCTGCGACGCGGATCGGGGCAGTGCCGCCGGCACCCGTGCGGGACGCGACGGATCCCTCGATGCTCAGGACCTCGCGCACCTCTGGCGCGAGGTGAGGCGAGACCTGCGCGAGCAGTTCGTCCGAGGCGTCTTCGAGGCCGATCCCCTGCGACTCGCACGCTTTCACGAGCGCACCGGAGATCTCGTGCGCGTCGCGGAAGGGCACGCGCTGCTTGACGAGCCACTCTGCGACGTCGGTCGCGAGAGAGAATCCCTGCGGCGCGAGCTCGGCCATCCGCGCGGTGTCGAATGCGAGGGTCGCGACCATCCCGGCGAAGGCCGGCAGCAGCACTTCGAGGGTGTTCACCGAATCGAAGACCGGTTCCTTGTCCTCCTGCAGGTCGCGGTTGTACGCGATCGGGAGTCCCTTGAGCGTGGCCAGCAGTCCCGACAGATTGCCGATCAGACGACCGGACTTGCCGCGAGCGAGCTCGGCGATGTCAGGATTCTTCTTCTGCGGCATGATGCTCGACCCGGTCGACCAGCTGTCGTGCAGGGTGACGAAGCCGAACTCGCGTGTGTTCCAGAGGATGATCTCCTCAGCGAAACGCGAGATGTCCACGCCCGTCATAGCCGTGATGAACGCGAACTCGGCCACGACGTCGCGCGCGGCGGTGCCGTCGAGGGAGTTCTCCGCCGGGCGGTCGAGCCCCAGTTCGCGGGCGACCAGCTCGGGGTCGAGGCCGAGGGTGGATCCGGCCAGCGCTCCCCCGCCGTAGGGCGAGGCACCGGCACGGACACGCCAGTCGACCAGGCGTTCGAGCTCGCGGACGAGCGGCCAGGCGTGGGCCTGGAGGTGGTGCGCGAGCAGCACCGGCTGCGCGTGTTGGAGGTGGGTACGCCCGGGAAGGATCGCTTCCGGGTGCGCCTCGGCCTGTGCCACGAGAGCGTCGATGACGCGCAGGATGTCGCGGGCGATGACCTTGGCATGATCGATCAGGTACATGCGCACCAGAGTGGCGATCTGATCGTTCCGGCTGCGACCGGCGCGCAGGCGCCCGCCGAGTTCAGGGCCGAGCTCGGCGATCAGCGCCTGCTCGAGCGCGCCATGCACGTCTTCATCGCCGGGTGCGGGGCGCAGGGAGCCGTCGGCGACGCGGAGCGCGATCGCGTCGAGTCCGGCGTGCATCTGCTGCTCCTCGTCCGGCTCGAGGTAGCCCGCCGCGGCGAGCGCCTTGGCGTGCGCGTGGGATCCGGCGATGTCGTACGGCGCGAGGATCCAGTCGAAGTGCGTCGAGCGGCTGAGCTCGGCGAGTTCGGGCGACGGTCCGCTTGCGAATCGTGCGCCCCAGAGTGCGCCCTCGTTCGTGCCGTCGTGCTTCGCGTCGCTCATGATTCCAGCCTACTGGCGCAGGACAGTGGCCCCTTCAGCGCGTCGTACCAGGGCCGACCGCACGCGTCGCCCGTTCGAGGAGCCATTCCAGTGGGCCGCGGCCGATGAGCAGCGCCCAGGCCGTGCATCCGATGAGCATGCCGATCGTCATCGGCCAGAACGGTTCGAGCGCGATGAACCCCAAGTAGTCCGTGGTGTCGCCGACCGTGATCAGCGCGACGACAGCCCACACGAGCAGCTGTACGGCATAGGCCGTCAGCGGCAGCGCCCCGGTCGCGCGCAACGGCAGCGTCAGCATCCGCAGCACGCCCATGCGCGTCAGCAGCAGACAGGCCGCCAGCACGGCGATCGCGAATCCACCGGAGCCGACGGCCTCGAGCGCGCCGGACGAATGCGGATCCGCGGTCCACACCTCTTCCCAATAGGTGCCCTCAGCCGGTGCCGGCAGCTCGGCGAGCTGGTAGCCGACGGTCGCGAGCACGACTCCGACCACCAGCATCCGCCATTGGACCACGAGCCGCGTCACCCCGGCTCGAGCGACGCCGAGACCCGCGAGCACGAACGCGATCCACACGGTGAACGGGTATTGCCATCCGATCATGGCGTTCAGCTCGTCGCGGAACGGAGCCTCCCAGACCGGGAGCGCCTCGAAAACAGGCTGCAGGAACGGCATGACGACAGCGAGGCCCGCTGCTGTCCACAGCACGGTGCTCGCGCGCAGCCGTGTGAACGGCAGCGCCAGCAGGAACAGGATCGCGTAGGCGGGCAGGATGACGTATACCGGAACCCCGGTGAAGATCAGCAGGATGCCGAGAATCAGCAGCAGCAACGCGCGCAGCACCAGCTTCCACCGGGTCCACGTCATTCGCGCGTCCGGAAACGGTATGGTTCCGCCGGTGACGAGACCGATGGAGACGCCGGCCAGCGTGGCGAACAGGATCGACGATCGTCCGTCGACGACGGCCGTCCACGTGGCGGGCTCGGTCCAGACGAAGCGGTCGGCTGTCAGCAGCAGGTGCGCGGCGAACATGCCGACCACCGCGAGACCCCGGGCGAGGTCGACGCCCGCGATGCGTGACGGCCCGTTCAGCCGGCGCCAGTTGGCGCGCACGCGTTCCTTCCAACGGATCGGGGAACGCGTGCGCAGACTCGACATGACTCAGCTCTGGCGGAGCAGCCAGACCAGGAGCGCCTTCTGGGCGTGCAGGCGGTTCTCCGCCTCATCCCAGACGACGCTCTGGGGGCCGTCGATGACCTCGGGGTCCACCTCGTACCCACGGTCGGCTGGCAGGCAGTGGATGAAGATCGCCTCTGGGTCGGCGAGACTCATGGTCTCGCCGGTGACCTTGTACCCGCCGAGGTCGCGGATGCGCGCGATCTTCTCCTCCTCCTTGCCCATCGACACCCAGGTGTCGGTGACGACGACGTCGGCACCTGCCGCAGCCTCGACAGGGTCGGTGTAGAGGGTGATCGATCCGCCGGTCTCTGCGGCACGGCGGTCTGCTGCCTCGATGACATCGGCGCGAGGTGCGTAGGACTCCGGCGAGGCCATGCGCACGTGCATGCCCGCGGTGACACCGGCGAGCGCGTAGGAGTGCGCCATGTTGCTCTGCGCGTCGCCGAGGAACGTCAGCGTGAGCCCCTTCAGATCTCCCTTGTGCTCACGGATCGTGAGCAGGTCGGCGAGCAGCTGGCAGGGGTGGAAGTCATCGGACAGCGCGTTGATGACCGGCACGCGGGTGTCCCTCGCCATCTCTTCGAGCCCGGACTGGGCATACGTGCGCCAGACGATCGCCGCGACCTGACGCTCCAGCACACGCGCGGTGTCGGAGGGGGTCTCCTTGCCGCCGAGCTGGCTGTTCGCGGTCGAGATGATCAGCGGCGAGCCGCCGAGGTCTGCGATGCCCACAGCGAACGAGACCCGCGTGCGGGTGGAGGACTTGTCGAATATCACCGCGACGGTCTGCGGACCGGCGAGCGACTTGTCGGCCCAGCGATCCTTCTTCAGCTCGACGGCGAGATCGAGGATCTCGGCCTGTTCGGCTGGAGAGAGGTCGTCGTCGCGCAGCAGGTGGCGGGTCATACGTTGGCCTTTTCTGTTTCGGATGCTGCCAGCTCCACCCGCACGTCGGCGAGGGCGGTGGCGAACAGCGTCTGGAATTCTTCGATCTCGGCGTCGCCGATGTTCAGGGCGGGCGCGATGCGCACCGTGTCGGGGTTCGCGGCATTCACGATGAGTCCGCGCTTCTGCGCGGCGGTGACGACCTTGCCGGCGACCGGAGCTGTCAGAACGACGCCGATGAGCAGTCCGCGTCCGCGGACGCCGCTGACGAGCGGTGACCCGATGCCTTCGATCACGGTGCGCAACTGCGCCCCGCGAGCGGCTGCGTTCTCCACCAGACCTGCGCTCTCGATCTCGCCGAGCACGGCGTTCGCGACGGCGGTGCCCAACGGGTTGCCGCCGAAGGTCGATCCGTGCGATCCGGGCGTGAACAGTGAGCTCGCCGCGCCGAACGTGACGAGGGCGCCGATCGGGAAGCCCCCGCCGATGCCCTTCGCGAGAGTGATCGCGTCGGGAGTGATGCCCTCGTGGTTGAAGCCGAACCACGAGCCGGTGCGGCCTGCCCCGGTCTGGATCTCATCGACGATGAGCAGCGCGCCGTGCCTCAGTGTGAGCGAGCGCGCAGCCGCGAGATATCCCTCCGGAAGCTCGACGACGCCGGCCTCACCCTGGATGGGCTCGACGAAGACCGCGGCCACGCGGTCGTCGAGAGCTGCTTCCAGCGCCTCGATCGTGGCGGGGATGTGCTCGACGCCACCCGGCATCGGCTCGAAGGGCGCCCGCATCGCCGCCTTCGCAGTGATGGCGAGAGAGCCCATCGTGCGTCCGTGGAACGCGTTCTCCAGCGCGATGATGCGCGGCCGCTCTGCACCGCCGTGCAGGCGGGCGAGCTTGAAGGCGGCTTCGTTGGCCTCGGCTCCGGAGTTCGAGAAGTACACGCGGCCATCGATGCCGGCGCCGGCCAGACGCTTCAGTCGAGCGGCGAGCTCGAGCTGCGGAGGCGTGGCGAAGTAGTTCGAGACATGCGCGAGGGTCGCGGCCTGCTTCGAGATCGCGTCGACGAACACGGGATGCGCATGGCCCAGTGAGGTCACGGCGATGCCGCCGAGGAAGTCGAGGTGGCGCTTGCCCTGGTCGTCCCAGAGGTAGGAGCCCTCGCCGCGTGTGAGTAGCGCGAACCGCTCGCCGGCGTTGAGCACCAGATCCCGTGCTGCGTCTTCCTGCCAGACGGTCATGCCGTCACCCCTGATTCTCCGAGTACCACTTCAGTTCCGATTCCCTTGCTGGTGAACAGTTCGACGAGCACCGAGTGCGGCACGCGTCCGTCGATGATGGCTGCCGCGTCCACTCCGCCCTCTACGGCGTCGAGGCACGCGCGCATCTTCGGGATCATCCCCGATTCCAGCGACGGCAGCATCTCGGTGAGCTGTGCGGACGTGAGGTGCGAGACGAGCGACTCGCGGTTGGGCCAGTCGGCGTAGAGCCCTGGCACGTCGGTGAGGACGACGAGTTTGCGAGCGTTCAACGCGACCGCGAGGGCGGATGCCGCGGCATCCGCGTTCACGTTGAGCGACTGACCCGGGTGATCCAGGTCGGGCGCGATGCTGGAGATCACCGGGATGCGTCCGGCTGCCAGGTGATCGAGCACGGCCGTGGGGTCGACCTCGACGACGTCGCCGACGCGTCCGAGGTCGATGTTCTCCCCATCGATCACCACGCCGCGGCGTCGGCCGCCGAACAGCCCGGCGTCCTCACCACTCAGCCCGGTCGCGATGGGTCCGTGCGAGTTGATCTTCGCGACGAGCTGCGGGTTCACCTGGCCGGTGAGCACCATGCGCACCACGCTGATCGCCTCGGTGTTGGTGACGCGGTAGCCGCCCTTGAACTCGCTGGGGATCGCGAGACGATCGAGCATGTTCGAGATCTGCGGCCCTCCGCCATGCACGACGACCGGCTGCACGCCGACGTAGCGGAGGTAGGCGATGTCCTGCGCGAACGCCTCCTGTAGTTCGTCCGACACCATGGCGTTGCCGCCGTATTTGACGACGACGATCTGATCACGGAACTTCTTCAGCCACGGCAGCGACTCGATCAGCGTCGTCGCCTTGACCGCTGCGATCTCGGCGGGCGTGTCCTGGATGTCGGTCATGAGGCGTACGCGCTGTTCTCGTGCACGTAGTCGTGCGTGAGGTCGTTCGTGCGGATGGTCGCCTCGGCCTCGCCCACCTGCAGATCGATGAGCAGATCTGTTGCGCGCGGAGTGAGATCGACCTCTTCCCTCGGCCGGTCGGGGCCACCCTCGGAGCACACCCGGACGCCGTTCATCCAGACGTCGACGTTGTACGGGTCGAACTGCGCGCTCGTGGTCCCGATCGCCGCCAGCACGCGGCCCCAGTTCGCGTCGTTGCCGAAGATCGCGGCCTTGAAGAGGTTGTTGCGGGCGACCGAGCGGCCGACCTCCACAGCCTCCTGCTCGGACGCGGCGTTCGTGACGCGGATCGTGATGTCGTGGCTCGCGCCCTCGGCGTCGCCCTGCAGTTTGAGCGCGAGTTCATCGCTGAGCTCGGTCAGCGCGGCCGCGAAGTCGTCGATGTCGGGCCGGATGCCGCTGGCGCCGTTGGCGAGGAGCGTCACCTGGTCGTTGGTCGACATGCAGCCGTCGGAGTCGAGCCGGTCGAATGTCTGCCCCGTCGCGCGGCGCAGCGCGGTGTCGGCGTCGAGCGCGTCGAGGTCGGCGTCGGTCGTGATCACGACGAGCATGGTCGCGAGCCCCGGTGCCAGCATCCCGGCGCCTTTGGCCATGCCGCCGATCGTCCAACCGTCGCGTGAGACGACTGCGGTCTTCATGACGGTGTCGGTGGTCATGATGGCCTGCGCTGCGGCGTCTCCGCCGTCGGCGGCGAGTTCACTGATCGCCTGCTCCGTTCCGGCGAGCACCTTGGCGCGGAACGCCTCGTCTCCCGTGCCGATCAGTCCGGTCGAGCACACCAGGATGTCTCCGGCGCTGACGTCGAGCAGCTCGGCGGCCTTCTCGGCAGTCTGGTGCGTGGTCTGGAATCCGAACGACCCGGTGAAGCAGTTCGCTCCACCCGAGTTGAGGACCACTGCCTCGACGGTGCGGTCGAGGATGACCTGTTGCGACCAGATGATGGGGTTCGCCTTCGCGCGGTTGCTGGTGAAGACGGCCGCGCCGATCTTGCGCGGGCCGCGGTTGACGACGACGGCGACATCGGGCTTGCCGGTGGACTTGAGGCCGGCTGCGACGCCTGCCGCTTCGAATCCCTGCGGTGCGGTGACGCTCATGGCGCGACTCCGTTCAGTGACAGCGCCCGGTCCTCAGGGAGTCCGAGCGCGAGGTTCATGGACTGGATGGCGGCTCCCGCCGTGCCTTTGACGAGGTTGTCAACGGCGGTGACGACCGTGACGCGACCGGCGGCACGATCGATGGCGAGTCCGATCAGAGCGGTGTTCGCGCCGATGACGTCTGCGGTGCGAGGGAACTGCCCCTCTGGCAGGAGCTGCACGAAGGTCTCGTCACCGTACGCGTTCTCCCACGCCGCGCGGATCTCGGCATCTGTGACGCCGTCGACGATCGGCGCCGTCGAGGTGGCGAGGATGCCGCGCGCCATCGGCACGAGGACGGGGGTGAACGAGATGCGCACGTCGTCCGCGCCCGCCGCGAGCAGCGCCTGCCGGATCTCCGGGATGTGCCGATGCGTGCCGCCGACGGCGTAGGGGTTGGCGCTGCCGAGGATCTCGCTCGCGAGAAGATTCGTCTTGAGGCTCTTGCCCGCCCCGGACGGACCGACCGCCAGCACAGCGACGATGTCGCTCGGGTCGATCACTCCCGCGGCGACGCCGGGTGCGAGGCTGAGGCTCACGGTCGAGGCGTTGCATCCAGGGGCGGCGATGCGCGTCGCGCGGCGAAGAACTTCGCGCTGCTTGCCGTCGTCGACCGGGAGTTCCGGCACGCCGTACGCCCATGGCTCATGGAAGTCGCCGCCGTAGAACGCATCCCACGATTCGCGGGAGGTAAGGCGGTGGTCGGCGCCCGCGTCGATCACGAGCGGGACTTCGCCCAGAGCATCCGTGTACTGGCCGGACTGGCCGTGCGGCAGCGCGAGGAAGACGATGTCGTGACCCGCGAGGATCTCGGGGGTGGTGTCCTGCAGCGTGAGGTGCGCGAGCGAGCGCAGGTGCGGCTGGTGCTGGATCAGCGGCTGGCCGGCATTGGAATGCGCGGTGACGGTGCGGATCTCGATGTCCGGGTGGCCGGCGAGCAGGCGCAGGATCTCGCCTCCCGCATAGCCGGATGCGCCGGAGACGGCGACGGAATACGTCATGTTTCTACCTTAACGGTCTGGACCTCTCGGTCCCTGAGCTTGTCGAAGGGCAGAGGCGGCGACACCGGTGCTCGACCCTCTCGTCGGCATTCGACGTTCGGGGAGCACGGGGTCGCCTAGAGTCGGCGGCCGCTCGTCAGGCTCAGAGACCGGCGGCTACGGCGTCGGCGCACCACGGTGACGCTCGGGGCGAGCGTCGAAGAGGCGGATGCAGCCGAAGGCATGTGGTGACAGTAGCGTCGTGGCGGTGCGATGCGCAAATCGACCGGTCGCTACAGCGCCTCGATCAGGAACGGGACTGGGTGCTCTCGCCGTGCAGGCCGGACACCCACGCCGTCCCGCCGAGAATGAGCACGTCAGTCATGTGCCCATCACGCCATCTTCGGCTCCCGTGCGGACGATGATCTGCTCAAAGCGGATGCGCGTCGGATGATGCTCGATCGGTCATGCTCGAGCGGTTCCGCGAAGAAGGCGAGCTCGTGCTGTGCGGAGGCTTCGAACGCACGCAGCATCCGCCCTCGGCCGGCAGCATCGGATGCCGCCGCCGCTGACGCGACGTACTCGATCGCCTGCCGCGTGGCCTCGGCGAACGACTCGTCCGCATACGTGTGCAACCACGACGCATACGGATGCGCCGGCGACCGAGCGTACTCGCCGAAACGGCCGTCACCCAGCCGCGTTCCGAGATCGGTGTACAGCCAGAAGCACGGCAGCAGCGCGGCGATCAGCTGCGCGTAGTCGCCGGCGTACGCCGTGGATCGGAGGTGGTCCAGGTACGCGGTCGTCGTGGTGGACGGCGCCGCCGAGAAGGTTTCATCGCTGACGCCGCCACCCGGTGTGAGCCACTGCGCGTGCAGCTCCAGTTCCCCGACGATCGAGCCGTGCGCGGAGTTCGCCCAGAACGCCTGCTCCGCCGCTGTCGGAGCGAGCCGTGCCGCGTCAGCGAGCACACGTGCGTACCCGCTGAGGTAGAGGGCATCCTGCTCGAGGTAGTGGATGAACGCACCCCGGTCGAGCGTTCCGTCGGCAAGCGCGCGGATGAACGGCAGTTCGTCGATACCCGCGCGGGTCGATGCGATGTGCTCCCACCACTGCGTCACGACCTCGTCGCTCGTGGGAGAGGTGTCGAGGCCGCCGCGTGCGCGGAGCCCGGCGAAATGATCGATCGGACCGTGGCCGAGGCCGACCTGCAGCGCCGTACCGGCGCGCAAGGACTCCCGCAGCCACTCCCGTGCCGCGGTCACAGCCTCGGGCCACTCCTTCCCCAACGCGCGCTGAGTGGCGAGGGCGGACGACAGCGAGCAGCCTGTGCCGTGCGTCGCATCCGTGTCTATCCGCATGCCGGCGAACTCCTGAACGGTGGCCCTCGCCGCGTCCACGAACGCATCGGGCGATTGATCGCCGCCGAGATGGCCTCCCTTGACGAGCACGGCCGCGCCGAGGTCGGCGGACAGACGCTCCGCGTCCACGATCGCTGCCGACCAGTCGGCTGCGACCGTCGCGCCCGCCAGCACGGCGAGTTCGAGGAGGTTGGGAGTGACCAGGTCGGCGCGCATGAGCAGATCGCGCAAGGCTTCCTCGGCGTCCGCCTCGAGCAGGCGGTCTCCGCTCGTCGCGACCATCACCGGATCGACGACGACGATCGGCGGGTGTACGTCGTCGAGCCAGGCGATGACGGTGCGGATTACTTCCGCATCCGCGAGCATCCCGATCTTCACGGCATCGATGTCGATGTCGTCGGCCAGTGCGTCGAGCTGTTCACGCAGGAAGTCGGCGGGAGGCACATGCACCGCCAGGACCTCTTGCGTGTTCTGCACAGTGAGCGCCGTGATCGCGGCCATCCCGTAGCCGCCGTTCGCGCCGATGGACTTCAGGTCGGCCTGGATGCCCGCACCGCCGGACGGGTCGCTTCCCGCGATGCTGAGGACACGGGGAATGGATGCCGCACCCCTCCAGCGGCGGCGGAACGCACGCGCCGCCGCTCTCGGATCATCCGCAGCGCAGAGGGCGGAGACCACAGCGAGCCCTGCTGCTCCGGCGTCGCGGAGTGCGTCGACGTCATCGATCCCGACACCGCCGATGGCGACGCAGGGGAACTCGCTGCGCTCTGCGAATGCGCGGAACCCCTCGATCCCCAGAGTCTCCGGGTGATCGGGCTTGGTGCTGGTCGGCCGGATCACTCCCACGCCGAGATGGTCGATCGTTCCTGCAGGAAGTGCGCGCACGGCGTCGAGGTGCGCTGCGGTGTTCGCGGTCAGGCCGATGATCGCAGCGGGTCCGAGCAGTTCCCTCGCGCGTTGGACCGAGACGTCGGACTGACCCAGGTGGACGCCGTCGACGCGGGCGCCTCGAGCACGTGCGTCGAGTGCCGCATCCAACCGGTCGTTCACGACGAGCGCTGCTCGCCCGGCGATGACATCGGACAGCTCGATGAGCTGTTCGACGATCTGCGCGTCGGTCGCGGTCTTGTCGCGCAGCTGGACGATGCTCACGCCCCCGGCGACTGCTTCGCGAACGACCTCGACGACTCCTCGCTCGCCGCACAGCACGGGGTCCGTGACGAGGTACAGCGACAGATCGATCATGAGGCGACCTCGGTCACGTGCGCACCGGCATCTGCGACGCGCGCGGCACCTGAGAGGTCTGCGGGTGTCGTGGCTGCGAGTTCATCGAGGAACGCGACCGCGAAACTGCCGGGCCCTGTGGATCGCGCAGCGGCGCGCTCTGCGGCGACCGTGTAAAACAGGGTCGCCGCTGTGACGGCGGTGAGCGGCGAGATCCGACGCCCGTGCGCTGCGCCCAGGAATGCGGCCATGACCGCGCCGAGCGCACAGCCGCCGCCGGTGACGCGGGTGAGCAGCTCGTCGCCGTTCGCGACGCGGTACGTGCGCTCCCCGTCGGTGATGAGGTCGACCGGGCCCGACACAGCGACGACGCTGCCGTAGCGGGTCGCGAGCAGAAGGGCAGCTTCTGCCGCAGCATCCGGCGAATCCGTCGCGTCCACTCCGCGACCGCCCGCGCTCAGGCCCGCGAGTGCCAGGATCTCCGACGCGTTCCCCCTGATCGCGGTCGGGCGCTGCTCGACCAGGCTCTGCGCGTGCGCGGTGCGCACCGGCAGCGCGCCGATCGCCACCGGATCGAGCACCCACGGTGTTCCCGCGGCAGTCGCGCCTGCGGCTGCCTCGAGGCCGGCAGCACGCTGCTCAGGTGTGGGGGTGCCGAGGTTGATGAGCACACCGGTCGCGATGCCGGCGAAGAGCTCGGATTCGCCGACGATGTCGACCATCGCCGGTGCCGCGCCGACGGCGAGCAGAACGTTGGCGGTGAAGCCGGTGACGACGGCGTTGGTGATGCAATGGGTGAGCGGTGGTGCCTCACGCACCAGCTCGAGCAGTCGCATCGCGTCGGCGACTACGGGGAGGGCGGACGGTGGGCACAGAAGATCGCTCATGGGCGACATCCCTTCGCTAGTACGAACTAGATCAGGTTCGACGGGTGTGTTCTCAGCCGCTCGGCGCGGCACCCCGTGTCACTGCTCGAAGTCTAGCGATGGTGCGAGAGAGTCAGCGCGGCAGGTCGGAGAGTTGCGGGATCGACCACTCCGCGTTCTCGAGGTTCACGCACCAGCCTGCGAACGCCCAGTCCGCACCGGAAGCCTCACTCCAGAACAGCCAGACCGACCAGGGCGTGCCGGCCGCCAACCATGCCACCAGTCCCCGCTCATCATCGCGCACGACGCGCATCGGCGCGATGTTCGACGCATCCCCCGTCTGCCAGTTCGGCTTGCGGCAATGCCAATCGATCTGGCTTCCGGGACGCAGGAACGGTCCGATGCCGAGGCCTCTGGCTGCTCGCCGCCCGCCCTGATGCACAGCCAGCGCAGTTGCTCGGCGCTGTCCGGACGAGCACGCCACGTGCGCCAGACGTTCTGACCGACGCGGACCACCGAGCCCGGTGCACCGATCTGTGTCACCTGGTAGTCGCTCATGCCGTACTCGCTCCGTCCGCTTCGCCGTCGGTCACCGTGTGCGACCAGTTCTCGCCCTCGCGAAAGTACACGATCCAGGTGTGCCGACGATCGACCGCCCCGCACCAGAATTCGACCCTCGTCGGGATGAGGCGCCACAACACCCAGTCCCCCGGTGCGATGCCCTCGCGAGCAGAGGCCGAGCACGCAGCCAGGTGGATACCGATTCGGAGGCCATGCTCTCATCCTGGCTGGCCATGAGGAGCGACGCCAACGGACACGCGAGTGAACCGGCCAGCGCGCTCAGCAGGGTTCAGAACGGTGGTTCGGTGGTGGGGGCGTGAGGTGTCGGCTTGCTTTCATGCCCGGTCGATGTGATGACCTGGACTGAATTATCCGGCCGGCTGCGGTAGATCGCTCGCGTGAGATGTCGATGCACGTGGTCGCGTGGACACAGCGGCCGGAGCTCGTTGATGTCGGTCTTGCCGCCGCTCGCCCATGGGGTCTTGTGGTCGATGTCGGCGTCTTGAGCGAGGCGGTTGCAGCCGTCTCTGGCGCAGGTGCCGTGTTGCAGGATGAGCCATTCGCGTTGCGCTTGAGTGGCGCGGCGGGAGCGGCGGTCCATGTCCACCACGACGCTGCGGATCGGGTCGATGATCACCCGGCGAAACGCCTTCGCATCGAGGAACAGCTGCTTCGCGGTGAGCGGGTCGATCGGGCCATGACCGACGAGCTCGGCCGCAAGGAGTTCGACGGGAATGGTGACGAAGATCTTCGTCTTGACTGCCTTGTCGGTACCGATACCGCGCAACCACTCGGAGCACAGGTCGGCGCGGATCTGGTCGCGCGTGCGGCACTCGTCCGGATGCTTCTGCAGATGCTTGGCCGCGGACGTCAGACGGCGTTTCGCGGCGATCGCCTCGATCGTCGGGATGTACGCCATGAACCAGCTCATGCCGTCCTCATCCTCGTGGACGACGACGCGGCGTTCGCGCACCTTCCGGCCGTGACGCTCGGCCGCGCCGACCGGGTCGAGCCGATCGACCAGAGTGCGCAACCGGCGAGCGAAGGCCGCCGGCGGACACGACAGCGCCCACTCCGACGCCGCCTGATCGATCAACCGCATCGCCTCACGCTCGAGATCGAGCTCTTCCTCCGATGCACCGAAATCGGCCCGCACCCGTGCCAGAGCGCCGACGGTGCGACCGACGAGATACATCGACACGAACCCGTCCCTGGCCTGCTGCCACAGCAACGGAAGATGCGCCATCGCCTGCTCTGCCGTGAACAGCACACCACGCACGTACTCCTCCGAGCACCGCAGCCGCAACGCGATATCGAACACCGCCGCACGCACCGCCTGATCCACGGCATCCTTATCCGTCGTGTGGTGCACATACACCTCGGGATTGCGACGCGCCAACGCGACAGCATCCGCAATCCTCACCGACCGCCGCGCCTCATACCGATTCAGATCGACATCCGCACACTGCAGATCATCCAACGCAGACTCCACGAAGAACGCGGCATCACGAGGCCGGTCATCCACATCGTCGAACCAAGGTTCCATGTGTTCAGTTTAGTTGATACATTCGATCCTTACAAGAGCTTTCTCGTAGTTTTATCGAAGATATGATCCAGAACCAGATACAGAACGCCGGCATCCCGAAAGAGACACCGGCGTTCCGAACGATACTCGGACGCTACTCGCGCAAGGTCGCCCCGAAGCGCTCAGCCGCGACAGCCACGCCGGCGAGCTTCGCCTCCGTCGCCTCGGCCGCAGTCAGCGTACGATCCTCGGCGCGAAAACGCAGCGCGAACGTCAGGCTCTTCTCGCCCTCAGTGATGCCCTCACCGCGGTAGTCGTCGACCAGTCGCAGCGACTCCAGCAGTTCGCCGGCACCTTCGACGAGAGCAGCGCGCAGCTCGTCCGCCGTCACCGAGTCTGGAACGACCAACGACACATCCTGCGTCGCGGCCGGGTACGTCGACAGCGACGCGGCGACGACGCGGTTTCCCGCCAGCGACAGGACGCCGTCCAGATCGAGCTCCAGCACCACAGCGCGACCGGGCAGATCAGCGTCGGCTGCGACATCCGGGTGCAGTTCGCCGACGTAGCCGACCTCGACGCCATCGACGCTCAGCACTCCGGTGCGTCCAGGGTGCAGCGCCGCGCGCTGTCCCTGCGCCACGACGATCTCGACTCCGGATGCGACCGCGATGACGCGCACAGCATCCAGAGCATCCGTCAGCCCTACGGCCTCCGCTGCGCGTCCGGGCTGGCGGACCGTCGCGTTGCCGGTGAAGAGCGCGGCGACATGGCGGTGCTGCGGCGGGATCGAGGCGTTGAGCTCGGCGAGAGTCTCGTCCGAGGGTCGCTGACCCAGCGGCGGCACCTCATCCGTGCCGTACACGACGCCCGGTTCCGGCAGGAACACGGCTCCGGTCTCGAAGATCGCGAGGTCGGTGAGTCCGCGCGCGATGTTGCGGTGCGCGATCTGCAGCAGACCGGGGATCAGCGAGCGGCGCAGGAACGGCGCCTGCCCGTCGAGCGGATTCGCGAGCTTGATGCTCGGAAGGTGCTCCCCCGACGCCGAACCGTGCAGATCGTTATGCGCCTCGGTGGTGAACGGGAAGGCGGGCGTCTCGACGAGCCCGGCAGCGGCCAGCGCGTTCGCGACGCGACGGCGCCCCTGCTGCAGCGCGGTGAGCCCGCGCCCGGATGGCGGCGTCGGCAGCACGGAAGGGATGCGGTCCAGCCCGTGGATACGGGCGACCTCCTCCGCCAGCGTCCACTTGTCGGTGAGATCGGGACGCCAGCTCGGCGGGATGACCTGCCAGCCGTTCGAGGTCTCGGTGACCTCCGCGCCGATCGTCTCGAGCGCGTCGACGATCTCCTGATCCGTGTAGTCGACACCGATGAGACCGGGGACGAACTCGGCGGACAGCGCGATGCCTGCGATCTCGACGTCGGAGAACAGTGCTCCGCCCACCTCGTCGATAAGGCCGCCTGCGAGCTCGACCATGAGGTCTGCCACACGTCGCGCTGCGGCGAACGGCACCAGCGGGTCGACCCCGCGCTCGAAACGCTTGGATGCCTCGCTGGGCAGCTTGTGCCGACGCGCGCTGCGGGCGATCGAGATCGGATCGAAGATCGCGGCCTCGATGAGCACGTTGCGCGTCTCATCGCCCATCTCTGTCGTGCCGCCACCCATGACGCCGGCGAGGCCGATCGGACCGGAGTCATCGGTGATGAGCAGATCTTCGACGTGGAGCGTGCGCTCCTGACCGTCGAGCGTCTTCATCTTCTCGCCGTGCTGTGCGCGACGAACCGTGATGCCGCCGGAGAGCTTGTCGAGGTCGTACCCGTGGATCGGGTTGCCCAACTCGAGCATCACGTAGTTGGTGATGTCGATGAGCACGCCCAGCGAGCGGATGCCGGCGAGCGAAAGCCGCGCGACCATCCACGGCGGCGTCGGACGGGAGGGGTCGACATCGCGCACGACGCGCACGACGAATTCCTGCACGGCAGGATTCTCGCGCAACGGCTCCGCATCGACGGTGATCGGGAATCCGGTACCGGGTTCCACCTCGGACCACTCGTGCTCCGCAGGGTCGCGGAAGTCTGCGCCGGTAGCGTGCGCGTACTCGCGGGCCACGCCGCGGATCGAGAAGGCATACCCGCGGTCGGGGGTGACGTTGATCTCGACGGCGACGTCATCAAGGCCCAGCAGGGCGATCGCATCCGCACCGACCGGCGCGTCGATGCCGAGCGAGGACAGGATCAGGATGCCGTCGTGCTCATCGCCCAGGCCGAGCTCACGCGCCGACGCGATCATGCCGTCGGACACATGACCATAGGTCTTGCGCGCGGCGATCGGGAACGGGCCTGGCAGCACAGCACCCGGCAGCGTCACCACGACCTTGTCTCCGACGGCGAAGTTGCTCGCGCCGCAGACGATGCCTCGAATGTCTCGATCGCCGCTGGCGGCGATCTCGGTCCCTGACCCTGTCGAAGTGCCGACATCGACCTGGCACCAGCGGATCGTCTTGCCGTTGGACTGCGGTTCGGCCTCGAAGGACAGCACCTGCCCGACGACGACAGGACCGGAGATCTCGAAGCGGTGGATCTCCTCTTCTTCGAAACCGACGGTCACCAACGACTCGAGGATGTCCTCTGCCGTGGCATCCGGCGCCACATCGACGTACTCACGCAACCACGAAAGCGGGACGCGCATCACACCACCATCCCGAACTGCTCACTGAAGCGCACATCGCCCTCTGCCATGTCGCGCATGTCCTGCACGTCGCTGCGGAACATCAGCCCGCGCTCGATTCCCATCCCGAAGGCGAAGCCGCTGTACACGTCGGGATCGATGCCCGCCGCGCGCAGCACGTTCGGGTTGATCATGCCGCATCCGCCCCACTCGATCCAACGCGCGCCGCCCTTGAAGGTCGGGTGCCACAGGTCGAGTTCGGCTGAAGGCTCGGTGAATGGGAAGTAGTTGGTACGGAAGCGCGTCTTGGCCTCGGGGCCGAAGAGGAGCTTCGCGAAGTGGTCGAGGGTGCCTTTGAGGTGCGCCATCGTGATGCCCTTGTCGACGACGAGGCCCTCGAACTGGGTGAACACCGGCAGGTGCGTGGCGTCGAACTCGTCAGTTCGGTACACGCGCCCTGGGCACAGCACATAGATCGGCACGTCGCGGTCGAGCATCGAGCGCACCTGCACGGGACTCGTGTGCGTGCGCATGACCAGGTGGCGATCGACGGGATCGACGAAGAATGTGTCCTGCATCTGACGCGCGGGGTGATCGACGTCGAAGTTCAGCGCGTCGAAGTTGAACCATTCGTGCTCGAGTTCAGGGCCTTCGGCGATCTCCCACCCCATGCCGACGAAGATGTCGGAGACGTCGTCCTGGAGCTGCGAGAGCGGATGCCGAGCACCGACGCGCGTACGAGAGGACACGGCCGTGATGTCGACACGCTCAGCCTCGAGTCGCGCTGCGGTCTCGGCCTCGGCGAGCTCGGCCTCACGCGCGGCGAGTGCCTTGGTGACCTGGCCGCGGCCCTGTCCGACGAGCTTGCCGAATGCGGCCTTGTGCTCGGGCGCGACCTGGCGCATCGACGCGTTCAGGACTGCCAGCGGCGATCCTTCGGCGACGTGCGCGGTTCGCGCGGCTTTCAGCTCTGCGGTATCGGCAGCGGCACCGATCGCCTCGAGCGCGGCGGCGACGGCGGATTCCACCGCCTCGGGCGTGATTTCTGGAGCGTCTGACACGAGACACGAGTCTACCGGCGCGCGGCTCCCTCTCCCGTCAGGCTCCGGGCCCCGTGCTCGTCCCGTCGAACTTTCCGGCGCCCTTCTGCGCCACGATGATCTCGGTGTCAGTGCCCTCGTGCATCACCGCCGCATTGTCAGCGGCGAGCGCCTGCAGCTTCGGCGAGTGGCGGGTGCGGATCTCGAGGTACTTCGCGATGCCGGACAGGATGAGACACATCACGATGTAGATGCCGCCGATGATGAACGCCGACTGCAGGATCGGTCGTCCCTGCTGCGAGCTGAGCAGTTTCGCGTAGTACAGCAGCTCGGGGTAGGTGATGATGAATCCGAGCGCGGTGTCCTTCATCGTCACCACGAGCTGAGCGACGATCACGGGGAGCATGGCTCTGATCGCCTGCGGCAGCAGAATCAGTTGCATGACCCCTGCCTTGCGCAGCCCGATGGCGTAGCCGGCCTCTTTCTGCCCTCGAGGCAGTGACTCGACACCGGCACGCAACACCTCGGCGAGCACGGAGCCGTTGTACATCATGAGCGCGAGAACGACCGCCCAGTAGGGATCCATCTTCACCCCGAGGGTGGGGAGGCCGTAGTACAGCAGCATCATGAAGACGAGGACAGGGACGGCACGGAAGAACTCGGTGATCACGGTCACAGGGATCCGCACCCAGGCATGTTCGGACATGCGGCCGATCGCCAGCACGAAGCCGAGCACGAGACTCAGCACCGCGGCCAGCGCGAACGCGGCGAGCGTGTTGCCGAGCGCCTCGAGAATCTGGCCCCATACCGCGGAGAAGGTGAAGATGTACCAGCGCGATGCGTCGAACTGGCCGGACTCCCAGAACCGGTAGCCGATGAACGCGATGACGGCGAGAACCACGGCGACCGTGAGGACTCCGATCAGGCGATTGCGGAGAACGGCCTTGGGCCCGGGGACGTCAAAAAGGACGGAAGTCATCGCGCGATCCTCCATTTGTTCTCGAGATATCGCTGCAGCCAGCTGAGCAGCATGACGAGGGCGACGAAGATCACGGCGACCCAGAGAAGGACCACGAGGGCGTTCTCACCGCGCTCGCTGAGATAGGAGCGGATCGCGCCGAGCTCGAGAACCGAGAATCCGGCAGCGACCGTCGTGTTCTTGAGCAGTGCGATGAACACGCTCACCATGGGCGGGACCACCGAACGGAACGCCTGCGGCAGGACGACGAGCGTCATCACCTGTCCGAATGGGAGGCCGATCGCGCGCGCGGCTTCGGCTTGACCGACCGGGACCGTGTTGATGCCGGCCCGCAGGACCTCGGCGACGTAGGTGGCCGTGTAGATGCCGATGGCCAGGATCCCGAGGATGACGGGGCTGAGCCGTGGAAGGCCGAGTTGCGGGTATCCGAAGATGAAGAAGAAGAAGACCAGCGTAAGCGGGGTGTTCCTGACGAGGTTGACGTAGAGCGTCCCCACTCCGCGTGCGATCGGGACCGGAGATACACGCGCAGCCCCGATGATCACACCGATCACGAGGGCGAGTACGCCTCCGCCAAAGAAAATCAGCAGCGTGTTGCTGATCGCCTCTCCCCATAGGTCGAGGTTCCCGAAGATGACGTCCACGCCGCCTCCCCTTCTGAAGATTGAGAGGGGGCGGCCCTACTGGACCGCCCCCGAGTCAGTCAGTCGACTGCGGGCTGTTCGACGGTGATCCCGGACGAACCGAGGTTCGCGTCGAAGATCGCCTGCCAGATGTCGCCGCCATCGGTGAAGAGGGTGTTGATGTGCTCCTGCAGAGCTTCGTCTCCCTTGGTGAGACCGACGCCGTAGCGCTCCTCGGTGAAGGGCTCTCCGACGACCTTGAGATTGTCGGGGTCTGCCGCGGCATAGCCGATCAGGATCGCCTGGTCGGTGGTGACGGCCTGGACCTCACCGTTCAGGAGAGCCTCGACGCACGCGGAGTACAGGTCGAACTCGCGAGTCGGAACGTCCGGGTAGTTGTCGCGGATGTTCTGAATCGGGGTGGACCCGGTCGCGGAGCACACCGTGGTGTCAGCAGTGAGATCTGCTTCGCTGGTGATGTCGCTGTCGCTTGTGACGAGCAGCCCCTGCCCGGTGATGAAATACGGGCCTGCGAAGCTGATCTGCTCCTTGCGCTTGTCGGTGATCGAGTAGGTGCCGACGTAGTAGTCGATGTCACCGTTGGTGATCGCCTGCTCACGGTTCGCGGACGCGATCGGCTTGAACTCGATCTTGTCCTCGTCGAAGCCGAGGGATGCCGCGATCCACCGTGCGATGTCGATGTCGAAGCCGGTGCGCTCCCCCGTCGTGACGTCGAGGTAGCCGAGGCCCGGCTGGTCTTCCTTGACTCCGACGACCACGCCGTCACGTTCGGTCATGGCGTCGAACGTCGGGCTGCCCTCGAGCGAGACGTCGGAGGCGACCTCGAACCAGGTCGAGGGCTCTTCCGCTTCGCCACCGGTGTCGTCACCGGGTGTCGCCGGGCTGCCGCTGTTGCAGGCGGTCAGGGCGAGCAGCGCAACCGCCGCGATCCCGATCCCTGCCAGTGTCCGTGTGCGTCGCATTTTCGTCTCCTTGTGTGCTGTGTGTACAAAAAAGGTCAGTGTGTGAGGAGCTTCGAGAGGAAATCCTTGGCGCGATCGCTCTTCGGCTTCGTGAAGAACTCCTCCGGCGTCGCCTCTTCGACGATCTTCCCGTCCGCCATGAAGACGACGCGGTTCGCGGCCTTGCGCGCGAAGCCCATCTCATGGGTGACGACGATCATCGTCATGCCGTCCTTCGCGAGTCCGACCATGACATCGAGCACTTCGTTGATCATCTCGGGGTCCAGGGCGCTGGTGGGCTCGTCGAAGAGCATCACCTTCGGACGCATCGCGAGAGCACGAGCGATCGCGACACGCTGCTGCTGACCTCCGGAGAGCTGGGCAGGAAGCTTGGATGCCTGCTGGGCGACCCCGACGCGTTCGAGAAGGGCCATGCCCTCCTTGTCGGCATCCGCCTTCTTGAGGCCGCGCACCTTGATCGGCCCGAGGGTCACGTTCTCGAGGATCGTCAGATGGGCGAACAGGTTGAAGGATTGGAACACCATGCCGACGTCGGCACGGAGCTTGGCCAGTCCCTTGCCCTCGGCGGGAAGCGGCTCGCCATCGATCGAGATCCTGCCGCTCGTGATCGTCTCCAGACGATTGATCGTGCGGCACAGTGTCGACTTGCCGGACCCGGACGGCCCGATCACCACGACCACCTCGCCCTTGTTCACGGTGAGGTCGATATCGGTCAGCGCCTGGAAATCGCCGTAGTGTTTCTGAACGTTCTCCACCACGACGAGGGGTGTACCAGTCTCGGTCATGACCCCACACTAGTGAGTGCATGCGGACGGGAACCAGCATCCGCGTCGGCGGGTTATCGAGTTGTAACCGACCGGTAACAGGGCGGAAGACAGGATCCGACGGTCAGCGGCCGTCTGCTGCTCGCTGCGTGAAGGCACTTTCGTAGAGACATACGCTCGCAGCCGTGGCGAGATTGAGCGACTCGGCGCGACCGAAGATCGGCAGCTTGAGCACGTGATCGGCCAGTGCGAGAGCTGAGTCCTCGAGCCCCCAGGCCTCATTGCCGAACAACCAGGCCGTGGGTTGCGCAAGAATGCCGTCCGCTCGCGCCTGCAGCAGATCATCGCCCTTCACGTCCGCGGCGAGCACGGTGATGCCCGCAGCGTGGGCGCGTTCGACCACGTCCTCAAGGTCTCCGCCGACAGATATGGGCAGGTGGAACAGCGAGCCGGTCGTCGCTCGAACGACCTTGGGGTTATGAGGATCGACCGTTCGACCTGTGAGGATCACTGCGTCGGCGCCGGCCGCATCCGCGGCACGGATGATCGTGCCGAGATTGCCCGGATCACGCACCTCCTCGCAGATCGCGATCAGGCGAGGGGATGCTGCGAAGATGTCGCGCAGCGACGTCGGGGTCTGTCGCACCACGGCGACGAGCCCCTGCGGCGTGACCGTGTCGGCCATGGCGTTGAGCACGTACTCGGTGACATGCTCGACCTTGACGGCGTTCGCGGCACTCGCGGCACGCAGATCGGGATGCTTCTCCCACCCGTTCGGCGTCGCGAACAATTCGACGATCGCCTCGGGACGGTACGCGAGGGCCTCTCGAACGGCCTGAGGCCCCTCGAGCAGAAAGAGCCCCGTCTCGGTACGCGCGCTGCGCTTCGTCAGCTTCGCGACGGCTCGGACACGCGGGGACCGGGGATTCTCCAGCACGATCCCCAGTCTAGAGACACCAGCGCGGCCCGCGCACACATCCCGGCGTCGAGCCTGCGCGCAGGTTCGCTTCGTACTGTGCTCATGTGACCGATCGCACCAGAGCCTCCTCCGCCGGACGCAGGGTTGCGCTCACGGCAGCGGCGGTGATCATACTCGTCGCCGGTCTGCTGGTCCATCGATTCGGTTCTGGCGATACAGGCGACATCGCAGGCGACGCGCTGTACGCCGTGTTCGCGTACCTGCTGTTCGCGATCCTGCTGGCGCGGAGTTCTCGCACGCTTCCCGCGGCCCTCGCGATCATCTTCTGCACGATCATCGAGTTCCTGCAGCTCACCGATCTGCCGCGCACCTTGGCGCTCGCGTTCCCGCCGTCCGTTCTCGTTCTCGGGTCGGCCTTCGCACAGCGCGATCTGCTCGTGTATCCGGCATCCGTTCTGCTCGCATTGATCGTCGACGTCGCTGTCTCACGGGGCGCCCGACGCCGGAGGTCATCGCGAGGGCGCTGACAAGCCCGACGCCGAACGACGAAGACGGGCCCCTCCCCGAAGGGAGGCGCCCGTCTTCTGAAAGGTGCTTACGCAGCCGACTTCGGAGCGTTGACGTCGGAAGGCAGTGCCTTCTTGGCCGTCTCGACGAGCGAGACGAACGTCGCGGGCTCGTTCACCGCGAGCTCGGCGAGCATGCGACGGTCCACCTGGACGCCGGCAAGGCCGAGACCCTGGATGAAGCGGTTGTACGTGATGCCGTTCTGGCGTGCAGCGGCGTTGATGCGCTGGATCCAGAGGCGGCGGAAGTCGCCCTTGCGCTTGCGACGGTCACGGTACGCGTAGACGAGGGAGTGGGTGACCTGCTCCTTGGCCTTGCGGTAGAGGCGCGAACGCTGGCCCCGGTAGCCGGAGGCGCGCTCGAGGATGACGCGACGCTTCTTGTGGGCGTTTACCGCCCGCTTTACTCTTGCCATTTTCCTGAGTTCCTATTCCTGCGATCGGACGCGTCAGCGACCGAGAAGCTTCTTCGCGACCTTGGTGTCAGCCTTCGAGAGCACCTGGTCCTGATTCAGACGGCGGGTGCGACGACTCGACTTGTGCTCGAGGTTGTGGCGCATCCCGGCCTGCTGCTTCTTCAGCTTGCCGCTGCCGGTGATCTTGAAGCGCTTCTTAGCACCCGAGTGGGTCTTCTGCTTCGGCATCTTCTCTTCCTTCGTATGGCGCCTTCTCAGGCGACGGTTCAACCCGCGTTGCGGGAGTCTGGGGGCGGGTGTTACTCCGCGGCGGCTTCGGTCGAATCCGCTGTCTCGCGCGTCGCATGCGACGCCTGCTTGTTGGCCGCACGCTGTGCGTCGCGTTGGGCGTTCTGCTCGGCCTTCGCGTCCGACTTGTTCTTCAGCGGTGCCACGACCATCACCATGTTGCGACCATCGATCGTCGGGTTCGACTCGACGGTGCCGAGCTCGGCGACGTCTTCAGCGAACTTGCGCAGCAGACGCACGCCCTGCTCTGGGCGCGACTGCTCACGACCGCGGAACAGGATCATGGCCTTGACCTTGTCGCCGGCCTTGAGGAAGCCCTCGGCGCGCTTGAGCTTCGTCGTGTAGTCGTGTGCTTCGATCTTCAGACGGAAGCGCACCTCTTTGAGGATCGTGTTCGCCTGGTTGCGACGAGCTTCCTTCGCCTTCTGCGCGGCCTCGTACTTGAACTTGCCGTAATCCATGATCTTGACCACGGGCGGCTTCGAGTTTGGGGCGACCTCGACGAGGTCTAGGTCGGCTTCCTGCGCAAGGCGCAACGCTGCCTCGATGCGGACGACGCCGATCTGCTCACCCGCGGGACCGACGAGGCGGACCTCGGGGACGCGGATGCGCTCATTGGTGCGGGGATCGCTGATGCGGAACTCCTTTTAGACGATGGATTAAGCCACCGTGACGCTGACTGCGACACGGGCGAAATCGGAATCGTCCCCCACCCACCGGCGTTCAGATGCCGGCTTCGCACCCTGAACATCGGACTTTCGTCTGATCTGCCGACGTGAGCCGGTGGAGTGCAAGACCCGGTAGCCTTGAACGGCAAGCGCGGGTGGGAAGTGAATCCTCTTTCGTTCCGGAGCAGTTACGCTCCGAAGCCCGACAAAGTCTAACAGAAGGCAAGGCATAGTGACGATTCCGGTGCAGGATGACAGCCACGACGAGCGCCACGAGCGCTGGCAGCAACAGGAGGATGCGGCATCCGCAGCCACCCGCGACATCGCGGACGTGCCCGCCATCGAGGTGATCACCACGGCCGCCGTCCACCTCATGAGCGCGGCCGCGGTCAAGACGGGCCTCGCAGACGACCCGGACGCAGAGCTCGACCTCGATGAGGCCCGCAAGCTCATCAACGCCCTCGCCGGACTCATCACGGCCGGCGCACCCGAGATCAGCGACATGCACGCGCGCTCGCTGCGCGACGGGCTGCGCTCGCTCCAGCTCGCCTTCCGCGAAGCATCCGCCATCCCCGACCCGATCGGCAAGGGGCCTGGCGAGAAGTGGACCGGACCGGTCAACTAGCCCCAGCATCCCGCGCACCAGGCGAGCATATTGCCGCGAGACCGAGCCTGCCGCACGAGACCGAGTCTGTGCACGTCGGTCTCGCGCCGCCAGGTCGGTCTCGCGGCGGGATGAGCTCAGGCGGAACGGCGGAGCTTCACCGTCAGGGAGTCAGCCAGCACCGCGATGCGGTCGTCGGCGGCCCAACGCTGCGCAAGACGCGCGAGCACAGCATCCAGCACATCGCGCTCAAGACCGTCGACGAGTTCGAGGATGACGATCAATTCGGGGCCGCTCAGCCGCGCATCGGGATCGCCCGCGTCGACTGCGACATCGATCACGGCGAGCTCGCGCGCGACGCTCTCCTGAAGGGCCGTGAACACCTCGGGCGAGAGGAAGCTCGGCTCCCACCGCTGCCCCTGCGCGACCGCCCAGACGGCCGGGCGACGGATGACGAACTCGGTGTCGGACGTCGGATCCAGCACGATCAGGTCGGTCTGCTCGGACGATGCGGCCAGCGCGGCGCGCACTGCTTCCACCGGGATCGGTCGAGCGGTGCCGTCCCACTTCTGCATCGCGGTGACCGAGGAGAACACCGGCTGCACGGTGCGGCCATCGGGAGCCGCGACCGTCACGATCGAAAGCTCCTGCGTCTTGTCGACGGCGAGGCCGCTGGGCGCCACGCCCTCCTCGCCCTTCTCGGCGACGAGGGGAATCAGAACGCGCGCGGAGCGGAACGCGTCCACGACCTCGGCCTGACTGCCCTCCCCCGCGCGGAAGCGCAGCAGAGCGGCGAGCAGCGCAGGATCGGCAGCACCGTCATCGCCCGCATGCGGGTTCGACTCGAAGCTGCGGCCCTCCCATGGGACGCCGGCCGAGTCACCTCCTGCAGAGGCTGGACCAGCCCCGTGTTCGCAGGCGTCGTCAGTCCCCTGCGACATCCAGGGCCTCTGCCAGCGTGAATGCACCGGCGTAGAGCGCCTTGCCGACGATCGCGCCCTCGACACCGAGGTGCACGAGATCGCGCAGTGCGGCGATGTCGTCCAGGCTCGAGATGCCGCCGGACGCGACGACCGGCTTCGGCGTGCGCGCGGTGACTTCACACAGCAGGTCGAGGTTCGGGCCGCGCAGCGTGCCGTCCTTCGTGACGTCGGTCACGACGTAACGACTGCATCCGGCGTCCTCAAGGCGTTCGAGGACCTCCCAGAGATCGCCGCCCTCCTTCGTCCAGCCGCGGGCGGCCAGGGTCGTTCCTCGCACGTCGAGTCCGACGGCCACGGCCTCGCCGTAGCGACCGATCACGTTAGCGGCCCACTCGGGGTTCTCGAGTGCGGCGGTACCGAGGTTGAGTCGGGACGCGCCGGTCTCGAGCGCGGCTTCGAGGCTCGCGTCGTCACGGATGCCGCCGGAGAGTTCCACGTTCACGCCACGGAACTGCTTGATGACCTTGCGGAGGATGGCAGCGTTGGATCCGCGTCCGAAGGCGGCATCGAGGTCGACGAGGTGAATCCACTCGGCACCCTGGTCGACCCATTCCGCTGCGGCATCCAGCGGGTCGCCGTAGTTCGTCTCACTGCCCGCCTCGCCCTGTGTCAGTCGGACCGCCTTGCCCCCGGCGACGTCGACAGCCGGGAGAAGGGTGAGCTTGGGCGTTGACGCGAAGTCGTTCATGTCATCCTCGGGTGGAGATCGATGGGCCGTGAGCGGCACGACAACCGAGAGTAGCCCGGGTCGGCGCAGGGTTCAAAACGATGTCGTTGCTTTGCGCGGCGGCACCGCGGATCAGAGGCTCTGCACCCAGTTGCGCAGCAACTGGATACCGGCGTCGCCCGACTTCTCCGGGTGGAACTGCGTCGCAGACAGCGGGCCGTTCTCGACCGCGGCGAGGAACGGCGTGCCGTACGTCGTCCATGTCAGCGCGGGCTGCGGGAACGGTGGGATCACGTCGAGCTCCCAGCTCTGCGCGGCATAGGAGTGCACGAAGTAGAACCGCTCGTCCTCGATGCCGCGGAACAGCACGCTGCCCTCATCGGGCGTGACGGTGTTCCAGCCCATGTGCGGCAGCACCGGTGCCTCGAGTTGCGTCACGGTTCCCGGCCATTCGCCGAGTCCCTCGACGTCGCGTCCGCGCTCGACACCGTGCGAGAACAGCACCTGCATGCCGACGCACACTCCGAGCACCGGCCGACCACCGGCGAGACGCCGTTCGATGATCTCATCGCCGCCCTTGGCGTGCAGCGCCTCGCGCACCGCCGCGAACGCACCCACGCCGGGCACGAACAGGCCGTCGGCCTCCAGCGCCGCGGTGCGGTCGCCGGTGAGGGTCGCATCCGCGCCCGCCGCGATCAACGCCTTGACCGCGGAGTGGACGTTACCTGATCCGTAGTCGTAGACCGCGACGGTGGGCCTGCGCGTCACAGTGCTCCCTTGGTGGACGGGATGCCGACCACGTCGGGGTCGAGCGCCTTGGCCTGACGGAAGGCACGCGCGAACGCCTTGAACTCGGCTTCTGCGATGTGGTGCGGGTCTCGGCCGCCCAGCACCCGCATGTGCACGGTCAGCCCCGCACCGAACGTGATCGCCTCGAAGACGTGCCGCACGAGTGAGCCGGTGAAGTGGCCGCCGATGAGGTGGTGTTCGAATCCGGCCGGCTCGCCCGAGTGCACGAGGTACGGTCGGCCGCTGATGTCGACGACCGCCTGCGCGAGCGCCTCATCGAGCGGGACGAGCGCGTCGCCGTAGCGGGAGATGCCGGACTTGTCACCCAGGGCTTCACGGATCGCCTGTCCGAGCACGATCGAGATGTCTTCCACGGTGTGGTGCGCGTCGATGTTCGTGTCGCCGGAGGCACGCACGGTCAGATCGGTGAGCGAGTGCTTCGCGAACGCCGTGAGCATGTGGTCGAAGAACGGAACCGAAGTGTCGATGTGGCTCTCGCCCGTGCCGTCGAGGTTCAGCTCGAGCTCGACCGTCGACTCGGACGTGCTGCGGGTTCGGGTCGCGGTGCGGGAAACGCTCATGACGCCGATCATATCGAGGCCAGCGCGTCCAGGAACGCCGTGGTCTCGGCCTCGGTGCCGGCGGTGACCCGCAGGTGGTTCGCGATGCCCACGTCGCGCACCAGCACGCCGCGCTCGTACAGCGCCTGGAACGTCGCCTGCGGATCTGCCACTCCCCCGAACAGCACGAAGTTCGACCACGATTCGTGCGGCTCGTAGCCGAGCGCCTCCAGGGTCGCGGTGATCCGGTCGCGCTGCTCGACGATCTCGTCGACCATGCCGAGCATCGCCGGCGCATTGCGCAGCGCAGCCACGGCCGCCGCCTGGGTGAGGGCGCTGAGGTGGTACGGAAGCCTGACGAGTCGAAGAGCGTCGATGAACGCCGGGTCGGCGGCGAGATACCCGACCCGTGCGCCGGCGAACGCGAACGCCTTGCTCATCGTGCGCGAGACGGCAAGACGGGGGCGACCTTCGAGAAGCGTGAGAGCGGATGCCGCGTCACGAGGCGCGAACTCCTGATAGGCCTCATCGACGACCACGACACCACGTGCCGCGTCGTAGACGGCCTCGATCACGTCGAGGCCGAGCGGCGTTCCGGTGGGGTTGTTCGGCGTGCACAGCATGATCACGTCGGGATCGGACGCAATGACCTGAGCCACCGCGTCCTCGGCGGTGAGCGTGTAGTCGGGCTGACGTTCGCCGGCCACCCAGCGCGCACCGGTGCCCTGCGACAGCAGCGGGTACATCGAGTAGGTGGGCGCGAACCCGAAGACCGTGCGACCCGGCCCTGCGAAGGCCTGCAGGATGTGCTGCAGCACCTCGTTCGATCCGTTGCCTGCCCAGATCTGCGAGGCGTCGAGGCCATGGCCGAGGTAGTCGGCGAACCCTTCCCGCAACGTCGTGAACTCGCGATCGGGGTAGCGGTTCACGTCGCGCAGCGCGACGGCGATGTCGTCGAGGATGTCGCTCGCGACTTCATCCGGCACGGGATGGGTGTTCTCGTTCACGTTCAGCGCCACGGCCAGCGGGGCCTGCGGTGCGCCGTAAGGGGTGAGACCGCGAAGATCGTCGCGGAGGGGTAAGTCGCTGAGTGAAGCAGTCACCCTCCCCATGTTAACGGTGAGATCAGTCGGCGTACTCCGCGGGGATCGCGAGCTGCTGCCCGGCCTGCAGGGAGCCACCGTTCAGAGCATTGAGCTTCTGGATCTCACTGATGACCGTGCGAGGGTCTTCGGCGGGGGCGACATCTTCGGCGATCGCCCAGAGCGTGTCGCCGGGCATGACCGTCACGGTGTCGAAGCTGACCGGGGTGGACGAGTCACCCGATGCAAGTGCCGAGCCACCGCTGATGGCTGCGAAGCCGATGCCGACCGCGAGTGGGAGCGCCGCGAGAGCGACCAGCAGTCGACGCCCGCGCGTCGTCAGTCGCAGCCGCGTCGCGGCGCCGGTCGCGGTGCGCACGGGAACGACTGCGGGTGCGGTGATGCTGATGGTGCTCATGTGATCTCTCCTCTGCCTCTGGTTGCCTCTGGGCTTTGAGCCGTTTGGCGTAGCGTTCGCATTCGCCGCTCGGCCGGGAGCGGGGAATGCGAAGCTACGTACCGAATGTATATTCGAATTCGAACATCTGTCAAGACTTATTCGAAACCCGTCCTTCGAATCACCCGACACGCTCGAACAGATCTTCCGTTTCGAGGCGTTTCTCGGATACGGTTTCGATATCCACACCACATCACGGACCACAGACATTCGAAGACGAGGGTCCGTGCAGGCGAACATCGGCACCGTGAACGCGCACGAAGGAGCACCCATGAGCGACATCTCCGCACCCGGCCCTGAGGTTCCGCGCACCCGTCGGCGCAAGAACCTCAGCCCCAAGCAGCTGGCGATCCTCGAGGTCATCCAGACTTCGATCGCCAGGCACGGCTATCCGCCGAGCATGCGCGAGATCGGCGACGCCGTCGGGCTCAAGTCGCTCTCGAGCGTCACTCACCAGCTCGGTCAGCTCGAGCTGAGCGGCTACCTGCGCCGCGATCCGGGCAAGACGCGCGCGATGGAGGTGCTCATCGACCTGCCAGGCACGAGTAGTGAGAACCCGGCGGACTCCAGCACTCCCGTCGGCGACGCGGCGATGGTGCCGCTCGTCGGTCAGATCGCCGCCGGCGTGCCGATCACTGCCGAGCAGCAGGTCGAGGAGATCTTCCCGCTTCCCCGCCAGCTCGTGGGCAAGGGCGACCTGTTCATGCTCAAGGTGTCAGGCGAGTCCATGATCGACGCCGCCATCTGCGACGGCGACTGGGTCGTCGTGCGCACGCAGAACACCGCGGAGAACGGCGAGATCGTCGCGGCCATGCTCGACGGCGAGGCGACGGTGAAGACGTTCCGCCAGCGCGACGGACACACGTGGCTCCTCCCCCGCAACTCGTCCTTCGAGCCCATCCTCGGTGACGACGCAGTAGTGCTCGGCAAGATCGTCGCGGTGCTCCGCGCGGTCTGACAGACAGCAAGCGCTGCCGGCTCCGAACGACGACGGTCGATCGGAGCCGCATAGGCTCGAAGCATGCAGCCGTACGGAACCTGGACCTCTCCCTTCCACGCCGCCGATATCGCATCATCAGCGCCGCGAATCGATGGCGCCCGCTTCGTGGGCGACGAAATCTGGTGGGGCGAATCGGTGCCGGCCGAGGGCGGCCGTGTCTCGGTGCGCAGCTCGACCGGGAAGGTGGTCCTCCCCGCGCCGTGGAGCGCCCGATCGCGGGTGCACGAGTACGGCGGCGGAGCGTGGACAGCGGACGCAGGCGGCACCCTGTACTTCGTCGATGCCGGCGATCAACGGGTGTATCGGATGCTGCCAGGCGAGGAGCCCGAACCGTTGACGCCCGCCGGACCGAACCACGGCGGGCTCCGCCTACAGGACGGGCGCCTGCTGGCCGTGCGCGAAAATCTCTCGGTGGAGCCGCACCGGCGGGCGATCGTCGAGGTCCCGACCGACGCATCCGCCACCTCGGACGAGGCCGCGATCCGTGTGCATATCCAGGGCAGCGCCTTCTTCGCACACCCCGCGCTCTCCCCCGACGGGACCCGCATCGCGTGGGTCGAGTGGAGCGGTCGACGGATGCCGTGGCAGGAGGCCAGGCTGTGCGTCACGGAGGTCGGCGACGATGTCTTCGCCGACACACCCGCACGCGCGGCGCTGCAGCCGGAGTGGATCAGCGACACAGAACTCGTATACGCGGACGACCCCACCGGGCGCTGGAATCTCTATCGCCGGGAGATGCACGGCCTCGACGCGGGCGCACCGGAGCCGATCGCCCCGGCCGACGCCGACACCGGCTACGGACTCTGGGTGCTCGGAAACCGCTGGTATCAGCCGCTCGCAGACGGCCGTATCGTCATCGTGCGCACGAACGGTGCGGACGAGGTCGCGCTGATCGAACGCGACGGTTCCGAGAGGCGCCTCGATGTTCCCGCCACCGCGCACGTGAGCATCGACGACGTGTCAGGCACTCGCGTGCTGCTCTCCGGCGGCGGGGCACGCGTGAGCGCAGGCCTCTGGTGCGTGGACGTGGATTCCGGCGAGGTCGAACGCGTACGCGGCGGCCTGCCAGTGGACGAGCGCTGGATGCCGCCGGCCACCCGCATCACCCTCGACGGCGCGAACGGCCCGGTGCATGCCTTCGCTTACGCACCGGCGAACCCCGATGCCACGACGCCCGAGGGCGAACTCCCGCCGTACATCGTCTTCGTGCACGGAGGACCGACCGCGCACGTCGCGGGAGCGGCATCCGCAGCCATCGCGTTCTACACGAGCCGCGGCATCGGCGTGCTCGACGTCAACTACGGCGGCTCGACCGGATACGGCCGCGCCTATCGTGAGCGTCTCGACGGCCAGTGGGGCATCGCAGAGGTCGATGATGTGCTCGCCGCGGCGCGCGGACTCGCGGACTCAGGGCGTGCGGACCCGAAGCGCATCGCGATCCGGGGCGGCTCGGCAGGTGGATGGACCGTGCTCGCCGCACTCGTACGCGGCGGCGTGTTCGCCGCAGGCATCAGCCGCTACGGCGTCACCGATCTGCGCGCTCTCGCCCAGGACACGCACGACTTCGAGAAGTACTACCTCGACGGACTCGTCGGCCCGCTGCCCGCGGCCGAGCATATCTACATCGATCGCTCTCCGCTCACGCACGCGGAACAGATCGATGTGCCTGTTCTGCTGCTGCAGGGCGAAGACGACCGTGTCGTGCCGCTGGCGCAGTCGGAGTCGATCCGCGATGCTCTGGCCGCACGCGGCATCCCGCACGAATTCGTCGTGTATCCGGGCGAGGGGCACGGTTTCCGGCGCGCGGAGACGATCATCGACGCGCTCGAGCGCGAACTGCGCTTTCTCGGAGCGGTGTTCGGATTCGCCCCTGAGGTGTAGGGCTACTCCCCCACGCGGTTGCGCATGCGCATGGCGCGCTGCGCCTCGCGGGTGTCCTGGCGTTCGCGCAGCGTCTGACGCTTGTCGAACTCGCGCTTGCCCTTCGCGAGGGCGATCTCGACCTTCGCCCTGCCGTCGGAGAAGTAGAGCTTGAGCGGGATCAGCGTGTAGCCGCCGGCGGACACCGCGTGCTGCAGCTTCTCGATCTCCTCGCGGTGCAGCAGCAGCTTGCGGATGCGCTTGGCCGAGTGGTTCGTCCAGTGCCCCTGCGAGTACTCGGGGATGTGCACCGAGTCGAGGAACACCTCGTTGCCCTTGACGAACGCATACCCGTCGCTGAGGTTCGCGCGGCCCTGCCGCAGTGACTTCACTTCGGTGCCGGTGAGCACCATCCCCGCCTCGTACGACTTCTCGATGGTGTAGTCGTGACGTGCGCGACGATTGGTCGCGACGACCTTCTCCCCGCGTTCCCTGGGCATGATGCTCTCCTGATCCGTGCCGCGCCGAACGCACGACAGCCCATCAGTCTACAACGACGGCTGCGGATGCCGAGACGTCGCGGGCGGATGCTGCCTGCGCATCCGGATGCTACGTGCGCAGCCAGCGACGTATCGCGAAGCCAGCCGAGAGGGCGGCCAAGATCACGCCGATGCCGATGAGCACCGGCACGACGAGCGCAGCATCCTGCATCGTCACCCACGTGGTGATGAACGGCACCCGGCCCTTCAGATAGCCGTTGACACCGAAGTGCACTCCGGCGACCACGGCCGCGCTGGCGAGCACCGAGCCGATGAAGGCGGCGAACACGCCCTCGAGGATGAACGGGGTCTGGATGAACCGGTTCGACGCGCCGACCAGGCGCATGATGCCGATCTCCTTGCGTCTGGCGTAAGCGGACAGCCGGATCGTCGTGGCGATCAGCAGAATGGCTGCGATGAGCATGAGGACGGCGATACCGACGGCGATGTAGGTCGCGACCGTGAGCGCGGAGAACAGCGGGTCGAGGTACTGCAACTGGTCGCGCACCTCTTCGACGCCGTTGATGCCGGCGAACGCCTCGACGATCACCTGCGATTGACCTGGGTCCTTGAGGGTGACGTAGAACGTCTCCGACATCTGCTCCTCGGTGAGAACGCTCGCCTGCTCCTCACCGAGCAGCTCGGTGACGTTGGCGTAGGCCTCGGCCTTGTTCTCGAAGCGGAGGTCGCCGATGAGTGAGGCGAGAGGATCGCCCTCGAGCTCCGCGCGCACCTGCTCGACCTGCTCGGGTGTCGCGGCGCCGTCGAGGCAGCTCTCACCGGTCGAGACCGTCGAGCACATCGAGACGGACACCTGGGCGCGCTCGGTCCAGTAGGCGCGCATGGTGCTGATCTGGCCCTGCATGAGGATCGCCGCGCCGACGAACGTCAGCGAGACGAACGTCACGAGCACGACCGAGATCACCATCGAGATGTTGCGCCTCAGGCCCCCGAGGGCCTCGGTGAGGATCAGACCCACTCTCACGATGTCGGTCCCACTTCCTCGTCGTCGCCGCTGTCGGAGAGTCCGAGGCGATCGGCCACTCCGAGCTCCGCCACGTTCACATCCGGAAGGACGATCGCAGACGTGTCGGCAGGCCTGGCCTCGGTCGCCGGAGCCGCATCGGCCGGCGCCGCATCGGCCGGCGCCGCATCGGCCGGAGCTGCGTCAGCGATGCGCGCTGCGCGCATCGACGCGATCATCTCGGCGGTGAGCGGCTCGAGCGACTCGGTCTGGCGCTGCACCTCCTGCACAGCGGTGAGGGCAGCTGTCGCGGCTGCGCCGCGCTCCTGCTCCGGGACGAGCTGCGGGATCATCGACCGATCGCCGTAACCGCCGTGCACCTCGTCTCGCACCATCTCGCCGTCACGCAGCTCGATCACACGGCGCTGCATCTGATCCACGAAGGCGGCCTCGTGCGTGGCCATCAGCACAGTCGTGCCGCCGGCGTTGATGCGCGCCAGAAGCTGCATGATGTCGACCGAGGTCGCGGGGTCGAGGTTTCCGGTCGGCTCGTCGGCGAGCAGCACCTGCGGGCGGTTGACCAGCGCGCGGGCGATGGCGACGCGCTGCTGCTCACCACCGGACAGCTCGTGCGGCATCCGCTTCTCCTTGCCGGCAAGGCCGACGAGTGCGAGCGCCTCCGGCACGGCCTGCTGGACGAATCCTCGAGAGGATCCGGTCACCTGCAGGGTGAACGCGACGTTCTGGAACACGGTCTTGGTCGAGAGCAGGCGGAAGTCCTGGAAGACCGAGCCGATGTGACGGCGGAAATACGGCACTTTACGGTTCGCCAGTGCACGAAGATCGCGGCCGAGAACGGCGACGCGTCCCGTGGAGGGCACCTCCTCACGGAGGATGAGCTGGAGGCAGGTGGACTTCCCCGACCCCGACGCACCGACGAGGAAGACGAATTCGCCCCGCTGGATCTCGAAGTCGACCCCGGCGAGGGCCGGTCGCTTCGTCCCGCGGTAGCGCTTGGTGACGTTCTCGAACCGAATCATGGCTTTACGAGCCTAAGCGCGGGTTCCGCGCTCACCGCGAGCGACACCCCCTGAGACGGAGAGCGCTCCCCATGTGAACGCGAGCGGAATCCCTGATAAGCATGTCCCAGTAGTGGTTCGCGTCAGTGCGTACCCGGGGACATCGCCGAACACCGGTATCGAGGAGAGACATGAGCACGCCTGCAGGCTGGTACGACGACGGATCCGGACGCCAGCGCTGGTGGGACGGTCAGCAGTGGACCGAGAACTTCGCGCCCGAGACGCCGGCAGTACCCGCCCCGCCGTACGCTGCTCCGGGCGCATACCCTGCGCCGACCGGCGGCGGGTATCCGGCCGCCGCGGGGAATTACTCGTCCGCACCGGCGTCTCCCCCGGCATCCGGCCCGTCCATCGTGGGCTGGATCGCGCTCGGCGCAGCCGTGCTCGGTTTCATCACGGTGTGCATTCCACCGATCCTCGGCGTCGGCTGGTTCCTGCTGGCGACCGCCTTCGTCCTCTCGATCATCGCGTTCTTCCTCCGCGGGAAGAAGTGGGCTCCGATCGTCGCCATCTGCCTTTCCGTCGTCGGCGCGATCGTCGGCGCCATCATCGCCTTCGTGATCCTCACCGCCGCGTTCATGACCGCCGTCGACGAATATTCGCCGCCCACGCCGTTGCCGTCGATCTCGGCGGACGCCGATGACGAGTCAGACGCCGATGCCGGAGCCACCGGCGATCGCCCGAGCACGGATGAGGTCGCCGAGGGCCTGCGGGTGATCGTCGGCGCGCAGGGCGCCACCGGCTACGAGAACGACACCATCCCGTGTCTCGCCCAGGAGCTGGTCGACAATCCTGATGTGTCGGACGAGACACTGTCCGCGATCGCGCGTGGTGAAGGCGACTTCGGCGATTCGACGGGGGCATTGGAGTTCGCCACCGGGCTGTCCGAAGCGGTCGTTGTCTGCGCCCCAGACCTTCAGTAACGGATGTGAAGCAACGAGACCCACGACATCGTGCATCGTGGGTCTCTCGCTCTGTCGTCTGACTGTCAGTCTTCGTCTCTGCGCTTGCGCCAGCGGATGCCGGCCGAGATGAAGTCGTCGAGATCGCCGTCGAACACGGCGGCGGGGTTGCCCGACTCCTGACCTGTGCGCAGGTCCTTGACCAGCTGCTGGCCATAGAGGAAGTACGAGCGCATCTGATCGCCCCAGCTCGCCGTGATGTTTCCGGCGAGCTCCTTCTTCTTCGCGGCTTCCTCCTCCTTCTGCAGCAGCAGGAGTCGGGTCTGCAGCACGCGCATGGCGGCGGCGCGGTTCTGGATCTGCGACTTCTCGTTCTGCATCGAGACGACGATGCCGGTCGGAAGGTGCGTCAGGCGCACGGCCGAGTCGGTCGTGTTGACGGACTGACCGCCAGGGCCGGACGAGCGGAAGACGTCGACGCGGATGTCGCCCTCAGGGATCTCGACCGCAGTGGCCTCCTCCATGAGAGGGATGACCTCGACTGCGGCGAAGCTGGTCTGGCGCTTGTCCGCAGAGCCGAATGGGCTGATGCGCGCGAGGCGGTGCGTGCCGGCTTCGACCGACAGCGTGCCGAAGGCATAGGGCGCCGTGATCTCGAAGGTGGCGGACTTGATGCCGGCGCCCTCCGCATATGAGGTGTCCATGACCTTGGCCGGATACTTGTGCTTCTCCGCCCAGCGCAGATACATGCGCATGAGCATCTCGGCGAAGTCGGTGGCGTCGTCGCCGCCGGCGCCCGAGCGGATCGTGATGATCGCCGAGCGGTCGTCGTACTCGCCATCGAGGAGCGTCTGCACCTCGAGTTGGTTCATCACATCGGTCAGCGCGGCGAGTTCGCCCCGCGCCTCCTGGCCGGATTCCTCATCGCCCATCTCGTTGGCGAGTTCGACGAGCACCTCGAGATCGTCGAGGCGCTGTGCGATGCCGGTGATGCGGGCGAGCTCGGACTGGCGATGGCTGAGGGCACTGGTCACCTTCTGGGCGCGCTCGGTGTCGTCCCAGAGGTCGGGTGCGCCCGCTTCCTCACTGAGCCGGGCGATGTCCTCGCGCAGCCTGGAAACATCCACGACCTCGCTGATATCGCCGAAGGTGTGCCTGAGCGCCTGAATTTCGGCGGAGAGATCTAGTTCGAGCATGACACCCCAGCCTACCGTGGATCGTCGGTGATCTGAGGGGGCGCCTTCGCGGAGTAGCGTGGCCGTGTGAGCAGCGCGTCAGCGGTCCTGAGGCAGTTCGGACCGATGGTGTACCTCCCCACGATCCTGTTCGCCCTCGGAGAGGGCGCCGTCATCCCGCTGATCCCGGTGATCGCCGCGAACATGGGTGCCGACGTCGCCTCGGCCGCGCTGGTCGCATCGGCGCTCGTGATCGGGCAGCTGTGCGGCAACCTCCCCGCCGGATGGGCGGTCGCCCGAATCGGCGAGCGCTTCACGATGGTGATCGCCGGCGTGATCTCCATCGGCGCCGTCATCGGGATGGTGCTCGCTCCGGTGCTTGCGATCTTCGCAGCATCCGTGTTCCTGCTGGGGTTCTGCGCTGCGGCCTTCGGACTCGCCAGGCACGCGTTCATGACGACCAGGGTGCCGGTCGCGTTCCGGGCCAGGGCACTGTCGCTGCTAGGCGGCAGCTTCCGCCTCGGCGTGTTCGTCGGCCCGTTCGTCACCGCCGCTCTGCTGCAGGTGTTCAACGAGCATGCCGCGATCTGGTTCTTCCTCGGCTGCCTGATCGTCATGGTGGTGCTGGTGCTGTTCGGACCCGATCCGGAGAAGACGACGCCGTCGATCGGGTCGAACTCCACTCTCGCGGAGGACACCGGAGAGGCGGTGACCGGCTCGATCCCGACGGCCGAACGTCTCGGGATCTTCCGCACCATGTGGGAGTACCGTGGCGTGCTCGGGCGACTGGGGCTGGCTGCCGCCTGCCTGTCCGGGGTGCGATCGGCACGGCAGGTCGTGCTGCCACTGTGGGGCGTGTCGCTGGGGCTCGACGCGCAGACCATCGCGCTGGTCGTCGGTGTCTCCGGAGCGATCGACTTCGCCCTCTTCTACGCGAGCGGCCAGGTCATGGACCGCTTCGGGAGGCTGTGGGCGGCGATGCCGGCGATGGTGCTGATGGGCATCGGGTTCCTCGTGCTCTCGTTCACGCACGACGGCGATTCCGCAGTGCTGTGGTTCGGGATGCTGGCGGCCGTGCTGGGCGTCGGAAACGGCCTCTCCAGCGGCATTCTGCTGACGCTCGGCGCCGACACCGCACCGAAGCAGGAACCGGCGGCTTTCCTCGGCTCGTGGCGGACGCTCACGGACGCCGGTGGCGCTGTCACCCCGCTGATCGTGTCCGCGGTGACCGCGATCGCCTCGCTGTCCGTGGCATCGGGCGTGATCGGCGTCGTGGGACTGATCGGGGCGCTCGGTTTCATCCGCTGGATCCCCCGGTTCAGCCCTCGGCCGGATCGCTGACGTCCATCGGCTGGCCTACCGCAGCGCCGTGCGGCTCGTCGCCGTGGCTTCCAGCGGTACGCCTTCCGGCACGAACGGTGAGAACAAGGGCGGGCGCCAGGCGGTGGCGACAGTCACACGTGCGGTGACGCCGTCGGGAGCGGATGCCGAGACGAGAGTCGCGTCGGCCGCCACTGCGTCGACGATCGCGAGCGCCTGCTCCTGCACTCCGGCATCCGTCAGCTCGGCACGCACCGCGTCGCCGTCGACGACGAGGGTGAATCCGTCGGCTCCGGCGAGCGCCGCGGCATCCGCGAGGGAATCGAGCCGCTTCTGCGCGATGTACAGATCGGTCGCGCAGGTGCAGACGAAGATCACGGCGATCGCGAGCGCGACGTATCCGAGCAGGAGCGGGAGGATGCTGCCGTCCTGGTCATCCGCGAAGATCGAAGACCGCGTCATCCGGTGCCCCACAGACGCGACACCTTCTGCGCAGCGGCGGCTTCAAGCGGAATGCTCGCAGCCTTGTCGAGGCCGAAGATCGGCGGCACGAACGGCAGCGAGACGCGCGTGGTCACCGTGACGATGACCGTCGCGCCGGCCGAGGGGCACGCGGCTCCTGCCGGGGAGCACGACATGGACACCTCGACGTTCTCGGCATCCATCCCGTATTGGTCCACGACGCTCGCGAGCACGGCGTCGCCGTTGACCGCCGCTGACTCGACGTCGTCGGCCTGGCCGATCACCCTGGCGGTGTGTCTCGCCGCGGCCTCGACACCGAGAAGGCTCTCCTGCACCGCGCCGAGAGTGATCACGAGGTATGCGAGCGGGACGAGGAGGATGACGCCGACCGTGATGAACTCCAGGGCTGCCGAGCCGTCGTCACTCTTCGCCAAGTGTCTCCAACGGCGCATCCGCGTTCACCTCCATCGCGTACGGAATGCCGAGCAGGCCGATGATGGGCAGGGTGGTGCGCACTGTCACGACGGCCGTCGCATGCCCGAGCCGGTCGCTCTCGGCGACGGCGATGTCCTCCGCATAGGTCGCACCGACAGCGCGGGTGATCGACTGCCGCGTGCGCTGCGCCCCCTCCTCGAGCGCGGTGTCGGCGAGAGCCGCGTACTGCGCGCCTTCGACGGCGGCATCGTGCACGACATTGCGCACGTACACCGCGAACCCCAGCTGCAGCACGGCAAGGGTGAGGACGGTGAGCAGCGAGCCGACGAGAACGAACTCGACCGGGCTCGACCCGCGCTCGTCCGCCGCCGCCTCTCGCCAGTGCATGTCAGAGTCCGGACACTCGTGAGATCGCCTGCTCGAACAACCCGGTCAAGGCCGGGCCGGCCACCGCCCAGATGAGGACCACCAGGCCGGCCGTCATGAGCGTGACCAGCACCCAGCCGGGCACATCCCCGGTCTCGTCCTCGGCGAGCTCTCCGGCATCGGCGGTGAGCGCCGCCCACCAGCGTTCGATTGCTCTCATCATCAGTCCTCTCGTAGTGGATCGTTCGGGGTTCTGTTTCAACCGAGTCCGAGTCGCAGGATGAACAGTCCAGGGAACACGGCGAAAAGCACACTCAGCGGCAGGATCAGGAAGACCAGCGGCAGCATCATGTAGATCTCGCGCCGACCCGCCTGCTCGATGAGAACGCGTTTCGCGTCCTCACGCGCGTCTGCGGCCTGCGAATGCAGCACGCCGGCGAGCGGGGCGCCGTGCTCGAGCGCAGCGATCACCTGGTCGACCGCGCGCGACAGGCCCGGCAGTCGCAACCGCGCGGCCATCTCCGCGAGAGCATCCGCCAGCGGTGATCCTGTTCCGACGGCGAGCACGACCTGTCGCAGCTCTTGAGTGAGCTCGCCGGAGCCGATCGCGGCGACACGGCGCAGCGCGTCGAAGAAGCCCTCGCCTGCGGACAGGCACAGCGCGACGAACTCCAGAGTGGTCGGCAGCTCGTCGCTGAGCCTGCCCAGCCGCGACTTGACGCGGGATGAGAGAAGCACGTCGACGACGATCGCTCCCGCCGCCGCGACGAGAAGAGGCAGCACGGCCGCCGGTGGCGTCATCCGCCCTGTCAATGCGAGGATCACGACGAGTATGCAGCCGACGCCGAATCCCGTGACCGCCCACCCGAGCTGGCGGGCACGGAATGATGCCGGCGCCTCGTCCGTCCCCGCCTGGGCGAGCCGCAGAGCCAGCGCATTGCCGCCGCCGAGACTGCGCGCGAACATGTCCTTCAGCCGCTCCCACATGCTCCCGGTGCGGAGGGGAAGCACTCCCGCCTTCGGAAGAATCCCGGACGGCAGCGCGGCATCGTCGACAGCATCCCGCACATACGGTGCGATGCGCGTGGTCAGTGAAGCGGCGCCCCACCGCGGCGCGGCTGCCAGGATGCAGAGGATGCCTGCGGCCAGGATTCCGCCGAGCAGGATCGCCATCGCCGCATCGGTGACACCGCTCATGCGAACCACCGCCTGGGTTCCGGCAGCCGTCCGATACGCACCATGATGCGGAACGCCACGACCGAGACGGCGGCGCCACCGCAGATCACGAGCACACCTTCAGGGCTCGTGTACGCCTGTGCTCCCTCCGGGCGCAGCGCCAGCAGCCCGAGAATGATCCACGGCGCGACGACGCCCAGCACGGCCGCCCCGCGAATCCACGACTGTCGCGCTTCGACCTCGCCGCGCAAGGCCGCATCCGCCCGCACGGAGGACGACAACGCCCGCAGCACGCCGGTGAGTTCGGTTCCGCCCACCTGCCTCGCCATCTTCAGGGTCTCGACGATCCGGTCGGCGATGGGATCGGCGAGCGAGGTCTTCAGCCTCTCGATGCTGCTCTCGAAACGACCGGTGGAGTGGAGATCTCGCGCGAACACGACGAACGCCGGGCGCACCATCGCAGGTGCCGATTCGGCCAGCGACGCCACGGCATCGGGTAGGGACAGCCCGACGCGGATCGATGCGATGAGGAGATCGCAGACATCCGGCCACAGCTGTCTGCGGGCCTTCAGCAGTCGGAGACGGCGCGAGCGCAGGAACGCGATCGGAGCAGACGCTCCCCCGATCGTGGCGAGGACCGCCAGTGTCGGGATGCCGGTGATCAACCAGACGGTCGCAGCAGCGGCCAATGCGATCGCGATGACGATGGCCACGACGGTGCGCTGCTGCACGGAGGCGTAGCCTGCCTCGTCGATCAGGCGAACGAGCCATCCGCTCCTGGTCGCCGGGCGCATATCCTTCTCACGCTGCGGCCAGAGCCACGGCGACGCGGACAGGAGCAGCCCCGCCGCGAGAATCGCTCCGACCAGCAACGTCATACCGGAGGCTCCGCCCGGTAGAGCGAGCGTGTGATGATGCGTCCCTCCACGACCTCGCCGGTCGGAGCGATCACCTCGGTGACGTGGCGTCCACCCGCGGCATCCCGCGCGCAGTGCACGACCAACGAGACCGAGGCGGCGAGGGCGGGGGCGATGAACGAGCGATCGATGTTGCGGCCGGCGAGCAGTGGCAGGATCGTGAGCTTCTCCAGCGCCTCCACTGCGGAGTTCGCATGGACCGTTCCCGCGCCCGGTACTCCCGTGTTGAGAGCGAGCACCAGGTCGAGCGCTTCCGCATCTCGGACCTCACCGACGACAAGACGATCCGGCCGCATGCGCAGAGCTTCTTTCACGAGGCGGCGCAGGGTGATCTCGCCGGTGCCCTCGAGGCTCGCCTGGCGGCCCTGCAGCGCGACGAGGTCCGGCCCGTCCACTGCGAGTTCGAATGTCTCCTCGACCGTGATGATGCGCTGGTTGTCGGCGCAGGCCGCGAGCAGCGCGCCGAGCAGGGTGGTCTTGCCTGTGTGAGTCGCACCAGACACGATCACGCTGAGGCCGTCGCGCATCGCTCTGTTCAGCATCTCCGCGACTTCCGCAGGGAGCGTCCCCAGCTCGACCAGCGCCCCCAGGGTGCGGTAGCGGGGCAGGAACTTCCTGATGTTCACCGCCCATGAGCCGCGGACGACATCGGCGATGGCGACGTGCAATCGCGAGCCGTCGGGCAGTGACGCGTCCACGAAGGGCTGGCTGATGTCGACGCGGCGGCCGGTGGCCTGCAGCATCCGCTCGACGAGATCCCGCACCATCGCATCCGTGAGCCGCAGGCTGATCCGCTCCGAGACGCCCTCTCGCGCGACGAAGACACGATCGGGCCCGTTCAACCAGATCTCCTCGATCTCGGGATCATCGAGGAGCGGTTGAAGGGGCCCGAAACCGCTGACAGAGGCGAGCACGTCGCGCACGCAGGCGATCTCGTCGTCGATCGTCTCTTCGCCACGCGACAACGCGAGGTCGTTGTGCCGTCGCACCTCGGCCTGCGCGATGCGCCTGGCCTCCTCCGGCGAGAGCGAGGGATCAGTCCTCTCCGCGCGCAGACGCCGACGCACACGCTCGGCGACGACGAGGGTGCTCTGGCTCACACCGGCATCCTCGCAAGAATCCGCCGACGACCTCGAAAGTTATCCACAAGCGGTGCCACGCAGACGAAGAACCCTCGGCATTCACTCCGGATATCCCCCGGTGATCGCGGCCGACGCACTGGCTAGACTTGACCACGCGCGGGAGTGGTGGAATCGGTAGACACGCAGGATTTAGGTTCCTGTGCCCCAGGGCGTGTGGGTTCAAGTCCCACCTTCCGCACAGCACGTTCGATTGACCTCCGCACGAACCGCTCGACGGGACACCATGAATCAGATCTCACTCATTCCTTGGCTCGATCCTGCCGTCATCATCGGAGCAGCCGGTCCATGGGCTCTGCTCGTGGTCTGCTTCATCGTGTTCGCCGAGACCGGACTTCTGGTCGGCTTCCTTCTCCCCGGCGACACTCTGCTCGTGATCGCGGGCCTGCTGACCCACACCAGCAACGTCTTCGGTTTGAACATCTGGGTGGTGGCCCTGCTCATCGCCCTCGCGGCGTTCGTCGGAGGTGAGGTCGGATATCTCATCGGACACAAGGGCGGCCCGGCCGTGTTCGAACGTAAGGAATCGGGCCTGTTCAGCAGAAAGAACGTCGAGCGCACGAACGCGTTCTTCGAACGCTACGGCGGCCTGACCGTGATCCTCGCGCGGTTCGTGCCGATCGTGCGCACGTTCACCCCCGTCGCTGCCGGTGTCGGTCATATGCCTTGGAAGCGCTACAGCCTCTACAACCTCATCGGCGCCGTTCTGTGGGGCTTCGGTCTGACCATGCTCGGCTACGTGATCGCATACATCCCCTGGATCCGGGATCTGGTCACCGAGTACATCGACGTCATCCTCCTGATCGCCGTGGGCGGCACAGCGGTCGTCACTCTGTGGCACTACTTCTCAGAGCGCTACAAGATCAAGAAGGAACTCGCCGCCGGCGGCGACGCGACGGTCGACGCCGCAGAGGCCGAACATCTCACACTCGACAAGGACGTGTTCGACCGTGCCCCCGACCTGGACGGCGACGGCAAGCACTAGCCGGTCAGCGGCAGCGCCTCACCCGGCATCCTTCTTCTTGGCCCGTGAGCGTTCGACGCTCGCCTTGAGCGCCTCCATCAGGTCGATGACCTCGCCGCCCTTCTCGTCCTCGCCCTCGTCGGCGAAGGTCTCCTTGACGTCGAAGGTCTCACCCGCCTCGATCTTCGCGTCGATCAGCGTGCGGAGTTCCTTCTGGTACTCGTCGACGAACGATTCCGGATCGAAGTCGCTGGAGTAGCTGTCGACGAGGCTCGATGAGAGTTCGAGCTCCTTCTTGGAGATCTTCACGTCCTCATCGAGCGACGCGAACTCGGCCGCTCGCACCTCGTCGGCCCACAGCAGCGTCTGCAGCACGAGCACATCACCGCGCACGCGCAGCGCGGCGAGCCGCGTCTTCTGGCGGAGGGTGAAGCGCACGATGGCCGTGCGGTCGGTCTGCTCCAGAGTCTTGCGCAGCAGCACGTACGCCTTTGCCGACTTGGAATCCGGCTCGAGATAGTAGGCCTTGTCGAGCGTGAGCAGATCGACCTGCCCGCTCGGCACGAACTCGACGACGTCGATCTCACGGCTGCGCTCTGCGGGCAGCGCGTCGAGGTCTTCCTTCGTGAGGACGACCATCTGACCGTCATCCTCATAGGCCCTGTCGATGTTCTGATAGGCGACGACCTCGCCACAGACCTCGCACGTGCGCTTGTAGCGGATGCGCCCGCCGTCCTCATCGTGCACCTGATGCAGCGAGACGTCGTGGTCCTCGGTGGCGGAGTACACCTTCACCGGGACGTTCACGAGCCCGAACGTCAGGGCGCCTTTCCAGATCGACCTCATGTGACCAGTACACACCGCGGAAGCAGTCGAATGCCAGGGGCTTGCGGTTACTCTTTCGTCATGGCCACAAGTGCGCAGGTCGTCGATGTCGACGGCCGCCGTGTGCGCCTCACGAATCTCGACAAGGTCCTCTACCCCGAGACCGGGACCACCAAGGGCGAGGTGATCGCCTACTACACGGCGGCCGCTCCCCGGATGCTTCCGCTGCTGGCCGGTCGGCCGATCACCCGCAAGCGATGGGTGGAGGGCGTCGGGACAGCGGATGCTCCAGCAGATGCGTTCTTCGCGAAACAGCTGGATGCCGGGGCGCCGAGCTGGGTGCACCGGATGCCGATCGAGCACTCCGGCGGCCAGAAGGAGTATCCGATCGCGGACGACCTGCCCACGCTCGTGTGGCTGGCCCAGGTCGCGAGCATCGAGCTGCATGTTCCGCAGTGGAGATTCAGCGCGTCGGGCGAACGACAGGGCCCTGACCGCCTCGTGCTGGACCTCGATCCTGGCCCCGGCGCGGACCTTCCGCTGTGCGCCCACGTCGCCGGACTCGCCAGGGACATCCTGCATGACATAGGCCTGGATCCCGTCCCCGTCACGAGCGGCAGCAAGGGCATCCACCTGTACAGCCATCTGGACGGCACGCAGACGAGCGACCAGGCCTCGGCGATCGCCCGCGAGCTCGCCCGCGCCATCGAGGCAGATCACCCCGACATCGCCACCAGCACCATGTCGAAGGCGGTCCGCGGCGGGAAGGTGTTCCTGGATTGGAGCCAGAACAACGGCAAGAAGACGACGATCTCGCCGTACTCCTTGCGCGGACGTGCGCATCCGACGGTGGCGGCTCCCCGCACCTGGGACGAACTCGACGACCCCGACCTGCGCCAGCTGCGCTTCGACGAGGTCATGGACCGCGTCCACGCCGGGGTCGATCCCCTCGTCGGCCTGATCGCCGCCTCGAACTCCGACCCGCTCGATCCGTACCGTGAGAAACGGGATGCCGCCAAGACGCCGGAGCCCATGCCGCAGGCACCCCCGGCACCGGATGCCGGCGGGGCGCTGGTCAGCTGGACGATGCCGAAGGGTGTTCCTGAGGCTCCCGCTGGATCTCCCCCTCGTCCGATGCTCGCCGACTCAGGGACAGTGGGCCTGGTCCGTTCGTTGCGCGATCCGTGGATCGAGATCAAGTGGGACGGCATTCGAGCGGTCGGCACGTGGGCGCACGGCCGGATGACGCTGCACGCTCGCAGCGGCACGGAGATCACGGCGAGGTACCCCGAGCTCACTGCCGACGGTGCTCCCCATCTCGCGGTCGACGACGCCATCATCGACGGCGAGATCGTCGCGCTCGATTCCTCGGGGCGTCCGAGCTTCAGCCGGCTGCAGAGCCGGATGCATCTGACGAAGGCCCGCGAGGTCGAGCGCGAGGTGATCCGCACGCCGGTCGCCTACTACCTCTTCGATCTTCTACGACTCGACGGGCATGACCTCACCGGGATGCCGCTGCGCGACCGACGAGCGCTGCTGGAGACTCTGGTGGACGGTGTCGACGCGCCGATCGTCGTGCCGCCGGTGTTCGACGATCTGGATGCTGCGCTGGAGACCAGCGATGCGTTCAACCTGGAGGGCGTGGTGGCGAAGGAATCGGGATCCACCTACCGCCCCGGCATCCGCTCCGGTTCCTGGCTGAAGATCAAGCACACCCGCACGCAGGAGGTCGCGATCGCCGGCATCCGCCCTGGCAAGGGCGACCGGGAGGGCCGGATCGGCTCCCTGCTGCTCGCGATTCCGGATGCTGAGACCGAGCTGCTGCGCTATGTCGGACGCGTCGGCAGCGGTTTCACGGAGCGGATGCTCGGCGATCTGGCGGCACAGTTGGAGCCGCTGCGCACGAAGAGCGCCGAGATCACCGGCGTTCCGGCATCTGATGCACGCGATGCACTCTGGGTGCATCCGAGACTGGTCGGTGAAGTCGAGTTCGCGAACTGGACGCCCGACGGAATACTCCGTCACGCGCGCTGGCGAGGATTGCGTCCAGACAAGTCCGTCGACGAGATCGTCGTGGAGTCCTGATGCGTCCGCTCAGGCGTGTGCGTCTTCGCACTCCCCCGCCTCGGCGGATTCGATCTGGAATGTCGAGTGCGCGACATCGAAGTTGTCGGTGAGGCAGTCCTGCAGCTCTTCGAGAAGCAGATCAGAGCGTCCGGTCGCGAGCAGTGCTGGGTCGACCTTGACATGCGCGGTGAACACCGGTGCACCGCGGGTGAGTTGCCAGACGTGCACATCGTGCACGCTGCGCACACCGTCGAACGGGAGCAGATGGTCACGGATCTCGCTGACGTGCGTGTTCTTCGGCGCCGACTCGGCGAGCACCGAGAACACCTCACGCAGCAGCGAGATCGCCCGCGGGATGATCATGACGGCGATCAGCACAGAGAGCACGATGAGGCGGTAGCGGCGGTAGCGGCGGTCCGGGCATGTTTCCCAGAAGAGTTTCCCCGGTTTCCGTCCGGCGAAACCCGCGAAATCCTTCTGGGATGGCCTCAAGCGCCGGCTACAGGACCTGAAGCAGCGGGATCAACGCCTGGAAGGCGCGCGCCCGGTGGGACTGGGACTGCTTCTCCTCGTCGGAGAACTCCCCGACCGAACGCTCAGGCCCGTCCTGGCCGTCAGGGATGAAGATCGGGTCGTACCCGAATCCGCCGCCACCGGCAGCCTCGCGCGCCAGGCGACCGGGCCAGACACCGGCGACCGTGTGCTCGGTGCCCTCCGGCGTCACCAGGGCGATCGTCGACACGAACTGCGCGGCACGATGCGGGTCAGCGATGTCGGCGAGCTGGTCGAGCAGCAGATCGAGATTCGCCTGCGCGTCCTTCTTCTGCCCCGCCCAGTACGCCGAGAAGATTCCTGGCGACCCACCGAGCACATCGACGCAGATGCCCGAATCATCGGCCATCGCAGCCAGTCCGGTGTGCGCAGCCGCGGCGCGGGCCTTGAGCAGGGCGTTCTCGGCGAAGGTCACGCCGTCTTCGACCGGTTCCGGGCCGTCGTAGCCGACGACCTCGAGGTCGGGCCTGGTCATCGCGAGGATCTGCTGGAACTCCGCGATCTTGTGCGGGTTGTGAGTGGCGAGGACGACCTTCACGCCTGCGACTCCGAAGAACCGAGCGCCTCCAACTGATGGCCCTTCAGCGTCTCGCAGCCGGCGAGGCCGAGTTCGAGCAGCGCATCGAGTTCGCGCTTGTCGAATGGCGCTCCCTCTGCGGTGCCCTGCACCTCGACGAACAGACCGCGACCGGTGACGACGATGTTCATGTCGGTCTCCGCACGCACGTCCTCGACATATGGCAGATCGAGCATGGGCGTGCCGTCGATGATCCCGACCGAGATCGCCGAGACCGAGTCGAGCAGCGGCTTCGCGTTCTTGCCGATGAACTTCTTCTCGCGGCCCCATTCGATCGCGTCGGCGAGCGCGACGTATGCGCCGGTGATCGCTGCGGTGCGGGTGCCGCCGTCGGCCTGCAGCACGTCGCAGTCGATCACGATCGTGTTCTCGCCGAGCGCCTTGGTGTCGACGACGGCGCGCAGAGCGCGGCCGATCAGCCGCGAGATCTCATGCGTGCGCCCGCCGATACGGCCCTTGACGCTCTCACGGTCGTTGCGGCTGTTCGTCGCACGCGGGAGCATCGCGTACTCGGCGGTCACCCATCCCTTCCCCTTGCCGGTCAGCCAGCGCGGCACGCCGTTCGTGAAGGATGCTGTGCACAGCACTTTCGTGCCGCCGAAGCTGATCAACGCTGAGCCCTCGGCATTCGCGCTCCAGCCGCGCTCGATCGTGATCTCGCGGAGCTGGTCGGTTGCGCGGCCGTCGGCGCGGACGATGTCGGTCATGAAGTTCCTTCTGGGTTGGAGAGAGCGGCCTCAGCCAGTTCGGAGAGGTCGGGAAGCGTGATCACACCGGTCTGCACGTGCTGCACGTCGCGCACCTCGCGGCCCATGAGGCGGTTTGCGAGCGCGGTGAACTCCTCGGTGGACTCACCAGTGGCCTCGTACACGGCAGTGGCGACGGCATCCGGCGGCGCGAGAAGGTCGCCGCGCACGAGTTGACGGTACACGTCGCCGGCCGTCTCGTCGTCGCTGGAGACGAGAGAGACGCCGTCGCCCATGACGTAGCCGATCGCTCCGCGAAGGAACGGATAGTGCGTGCATCCGAGCACGAGTGTGTCGACGTCGGCATCACGCAGCGGAGCGAGGTACTCCTCGGCCACGGCGAGCACCTCTTCAGTGCCGGTGATGCCCGACTCCACGAACTCGACGAAGCGGGGGCATGCGGCGGTGAACACGGAAAGCCGCTCGTTGACCTCGAGCATGTCCTGGTAGGCGCGCGAGCCGATCGTCCCGACCGTGCCGATGACGCCGACGCGGTTGTTCCGCGTGGTCGAGACCGCACGGCGGACTGCGGGACCGATCACTTCGATGACGGGGACGTCGTAGCGCTCGCGCGCGTCGCGCAGCATGGCGGCGGATGCCGTGTTGCAGGCGATCACGAGCATCTTCACGCCCTGATCGACGAGCGTGTCGAGCACTTCGAGCGAGTAGCGTCGCACGTCGGCGATCGGCTTGGGACCGTAGGGCGAATGAGCGGTGTCGCCGATGTACACGAACGATTCTCTCGGCAACTGGGCACGGATCGCGCGAGCCACCGTGAGCCCGCCGACACCGGAGTCGAAGATTCCGATCGGCGCGTCATTCATGACTATCGAGCCTACCTGCGCCACCACCACGTCGCACTCGCCACGCTCACTAAACTGAGCGCATGACCTCGTCGACGGCGCTGCTCACAGACCGATACGAACTCACGATGCTGGGCGCAGCACTGCGTGACGGCACCGCAGCGCGGCCGAGCGTCTTCGAGCTCTTCTCCCGGCGGCTCTCCGGTGGGCGGCGATTCGGCGTCGTGGCCGGCACAGGACGCCTTCTCTCGCTGCTGCGCGATTTCCGCTTCGGCGACGATGAGCTGCGATTCCTGCACGACGGCGGAGTCGTGGATGCCCAGACGCTGAAGTACCTCGAGAACTATCGGTTCACCGGTTCCGTTCACGGCTACCGCGAGGGGGAGCTGTACTTCCCCGGCTCCCCCATCCTCACCGTCGAGGGCACGTTCGCTGATGCCGTGGTGCTGGAGACCCTCGCGTTGAGCGTGCTCAACCACGACTCGGCCGTCGCGACCGCCGCCTCGCGCATGAGCATGGCCGCCGGTGAGCGACCGTTGGCTGAGATGGGCTCGCGCAGAGCAGCGGAGATGTCCGCCGTCGCCGCGGCCCGTGCGGCCTTCATCGCCGGGTTCGGCTCGACGAGCAACCTCGAGGCCGGGCGGCAGTGGGGCATCCCGACGATGGGCACGGCAGCGCATTCGTGGACGTTGCTGCACGACACAGAGGAAGACGCCTTCCGCGCACAGATCGAGAGCCTCGGCACCGACACCACCCTGCTCGTGGACACCTACGACATCCGCACCGGCGTCGAGACCGCCATCCGGGTCGCCGGCACCGGGCTCGGCGGCGTGCGGCTCGACTCCGGTGACCTTCCGACGGTCGCCGCGGCCGTACGCACTCAACTCGACGCACTCGGCGCGACCGGGACGAAGATCACCGTGACAAGCGATCTCGACGAGTACGCGATCGCAGCTCTGGCCGCATCACCGGTCGACTTCTACGGCGTCGGAACATCGGTGGTGACCGGGTCCGGCTACCCGACGGCAGGCATGGTCTACAAGCTCGTCGCCCGTCAGGATCCCTCAGGATCCTGGGTCGGCGTCGCGAAGGCGTCGACCGACAAGGCGTCCAAGGGCGGACGCAAGGCCGCTTTCCGCACACTGCGAGACGGCGTCGCTGTGGCGGAGACCGTGGTGGTGTCGGACGGTTTCGAAGCGATCAGCACCGGCGCGGAGCATCCGGACTCCCGCTCGCTGCAGGTGATGCTCGTCGACGGCGGCGAGATCGACGACGCCCACGAGGGAGTGCAGGGCACGGCATCCGCTCGCGAGCACCACCTGCGCGTGCGCGAGGAGATGCCGGTGCGAGCGCTTGCGCTCAGCAAGTCCGACCCGGCCATCCCGACGGTCTTCGTCGACGCGGAGTAGATCGAGGCGCCTCCGAGCCCGATCCCTGAGCCTGTCGAAGGGTCAGTTGACCATCGACTCGTAGATCTCCTTGCACGTAGGGCAGATCGGGAACTTCTCCGGGTCGCGGCCCGGGGTCCACTTCTTGCCGCACAGGGCGCGCACCGGCTTTCCGGAGATCGCCGACTCGAGGATCTTGTCCTTCTTCACATAGTGCGAGAAGCGCTCGTGGTCGCCCGGCTCGAGGTTCTCTTCATTGAGAAGTTCTTCCAGTTCGCGATCAAGCGTTGCCACGCCGCCCTGATCGGGGCTGTCCAGCGGAGTACTCATAGCGGTGAGTCTAACCGCCCTGAGCCCGCTGCGGGGCCTGCATCGTGCACTCAGGCGGTCTCGACGAATTCCATGAGACGCGCTCCGCCGCGGTCGTAGATCCGTCCGCCGGCGAATGCGCCCAGCGCGAGGATGACCACGCCGGTGCTCAGACCGATCCAGAACGTCAGGGGGTTGTAGATGCCATCAGTGATGACTGTCATGACGAACAGCCACAGAGTGGGAGCGCTGACGATCAGAGTGCCGATGAACGCAGCGGCCGGGCCGAAGGATCCGCGGGATGCCGACCGCTGCGGCTGCTGGAACGGGCTGTCTCCGGGGCGTGAGACGGCGTACGGCGATACGACGGACGAGATGCTGGACAGGCCGAGGCCGGAGAGGAACAGGCTTGCAGCGAGCCCGACCATCGGCATCAGCAGATACCAGCTCTCGATGATGGCGAGCGTGAGCGGAATCGCGATCGCGAGCACCGGGAGCGCCACGAGTGCCACCGGGACCAGTCGGCCGAGGCGATCCGGAAGCCCGCGTACGCCGCTGGCGACGTGCGTCCACAGCGCGGTCGAGTCGTAGGCGACGTCGTTGTGCGGGAGCCAGCCGAAGAACAGCGCCATGACGGGCACGGGCACGAGGGCGGCGATGTACAGCGGCACGCCTGCGACGAGCAGAGGGAACACCGTGAGGATGCCGGCGATGGGCACGACGACGATGTTCACGATGTACCGGCGATCGCGGAGCCAGTACACCAGGCTTCGCGCCGCGATCGCGCCGAAAGCGGTGCTGGGCAGCAGCGCGAACCAGCCGAGGCCGGTGCGTTCTCGCGATGCCGCCGGCCGCCCCGTCGTCGTCAGCAGTCGGCGTACGACCCACGACCAGGTCAGCCACACCGCGACGACGGTCACGGCCGCGACGATTCCGCTGACCCACGCCCCCACGACGTCGCCGGTGGCGATCGCGAACGGGAATGCCGGAATCGCTGCGAAGGGGGTGAAGCCGACGATCGTCGTCACGACGGCGACCGGACCCGGGACCGCACCGTCCCATTCCAGCGAAGCGAGGAACACTGCGACGGGGAAGGCCACCACGACCACAGCGAGGGCGAAGAGAGCGGTCAGCTCCCTCGAACGCCGCTCGGGCAGCAGAAGTGCGCTCAGCGCCATCCCGATACGAGCGGCCAGCGCGGAGGCGAGAACGCCGATGAGCGACACGAGCACCGCAGTGATCCACGGAGCGCCGAGCTGTACGGCGAGCACGACGATGCATGCGCCGACCGCGAGCAGGGCGAACGAAGGCACGCTGAGCAGCGAGGCGAGAGCGAGGATCCACGGCATCTGCCGCTCGTCGACTCCGAACACGCCGAATCGGCGCGGGTCGAGCTGGTCGGACGCGCCGGTGAGGATCGGCCCGATCAGGAAGCCGAGCAGCACGGCTGCGCCGCCGAGCACGACCACAGTGCGTGCCACCGCGAGGGGCGCATCCGCAAGGCTGAGCACGGCGATGCAGACCGCGACAGTGACGATCACCACCGCGGCGAGTCCGAATACGGTGCGCAGCGCTCGTCCCCCACGCAGGGAGCCGAGCATCAGCGTCAGCCTCAGTCGGAGAACGTGTGCAACCATTCGAGGCCCTCCACCTCGCTGACGCCGCCGGAGAGCTCGACGAATCGGGACTCGAGCGTCTGTCCTGCGCGCACTTCGTCGATCGTCCCCTCGGCGAGTACTTCGCCGCCGACGATGATCGCGACGCGGGAGCAGACGCGTTCGACAAGATCCATGCCGTGGCTGGAGAGGATGACGGTGCCGCCGTGTGCGACGTACGCGCGCAGGATGTCGAGGATCACGGCTGATGAGACCGGGTCGACCGCTTCGAACGGTTCATCGAGCACGAGCACGCGAGGCGAATGGATCATGGCTCCTGCGAGCATGATCTTCTTGGTCATGCCCGCGGAGTAGTCGGAGACGACCCGGTTCAGCGCATCCGCGAGATCGAATGCACGGGCGAGATCTGCCGTGCGCTTCTCGATCACCTCGGCCGCCAAGCCACGCAGCAGCCCGTAGTAGTGCAGCAGCTGCCGGCCGGTCAGACGGTCGAATGTCCGCAGCCGGTCGGGAAGCACTCCCATCAGTCGCTTGGCGCTCAGCGCGTCCGAAGCCTGATCGATGCCGCATACGACGACCTGACCCGAGGTCGCGCGCAGGAGCCCTGCCAGGATCGACAGCGTGGTGGTCTTGCCCGCACCGTTGGGGCCGACGATGCCGTAGAACGAACCGGCGGGAACGGTCAGGTCGATGCTGTTGACCGCTCGCTGGTCGCCGAAGTCCTTGATGAGATCGCGCAGGATGACAGCGGGTGGTGCGGATGCCGGCACCGAGGTGGTCTCTTCGGCCACGGCGGCGGCAGCAGCGGCAGTGGCAGCGGCAGCGGCAGCGGCCACAGTCTCGGTGTCTCGCTCCGGCGCGAGCTCGACACCCATGACTTCTTCGGGTTCGGCTTCCGCGGGCTCGGGCCCGACGGGTGTCACCACCGTGGCGTCCGTCACGGGGTCCACGATCGCAGCTCCGGTGCCCGATTCAGCATCCGCCGGATCCAGGGCGAGGAGGTCGGCGAACAGCGTGTCGTCGGCAACGGCATCCTGTGCCGGGGTCTCGATCTCGCCGATCGGAGACGCAATGGCCTCGCCTGTCGGCGCGGCGTCGTCGGCAGCGACGGCCGGTCTGGGACGAGCCGTGGGTTTCGCTTCGCGTGGCTTCGTCGTTCGCGACTTCGCCGGTGTGGGCTTCTTCGCCGGCGTGGTCTTCGCCGTCGTGGTCTTCGCCGTCGTGGTCTTCGCCGGCGTGCGCTTGGCGGGCGTGCGCTTCGCGGCCGGCGTGCGGGATGCTGTGCTCGCGGTCGACTCGTCGAGAGCGGCGGCCTTCGCTGCGGCGGCCTTCGCTGCAGCGGCCTTGGCCGCGGCAGTCCTGGCCGTGGTGGCCTTCGCTGCGGCGGTCTTCGCGGCGGTTTTGCTCGCAGCCGTGCGCGCGGCAGCGCTCTTCACGGCGGCTGTCTTGGCGGCTGCCGTCCGTGCGGTGGCGGATTTCGCGGCCGCGGCTTTGGCTTCGCCCGATTTCACGGCGGCGGCCTTTTCGGCGGTCGTCTTGGCAGTCGACGTCCTCGGCCGAGCCGCCGCGGCCTTCGACTTCGCAGCGGCTGTCTTCGCCGGGGGCTTCTTGGCAGAGCCGTCGACGGGGGCTGCCGTCACATCGTCCGGGCGATCGGAGCCGTCATCTGGAGAAGCAGTCACCGTCCTAAGGTATCAACGGCTCTGGACTTTCCGAGGGTCAGGCGAAACAATTCAGTCATCGCCTGATCGCGAGCCGCGTGACCTGTGCGTCAGGTGTGTACTCGATCACGAAACGGCAACGGCGATGTCCTGGTCCGGGTGTTCCCAGGGGGCATCGCTAACATGAACACGGCACGAAGAAGTGTCTGGTCGGTGAACCGACTGTGAACACAGATTTCTTGTTAGGAGTAATCGTGACTCTTCAGACCGTCATTCTTGCCGCGGGCATGGGCTCGCGCCTCGGCCGCGCCCTTCCGAAGCCGCTGACCGAACTCAGCGACGGACGCACCATCATGCAGCAGCAGCACGAGAACATCCGTGCCGCATTCGGCAGCGATGCCCGAATCACCACCGTCGTCGGGTACCGCGCAGAGACGGTCATCGAGGCCTTCCCGCACGTGAACTACGTGCACAACGAGCGCTACGACGAGACCAACACCTCCAAGAGCCTGCTGCGCGCCCTCGGCGCCACGGGCAAGAGCGGGGTGCTCTGGATGAACGGCGATGTCGTCTTCGACCCGCGCATCCTCGGCCGCGCGATCGAGTTCATCGAACGCGACCAGTCTTTCGTGGCCGTCAACACCTCGAAGGTGAGCGACGAAGAGGTCAAGTACACGGTGACCGCTGAGGGCTTCATCGACAAGCTGTCGAAGAGCGTCAAGGGTGGTCTCGGCGAGGCGATCGGCATCAACTACATCTCGTCCACGTACAAGAAGGCGTTCATGCGCCAGCTGTCGCGCGTCGACGACCAGGAGTACTTCGAGGGCGGCCTCGAGCTTGCGATCGCCGAAGACGGCCTGCTGCTCGAGCCGATGGACGTCTCGGATCTGTACGCGGTCGAGGTCGACTTCGCCGAAGACCTCGAGCAGGCGAACCTGTACGTCTGATCTTCGCTTTCAGAGAGCCGCGCCCTGTTGCAGGGCGCGGCTCTCTGCTTTCTCCCTGCCGACGAACCTAGGATCGTGCTGTGGCTAAGAAGGTGCACAAGATCCATTCCCTCCCAGACGATTCCGCCTGGGACAAAGGGATTCCACCCGTCGGTTCGGACGAGCACCCTGGTGCGGTGCGGGGCCTTGACCGCGTGCTCGCGATTCAGCGCCCACTCGTGCTGGCTCACATCCGCAGCATCCGTCTGCGCAATCCGCACGCCACGCCCGACCAGCTCGTGCGCATCCTCGAGCGCCGCTATCTCGCGGCTGTGACGACCGGAGGCGCCGCGGTCGGGGCGACGGCCGTCGTCCCAGGGATCGGAACCGGCATCACGCTGGCTCTCTCGGGTGTGGAGACTGTCGGATTCGTGGAGTCGACGGCGCTGTTCGCGCAGTCTCTCGCCGAGGTGCACGGAATCGCGATCGACAATCCCGATCGAGCTCGGGCGCTGGTGATGACGCTGATGCTCGGCAAAGAGGGCGTCGACCTGGTCGGTCAGCTCGCGAAGCAGGTAACCGGTCGCGGCGCGAGCCGCTCGTCGTACTGGGGTGAGCTCGTGACGAAGTCGCTCCCCCGCGCGGCCGTCGGCCCCGTCGTCGATCGACTCAAGACCATGTTCATCAAGCACTTCGCGGCGGCCGGAGGCGCGTCGTTCATCGGAAAGGCACTGCCGTTCGGGGTCGGAGCCGCGGTCGGCGGTGCGGGGAACCATCTGCTCGGCAGGCGCGTACTCACGACATCGCGACGTGCCTTCGGCGTCGCGCCGGCAGTGCTTCCGGCGGAACTCGAGCCAGTGACGGGCGCGGAGAAGATCGAGACCCGGGTGCTGCGCGGAGCTCGGTATGCGGGGGCCGCCGTATCCGGTGCGGCAGGGACCGTGGCACGGGGCGCGGGCTGGGTCGGGCACAAGGTCGGAGATCTCACGCATCGGAAGCGCGGGGAACTCGACTCGCCCTCCACCGACCCGACTGTCTGAGTCTTCTCCCCCGGTCGTGGAGGCCGTCTGCTGAGCGGACTCGGGGCGTCGGATGCCGCTCCTACCGTGGCGGTCATGTTGAGACCCGTCGATCCGAACGAACTGCCTCCCCCTCCTGCCTACCGCGTGCCGTGGCGGGTGGTGCGCTCGGATGCGACTCATCCGATCGTCATCAACGATGGACGCGATGCGGCTGATTTCGTGCGCGTCTTCCGAGATGACGGGGCCGCTTCCGAGCGCACGCAGTTGTGGGGCCAGGTGCTTCCGGCCGAGGAGATCGAGCTGTGCCTGTGTGCTGCCGACCCGGATGAGGCTGTCGTCACGCTCGCGTGGTTCCGTCCGACGGACGGGCTCGAGTATGTGTGGCGGTTCGTGGTGTGAGGCTGCGGGCTGTCAGGCGCCTTCGCGCCGACGCAGTTCACGACGGAAGTCTGCCTCCGAGTACGGCTTCACGTCGTCGGGCAGATCCGCCGCGCTGAGACCGTCGAGGAACACCGTCGGTTTGACCTCGAGCGCCGTGGCGAGCTGGATCAGCACGAACAGGGTCGGATTGCCCTTGCCGCCTTCGATGCGCGCGAGGTGACTGGTGTCCATGTCTGCACGCTCGGCGAGCTTCGATCGGCTCATCGTCGTCTTCGCCCGCAGCTCCCGCACGAGCATTCCGACATGCTCGGATGCTCGGGAACGGGGCGCATTCATCCCTCAAGCATCAGGGCGAGCGACTCCCGACACGGTTGTTTCCATGAATGGGCTTATATACCGTAGTGGATAAGCGTGCCCTGTGATACCCGAGTTGAGATCGATCAGACCCCAGGATTCATCACTCGCAGGCCCGCCCCACGCGCAGCATCCGCCAGCTCAGCGTCATAGGTGATGATCTCACCGCGTCGTCTTGCGACCGCGCCGTGCAGTTCGGTATGCAGCAACCACGACGCGACGAGAACCCGTTCTTGATCGATCATGATCTCGTCGAACAGGTCGTCAGAATGCTCTTCACTGAGCACCAGCTTCGCCGCGGCCGAGGTATCGAGGTAAGCGGCCACCGTCAGTAACCGCGGTCGTATCCGCGGACGTCGGAGATGAGCTCCGCCGTTGTCACGTCAGACTTCAACCTCGGCCGTGACAGCGAAGCGAGCAGCAAAGTCTCCAGCCTCACCTGGCCGAGCTGTTCGAGTTCTTCGAGCACGGTTCTCGTCATCGGAGACAGCCGCGCCACGGGGTGCCCGTGGTTGGTGACAGTGATGGTCTCGCCCGCCTCGACGCGACGCAACACTTCGGCGCTGCTGTTGCGCATCTCACGGTGCGTGATCGTTGTCATGTAGCACGGCGTAGCACTCTCCTGCGGATCTCGCACACGAATCAGTGTCTGCCGGTCACTTGTAGCCGCTCCCCCTCATTTGATCGTGATCGGCCCACACCACCAAAGGATCAGCCGACCCGTTGTGGCGAGCATCCAACGTCCGCTCGCTCCCCGCCGCTAGTGTGGAATCCGTGACGGACACCCCTGACCTCTCCACGACCGCCGGCAAGATCGCCGACCTCCGCGCGCGCTACAGCGAAGCAGTGATCGACGCCGAGACGAAGGCGAAGGAGAAGCAGCACTCCAAAGGCAAGATGACCGCCCGCGAGCGCATCGAACTGCTCGTCGACCCGGGAAGCTTCGTCGAGTTCGACGAGTATGTACGCCACCGCACGACCGCGTTCGGCATGGATCGCAACCGCCCGTACGGCGACTCCGTCGTGACCGGCATCGGCACCATCCACGGCCGCACCGTCGCCGTGTACTCCCAGGACTTCACCACGTTCGGCGGCTCGCTCGGCGAGGTCTCCGGCGACAAGATCATCAAGATCATGGAGTACGCCCTTCAGGGCGGCATCCCGGTCATCGGCATCCTCGACTCCGGCGGAGCCCGTATCCAGGAAGGCGTGCTCGCCCTCAGCAAGTACGGCGAGATTTTCCGACTGAACACGCGCTCGTCCGGAGTCATCCCGCAGATCTCGATCATCATGGGCCCGGCGGCCGGAGGCGCCGTCTATGGCCCTGCCCTCACCGACTTCGTCATCATGGTCGACAAGACCAGCCAGATGTTCGTCACCGGACCCGACGTCATCAAGACCGTCACCGGCGAAGACGTCGGGATGGAAGAGCTCGGCGGCGCCCTCACGCACAACACGCGTTCGGGCGTGGCGCACTATCTCGCCGAGGACGAAGACGACGCGATCGACTACGCGCGCACTCTGCTCGGGTTCCTCCCCGACAACAACATGGCCGAGATCCCCGGCTATGAGAGCGACTTCGAGTGGGAGACCACGGATGCCGATCGCTCGCTGAACACGATCATCCCGGACTCCGCGAACCAGCCGTACGACATGCACACCGTCATCGACCACGTCATCGACGACGACTTCCTCGAAGTGCAGCCGCTGTTCGCCCCGAACATCCTCATCGGCTTCGGCCGCGTCGAAGGCCGCTCGGTCGGCATCATCGCCAACCAGCCTTCGCAGATGGCGGGAACGCTGAACATCGAAGCCGGCGAGAAGGCCAGCCGATTCGTGCGTTTCTGCGACGCCTTCTCGATCCCGATCGTCACGCTCGTCGATGTGCCCGGTTACCTGCCGGGCACCGATCAGGAGTGGACCGGCGTCATCCGTCGCGGCGCGAAGCTCATCTACGCGTACGCCGAAGCCACCGTGCCGCTGGTGACCGTGATCCTCCGCAAGGCCTACGGCGGCGCATACATCGTGATGGGCTCCAAGCAGCTCGGTGCAGACGTCAACCTCGCTTGGCCCACAGCCGAGATCGCCGTCATGGGCGGCCAGGGAGCCGTCAACATCCTCTACCGCGGTGAGATCAAGAAGGCTGAGGAGGCCGGCGAGGACGTCAAGGCGGTACGCACCCGTCTCGCCAACGAATACACGTACAGCGTCACATCTCCGTTCCTCGCTGCGGAGCGCGGTGAGATCGACGGCATCATCGAACCAGCGAACACGCGCGTCTCGATCGCCAAGGCACTGCGCTCACTGCGCGGCAAGCGCAGCGAACTGCCGCCGAAGAAGCACGGGAACATCCCGCTGTGACCACATCGCAACAGCCCTCAGGCGACGAGAGTCCGGCCCGCGACAGCGCGGCAGCGCAGAGCGCAGCCGACGTGCGGATCATCCGCGGCACCGCCAACGAAGAAGAACTCGCGGCTCTCATGGCTGTGGTCGGCGACGCCTATGCGACCGAGTCGGCGGATGCTGTCGCCGAAGAACCTCGCAGCTCGGCGTGGCGGCGCACACAGCGACCGCTGCGCGAACCTCTGCGCCGCGACATCCCCTGGGGACGATTCTCGGGCTGACGGCTGCGCGTTCGATGAGCTCGAGCGTGCGCGTTCGACGAGGTCGGGCCCGAAATCGCTTGTCCCCCAAAATACCTACAGACAAGCCGTGCGCGCCGCAGCAGAATTGGATCAACGCTTCGCGTTCGGTCGGTCTCTCTGCTCCAGGGTAGGCAGACGGTGATCGACCATCTGCGGTCAGTTTTCGGGTAACTGAATCGCAACTGGCGAGGGGCGGGCGGCTTCGCCGCCCCTCGCCCATCTCAACTCATTCGCGCTCGCGCGGAATCTCGTGCCACAGTCCGACGGAGTCCTCGTCCGAGGAATCACCGGAGCCGGATCGTCCGACGACGGTCACGGCCGTCTGCGGGTCTCGAGCAGCGCGGATGATCACACGACCTGCTTCCGCGCTCATCAGGACGCGCGCGAGTTCATCACGGATCTCAGCCCGACGATCCTCATCGAGCTCGTCCAGCCCGCCCTCGTCGAACACCGTCACTGCGGCTCCACGCAACCGCGCCTGCCGGATAGCCTCGCGCACAGCGTCATTGAGCAGACTCGCACCGCGCAGCTCGTCGCGCAGCCGCCCCTCGGCGAGCCGCGCCTCCAGACGATCCTCATCCGTGAGCAGGCCACGTGCGGCGACAGTCCTGGTCAGCACGGGACCGGCGACCGCCAGCGCGTACTTCACACGGACGCGACGCTCACGCTGGCGCACCAGCTGAGTGGCATGCCACGCCGACACCGCCTGCTGGATGTCCGCCAGATGCTCGGTGTCGTGCACGGCACGATCCCAGAACAGCACCAGCAGCTGCGCCACCACCGTCCACATCACCGATCCGACCAGTCCGAGTTCGAGTGCGACGAACGGACCGATGCACACCGCGGACGACACCGTGAGCGCAGCGAGCACCAGCCAGCCCGCGATCGCCCTTCTCCGCACGATGCACACCACCGCGAGCAGACCGACGGCGCCGATGTACCAGGTCGCGAACGGCGCCGTCCGGTGAGCGGGACTCAGTGATTCGCTCACCATCGCCGGGATCACCGCGGCGACGACCACTGCGACCACACCCCACCACCGTGGCAGTTGCGGCCCCGCCGGCGCCTCCAGCAGCACCGTCGTCACCACGACGACGAGATACAGCAGGATCGCCGCCACCATCAGCAGCGGAGCAGTCGGCTGCACGGTCCACCACACGGCGCGCGCCGCGAAGTACACGGCGAAACCTATCGCGAGCGAGGTCGCGACGCTGCGGACCGAGCGGTTCATTCGCGCATCCAACCCAGCACCACAGTGGTGCCCTCACCGTCGGAGTCGATCGTGGCCGTGCCCGCGACACCCGCCATCCTGGCGATGATCGACGCGCGGATGCCGAGCCGGTCCTCGCCGACCGTGTCCATGTCGAATCCGCCTCCGGTGTCCATGACCGTCACCGTGAGTCCGTCGTCGCCGTGGCCCTCCACGATGAGATGCAGTCCGCGTCCGTGTGCGTGGGTGACCGCGTTTCCGACGGCTTGACGAGCGGCGAGAACCAGAGCACGGGCCGCGCGACCGGGTATGAGGCCGGATCCGCCGCGCTCCTCGACGATCGCGTCCGCTCCGCGTTCGGAGAGCGCGCGCCGCAGCTCGATCACGATCTGTGCGGTACCGACCGGCTCGTCGCTCCCCTCTTGAGCCACGGCCGCCTCGGTGTTGGCGAGCCGTGTCAGCGCCTCACGCGCCATGGCGACGGCGAGGTCTCGCGCGCGATCGCTGTCCGCACGCTCGGCGGCGATCAGTGCCGCGAGCACGCTGTCATGCATGAGCGCTGCCATCGCGACACGCTCCTCCTCGGCGGCGGCAGCAGCGGCCGCCCCGGCATACGAGGCGACGGCCCGTCCGCGCGCGTCGTCCACTCCGGCGGCGACGGAGCGGAACATCCATCCCAGCGACAGGATGACGATGCCGAGGATCAGCGTGAACGAGACGTCGAATGCCGTCAGAGTCCAGACAGATCCGGCGAACTCGCCCTCCACTAGGCGCACACAGCCGTAGACGAGCGGCACCGCCACAGCCCAGAGCATCTGGATCCGCACCGGGAAGGCGAGCATGGCCGCCGCGACGCCGACGTTGACGAGGAAGAAGATCCACGGCTGGTTGACCGCGCGATGGTCACCTGCCCCGACGGTGAGCGGCCAACTCGCGAGCGCGACGAGGTAGGCGACCGCGAACGAGCCGGAGGCCACGCGCACCCCTCGGCCGATGACGCACGCCACCAGCATCGCGATCAGCGGAATGTAGACGATCACGAGCAACGTGATGTGGACGGGCGAGGTCCCGGACGACATGGTACCGATGGCTGCGAACATCGCCTGCGTCCCCAGCATGGCGGAGCCGATCGCCACGACTGTCGCGAGGATGCGTTCCATCCGCTTTCCAGTGAAGCGCTCGAACGCCGTCTCTGCCGCCCCGAGGGACGGAATCCGGCTCCAGGCGTCCTTGAGGGCGGTGTCAGCCTGCATTGGAGGCCCCGTCGGCCGCCACGATTCCGTCCTCCATCGCGCGGCGCAGCAGGTCGATCTTGGTCGATGCCTGCCGGCCGACCTCGACGTACTTCACGCGCACACGGGTGATGTTCTCCTTGGCTGTGGAGTACGCGACTCCGAGCCGCTCAGCAACGACCTTCAACGGAAGCCCCGCCGCATACAGGCGCAGCACCTCGCGCTCGCGCACCGACAACTGCGCGTCTGCGAACTCCCGGTCGCCCTCGACGGCGCTGGCCCATTCGACATTGTTGAGCGCGTCGCCACGTGCGACGGTGCGGATCGCGTCGAGCACGTCATCCAGCGCTGAGGACTTGCTCACGACGCCCGCGGCGCCGGCTGCGAGCGCTTCTCGCACGGCGGCCGGGCGGTCGGCGACGCTGTGGATGACGACGCTGGCGCCGTCGGAGACCAGGCTCCTCACATTCTCTGTGACGGTGGTGCCGTCTCCGAGAGTCAGATCGAGCACGACCACGTCAGCCGGAGCGGAGCCCGTGGAAGCACGCCATCCCAGATACGAGCCGACTGTGCTGCCTGAGAACACGACCGTCTGCGCGCCGTCGCGTTCGCATGCGAGCTCGAGCCCCAGACGAACGGACTCGTGGTCATCGATGAGTGCGACCCTGCTCATTGCTCCACCCTATCGATCTGCTGAGAACTCACCGACTGAGCAGCGCGATGACCTCGAAATGGTGCGAGTGCGGGAACAGGTCGAAGCCCTGCAGGGACTCGACGTTCCACCCGAGATCGCGGAACGTGCCGAGGTCACGCGCCAGAGCGACCGGGTCGCATGCGACGTAGACGATCGCGTCGGGGCTGAGGGCGTGCACGCCCTCGACGACAGCGCGCCCGGCGCCGGCGCGCGGCGGATCAAGGACGACGGTGCCCGCCTGCATCCCCGAGGGAAGCCCGCTCAGGTAGCGGTCGACGCGATCGGTGACGGCGGCGACGTCGAACGGATCGAGGTTGTGCTTCGCGTGCTCAGTGGCGCGGCGGCTCGATTCCACAGTGACGAGATCTGTCGCACCGAGCTCGGCGAGAGAGGCTGCGAAGAGGCCGACCCCGCCGTACAGGTCGAGATGGGTCTTTGCCGGGTCGATCCGGCCCTCGAGGACGGATCGAACGGCCGTGTCGAGCGTGTCGGCGGCGCGCGCATGCACCTGCCAGAATCCGTCGGCATCCACTCGGAAAGTGCGCTCGCCGACCTGCTCCTTGATGACCTCCGAGGGCTGGCGCTTGCCCCGCTCCGGGCGACGGATCACGTGCACCTTGCCGTCAGCATCCTGTACGAGGTCGATGCGACCGGGCTTGGCGTTCTTGAGCGAGAGCGCCTCGGCCGCCACGCGGCGACGTGCCAGCGGATGCGACTGCACGGGGATCACCCGGTGGCTGCGAGCCGCGAACGGCCCGACCACGCCATCGGCATCCACATGCAGCGAGACGCGCGTGCGCCACCCTGTACCGTCGCCGTCATCGATCGCCGCGATCTCGGGAGCCTCGAGGCCGGAGCCTGCGAACTTGTCGAGCGCCTCGGTGAGCACCTGACGCTTGAGCGTGCGCTGGTGCGCCAGATCGATGTGACCGAGGTCAGCGCCGCCTGCGCGATCGACGGGATCACGCGAGATGTCGGCTTCCTTCCACACGTGCGGACGACGCTGCGGCGATTCCTCGAGCACTTCGAGCGCCTCCGCCCGCCAGAACGACGACTTGGCGCCGTCGGTGACGCGTGCGCGCACACGCTCGCCCGGAATCGCGTCCGAGACGAACACCACGCGACCTTCGTGACGTGCGATGAAGGTGCCACCGTGCGCGATGCCGGTGATGTCGAGGTCGAGCGTCTGGCCCGCAGAAGAAGTCATCCCTCCAGGATACGGTGATGGACATGCGCGTCTGCCTGGCTTCCACCTCCCCCGCCCGTCTCATGCTGCTGCGTCAGGCGGGGATCGATCCGCTCACACTCTCTCCGGAGACGAATGAGGATGCCATCGCCGCCGCGGCTGCGGCCGAGCGGGGCGCTGATCTGCCTCCTGCTGACCTCGTGCTGCTGCTCGCCCGCGCCAAGGCGGCCGACGTCGCACAGCGCCTGGCGACGGAAGACCCCGGCTTCGACGGGATCGTGATCGGCGGCGACTCCATGTTCGAGCTGGGCGGTCACGTGTACGGCAAGCCCTACACGCCGGAGGAAGCGACGCGCCGGTGGCACGAGATGCGCGGCGCGACTGGAATCCTGCACTCGGGGCACTCGGTGTTCCGCGTCGCTCCGGGCACGGCGCCGAGGGAAGCCACCGCCATCGCCGAGGCATCCGTCACCTTCGCCGAAGACATATCGGACGACGAGATAGCTGCATACGTGGCGACCGGCGAGCCCCTGAATGTCGCCGGCGCCTTCACCGTCGACAGCCTCGGCGGTGCGTTCATCACGCGCGTCGACGGCGACCCGTCCACGGTCGTCGGCATGTCCCTGTCGACCGTCCGCCGACTGGCCGGTGAGCTCGGCGTGACCTGGACGGATCTGTGGTCGTAGGGATCCCGCCACGTTCTTGCGTGTTTCTTGTGGAGAGTCGTCAAAAGTATCGACGTCGATCTCGCTAGGCTGACATTCATGCCTGATATCGCCAAGGTCCTCATCGCGAACCGCGGCGAGATCGCCGTACGCATCATCCGCGCCGCCCGTGATTCCGGGATCGGCTCCGTCGCCGTCTACGCCGACCAGGATCGGGATGCTCTGCACACCCGCCTCGCGGACGAGGCGTACTCCCTCGACGGCGACACCAGCGCCACCACCTACCTCCAGATCGACAAGATCCTCTCCGTCGCGCGCCGCGCCGGCGCCGACGCCGTCCACCCCGGCTACGGCTTCCTGGCCGAGAACGCCGAGTTCGCCCGCGCCGTGATCGGTGCGGGCATGATCTGGATCGGACCGTCGCCCGAGGCGATCGAAGCGCTCGGAGACAAGGTCACCGCGCGCCACGTCGCCGAGAAGGTCGGCGCCCCCCTCGCCCCCGGCACGCCGGGCCCGGTCGAGAGCGCGGACGAGGTCGTCGCCTTCGCGAAGGAGCACGGCCTGCCGATCGCCATCAAGGCCGCCTACGGCGGCGGTGGACGAGGCCTCAAGGTCGCGCGTGAGCTCGACGAGGTCGCCGAGCTCTTCGAATCGGCGACCCGTGAAGCGGTGGCCGCGTTCGGACGCGGCGAGTGCTTCGTGGAGAAGTACCTCGACAAGCCCCGCCACGTCGAGACGCAGTGCCTGGCGGATGCCGAGGGCAACGTCGTCGTCATCTCCACCCGCGACTGCTCGCTGCAGCGCCGCCACCAGAAGCTCGTCGAAGAGGCACCGGCGCCGTTCCTCACCGAGGAGCAGAACCGCCAGCTGTACGAGTCGTCCAAGGCGATCCTGCGCGAGGTCGGCTACGTCGGCGCCGGCACGTGCGAGTTCCTCATCGGTGCCGACGGCACCGTCTCCTTCCTCGAGGTGAACACGCGACTGCAGGTCGAGCACCCGGTCTCCGAGGAGGTCACCGGAATCGATCTGGTGCGCGAACAGTTCCGCATCGCCGCCGGCGGGACCATCGACTACGACGACCCGACGCCGAACGGTCACTCGTTCGAATTCCGCATCAACGGCGAGGACCCCGGTCGCGGCTTCCTCCCGCAGCCCGGTCCGATCCACGTGTTCAAGACCTTCGGCGGGCCGGGCATCCGCCTGGATTCCGGCGTCACGGCCGGGGATGCCGTCTCCGGCGCCTTCGACTCGCTGCTGGCGAAGATCATCGTCACTGGCCGGGACCGCGCCGAAGCGCTCGAGCGCGCCCGCCGTGCTCTCGACGAGTTCGAGGTCGCAGGCCTGCCGACCGTGCTCCCGTTCCACCGCAAGGTCGTGCGCGATGCCGCCTTCACCGCGGAGAACGGCACGTTCGGCATCTTCACGCGCTGGATCGAGACCGAGTTCGACAATGACATCCCGGCATGGGACGGCGAGCTGGATGCTCCGGCACCCGCCGAGAGCCGCCACACGGTTGTCGTCGAGGTCGCAGGCAAGCGCCTCGAGGTCAGCCTGCCCGATCGCGTGGCTGTCGCCTCAGGCGTCTCCGGCCGTCCGGCCGCCGTACCGCCGTCCAGGCGCAGCCATGCCACGTCGGTGTCGGCAGGCGCTTCGGGAGACGCGGTGAAGTCGCCCATGCAGGCCACTGTGGTCAAGGTCGCCGTCGAGGATGGCCAGCACGTCGTCAAGGGCGACCTGGTCGTCGTGCTCGAGGCGATGAAGATGGAGCAGCCCCTGCAGGCCCACAAGGACGGCGTGATCGGCGGCATCAACGCGACCGCCGGTGCGACCGTCTCTTCAGGACATCAGCTGCTGCTGATCTCCTAGGTGCGTGGGTCAGATCCTTCCGTTAACGCGCCGGGGTGAATCCGGTGGGCAGCGCGGGGTGCTGGGAGAATCGATTCATGACGGTGACTGCCAGCCTGGAGGGTCTGTTCGAGGTCGAGCCGGGTGAGGCGCGGGCGCCGGGATCGGCTGCACCGGCGGGTGCGGGCAAGACGTTCCGTGGGTATGACCAGGGGCAGTGTTTCCTGCTCCCGCCGAGTCTGGATGACTGGCTGGACGAGGATGATGAGGCCCGGTTCATCTCCGAGGTCGTCGAAGAGCTCTTGGATCTGACGCCGGTCTACGCGTCGTACGCGTCCGCCTCGGGTGCGCCTCCGTATGACCCGCGGATGATGTTGAAGCTGCTGCTGTTCGCGTACGCGACGGGCGTGACCTCCTCTCGTGAGTTGGAGCGGCGCTGCAAGCGCGACATCGCCTTCCGGTGGCTGTCGGGCAACCAGGCGCCCGACTACCGGTCGCTGGCCCGGTTTCGTCGGCGTCACCTGGATGCCCTGCCGGGGTTGTTCCTGCAGGTGCTGCGGGTCTGCGCGGAGGCGGGGCTGGTGCGGTTGGGGCGTGTCGCGCTGGATGGCACGAAGCTGGCCGCGAACGCGTCGCGGCATAAGGCGATGAGCTACGACCGGATCGTGCCGAAGATCGATCAGCTCCAAGCCGAGGTCGCTGCGCTGCTCGCCGAGGCGGAGGCGGTCGATGAGGCCGAGGATCAGCAGTTCGGCCAGGACCGGCGCGGGGACGAGGTCGCCCCGGAGCTGGCCCGCCGTGAGGGGCGCCTGGCAAAACTACGTGCCGCGAAGGACGCGATCGAGGCCGACGCCGCCGAGAAGGCGGCAGCCGTAGCGCGGAAGAAGGCCGACGCCGCCGGTCAGCCCCCTGAGCAGGCCGACGCGGCCGTCGCGACTGCGGTGGACACGGCGGCGCCGAAGCCGAAAGCGCAACGCAATTTCACCGATCCTGAGGCGCGGATGATGAAGACGGTCCGCGGGTTCGATTACGCGTTCAACGCGCAGGCCGTTGTCGATGAGGGCCACCAGATCGTGCTGAGCGCCGAGGTCACCCAGCAGGCCACCGATATCCAGCAGTTCGTCCCGATGGCCGAGCAGACCCTACGGAACCTCGACGCGGCAGGAATCGAGCGTTCCCCAGAGGTCGTCCTCGCTGACGCGGGCTACTGCTCGGAAGCTAACCTCGAAGCCGCCGACGATCTGGACGCACAGGTGTTGATCGCGACGGGACGGCAACGTCACGGCGAGAGCTTCCCTACCGCCGGCGCCCCGGACCCGGCCCCAGAGGACGCGAGCCGGCGGGAGCGGATGGCGCACGCGCTGCGCACCGAGCAGGGCCGCACCGACTACGCGCGCCGCAAAGCCATCGTTGAACCCGCGTTCGGGCAGATGAAGACCCGGCAAAACGCCGGACAGCTCCGGCTACGCGGACTCGCCGGCGCCCAAGGCGAATGGCTACTCCACACGATCTGCCACAACCTCCGCAAGCTCCGCGTCGCTACAGCCGCCGGGCTGGCGCCCGCATAGGCCTCCCCAGGGGTCCCTGGGCGTCACAGCACGCACCGACAGTCGCCACGAGCCCCTCGCCGTGCGATCCCGCACGCTCTCACACCGCAACGGCCCGCCCGTTCCCGTTCGCGACCGTCAGCGCGCGATGCCAGAGTCAACGCCGCGCGCCACGCCACCCGATTCTGACCCGCGCACCTAGGTGCGTGGAACCGGTAGCCGGGCGGAGCCGACGTCAGCTGATGTTCACCAGGTGCATCGCGCGCGACGCATCTGTGATGCTGCTCGACAGCGACGGGTACGCGGCGAACACACGTGAGACCTGGTCGACCGTGAGGCGACGCTCGACGGCGACGGCGATCGGGTAGATCAACTCCGACGCCTTCGGCGCCACGATGACGCCGCCGATGACCGTGCCCGATCCCTTGCGTGCGATGATCTTCACGAAGCCGTCCTTGATGCCCATCATCTTCGCGCGCGGGTTGGCGGCCAGGGGCAGCTTGTACACCAGTCCGTCGGCGACACCGTCTTCGACGTCCTTCTCGCCCCAGCCGACCGTGGCGATCTCGGGAGCCGTGAAGATGTTCGAGGTGACCTTGATCTTCTCGAGCGGGATGACGATGTCGCCGAGCGCGTGGAACACCGCGGTGCGACCCTGCATGGACGCGACGGATGCGAGCGGCATGAAGTTCGTGCAGTCGCCGACGGCGTAGACGTTGGGCACCGACGCCCTGGCGACGCGGTTCACGCGCACGTGGCCGGACTCGGTGAGCTCGACACCAGCCTCCTCGAGACCGATGCCAGCGGTGTTCGGAACCGAGCCGACCGCCATCAGGCAGTGGCTGCCCTCGACGGTGCGCCCGTCGGAGAGAGTCACGAGCACGCCGGTCTCCGTGCGCTCGACCTTGTCGGCTCGCGACTTGGACAGCACGGTCATGCCGCCGCGCTTGAAGACCTTCTCCAGCACGCGGGCCGCGTCCTGGTCCTCGCCCGGCAGCACCTGGTCGCGACTGGAGATGAGGGTCACCTTGGCGCCGAGGTTCATGTAGGCCGAAGCGAACTCGGCGCCGGTGACGCCGGAGCCGACGACGATGAGGTGCTCGGGCAGCGCCTTCATGTCGTACAGCTGCGTCCAGGTGAGGATGCGCGTGCCGTCGGGCTTCGCGCTGTCGAGCTCTCGCGGCGATGCACCGACCGACACGATGATCGTGTCGGCCTCCACGCGATCGAAATCGGTTCCACCGGGGCCGGTGGCCACCACGATCGCGTTCGGGCCCTCGAGTCGTCCGTGACCGGACAGGATGCGCACCCCCGCCTCGAGCAGGGTCTCGCGCATGTCCTCCGACTGCTGCCCTGCCAGGGCGAGCAGCCGCTTGTTGACCGCGGCGAGGTTGATCGCGATCTCGGGCTTGAGCGGCTTGCCGCTCGCACCCTTCGCGTAGAACTGCACACCGAGGTCGCTGGCCTCCGAGATCGCGACCGCGGCATCGGCCGTCGCGATCAGGCTCTTCGAGGGCACGACGTCGGTGAGCACGGCCGATCCTCCGACGCCGACGCGTTCGACGAGCGTCACCTCAGCACCGAGCTGGGCTGCGGCGAGCGCCGCTTCGTAACCGCCGGGACCGCCGCCGAGGACGGCGACCCGCTGAGTGCGCTCGAAAGGAGTGGAAGACATGACCCCCATTCTTCCGCAATCCTGAGTGCGTTGCCGTCACCACTCTTAGAGTGGATCCATGACCGACATTCACGACAACCCTCTCGACGACCCGAACGCCGATCCGTTCCAGGTCGCAGCCCTCGCCGCCGCGGACATCGCGCGGCTCAGCGGCGTCGAGAAGCACGACATCGCCCTCACGCTCGGAAGCGGATGGGGCAAGGCCGCCGACCTGCTCGGGGAGACCATCGCGACGATCCCGGCCACCGAGGTCACCGGCTTCTCCAAGCCGGCTCTCGAGGGCCACGTCGGTACGCTCCGCAGCATCCGCACGCCCGGAGGCAGGCACGTGCTCGTCATCGGCGCCCGCACCCACTACTACGAGGACCACGGCGTCCGCCGTGTCGTGCACAGCGTCCGCACCGCGGCCGCCACGGGTGCGGCGATCATGGTGCTGACCAACGGCGCAGGCGGAATCCGCGAGACGTGGAAACCCGGCCAGCCAGTGCTCATCAGCGACCACATCAACCTCACAGCGGACTCTCCGCTGGAGGGAGCGAACTTCGTCGACCTGACCGACCTCTACTCGGCGCGGCTGCGCGAGATCGCACGCACGATCGACCCGTCGCTGGACGAGGGCGTGTACACGCAGTTCCGCGGACCCCACTACGAGACCCCCGCCGAAGTGCAGATGGCGAAGACCATCGGTGGCCACATCGTGGGCATGTCGACCGCGCTGGAGGCGATCGCCGCCCGCGAGGCGGGCATGGAGGTGCTGGGCTTCTCGTTGATCACGAACCTCGCCGCAGGCATCCAGAAGACACCGCTCAGCCACACCGAGGTCATCGAGGCCGGTCGTGAGGCCGAGCCCGTGATCTCGGCGCTGCTGGCCAGAGTGGTGGAGGCGCTGTGAGCGAGCAGGCCGAGGCTCGACTGGCACAGGCGCGCGCGTGGCTGCGGCAGGATCCGGATCCCGCGACCCGCGACGAACTGGCCGGCATCGTCACCAGGGCGGCATCCGGTGACGCCGCGGCGATCACCGACCTGGACGACCGCTTCGGCGCCCGCCTCGCCTTCGGCACCGCCGGACTGCGCGGCGCGCTCGGCGCGGGAAGCAACCGGATGAACCGGGTGCTGATCGCCCAGGCCGCCGCCGGCTTCGCCGAATACCTGCGTGAGCACGTGCCAGGCACCCCGACCGTCGTGGTCGGATACGACGGTCGCCGCAACTCCCGGCAGTTCGCCCTCGATTCGGCCGAGCTGTTCGCGGGCGCCGGCCTTCGCACGATCCTCCTGCCGCGCCTGCTGCCCACGCCGGTGCTCGCGTTCGCCGTGCGTCATCTCGACGCGGATGCCGGCGTGATGGTCACCGCGAGCCACAATCCGCCGGATGACAACGGCTACAAGGTCTATCTCGGTGGTGCGAACGCCGGGTCGCAGATCGTGGCCCCCGCCGACGCCGAGATCGCCGCGCACATCCAGCGCGTCGCCGACCGCGCTGATGCGACGGCTCTGCCGCGTTCGGCGTCGTACGAGACGGCCGCGGAGGATGTCGTGTCCGCCTACATCCGCGAGACGGCTGCTGTCGCTCCTGCTCCGGAATCCGCGAAGGGCCTCAACTGGGTCTACACCGCGATGCACGGCGTGGGCTGGGAGACCTTCTCGCGCATTCTCCGCACCGCCGGCTACCCCCAGCCGAAGACGGTCGGCGAACAGCTGCACCCCGATCCGACCTTCCGCACCGTGTCGTTCCCGAACCCGGAGGAGCCCGGTGCGATGGATCTCTCCTTCGCGACGGCCGGGCGCACGCGCGCCGACTTCATCATCGCGAACGACCCGGACGCGGATCGCCTGGCCGTCGCGATCCCCGATGAATCGGCGGACGGCGGATGGCGCCGGCTGAGCGGCAACGAGGTGGGCCTGCTGCTGGGCGCTCGCGCGGCACGTGCGGCGGAGGGCACGCCCGGCGCATCACTCGCGTGCTCGCTGGTCTCTTCGCCCGGCCTCGGGGCGATCGCCGCGCATCACGGGCTCGACTTCCACGAGACCCTCACCGGCTTCAAATGGATCTCGCGCGCCCCCGGCATGGTGTTCGGATTCGAGGAGGCGCTCGGGTACCTGGTCAATCCGGAGACCGTGCGCGACAAGGACGGGATCTCCGCGGCGATCGCCGTGCTCGGTCTCGCCGCAGAGGCTCGGGAGCGCGGAGAGACCCTTGCGACCCTCGTCGCGCAGCTCGGCGAGACGTACGGCCATTTCGCCAGTGGCCAGGTGTCGATCCGCGTCGACGATCTGTCGATCATCGACGGGATCATGCTCGCGCTGCGCACGCTGCCGCCGAGCCGTATCGGGAGCACGGCGATCGATTCCGCCGAGGATCTCCTGCAGGCGGCGGAGGGGCAACCGTCGGGAGACGTGCTGCGGTACCGCCTCGCCGACGGCTCGCGGGTGATCGTGCGGCCGAGCGGCACCGAGCCGAAGCTCAAGGTGTACATCGACGCACGGGCCGACTCGGCGGAGGACTCCCTACGCGCCGTCGCCGATCTCGAGGCCGGTGTGCGCGCACTGCTGGAGGAGCGCTCCTGATCAACGTCGTGCGATGACTCTCGCCCTTCTGTGCGTCGCGGCCGTCGTCGCGGCGGTGATCCAGCGCGTCACCGGTCTGGCGTTCATCCTCGTACTGATCGGCCCTGCCGTGGTCGTGTACGGGCCGACCCAGGGTGTGACCGTCGCCGTACTGCTCGCGATCATCGCCTCGGCGATCGCGCTTCCCTCAGCCTGGAATCAGTTGGACTGGCGACGCATCCTGTGGCTGCTCGGCGCCGGACTCGTGGCCGCACCGTTCGGCGCGCTGCTGACCCGGCTCCTGCCGGAGCCGGCTCTGCTGCTCATGATCGCGGGCATGGCGGCGCTGGCGCTGCTCGCGCACCGGCTGGGCGGAGTCGTCGCCGCCTCTCTGCGCGGCAGACGGGGTGCGCTGCTCGCCGGCGGGGTGGCCGGCTTCATGCACGCCTCCAGCGGTCTCTCCGGCCCCGCCCTCGCCGCGTTCGCGGTCGGGGACCGCTGGGATCAGCGCCGCTTCGCCGCCAGCGCCCAGGTGATCCTCCTCGGATACGGGCTCGTCTCGGTGCTTCTGAGAGGAATGCCCTCGATTCCGGTGACCGATCTGGCCGTTCTCGGAGTCTGCACGGCGGCGGGAATCATCGGCGGTGCGCTTCTGACACGGGTCATCCCGCTCTCGCTTGCCAGATGGGCGATGCTGTCGTGCGCCTGGGCGGGGACGGTCGTCGTGTTCATCCGCGGGCTCCTCGCCCTCGCGACGTGAGCCCGGCTAGCATCGCTGTATGCCCACCCGACACGTGATCATCAGCGCGCACAACGGTGTGCACGCCAGGCCAGTCGCCGAGCTCGTGCGCTTGGCGCAGTCCCACCGGGATCCGATCACTCTTCGGACGAAGGGCGGTGCGGAGGTCGATCTCAGCAGCGTGCTCGCAGTGATGGATCTCGCGCTGGCGCAGGGTGATGAGGTCACGCTGTCCACGTCGGAGTCATCGGCGGCGGCGGGAGTGCTGGATGCCATGACCGAAGTGCTCGTGCGCCACGACCGCTGAATCGATCACCCGTCGATCACGGCGACCAGCTCATCCAGGAACGCCTCGAACGTCGTGCCACGGCGCACGATGCGCTGCACGCTCTCACGTTCACTGAAGACCTCGACCAGCTGTTCGAACACCGTCTGGAACGCGGTGCGGTCGCTCTCGCTGAACGCCGCGAGTGCCACCACCTGCACGCGTCCCTCGCCCCATGACACGGATCCGTCGGCGACTCCGATCGCGATCGCCGTGCGCTGCGCCGTCATCTGCAGTGCGTGCGGCACCGCCAGGGCATCGGTGAAGGCGGTCGACGACATCCGCTCCCTGACGATCGTGTTCTCGACGTAGTCACCGCCGATGAGTCCGGCGTCCACGAGCAGACCGCCGAGTCGACGGATGACGGCTTCCTCGCCCTCGTCCGGCAACGGCCGCACGAACGCATCCGCGACGAAGTAACGCGACAGCTCCGCGCGCAGCCGGTTCAGTCGTCGCGCACGGCGCATGCGTGCGGCTGCCTGCGACACGCGCTCCACATCGGCGTCAGTGAGGAACGGCTGGATGCGCACGTAGCGGTCGCCGGTCGCACCGGGCTCGATCGTGCTCAGCACCAGGTCGGTGTCGATGGCATCCCAGTCCGGATCGACGCTCGTGACGACGCTGGTGACCTCGACCGACGAGCCGAGTGAGCGATCGACGCTCGAGCGCAGCAGCTCGTGCAGTTCGTAGTAGCCGGGGCAGACGATCGTCGCGGTGAGGATCGATTCGGCCTTGCGGCTGCGCTCCAGGCGCCCGCCGATGTGCATCGCGATATAGGCGATCTCGTCGTCGTGGATCGGTGCGCCCAGCCGGTCGTGCAGACCGCTGGCGATCGACACGGCGACCTCGAAGATCATCGGGTAGGAGGACTTCAGCGACCGTGTGAGCGGATTGCGCGTCCACGCCTGCTCCTCGGCGCGCCGCAGGAGATTCTGCACGTGCAGCGCGAGTCGCAGGATGAACGCCTCATCGACGAGGTCGACCTGATAGTCCGCCGCAGCCTGGACGATCTCGGCGCGCACAGCCGCCTCGACGACCTGATCCACACCGCTGCGCGCCGCATCGTGCCCGATGCTCTGACCCGGCGCGATCGCCCTCGTCAGTACGAGGGTCGCGAGGTGCGCGCTGTCGCCCTCTCCGAGCGCCACACCGAAGTGCTCCTCGGCGAGCTGCGTGATCACGCCGCCCAGCTTCGGGATCTCCTCCGAGGCACCCGCCTGCGGGGTGTCGAGCGCGCGCCCCGCCGAGACGCGATCGGCGGCGATCGCGATGTGCAGCAGCACGTCGGAGATCGCGAGCTCGTTGACGTAGTAGCCGAGCGCACCCAGCTCGCGCACCAGCGCGGTCTTGAACGGCGCCACGGCATGCGCGGCGACCGCGCTGCCGGTGAGCGCGCGGCGGATGCTCTCGGGATGGAACGATCCGGCATCCATCTCGTCGTGCGCGAGCCGGCTCAGCAGCCGGCGCTGCGCGATCTCGGTCCCCTGCAGGCGGACGATCTCACGATCGCGTTCGAGCCGGAGATCGGTGCCGTCGAGCAGGCCGCGTACACGGGCGAGATCGGATTCCAGGGTGGCCTCGCTGACGTGCAGCCGATCGGCCGTGGCGTACACATCGATGCCGTCGGATTCGTCGAGCAGCATCCGCACGACGGTGTGCAGGCGATCGCGCGGTGCGGACTCCCCCGTCGCCCGCGCGCGCAGGGTCGCATGCGCGCCCGCACCGGCGCGGTATCCGGCAGGTCCGGACTCGACCGCGTCGCCGCCTGCCGCGCGGGCGTTGAGGGCGGCCACGTAGGAGCGAATGCTGCGCGGCGTCACACCGAACAGATCGGCGAGGCTCGCCGCCGTCGCCCACTCGTCCTGCCGGAGAAGGGTCTGCAGGAGCTGATCCTGACGCTGGCGCGACATGCTCCCATGATGCCAGCACCGTCGCACAGCCGGGGCGCGGCGGAAGGTTCCGCAGGGGCGGAAAGGAACCTGGTGGCGCCGCTCACAGCCTCTTCCCAGAATGGAGGACAGGAAGAGGTGGCATCGATGAGGATCCTGGTGGTCTGCGGCGCGGGAGCGTCCAGCACATTCGTCGCACAGCGACTGCGGCGCGCGGCATCCGCCGCCGGCCTCGACTGGGACACCTCCGCCGGCACCGAGCAGACGATCTCCACCGCGTTCGCGGATCTCGTGCTCGTGGGTCCGCACCTCGCCGACCGGCTGGACGCCATCCGCTCCGCGTCGTCCGCGCCGGTGGCCGTACTGCCCGACGACGTCTTCGCCGACCACGACGGCGTCCGCACGCTCGCCGCCGCCCGTGCGTCGCTCCCCTCCTCGACGAACGAACCACCGTCCACCGCGAAAGGAACATCATGACCGAGATCTCACGCACCGTCCGCATCGGCTCCTCCCACGGGTTGCACGCGCGCCCGGCGAAGCTGTTCGCGCAGGCTGCCAAGGACTCCGGCATCTCCGTGACGATCGCCAAGGACTCCGGCAAACCGGCCAACGCGGCGAGCATCCTCGGAGTCATCGCCCTGGCGGTCGAGTACGGCGACTACGTGACCCTCACGGCCGACGGTGAAGGCGCAGAGGCTGTGCTCGACTCGCTCACCGAGCTGCTGACGACCGATCACGACCAGGAGGCGGCCGGATGACCGAGCTGCGCGGCGTCGGCGTGGGCCGCGGCATCGCCCAGGGGCCCGTCGTACGCATGGCGGAGCCGCTGCCCGCCCCCGAGAACACGCCGAGCACGATCGGCGCGGATGCCGAGCGCACCCGTGCCAGGGAAGCCGTCGCCGCGGTCGCGACCGAGCTGCAGCAGCGTGCGGACACCGCGGGCGGCGCGGCGCAGGAGGTGCTCGAGGCGCAGGCGATGATCGCCGAGGATCCGACCCTGCAGGACGAGGTGGACTCCCGCATCGATGAGGGCGGCACAGCCGAGTGGGCCGTGCACGACGCCTTCGCGGGGTTCCGCGCCACGCTGGAGGCCGTCGGCGGCTATCTCGGCGAGCGCGCTGCGGATCTGGATGACATCGCACAGCGCGTGCTCGCCCACCTGCGCGACGTGGATGCGCCCGGCGTGCCTGATCCGGGGCATCCGTTCGTGCTCGTCGCTCGCGATCTCGCCCCCGCCGACACAGCACTGCTCAACCTCGAGCAGGTGCTCGCGCTGGTCACGACGGACGGTGGCCCCACCTCTCACACGGCGATCCTCGCGAGGGAGAAGGGCATCGTCGCGATCGTCGGTGCGACGGAGGCCGCGGCGCTGACCACGGGGACGACGGTGATCGTCGATGCCGCTGCAGGCACCGTCACGACCGACCCCGCGACCGAACAGCTCGAACGCGCATCGCAGCGAGCAGCGGCGCTGGACGCCGCAGGGAGCGCCCCCCTCACGGCGGGCGCCCCCGCCGACGGCACCGCCGTCGCGCTGCTCGCGAACCTCGGCAAGCCGGCCGATGCGGCGGATGCCGTGGCGCGAGGAGCGGAGGGCGTCGGGCTGTTCCGCACCGAGTTCCTGTTCCTCTCCTCTGCCCAGGCCCCGACCGTCGCGCAGCAGCGCGAGTCGTATCGCGAACTGCTCTCGGCGTTCCCCGGCAAGAAGGTCGTCGTGCGGATGCTGGATGCCGGTGCCGACAAGCCGCTGGCGTTCCTCAACGATGCGCATGAGGAGAATCCCGCACTGGGCCTGCGGGGCCTGCGGTCGCTGCGCGCCAGCGAGGACATCCTGCGCGAGCAGCTCACCGCCCTCGCCGAGGCCGACGCCGATACCGACGCGGATCTGTGGGTCATGGCGCCCATGGTGGCCACCGTCGAGGAGACGAAGTACTTCACGGCGCTCGCCCGCGAGTACGGGGTGAAGACCGCAGGCGTCATGGTGGAGATCCCGGCCGCCGCGCTGCTGGCCGACCGGGTGCTCGCGCACACCGACTTCGCCTCCATCGGCACGAACGACCTCACCCAGTACACGATGGCCGCCGACCGCATGCTCGGCTCGGTCGCCGGCTTCCAGGATCCGTGGCACCCCGCGGTGCTGCGGCTGGTCGGAGAGGTGGGCGCGGCAGGCGCCCGCCTCGGCAAACCGGTCGGCGTCTGCGGCGAGGCCGCAGCGGACCCGCTGCTGGCGGCGGTGCTGGTCGGCCTCGGCGCCACCAGCCTGTCGATGGCATCGGCGGCCCTCGCCGATGTACGACTCGCGCTCTCCGAGCGCACCGCCTCCGAGGCGAAGCACCTCGCCGAGGTGGCACTGGCGGCAGATGATGCCGCGAGCGCCCGCAATGCCGTGGCTGAAGCCGCCGCGGCCCTCCCTTCACACCAGAAAGAGACGACATCATGACGACGACGTCAACAGCGGCCCCGAAGCAGAACGGGGTCAGGGTGGGCGTGCAGCGACTGGGCACGTTCCTCTCGGGCATGATCATGCCGAACATCGCAGCCTTCATCGCCTGGGGCTTCATCACGATGCTGTTCATCCCCGCCGGATTCTTCGGCGCCGACAGCCCGTTCGGATGGCACTGGGCCCCTGTGGCCGAGATCATCGGCGGCGGCGGCGACTCCGCGCTCATCAACTGGCCGGGCGCCATGACGGCGCTGACGGAGGGCGACAACGGCAACTTCCAGGGCTACGTCGGCCTGGTCGGCGCCATGGTGACCTACCTGCTGCCGCTGCTCATCGCGAACACGGCCGGCCGCCTCGTCTACGCCGAACGCGGCGGTGTCGTCGCGACGATCGCGACGATGGGTGTCATCGTCGGCACGAACATCCCGATGTTCCTCGGCGCGATGATCATGGGACCGCTTGCGGCATGGATCACCAAGCAGATGGACCGGCTCTGGGACGGGAAGATCCGCCCCGGATTCGAGATGCTGGTGAACAACTTCTCGGCCGGTATCCTCGGCATGATCCTCGCGATCGCCGGTTTCTTCGCATTCGGTCCTGTGATGCTCGGCATCAGCACCGTGCTCGGAGCGGCTGTCGACTGGCTCGTGACGCTGCAGCTGCTGCCGCTCGTCTCGATCATCGTCGAGCCGGCGAAGGTGCTGTTCCTGAACAACGCCATCAACCACGGCGTGTTCACACCGCTCGGCATCGAGCAGGCGACCGAGAACGGCAAGTCGATCCTGTTCCTCATCGAGGCGAACCCCGGCCCCGGCCTCGGTCTGCTGCTCGCGTTCACGTTCTTCGGCGTCGGCGCTGCGAAGGCCTCGGCACCGGGTGCCGCGATCATCCAGTTCTTCGGCGGCATCCACGAGATCTACTTCCCGTACGCGCTCAGCAAGCCGACCACGATCCTCGCTCTGATCGCCGGTGGCGCAGCGGGCGTCACGACCAACATGCTCCTCGGCGGCGGTCTCGGCTTCCCGGCAGCCCCAGGAAGCATCATCGCCGTGACGGCGGCCGCGATCGGCGGCGGCGTCTGGAACCTGGTTGTGGTGTACCTCTCGGTCATCATCGCCGCCGTGGTGACGTTCCTGATCACGGCTGTGATCCTGCGGGCGTCGCGCAAGCGCGATCTGGCCGCTGAGGGTGACACCTTCGGCGCGGCGATCGCGCAGACCGAGGCGAACAAGGGCAAGAAGTCCGAGCACCTGTCGAATCTCGCAGCCTCTGCGGCCGCAGGTGGCACAGCTGGTGGCACAGCTGCTGCCGCGACGTCGGCCACGGCGACCGCGACCGCTCCGATCCAGAACATCGTGTTCGCCTGCGACGCCGGCATGGGATCGTCCGCGATGGGCGCGAGCGTGCTGCGCAACAAGCTGAAGAAGGCGGGCATCGAGGACATCAAGGTGACCAACCAGGCCATCGCGAACCTCGACGGCACCGCCGATCTGGTGATCACCCAGCAGCAGCTCACCGATCGCGCGAAGGGCAAGTCCCCGAACTCGATCCACGTCTCGGTCGACAACTTCATGAATGCGCCGCAGTATGAAGAGGTCGTCGAGATGGTGCGCGAGCAGAAGGAATCCGGCGAGTAATCGATCCGGTGGGGCGGATGCGAACAGCATCCGCCCCACCTCAGAAAGGAACATCATGGCCGTTCTGTCAATCGGACAGGTCCGCATCCACTCCGGCTCCGCCACCCAGGACGAGGCGCTGCAGGAGGCGACCGACATCCTCGTCGCCGCCGGCGCCGTCACCCCCGCCTACGTCGATGCCATGCGTCAGCGCGAGGAGACCGTGTCCACGTTCATGGGCAACGGCCTCGCGATCCCGCACGGCACGAACGAGACGAAGGAGGCCATCCTCGACTCCGGTCTCTCGGTCGTGCGCTACGACGGCGGTGTGGACTGGGCAGGAGATGAGGCCACGTTCGTGATCGGCATCGCCGGACGGGGCGACGAGCACCTCGAGATCCTGTCCCAGATCGCCATCCTGTTCTCGGACGAGGATGATGTCGCCAAGCTCAATGCCGCCGGCACCCCCGACGAGCTGTACGCGCTCCTGTCGGCGGTGAACGAAGGATGAAGGCCGTCCACTTCGGCGCCGGCAACATCGGGCGCGGCTTCGTGGGGCTGCTGCTGCACGAGGGCGGGTACGACCTGGTGTTCTCGGATGTCGCTGACGCCCTGGTGGACGCGATCAACGCCACCGAGTCGTACACCGTTCATGAGGCGGGCCCCGGCGGCGTCGATCGAAAGGTCAGCGGCTACCGCGCGGTGAACAGCCGGACAGACCCGGATGCCGTGGCCGACGAGGTCGCGACCGCCGATGTCGTCACCTGCGCCGTCGGCCCGACTGTGCTGCGCTTCATCGCCCCCGCGATCGTCGAAGGACTCAAGCGCCGCTCCCCCGACCTCGCTCCGCTGAAGATCATGGCGTGCGAGAACGCGATCGGCGCCACGGATCTGCTGCGTGCCGAGATCGACAAGCTGGATCCGTCCGTGACGGGTCGCGCCGCGTTCGCGAACACGGCCGTCGATCGCATCGTGCCGGCACAGCCCGACGGCGGCGGCGTGGATGTGACGGTCGAGCCGTACTTCGAGTGGGCGATCGAGTCCGCACCGTTCGGCGGGGATCTGCCGATCATTCCCGGCGCGCACTTCGTCGACGATCTCGGCCCCTACATCGAGCGCAAGCTGTTCACCGTGAACACCGGCCATGCGGCGACCGCGTACTTCGGCGCGCAGGCTGGTCACGCGCGCATCTCGGATGCACTCGCCGATCCGTCGATCGCCGCGAGAGTCGGTGCAGCGCTGGAGGAGACATCAGCGGTGCTCAGCGCCGTGCACGGGCTCGATCCCGTCGAGCTCGCCGAGTACCGCGCCACGATCCTCGAGCGATTCCGCAACCCGGAGCTGGTCGACACCGTGCAGAGGGTCGGCCGCCAGCCGCTGCGCAAGCTCTCCCGCAACGAGCGCTTCATCGGCCCAGCAGTCCAGGCCGCGGAGCGCGGGCTCTCGACCTCTGCGCTCGTCGCCGCCGTCGCTGCGGCCGTCGCATTCGACGACGAATCGGATGAGCAGTCCGTGGAGTTGCAGCGGATGCTGCGCTCTGAGGACGCCGATGTACTCACCGCCACCGTCACAGGCCTGGAGCCGGAGCATCCGCTCTTCGCCGCCGTGCACGAGGCCTTCGCCGCGAGACAACAGGAGCTGCGCGCCCTCTGACGACTTCCCGCACGACGATGCCGCTACGATCGAGCCTGGGGGCGACAGATCGAGCACAGCGTCGTGCGGGGAGCATCATGAGCAGATACGCCGTCATCGGCGCTGGGCCGTCCGGCCTTGCCATCGCGCGAGCGCTGCAGGTGCAGGGCATCGAGGTCGACGGCTTCGAGGCGTCGCACGGCGTCGGCGGCCTCTGGGACATCACCAACCCGCGCAGCACCATGTACGAGTCCGCGCACCTCATCTCGTCCCGCACGACGACCGAATTCGCCGAGTTCCCGATGGCTTCGGGCGTCGATTATCCGAGCCATCGGGTGCTGCGCGACTACTTCCGCTCGTACGCCGACCATTTCGGGCTCACTTCGCTGTTCCGCTTCGACACGCGCGTCACCCTGCTCGAACCGCGCGACGGCGGATGGGACCTCGCTCACGCGGGTCCGGACGGAGTGGGCACGCGCTGGTACGCCGGGGTCATCATCGCGAACGGCACGCTCGCGGAGCCGAACGTGCCCTCCTTCGATGGAGACTTCGCCGGCGAGCTCATGCACACGAGCGCATACAAGAGCGCCGCGCAGCTGGACGGCAGACGCGTGCTCATCGTGGGTGCGGGCAACTCGGGGTGCGACATCGCGGTGGATGCCGTGCACCACGCCGCATCAGTCGACATGAGCGTGCGCCGCGGCTACTACTTCGTTCCGCGCTATCTGTTCGGCAGGCCGAGCGACACCCTCAACCAGGGCAAGCCGCTGCCTGCACGCATCAAGCAGGCAGTGGACTCCCGGGTGCTGAAGGCGTTCACCGGCGACCCGGTTCGTTTCGGATTCCCCAAGCCCGACTACCGCATCTACGAATCGCACCCGATCGTGAACACGATGGTACTGAACCACCTCGGGCAGGGTGACCTGCGTGTGCGCGCCGATGTCGAACGGTTCGACGGTCACACGGTCCGCTTCCGCGACGGTTCCGGCGGCGATTACGACCTCGTGATGCTCGCGACCGGATACCGCCTCGATTACCCGTTCGTCGACCGGGCGCACCTGCAGTGGCGCGGGTCTTCGCCGCGACTGTTCCTGAACATGTTCCCCGCGTCCTTCAACGGCCTGTACCTGATGGGCATGATCGAGGCGTCTGGCATCGGCTGGCAGGGCCGCTACGAGCAGGCCGAACTGCTGGCGAGCTACCTCGCCGCAGCGGAGAACGCGCCGGAGCAGGCCGTGCGGTTCCGGGACCGCGTGACCGGCAGCCCGTGGCCTGATGTCACCGGTGGCTACCGTTATCTCGGGCTCGCCAGGATGTCGTACTACGTGAACAACCACGCCTACCGCGCGGCCGTCCGCCACGAACGCGAGGCACTGGAGCAGACGCGATGAACGTCGACGACGTCGTCCTGAGCTTCACGCCGGGAACCCTCACGATCCTGAACATCGTGCTCGGGCTCATCATGCTCGGCATCGCCCTGGACACCGCACCCAGCGACTTCCGCGTGGTGGCACGGCATCCGAAGCCCTTCATCATCGCGATCCTGGCACAGCTCCTCCTGCTGCCCGTAGTGACGTTCCTGCTCACCCTCGTGCTTCCGGTGACACCGTCGATGGCGCTCGGCATGATCCTCGTGGCATGCTGCCCGCCCGGCAACATCTCGCAGGTGCTCACGCATCGCTCCGGCGGCAACGTCGCACTGTCGGTGTCGATGACGGCGGTCGGAAACCTCGTGTACATCGTGGCGATGCCGTTGAGCATCGCCTTCTGGGGGTCGCTGCATCCGACCGCCCGCGACCTGCTGCGAGAGGTGGCGCTCGACCCGTGGAAGATGCTGCTGGAGATCTTCCTCATCGTCGGCCTGCCCTTCGCGGTCGGGCTGCTGCTGCGCGCGAAGCTCCCGACTTTCGCGGCGCGCGTGCAGCCGTTCGTGAAGTGGTTCAGTCTGCTCGCGCTCGTGGGCTTCATCATCGGCGCGCTGGTCGGCAACTGGGCGGTGTTCATCTCGGTGCTCGGCATCGTGGTCCTCGTGGTGACCGTGCACGATGCCACAGCGCTCGCGCTCGGCTACGGCACTGCGGTCCTCGGCGGCCTGGGCACGCGGGAGCGCAAGGCGATGACGTTCGAGGTCGGCATCCGCAACGCCGGGCTCGGTCTGGGACTCGTCTTCGCCTTCTTCGGCGGTCTCGGCGGCATGGCGATCGTCGCCGGCTGGTGGGGCATCTGGGACATCGTCGCCGGACTCGTGCTCGCAGGACTCTGGGCGCGGCACACCAGGCGGCGCACCGGCAATGCGACCGGCGACAGCACCGGGAAGACAGCCGTCGAGGCCGCGCCGTGACACGCGTGCTCATCACCGGCGGCGGCGGGTTCCTCGGGTCGCACGTCGCGGCGGCGCTGGCCGCGCGAGGCGACGTCGAACTCGTCGTTGCGGCCGACCTCAGAGCCGGCGCCGTGTCGCCGGGCGTCCTGCCCGTCGTCCTCGACGTGACGGATGCCGCGGCCATCGCGCCTGTGCTCCGTGAGCACCGCATCGACACCGTCGTGCACCTCGCGGCGATCGTCAACCCAGGCCGTGATGTGGATCTCGACTACCGCGTGGATGTCGAAGGCTCGGCGAACGTCCTGGCCGCGTGTGCTCTGAGCGGTGTGCGCCGCATCGTGGTCTCCAGCTCAGGGGCGGCATACGGCTACCACCCGGACAACCCGGAGTGGATCGACGAGGACCAGCCGCTGCGCGGCAATGATGCCTTTTCGTACTCGCGGCACAAGCGCCTGGTCGAGGAGATGCTCGCCGGATACAGATCGGCGCATCCCGAACTGGAGCAGGTGGTCTTCCGGATCGGCACGATCCTCGGCCCCACCGTTCAGAACCAGATCACCGCTCTCTGGAACGGGCGCCGCATCCTGCGGATCGCGGGGTCGGACTCGCCGTTCGTGTTCGTGTGGGTTGATGACGTCGCCGCCGCCATGGTGCGCGCGGCGACGGATGGCCCGGCGGGGGTCTTCAACGTCGCCGGCGACGGGCGGATGACCGTGCCGGAGCTCGCCGATCGGCTCGGCAAGCCCTTGTTCACCGTGCCGGCATCCGCGCTCGCCTGGATGTTGAGAGCCGGGCGGATGCTGCGCCTCACAGAGCACGGACCAGAGAAGGTTCCTTTCCTCCGCTACCGGCCGGTGCTGTCGAATGCCCGGTTGAAGGACGAGTTCGGTTTCACCCCGGCCCGTACGAGCCGTGAAGCGTTCGAGGAGTATCTGAGAACGCATCCGCAGGTCGTGGCGCGGCCGCGCTGACCACGGTCAGGGCAGGTCCACGGTCAGGGCACGCCGTCCAACAGCGGGTGCAGGTGCTTGCTGCCGAGAGCCGTCGATGCCGACGCCGCGCCGGACGCGAGCGCCTGCGGCAGCGCGGCGCCTGCCAGCCGTGCAGCCAGGACTCCTGCGAAGAAGGCGTCACCTGCGCCGTTGGTGTCGACGACGTCCACCGGCACGGCATCCACTCGATAGGTCTCACCGTCGACGTCGACTGCCACCGCGCCTTCCGGGCCGAGCGTGCACACTGCGAACGACGCCCCGGACGAGACGCGTGAGCGCAGGAATCCGACGGGGTCACTCAGCCGATCGGCGTTGCAGAACACCGCATCCGCCGCGTCGAGGAACGGTCTGTGGAACTCCGCCTCTCCGTCGTAGTCGTGCACGTCGACCCACACCGGCCTTCCGCTCGCCTTCGCGAGCGGAAGCAGCCGCAGCGGCTCTGCCGCGAGATCGAGCACGATGATCTCGGCATCCGCCATGGCCGCGAGCACGTCATCGGGGACCGCGCCGGACTGCTCGTCGACCCCTGAGACGTAGATCGAGACTCGCTCCCCCGCTCGAGTCATCAGGTTCAGGTGCCGCTCCGTGGCCGCGCTCGAACCCCACCGAACCTCGATTCCGGCCGCACCGAGCGCGGCGCGGACCCGCCTGCCCGGCTCATCGTCGCCGACGAGCGCGTACAGCGTCACCGGCGTGCCGAGGGCTGCGAGACTCAGCGCCTTGCCCGCGCTCGTCCCGCCCACCGTCTCCCAGCTGTCCTCGGCGAACTGGATGTGCGGAGTCGGCTCCGGCAGACGATCGAGGACGACGATCGAGTTCCAGGATGCAGGACCGGCGATGAAGACAGCGGGCGCGGTCATGGCTCCGGGGTCCGCGTCAGGAGTTCTGGAAACCGTCGGCGATCATCTCGACGAGTTCCTCGCGCTCCTCGATCGGCAGGAATGCCGCGGATGCCGCGTTGAACTGGAACGCCTCGAGGTCATCGAGGTCGTAGCCGAAGGCGTCGACGAGCAGCGCGATTTCACGGGTGAGGGACGTGCGACTCATCGTGCGGTTGTCGACGTTCACCGTGACGGCGAAGCCCAGCTGGTAGAGCAGATCGAACGGGTGATCGGCGAGCTCGGTGCCCCATGCCTCGATCGCGCCGGTGTGCACGTTCGACGAAGGCGACAGCTCGAGCGGGATCTCCCGGTCGCGAACCCAGCGTGCGAGGTCGCCGAACTTGACCTGGACCTCGTCTCCGTCCCGATCGATCACGTCGAGGTCGCTGACGATGCGTACTCCGTGACCGAGGCGGAGCGCCCGCCCGTCGAGGAGTGCACTGCGGATCGACGCGAGTCCCGCCGCTTCGCCTGCGTGCACGGTGACCGGGAAGAAGTTCTCGGCGAGCAGATCGAACGCCTCACGATGATCGGAGGCGGGGTAGCCGTCTTCCGGGCCTGCGATGTCGAAGCCGACCACGCCGCTCTCGCGATGATCCAGGGCGAGCTCGGCGATCTCAAGCGATCGATCGCTCTGACGCATCGCGCTGAGGATCTGCCCCACGCGGATGCTGCGCCCGCTGCGGTCCACGGCGTCCTCGCCGTCCTCGATCCCCTGCTGGACGGCCTCGACCGCGTCGTCGAGCGAGAGTCCGCCCGACTGGTGCTGCTCCGGTGCCCAGCGGACCTCGCCGTAGATCACGCCGTCGTCCGCCAGGTCCTCGACGAACTCGCGGGCGATGCGCGTGAGGTTCTCGGCCGTCTGCATGACAGCCACGGTGTAGTCGAACGATTCCAGGTAGTCCACGAGCGAGTCGGATCCGCTCCGCTTCGTGAACCAGTCGCCGAGACCCTCGGCGTCGCCCGCAGGCAGTTCCAGGCCGATCTCCGCCGCCAGTTCGACGATCGTGCCCGGGCGCACAGCGCCGTCGAGATGGTCGTGCAGCGAGATCTTCGGCAGCGACCGCAGCGATACGCCCTCGATCTTGATATCACCGTCGGAAGCGATCGACATGGGAATTCGTCCTCTCAGAGACCGGCGCTTCGCCAGTCTCAGCGAGCGGTGAGACTCCAGCCTACGCGGTGATGCGCTCGCGGACGAGTGGCCCGATCTCGGGCGCGGTGTCTCCGATGGACCATGCGTCGTCGAGCGCCTCGAGGGCACGGGAGAAGCGCGCGTCGTCGTCTGCGGAGAGCGTGAACAGGGCCTGACCGGCAGTGACGCGGTCGCCGGGCTTGGCGTGCAGATCGATGCCCGCGGCGTGGACGACCTGATCCTCGGCGCGGGCGCGCCCGGCTCCTAGGCGCCACGCCGAGATGCCGAACGGCAGGGCGTCCATCCGCGTCACGACGCCGTCGGCCGGAGCCGTGACGACATGCGTCTCACGCGCGGTCGGCAGCGCAGCATCCGGATCGCCGTCCTGTGCGCGGATCATCGCCTTCCAGCTGTCCATGGCGCGCCCGTCATCCAGAGCGGCCTCGACGTCGGCATCCTGGACTCCCGCGAGGGCGAGCATCTCACGTGCCAGCGCGACAGTGAGCTCGCGCACGTCGGCCGGCCCCCCGCCTGCGAGGATCTCGACGGACTCGCGCACCTCGTTGGCATTGCCGATCGCGAGACCGAGCGGCACGTTCATGTCGGTGAGGAGCGCCGTCGTCGCGACTCCGGAATCGGTGCCGAGCGCGACCATCGTCCGTGCGAGCTCACGAGCACGGTCGATGTCCTGCATGAAGGCGCCGGAGCCGAACTTCACATCGAGTACCAGAGCATCCGTGCCCTCGGCGATCTTCTTCGACATGATGCTCGACGCGATCAGCGGGATAGCCTCGACCGTGCCGGTGACATCGCGCAGCGCGTAGAGCTTCTTGTCGGCAGGCGCAAGGCCCGAACCCGCGGCGCAGATCACCGCGCCGACGTCGCCCTGCATCTGCGCGAACATCTCCTCGTTGCTGAGCGCCGCACGCCAGCCGGGGATCGACTCGAGCTTGTCGAGCGTGCCGCCGGTGTGCCCGAGGCCGCGCCCGCTGAGCTGCGGGACGGCGACGCCGAAGCATGCCACCAGGGGTGCGAGCGGCAGGGTGATCTTGTCGCCGACGCCACCGGTGGAGTGCTTGTCGACGGTCTTCTTGCCGAGGGAGGCGAAGCTCATCCGCTCCCCCGACGCGATCATGGCGTCGGTGAGAACACGGATCTCATCGCGCTGCATGCCGCGCTGGAACACCGCCATCGCGAACGAGGCCATCTGCGCATCCGATACGTAGCCGCGCGTGTAAGCATCGACCATCCAGCGCAGTGCGGGCTCAGGAACCTCGGCGCCGTCGCGCTTCGCGCGGATGACGTCGATCGCGTCGAAAGGCTCGAAGGCGCCTCGTGCTTCGACAGGCTCAGCAGTCGGCTTTGCGCTCATCGGACATCCTCCAGGTCGCGCGGTCCGAACGCATCCGGAAGCACCTCATCGATCGTGCGGATGCCGGACACGGTCTCCAGCAGCATCTCGGGCATGGAGTGCTCGAACAGCAGCTGACGGCACCGGCCGCACGGCATGATGGTCTGCCCATCGTTGTTGACGCACACGAACGCCACGAGACGCCCGCCGCCGGACATGTGCAGGTCGCCGACCAGCGCGCACTCGGCGCACAGCGTCACGCCGTAGGAGGCGTTCTCCACGTTGCAGCCGGCGACGATACGACCGTCGTCCACGAGAGCGGCCGCGCCCACCTTGTACCGCGAGTACGGCGCGTACGCCTTGTGCATGGCGTCGGTGGCGACCTGACGCAGCTCATCCCAGTCGATGTCAGTCATCTGTCCTCTAGCTCTTGATGTATGGCTCGCCGGATGCCGCCGGCGGACGCGAGCGCCCGACCAGACCGGCCACGGCGAAGATCGTGACGACGTACGGCAGCATCAGCATGAACTGACTCGGCACCGGCGATCCGATGACCGACAGCACACCCTGCAGGTTCGTGGCGAACCCGAACAGCAGTGCCGCCAGGGTGGCGCGCACCGGGTCCCACTTGCCGAAGATCACGGCCGCGAGTGCGATATAACCGGCGCCCGCCGTCATCTCACGGCCGAACTGCGGGTTGGTGACCAGCGTGTAGAACGCACCGCCCATCCCGGCGATCGCGCCGGCGAGCATCATGTTCCAGTAGCGGGTCGGTGCGACCTTGATGCCGACGGTGTCCGCCGCCTGCGGATGCTCGCCGACCGCGCGCAGGCGCAGGCCCCAGCGGGTGCGGTAGAGGCCGAACCACACCAGGAAAACCGTGATGTACATCAGGTAGACGATGATCGTCTGGCGGAACAGCACCGGACCCAGCACCGGGATCTCGCTGAGCACGGGGATCGAGATCACCGGGAACAGCGGGGGCGAGTTCAGCGTCTCCGGGTTCGCGTTGAGCACCTGGCGGTAGAGGAACGTGGTCAGTCCGGCGACGAGCACGTTCAGCACCACACCGACGATCACCTGGTTGACGTAGTAGGTGATCGCGAACACGGCGAGCACGAGCGAGACCAGCACACCGGCGACCATCGCGGCGATGAGACCGATCCACGGGCTCCCGGTCGCCGAGCCGACGAGTGCGGCCATGAAGGCGCCGGCCAGCAGCTGCGCCTCGATCGCGATGTTGACGACTCCGACGCGCTCGCCGATCACTCCGCCCAGTGCGCCGAAGATCAGGGGAGTGGCGAGCGCGAGAGCACCGCCCAGCAGTCCGATCATCGGCAGCGTGCCACCGGCCGATGCCCACGCGAGGAACCCGACCAGCAGGATCACGACGTAGATCACGGTCAGCCAGAGCGGCAGTCTGCGCTGCGCGCGCGTCCACATCACCGCGAGCAGCGTGGTGGCGGCCATGAGCACGACGCACACCCAGGCGGTCGCGTTGGCGGGAAGCACCAGTTCGGGGAGCTGGATCGCAGCGTCTGCCGAGCGCACCAGCCGGAACGTGCTCGCACCGTCTCGGGGTGCGAGCAGCGGCAGCAGCGCGAAGAGCACCGTGAACAGGCCGAAGATGATGGGCGTCTTCCATGAGGTGATGGCGACGCGGCGCTGCTCGTCGCTGACGACAGCTTCAGCGGAGACGGTCATGCCGACACCTCCTCGGTGCGGGGCGAGCCGTTGGTCGCCGGATCCTTCGGGTTCTTGGGCTTCTTCGGCTTCGCGGGCTTCTTGCGAGCACCCGGCTGCGGCAGACCGAAGATCGCACGCACCAGAGGAGGTGCGGCGATGAACAGCACGATCAGCGACTGCACGACGAGGACGATCTCGATCGGCACGTTCTCGGAGGCCTGCATCGCGAACCCGCCGGCCTTGAAGGCGCCGAACAGGATGCCGGCCGCCAGCACGCCGAGCGGCGTCGAACGTCCGAGCAGCGCGACGGTGATCGCGTCGAAGCCGATCCCGGCGTCGATGTCGCTGCCGAAGCCGCTGGTCACGGTGCCGAGCACCTGGCTGACGCCGGCGATGCCGACCAGACCACCGGCGATCACCATCACCAGGAAGTACATCCTCCCGACGCTGATACCAGCCACCCGTGCCGCCGCCGGGTTCTCCCCCACGGCGCGGAAGCGGAAGCCGAGGCTCGAGCGCTCCAGCAGCCACCAGGTGAAGGCGACCGCGATCAACGCGAGGATGAAGCCGGCGTGCAGCTTGTACTGCGATCCGAGGATGCCGGGAAGCAGGGCGGACTCCGCCATCGCCGCGGTCTTGGGGTTGTTGGATCCCGGCGCCTGCAAGATGCCGGGTGTGGCCAGCATCCATGCCAGCAGGTAGAACGCGATGTGGTTGAGCATGATCGTCACGATCACCTCGTGCGCGCCTGTTCGGGCTTTGAGGATGCCAGCGATGCCGGCCCAGATCGCACCGGCGATGATGCCGGCGATGATGGCGACCAGCATGTGCAGAGGCCACGGCATGTCCATGCTCGTCGCGACCCAGCCGGCGGCGGCCGCGGCCATGAGCATCTGGCCCTGGCCACCGATGTTGAACAGGCCGGCGCGGAACGCGAGCGCCACGCCGAGGCCCGCCGCGATCAGCGGCGTCGCGAACTTCAGCGTCTCGGTGAGCGGTTTGATCCCCGCAGCGAACCCGTCGACGCGGAAGTTGTAGATCGCGCCCTGGAAGAGAGCGACGTACGCGCCGGAGATCGATTCCCACACCGCGAGCAGCATGTCACCCGGGCGTGCGAAGAAGTATCCGGCCGTGCGCTGCACCTCGGAATCGGTGAAGGCGATCATGATCGACCCCGCCACGAGCGCGAGGATCACGGAGAGGACCGAGATCATTCCGTTGCCGGTGGCGATGCGCTGCAGCGCACTGTTCCATCGGGTCGGTTCCGTGGAGCCGAAGTCCGCGGGTGCGGCCTTGATCGGGCCAGGTGCGGGAGCGCTCATACGCCTGCCTCCTCGGTCGACTCGAGCATGCCCGCCATCATCAGGCCGAGCTTCTCCCGTGTGGTGTCGCCCGGCACGACGCCGACGACCTTGCCTCGATACATCACCATGATGCGGTCGGCCAGAGCCGCCGCCTCGTCGAGCTCGGTGGAGATGACGATCACCGGGATGCCCGAGTCCCTGGTCTCGATGATGCGCTTGTGGATGAATTCGATCGATCCGACGTCGACGCCGCGCGTCGGCTGCGCCGCCACGAAGAGCGAGAGTTCGCGGCTCAGCTCTCGAGCGAGCACGACCTTCTGCTGGTTGCCGCCCGACAGTCGCCCCGCCTGCTGCGCCGGCCCTTGCGTGCGGATGTCGAACTCGGCGATCTTCTCGCGTGCGAACTCGTCGAGCGCACGCAGCTGCAGAGTGCCCGCCTTGACGAAGGGAGCGCCGACCGAGCGGTCGAGAATGAGGTTCTCCGCGATCGAGAACTCCTTGACCAGGCCGTCGACGCTGCGATCCTCCGGAACGAAGCCGACGCCGTCGTCGAGGATGTCGCGCACGGATCGCCCCACCAGTTCGGCGCCGTTGAGCTGCACGCTGCCTTCGACACGCGGCTGCAGGCCGACGATCGCCTCGGTGACCTCGGTCTGACCGTTGCCCTGCACACCGGCGATCACGAGCACTTCGCCGCCGCGCACCGAGAACGACACATCGTCGACGAGCACCGTGCCGAAAGGATCGGTGACGGTGAGGTTCTTCACGATGAGCGATTCCTCGCCCAGCTTCGGTGCGTCCTTGTGCACAGTGAGCTCGACGGCCCGCCCCACCATGAGCGACGCGAGCTCTTCGTTGCCGGCCGTCGGAGACGCTTCCCCGACGACCTTTCCGAGCCGGATCACCGTGATCCGGTCCGCGACCTCACGGACCTCCCGGAGCTTGTGCGTGATGAAGACGATCGAGGTTCCCGATTCCTTGAGCTGACGCATCGTCGCCATCAGCTCATCGGTCTCCTGCGGCGTCAGCACCGCGGTGGGCTCGTCGAACACGAGCACCTTGGCATCGCGGGACAGCGCCTTGATGATCTCCACGCGCTGCTGCACGCCGACGGGCAGGTCCTCGACGACGGCATCCGGGTCGACGTGGAACCCGAAGCGGTCGGATATCTCGCGCACCATCGCTCGAGCCGCCGGCAGGTCGAGGCGACCGCCGAAGCGGGTCTTCTCGTGGCCCAGCATGACGTTCTCGGCGACCGTGAACACGGGGATCAGCATGAAGTGCTGGTGCACCATGCCGATACCGGCGGCCATCGCGTCTCCAGGGCCGGCGAAGTTCTGCACGACATCGTCCAGCAGGATCTCACCCTCGTCGGCCTGGTAGAGGCCGTAGAGCACGTTCATCAGCGTCGACTTGCCCGCGCCGTTCTCGCCGAGGAGGCAGTGGATCTCCCCCGGTTCGATGGTGAGATCGATGTGGTCGTTTGCCGTCAGCGCGCCGAACCTCTTCGTTATGCCGCGCAGTTCAAGCTTCATGTTTCAGATCCTAATCAGCAAAGGTGCCTCGTCCCAGGTTCCGGTGGGAGCCGGGGCAACAGCGAGGGGAGGCCGGCGGGTCGCCGACCTCCCCCTGTGGTTCGTTTCTCGATCAGCCGAGGTACGAGGTGACGGTCACTTCACCGTCGATGATCTGCTGCTGCAGGTCCTGGACCGCGGTCCAGAGCTCGGGGTCGACCTTGTCCTCGAAGTTGTGGAGATCGGCGATGCCGACGCCCTTGTTCTCGAGGGTTCCGACGTAGGCCTCTGCATCGAACTCGTCGTTCGCGCTGCTCATGGTCGCCTCGTAGGTCGAGAGCTTCATGTCCTTGAGGATCGACGTCAGCACGAAGTCCTCCGTGCTCGGGTCGGTGACGAACAGGTCTGCGTCAGCGCCGATGAGTGCGATGTCGCGGCCGGACTCCTTGATGACCTGGAGTGCGGACTGGTAGATCGGACCGCCGACGGGCAGGAGCACGTCGACGCCCTGGTCGACGATGTTCTGCGCGACCGACTTGGCCTCGGGACCGGCTTCGAAGCCACCGGTGAACGACGTCATGCCCACGACCTCGACGGCGGTGCCGTTCTGCTCGTTGTAGTAGTCGACGCCCTGCTTGTAGCCGTCCATGAAGATAGTCACGGTCGGGAACTCCATGCCGCCGAAGGTGCCGACCTTGCCGGTCTCCGAGTAGCCCGCAGACAGGTAGCCCGCCAGGAACGCGGCCTGGGCCGTGTCGTACAGGAGCGGCTTGACGTTCTCGGCGTCCTTCTCGCCGTCGAGGTCGTTGTCCGCTGCGTCGTCGACGAGGATGAAGTCGACGTCCGCGTTCGCGGTCGCAGCCTCGACGGTCGCCGCCGAGAGCGCGAAGCCGACGGAGACGATGGCGTTGCAGCCCTGCGAGATGAGGCTCTCGATGTTCGGGGCGAAGTCGGTCTCGCTGTTGGACTCGACGTTCTTGTACTCGACGCCGAGCTCATCGGCGGCCTGCACGACGCCCTCGAAGGAGAGCTGGTTGAACGACTTGTCGTCGAACCCGCCGGCGTCGGAGACGATGCAGGGCAGGAAGTCGATGCTCTCGCCACCGGCATCGCCGCCGTCGGAATCCTCTGGAGCGGCTCCGCAGCCTGCGAGTGCGACGGCGACGCCTGTCGCCACGAGCGCGGCGAGAGCGCGCTTCTTGGTGGAAATGGTCACGTAAGCCTCCACGACTACTGGCCTGCGCCAATCGCAAAGCCCCGTGGAGCTAAGTTACCCAGTGTTACGGCATCCGACATCACGGTTGCGGTTAATGGTTACAAACTCGCAATAGACCGGTGATCTGGGTGCTACAGCACGTCGCCGCGGCCGGTGAGCTTGAGGGATTCCACGACGCCCTTGACCCGCTGCGCGTGCTCGGTCGTCGTGACCAGCAGCGCGTCCGGAGTGTCGACGACCACGATGTCCTTCACGCCGACCAGGCTGATGACCCGCGATGTCTGGCTGACGAGGATCCCGGTCGCGGCATCCGAGAGCACCCTCGCCTTCGGCCCCAGCACCGCCAGGTCGTTCTTGCGGCCATTGCTGATGAGCTTGGTGAGCGATGCGAAGTCGCCCACGTCGTCCCAGTCGAAGTGGCCGGGAACGACAGCGAGATGACCGCGACGGGCCGCAGGCTCTGCAACCGCGTAGTCGATGGCGATCTTCTTGAGTCCCGGCCAGATCCTGTCGACGGCAGGACCGCGCAGTTCGCGATCATCCCACGCCTCGGCGAGCTCGAGCAGTCCGGCGTGCAGCTCCGGTTCGTTCAGCGCCAGCTCGTCGAGCAGCACGCTCGCCTTCGAGATGAACATGCCGGCGTTCCAGAGATAGTTGCGCTCGGCGATGTACGCGGTCGCGGTCTCGAGGTCGGGCTTCTCCACGAACGACTCGACGAGCGCGGCCTCACGCGCACCACCGACCACGAGTTCCTTCCCCTTCTTGATGTATCCGAAGCCCACCGCCGGCTCGGTCGGTGCGATACCGATCGTGCAGATGTATCCCTCGCGCGCAACTTCCACGGCGTCGCGCACCGCGAACTCGAACACCCGAGTGCCGCGAATCACGTGATCGGCGCTGAACGATCCGATGATCACGTCAGGATCGCGACGATGCAGGATCGCCGCTGCGAGTCCGATCGCTGCCGCCGACTCGCGCGGCTCCGATTCCAGGAAGACGTTGATGTCCGCGATGCCGGGAAGCTCAGCCTCGACGGCCGCGCGGTGTGCGCGTCCTGTCACGACGGCGATGCGATCGGGTCCGGCCAGCGGCTCCAGACGATCCCAGGTGTCCCGCAGCAGCGAGTGCCCGGAGCCGGTCAGGTCGTGCAGGAACTTCGGTGCGTCGGCACGCGAGAGCGGCCACAGCCGGCTTCCGATGCCTCCGGCGGGGATCACGGCGTAGAAGTCATCGATCGGCTCGCTCATGACCCCAGCGTAGCCGTCGGAAACAATCTCGATGTCGAGATAGTTAGGCCACCCTTCGTCGCTCCCAGCGATTGAACAGGAATAGGATGGAGCACGATCGGGCACGTCTGCGGTCGCCTCAGACCCAGCGCGCGCTACCGACCTCGTATCGATCAGGGAGGACGACCGTGTCCGCAGGCTCACGCCCCGCACCGTCGATTTCGGAGACCACTTCCAAGACGCCACGCGGCACCCTCTACCGGGGCCGCGAAGGCATGTGGTCATGGGTGCTTCACCGCATCACCGGAGTCGCGATCTTCTTCTTCCTATTGGTGCACGTGCTCGACACTGCACTGATCCGGGTCTCCCCCGAGGCGTACAACGCCGTGATCGGCACCTACAAGAACCCGGTCATGGCCATCGGCGAGGTCGTCCTCGTCGCGGCCATCGTGTTCCATGCGATGAACGGCCTGCGCATCATCCTCATCGACTTCTGGTCGAAGGGCGCCCGCTTCCAGCGGCAGCTGTTCTGGGGCGTCGTCGCGGTGTGGGTCGTGCTGATGGCGGGCTTCTCCGGTCGACACCTCGCTCTCGCGTTCTCCGAGATACTGGGAGGCCTCTGATGTCCGCTCAGACCGTACAAGCGCCGCCGCGCCGCCGCCGCGGGATCAACCTCGAGAAGTGGGGCTGGCTGTTCATGCGCGGCTCCGGCGTCGTGCTGATCGTGCTGATCTTCGGCCACCTCTTCGTGAACCTGATGGTCGGCGAGGGCATCCGCGCTCTCGATTTCGCCTTCATCGCCGGCAAGTTCGCCACCCCGTTCTGGCAGTGGTGGGACGTGCTGATGCTGTGGCTCGCACTGCTTCACGGCGGCAACGGCATGCGCACGATCATCAACGACTACGTCACGCATGAGAAGGTCCGAAAGGCCCTTGTCGGGGCGGTCGGCCTCGCAGCCGGGCTCCTGATCGTGCTCGGCACCCTGGTCGTCTTCACCTTCGACCCTTGCCTCGGCGTGACCGAGAGCAGCACCCTGTGGGACACCTGCGTGGCCGCGGGCGTCGTCGGGAACTGAGAAGAGAGCAACGAGAAGTGACTACTGAGACACAGGATTCCGTCGTCCGCGACGGTGTGCACTACCACCAGTTCGACGTCGTGATCGTGGGTGCCGGCGGTGCCGGCATGCGGGCCGCGATCGAGGCGGGCCCCGGCGCCAAGACGGCAGTGATCTCCAAGCTCTACCCGACCCGCTCGCACACCGGCGCAGCGCAGGGCGGTATGGCTGCGGCGCTCGCGAACGTCGAGGAGGACAGCTGGGAGTGGCACACGTTCGACACGGTCAAGGGCGGCGACTACCTCGTCGACCAGGATGCCGCGGAGATCCTCGCCAAGGAGGCCATCGACGCGGTCATCGACCTCGAGAACATGGGTCTGCCGTTCAACCGCACACCAGAGGGCAAGATCGACCAGCGCCGTTTCGGCGGTCACACGTCCGAGCACGGCAAGGCTCCCGTTCGCCGTGCGTGCTACGCCGCGGACCGCACCGGCCACATGATCCTGCAGACGCTGTTCCAGAACTGCGTCAAGCTCGGCATCAACTTCTTCAACGAGTTCTACGTGCTCGACCTGATCACGGTCAAGGGCGATGACGGTGGCACCCTGGTCGCAGGCGTCGTCGCGTACGACCTCTCCACCGGTGAGCTGCATGTCTTCCAGGCCAAGGCGATCGTCTTCGCGACCGGCGGCTTCGGCAAGATCTACAAGACCACCTCCAACGCGCACACCCTCACCGGTGACGGCGTCGGCATCATCTGGCGCAAGAACCTCCCACTCGAGGACATGGAGTTCTTCCAGTTCCACCCCACCGGCCTCGCCGGTCTCGGCATCCTGCTCACCGAGGGCGCCCGCGGCGAAGGCGCGATCCTGCGCAACGCCTCTGGCGAGCGGTTCATGGAGCGCTACGCACCCACCATCAAGGACCTCGCACCCCGTGACATCGTGGCGCGTTCCATGGTGCAGGAGGTCCTCGACGGCCGCGGCGCCGGTCCTCACAAGGACTACGTCTACCTCGACTGCACCCACCTGGGCGCCGAGGTGCTCGAGACGAAGCTTCCCGACATCACCGAGTTCGCCCGCACCTATCTCGGCGTCGACCCGGTGACCGATCCCGTTCCGGTGATGCCGACGGCGCACTACGCGATGGGCGGCATCCCCACCAACAACAACGCCGAAGTCCTCGCCGACAACAACACGGTCGTTCCCGGCCTGTACGCGGCCGGCGAGTGCGCCTGCGTGTCGGTGCACGGCTCCAACCGTCTCGGCACCAACTCGCTGCTCGACATCAACGTCTTCGGCAAGCGGGCGGGCAACAACGCCGTCGCGTATTCCCAGACGGCCGAGTTCGTTCCACTGCCCGAGAACCCCGCGGCATTCGTCTCCGGCCTGCTCGAACAGCTTCGTGACAGCAAGGGCACCGAGCGCGTCGCGGTCCTCCGCAAGAAGTTGCAGGAAGAGATGGACCTCAACGCTCAGGTGTTCCGCACCCATGATTCGCTCGAGCACATGCTCGGCGTCATCGCCGAGCTGCGCGAGCGGTACAGGAACGTCTACGTCGACGACAAGGGCCATCGCTTCAACACCGACCTGCTCGAGGCGGTCGAGCTGGGCTTCCTGCTCGACATCGCCGAGGTCGTCGTCTACGCGGCGCAGAACCGCGAGGAGAGCCGTGGCGGTCACATGCGCGACGACTTCCCCAAGCGCGACGACGAGAACTACATGAAGCACACGATGGCCTACCTCACCGGCGACCCGCACTCGTCGACGCCGGCCGACCACATCAATCTCGATTGGAAACCCGTCGTCATGACCCGTTACCAGCCGATGGAGAGGAAGTACTGAAATGTCGAATGCTGTCGCAGAGGCGCCCGCCGCGGCTGACCCCGCCATCCAGTCCTTCCTGGTCACCTTCACCATCCGTCGGTTCGACCCGGAGAAGGACGCCGAGCCGCGCTGGGTCGACTACGACGTGGAGCTGTTCTCCACCGACCGCGTGCTCGACGCGCTGCACAAGATCAAGTGGGAGGTCGATGGCTCGCTGTCGTTCCGACGCTCGTGCGCGCACGGCATCTGCGGCTCGGACGCCATGCGCATCAACGGCCGCAACCGCCTCGCCTGCAAGACGCTGATCAAGGACCTCGACATCTCGAAGCCGATCTACGTCGAGGCGATCAAGGGCCTGCCGCTCGAGAAGGACCTCATCGTCGACATGGAGCCGTTCTTCGCCTCCTACCGCGAGGTGCAGCCGTTCCTGGTCGCGGGTTCCATTCCCGAGAAGGGCAAGGAGCGCGTGCAGACGATCGCCGACCGTGCGATCTTCGACGACACCACCAAGTGCATCCTGTGCGCCGCGTGCACCTCGTCGTGCCCGGTGTTCTGGACCGACGGCCAGTACTTCGGCCCTGCCGCGATCGTCAACGCGCACCGCTTCATCTTCGACTCGCGCGATGACAACGCCGACGTGCGTCTGGACATCCTCAACGACAAGGAAGGCGTCTGGCGGTGCCGCACGACTTTCAACTGCTCCGAGGCGTGCCCGCGCGGCATTGAGGTCACCAAGGCCATCGCCGAGGTCAAGCAGGCCGTTCTTCGCGGACGTCGCTGACGGCGCGCATCGTCATCGACACGCCCCCGCCCTGGATAGGGTGGGGGCGTGTCTGATTCTGGGGCGGATGCACCCGCCGGTCGCCTCGACGTCGCGGTCGAGCGCGCCACCGCACTGACCCGGCGCACTCTCGGGCTCTTCCCGGTGCGTGTCTGGCGCCACTTCCTGCAGAACAACGGCTTCCTGCTCGCCGCTGGTGTGAGCTATCAGGCCCTCTTCGCGATCTTCGCCGCCATCTACCTCACCTTCGCCATCTCCGGGCTATGGCTCGGCGGCAGTATGGATGCCGTCGATGCGCTGATCGGCGTCGTCAACGGCTACGTCCCCAATCTGATCAGTGAGCAGAGCAAGATACTCACCCCGGTTCAGGCGCACGAGATCGCCGGCAATATGACCGGTGTCCTCAGCATCACCGGTCTGATCGCCCTCATCGCGGTCGTCTGGACGGCGATCGGCTGGGTCACCTTCTCCCGGCGTGCTGTCCGCGACATGTTCGGCCTGCCACCTGATCGGCGCAGCTACCTGCTCCTCAAAGCACGCGATCTCTTCGCTGCCGTCATCTTCGGGATCGCCCTGATCGCCGGCTCCGCACTGAGCTACGCCAGTGCGGCGGTGCTGATCTGGCTCATCGAGCTGCTGGAGTGGGGCAGCGGCTCCGACGCTGTGAACCTGCTGATCCGCATCGGCTCCGTGGTCGTGTCGTTCGTGCTGCTGTCGGCCGCGCTGGCCGCCATGGTGCGCTTCCTCACCGGGACCTCGCTGCGGTGGCGCACGATCTGGCCGGGAGCGCTGCTCGGCGGAGCCGCGATGACGGTCCTGCAGTTCGGTGCGGGCTTCCTGCTGAGCTACACACCGGCCAATCCCCTGCTCGCCACGTTCGCGATCTTCGTCGGTCTCCTGCTCTGGTTCCGCGTCAACGGCGTCATCATGCTCGTGGCAGCGGCATGGATCGCGGTGGCCGCACGCGATCGTGATCTCCCGCTGCTTCAACAGAGCGAGGATGAGCGTATCGCCGCTGAGTATCAGGCGCTGCTCGTGGCCGCGCGCATCCGTCTGCGCGAGGCTCGGCGGGCACAGGATGAGGCCGGCTGGATCCGGGCGTGGAGCGCACGCCGTGCGGTGCGCTCGGCAGCCGCCGAACTCGACGAGCTCCTCGCCGAACCGCCGAAGGTCACGACACCGGATGCCGCGGCCGCTCACCGACTGCTCGCCGAGCTCACCCGATCGCGCCGCGGTGTCGGAGGCGCTGGCTAGGCTTGTTCCCATGCCTCATCTGCGTATCGCCTCGGTCAATGTCAACGGAATCCGGGCGGCGGCCCGCAACGGGATGAGCGGGTGGCTCGATGCCGCAGACGTCGACATCCTGACCCTGCAAGAGGTTCGCGGCCAGGACGAGCACATCGAAGCGGCCCTGCCCGGCTGGTCGTTCATCCACGACGAGGCGACGGCGAAGGGACGCGCGGGCGTCGCGATCGCGAGCCGAACCCCTGCGGTGGCCAGTCGCACGACCTTCGGCGCCGATGACTTCGACTCGAAGGGCCGCTGGATCGAAGGCGACTTCCACCTCGGCGATCGCACACTCACCGTCGTGAGCGCGTACGTGCATTCCGGCGAGGCCGATACACCGAAGCAGGACGAGAAGTGGAAGTTCCTCGACGCATTCGGCATCCGCCTCGAAGAGCTGAGCCGGGATGATGCGCTGGCTCTCGTCACCGGCGACCTCAACGTCGGCCACCGGGAACTCGACATCAAGAACTGGCGCGGCAACCGCAAGAAGGCGGGCTTCCTCCCCCGCGAGCGCGCGTACTTCGATCGCTTCCTCGGTGATGCGGGTTCGGAGGTCACAGGCGTCGACGGCACCGTCGGAACCGGTCTCGGCTGGATCGATGTGGGGCGGCGCTTCCACGGTGAGATCGACGGTCCGTACACGTGGTGGTCGATGCGCGGCCAGGCGTTCGACAACGACAGCGGGTGGCGCATCGATTACCACCTGGCGACGCCGTCGCTCGCCGAGAGGGTCGAGTCGTACCACGTGGCACGAGCGGCTGCGTACGATCAGCGCTGGAGCGACCACGCCCCAGTGATCGTGGACTACTCGTACTGAACGGCACGCAGATCGCCCCGCGTCATCCCCGTAGGATTGAACGGTGAAGAAACCTCGTCTCTACTCAGGAATGCAGCCCTCCGCCGACTCTCTCCAGATCGGCAACTACATCGGGGCTCTCCTTCAGTGGCGGGATCTGCAGAACTCCTACGATGCGTACTTCTCGGTGGTCGACCTGCACGCGCTGACCGTCGCACAGGAGTCGAAAGAGCTCCGTGAGAAGACGCGCCGCACCGCCGCACAGTACATCGCCGCCGGTATCGAGCCGTCGCAGTCGACGCTGTACGTGCAGTCGCATGTGCGCGCGCATGCCGAGCTCGCCTGGATCCTCAGCACCATCACCGGGTTCGGCGAAGCCGGGCGAATGACGCAGTTCAAGGACAAATCCTCCCGCTACGGCGCGGACGCCACCTCGGTCGGACTGTTCACGTACCCGGTGCTGATGGCCGCGGACATCCTGCTGTACCAGACCGATGTGGTGCCCGTCGGCGACGACCAGAAACAGCACGTCGAGCTGACGCGCGACCTCGCCGAGCGGTTCAACTCCCGTTTCGGTGAGACATTCACGGTGCCGATGCCGGTGATCCAGAAGGACACGGCACGCATCTACGACCTGCAGAATCCCGCAGCGAAGATGTCGAAGTCTGCGGAGAGCGATGCCGGCGTGCTCTGGATGCTGGATGACCCTGCCAAGTCGGCGAAGAAGGTCATGCGCGCGGTGACGGACAACGAAGGCAGTGTGCGCTTCGATCGGGAGAACAAGCCCGGGGTGTCGAACCTGCTGACGATCTACGCGGCGCTCTCCGGCCGTCAGGTCGCGGCGATCGAGGACGAGTACGCCGGCCGCGGTTATGGCGATTTCAAGAAGGGCCTCGCCGAGGTCGTCGTCTCGGAATTCGAGCCGGTGCGCGCACGTGCCCTCGAGCTGCTCGACGACCCGGCCGAGCTCGACCGCATCCTCGCCGCGAACGCCGCGCGCGCCGATGCGGTGGCCGATGCGACGCTCGCCGACGTCTACGACAAGGTCGGGCTGCTGCGTCGAGTCTGACGAGCCTGCCGGGCCGGCGGCAGGACGAGTGGCACCTAGGATAGGGGCGTGACAGATCCACAGTTCCCGCCGCCCGTGCCGCAGGCACCCGGTCACCAGCCGCCCGCTGCACCCGGCTATCACGCAGCTCCAGCACCGACTCCGACGTATCAGGCACCTCCGGGCGCCTATTCTGCGCCCGTCGGCGGATACGGCGCACCCACCGGCGCGTACCAGCCGTCAGACGCGCCGCAGCAGAAGTCTTCTGCTCTCGGCATCGTCGCGTTCGCGCTGTCGATCGTGGCGGCCGTCGTCGCGCCGATCGTCGCCGGCGCGGCCGGCTACCAGATCGGCTTCAGGCTGCCGACCGTGATGCAGCAGATCGACGGATCCACGAGCGATCTCTCCTTCCTCGCGCCGGTGCGCGACCAGGTACTGATGGGCGAGGTCTCGTTCTGGCTGGGCACCCTCGCCGGCATCGCGGCGATCGTGCTCGGGATCATGGCTATCGTCAAGCGCGCCGGACGTGCATGGGGCGTCACCGCACTGATCCTCGGTGTGCTCGGCCCGGTGATCTTCTTCACCGTGCTCGGCGTCACGCTCAGCATCGGTGCAGGCGCCGGTTCTGTGACGCTCTACGGAGCCTGACAGCAGGTCCGGAGCCCTGATCTGCCGAGCACGTCGGCGGGCTCAACGCGGAGCGTGGTGTTTCTGCTGGGCGGCGAGCAGCCCCTCGGTGACGAGCAGTTCGACGGCATCCGCTGAGTCGGCGACGAGGATCGGCAGCGTCTCGCGTTCGATCTTGCCGAACGGTGACAGCACCCAGTCCGCGGGATCCTGACGCCCCCGCGGTCGACCGATCCCCACGCGCACCCGCGGGAAGTCGGCAGTGCCGATCGCGCTCGCGATGTCTCGAACGCCGTTGTGTCCCCCGTGCCCGCCGCCGATCTTCAGCTTGAGCGTGTCGAACGGGATGTCGAGCTCATCGTGGATCACGACGGTGCGCTCCGGCGGTACAGAGTAGAACCTGGCCAGAGCCGCCACCGGAGTACCGGAGACGTTCATGAAGGAGTTCGGCTTCGTGAGCACGAGCTTGTCCGCCCCGGGGCGCACCCACGTCTCCACGACCCGCGCACCGCCCTTGTGCGCGCGGAAGCTCTCGCCGCGGCGTGCGGCCAGTTCATCCACGACCAGCTGGCCGACGTTGTGCCGGGTCGCCTCGTATCGGGGTCCGGGGTTGCCCAGTCCCACGATCAGCCAGGTGTCGGCCATACCTCTCACGCCTTTCGAACGTCGTCAGGATACGACAGAGGGGACGCGATGCGCTCGCGTCCCCTCTGTCGGAAGTGCGTGTGGATTACTCCGCAGCAGCTTCTTCAGCCTGAGCCTCTGCGGCCTCGCCCTCGGCGGCGACCTCGTCGGTCGACTCCGCGGCAGCCTCGGCCGTCGGAACGTAGATCGCGACGATGAGCGTCTCGGGGTCTGCGAGCAGCGACGCGCCCTTGGGGAGCTTCACATCGGCGGCGGTGATGTGCTGGCCCTCTTCCAGTCCCTCGATGGAGACCTCGAAGTGCTGCGGGATGTGCGTCGCCTCGACCTCGACCGCGAGGGACGTGGCATCGAGGTTGGCCACAGTGCCGGCGAAGGACTCGCCGACGACGACGATCGGGACGTCGACCTGGATCTTCTCGCCCTTCTTCACGACGAGAAGGTCGATGTGCTCGATGATCTGGCGCACCGGGTCACGCTGAACGTCCTTGACGAGCGCGAGCGAGGCGGTTCCCTCGATGTCGAGTTCGAGCAACGCGTTCGCGCGGCGGATGATGAGCGAGACCTGGTGGCCGGGAAGTGCGACGTGCACCGGCTCAGTGCCGTGGCCGTAGATGACGGCGGGGATCTTACCGGCCGCACGCAGGCGACGGGCGAAGCCCTTGCCGAACTGCTCGCGGACCTCGGCGTGGACCTTGGTGTCCTCAGACATGGATTCTCCTTCGGGCACACGACGAACTACTCGCCGCGTGGTGGTCTATTGGTCGGCTTCCCGGACGCAGACGTGCGAAAAAGCCACGAGGCTTGGTTCGCCGCGTCGATAACGGATGCCGCGCACGCGAAGCATCCCTCGCCGAGGAACTCCTCTATCGTACCGGATGACCGGGTAGGCTGAAACTCAGCACTTTTCCCTCGCAGAATCTGGAGTCCGGCATGCTCGACGGCGCCTTCCTCTCACACGTCATCCTCTGGCTCATCGGCGCCATGACGGTGTGCGCGACGGTGTTCACCATCGGCGCCCTGTTCTCGATGGGACGCACCGGGTACCGCAAGGACTGACTCCGCATGGCGGGCGGAGTCCGCTCGCTCGGCACGCTGATGCGCATCCGACGTCGCACGCCAACAAACGGCATCTCCCGTCACACACGCGTCCGCCCGTCGCGCTCAGCGATAATCTGAGATCATCCCCAACTTCACGACCGAGGAGCAGTCTGTGCCCGAAGCATCAGCGAATATCGGAGTCGTCGGACTCGCCGTCATGGGTTCGAATCTCGCCCGCAACCTCGCCTCGCGTGAGGGGAACACGGTGGCGATCTTCAACCGCAGCTACGAGAAGACCCAGGGCGTGCTCGACGCGCACCCCGAGGCCGGATTCATCCCGGCATCCACGTATGAGGAGTTCGCCGCGTCGCTGCAGAAGCCGCGCACCGCGATCATCATGGTCAAAGCCGGCGCGGGCACGGATGCTGTGATCCAGGCGCTGACCGAGGTGTTCGAGCCCGGTGACATCATCGTCGACGGCGGCAACGCGTACTTCCCCGACACGATCCGCCGCGAGAAGACGGTCCGCGAGAGCGGCATCAACTTCGTCGGCGCCGGGATCTCCGGCGGCGAGGAAGGCGCACTCCTGGGGCCCTCGATCATGCCGGGCGGCTCCGACGAGTCCTGGGTCACCCTCGGACCGATCCTGAAATCGATCGCCGCTGTCGCCGAGGGTGAGCCGTGCGTCACCCACATCGGCCACGACGGCGCCGGACACTTCGTGAAGATGGTGCACAACGGCATCGAGTACGCCGACATGCAACTCATCGCCGAAGCATACGACCTCATCCGACGCGGCACCGGCAAGAGCCCGGCCGAGATCGCCGACATCTTCGCCGAATGGAACACCGGCGAACTCGAGTCGTACCTGATCGAGATCACCGCAGAAGTACTCCGGCAGGTCGACGCTTCCACCGGCAAACCGCTCGTGGACGTCATCCTCGACCAGGCCGGAGCCAAGGGCACCGGCGCCTGGACCGTGCAGACCGCCCTCTCCCTCGGCGTGCCGGTCTCCGGCATCGCCGAAGCCACCTTCGCCCGCTCACTGTCCTCGCACCCCGAACAGCGCGCCGTCGCCGTGAACCTCCCCGGCCCCGACAACGCGTTCACCGTGACCGACGAGGCCGCCTTCATCGAAGACGTCCGCCTCGCCCTCTACGCATCCAAGATCGTCGCCTACAGTCAGGGCTTCGACGAGATCCGCGCCGGTGCCGCCGAATACGACTGGAACATCGACCTCGGCGCCGTCTCGAAGATCTGGCGCGGCGGCTGCATCATCCGCGCCCAGTTCCTCAACCGCATCGCCGACGCCTACGCCGACAACACCGACCTGCCCGTACTCATGACCGCACCCTACTTCGCCGAAGTCTTCACCCGCGCGCAAGAGGCATGGCGCCGCGTCGTCATCGCAGCAGCGACCGCAGGCATCCCCGCACCCGCGTTCAGCTCATCACTGTCGTACTACGACGGCATCCGCGCCGACCGCCTCCCCGCCGCACTCGTACAAGGCCAACGCGACTTCTTCGGCGCACACACCTACAAACGCATCGACAAAGAAGGCACCTTCCACACCCTCTGGTCAGGCGACCGCACCGAAATCGAAGCAGAAGACACGCACTGAGCGAAGACTCCGCCTGGAAGGGCCGGTGACCGAGTGGTCGCCGGCCCTTCGTGCATCACCGGATGATGTTGTGATTGCGTCGGAACAGGTTGTGCGGGTCCCACGTCGCCTTCACCGCTCGCAGCCCGTCGTAGGCCTCCGGGGTGAACATGCCTGGCACCGCGTCCGGTCGCTCCGTGTCTGCGAAATTGCCGTACTCAGCGAGGCGGCCCGATTCGATCCGGCGCCAGTCGGCGAGGATCGCAGCCCTGGCGTCATCGTCGATCATCTCCGGGATGTCGAATCCTCCGGCCATCACGAACCACTGGGCAGATCGAGCGGGAAAAGGCGTCTCCTCCTGAGGCACGTCGCCGAACGCACCGCCGAGGGATCGCAGGAACACCACGGATGCCGGATACGCCGCGCGGAACGCCACCAGCCGGTCGATGAGGTCGTCGTCGAGCTCGGCGAACAGGCCGTTGCCCCCGATGAAGCCGGGAGGAACAGGAGTGTCCTCCCCCGCCGCCGGCGCCGGCATCTCGAGCAGGATGTCCCGGTAAGCCGGGGACGTCACCGTCGCCTCGACACCCTCCGAGTCCGCCACCGGCCGGAGCGCCGCGATGAGCGCATCGGCGTCGTCGCCCGCCCAGACCGCGGCCAGTCGTGCACCTGCCGGCGCGCTCGGATCCATCGCCGGAACATCCATGTACGTCACGGTCAACTCGCGCGGTGCCGTGCGCATGATGTCGCGGCACGTGCGCAGCACTGCCGCCGCGTCACCGCCGATCACGTACTCGCCATGGACGATGCCAGGGATCCGATGCGCGTCGAAGTCGAAGCGGGTGACGATGCCGAAGTTGCCTCCGCCTCCGCGCAGGGCCCAGAACAGGTCTGCGTTCTCATTCGCGGAGGCTTCGACGATCTCACCGGTCGCCGTCACCACCTGCGCGCCGATCAGCTGGTCGATGGCGAGTCCCCACGCGCGCACCATCCACCCGATGCCGCCGCCGAGCGTCAATCCGCCGACGCCGACTGTGGCGGTGTCGCCCGAGCTGATGGCCACGCCCTCTCCCGAGAGCGCCGCGGCGACCGCTCCCCAGGTCGCCCCGCCCCCGATCTGCACGGCCGTGCCGTCGATGCTGATGTCGGCGAGGTCGGTGAGTTCGATGCGCATGCCGTCGGATGCGTCGTGCGACCATGGTCCGTGACCGCCGGAGACGACGGTGATCTGGATCGATTCCCGGTGCGCGCGGCGCACCAGGGCGGCGACGTCCTCCGGCGTCGCCGGACGCACTGCGAGTGGACTCTCTGTCATGCGCAGATCGTATTCCCGGGCTCCGACATCGTGCCACCGGCATCCATCTCGATGAGGCGGAGATGAGTTCGATCTGGGAGCAGAAGGCCCCGATCATCGGCTGACACTCGCCGGAACTCACAGGTCACCCATAGCACTCTCCATAGAAATCCCATAGCTGATTCCTCAGAATGGGGTCATGACCAGCGATCAGCCCGACCTGCGCCGCCCCGACGGCTCCCCCCTGCGCATCCTCGCCGTCGACGACGAGCAGATGCTCACCGACCTGCTCGCCATGGCGCTTCGTATGGAGGGCTGGGAGGTGCGCACGGCTTCCTCGGGCCTCGAGGCACTCCAGGTCGCGCGGGACTTCGAGCCCGACGCGCTGGTGCTCGACATCATGATGCCCGATCTCGACGGCATGAGTGTGCTGCGTCGGCTGCGCGAATCGGGCAACCTCGTGCCCGTGCTGTTCCTGACAGCCAAGGATGCCGTCGGCGATCGCATCGCCGGGCTCACGGCCGGCGGCGACGACTACGTCACCAAACCGTTCAGCCTCGAGGAGGTCATCGCGCGCCTGCGCGCGATCATCCGCCGCACCGGTCTCGCAAGCGCCGACGAAGGACAGTCGATCCTTCGGGTGGGCGACCTCACCCTCAACGAGGACAGCCACGAGGTCGAGCGTTCCGGCGCCGAGATCGAGCTGACGGCCACCGAGTTCGAGCTGCTGCGCTACCTCATGCGCAACGAGCGCCGCGTGCTCTCCAAGGCGCAGATCCTCGATCGGGTGTGGAGCTATGACTTCGGCGGCAAGTCGTCGGTCGTCGAGCTCTACATCTCGTACCTGCGCAAGAAGATCGACGCCGGTCGGGCGCCGCTTCTGCACACCGTCCGCGGCGTCGGGTACATGATCAAGGCCCCGCAGTGACCACACCGGGGATGACGCATCACCCGCTGACGCTTCAGACACGGCTCATGGCCGCCGTCATCGGGTTCGTGTCGCTCATCCTCATCATCGTGGCCGTCATAACCAGCGCGACCCTCGGCACGTCCTTGGAAGGGCGCCTGCAGGATCAATTGAGCCGGATCGCGAGTCAGACGACGGTTCTCGTCAAGCAGGCGCAGATCCTGACGGTCGCGGGGCGACCGATGACAGCCCAGAATGTGCTCGCCGGCCAGAACTATCCCGGTCTGCTGCTGGCAATCGCTTCCGACACCGGCGCGACTGGCGCTCTGGTCACCTCCGAAGGGACCACCGCTCTCACGGATTCGCAGTTCGAAGCACTCACCGATGCCGTCAACAAGTCGCCGAGCACGTCGGTCGATCTCGACGGGCTCGGATCGTTCTCGATCACCGTCAGGGAGTACGGCGGCATCGGAATCATCACAGGTCTTTCCCGCGATGAAGTGCAGAGCACGATGGCGCAACTGCTCACGGTGATCACGCTCGCCACCCTCGGCGGGCTCATCCTGCTCGCCCTCACGACGGCGATCACGATCCGCGTGAGCCTCCGGCCGCTGCGCGCGGTCGCGGGAACCGCGACCAGAGTGGCCAATCAGCCGCTCGATCGCGGCGAGGTGACCATCACCGAGCGTGTGCCCGCGTCCGAGGCGGATCCCCGCACCGAGACCGGGATGGTGGGGGCCGCGCTGAACACCCTGCTCGATCACGTCAACGACTCACTCGCGTCGCGTCAGAAGAACGAAGAGCGGATGCGGCGGTTCGTCGCCGACGCGAGCCACGAGCTGCGCACGCCGCTGGCCTCGATCCGCGGATATTCGGAGTTGTCGCTGCGGGACCGTGAGCTGCCGGAGAACACCCAGACTGCGCTCGAGCGCATCCAGGCGCAGTCGCTGCGGATGACGCGCCTGGTCGAGGATCTGCTGCTGCTCGCCCGGCTCGATGAGGGTCAGGAGCTCGTGCACGGCACCGTCGACCTCGCGCAGCTCGCGCTTGAAGGGCTCGCCGACGCTCGTCCGACCGCGCCAGAGCACCACTGGAACATCAACGTTCCCGAACAGCCGGTGATCATGCTCGGAGATGCGGGAAGACTGCACCAGGTGGTCGCCAATCTGCTCGCCAACGCCCGCACGCACACTCCCGCCGGCACCACCATCACGCTGAGCGTGGCGAGGGAACGCGACGAGGCGGTCATCCGGGTGCACGACGACGGCCCAGGGATCGAACCGCCGGTGCGCGACGAGCTCTTCGCCCGCTTCGCGCGAGGCGACAGCTCACGCGCGCGTCAGACGGGCGGCACGGGTCTCGGACTCGCGATCGCCAAGGCCATCGTCGAGGGCCACCACGGAACGATCACGGTGGACAGCACTCCTGGCGACACCACGTTCACCGTGCGATTCCCTCTGACTCCGGCATCCGGAACCGGCGAGGCAGATCCCGCCGGCACTGCTCAGTAGCCGGCGAACGCGTCCGTCGTCAGCGAGTGAGCCTTCTGAAGCGCGGGCGCAAGGTCGGCGATCAACCGCGGCGGGCCGGAGATGAACGTGTGGCGCGCGGCGATGTCCGCCACGACGCGTTCGAGGCCGGCCGCATCGAGGCGGATGCCCTGCGCCCACGTCCAATGATCCGGGAGCCCTTCCGGCCGGTCCCGGCAGAACACGATCGTCGGCACACCGGTCTCGGCGAGTTCCGCGCGGAACGCGAGCTCCGACGCCTCAGCCGCGACGTAGACCAGCACGACGTCGCGCGTTCGCCCTTCGGCGTGCAGCTGTCGCAGCTGCGAGACGAACGGCGTCACGCCGATGCCTGCGGCGACCATGAGCACAGGCGCCTCGCCCTTGGGCAGCACGAAGTCACCCCAGGTGCCGGTGACAGCGAGCGTGGCGCCGGGCTCCGCGGCGGCCAGCGCACGCTTGTAGCTCGAGGGATGCTTCTGGTCGCCGTTCTTGTACGCGATGCGCAGCGTCGGCAGATCGGCGGGCGCCGAGACGATGCTGAACTCCCGGCGGGTGCCTCGGGCGTCGGGATGATGGTGCGGCACGTCGAGTTCGAGGTACTGACCGGGCAGGAACTTCAACTTCCCCTTCGCCCGGAAGGTGAGCTCCTGTGCGGTCGGGGTGATGAATTCGCGCTTCTCCAGGGTCAGGCGCACCGAGCCGCGCAATGCGAACGCGAACGCGAGCAGGTTGCCGATCAGCAGAGCGCGCTCCTGGCCGAGAGTGAACAGCCCGCCCACCATGATCGGCCATCCGGCGAGCACACCGACGAGCGCTGCGACCCAGAACTGCTGCCAGCGTCGTGGCGGGAGCGTCAGCGGCTCGGAGACCATGAACGCGCCGAGGAACAGGAACGGGCTCTGCAGCACCGCGAACTGCAGAGCGGCCGCGATGTCGAAGTCGATGCCGAACTGCTGCGCCTGCACGGCCTGGCGGACGACCGCCGTACCGATCGCGATCAGAAGGAACACGAGCACGACGCGCACCTTCTCGGTGCGCCACAGGACCGCGAGCCCGAGCACCGCGACCGGGATCGCCAGCGCGCCGTTGCCGACCCACCACGAAGCCGAGGTGCCGAGCCACTCGAACGCCCCGAACGAGCCGATGACCGAGACGACCGCGGCGCCGAATGCCGCAGGGTTGAGGATGTGACGGCCTCGCCACGCGATGAGGTACTTCGAGGCACTCGCGAGGATGCCGGCCAGTGCGAGGCCGACCAGCGCCGCGGGCTCCACGCCCGGACGCATCACGAACAGCATGATGAGCGCGGTCACGAGCGACGACTCGATGCGCCACGGCAGGTGCAGCAGCCGCTGCACGCCGGCATCGACTGCCGAGATCACGAGCGCGAGCACGACGAACGATGCCAGGAGCTCGAGAGGCGTCGGCGACACGATCACGCCGAAGGACGACAGCACCAGGGCGATCAGAGCGAGTGCGACCAGCGAGTACAGCACAAGGCGATACATGGACATCGCGCCGAGAACCGCCAGAACCCGCTGACGGAGGGCAGTGAATGAGAACGTCACGAGTACAACTCTTCCCTATCTGCGGATGCCGGCGGTCGTGAACAGCTCCACCGGGCAGTTCGGCGAGCGCTCCGCCGTGCCGGACGTGCTCATGCGCACCCATTCCACGCCCCAGCGTGCGGCGAGTTCCGCGCCTCCGTCGAAGAACAGTGCCGTGGCCACGGCATCCGCGTGCATCGCATCCGATGCGATCGCCCACGTCGCGGCCCACGTGCGCACCGGAACACCTGTGCGGGCGTCGAGCACGTGATGCAGGCCGTCTCCCCATGCGCGCCGGTTGATGGCCGAGGCGCACAGCGCCCGGTCGCGGATGTGCGCGACGCCGATGGCCTTCGTCCGGTCGAACGGATGCTCGAGTCCGATGCGCACCTCATCGCCGCGCACGGCGATGTCGCCACCGGCATCCACTGTGACGCCGCCGCGAACGCCGGCGAGCTCCGCGAGAACCAGATCGACGAGGCGGCCCTTTCCGATGGCACCGACATCGATCTGCCGAGGCGATACGAGGGTCAGACGCGTATCGGTCCAAGTGAGAATGCCGGCCCAGTCGGCGGGCGCCGGCTGCGGCGCACCGACGACGAGCGACACCGCGGCGTCGTAGCCGAGTGCACTGAGGCTCTCCCCCACCAGCGGGTTCACGGCACCGCCTGTGGCGTCGGAGAGTTCGCGGTACGCATCGAGCATCGCCACGGCATCCGTCGGGCTCGGCACATCACCACCGCTGCGAGCGAGCGAGGACACGAGCGAGTCGGCGCGGAATCGCGACCATGTGCGATCGAAGGCGTCGACCACCACGTTCACCGCGGCGCGCTCGTCGTCTCCGAGAGGATTCTCGGTCTCGATCTCCCAGCGCGTGCCGATCGCGTCGAAGCGCCAGACGGACATGGTGCTCAGGCTGCGGCCTGGGCCTTGATGTCGTCGACCGCTGCGTTGAAGCCGCCGCTCGTGAGCGAGGATCCCGCGACACGGGTGACATTCAGCTCGTCGATGGAGACGCCGACGACCTCTTCGGCGATGCCGTCGATGAACTGCCCCTGATACTGCTCGGTCTCGCGCGCCTGCGGGTCGCCGGTCACTTCGACGTCGGCGACGACGCCGTCTTCGAGCGTGAGCGTGACAGAGATCTGCTCGACCGTCTCGGGCGTCTGGTACGAACCGTCCGCTGAGTAGGTGCCATCGGCGTACGCGGCATCTGATGACGCCGTCGACGTGTCTGCGTCTGTCCCGCTGTCGTTCGTCGCGGTGCCGTCGGCCGCGTCTTCGGCGTCGGCCGCGTCTTCGGCGCCGGCCGCGTCTTCGGCGCCGGCCGCGTCTTCGGCGCCGGCCGCACCGGAGCACCCGGCCAGAGCGAGAAGACCGGCGACGCCGACGACAGCGGCACCCTTGCGAATTGAGGAGGAGACTCTCAGGCTGGTCATGGTTGTGAGATTATGTCGGCCCGCTATGGGCAGGCTGTGCTGTTACGCGTCGCCGCCGAACATGCTCGTGACCGATCCGTCCTCGAAGACCTCGTGGATGGCACGTGCGAGCAGCGGCGCGATCGGGAGGATCGTGAGGCCGTCCCAGCGACGGGACTCGGTGAGCGGAATCGTGTCGGTGACGACGACCTCGTCGATCGATGCGTCCTGAAGTCGCTCGCTGGCGGGGTCGCTGAAGATCGCATGCGTGGCTGCGACGATCACCCGTCGGGCGCCGGCCGCCTTGAGAGCCTGCGCAGCCTTGACGATGGTGCCACCGGTGTCGATCATGTCGTCCACCAGCAGGCACGTACGACCCTCGACCGTGCCGACGATCTCATGCACCGACACCTGGTTGGCGATCTTCGGGTCGCGGCGCTTGTGGATGATCGCGAGCGGAGCATCCAGACTGTCGGACCAGGTGTCGGCCACGCGGACGCGACCCATGTCGGGCGAGACGATCGTGAGCGTCTCGCGGTCCTCGGCGGTGAGATTCTCACGGAAGTACTCGAGGAGAACGGGCTTGGCGAACAGGTGATCGACCGGACCGTCGAAAAAACCCTGGATCTGTGCGGCGTGCAGGTCGACGCTCATGACGCGATCGGCGCCGGCCGTCTTGAGCAGGTCGGCGACCAGGCGGGCGCTGATCGGCTCGCGGCCACGGCCCTTCTTGTCCTGACGCGAGTACGGATAGTACGGCGCGACGACGGTGATGCGCTTGGCCGATGCGCGCTTGGCGGCATCGATCATGATGAGCGTCTCCATGAGCCACTCATTGACCGGCTCGCCGAAGGTCTGGATGAGGAAGAGGTCGCAGCCGCGGATCGACACCTCGAAGCGGGAGTAGATCTCTCCCGACGCGAACGTGCGGTGCTCGGTCGGTGCGATCTCGGTGCCGAGGCCCGCGGCGACCGCTGATGTCAGAGCCGGGTGCGAACGTCCGCCCGCGATGACGAGTCGCTTCTTCGTCTTGGCGACGAGTCCCGGCGCGACACCGTTGTCCCGATCCAGTTCAACGGTCTTCTTCTTGCGCGCCATGGTCCGCCTATTCCGCCGATTGTTCCCGAGCTGCGGCATCCGCCGCGCCCGTGCCTGCTCTGTTCTTCTCGACCCAGCCCTCGATGTTGCGTTGCGGGGCCACGCTCATGGCCAGCGCTCCGGCGGGGACGTCCTTGCGGACGACGGCGCCGGCACCGGTCTTCGCACCGGCTCCCAGCTTAACGGGCGCGACCAGCACCGTGTGCGAACCGGTGTGCACTTCGTCGCCGATCTCGGTGCGGTGCTTGTTCACATCGTCGTAGTTCGCGGTGATCGTGCTCGCGCCGAGATTCACGCCGCGGCCGATAGTCGCATCGCCGACGTACGAGAGGTGCGGCACCTTGCTTCCCTCGCCGATCTGCGCATTCTTCGTCTCGACGAAGGCGCCGATCTTGCCGCCCACGCCGAGGGTCGTTCCTGCGCGGAGGTACGAGAACGGCCCGACGGTCGCTCCGGCGCCGATGACGGCGAGGGTCGCCTCCGAGCGGCGGATAACGGCATCCGCGCCCACCTCGCAGTCGACGAGCGATGTGTCGGGGCCGACGACGGCGCCGGATTCGATGACCGTCGCGCCGACGATGTGCGTGTTCGGCAGGATCGTCACATCGGCGGCGAGCTTCGCATCGTCGTCGATCCAGGTGGTGGACGGATCGACGATCGTGACGCCCTCGAGCTGCCAGCGCCTGACGATGCGGGCGTTGAGAAGGCGGCCCACCTCCGCCAGCTGCGCGCGGTCGTTGACACCGTAGGTCACCGTGACATCAGAGACGACGGATGCCGCCACCCGGCCGCCGTCGCGGCGAAGAAGCCCCGGAACATCCGTGAGGTACATCTCGCCCTGCGCATTGTCGACGCCGATCGCGGGGAGGTACTCGCGCAGCGTGGAGGCGCGGAACACGTACATTCCCGCGTTGATCTCATTGACGGATGCCTCGTCGGCAGTGGCGTCCTTCTGCTCGACGATGCGGTCGACGCCGCCGTCGGCGTCACGGATCACGCGACCGTAGCCGTTCGGATCGTCCACGACCGCCGTCATGAGCGTCGCGGCGGCGGCGGCGGCCCTGTGCGCCGCGACGAATGAGGTCAGCGTCTCCGCATCCGCCAACGGGCAGTCACCGGAGAGGACCAGTACATCGCCCTCGAAACCGGATGGCAGCGCGTCGACCGCGACCTGGACAGCACGCCCGGTTCCTGGAACCTCATCCTGATCGACGAACGTCACGTGCGGGTAGTCCGCGGAGAGTGCCGTCACCACCTGGTCGCGCTCATGGCGCACGACCACTTCGACGTGTGCGGCGTCGAGCGCAGCCGCCGTGGTCAGCACATGTCCCACCAGCGGGCGACCACTGATCCGATGCAGCACCTTCGGAAGTCTGGACTTCATCCTGGTGCCCTGGCCTGCGGCGAGCACGATGATCGCGAGCTTGTTCTCCGTCATGCTCCGCCGCCAGGATTCGAACCTAGACCTAACAGCTCCAAAGGCTGTCGTGCTGCCATTACACCACGGCGGACCGCGACCCTGAAGGCCACCAGACGATTCTGCCATGCCGGCCGCTTGACGATTCGCAGGTGCAGATAGATTCGACATTGGTTCACACAATCTCTTGCATTATTGGTAGTTATGTTCGATACTTGAATATGCCCATCATCGCAGACAATCGAACGGACCCGGCGGTCGTCACCGACCGCCGGGCTGTACTGCTCGACGAATGGGTCGACGTCGGAGCGGAGATTGCTCGACTCGAGGCGCGCCGTATGCGCATACTCGCCGAACGCGATGAACTTCTTGCCTATGAGACCGGGCCGAAGATCGTACACAGCTCGATGGCGCAGCGATCGATGGTCGCCGAGTTCGCCGCGGCCGGTCATGTCGCTCCCGGCGTGATGACCAACCATTTCGCCGTCGCTGCGATACTCGTGCGGGACTACCCGCGCACTCTCGCGGCACTGCAGGATGGGCACATCAGCCGCCGACACGCCGAGGTGATCTTGGAAGAGGCACCGAAGGGTGACCAAGACGCCGACGACGGTGGTGAGACCCTGCGGGCGGCATACGAACACGACGTCGTGCCTTACGCCTGCAAGACGACTGCTCCGCGGACCAGAGCCCACGCGAGGGCCGTGACAGCGGCGCTCCGACCGGTCACCCAGGAGCAGGCGCACCGCGAGGCGCGAGATGAGCGCGAGGTCAGCGTGCGCCCGACCTGCGACGGCATCGCCCAGTTGATCGGGGTGATCCCCGAAGTTCTCGCCTATGCGATCTTCGACCGTCTCACCGCGATGGCGGCAGCGATGGATGATGACCGCACGATGGACCAGCGCCGCGCGGACCTGTTCTGCGATCTGCTGCTGACCGCCATGGCGACGACGGCCACCGGCACCGATATGGATGCGTTCCGTCCGAACGTGCAGGTGACGATCGCTGCGAGCACCCTGGCGGGCCGGGACGACGCCATGGCCGAACTCGACGGGATCGGCCCCATCCACCCGGACATCGCCCGCAGCCTCGCCGGTCGGGCGCTGAGCTTTACCCGACTCTTCCTCGATCCCGACGGCATGGTCACCAACGTCGACACGTACGTCCCCTCCAGTCGGATGAAGAGGTACCTGCGAGCTCGAGATCAGCACTGCCGGTTCCCCGGTTGCCGGGCGAAGACTTCTCGGTGCCAGATCGATCACAATCACGATCGCGCGCTGGGTGGGGCGACGTCATTGTGCAACCTCGCCTGTTTCTGCACGAGCCATCATCCGCTGAAGCATCCGGACGTCGATGCACGACATCGATGGACTGTCCGACAGCAGCCCGAGGGGACTCTGGTGTGGACGAGTCCGCTCGGACGCGAGTACATCGACACTCCCGAACTGCGTGTGATGTTCGTCTGACACGGATAATAGAAGGATGAGCGAGGCAGACGAAGTCGACCGGATCGTCGGCGCGTGGAACACACAGCGTCCCGATCTCGACTTCTCCCCCCTCGAGGTGCTGTCCCGGATGGACCGGCTCTCCAAACACCTCGACCGCGCGCGACGCGACGTGTTCCGCCGCAGTGACATCGAGCCCTGGGAGTGGGATGTGCTCTCGGCGCTGCGGCGCGCAGGCGCCCCTTTCCAGCTCTCGCCCAAGCAGCTGCTGCAGCAGACCCTGGTCTCCAGCGGCACCATGACGAACCGGATCGACCGGCTGGTCGCGCGCCGCTTCGTGAGGCGCGAGGCAGATCCCGGCGACGGCCGGAGCGTGCTCGTCACTCTGACCGAGGACGGCCAGATGCGGGTGGATGCCGCGATCACCCGCCTCGTCGACGTCGAAGCCGAACTGCTGCAGGCGCTCTCCCGCGCCGACCGCGACCGGATGGCAGCGCTGCTGCGCAAGCTCAGCCTGAGCTACGACTCATGATGGCGATGCGCTCCCCCCTGCCCGTGCGCGACGGCGTCGGCGCCACCCGCCTGCATGTGCCACTCACCGGCCCATGGCCCACCGTGAGCGCATACATGATCGAGCGCTTCTTCCACCTCGATTCGCAGCAGCTTCTGACGCGTTTCGACGACGGTGAGATCGTCGCATTCGACGGCTCGCCCGTCGCCCGAGATGCACCGCTGGGCGCCGAGGAGTTCGTCTGGTACTACCGTGAACCGCCCGCGGAGACGCACATCCCGTTCGACATCGAGATCCTGCATGAGGACAGGGATCTCGTCGTGGTCGACAAGCCGCACTTCCTTCCATCGACACCGGCGGGCAGGTATGTGCAGAACTCCGCGCTCGTGCGTCTGCGCCGCCTGCTGGACAATCCTGATCTCGCTCCGGTGCACCGCCTGGATCGTGCGACAGCGGGACTGCTGATGTTCTCCGCACGCCCCGTGACGCGCGGCGCGTACCAGACACTGTTCCAACGTCGCAGGATCGAGAAGGTCTACGAAGCGGTGTCGGCACGGCCCGCAGGATGGACGAACGATCTTCCTCGCACTGTGCGGCTGCACATCGAGAAGCTGCGCAGTCAGGTATGCGTCGACGTCGACGCCGATCGCGAGCCGAACTCCGAGACGCTCATCGAGCTGTTCGACGCCGACGAGCACGTGGTCCACACGCTGCTGCGTCCGCACACCGGGAAGATGCATCAGCTGCGCGTGCACCTCGCGAGCATCGGTCTCGGCATCCTGCACGACAACCTGTATCCGATTCTCACGGACGAGAAGCCCGACGACCACGACCGGCCTCTGCAGCTTCTCGCCCGGGAGCTGCGCTTCGTCGACCCGCTCAGCGGTGAAGAGCGAGACTTCCGCACACGGCAGACGCTGCGCTACGCACCTCGTACCTGAGCACTCAGTTGACCTGGTCGCTGACCTCCAGCCAGCGTGTCTCGTTCTCTTCGACCTCGGACTCCAGCGCGCTGATCCGCTTCATCTTCTGAGCGAGTCCCTCATAGTCGGATTGATCGTGCTCCACCAGCGCGTGCTTGGCCTTGTCGATCTGCTGGGTGAGTTTCTGGATCTTGCGTTCGAGAGCAGCGACCTCCTTCTGCGCTGCGCGGAGCGCGGCACCGTCCAGTCCGGATGACGACGTCGTCGCCTTCGCCGATGGCGCGCCGCTCTGCTCTGCCGTCCGCAGCCGCAGATACTCGTCCACGCCACCCGGAAGGTGCCGGAGCCTGCCTCCCATGACAGCGAACTGCTGGTCGGTGACGCGCTCGAGGAAGTACCGGTCGTGACTGACCACGAGCAGAGTGCCCGGCCAGGAGTCCAGCAGGTCTTCGATGGCCGCGAGCATGTCGGTGTCCATGTCGTTGGTCGGCTCGTCGAGGATCAGCACGTTGGGCTGCTCGAGCAGCACGAGCAGCAGTTGCAGCCGTCGCTGCTGACCACCGGAGAGATCCTTCACCGGCGTCGAGAGCTGAGCGGACGAGAAGCCGAGGCGCTCGAGGAGCTGGCCGGGAGTGAGGGACTGCGACTTGGATCCGGTGCCGAAGGTGTACTCGGTGCGCAGACTCTCGATGACCTTGCGCACCGGGTCGTTCCAGACCGTGGTGAGCTCATCGATCCTCTGGGTGAGAGTCTTGACCTTGACGGTCGTGCCGCGCTTGACTCGTCCGCTGGTCGGTTCGATCGTGCCCGCGACGAGCCCGAGAAGCGTCGACTTGCCTGCACCGTTCACGCCGAGGATCCCGGTCCGCTCGCCCGGTGCGATGCGCCACTCGACGTCGCGCAGCACCTCGCGGGGAGCACCGATTTCACCGGTCACTGAGCCCGTCGAAGGGTACGTCACGCCGGCATCCAGCAGATCGACGACGTCCTTGCCGAGGCGGGAGACGGCGAGCGACTGCAGCGAGACCTTGTCGCGGATCTCCGGCACATCCTCGATCAGTTCGTTCGCGGCATCGATGCGGAACTTCGGCTTCGCCGTACGCGCCGGCGCGCCGCGGCGCAGCCACGCGAGCTCCTTGCGCGCGAGGTTCTGCCGCTTCGCCTCTGTGACCGCCGACATGCGGTCCCGCTCCACGCGCTGCAGGATGTACGCGGCGTAGCCGCCCTCGAAGGGCTCGACGATCCGGTCGTGCACCTCCCAGGTCTCGGTGCAGACCTCGTCGAGGAACCAGCGGTCGTGCGTGACGACGAGGAAGGCGCCGGAGTTCACGGCCCATCGTTTCTTCAGGTGCCCGGCGAGCCAGGTGATCGCCTCGACGTCGAGGTGGTTGGTCGGCTCATCCAGCGCGACGATGTCCCAGTCCTTGACGAGCAGCGCGGCGAGCGCCACGCGACGCCGCTGTCCACCGCTGAGACCCAGCACCTGCGCGTCCCAGTCCAGGTCTGCGAGCAGCCCCTGGATGACGTCGCGCACGCGGGCGTCGCCTGCCCACTCGTATTCCGGCATGTCGCCGACGACCGACTGTGCGATGGTGAGCGAGTCGTCGAGGGTGTCGGCCTGATCCAGCACGCCGACTGTTGTGCCGGCGCGCATCGTCACGCGTCCGGCATCCGGCTCCTTGCGGCCGGCGAGCATCGCCAGCAGAGAGGATTTTCCGTCACCGTTGCGTCCGACGATGCCGATGCGATCCCCCTCCTCGATGCCGAGAGTGATGGAGTCGAAGACGACCTTGGTCGGGTATTCCAGATGGAGGCCCTCGGCCCCGAGAAGATGTGCCATGTCACTCCAAGGCTACGGCAGCCGGCTGATCGTCGGCCTCGATGGCATGTGCAACGAGCCGCCCGGACCCAAAGGTCCGGACGGCTCGCGCGTCCCCAAACGGAGTCGTTACTTGTACGACTCCACGATCTCCAGGAGGCTCGGCACGTTGGCATAGGCCTCGGCAGCGTTGTCCTTCGTGACGATCACCGGGTCGAGCAGGTACGACGGCACGACCTTCGAGCCGTTGTCGTAGGACTCGGTGTCGTTCACATCGACCTCTTCGCCCTTCTGCAGCTGGCCGACCATCTTGATGGCCTGCTCCACGAGCAGCGTGGTGTCCTTGTTGATCGTGGAGTACTGGATGCCCTCCATGATCGACTTCACCGACTCGACCTCGGAGTCCTGACCGGTGACGACCGGGACGCCCTTGCCCGCCTGCTGTGCAGAGGTGAGGATGGCGCGTGCCAGCGTGTCGTTCGGCGACAGCACGCCGTCGAGCAACACGTCGCCGCCGTATGAGCCGGTGAGCAGCGTGTCCATGCGGTTCTGCGCGTTCTCTGCCAACCAGCCCTCTGTGGCGGTCTGAGCGATCTCGGTCTGACCCGAGACGACGTTCAGCGTGCCGTCATCGATCGCCGGCTGCAGTACCTCCATCGCACCGTCGAAGAAGACAGCCGAGTTCGCGTCATCCGGCGAGCCTGAGAACAGCTCGACGTTGTACGGCGCCTCGTGATCGGCGCGCTCGGCGAGCCCGTCGAGCAGGGCCTGGCCCTGGAGGTTGCCGACCTTGAAGTTGTCGAACGCGACGTAGTAGTCGAGCGCGTCGGTGTTCTCGATCAGACGGTCGTATGCGATCACGTAGGCGCCAGCATCCTTGGCCGCCTGCACCTGCGTGGCCAGCTGCTTGCCGTCCTTCGCGCCGATGATGATGACCTTGGCGCCGTTGGTGACCATCGACTGGATCTGGTTCTGCTGCTCGGCGACCGTGTTGCTCGCCGGGGCGTACTGGACGTCGGCCTTGTAGCCGGCTTCTTCCAGTCCGTCGGTGAACAGCTGACCTGCCAGCACCCAGTTCTCACTGGTCTTGTCGGGCAGCGCGACGCCGATCGTCGAACCTGCGTCGAAACCGGCGGCTTCCTCTTCGGTGCCTCCCCCGGTGTCGCCGCCACGTTCGCCTGAGCAACCGGTGAGGGCGAGAGCTGTAGCGGCGACAATCACTGTGGCCGCAAATGCCATTCTCTTCATGCGATCTCTTTCTCTGTTTCTTGGTGTGGATTACTTGGATTTTGGATAGTCGGTGAGGTTGGGGGCGTCTGGGCGGTTCCGCTTGCGCATCATGAATCCGATCAGCGACGGGCGCCCCTGCTGCTTGTTCCAGACGTCGATGCCGACCGCGACCAGGAGCACGAGCCCCTTGATCATCGAGACGACGTCTGCACCCTGGCCGAGCAGCTGCAGGCCGTTGTTGAGGAACGCCATGACAAGACCACCGATGATCGACCCGATCACGGTGCCGATGCCGCCGGCGACGGCGGCGCCGCCGATGAACACGCTCGCGATCGCGTCGAGCTCCCAGCCGTTGCCGTCACCGGGACCGGAGGCCTGCGACCGTGCGACGAAGATCATTCCGGCGAGGGCAGCGAGCACGGACATGTTCATCATCACGAAGAAGTCGACCCAGCGATCCTTCACGCCCGAGAGACTCGCCGCCTGGCGGTTGCCGCCGACGGCGTAGATGTGCCGGCCGAAGACCGTGTTGCGGGTGATGAACGAGTAGATGATGACCAGTGCGAGCAGGATCAGTCCGGACACCGGGAAGCTCGTGCCTGGACGACCGGTGGCGAACATCCAGCCAGCGGCGAGCACGACCACGGACAGCAGCACGACCTTGGTCACGCTCACCCACAGCGGCGCCATGATCGAGCCCATCTTGTGCTGGATGCGGCGGGTGCGGATCTCCCAGAAGACCAGCCAGGCGACGCCGGCGAGGGCGAGCAGCATGGTCGGCACGTTGAACTGGAACGGACCGCCGACCTCGGGCAGATAGCCCGCGCCGATGTACACGAACTCCTTGGGCACCGGGATCGACTGCGAGTTGCCGATCCACTGGTTGGCACCGCGGAAGAAGAGCATGCCGGCCAGCGTCACGATGAACGCCGGCACCCCGACGTATGCGACCCAGAACCCCTGCCATGCTCCCACCAGAGCTCCGACGACGAGTCCGAGCACGATCGCCAGCGGCCAGGGGAGATTCCATTCCGCCATCGACTTCGCGACGATGATGCCGGTGAAGGCCGCGACAGAACCGACCGACAGGTCGATGTGGCCCATGATGATCACCATCACCATGCCGATCGCGAGGATCAGGATGAAGGAGTACTGGTTGATGACGTTGATCAGGTTGCCCGGCGTGAGCGTCGCACCGTTCGGGCCGTTGCGTACGATCGTCAGGATCTCGAACAGCAGGACGATGACGACGAGGCTGCCGAAGATGCCGAACTGACGCAACGACGACTGCGCGCCGCCGAACATCTTGCGGATGTCGCGGAAGTGGAATCCCTGATTCTTGACCTCGGGGGTCGTGCTGGTGCTCATGCGGTCGCTTTCTGGTTCGTGGAGGTCATGCTGCGCATGAGCGCCTCCGGAGTTGCCTGATCGGCGGGGATGCAGTCGGTGACGCGTCCCTCGAAGATCGTGTAGATGCGGTCGGAGATGCCCATCAGCTCCGGCAGCTCGCTGGAGATGACGATGACGCCCTTGCCGGAAGCCGCGAGTTCGTTGATGATCGAATAGATCTCGTACTTCGCGCCGACGTCGATACCGCGGGTGGGCTCATCGAGGATCAGCAGATCGGGGTCGGTGAACATCCACTTGGCGAGCACGACCTTCTGCTGGTTTCCGCCGGAGAGCTTGTTGACACCCTCCTCGACCGTCGGGGTCTTGATCCGCAGCGCCTTGCGGTACCGCTCGGCGACGGAGAACTCCTCGCGGTCGTCGACCACTCCCCTGGTGGAGATCTTCGACAGCTTGGCGGAGACGACCGCGCGCTTGATGGTGTCGAGCAGATTCAGTCCGAGGGTCTTGCGGTCCTCACTGACGTAGGCGAGTCCGTGACGGATCGCACTGGAGACGTCGCGCAGTTCGATCTCCTCGCCGTCCTTGAACATCTGGCCGCTGAGGAAGTTGCCGTACGAGCGGCCGAAGATGCTGCGAGCGAACTCGGTGCGTCCTGCACCCATGAGGCCGGCGATGCCGACGACTTCGCCACGACGGACGGTCAGCCCTGAGCCCTTGACGACCATGCGCTCCGAGACGGTCGGATGCTGAACCCACCAGTCCTTGACCTCGAAGAAGACCTCGCCGATCTCGGGGGTGCGATCGGGATAACGGCTCTCCAGCGAGCGACCGACCATGCCGCGGATGATGCGGTCCTCGTTGATCTCGCCCTTGGTGATGTCGAGGGTCTCGACGGTGCGACCGTCGCGGATGATCGTGATCTCGTCGGCGATCTGCTCGATCTCATTGAGCTTGTGGCTGATCATGATCGACGCGATGCCCTTGGCCTTGAGGCCGAGGATCAGGTCGAGCAGGTGCTGCGAGTCGTTCTCGTTCAGGGCCGCTGTCGGCTCATCGAGGATGAGCAGTCGCACGTCCTTATTGAGGGCCTTCGCGATCTCGATGAGCTGCTGCTTGCCGACGCCGAGGTGCTTGATCGCGATATCGGGATCCTCGTTGAGGCCGACCCTGGCGAGCAGTTCAGTGGCGCGCATCTTGGCCGCGCTCCAGTCGATGACGCCGCCGCTGGCGATCTCGTTGCCGAGGAAGATGTTCTCGGTGATCGAGAGCTCGGGGATCAGTGCGAGCTCCTGGTGGATGATCGCGATGCCGGCCTGCTCGCTGGCCACGATGTCCTTGAAGCGCTGCTCCTCGCCGTACAGCAGGATGTCGCCGTCGTACGAGCCGTACGGGTAGACCCCGGACAGCACCTTCATCAGAGTCGACTTGCCTGCGCCGTTCTCACCGCAGATCGCGTGGATCTCGCCCGCGCGCACGGCGATCGAGACGTCGGAGAGTGCTTTCACACCGGGGAACTCCTTGGTGATGTTTCGCATCTCCAAGATCGGCCCCGACACTGTTGGCATCGTTGCTGTGCTGCTCACGGATCTTCCTCGATACTTGACGGTCGTTCTTAATGTGACCGTTCACATGAGACACAATATTGCGCCTCTTGATCTCCGGTGTCAAGTACGGGTCCTCTGTCGTTGCGCTATCGAGACGCGACGGTCGCGAAGTCAGCGCGACGCGCTGGAGGAACGCAGGCGCAACTGCGGCACGGCCGGGCCGAAATCGGGGATGTCGTCCCCGCGGATCTGCGCGAGCAGGATGTGCACGGCGCGCTGCCCCAGCGACGGAAAGTCCTGGTGCACGGTGGTGAGCGGCGGCCAGACGTGAGCGGCGACGGGAATGTCATCGAATCCCACGACACTCACCTGGCGCGGCACCTCGATGCCGGCATCCCTGAACCCGTGCATGAGGCCGATCGCCATCAGATCGTTCGCGGCGAACACCGCGGTGAAATCTCTGCGCCGCACCAGTTCGGTGCCGGCGAAGTAGCCGAAATCCGCCGTCCAGTCGCCGCGGATGGGCGGGAACGTCGGCAGGTCGGCCTCGCGCAGGGCATCGAGATAACCGCGCATGCGCGACTCCGCCTCGATCCAGTCCTGGGGGCCCGCCAGATGCAGTATGTCGCTGTGCCCCAGTGAGATCAGGTGCTCCGTGACGGCACGCGCTCCGGCCACCTGATCCGCAGAGTGCGAGAAGCCGTCGGAGCCGGAGGCGGTCTGAAGACTCACGAACGGCACGCCGACGGCCATGCCTCGCAGCACATTGAACACCCGCACCTGCGGGGCGAGCACGACGATGCCGCTGACCTGCTCCCGCCCCAGCTGCCGGATCGCATCCCCGATCGCCTCGGGAGTGGTGGTCGGCAGGTTGACGGTCGTGACCGAATACCCTTCGACGCGCGCGGCATCCTCGATGCTCGCGATCGACGATGTCGGACCGAACTCGCCGATGGTGGCCGACAGTATTCCGATCGTGTGCGAACGGCTGGTGACGAGGGCGCGAGCCGCGAGGTTCGGCTTGTAGTCGAGAACTGCGATCGCGTCCTGCACGCGTTTCTTCGTCTCCGGACGGATGCTGGGATGGTCATTCAGCACACGGGAGACCGTCTGGTGCGAGACCCCGGCGAGGCGCGCGACGTCACGGATACTGGGCAGCCGTGCGCGCTCTACGGAGGCTGCCATTGCGACGCCTCCTTCGCGTGTGCACGGTCACATAACTCCTTCCATTATGTCCCCCGCGCACACCCGACGCACCCTGCGGTCGCCACACGCCTCCCGATCTCGCCGTCAGCTGCGCGGTGCGAGCCCGGCGTACAGCAGGTTCCCGCTCTGCGGGTCGCGCATCACGAGCACCTGGTCGCCCGTCCGCGGGATCTCCAGCCGCGACACCAGAGTCGCGATGGCGGCGGCCTGACCGGCGACGTCGAGGTGGAGGATGACGTGCGGGCTTTGACACCACGTTAGGCAACCGAGGATGCTCCCGATCACGGTTTTCGGTGAAGATCGGATGAACTCAGGCCGAGATGATCCGGGCGCCCGGTACGGGTCCGTGCACGTGCAGGGCCGTGCGGCCCGTCGCCTCGAGTGAGGCCTGCACGTACTGCGCACTCTCCGGCGTCTCGCACAGGAACGCCACTGTCGGGCCTGAGCCCGAGACGATCCCGCTCAGAGCCCCGGCGTGCAGTCCGTCGCTGATGATGTCATCGAGTGCGGGACGCTCCAGCAGCGCCGGCACCTCGAGATCGTTGAACATGCACGCGGCGAGCGAGTTGGGATCTCCTGCGCGCAGCGCCTGCAGAACCGGGACAGGCACGTCCAGCGACAGCGGCGGGTCATCTGCCAGGGCGCCGTTCTCCGCTCGATGAGTGTCGAGGCGCGCGTAGATCTCCGGTGTCGACAGCCCCTCATCGCTGGGCACGAGCACCCAATCGAAGCGTCCCCTCGCGAGCGCGGGGTTCAGCTGATCCCCGCGCCCCGTGCCGACCGCAGTCCCGCCATGCAGCGCGAACGGCACATCGGCACCGAGGCGGGCGGCGAGTTCATGCAGGCGCTGCGGCGAGAGCCCGGTGCCCCAGAGCGCATCGCACGCGACGAGGGCGGCGGCGGCATCCGCTGATC
>NZ_JABFAS010000002.1:1018356-1134000 GCF_017168295.1 Microbacterium sp. KRD172 | reverse complement strand
CGCCCATCCCGCCCGCGACCGGCACGTTCTTGTGCAGTTCGAGGTGCACGCCGCCGGTGTATCCGGTCGCCGACGCGAGTATCTTCGCCGCTCGCATCGCGAGATTGCGGTCATCGACCGGCACAGTGCTCGGGTCCGCGACGCCGAACACGCTCAGCGTGAAGTCATCGGCATCGCGGGCGATGACATCCTCGTAGAGCGATACTGCCTGGAACACCGTCGCGAGTGCGTGATAGCCGTCATCATGGCGCCCGCCGACGCCCAGGTAGACGTTGATCTTCCCCGGGGCGCGCACGTGCACCGCTTCCGAAAATGCGGCGAGGCTCATGCGGATCTCACAGAGCGGACGATGGGGCCCAGAGGTTGACGTCGATGCCGTCGGAGAGGGCATCGATGCGAGCAAGCTCCTCGTCGGTGAGCGCGGGACCGTCGAGCGCCGCGATGTTCTCGTCGAGCTGCTCCGGACGAGACGCGCCGATCAGCGCCGAGGTGACCACCGGGTCGCGCAGCGTCCACAGCAGCGCCAGCTGCGCCAGCGACTGTCCGCGCTCCTTCGCGATCTCGTTGAGGCTGCGGAGGATGCCGAGTCCCTCTGCCGAGAGAGGCTTGTCGGAGAGCGATCGACGCTTCTGCGCGCGCTCCGCTGTGCCGTCTCCGAGGTACTTGTCGGTGAGCAGGCCCTGCGCGAGCGGCGTGAACGCGATCGCGCCCATACCATCGGTGCGCAGCGCGTCGGTGAGACCGCCCTCGATCCAGCGGTTGAGCATCGAATAGGAGGGCTGGTGGATCACGAGCGGCGTGCCGAGCTCGCGGGCGACCTCTGCCGCCTTCGCCGTGCGCTCCGCGCTGTACGAGGAGATGCCGACGTAGAGCGCCTTGCCCTGACGGACCAGCGTGTCGAGCGCCCCGATGGTCTCCTCGATCGGCGTCACCGGGTCGGCGCGGTGCGAGTAGAAGATGTCGACGTAGTCGAGGCCCATCGAGGTGAGCGACTTCTCGGCGCTCGCGAGGAGGTACTTGCGGCTGCCGAAGTTGCCGTACGGGCCGGGCCACATGTCGTAGCCGGCCTTCGACGAGATGATGAGTTCATCGCGGTACGGGCGGAAGTCCTCGGCGAAGATGCGGCCGAAATTCTTCTCCGCTGAGCCGTAAGGAGGACCGTAGTTGTTGGCCAGGTCGAAGTGCGTGATGCCGCGGTCGAAGGCGTGACGCAGCAGCGTGCGCTGGTTGTCGAGCGGGATGTTGTCGCCGAAGTTCCACCACAGACCGAGCGAGATCGGCGGCAGATACAGGCCGGATGCACCGACCTGGCGGTATTCGAAGTTCTTGTACCTGTCCTCCTTCGCCGCATATGGGCGGTGGAGTTCGGCGATGTCGGTGGGGAAGCGCGGCGTGTCAGTCACGCCTCCAGGTTAGCGTCCAGCGCCTCGGCGATTCTCACGAAGTCATCCACCGTCAACTGCTCGCCGCGTGCGGTCGGTGCGACGCCCGCCTTCTCGAGGATCGCGGATGCTTCGGCCGCGGTGCCGCCGAGAACGAGGGAGAGCGCCTGACGCAGCATCTTGCGGCGCTGCTGGAAGGCCGCGTCGACGATGCGGAAGGTGGCCCTGCGCAGCTCTTCGCTGCCGCGCGGCTCCTCGTCGCGCTCGAAGGCGACGAGCACGCTGTCGATGTTCGGCACCGGCCAGAACACCTGCCGGGACACGTTGCCTGCGAGTCGCCACGGTCCGTACCAGGCCGCTTTGACGCTGGGGGCGCCGTAGACCTTGCTGCCGGGAGGAGCCGCGAGGCGCTCTCCGACCTCGGCCTGCACCATCACGACGCCGCGCTGGAGGCTCGGGAACGTCTCCATGAAGTGCAGCAGCACGGGGACGGAGACGTTGTATGGCAGGTTCGCGACCAGCACGGACGGGTCACCGGGAAGCTCTGTGATGCGCAGCGCATCCGCGTCGACCACGGTGAGCGCTTCTGCCGGGACGCCGTGGTCCACGGCAGTCTGCGGCAACCGTGCGGCGAGGCGGTGATCGATCTCGACGGCCGTGACGGATGCTCCGGTCTCGAGGATCGCGAGCGTGAGCGAGCCCAGCCCCGGGCCCACCTCGACCACGCGCTCCCCCGCCCGCACCTTGCCGACGTTCACGATCTTGCGAACGGTGTTGGCGTCGACGACGAAGTTCTGTCCGAGCTTCTTCGTGGGTGTGACGTCGAGCTCGGCGGCAAGACGGCGGATCTCGGTGGCGCCGAGCAGCGTGACGGTCATCCTGCCATTGTCCCCCATGCCGGTAATGTGTTCGGGTGCCCTCACTCGGAGAACTCGTCGCGCCCCGCCGCATGGGCCCCGATTTCCGCTGGCGGCCGCTCCCCTGCTCTATGCGACCGAGCATCTGCACATGGGCGCAGTCGGCTATGGGGCACGATCTCGACGACCGTTCGCCAGCGCCTGGTGCCGCATGAGCTGCAGGGCAGAGTCGCGTCGGTGAACATGGTCGGTGTGTTCGGCGGGATGGTGATCGGTCAGGCCCCCGGCGGCGTCATCGCCCAGGTCTGGGGCCTGCCGAGGCCGCGGCGGTCTGAGCCTCAGTCGGCGAACTCTCCGTAGACCTCGAGAGTGTTCGCGGCGACTTGCGCGGCGAGTTCGTCGACAGCGAGGCCGAGCTCTGCGGCCATGAAACGCAGCGTGAGCGGAACCAGGTACGGCGCGTTCGGGCGGCCCCGCAGGGGCACGGGTGTGAGGAATGGCGCATCCGTCTCGACGAGGATGCGATCGAGCGGGGTGACCTGCAGTGCGTCGCGCAGGTTCTGCGCATTCTTGAAGGTGACGTTGCCGGCGAACGAGAGGTAGTAGCCCGCGTTCGCGCAGACCCTGGCCATCGCGTCGTCGCCGGAGAAGCAGTGGAACACCGTGGTCTCGGGCGCCCCGACTCGGGTCAACGTCTCCAGCACGGCGTCGTGCGCGTCGCGATCGTGGATCTGCATGGCGATCGAGTGCTTCTTCGCGAGGGCGATGTGCGCCTCGAACGATTCGAACTGCGGACCGCGTCGCTCCTCCTCGGTGCGGAAGAAGTCCAGCCCGGTCTCACCGATCGCGCGCGTGCGGGGGTGCGCGGCGAGCTCGTCGATCACCCCGATCGCGTGATCCAGCCGCCCGGCCTCGGCGTAGACGGGCGCGTCGTTCGGATGGATCGCGACGGCTGCGAGGACGCGCGGATCGGATGCCGCGGCATCCACCGCCCAGCGGGACGACTCGACGTCGCCCGAGGCCTGCACGACGCCGGCGACGCCGACAGCCTCGGCCCTGTCGAGCTGCTCCTTCAGAGAGAGCGGCTCGACGCCGTCGGTGATCTCCAGGTGCGCGTGGTTGTCGTAAACCGGCACCGTCAGCGGTTCGGGGGCGGGCGGGTAGCGGAGGTCCTTGCGGCCTTCCGCCGCCCGCTCCCGAACGTACTGACTGGGGTTTTCGCTCAAGCCTGCTGCTCCACGCGGGGGAACAGCGGAGCAAGCGCGTGAACCCGTGCGCCGGGCTGCAGCACACCCCACGCTCCGGCCGCACGGACCGGCTGCGCCTGCAGCGCGCCGAGGCTCTCGGCGGCACCGAGCGCCGACCACAACTTGTCGGTCGCCTGCGGCATGACCGGCGACAGGAGTACGGCGAGCGCACGAAGGCCCTCTGCACACGTGTACAGCACGGTGCCGAGCCTGCCGCGCTGGTCCTCATCGCGGGCGAGCGCCCAAGGCTCGTTCTCGGTGATGTAGCCGTTCAACGCGTCGACGATCGTCCAGATCGACGAGATCGCCTCGTCGATGCGGAACTGCTCGATCCATCCATCGGCTGCTGTCGCAGCATCCGCCACGATCTTCTGGATCGCGAGATCCTGCTCGGTGTAGTCCGCCGCATCCGGAACGACGCCGTCGAAGTACTTCTCGATCATGGCGACCGTACGCGAGGCGAGGTTGCCGAAGCCGTTCGCGAGCTCGGACTGGTAGCGGGCCGAGAGATCTTCCCAGCTGAACGAGCCGTCCTGTCCGAACGCGATGGCGGAGAGGAAGTAGTAGCGGTACGCGTCGGAGCCGAAGACGTCGGTGATCTCAGTCGGCGCGATGCCGGTGAGCTTCGATTTCGACATCTTCTCGCCACCGACGAGCAGCCAGCCGTGGGCGAAGACGCCCTTGGGCACGTCGACGCCGGCAGCCATCAGCAGCGCCGGCCAGATCACGGCGTGGAAGCGGAGGATGTCCTTGCCTACGACGTGATACGCGGGCCAGCGGCGGGCGAAGGTCTCCTCGTCGGATCCGTAGCCGACGGCAGTCGCGTAATTGAGCAGTGCGTCGACCCACACGTAGATGACGTGCGACTCGTCCCAGGGCAGAGGGATGCCCCAGTCGAAGGTCGAGCGCGAGATGGAGAGATCCTTCAGGCCCTGCGAGACGAACGAGACGACCTCGTTGCGAGCGGAGTGCGGGCGCACGAAGTCGGGCTCGTTCTTGTAGAGCTCGAGCAGGCGGTCCTGGAACTCGCTCAGCTTGAAGAAGTAGTTCTTCTCCTGCAGCAGCTCGAGCGGCTTGGAGTGGATCGCGCAGACCTTCAGGCCCTCGAAGGGTCCGGTGCCGTCGACGATCTCCGACTCTGGCTTGAACTCCTCACAACCCACGCAGTAGAGCGCCTCGTACTCGCCCGCGTAGATGTAGCCCGCGTCGTACAGCCGCTGGAAGAACACCTGCACGTTCTTCTCATGGCGCTCCTGCGTGGTGCGGATGAAGTCGTCGTTGGCGACGTCGAGCGTCTCCAGCAGCGGGAACCAGCTCTCGGTGACGAGCTTGTCCACCCACTCCTGCGGCGTGACGTTGTTCGCCGCTGCGGCGCGGAGCATCTTCTGGCCGTGCTCGTCGGTGCCGGTCAGCATCCAGGTGTCATCGCCGCCGTGGCGGTGCCAACGCGCGAGCGTGTCGACGGCCACCGATGTGTACCCGTGGCCGATGTGGGGCACATCGGAGGGGTAGTAGATGGGCGTGGTGATGTAGAAGGATTCGCCTGAGGGCATGGGGTCAATTCTAGGCCGGTCTGCCGGGGTGGTTACGCGGTCCGGCGACTGCTGTCAGGGCACCGTGATGGCGGATGCTGATCTCGCCGGGCACCCGGTCGCGTTGCTCGGTGGAAGTGATGGTGAAGCCGGCGTCGGTGAGGATCAGCGGAAGCTCGACGGGCGGCGTGTGGATCAGCGAGTACCAGGCGAGGATGCCGCTGCAGGGCCCGCTCAGCGCACGGTCACACTGATGCGATGCCAGCCCTGCGCGCCGTCCGGAGCCGGCGGCGCCGGTGTCGAGGTCTGCGTCTCGCCGTCGGCACTGAGGGCGCGGCATTCGATCTCGTGCGTGCCGGACTCCGCCGTCCACGGCAGGCTCCACTGCACCCAGGTGTCGTCGGAGATCGCCGTGGCGAGTTCCGCGCGCCGCCACGGACCGCCGTCGACGCGCACCTCGACGCCCTCGACACCGACGTGCTGATGCCAGGCCATGCCGGCGATCACCGAGGATCCGGCCTCGACGTCGCGTCCGTCTCTGGGCACGTCGATCCGGGACTGCAGTTTGATGGGCCCGCGCTCCGACCATCCGCGCGACGTCCAGTATGCGCTCGCCCTGTCGAAGCGGGTGACCTCGAGTTCGGTCACCCACTTCGTGGCCGACACGTAGCCGTAGAGGCCTGGGACCACCAGTCGCACCGGGAAGCCGTGCGCGAGCGGGAGCGGCTCGCCGTTCATCCCGACGGCAAGCAGAGAATCTCGGTCATCTGTGAATGCCTCGAGCGGCGTCGATGCGGTGAATCCGTCGATCGAGGTGGAGAGCACCATATCCGCGTCGGCTGACACACCCGCCCGCGCAAGCAGTTCGCGCACCGGATATCCGAGCCACCTGGCGTTGCCGATGAGATCGCCGCCGACGGTGTTGGAGACGCAGGCCAGAGTGATGTCACTCTCCTGCATCGGCAGCGCGAGCAGCTCGTCCCAGGTGAGGACGACTTCCTGATCGACCATCCCGTGCACCCGCAGGCTCCAGTCCGCCGGGTCGACCTGCGGTACGACGAGGGCCGTGTCTATGCGGTAGAACTCGCTGTTCGGCGTGACGACGGGTGCGAGCCCTTCGATTCCGAGCTCGGCCGCCGCCGGTACGGCCGGTGCGCCGGTCGTCGCGGTGGGCAGCCGCACCGCGGCGCGGGCGGCTTCGACGGTGCGCACGGTCGCTCGCGCAAGGTTTCCGAAGACGAGAGCCACCGTTCCGAGTGCTGCGGTCGCGCCGGTCCACACCAGGAACTGCCGGCGATCGGGACCGTCCTTCGGCGCTTCCGCCGCAGGGGTCGCCCGTTTCATGAGGATGCGCAGGGCGATCGCTCCGGCGGCACCCGCCACGACAGAAGGCAGCCAGGCCAGAAGATCTCCATCGGATCGCACCGTCGCCACGACGGCCCCGACGATACCGAGCGTGATGAAGATCGCTGTTCCGACAGGGGACCGCCACAGCTCGAGCAGCCCCGCTGCGGCGGCGAGTAGAGCGGCGACCAGAGCGATAGCCGTCAGGAGTGCGATCTTGTCCGCCGTGCCGAACAGTTCTATCGCCAGGTCTTTCGCCCAGCTCGGCGCGATGTCGATCAGGCCACCGCCGATCACCGCGAACGGGCTGGCGGACGGTGCGAGCAGGGATGCCGTCAGTTCACCGAGACCGGCGGCGAACAGCACGGCTGCGACGCCCGCGGCAGCGGCGCGCCATCGGACTCCCGCCACGGATTCTCGCCTCATTCGATGAGCTTACGCGCGGATGGGCTGCGCAGGCTCTGGTATGCCTGTCGCCGTGCGAGGTGCGTACGCTTCGCTCGGAGAATTGCACTATCTTCGGAGCGATTCGGGCGATTCGCTCCGAGCCGAGCGCACTTCTCCGAAGAACGTGCACGGCCCGCGTCGCTCATGGCTTCCGCGCGGCGAGGGCCTGCTGGTAGAGGTCTCGCGAGCTCAGGCCGGTCGCCGCGGCGACCTCCGCGCACGCTTCTTTCAGGCGCATGCCTCCTTCGACGAGCGCCTGCACCTGCGCGCCGGCATCCTCGACCGAGACGTCTTGATGCGGGGCGCCTTCGACGACGACGACGATCTCGCCCTTGACGCCGTTCTCGGCCCACTCCACGAGCTCGGATGCCGTGCCGCGACGCACCTCCTCGTAGAACTTCGTCAGCTCACGGCACACGGCAAGGCGACGATCCGCACCGAACGCCTCTCCCATGTCGGCAAGCGTCGAGGCGAGGCGGGCGGGAGACTCGAAGAAGACCATGGTGCGCTTCTCACCCGCGACGGACCGGAGCGCCGTCCGCCGCTCCCCCGGTTTGCGGGGCAGGAAGCCCTCGAACGTGAAGCGGTCGGTCGGCAGACCCGAGATCGCGAGCGCCATGAGCACCGCGCTCGGTCCGGGGATCGCAGTCACCGTGACGCCCTGTGCGACCGCTTCCGCGACCAGACCGTAACCGGGGTCGCTGACTGCGGGCATCCCCGCGTCGCTGACGACCACGATGTCCTGCTCGGCGGCGAGGGCGGCGAGTTCGGCTGCCATGTGCTTCTCATTGTGGTCGTGCAGGGCGATCAGGCGCGGTCGATTCTCGATCTGCAACGCGCGAAGCAGGTGCGCCGTGGTGCGGGTGTCTTCGGCAGCGACGATCTCGGCGTTCTCGAGCACCTCGATGAGGCGGCGGGACGCATCGCCGAGGTTTCCGATCGGAGTCGCGGCGAGGATGATCACACGATCAGCTTAGGCGCGCCCCGCCGCTTAGGCTTATGCCGTGACCGCGCCCGTGCCTCTGCTTCCGCCTCCTGCGGAGCGTCTGACCAGGTGGGGCCGGTTGCGCGATCGGATGCTGCTCGATCCCGACTGGAATCGTGTCATCCGCTGGCTCTCTCCGCTGGTGATCACGGCGCTCGCGGCAGTGCTGCGCCTGGCGAACCTCGCGCATCCGAATGTGCTCGCGTTCGACGAGACGTACTACGTCAAGGACGCATGGTCGTTGTGGACCTTGGGCTACGAGGGCACGTGGGGCGATGGCGCGAACGAGGCGTTCCTCACCGGTGACACGACGGCTCTGAGCGGAACCGGCAGCTTCGTCGTGCATCCCCCGCTCGGCAAGTGGATCATCGCGCTCGGCATGGGCGTGTTCGGTGCGGGAGGCAGTGCGGCGTGGCGCCTGGCGGTCGCCCTGATCGGCACCGCCACGGTGCTGCTGGTGTACTTCGTGGCCAAAGAACTCACGCGATCGGTCGTCGCGGCGTCGGTCGCGGGGCTTCTGCTCGCGATCGACGGACTCAGCATCGTGATGAGCCGGATCGCGCTGCTCGACGGCATCCTCACCTTCTTCATCCTGCTCGGTTTCCTTTTCATCCTGTACGACCGCAGGCGCAGCATCCCGCTGGTCGAGAAAGCCGATCCGGATGCCGCGGACCCGCTCTGGGGCAGGGTGATCTGGCGCCGTCCATGGGTGATCGCGGCAGGGGTCGCGCTGGGCGCGGCGTGCGCGGTGAAATGGTCTGGCCTCTACGCGCTGGCCGGTCTCGGGTTGTATCTCGTCATCACGGATGCGCTGGCGCGCCGTCGGGCAGGTGTGCTGTTCTGGCCGACGGATGCCGCGTTCCGACAGGGCGCGGTCTCGTTCGTGCTGCTGGTACCGGCTGCGCTTCTCACGTATCTCGTGAGCTGGACGGGATGGCTGGTGACGGCCGGTGGGTACGATCGCCAGGTCGCCGGGAACCCGCTTGCCGCGCTGTGGAAGTATCACGAGTCGATCTACGGCTTCCATGTCGGACTCAGCAGCGGGCATCCATACGCGAGCCCGGCGTGGCAATGGCCGTTCCTCATCCGTCCGACCGCGGTCTGGGTGGGAGACGATCAGAGCTGCGGCACCGATCACTGCATCTCAGTGGTGTCGTCGGTGCCGAATCCGCTGATCTGGTACGCCGGTGTCGCTGCGGCGATCTTCCTGCTCTACCGGTTCGTGCGCGGGCTCATCCAGCGCAGGCCGATGCCGTGGACATATGCGATACCGCTGGTCGGCCTCGGCGTGACCTACGTGCCGTGGCTGTTGTACCCCGAGCGCACGATCTTCCAGTTCTACACAGTGGTGATGATGCCGTTCCTGGTGCTGGCGCTGGTGCTCGCGCTGCGAGAGATAGCCGGACGCCGCGATGAACCGCTGCACCGCCGGCAGGCAGGAGAGCGCACGGTCATCGTCTTCCTCGTGGTCACGGTGCTCGTCTCTGCGTTCTTCTACCCGGTGTGGGTCGGGATGAACGTGCCGTATGAATTCTGGCTCATCCACAATTGGATGCCGACCTGGGTGTGAGTGCGGGTGTCCAATGTCGGTGGCCTCGACGAACATGGCCGCATGCAGAGGCAGCGACCACACATCGACGAGATCCTTACCGCTTTCCTGAGCGCGCACCTCAAAGGCAAGACGGGTCTGCGTCGCCGACGAATCGCCACGGCCGACGCGCAACTGCGCCGATGCTTGGAAGCTGAGGGGCACCGCATCCTGACGGACGGCGATCGCTCGGTGCTGGACCTCGAACGCGAGATCACTCCCGAAGATGCCTTCGTGCGAACGATGTTCGCCGACGATCTGCTTTTCGGGCTCGGCATCTATGTGTCCGAGCCATGGCTGCTGCCTGACCGGATCGACCGCGGTGTGCAGCTGCGTTTCGCCGAGACGCTCACGACGCAGCTGATCTCCTGGCGGCTGATCGACCAGTGGGACTTCAGCTGCGCGTTGCTCGATCTGCGCGGCTCGATCCGCAGGGCGAAGGCCGCGCAACGAGCGAGCCACCCCGGACCGCCGATCGGGAGCATACCCACCATTCAACACCGGGCCACCGACATTCCACCCCACGTTTCAGGCTGATCAGACAACTTTTCCGAACGATATTCCCCGCGCTGCACAAAGCGGCATCCGCTACCGAATTCGACGTCGTATCCGACCAGGAGTCACCGCTCCCTGACGAGCTCCGCGGGATCATCGACCGGTAACCGGCACACGAACGCCCGGCAGTCGTATGCGAGACCGGACGCCGCATCCTTGCCCTCGAACAGCTCGAAACCGGCATCCGCGAACGCGCGCGCCTGCGCGGGCGTCACGACGGCGATCACGTCCGCATCCACCCCGCGCGAAGCGACGGCGAGGGGCTCTGAACGATCATCGGTGACGACGACCATCTGACGTGGCGGCTCGATGAGGCCCGCGGCCACCGCCAGCAGCGAGCCGTGCCCGAACGGGTGCTGCAGAGCGGATGCCGCATGCGTCTGCACCTGCTCCTCAGCCGCCTCCCGGTACCGCGACCCTGCGCCCAGCCGCCAGGCCGCGAGCGCCGCCGCTGCGACTGCCGAGACACCGGAAGGCAGGTCGCCATCGGTCTGGTCTGGAGCGGATGCCACTCCCTGAGCGGCCAGCACTGGGTCCGCCGCGGCGCCCTCGTCGAGAGCCTCATCGAGAAGATCACGACCTGCCACAGCCCACGACACGTCGCCCGTGGCCACTGCCAGGCTGAAGAGCCCTTCCGCGAGAAGCCCCAGATCCGCAAGCGTCGCGACCGCCGTCGACGCCCTCCCATCCAGGGACGCCCTGACGAGCCGCTCTTCCGGCGAGCGGTTGGTCGACAGTACGAAAGACGCCGCTGCGGCCGCAGCATCCATCAATTCCGGCTTTCCGAGCGCCGCACCCGTCCGCGCGAGAGCTCCGATCGCGAGACCGTTCCATCCCGTGATGACCTTGCCATCGACCGCCGGCGCTTCCATACTCGAGCGGTCCGGGGCGAGGTAGTAGCCACCTTCGCTGCGCTGCCCGTCGATCCACGATTCCGAGTCCTGCGCTGCGCCGAAGGCGCCGCCCTCACGCCGCAAGACCCCGAGCAGGAAACCGACGACGCCCTCGGCCGTCACGAAGTCGCCTTCAGCGACGGCCACGTCGAGCAGCTGCGCGTTGTCCGTCAGCATCCGCTCGTAATGGGGCACCGTCCAGTCGCGCTGCGTCGCGTACCGGAAGAAGCCTCCGTCGGAATCGTGCAGAGCGGATGCCGTCATGGCGGCGAGCGCGCGCGTCGCAGCGGCCGCCGCATCTGCCGCCTCACGACGCACGAGCGGGCTCTGCAGGAACCGCAGCGTCGTCGCCACTGGGAACTTCGGCGCCCCACCGAATCCGCCGAACGTCCCGTCCTCGCGGGCGGCGATCGCCGCCGCAGCAGCAGCCATGCCCGCGGACGACGGCAGCGGAGACGGCGTGGTCTCCGCCGCGCTCGCCAGCGCATCGGCCACAGCATCCGCCGATTCGATCGCCTGCTCGCGGCGCAGCGTCCAGGCCTCTCTCACCGCGGCGAGCACATCTCTGAATCCAGGCATGCCGCCACTCGCGGAAGGCGGCCAATACGTGCCGGCGTAGAACGTGCGCCCCTGCGGCGTCGTGAACACGGTCAGCGGCCAGCCGAGATTCTGCGTGAACGCCGACGCCGCGGCCATGTACGCGCCGTCGACATCCGGATGCTCCTCCCGATCGACCTTGACCGCGACGAAGCCGTCGTTGATGAGCGCGGCAGTCTCAGGATTCGAGAAGGACTCGCGCGCCATGACATGACACCAATGGCACGTCGAGTAGCCGATCGAGATCAGCAGCGGTACATCCCGCCGTTGCGCTTCGGCGAACGCCTCCTCACCCCAGGGGAACCAGTCGACCGGGTTGTCGGCGTGCGATCGCAGATAGGGGCTGAGCGTTCCCGCGAGACGATTCGTCATGCGCCCCACGCTACGCCGAGCGGCTCAGACCAGCGCCTCCACCGACCGGGAGGCAGCGTATCCGACCAGCGGCAGCGCACGCTCCGCCGCGAGTGAGATGCGCGCCTGCAGGATCTCGGAGCCGACGACGTACCCGTCGAAGTCGGTGTCACTGGCGTAGACGCCGAGCGGCAGCGTGAGCGCCTGGAAGAACGCGAACAGTGGTCGCAGCTGATGCTCGATGATGAGCGCGTGGCGCTCTCCCCCGCCGGTCGCCGCGAGAAGCACCGGCTTGCCGACCAGCGCGTACTGGCCGACGAAGTCGAACAGATGCTTGAACAGTCCGGTGAACGAGGCACGGTAGACGGGGCTGCCGACGATAAGCAGGTCGGCCTGCTCGATCGCGACCAACTTCTCCTCGACGCTTGCGGGCAGGTGATCGCGCCGCAACGCCCCTGCGAGCGCCGGACCGATCGCGGTGAGCTCGATCAGCTGCACCTCGACCTCGGCGCGCTCGGCGACGGCTGCGGCGATGGCTCGCAGAAGCGCGGTCGTCTTGCTGGGCTCGTGGAGCGAGCCGGAGACGGCGACGATGCGATAAGGAGCGGTCATGCCATAGAACGTACCCATGACGACGCCCCGTGGCGCATGGAGCGACACGGGGCGTCATGTAAGCGTCAGGCGCTCGCTTGAAACCGGCTCAGTCGAATTCGTTCGGGTGCGTGCCCACGCGACCCGAGCCGTCGAGCGGGTCGAGACCGTCGATCGCAGCGATCTCGGCATCGGTCAGGGTGAAGTCGAACACGTCGAGGTTCTCGCGCAGGCGCTCGGTGCGCACCGACTTCGGGAACACGATGTTCCCCTTCTGCAGGTGCCAGCCCAGCACGACCTGCGCCGGCGTCTTGCCGTGCGCTGCCGCCGCGTCGGCGACCGCGGGTGTGCCGAAGAGGTCGTACTTTCCCTGTCCGAGCGGACCCCACGATTCGATGCGGATGCCGTGGTCGGCAGCCCACGCGACGGTCTCGCGCTGCTGGTACGCCGGGTGCAGTTCGATCTGGTCGACGGCCGGCGTGACGCCGGTCTCGTTCACGACGCGCTCGAGGTGCTCGGCGAGGAAGTTCGAGACGCCGATGCTGCGGGTGAGGCCTGCATCGCGCAGCTCGATGAGCTTCGCGAAGGCGTGGACGTAGTTGTCCTTGGCGGGCGTCGGCCAGTGCACGAGATACAGATCGACGTGCTCGAGGCCCAGCTTCTCGAGGCTCTCGGCGATCGCGGAGTTCGGCTCGTCGCCGTCGTGCCGGTCGTTCCACAGCTTCGTGGTGACGAACAGCTCGTCGCGGGCGATGCCGCTCTTCGCGATCGCGGCCCCCACCCCTTCCTCATTGCCGTAGACCGCCGCGGTGTCGATGTGGCGGTAGCCGATCTCGAGCGCTTCGCTGACGGTGCGCTCGGTGTCTGCCGGCGGCACCTTGAAGACGCCGTAGCCGAGCTGAGGGATGGTGTGTCCGTCGTTGAGAGTCACAGTGGGGATCGTCATGCGTCCAGCCTACGACCTGTGATGACAGGTCGCCTCGCGACGCGTCACCGTCATACGATGGAGGGCTATGTCTTCTGCCGATCTCGTCATCACCTATCCCCCGGAGCTGCCCGTCAGCGCCGCGAGGGATGAGATCGCCGATGCCATCCGCGACAATCAGGTCGTCGTCGTCGCCGGTGCGACCGGATCGGGCAAGACCACGCAGTTGCCGAAGATCGCTCTCGAACTCGGTCGCACGAACATCGCGCACACCCAGCCGCGCCGACTCGCCGCTCGCACCATCGCCGAGCGCATCGCCGAGGAACTGCACGTCGAACTCGGCGGAGCCGTCGGATACAAGGTGCGCTTCACCGACAAGGTGTCGGATGCGACGAAGGTCGCGCTGATGACCGACGGCATCCTGCTCAACGAGATCCACCGCGACCGGCTGCTGCGCCGCTACGACACGATCATCATCGACGAAGCGCACGAGCGTTCGCTCAACGTCGACTTCCTGCTCGGGTATCTCACCCGCATCCTCCCCGAGCGCCCGGATCTCAAGGTCATCATCACCTCGGCGACGATCGACCCGGAGAGCTTCGCGAAGCACTTCGCCGCATCGGATGGCACACCGGCCCCGGTAATCGAGGTCTCAGGCCGCACCTACCCCGTGGAGATCCGGTACCGCGCGCCTTCCGAGGATGAGACCGAGGACGAGGTATCGGCGATCGTCACGGCGCTGCGCGAACTCGACCGCGAGGCAGCGGGTGATGTGCTCGTGTTCCTCCCCGGCGAGGCCGAGATCAGGGATGCCGCGGATGCTGTGCGCGCCGCTTACACGTCGAGCAAAGCTCCCGTCGAGGTGCTTCCGCTGTACGGAAGGCTGTCCGCCGCCGAGCAGCATCGCGTGTTCGAGCCGAGCCGCGTCGCCGGAGTGCGGCGTCGCGTCGTCCTCGCCACGAACGTCGCGGAGACCAGCCTCACCGTCCCCGGCATCAAGTACGTCATCGACACCGGCACCGCACGCGTCTCCCGGTACAGCAACCGCTCGAAGGTGCAGCGGCTGCCGATCGAACCCATCTCGCAGGCGTCGGCCAACCAACGCGCGGGTCGAGCAGGCCGCACGAGCGACGGCATCGCGATCCGCCTCTACGGCGAGGACGACTTCGACACGCGGGCGGAGTTCACTGAGCCAGAGGTGCTGCGCACGTCGCTCGCCTCTGTCGTGCTGCAGATGCTCTCGCTCGGGTTCGGTGACATCGCCGCGTTCCCGTTCCTCACACCACCTGATTCGCGCGGCATCAAGGCGGCGTTCGACCTCCTCACCGAGTTGGGGGCGGTCGATCTGAGTCGCGACACCCCGCGCCTCACCCGCATCGGCCGCGACATCGCCCGGATGCCGATCGACCCGCGCTTCGCGCGCATGCTGCTCGAGGCGCAGAACCCTTCGACAGGCTCAGGGACCAGCGTCGTGGAAGACGTGCTCGCCATCGTCGCCGGTCTCACCATCCAGGATGTCCGCGAGCGCCCGTCACAGGAGGCACCGCAGGCCGTCCGCGACGCCGCCGACCGGATGCACGCGCGTTTCACCGATCCGACGAGCGACTTCCTGGCGACGCTGAACCTGTGGAACCACCTGCGCGAGCAGCAGCGCGAGCTCGGCTCGAGCGCGTTCCGGCGTCTGTGCCGCTCCGAGCACCTGAACTACGTGCGCGTGCGGGAGTGGTTCGACGTGCACCGCCAGCTGCGCTCGCTCGTGAAGGCTCCCAAGGATGCTCGTGGGGATCGGCTTCGACTCCCTTCGGTCGCTCAACCCGTTTCGTCTTCGCGGCCTTCGGCTGCTTCGCTCAACGACCCGCACGAGGTTTCTACGCGGGTCGTTGAGCGAGCCGAAGGCGAGACGAAACGGGTTGAGCGAGGAGCGCAGCGACGAGTCGAAGCGTCCCTTGCGCCACAGGACGGCCACGCCAACGGCGACGCCATCCACCGCGCCCTGCTCGCAGGGCTCCTATCCCAGATCGGCATCCTCGACGAGCGCAATACCAAGACGCCGCCCAAAGGCCAATCGAAGAGTCAGAAGGACCCGAAGCGCCGGATCGCCGAGTATCGGGGTGCGCGCGGCATCCGCTTCTCGATCTTCCCCGGGTCGGGCCTTCGCAAACAGAGCCCGCAGGCCGTCATCGCCGCCGAGATCGTCGAGACCTCTCGCACCTTCGCGCGCACCGTCGCCGCGATCGATCCCGCGTGGGCCGAGTCGCTCGCCGGCGACCTCGCCAAGAGGCAGGTCTCCGAACCGCACTGGTCGAAGGATGCCGGTGCCGCCGTCGCCTTCGAGAAGGTCACTCTGTTCGGCGTCGAGATCATCCAGCGGCGGCGCATCCAGTTCGCCCGCATCGACCGCGCTGCCTCCCGCGAGCTGTTCGTGCGGCACGCGCTGGTCGAGGGCGAATGGGATCCTACACAGCTAGACAAGCGGGTCAGCGCGTTCTGGCGCAGCAACGGCGAACTGCGCAAGCGCCTGGAGAAGCTCGAGGAACGGGAGCGCAGACGCGACATCCTCGCCGGCGACGAAGAGGTGTTCCGCTTCTACGACGAGCGGATCCCCGCCGCGGTCTTCGACGTGCGCTCGTTCGAGAAGTGGTGGCGTGAGACGCTGCAGCAGACGCCGAAGCTGCTCGTCATGCGCGAGAGCGACATGCTTGACGACCGGTCCCTGAGCCTGTCGAAGGGCCGCGCGGAACAGAACGACTTCCCCACCCGGTGGACGCAGGGCGACCAGGTGCTCGGACTCGCCTACCGCTTCGAGCCGGGCGCTCCGGATGACGGCGTCAGCGTCGTCGTACCCCTCGCGCTGCTGGCACAGGTCGAGAATCGAGGCTTCGACTGGCAGGTGCCCGGGCTGCGCGCAGACCTCGTCACCGCCCTGCTGCGCGCGCTGCCGAAAGCGATCCGCAGGCACGTCGTGCCTGCCGCCGACTGGGCAGACAAGTTCGGGGCGACTCTCGCCGAAGAGGGGCCGGAGAACCATGGCGGACGACCACCGCGATCGCTGAAGGAGGCACTGGCGCGGATGATCCAGCCGCTGGCGAATCAGCCGGTGTCTGCCGCCGACTTCGACGACGAGCGCGTGCCAGGGCACCTGCGCATGAACTTCCGGGCGGTCGACGAGCGCGGCCGGGTCGCCGGATCTGCTCGCGATCTCGGCGAATTGCAGACTTCGCTCTCGGATCGCGCTCGCTCCAGCGTCGCGCGCTCGATCGCCAGGCCCGAGAGAAGCAGAGGGCGACCGGATGCTCAGGCCGTGGCGGCAGCATCCGCCCTTCGACAGGCTCAGGGATCAGGGTTCGCGGAACAGGACGGCCTGACGAGCTGGACGTTCGGCGAACTCGCCGAGGTGCTCGACACCAAGGTCGCGGGCGGCGTCGTGCGCGGTTACCCGGCGATCGTCGATCAGGGCAAGACGGTCTCGGTGCGCGTCGAGGCGACGGCGGATGCCGCAACCGCAGCCACGCGCAACGGCGTGCTGCGCCTGATGCTGCTGAATGTGCCCTCCCCTGCGTCGTACGTGCAGGAGCACCTCACCTCGCAGGAGAAGCTGGCACTCGCCGCGTCACCGTACTCATCAGCCGCCACCCTGATCGAAGATGCCAGGGCCGCCGTTGTGCGCGCCGCACTGCCCGCCGAGCCGATCCGCACCGAAGCGCAGTTCACCGCCGCGCGGGACGCCGTGAACGCGACGCTCGTGGACCAGTTGTTCGCCGCCGTCTCACTCGTCGCACGCATTCTCACGAAGTCCCGTGAAGTCGAGCGCGGCATCAAGTCGGAGAACTCGCTCGCCCTGCTCGGTCCGCTGAACGACATCCGGTCGCAGTTGAGCGCGCTGCTGCATCCCGGGTTCATCTCGGCGACCGGTGCCGAGCGCCTCACGCACATCCCCCGGTATCTCGATGGCATGCTCGATCGACTGAAGACGCTGTCGAACGAACCGGGCAAGGATCGCACCCGGATGACCGAGTACGAGCGGGTCGCGAAGGCATTCGAGGATGCCGGGGGCACGATCCCTCTCCAGGCAGATGCCGCTCCTTCCCTGGTGGAGGCGCGCTGGCTGCTGGAGGAATATCGGATCAGCGTGTTCGCACAGCGCCTCGGCACCGCGCAACCCGTCTCGCCGCAGCGCATCCAGAAGCTGCTGAGCGCGCGCTGAGCGCAGTCCCCGCCGATGGAGAGGTAGCCTGGCGGCATGGCTCGCGCGATCGTCTACACAGAACTCGGCTCCCCTGACGTCCTCCAGCTCGTGGATATCCCCGACCCCGTTGCCGGCCCCGGCCAGGTCGTCGTGCGGGTCGAGGCCGCCGGCGTCAATCCGCTCGATGCGAAACGGCGCAGCGGCAAGCGCCCCATGCCGCCGATCACCGAGCCTCGCCGGGTCGGCTTCGATGGCGCCGGCGTCATCGACTCCGTCGGCGATGATGTGACGGAGTTCGCGGTCGGGGACCGCGTCGCATTCGGTGGCGCCGACGGCAGCTACGCGACGCTTCTCGTCGTGCAGGTCGAGAATCTCCATACATTGCCGGATGCCGTCACCGCTGCCGAAGGCGCGGCCCTCAGCATTCCGGTCGGAACCGCGTACCAGTGCCTGCGCTCACTGCAGGTCGGCGACGGCGACACCCTGCTGATCCATGCCGGATCCGGAGCGGTCGGACAGGCCGCGATCCAGTTCGCCGTCGCGTGGGGTGCGAGCGTCATCGCCACCGGCAGTCCAGAGCGTCACGAGCAGTTGCGCGAGCTCGGCGCGATCCCCGTCGCCTACGGCGATGGCCTGGTCGATCGTGTCCGCACTGCGGCGCCGAACGGCGTGACCGTGGTGCTGGACTGCATCGGCACCGACGAGGCGATCGAGGTGTCGAAGGAGCTGGTCGCCGACCACGACCGCATCGCGACCATCGTGCGCGGACCGGATGCCGAGAGCCTCGGCATCCGCGCCTTCAGCGGCGGCTCACCCATTCCTCTCACGAAGCAGGAGCTCGCCTGGCGCGAAGAGGGTGTGCGTGTCGCGATCGACCTCATCGCGAGCGGCGACTTCCAGGTGGAGCTCGGCGCTGAGCTGCCCCTGAGCGAAGCGGCCGAAGCCCATCGACTCATCGAAGCTCATCAGGCACGCGGCAAGATCACACTGGTGCCGTGATCTGCCGTTCCGCCGGCTCCTGCTCCCAGCGCTGCGACCACTGCACCAAGGGGTGAAGTATCCCGATCAGTTCACTCCCTGCCGGCGTCAGCCGGTAGAGGATCTGCACGGGAACGCTGGGAACGACCTCACGGGCCACCAGCCCGTGCGACTCGAGCTCGCGCAGACGGGCGGCCAGAAGGCGATCCGAGAGCCCCTCGACCGAACCGAGGATGGCCGAGAACCGCTCCGCACCCCGGGCCAACGCCAGAAGGATCGCAGCGTTCCACTTCTTACCGGCGAGTTCCGCTGACCGGCGGAACAGCCGGCACAGCTCGTCATCGATGTGCTGCGGGTCCATGTGCGTCTCCTGACTTACTTATAGTAAGCAGCTTATCACCGACTCGGATGAGAGGCACCGATCCCCGAGACTGGAGTGACAGGTCTTGAGCAGACAGATGAGGAGCCACGGTGACGACGATTGCAATCCTGGGTGTCGGCAGAGTCGGATCGGCGGTCGCACGGACAGCCCTGCGAGCGGGCTTCGACGTGCACGTCGCCGGCTCCGGCGCCGCCGATGACATATCCCTGCTGACCGAGATCGTCATCCCGGGTGCAGTACCGATGACGACCTCCGATGCCGTCCACGACGCAGACATCGTCATCGTTGCAGTGCCGTTGCGCAAACACCGCTCGATCGACCCTGCACCCTTGGCGGGGAAAGTGGTCGTCGACGCGATGAACTGGTGGGCACCCGTAGACGGCGAGAGCGACGAGTCCGATCACGACGCCGTGAAGACGAGCGAGGTGGTCGCGCGGCACTTCGCCGGCGCCCGGCTCGTGAAGTCACTCAATCACATCGGGTACCACGAGCTCGAAGAGCACGGGGCGGAAACCGGCGCGCCCGATCGCCGGGCTCTGGCCGTGGCCGGCGACGACGACGCCGCCGCGCGGGTGGTGATGGCCATGATCGATCGCCTCGGCTTCGACCCCGTCTACTCCGGTCCGCTGCACACCGGCCGCAACTTCGGTCCGGGCACCCGCATCTTCAACAGCATCCTGACTCGCGATGAGCTCGAGGCCGCTCTCACGTCCCGCGAACTCGCAGCCTGAACCCCCGACCATCATCACAGAGGAGATCACCATGCAACTCGGCGCCTACAGCTTCGGAGACACGCAGCGCAACGTCGACGGCACGCTTCGCTCGACGTCCGAGGCGATCGCGAACCTCTTCGAGGCGATCGTCATCGCCGACCGAGCGGGACTCGACTACTTCGCGGTCGGCGAGCATCACACCGCCGAGATGCCGGCGTCTTCTCCGGGCGCGATGATCGCCGCCGCCGCGGGCGCGACGTCGCAGATTCGCCTCGGCTCCGGCGTCAGTGTGATCAGCACCGACGATCCAGTCAGGGTCTTCCAGCAGTTCGCCACCGCCGATGCGATCTCCGGCGGCCGGGTGGAGATCACCGCTGGCCGCGGCTCGTCCGTCGAATCGTTCCCACTGTTCGGCTACGACCTGCGCGACTACGACCGCCTGTACGAGGAGAAACTCGATCTGCTGATGCGGATCAACGCCTCTGATCGGGTCACGTGGCAGGGCACCGTGCGTCCCGATATCGAAGACCTTGTCGTCGTGCCGAGGCCGACACACGGGTCTCTGCCGATCTGGCTCGGCACCGGCGGCAGCGCGCCGTCCTCGGCGCGCGCGGGTCGTCTCGGCCTGCCGATCAGTTACGGGATCATCGGCGGCGCGCCGCACCGCTTCGCCCCACTCGCCGAGCTCTACCGTGCGAGCGCCGCCAAAGCAGGGCACACCGGCACCGATATCAAGGTGTCCGTCGCCGCCCTCGGCCTGATCGCGCCGACCAAGACCGAAGCGCTCGAGCGGTTCTACCCGGGCTGGCGGAAGCTGAATGAGTCGATGGCCGTGGCACGCGGCTGGGCGACGCCGAGCGACGACGACTATTACGCTCAGGCCCACGCGCCGGGCGCCTACTACGTCGGCGACCCTGACGACGTCGCCGAGCGCATCGTCCACCTGCACGGATTCATGGGGCACATGCGCCACTTCCTGCAGATGGACCTCGGTGGACTCCCCCAGGAGCATCTGCTCGAGTCGATCACGCTGCTGGCCACCGAGGTGAAGCCGCGCGTGGAGCGGCTCCTGGCCAGAGCCGCGTGAGTCGTCGAACGCGTCAGGCGACCTGCCGTGCACGGTCTTCGTCGCGCAGGCGTGCACCCTCGCGGAGCGCCGGCACCAGTTCCTTGCCCCAGTCGCGCACGTCGCCCAGAGGGTCGAAGCCGCGGATCAGGAATCGCGTGACACCCAGGTCGTAGTACTTCAGCAGCGCTTCGGCGACCTGCTCTGGCGTCCCGACGGGCGCTGTCGAGTTGCCGGACGGGCCGGTGAGCCTCGTGATGCCGGTCCACAGCCGCTCGTCGTGCACGTCGCCGCGTTGCGCGATCTGCTGCAGACGATCCGCCGACACGGCATTGCGCTCCTGCCCACGCGACCGGGCGAATGACAGCGTGTTCCCGTTGTTCTGCGACGCGATCAACTCTTCGGTCTCGGTGTAGATCCGCTCAGCCTTCGCCCATGCCTCGTCCTCGGTGTCCGCGATGATCGGGCGCGTCGACAAACTGAACTCGATCGTCCGACCCTCTTTCGCTGCGGCGGCGCGGATCGTGCGGATGTGCTCTGCCACCTCGGCGAGCGGCTCGCCGAACAGCATGTACACGTCGGCGTTCTTCGCGCCGACCTCGACCGCGCCGCCGGAGAGTCCTCCGAAGAAGATCGGTATCCCGGCATCCGTCGCCGGCTTCGCCGCCGAGTACGCGCCCTCGAAACGATAGAACTCGCCGTCGTGGTCGAAGGGCTCGTCTTCGGTCAGGGTCTTGCGCAGCACGTCGATGAACTCCCCGGTGCGGCGGTACCGGTCCTGTTTCTCGCTGTAGTCCCCATCGCGGCGCTGATCCGCTTCGCTGCCACCGGTGATGTGGTGGATCGCCACCCGCCCACCACCCGTGAGATGGTCGAGCGTCGCGAGCTTGCGGGCGACGACGGTCGGCGGCACGAAGCCGGGGCGGTGCGCGATCAGCACCTTCAACCGCTCTGTGGAATGCAGCGCCGCCGATGCCACGGCGAAGCCGTCTGGCGAGCTCGCACTGTATCCGATGAGCACACGATCGAACCCGGCCTCCTCGTGGGCCCGCGAGAATTCGCGCACATAGGCAGGATCGACGACGGGTCCCGAGAGCGCCTTGGACTCCGACCCTGCGGTCGTGGCGATCATTCCGAGAATTTCGATGGGCATGTCAGCAGCTCCAGTGTTCAGGGACGGTTGGCGGATGGCGTGTGGATGAGAGGGACGGATTCGATGAGGCGCTTGGTGTACGGATGCTCCGGATGGGCGACCACGCGTCTGGTCGGGCCATCCTCGACGATGCGACCGCGGTTGAGCACCACGAGCCGATCGCTCATCGCCGCGAGCGAGCCGATGTCATGCGAGATCACGAGCATCGCCAGTTCGCTCCCGCGCTGGTCGCGTAGCGCGATGAGCGCCTGCACGACGCGGTCGCGGCTTGCGGCGTCGAGCGCACTGACCGGTTCGTCGAGCACGAGCAGACGAGGCTCCACCACGAGAGCCCTGGCGATCGCGGCGCGCTGGCGCTGGCCACCGGAGAGACCGGAAGGCAGCCGGGATATGAGCTCCTCGTCGAGCCCGACGGCGTCGAGTGCCGCGGCGCGGCGGCGCGCGGCATCCGCTGCGGGCACCCTGGCGATCCGCAACCCCTCCACGATGGAATCGGCGACGGTGACGGCCGGATCCAACGAACGCAGTGGATCCTGGAAGACGTACTGCGCCTCGCCCAAGCGACGCCAGGCTCGCAGCGCCGCACCGCGCAGGCGTGTGACATCTCGCCCTGCCACACTCACGCGCCCTGCGGCAGGCGCCACAGCTCGAAGGATCGTGCGCGCGAGCGTCGTCTTGCCGGAGCCGGATTCACCGACGACGCCGACGACCTCACCTGGCCGGACCGTCAGCGACACGTCTTCGAGCACGCGCACCCGGCCGTAATCGACCGAGACGCCGTGCAGTTCGAGCACCGGTTCATCGCCGCTCATCCGAGATACCTCTCCAGTCCGTATGCGGCATGCGCCGACAGCAGCTCGCGCGTGTAAGGGTGCCCCGGCGCGCGCAGCACGCGCGACGTCGCTCCTGCTTCGACGACCCGGCCGTCACGGAACACCTGAACCCGTTCGCAGACCTGCGAGACGACGGCGAGGTCGTGCGAGACCAGGATGAGCGCGAGGTCGCGTTCGACCCGCAGCCGCTTCAGCAGTTCGAGCAGTTCGGCCTGCACGGTGACATCCAACGCGGTCGTCGCCTCATCGGCGATGAGCACAGCAGGGTCCGCCGCGAGCGCCATCGCGATGAGTACGCGCTGCAGCATCCCTCCGCTGAGCTCGGCGACGCGCTGGCGCAGCACGAGGTCGACGCGGCGGATGCCGAGATCGTCGAGCAGTTCACGAGCGCGTTCGCGCGTCTGCCTCCTCGGAACCCCTGCGGTGATGCGCAGCGTCTCCTCGAGCTGGGCGCCGACCGGGATCGCCGGATGGAGGAACGACGCAGGGTCCTGGAACACGGCGGCCACGTGTGTGCCGCGCAGCCGTCGCCACTGCTTCTCCGACGCATGCGTGAGATCCTGACCGTCGATCGCGACCGTACCTCCGGTCACGGCGAGACCCGCCGGAAGGATGCCGAGAAGAGCGCGGCAGGTGAGCGTCTTGCCGCTGCCGGACTCGCCGACGATGCCGACAGCCTCCCCCGGTCTCACCGAGACCGACACGCCGTGCACGAGCTCAGTGCCATCGGATGCCGAGATCACCAGGTTGTCGGCCGAAGCCACCGCACGTCTGACCAGAGAGCTCTCGTCGAAGGACGGCGGGAGCAGGCGGGAATCCGACCCATGCGTGTTACGCCCGGCGGAGGTTGTTGCATGTGACGGAGGTTCTGCCGGAAATGCTCCGTCAGATGCAACAACGTCCGTCAGACGCAACGGCGCGACGGCGGCCCGGCGTCGATCTTCAGACATGGGCGACCTCCTTGCGTGCGGGGCGTGCGGTCACGGCATCCGCTCCGAGCACATCGCGGGCCGCGTCCGCGAGCAGGTTCAGCGCGCCGACTGTGATGATGATGGCGAGCGCAGGCGCCACCGGACCGAACGGCCGCTGGCCGAGATAGCCGAGATCGCTCGAGAGCATCCCGCCCCAGGTCGGCGCCGGCGGCTGCACGCCGATGCCGAGAAAGGTGAGCGAGGCGACTGCGAGCAGCGCTCCGCCCAGCGCGGAGACCGAAGCGACAATGAGATTCGGTGCGACCTGACGCCACACGTGCCGACGCAGCACCCACCACGCCGATGCGCCGAGGAACATGGCCGCCTCGACGTACTGCGAGTCGCGTACCCGCAGCGTCGCCGCACGCGCGATGCGGAAGAAGCTCGGTGCGATCAGGATGCCGATCGCCAGCGTCGCCTGGACGAGGCCGTTGCCGAGCAGCGCTGCGAACACGATCGCGAACAGGATGAACGGCAGCGACAGCAGGGCGTCCACGACGCGCAGCGAGAGCCATTCGCCGGCCCTGGGTGCGAAGGCGCTGAGAGCGCCGGGCACTGCTCCGACCACGAGTCCGATGAGAGCCGCTCCGAGAGCGCTCAGCAGCGAGGCCGGCGCCGCTGCGAGGAGCCTCGAGAGCACGTCGCGGCCGAGATAGTCAGTACCGAGCACGTGCGCGAGCGACGAATCCTGCAGGGCGTTCGCGGTGTCCTGCCCGAGTGGATCGTACGGCGCCAGCGAGGGGCCGGCGACCGCGATCACGGACACGGCGATGATGACGAGGATCGCGATGCGCACGGTCCATCCGGCTGCCCACAGGCGTGCAAGGGCGTTCATGCAGCGCTCCGATCGGTGCCGCCGGCGCGGGCGATGACGAGGTTGATGATCACGCCGATGACGATGACCATCGCGATCGTGATGAGCAGCACGCCCTGCACGACGGGGACGTCGCCCTGCAGCGCTGCGCGGTTGGCAAGCTGCCCGAGTCCTGGCATTCCGAAGATCACCTCGGTGATCACTGCTCCCCCGACGAGCCGGGGAGCGTGCACAGCCAGCACCGACAACGCGGGGGTCGACGCGATGGGCAGCGCGTGCCTGAGCACGATCCGGCCCGGGCCGAGACCGTGCACGCGGGCGCCGATGATGAAGTTCTCCTGCAGCGTGCCGACCAGCGATGTGCGCAGCTGCCTGGCGATGTCGGCGCCGGCATCCAGGCTCAATGCGAGAGCCGGCAGCACGAGGCACAGCAGCCAGCCGCCCAGATCCCGCTCCGGCGGCACGTATCCCGCGACGGGGAAGATCGGGATCGCGTAGGCGAACAGCAGGATGAGCGCGATCGCCGCGACGAATGCGGGGACGGTCGCCGACACGGTGGTCAGCAGGGTCACGGCGCGGTCGACGATACCGCCGCGGTTCGTGGCGGCGAGGAGGCCTCCCGCGAATCCGAACACCAGCGCGAGCAGGATCGCTCCACTGGCGATCGACAGGCTCACCGGGAACGCCTGCGCGATGCTGTCCGCCACGGGGATGGTCGTGAACCAGCTCGCCCCCAGGTCGCCGGTCACCGCGCCGGAGATCCAGTCGAGGTAGCGCACCAGGAACGGACGGTCGAGCCCGAAGACGTGATTGAGTCGATCGATGTCCTCCTGAGTGGCGACCTCACCCAGCGCGACCGCTGCCGGGTTGGATCCGCTCGCAGCCCCCAGCGCGAAGGTGGCGAAGGTTGCGAGCACGAAGACCGTGACCGCCGTCCCGAGCGTGGTGAGCACGGAGCCCATCAGCCCTCGACCTTCACGTCTTCCCAGCGCTGCACATCGAGCCAGTGCCGGATGCCGGTGATGTTGTCGGGATGGATGAGGATGCGCGGCCAGCTGAACAGGAAAGTGTTCGGCTGCAGCTTCACCCCGACCTCGACGGCGTCCTGGATGGTCTCGGCATACGCGGGGTCGTCAGTCGGTGTGGCGCGCGCCTTGTCGATCGCCGCCGTGAGCTCCGCCGGCGTCTGGCGACCGAGGTTCATCAGTCCTTCCGGCCCGTAGAGCACTTCGAGCGCCTGCAGCGGCGACTGGCGACCCGAATAGCTGTCGAGCACGAACGGGAAAGTGCGCTGCACGTAATTCTGCGAGATCGCGGCGCCGGCCTGCATGTTCAGCGTGACGCGGATGCCCGCTTCGGCCCACTGCGCCTGCAGCAGTTCGGCGAGCGCCGTGTCGTCCTCGCCGAGTGTGAGCGTGATGTCGATGCCGTCCGGGTAGCCTGCCTCGGCGAGCAGTTCCTGCGCGGTTTCGACATCGTAAGGATAAAGATCGTCCAGCTCCTCACTGTGCGCCACGTAGCCGTCCGGGAACGGCTGCCAGTTCGCGGTGCCGCTCCCGAAGTACGTCGAATCGATCAGCGCCTGACGATCGGTGGCATGGCTGATCGCCTGCAGCACCCTCTGATCGTCGAACGGTGCCACCGTGCCGTTGACATCCAGGGCCCTGACCGTGAGCGCCTTGATCTCCTCGATGTCGAGACCGGCGGATGCCGCGGCCTCCGCCTGTGAAGCCGGGATGATCGCGACATCCCACTGCCCCGTCTTCACGCCGGCGACCGCGGTCGCGTCGTCTGCGACCGGGACGACGGACAGATCGTCGATGAAGATGTGATCGGCGTTCCAGTACTCGTCATTCTTCTCGAGCGTCGCGCGCGCATTCGGCACGTACTCGGTCAACGCGAAGGGGCCGGCCCCCTCTGGCTGCGTCGCGAGAGTGGTGACGTCGTCGAAAGCCGCCGGGTTCACGATGAATCCGGTCTTGCCGGCGAACAGGTACGGCACCTGATAGTCGGCCTGGTCGAGATACACAGTCACGGTGCGTTCGTCGACGGCGTCGACTGCTGTGATGATCCGCAGCTGTCCGGCCAGGGTGGAGTTCTCCTGGTCTCGCCCGCGCTCGAGGTTGAGCTTCACGGCCTCTGCCGTGACCGCGGTGCCGTCGCTGAACGCGGCGTCCTCGCGCAGGTAGAACGTGATCGCTGTGCCATCGGCGTTGTACTCCCACGACTCGGCCAATCCCGGCACAGGCTCGCCTTCGGTGTCGAGCTGCGTGAGCCCGTCGTACACGAGCGCCAGTGCGTGCGTATCCCAGCCGGCGGTCGATGTCACCGGGTCCCAGCTGGTGGGCAGGCGCCACCCCCAGGTGAGCGAGCTGGTACCGCTGCTGTCGTCGGCCGGGGCCTGAGACGCGGCGCATCCGGTGAACGCGAGGGCTGCGACGCTGAGAGCGGCAAGTGACGCGAAGGGGTGTCGTGAAGTCATGGATGTGAAAGTAGAAGGCCACGCAACCGCGAACCAGCAGCACCGATGCGGGACGACACAGACTGCAACAGTTCGACACATGCGTGTCGCGCGCACCTGATCAGCGCTCACTATGGACGCATGACCACGAGTTCCCCCGCAGCCATCTGGACGCCCCCTGCCCGCGTGCGCGGCATCCTCGCCGTCGTCACGGGCCGCGGCGAGCGCGCACCCGTGTACGAGCGTTTCGGAAGGCGCATCAGCGCCGACGGCTACACCGTGGCCGTGTTCGAAGCGGACGCTGACGCCGCAGCGGCCTGGCTGGCCGGCATCGACGACGTGCCGACGGTCCTGGTCGGCTCCGACACCGGCGCGGCGGCCGTTCTGCGCGTGCTCTCCCAGGGAGAGACGCCCGACGGTGCGATCGTCGCCGGCACACCGGTCGAGGTCGACGGCGCCGATGAGCCGACCGACGAGCAGCGCACCGCGTGCCCCGTCCATCTCGGCGTGCTCGGCACGGCCGAATCGCGCACTGCCAGCGCGAGCGTCGAACGGGCGCCGGCCGCACCCGACCTCGCGGCGATCGCCGTGCCCATCCTCGCGTTCCACGGATCCGCGGACGCGGTCTCCCCCTTCGCCGAGGCCGGCGCGCTGCTGAGCGCGGTGCCCGACCTCGAACTGATCGAGACCGTCGACGGCCTGCACGACGCACTGAACGACCAGTCGCATCGCAGCGTCGCGGCATCCGTCGTGCTGTGGCTCGAGCGGCTGCGCGGCGGCGACGTGCACGCCCCTGTCGTGCGGCCCCTTCGGCAGGCTCAGGGAGCGGTGGGGGCAGCCGCCGCATGACCGCTTTCTCGACGCAGCAGGTGCAGGGCGGTTACACTACCGGAGTCCCGCAGAACAGCGCGGTTCCGCCGATCTATCAGACCGCCGCCTACGAGTTCGCCTCGCTCGCCGACGCCGCCGACCTGTTCGCGCTGCGCCGGGCCGGGAACCTGTACAGCCGCAACGCCAGCCCCACCCAGCAGGTGCTCGAAGAGCGCGTCGCCGCACTGGAGGGCGGATCATCAGCCGTCGCCGTCGCCTCCGGCCAGGCGGCTGTCGCGGTCACGCTGATGGCACTCGCCGGCCGCGGCGGTCACATCGTCTCGGCGAACCAGCTGTACGGCGGCACCGTCGACCTCTTCCAGGACACGTTCGACGACTTCGGCATCGCGGTGACGTTCGTCGACCAGGACGACGCGGAGGCGTGGCGGGCCGCGATCCGCCCGACCACCCGTGCACTTTTCGCGGAATCGATCGCGAATCCGATCGCCCAGGTGCTCGACTTCCGCCTCGTCGCCGACATCGCCCACGCGGCGGGCGTACCGCTCGTGATCGACAACACGGTGGGGACGCCGTACCTGATCCGCCCCGGCGAGCACGGCGCCGACTTCGTCGTGCACTCCGCGACCAAGTTCCTCTCCGGCCACGGCACATCGCTCGGTGGTGTCGTCGTGGATCAGGGCTCGTTCGACTTCGGCGCGCAGCCCGAGCGATGGCCGCAGTTCACGGCTCCGTATCCGCGGTTCGGCGAGCTCGTGCTCTGGGAGCGCTTCGGGATCGGCCAGGCCTTCGCCGCGCTGGTGAAGTCCAAGTACGTGCACGATCTCGGGCCGTCCCTCTCACCGTTCAACGCGTGGCAGATCCTGCAGGGCATCGAGACGCTCGATCTGAGGGTGGCGCGTCAGAGCGCGACGGCGTTGACGATCGCCGAGCATCTGTCGCAGCATCCGAAGGTGGCCGCCGTCCACCACCCCGGACTCGCCGGCAACCGCTGGCATGCGCTCGCCGAACGCTACCTGCCGCGGGGCGTACCCTCCGTGCTCTCGTTCGATCTCGCGGGTGTCGAGGATTCCGGCGCCCAGACCCGCGTCGCGCAAGTGGTCGATTCCCTCGAGGTCTTCCGCCTGGTGGCGAACATCGGCGATGCGCGCAGCCTCGTCTCGCACCCGGCATCCATGACGCATTCCCACCTGAACGCGCACCAGCGCGCCGCGGCAGGCATCTCGCTGAACACGATCCGGCTGAGTGCTGGGCTGGAGGATCCCGGCGACCTCATCGCAGACCTCGACAGCGCGCTCGCGCGCATCTGAGCATCGCCCTCACCCGCAGCGCCACGCGGCGCACCCAACCAGGAGACATCATGAGCATCAATCTCGGATACTGGACACCCGTATACGGCGGATTCCTGCGCAACGTCACCGACGAGGGTCGAATGGCGGCCACATGGGAGCACATCCGCGAGGTCTCGGTGAAGGCCGACAGACTCGGATTCCACACCACGCTCGTTCCCGAGCTGTATCTCAACGACCGAAAAGGCATCGAGGCGCCGAGCCTCGAGGCGTGGTCGCTGTCGGCCGCGATCCTCGCCGTCACGGATCGCCTTCGCGTGATGACAGCCGTGCGTCCCGGCTTCCACCTGCCCGCCGTGCTCGCGAAGACGGTCAGCACGCTGGACAGCATCGCCCCGGGGCGCGTGTCTCTGAACGTCGTGGCCGCGTGGTGGGCCGAGGAGGCCCGCCAGTTCGGCGGCAACTTCCCGGCGCACGACGAGCGCTACACCCAGGCGAAGGAGTTCGTCGAGGTGCTGAACGGGTTGTGGGAGCAGACGCCGTTCTCGTACGCGGGCGATCACTACGAGTTCGACGGCACGATCGTCGAGCCTAAGCCTCAGGCGCATCCCGTGGTCTTCGCCGGTGGTGAGAGCGACGCAGGGCGCGAAGCCATCGCCGACTTCGCGGACGCCTACGTCATGCATGGCGGCACGCTCGACGAGGTGCGCAGCAACGTCGCGGACATGAATGCCCGCTCCGAGCGGATCCACGGCCACCCGATCTCAGAATTCGGGATGCCGGCGTATGTTATCGTCCGCGACACCGAGGCTGAAGCGCAGCGCGAGCTCGATCGGATCACGACGGTGGATCCCGACTCTCCCGGCTACGCGTCCTTCGAGGAGTTCCAGCGCAATTCGAAGCTGTCGCTGGAACTGACCCGCCGAGAGTACTCCGTCGGCACGCGGGGGCTGCGTCCGAACCTCGTCGGCACGGCCGAGCAGGTCGCCGAGCGCATCAACGACTATGCGGAGGCCGGCATCACCCTGCTGCTGATCCAGGCATCACCGTTGGACGAGGAGCTCGACCGCATCGCCGAGCAGGTCTTCCCGCTCGTGCCGCAGGAGGCGCTCGCGACTGCTCTACGCTGAGAACATGACTGGTCTTCGCTGGGGAATCCTCGCAACCGGCGGCATCGCGTCCGCCTTCGCCTCCGATCTGCGCACCTCAGGGCGTGATCTCGTCGCCGTCGGCTCGCGCTCGCAATCCTCCGCCGACGAGTTCGCCGCGAAGTTCGACATCCCGCACGCCCACCCGTCGTACGAGGCGCTGGTCGCGGATCCCGACGTCGACATCATCTACGTCGCCACGCCGCATCCGATGCACCACGCCCACGCGAAGCTCGCTCTGGAGAACGGCAAGCACGTGCTCGTCGAGAAGGCGTTCACCGTCAACCGCGCCGAGGCGGAGGATCTGCAGCGCATCGCCGCCGAACGTGGCCTGCTCGCCATGGAGGCGATGTGGACGCGCTATCTGCCGCACATGGTGCGCATCCGCGAACTGCTCGCGGAAGGCGCCCTCGGCGAGATCCGCGCCGTCACGGCCGATCACACGCAGCTCATCAGCTCCGACCCCGCGCATCGCCTCAACGATCTGAAGCTCGGCGGCGGTGCCCTGCTCGATCTCGGCATATATCCGATCTCGTTCATCTGGGACGTGCTCGGCGCACCGACCAGCATCCAGGCCACCGCGCGGCTGGTCGAGACCGGCGCCGACTCCGAGGTCGCGACGATCATGACGCACGAGGGGGGCGCGGTCTCCACGAGCCTGTCATCGTCCAGGGCGGCCGGGCCGAATGCCGCGTCGATCATCGGCACCGAGGCGCGGATCGACATCGATCGGGTCTGGTACATGCCGACGACGTTCCGCGTGGTCGCGCCGGACGGCACGGTGCGCGAGACCTACACCTCCGAGGTCGAGGGGCGCGGCATGCAGTTCCAGGCACTCGCAGCCGAAGGTGCGGTGGCCGCCGGTGACGTCGCGGGCGGTCTGCTGCCCCTTCCCGTCGCGGAGAGCGTCGCCATCATGGGAACGCTGGACCAGATCCGCGCCCAGATCGGCGTGAGTTACCCCGGTGAGGAGCGCGACCATGGCTGACACCCAGGATCCCCGCGTCGCCGTCTATCTGGACTTCGACAACATCGTCATCTCCTGGTACGACCGCGTCCATGGCCGCAACGCCTACGGCAAGGATCGCCAGCGCATCGCCGAGAACCCGCACGACCCGGAGGTCGTCGAGCGGCTCAAAGCGGCGATGATCGAGGTCGGCGCGATCATCGACTACGCCGCGTCGTTCGGCACGCTGGTGCTCACCCGCGCCTACGCCGACTGGTCTTCTCCCGTCAACGCGGAGTACCGCTCGCAGCTCGTCGCACGCGCGGTCGACCTCGTGCAGTTGTTCCCCGCCGCTGCGTACGCCAAGAACGGCGCAGACATCCGCCTCGCCGTGGATGCCGTGGAAGACATGTTCCGCCTCTCCGACCTCACCCACGTGGTGCTCGTCGCCGGCGACAGCGACTACGTGCCGCTCGCGCAGCGCTGCAAGCGCCTCGGTCGCTACGTGATCGGCGTCGGCGTGGCCGGCTCCACCGCGAAGTCGCTGGCCGCGGCATGCGACGAGTTCGAGTCGTACGACTCGCTGCCCGGCGTGGTGCGTCCGGCGGTCAAGAAGGTCGCGGCCAAGCCGGAACCGGTCGCCGCGGCTCCGAAGACGGAAACCGAAGCGGATGCCGATGCAGAAGCACCGGCGAAGGCCAAGGCCCCGCGGACGCGTGCCAAGAAGGCGACCAAGCCCACCGAGGCGGAGACCGCGCCGCCTGAGATCGAGACCACGGCGCTCACCGAGCAGGACGAGGCGACGCTGCTGCTCGAGCGTGCACTGCGCCTCGGCCACGACAAGGCGGACGCCGACGAATGGCTGCACAGCTCGGCGGTGAAGACACACATGCGCCGCATGGATCCGTCGTTCAGCGAGAAGGCGCTCGGTTACCGGTCGTTCTCCGACTTCCTCAAGTCCCGTGACGAGATCACGGAACTCGAGGAGACAGGGCACGAGCGGCTGGTGCGTCTGCGCGAGCGCTGAGCGGGCGGCATCGCGTGAGTTCCGGGCGGGTGGTGATCGGCGGGTCGTCCGGCTTCATGGGACAGCACCTGCAGCAGAAGTATCGCGCTGAGGGGCGAGAATTCGTCACGGTATCGCGCTCCGGCGCCGACCTGCGCTGGGATGATCAGGCCGGAATCGATCAGTCCGTCGACGGTGCGGCGCTCGTGATCGGACTCGCCGGGAAGAGCGTGAACTGCCGCTACACCCCGGAGAACCGGGCGGAGATCTTCCGCTCGCGTCTCGACACCACGGCAACGCTCAGCTCTGCGATCAGAGCTGCGGCCGACCCGCCACCGGTATGGGTGAACTCCTCGACCGCGACGATCTACCGTCACGCTGAGGACCGCCCCATGACCGAGGACGGTGGAGAGACGGGCACCGGGTTCTCGGTGGAGGTCGCAAAGGCGTGGGAGGACGCACTCTTCGCCGAGGAGCTTCGTGGCACTCGACGAGTGGCACTGCGCAGCACCATCGTGCTCGGCGAAGGCGGCGTGCTCGGGCCACTGAGGGATCTCGCCAGAATCGGTCTGGGCGGCGCCCAGCACGACGGGTGGTGGCCGGCGTCGAAAGCTCGACGAGCCGCCGGGACCGCGCATCTGCCCGGTGCGAAGCACGGCCGACAGAGGTTCAGCTGGGTGCATCTCGACGACATCGGCCGGATCATCGACTTCATCGAGGATCATCCCGAGTTGGAAGGGCCGGTCAATGCGGCGGCCCCGCATCCTGTGGACAACACCACATTCATGGCGACGGTTCGAAGGGTTCTCGGCGTGCGGATCGGCCCGCCGATGCCCCGGTGGATGCTGGAACTGGGCGCCATCGGCATTCGCACCGAGACCGAGCTGATCCTGAAGAGCCGGTGGGTGCTTCCCGAGAAGCTCACGGACGCCGGGTTCGAGTTCACCTATCCGACGCTCGAACCGGCAGTGCGGGCGTCCTTCGGCTGATCAGCTCCCGCGGATGTCGCGGAGCGCTTCCCCGAGTTCTGGATGAGCGAACTCGTATCCAGCGTCTGAGAGCACACCCGGCGCGACCCAGCGACTCTTCAGGATGAGCTCGGGCTCTGTACGCAGCATCCACATCGCCGGCTCGAGCATGAATCGCCACGCCGGCAGACCGAACGGCATGCCGACGGTGCGCCGCAGCGCGGCCATGAGTTCGCGGTTCTCCACCGCACCGGGCGCCGCCATGTTGACCGGTCCGTCGATCTCAGGATGGTCGAGGAGAAACCGGATCGCGCCGACGAAGTCGTCGATGTGGATCCAACTGAACCGCTGACGTCCACGAGAGCGGATGCCGGACTGCCGATGCTCGGTCGGATGCGGGCCGATTCCGCGGTATCGGCGATGCGGGAACCACCATCCATCGTGCTGCGGGCCGCCGATCCCGAACCGTGCGAGACGGAAGAGCACGTCGCCGACCGGTCCCTCGCCGAGCACGATCGTGGTGCGCAGCGCGATGCGGCGTGTCCCTGGCAGGTCGCCGCGGAAGAGCTCGGCCTCCCAGTTGCGTCCGACATCGGGCGAGAATCCGGTGTCGAAGTCGGTGTCCTTCTCGGTCTGCGGACGATCGAGGGCGTAGCGGTACAGGGTCGCCGTGCTCGCGTTCATCCACACGAGCGGCGGATGCTCGGCACGGCCGATCGCCTCGTTCAGTGCGCGGGTGGTGTCCACCCGCGAGCGCAGGATCTCGTCACGGTTCGCGTCGGTGTAGCGGGCGTTCACCGACTTTCCGGCGAGCCCGATCACGAGCTCCGCACCGTCGACGAGACGCAGGATGCCGTCGGGGTCATCCCACCGCGCATCGGGGCCGTTGCGACCGATCACCCGCACGTCGTATCCGTCGTCGGTGAGAGCGCGAGCGAGTGCGCTGCCGAGCGCACCGCTTCCCCCGCCGAGGACGGCGCGCCGTACGCCGGTCACGCCGTGTCCGGTTCGCCGTGCTCGCGCTTGCGCGCCTCGATCTGCTGACGCAGTTCCCACTCCGCGATCTCTCGGTCGAGGTCGGCGATCTGCTGTTCCGTCGTGCGGGCCTCTGTCGGCGGCGTCCAGGTCTGCGTTGCAGGTGGCGTCTGCGTCATCGGTGCGGCAGTGCGTCGCGGCATCCGCGGCATCGATATGCCGCCGCCGGCATATTCGCGGCCGAGACCGAACCAGAGCGCGCTGCCGATCAGCGGCAGCAGGATGACGATGATGACCCAGACCATCTTCGGCAGGTGCTTCACCTGCGAATCGTCGCGCGTGATGACGTCGATCAGCGCGAAGATCATCAGTGCGATGACGAGGATCGAGATGAACGGCATGCTTTCACCCTAGCCGCCGCTCGTAGAATGTCGCCATGGATTTTCGCACCGTTCCCGGACCTGTGACGCTGACCGGACGGCTGGTGCAACTGCGCTCACTGGACCGCTCGCACCGCGACGGTCTCATCGAAGCCGTACAGGAGAACGACCTGTGGCAGACGGCGTGGTACACGTCTGTCCCCGCCCCTGACGGCGTCGCGGCCGAGATCGATCGCAGGCTCGCACTCGCCGAGAAGGGCGAGATGGTGCCGTTCACCGCCTTCGACGCATCCGGTCGTGTGATCGGGATGACGACGTACTACGACCTGGTCGCCGACGTGCCCAGGCTGCACATCGGCTACACCTGGAACCGCCCGACCGCGCACGGCACCGGCACGAACGCCGAGTCGAAGCTGCTGCTGCTCACGCACGCGTTCGAGACGCTGGGCGTGTTCCGCGTGGGGTTGACCACCCAGTGGGTGAACTTCCAATCCCGCGCGGCGATCGAACGCCTCGGAGCCAAGCAGGATGGCGTGATGCGGGCGATCTCGCGCTACCGCAACGGCGCGTTGCGCGACTCCGTGGAGTTCTCCATCATCGAGCCGGAGTGGCCGGCGGTGAAGGCGAACATCGAGGCGCGACTCGCGAAACACGCCTGAGCGAACTCAGCTCGTCGAAGGGCCGCCATCCCAGTTGTCCGAGCGGCGGGTGGCTCCGCTGCGGCCTGCGCGCATGATCCACGCCATCGACAGGCAGAATGCTGCGAGGCCGGCACCGAAGACGAGTGCCTGGAAATCAGGAAGGCCGTGCGAGATGCCCATCAGCACGATGCCGCCGATGAAGAGCACCAAGTAGACGATGAAGCTGATGATCACGGTTGCCTCCTGTTGTGAATGCCGTGTCCAGCCTACCGCGCCGGGGCGACGGCGCCGGATGCTGTCGCGATGAACCCTACGGAACGATGTGTCCTGCGGCCCGGAACAGTTCGTACCATTCGGGGCGGGTGAGAGCGACGTCGGATCCGGCGGCTGCCGCCGCGAGACGCTCCGGCGTGGTGGTGCCCATCACGACCTGCATGTTCGCGGGATGCCTCGTGATCCAGGCGACCGCGATTCCGGTGGGCGTGACGCCGTGCAGATCGGCGAGCCGATCGAGAACGTCGTTCAGCTCGGCGTAGTCCGGATTGCCGACGAACGTGCCGGCACCCGCCGCGGCCTGCATCGGCGACCATGCCTGGACGGTGATCGCGTTGATGCGGCAGTACTCCAGCACTCCTCCGCCGTCACGGGTGAGGGCCTGGTCGGCCCCGCTCATGTTCGCCGCGATGCCCTGCGCGATGATCGGCGCCTGGGTCAGCGAGAGCTGGAGCTGATTGGCGACCAGCGGCTGCGTCACAGCAGTGCGCAGCAGGTCGATCTGGCGGGGCGTGTGGTTGGAGACGCCGAAGGCGCGCACCTTTCCCGACGCCTCGAGTTCGTCGAACGCACGAGCCACTTCCTCCGGCTCGACGAGGGCGTCGGGGCGGTGCAGCAGGAGCACGTCGATCCGGTCCGTTTCCAGCGCGCGTAGCGATCCGTCGACCTGGCGCAGGATGTGCTCGTAGGAGAAGTCGAACGTGCCGTCCTGCGGGACGATCCCGCACTTCGTCTGGATGGTGATCTCATCACGCTCCGCCGGAGACAGACTCAGCGCTTCGGCGAAGCGCTCCTCGCAGGCGTGCATCCGCCCGCCGTAGATGTCGGCATGATCGAAGAAATCTATCCCCGATTCGCGGGCCGATCTGTAGAGCTCGCGGATCTGCGCATCCTCCTTGTCCTTGATGCGCATCATCCCTGCGATGACGGCAGGCGCGGACGAGCTTCCGAACGGCACGGTCTTCATGAGCACACCGTATCGCGCCGGTCTTCGGATGTCAGCGGCGCCCGGACGGCCCGCTGGTGCTCCACAGCGCCCAGAGCACGAGGAGCGGCTGGAGGAACAGTCGGAAGAGACGCCGGCCATCGGTGTCGAGCATCGGCGCCGACCGTCCGGTGCGCCACTGATGCACGTTGCCCGGGAACACGGCGACGAAGAACGCCGCCACCGCCCAGCCGACGCGCGTGCGCTCCTTGGGAAGCGCGACAAGTGCTCCCGCAAGTGCGAGTTCCACGACTCCTGACGCGACCACGATCGCGTCTTTGTCGAGGCGCAGCAGTCGGGTCGCCCAATCGGGCACGGTGATGCGGAAGCCGCGCCTGCCCCAGGTGAGGTGCCCGACGCCGGTCGTCGTGAGGACTGCGGCGAGGATCCAACGTGCGACGCTGCGCGCGTTGATCAGTCGATTGCTGCTCACGCGGAGTCCTCGTCTGCCCATTTCAAGGAGCCTACGCGCTGCGCGCCCGTGCCGGCGCGATCCCGGGTTCTAGTTCGAGGTGCAACGTGGTGTGGCTTGGCTTGAGCATAGTTCGTTGAAGATCTCGGCGGGGGTTGCCCAGCCGAGGACTCGGCGGGGTCGGTTGTTGATCTCGGTGACGATCTCGTCCACTTGATCCGCTCGGAATGCACCCGCCGGCCCTGTCGGCGGCGGCGCTTGCGCTGCCCGCGAGGCAGGTACTGCCAGAGCTGTCGGTGCTTCTGCTCGGGGGCGTAGATCCATGCGTAGAGCGTCTCGACTCCGACGCGCATCCGTGCATCGTCGGGGAACTCGAGCGGCAGCCGCCCGGAGATCTCCGCCGGGGTCCACCCGCGCCGAAGTGCGGAGATCACCCAATCCACGAGCTGGTCGTGGAGCATCCGGTACGGCTGGTGCGAACGCGCCGTGCGGGTATCGGCGTGCAGCTGCGCCTGCCCGCCCAGATATAGCCGCTCGTGCGGGCCGCGGGTATCGAGTCGGTTGCGCAGGTACGGGCGCAGGTTCGCGTGATCATGTTCGGGCTGCCACGATCCGCGGCGGCGTTCCCGGCTGATGGTGGAGCGGTGCACGCCGATCTGGCGGGCGATCTCCGCCAGGCTGGTGCCCTTCTCGAGCAGCCGCTCGATCTCGATCCGGTCTTCAAGAGTCAGATGACGGTAATGTGCGGTCAAGGAAGCGCAACCCTTCAGGTCGTGAGTGTGAATAACCACAACCTACGAGGTGTTGCGCTTCCGTTCAGAACTCGGGGATACGGTCGGCAGGTGCCTGAATTCCGCCGCGCCGCCGTGTCCGAGATCGATCCCGTCACCTTGTATCGCATCCTCTGGCTGCGCGTGAGCGTCTTCGTCGTCGAACAGAAAGCCGCCTATCCCGAAGTGGACGGGCGCGACATCGAGACCGGCGCTGAGCTTCTCTGGTGCGAGGAAGGCGGCGCGATCGTGGCGACCCTGCGGATCCTTCGGGATGACACGGCAATCCGGATCGGGCGCGTGGCCACCGCTGAATCGGCCCGCGGACGCGGATACGCCGCCGAACTCATGCGTGCAGCGATCGAGCGATGCCGAGACCTGGAGCCCGGCCTTCATATCCATCTCGACGCGCAGACACACCTCGAGCACTGGTACGAGCGGTTCGGGTTCGTCCGCTCCGGCAGCCCGTACGAAGAGGACGACATCCCGCACATCCCGATGACGCTCGCAGTTCGACCTCAGTGATGCCACGAAAGAGGCCCGAACCCGCGAGATTTCGCGGATCCGGGCCTCTGACCAGCTGTTTCGCCGGGGTCTCGGCTGAGTCAGCGACTCAGAAGTCCCAGTCGTCGTCCTCGGTGGCCTCGGCCTTGCCGATGACGTACGACGAACCCGAGCCCGAGAAGAAGTCGTGGTTCTCGTCGGCGTTCGGCGAGAGCGCGGACAGGATAGCCGGGTTCACGTTCGTCACGGTCGACGGGAACATCGGCTCGTAACCGAGGTTCATCAACGCTTTGTTGGCGTTGTAGTGCAGGAACTTCTTGACGTCTTCGGTCAGGCCGACACCGTCGTAGAGGTCCTGCGTGTACTGCACCTCGTTGTCGTATAGCTCGAAGAGCAGGTTGAAGGTGTAGTCCTTCAGCTCGTCACGGCGCTCCTGGGTCTCCTTCTCGAGCCCCTTCTGGAACTTGTAGCCGATGTAGTACCCGTGCACCGCCTCATCGCGAATGATGAGGCGGATGAGGTCGGCCGTGTTCGTCAGCTTGGCCTTGGACGACCAGTAGATCGGGAGGTAAAAGCCCGAGTAGAACAGGAACGACTCGAGCAGCGTCGAGGCGATCTTGCGCTTGAGCGGGTCATCGCCGGTGTAGTAATCCATGATGATCTGCGCCTTCTTCTGAAGGTTCGCATTCTCCGTGGACCACCGGAACGCCTCATCGATCTCCTTCGTCGACGCGAGCGTCGAGAAGATCGAGGAGTAGCTCTTGGCGTGCACCGACTCCATGAAGGCGATGTTGGTGTACACCGCCTCCTCGTGCGGGGTGATCGCGTCGGGGATCAGCGATACGGCGCCGACAGTGCCCTGGATGGTGTCCAGCAGCGTGAGACCCGTGAACACCCGCATCGTGAGCAGCTGCTCTTCCGGCGACAGGGTGTTCCACGACTGCACGTCGTTCGACAGCGGCACTTTCTCGGGCAGCCAGAAGTTATTCACCAGACGGTTCCAGACCTCAAGGTCCTTGTCATCCTCGATGCGGTTCCAGTTGATCGCCTGCACGTGCTCGACCAGCTTGAGCTTCTCTGGGGGGGTCATCCGTCTTTCCTTGTCTCCGTGGACTCTTGCCTGTCAGCGATGCAATGCCGACAGGTCTCCTTGAATACACCCTTGTTGGTGTGGTGCCGTGTGTGCGCACTTCGGACGCTTGACGGCATGGGTCTTCCTTTGCGAACCGCCGACATCTTCGCGCGAGTCTCTGCGCTGGCGGACTTGCCGAAGTTGGGATTGTTCGGCCCTTGCCTCATCTCGGAGAGAAGTGCCTTCGATTCGTCAGACATCGTGTGCCCGTACGACGGATGATCCGATCCGAACTTTCCGAAGTTCGGATTCGCCTCACCCGTATTCATTCCCTTGCGCTGAGCGGACCAACGTGCCCTCTGCTCGTCCGTGCGACGCTGACCCCAGCTGGGATGATCAGGGCCGGTGGGCACGTGCTTCTTCTTCCGTCCTCGTGCGCGATCGCCTGCGGCCTTCCGCTGCTCGACGGTCCACACATGCCCACGCGGGCCCAGCCCGCCTTCCGACAGATTCAGGAGCCGATGTCCGTTTCCTCGTAGTTCGGCAATCCAACGTTGTTCCGCTGCGCCGAGATCTTCAAGCTCGCCAGCAGTCACGAGCTCCATCGGCTGGAAGTAGACGTCTTCATCGGTCTGCATGGTTCGCAACCAGTCATAGAACGGATTCTTCGTGCCTGCTCGTGCGGCTTTCAGATGCTGCCGGCGACGCACCTCTGTCGTCTTGGTCGTGATTCCGACGTATCGGAACTCTGGAGATTCGAAGCGCCGGGCCGCGTAGACGACGCCGATAATCGGCGAACGTTCTACCCAGCCCGGCACATTCGTCATCTTCATACCTCAGATCAAAGCATGCAAGAAACGCACTCATCCATGGACGTGCCCTCGAGCGCCATCTGGCGGAGGCGGATGTAGTAGATCGTCTTGATGCCCTTGCGCCATGCGTAGATCTGCGCCTTGTTGATGTCGCGCGTGGAAGCGGTGTCCTTGAAGAACAGCGTCAACGAAAGACCCTGATCGACGTGCTGCGTTGCCGCGGCGTACGTGTCGATGACCTTCTCATAGCCGATCTCGTATGCGTCCTGGTAGTACTCGAGGTTGTCGTTCGTCATGAACGGCGCCGGGTAGTAGACGCGACCGAGCTTGCCTTCCTTGCGGATCTCGATCTTCGACGCGATCGGGTGGATCGAGCTCGTCGAGTTGTTGATGTACGAGATCGAGCCGGTCGGCGGCACCGCCTGCAGGTTCTGGTTGTAGATGCCGTGCTTCTGGATGGAAGCCTTCAGCTCAGCCCAGTCGTCCTGCGTGGGGATGTGCTTGCCCGCGAAGAGCTCCTTGACCTTCTCGGTCTCGGGCAGCCACGCGCGGTCGATGTACTTGTCGAAGAACTCCCCCGACGCGTACGTCGAGTCCTCGAAGCCGTCGAAGGCGACGCCACGCTCGATCGACAGCGCGTTCGAGGCGCGCAGCGCGTGGAACAGCACCGTATAGAAGTAGATGTTCGTGAAGTCGATGCCCTCTTCCGAGCCGTAGTGCACGTGCTCGCGAGCGAGATAGCCGTGCAGGTTCATCTGGCCGAGGCCGATGGCGTGCGAGCGGTCGTTGCCGTCTTCGATCGAGCGCACCGAGGCGATGTGGCTCTGGTTGCTGACGGCGGTCAGTCCGCGGATCGCCGTCTCGACCGTGATGCCCAGATCATCGGCATCCATCGCCAGTGCGATGTTCATCGAGCCGAGGTTGCACGAGATGTCCTTGCCGATCTGGTCGTACGACAGGTCGTCGTTGTACGTGGTCGGCGTGTTCACCTGCAGGATCTCGCTGCAGAGGTTCGACATGTTGATGCGGCCCTTGATCGGGTTCGCCTTGTTCACCGTGTCCTCGAACATGATGTACGGGTAGCCCGACTCGAACTGGATCTCGGCGATGGTCTGGAAGAACTCGCGCGCGTTGATCTTGGTCTTCTTGATGCGCGGGTTGTCGACCATCTCGCGGTACTTCTCGGTGACCGAGATGTCGCCGAACGGCACTCCGTAGACCTTCTCGACGTCGTACGGCGAGAACAGGTACATGTCCTCGCCGTTCTTGGCGAGCTCGAACGTGATGTCGGGCACGACGACACCCAGCGACAGGGTCTTGATGCGGATCTTCTCGTCGGCGTTCTCACGCTTCGTGTCGAGGAAGCGCATGATGTCGGGGTGGTGTGCGTTGAGGTAGACCGCGCCCGCACCCTGACGTGCACCGAGCTGGTTCGCGTAGCTGAAGCTGTCTTCGAGGAGCTTCATAACGGGGATGATGCCGCTGGACTGGTTCTCGATCTGCTTGATCGGTGCACCCGCCTCACGGATGTTCGACAGCAGCAGGGCGACACCGCCGCCGCGCTTGCTCAGCTGCAGCGACGAGTTGATGCCGCGCGAAATCGACTCCATGTTGTCTTCGATGCGCAGCAGGAAGCAGCTGACGAGTTCGCCGCGCTGCGCCTTGCCCGCGTTGAGGAAGGTCGGAGTCGCCGGCTGGAAACGACCGGAGATGATCTCCTCGACGAGCTTGACGGCCAGCTGCTCGTCGCCGTCGGCGAGTCCGAGAGCGGTCATCACGACGCGGTCCTCGAAGCGCTCGAGGTAGCGCTTGCCGTCGAAGGTCTTCAGCGTGTAGCTGGTGTAGTACTTGAACGCGCCGAGGAACGTCTCGAAGCGGAACTTCTTGTCGTAGGCGAGGTCGTTGAGCTTCTGGACGAACTCGTGCGAGTACTTCTCCAGCAGGGCGCCGTCGTAGTACTCCTTCTCGACGAGGTAGTCGAGACGCTCCTTGAGGGAGTGGAAGAACACCGTGTTCTGGTTCACGTGCTGCAGGAAGTACTCCCGTGCGGCACGCTTGTCGGCGTCGAACTGAATCTTGCCGTCCGCGTCGTAGAGGTTCAACATCGCGTTGAGGGCGTGATAATCGAGGCCCTCGTACGCAGCGTTCGCCTTGAAAGCGGCCTGCTCTGTCACTGAGTCGTGCTCTTCGACTGCGATACCCACCATCGTTCCAATCCGTCGCTCACGCGATCAACGTCGTCCTGCGTGCCGAATACTTCGAAGCGGTACAAGTGCGGCACATGACACTTGCGGCTGATGATGTCGCCGGCGGCCGCGAAGGAGTCGCCGAAGTTGGTGTTGCCTGCGGATATCACTCCGCGGATGTTCTGCCGGTTTCGCTCGTCGTTGAGGAACCGGATGACCTGCTTGGGTACAGCGCCCTTCTCCTCGCCCCGCCCCTGTCCTCCGCCATAGGTCGGAGTGACGAGGACGAAAGGCTCATCGACCGCGAGGTCGCCGTCACCGCGGTGCAGCGGGATGCGCTGTGCCGGCAGGCCGAGCTTCTCGATGAATCTGGCCGTGTTGCCCGAGGTGCTGGAGAAATAGACCAGGAGCGGCGCGGTCGTCGCGACTGCTGTCATGACTCACCCCTTTCGCTCCGGACGCTTCGACAGGCTCAGCGATCGAAGGCCCTACGCCAGACGAGAGGCGAGGGCGTCGATCTTGTCGGGACGGAAGCCCGACCAGTGGTCCTCGTCGGTGACGACGACGGGCGCCTGCATGTAGCCGAGCGCCTTGACCTGCTCGAGCGCCGAAGCGTCTTCGGAGAGGTCGTGGATCTCGTATTCGATGCCCTTGGCATCCAGAGCGCGATACGTCGCGTTGCACTGCACGCACGAAGGCTTGGTGTAGACCGTGATCGACATTTTTTCCCCTCAGATCAGAATTTTCCGGCAGACCCCCCGCCGGGAGTTCAATACTACATATGGGTACGGACATTGCGGGTGACCACAAGGGCTAGTAGTTACATCCGTGTAGTTTTCCACCGCTCTCCACTGATACAACACAGGTTGTCCACCGTTTCATCCACAGATCGCGAACTCGTTTCGGAGGTCGCGAAGCGCATGATCTCGCGGTTCTCAGGTCGTCTTCGGAGATCCATCCACAGGCCGCACGCTACGCGGGGGTTCGGACATCCGATTTCCTGTGGAGAACACTCTTCGGCGTGTCGCGGCGTGTCGTGAGCACGCCCCTGCACAGCACCTCCCGCGACCCGAGTAGCGTTGTGCCGTGGCGGGATATCGGGACCTTCTTCGCACCCCTGGAGTGGGGCGCATGATCGCCGCTCAACTGACGGCGCGCTTCCCCAGCGGCATGGCATCGTTGGCCATCCTCCTGCATGTCGAACAGCAGACCGGGTCATACGGCTCCGCCGGGCTCGTCCTCGCCGCGACGTCCGTCGGCCAAGCCGTCTCCGGCCCTGTCACGAGCCGTTGGATGGGCGTGTGGGGCATGCGCAGAGTGCTCACTCTGACCGCTGCGGTCTGCACTCTCGCCGTGCTCGCGCTCGGCCTGCTGCCGCTGAACGTCGCCGGCTACATGGCGTTCGGACTCGTAGCCGGCCTGTCGACTCCGCCGATCCAATCGGCCGTGCGCACCATCTATCCGAAGCTCGTCAACTCCTCTCAGCTGACTCCGCTGTTCTCGCTCGACGCCTCGCTGCAGGAGATCATCTGGATCCTCGCGCCCGTGGCCATCACCCTGGTGTCGACGCAGATCGGCACGACAGAGGGCCTCATCCTCGTGGCGATCGTCCTGGTGCTCGGATGCGGGTGGTTCATCCTCAGCCCTGAGGTGGGTCGCGTGCGCATCCCCCGCAGCCGCCGGGCCCTGGGCCGCGTGCTTCTCAAGCCACCGGTGGCGCTCGCCACCGCGATCGGGTTCCTCGTGATCGGTGCGTGTTCGGCCGTGGAGGTCGGCGTCGTCGCCACTTTCGAGCACGGCAGCCTTCAGGCCGGAGTCGTGCTCGGTATCTTCGCCTGCGGCAGCCTGGTCGGAGGACTCTCCTTCGGCCACATACCGATCGGCCCCTGGGCGATGGCGCGACGCCTCATCATCGTCACCGTGGGCCTCGCACTCACCATGGTCATGCTCAACGCGTACTGGCTGGGCGGCGCACTGTTCCTCGCCGGCCTCGGCATCGCCCCTGCTCTCGCCGTGCTCTTCGCCATCACCACCGCGAGTGTGAAGTTCAGCGAGACGGCCGAAGCATTCGGGTGGGCCGGCACCGGTCAGCTGATCGGCGCCGCTGCCGGCTCCGCCATCGCCGGGTTCCTCGTCGACGGCACGGGCGGGCCGCAGGGCGCGTACCTGGCCGCCGTCCTGTTCGCTATCGTCGGTGTGATGGTCTCCGTGATCTTCGTGCGGGCTCTGCCCGATCTGCGCGATCGCGATCCCAGTCCTTTCCCTGACACCGAACCAGTGGCGGTCACCCCTTCATGAGCATCCCCTCCCTTCCCGGCGCACACACGCCAGACCAGGCTCCAGAGGTCGTGTGCATCGGCGAGACGATGGCGCTGATCACCCCGACGGATGCTGCGCTCTCCGACGCGCACGAAGCCTCCCTCGGTCTCGCCGGCGCCGAGTCGAACGTGACCGCGGGGCTCGCCGCCGCCGGTCACCACGCCGTCTGGGCGTCCCGCCTCGGCGACGATCCGCTCGGCGTTCGCATCTCGTCGGAGCTGACCCGACGCGGTATCGAACTGTGGGTCGAACTCGACCAGGATGCCCCCACCGGCGTGATGTTCAAGGATCCGGCCGCTGAGGGCTCGTCCGTCTACTACTACCGCCGGGGGTCGGCTGCCTCGCGCATGGCGCCGGGGATGCTGTCCGCAGAGCGACTCGCCGGTGTGAAGATCGTGCACACCACCGGCATCACCCCCGCACTCTCGCCGTCCGCCCGCGACATGGTCGATCGGCTGTTCGAAGACGCGCACATCGCCGGTGCGCTGGTCTCGTTCGACGTGAACGACCGCCGCGCGCTGTGGTCGATGGAGGATGCCGCGGCCACGCTGGCACGGCTGGCGAACGCCGCCGACATCACACTGGTCGGCCGCGACGAGGCCGAAAGGATCTGGGGCACGTCGACGGCGGAGGAGATCCGTGCCTTCCTGCCCGACTGCGACCTGCTCGTCGTGAAGGACGGCGACGTGGGCGCCACGGCCTTCCACGGCGATGCTCACCCGGTGTTCGTGCCTGCCCCGGTTGTCGACGTCGTCGAACCGGTCGGCGCGGGTGACGCGTTCGCGAGCGGATTCCTCGCGGCGACGCTCGAGGGCAAGCCGCTCGCCGAGCGTCTGTCCGCAGGGCACATCGCGGCCGAGCGCGTACTCACGATCGCCGCGGACATGCCGCCCATCGGCTGATCACTCGTAGGCTGAAGACATGCCTGCTCCCGTCCAGCTCCCCCGAATCTCCTGGGGGAATCCCGACGCCAACAGCACCGCCCTGCTCGTGCACGGTCTCGGCTCCTCCGCCGCACTCATGTGGCGCCTGGGCGATGCGCTCGCGAACGCCGGATGGCACGCCGTCGCCGCAGACCTCCGCGGCCACGGCGACGCGCCCCGCGCCCTGGACTACACCGTGGGCGCCTATGCCGCCGACCTCGCCGCCCTCTCCCCCGCGCGGGGAGGTGCGTGGGATGCCGTCATCGGTCACTCGCTCGGCGGTGCCGCGAGCACCGTGGCCGCGGCATCCGATCCCCACTGGACGAGCAGGCTCGTCCTGATCGACCCCGCCATCCTCGTCGACGGGAAGAACGCGTCGATCGTGCGTCGCAGCCAGGAACGCGCATTCGCCGACAACCGGATCGAGGTCGTGCGGGAGGAGCATCCGCACTGGCATCCGCAGGAGTTGGAGCTCAAGGTCGACGCCGTGGTGCGGGCGAGCAGGTGGGCGGTCGAGCAGACGAGCGCGCAGAACCAGCCGTGGGATGTGCGAGCGGATGCCGCGATGCTCACCGTCCCGACGCACATCATCGGCGCCGACCCCGAGGTGTACAGCCTGTTCACGGGGCAGGTGGCCGACGGGGTCCTCTCGACGAACGAGAACATCTCGATGTCGATCGTCGCCGGAGCAGGTCACTCGCCGCACCGCGACGAGCCCGACGAGACCATCCGCCAACTGCTGGAGGCACTGTCATGCGATGTACTGAGCGACCGGAAGGAGTCGAAGTGACTTTCGACCCGAAGGCTTATCTGCCCGACGACCTGCTCGACCGCATCCGGGAACGCGCGCCCATCCATGACCGGGAGAACACCTTCCCGGAGCGGGATCTGGAGGAGCTTCGGGATGCCGGATACCTGAGGATCCTCGTCCCGGCCGAGCGCGGCGGCGCGGGTCTCGGGCTCGAGCAGGCCGCTGTGCTGCAGCAGCGTCTTGCGACCGCGGCACCCGCCACTGCCCTCGCGATCAACATGCACCTGGTGTGGACCGGCGTCGCGAAGGTGTTCAGCGACCGCGGCGTGCCCGGCATGGAGTTCGTGCAGGACGGCGCCGCCCGCGGCGAGGTCTTCGCGTTCGGGATCAGCGAGGGCGGCAACGACCTCGTACTGTTCGGCAGCGACACCACTGCCGTACCGCAGGGCGGCGGCGGTTATGCGTTCACGGGCACGAAGATCTTCACCTCGCTCGCCCCGGTGTGGACCAGGCTCGGTCTGCACGGCCTCGACACCACGAGCCCCGATGCACCCAAGCTCGTGTTCGCGTTCATCGATCGCACGGATGCCGTCACCACGAGCGATGACTGGGACACCCTCGGCATGCGCGCGACGCAGAGCCGCACCACCCGGCTGGACGGCGCGGTCGCCGCGCCAGAGCACGTGGTGCGTCGCATCGATCCTGGTCCGAGCCCCGACCCGATCATCTTCGGCATCTTCAGCGTCTTCGAGCTGCTGCTCGCCTCGGTCTACACGGGCATCGCCCGTCGCGCGCTGGATCTCGCGGTGGAGACCGTGCAGAAGCGGACCTCGAAGAAGACCGGACTGACGTACAGCCAGGATCCCGACATCCGCTGGCGCATCGCCGACATGAGCCTGGCGTACGACGCTCTTCCCCCGCAGATCGCGGCGCTCGCGCGCGACGTCGACGAGCAGGCCGACAACGGCGCGCGCTGGTTCACGCTGCTGTCCGGCACCAAGCACCGAGCGGTCGTGATGGCGAAGCACGTCGTCGACGAGGCGATCCTCACCGCCGGTGGCGGCTCGTACTTCTCCTCCAACGAGCTCTCGCGGCTGTACCGCGACGTGCTCGCGGGCATGTTCCACCCCTCTGACCCGGAGTCGGCGCACTCGACCGCGGCGAGCGCACTGCTCGGCCCGCTGGAGAACTAAGCGAGAAAGCCGCGCAGCAGTGCCTCGGAGCCGGCGAGGTGATCGCGCATCGCATCCTCCGCGGCATCCGGCTGGCCCATCAGGATCGCAGTGATGATCTGTTCGTGCTGCATACCGGAATGCTCGATGTTGCGCGGGAGCAGGGGAAACGTGTCCAGCCAGGCGTTGATGCGCGCACGATTCTCCGCCACGAGTGCGACGAGCGACGAGATGCCGGCGGCTTCGGCGATCTCGAGGTGCACGAGGGTGTCCAGTCGGCGATACTCCTCCGGCCCGGCGGGCAGGGCGGCTTCGTGCCGTGCCCACAGTCGCGATCTCACCTCCGCGTCCAGTGCGCGGCCGGCCGCGGCTCGCGCCGAGCCGCTCTCCAGCACCGATCTCAGCCCCAGCACATCGTCAAGATCGGCGGGATCCACATGCCCCGCGTCCGCCGGCACCGGCAGCGGATCGGCTACGAAGGTGCCGCCGTATCGTCCGCGGCGGGGTTCGAGGTATCCGGCATCCGCAAGTTCGCGGATCGCCTCACGCACCGTGTCGCGGCTGACGCCGTACGCTGCCGCGAGCTCGCGCTCCGGCGGGAGCGAGGCACCGGGTGCCACCACACCGAGTCTCACGGTCTGCACGAGCCGTGCGACGGTGTCTTCCAGCGTGTTGCCCCGGCGAAGCGGCCGGAACACGGCCTTGCGCACCTCGACGAGGTCGCGCTCCGAAGGATTCTCACTCACCATCTCAGTCTCTCAGAGCGCGTCCGGTCACAGCGGCGTGACGTAGGCGTTGCTGATGCCGCCGTCGACCACGAACGCACTTGCTGTGATGAACGAGGCATCGTCCGACGCGAGGAATGCGACCGCTGCCGCCAGCTCCTCCGGCTCGGCGAACCGGCCCATCGGCACGTGCACGAGCCGCCGCTGGGCGCGTTCGGGATCCTTGGCGAAGAGCTCCTGCAGCAGCGGGGTGTTCACGGGACCGGGGCACAAGGCGTTGACGCGGATGCCCTGTCGCGCGAACTGCACTCCGAGTTCGCGCGACATCGCCAGTACGCCGCCCTTCGAAGCGGTGTAGCTGATCTGCGAGGTCGCGGATCCCAGCAGCGCGACGAAGGACGCCGTGTTGATGATCGACCCTCTGCCTGCCGGCACCATGTGCCGCAGCGCCGCCCGACTGCACAGGTAGACGCTCTTCAGATTGACGTCCTGCACGAGGTTCCAGGCCGGCAACTCGGTGGTCTCGATCGAATCATCGGACGCCGGGGAGATGCCCGCGTTGTTGAACGCGATGTCGATGCGTCCGAACTCGGCCGCGACGCCGTCGAACAGCGCGTTCACCTTCGCCTCATCGGCCACGTCGACCGGGCGGAATGCACCCCCGACTTCGGCCGCAGCGGCCTCGCCGGTTTCCGGATCCATGTCGGCGATGACGACGAAGGCCCCTTCAGCGGCGAATCGGCGTGCCGTGGCGAAGCCGATGCCGCCGGCACCCCCGGTGATGATCGCGACGCGATCCTTGAGACGCTGAGTCAGATCGATGCTCATGTGCAGGTTCCTTCGATGCGAGTGGAGGGTCGGTATCAGTCGGTCGCGAAGAAGACGTTCTTCGTCTGTGTGAAGTGCTCCGCGGCATCCGGGCCGAGCTCTCGCCCGAGGCCGGAGGCCTTCATGCCTCCGAACGGAGTGGCGTAGCGCACGGAGGAATGCGAGTTCACCGACAGCACACCGGCATCCACTCCCCTCGTGACGCGCACGGCTCGGCCGAGGTTCTCCGTCCACACAGAACCTGCCAGACCGTAGACGGTGTCGTTGGCGAGGCGGATGCCATCGGCTTCGTCTTCGAACGGCAGCACGGAGACCACCGGCCCGAAGATCTCCTCCCTGGCGACTCTGTCTCCGGGCTGGGCGATCACCACAGCGGGGGCGAACCAGAAGCCGTCCCCGCTCGGCGCGCTTCCCCTGAACGCCACGTTCGCGCCGTCGAGGAAGGATGCGACAGTATCGCGATGCCCCGCCGAGATGAGCGGCCCCATGTCGGTTGCTTCGTCGCCCGGGTGCCCGACCCTCCACTTCTGAACGGCAGGCTCGAGCAGTTCGAGGAAGCGGTCGTAGACGCTGCGCTGCACGAGCAGCCTGCTGCGTGCACAGCAGTCCTGTCCGGCGTTGTCGAACACCGACCCAGGCACGGCCGCTGCCGCCTTCTCGAGATCAGCGTCTTCGAACACGATGTTCGCCGACTTGCCGCCGAGCTCGAGCGTGACGGGCTTGAGCGCCCGCGCGCAGCCGGCGGCGACGTCGACTCCGACCTCGGTGGATCCGGTGAAGACGATCTTGCGAACGTCCGGATGCGCGACGAGGCGCTGCCCGACGACGGAACCGGAGCCCGTGACGACCTGGAAGAGCCCGTCGGGAAGACCCGACTCCCGCGCGAGCTCACCCAACCGGATCGCCGTGAGCGGTGTGAGTTCAGCGGGCTTGAGGACCACGGCATTGCCTGCTGCAAGGGCGGGCGCGAAGGCCCAGGCCGCGATCGTCATCGGGAAGTTCCACGGCACGATCACACCGATCACGCCGTATGCCTCGTGGAAGGTGACATCGAGGCCGCCCGCCACCGGGATCTGCCGCCCTGAGAGGCGCTCCGGATCTGCGGAGTAGTAGTTGAGCACCTGTGCGACGTGGCCGGCTTCCCAGCGCGCGGCGCTGATCGGATGCCCGGAGTTGCGTACCTCGAGTTGCGCGAGTTCCTCCACCGCAGTCTCGATGCGCCTTGCGAACGACCGCAGCGCGTCGGCGCGGGCGACCGGAGCAAGAGCCGCCCAGGTGCGCTGCGCCACGACGGCACGTGCGACGGCGGCATCCACATCCTCCACGCCGGCTCGCGGCACGTCGCGAATGGGTGTCCCCGTGGACGGGTCGATCACTGTGAACGCGCTCATCGCGCCTCCTTCTCCGAGTGGGTGAACTCGCGCGCCTGCGCCACGAGGTCTTCGAACAGCCGTCGGTTCTCCGCGTTCTCCTCGGGATGCCACTGCACACCGACGAGGTAGCCGTTCGCGGAGTCCTCGACCGCCTGCACCAGGCCGTCGTCGGTGCGCGCGGAGACGACGAGGCCGTCTCCCAGGCGATCGACGCCCTGGTGGTGATAGCTGTGAACGCGCAACCCGCCGTCTCCCAGAATTCCTGCGAGTCTCGTGCCGGTGGCCACCGTCACCTCGTTCTCGGCGAACACTCCCCCGCCGAGCTTGTATCGATCGGTGCCGAGGGATTCCGGCAGATGCTGCTGCAGTGACCCGCCCCGCGCCACGTTGACGAGCTGCAGCCCGCGGCAGATGGCGAGCACCGGCATCTGCCGCCGCTCAGCGGCGTGGAACAGCGCAAGCTCCCAGGCGTCGCGATCAGTGCGCGCCGCGTCGGTCGACGGATGCCGTTCGTCACCGTACAACTCCGGCTGCACATCGGCACCGCCGGTGAGGATGAGCCCGTGCAGCCCGGCGATCGCAGCATCCGCCGTGGTCTCGTCCTGCGGAGGCAACAGCATCGCGATGCCGCCGGACGACGTGACACTCGTCAGGTACTGCGCGGGAAGGAACGATGCCCTCACGTGCCACACCCCTTGCTGCGCGCGTTCCAGGTAGGTCGTGACGCCGATCAGCGGACGGACCGCGTCCTCAGAGCCGTTCGAAACCACGGATGCGCTCCCAGTCTGTGACGGCGGCGTCGAAGGCCTCCACCTCGATGCGCGCCTGATTCAGATAGTGCTCGACCACGTCATCGCCGAACGCGGCGCGAGCGACCGTCGATTCGCTGAACAGCCGTGCGGCCTCACGCAGCGTCGTCGGCAGATGCTCCACCTCGGCCGTATAGGCGGACCCTTCCAGCCGTGGCGGAAGCTCCAACTCGTTCTCGATCCCGTGCAGACCTCCCGCGATGATCGCTGAGATGCCGAGGTACGGATTCACATCGCCTCCAGGGACCCTGTTCTCCACTCGGAGCGAGGGGCCGTGACCGATCACGCGCAGAGCACAGGTTCGATTGTCGATTCCCCAGGCCACGCCGGTCGGCGCGAAGCTCCCGTCGGCGAAGCGCTTGTAGGAGTTGATGGTGGGTGCGTAGAGAAGTGCGAACTCGCGCATCGTCGCGAGGATGCCTGCGATCCAGTGCTCCATCAGCGGACTGAAGCCGTGCGCACCGCCGCCTGCCATGACAGCCCCGCCGTCGGCATCGCGGACCGACAGGTGGATGTGGCAGCTGTTGCCCTCGCGCTCGTTGAACTTCGCCATGAAGGTGAGCGACTGTCCGTGCTGCTCCGCGATCTCCTTCGCCCCGTTCTTGTAGATCGTGTGCTGGTCGGCGGTCTCGCGCACTTCGGCGAAGCGGAACGCGATCTCCTGCTGGCCGAGGTTGCACTCGCCCTTCACGCCTTCGTTGTACATGCCGGCAGCGTCCATGCTGTTGCGGATGTCACGCAGCAGCGGCTCCAGGCGTGTGGTGGCGAGCAGGTTGTAGTCGACGTTGTAGTCGGTCGAGGGCGTGAGCCCCTCGTATTTGCGCGCCCAGGCCTCGCGATAGGTGTCGTCGAACACGATGAACTCGAGCTCGGTGCCGCTGAACGCGGTCCAGCCCCGCTCGGCGAGGCGGTCGCGCTGCCGGTCGAGGATGGCGCGCGGCGAGGGCGCGACCGGACGCCCGTCGCCCCAGACCAGATCTGCCATCACCAGCGCCGAACCTTCGATCCACGGGATCCGCCGGAGCGTCGCCGGGTCCGGACGAAGCACCATGTCGCCGTAGCCCTTGTCCCAGCTCGACATCGCGTAGCCGTCCATGGTGTTCACATCGACGTCGACCGAAAGCAGGTAGTCGCAGGATTCGGCGCCATGGTCGAGGACCTCCTCGCGGAACAGCCGCGCGGAGATGCGCTTTCCGGTGAGTCGGCCCTGCGCGTCGCCGAACGCGACGATCACGGTGTCTATCTCGCCGTTCGCGATCGCTTCGTCCAACTGCTCGACGCTGAGGTTTCCCGGCATTGATCCGCTCCCGTCCTGTGAGATCCGGCATGCACCGAACCCTTCGCACCCTAGAACACTTTCTCATTTAAAGGTAGACGGAACCGACCATTGAGTGCCACACTCTCGTGCAGGGCGCAGCCCGCGTCTGTCCAGGTGCGAACGGAGTTCGGATGTCTGAGCAACACAGTGGGTCCCGCAAGGTCGCTGGGGCGACCTATACGCCGGCCGGCAGCGACTACTTCAAGAAACGGACATTGAAGCGCAGCGCCGGCGTGTGGGGCCTTTGGGGACTGGCGGTGGCAGCAGTCATCTCCGGTGACTTCTCGGGTTGGAACTTCGGCATCGACTTCGCGGGCTTCGGCGGGATGCTGATCGCCTTCGCGATCCTCGTGATCATGTACTACGGCATGATCTTCTCGATCGGAGAGATGGCTGCCGCGATGCCGCACACCGGCGGCGCATACTCATTCGCACGTTCCGCCCTCGGCCCGTGGGGTGGCCTGGTCACCGGAGCCGCCGAGACGATCGAGTACGTGGCCACCACGGCGGTGATCGTCTACTTCTCGGCATCGTATGCGAACGGCATCACCGCCGAGCTGCTGGGGTTCACGCTGCCGGGTTGGGCCTGGTATCTGATCCTCTACGTCGCCTTCATCGCGTTGAATTCCGCGGGCGCCGCGATCTCCTTCCGCTTCGCGATCATCGTCTCGATCATCTCGATCGCCATCATCGTGGTGTTCTCTCTGATGGCGGCCTTCTCCGGGGCGTTCAGTTGGGACAGCCTGTGGAACATCGCGCCTGACCCCGGTCAGACGGCGTTCCTGCCGCATGGTGTGCTGCCGATCCTGTTCGCTCTGCCTTTCGCGATGTGGTTCTTCCTCGGTATCGAGGAGCTCCCACTCGCCGCAGAGGAATCGCACAACCCGACCCGCGACATCCCGAAGGCCGGCTTCTGGGCACGCGGCACCCTGATCGTGACCGGTCTGCTCGTGCTGTTCCTCAACACCGGCGTGCTCGGAGCCGAGGCGACGGGCGTCGCCGGAGAGCCGTTGCTCGACGGGTTCCGCGCGATCGTCGGCGACCAGTTGGCGGCAGTGCTCGCCCTGTTCGCATTGATCGGGCTGCTCGCATCGTTGCAGGGCATCATGTTCGCGTACGGCCGCAACATGTATTCGCTCTCCCGTGCCGGCTATTACCCGCGCTTCCTGTCCCTGACCGGCAAGCGTCAGACGCCGTGGGTCGCCCTCACCGTCGGTGCCGGTATCGGTTTCGTCGCGCTGGTCGTGCTCGACATCCTCGGCACCTCCGGTATCGGAGCCGTGGCCGGGGCGATCGTGCTGAACATCGCCGTCTGGGGTGCTGTGCTCGCGTACGGCCTGCAGCTGGTGTCGTTCATGATCCTGCGTCGCAAGTACCCGAACGCCGATCGTCCGTATCGCAGTCCGTGGGGCGTACCGGGTGCGGCGGTCGCGCTGCTGATCGCCGTACTGATCTTCGTGGGCTTCCTGTTGAACCCCACATTCGGCCCGGCGATCATCGCGATCGCGATCGTCTACGTGATCATCCTGCTCGGGTTCGGGCTGTTCTTCCGGCACCGACTGGTGCTCTCTCCCGAAGAGGAGTACGCGCTGTCCGGTGGAGAGCACCGCGATCCGCAGGTCGAGGGGTACGAGGCCATGGAGGACGAGGTCTTCGACGCGAAGCCGTGATGAACGGGCGGCGAGGAGCGCGCGTCACTTCCGGTCGAACTCGAATGCCTTCAACAGCTCTCCGACGGCCTGCTCGCGCTGCTCGCCGCCCTCATCGAACATGTGCGTCACGTGGGTGCGCAGATGGTTCTCGAGCAGCAGGCGGTTGAGGGATTCCAGCGACTTCTGGATCGCGCGGGACTGCGTGATGATGTCCATGCAGTACTCCTCGTTCTCGATCATCCTGGCGACCCCGCGCAGTTGACCTTCGAGGATGCTGGTGCGGTGCAGCGCACGCTTCTTGATGTCTTCGATCACGGTTCGAGGGTACCCCGGGTCGACGCTCCCTGAGCCTGTCGAAGGGTCGGCACGCTGCGCGTGCGAGGATGGCACACATGCCGCGCACTCCGATGGCCCTGCTCTCTACCGCTGATCAGGAGCGCCTGCGGGCCCTTCGCCGCATGAAGGCGATCGCGATCGGCGCGCTCGTGTTCATGGCGGTCGTCTTCGTCTTCGCGTTCGCATTCCAGGAGCGACTGGGCTGGCTCGGCTATGTGCGCGCGGCCGCCGAGGGCGGCATGGTCGGCGCGCTCGCCGATTGGTTCGCCGTCACCGCGCTGTTCCGGCGCCCGCTCGGCCTGCCCATCCCGCACACAGCGATCATCCCCAATCGCAAGGACGAGATCGGTCGCACCCTCGGCGAGTTCGTGGAGACGAACTTCCTCGCCGCCGATGTCGTGCGCACCAAGCTCGCCTCGACGGCGATCGCCAGGCGCGCGGGCGAGTGGCTGCAGCACCCTTCGACAGGCTCAGGGACCTCGCACGCCGAGCGCGTTGCGGCCGAGGGCGCGACGATCGCCACCGCCGTGCTGAACGCGCTCAGCGACGACGACGTGCGCGACCTCATCACCGATCTCGCCCGCGAGCACCTGGTGCAACCGGAATGGGGACCTCCTGCGGGCGTGTGGCTGGAGAAGATCGTCGACGCAGATGCCCACCACGGCGCCGTCGATCTCGCCGCGGACAGCATCGCGACCTGGCTGGACTCGAATGCCGGATCCTTCACGGGTCTGGTCTCGCGTCGTCTGCCCTCATGGGTGCCGCGTCTCGCGCACCGGTTCGTCGACGACACCGTCTATCACGAGGCGGTCAAGTTCGTGCACGCCGTGCAGGACGATCCGCAGCATCCGGCACGGCTCGCGATCGACGGCTATCTGGCCCGCCTGGCCGACAACCTCCAGAACGATCCGGCGACTCGCGCGAAGCTCGAGAACGCGAAGGCGTCGCTGTTCGACAGCCCCCGGGTCGGCGCGTTGGCCGCGGAGGCGTGGAACACCGCCAAGGCGGGACTGCTGACGGCGCTGGCCGATCCCGCGAGTGGGCTGCGCGTGCGCGCCGCGCGTGCCGTGCAGGAGGTCGGCGAGCGCCTGACGACGGATGCCGCGTTGCAGACCCGCGTCGACACGTGGGTGTCCGAGGCCGCCGTGTTCCTCGTCGACCGCTACCGGCACGACATCGCGTCGATCATCACCGAGACGGTCGAACGCTGGGATCCAGCCGAGACGACCGAGAAGATCGAGCTCATGGTCGGGCGCGATCTGCAGTACATCCGCCTGAACGGCACCGTGGTCGGCGCGCTGGCCGGCCTTGCGATCTTCTCCATCGCGCAGGCTGTGATTCCGGGAGTCTGAGGGCCGGATACGGCTCAGCGCGCGGCGAGACCCGCCAGCAACTCCAGCACGCACAGTGCCGCGAGGCGCACAGTGCGGCCATCCGCCGAATCGGCCGTGGCATCGACCTCGGCGATGTCGGCGCTGACGACGCGGGCGTCGCCCGCGAGGGCGCGCACCAGCGCTCGCAGCTCGTACGCCGCGAGACCTCCCGGCACACTCGCTGGGCACCCCGGCACGACCGATCGATCCGCCGCATCGACGTCGACGTCGAGATGGATGCGTGCCTCAGCATCCACCCCCGCGATCTCATGCGCTTCGCTCGCGACGTCGGCGATGCCGCGACGGCGCAGCTCGTCGAGCGTGATGACGCGGATGCCCCAGTCGGCCGCACGCCGCGCATACGCCGGGGAGTTCGCATAGTCGGCGATTCCGATCTGCACGATCCGCGCAGGGTCGATGCGCTCGCTCTCCGGTGCGTCCTCGACCAGGCGGCGCACCGGCGAGCCGTTCGAGATGCCGTCGCGCAGGTCGAGATGCGCATCGATCGTGATGAGCCCGTTCGTCCGGGCGCCGCGCGCGACAGGGTAGGTGAGGGAGTTGTCGCCGCCGAGTGCGATGACGAGGTCTGCGGTCGCCGACAGCTCCTGCACGCGGTCGACGGTGCTCGCGATTCCGGCGTCGCCGTCCGGCTCGGTGATGTCGCCGGCATCCACGATGCGCAGCGCGGTGTCGAGGTCGACGACCGGCGGTCCCATCAGGGTCGCGCTGTACCGCGACAGGGCCTCGCGGATCGCGGCGGGTGTCGAGTGCGCACCCGTCGGCGAGAGCGAGGTGCGCCATGTCGGAACACCCAGGATCGCAGCATCGGCCCGCTCTCCCACCGTGGCCGCCGGCCAGCCACCGGCCCGCGGCCAGAGATCATCGTGTGTGAGAGCCATGGGATGCTCCGTCCTTCCAGACTCGAGTGACCAGTGGCACGCCAGGGCGGTACGAGAGGTGCACGTGGCTCGGAGCATCGAGCAGCACGAGATCTGCGCGGGAGCCCGGGGAGATGCGGCCGACGTCATCTCGGCGCAGGGCTCGCGCTCCCCCGGCGGTCGCTGCCCACAGGGCCTCGACGGGTGTCATGCCCATGTCGCGCACGGCGATCGCGATGCAGAACGGCATGGACGAGGTGAAGCTCGAGCCTGGATTGGTGTCACAGGCGAGCGCGACCGTCACGCCCGCATCGATCAGCCTGCGCGCATCCGGATAGGGCTGACGCGTGGAGAACTCAACACCGGGCAGCAGCGTGAGCACGGTGTCTGATCCCGCGAGCGCCGCGACATCGTCATCGGTCAGGTAGGTGCCGTGGTCTATGGATGCTGCGCCCAGCTCGACGGCGAGCCGCACACCTCCCCCGGGGCCGAGCTGACTGGCATGAACCCGGGGGATGAGCCCGCTCGCGATCCCCGCTTCCAGCACTCTGCGCGACTGCTCGACGGTGAAAGCACCCGTCTCGCAGAACACGTCGATCCATCGTGCGTGCGGAGCGCAGGCCTCAAGCATGGGACCGGTGACGAGGGCGACGTAGGCGTCAGGATCGTCGGCGTATTCCGCCGGGACCACGTGAGCCCCGAGGAAGGTGACCTCGGCGGTGACCTCTGCGGCCAGACGCACGAGACGCTCCTCGTCGGCGACTGTCAGCCCGTATCCGCTCTTGATCTCCACGGTCGTCGTGCCCTGTGCGAGCATCTCGTCCATGAATCCGCGCAGCCGCGTGCGCAGTTCGTCGTCCGTCGCCGCGCGCGTGGCTGCGACAGTGGATCGGATGCCGCCCGCGGCATACTTCTGCCCAGCCATCCGCGCCTCGAACTCTGACGTGCGGTCTCCGGCGAACACGAGATGGCTGTGACTGTCCACGAAGCCGGGGATCACGGCACGTCCGGCCGCATCGACGACCTCGACCCCTTCGACAGGCTCAGGGATCGTCCCGGTGTCTGCGACCGCTCCCGCCCACGCGACCCGGCCGTCTTCGATCAGCACCGCGGCGTCGTGCAGCGTGCCGGCGTCGGTGTTCGTCGTCAGCTCACCGATGTTCGTGATGAGAGTGTTCACAGCATCGGCACCTTCAGGCCGCGCTCGCGGGCGATGTCACGTGCGTGTTCGTACCCGGCGTCGACGTGGCGCATGACGCCCGTGCCGGGGTCGTTCGTGAGCACTCTTTCGAGCTTCTCGGCGGCCAGCGCGGTGCCGTCTGCGACGCACACCTGGCCGGCGTGGATGCTGCGCCCGATGCCGACGCCTCCGCCGTGATGCAGCGACACCCAGGACGCACCGGATGCCGTGTTGAGCAGGGCGTTCAGCAGCGGCCAGTCGGCGATCGCATCGGAGCCGTCCTTCATCGCCTCGGTCTCGCGGTACGGCGAGGCGACCGACCCCGAGTCGAGGTGGTCGCGTCCGATCACGACAGGTGCCTTCAGTTCGCCGGACGCCACCATCTCGTTGAACTTCAGCCCCGCGAGATGCCGTTCCTTGTATCCCAGCCAGCAGATGCGTGCGGGCAGACCCTCGAAATGGACTTTCTCGCCCGCCTGTTCCAGCCAGCGGTGCAATGCAGCATCCTCCGGGAACAGTTCCGCGATGGCGCGGTCCGTCTTGTAGATGTCCTCCGGGTCACCGGACAGCGCCACCCAGCGGAAGGGCCCTCTGCCCTCCTCGAACTGCGGGCGGATGTACGCCGGCACGAAGCCGGGGAACTCGAAGGCCCGCTCGAATCCCCCGAGCTCCGCCTCGCGGCGGATGGAGTTGCCGTAGTCGAAGACCGCGGCGCCGGCATCCTGGAATCCGACCATCGCCGCGACGTGCTCAGTCATCGACGTGCGCGACCGGCGGGTGAAGTCCTCCGGGTCCCGATCCGCTTCGGCCTTCCACTGCTCGACCGGGACGCCGATCGGCAGGTAGGCGAGCGGGTCGTGCGCGCTGGTCTGGTCGGTCACGATGTCGATCGGGACTCCTCGGCGCAGCAATTCGGGGAAGACCTCGGCGGCGTTGCCGACGACTCCGACGGAAAGCGCCTCGCCGGCATCTTTGGCGGCGAGGACGCGTGCCACCGCAGCATCGAGATCGGCGGTGTACTCGTCAAGATATCCGTGCTCGACGCGGCGGGCAAGGCGCGTCTGATCCACGTCGACGATGAGCACGACGCCGTCGTTCATGGTGACGGCCAGCGGCTGCGCCCCGCCCATACCGCCCGCGCCGGCGGTCAGCGTGAGGGTGCCTGCGAGCGACTCGCGCCCGAGCGAGCGCGCCACAGCCGCGAAGGTCTCGTAGGTGCCCTGCAGGATTCCCTGCGTGCCGATGTAGATCCATGACCCGGCGGTCATCTGCCCGTACATCGTGAGCCCCAGCGCCTCGAGCCGGCGGAATTCGGGCCAGGTCGCCCAGTCGCCGACGAGGTTCGAATTGGCGATCAGCACGCGCGGCGCCCATTCATGGGTGCGGAACACGCCGACCGGCTTGCCGGACTGCACGAGCAGCGTCTCGTCCGGCTCGAGCTCGTCGAGCGTGCGCACGATCGCGTCGTACGCCTCCCACGAGCGCGCGGCCCTGCCGGTGCCGCCGTACACGACGAGGTCTTCCGGATGCTCGGCGACCTCCGGGTCGAGGTTGTTCATCAGCATCCGCTTGGCCGCCTCAGCGCCCCAGCTCTTCGCGGTGCGCTCAGCGCCTCTGGCTGCGTGGATCTCAGGCATGTGCGTTCTCCTTCGCTGTCCGGGCGACGGCGCCCGATCGGACGAGGTCGGTGACGGCTTCGATCTCGGGCGAGAGGAAGCGATCGGGACCTGGCCCCTCGGCCACGGTGCGCACCAGGTCGCGCACGGCCCCGGTGGCCGGCCCTGCTTCCAGGGGACCGCGCAGGTCGAGAGCACGAGCGCCGGTGAGCACTTCGATCGCGAGCACGCGGGTCAGCCCGTCGATCGCGCGACGGAGCTTGCGTGCGGCCGCCCACCCCATCGACACGTGATCCTCCTGCATCGCTGACGACGGGATGGAATCGACGGATGCCGGGACCGCGAGGCGCTTCAGCTCGGAGACGATCCCCGCCGCGGCGTACTGCGCGATCATGAGCCCGGAATCGACTCCCACCTCGTGCGCGAGGAACGGCGGGAGGCCGCGGCTGCGCGCCGGGTCGAGCGCGCGGTCGGTGCGGCGCTCGGAGACGCTCGCGACATCGGCGACGCTGATCGCGAGGAAGTCGAGCACGGCGGCGACCGGCGCGCCATGGAAGTTGCCGTTCGACTCGATCCGCCCGTCGACGGTGATGACCGGGTTGTCGATGACGCTGGCGAGCTCGCGCGAGGCGATGGCTGCCGCATGCTCCATCGTGTCGCGGGCGGCACCGTGCACCTGCGGCGAACAGCGCAGCGAGTAGGCGTCCTGCACGCGCCCGTCCTCGGGGCCCGCGTGGCTGGCGACCATCGGCGAACCGGCGAGGAACGACCGCAGGTTCGCTGCGGAGCGTGCCTGTCCGGTCTGCGGACGCAGCGCCATGAGGTCGGCGGCGAACACGGCGTCCGTGCCGAACTGGCTCTCGATCGACATGGCCGCCGCGAGGTCAGCGGTCGTGAGCAGCATCTCGAGGTCGTGCAGGGCGAGCAGCAGCATCCCCAGCATCCCGTCGGTGCCGTTGATGAGGGCGAGTCCCTCCTTCTCGACGAGCACGAGCGGCTCGATGCCCGCGGCGGCGAGAGCGTCGGATGCCGCCATCTCGATCCCTGAGCCTGTCGAAGGGCCTGAGCCTGTCGAAGGGCCTGAGATGCGCACGGCCCCCTCACCGATCGCGGCGAGCGCGATGTGTGCGAGCGGGGCGAGGTCGCCTGAGCAGCCGAGGGAACCGTACTCGCGCACGACGGGGGTGATGCCGGCATTGAGCATCGCGGCGTACGTCTCCGCCACGACGGGCCTGACACCTGTGCGACCGGAGGCGAGCGTCTGCAGACGCAGCAGCTGCAGGGCGCGCACCACCTCGATCTCGACCTCGGCGCCGGTCCCTGCCGCATGGGAGCGGATGAGGCTCGCCTGCAGCTGATGGCGACGCTCGGGCGCGATGAACGTCGTGGCGAGCGCGCCGAAGCCGGTGGACACGCCGTAGTGAGGGTGCGGATCCGCGGCGAGCGCATCGATCACATCGCGCGTCTCGGCGATCCGGTCGATCGCCCCTTCATCGAGCGAGACAGGGGCACCGTGACGGGCGACGGCGACGACGTCTGCGGGTGACAGCGGCGCAGCACCGACGAGAACGGGTTCAGTCATGCCTTGATTCCACACCGCGCCGATGGCGTCGGACAGCGGTCCGTGACATCCTGTGTCTGTGATCCCAGACAGTGCTCGCACGGCGCAGGTGCCGGCGGCCGACCAGACCCTGCGCATCCTGCGTTACATGGCCGGGCGTCCGGCGCCCGTCGCGGCTTCTGCGATCGCCCGGGAGCTGCAGCTTCCACGATCGACGATCCACCACCTGCTGAACACGCTCAGCGCGCACGGATTCGTGCTGCACCTGCGTGAGGAGCGTCGCTGGGCCCTGGGGACGACGGCATCCGAACTCGCCGGGGGCTTCGCCCGTCAGCAGCCGCTCGCACGGCTCGGACGCCCTCTGGTCGCGGCCCTCGCCGATCGTCTGGGTGAGAGCACGCATCTGGCGGTGCTGAGCGGCGCCGATGTCGTGTACATCGTCGAGGAGCGCGCGCCGAGGCGACCCGCCCTCGTCACGGACGTCGGAGTCCGCCTGCCCGCGCATCTCACGGCGACGGGGCGGGCGATGCTCGCCGCGCTCCCCCGCGAGCAGGTGCGCGCCCTGTACCCGGACGCCGCGGCGTTCTCGACTCGCGCCGGCGAGCCGATGCGGCCGGCAGATCTGCGTGAAGTGCTGCGCAGCGTGCGTGCGGCGGGCTTCGCCGCAGAGCACGGCGAGGTGACCGCGGGGATCCGATCGGCGGGGGCGGCAGTGCTCGACGCATCCGGCTGGCCGCTCGCCGCGGTCGCCGTGACGTGGGCCGATGGAGCGGGCCCTGCAGAGTCGGATGCCGCCGCCGCAGTGCGCGAGACGGTGGCAGAGCTCCAGCGCCGCCTGCGCTGATCCGCTCGGCCCGAAAGCACGGCCCAAAAGGTGGAGGGGGCCGCCGGGCCACCCGCCCGACGACCCCCTCCACAGGAACCGGCTCAGTGTCCGATCAGCCGTTCGCGCCCTTGCGGGGCTTGAGGAATGTGGCCGGCTCCTGCTTCGCGCGCTTCGCCGCTCGCTTCTCCTTCAGCGATGACTGCGCAGTCTTCTTTCCTGCTTTTGGGTTGGGTGTCTTTCCAGACATCGGGACTCGCTTCCCCTCTCGTTCGGCTGGCGGTGTAACCCATGACCATAGCCGGTTCCACGGGGAAGTCAAATTACCCGGTGAGGAGGAAAAAACCGAAACCGGATCGCATGGGCGGATCGAGTGAGCACTACGCTCTAATGGTGCTCGATACTCTCACCGGATTCGTGGTTGTGGGACTCGCGATCGCCGTCGGGTACATCGTCGGCCGCATCGATCTGCTCGGCGAACACGCACGGCACGTGCTCGGTCGACTGACGTTCTTCGTGCTGTCACCGTTCCTGCTGTTCACCGTGCTCGCACAGGCCGACGCCAAGGTGCTGTTCTCCTCGCTGCTGCCGGTGTCGGCGATCGCGGCGGTGCTCGTGATCGCTGTATACGCGGTGATCGCCAGGCTGATCTGGAAGCGCGACGTCGGCGAGAGCGTGATCGGCGCGCTCTCTGCCGGCCAGGTCAACTCCAACAACATCGGCATCCCGCTCTCGCTCTACCTGCTGGGCAGCGCCGCCTATCCTGCACCGGTGATCCTGATGCAGCTGCTGGTCTTCACGCCGGTCTCCCTCACGATCCTCGATGCCGTCACCAGCGGGAGGACCTCGGCATGGCGCACGTTCGTGCGCACGGCGACGAATCCGATCATCCTGGGCTCCGCTCTGGGTACGCTCGTCTCGGTACTCGGCATCGATCTGCCGCCGATCGTGATGGAGCCCGCTGTCCTCCTGGCGAACGCCTGCGTGCCGGTGCTGCTGATCAGCTACGGCATCTCGCTGCACGGTCAGCGGGTTCTCGGCTCCTCGGGCCACCGCCGCGACGTGCTGCTCGCCAGCGTGCTCAAGCTGCTCGTCATGCCTCTGCTCGCCTGGGTCGTCGCCCAGTTCGTGTTCGGCCTGTCCGCCCACGAGGTGCTGATCGTCGTCGTGCTCGCGGCGCTTCCGACCGCGCAGAACGTCTTCAACTACTCTCAGCGCTACGACATCGGCGAGTCCATCTCACGCGACACGGTGTTCATCACGACGATCGGATGCGTGCCGGTGCTGCTGGCCGCGACGTTGCTGCTGGGATAGGCCTGCGGGTCAGAACTCTTGGGCTGAGGGCTCGGGCCTGCAAGAGTGTGAGCATGAGCGCACTCCGCATCCTGCATCTCAGTGACACGCACTTCTCGGGCGACGGCGGCCGCCACTACGGCGTGGTCGACACCGCCGAGCACCTGCGCCGCGCGCTCTCGCACGTGGCGCACCTCACGTTCGACCTCGTCGTCGTGTCGGGCGACGTGAGTCAGGACGGTTCCGAGGCGTCGTATCGGCAGATCCGGGATGCTGTCACGCCGTGGACTCTCGCCCGCGGCGCCCGCCCCGTGTTCGCGATGGGCAATCATGATCGGCGCGACGCCTTCCGCGCGGTGCTGGGCGAAGGACAGCCCGATGCCGACGAGGTGCCCCTGGGAGGAATCGACCTCGACCGCCCTGTGGCATCGCTCGTCGAGCAGGACGGCTGGCGGATCGTGGTGCTCGACAGCTCGGTGCCCGGTGCCGGCTACGGCGCTCTGGATCCCGAGCAGCTGTCATTCCTCCGCGAAGCGATCTCAGAGCCCGCCCCGCACGGAACCGTAGTCGTCGTGCATCACCCGCCGCTGCGCGCGCAGACCGACCTGCTGCAGGCACTCGCCCTCGACGAGCACGATGGGCAGGAGCTGCTCGACATCGTGCGGGGCACCGACGTGCGCGTCATCCTCAGCGGCCACTATCACCTGCCGATCACCGAGATCGTCGGGGGCGTGCCGGTGACGGTGGCGCCCGGTGTGACGAACCTCTCGCGAGCGTTCGCCGATCCGGCGGAGGAATCCGCCGTCGACGGCTTCGGCGGCGCGGTCGTGACCGTAGGCGAAGGCAGCGTACGCGTGGTGCCGTTCGTCGAGAGGCTGACCCCGGACGATCTCGTCTTCCACTACGACGCCGCTGTGGTGGCCCAGATCATCCAAGAATCCGGACGGCCGGCCGACTGAGCGACCGGCGCCGCAGCCCTGAACGCAGAACAGGCCCCGCCGAAGCGGAGCCTGTTCTTCACTGTCTCAACACAGTGTGGACCTAAGGGGATTCGAACCCCTGACCTCCTCGATGCGAACGAGGCGCGCTACCAACTGCGCCATAGGCCCGTGAACCTCAGTTAGATTATCACGCTCCACAGGTGGGCTGCGTCGCGATGGTGCTCAGCCGGCGGCGCGTCGTTCGAGAAGCTGCCGCACATGCTGCTCGATCTCGGCGTCGTCGACGAACCCCATCCGCGCGTACGGCGAGGTCGCTTCCTTGGCCGCGGGCAGCGACACCGGCGCCGGCGCTGCCATCTCCTCCGCACGCTCGCGAAGTGCTGCGACGCGCGCGGCACGGCGCAGCGCCTGCTGCGCGTCGATCTCGGCCCGCGCGATCTGGGTGGCCGACCCTGCGACCTGCACCAGCGGCGCCGGCAACGGCCTCGGTGTCCACGATGCACGGCCCTGATCGTGCAGCGGCGGAGAGACACGACCCGCGGCCGTGCTCTCGGTGACGACGGAGACGGGGCGACGAGCCGCACGTCGTGACACTGATGCCATCTTCTGCAGCGTCATCGCGGCCACGAGCGCGAGAGAGCCGCCGGTCCAGACGAGCAGCTGCGCGCCGCCGCTCAGCAACTGCCACACGCCGAGTCCTGCGACGACCAGCCCTGCGATCAGGAGCACCGTCGCGACCACGCGCACCCGCCGACGGGCACGCGCCTGCCTCACGACGGGGTCGGCGCGGGTCGCTGCGAGTTCCTCTCGGAGCCGTACGAGCTCGACCGACTCCTTCTCCGACTGCAGCCGTTTCGCAAGCTTCTGCTGGGCGTGGGCGGTGCGGGCGTTGAGCTCGAGGTGCACTTCGGCCGGCGTCTCGCTGGTCTCGGCGAGCACGCGCAGGGCCTGGTTCAGCCGGACCGCGTTGCGTTCGGAGGCGTTGTACTGGTAGCGACCGCGCCACGAAGGCAGCAGATACAGCATCCAGAGCAGCACGGCGACGAGGACGATCACGCCCCCACTCAGCACCGGCCCATCCATAGGGTCAACGGTATGCGACCCGGTCGCCCCTGCCCCTCACCCCGGGCGCGTGTCGCGGCCGGGCGAGGACCATTCTCAGATCGAGAGCCGATCCGACGGCGGAACCATTGCGGCGTCTTGCGGCGCTCGCCCGTGGATCCAGCGGTTGAGCACGCCCTCTGGTGCATCCTCACGAGTGAGCGCGAAGGCGTAGTGGTCGCGCCAGTCGCCGTCGATGTGGATGTAGCGGCGTCGGAGTCCCTCGTAGCGGAACCCGAGCTTCTGCACGACGCGCAGGCTCGCCTCGTTCTCAGGACGGATGCAGATCTCCATCCGATGCAGGCCGAACTCCCGGAACGACGCATCGGTGGCGAGGGCGACCGCCGTCGGCGTGATGCCCTTGCCCGCGAACCGCTCGCTGACCCAGTACCCGATCGTCGCCGAGCACAGCGACCCCCGCGCGACGCCCCAGATGTTCAGCTGGCCGGCGATCTCGCCGTCGTGCTCCATCACGAACGGGTATCCTCCGCCGTCGCGGTACTGCTGCAGCAGGCGACGGATGCTGAGGCGCATGTCGAACGACGCCGATCCGTTCGGGATCGTCGCCTCCCAGCGCTGCAGCCACGAGCGATTGTTCACCAGTTCGTGCTGCAGCACGCGGGCATCGCGGGGGCGGACGAGCCTCAGCTCGACCGGACCGTGACGGTGCCCCGGCAGCAGATCCATGCGCATCCCCGCCCTCGAAACGCCTAGAGGCGCTCGCTGAATTCCTTCAGCCACGGCCGCAGTTCGGCGCCGAGGTCGTCGCGATCCGTCGCGAGCTGCACGATCGCTTTGATGTAGTCGACGCGGTCGCCTGTGTCATAGCGTCGTCCGCGGAAGACGACTCCGATGACACCAGGGCCCTCCGAATCCGCGGCGAGCTCCTGCAGCGCGTCGGTGAGCTGGATCTCTCCGCCCTTGCCCGGCTCGGTGCGCTCCAGAATCGGGAACACAGCTGCCGGCAGGATGTAGCGGCCGATGATGGCGAGGTTGGAGGGGGCGTCCTCCGGAGAAGGCTTCTCGACAAGCCCCGTGACGCGCACGATGTCGGTCTCGTCGGTCTGCTCGACAGCCGCGGCACCGTAGAGGTGGATGCTCGAGGGGTCGACCTCCATCAGCGCGACGACGGTCGCGCCGGTGCGCTCGTTGATCTCGATCATGGTGGTCAGCAGCTCATCGCGCTCGTCGATGAGGTCATCGCCGAGCAGCACGGCGAACGAGCTGTCGCCGACGTGCGCCTTCGCGCGCAGCACCGCGTGCCCGAGCCCCTTGGGCTCGCCCTGGCGCAGATAGTGGATGTCGGCCAGGTCGCTCGACTTCATGACGCGCTCGAGGCGGGCCATATCGCCCTTCTCGGTGAGCTTCACCTCGAGCTCCGGCACGGAGTCGAAGTGATTGGAGATCATGTTCTTGTTGCGGCCGATGATCACGAGGATGTCATCGATGCCGGCTGCGGCGGCCTCTTCGACCACGTACTGGATCGCCGGCTTGTCCACCACCGGAAGCATTTCCTTCGGCATCGCCTTGGTCGCGGGCAGGAACCGCGTTCCGAGGCCAGCTGCCGGAATGACTGCCTTCATTTTCTGGTGTCCCATCAGGCCAGCTTAGCGGGGGCTCCTCACTCATCGACACGTAGACTCGAGGCATGTCCACCGATGTCGAGCACGAGAAGCGCGCGCTGCGCGCCGAGCTGCGCGAGCGGCGGCAACTGCTCTCAGACGCACAGCGCGCGACCGCGGCATCCGGCATCCGTGAACAGCTCGATGCCCTGATCGAGGCGCACTCGGCCGAATCGATCTCATGCTTCCTCTCGGCCATGACAGAGCCCGGCACCCGGGAGTTCGTCGCCGCAGCCGTGCAGCGCGGCATCCGAGTCCTCCTGCCGGTCACGCGCGCGGACGGCCTGCTGGACTGGGCGGTCGCCGACGACACCGACGAGACCTCCGAGGGGCTCTTCGGATTGCCGGAGCCGACCGGCGAGGTTCTCGGCCCGATCGCCGTGAACGACGTCGATCTCATGATCATCCCCGCCGCTGCCGTCGACTCCACGGGCATGCGGCTCGGCTGGGGCCGCGGCTACTTCGACAAGACCATCGGATCCATGGAGAAATGCCCTCCCGTGTACGCCGTGATCTATGATTCCGAGGTACTCGAATCCCTCCCGCGCGAGGTGCACGACCAGCCGGTCACCGGCATCGTGACGCCCACCCGCACGCTCACCCTGTCGCCATCGCGACCCTGATCCACCCGAGACGATATGCCCACCTATGCCTACGCCTGCACATCGTGCGGCCACAAGTTCGACGCCGTCCAGAGCTTCTCGGACGACGCTCTCGCGATCTGCCCCGAATGCGGCGGCGCGTTGCGCAAACAGTACGGATCGATCGGTGTGACGTTCAACGGCTCCGGATTCTATCGGACCGACTCTCGGAGTGGCTCTGGCGGAAAGGCCGATACTTCGTCATCATCGAAATCGGAACCGTCGACAAGTGCCAACCCGGCGCCTGCTGCGGCTCCAGCCTCTTCCTGAGGTCTGCATCGAAAGATGGGGGTTCCCGTGTTCCAGGGATTCAAGGAATTCATCACCAAGGGCAATGTCATCGATCTTGCTGTGGCCGTCGTCATCGGCGGTGCGTTCACAGCGATCGTCAACGCTGTGGTCTCAGCGATCATCACCCCACTCGTCTCGCTGTTCTTCGACGCGGGTGCGACGGGTGAGATCGGCATTCAGATGACCGGCATCTACGACCAGGAGGTCACATTCCCGATCGGCGATCTGATCTCGGCCATCATCAGCTTCCTCGCCGTCGCGCTGGTCGTGTACTTCGTGTTCGTCGTGCCGATGAACAAGTACAAGGAGCGCCAGGCTGCACGCAACCCCGCGGTCGAGGAGGAGACCCTGCCGACCGAGCAGGAACTGCTCATCGAGATCCGCGACGCGCTCCGCAGGGATGCATTGAGCTGACCGGAGCAGCTGCCCGGGCCCTCATCTCCTTCGGGAGGTGGGGGCTTCCTGCTGTTGTCCGTCAGTAGTGCGGTGGCACGTCGTCGCGCAGGCGTGCGTCGTTCGGGCCGGCGTCGCCATGGGGTTTCCTCGTACGCGCCGGATTCGTCACGACGTCCGGCGAAGGGTCGGTGTCAGGTGCCGGGGTGAGCCGGGCACGCCTGCTGCCCGGAACCCGCACGATGCGCTGGCGGGCCGGTTCGTTCGACTTCGCGTCAGGCATCGCCGGGAAGGTCGATCGGCTGCGTGTCCGTGTCGGAGCGCACGGTGTCCTCCGCGATGCCGAGCACCGCCGCGATACGCGACGCCGCCGTGACGGGGTCGCTGTAGAGGTCGAACGCATGCACGCGCACATAATGCCATCCGAGCCGGCGCAGCACGTGCGGGCGCAGCCGCAGCGTCTCTCGCAGCGACTCTCCACGTGACTCGGGGTCGGACTCGATGACGACGGCCTTGCCGCCGTGCTGCGCGACCAGCGGCAGCAGACCGCGGTAGTCGACGTCGACCGAGGCGCCCAGCCTGCGCAGTTCGCGTGCGAGAGCGAGGGTGAGGGGATCAGCGAGATCCTCGAGACGAGAGTCGCGCCCGCGTGCGGCGAGTCCGCCCAGGATGGACATGAGCGTGGATGCGCCGTGCTCCAGGCGTCCGTCGTCGAAGGACGAAGGGCGGATGGACGACACGAGCACCATCGAACGTCGCGCCCTGGTCATTCCCACGGTCAGCAGCCGTTCACCGTCCGGTGTGGACAGGTCACCGAAATCGCTGAGCACACGGCCATGCTTGGTCAGGCCGTAGCCGAGCGAGAAGATCACGCGGTCTCGGCTCTCCGCGACCGACTCCTCGAGGGTGAGGACGGCGAACGGCTCCGCCGTGTAACGACCGACGAAGTCGGCGACGTCCGACCGGCCGGCGAACGCACTGGTGACCGCCGCGCGGACGCGCTCGGAATGACGCGCACTCGCCGTGATGACCATGAGCGACTCGGACGGGCGATGCACGGCGTGCTCGACCACGAGCGTGACCACGCGGGCCACCTCGGCGTCAGGGCTCTCGACAGCGCCCGAGATCGGATCCGGTGCGCCGACGCCGCCCTCGACGTAGTCGACGGTGAGGCTGCCGCGCCCGAGGTACGAACCTGCCCACGGCAGGGAGATGATCTCGCCGCCGTAGAACGCGTCGTTGATGAGTTCCGCCAGGTCTTCGCCACCGGCGCGGTAGCTGCGGGTGAGCGTCATCACCGGCAGAAGCTCGGCGAGGCGCTCGAACACCGAGACGTCGTCGAACGGAACCTCCGCCTCCCATTCGCGATCGGCGTCGACAGCGACCTCGAACGGCGTCGGGCGCTGGGTGACCGGGTCGCCGAACGCGACCACCTGGCGCGCCCTGCGGATCGCGGGCGCGGCCTCGGCGAGGTTGATGGCCGCAGCATCCACCAGCATCACAGCGTCGAACTCCACCGAGTCGGGGATCTCCGGCACCTGATACGGCGAAGATATCCACGCGGGGGCGAGCACGTTCATGAGCGTCGGCGCGGCACTGATGATCTCTGCGGTCGACGGCACTCCCTGCGTGAGCGCACGCCGCAGATGCTGGGACTCGGTGGGCTCGTCGACGATCGCGATGCGCCACTGATTGGCCAGCTGCCATGCGAGTAGTGGGCCCGCCATCGACGCGTGCGCCTCGTCCACGAGGCGGAAGTCGCGCTCAAGCCGGTCGACCACCGCGGTGTTGGCGCCCAGCAGGGCACGGTCGTCCTGCAGCGCGCGCTCGAGCAGGGACTGCCACCAGGCGAACTCCAGCTCCTCCGCGACCTGATCCTCGGCGACGTGACGCACGGAGAGCTCCGCAAGCAGCGGCTCGAGCCCCAGCGTCGCGAGAGTGTCCCGGATGGTCGCACGCTCGACCAGGTTGTCGAACACATCCGAGCGGGCGGCGAGCCCGGCGAGGGTGCGCACCAGCCGCTCGACGGGAAGCGTCGCCAACGGCTCACGTCTGCCGAGGGCGACGTCGAGCTCCGCCAGCTCAGCGCTGACCCGCTGCCAGGAGCCGTACACGTCGGAGAGGCCGAGCGGGATCTCCGGGGCGACACCCGCGTCGACGAAGCGCTGCCACTGCGTGCGCTGCTGCTGGATGCGCAGCAGAGCCTCGTGCATCTCGGTGATGTGCACACCTGGGCGCACATACTCCTTGGCGAGGCGGCGCAGACGACGCCGGTTCGCGCCGGACATGCCGGGCGAGTCGCGCCGCGAGCCGTGAGCCTGGATGAGTTCGCCCAGTGGCCGCTCGAACACGGTCGGGCTGAAGCGGTCGAGCGAATCGCGGATGCCCTCGATCAGCCGCAAGTACTCCCCCAGTTCGTCGATCGTCGCGAACGGGCGCATATGCGTCTGGGAGATGAGCTCGTAGCCGCGCTCGAGCAGGGCGGGGACGCTCGAAGCGTGCAGTCTGCCGGCCAGCTCATGCGCGGAGCGAGCAGCCTCGGTGCTGGAGAAGCTCACCCCGTACCAGGGCGAGTCGTTCGGACCGAAGCGGAACTCCCCGAGTCGTGCCGCCTGCACCAGTGCCCCAGCTGCCGCGGTGCGGTCACCGGCGAGGCGACGCAGCGTCTCGGTACTCAGCCGCGCCGTCGTCGAGGGGGGCGTCGGAAGCGACGCGAGCCTGGCGAGGTGGCGGGTGGCGTCCAGAACAGACACGTCGAGTCCTGCCACGGGAGCCGTGAGCGCCTTGCGGTAGTCACGCAGCACCGTGCGCAGGCGCACCAGAGCATCGTCCACATCGCTGACCTTGGGGGCGGTCGCCTTCTCGTTGCGCCCGATCGCGCGGACCAGATCGCGTCGGACGCTGGCAGGCGACACCGCGAGACTGTCCAGGGCGATGCCCGCCAGCCTGTGGCGCACTCCGTCGAGGGTCGAGCGACGAGCGGAGACGACGAGGACGCGCTTGCCGGCGCGCACCAGCTCGCCCAGCGCGTTGATGACGGTCTGCGTGCCGCCGGTGCCAGGAAGCGTGGCGACCACGAGCGAGTGCCCGGCGGCGATGCGGGTCAGCACGGATTCCTGTTCGGCATCGGCATCCAGCAGCAGGGTGTCCGAGGCGGGGGCGCGATCGTCCGCACTAGTGATGTGCGGTTCGGGGCGGGCCGCCGTGACCTGCTCACGGTCGGCGACGTGGCCGGCGAGCGCGTTGAGGAGTGGGTGATCCAGCGATCTGCCGTCACTGGTCATCGCGGCGCCGACGTCTGCGAACGTCGAGACGACCAGGCGCGGCAGGACGGTGAAGGTGTCGATGGACTGGGTCGCCGCGCGCAGCCTGTCGATCACGGGCTGCGGCTTGAAGATCCCGCCGTCGTATGCGAGTGCCGCAAGTGCATCGGCATCGATCGTGATGCCGAAGTGCTCGCGGGTGACGCGCACGAGCTCGGGGTTCACGATGAAGGCGCCCTGCAGCTTCAGCTCGAAGTCGGTGTGGTGCCGGCGGATGGCGAGCGGGCGCAGCAGGACAGGGGCGGCGAAGTCCGCCCCGCCGATGCGCCACCCGGCGAGTCCGACGGCGAGATGCACGGCCTCGATGCCGCGCACGGTGCGCAGTTCGGTGTGCTTGGCCGTGATGCGCTCGGCGGCGAGGCGTGCGGTGCGCAGCCCGACCTCGTCACGGAACAGGTTCGAGAGCAGAGTCGATTTGCCGGTGATGAACTGCGGCAGGCTCCCGGGGTGGGCGCGGGAGATGTCGATGCCGCCCTCGACCGTGTCGCGGTAGGTGACCAACGGCGATGGCCCACCGAGATCGGCGGCTTCGGCGCGGAGTCTGGTGCGTTCGGCGTCGGCGATGTGCCAGGCCACGATGGCCGTCTGGTCGCCCTGTTGGTCGCCGAGAGTCATCGCGGCTTCCGCTGCCGCGGCATCCGCGGCCTTCTCTTCACGTCGCCACACACAGGACAGACTAGGCTCCGAGCCTGCGCACTCCCGGTATCCCGGGCGGGTTTCACCGGATTGATCCACTTTTCCTGCACATCGGGGGCTGAATCGGCTCTTCTCCCCCACCAGCGGCATCGAACGCACGGACGTCGGCCGCGCACGTCAGGATGGGGTCATGACCTTCCGCTACGACTTCGCCCCCACTCCGTTCGGCGACGCACTCGTGGTCTTCTCCGACGAGGGGATCGTACGCTTCGACCTTTCCGAGTCGTCCGATCCCACCGTTCCCTGGCTTCTGGAAGGCATCTCCGCCCGACTCCACGAGGTGCCGGTGCCCGACCCGGGGGCGGCCGATGAACTCGCGCATCTGCTCGACGACTACTTCGCAGGTGACGCGGTGCGCTTCGACGAGCATGTCCGGCTCGACTGGCGCCTGATCGACGGATTCCATCGCACCGCGCTGCAGACGATCGCATCGATCGAGTGGGGTCAGACGATGAGCTACGGCGAGGTCGCCGTGGTCGCAGGAAGCCCGGGCGCGGCGCGCGCGGTCGGTACCGCGTGCCGGCTGACGCCGTTCTCGATCATCGTGCCGGTGCACCGCGTCGTGCGCTCCGACGGCAGTCCGGGGCAGTACGGCGCTCACCCCGAGCACAAGCGCTATCTGCTCGACCTGGAGCGATAGACGACAGGAACCCCCGAGGTGTGGGCCTTCGGGGGTTCCTGCTCCGGCTGATCTCCGCTAGTGCTCCGTCGCCTTCTCGGCGCCGAACCCGGTGAGCGAGCGCACGTCCATCTCGGCAGCGAGCTGCGGAGATTCCGCTGTGCGGCTCGTGATCGTGCCGAGCCAGCCCAGGATGAATCCGAGCGGTATCGACACGATGCCGGGGTTGTTCAGCGGCCACAGCACGATGTCGATCCCGGGGATCATCGCCGTCTCCGATCCCGAGAACACCGGGGAGAACACGATCAGCAGGATCGCCGAGCCGAGACCGCCGTACATGCTCCACACCGCACCGCGCGTGTTGAAACGGCGCCAGAACAGCGAGTACAGGATCGTCGGCAGGTTCGCGGATGCCGCGACGGCGAACGCCAATGCGACGAGGAACGCGATGTTCTGCCCCTGCGCTCCGATTCCGCCGAGGATCGCGAGAATGCCGATGACGACCACCGTGCGCCTGGCGACTCGGACTTCCCCGTTCGGATCCGGATCGGCGGCTGTGCCGTCGGCGTTCTTGCGGTTCTTCTGGATGATGTTCGCGTAGATGTCGTGCGCGAACGACGCCGCCGCCGTGATCGTGAGCCCTGCCACCACCGCCAGGATCGTCGCGAACGCGACTGCCGAGATGAAGCCCAGCAGGATCGGACCGCCGAGGTGCTGAGCCAGCAGCGGCGCAGCCGAGTTCACACCTCCGGGCGCGGCCAGGATGGCGTCGGCACCGACCAGTGCACCGGCGCCGTAGCCGAGCACGAGCGTCAGCAGGTAGAACCCGCCGATGAGCCAGATCGCCCAGACCACCGACCGACGCGCCTCCTTCGCGGTCGGCACCGTGTAGAACCGCATCAGCACGTGCGGCAGCCCCGCCGTGCCGAGCACCAGAGCCATGCCGAGGGAGAGGAAGTCCCAGGGGTTCGCGCCGTACTGGAGCCCTGGTGCGAGTACCGCCTCCCCTGCAGGCGACTTCGCGACCGCGGCCTCCAGCAGGGTGTTGAGGCTGAAGCCGTTGAGCGCCAGTACCCAGATCGTCATCACGACGGCGCCGGCGATGAGCAGGACGGCCTTGACGATCTGCACCCAGGTGGTGCCCTTCATGCCGCCGATGAGCACGTAGACGATCATCAGAACGCCCACGACGCCGATCACGATCGACTGCCCGATCCGTCCGTCGATGCCGAGCAGCAGCGAGACGAGTCCGCCTGCTCCTGCCATCTGTGCGAGCAGGTAGAAGAAGCACACCGCGAGTGTCGTGATGGCCGCAGCCATCCGCACCGGACGCTGCTTCAGGCGGAAGGAGAGCACATCGGCCATCGTGAACTTGCCCGTGTTGCGCATCAGCTCGGCGACCAGCAGCAGGGCGACCAGCCAGGCCACGAGGAAACCGATCGAATACAGGAATCCGTCATATCCGTTCACCGCGATCGCACCGCAGATTCCGAGGAAGGATGCCGCGGACAGATAGTCACCCGCGATCGCGATGCCATTCTGGGGCCCGGTGAAAGAACGTCCGGCCGCGTAGTAGTCCGCCGCCGTCTTGTTGTTCCGGCTTGCGCGGATGACGATGAACAGCGTCACCGCGACGAAGGCTGCGAAGATCGCGATGTTGAGGATCGGATTGTTGTCGGCTGTGGTCGTGGTGGACATCGGGATGACATTCATGCCTGAGCCTGCGCCTTCTCGAGTTCCTCACGTATCTCCTGCGCCTTCGGATCCAATTTCCGATTCGCGAACGAGACGTATCCCATGGTGATCGCGAATGTCGTCACGAACTGCCCCAATCCGAAAAGCAGTCCGACGGTGATATCTCCCCATACCCGCTGGCCCATGAAATCCGTCGCGAATGCGGCGAGCAGCACATATACGAAATACCAGATCAGGAAGAACGCGGCCATCGGGAAGATGAACGAGCGCTGCGTCTTCTTCAATTGCCGGAATCGAGGTGATTCCTCGACAGCGATGTAGTCGATTCCACCTGCCGATTCTGAGTCGATTCGGTCGGTCATGGGGCCTCCTTGCCACATGTCGGGAACTCGCATGGTGGCACCGTGCGAGTGGTAGGGTCGACGCTACGAAACGGGGCACGGCGTCGTCCACCCCCGAAAGTAGGTACTTTGGTGAGCACCACGATCACACTGGATGCAGACACAGATCTCGTCGCTCGTGCAGTGCGCGAGCTGTCCCGCCGCACCCGATTCCCCGTCGCCTTCGGCGGGCTCTTCGAAGACGGCGTCGTCTCGGTGACCAGCATCGTCGGCAACCGCACCCACAGTCTCGAGGGACTCCGAGTCCGCCCCGAGCGCGGTCTCGGCGGGCGTGCCATGACCGAGTTGCGTCCCCGGATGACCAGCGACTACGGAGCCTCCAGGCAGATCACCCACGACTACGACGGCTTCGTCCTCGGCGAGGGGCTGCGAACCCTGCTCGCCATCCCGATCGTCGTGGGCGGCCGCTCTCGCGGCGTGCTCTACGCCGGGGCGTGGCACGAGACCCCAGTGGGCGGAGTCAGCACGGCACCGGCGATGACCGTCGCCGATTCCGTCGCATCCGAACTCCGCATCCGCGACGAGGTCGAGCGCCGCATGCGCTCGTTCACCCCGCGCGCACAGGGCTTCTCCCCGGCCAGGCTCGAAGAACTGCGGGAGAGCTTCGCAGAGCTGCGCAGCGTGTCAGCCGATGTCACGGATGCGACGTTGAGAGAGCGGCTCGCCCGGCTGGAGAGCCGGCTGCTCGACGTCGTGGGCGGCGAGCATGACGTCACGACCGGTCCGATCTCATCCATCCGCCTCTCCCCCCGGGAGACAGACGTGCTGGCATGCGTCGCGCTCGGAGCGACGAACTCGGAGATCGCGTCCCAGCTCGGACTGCGCGAGGGGACGGTCAAGGCGTATCTGGGCACGGCGATGTCGAAGCTGGATGCGTCGACCCGCCACGCCGCTGTCGCGCGGGCCCGGCGGGCGGGATTGCTGCCCTGACATCGCACAGGCTCGCCCGGTATTCTTGATCATGTCGCCATCTGCGGCACCGGACGAGGTGAACCAGTACCCGGAGAGCGAAAAGACTGGCTCCGAAGGAGCAGACCGTGTCGTGGATCATTCTCATCGTCTCCGGAGTTCTCGAAGCAGTCTGGGCGACTGCATTGGGAAAGTCCGACGGCCTTTCCAAGCTCTGGCCGAGCGTCGTGTTCTTCGTCGGCCTCGCCCTGTCGATGTTCGGCCTCGCATGGGCGATGAAGGACATCTCCACCGGCACCGCATATGCGGTGTGGGTGGGAATCGGCGCCTCATTGACGGTGATCTACGCCATGATCACCGGAGATACGGATATCTCGTGGGTGCGAATCCTTCTTCTGCTCGGACTTGTCGGATGCATCGTCGGTCTGAAACTCATCGACCCCGGTCATGAATAGCATCTGAATCGTTTGTCGGTGCATTCTCCGGCGCGTATGCTGACGAAATGGCCCGACGTATTGTGCATCAGCTCGTAGACGACATCGATGGAACCGTTCTGGGAATCGGAGAGGGCGAAACCGTCCATTTCTCTCTCAACAGCACGGCTTACGAGATCGATCTGACTTCAGAGAATGCCGACGCATTCCGAGAAGCACTGGAGCCGTATGTCTCGGCCGCTCGTCGGGCGTCCTCGGCGTCTGCTTCGCGCGGAAGCGCATCGCGCAAACGCGCGGCGGGCTCTCCCGAGACGGCGGCGATCCGCGAATGGGCGAATGAGAACGGCTACACCGTCTCCGAACGCGGTCGCATCCCCGGCACCATCGTGGACGCGTACCGCGCCGCGCACTGACCTGCTCTGATCACTCTTCTTCGGAGATCGCCCACGGCACATCGCCGAGGGCGATCTCCGACGTCATGTCCACGAGGAATCTTCGGACGACCTCGCGCTCTTCCGACGACAGTCTGGCCGCCGCGATGAACCGGCGAGCATGTTGCCGTCCGACCGTCTCGATGGCAGACCGCCGCGTCTCGGGCGTGATCGCGATCGCCAATGCGCGCCGATCCGACGGGTGCGGTGACCGCGTGATGTGACCGCCGCGCTCGAGGCGGTCGAGCAGCTTGGTCGTCGATGCCGTCGAGATGCCGAGATGCGCAGCGATCGCACCCGGTGTCGCCGTCGCATCGCTGTTCTCGACAGCGATGAGGAAATGCAGCGCCCGCATGTCCGTCTGGTTGAGCTTCATGTAGCGAAGCGATGCTTCAGACAGCTTCTGCTCGGCGTCGCGGAGCTCGCCGAGTGCCTGCATGAGGTCACTGATCTCGCTGATATCGCCCTCTGACATGCCCGCACGGTCGACGAGCTCACCGTTCGGATCGCTGACGTCGACGTGGTAGATCGACGACCCGAGTGCGAAGGTTCGCGATTCGGATTCGTCGGAGGAGGGCATGATCACGATGATATCCCTCATTATCTTCATGCTAGGCTTTCTTCTCGCCAGGCTAACTATATTGAGGATGAGATGACTGACGACAGTACTTCACCCGAGCGCGTGCGCATCCGCCGCCGCTCATGGGCGCGCGTGCTCATCCCCGTAGTGCTGATCCTCGCGTGGCTGGTCGGCGCCGGACTCGGCGGACCGCTGTTCGGCAAGGTCGACGAGGTGTCCTCGAACGATCAGACCAGCTACCTCCCCTCCTCCGCGGACGCCACGAAGGTGCAGGCTCTGCTCGGCGAGTTCAACGACGGGGATGCGATCCCCGCGATCGCGGTCTTCGTCGGCGAGGATGAGCTCACCGACGCCGAACTCGAGACGATAACGGATGCCGTGGCCGATGCACCGTCGCTGGAAGGCATCAGCGATGAGGTCTCCCCTGCGATCGCATCGGATGACGGCATGGCCGCTCAGGCCTTCATCCCCATCCAGAGCGATGCCGAGCTCGCCGACGCCGCGAAGGCGCTCGGCGCACAGTTGCAGGCTGATGCACCGGATGGCGTGAAGGTCTACATCACCGGGCCCGCAGGATTCAGCGCCGACCTGGTGGCGGGGTTCTCCGGCATCGACGGCCTGCTGCTCGGCGTCGCCCTCCTCGCCGTGTTCGTGATCCTGATCCTCGTGTACCGCTCGCTGCTGCTGCCGATCGTGGTGCTGTCGACGAGCCTGTTCGCGCTGTGCGTCGCACTGCTGGCCGTGTGGTGGCTGGCGAAGGCCGGGATACTGCTGCTGAGCGGGCAGACGCAGGGCATCCTGTTCATCCTCGTGATCGGCGCGGCCACCGACTACGCACTGCTGTTCGTCGCGCGGTTCCGGGAGGAGCTGCGCATCAGCCACGACAAGGGCGCCGCAGTCCTGGCCGCATGGAAGGGCTCGTTCGAGCCGATCCTCGCCTCAGGCGGAACCGTGATCGCAGGACTCCTCTGCCTGCTGCTGAGCGATCTGAAATCCAACAGCACGCTCGGGCCGGTCGCGGCGATCGGCATCTTCTTCGCGATGCTCTCGGCGCTCACGCTGCTCCCGTCGATGCTGCTCCTGTTCGGCCGTGCGGTGTTCTGGCCGCGCCGCCCCGCCTTCGAGCCGGAGGTCGTGGCGGCCGAGAACGGTATGCCGAAGAAGGGCCTCTGGGCGAAGCTGGCATCGCTCATCAAGCGGCGCCCCCGGCTGATCTGGATCGCGACGACACTCGTACTCCTGGCTGGTGCGATCGGCGTCACACAGCTCGACGCCGTAGGCGTTCCGCAGTCCGACCTCGTGATCGGCTCGTCAGAGGCGCGCGACGGCCAGGTCGCGCTCGGCGAGCATTTCCCCGGTGGATCCGGTAGCCCCGCATACGTCGTGGTGAACGAGGGTTCGCTGCAGGACGTCGCCGACGTGCTGCTCGGGCACGACGGTGTGGATACTGTCGCCGTCACCGCGTCGGACTCCCCCAGCGGCACCGCGAACGTGACCGCCGACGGGATCACTGCAGTGGGCCCTCCAGGCACTCCTGCGCCGGATCCCACGGTCGTCGACGGCGACATCATGCTGCAGGCCACGCTGACGGATGCCGCGGACTCCGATGGCGCAGCATCCACTGTCCGTGACATCCGCACCCAGCTCGCCGACTACGACGCCCTCGTCGGCGGCGTCACGGCGACCGCTATCGACACGAACGACGCATCGATCCGCGACCGCAACCTGATCATCCCGGTGATCCTCGTCGTGATCATGCTGATCCTGATGCTCCTGCTGCGCTCGATCCTGGCGCCGGTGCTGCTGATCCTCACCACGGTGCTCTCGTTCGGAACGGCGATGGGTGTCTCCGCACTCGTCTTCAACGGGATCTTCCACTTCTCAGGAGCCGACCCTGCGGTGCCGCTGTACGGCTTCGTGTTCCTGGTCGCCCTCGGCATCGACTACAACATCTTCCTCATGACCCGGGTGCGCGAGGAGTCGATCGCTCACGGAACCAGGCAGGGCGTGCTCCGAGGGCTCGCGATCACAGGCGGCGTGATCACATCGGCGGGTCTCGTGCTCGCGGCGACATTCGCGGCGCTCTCGGTGATCCCCATCCTGTTCCTCGTACAGCTGGCCTTCATCGTCGCCTTCGGTGTGCTGCTCGACACGTTCATCGTGCGCTCGCTTCTCGTGCCGGCGCTGAGCTACGACATCGGCCGACGGATCTGGTGGCCGTCGAAGCTGGGTCGCGGCGAGGACTGACGCTGCCCGGCCGGCTGCTTCAGACGAAGGCCGGCAGGAAGGACACGACCGAGCCGATCACACCGACGACGGCGAAGATGATGCCGAGCGTGAGCAGCACGCGCTTGGCCATCGGAGGATGGATCCGTGCGTTCTCAGGGTTCCTGGTGCTCACATAGCCGCTGTGCCAGTCGTCGGCGGTCGACTCGGATCCGCGCAATGGTCGCTCGTGGAAATCACCGCGAGCGAACCAGCGCGCGAAAGGAACGCCGTCGCGCTCGATGACGGCGATGTCGACGCGTTCCCAGCGCCCTTCGGCGAGCGCGACCATGCCGGCGACGATGAGCAGCGGGATGCCGACTCCGAGACCGATCCACGACATCGCCTCGCCGACCACGCCGAGGATGTCGAGAGTCTGCACCCGCTCATCGTATTGCGTATAACGCGCGCGGGTGCTCCGGTCAACCGGGTCGTGCGCTGTGCCGCGGGACCCTACTCTGACAGATCCAGATCGATCGAGAGGATGGACGGCGGATGAGTGGCATCGAAGACCAGGGCCTGGGCCCGGAGAAGGTCGAACCGGCACCGGTGGACGAGTCCGACCCGCATGAGAACGCAGAAGAGCCGTCGACCCAGGATCTGAAGGAACCGAGTACTGAGAAGGAGCCGGGGGAAGAGCCGAAGGCACCGGACAGGACGGATCCGGAACCGAGCCATGAAGCGGTCGGCATCGGCATCGTAGGTCGGCCCCAGACCGAGGTGGAGAACGAGACCGACTGACATCGGCCACGTTCACAGCGGCAACTGGTGCCCCTGGAGGGACTCGAACCCCCAACCGTTTGCTTAGGACGCAACTGCTCTTCCATTGAGCTACAGAGGCTGGCTGGTTCAGTCTATCCGTCCTGAGGGCCGGACGATGTCACGCCGCCAGCGCGAGATACGGCTCCCAGCAGGGGTCGCTGCGCTCCGTTCCGCGCACCGTCCACGCCGTGCCGTGCGGCGGGCGCGGGGTGAAGCGCAGATCCCACCGCATCTCCTGCGGTGTGCGGTCGCTCTTGACGTTGTTGCAGCGAAGGCAGCAGGCGACCAGGTTCTCCCACGAGTCCGCTCCCCCGCGCGAGCGTGGCAGCACATGATCGATCGTGGATGCGGACTTGCCGCAGTACCCGCAGCGGTGGTTGTCGCGGCGCAGCACTCCACGCCGCGTGACAGGCACACGTCTGCTCATCGGCAGCCGGACGTATCTGCGGAGGATGATGACGGCCGGACGGTCGTACGCTCCGCGTGCACCCCAGACGGGATCGTCTTGCACCCGTTCGATCACGGTGGCCTTCTGATTCATCACGAGCACCAGGGCTCGCTTGAAGGACACCACCGCGAGCGGCTCGTACCCGGCGTTCAGAACAAGTGTGCGCATCGTCATCCTCTCGATCCGCCGGGACGGCTTCCCGGCACTCTCGAATCACACGACGTCACACAGACAGCAGAATCTACGCATGGACGAAAAAAGGCGCCGTCTCAGAGACAGCGCCTTTCGCACACGACGACATCGGTGCATCCCTGCGGGCGATGCCGAAGAACGTAACGACCGAGCGCATCCATGGTGCGGATGCTCGGTATACGTTCCATCGGCTTCTCCCGTCCGTGCGACGACGGGATCAGATTAGCCCATCGCGCCGACGGATGACGAAACGCCGAGTGAACACTCAGACGTGTGTCGCCTCGCAGATCCGGTCGGTGATGGTCAGCCGGCGTTCGCAGCGAGCCAGGAGTAGGGCTCGAGGACACTGCCGTTGACGTTGACCTCCAAGTGGAGGTGATTGGCCGTGGAATTTCCGGTGCTGCCGACGGCTCCGATGAGTTGTCCTGCTACCACCGTCTGCCCTGCCGAGACCTGGCGGGACCCGTAGGTCATGTGCCCGTAGGTGGTCGATACGCTCTGCCCACCGATGACGTGGTCGATCGTGATGCCGACGCCGTAGCCGTAGTAGCTCTCCGACGACACCCTGACCACTCCGGCCGCCACCGCGTAGATGGGCGTGCCCGCCGGGGCCAGCATGTCCGCACCCTGGTGTCCGCCGCTGTCGGGCCCGACGGTAGTACGCGCCTCGGTATAGGAACCTCGCGGGAGCGGGTAGCGCACTTCACCGGAGCCAGGGGAGACGAGTGCATAGCTGCCGATGTCGATGCCGCCGCCGGACGACGAAGCAGTCGCATTCGCGGCGGCTGCAGCAGCGGCGGCAGCAGCAGCCGCGGCTGCTTCTTCAGCCTTCTTCTTATCGATCTCTTCCTGCGTGGTCGCGCTGTACGTCGAACGAACAAGCGGAGAGGCGGTGGCTTCGGAGGCCACGACAAGGGACTGGGCGTCACCTGCCGCTACCTGCTGCAGCGTGGCGGCGGCGTCGACCGGCGTCGACGAGGCGGCGTACGCGGGCAGTGCGACAGCCGCGACGAGCGCGCCGACGGCGCCGAAGATGGCGATCGACCGCATGGGCTTGATCATCTTTCGCGCGACGTCGCGGGGCGCTGCACTGCTGCTTCGCTTCAGAGACTTTTCAGATGTGTTCGCGGTCGGTTCGATATCTGCGGCCAAAAGGGAATCCTCCAGTGCCTCGACGCTTCGGGTGCGCTGGCTCGTCTGCACTCTGCTACTCGTGCCACTTGTCGGGTGGCATTCTGTGCGGATTGTCCGCGGAGAGGACGAGCCGGTGAGGCGATCTTCGCGGGAATGCCGCCAGCGGGCTTCTTCACTGACGACCTGACCGAGGTTACCGGAAGATAACGATTCTGTCACCCTGAGACGCTGGCAATCTCCCGAACGCGTCGCTCGAGCGGTGCAGCGCGGCCGAAGATCAGGTTGGCGCGCCCACCAGGAAGATGTGCGACGCGAGTTCGACGGGCAGCTCGAGCCCCTCCTCGACGCCGTCCATCTGGATCAGCACATATCCCTCGTTGAAGCGGTAATTGCCGTGCGCTCCCGGCACGACGCCGGCGTCGCGCAGCTGCTCGAGCAACTCGGGATCGACCTGGGCGGGTTCTGCCAGCCGACGCACCGTGCCCTCGATCGGCTCGTTCGCCGCATCGAGCTTCTTCACGAGGCCGATCACTCCCTCGTCGAACGTGCGCGCTGGAATGTCGCCCAGCTGATCGAGTCCGGGGATGGGGTTTCCGTACGGCGACTCCGTCGGATGCCCGAGCAGTTCGACGAGGCGCCGCTCCACCTGCTCGCTCATCACATGTTCCCAGCGACAGGCCTCTTCGTGCACGAACGCCCAGTCCAGACCGATCACGTCCGAGAGCAGACGCTCGGCCAGACGGTGCTTGCGCATCACATTGACAGCCTTGCGTCGCCCCGCGTCGGTGAGCTCCAGCGTGCGATCTTCCGAGACGACGACGAGACCGTCGCGCTCCATCCGACCGACCGTCTGAGAGACAGTGGGCCCGGAGTGACCGAGTCGTTCGGAGATGCGCGCGCGCAGCGGCACGATGTTCTCCTCCTCGAGTTCGAGGATGGTGCGGAGGTACATCTCCGTGGTGTCGATCAAGTCCGTCATTAGGCCCTCCGGGTCTTCTTAGGCAAGCCTACATTCTCCACTGGGTGCGGGTACGTGTCACACGGGGGAATCGCTGCGCCCCGCGGCCCTAGAATCGACGCATGGCGATCGAGATTCCCCGTGACCTCCTGCCCGTAGACGGCCGCTTCGGCTGCGGTCCCTCGAAGGTGCGCGCAGCGCAGCTCGAAGCGCTGGTCACTGCCGGGGCGAGCATCCTCGGCACCTCGCATCGCCAGGCGCCCGTGAAGAACCTCGTCGGCAGCGTCCGCGAGCAGTTCGCGAGTCTGTTCCGCCTTCCGGACGGCTACGAGATCGTGCTCGGCAACGGCGGGTCGACCGCATTCTGGGATGCCGCCGCCTTCGGCCTCATCGAGCGTCGTAGCCAGAACCTCACCTTCGGTGAGTTCGGCGGCAAGTTCGCCAAGGCCGCAGGCGCGCCGTGGCTCGATGCTCCTGACGTGCGCACGGCCGAGCCTGGCTCGCTCGTGGCCGCCGAGGCGGCCGAGGGCATCGACATCTACGCGTGGCCGCACAACGAGACATCGACCGGCGTCGCAGCGCCCATCGAGCGCGTCGTAGCCGACGGCGCACTCACCGTCATCGACGCGACCAGCGCAGCCGGTGGCATCGACATCGATGTGAGCCAGGCCGACGTCTACTACTTCGCACCGCAGAAGAACCTCGGCTCCGACGGCGGTCTGTGGTTCGCCGCGGTATCGCCGGCCGCCATCGAACGGATCGAGCGGATCGCGGCATCCGATCGGTACATCCCCGAGTTCCTGAGCCTGAAGAACGCCGTCGACAACTCACGTCTGAACCAGACCCTGAACACTCCGGCGCTGGCGACGCTGCACCTGCTCGACAGCCAGCTGAAGTGGATCAACGAGAGCGGCGGCCTGGCCTGGGCCGGCGCCCGCACCGCCGAGTCGTCGCAGGCGCTCTACAACTGGGCCGAGGCATCCGAAGTCGCGACGCCGTTCGTCACCGACCCGGCGCACCGCTCCCCCGTGGTCGTCACGATCGACTTCGCCGAGGGCATCGACGCGGCGGGCATCGCGAAGACCCTGCGCGCCAACGGCATCGTCGACACGGAGCCCTACCGCAAGCTCGGCCGCAATCAGCTGCGCGTCGCGACGTTCGTGTCGATCGAGCCAGACGATGTGCGCCAGCTCATCCGCTCGATCGACTACGTGCTGGAGAACACCGGCGCCTGAGGCCGGCGCGCGATACACCTTTCAACAGTCGCTACATCGATCGGTGTAGCGACTGTCGAAGCGTGTCGCGCGAAGGGCGACTATTCCTCTTCGTCGGAGTCGCCGTCGGAGTCGCCGTCGGAGTCGTCAGCCGAGTCGTCGAGCTCGTCGATGTCGACGCCGTCGAGGTCGCCGGCGTGCAGCGTGCGCGGCTCTGACGGGTCGCCGTCCTCGTCGTCGTCGTCGTCATCATCGTCGTCATCATCGTCGTCCAGGTCGTCGTCGACGTCAGCATCGAAATCGTCATCACCGTCGTCGTCCGAACCGGATGCTGCGGCATCCGCCGCCTCGCCCGCCTCCGCCGCGAGAGCCGCGGCCTGCTCGGCGAGTTCGACCTGGTGCGCGCGGTAGTCCGCGAGACGTTCGGCCCACGGCACCCACTCCGGCGCGAGAAGCGCGCCGTCGGTCGGCATCAGCTCGACCTCGAGTACGGTCGGCTCGGCATCCTCGACGCGGGCGACGGTGACAGTCCAGTACCACCCCGGGTATCCAGGCAGCCGGTTCTCGAACCGCAACGACACCGAACCGTCGTCCTCGACGAGGTAGCCCGCTGCTGGGCCGACCGTCGAGGCGGGTGTGATCTCGTGCAGCGCCGCGAGCGCGAGATCGTGCGCGCCGATCAGGCGTGCGTCGGCATCAGGCATCGAGGTCCTCGGCGACCTTGCGCAGCATCGCTGCGACCTTGCGTCCATGACCGGAGGACGGATAGCGTCCGCGGCGGAGGTCCCCTCCGATGCTGTCGAGCAGCTTCACGAGGTCTTCGACGATGATCGCCATGTCGTCTGCGGGCTTGCGCTTCGCCTTCGTGAGGCTGACGGGAGCCTCGAGGACCCGCACCGAGAGCGCCTGGAGTCCGCGCTTGCCGTCGGCGACGCCGAACTCCACGCGGGCACCTTGCTTGACTGTCGCGCCTGCGGGCAGGGCGGAGGCGTGCAGGAAGACGTCCTGGCCATCATCGCTGGCGATGAAGCCGAAGCCCTTCTCGTCGTCGTAGAACCTGACCTTGCCGGTGGGCATGGAGAACCTCGCTGTGTGATGGTGCCGGTGTGAAGGCGCGCGCATTCGCGCCCACCACCAGCCTACCGGTGTTCAAGGGACTAAGCTGAGACGGATGAGCACGCAGAATTCCGGACCGGACCTTCCCGTCCGCCGCCTGGATCGTATCCTCGCCTTCACGGCCTTGACGCTCGCCGCACTCTCGGTGATCTGTTTCTTCGCGATCATCATCGGCAGCGCATCCGGCATGACGCAGAAGTCCTTCTCGGACGGGATCTGGCCGTTCATCGTCGCGATCCCGCCGTACGGTCTGCCGCTCGCATTCGCGATGATCATCGCGCTGCTGGTGATGAGCTTCGTGAGGAAGGGACGCGCAGCCAAGCGCTCCTGACGATGAGCACGCATGCCCGCCCGCTCGCTGTATGGCTGGCTGCTGCGAGCGACTCGCAGCTGGCCGCCCTCTTCGAGGCGAATGGCGTGCGCACGGATCCATCCTGGTCCGACTTCTTCGATGCGGCGGAAGCGCTCCTCGACCCGGCATCCATCGAGCGGATGCTGCCCCGCCTGACCCTGTCGGAGGCGACTGCCCTGCGCCGCGCAGTGGACCATGCAGCCGGCGGTACCGGTGGCCCGGCCGGCGGATCGACGGGCGAATCGTCGTCGCTGATCGCACTCGCGCTGCTTCGCCCCGACGGCATCCCCTCGCCTCCCGTCGTCGACGCCGTTATGAACCGCCCGGTTCCACCCAGCGTCAGCGCCGCGGCCACGGCGCCAGCCTCTGAGATCGCCGAGGCGCACGCCGCAGAGCGCGCCTTCACGAGTGTCGCGGCACTCGCCGACCTGCTCATGATGGCGAGGGAGACGCCGCTGGCGCTTCTGACCAGCGGGAATCTGGCTGCCGGCGAGAAGCGGCGGCTGGCGGATGCGGGCCTCCCCGTCGACATCATGGACGCACTCATCGCACTTGCAGACGATGCGGCGCTCGTAACCACCGCGCATCGGCAACTCCGCACCACTTCCCTCGGCGACACCTGGCTGCGACTGACCGCGTCCGAGAGATGGACGCGGCTCGCCGACGCCTTCCGCCGCGCACTCCCCCGCGGCCTGCGCACGGCGTCGGGCGGATGGCTCTCGGTGCCGTTGTGGGAGCACCAGCATCCGTGGGATCCGTCGTGGCCGGAGCGCTGCGCAGCCCTCCGAGACCGCGCGCGGATCCTCGGCCTGATCGCCGAGGGCGACAGCGAGCCGGCATGGGCGGTGCCGATCCGCGAAGGACATGCGCCCGAGGTCGCGACTCTGCAGCGGCTGCTTCCGGCAGAGGTGGATCGGCTCTTCCTGCAGAACGACCTCTCGGCGATCGCTCCCGGACCGCTTTCGCCGGCTCTCGACGTTCGTCTGCGCGCAATCGCCGTCCGTGAGTCCGCTGCCCAGGCCTCGTCGTACCGGTTCACCGCCGAGTCCGTCTCGCACGCGCTCGCATCAGGGGAGACTGCGGCATCCATCCTCGACTTCCTCGCACAGCTCTCACTGACGGGGATCCCCCAGCCGTTGGAATACCTCGTCACGCAGACGGCGCAGCGCCACGGCCTCGTACGCGTGTTCGCCGAGGCGGATTCCGGACGCACTCGGGTCAGCAGCACGGATGCCACTCTGCTCGACGCGATGGGTGTCGATCAGTCCCTTCGCCCTCTGGGACTGTCGCGCGATGCCACCGGACTCACCTCACGGGTCGGCCGCGACACCGTGTACTGGGCGCTGACGGATGCGCGCTACCCCGCCACGATCGTCGGCGCCGACGGGCAGCCGGAGGTCGTGGATCGCAATCCTGCGCCCGCGGCCGAGGAGGCGAGCGCCGTGTCCTACGACGCTCTCATCGCACGTCTGCGCGCTCACCAGGGTCCTGACGCCGATGCGGCATGGCTCGACCGCGAGCTCGAAGCCGCCGTGCGCGCCAAGGCGGTGCTGCTGGTCGAGGTGGGCATGCCGGACGGATCGACGCGCGAGCTGCTGCTGGAGGCGAGCGGCCTGGGTGGCGGTCGCCTGCGCGGCCGCGATCGTGCAGCGGATGTGGAGCGCACGCTTCCGGTCAGGAGCATCCGCTCCGCCCGGGTGTTCGACCCTTCGCTCCCCCCGCCCACGACGGCGAGCCCGTGACACCCGAGGACGGTAGACTGGTCAGCTATGTCTGATGGCCCACTGATCGTCCAGAGCGACCGCACCGTCCTGCTCGAAGTCGCGCACGCGGACGCCGAGAGCGCCCGCCACGAACTGGCGATCTTCGCCGAGCTGGAGCGCGCCCCAGAGCACATCCACACGTACCGGATCACCCGCCTGGGTCTGTGGAATGCACGTGCGGCAGGGCACACGGCCGAGGACATGCTGGACACCCTCGAGCGCTGGTCGCGGTTCCCCGTGCCGCCGTCTGTGTCGGTCGATCTTCGTGAGACTGTGAACCGCTACGGCCGCCTGGTGATCGAGCGCGACGAGGATGGCGTGCTGATCCTCAGTTCGAGCGACCCCGCGGTGCTCGCCCAGGTGGCGAACAACAAGCGCATCCAGCCGCTGCTGATCGGACACCCGGCCCCTGACCGCTACGCGGTCGATGCGTGGGCGCGCGGTCAGATCAAGCAGGAGCTGCTGAAGATCGGCTGGCCGGCCGAAGACCTCGCCGGATACACGCCGGGGACACCGCACGACATCGAGCTCGCCGAAGACGGCTGGCACGTGCGTCCATACCAGCAGGATGCCGTGGACGCGTTCTCGAAGGACGGCTCCGGCGTGGTGGTGCTGCCGTGCGGTGCGGGCAAGACGATCGTCGGCGCCGGTGCCATGGCAGCGACGAAGACGACGACCCTCATCCTCGTCACCAACACGGTCTCGGCCCGGCAGTGGCGCGACGAACTGCTCAAGCGCACGAGCCTCACCCCCGAGGAGATCGGCGAGTACTCCGGTCAGGTCAAGGAGGTCAAGCCGGTCACGATCGCGACCTACCAGATCCTCACCGCGAAGCGGAAGGGCGAGTACGCGCACCTCGCACTCCTGGATGCTCTGGACTGGGGACTCATCATCTACGACGAGGTGCACCTGCTGCCCGCTCCGGTCTTCAAGCTGACCGCGGATCTGCAGGCGCGCCGCCGCATCGGTCTCACGGCGACGCTCGTCCGCGAAGACGGCCGTGAGGGCGACGTGTTCAGCCTGATCGGTCCCAAGCGCTTCGACGCGCCGTGGAAGCAGATCGAAGCGCAGGGCTACATCTCCCCTGCCGCCTGCTACGAGGTGCGCGTCGACCTGCCCGCGTACGACCGGCTCGAGTACGCGGCGGCGACGGATGACGAGCGGTATCGTCTCGCAGCATCCGCACCTGCGAAGATCGACGCCGTCCGCGAGCTGATCGCGAAGCACCCGGGTGAGCGCATCCTCGTGATCGGCCAGTACCTCGATCAGCTCGAGACCCTTTCAGAGGCGCTGAACGCCCCTCAGATCACCGGTGCCACACCGGTGGACGAGCGCGAAGAGCTGTATCAGCAGTTCCGCGAGGGCGAGATCGAGCTGCTCGTGGTCTCGAAGGTCGCCAACTTCTCGATCGATCTGCCGGAGGCATCCGTCGCGATCCAGGTGTCCGGTTCGTTCGGCTCCCGTCAGGAAGAGGCACAGCGCCTCGGCCGGCTGCTGCGTCCGAAGGAATCGGGCCACACCGCCAGTTTCTACACGCTCATCGCCCGCGACACGGTCGACCAGGACTACGCGCAGAACCGCCAGCGCTTCCTCGCGGAGCAGGGCTACAGTTACACGATCCTCGATGCGGACGCGCTCACTGCGGCGTGAATGCGAGGGCGTCTGAGCGGCGCTCCGTCAAATGATCAGCCACTGCATCGGCTTAGTCACCATAATGGGGACATGACTGACGCGCGCATCCTGGTCGTCGATGACGAGCCGAACATCCGCGACCTGCTCTCCACAGGTCTCAGCTTCGCCGGATTTCAGGTGAAGACGGTCGCCAACGGCGCCGCCACGATCTCCGCAGTTCTCGAGGAGGAGCCCGACCTCATCATCCTCGATGTGATGCTGCCCGACATGAACGGGTTCAGCGTGACCAAGCGCCTTCGTGGCGCAGGGTTCACCGCGCCGATCCTGTTCCTCACCGCGAAGGACGACACTCAGGACAAGATCGAGGGCCTCAACGCCGGTGGCGACGACTACGTCACCAAGCCGTTCGCGCTCGACGAAATCGTCGCCAGGGCCCAGGCCATCCTCCGCCGCACCATGCAGGCGGATGAGGAGTCGATCATCCGCGCCGGCGAGCTGTCGATGGATCAGGACACGCACGATGTGTTCGTCGGCAAGGAGCCCATCGAGCTCAGCCCGACGGAGTTCAAGCTCCTGCGCTACCTCATGCTCAATCCCAACCGCGTGCTCTCGAAGGCGCAGATCCTCGACCATGTGTGGGAGTACGACTTCAACGGCGACGCCGGCATCGTCGAGAGCTACATCTCCTACCTCCGCCGCAAGATCGATCCGCACACCGAGGAATCGGTGATCCAGACCAAGCGCGGCTTCGGCTACATGCTGAAGGTGGGGAAGTAGCGCTCGAAAGGGAGCCGCATGGGGCAGCAGCCTGACGCGGTCACCGGGTGGTGGCGGCGGATCAGCCTTCGCGCGAAGGTCACCGGCGTCACAGTCGCCGTGCTCGCGCTGGGGCTCGTCGTCGCCGGTATCGGCACTGTGCCGCTGCTGCGAGACTCCCTGATCAGGAACATCGACGCGCAGCTGCCCTCCCTGGTCACCAGCGACCTGGCCAGTCGCTGGTTCGACATGAGCCTGGTCGACGGAGCTCTCGAGCTGTCCCCCGCCGAGAACGCTCCGCGGTCATCGGACTACTTCTTCGCGATCTATGCCGCTGACGGCACACGGCTCGCGGATGCCGGCGGAACCGCCGACTCGGAGCGACCGGTCTTTCCGGAGACGATGACGATCGCTCAGGCTCATGCCCAGGAGGAAGAGACCGCGATCCCGCTGCAGGGGGAGGATGGCGGCGCGTTCCACGGGTCGGTCGTGGTCAGCGACGGCCCCGCCGGCACGTTGTACGTGCAGTACGTCGCACTCCCGCTGGAGGAGGCGGACCGCATCATCGCCACGTACTTCGGCGTGTACACGACCGTCGCCCTGGTGACGATTCTCATCGCTGCCCTACTGATCCGCGGTCTGGTCACCCTGACATTCCGCCGGCTCGGTCAGGTCGAGTCGACCGCGATGCTGATCGCCTCCGGCGACTTCAGCCAGCGCCTCACCGACCTGGAACCCACGACCGAGGTCGGTCGCCTCAACTATGCGATCAACACGATGCTCGAGCGCATCGATCAGTCGATCGCCCAGCGCGACCGCACCGTTCAGCACATGCGCCGATTCATCGGAGATGCGAGCCACGAACTGCGCACACCGCTGGTGAGCGTACGCGGCTACGCGGAACTGTACCGGATGGGCGCCATCCGTGGCGAGGAGGACACCGCGAGAGCCATGGAGCGCATCGAGAAGGAGGCGATCCGGATGGGCGTGCTCGTCGAGGATCTGCTCGCTCTCGCCCGCCTGGATGAGGAGCGCGAGCCCGAGATCGCTCCGATCGACCTGCGGCCCGTCGCCAGAGACGCCGCCCTCGATGTGCGTGCTGCAGCTCCCGGTCGGACCATCATGGTCGTGGACAGGACAGCGGACGCCATCGACATCGCACCGCGGCTGCTGAATCCGACGACCACCACGACGACGACGACGACCACGGTCACGGGTCGCAATCGCACGGGAGCCCTCGCGCGGCTGCGTCGCCGGCCGCGCAACACCCAACCCGAAAGTCCGGAGATCGACTTCACGGAAGCACAGGATGCCCCGGTGCGCACGCCGCCGATCGTTCTCGGCGAGGAGAACAAGGTACGCCAGATCGTGGCGAACCTGCTCGGAAACGCCCGACGGTTCTCCAGCGAGGACAGCCCGATCGAGGTCGTCGTCGACTCCGATCGCGTCGCGGGAACCGGCAGCATCGCGATCGTCGACCACGGTGAGGGCATCCCGCCTCAGATCCGCGAGCAGATCTTCGAGCGTTTCTGGCGTGCCGACACCTCGCGGGCACGCGAGACCGGAGGCTCGGGTCTCGGACTCGCGATCGTCGCCTCGATAGTGTCCGCGCTGCACGGCAGCGTGCGCGTCGACGAGACACCCGGCGGCGGAGCGACATTCACGGTGACTCTCCCGCTGGCACCTGCGCACGCGACGCCGGAGCATCTGCTGGAGGACACCCAGCCGCTGGAGCGTCTCGACCTCGACAGCCTCTGACTCCCTCTGCACAGACGGGAGATCGGGAAGAGCGTCCACCGATGCTGTGTTCTCGGTGTTCATCGACGGCGCAGCCCTCGTATCGTCAGAGCTCCGATGAGAGGAGTTCCCATGTCCGTATACACCGTCGACACCGAAGCGGTCTTCGCCGCCACAGGTGCGGCCCGAGCAACAATGGAACGGCTGCGCAGCGAATCACTCGCCCTGAAGGCGCAGCTGACCCAGCTGCAGTCGTCCTGGACCGGCACCGCATCCGTCGCATTCCAGGGGTGCAGTGATCAGTGGAGTGCCGCGCAACTGCACGTCGAGCAGGTGCTGGAGTCGATCAGCGGCGCGCTCGGCTCCGCCGCCACGCAGTACTCGGACGCCGATCAGTACTCGGCCAGCCTGTTCCGCTGACCCCGAGCCTGTTCCATCCCCCCTGGAACGCAGAAACGCCCCGGCCGAGGCCGGGGCGTTTCTGTCGGTCAGGACTTAGAAGTCCATGCCACCCGTCGGGTCGCCTGCCGGAGCGACGGCCTTCTCGGGCTTGTCGGCGACGACGACCTCAGTGGTGAGGAAGAGGCCGGCGATCGAGGCTGCGTTCTGCAGAGCCGAGCGCGTGACCTTGGCCGGGTCGATGATGCCTGCTGCGAACATCTCCACGTACTCACCGGTAGCGGCGTTGAGGCCGTGACCGCTGGGCAGTTCGGAGACCTTGTGAGCGACGACACCCGGCTCGAGACCGGCGTTGAGCGCGATCTGCTTGAGCGGCGCCGAGATCGCGACGCGAACGATGTTCGCACCGGTCGCCTCGTCGCCCGACAGCGTGAGTGCGTCGAGCGCCTTCGTGCCGGCCTGGATGAGCGCGACGCCACCACCGGGGACGATGCCCTCTTCGACGGCTGCCTTCGCGTTGCGAACGGCGTCCTCGATGCGGTGCTTGCGCTCCTTGAGCTCGACCTCGGTTGCAGCTCCGGCCTTGATGACGGCAACGCCGCCGGCGAGCTTGGCGAGACGCTCCTGGAGCTTCTCACGGTCGTAATCGCTGTCGGTGTTCTCGATCTCGCGGCGGATCTGGGTCACGCGACCCTCGATCTGCTCGGTCTCGCCAGCACCCTCGACGATGGTGGTCTCATCCTTGGTGATGATGACCTTGCGCGCACGGCCCAGAAGGTCGAGCGTCGTGTTCTCGAGCTTGAGACCGACCTCTTCGGTGATGACCTGACCACCGGTGAGGATCGCGATGTCCTGCAGCTGAGCCTTGCGACGGTCGCCGAAGCCGGGAGCCTTGACGGCGGCCGACTTGAAGATGCCGCGGATCTTGTTCAGCACGAGAGTCGCAAGGGCTTCGCCCTCGACGTCCTCGGCGATGATGACGAGTTCCTTGCCATCCTGGATCACCTTGTCGACAACCGGGAGAAGATCCTTGATGTTCGAGATCTTCGAGTTCGCGATGAGGATGTAGGGTTCCTCGAACACGGCCTCCTGGCGGTCTGCATCCGTCACGAAGTACGGGTTCAGGTAGCCCTTGTCGAAGCGCATGCCCTCGGTGAGCTCGAGCTCGGTGCCGAAGGTCTGCGACTCCTCGACGGTGACGACGCCTTCCTTGCCGACCTTGTCGATAGCCTCGGCGATGAGCTCGCCGATCTCGGGGTCAGCGGCGGAGATGGATGCCGTGGCTGCGATCTGCTCCTTGGAGTCGATCTCCTTGGCGCTGGCGAGCAGCTCCTCGGTGATGGCCGCGACGGCCTTCTCGATGCCGCGCTTGAGCGAGATCGGGTCGGCGCCGGCTGCGACGTTGCGCAGGCCTTCGCGGACGAGCGCCTGAGCGAGGACGGTTGCGGTGGTGGTTCCGTCACCTGCGACGTCGTCGGTCTTCTTGGCGACCTCCTTGACGAGCTCCGCGCCGATCTTCTCGTACGGGTCGTCCAGCTCGATCTCCTTGGCGATCGACACACCGTCGTTCGTGATCGTGGGAGCGCCCCACTTCTTCTCGAGCACGACGTTGCGACCGCGCGGGCCGAGGGTCACCTTGACAGCGTCGGCGAGGATGTTCAAGCCACGCTCGAGGCCGCGTCGGGCCTCCTCATCGAAAGCGATGATCTTTGCCATGAGTTTTGTCGTCCCTCCTGGACGTAGACGTTCTGATTAGCACTCAGGGTATGCGAGTGCTAACGCCCATTCTGGCACTCGACCCCATCGAGTGCAAGCCGCGGGCGACGTCTATCCGGCTGGAGTCTCTTCGGACTCCGGCGCGACGGTCGAACGATCGGTGCCGATGACGACCACGAGCTGCTTCTGCTCGGGATCGTTCGGGTCGGCGTAGAAATCGTCCTGCACGACCTTCGCACCGCCGATGACATCAGCGAGACCGATCGCGGCGAGTTCATCCGCCTCGGAGACGTAGTAGACGGCGGTGTCGGCGAAGTCCTGCGAGCCGGCGGGAGCGTTGCTCACCATGTCGGCGGCCCCGCCGGCGTTGACGATCGTGTCGCGCATCTGGGCGTCGAGATCGTCCTGTCCGGATGCGTTGAGCACCAGCACCGAGTAGGTCGGGTCAACGACACCGGTGACCTCAGGCGTCGGAGCGATCGTCGGCTCCGCTGCGGGGAACAGGTTGATGCGACCCATCAGCACGAGGGCGACGAAGATGCCCACGACGATGAGGACGAGGGCTGCGACGAACGACCACAGCAGCACGACCCAGCCGTTCATCCCCGGGGCTTCGGCGCGATGCGCTCCTACACGTCCCGAGGCATGGGCGACATCATCGAATCGATCTCTGACGGATTTGGACACCCGTCGATGCTATCTGCCCACTGCCGAGAATCCACTCACAGCCGGTGGCGCCGACACCTCAGCCGGCGAATCCGCGCATCCTCGCCACCCGCTGGTCGGTCCTGTTCTCACGCAGACGGCGCAGGCGACGAACCAGCAGGGGATCGTGCTCAAGTGCCTGCTCGGTGTCGATGAGTCGGCCGAGCAGCTGGTAGTAGCGCGCCGGACTCATGCCGAGCGAACTGCGGATCGCCTCTTCCTTGGACCCGCCGTGCCGCGGCCAGCGCGCCTCGAGCGCGAGGATCGCGCGGTCGCGATCAGTGAGGTCTCCGAGCATGCGTCCAGGCTAAGCGCGAAGATCGCCTGTATCGGTGCGCCACTCCCACCAGCGCCCCAATGGATCCGCAGCCGCACGCACGCCGCCATCGAGCGCGACGACGAAATCCGGCCAGGTGTCGGCATCGACCGACGGATGCCATGCGTCGTGCAGCGACGGAGCGTCGATCGTGATCCAGCGGGCGGGCAGCGCCTGCACCTTGGCGATGAGCGCCTGTCGCTCTGCCCACGGGATGTGGGCGAGCACACCTGGCGTCGTGATCACGAGCGTCGCATCTCGAGGTGCGGATGCGGCGACGGACTCGATGTTCGCGCCGGCATCGCCGCGCACGAGCACAGGAGGTTCGGCGGCGGCGATGTCGAGAGCCGCAGTGATGCGGTCCTCACGCCCCGTCTCCCCCGGCCATACGAGGCCCCGCAGCCACGCCCGATCACGCGGATCCCGCGCGTCGAGCGGATCGAGATCGATGCCCGCGCGCCAGATGATCTGCGGCATCCGGACCGGTGGCATCTCACCGCGGACCTCGCTGACCAGCGAGACCGGCGACGCCCCGTCGTCCGGGTCGAGCGCCGCGCGCAGCGCGCCGCTCGAGTCGACGAAGCGGTACGAATACCGGTCGGGAAAGAGGCAGAGACCCGCGGATGCCCCGATCTCGAGCAGCGCGATCGGACCGTCGATCTCGGAGAGCACCGGCAGGAGCGGAGCGAGCCGCAGCGGCTCGTTGGTCTGCACGCGGCGGGCCGCGCACTCGGCGACGATCTCGTCGGCGTGCGCGAGCAGGAAGGTGCGCCACCGATCGAAACCAGCGAGAGGGGCGCCCAGCATCCTGGTCACCGCGAAGACGAGCGGCGGCTGCCGGTGCGTCGCCGGAATGCGGGCGAGAACCTCCTGCGCGGCTGCATCGCGCTCGACCCCGAGCGCCCACTCCTCATACAGCGGCGAGCGCCCTGGCGCCTCGTCCCTGGCGAAGCGCCCGTAGCGTTCGCGCACAGCATCCGTCATCTCCCCATTCTGATGCCGGGCATTGCGTAACTGCGACGCCACGGGTGCGCAGGAGGGGCAGAATGGAAGGGACTCAGGAGGCACGATGGACTACAGCGTGAAGAAGACAGAAGACGAGTGGCGCGCAGAGCTCGGCGATGAGCAGTACTCGGTGTTGCGACAGGCGGCCACAGAGCGCGCGTGGACGGGCGAACTGCTCGACGAGAAGCGTGCCGGCCTCTACACATGCGGCGCGTGCGGCGTCGAGCTGTTCAAGAGCGGCACCAAGTTCGATTCCGGATGCGGTTGGCCGAGCTTCTACGAGTCGATCCGCCCTGACGCCGTGCAGCTGATCGAGGACAACACCCTCGGCATGCAGCGCACAGAGGTGCGGTGCGCGAACTGCGGTTCGCACCTCGGGCATGTCTTCCCCGACGGGTTCGGCACCCCGACCGGTGACCGCTACTGCATGAACTCCCTGGCGCTGAACTTCACCCCCGGCGACGCCGAGGCGTGAGCGCGCTCGACGCCGTCAGGGCGCGGCATTCCTGGTCGAAGGTCACAGACGACGCTCCGACCCGTGAAGAGCTGCTGACGCTGGTCGCCGCCGCAGGGCGCGTCGCCGACCATTCGTCACTGCGTCCGTGGCGCCTGATCGAACTGCGCGGCGACGATCGCGTGGTGCTCGGCAAGGCGATCGCCGAAGCCGAGGGCGACAAGAAGCCCTCGTCCAAGCCGTTGCGCGCTCCCCTGCTGATCGCGGTCGTGGCGAGTTTCCGCACGAGCAGCAAGGTGCCGCGCTGGGAGCAGGAGGCCGTCGCCTCGGGCGTCGCGCACACCATGAGCCTGCTGCTCGACGACGCCGGGTGGGGCGTCTTCTGGCGTACCGGCGAGTACACGCGCTCGAAGGCGGTCGCCAAGGCGCATGGGCTACACAAGGACGAAGCGCTCCTCGGGTGGCTCTACGTCGGCGGCAAGCCCGCAGGCAAGAAAGCGGGGCGCCGCAAGAGCGTCGACGCCCGTGCGATGCTGACCCGGATGCCCGCGAAGACGAAGAAGAAGCCGGCGAAGTAGTCAGCGCCGGCGACGCCGCCAGGGCAGCGCCACCACGACGGAGGCCACGGCGACGGCGACCATCAGGGCGAGCTGCCAGTGCGCGGGGCCGGATGCCGGGGGCCAGAGCAGATCGATGGCCACCGAGGCCGTCAGCTGCCCGAGCACGGAGCCGAGGCCGAGCAGCAGCACCCCGGTGTGCGCGACGATCGCGGCACCGAGCAGGATGTAGGCGAAGCCCAGCAGTCCGCCGAGGTACAGCCACGGTTCTACGGGGAGCGCATTCGGCATCCCTCGCACCCCCACACTGACCGAAGCCGCGACGATGAGCACGGCTGTACCCGCGACGAAGCTCATCAGGGTCGCCGACATGGGCGAGCCGACGCGCTGGGCGAGGCGCCCGTTCGTGGCCGCCTGCCATGCGATGCCGACACCAGCGGCGAACGGCAGCAGGAGAAGCCAGAGCGGCGTCCGCGAGATCACGTCGCCGCTGAGCGAGACGCCCACAGCAGCGAGCGCGAACGCACCGCCGAGGACGCGCCCCGGAGTCACCGCGACGACTCCGGCGGGTCCGAAGCCGATCCGATCGAGGACCAGCCCATGCACCGTCTGCCCTGCGACGACGCCGACGGTGAACAGGGAGACGCCGAGGACGCCTGCCGTGACGCCCTGCGTCGAGACGGTGAGCGCCCCGCAGGCGCCGCCCAGCAGCATCCAGTTCGGGATGGTGCGTGTGCGGATGCCGCGCCAGAGGCGTACGGCGCCGGTACGCGCCGATGGGAGCGCGAGCGTGACCACGATGAGGACGATGAGCCCGGTGCCGAAGGAGACGAGCCCGGCGACGATACCGTCATCGATGCGAACGCCGAGCACCCCGTTGATCCGCGCCTGGATCGCAGTCATCGCGCCGATCGCGACGGCTCCACCCAGTGCGAGGGGCGCGGGAAGACTTCGGGTCGCGGTCACTCGAGCACACTACCCGAGCGTTCACCCCTGCTCGAGGTCGCCGGTCGGCGCTACTCTTGCTCACATGTGTGCGAGCTACGGACTGGATCCCCGATTCACTGATGCCGAGCTGCTTGCCGAGGCGGATGCCGATGTCATCGAGGGGCTGCGCGACTGGGCTGAGCAGAACGCGGGCGAGACCCTGCGCCCCACGGGCAAGAACCTGCGCAATCTGAATCCGCTGGTCGTTCCGGGTGGCGACGCCGCCGCGCTGGAGCCGGCGTGGTGGGGCTACCTCGTGGACGGCGAGCCGGCGAAGTTCCCCTCGATCAACACCCGCTCCGAGCGTCTTCAAGAGCGTCCGGGTGGGCTGAGGACCCGCGCGATCGTGCCGACGACCGGGTGGTTCGAGATGCAGAAGCCGGCCAGGCTCTGGCACGAGTTCGCCCTCGACAACCAAGCACTGTTCGGCATGGCCGCCGTGACCCAGCGCGGACGCACCCCGGACGGGGAGTGGATCACGTGCTACTCCATCGTGATGGCGCCGGCCGCCGATCATCTCAAGGAGTTCCACGACCGGATGCCTGTGCTCATCCCGCCTGGAATGAGTCAGGAGTGGCTGACAGGCACGCCGAGCCGAGAACTGATCGACGAGGCGATCCTCGCCTCGGGCGAACTGGCTGAGCGCATCACCGTCTCGGCACGACCCTAGGCGTCGGCCATGCCGCATCTCGTCCTGATCGGGCTCGCCGCGATCCTGCTCTGGTCTCTGATCTCGCACCGCTTCGAGCGCTGGGGCGTCGCCGGGCCGATCGGCCTGGTGCTGCTCGGAGCCGTGACGGTCATCTGGGACGTCGACTCCTTCGGCACCGCGATCGATTCTCCGATCTCCGAGAAGATCGTCGAGGTGATCCTCGCGATCCTGCTCTTCGCCGATGCCACCGAGGTCAAGGGCGGCATCTTCGGTCGCGAAGGAAGGGTGATCGCTCGCCTCGTGCTCATCGCGCTGCCGTTGTCGATCGTGTTGACGGTCGCGACAGGCATGCTGCTCATCCCTGACACCGGTCTGCTCGTGCTTCTCGTCGTGGCGTGCGTGATCCTGCCGATCGATTTCGCGCCGGCCGCATCTCTGCTTCGCAATCGACGACTCCCCGCGCGGTTGCGTCAGTTCCTGAACGTGGAGAGCGGCTACAACGACGGACTGATCTCCCCCGTCTTCGGCATGTCGCTGGCGCTGGCCGTCATCTGGTCGACCATTGTGCGCACCCCGGAGTCCGATATCACCGACGACGCGCTCGAGGGCCCGGCGATCCAGTTCATGGACGCATTCATCAACGCCGTTCCGTCGACCGTGATCGCCGTCGTGATCGGCATCGTGCTGGGTACCGGAATCGGATACCTCGTGCGCATCGCGCGTGCACGGCTCATCGCAGACGCACTCGGCGCCCGCTACGTCATGCTGATCCTCCCGCTCATCGCCTACGGGGTGGCGAGCATCCCGATCTTCAACGCGAATGGCTTCGTCGCCGCTTTCGTGGCCGGGATCGGATACCGGTTGACACGTACGAGAGGTCATCGATCCGAAGGGATCGACCGCAGCGAGCTGCTCCTGGTGGAGGAAGTGGGGGCTCTGGCCGCGAACTTCGTGTGGTTCGTACTCGGCGGAGCCACGCTCCTGGTGATCACGTCGGGGATCGACTGGTGGATGCTGCTGTTCGCCGTGCTCGCGCTGACTCTGCTGCGCGTCGTCCCGGTGTACCTGTCGCTCATGGGCAGCTCGGTGGGCAGGCGCGACCGGCTTCTGATCGGCGCGCTCGGCCCGCGCGGCACGGCGTCGATCGTGTTCGGGCTGCTGGCGTACAACGCGCTCCCCGAGGACGAGGGCGTGGCCGTGCTGACGATCATGGTCGCCACCGTCGTCGGCAGCATTCTGCTGCACGGACTGGCCGCGCCGCTGCTCGTGAATCGGCGAAAGGTCGGCGAAGAGATCGCCTGACGCCGCTTCGCGTCAACCGGTGCGGGGAAGCAGTGCCTCTCGCAGCTGGTCGCGCACAGCGCCGTCGACGCCGGCCTGCTGCAGGTAGGCCAAGGCACCGCCGTGTTCGCGGTCGAGCCAGTCGAACGTACCGCTCAAGACCGCGGCCGGCGATCTCGTCAGCACCTCCATCAGGTTGTCCGTCATCGGTACGCGGAAGCGCCGGATCTTGCGCAGCATCCGCTCTGTCCACTCTCCCGAGAGGTTCGCCGCAGTGGCCGAGTAGTCGGCGAGGATGATGTCGCGATCGATGTCGAGCGCGGTGAGGATGAGCGCCACGACGAGGCCGGTGCGATCCTTGCCGGCGGTGCAGTGCACGAGGACAGGGCCGTCGGTCGACGCGACTGCGCGGACGACGCGCCCGAGATCGCTCTGATGACGGCGGAGCACGGTCTCGTAGATCTCCTGCAGGGTGAGGGTGCGCGGATCGAACGCGCGCGGAGCGCCATCGATCGGCACGGATAGCCGGGTCGCGCCCGTCCCACGGAGCCGGTCGCGCCCGCCGATGCGCCGGTCGAATGCCGAACGAAGGTCGATGACCTGCCGGATGCCGAGCTCGTGCAACGTGCCGCGTCCCTCGCGGGTGAGCCGGTGCAGTGCGTCGGAGCGGTACAGCATGCCGGGTGTCAGCACGCCAGGAGCGACCTCGCGGAAGTTGTGCGTGCCCGCGAGCTCGAGGCGGTTGACGGGCTCATCCATGCGGTCATGCTATCTGCGACGTTGCAGCCGTGAGCTATCGTGAGCGTTCATACACGGAGGGTTTCCATGTCATCTGAACAGAACGGCTCCCGGCCGCGCGCTCTGCGCGACGGCACGGCAGAACCGCGGTTCGCGGCCCGCTACGCGACGATCGATGAGGTCGCAGAGCTGCTCGGAGTCACACCCGTGTCACTGCGCCAGACGATGCGCCGCCGCGATGCGGGTGATGCGTCATCCGCCAGCGATGCATTCATCGATCCGATCGGCAATGTCTCGGGATACCTGTGGGATCGCGACGACCTCACACCCGAGGCGATCGCAGCCTGGCACGATCGGCCGCGGCGCGGGCGTAAGCCGAACAGCGCGCGATGACGCTGCGACCCACGAAGAATGGAGCCGACTACGGGATTCGAACCCGTGACATCCTGTTTACAAGACAGGTGCTCTACCAGCTGAGCTAAGTCGGCGAACGGGTCCAGTTTAGCGAGAGTGGAGCACGTCTCCGAACCGGGCTACTCCGCGGGTGTCTCTGTCGGGGCCGGAGTGTGCGTCGGCGCCTGGGTCTCGTCGGTCTCGCTGGCCACTGTCAGCACGAACTGCGCGAACTCGGCAGGATCCTTCAGGGAGCCGACGTAGGCCTCGCCGTTCACGACGATCATCGGAGCGCTCGTGAGCACGAGATCGTCGGAGCCGACGAGTGGGCCTTCGAGGGCACGCGAGGTGGCCTCCTTCGCCCAAGAGACGAAGTCTTCCTTCTCGATGCACTTGCGAACGACCTTGGGGTCATCGACGCCGACCGCCTGGGCGAGGTCGGCGAGTTCGACGTTGGACCGGCCGTTGGTGTCGACCTCGGGCTGGTCGACGAGCAGTTCGTTGTTGAACGAGTAGAACTGCGCCGGAGAATACGTGGACACGCACGCCGCCGCCGCAGCCGCACGCAGCGAGTACTTCGTGCCGTTGGAGCTGGCAGTGAGCATCGACACCGGGTGATATGTCACGGTGACGGCATCCTCGTTGATCCAGCCCGCCAGCTGGCGCGCATTCGCTCGCTCGAACTCTCCGGCACCGGGCGAGAGGTAGTCGACATAGATGTGCACATCGACGGCCGCAGCCGATGCCGTCGGCTGCGGTGTCGGATCAGGCGTCTCGGTCGCGCCGGACGTCGTCTCCTCCGGAGCCGGCGTCTCAGGCACGTCCTCGGCACCGACGTTCGGCGCCGAGTTCACGACGATGCCGTCGGAGTCCATACCGCTCGGACTCATGGTCGGCTCCGATACCGATGAGTTCACCGCCATCGCCACCGCAGTGCCGATGGCGCCCACCGCGACGACGGCGACGGCACCGACGATGATCCGTCGCATGATCCGCGCCCTGGACTGCTTGGCGTGCACCTGCTGGGCCTTTTCCCGAACCGCCTCACGGGAGCTGCGAGGGGAGGGGACGTTCGGCGTTTCGTCGCTCGACATCGTTCCTCTTGAAAGTCGTGGTGGGGACGGGCTCCCCGATGTCCTCTGCACAAGCAGGACCGCAATCGATGTTAACCAGTCAGGCTGGGAAATACCCAGGTGCCTCCCCTCCGTGCCATACTTGACTCGGCCCGAAGGCGGGCCACGGTGGCTCATACCCACCGCATCCATCACAACGGATCGTCCGGCACGTACCTGCCGGTGAAGGAGAAAACAATGGCATCTGTCACTTTCGACGCGGCCACGCGTCTGTACCCGGGCGGCACCCGCCCAGCAGTCGACAAGCTCGACCTCGAGGTCGCTGACGGCGAATTCCTCGTCCTCGTCGGCCCTTCCGGCTGCGGCAAGTCCACGTCCCTGCGCATGCTCGCCGGCCTCGAAGAGGTCAACGACGGCCGCATCCTCATCGGCGACCGCGATGTCACCGACGTACCGCCGAAGGACCGTGACATCGCCATGGTCTTCCAGAACTACGCGCTGTACCCGCACATGACGGTCGCCGAGAACATGGGCTTCGCCCTGAAGATCGCCGGCGTCAACAAGGAAGAGCGCGCAGCCCGCGTGCTCGAGGCCGCCAAGCTGCTCGACCTCGAGGAGTACCTGACTCGCAAGCCGAAGGCCCTCTCGGGTGGTCAGCGTCAGCGCGTCGCCATGGGCCGCGCGATCGTCCGTCAGCCGCAGGTGTTCCTCATGGACGAGCCGCTGTCGAACCTCGACGCGAAGCTGCGTGTGCAGACGCGTACGCAGATCGCTTCCCTGCAGCGTCGCCTCGGCGTCACCACGGTCTACGTCACGCACGACCAGACCGAGGCCCTCACCATGGGCGACCGCATCGCCGTCCTCAAGGACGGTCTCCTGCAGCAGGTCGGCACCCCGCGCGACCTGTACGAGAAGCCGGAGAACGTGTTCGTCGCCGGCTTCATCGGCTCGCCTGCCATGAACCTCTTCTCAGCTGACCTTGCAGAGGGTGGCGTGCGCTTCGGCACCGAGGTCGTCGGACTCGACCGCGACACCGTCGGCCGCGCGAACGGCAGCCAGGTCACGGTCGGCGTCCGCCCCGAGGACATCGTCGTCGGCCCCGCCGACGGCAAGGGCCTCTCGGTCACGGTCGACCTCGTCGAGGAGCTCGGTGCTGACGGCTATCTCTACGGCCACACCGACATCAACGGCAAGCGCACCGACCTGGTCGCTCGCGTCGACGGCCGCAGCCACCCGAATGCCGGCGAGACGGTCACGCTCGCGGCATCCGTCGGACACGTTCACGCGTTCGACATCGAGTCCGGTCTGCGTCTGAACGACAAGCCGGTCGTCTCGGCCTCGTAAGTTCCATCGCACACGGCGCGGGCTGACCTTCGGGTCACCCGCGCCGTGTCGTTTCCCCGGGAGCCACATGCAGGACGCACTGCGCATCACCGCCAGCAAGGTCAACCCTGAGCTGCTGTCGCTGCCCTGGTCGACTCCGCTCGCGAAATGGCCATCTGAGCGCATCGTCTCGCTGCCCAAGGGTCTCTCCCGGCACCTCGTGCGATTCGCCGATCTGTCCGGCCGTGTCGTCGCCGTCAAAGAGACCACCGCCGAGATGGCGCAGCGCGAGTACGACATGCTCGGCAACCTCGCACGCCTCGACGTGCCATGCGTGGATCGCGTCGCCGTGATCGCCGGGCGCTCGGACGACGCAGGTACTCCGCTTCCGGCTGTACTGGTGACATCGCACCTGCGCTTCTCCATGCCCTACCGGGCGCTGTTCACGCGCGTCCTGCGCCCCGACACCGCCACCCGACTCGTCGATGCCCTGGCGCTGCTGCTCGTCCGGGTGCACAACGTCGGCTTCTACTGGGGTGACGTCTCGCTGTCGAACACGCTGTTCCGTCGCGACGCCGGCGCCTTCGCCGCCTACCTGGTGGATGCCGAGACCGGCGAACTGCACGAAGAGGGCCTCACGGAAGGACAGCGCCTCTACGACCTCGACCTCGCCCGCACGAACATCGCCGGCGAGATCATGGACCTCGCAGCCGGCGGGCGCCTGGAGCACGGAGTGGATGCGGTCGCCATCGCCGACGGCATCGTGTCGTCGTATCACTCGCTGTGGGCGGCGCTGACCGCAGAGGAGTCGTTCTCGGCCAACGAGACCTGGCGCATCACGGAGCGCGTCGAGCAGTTGAACGCGCTCGGCTTCGACATCGATGAGATGTCGATGACGACCACCGGAGACGGGACGGTCGTGGAGATCCAGCCGAAGGTCGTGGATGCCGGTCATCACCAGCGCCGCCTCATCCGGCTCACCGGGCTCGATGTCGAGGAGAACCAGGCGCGTCGGCTGTTGAACGACCTGGATGAATTCCGTGCACGCTCCAAGAAGGAGTGGGCGGATGAGGAGATGTACGCGCACGAGTGGCTGACCAGGGTGTTCGAACCCGTCGTGCGGGCGATCCCGTACGAGCTGCGCGCCAAGCTGGAGCCGGCAGAGGTGTTCCACCAGGTTCTCGAGCACCGCTGGTACCTGTCACAGGCCAACGACCGCTCAGTGCCGCTGGCAGAGGTGCTCACCTCGTACATCAACGATGTGCTGCGCCATCGCCGCGACGAGGCCACGATCATGGGCCCGCCGACCGAGACCATGTCGCTGCCGGTGATGACCGGCGCCGTGGCGGTCGCCGACGACACCGGTGAGGTCGACTGGCGCGACCTCGTCTGACGGCCAGTAGCCGACGCCTCAGTAGCCGACGGCGAAGTTCTCGCGGTGGTGCTTCGGGTTCTCGATCTCATCGACGAATGCGACACCGAGATCTCGTCCGGAGATGAACGACTCGCCCGCGGCATCCGTCACCAGGACCGGCCCGCCGTCGCGGTACGTGCCGGTGCGCTCACCCGGTGCCCAGTTGCCGAAGCCGCCGGCCGGGTGCACGAAGAACCAGTCCTTGCCCTCCGGCGCCCCTTGAAGGTCCTCCAGCACGCCGACCGCCTCCATGGCTTCGGCCTTGAACTCCTCAGGGAAGCCCGCATCCACGAGCCGAGGACCGCCCGGTGCGACCAGGCTGCCGCCCGCTCCCCCGACGACGCCGAGACGCACGCCGTCGGGCAGCGCCGCGAACAGCTCCGCGGTCGCCGGACGCACCTTGCCGATCATGTCGCCACGCGGCGAAAGCGCCTGGATGACGACGTCGACCTCTTCGATCTGGGTGAGCAGTCCTGGCACGTCGAGGATGTTCCCTTCGACGTACACGGCGCCTTCCACCCGCTCGGTCGGCACGGAACGCGCCAACGAGACGACGGAGTGGCCGCGCGAGACGGCCTCGGCGACGATGTTCGAGCCGGCGTAGCCGGTTCCTCCGATGACGGCGATACGAGCCATGATTTCTCCCGACTACTTTCCGGCGAGCTGCGCCCGCACCGTGGCGACCTGATACAGCGCGACGGATGCCGCGATGCCTGCGTTCAACGATTCCGTGGCCGCCGAGATCGGGATCGAGACGATCTGGTCGCAGTTCTCCGTCACGAGACGCGAGAGACCCTTGCCCTCTGAGCCGACGACGATCACGACGGGGCGATCGGCGAGTGCGAGGTCGGGCAGCGACACATCACCGCCGCCGTCGAGGCCGATCACGAACACGCCCTGCTTCTTGAATTCCTTCAGCTGCGTGGTCAGGTTCGTCGCCATCGCCACGGGGATGCGGGCGGCGGCACCGGCGCTCGTCTTCCATGCCGCGGAGTTCACGCCGGCCGAGCGACGCTGCGGCAGGATGATGCCGTGCCCGCCGAACGCGGCCGTCGAGCGGATGATCGCTCCGAGATTGCGCGGATCGGTGATGCCGTCGAGCGCGACGAACAGCGGCAGCTCACCGCGACCTGAGACCAGTTCGAGCAGATCCTGCGGGTGCGCGTACTCGTACGGTGGGACCTTGAGCGCGACACCCTGGTGCACTCCATCGAAACCGGCCATACGGTCGAGTTCCTGCCGCGTGACCTCCATCACGGGGATTCCGCGATGCGTGGCGATCGAGAGCATCTCCTTGACGCGGTCGTCCATCTCGACGCGCTGCGCGATGTAGAACGCCGTCGCGGGGATCTTGGCGCGCAGCGCCTCCAGCACCGAGTTGCGTCCGGTGACGTTCTCGGTCTCGTCGCCGGCCTTCGCCTTGGACGAGCGGTTCTGGCTGCTCGCGTTACTGGGACGTCCACCGGGCCTGCCCTTGCCGCCGGATGCCGCAAAGCGTTCGGCGGCGGCCTTGCGCTTGCCGGCCGGGTGCCAGGCTCGATCCTCCGCCTTCGGGGTCGGTCCACGGCCCTCGAGCGACTTGCGCCCGAGTCCGCCGGTGCCCTTGAGAGGGCCCTTCTTCTTGCCGTTGCTTGCGCCGGGGCGCTGTGGCTTAACCATCAATACTCCAATGAGTTCCGTCTGCTGTGTCTTCAAGAGCGATGCCTGCCGCCGCGATCGCGTCGCGGATGCGGTCGGCCGTCGCCCAGTCCTTGTCGGCCCGTGCCTGAGCGCGCTGCGTGATCATGGTCTGCACGAGGGCGTCGAGAGCGGATGCCTCGGCGTCAGCATCACCGGATGCCGCGGATGCCGCATCCAGCCCCAGCACCTGGATCATCTCGCGCACTTCATGCAACGCCCGTTCGGCGGCCGCATCGTCGCCGTGGTCGAGCGCCTGGTTTCCACGTCGCACCCGATCGTGCACCACGGCCAGTGCCTGCGGCACACCGAGGTCGTCGTCCATGGCTTCCGCGAACTCTCCGGGGATCAACGAGATGTACTCCACGGCCTCGTCGTCCAGGTCGCGCCCCCGCCGCCGCATCTCGTTGCGTTCGGCTGCCCGCCCCGCCCTCTCGACGAACGAGTGGATGCGTCCGAGGGCAGCCTCTGCCTCTGCCCATGACGACTCGGTCAGATCGAGGCTCGATCGATAGTGCGCGGCGGCGAGCGCGTAGCGCACGACGAGTGGGTCGTGCGCGGCGAGCACGTCGGCTGCGAGTGTGAAGTTGTCGAGCGACTTCGACATCTTCTGCCCGTCGACGGTCACCAGGCCGTTGTGCACCCAGTACTGCGCGAAGCCTTCGCCTGCCGCCGTCGACTGCGCGAGCTCGTTCTCATGGTGCGGGAAGCGCAGATCGAGCCCACCCCCGTGGATGTCGAACTCTGATCCGAGGTAGCGCCTGGCCATTGCCGAGCATTCGATATGCCAGCCGGGTCGGCCAGCACCCCACGGCGAACTCCACATCGCGTCGGCGGGCTCATCTGGTTTGGAGCCCTTCCAGAGGGCGAAGTCCTGCGGATTGCGCTTGCCTCGAGGATCGGCATCCTCAGCAGCCTCCATCGCGTCGACGGACTGATGCGTGAGCGCACCGTATTGCGACCACGATCGCACGTCGAAGTACACGTCGCCCGAGCCGTCGGGCGCGGCGTAGGCGTGCCCGCGGCCGATCAGAGTCTCGATGAGCTCCTGCATCTGAGGAACGGATGCCGTCGCATGCGGCTCGTACGTCGGAGCGAGGATGCCGACGCCGGCATATGCCGCCGTGAACTGCTGCTCCATCCGGTACGCCAGCGCCCACCACGGCTCACTCGCGGTGGCGCCGGCGAGAACCTTGTCGTCGATGTCGGTGACGTTGCGCACGAAGGTCACACGACCGAATCGATGTGCGAGCCAGCGGCGAAGGAGGTCGAAGCTCAGGGCCGCGCGGACGTGACCGATGTGAGGGCCGGATTGCACCGTGGGTCCGCATACGTACATCGTGACGTTCTCGGGGTCGAGAGGCACGAAGTCGCGCAGCTGCTGTGCGCGTGTGTCGTAGAGGCGGAGAGTCACTGCACCAGACTACCCGGGGTATATGAGCGCGACCGCTGTGACGGCGACGCCTTCACCGCGGCCGGTGAATCCGAGGCCGTCAGTCGTCGTCGCGGTCACGGCGACGGATGCTCCGCCGAGTGCGGCAGACAGTGAGCGCTCGGCTTCACCGCGACGCGCGCTGAATCGCGGACGGTTTCCCTGGAACTGCACCGAGACGTTGCCGATCACGAAACCCGCCTCTGTCACGAGTTCGGCTGTGCGTGCGAGGAAGACATCGGCGTGCGCACCGGCGTACTCGGGATGCGAGGTGCCGAAGTGCTCGCCGATGTCACCGAGTCCGGCAGCGCCGAGCAGGGCATCGACGATGGCATGCGCGACCGCGTCGCCGTCGGAATGGCCAGACAGCGGCTGCTCACCCGGCCATTCGAGCCCTGCCAGCCAGAGGTTCCCTTCACCACCGAACGCGTGCACGTCGGTGCCGACGCCGATGCGGGGAGCAGACACGCCCGCCGGCTCCGCCCGCACGTCGAGGATCTGTCGCGCGCGCGCAAGGTCGCCCGGCGTGGTGATCTTGAACGCGCGTTCTGAACCGGCGATGTGTCGCACGGGATGCCCCGCTGCCGCGAACAGCGCAGCGTCGTCGGTGTATTCGATGCCCGATGCCGAAGCGGCGGCATACGCCGCTTCGAGAAGCGCTCGAGGAAAACCCTGCGGGGTCTGGGCAGCGGCCAGCTCCGACCGATCCACCGCAGCGACGACATCATCCCCCTCCACGCGCTTGAGCGTGTCGATGACGGCGATCGCCGGGATCACTCCGGCATCGACGGTCACTGCCACGGCGACGGCGTCGATCTGGGCCGATGGTGTCAGAGCGCGCGCGGCATCGTGGACGAGGACCGTGGTGATGTCTCCCCACAGCGCCGCAAGACCAGCAGCGACGGACTGCTGTCTGGTCCCCCCACCGATCACGACACGACCGAGGTCGCGTCGATCCCCCGCGGCTGCGAGCAACTCGGTCTCGGCATCCCCCTCGTGCCCCGAGGGCGCGACGACGACGACCTGCGCGACCTGAGCCGCGAAGACGCCGTCGAGCGCATGCCTGAGCACCGTGTGCTCGTCGATGCCGACGAACGCCTTGGGCGCGACAGCGCCCAGACGTGTTCCGGAACCCGCCGCGACGACGATGATCGCCGTCGCGGGCACAGGGATGAGAGTCACACGCTCAACACTAGCGAGGCCCGAAGGCCTCGGCCATCAGGACGCAAGGACCTCGTCGAGCAGCGCCCCGGCCTTGTCCTCGTCGCACTTCTCGGCGAGCGCGAGCTCGGAGATGAGGATCTGACGCGCCTTCGCGAGCATGCGCTTCTCACCCGCGGACAGACCGCGGTCCTGATCGCGACGCCACAGGTCGCGCACGACCTCGCTCACCTTGATCACATCGCCGGAGGCGAGCTTCTCGAGGTTCGCCTTGTAACGACGTGACCAGTTCGTGGGCTCTTCCGTGAACGGAGCGCGCAGCACCTCGAACACGTGATCGAGACCCTCCTGGCCGATGACGTCGCGGACACCGACGAGGTCGACGTTCTCTGCAGGAACCTCGATGATGAGGTCACCCTGGGTGACGTTCAGCTTCAGGTACTTCTTCGTCTCGCCCTTGATGACGCGATCCTTGACCTCGATGATCGTCGCGGCCCCATGGTGCGGATAGACGACCGTCTCGCCAACTTCAAAAAGCATAAAATCGTGTCCTTTCGGCAACCTCCAGAATACCACAGGCGACATGCACTAAGGTTTGCTCCGCACGGCCACGTGGGCACCCCTCGCGTACCCATAGAATGGATGCGGATATCCCAAATCTCCCAGGAGGACTCGTGAAATCGCGCCTTGTAGCGTCTGCCGCCATCAGCGCCCTTGTTCTGCTCGGCGCCACGGGATGCACGTTCATCACCCCGCAGTCGACTGAGATCGCGTACTCAGCATCCGACGGCGTGAACATCGCCGATTCCGACGGTCCGCTCGAGATCCGCAATGCGATGATCATCGCGACCGAAGACGGCGCCACCGGCAACCTCATCGCCGCGATCGTCAACCCGACCGACAAGCCCGCGACACTCACCGTCGAGATCGAGGGTCTCGATCCCCTCACCCTGCGGGTGGGCGCGGGAGACACCGTGAGCCTCGGCGCGAACGCCGAGCCGCTGCGCATCGACGACCTCGACACGATGCCCGGCGCCACGATCAAGATCTACTTCCAGTCGGGCGACGCCACCGGTACTGCTGCAGACGTGCCCGTCCTCGACGGCGCTCTCTCGTACTACGCCGATCTGGTCCCGCAGGAGGACGACGCCTGATCGGGCGTTACCGCGCTCTTCACGCAGAGAGGCCGGTCACCCCATGGGTGCGACCGGCCTCTCTGCGTCTGCGGATATCAGCCCTCGAAGCGGTATCCGAGTCCGCGCACGGTGACGAGCATGACCGGCTCGCCCGGGTTCTCCTCGATTCGGGAGCGGATGCGCTTGATGTGCACGTCGAGCGTCTTGGTGTCGCCGAAGTAGTCGCTGCCCCATACGCGGTCGATCAGCTGACCGCGAGTGAGCACTCGACCTGAGTTGCGCATCAGCACCTCGAGCAGCTCGAACTCCTTCAATGGCATGTTGATCTCCTCACCGGAGACCGTGACGGTGTGCCGATCGATGTCGAGCGTGACGCGCCCGCCGTCGAGCACGCGCTCATCGAGATCGCTGTCGGCCTGCACCACACGGCGCAGCACGGCGCGCATGCGTGCGAGCAGCTCACGGGACGAATAGGGCTTGGTGATGTAGTCGTCCGCGCCGAGCTCGAGCCCGACGACGATGTCCACCTCCGAGTCCTTCGCCGTGAGCATGATGATCGGAACCGCCGAGGTCGAGCGGATCTGCCGGCACACCTCGGTGCCCGGCATGCCGGGAAGCATGAGATCGAGAAGGACGATGTCGGCACCTCGCTCTCTGAACGCCGTCAGCGCGCCGGGGCCGTCCTCTGCGATCTCCACCTCGTAGCCTTCACGACGCAGCAGATAGGCAAGGGGGTCGGCGAGATCGGGTTCGTCCTCGACGAGAAGAATTCGGGTCATACGGTCTCTCCGTTTCGGGCGCGCACTGCCGCGGCCTTGGCCGCCTTCTTGGCGCGCTTCTTCTTGTTCTTGCGGTCTGTCGTGTCGGGCATCGGAGCATCGATCCGAGGCAGCACCATGGTGAAGGTCGATCCGCGACTCGGCCTCGACCATACGCGCACCTCACCGCCGTGACGCTGCGTGGCGTGCTTCACGATCGAGAGTCCGAGCCCCGTGCCGCCGGTGCGCCGCGAGCGAGCCTCATCGGCGCGATAGAAACGCTCGAAGATGCGCTCCCGATCCGACTCCGAGATGCCGATGCCCTGATCGGAGACGGCGATCTCCACTGTCTCCCCTTCGATCTTGACGCCGACGCCGACGCGCGAGCCGGTCGGAGAGTAAAGGATCGCGTTGGCGACGAGGTTGCCGACCGCCTCGATCAGGATCTGCAGATCGCCGCGGACGAACACTCCCCTGTCGCCTCCGCGCATGAGCTCAACGCCGGCGGAATCGGCCTGCACGGCGTGAGCCTCGATCGACGCGGCGACGACCTCGTCGATGGCCACCGGACCGAAGTCGTTGGCGCCGTCGGCGGTCTGAAGACGCGAGAGACTCATGATGCGTCCGGTGAGCTGTCCGAGCCTTGTCGCCTCGGCAGAGATGCGTGACGCGAAGATCCGCACCTGCGCCGGATCGTCGGCGGCGGACTCGATGGCTTCGGCGAGCAGACTCACGGCCCCGACAGGGGTCTTCAGCTCATGGCTGGTGTTGGCGACGAAGTCGCGGCGCATCTGGTCGAGGCGCTCCTGCTCCGTCACATCGCGGATGATCAGCAAGGTGAGGCGCGCCGCCAGCTCGCTCGCCCTGGCGGACACCAGCCGCGGATCGAGGCTGACCCCTGGACGCGTGATGCGCATCGTCTCGGTGGATGACGCGCCGATCGAGCGGACCGTGCGCACGAGTTCTCGCAGCTCCGGGTTGTCGAGCGTCGCCCCGACCTCGATGCCGAAGCGCGCAGCAGCATGGGAGATGGCCAGCACGAGTCCGGACGAGTCGATCACGCACGCCGCATCGTCCATGCTCTCGAGAACGTCGACCGTGCCCTGCGGAACCGTCGTGGACGATTCCTCCACCACCTTGGCGCGAGCACGGTACGCCCAGAAAACGAGCACGGCCAGCCCTATGCCGATCGCCAGCCCGACGGCGAGGGCGAGCAGCGCGATCTGCGGCGTGGTCATGTCACCAGCGTAGAGTGCGTTCACCTCGGCTCTGGCGGGTTTGCGCGCCACAGCGGATGCAGGCGAACTAGTATTCACGTGCTGGGCACCGTTCGTTAACCTTCGACGAACACAATCAGCAAGGGCGTGCGCACATGGCAGCGCCCCGTCATCAGCCGGCCAGACCACCCGAGCTCCGAACGAAAGGTTGCGCCGCTCATGCGTGAACTCTTCCACCAGTCCCTCGAGGATGTGCAGTCCCGTCTCGTGGAGATCGCCGACCTCGTCAACGTCTCCATCGACAAGGCCACCCGCGCCTTCGCCACGGGCGATGTCGCGCTCGCAGAAGAGGTGATCGCCGACGACGCGAAGATCGACGAGCTCGCGGTGAAGCTCGACGAGCAGGCCATCGAGATCCTCGCCCGTCAGCAGCCCGTCGCACGCGATCTGCGCATCGTCGTCTTCGCGCTCCGAGTGAGCGCGTCCCTCGAGCGCATGGGCGACATGTCGGAGCACATCGCCCAGCTCGCGCGACTGCGCTTCCCCGAGCGCGCCATCCCGAAGGGTCTGAAGAGCACGTTCACCCGGATGGGTGAGCTCGACGTCGAGATCGCGCGTACGCTCAGCGAGCTCCTGCGCACCCAGGATCTGCGCTTTGCAGACGAGATCCGCAATTCGGATGACGACGTGGACGAGTTGCACGCCAAGGTCTTCGAGAAGGTGCTCAGCGACAACTGGAAGGGCGAGGCGGGCGCCACCGTCGACGCGACCCTCGCGAGCCGCTATCACGAGCGCTTCGCCGATCACGCGGTCGCCATCGCGAAGAAGGTCGTCTACCTCGCGACCGGCGACTGGGCGGTCGACGAGGAAGACATCGCCCTTGCCGCTGCAGAGGCGGAAGCTCAGGTGGCAGAAGTTCAAGATCCCGACGGCAAGGGCCTCGCCTGACCCAGGTCCTCCGGTTTAATGAAGGAACCCCCTGCAGATCTCTGCAGGGGGTTCCTTCGTCGAGCGTGACGGGTGTTACTTCTTGCCCTGGGAGGCGACAGCGGCAGCGCCTGCGGCTGCGGCCTCGGGGTCGAGGTAGCGGCCGGGGCCGGTGGGCATGTTGTTCTCGTCCAGTTCGTACACCAGCGGGATGCCGGTGGGGATGTTCAGCTCGGCGATCGCGTCGTCGCTGATGCCGTCGAGGTGCTTGACCAGGCCGCGCAGCGAATTGCCGTGTGCTGCGACGAGAACCGTCTTGCCCGCATCGAGGTCCGGCACGATCGCGCCCTCCCAGTAGGGCAGCATCCGGTCGATGACGATCTTCAGCGACTCGGTGCGAGGCACCTCTCCGTCGATGTCGGCGTACCGGGGGTCATTCACCTGACTGAATTCACTGTCATCGTCGAGCAGGGGCGGCGGCACATCGAACGAGCGACGCCACAGCTGGAACTGCTCAGGACCGAACTCCTCGAGCGTCTGCGCCTTGTCCTTGCCCTGCAGCGCGCCGTAATGGCGCTCGTTGAGGCGCCAGGAGCGCGTCACCGGGATCCAGAGACGGTCGGCGGCGTCCAGCGCGATGTCGGCGGTCTGGATGGCGCGGCTGAGCAGGGAGGTGTGCAGCACGTCGGGCAGCAGACCGGACTCTGCGAGCAGCTCACCGCCGCGACGGGCCTCGTTCTCGCCCTGCTCGGTGAGGCGGACATCCACCCAGCCGGTGAAGAGGTTCAGTTCGTTCCACTCGCTCTGGCCGTGGCGGAGCAGGATGAGGGTGCGCGTCGCAGTCATGCGTTCAGTCTATGAGGTCTGGGACAATCGTGGCCTGGGATGCCGTGGCACCCGGTCAGGCGTTGCGCGGATCCTGACCGGCCGGGCGCCGCGAGAGGCGCGTCAGGCGTGGCACGTCGGCCGTGGCTCCGGCGTCGGCCGGAACGATCACCTGCTGCGAGGCCGCGATGTCGGCGCCCTCCGCCTTCACGATCAGGTCGCCGATCGGCGCCCTCCGCGACAGGATCGCGAGGGCGATCGGTCCGTCCTCATGATGCCGCGCCACGGACGTGATGCGACCGACCTCGTCTTCGGCCGCGAACACGGCGTCGCCAGGTGAGGGAAGGACGTCATCGCTGCCATCGAGCTGCAGCGCTGCGAGGCGGCGTGGAGGATGGCCGAGGTTGTGCACCTTCGCCACGGTCTCCTGGCCGCGATAGCATCCCTTGCTCAGGTGCACCGCGCTGCGGATCCAGTCGGATTCGTGCGGCAGCGAGCGCTCATCGACCTCGCTCGCCCAGCGGGGACGCCAGGCGGCGACGCGCAGAGCCTCTGTTGCGAGGATGCCTGCGACGCCCACCGCGGTTTCGTCGATCAGACCGACTGCGGATGCCGCGGCATCCGCATCGACGATCGCCACCCGCCACTCGTACGAGGCGGACGGGTGCTGTTCGATCGTCGCGTACTGGTGGCCGCCCAGCTGCACGGCAGCCCACGGGTCGGCCCACACGAGGGCGGTGCCGTTCGGCGTGAGTGCCAGCCCACGCACGACGGCCTCGGCGTCGCCGCCGGCGAAGAAGCCGACCAGGTCGAGTTCAGGGCGAACGGCGACGGTCACGCGGGAGCGGAACACCATGCGCTGCAACCAGGTCGCGAGCGATTCGGCATCCGCGGCATCCGCGATCAGCCAGACCGACGAACCGTCCTCCAGAACACCGGCGGCGTGCTCGACGCGCCCCTGCGGATCGAGGATCAGCAGTTCGGTGCTGTCGCCGGCGCCGAGGCGGGCGACCGACTGCGACGTGATGGAGTCCAGCCAGCTCAGGCGGTCTTCTCCCGCGACCTCGATGACGACACGATCGCCGAGAGGCGCCACTGCGGTGCCGGCGACGAGTCGTCGCTGCTCGCGGATCGGATCCCCGAAATGGAGAACGACCTCGTCTTCTGACACGGCGCCGGGCAGGGCGGAGAAGGCGCTCATCGTCAGACCTTCGCCAGACGAGCCGACGCATGCGAGGCGAGCTCGGATCCGAGCGCTGCGATGTCCCAGGCCCACAGCAGATGACCTTCGACCAGGCCGTACATACGACTCGCCGCGCCGTACTCCTTGCCGCCGGCGCCGCGCACGATCGCGTCAGTCGCGATGTCGATACGGGGCCCGTTGATCTCGCCCAGATACAGCTCGAGCGTGCCGTCCGAGTGCGCGAGGGACACCTCGATCGGGAACCCGCCCGAGTCGGCTCGCAGTCGCTCGACGTCGTCTACCGTGCGCGCAGGTATGCTCTCGATGGGCGGCAGCAGGGCCGGCCCAGGATCCGCCGCAGTGGCGGGCCGGGAGAGGCGCCAGAATCCGGACTCGGCGACCAGCGCGACCGACGACTCGCCCTCGGCGACCGCCATCCATCCCGTGGCCGAATAGTTCAGGTACCCGGCGCCGTCGTGACTGAAGCTGACGCGATGCGTGAACTCGCCCTCGAAGCGGTGGCCGTCAGCGGTGTACTCGATGACGCCCGTGCCTTCCCACACGCCGATGAGCCAGCTCAGCGGGGCAAGATCTGCCGGGAGGTCAGTGGGAAGCTCGAGCATGGCGCTCTCCGATCAGCAGTCGTCTCGGATCAGCGCTGACCGCGGAAAAGGTTCCACAGCACGGTGCCGGCCACGAAGGCGATCGCGAGACTCGCAAGGCCCAGCAGACCGATGAAGAAGAGTTCGAGTGCGACGAGATCCATGACCCCCACTCTACCCCCGGGGCGGGTGCACGGCGGCGAGCCCGGGTTCTAGTTCGAGGTGCAACGTGGTGTGGCTTGGCTTGAGCATAGTTCGTTGAAGATCTCGGCGGGGGTTGCCCAGCCGAGGACTCGGCGGGGTCGGTTGTTGATCTCGGTGACGATCTCGT
>NZ_JABFAS010000002.1:935285-1018256 GCF_017168295.1 Microbacterium sp. KRD172 | reverse complement strand
CTCGATCTCGATCCGGTCTTCAAGAGTCAGATGACGGTAATGTGCGGTCAAGGAAGCGCAACCCTTCAGGTCGTGAGTGTGAATAACCACAACCTACGAGGTGTTGCGCTTCCGTTCAGAACTCGGGAGCGCGCGCGTCAGGCGGGGACCAGCGCCGCCAGTGCGAATCCGGCGGAGACGACTCCGAGCAGGAGCAGGGCGCCGGTCACGCTGGCCGCGGTGCGGAGGATGAAGCCCTTCGTCTGGCCGTACCAGAGCTGCAGGGCGAAGGAGAGCAGCACCGCGCCGCCGAAGCCGACGATCAGCCATTGCACCCGCCACTCGGGAGGTACGAAGATGCCGATCGCGATCGCCGCGAGCAGTGCCGCGCCCCACACGATGACGACGCCGCCGAAGGGGCTGCGCGGCGCGAGAGCAGGTTCGGACATGTCTCCATTGTCACCCATACGTCGGCTGATCCGCGGTTGCGCGCAACGACCATCTGCGTCGCTGGGTATCATTGGCGCACGGCGTCGTACCCGATCGCCGTTCAGGGCGACGGATCCCGCAGCCCGGAAGGAAAGTGCGTGGCCCTGCTCCTGGTTCTGACCTCAGCTCCCGCTTCGGAGCAAGTGCTGCCCGCCCTGGAACTGCTCAGTCACCGTGTGCGGCAGATCCCCGCGGAGCCGGCGCAGCTCGTCAGCGCCCCCGAGAGCGACATCGTCATCGTCGACGGGCGGCACGATCTCTCCGCGGCCAAGTCACTGTGCAAGCTGCTGCGCACGACAGGGCAGGACGCGCCGCTTCTGCTCGTCGTCACCGAGGGCGGGATGAGCGCCGTCTCGGGTGACTGGGGCATCGACGACGTGTTGCTGACGGACGCTGGTCCCGCGGAGACGGATGCCCGCATCCGACTGGCGATCGCGCGCGGCGAGGCCACGGCCGAGCCCTCCCGGGTCCAGGCCTCCGGTGTGACCATCGACGAGCAGTCGTATTCGGCCAAGCTGCACGGCAGGTCGCTGGATCTCACGTACAAGGAGTTCCAGCTGCTGCATTTCCTCGCCACGCATCCCTCACGCGTGTTCACCCGCGAGCAGCTGCTGAGCGAAGTGTGGGGGTATGACTACTTCGGAGGAACACGGACGGTCGACGTGCACGTCCGGCGCCTGCGCGCCAAGCTCGGCGACCAGGAGCAGATCATCGGCACCGTGCGCAACGTCGGCTACCGCTTCAACGTCTACGACGAGGACCAGGTCGCCGCCGCACGGTGACACGGCACGGTGACACGGCACGGTGACACGGCACGGTGACATGAAGCCGGCTCGTTCACGCGCGTGTCATCTGGCGGTGCCAAGATGTACTCCATGATCGATTCCGCGCTCGCCGACGCCGGGCTGGGTGACGCCGAAGATGATGACTTCGACGCCATCGAGTCCCCGGACTCCCTCCTGCCTGACCATCGCTATCACGATCGGGAGGTCAGCTGGCTCGCGTTCAACCAGCGCGTGCTGGAACTCGCCGAAGACGCGACGCTCCCGGAATTGGAGCGCGCGAACTTCCTGGCGATCTTCGCGAGCAACCTCGACGAGTTCTTCATGGTGCGCGTCGCGGGCCTCAAGCGCCGCATCGTCACCGGTCTCGCCGTGCCGACGAATGTCGGCCGCTCCCCCGCGGATGTGCTCGCCGACATCTCCCGCGAGGCGCACGCCCTGCAACTGCGCCACGCCGCTGCGTGGACCGAGTCGGTGCGCCCTGCGCTGGCGGATGCCGGGATCGAGATCACCGAGTGGGACATGCTCACCGATGCCGAGCGCGCCGCGCTCACCGAGTACTTCCAGTTGCATGTCTTCCCGGTGCTCATGCCCCTCGCGGTCGACCCCGCTCATCCCTTCCCGTACATCTCCGGCCTGTCTCTGAACCTCGCGATCCGCATCCGCAATGCGCGCACCGGCCGGCAGGAGTTCGCTCGCCTCAAGGTGCCGCCCATGCTCCCGCGTCTCGTCGAGGTGCCGGGCAGCAGCGAGATCGCACGCTACCTGCCGCTGGAAGATCTCATCTCCAACCATCTCGGCGACCTTTTCCCTGGCATGGAGGTCCTCGACCACCACGCGTTCCGTCTCACGCGCAATGAAGACGTGGAGATCGAGGAGGACGAGAGCGAGAACCTCATCCAGGCGCTCGAGGCAGAACTGCTCCGGCGCCGATTCGGACCGCCGATCCGCCTCGAGATCGCCGACGACATGGACGATCTGACCCTCGATCTGCTGATCAAAGAGCTCGACATCACCGACCAGGAGGTCTATCGACTGCCGAGTCCTCTTGATCTGCGCGGGCTCTTCTCGCTGTCCCGCGTCAACCGACCGGACCTGCGCTACCCGCCGCATCTGCCCACGACCGCCGTGCCGTTCCAGCCGACGGGTTCGAACAGCCGTGCCGACATCTTCAGAGCCATCCGCAAGAGCGATGTTCTGGTGCACCACCCGTACGAGTCGTTCGCGACCAGCGTGCAGGCGTTCCTCGAGCAGGCGGCTCGCGATCCCGATGTGCTCGCGATCAAGCAGACGCTGTACCGCACCTCCGGTGACAGTCCCATCGTGCAGGCGCTGATCGACGCGGCAGAGTCCGGCAAGCAGGTGCTCGCCCTGGTCGAGGTGAAGGCGCGCTTCGACGAGGCGAACAACATCGTCTGGGCCCGCAAGCTCGAAAAAGCCGGCGTGCACGTCGTGTACGGCCTGGTCGGCCTCAAGACGCACTGCAAGCTCGCCCTCGTCATCCGCGAGGAAGACGGCAAGTTGCAGCACTATTCGCACGTCGGCACCGGCAATTACAACCCGAAGACCAGCCGCATCTACGAGGACTTCGGACTCTTCACGGCCGATGCGCAGGTCGGCAAGGACCTCACCCGCCTCTTCAACGAGCTCAGCGGCTACGCGATCGAGAAGAAGTTCAAGCGCCTGCTCGTCGCTCCCCTGCACCTGCGCAAGGGACTTCTACGTCAGATCGACAACGAGCGCAAGAATGCCGAGGCCGGCAAGGCCGCCCACATCCGCATCAAGGTGAACTCGATGGTCGATGAGGAGATCATCGATGCGCTGTACCGGGCGAGCGGGGCGGGAGTGAAGGTCGACATCTGGGTGCGCGGCATCTGCAGCATCAAGGTCGACCTGCCGGGAATCAGCGACAACATCACGGTGCGCAGCATCCTGGGGCGTTACCTGGAGCACTCCCGGATCTTCGCGTTCGACAACGACGGCGACCCGCAGGTGCACATCGGCAGCGCCGACATGATGCATCGCAACCTCGACCGCCGCGTCGAGGCACTCGTCCGCGTGACGGACCCCGCTCACATCAGTGAGCTGCTGTCGTTCTTCGACCTCGCTTTGGACGACGGGACCATCTCGTGGCATCTCGGTGAGGACGGGGTCTGGACCCGACACTCAGTGAACGCGGACGGGGAGTCGCTCATCGATCTTCAGGACAAGACGATGAGCCAGATCCGGCGCCGCCGGCGTACACGGACGGTGCGATGACCCTTCAGGACGCGACCGAGGTGGTGCGAGACGACAAGGCCGTGTACGCCGCGGGAGCGGTGGTGTGGCGTCTCGTCGATGCAAAGCTCTGCATCCTGCTCATCCATCGCACGAAGTATCGCGATGTGACGCTGCCGAAAGGCAAGGTCGATCCGGGCGAGATGCTCGCGCAGACGGCCGTGCGCGAGGTTCACGAAGAGACCGGCATCCGCGTGGACCTCGGCGTTCCCGTGGGCGTCAGCCGCTATTTCATGCGCCCGAAGCGGCAGAAGGTCGTGCACTACTGGGCGGCAGAGGCCACCGAGGAGGCCATCCGCAATTCAGCGTTCGTCCCGAACCAGGAGATCGCCGCGATCGAATGGGTGAGCCTGAAGAAGGCGCGCAAGAACCTGAGCTACCCGGTCGATCTGGAGATCCTCGACGAGTTCGAACGGCTCGTCGACGACGGCGTGCTGCACACCTTCCCGATCATCGCGCTGCGCCATGCGAAGGCCATCTCGCGATCGGACTGGCACGGTTCCGACGCGTCGCGCATCCTGACCGAACGGGGGCGGAAGCAGGCCAAGGCGATCGTCGCACCGCTGCGAGCATTCGGCGTGCGGAAGATCATCACCAGCGACGCAGAGCGCTGCGTGCAGACGGTCGCTCCCCTTGCGAAGGCACTGGATCGCAAGGCGGTCGAGACGGAACTGATCAGCCAGGATGCATGGGAAGAGGGCCGATCCGACCTGCGCGCGGTGATCGGCAAGCGTGTGCGTGCCCGCAAGCCGGCGGTCCTCTGCAGTCATGGCCCTGTTCTGCCCGGTCTGCTCGGCGAACTGGCGCTGGCCACCGGCACCCTGCAGGGCTCGTACCTCGGCAGCGCCTCCGCGTTGGAGGTCGCCGCATTCTCCGTGGCGCACCTGTCTGCGACGAATCCCGGTTCGGGGATCATCTCGATCGAGACGCACGTGCCGAAGCAGTGATCTTCGCCACCCCAAGGGGTTGCCAGTCGTTCACCTTCTGTTTACCCGTGCGGGAGAGTCTCGTTAACCGCCGCCCATAGCGTCACTGTGTGCCCTGCACCGGGCCTCAACCATCCACGATCGAAGGATCCCACAGTGAAGATCTCCCGAATCGCTCGCATCGGCGCCGTCGGCGCCGTCGCCGCTCTCGCTCTCGCCGGCTGTGCCGCGAACGAAGGCGGAACCCCGGAGGGCTCCACCGAGCCGTCGACCTCGACTCTGTCCGGTTCCATCGAGGCCACCGGCGCCTCCTCGCAGGAAGCAGCCCAGCAGTCCTGGGTCGCGGCGTTCCAGACCGCCAACCCCGACACCACGATCAACTACACCGCCACGGGTTCCGGCACCGGCCGCGAGAACTTCCTCGCCGGCTCGTCGAACTTCATCGGCTCCGACCGTGCGTTCAACGCCGAGGAGATCGCCGCAGGCGGCTTCGGCTCGTGCACCTCGGACGATATCGTCGAGATCCCGGTCTACATCTCCCCCGTCGCCGTCGCATTCAACCTCGAGGGTATCGACGAGCTGAACCTCGATGGCGCGACGATCGCAGGCATCTTCGCCGGCACCATCACCAACTGGAACGATCCGGCCATCGCCGACCAGAACCCGGATGCGACGCTCCCCGACCAGGCGATCGTCCCGGTGCACCGCGCTGACGCGTCGGGCACGCAGGAGACCTTCACCAGCTACCTCGAGGCCGTCGCACCCGAGGTGTGGACGAACGAGGCCAGCGACGAGTGGCCGCTGTCGACCGGTGAGGCTGCCGACGGCACCTCCGGTGTGGTGAGCGCCATCACGAACGGCGTCGGCTACATCGGCTTCGCCGACGCTTCGCAGGCTTCAGAGCTCGGTCAGGTCGCTGTCGAGGTCGAGGGCGAGTACGTCCCCTACTCGGCCGAGGCAGCATCCGCACTGGTCGCGGCTTCGCCGCTCGAGGAGGGCCGTTCGGCTAACGACCTCGCGTTCGCGGTCGACCCGGCTGCGGCTCCGGCGGGGTCGTACCCGATCGCCCTGGTGTCGTACCTCATCGGCTGCGTCGACTACGAAGACACTGAGGTCGCCGCGCTCGTCAAGGGATACTTCCAGTACGTCGCATCGGCTGAGGGCCAGGACGTCGCCGCAGAGGCTGCCGGCAGCGCCCCGATCTCGGACGACCTGCGCGAGAAGGTCGACGCAGCGATCGACGCGATCGTCACTGAGTAACACGGATCCTCAGTCATAGGCTGAGAGCTGTGCTGAAGCCCCTGCGGCGCTGGTCGAATCGATCGAACCAGCGCCGCGGGGGCACCCGCATGAACACACCCCGCATGTCCCTCCGAACACCCGTGGAGCCGCTCAGATGACCACCACCACGACGGACACCGAGAGCACCCGTTCGGCCGTGTCGCCGAAGGCCGTCCTGCGTCCAGGAGATCGGATCTTCTCCGGCACCGCGCTCGGCGCCGGCATCGTCATCCTCGTCACCCTGGCCGCAGTCGCCGTCTTCCTGGTCGTGCAGGCGATCCCGGCGTTCGCGCCTGACACCTCGAACAACCAGATCCTCGAGGGACAGTCGTTCATCACGTGGGTCTGGCCGTTCGTCTTCGGCACGCTGTGGTCGAGCCTGATCGCTCTGGTCATCGCGGCCCCGATCGCCGTCGGTATCGCGCTGTTCATCTCCCATTACGCCCCGCGTCGGCTCGCTGGGGTGCTGGGCTACATCATCGACCTGCTCGCAGCTGTCCCGTCTGTGGTGTTCGGGCTGTGGGGCGCGCTCACGTTCGCGCCCATGCTCGTGCCGTTCTACAAGTGGCTCAACACGAACCTCGGGTGGATCCCGATCTTCGGCGGTACGCCGTCCGGCACGGGCAAGACGATCCTGACGGCATCCCTCGTCCTCGCCGTCATGATCCTGCCGATCATCACAGCGATCTGCCGTGAGATATTCCTCCAGACACCGAAGCTGCACGAAGAGGCCGCACTCGCTCTCGGCGCGACCCGCTGGGAGATGGTGCGGATGGCTGTGCTCCCCTTCGCCCGCAGCGGCATCGTCTCCGGAGCGATGCTCGGCCTCGGCCGCGCACTCGGCGAGACGATGGCGGTCACGCTCGTGCTCTCGCCGCTCGGTATCGTCACCTTCAACCTGCTGAACCCCGAGAACCCCACGACCATCCCTGCGATCATCGCGCTGCGGTTCCCGGAGGCCCACGACGAGGGCGTCAACACCCTCATCGCGGCCGGTCTGATCCTGTTCATCGTGACCTTCGCGGTCAACTTCGTCGCACGCTGGATCGTGTCGCGTCGTGCCGAGTTCTCGGGAGCCAACTGATATGAGCGCCATCGCCGTCGCCCCCGCCACTCACACGACCAGCGCAGGGCATCTGCCCAAATGGGCTCCGTGGGCTCTTCTCGCGATCTGCTTCCTGATCGCGGGCACGATCTTCGCCTTCGCCAACAGCGGCGGCGACCCGGCCGACTTCAACATCGCGCTGACCCTCGTCGTCGGGATGATCCTCTACATGGGGCTCATCTTCGTCGTCTCCACGGTCGCCGAGAGCCGTCGCCATGCGACCGATCGCCTGATGACCGCCCTCGTCTCGGCGGCGTTCGCGGTCGCGCTGCTCCCCCTCATCTCGCTCCTGTACACGGTGCTCATCAACGGCCTCGCACGGTTCGACGGCGAGTTCTTCAGCTTCTCGATGCGCAACATCACCGGCGAGGGAGGCGGCGCCATCCACGCCGTCTGGGGCACGCTGCTCATCACGCTCGGCGCGACGATCATCTCGGTGCCGATCGGCCTGATGACGTCGATCTACCTCGTCGAGTACGGTCAGGGCAAGAAGCTCGCCCGCGGGATCACGTTCCTCGTCGATGTGATGACCGGCATCCCGTCGATCGTCGCCGGTCTGTTCATCTACTCGGTGTTCGCACTCATCATGGGACCGGGAACGCGCATCGGCATCATGGGTTCGCTCGCACTCTCCGTGCTCATGATCCCCGTCGTCGTGCGCGGCTCGGAAGAGCTCCTGCGCATCGTGCCGAACGAACTGCGAGAGGCCGCATACGCGCTCGGCGTTCCGAAGTGGCTGACGATCATCAAGGTCGTGATGCCCACTGCCATCGCCGGAATCGTGACCAGCATCATGCTGGCGATCGCGCGCGTCATCGGCGAGACCGCACCGCTGCTGCTCACGGTCGGCATCGTGCAGGGAATGAACCTCAACATGTTCAGCGGGCAGATGTCGACGCTGCCGGTGTTCTCCTACATGCAGGCCAAGTACCCCGGGCTTCCGGCCGATGCGTTCATCGACCGTGCGTGGGCTGCCGCGCTCACGCTCATTCTGATCGTCATGGTCCTCAACCTGGCCGGTCGCCTCATCGCCAAGGTGTTCGCACCCAAGTTGTCCGGCCGCTGAGCCGTCTCCCCTTTTCCCGACAGAAGCTTTCCCGACCGAAGGATCTCTCAGGTGTCCAAGAGCATCGAAGTAAACGACCTCAATGTCTTCTACGGCGACTTCCTCGCCGTGGAAGGCGTCAGCATCGACATCAAGCCGAACACGGTGACGGCTTTCATCGGCCCGTCCGGCTGCGGCAAGTCGACCTTCCTGCGCACCTTGAACCGCATGCACGAGGTCATCCCCCGTGCGCGCGTCGAGGGCGAGGTGCTGATTGACGGCAAGAACCTCTATGGCGCGAACGTCGACCCGGTGCTCGTGCGCCGTCAGGTCGGCATGGTCTTCCAGCGTCCGAACCCGTTCCCCACGATGTCGATCAAGGAGAACGTGCTCGCGGGTGTGAAGCTCAACAACACGCGCATGTCGAAGAGCGACCAGGAGACCCTCGTCGAGCAGTCGCTGCGCGGCGCGAACCTCTGGAACGAGGTCAAGGACCGTCTCGACAAGCCTGGCTCCGGACTCTCCGGCGGCCAGCAGCAGCGTCTGTGCATCGCTCGTGCCATCGCCGTCTCACCCGACGTGATCCTCATGGACGAGCCCTGCTCCGCGCTCGACCCGATCTCGACCTTCGCGATCGAGGAGCTCATCGCCGAGATCAAGACCCAGTACACGGTCGTCATCGTGACGCACAACATGCAGCAGGCGTCGCGCGTCTCCGACAAGACCGCGTTCTTCAACATCGCCGGCACCGGTAAGCCGGGCAAGCTGATCGAGTACGACGAGACGGCCACCATCTTCACGACGCCGTCCGTGCAGGCGACTGAGGATTACGTCTCGGGCCGCTTCGGGTAACTCCCCTGGCCCCTGGCCTCTGCCCTCTCTGCCCCCTGCCCCCTCTGCCACCTCTGCCCATCTGCCCATCTGCCCCCTGGGAAAACCCAGACCATCTGGCGTGTCTCCGGCGCGTCGCACTGCGACACACCGCGCGACACGAAGTCGGTCTGGGTTTTCCCATTTATGACTGGTTCTGCACAGGATGCCGGTTCACCGGCTCCTACACAGAACGTGCTTTTGCGGGGGGCGCGCAACAGCGGCGACCGGGCAGGATCGTGCCCATGTCATTCATGGCTGCACCCGCCGCGCTGCACTCTCTGGGGCGAATGGCGCGCACGGCGGAACTCACACGGCTCGGGGTGACCGAGGCGGAGCTCACTCGCGCAGTCTGCGCCGGTACCGTCGTTCGGCCTCGCCAGGGCGTGTACGCACTCCCCGATTGCTCGGACGATCTGCTGCATGCCGCCTCACACGGCGGAACCCTGGGGTGCAGTGCCGCGGCGAAGATGCTCGGGCTGTGGATCCTGGAGGTCCCCGAGCAGCACCACATCTGGCTCGGCGACGCAGGAACTCCGCGATCAGGATGCTCGGACTGCCGCGTGCATTGGGACGAAGGCACCGCCGAGGTCGGTGTTCTGCCGCCAGTGCACAACGTTCTCCTTCAGATCGCGGTGTGCACCGACGAGGACACGTTCCTCGCGGCGTTCGAGTCAGCACTCCGCCATCACAAGATCTCATCCGGGGGCATCGCCTGGTTGAGGAGTCGTCTCCCACGGCGCCGCCGCTGGCTGATCGACTTCGCCCGATCCGACGCCGACAGCGGACTCGAATCGCTCTTCCGGCTACGGATGCATCGCCTCGGCATCACGGTGCGCTGCCAGGTCAGCATCCGCACCGTCGGCGAAGTCGACTTCGTCATCGGCGACCGATTGATCGTCGAAGTGGACGGCCGCGAGAACCATGAGCGTGAGAAAGAGCGATCCAAAGATCTGGCTCGCGATGTTGCCGCAGCGACCCTGGGTTACGATACTCTGCGCTTCACCTACGCCATGATCGTCCATCACTGGAAGAGCGTCGAATCTGCGATCCTCGCCAAGATCGCAGATCGCGCTCACCTGCGGCCTCTGCGCTGACGCTCGTTGCGCACCCACGCGGTGGAATCTCGGAAAACAGAGACCGTGTGGCGTGTCTTCGGCATGTCGCGCGAGAACACGCCGCCGACACGCCCGCCCGTCTCCGTTTTCCGATTCGCGGCATTGCGGATGCCGCGTCCGAAGCTGTGCGCGGATCAGTCGCGAGGCGACAGGAGGTACTGGTTCAGTTCGGCCGTGAGGGTGTGGTCGACCGAAACCGCAGCACCGTCGACGGCGGTGATGGGGACGGCGAGGCGGATGCTGGAGACCAGCCATGCGGCATCCGGCCGCGAAAGGTCCGTCGCCGGGATGCGGCCGTACTCCGCGTCGAAGCCTCGACCCGCCAGGTGCTCGTACACGCTCAACTGAGTCGTGCCGTGCAGGATGCCCCCTGTGGGCGCCGGAGTGGTGAACCGATCGCCGAAGCGCAGGATGAGCGATGCCGTCGGCGCCTCGAGCACGAAACCGTCGCTGGAGACGAAGATCGCGTCGTCCGCTCCCCTGCGATGCGCCTCGCGCAGCGCAGCCATATTCACGGCGTACGACAGCGTCTTCGCCCCGAGCAGCAGCCAGGGCGCCCGCTCCGCGGCGTCCAAGCCGTACCCTCGGTCGAGAGTGACGACCTTGACGCCCGCCTCGCGGACCGCCCGAAAATCGGATGCCGGCGCCGCCGTCACCCAGGCGGTCGGAGTGGGTCCGTGCTCGACGCCGCGGCTGAGGATCAGCTTGATCACGGCTTCTCCGGCAGGGCACTCCGAGGCGGCGACCGCGACGGCCTGACGCCACTGCTCCTGGTCGGGTACCGGCAGATCGCACAGCCGTGCCGAGTTCGCCAGGCGCTCCAGATGCGGAATGACCTCCTGCGCATGCCCATCGACAACCCCGATCGACTCGAACACGCCGTCGCCGCGCTGGGTGCTGAGCTCCCCCACGCTCAGCGCAGGAGCCGCGGCATCCACGACGGTGAATGTGTCCGCGTAGTCGGTGCGCTCCTCAGAGGCGCCGACGGGATCGATGATCAGAGCGAAGCGCCGGGTCATACAGCGACTCTACGGCCACGGCACCGAAGGGAATACCAGCGACGTGCGGACGTTACAATGGAGTGGCCGGGCCGCATAACCCCGGGCTCCAAATTCTGCCGCTGCGAGCGGCCTTCCGCCGAGAGGCGTTCTTGCGGCCCGGTCTTTCCATATCCGCGGCAGCTCTGCAGCGGGTCGTTGAGTTCGCCTCGTGAGCGTCAGTTCAATCCGCCGCTGCGCCAGAGGCCGGCCGCCGCGCTCAGGTCTCCCGCGTACATGTGGAGCCGCCGCGCACGAGCCGTGAGTTCAGTCGCACGCTCGGGTTCGGTCGCCTCGTAGTCGTCAGCGGTGTGTGTCGCGCCTGAGACCTGAACGCGGCAGAATGCGGCGGCGCGCTCGAGTGCGACCGAGAAGTCGCCGCGGAACACACCCCGAAGGATCGTGTCGATCAGCGACACGATCTCCTCCGGGTTCGCCGGTACCGGCGCGCCGGCGACGACGGCATCCACCGAACCGAGTTCGACGCGGCCCCGTTCGTAGAGCAGCGCGGAGGTCTGCGGATCGCTGTGAATCGCCAGCTGCAGCAGGTACAGGCGCCAGAGCGCTCCGGGAAGCGAGACGGCGGGGGCGGTCGCCCACAATTCGGCGATGTCATCGATGCCGTGCTCGGCCGTGAACGCGATGAGACGTTCTGCGCTCTCCCCGCTCTCGTCTTCGCGAGCGCGGGTCAGCAGAGCGGATGCCGTGGCGTGAGCGACCCTCGTCGCCTCCGCAGAATCCGAGGATCCGACAAGGTTGTCGAAGGACGCAGACGGGCGGCGGACGGGACGGTGGAACTGCTCGGACATCCGTCCAGGGTACTCGCGCTCAGGCGGTCGGGATCGCGATGATCGGATCGCTCGTCGGCTGCCCCGTGGGTGATCCGCCCGCCGGCTCCACCGTCACAGCGATCACGTCGCCTTCACGCATGGCCCCTTCGAGCAGCGCGGTGGCGTCACCGGCATCCGCTTCGAATAGACCCGCCGGCACCGGCTCATCGCCGCGCACGAACCAGAGCTCGTAGGTCTTGTCGTCGCTGAGGGGCTCGAGACCGTCGGCGACGAGAACCGCGCTGCCCACTGTGGCTGACCAGTGGGCGGTGGCGACTGCGCCGGATTCGAGCTCTATCGAAGCCTTCTGTGCATCCGGTGCCGCCTGGATCTCGTTCAGAGCGACGACGGATGCCGGTGTCGTCAGCTGCGACGTGAGGGCGACGATCCCGAAACCCAGACCGGCGAGAAGTACCAGGCACGCGGCGAGAACGAAGATGGCGCGTCCCCAGCGACGAGGCGGGCGCAGGAAGGGCTCTTCGACCTCGGGGGTCGCCCGTTCGACAGAATGCGGCGCGACAGCGTCGTCACCCTGGGGCGTCGTCGCGATCTGCGCGAGCAATGCGGCGCGGATGTCGGAGGGCGGTGCAACCGTCACCGAAGCGTCGGCGAGAAGGTGAGCGGTCTCGATGTCGTCGTCCGCGATCGCCTGCCATTCAGGGTGGCTGATGAGGGCATCCGCGAAAAGCTGCTCATCGGCATCCGAGAGCGCGTGCAGGGCGTGGCCCGCAGCCAGCTCGGCGAATTCCTTCTCGTTCATGCGTTCACCCCCATCTCGCTCCTCAGACGTGAGAGTCCATCTCTCATCCTCGTCTTGATCGTTCCCAGCGGCGCACCGATCAGCACCGCGATCTCGCTCTGGCTGTAGCCCCCGTAATACGACAGGACCAGTGCCTCCCGCTGCGGGTCCGGCAACGTCGCCAGAGCTGCGACGACCTTGCCTCCCTCGATGCTCAGCTCGACCTGCTCCGCCACGCTGTCGTGCGAGACGCCGAGGTCGCGTATTCCGACCCTGACGTCTCGATCAGTACTGGACTGTGACGCACGCACTCGATCGACCGCCCTCCGGTGAGCGATCGTGAGAACCCACGTTCTGCCCTGCCCCTTGTTCGGAGCGAACCGTCCGGCGGATTGCCACACTTCGAGAAAGACCTCCTGGAGCACTTCCTCGCTCTGCGAGCGATTGACGAGCACACGCAGGATCAGTCCGAAGACGCGTGAGGAGAGCAGATCGTACAGATCGGAGAAGGCTCTCTGGTCTCCGTCGGCGACACGGACGAGGAGGTCGGCGGCGAGATCTCCCGCCGAACCGTCCTCCGGCATGTCCACGCCGTCAATGACCATCCACATAAGCATGCCGTATCGGGCGGGTCCCGTCCTCTTCCCCCGCCCAATGGCCGATCATCCACCTGCCAAAAGTTTTTCCGAACCATTCCCATCCGATCCGTGAGGGGCTCCGAAGAATCCTCGACACCGCGGGAATGCCGCGGTTCCGATTCCCGGAGGTAGACATGTTCAGCACCAAGAAGAAGATCACCGCAGCTCTTTCACTCGGCTTCGTCAGCGTTCTCGTGCTGTCGGGTTGTTCGATGAGCTCCGACACGGCCGAAGAGCCGGCCGAGTCCACCGCGCCGGAGACGTCGCAGGAGACACCGGACACGATGGATCCGGCCGCGAACCTCGTCGGCCCCGGCTGCGAGGCGTATGCCGAGGCAGTGCCGGACGGCGGCGGCTCGATCGCGGGAATGTCGAAGGATCCTGTTGCGGTCGCGGCATCCAACAACCCACTGCTCAAGACGCTCGTCGCAGCCGTGAGCGGACAGCTCAACCCTGACGTCGACCTCGTCGACACCCTCAACGGAGACGAGTTCACCGTCTTCGCTCCGGTGGATGACGCGTTCGGCAAGATCGACCCGGCCACCATCGAGGCCCTGAAGACCGACTCTGCCACGCTGTCGTCGATCCTCACTTACCACGTGGTTCCCGGCCAGATCGCTCCCGAGGACATCGCAGGCACGCTCACAACCGTGCAGGGTGCGGAGCTCGAAGTCACCGGCAGCGGCGACTCGCTGATGGTCAACGACGCCAACGTTGTCTGCGGTGGAGTCCAGACCGCGAACGCAACCGTGTACCTGATCGACTCGGTACTCATGCCCCCGGCTGAGTAATAAGAAGTTCCGGCCTTTGGGGAGGTTGGAATTGGGGGGGCGACGCGGTCGCCGGCGAAGCTGTGTCGCCGGCGGCCGCGTTCTGTCGTTCACGGCAGTTACGGGTCGACGGCGCGTGTGCCCGATTCGAACCGGCTCCGGCGCCCGCTAGAATGGAAGCACGGGCCTCTAGCTCAGTTGGCAGAGCATCGGACTTCAACATAATAGGAGCGCCTCGGGGGAAACCTCGGGGATGACACCACTCAAAGTCGGGGAACCCTTCCTGGGAGACCAGTTGGCAATCCCGAGCCAAGCCGGACGCGAGTCCGGAAGGTGTAGAGACTGGACGGGTGGCACCTAAAGCGAAAGCCAGGGTGAAGGGACAGTCCAGACCACGAACGTCCGACGGACGGCGGCGAAAGTCGAAGTGGTATGTTAATCCGCGGGTCATGGGTTCGAGCCCCATGGGGCCCACCGTATCCAACGTCTGACAGCGAGGTCATCGAGGAGATCGCCGAGGCACCCCCACGAAGGGCAGACGGCCTGACGCCTCCGCCGCGCGGCGCTCAGGACCCCGCACGAGAGCGATGACGCCTGACCGCCACAAGCCTCTCGGTACCGGTGAGGACGGCCTCCACCGCGACCGTCACGCCGGCGAGCATGTGCCGATCGACGACGGTCGCGAGATCGAGCACCTCTGACACCGCCGTCGAGTATGCCCGCACCAGTCCCCCTGCGCCGAGTTTGACCCCTCCGAAGTAGCGCGTCACGACGACGACTACGTCGGTGAGCCCGCGGCGCAGCAGCACCTCGAGCATTGGCACCCCCGCAGTGCCGGACGGCTCGCCGTCATCCGAGGAACGTGCCCGATCGCCCAGATCTCCCGTGACCTGCGCCGAGCAGTTGTGTCTTGCGTCCCATGCTCGGCGCTTCACCTCGGCGATGACGGCATCCGCTTCTGCAGACGACGCCACCGGCGCGGCGTGTGCGATGAATCGGGACTTCTTGATCACCAGTTCGTGGTCGACGGTCGCGGCGATCGTGGAGGGGTAGATGCGAGTCATTTCGCGGCGGTGAGATCGGCGAGCTTCCTGGTGGTGCGCAGATTGCGGCCGACGAGTGCGAGCCGCTCCCCTGGAATTGCGACCACTGACGTTGACGGCACGCAGCAGCAGGACGCTGCGATTCACGCGCCGGATTCCGCGTCCACCTGCGCGCTCTCGACCAGCTCCGCCCCGGCATGCGCCATCTCGGCGAGCGCCTTGTCGCTGGACTCGGCGCCGACGCCGGCGACGAGGTCGGTCAGCACGCGGATGTGAACCCCGTGCGCGATCGCGTCGAGCACGGAGGCGCGCACGCAGTGGTCCGTCGCCAGCCCGACCACATCGGCGGTGAGCACACCACGAGCACTCAGCACCTCGGCCACCGTGAAGCCGTCCTGCGTGATCCCTTCGAACATCGAATAGGCGGGCTTGCCCTGGCCTTTGTGCACGTGGTGGGTCACGGCATCCGTCGTGAAGAGCTCGTCGTACTCCGCACCCGGCGTTCCCGCGACGCAGTGCTCCGGCCAGGTGTCCAGGAAATCAGGGTCATCTGCGAAATGCCCGCCGTTGTCGCCGTCCGCGTCGTGCCAGTCGCGTGACGCGGCGACCACGTCGTAGTCGCCCGCGCGAGCTGCGAGGAAGGCGGACACTCCGGATGCCACGGCATCGCCGCCCGCGATCGCGAGCGCACCGCCCTCGGTGAAATCGTTCTGCACGTCGATGATGAGAAGCGCCTTCGTCATGATTCGAGGGTACGCCGATGCCGGCGCGCGAACGACGAAGCCCCGTGATGTCTTTCACATCACGGGGCTTATGGAGCCGCCTGTCAGAATCGAACTGACGACCTTTTCATTACGAGTGAAATGCTCTGCCGACTGAGCTAAGGCGGCGTGCGCTGCAAGAGCGGCACGATCAACGATATTACCCTGTCGAAGGCGCCATCGCGAACCGACGCCACGGTGGGCTCAATTCGATCCCTGAGCCTGTCGAAGGGTCAGCTGCATTCGAGGTCGGCCTCTGGCACGGCGTCATCGAGGAAGTACGCCTCGACCGCTTCGTCAACGCACGTGTTGCCCTTGTTGTAGCCGGTGTGGCCCTCGCCGACGCGGGTGATCAGCACGCCCTCCTCGAGCTGCGCGGCGAGCGACACCGACCACTCGTACGGCGTCGCCGGATCGTTCGTCGTGCCGACGACGAGGATGGGGCCCGCGCCTTCGGCATTGATCTCACCGCGCGTGCCGGTGGGCGGATACGGCCACACCTCGCACGTGTCGGGGCCGCTCCAGTACGGCGCGATCGTCGGCGCAGCGGCTTCGATCTTCGCCATCGTGGCGTCTTCCGCGGCCTGATCGTTCTCGAGCGGGTAGTCCATGCAGTTGTACGCGGTGAACGCCTCGCTGGAATTCGAGAGATAGACGCCGTCTTCACGTTCGTTGTAGAAGTCGGCGAGGTAGAACGCGCTGTACGGATCGCCCTGCAGCGCTTCGTCGAGAGCCTGAGTGAGGAAGTCCCAGCTGTCCTGGGAGTAGAGCGCGGCGATGATGGCCGTCATCAGCGAGTCGGCGCCGAGCATGCGCCCGTCGTCGTTCTTGAGCGGCGTGCGGTCGACGCTCGCGAGCAGCGCTCCGAGGTCTGCCATGGCCTCATCGACCGTGCCGTTGAACGGGCATGACCCGGAGTCGAGGCAGTCCTGCATGTAGGCGCGCAGCGCCGCCTCGAATCCGATGGCCTGCGTCGCTCCGACCTCGAGGCCGGGAACGGCGGGGTCGATCGCACCGTCGAGCACGAGCCGGCCCGCCTTCTCGGGATACAACTCGGCGTAGGTCGCACCGAGGAACGTGCCGTAGGAGTAGCCGAGGTAGTTCAGTTGCTTGTCGCCGAGCACGGCGCGGATCAGGTCCATGTCGCGGGCCGAGTTCACGGTCGTGATGTACGGCAGGATGCCGTTGCTGTTCGCCTCGCACGCATCCGCGAACGCCTGATCCGCCTTGGTGAGTTCGGCCTCCCACGCATCGGTGCCCCGCGCTGCGGTGGGGATGTCGTAGAGGTACTTGTCCATGTTCGCGGCATCGAAGCAGCTCACAGCGCTGGAGTCGCCGACGCCGCGTGGGTCGAAGCCGATCACGTCGTAGTTCTCGATCAGCTCGGCGCCGACGGCGTAGTCGAGGCTTTCGAGGATGAAGCCACGGCCGCTGCCGCCTGGGCCGCCGGGGTTCGTGAGCAGTGATCCCATCGGCGTACCAGTGGCCTGGTGGCGCACGATCGACAGCTCCATCGTGGCCCCATCCGAAGGGTTCTCCCAGTCCAGCGGAGCCGTGACGTACGCGCAGTCGAAACCTGCCGCTCCCCCGTCGCACTCGGTCCATTCCAGCGTCTGCTCGTAGAACGGCAGCAGCTCGGCCGCGACGCCCTCGGTGTCCGGCGCGTTCGTCGTGGACGGCCTCGGTTCGGCGCTTTCCGGGATGAGCGAGTACAGGCATCCGCTCAGCATCATGGATGCTGCGGCGAGACCCGCGGTGATCGCGACGATGCGTCGCACGCGAGAAGTCTGTCGAGTGGTCACGGTTTCCTCCCGCTCGCGACAGTCACGAGCAAACTCTCCAGGGCGAGCGTCGGGGCGACGTTGCGCTCCAGCGATTCCCGGGTCTCGGCAAGATGGTCAAGAACAACCAGCGTACGTGTCACCGACCACGCGTGAGCCATGGCGCTCAGATCGTCACGCAATTCCCGGTTGATGAGATCTTCGCCTCGGCCGTACTGCAGCATCACGACGTCGCGGAACATCGACTGCAGGTCGGTGAGCACCCTATCGATGCCGTCGCGCAGGCTGCGGGTCGCGCGCTTCTTCTGGTCGTCCTCCAGCGCGGATATCTGTGAGCGCAGCGCAGGCGGAACCGCCTGTCCCTCAGCGATGCCGACCGTGCGCAGCAGACTCGCGCGCTCTGCGGCGTCGCGCTCGGCGGTCAGCGCCTTGGCGTCATCGGTCGCCGCCTGGATGATGTGCCCTGCCACCTCGACCGCACTGCCGACCCCGCGAACCCCGAGCACGGAACGCAGCGTGGTGTCGCGTCTGTGCCGTGCGGCATCGTCGGTCGCCAGGCGCTGCGCCATGCCGATGTGGCGCTGCGAGTGACGGGCGGCTTGCTCTGCCGTGACCTCGTCGGCGCCGGTGCGCTGCACGATCAGCCGCGTGACATCGTCGACATCGGGCTCACGCAGCCGCAGGGGCCGCACGCGGGAGCGGATGGTGGGCAGCAGATCGGCCTCGCTCGGTGCGCAGAGGATCCAGACCGTGTTCTCCGGTGGTTCCTCGAGAGCCTTCAGCAGCACATTCGAGGTGCGCTCGACCATGCGGTCGGCATCTTCCACGACGATGACCCGGTAGCGACCGGCCGACGGTGCGAAGTACGATCTCTCGACCAGCGACCTGGCCTCTTTGATCGTGATGATGACCTTGTCGGTGCGCAGCGCCGTGACGTCGGGATGCGTGCCGGCGAACACCTGCCGCATCGTGTGCTCGTCGTCGGGGCTGTCCGCGACGAGCGCCGCCGCGAACGCATAGGCCAGGGTGGATCGCCCGGATCCTGGAGGGCCGGTGATCAGCCAGGCGTGCGAGAGCGCGGAAGGATCGGATGCCGCGGTGCGAAGAGCTGCGACCGCATCGTCCTGCCCCCAGACGTCCGTCCAAGGGAACGGGGCGAGCGTGACGGCTGGTGGCATGAACTCAGCCTAACTGGAGAGTCAGACAGCCTGTGCGGCGCGCACAGCGCGCGCCTAACTCGGAGAAATGCACCAGCTTCGGAGCCCTACAGGGAATCGCTCCGAAGAAAGCGCAGTTCTCCGAAGTTGGCGCACAGGTTCGCACTTCTATGCGGAATCAGTCGACGTCGATCAGACGAGCCGCGCGACGCGGAGGCGGATGGCTTCTGCGATCTCCTCGGCGGATGCCGCGGCATCCAGCACCAGGAACCGCTCGGGCTCGGCACCCGCGAGCGCGAGGAAGGACTCGCGCACGCGGGTGTGGAACTCGGCCTTCTCGGACTCGAGCCGGTCGAACGGCTTGTCTGCGGAGTCGAGACGGGTCCTCGCAGTCGCAGGGTCGAGATCGAGGAGCAGCGTCAGGTCAGGCAGCGCCCCCTCGGTCGCCCACAGCGACAGCTCTCGCACCTCGGTGGCATCGAGCACGCGTCCGGCGCCCTGGTAGGCGACGGAAGAGTCGAGATAGCGATCCTGCAGCACGATCTCGCCCCGCTCGAGCGCGGGCCGTACGACCGTCGCGACGTGGTGCGCGCGATCTGCCGCATACAGCAGCGCCTCGGCGCGCGGTGCGATGTCGCCGCGGTGATGCAGCACGATGTCGCGGATCAGCTGACCGACCTCGCTGCCGCCCGGCTCTCGCGTGCGCAGCACGGTGTTCCCGGCATCCGTCAGCCACTTCTCGAGCAACTCGGCCTGGGTCGTCTTCCCCGAGCCGTCGCCGCCCTCGAGAGTGATCCACACGCCTGAGCGTTCACTCACCGGCATCTACTTCTTCGCCGCATTCGCGGCACGCGTGGCCGCGGCCTTCTTCGCCGCCGCCGAACGTGCGGCGGCCTTCTCCTCGTCGGTCTTCACCGCAGGCTTCTTCGCGGGCGCCTTCTTGGCAGGCGACTTCTTGGCCGGTGCCTTCTTCGCGTCGCCCCGCTTCGGAGCCGGACCCTTGGCGCGCTTGTCAGCGAGCATCTGCACGGCGATCTCGAACGTGATGTCCTCGGGCTTCTGACCACGCGGAATCGTGACGTTCGTCTCGCCGTCGGTGACGTAGGCGCCGAAGCGCCCGTCGCGGATGCGGATCGGCTTGCCGCTGACCGGATCTGCCTCGAACTCGGCGAGCGCGCTGGAGGCACGGCGGGAACCGGCGCCGTACTTCGGCTGCGCGTAGATCGTGAGCGCCTGCTCGAGGCTCACATCGAAGATCTGCTGTTCGCTCTCGAGCGAGCGCGAGTCGGTGCCCTTCTTCAGGTACGGGCCGTAGCGGCCGTTCTGCGCGGTGATCTCGTCACCGGACTCCGGGTCAGCGCCCACGACGCGCGGCAGGCTCAGCAGAGTCAGGGCGGTGTCGAGGTCGATGTCCTCCACGGACATCGAGCGGAAGAGCGAGGCCGTGCGCGGCTTGGGCGCATCCTTCTTCGCGGTCTTCTTCTTGGGCTTGTCGACGACTTCGCCGGTGGCCTCATCGACCGCGACGTCCTCCTCCGGCAGGTTCTCCTGCACGTAGGGACCGTAGCGGCCGTCCTTCACCACGATGACGCGACCGTTCTCGGGATTCTCGCCGAGAACACGATCACCCGCGACAGGGGCGTCGATGAGCTCCTGCGCCTTCTCCGCTGTCAGCTCGTCTGGCGCGAGGTCCTCGGGAACGTTGACGATGCGCCCCCGCTCGTCGGGCTTCGCGGGGTCGACGACCTCGAGGTAGGGGCCGTACTTGCCGAAGCGCAGTGTGGCGGTGTCGGTGATGGGTGTCGAATTGAGCGCACGTGCGTCGATCTCGCCGAGGTTGTCGACGACCTGACGCAGCCCCACCTGCCCCTCGGTGCCGAAGTAGAACGACTTGAGCCATTCGACGCGCTTCTGCTCACCGCGCGCGATCGCATCGAGGTCGTCTTCGAGGGCGGCCGTGAAGTCGTAGTCGATCAGGTCTGCGAAGTGCTCCTCGAGCAGTCGCACGACGCTGAACGCCATCCAGGTCGGCACGAGCGCCTGTCCGCGCTTGGTCGCGTAGCCACGATCGATCACGGTGCCAATGATGCTCGCGAACGTCGAGGGCCGGCCGATGCCGTGCTCCTCGAGCGCCTTGACCAGCGAGGCCTCGGTGAAGCGCGGCTTCGGGTTGGTCTTGTGGCCCTTGGCCTCAGCATCCGACATCCCGAGCTCGTCGCCGACGGCGACGGCGGGCAGCGACTGGTTGGAGTCGGCGTCGGCGTCAGCGCGCTTCTCATCGCGGCCCTCTTCATATGCCTCGAGGAAGCCCTTGAACGTGTAGACGGTTCCGGATGCCGTGAACTCGGCGACCTCGCCGGCGGCATCGACGGACAGCGTGACCGTGGTGGTCTCGTACTTGGCGTCGGCCATCTGGCTGGCGACCGTGCGCTTCCAGATGAGGTCGTACAGTCGCAGCTCTTCGCGGTCGAGCTCGCCGGAGACGGACGCCGGCTTGCGGAAGTTCTCGCCCGAGGGGCGGATCGCCTCGTGCGCCTCCTGCGTGTTCTTGCTCTTGGACTTGTAGACGCGGGGCTTGAGCGGCACGGCCTTGTCGCCGTAGAGGGCGACCGCCTGGCTCCGTGCCGCCTGCACCGCCTGGGTGCTCAGCGCGACGGAGTCCGTTCGCATATAGGTGATGAAGCCCTTCTCATACAGGCGCTGGGCGACGCTCATCGCCTGCTTCGCGCTCATCGAGAGCTTGCGGCCTGCTTCCTGCTGCAGCGTGGAGGTGGTGAACGGAGCGTACGGGCTGCGCGTGCCGGGCTTCGCCTCGACCTTGGTGACGGTGCCGGCACCTGCGGCGTCGACAGCGTGCGCGAGGGACAGCGCCCTCTTCTCGTCGAGGATGACGACGGCCTTCTTGAGCTTTCCGTTGTCATCGAAGTCGGTGCCACGGGCGAGCTGACCCCCGTCGACGCGAACCAGGCGCACCTTGAAAGCGGTACCGGTCGCGGAGGCGGATGCTTCGACATCCCAGTAGTCGGCGGAGACGAACGCCATGCGCTCGCGCTCCCGCTCGACGATCATGCGTGTCGCTGCGGATTGCACGCGTCCGGCGGAGAGGCCGGTCTTGACCTTGTACCAGAGCACGGGCGAGACATCCCAGCCGTAGAGGCGGTCGAGGATGCGGCGGGTCTCCTGGGCGTCGACGAGCGCGAGGTCGAGCTCACGGGTGTTGCCGACGGCTGCCTGGATCGCGTCCTTGGTGATCTCGTGGAACACCATGCGCTTGACGGGCACCTTCGGCTTCAGCGTCTCGAGCAGGTGCCAGGCGATCGCCTCGCCTTCGCGGTCCTCATCAGTGGCGAGCAGGAGTTCACCGGCATTCTTCAGCGCACGCTTGAGTTCGGCGACGGTCTTCGTCTTGCGATCCGAGACGACGTAGTACGGGTCGAACCCGTTGTCGATGTCGATCGAGTACTTCCCGTACGCGGCCTTGTCGGCGGCGGGGATGTCCTTCTTATCAGCGAGGTCGCGAATGTGGCCGACAGAGCTGAGCACCTCGTAGTCATCACCGAGGTACCCCTGAATCGACCTCATCTTCGTCGGAGACTCGACGATGACGAGCTTCTTGCCTTCAGCCAAGGGTGCGTCCTTTCTTCGAAGCACACCATACACACCACTGTCGTGGTGCATTCACAGCGGAGCCGTGGGTGGAGCCGTCAGAATCCCTCGGGTGGCCCGGCACGGGCTCGGGAGACGGCAGCAAGACCAGCGTACGCCGCCTCGACCTGCACGGTCGCCACCGGCCCCTCCAGCGTGCACGATGTGAGCGTCGCTCCGGATGCCGCGGCCACCCTCGCGGCGAGCGCGCACGGCTCTTCTCCGGTGACGATCGCGCCGGACGACGCGTCGGCGGCCGCGAGTGCGGCAGCGTCTGCTGCGCCCGCGGCGCGTTGCGCCGTGACCGACGCGCCGCCGACGGCGGCGAGTCCCAGCGAGAGGGATGCCGCGACCGCCAGCACGCCGGCGGCGAGCGCGCTGCCGGCCATCAGAGCCCTCCGCTGAGCGCGCAGCTCGATGCGGTCAGCGGGATGCGGATGACGCGCCCCACCACCGCATCGACGCTGGCGCTGACGCAGCTGAGGTCTCCGCTGAGCTCGCTCGACACGTTCGCATCGCTGACAGAGGCCGTCACCGCCGCGTGCGCGGTCGCAGCGCTCTCACCCCGCCCCAGCAGACGGGCTGCGTCGGCCACGGCATCCTGCAGCGATACCTGTCGCGCGGCGGCTCCGAGCGCGCCCGCCCCCAGCAGCAGTGCGAGCACCACCGCCGGGAGCGCGATCGCCAGCTCGGCTGCGACCGATCCGCGCTCCGAGTCGCTCTTCTTCTTCATGAAGTGCTCATCGCTCGTTCACCGCATCGGCGTCTACGAGACCGTGAGCGCACGGCGGACGAGATCAGTCAGGATGCCGCGCACCTCGTCCGAACGCATGATCACGACGAGCAAACCTGCGAACGCGACGGCTGCCATCGTCGTGATGGCGTACTCAGCGGTGGCGGCACCGGATTCGTCGGTGAAGAGCGACGCCGCGCGGCGTCTGGTGAGGGCGGGGATGGTGTTCATCGTGTTCCTTCTTTCTGTTGTGCTGCCGTCAGATCGGCAACGGGGTTGATGACATGACGGAGAGCATGAGCGGCGCGACGCCGAGCAGCAGGAAAGCGGGGAGCGTGCAGACGCCGAGGGGGATGATCAGTTGCGAGGAGAGCTTGGATGCGCGCAGCCGCCCGCGGATGCGTGCGTCGTGACGCTCCTGCGCGGCGGCCGCCCGCAGCAGCTCCCCCGCGGGGACGCCGGCCGCGCGCGACAGCTCGAGTACGCCCCTGGTGTGCGTGCCGCTGATGCGATCGCGCGCCGGGCTGTCGTCGACGAGGCGCAACGAGCGCTCGATGGATGCGCCACCCGACAGTGCCACGGACATGAGTTCGGCATGCATTCCCGGGGTCCCCGGATCCGGCTGCGCCCGCCGGAGAAGGCGACGAGTCCACAGGCGGGCTCCGAGCACGAGCAGCAGGCCGACGATCAGGCAGGCAGTGCCGAGGGGATTGCGGAAGAGCACACCCACTGTGTCGAATCCAAGGGCGAATCCGAGCAGGAGCCCCGCGAGCGGCATCCAGAGCAGCAGCCGCGCGGTGCCGGCCGGCTCTGCGAGAGCGATGCGCACATCGTCAGCAGCAGCCGCCGCATCACGCATCGTCTCAGCGAGCGACCTCAGCACTTCCGCGAGCGGAGCCCCCACGGTCGTCGCGACATCCCACGCGGCGGCGACATCGGCCCACGCCCCGCCCTCGGCCTCGATCGCGTCGACGAGGCCGGCGCCCTCATCGCAACGCGCGACCACGCTCTCCGCATGCACGTCGCCCGAATCGGCGAGATGACGCCAGGCGTTGAGCGGCACCGCGCCCGCCTGCAACAGCACGGCGAGTGTGCGCACCGAGACCGCGGCCTCCTCCGCGCCGGCATCCGCTGCCTTCGCCGGACGCAGCCCGTGCAACGAAACGAGGCTCACCACGGCCGCACTTCCTCGATGTCGAGTCGATCGGCCCGCAGCAGAAAACGTCCGACCTTGGAGATGCGTCGCACGCCGTCACCGCCGCGGGCGAGGTGGATCACGATCGTGAAGGCACTGACTGCCTGCCGCGCCAGTGCCGTTGCGTCCATCCCGGCCAGCGCTCCCAGCGCCTCCAACCGGGCCGGCACGTCGACGAGCCCGCTGGCGTGCAGAGTGCCCGCGCCACCGTCGTGGCCGGTGTTCAATGCGGAGAGCAGTTCACGCACCTCCTCACCACGGCACTCGCCGACGACGAGACGATCAGGACGCATGCGCAGCGACTCGCGCACGAGGCGTGCGAGCGTGATGGAGCCGGCGCCCTCGAGATTCGCCTGCCTGGCTTCGAGAGCGACGTGGTGCGGATGCGCCGGCCGAAGTTCCGCGACGTCTTCTATCGTGACGATGCGCTCGGATGCAGGAACGCTGCGCAGCAGCGCGGTGAGCAGGGTCGTCTTTCCGGTGCCGGTGCCACCGGTGATGAGGATGTTCGCGCGGTCGACTACCAACTGCTCCAGCCACGCCTGCTGCGGCGCATCGAATGCCCCGAGCACGGCCAGAGCACCGAGATCGGCTGCGCGCACGCGTGGAATGCGCACCGACACTGCGGTGCCCGAGGTCGACACCGGGGCGAGCACGGCATGCACTCGGATGCCGGACGCGAGCCGCACATCCACGCACGGTGACTGATCGTCGAGGTGGCGCCCGCCTGCTCCGATCAGCGCGACGGCGAGGTCGCGCACCTCGCGCTCCGATGCCGCCCATCCCGCCACTCGCTCCGCGCCGTCGCCGCGATCCACGAAGAGCCCGTCCGCACCGTTGACGAACACGTCCGTCACCCGAGGATCGGCGCAGTGCTCGGCGAGCGGCCCGAATGCGGCATCCACGTCGGCGGGGAGCGCGCTGGCGCGCTCGTCGGCGGGCACCGCATGACGCGGCTGGATGATGAACGGCTGTGGCATGCCCCGACGCTAGGCGCCGCTGCGTTCCCGTGCGCCCCGGAATCCCACGTGCTGTGCGCAACACGGCACGTCCGCCCGCAGTGCAGAACGACTGCGCACGCTGCGATGGGGGCGGCTTGACACAGAGGAGGGCGGCACCTCACGGGGGGAATGGGATGCCGCCCAGAGGCGTGCCTGATCGGGGGAGGATGGGCACGCCGAGGCCGAATGAATACACGGCTGCGTCGAGTGTACGCAAGGCGACCGTCCTCACAAAACCCGTCCTGCTACCGACTTCCGGCAGTATTGATGCATTGAAGCGCAGACTAGATTCACCGTGTCACGGTCGTGCGTTCTGCACGATCTCGTCCGCCGCAAAGGAGCGCATGCCATGAGCAGCCAGATCGATCACCTCCTCGATGAGACTCGCAGGTTCCCGCCTTCGGATGATTTCGCCGCATCCGCCGTCGCGCGGCCCGAGTTGTACCAGCGCGCCGGCACTGATCGGGAAGCCTTCTGGGGCGAGCAGTCCAGAGACCTGCTGCACTGGCACAAGCCGTTCACGCGCGTGCTCGACTGGTCCACTCCCCCGTTCGCGAAGTGGTTCGACGACGGCGAGCTCAACGTCGCCTACAACTGCCTCGATCGGCACGTCGAAGCAGGCAATGGCGACCGCGTCGCCATCCTCTGGGAGGGCGAGCCGGGCGATTCGCGCCGCATCACCTATGCCGAGCTGACAGACGAGGTCAAGCGCGTGGCGAATGTGCTGTCCGGATTCGGAGTCGGCACCGGGGATCGTGTCGCGATCTACCTGCCGATGATTCCCGAGGCTGTCGCGGCGATGCTCGCCGTCGCCCGCCTCGGCGCCGTCCACTCCGTCGTCTTCGGCGGTTTCAGCGCGGACAGTCTGCGCTCGCGCATCGACGATGCCGGCGCGAAGGTCGTCATCACCGCGGACGGCGGCTATCGCAAGGGTCGCGTCTCGGCGCTCAAGCCGGCTGTCGACCAGGCACTCAGCGACAGAGGCGACGGTGTGCAGCAGACCGTCGAGCATGTCCTCGTCGTCAAGCGCGGTGAGAACGAGGTCGATTGGACCGAAGGCCGCGATCACTGGTGGCACGACGCGGTTCCGGCAGCATCCGCAGAACACGAGGCACAGGCGTTCCCCGCCGAGAGCCCGCTGTTCATCCTCTACACGTCCGGCACCACGGGAAAGCCGAAGGGCATCCTGCACACCTCTGGCGGCTACCTCACCCAGGCCGCGTACACGCACAAGAACGTGTTCGACCTGAAGCCGGAGACGGACGTGTTCTGGTGCACCGCCGACATCGGCTGGGTCACCGGCCACACCTATGTCACCTACGGGCCGCTCGCGAACGGCGCGACGCAGGTGCTCTACGAGGGCACACCCGACGCCCCGCATCCCGGACGCTGGTGGGAGACCATCGAGAAGTACGGCGTGACGATCTTCTACACCGCGCCGACCGCGATCCGCTCGTTCATGAAGATCGGCCGCAGCGTTCCGCGGAAGTTCGATCTGTCGTCCATCCGGCTGCTCGGCTCGGTGGGCGAGCCCATCAACCCCGAGGCCTGGATGTGGTACCGCGAGGTCATCGGCGGCGGCAACGCCCCGATCGTCGACACCTGGTGGCAGACCGAGACAGGAGCCATCATGGTCTCCCCGCTGCCCGGAATCACGGCGACGAAGCCGGGCTCAGCGCAGGTGCCGCTGCCCGGCATCACCATCGACGTCGTCGATGAATCGGGAGAAGAGGTCGGCAACGGCAACGGCGGACTGCTCGTGATCACCGAGCCCTGGCCGAGCATGCTGCGCGGCATCTGGGGCGACCCGGAGCGCTACAAGGAGACGTACTGGGACAAGTTCGAGAAGCAGGGGTACTACTTCGCGGGCGACGGTGCACGCCTGGACGAGGATGGCGACCTGTGGCTGCTCGGACGCGTGGATGATGTGATGAACGTCTCCGGCCACCGCCTCTCCACCGCCGAGATCGAATCATCGTTGGTCGCTCACGAGGCCACCGCTGAGGCCGCCGTGGTCGGCGCGGCGGATGAGACCACCGGCCAGGCCGTCGTCGCGTTCGTGATCATCAAGGAGAGCTACCTCTCCGCGCACGATGCGGCGGGACTCGCGACGCAGCTGCGCCAGTGGGTCGGCGAGCAGATCGGCGCGATCGCCCGCCCCCGCGACGTCTACATCGTCGGCGAGCTGCCCAAGACCCGCTCCGGCAAGATCATGCGCCGGCTGCTGCGCGACGTCGCGGAGGGCCGCGAGGTCGGCGACACCACGACGCTGGCAGACACCGCCGTCATGAGCATCATCTCTGCACAGGTCAAGTAACCGGGATGCGAAGAAGGTCCCCGCACTCACGGTGCGGGGACCTTCTTCGCGTAGAGACGAAATGCTCAGGCGAGGGTGAAGGTCACCTCGACCTCGACGGGGCTGTCCAGAGGCAGCACGGCGACGCCGACTGCGGCGCGTACGTGCTGTCCGGCGTCGCCGAATATCTCGCCGAGCACGTCGCTCGCCCCGTTGATGACGCCGGGCTGGCCGGTGAAGGCCGGATCGGATGCGACGAAGCCGCCGACGCGCAGCACGCCGCCGATCTTCTCCAGCCCGCCTGCGGCGGCGGCTGCTGCGGCGAGAGCGTTCAGCGCGCAGGTGCGCGCGTAGACCTTGGCATCGTCAGCGGTGACTTCTACGCCGACCTTTCCGATCGCGGGCAGCGCACCGGATGCGAACGGCAGCTGACCGGAGGTATAGACGAGTCCGGCGTGCACGATGGCGGGGACGTAGGCCGCTACGGGGGCGGCCACGTCGGGCAGCTCTATCCCGAGCTCACTCAGCCGTGCTGCGATGCTCATGCGGCACCGCCATCGAACTGGCGCGACGCCTGCGCTGCAGCCGCGAGGCCCGCACTGTTCGACCCGTCCTGCGACACGGGTCGCTTGAAGTAGGCGACGAGGCCTCCTTCAGGTCCTTGGACGACCTGCACGAGCTCCCAGCCCTGCTTTCCCCAGTTGTTGAGGATCGCGGCGGTGTTGTGGATCAGCAGCGGGGTGGTGAGGTACTCCCACGTGGTCATGGCACTCCTGCGGTCAGAGACGGTCGACACGTCGAGCGTCAAAGGCGGTATTCAGGGAACTCCCCTACGATCTAGCGTATGCCTCAGAAGAATCGCACGGCGAAAGGCGTGCTCGGCGGCCTTCTCGGTCTGATCGGGCTCAGCGCTGTCGCCGGGATCCTGGTGACCGCGACGGTCACGCCCGCGCTCGCCGTCGCCGGAGCCGCCGGATCCCAAGCCCTCGATCTGTTCGAGAACCTGCCGTCGTACCTGAAGCCGGACGCACCGATGGAACCGAGCAAGTTCTACGCGATCGGCTATGACGGCCAGCCTGTGCAGATGGCGACGTTCTTCGATCAGAACCGCACGCAGGTGGAGTTCGACCAGATCTCCCCGATCATGTACGACGCCATCCTCTCCAGTGAAGACAAGGGCTACTACGAGCACGGCGGCGTGAACCTCGGGGCGACGGCGAAGGCCCTGATCGACAACGTGCGCGGCACATCGTCACGCGGCGCATCCACGATCAGCCAGCAATACGTGAAGAACGTGCTCGTGCAGCAGTGCGAGCAGAAGGTGCTGCCCGGCGACAAGAACTACGCGGACAAGACCGCCCAGTGCTGGCTGGACGCGACCAACGCCCGTGGAACCGACGGCATCGAACGCAAGCTGCAGGAGATGCGCTACGCCATCCAGATCGAGAAGGACTACTCGAAGAACGAGATCCTGCTCGGCTACCTCAACATCGCCAGCTTCGGCGGCACTGTCTACGGCATCGAGGCAGCCGCGAACTACTACTTCAGTGCCAGCGCATCGAATCTGACGATCGCGCAGGCGGCAACGCTCGCCGGCATCGTGCAGAATCCGAACCGGTACCGCATCGACAAGGAGGGTGGTTCCGCCACCGACGACGCCGGTAACGCGGTGAACAGCAAGGAAGACGGCTATTCGCTGACGAAGGTGCGCCGCGACTACGTCATCAATCGCATGTACGCAGACGGCAAGATCACCGAAGCGCAGCATGCCGCGGCGCTCGAGGAGCCGATCGTCCCGGCACTGAATGCGCCGGCGCAGGGGTGCGCAGCCGCCCAGAACAACGCCTATTTCTGCAAGTACGTCGAGAGCGTGGTTCGCAACGACCCGGCTTTCGGGGAGAGTGCTGAAGAGCGCGTGAAGGCGCTTCAGCGCGACGGCCTGGATATCTACACCTCGCTGGATCTGCGCATTCAGGACCCTGCCGTGGCAGCCCTCAAGGACCGGGTGCCGGCGAACTACGACAACCAGTACTTCGGCGGTGCCGGTGTCACGATCGAACCCGCCACAGGGCGAATCCTCGCGATCACGCAGAACACGACCTTCAAGGAGACTCCGACCGACGATCAGGCGTTCTCGAGTCTTGTGTACGCCGCGGACTACGCCCACGGCGGATCCGCAGGGTTCCCGGTCGGATCGACGTACAAGTTGTTCACGCTGATCGACTGGCTCGAGACCGGGCGCTCCGTCAACGAATCGATCAACGGCCGCCACCAGACGTTGAAGATGAACGTATGCGACGGGCAGACGCAACCCGTCGATACCAGCGAGGTCAACAACTTCAACAACAATCCCGGCTACTACGGCACCCCGATGCGCTTCACGAAGGACTCGCTCAACTCGGGTTACTTCGCCATGGCATCCAAGCTGGAGATCTGCGACATCAACGCCGTCGCCGATCGCATGGGGGTCACGACCTGGGACCCCGATAACCAGAAGGTCGCGAAGACGACGGACACCAACCTGCCTTACAACGTCCTCGGGGACAAGTACATCGCACCGCTCGATATGGCCGGCGCTTATGCCACCGTCGCCAACAAGGGCGTCTACTGCGAGCCGAAGGCGATCGACCGGGTGGTCAACCAGAAGGGCGAGGAGCAGCCCATCCCCGAGACGTCATGCTCGCAGGTCATCTCTCCTGAGGTCGCGGCCACTGCTGCATATGCGCTTCAGGGAGTCATGGACTCCGGTGGTACCGGTCAGAACGCCAACCCGTTCGACGGCACGCCCCTCATCGGAAAGACCGGCTCGCACCAGACATACGCGACGATGATGATCGAGGCCAGCACCAAAGCAGCATCTGCCGTGTACATCGGCCGCACCGAGGGCGACGCGAACATCTGGAACGAGTGGTACAACGACAACCAGCTGCAGAACATCCGCTACGCCGTCGCCCGCGATATGCAGGCCGCAGCGAACGCCGTACTCGGCGGCGGCGACGAGTTCCCCCCGCCGGACAACAACCTCACCCGCCGGGTGCTGGTCGATCTGCCCAGCGTCGTCGGCCAGAGCGTGGCGGACGCGACTGCGACGCTCGAGGGTGCGGGCTTCTCGGTGAACGTCGGTGCCCCCGTCGACAGTGATGCTGCCGAGGGCATCGTCGCCGCGCAGGATCCTGGTGCAGGTCAGACATCCAGCGGCGCCACTGTCACGATCTCGCCGAGCAACGGACAGGGTGCGACGGTTCCCGACGTCGCCGGACAGGGGCTCGCTGATGCCGTCGAAGCGCTCAAGGCCGCCGGTTTCACCTCAGTGACCCCGCATGCGTCATGCTCCGCCGGTGACGACGACGACAAGAAGACGGTGACGAGCACCACCCCTGCAGCCGGAACCGCCACTAAGAAGTCGACTGCAGTGACAGTCAAGTGCTCGTAGCGGGTCAGCGCACCGCCCACCCGGCCCTCATCGCGCTCGGCGCGGTGGGGGCCGTCGGCGCCGCCTGCGCGGTATGGGGCATCGGCATCGAGCGCTACCTGTTCACCGTCAGGGAGGCCTCAGTCAAGGCTCTGCCCCCGGGGTCGCCGTCGATCCGGATCCTGCACGTCTCCGATGCCCATATGGCACCGTGGCAGCACCGCAAGCAGGACTGGCTCTCGTCGCTCGCCGAACTGGAGCCCGACCTCATCGTCAACACCGGCGACAATCTCGGTCACCGCGACGGCCTGCAGGGCATCCGTCGCTCTTTCGACGCGTTCGCGGGCATCCCGGGCGTGTTCGTGCACGGCTCGAACGATGTCTACGGGCCCTCGCCGCGCAATCCGCTGCGTTACTTCGCCGGGCCTTCGAAACGCCACCAGGAGCCTGAGCACCTCGACACGGATGCGCTCGACGCGTACTTCATCGATGAGCTCGGCTGGACCGATCTCAACAACACGGCCGCGCGGCTGAAGGTCGCCGGCACCGACGTCGACCTGTTCGGCGTCGACGACGCGCACCGCGACTGGGACGAGCTCGAGGCCGTGCCGGCTGCCATCGAGTCACTCGGTGCTCGTGATGAGAACGCTCCCCTGCTGGGTGTCACGCATGCGCCGTACCAGCGCGTGCTCAACACGTTCACCGACCTCGGCGCGCAGGCGATCTTCGGCGGGCACACGCACGGCGGCCAGGTCTGCCTGCCCGGTTTCGGCACGCTGGTCGCGAACTGCGACATCCCGCTGAAGCAGGCCAAGGGCCTCAGCACCTGGACGCACGACGGACGCAGCATCCCGCTGAACGTCAGCGCCGGCTGCGGCCACTCGATCTACGCTCCGGTACGCTTCGCCTGCCGTCCGGAGACGACTCTCCTGACGCTCACGGCGCGGGACACGCCCGCGTGAGATGAGAGAGCGTCGATTCGGCGCAGCGCCCGTTTCCCTGTAGACTCAAACGGTTGCAACGGGGTGTGGCGCAGCTTGGTAGCGCGCTTCGTTCGGGACGAAGAGGCCGCAGGTTCAAATCCTGTCACCCCGACCACTGTTGCAAGAAGGCCGTCCCACCGGGGCGGCCTTCTTCACTTCGTGGCCGGAACGAATGCCTCGCCTCGCTCGCCTACGCTGGAGACATCATGACCACTCCCCGCCTCGTCGCATTCGACCTCGATGACACCCTCGCTCCGTCCAAGAGCGCCATCGATCCTCGGATCGCCACTCAGTTGCTCGAGCTCCTGCGCCGCGTGGACGTCGCGATCATCTCCGGCGGTAACGAACAGCAGTTCCGCACTCAGGTGATCTCTCAGCTCGGCGATGCCGATGCGACGGATCTCGGCCGCCTGCATCTGCTGCCGACGTGCGGCACACGGTACCTCCGCCACGACGGCGTCGGGTTCGACACCGTGTACGCGCACGACCTCTCGGACGAGCAGAAGTCCGCCGCACTGAAGGCGCTTCGTGAAGAGGCGGAACGCCTCGGACTGTGGGAGCAGAACCCCTGGGGCGAGATCCTCGAGGACCGCGGCTCGCAGATCACCTTCTCGGCGCTCGGGCAGAAGGCCCCGCACGAGGCGAAGCAGGCATGGGATCCGACCGGCGCCAAGCGCGGGCTGCTGCGTGCTGCGGTGGCGGCTCGTCTTCCTGAACTCGAGGTGCGCTCTGGCGGTTCGACCTCGATCGACATCACCCTCGCGGGCATCGACAAGGCGCACGGTATGAAGGCTCTCGCCGAGCACACCGGCATCCCGCTGAGTGACATGCTGTTCTACGGCGATCGCCTCGACGAGGGCGGCAACGACTATCCGGTCAAGGCGCTCGGCGTCCGTTCGATCGCCGTCACCGGGTGGGAGCACACGACGACCGAACTGGACGCGCTGATCCCCACGCTGTAGCGCGCGTCGACGAAGCTCAACCCGACACCGGCACGAGTCGCGTGAGCTGCGTCACATGCCCGGGCTCGAGCTCGGCGAGGGACGCGACGCCGAGCAGACGCATGGTGCGCTCGATCTCGGTGCGCAGGATGGCGATCGTGCGATCCACGCCCTGGCGTCCGCCCGCCATCAGCCCGTACAGGTACGCGCGCCCGATGAGGGTGAAGTCTGCACCGAGAGCGACGGATGCCACGATGTCGGCGCCGTTCATGATGCCGGTGTCGACCATGACGGTGAAATCGTCGCCGACCTCCTTGCGGACGTTCGGCAGCAGATGGAAGGGGATGGGCGCCCGGTCGAGCTGACGACCGCCGTGATTCGACAGCACGATGCCGTCGACGCCGGCATCGCGCAGTCGCACCGAGTCCTCGACGTTCTGCACGCCCTTGATGACGATCTTGCCCGGCCACAGGTCGCGGATGACGGCCAGGTCGTCGTAGCTGATCGTCGGGTCCATCGCAGCATCCAGCAGTTCACCGACCGTGCCACCCGTGGTGCTGAGGGAGGCGAACTCGAGCTTCGGCGTGGTGAGGAAGTCCCACCACCACCAGGGGCGGGGAATCGCATTGACGATCGTACCGAGCGTGAGCTGCGGCGGGATCGAGAATCCGTTGCGCTTGTCGCGCAGACGCGCGCCGGCGACCGGGGTGTCGACCGTGAACTGCAGAGTGTCGAATCCCGCGCCAGCAGCGCGACGGGTGAGCTCGTAGGAGATCTCGCGGTCGCGCATGACGTACAACTGGAACCAGTTGCGTCCGGGGATCGGTCCCTGCCGCTCTCGAAGGGTCGCCGCTTTCACGCCCTCGATCGACGTGGTGCCGAGCGTGGAGAGCGTGAACGGGATGCCGGCGGCCGCTGCTGCGCCCGCGCCGGCTTCTTCGCCCTCGGTCTGCATGAGACGGGTGAAGCCGGTCGGAGCGATGCCGAAGGGCAAGGCGCTCGGCCCGCCGAGGATGTCGACCGAAGTGTCGACGTCGGGCGCCGGCTTGAAGATGCCAGGGTGGAACTCCACGTCCTGGAACGCCTGTCGCGCGCGCGTCAGCGACAGCTCGCCCTCCGCGGCGCCGTCGGTGTAGTCGAACGCAGCCTTGGGTGTGCGGCGCTTCGCAATCGTGCGCAGGTCGCCGATCGTGAGGGCCGCGTCGAGGCGGCGCTTGCGTCCGTCCAGCTCCGGCTTCTTGAACTTCATGAGCTCGAGGAGCTCCGAGGGCTTGGGTACCTGGCGGGTGACCATGGGCCTCTTCCTTTCAGTGGGTGGGACGATCGGCGGTGAGACCGGCCGCGGTGTAGTAGCCGGTGATGTGGTCATGGACGAGGGTGCGCGCTGACTCCGCGTCTCCCCCGTCGATCGCAGCGATCAGTGCACGGTGCTCGTGCCGCAGCCGGATCGCCATCGCATCCCAGTCGTCGATGGATGCGGAGCCGGTGAGCACGTACGACTCGATGGATGTGCGCAGTCCCGCCATCATCGCGGCGATCACGGTGTTGCCGCTGGACTCGGCCAGCGCAAGATGCATCTGTGCGTCGAGCGCGAGGAACTCGCCGGTCGTGAGTCCCTCGGCATCCATCGCGTCGAGCATCCGGTGCGCGGCGCCGGTGTCGCGCGCGGGGTTCGATGCGAGGTCGGACACGACGGCGTCCTCGAGCACGAGACGGGTGCGCACGACGTCTGCCAGAGCGAAGCCCTGTGCGGCCACCTGAAGACGCAGCAACGCTGACATGCCACCGGAGGGCGTCGCGATCACGATCGCGCCTGCCTGCGGCCCTGAACCGGTCGCCGTGCGGATCAGGCCCATGACCTCGAGCACGCGCAGCGCCTCGCGGACGCTGGAGCGGCCGACGCCGAGGTCGGCGGAGAGATCCCGCTCTGATCGAAGCCGGTCACCTGGACCGATTCGACCGTCGAGCAGGTCGTGCTCGATACGCTCGAGCACCGTCTCCCATGCCCGTTCCGTCACGACACCTCCTGTGGTCTGACCACAGCGTACATCGCGTGGTCTGACCACACAAACGCGATGCGGCTCAGCCCAGGCGCCCGCCGGATTCCTGCAGGTAGCAGTCGCCGCACAGTGACTCATAGGTGACGACATCGGCCGGCGCACCGGCAGCCGCGCCCTCGTCGATCGCGACCTGATCGCCGTCGAACACGAAGCGGCCGTTGATCACCCGCCCGTTGAAGACGGCCTTGCGGCCGCAGCGGCAGATCGTCTTGAGCTCCTCGAGCGAGTGCGCGATGGCGAGCAGCCGCGCAGACCCGGGAAAGGCATGCGTCAGGAAGTCGTTGCGGATTCCGTAGGCCATCACCGGGATGCCGTCGACCACCGCGATCCGGAACAGATCATCGATCTGCGCAGGTGTGAGGAACTGCGCCTCATCGACGAGCAGGCACGCCACATCGATGGGCTCGCCGGGGATCAACCCCTCGTCGTTGCGCTGCCGCATCCGCTCGCGTTCACGCTGGAACAGCGCGCGGGCGTCACCGTCGGGCGGGATCAGGAAATCGACCTCGCGGGTCATGCCGAGTCGGCTCTCCACCTGGCTCGCGCCCTTGGTGTCGATCGCCGGCTTCGCGAGAAGCACGTGTTGTCCGCGCTCCTCGTAGTTGTACGCGGCCTGCAGCAGTGCTGTCGACTTACCGGAGTTCATCGCCCCGTAGCGGAAGTACAGCTTCGCCACGGTGCGCTGCTACCTCGAGATGCCGAGCGCGGCCGCCGTCGCTGTCATCGACTCGTCCGCCGCGGCCTCGTTCTCGTTCAGCTTCTGCCCGTACGTCGGGATCAGCTCGCGCAGCGCGGGCTCCCATCCGGCGTACTGCTCGGGGAAGCAGGTCTTCAACAGGCTGAGCATGATCGGGACCGCGGTCGACGCTCCGGGCGATGCGCCGAGCAGCCCTGCGATCGAACCGTCGGCAGCAGAGACGACCTCGGTGCCGAACTGCAGCACCCCGCCCTTCTCGGCATCCTTCTTCATGACCTGCGCCCGCTGGCCGGCATCGATGAGCGACCAGTCCTCGTCCTTGGCCGTGGGCATGAAGACGCGGAGGCCGTCGACCTTCTTGCGGTGGTTCTTCAGCAGCTCGCCGACCAGGTACGTGATCAGGTCGGGGTTGGCGAAGGCCACCCGCAGCATCGGCCAGAGGTTGTGGGTGCGCACCTGGCTGACGATGTCGAACATCGAGCCGTTCTTGAGGAACTTCGGGCTGAACGTCGCGAACGGGCCGAAAAGCAGAGATGCCTCGCCGTCGACGACACGCGTGTCCAGGTGCGGCACTGACATCGGCGGAGCGCCGACGGATGCCTGGGAGTAGACCTTCGCCTTGTGCTGCGCGACGATGGCGGGGTTGGTGGTCTTGAGGAACTGCCCGCCGATCGGGAAGACGCCGTAGCCCTTGATCTCGGGGATGCCGGAACGCTGCAGCATCTTCAATGCCCAGCCGCCCGCGCCGACGAACACGAACTTCGCGTTGAGCTCGCCTGGCGTGCGTCCCAGCGCCCGCTGATACGAGACCTTCCAGCTGCCGTCCGTCTGCTTCTTGAGCTTTCGCACCTCTTGGTTCGTGCGCAACTCCACGCCGCTGGCCGCGAGATGATCGAAGAGCTGGTGTGTCAGCGCGCCGAAGTCGACATCGGTGCCTGCCGGAACCCTGGTCGCCGCGAACGGCTCGCCCTTGCGTCGCTTCTGCATCAGCAGGGGCGCCCACTGGTTGATGACGCGGGAGTCCTCGCTGTACTCGATGCCCTCGAACAGCGGCTGCTTCTTGAGCACCTCGTAGCGCGCCTTGAGGTAGGCGACATCCTTCTCGCCGCGCACGAATGTCATGTGCGGGGTGGCGTTGATGAACGTCGAGGGCTCATCGAGCACGCCCTTTTCCACCAGCGAGGACCAGAACTGGCGGCTCTGCTGGAACTGCTCGTTGATCGAGACGGCCTTGGCCGGATCCAAGGGCCCGCCGTCGTTCTTCGGCATGTAGTTCAGTTCGCAGAGCGCGGCATGGCCGGTGCCTGCGTTGTTCCAGGGGTTGGAGCTCTCCTGGGCGACATCAGAGAGTCGCTCGAAGGCGACGATCTTCCAGTCTGGCTGGAGTTCGTGCAGCAGAGTGCCCAGTGTGGCGCTCATGATGCCACCACCGATGAGGACGACGTCGACGGATTCAGTCACCGGACCAGTCTAGTTCGCACGCCGCGCACCGCGAACCACGCCGGGCTCCCTGAGCGGCTACGCCGCGACGGTGAGACGAGCGCCGACGATCTCGGCGATCTGGACCGCGTTGAGCGCCGCCCCCTTGCGGAGGTTGTCGTTGCTGATGAACAGCACGAGCCCCTTGTTCTCGGGCGCGGACTGATCGGCGCGGATGCGACCGACATAGCTCGGATCGCTGCCTGCGGCCTTCAGCGGCGTCGGGACCTCGTCCAGCTCGACGCCGGGAGCCGCTGCGAGCACCTCGGCCGCGCGCTGCGGCGTGATGTCGCGCGAGAACTCTGCGTGGATGGACAGCGAGTGCCCGGTGAAGACCGGAACGCGTACACAGGTTCCGGCCACACGGAGATCGGGCAGCTCGAGGATCTTGCGGCTCTCGTTGCGGAGCTTCTTCTCCTCGTCGGTCTCGTTGAAGCCGTCGTCGACGATGGAGCCCGCAAGCGGGATGACGTCGAACGCGATGGGTGCGACGTACTTCTCCGGCGCGGGGAACTCGATCGCCGAGCCGTCGTGCACGAGCTGCAGGACGTCGCCCTGCGCGAGCGCCGCCTCGACCTGACCGAGCAGTTCCTGCGCACCGGCGAGGCCGGAACCGGAGACCGCCTGGTAGGTGCTGACGATGAGTCGCTCGAGACCTGCTTCGAGCGCCAGCGGCTTGAGAACGGGCATCACTGCCATGGTCGTGCAGTTCGGGTTGGCGATGATGCCCTTGGGCCGCTCATCGATCGCATGCGGGTTCACCTCGCTGACCACGAGCGGGACCTCTGGATCGTTCCGCCAGGCGCTGGAGTTGTCGATCACGACGGCACCGGCGGCGGCGAAGCGCTCCGCATACGCACGGCTCGCCGTGGCACCAGCCGAGAAGAGCGCGATCTCGATGCCCGTGGCATCGGCCGTCTCGACGTCCTCGACGACGACGTCCACGCCGGCGAACTCGATGGTCTTGCCGGCGGAACGAGCGGACGAGAACAGCCGCAGCTCGCGGATCGGGAATGACCGCTCCGCGAGGATCTCTCGCATCACGGTGCCCACCTGGCCGGTGGCGCCGACGATGGCGACGGAATGTCCTGAATCGGAGATACGGGTCATGAAAGGCTCTTCCTACGGGGTTTGGGCGAGTCTATCGCGGGTCTCAGCGGCCGGTGCCGGCATGGACGACGGCGTCGTCCTCACCGTCGAGACCGTACGCGGTGTGCACGATGCGGGCCGCGTCGGCGAGGTCAGAGCCGCGCAGCACCACCGAGATGCGGATCTCGGAGGTCGAGATCATCTCGATGTTGATGCCCGCGGTCGACAGTGCCTCGAACAGCGTCGCGGAGACGCCGGAGTGCACCCGCATGCCGGCACCGACGACCGAGAGCTTGCCGATCTGGTCGTCGTGGATGAGGCTGTCGAAACCGACGTCCGACTGCTCGGCCGCGAGAGCCTTGAGCGCCGTGGCGGCATCGCCCTTCGGCAGCGTGAACGAGATGTCGGCACGACCGGTCGCAGCCACCGAGACGTTCTGCACGATCATGTCGACGTTCGCACCGGATTTGGCGACGATCTTGAAGATCTCGGCCGCTTTCCCCGGAACGTCCGGCACGCCGACGACGGTGATCTTGGCCTGCCCCAGTTCGGTGGCGACACCGGCGACGATCGGCTCTTCCATGACTTCTCCCTCGGCTTCGCGAGGGTTCTTCATGCCCTCGCCCAGAACGTATGTGCCTTCGCTCGATGAGAACGTCGAGCGTGCGTGGATGAGCACGCCGTGACGGCGTGCGAACTCGACGGCGCGGATGTAGAGCACCTTCGCTCCGTTCGCAGCGAGCTCGAGCATCTCCTCGCTGGAGACGTGATCGAGCTTCTGCGCACGCGGGATGACGCGCGGGTCAGCTGTGTAGATGCCGTCGACGTCGCTGTAGATCTCGCAGACGTCGGCGTCGAGAGCTGCGGCGAGCGCGACAGCGGTGGTGTCAGAGCCGCCGCGTCCGAGAGTGGTGATGTCGCGGGTGTCGCGGTTGAACCCCTGGAAGCCGGCGACGATCACGATCGCGCCCTCGTCCAGAGCCTCGCGCAGGCGGATCGGGGTGACATCGACGATGCGCGCCGACCCGTGGTGGTCATCGGTGATCATGCCGGCCTGGCTGCCGGTGAACGAGCGCGCATCGAACCCCATGGAGTGGATCGCCATCGCCAGCAGAGCCATCGAGATGCGCTCCCCGCTGCTCAGCAGCATGTCCATCTCGCGGGGCGCGGGAATCGGGGCGACTTCGTTCGCGAGTTCGAGCAGCTCGTCTGTGGTGTCGCCCATCGCACTCACGGCGACGACGACATCGTTGCCGGCGCGACGCGCGTCGACGATGCGCTTGGCGACGCGTTTGATGCTCTCGGCGTCGGCGACGGATGAGCCGCCGTACTTCTGCACAATGAGGGCCAACGTACACTCCCAGGGATCTCGGGCAGATCCGCCCACGGCCATTGTACTTTCGACGCGTATTCCACTCAGCGCATGTGACGCTCTCGCAGTCTTCAGAGCAGGCCGAGCCGGCGTGCCTCACTCGCGGCGGCCGTGCGGCTGGCGACCCCCAGCTTCTCGAGCAGGTGCACGATGTGGGTCTTGACCGTGGACTCGGAGATGAACAGCCGTGCGGCGATCTCCTTGTTCGCGGCTCCCTCGTCCACCTGCATCAGCACATCGCGTTCGCGTTCGGTGAGTGTCACGCGCGGGGCACGCAGCGCGGCGATCAGGCGTTCGTCACCTCCGGGGGTGAGCACCATGGCACCGGATGCCGCGTCGATGATCGCGCGCGCGATCGTGTCGTTGTCGACGTCCTTGAGCAGATAGCCCGCGGCCCCGGCTTCGAGCGCACGGATGATCTGCGCGTCATGGTCGAAGGTCGTGAGGATCAGCACGGCGGGGGCATCCGGCATCCGCCGCAGTGCCGCCGTGGTCTCGACACCGTCGATGCCCGCTCCCAGCCGTAGATCGCACAGCACGACATCGGGTCGCAGATCGGATGTCACTGCGAGTGCTTCCTCGCCGGTGGAGGCCTCCCCGACGACGGTGAAACCACGCGACTCGACGATGGAGCGCAGGCCGGCCCGCACGACCGGGTGATCGTCGATCAGCAGCACGCGGATGCTCATGCCTGCGCCTCCCCGGGGACGGAGGAGACCGGAACCGCGGAGACCGGAACCGAAGCGATGAGGACCGTCCCCTCCCCTGTCGCAGAGCGCACCTGGAGGTCGCCGGCGAACTCGTGCAACCGTGAGCGCATCGCGGAGAGACCGTACGACGATCCGCCCGGCGCGGCCGCGGGCTCTGAGAATCCCACGCCGTCATCCGCCACGGTCAGCCGCGCAGATCCTTCGGCCATCGCGAGTCCGACGCGCACGGCGTTGGCGTCGGAATGCTGGCGCACGTTCGCGAGCGCGGATTGTGCGACGCGCAGGAACACCACCTCGACCGGCGTGGGCAGTGCGGACAGGGCAGGGTCGATCTCGAGCGAGACGTCGATACCCGTGTCGGAGCGCAGGGCGTCCAGCATCCGCTCGATCGCCGCCGCGAGCGCCGATCCTTCCAGTTCCGCCGGCGCGAGGGCTGCGACGATGCGGCGCAGGTCGGTCAACGAGTGCTGAGCGAGGGATTCGATCTGCGGCATCCGCTCGACATCCTCGCTGCGCGCCAGTATCGCCATCGAGCTGAGCTCCTGGGCGATCGTGTCGTGCAGGTCGCGGGCGAGCCGGGTGCGCTCGTGCGTCGCGCCGGCCTCTCGCTGAGTCTGCGCGAGTTCCTCCTGCAAGGCGGCCATCTCGTCTCGGGCACGCACCAGCGACGCGATGAGCCGGTCGCGCTCGACCGCATCGCGCAGCAACGCGTCGTAGCCGAGCGAGATCGCGAGCGCGAACCCGCCGCCGAGCAGAGGACCGGCGATGTGCGCGAACGTGATCGATGACTGATGCAGGATCGGCGCGAGGATCGCCGCGGCCAGCACCGGCACGGCGAACGCGATCGACGCCCATGCGCGCAGCAGATGCCCGGCGAGCAGCAGCAGCGGGAACGACAACCACACGAACTCGGCGGAGACTGCGAGCATGACGAACCAAATGGCGCCGAGACCGAACAGCCACCAGCGGGCGAAGCGCCCGCTGGCGAACGCCGCCCCTGCGCCGTACCAGCCGAGGAAGATTCCCGGCAGCATCAGAGCGGGCAGCAGCGGCACGCCCACCGCCGCGGCGCGGAATGCCGTCACGACAGCCAGCAGCACCGTGATCAGGTGCAACGCGAAGCGCGCGGACCGCAGCATCCGACCCCTCAGGGGATCTGCGACGGTCAGCTCGGACATGATCCGATTCTCCCTCTATCTCGCGCGGGATGCCGGACGGCAAGATCGATCATTCGATGGATCCCGTTCCTGGAAGCGGCGATCGGGCTGAAGACGTGACTTCTGACGCTGTTTCCCGCACCGCTTCCCGCGCTGCTCAGCCTGCGGAAGGCGATCCGTCGGGCATGACCGGAGGGCGGGCGCGAAGGCGCCCGCCCGTCGCGGCGAACCAGCATCCGGCGAGGATCACGGGAAAGCCGATGAGCAGCCCAGGGGTCACCGGCTCGGAGAGGACGATCGCTCCGAGCACGATCGCGACGACGGGGTTGATGTAGGTGAACAGGGGCGCTCGCACCGGTCCGACTTCGCGGATCAGCGCGAAGAAGGCGATGAACGCGACCGCCGTGCAGATGACACCGAGCAGCACCAGCGACACCGTCGAACGGATCGTCGGCACCTCGTGCTGCGTGAGAAGCGCGGCAGGCAGGTAGCCGAGGCCGATCGCGAACAGTGCGAGCGTGATGGTGCCGATCGAGGGGACGTCTGCGAGCTTGTGGACGATGATGAACGGCGCGATGGCGTACAGCAGCGCAGTGAGCAGGATCTCGCCGATCGCGAAGACGCTGGCCTGACCGTGCGGGAACAGCCCGGGTCCGGCCACGACGATTGCGACACCGATGAAGCCGAGCAGAAGTCCGCCCAGGCGCACTGGCGCGAGCACGGTCCGGTCGCCCCGCAGCAGCGCGATGATGACCGCGAACAGCGGCACGGTCGCGACGAGCAGCCCGGTGACCCCTGAGGGCAGCTGCGTCTCGGCGTGGCTGAGCAGCAGGAACGGACCCGCCATCTCGACCAGTCCGAATGCGAGTACCCACGGCCAGTGCCGCCAGGCCGCCTTCAGCGCCCCGCTGCGGATCGCGAAGGGCAGCAGGATGAGTCCGCCCAGCAGCGTGCGTCCGGCGACGACGGCCGGCGGGGTGAACGACTGCACCGCCTCCTTGATGAAGAGGTAGGTGATGCCCCACACGAAGGCCACGATCGCGAAGAGGATCCAGCCTCTTCGCGTGAAGCCTCCGCCGGGGTTCATCCGGCCGCTGCCGCGGCGATGACGACAGCCGCGAGGACGCTCACAACGTCCGTCGACCTTCGAAGGCGCGGCCGAGCGTGACCTCGTCGGCGTATTCGAGGTCGCCGCCCACCGGGAGACCGGATGCGAGGCGCGACACCGTGATCTGCATCGTGGTCAGCAGACGGCTGAGGTAGCTGGCGGTCGCCTCGCCCTCGAGGTTGGGGTTCGTAGCGAGGATGACCTCCTGCACGGTGCCGTCGGCGAGACGCGACATCAACTGCGTGATGCGCAGGTCGTCGGGCCCGACGCCGGCGATCGGGCTGATGGCCCCGCCGAGCACGTGATAGAGGCCGCGGAACTCGCGGGTGCGCTCGATCGCGGAGACGTCCTTGGCGTCTTCGACGACGCAGATCAGCGCGGGGTTGCGACGAGGATCGCGGCAGATCGTGCAGCGATCCTGCTCGGAGACATTGCCGCAGATCTCGCAGAAGCGCACGCGCTCTCGGACGTCGGTGAGCAGCTCGGCGAGCCGGGCGACGTCGAACGTCGGTGTCTGCAGGATATGGAAGGTGATGCGCTGCGCCGACTTCGGGCCGATGCCTGGTAGCCGGCCGAATTCGTCGATGAGTTCCTGAACGATGCCGTCGTACATCAGGCGAACCTCGTCGGCGGCTCATACGGCTCTTCGCGCACGAACGTCGCGCCGAGCACCTGACGGATCACGGCTTCGCCGTAGCGCTGCACGCCGCCCGCGGCACGCTCGGTGCTGACAGGAGCGGAGCGCTGCGGCGTCACGGCAGCCGGCGTGGCCGGCTGCGCGGCCGAGGCCTGGGCCGGTGGCGTGGGCTGCGAAGGCGCCGACGCTGAGGGGAATCGCGCCGGCGGTTCGTACGGCGGTTCCTCATCAGGGGCGTCGGCGTCGTCCGGCGCATCCGCATCGTCGGGCAACGGCGGAATGTCCTGGTCGATCGCGCCGTCCTGCGGCGGCAGCGGCGCGGTTGCCGCGGACTCGACGTCCGCCGGCTCCTCGTCGACCGGGAGCGGGCGTGCGATCGACTGCGGCTCTGCGCTGGGGATCGACGCGACCGCCCATTCGGTCACCGGCGTCGATGCGGCAGGAGCCGGCGCGGCTGGAGCGGGGCGCTCGGGTTCTGGGGCGGCTGATTCGGACGACGCCACCGGCGGCAGCGGCTTCGGGAGGTACTTCACCCGCACGCCGAGTTCCTGCTCGATCGCCGTGCGCAGGTGGTCTGACGGACCGGGACCGGGCGTGGATCCCTTGAACGCCTTGACATCCTGCGGACTCGCGAAGCCGAGCGTCAGCACTTCGGACTCTGTGGCGTAATCGAGCGGCTGCACGGTCGTGACCGTCAGCCATGCGGTGCGGCTGACGCCTTCGAGTCGCTTGAGGATGGCGGGCCATGACGAGCGGATGCGGTCGAAGTCGACCGGGCCGGATGCGGCGGGGGTCGGCTCGGCAGGTGCTGCGGGCCCGGCGACGGATGACGTTTCGACTCGCTCTGCTCGCTCAACGCGTTTCGTCTCGCCTTCGGCTCGCTCAACGACCCGCGAAGGGGCCCCGGCAGCAGGAGCGGACGTGGAAGGAGCGGACGTGGCGGGGGCGGGCGCGGCAGGAGCGGCAGGAGCGGGCGCGGCGGGGGCGGGCGCGGCAGGAGCAGCCGCAGGAGCAGCCGTGGGAGCGCTCGGCGGGTCGTTGAGCGCAGGCGCCGAAGGCGCCGGAGACGAAACGGGCTGAGCGAGCCCTGGCGAGTCGAAGCCGCCACCGCCCGCAGCGCCACCGCCCGCGGCGTTCAGAACTCGCGCGATCATGAGTTCCAGGTGCAGCCGTGGTGAGGTCGCCCCGGTCATGTCGTCGAGAGCTGCGCTCACGACATCGGCGGTGCGTGAGAGGCGTGCGGTACCGAAAGCCGTGGCCTGGGTGCGCATGCGTGCGAGCTCGTCTTCAGCGAGGCCGCGCAGCACCGCGCCGGCACCTGCGCCGACCGCGGCGATCACGATGAGGTCGCGCAGCCGTTCGAGCAGATCGTCGACGAAGCGCCGCGGATCCTGCCCGGTCTGCACCACTCGATCGATCGCAGGGAAGGCGGCAGCGGCATCGCCCGCGGCGAGCGCGTCGACGATCTCATCGAGCAGGGCGCCGTGCGTGTAGCCGAGAAGCGACACCGCGCGCTCGTACGCGACCGAGTCGCCGTCCGAGCCGGCGATGAGCTGGTCGAGCAACGACAGCGTGTCACGAGGAGATCCGCCACCGGCGCGCACGACCAGCGGCAGCACGCCCTTGTCGACCTTCACGCCCTCTTCGGCGGAGAGCTTCTCGACGTACTCGAGCATCGCCGCTGGCGGCACGAGCCGGAACGGATAGTGGTGCGTGCGAGAGCGGATGGTGCCGAGCACCTTGTCGGGCTCGGTGGTCGCGAAGATGAACTTGACGTGCGCAGGCGGCTCTTCGACGAGCTTCAGCAGGGCGTTGAAGCCCTGCGGGGTCACCATGTGCGCCTCGTCGAGGATGAAGATCTTGAAGCGGTCGCGACTGGGGGCGAAAGTCGCCCTCTCACGCAGGTCGCGCGCATCGTCGACGCCGTTGTGACTGGCCGCGTCGATCTCGACGACGTCGAGCGATCCGCCGCCGGCGCGCGAGAGCTCCACGCAGCTGGGGCACGTGCCACACGGGGTGTCCGTCGGACCCTCGGCGCAGTTCAGGCAGCGGGCGAGGATGCGCGCGGAGGTCGTCTTTCCGCAGCCGCGAGGACCGGAGAACAGATACGCGTGACCGACGCGGTCGCTGCGCAGAGCCGTCATGAGCGGATCGGTCACCTGCGACTGCCCGATCATCTCGCCGAAGTTCTCGGGCCGGTAGCGGCGGTACAGGGCTGTGGTCACTGCTCCAGCCTACGGCGTACCGCAGACACCGGACCTCCGGCTCAGTCCTCGTACACGCTGATCACCGGGATCGTCGTCGTCACCACCGGCACGGAAGCGGAGATCAGCGTGCCGTCATCGCGACGCGCGTCCACGAACTGCCCGAGCGCCGGACGCCCCGACAGCACCGGCCCCTGATCGGCGAGTGCCACGATGACCTCGTCGTCCGTGCTCACCGTGTGCTCACCACCGCGAACGGTGAACGTCACCGGCTCTCCCGATCGCGCGACCACACGAAGCTGATCGCGGGTCACGGTCACCTGCAGCGCGGTGCCCTGCCACTGCAGCGGATACGACAGCGAGGGCCAGTCAGCAGGCAGCCGCGGGTCGAAGCTGAGCTCGCCGGCATGATCGCGCATCCCGCCGAATCCGCAGACCAGCGCGGTCCACACGCCGCCGGCCGACGCCACGTGCACGCCGTCGGACGCATTGTGGTGCAGATCGCCGAGGTCGACGAACAGCGAATGCTCGAAGTACTCCCGCGCGAGGTCCTGATATCCGACCTCGGCCGCGAGGATCGACTGCACGACGGCCGACAGCGTCGAATCGCCAGTGGTCAGCGGATCGTAGTACTGGAAGTCGGCGAGCTTCTCCTCCGGCGTGAAGTGGTTGCCCTGCAGGAACAGCGCGAGCACGACATCGGCCTGCTTGAGGACCTGGAACCGGTAGATCACGAGCGGGTGGTAGTGCAGCAGCAACGGCCGCTGGTCGTCCGGGGTGTGCTCGAGATCCCACACCTCGCGCTCCAGGAACATCGCGTCCTGCGGATGGATGCCGAGACTCTCGCTGAACGGGATGAACATCGCCTCCGCGGCGCGATCCCAGGCGTCCGGTTCACCGGCATCCAGTCCGACGCGCTCCACGAGTGCGTCGTACGCACGCGGATTCGCGGCGGCGATCTCGCGCACCACCCGGGCGGCATAGCGCAGGTTGTACCGCGCCATGACGTTCGTGAAGAGATTGTCGTTCACGACCGTCGTGTACTCGTCGGGGCCGGTGACGCCGTGGATGTGGAACGTGGCGTCGCCGTTCGTGCCGCGCCAGAAGCCGAGGGTCGCCCAGAGCCTCGCCGTCTCCACGGCGATGTCGACGCCCTCCCGGCGGAGGAATTCCACATCCCCCGTGGCGCGCACGTACTTGCCGAGCGCGAAGCTGATGTCGGCGTTGATGTGGTACTGCGCCGTCCCCGCCGCGTAATAGGCCGATGCCTCTTCGCCGTTGATCGTGCGCCAGGGGAACAGCGCCCCGGCCTCGTTCAGCTGCGCGGCCCTGCGCCGTGCAGCCGGCAGCATGAGCGCCCGCGCGCGCAGCGCGTTGCGCGCCCACTGCGGGCTCGTGTACGTCAGGAACGGAAGCACGTAGATCTCGGTGTCCCAGAAGTAGTGCCCGCTGTAGCCCGACCCCGAAAGGCCTTTCGCCGGCACGCCCGAACCGTCGGCACGTGCCGACGCCTGCGCGAGCTGGAACAGGCACCAGCGGCTGGCCTGCTGCAGATCGTCGTGCCCCTCGATCACGACGTCGGACCGCTCCCAGAACGCGTCGAGCCATTCCCGCTGACGATGGAACTGCGCCTCTACGCCCTCGACGCGCGCCCGGTCGAGCGAGCGGCGGCAGCGATCGACGAGTTCCCTCGCCGGCACGCCGCGTGAGGTGTGGTAGCTGACGAGTTTGGTGATGCGGATCGGCACTCCGGCCTTCGCCTGCACCCGGAAGACGTTCTTCGCGACGTCCTGCTCGACGAGCCTGCGCGCGCTGTACTCGTTCTCGGTCTCGATCACGTGGTCGGCGACGACCGCCACGGTCATCCCCGATTCCGTGGTCTCGTAGGACAGCGCCGATCGCAGTCCGTCCTGCCAGAACTCGACCGGCTGCAGCACCCGCTCGGTGATCTTCTCGGTCTTGCGGGGGTCGAATCCCGCCTTCTTGGCTGCCCTCGGCGTACCGCCGTACACGCTGCCACCGTCCTGCCTGTTCAGCAGCTGGCAGCTGATGGTGACTGGCGCATCCGAGTTCTCGACCGTCACCTCGAGGCTCAGGATCGCGAGATGACGCTCCTCGAAGCTGACCAGTCGCTCGTCACGCATGCGGATGCGCTTTCCCGACGGCGTCTCCCAGATGAAGCTCCGCTCGAGCACACCGGTGCGCATGTCGAGCGAACGCGAATAGTCCCTGACGTCCGACTCGTCGAACGAGATCGGCTCGTCGTCGACGTACACACGCATGATCTTCGCGTCGGGAGCGTTGACGATCGTCTGCCCGACCTCGGCGAAGCCGAACGCCTGCTCGGCGTGACGGATGCGCCACGTCTCGTGCAGGCCGTTCAGGAATGTGCCGTGCTCGTGCGCGCCGCGACCCTCGATGTGGTTGCCGCGCAGGCCGAGATAGCCGTTTCCTACGGCGAAGAGCGTCTCGGAGAGACCGTCCTCGTCGTAGCGGGTCTCGGTGAGACGCCAGGGTTCGACAGGGAAGCGTTCGCGATCGATCACTTCGACTCCCTCCGGTCGCTCAGTACATCGCATGCGGTCTCCGGGTTGTCGTTCGAGTTCAGAAGCAGACGGGCAAGATCATCGACGATACATGTTGCGCCGGCTGCGCGCAGGGCCTCGGCGCCGGCTCCGCGATCGACTCCGACGACGGTGGCGAAACCGGCGGCTGCGGCGGACGCGGCGCCGGAGACGGCATCCTCCACGGCGATGCTGCGGGCGGGATCCACTCCCAGTGCGGCGGCACCGGCGAGGAACATGTCAGGGGCGGGCTTCGAGGCCAGCCCGTCGCGCTCGGCGACCGTTCCGTCGACCACCACGGTGAAGAATTCACGGATCCCTGCCGTCGCCAGCACCTCTTCGGCATTCTTCGAACTCGACACGACACCCTGGCGGATGCCGGCATCCCGCAGCTGCTCGATCAACGCGAGCGATCCGGGGTAGGCAGAGATGCCTTCGCGGCGCAGCGACACCGAGAACGCGGCGTTCTTGCGGTTGCCGATGCCGCAGATCGTCTCAGCATCCGGTGGATCATCGACCTGTCCCCAGGCGATCTCGACGTTGCGGCTGCGCAGCAGACTCGCGACGCCGTCGTAGCGCTTCTTGCCGTCGACGTACGCGAAGTAGTCGTCGTCGGTGTACGCCGGTTCGATCCCCCAATTGGCGAACACGTCGTCGAACACCGCCTGCCACGCGCGCATGTGCACTTCGGCGGTCGGCGTCAGCACACCGTCCAGATCGAACAGGACTCCTTCGGTGAGGCCGAGGTCTGGCAGAGATTCGGGCATGCGGGCCTCCAGGGTTTCGCGCGAAGGGACCGGCACCTCACTGTGCCACCCAGCCAGCGTAATGGCGCAGGGTTCGCGAGCATAACCCCTTGAAGCGCGTTCCGACGCTCAGACCTGACTCAGGGTCTGCCGCGCGATCTCGAGCTCTTCGTCCGTCGGCACCACGAGCACCGAGGCCGATGATGAGTCGGTCGAGATGCGCCGGATGCTGTGGCTGCGCGCCTCGTTGCGGGCCCGGTCGATCTCGATCCCGAGGAAACCGAGTGTCGAGAGCGCCTCGGCTCGCACACGGGCCGCGTTCTCGCCCACGCCCGCGGTGAACGAGATGACATCGACTCCGCCGAGCTGCGCGATGTACGCGCCCGCGTAGGCGCGCAGGCGATGGATGTAGACGTCGAATGCCAGCGTGGCCGCCTCCTCACCCGCATCCACACCGGCGAGGATGTCGCGCATGTCACTGTGCCCGGCCAGACCCTTCAACCCGCTGCGCGTGTTGAGCAGCGTGTCGATCTCGTCGATCGAGTAGTCGGCCACACGGGCGATGTGCACCAGAACCGCGGGGTCGAGGTCGCCGGAGCGCGTGCCCATCACCAGCCCCTCGAGCGGGGTGAACCCCATCGAGGTCTCCACAGAGCGGCCTCCGTCGATCGCCGTGACAGAAGCTCCGTTGCCCAGGTGGAAGACGAGCTGGCGCAGCGAGGCGAGATCGCGTCCGAGGAAGTCCGCGGCCTGCTCGCTGACGTACTTGTGGCTCGTGCCGTGGAATCCGTAGCGGCGGATGCGGTGCTTCTCGGCGAACGCCGCATCGATCGCGTAGGTGTACGCCGAGGGCTTCAGCGTCTGGTGGAATGCGGTGTCGAACACCGCGACATGAGGCACGTCCTGGAACACCGCGCGTGCGGCGCGGATGCCGGCGAGGTTGGCGGGGTTGTGCAGCGGCGCCAGCACCTCGAGCTCGCCGATCGACTGCTCCACGGCATCCGTCACGAGCGTCGGCGAGAAGAACCGCGCGCCGCCGTGCACGACGCGATGCCCGACGGCGACCGGCGCGTGCTCGTCCAGTGCGGGGCCGTGCGCCTCGAACTGCTCGAGCATGACGGCGAACGCCTCATCATGATCGGCGATCGTCCGTTCACTCTTCTCGGTGACGTCGAGCACCGTCGGTGCGGCTTCACCGTCGCTGCGGCGCCGGGCGGTGTGCGAGATCGCGCTGACGTCCTGACCGATGCGCTCGATGAGCCCCTCGCCGAGCGGCGACTCGCGGTCCATGTCGATCAGGCTGTATTTCAGCGACGAGGAGCCGCTGTTGATGATCAGGACGACGCTCACGCTTTCACTCAACCACACGAGCCACCCCCATCACGCGCTTTGTCGATACGTCGCCCGGAAGACCGCGTCTTCGAACCACCTCTTGAAGTCGCTGTTGTCCGAGTACTCCTTGAACAACTGGGTCTCGTCTTGCACGAGGCTCAGCATCACCTTGCCCAGCGCGTCGACCATAGCGACCTTGGCATTGGCCTGGTCGTTGTTGGCCATCGCCGTCTGATAGACCGGGTCTTCGGCGACCAAGGCCGGTACCTCCTCGGTGACGCGCTGGCGGATGCGCTCTTCGTCCTGCCACGAGATGTTGCCGAACAGCGCATTGAACGATGCCAAGATCTCGCTCAGCCGCTCCATCTCGGGGTCGGGACGACCGCCCGCGCCTGCGCCTGGCACCGGGTCGATCTCGACTTCGCCGTCGGCGAGCGCGATTGTGAGAGCCGTGCGCTTCTCGACGCGGAACGAGTCGAGGTCGATGCTCTCCAGCACACCCGCCGAGAGGTCTTCTCCCGCGGGAGTGGGGAGCTTGGGCACCAGGAACCCGAGAAAGATCGACAGTTTCTCCCACCAGACGTTCGAGTAGGGGAGGATCGCGGAGAGGAATCCGTAGGTGCGCACGAACGCCTTCGCCGCGCCTTTGAACTCGACCTGCTGATCTTCGTCCATGGTTTCGCGGTACTCGTCTACCGAGGCATCCAGCAGCGCGTGCAGTTCGTCGATCGGAGCTTCGGCGAGGTAGCGCTCGACGAAGTGGTCGATGCCCTCCTGTGTGAACACGGCCTCGCGTACGAGCTCTGCCGCCAGGTCGTTGAGCTTGTTCGGGTCGGTCTCATCTGCCAGGACGGTGGTCTGGTAGTAGTCCTGGAAGGAGGCCTGGATGACGTCGGTCTCGTTGGCGAAGTCGAGCACCGAGCAGTCGTGCTTCTGTGGATGCGCGCGGTTCAGGCGTGACAGCGTCTGCACCGCCTTGACTCCGGAGAGTGTCTTGTCGACGTACATCGTGTGCAGCAGCGGTTCGTCGTATCCCGTCTGAAACTTGTCGGCGACGATGAGGATGCGGTACGGGTCCTGCTGGATACGCGCAGGTATCTCGGCGCTGGGGAATCCGTTGTACTGGGACTCTGTGACCTTGTTGCCCTCTTCGTCCTTGAATTCGGAGAAGGCCACGATCGCTTCGTATGGCCGCTTGGTCTCGGCCAGATACGCGCTGGCTGCTTCGTAGTAGTCGATGGCGCGGGCAATCGAGGTGGTGACGATCATGGCGCGTGCCTGGCCGCCGATCTTGCGCGGCTGCATCACCTGGGCGTGGAAGTGATCCATCATGATCTCGGCTTTCTGCCGGATCGCGTGCTTCTGCCCTTCGACGTAGGTGCGCAGCTTCTTCGATGCCCGTTTCGCGTCGAATTCCGGGTCGTCTTCCACGGTCTTGATGAGCTTGTAGTAGGTGTCGACGGGGATGTAATTGGCGAGCACGTCGAGAATGAACTTCTCTTCGATCGCCTGCCGCATCGTGTAGGTGTGGAAGGGGCGATGCTTGATCACTCCGTCCACCGGGTGCGGATGCCCGAAGGTCTCGAGCGTCTTGTTCTTTGGCGTGGCGGTGAAGGCGAAATACGATGCGTTGGGCAGCATCTTCTTCGACTCCATGAGCCGGTTGAGTGCGTCTTCCACGTCTTCGACGTCGGTGTCCAGACCGTCTTTCGACAGGGCTTTCGCGAGTGCCGCGGATACCTTGCCGCCTTGGCTGGAATGCGCCTCGTCGATGATGATCGCGAAACTCTTCTCGCGCTGCACGCCCTTCAAACCCTGCACGATGTAGGGGAACTTTTGCACGGTCGTGATGATGATCTTCTTGCCGGCTTCGATCGCCTCGCGCAGCCCTTTCGAGCTTTCGGCGTGCTGCACCGTGGATCCGACCTGTGTGAAGCCCTTGATCGTGTCGCGGATCTGGCTGTCCAGGATCACCCGGTCGGTGACGACGATGATCGAATCGAACGCGCGTGCACCGTCGTGTTCGACACCGATCAGCTGGTGGGCGAGCCAGGCGATGGAGTTCGATTTGCCGGAGCCGGCGGAGTGCTGGATGAGATAGCGGATGCCGCTGCCGTGTGTTTGCACGTCGGCGAGCAGCTTTCGCACCACGTCGAGCTGGTGGAAGCGCGGGAAGATCGCCGAGGAGGTTTTCTTGCCGGTCTTGGGATCCTTCGTGGTGACGACGGCGGCGAAGTTCTCGATGATGTTGGCAAGGCTGTGCGGTGCGAGCACGCGCTTCCAGAGGTAGTCGGTCATCACCCCATCGGGGTTCGGTGGGTTGCCCGCTCCTCCGTTGTGCCCCTGATCGAACGGCAGGAACCACGACGAGGTGCCGCTCAGCTTCGGGCTGAACCGCACGTGGCGATCGTCGACGGCGAAATGTGCCATGCAGCGGCCGAAGGCGAAGATCGGCTCGCGCGGATCACGGTCGGTCTTGTACTGCTTGACGGCGTCTTCGACGGTCTGGTTGGTGATGTTGTTCTTCAGTTCGAAGGTTGCGACGGGCAGGCCGTTGACGGATGCCACGAGGTCAAGCGACTTGCTGGCTTCGCGGATGCTGTAGTGCACCTGCCGGGTGATCGTAAGCCTGTTCTGCGCGAAGAGTTCGACAGCCTTCGCGTTGTGCGCCGAGGGTGTCGGATAGTACAGGTCGATGTGGTGCGGCCCGTGGGTGACGCCGTCACGCAGGGAGGCGACGATGCCGTTCTTGGTGATCTCGCCCTGCAGGCGGGCAAGGAACTTGTGCGTGGTCGGGGAGTCGCTGTCAAGGTGGAGCACGTCGATCAGCGCGGGTTGGGTGTCGCGGACGAACTCGCGGAACACGGCGAGGTCGAGGCAGTATGCGGCGTTGAAGTTCTTCGGATCGCCTTGCACCCAGCCAGGTGTGCCGTCGGTGGCGACCATCTGCGCCACGATGAGCTCTTCGAGGCTTGCTTCATTCAGATTTGTCGGCACCATCTGCATCTCGCAATCGTTGGCTGCACTGGAGCAGGCGGCGAACATGAGTGATCGGGGAAGGCATCCAGCCGTGCGGCCCAGTCGGCCATCGTCATCTGCCGACGGTTCTTCGCCTGCAGTTCCGCGTAATCGAGGTACATCGTCACGATGAGGTCGAGTTCCGTGATCTCATCATTTTGAAGGTAGTTCTTGGCGACAGCTACGTCGGCTTTGCGGACGACGGTTCCGCTCCACGAGGTGAGCCCCATGTTGGTGGTGTGCGGGTCGCTGCGCAGGCTGACGATCTCGGCCGCGGTGTGACCGGTGACCGCCCAGAGCATCTTGTTCTGTACCTTCGCGAAGAAGGTCTTGGCGAGATCGCTGGATTTCTCGTAGTCCACGGCGGTGGCGTAGAGATCGCGCACCTTTTGATAGAAGCGCTTCTCTGAGGCACGGATGTCGCGGATGCGCTGCAGCCACTCGTCGAAGTAGTCCCAGTTGTCGACGCCCTTGAGCTTGTCATCGTCCATGAGCCTGTCAAATGGTCTGTGTAAGGGGGTGAGGTTCACCCCCCTGAAGGAGAAACACTGTGACTATGGATGCGATCAGCCCGGAGCGCGAGGAGCGTCGTCGGAGGCAGAAGGAGCTTGCTGATCATTTACTCCCGCGTCGCCGCACGGCTCCTCGCCCTCGCAGCCGGAATCTGGCACAACTGGCTCATCGGAGCACCCGTCAAACGCTCACTCATCGCCTACGACCACTAAACCCAATCGGACTCACTCATATAGGTGCCGTCGGGAATCGAATCGGCGATCGGCTCGAACATCAGCCGTGTCATGAGCTTGACGACATCGCGGGGTGTCCAGTGCTCGCCCGCCTCTTCGTTGTTCTCTTCGTTGAAGCGGCGCACCAGCTCTTCGAAGAGGCTGCCCATACCGTGGTTGTCGAGGCTTTTCGGCGACAGATCGAGCGTCGGGTCAAGGAACTTCTCGATCAGCGTGCCGAGCGCATCAGCCTTGGTGAGCCTCGGAATCTGGTTGCGGAACTCGAAGTTCTCCAGGATCTCCTGCACATTCGGCGAAAAGCCGTCGAGGTACGCCTCGAAGTTCTGGCGCAGTTGCATCTGCGTGCTCGCCGCACGCAGATCTTTCAGCAGGAAAGGGCTGGTGTTGTAGAAGTCCTGGGCAGCGGCCTGTCGCAGCGCAGCATCCTGATTCACGATGCTCGCAGCATCCAACGTCTTCTTGGTACTCAGCACATTCTGCTTCGTCTCGGCCAGCACGCTGTCGAGTCGGCGCAGCACCGTCATCGGCAAAATCACATCGCGGTACTTGCCGCGCACGTACAGGTCACGCAGCACGTCGTCGGCGATGTTCCAGATGAGCTGAGCGAGGCGCTGGTTGGTGGTGCTGTTCACACCTTTGACTATATGAGAGGCCTCAGACCTCCGACACCGAGGCACTTCCCTGAGCCTGGATCGCGGTGATCGCGACCGTGTTGACGATGTCGTCGACCAGCGCGCCGCGCGAGAGATCGTTGATAGGCTTGTTCAGCCCCTGCAGCACGGGCCCGATCGCGACGGCTCCTGCCGAGCGCTGCACGGCCTTATACGTGTTGTTGCCCGTGTTCAGATCGGGGAAGACGAACACCGTCGCGCGTCCGGCGACCGCCGAATCCGGCATCTTGGCCTTGGCGACGGCGGCATCGGCCGCGGCGTCGTACTGGATCGGTCCGTCGACCGGCAGCTCGGGGGCGCGCTCGCGCACCAACGCCGTCGCCTCACGCACCTTGTCGACGTCGGCGCCGGTCCCGGACTCCCCCGTCGAATACGACAGCATCGCCACGCGCGGCTCGATGCCGAACTGCTGCGCGGTCTCGGCAGAGGAGATCGCGATGTCTGCGAGTTGAGTGCTGGTGGGATCGGGGATCACCGCGCAGTCGCCGTAGACGAGCACGCGGTCGGCGAGAGCCATCAGGAAGACGCTGGAGACCACCTCCACGCCAGGACGCGTCTTGATGATCTCGAAAGACGGACGAATCGTGTGCGCAGTGGTGTGGGTCGCGCCCGAGACCATGCCGTCCGCCAGACCGAGGTGCACCATGAGCGTTCCGAAGTACGACACGTCTGTGACGGTGTCGGCGGCCTGCGACAGCGTCACTCCCTTGTGCACCCGCAGGCGTGCATACTCCTCGGCGAACCGTTCGATGTACGACGGGTCGGTCGGACTGATGATCTGCGCGGCGCCGATGTCGATGCCGAGCTCGGTGGCGCGAGCGCGGATCTCGCTCTCGTCGCCGAGGATCGTCAGGTCGGCGACGTCACGGGCGATCAGACTCGATGCGGCGCGAAGGATGCGGTCGTCCTCGCCCTCGGGCAGCACGATGCGCTTGCGATCCGCGCTCGCCCGCTCGATGAGCCCGTACTCGAACATCAGCGGCGTCACCACATGCGCCTCGGCGAGTCCGAGCTGCGTCGCGAGCTCGGCGATGTCGACGTGGGTCTGGAAGAGCCCGAGCGCACGGTCGTAGCGGTGCCGCGAGTCGGCGGCCAGCCGTCCCCGCGCGCCCATCACCCGCACGGCGGTGTCGTACGTGCCGTGGTCGGTGGCGATGATGGGGACCGTCGAGGCCAGACCGCCGAGCAGTCGCTCGATCGACTCGGGCAACGGGAAGGGTCCGTTCAGGATGATCCCCGCGATCGACGGGAACGTGCCTGCCGCATCCGCCATCAACGTCGCGAGCAGAACCTCGGTGCGATCAGCGGGGATGACGACGACGGCATCCTGAGTGAGGCGGGGCAGGACGTTGACCATCGACATGCCCGCCACCACCACGTCCAGTGCTTCGCGAGTGAGCAGGTCGGGATCGCCCTTGATGAGCCGTCCGTCGACGGCCGCGAGGATGCCGCGTATCGACGGCGCGACGAGTGTGCGGTCCTCGGGGATGGCCCAGACCGGCGTGTGCTCGGCCTGCGCTGTGCGCACGGCGTCGACGCCCGGCTGCAGGGCGTCCGGATCGGCGCGATTGACGATGACGGCGAACAGCTCTGCCCGCTCGTCATGCAGTTCGGCGAGCGCGAGCGCGGCGATCTGGCCGACCGCGTCGGCCGTACGCGCTGTCGACGTGCCGAGCTGTTCACCACCGCCCTGCTGGTCGCGGCCGCTCAGCACGAGCAGCACGGGGGCACCGAGGTTCGCGGCGATGCGGGCGTTGTAGCCGAGCTCGGCAGGACTGGCCACGTCGGTGTAGTCGCTGCCGATCACGACCACGGCGTCGCACTGCGCCTCCACGGCCTTGAACCTGGACACGATGGTCGCCAGCGCCCGATCGGGGTCGTCGCGCACGTCGTCATAGGTCACCCCGAGGCTGTCGTCGTAGTCGAGATGCACGCCGTCGTGCGCGAGCAGCAGCTCGAGCACGTAGTCGGGCTCAGCGGAGGACCGCGCGATCGGCCGGAAGACACCCACCCTCGGCGTCACGCGCATGAGCGCGTCGAGCACGCCCAGTGCGATGGTGGACTTGCCTGTGTGCCCCTCGGCCGAGGTGATGTAGATGCTCCGCGCCACGGTGCCACCCTACGCCGGACATGGACCGGAAAGCGCGTCGACCACCGCGCCCGCGTCATCTTCGAACCGGGCGTAGTGGTTCGGGTCGGAGTTGACCTGCACGCGATGGATCGCATGCGTGGGCTCCATGCCCTGCCACCCCTCGAGTCCGGCGAGACGTCCGTAGAAGAGGGCGGCGGATGCTGCCGGATCCATCCTCGTCTCGACGCTCCCCCACCACTCCTGCTGCTGGAACAGGCCGATGCTGCTGGTGCGCGTGCCGTCCGGATTGGTGAAGCCGGACGTCTCCCAGTCGCCGTAGTCGATGTTCTGCAGTGAGCTCTCGCCCATCGCCGCCATGACGCCGAGGACCTGGCCGTCGCGCTCGAACCCCTGCTCCGAGGCCGTGCGCACGATGATCGCGGCGTTGTGGAGCTGCTCACCCTGCCAGCCTTCGACCCCTGCGTCCGGCAGATCGCCCGGCGCGTCCACGCACACCGCGACCGGATCGCTCGACGTCGCCATCGGCACGAGAACGATGAGGAGCGCGGCGAGGGTGAGCCCGCCGAGCGCCGCGATCATGAGACGTGCGTCCTTCGGCCGACGCGTCGCGCGGGAGGCCGCCCGCCCGCCCGGTCTCCGTCGTCTCGTCGTGCGCCTTCTCGTCCGCTGCCCCGCCCGCCCGCGCGAACCGGCACGACCCCGCGTGCCGGAGGCGGCGCGCTTCGAGCCTGCGCTCACGTGCCGCGCGCTCCGCGGCTGCGAGGACCACGCGCTCCCGCGAGCGCCGCCACACCGCCGCCGACCGCGCCGAACAGATGCGCCTGCCAGGAGACGCCGGGGCCCACGCCGACGATGCCGGCGAGCATCGACCCGCCGTACAGGACGAGCACGATCACAGCGATGAGGGCGTGCGCGATGCGGTGCGCGATCGGCCGAGGCGAGAACACGCGCACGACGATGTACGCGAAGTACCCGAAGACGAGCACGGACGCACCGACCGTGAGCGTGCCCGGTGCGTTGAGCAGCCAGGTGCCGACGCCCCCCACGAGCGCGGTGACCGCGGTGACCATCCAGAAGCGGCCGGCGCCTTCGATGGCGATGAGACAGCCGAGCACCAGCAACGGCAGGGTGTTGCCGATCAGGTGCGCCCATCCCGCGTGCAGCAGCGGTCCGAGCACGAGCCCCTGCAGGCTGCCGAAGTCCCATGACCGCAAGCCGAAACCGGTGAAGGAGCCGGGGAGCACGGCGTCAGCGATCTGGATCACCCACATCAGCGCGACGAGAGCGATCGGAGAGGCGAAGCGCCCGATCGCCGCGGAACGCGCAGGAGTGGTGGATGTGCTCACACCACGATCCTCGCAGGCGAAGCTGAACGGTGGGCCGTCGGGCGGCAAAGTGCCCGGAGAGAAGAAAGGACCCTCCGCGCACCCAGCAGAGCCCGGTTACCCTTGCTACGTTTCCGTCCTGGGGGAATTGGCCTGGATGCTGCCACGCGGAGAGCCTCGGACAGTCTACCCGGCGTTCGGCGGAGAGACGAACCGGGACGGGCATCGTGAACCACGAATCCACAGGAGCGCAGGCCGCGCGCGCGGGTTACGATCGATTCACGCGCACAGAAGTGCCGGGGCGAGAGGGAACGCATGGACGACACCGCACCCGAGATCACGGCCGAGCAGTTCCGGACGCAGACCTCCGCCATCCTGACATCGGTGGGCGAGGTCATCGACGGCAAGCCGGATGCCGTGCGCAGCGCCCTGACGTGCATGCTGGCCGAGGGCCATCTGCTCATCGAGGACGTCCCAGGGGTCGGCAAGACGATGCTCGCCCGTGCGATCGCCGCGAGCGTCGACGCGACGGTGCGTCGCATCCAGTTCACCCCTGATCTGCTGCCGGGCGATGTCACCGGCGTCTCGGTGTACAACCCCGTCGACCGCGAGTTCGAGTTCAAGTTCGGTGCGGTTTTCGCGCAGATCGTGATCGCCGACGAGATCAACCGCTCGTCCCCCAAGACCCAGTCCGCCCTTCTCGAAGCCATGGAGGAGGGGCAGGTCACCGTCGACGGCCGCACGCACCCCCTGCCGGATCCGTTCCTCGTCGTCGCGACGCAGAACCCGCTCGAGATGGAGGGCACCTACGCACTTCCGGAGGCGCAGCGCGACCGGTTCATGATGCGCATCTCGATGGGCTATCCGGATGCCGCGGCAGAGGCCCTCATGCTCCGTCAGCGCGACAGCGTCAATCCACTCGCCTCGATCACCCCGGTCGCCGATGCCCGAGCGATCAGGCGGATGATCGGCTTCGCCCGCGCAGTGCATGTCTCCCCCACCGTCGAGGAGTACGCCGTCGCACTTTCACAGGCCACCCGCACCGATCCGAGCCTGCATCTGGGCGCGAGCCCGCGCGCCACTCTTCAGCTCGTGCGCGCGGCCAAGGTGTGGGCGGCGCTGGACGGACGGGAGTTCGTGATCCCGGACGACCTCACCGCATTGCTCGCACCCGTGTTCGCGCATCGGCTTCTCCCTGCCCGCGGCGTACACCGTGCGGGTGCGCAGCCCGTCGAGGCCGCGCTCGCTCAGATAGTGGACCGTGTACGCGTTCCACTGGCCGCCAGGTTCTGATCCGAGTCCGGCCATGCCTCGACGTCATCTGCTCACGGGCCGGGGGGGCAGCCGCGCTCCTGACCGGTGTGCTGTTGACGATCGCGGCCAATCTGCTGGCAGCGCCGATTCTGCTCTACGTCGCGATGCTGTTGTTCCTGCTCGTGGTCGTCGCCGTCCTCGTCGTGCACGTCCCCCGGCGCACCGGTGCGGTGAGCAGACGCATCTCCACCGATCTGCTCACCGTCGGTGAGGAGTCGCAGGTCGCCGTGCGATTCGACATGCGCGCCCTGCGCATCCCGCTCGGCATCTGGCGCGACAAACTGCCCGCCGCGGTCTCCGGCGATGCCACGGGAGAGTTCCCCACCGACAACGGCACCAGCATCGGCTATGCGATCACGGGCGTGCGCCGTGGCGTGTGGGCGGTGGGGCCGCTGTCGCTGCAGACGATCGACCCGTTCGGATTCGCTCAGCGCACGCAGGAGTTCGGAGACACTCGCACGGTCACCGTGGTCCCAGAGGTCGTGCCGCTCGCTCCGCTCAGCTCGAATCTCGGAGCGGCCGGCGGAACCGCGCACACGTCATCCACACGGCTCGGACAGGGCAGCGACAACCTGTCTCCCCGGCGTTACGTGTCCGGCGATTCGATGCGCCGCATCCACTGGCGCGCGACCGCCCACCGCGGCGACCTGATGGTGCGACAGGAAGAGGAGGAATCCAGCCCTGACGCGCTGGTCGTCCTCGATCGCACAGCCCGGCACTGGGACATCCAGCGTGAGCAGGCCGACCCCGCGTTCGAGGCTGCCGTCTCCGCGTGCGCATCCGTCGCCCTTCACCTGGTGCAGGAGGGGTACAGCGTGGATGTGCTCGATTCGGCGGGAGCCGTGCTCGGCAGGCTCCGCGGGCACGAGGATGACCGCGACGGCCTGCTCGTGGCGCTGGCGCTCACTCGGCCGCAGGGTGAAGGTCGCGACATCATCACCCTCTTCGATGGAACGCCGCCCGGTCCGCTGGTGCTGATCACGGGGCACCTCGACGAGGAGGATGCTGCGCTGCTGCGCCATGGCGGGGCCGCGGCTCCGATCCTCCTCGCAACCGACCTCGGTCCCGGCGCCGGAGACGCCGCTGCGCGACTGGGGTGGTCATCCGCTCCGCTGGCAGAGGACATCGCCGCCGCCTGGGAGGACGCCCTCCCCGCCCGGATGGCGACAGGAGGCGGGCATGTCGCCCGCTGAGCAGCGTCGCACGCCGTGGGCCGAAGAGGCCGCTGCCGCCGACCGGCAGACCCGCACGCTGGCGATCGCGATGCTCGCAGCCTGCGCAGGTTTCGTCGCGCTGTGGCCGTATTCGTCGGCCATCGCGGCGGGACCGTGGTCGCTCGTGAGCATCACCGTCATCGTCCTCATCACAGCCACCGGCGCTCTCATGCGTCACCTGGGCGCACGCCGCCGCGGGCGGGATGCGTGGGCGCTGCTCGCTCAGTTGGTCGTCGCAGTGTGCGCGCTCACCCTGATGCTGGTCCCGCAGGGAGCTCTGCTCGGATTCATCCCGACCGGTTCGACCCTGCAGGCCCTCGCTCCGCTGGCGGCCCAGGCATTCGAGCAGGTGCAGTTCGGCACCGCCCCGCTGAACGACACCCTGGCCGTTCGCGCCATGCTCGCCGTGGGGTTCGCCGTCATCACGATCATCATCGACCACCTGATCGCTCAGCGACTCACCCTGCTCGCGGCGGTGCTCGTCACCGCGGTCGGCGTGGTGCCGATGATCATCACATTCGGCGATGCCGATGTCCCGTGGTTCGTGGTGCTCGCGATCCTGATCCTCTTCCTGCTGCGGCACAGCACTCGTCACGATGCCCGCAGGCCGAGGCGGGCATCGGTCGCTGTGGCTCTCGGCGTCGGCGCCGCGGCTCTCGCCGGCGCGCTCATCATCACCCCGATCCTGCCGGTCTCCGCAAGCTGGGTGGGCACGGGGACATCCGTCGCGCTGAATCCGTCGCTGCGGCTGGGCGACGACCTGCGCCGGCCGGCACCCACCGACGTCATCACGCTGGCGACCACGGCTGTGACCGCACCGTACCTGCGGATCGCGACCGTGTCGGGGTTCGACGGACAAGTCTGGCAAGCGGACGAGGAAGACACTCGGCCGCTCTCCGACGGCTTCGGAGACGGCAACTGGGCCGAGGAGATCGCCACCACGCAACGGCGCACCTCGATCCGCGTCGTCGGCATCTCGAGTTCCTGGTTGCCGGTGCCGTATGCGGCGACGAAGGTCACCGGCACCTCCTCCGGCTGGGAGATCATGCCCGGCAACCGCACAGTGGTCTCCGAGACGCGCAATGCCGGGGGCGAGGACTACACGGTGACGACAGCCACTGCGCAGCCGACGCTCGAGCAGATCCGCGCCTCCGGAGCCATCCGCAGCGCCGAGGATCCACAGGTCCCGGAGGACCTTCCGCCGGTGATCGCCGAGACCGCCCGCGAGGTGACAGCCGGTGCCGAGACCGACTACGACCGCATGATCGCCCTCCAGACGTGGTTCCGGTCCGAGTTCACCTACTCGCTCGACGCCCCGGTCGACGGCGGCTTCGACGGCACCGGTGCGGACGCGGTCGCAGAGTTCCTCGATGTGCGCTCGGGATACTGCATCCACTTCGCCGGCGCGTTCGCGTTGATGGCGCAGACGCTCGATCTTCCGGTGCGGATAGTGGTCGGTTACCTTCCAGGGCGTCTGACCGACGAGAAGCGCGGCGACGAATTCGTCTACGTCGTCAGCAGCGATCAGCTGCACGCCTGGCCGGAAGTGCGTTTCGGGGGCATCGGATGGGTACCGTTCGAGCCGACCGCATCGCTTGGCGTGCCGACCGCATTCGCGCCGGCATCCGTGGAGGCCGGGCCGGTCACCGGCCCGGCGACACCAGCGCCGAGCGCGGCACCATCGGCGACCCCGACGAGCGGTCCTGAGCTCGACGAAGCGACGGATGACCCCTCTGCTGCGGGCGGCGGCGTGCTGCAGCGACTCGATCCCACGCCGGTGATGCTCGTGGTCGGCGGCGCACTGCTCTTGCTGCTACTACCGGCACTGATCCGCCTGTTCGTGCGGATATGGCGCCGCTCACGCGCCAGAGGCGGAGACGCCGTGATCGCGTGGCGCGAGCTGCGGGCGACGCTGACCGATCTGGGCGTGCCGGTCTCGGATGCCGACTCTCCCCGGGAACGGGGCGCAGATCTGATCGAGCGCGGCGCCGACGCCCGGGCGGTGCAGACGCTGGTGGATGCTGTGGAGCGTGCCAGTTACGCCAGGGAGAAGCTCGATGCGCGCGATCTCGCTCCCGCCCTCGTCCGAGTGAGCGCAGATATGCACCGTCATGTCGATGCGCGCGGGCGCGTCACGGCTCTGCTGCTGCCGCGCTCGCTGTTCGCTGTCGACAGCTCGCGACGGCCTGCGCCGGCCTGACCAGCGGCTGAGCGGCGGCGTGCGCCCGCTCAGGCGAGTTGCACCGTGTGCTCATCGCACGGCACCGCGTCGCAGCTCTCGCACACGACGAACTGGCGACGGCACGCGGCATCCGGGCAGTTCGCGGTGCGCTTGGTCTGCGTACCGCACCCGGCGCACGTGCCGATCACGGCGGTGTGGTCGCTGAAATCCACTGATCCGCGCTTGTCGAACACGTAGAGCGAGCCGTCCCACAGGCCATCGTCTCCGAAGCGCTCCCCGTAGCGGACGATGCCACCCTCGAGCTGGTACACCTCGCCGAACCCGCGCGCCGTCATGAGACTCGACAGCACCTCGCAGCGGATGCCGCCAGTGCAGTAGGTGACGACCGGCTTGCCCTTGAGATCGTCGTACGCTCCCGAGTCGAGCAGCTCGACGAAATCGCGAGTCGTCTCGGTGTCGGGCACGATCGCACCGCGGAAACGGCCGATCTCGGCTTCGAGCGCGTTGCGCCCGTCGAAGAAGACGACGTCGTCACGCGACTGCACGAGCTCGTGCAGTGCGTCGGGACTCAGCCGTGCACCACCGCCGACGACTCCGTGCTCGTCGACCCGCAGCTCCCCCGGCGCCCCGAAAGAGACGATCTCGTCGCGCACCTTGACGCTGAGCTTGGGGAAGTCGACGCTGAGTCCGGCGTCGTCGAGCCCCGTCCCCTCGCTCCATTTGATGTCGGCATCCTTGAACGCCGGGTAGGAGCGGAACGAGCGCACCCACTTCTTGAGCGCAGGAAGATCGCCGCCGAGAGTGCCGTTGACGCCGTCCTTCGAGATGATCAGCCGACCGCGCAGCCCGAGCGCCTCGCCGAGGTCGCGCTGCCACAGGCGGATCGCCTCCGGGTCGGCGAGCGGCGCGAACGCGTAGAAGAGGACGATCTTGGGTGTGGCCACCCTGCGATTTTACGCGGGCTTCGATCCACGGCGCCTGCGCGCCCATGCCCCGGCGCTCTCACTCGACAGGCACAGCAGCGTGATTGCCTGGACCGATGCCGTGAGCAGTGTCCAGTCCAGGCCCAGCACAGCGCTGCCGTCCAGGTAGTCGATGGCCATGAAGATGATCTGGAGGATCACGAGCACCATCAGCACCGCGCGAGATCGGCGGCCGCCGCGCAGCACGAGCCACGCCATCACGAGCTGCCAGATCATGAAGGCCCCGAACAGACCGACCACGACGAGGATCAGCACACGTTCGTCGGGTTCGGCGGCGGAGAGCAGCTGCCAGAACGTCGCGTCGGAGAGCACATCGACCAGCTGGAGCACGGTGACGAGCCCGATGAGCGTCACCGCGGTGATCACCGGCAGCGGTGCTCGAGCGATCTGACGTGCGGTGCTCGGATCGGGTTGCAGCACGGCGACGGGCTCGGGCGGCACAGTGCGGGAGACATCGACGATCGGCAGGTCGCCGTCTGTCACGAATCGATCTCCACCGCCGTTGCGCGAGTGATATCCGGTGGTGAAATCGCGGAGCAGTCGCACGCGGACGTCGCTGTCGGCCGACTGCGCCGTCGTGACCACGTGGTCGCGCTCCACATCGGTGTTCTCGTCGATGCGATGGGTGACCTGGAGCGTGAACAGGGACAGGCCCACATCGGTGTCGTAGGTCGCCGCGCCGAGCCAATCGGCGTGGGCGCCGCCCGGAAGCAGCCACCCGGGTGGGCTGTGCCAGAAGCGCACGTGATGGCGCTGCTTCGGATTGCCCTTCACCTCCTGCTGGTACGCGACGTCGTGGCGCCTGCCGAACAGCATGAGTGGCGACACCGGTGCGGTGGCATAGCTGCGCCTGGTGAGCGTCGACGCGATGATCCGCCACGTCGATGCCGCTGTGATCTCATCCGCGCGATGCCAGCCGGCCGAAGTCATGACGTGGTCGAGTTGGGCGCCGGAGCCGTCCACTCCGAGGTTCACCGGATCGCCGAGCAGACCGTCGGCCGTTCGGGTGCGCCCGAAGAAGTAGTCGGGCACGTAGAGGTCGGAGAGCATGCGATGCAGCCGTGGCAGCACCAGGTACGCGGTGATCGCCCAGATCGGGATGAACCAGACCAGCGCCCAGGGCGTGCGCACTCCCTGGATAGCGATGATCGCCGCAAGCCAGACCGCCGCCGCCGTTCCCACGAGGAACGTCGTCCGATCGAACACGGTTGCCGGCGGCAGTGACTGCTGCATCTGCAGCATCCAGCGCCGGCGGTGCGGAAGCTCGTTCACGCGTTCCCCCTGTGCGAGTCGCCATCGGTGTCTCCCTCACCTTATGGCGCCGAGGGCGACTGGCGCAGGCGGCATCAGCGATCGGATAGACTGTTCAGGTTGTTCCTTGGTGACGTGTCCGAGCGGCCGAAGGAGCACGCTTGGAAAGCGTGTGTTGTGCAAGCAACCGCGGGTTCGAATCCCGCCGTCACCGCCAAATGGCTGAAGGGCTCCGCGCCAGCGGGGCCCTTCAGTCATCTAACCTGTGCTGAGGATTCAGTCGGTGAACCGCTCCCCGTAGCTGCGCCCGCCGTCTTCGGACGGCAGCCGCTGCATTCCGAGTCGCTCGTAGAAAGCCGCCGCACCCGTGTTCTCTGGGTTCATGCCGAGGTGCAGCCCCTTCACGCCACGACGGCGCAGCTCGGCGAAGAGGGTCTCGATCAGCCGACGCCCGAGTCCCTGTCCCTGGGTCTCCGGCAGCAGGTCGATGTGCAGATGCGCCGGGTACTGCGCCGTGTTCGGATTCTGACCCGGACGCCGCCGATACCCGTACTCGATCATCTTCTCCTCAGGACTCTCCGCATGGACCGGCCGCGGGAAGCGTTCGGTGAACTGCGGCCACCACTCATCGCGGAACCACCGTTCGAACGCGTCGGTGTCGTCTGTGGCGACGATGTAGCCGATCGCACGACCGTCGTCGGCCTCGACGATCGAGCACAGATCGGGATGCCGTTCGGCATACGGCACCGCGAACAGCAGCCCCCAGAGGTCGTCGTCGCTGAACATTCCGGTCGCGTCGGCGCCGGCATCCGCGGTCTTCAGGCAGATCTCGAACATCGCCTGGCGATCCTCGGGACGGTACGGGCGGATGCTGCTCACTCAGGGCTCCTCTTCATCGTGCGCGACATATCCCGCCGCGCTCTGCGGCCGGCGCACCCACGTCAGCATGAGGGCGCCCACGATCAGCACCGTGCCGACACCGACCAGCACCCCGCCGATCGTGTCGCTCAGCCAGTGCACCGAGAGCAGCGTGCGCGAGAAAGCCATCGCGATCGTCCAGATGATGCCGACGATCAGCACCCACAGCCGGGGAAACAGCAGCACCGCGATCACCGCCAAGGTTGCGGCGTTGGCCGTATGCCCTGACGGGAATGAACCGAAATCGGAGATCACCAGCATCTCCTCCGGTCGCGCACGACCGAACAGCTGCTTGAGCAGCTGCACCGCCAGCACGCTCGCGAGCAGCGACACGCCCACGAACACCGCTGCCCGCCATCGCCTGGCGATCAGCAGGGCGGCCAGGATCGCGAGCGGGATCACATACGTCGCGGCCCAACTGCCTCCGACCTCGTTCATCACCTCGGAGAAGCTCAGCAGCAGCGGCGTCTGGATACCGATCATCAGCCGGTTCCATCCGCTGTCCATCGCCGAGGGGATGTCGGGGCCGGGCGCGGTCATCGCCGCTCCCAGCGCCATCGCCGCGAGCACGCAGCCGATGCCCCACCAGAGCAGCGCCGGTCGTCGAGTCATCCGCTCATTCTCACCCACGTGAAGTCCGGGATGCTACGGCGCGAGCATTCCGACCGTGCGCGGACGCACGATCAGCCACAGGGCGAGCGTGCCGACCACGGCGCAGCCGACCATGACCGAGGCCATCGTGGTCGCCGTGATGGCGCCTGCCGAGACGAAGCCGACGACCGGCGAGATGATCGCGGCGATGCCGTTGTTGCTCGCGCCGAGGATCGACGCTGCCGTCCCTGCCGCCTTGCCATGACGATCGAGCGCGAGAACCTGCACGCAGGGGAATGAGAAGCCGCACGCGGTCATGAACACGAACAGCGGGATGACGGTGCCCCAGAAACCCAGGCCGAGCTGGTCGCAGACGATGATCGCGGTGCCGCTGATCAGCAGCACAGCCGTCGAGAACGCAAGAACCCACTGCGGGCCGAATCGCGCCGCGAGCCGTGACGCGGCCTGCACGCCGAGCACCACACCGACCGAGTTGACGGCGAACAGCCAGCCGTACTCCTGAGCGTTCAGGCCGTGCGTCTCCTGGAACAGGAACGGCGAGGCCGAGAGGTACGAGAACAGCCCGGAGAACGTCATGCCGCCGATCACGAGCACGCCGAGGAACACCCGATCGCTGAGGACGCTGCGATAGCGCTGCCAGATCGTGGTGCTTCCGCGTTCCTGCCGTCGCTCCTTCGGGAGGGTCTCGGGGATGAACAGCAGAGCGGCCAGGAACATGACTGTGCCGTATGCGGCGAGGACGATGAAGATTCCGCGCCACGGCATCACTCCGAGCAGCCACGATCCGATCAACGGTGCCACCACGGGTGCGACGCCCGAGACCAGGGCGAGCCTGGAAAGCATCACCACGAGTCGGCGACCGCCGAACAGGTCGCGCACGACCGCCATCGCGACCACGCCTCCGGCTGCCGCTCCGATGCCCATGAGCACGCGCGCGCCTCCGAGCAGCAGCAGATCCGGAGCGACTGCCGCGGCGACGCTGGCGAGCACGTGCAGCGCCGTGACGCTGACCAGCGGGATGCGGCGTCCGACCTTGTCCGAGAGCGGGCCGACGACGAGCTGACCGACCGCGAAGCCGATCATCGTGCCGGTGAGCGTGAGCTGGATCGCCGCGGAGGTCGTCTGGAAATCGGACTCCAGCACCGGGAACGCCGGCAGATACAGGTCGATCGTGAACGGTCCGAGCGCGGTGAGCGCTCCGAGCAGGATGATGTACAGCACCCGGCGGCGATGCGAGATCGCATCGCCAGGGTGCAGCATGATCGGCGCGGTCGCCGGGTTCGGCCCGAGCACCCTGATCGCGCCGGTGGGCGTGCTGGTGCGGATCGTGCCGGTGATGGCGCGGATGCTGCCGGTCGGCGTGCGGTCGAGATCTGTGCGTTCGAAATCGGGAGTGGGGACGTCAGGCGGTGATGAATCGTTCAAGATCCCTCAATGCTACTCGCGTCGCTCTCCGCGCCGCAGAGTCGCTCAGCCGTTGATGCGCGCCAGCCCCTGCTCGAGGTCGGCGATCAGGTCCGCCACGTCTTCGATTCCGACGGACAGTCGCACGACGTTCTCCGGCACGGCGAGAGGTGTGCCGCGCACCGAGGCGTGCGTCATGTCCGGCGGGTAGCCGATCAGCGACTCGACGCCGCCCAAAGACTCCGCGAGTTGGAACAGCTCGGTCGACTCGGCGAAGGCGCGTGCGGCGGCCTGGCCCGCGGCGAGCGCGAGCGACAGCATCCCGCCGAATCCGCTCATCTGGCGCGCGGCGATCTCGTGGCCGGGGTGCGAGGAGAGTCCGGGGTAGAACACCGTCTCGAACTCGGGGCGTGCCGCCGCCCACTCCGCGATCGCCTGCGCGTTCTCGCTGTGCTGGCGCACTCGAACGGCGAGCGTCTTGATGCCGCGGGTCGTGAGCCACGCGTCCAGCGGCGCGGAGACAGCACCGACCGCGAACTGCTGGAACTTCACCTGGTCGTAGAAGCGATCATCGGCGAACACGACGGCACCGCCGAGCACGTCGGAATGACCGCCGAGGTACTTCGTCGTCGAGTGCACGACGAGGTCGGCGCCGAGTGCGAGCGGAAGCTGCAGCGCCGGTGAGGCGAACGTGTTGTCGACGACCACGATCGCACCGGCCGCGTGTGCGATCTCGGCGGTCGCGGCGATGTCGACGATCTTGAGCAGCGGGTTGCTGGGCGTCTCGAGCCAGACGATCCTGGTCTCGGGGCGCAGCGCCTGGCGGATCGCATCGACGTCGCCGAGCTCGACGGTGGTGGTCTCGATGCCCCACGGCGCGAGCACCTTGGTGAGCAGTCGGTAGGTGCCGCCGTACACGTCGTTTCCGAGCAGCACGTGGTCGCCGGGCTTCAGGATGCCGCGCAGCAGTGCATCCTCCGCCGCGAGACCGGACGCGAAAGAAAGTGCACTCGCACCGCCCTCGAGCGCGGCGAGCTGCGTCTGCAGCGCACTGCGGGTGGGATTGCCCGCCCTGTTGTACTCGTATCCCCCGCGGAAGCCGCCGATGCCGTCCTGCACGTGCGTGGAGGCCTGATAGATCGGCGGGATGATCGCACCGGTCAGAGGATCGGGCGCTTGGCCTGCATGGATGGCACGGGTGGCGAAGGAGTGGTCGGACATGCCCTCAGCCTACGTCCGCAGGCCGCGGCATCCTCTCCTGTTACGCCGGGTGACCCTCTCTCGCTCAGCGCGCGAGATAGGCGAGCAGATCCTGGCGGGTGAGCAGCGTGTGCGGCTTGCCGTCGATCGTGACGAGCAGCGCGTCGGCATCGGCGAGCGCCGTGCGTGCCTGATCGACGGACGCATGGATGCCGACGAGCGGCATCCGTGCGTCGACATGCGCGCCGACGGCGTCCGTCGGCTTCGCCTCGTCGCGGAAGAGCCGATCCAGCAGTCCGCGTTCGTCGACCATGCCGACGACCTCACCCATCATCACCGGCGGCTCCGCGCTGAGCACGATGAGCTGTGAGACGTCGAACTCCGTCATCATCCTGATGGCGTCGAGCACCGTGTCGCTGGGGTGCGCGTGCACGAGCTCAGGTATCGATCCCCGAGCCTGTCGTATCGATCCCTGAGCCTGTCGTATCGATCCCTGAGCCTGTCGTATCGATCCCTGAGCCTGTCGTATCGATCCCTGAGCCTGTCGTATCGATCCCTGAGCCTGTCGTATCGATCCCTGAGCCTGTCGAAGGGTCGTGCGCGCATCGAGTACGTCCGCGACCGTCTCGCCCTCTTCGACCTCGCTGAACCCGTACGAGCGCATCCACGAGTCGTTGAAGATCTTCGACAGATACCCGCGACCGCCGTCCGGCAGCAGCACCACCATCACGGCATCCGCCGGCAGGGTCCTGGCCACACGCAGAGCGCCGACGACGGCCATGCCGCTCGACCCGCCGACGAGGATGCCCTCTTCACGTGCCAGGCGACGGGTCATCGCGAACGACTCGGCGTCGTCGACGGCCACGATCTCGTGAGGCACTGCGGGGTCGTAGGATCCCGGCCAGATGTCCTCCCCCACGCCTTCGACGAGGTAGGGGCGCCCGGTGCCGCCCGAGTACACGCTTCCCTCCGGGTCGACGCCGATGATGCGCACGCGCTCCTCTGACACCTCACGCAGGAATCGCCCGGTGCCGCTGATCGTCCCGCCCGTTCCGACGCCGGCGACGAAGTGCGTGACCCGGCCGTCGGTGTCGCGCCAGATCTCGGGTCCGGTGGTCTCGTAATGGCTGCGCGGACCGTTCGGGTTCTCGTACTGGTTCGGCTTGAAGGCTCCGTCGATCTCACGCACGAGCCGGTCGCTGACGCTGTAGTACGACTCGGGGCTGTCCGCCGGCACGGACGTCGGCGTCATCACGATCTCCGCGCCGTATGCGCGCAGCACATCGATCTTGTCCTCGCCGACCTTGTCGGGTAGCACGAACACGCACTTGTAACCGCGCTGCTGAGCGACCAGCGCGAGTCCGACGCCGGTGTTGCCGCTGGTCGGCTCGACGATGGTGCCACCCGGTCGAAGCTCACCCGAGGCTTCGGCCGCGTCGATGATCCGCTTCGCGATGCGATCCTTCGAGGAGCCGCCCGGGTTGAGGTACTCGAGCTTGACGAGTACGGTGCACTCGACGCCCTCGGTGACGTGCTGCAGCTTCACGAGGGGCGTGTCACCGACGAGGTCGGCGATGTGCTCGGCGTAGTCCATGCTCCCAGGGTACGGCCACGGCCCCGTCGTGAGTGCTGTGTTACCCCTTCGTTGAGCCCGCCAGCAGACCTCGCACGAAGTACCGCTGCAAGGCGAAGAACACGATCAACGGGACGATGATCGACACGAACGCCCCGGCCGTGAGCAGATACCAGTCGTTGCCTCGTGTACCGGTGATCTCGGCCAGGAGCTTCGTGATCGGAGCGGCGCCGCCGTCTGCGAACACCAGTGCCACGAGCAGGTCGTTCCACACCCAGAGGAACTGGAAGATCGCCACCGACGCAATCGCCGGCATGGTCAGCGGCAGCACGATCCGGAAGAAGATCTGTCCGCGTGACGCACCGTCGACGCGTGCGGCCTCGATGATCTCGCCGGGGATCTCGGACATGAAGTTGTGCAGCAGATAGATCGCCAGCGGCAGAGCGAACATCGAGTGCGCGAGCCAGACCTGCGCATACCCACCGGATGCTCCCAGCGGCAGCGTGATCTGGAGCCCGAACAGATTCAGCCCGCGCGAGAACGTGCTCAGCAGCGGGACGAGCGCCATCTGAATCGGAACGATCTGCAGCGCGAAGATGAAGATGAAGAGGAAGTTGCGGCCCTTGAAGTCGATCCACGCGAACGCGTAAGCCGCCATCGACGCGACCATGAGCGGAACGATCGTCGCCGGGATCGTGATGGCGATCGAGTTCACGAACGATTCGATCATCGTCAGCTGCGTCGTCCCCGACTGCAGGACGTCGACGTAGTTCTCGCCGGTCACCTGCGGATTGAGGAAGAACTCCCACCAGCCGCTGGATTGGATGTCATCGCGGGGCCGGAACGACGAGATGAAGAGTCCGAGGGTGGGGATCGTCCACAGGAACGCGATGATGATCGATGCGACGGATGCCCAGGGCCGCGACAGCTTCTTGCGCGTGCGTCCTGCAGAAGCATTCAGCCTGCCGCCGGTGGTGATCGCACGAGTACTGGCGGGGGTGGACGTGGGCACTGCGTTGGACTTCACGGTGTCGCTCATCGGATCTCCCGCTGCTTCTGGATCTGGCGTGCGTTGTAGATGACGATCGGCAGCACGAGGATGAACAGGATGACCGCCAGGGCGGCGCTGCGCCCCGCTTCGAACTTCGAGAACTGCGTGTACATCTCGTTGGCGAGCACCGAGGTCTCGTAGTTTCCGGCGGTCATGGTGCGGACGATGTCGAAGACCTTCAGCGAGGCGATCGAGATCGTGGTCAGCACGACGATGAGAGCCGGTCGGATGGCGGGGACGGTCACCGAGATGAACCGCTGCCAGGCGTTCGCGCCATCGAGTTCCGCGGCCTCCAGCAGTTCCATCGGCACACCCTTGATCGATGCGGAGAGGATCACCATCGCGAATCCGGTCTGCACCCAGATCAGCACGACGATCAGGAACAGGGTGTTCCACGGCGGGTTGAGCAGGAACTGCTGCGGCTCAGCGCCGAACCAGACCAGGAGCTGGTTGAGAAGGCCGATCTGTTCGAACTGCGGGCCGCGGTACTCGTACATGAACCGCCAGATGATGCCGGCGCCGACGAACGAGATCGCCATCGGCATGAAGACGAGGACCTTGTAGATCTTCTCGCCGCGTGTGCGGTCGATGAAGACGGCGTAGGCGAGTCCGACGATCGTCGACACCGTCGGCACGATCAGCACCCAGACGATCGTGTTGACCACGACGCGGACGCCGTCCGGCTGCCCGAATATCCAGGTGTAGTTCGCGAGCCCGACGAACGACTTCCCCGACGAGTTCATGAACGACGCCGCCATCGTCTGCAGCGACGGCAGGACGAGGCCCACCAGCAGCAGCAGGAACGCCGGCGCCATGAACGCGACGAGCTGGATGAGGTATCCCTTGCCGGACTTGGAGCGGTAGTCGAGCAGGAAGAACACGGCTCCCACCACGACCGCGGCGCCGATCGCCCAGTAGTAGGACCGGAAGAACCACATCACCGCGAGCGGCACGAGCAGGCACATGGCCAGCCGGATGACGGTGTACATCTTCCCCGTTCGAGGGGCGATGTCGACGAGCAGGAGGATGATGGCCACCACCAGCCCGAAGGCGATGACGACGGCCACCGCCTGCAGGACCGGCGGCAGCGAGCCGACCCATCCGAAGAATTCGATCGCGGTCACGGAGTCCCCTTTACAACAGCGTGCAGATCATCAGCGGTCCATGCGCCGTCGCGTGGACCGGTACCGGACGGGCCGCCCGAAGGCGCCCCGTCCGCATCGGGTCAGCCGGCGGGCCAGCCCGTCTCGATCTGCTGGAGGACCTCGTCGGTCGACGTACCGTTGACCCACGCGACCATGCCCTTCCAGAACGTACCGGCACCGACAGCACCCGGCATCAGGTCACTGGCGTCGAAGCGGAACGTGGTGTCGGGGTCCTGCAGGATCTTGATCGTCTCCTGGAGGATCGGGTCCTGCGCTGCGTCGGGCTCGAGCCCGTTGTTCGCCGACGTCACACCGCCGAGGCTGACGCGACTGTTCGCCCACTCAGGGCTGGAGAGATACGCCAGCACCTTCTGCGTGGCCTCACTGTCGCTGAATGCGCCGACGATCTCGCCTGCGCCGGTCACGGCCTTCTCACCCGCACTCTCGCCCGGGAGCATGAACGCCCAGACGTCGCCGTCCTCGGCGATGTTCGTCCCCTCGGGGAAGAATCCGGAAAGGAACGACGCCTGGTGGGTCAGAGCGCACGAGCCGTCTGCGACCTTCGGCGCGACATCGCCGAAGGCGGTCGAGTTGATCGAGCGCACCTCGCCGAATCCGGCGTTGACGTTCGCCGGGTTCAGAAGGATCCCGCCGACCGAGTCGAATGCGGTCTTGATCTGCGGATCGGTGAACGGAATCTCGTTGTTGACCCACTGGTCATACACGTCGGGGCCGGCCTGCCGGAGCACGTAGTCCTCGATCCAGTCCGTTCCGGGCCAGCCCGTGGCGGTACCGGATTCGAAACCGGCGCACCACGCGGGGGTGCCGGTAGCGGCCTGGATCGTCTCGGTGAGTGCGGTCAGGTCGCCGAGGGTCTCAGGAACCTCGACTCCCCACTCGGCGAACTTCGCCGGGGAGTACCAGATCCAGCCCTTCACATTCGCCATGAGCGGCGCGCCGTAGAAGGTCCCGTCATAGGTGCCGTAGTTGACCCAGTCCTCGGTCCAGAACTCGTTCGCGTTCTTCTCGACCTCTTCCGGGGCCGGCTTGAGGAAGTCGCGCGAAGCGAAGTCGGCGAACAGACCCGGCTGCGGGAAGATCGCGATGTCGGGCGGGTTGCCACCCTGCGCGCGCGTGCCGAGCTGCGTCTCGAAGTCCTGGCTGCCTTCGTACTTGATCTCGATGTCGTTCTCTTCGGCCCAGTCTGCCCACGACTCCTGCAGCAGTTCGGCCTCGCTGTCGACGATCGTGCCGTAGATCGTGACCGTGCTGCTGCCCCCGTCGCCGCCGCCGTCGCCACCTTCCGGCGCGCCAGGAGCCCCACATCCTGCAAGCGCGATGCCCGCCGCCCCGATCAGGGCGAGCGGCGCGAGACGCCGATTACGCTGTGACAGTCCCATGTGACTTCTCCTCCTCGAGTTCACGTCCCCATACGTGCCGCCTGCCCGAGAGCGAGCAGATTCGGGAACCGATTCCAGGCCAAACCTACCGACCCTGCCCGCCCGGCACAATGGCGGCACATCACAAGCTGACAACCTTTGTCCGCGCGAGCAGAGCGCCAATGGGAGCGCTCCCTCACTGATCACCTGGAACCGGTTCCTTTCGCGCGGCAGTCGGACTACGCTGTGCACGAGTGCGCCCATGGGCTGCCGACGTCGAGGAGGATGCATGAGCACGATCGCGGATGTCGCGGCGCGTGCCGGCGTCTCCAAGGCGACGGCCAGTCGCGCGTTGAGCGGCCGAGGATACGTCTCCGCCGAGACCAGAGCGCTGGTGTCGCAGGCCGCGAGCGAGCTCTCGTACGTCGCGCACTCGTCAGCGACGAGTCTCGCGACCGGACGAACACTGACGATCGGCGTGGTCGTACCGACGATCAGCCGCTGGTACTTCTCCGAGCTGCTGACCGGCGTGCAGTACGCCCTTCTCGCCCACGACTACGACCTCGCCCTCTACGGCGTTCCGGAAGGCTCCGCCGCCAGAGACCGGATCTTCGACGTGGTACTCCCCCGCCGACGATTCGACGGCATCATCGCCGCGGGTATCCAGCCGCTCAGTCACGAACTCGACCGGCTGACCGGGCTCGAGCGCCCGCTTGTGACCATCGGTCCGTATCACCCTGGTACGAGTTCGGTGTCGATCGACGACGCCGCTGCCGCTCGCATCGCGACGGAGCACCTGATCGACCTCGGCCACACGGCGATCGCGTTCATCGGCGCGGGTGAGGACGACTCTCGTGGGGGATTCGGAGATGCTCTCCGGCTGAAGGGCTATCGCGAGGCGATGGATGCCGCCGGTCTCGGCGACCGCGTCAGCGTGAGCCCCGCGGCGAGCGACATGCCCAGCGGATACCAGAGCGCAGTCGACCTGCTGGGAAACCGACGGACCCGTCCGTCCGCTGTGGTGGGTGTGTGCGATGAGACGGCGATCAGCGCGATCATCGCCGCGCGCCGCCTGGGCATCGCCGTGCCGACCGAACTGAGCGTCGTCGGAATCGATGACCATCAGCATGCCGAGATGTTCGCCCTCACGACCATTCGGCAGCAACCTCGAGAGCAGGGAGCGCGGGCGGTCGACCTCCTGCTTCGGCAGTTGGAGCACCCTGGTGCCGACGTCGAGCATGTCGTCGCGGCATCCGCTCTCGTCGTGCGCAATTCCTCGGCCGCGCCGCGCTGAGCAACCCCGTGACGCACGAATGCCCCGGGCATCAGCCCGGGGCATCCATAAAGCGTTGAGACGCTGTTACTTCAGGGTCACAGAAGCGCCGGCAGCCTCGAGAACTTCCTTGGCCTTCTCAGCGGCTTCCTTGTTGGCGCCCTCAAGGACGGCCTTCGGTGCACCGTCGACGACGGCCTTGGCCTCGCCGAGGCCGAGCGAGGTGAGCTCGCGGACGGCCTTGATGACCTGGATCTTCTTGTCGCCGGCAGCCTCGAGGATGACGTCGAAGGAATCCTTCTCCTCGACCTCTTCAGCAGCGCCTGCGCCAGCGCCACCAGCAGCGGCCGCGGGGGCAGCAGCGGTGACGTCGAACTTCTCCTCGAACGCCTTCACGAACTCGCTGAGCTCGACGAGGGTCAGGTCTGCAAACTGCTCGAGCAGCTGCTCAGTGGTGAGCTTCGCCATGATGTATCTCCTAGATTGATGGGGTTTGTGGAAAGAGATCGCCGGTCGCTCACGCGGCCTGTGCGGTCTCCAGCTTTTCGCGAAGCGCGTCGATGGTGGCCGCAGCCTTCGCCATCGTCGCCTTCATCATGCCCGCAGCCTTCGCCAGCAGAACCTCACGGCTCTCGAGCGAGGCGTACATGTTGACCTCGTCGGCGGTGAGGGTGTTGCCCTCGAACACGCCGCCCTTGATCACGAGAAGCGGGTTGGCCTTGGCGAAATCACGAAGAGCCTTCGCAGTGGCGACGAAGTCGCCATGAACGAATGCGACAGCCGACGGACCCTTGAGGTCGTCATCCAGCGCAGAGATGCCGGCCTTGTTGGCGGCGATCTTGGTCAGCGTGTTCTTCACCACGGCGTACTCAGCGTCCTGACGGATGCTGTTACGCAGCTCCTTGAGCTGGGCAACCGTCAGACCGCGGTACTCGGTCAGCAGGACGGCGTTCGAGTTCTCGAATGACTTCGTGAGCTCGGCAACCGATGCATCCTTCTGCGCCATGGTCACTCCTTGGTGGGTACGAGATGCCGCACGGTGGTGCGGCATCGACCTCGACCGCCCCACAAGCCAAACAAAAAAGCTCCGGCGCAAGCGCACGGAGCTTCAGAAACTGTTCGTGACACCTGCGCGGGCCCCTGCTGAGCAGTGCTTCGATCATGCTGCGCTTACGCACATCACGACGACCGGCGGTCTTCGGTTGATCCAAGAATACGGCATCCGGCGCAGTCGCCCAAATCGCCGGCGGCTCGGCGCGGCTCAGTGACGGTCGGCGGCGCGGCCGGAGTGTCCGCCGAGCGCATCCGCCGCACGGACCAGCGCGAGATGTGACAGCGCCTGCGGTGTGTTCCCGGCATGTCTGGCGCCGTCGACGTCATACTCCTCGGAGAGCAGGCCGAGATCGTTCGAGAGAGCGACCAGTCGCGTCATCAGCGCCTCGGCATCCTGTACGCGCCCGCTCGCAGCGTACTGCTCGACGAGCCAGAAACTGCATGCCAGGAACGGATGCTCGCCACCGGCGAGACCGTCGACTCCGGTCGTCGTGCGATAGCGCATCAGCAGCCCGTCGCGGAGCAGTGTCTGCTCCATCTGCGCGACGGTGCGGATCATCCGGGGATCATCCGGGGCGCAGTAGCCGACCTGCGGCAGCACGAGCAGCGACGCATCCACCTCGTCCGAGTCGTAGTGCTGCACGAAGTATCCGCCCGCGTGCACTCCTCGCTCGTCGATCTCGGCACGCAGCCGGTCGCGCATCCCCTCCCAGCGGTCGGCGTCGCCCGCCAAGGAGTGCTCGCGCACCGCGCGGACTCCGCGATCGAGGGCCGCCCACATCATGACGCGGGAGTGGGTGAACCACTGCGGCTCACCGCGGATCTCCCAGATGCCGTTGTCCGGACGCTCCATCCCGGCGATGACGCGTTCGAGCAGGGCCCGTTGCAGGGGCCAGGAGAACGACGACTCCTCGAGCCCCGCGATCCGGGCCGCCTCGAGCGCGACGAGCACCTCTCCGATCACGTCGCCCTGGTACTGATCGACGGCGCCGTTGCCGATCCGAACGGGCGAGGCCCCCTGATATCCGGGCAGCCCTACGAGCTCGCGCTCGGCGAGGTCGCGCTCTCCCGCGATGCCGTACATGATCTGCACCTCGGCCGGGTCGCCGGCGACCGCACGTAGAAGCCACAGTCGCCAGTGCTGGGCCTCGGGAAGGAAGCCGTGGGTGATGAGCACTTCGAGCGTCAGTGCGGCGTCGCGCAACCAGACGTAGCGGTAGTCCCAGTTGCGCGATCCCCCGAAGTCCTCCGGAAGTGACGTCGTCGCTGCCGCGACGATGCCGCCGGTGTCTCTGTTCGTGAGGGCTCGCAGCACCAGCAGCGAGCGCGCCACGATCTCGCGATGCGGTCCTTCGTGCTCGATCCCGCTGGCCCATCCCTGCCACCAGGAGCGGGTTCGCGCGACCGCGTCTTCGATGTCCAGCGGATGGGGTGCGCTCTCGTGCGAGAGGAACCAGGTGAGGGTGAGGTCGCGCGTCTCGCCTTCGGACACCGTGACACGGCCGGTGTGGACGTGGTCGGATGCCCTGAGCGCGACGCCGCGGACGATCACGGCATCCGGCCCGGCCGTCGCACGCAGCGCCGGCACGGTCTTGGTCCCCACCTGCCGAACCCACGGCAGCGCTCTGGCGTAGTCGAAATGCATCCGCAACTCGGTGGTGAACTCGACGCTGCCTGTGATGCCGATCACGCGGCGGACCACGTCGGTGCGCTCCGCGCTCATCGGCATGAATTCGTGCACCTCGGCGACACCAGACGCGCTCTCCCATCGGGTCACGAGGATGAAGGTGTCCGGAATGTAGCGTCGGCGCATCGTCGCCTGATCGTCGCGCGGCCGCAGTGTCCAGCATCCGTGCGTCGGATCCCCCAGCAGCGCGCCGAAGATCGACGGCGCGTCGAAGCGCGGCAGGCAGAGCCAGTCGATGCTGCCATCACGGGAGACGAGAGCCGCCGTGCGGCAGTCGCTGAGCAGCGCGTAGTCTTCGATCGGAGATGGCATCCGTCTGAGTCTGGCAGTGACCGCATCCGGGATCCAGCCCTGTCGTGATCTCTCGGTGCCGACTACGGTGGGGCGCATGGCCGAGCACACCACACTCATGATCTTCGGAGCATCCGGCGACCTCACCTCACGGCTGCTGCTGCCGGCGTTGGGCCAGCTGCTGATGACGGAGCCGAAGCGCACCATTGCGCTGATCGGCGCCGGTATGGACGATTGGACGGACGACAAGTGGCGCGATGTCGTGCAGATCGCGTTCACGTCATCGGATGCCGCGGACGCGATGACGCGGGTGGAGACCGAGTATCACCGCGCCGACATCACGTCCGTCGACGACCTGAAGAAGCTTCTGTCCGCGAAGAAGGCACCGCTGGCGCTGTACTTCGCGGTGCCACCATCCGTCGCGGCGGCGGCGTGCGATGCCATGGCGACGATCGATCTGCCGAAGGGCATCGTTCTGGCGCTCGAGAAGCCGTTCGGCGTCGATGAGGACAGCGCTCGCGCGCTCAATGAGCGTCTCGCCGTGCTCGTTCCGGAGAGCCAGGTGTTCCGCGTCGATCACTTCCTCGGACGCTCGACCACCCTGAACCTGCTCGGCGTGCGCTTCGCGAACCGCGTGCTGGAGCCGCTGTGGTCGGCCACGGACATCGAATCGGTCTCGATCACGTACGACGAGTCCCTGGGCCTGGAGGGCCGTGCCGGTTACTACGACCGCGCAGGAGCCTTCGTCGACATGATCCAGAGTCATCTCCTGCAGGTACTGGCGGTGTTCGCGATGGAGGAGCCGGCAACCCTCGACGAGGTCGACTTCCGCGCCGCGACGACGGCCGTGCTGCGGGCGACATCGGTGTGGGAGGACGATCCGGTGCACAACTCCTACCGGGCGAGGTACACCGCGGGCAGCGTCGGCGACCGCAAGTTCCCTTCGTATGTGGACGAGCCCGATGTCGATCCGGCGCGCAACACCGAGACGCTGGGAGCGGCGACCTTCGAAGTGCGCAACGCCCGCTGGGCCGGCGTGCCGATCACGTTGCGCTCCGGAAAGGCCATCGGAGATCCCTCCCGTGAGATCGTCGTGCGATTCCGCCCGGTGCGCCATGTGCCCGTCGGCCTCCGCGGAGACGCGGAGGGAGCCGTGCTGCGATTCTCGCTCGGCACGGCGGAGATCTCTCTGGAACTCAACGTCAACGGCGAGGCTGATCCCTTCGAGTTGGAGCGGACGACGATGTCTGCTGAACTCGGCCCTGGCGCTCTCAAGGCCTATGCCGAGGTGCTCTCGTGCATTCTCGATGCAGACCCCGTGCTGGCGGTGCGAGGCGATGCTGCCGAGGAGTGCTGGCGCATCGTTCAGCCGGTTCTCGATGCGTGGAAGAGCGACAAGGTGCCGCTCGAAGAGTATGTCGTGGGCTCGCATGGCCCCGAGGGCCGGCCGGCGGCAGGCTGAGCTTCCGACGCAGCGAGGCCGAGCCGACGCAACCCGGCGCGGCTGGTCTCGCGCGTCCGTGCCCGCGGGTAATCTCGAATGGTGACTCCCGAACTGCAGGCTCGAATCGTCGCGGACTCCCGTGACCGCGTCGCCTGGCTCAGGGCACGTACCCGAGGTATCACGGCCACTGACGTCGCCGGGCTCTCCGGAGACAAGTCGATCGCCCGCGCCGCCGATACGAAGCTCGGCGGCGGGGCGCACTTCGGCGGCAACGCGTACACCGATCATGGCCGCCGCCGCGAGCCGGAGATCGCCTCCTGGGTCGCCGGCACGCACGGCATCCATCCGTCGTCGGCGCTGTTCCGGGCCGAGACCGAGCATCGCCATCTCGCCACCCCTGACGGCATCGTCCAGGACAGCGGAGGTCGCATCCTGCTCGCCGAGATCAAGACCACGAACAAGAACTGGCGCACGATCCCCCGCACCTATCTGCGCCAGGTCTGGTGGCAGCAGCACGTGCTGGGCGCGGAGCGCACCCTGTTCGTGTGGGAGGAGCACGACAGTTTCCGCCCGATCCATGATGAGCCGCGCTGCGTGTGGATCGACCGCGACGAGAAGGAGATCGGCCAGCTCGTCTCACTCGCGACGCGACTGATCGACGAGCTGTATCACCGCACCACAGGACAGCGCCCGCCCGGCGCCGCCGTCGAGGCATCGGCCAGCCGTCGCGATTCGCTGCGTGAACGCGACGCGTTCCGCGCACTCGCCCTCGCGGACTGACCGACCGCTGAGCGACGCGTTCCGTCAGTTCAGGACGCGTTCGGCCTCTGCGATGACCTCTGCCGCGATCGCGTCGAGCAGCGCAGATCGCAGGTTCCACTGCTGCCAGTAAAGCGGCACGTGGATGGGGTCGCCACCCAGTGGGCGCGCGGCACCGGATGCCGCGGCATCGGTCGCCTGCGACCCGGGCAGCATGCCCCACCCGAGGCCGAGCAGCACGGCCTGGGCGTAGTCGTATGACGCGGGGACGTAGTGCCGGGGTATGCCCTGCTCATCTATTCCGCGAGAGCGCAACCAGCTGTGCTGCAGTGTGTCACGCCGGTCGAAGTCGACGAACGGTGCACGTCGCAGCGCCGGTTCGGTGACGCCGTCGGGGAACCACCGCTCGACGAATGCGGGGGTCGCCATCGCCTCGTAGCGCAGCACGCCCAGCGGCGCGACCGTGCATCCTGCGACCGGAGACTGCTCGGACGTGACTGCTGCCATGACCTCGCCGGATTCCAGCAGCCGAGCGGTGAACGTCTGATCGTCACGGTGAAGGTCGAAGTCGATGTCGTGGACCTCTGCCAGACGCGCGAGTGGCGCGAGGAACCAGGTCGCCATCGAGTCCGCGTTGACGGCGAGCGGGACGCTGACTCTTTCGCCGGCCGCGTCGAGCCCGAGCGCCGACAGCGCGTCGTGTTCGAGCAACGCGATCTGGCGCGCCATCCGCACCACCGACTCCCCCGCCGCCGTCGCCTTCGCGGGCCGGCCGCGCACGATCAGGACCTGCCCGAGCTGCTGCTCGAGGGTCTTGAGCCGCTGGCTCACCGCCGACGGGGTGATGTGCAGCGCACGCGCTGCCGCGTCGAGACTGCCCTCGTCGACGATCGCCGCAATGGTCGACGCCAGCTCCGGTGAGATACCAACCATGTAAGCCATACTAATGGTTCATAAGATATGTTCGTTGGCGCTAATGTCACCCACACCATAACGTCGAAGAGTGATCTCGTTCTTCGCCGGCCTCGGTCTCGGCCTCTCCCTCATCATCGCGATCGGCGCCCAGAACGTCTTCGTCCTCCGGCAGGGCATTCGACGCGAGCATGTGCTCGTCGTCGTCGTCATCTGCGCGCTGTCCGACGCTGTGCTCATCGCGACCGGAGTCGCCGGGCTCGGGTTCCTGCTCGAGAGGGTGCCGTGGCTGGTGGATGCCGCGCGCATACTGGGTGCCGTAGTGCTGCTCGTCTATGGTCTGCTCGCGGCCCGTAGAGCGTGGCGCGGCGCCGACCAGACACTGCAGGATGCTGCCCCTGCGAAGCGGACGGGACGGCTGACCGCCGTGATCGCGCTCGCGCTCGCCCTGACCTGGTTGAACCCCCATGTGTACCTGGACACTGTGCTGATGCTCGGCTCGATCGCCGCGACGCACGGCGATGGGCGGTGGCTGTTCGCGGCGGGCGCGATGCTGGCGAGCGTGCTGTGGTTCACCGCACTCGGTTACGGTGCGCGCGGGCTCGCGCGCTGGCTGAACACCGCGCGGGCGTGGCGGATCCTCGATGCGCTCATCGCCCTGGTCATGATCGTGATCGCCGTCAGCCTCGTGCTGCCGCTGTTCGAGTGAGGGTTCCGCACGGTCGTCGAAAGGCATAAACTCCTGCCCGAAGCGAAGGAGACGACATGCAGACTCTGACGATCGACTTCATCTGCTCGCTCGACGGCTACGGCTCCGCGGTGGGCTGGCCTGGATGGTGGGGGATGGAGAGCCCCGAGTACCTCGACTGGCTCGATGACGCCCCGGCGGGGGACGATCCGCTGCTTATGGGAGCGAACACCTATCGTGTGATGTCCAAGCTCACCGCGGGCGGCGAACCGGGCACGGATGCGCTCAACGGCATTCCCAAGTACGTGTTCTCGTCGTCGCTCCGCGCGCCGTTGACGTGGGCGAACTCGACGCTCGTCGACACGGATGCCGTCGACTACGTCGGCCGCCTGAAAGAGGAGTCGGATCGACCGCTGCGCACGATCGGCAGCGTCGCGCTGTGCCGCTCGTTCCTGAACGCGGGGCTCGTCGACCGCTACCGGGTTGTGATCTTCCCCGTGATCACGGGGGCAAGCGGACGCGAGCGCATCTTCGACGGCTATCCGGACGTGACCCTCGAACTCGTCGAGGCTCGAACGTTCGACCGCCGCACTCAGCTGCTCGAGTACATCCCGACCGTGGTGGACGGGCCTCCAGGTCGCTGAGCACAGTCAGGCGAAAACTGTCGTCAAACGCAAAATGGCCACCCTGTGTGGGGTGGCCATTTTGTTTCTTCTAAGAGAAGTTCGGCGGTGTCCTACTCTCCCACAGGGTCCCCCCTGCAGTACCATCGGCGCTGTGAGGCTTAGCTTCCGGGT
>NZ_JABFAS010000002.1:899764-935185 GCF_017168295.1 Microbacterium sp. KRD172 | reverse complement strand
CCTGAGCCAGGATCAAACTCTCCGTAAAAGAAAAAAACCACAACCACCGGAATAAGGTGAATCGCAGCGAGTTTGAACTGACCAAAGAAATGAATCAAACTGACTTCATTAAAAATGCCAACCCCCGAAAGGGCTGGTCTTTGATCCAAAGGAATTCTCAACCACCAACCCGAAGGTCAATGGACGAGGATAATTTGGCATTTGACAAGTGCACGCTGTTGAGTTCTCAAGGATCGGACGCTCCCCCGACCCAACCATCACAGTCAGGCCCGAAGGGCAACTTCTCAATCTTACCCGCTTCGCGGTGCCTGTCAAACCGGCGCTTCCGGACCTGAGATCCGGTGCGCAGCCGATGACTGCGATCCACGAGGTGGGACTCTCCATCCTAGACGCAAGCGCCCGCACTCTCAAGTGAGAGAAGGATTTCGGGGAGTTGTTCTTTCCGCTTGAGGGGGGTGAGGCCTTCCGGCCTTTCCGCTTCCCTGTGGGGCGAACAAGTAATAACTTACGCGGGATCCGGGCATGCGGCAAATCCTGCCCGTCCCCCGGGCGTGTCCGGGGGACGGGCTACGGTTTTCCGCGCGCCGGCGCCCCAGATACGTACGACGAAGGGCCCCTGTCGCGACGACAGAGGCCCTTCGTTGTCATGCTCAGATGGCGTTGACGTCCAGCGGGATGCCAGGACCGAACGTCGTCGACACCGCACCCTTCTGGATGTAGCGGCCCTTTGCGCTCGACGGCTTGAGGCGGACGATCTCCTCGAGGGCAGCGCCGATGTTCTCGTCGAGCTGCTCAGCGGTGAACGATGCCTTGCCGACGACGAAATGCACGTTGGCGTGCTTGTCGACGCGGAACTCGATCTTTCCGCCCTTGATCTCCTCGACGGCCTTGGCCGTGTTCGGGGTCACCGTGCCGGTCTTCGGGTTCGGCATCAGGCCACGGGGGCCGAGCACCTTGCCGAGTCGACCGACCTGTCCCATGAGCTCGGGGGTCGAGACAGCCGAGTCGAAGTCGGTCCAGCCTGCGGCGACCTTCTCGATGAGCTCGGCGCCGCCGACCTCATCTGCACCTGCGGCGATCGCTGCCTCGGCCGCGGGGCCGGTGGCGAACACGATGACGCGGGCGGTCTTACCGGTACCGTGCGGGAGGATGACAGTGCCGCGCACCATCTGGTCCGCCTTGCGCGGGTCGACGGCGAGCTTCAGCGCGACCTCGACGGTCGAGTCGAACTTCGCCGAGCCGGTCTCCTTCGCGAGAGCGACAGCCTCGGTGGGAGTGTAGAAACGGTCTGCCTCGATCTTCGCGACGGCAGCGTTGTAAGCCTTGGACTTAGTCATGATTGTGCTCCTCAGCCCTCGACCGTGATGCCCATGGAACGGGCGGTGCCCGCGATGATCGAGATCGCGGCCTCAACGTCATTCGCGTTCAAGTCGGCCTGCTTGGTCTCGGCGATCTGGCGGACCTGGTCCTTGGTGATCTTCGCGACCTTGACCGTGTGCGGCGTGGACGAGCCCTTGGCAACGCCGGCTGCCTTCTTGATGAGCTCCGCGGCAGGCGGGGTCTTCAGGATGAACGTGAAGCTGCGGTCCTCGTAGACGGTGATCTCCACCGGGATGACGTTGCCGCGCTGCGACTCGGTCGCGGCGTTGTACGCCTTGCAGAACTCCATGATGTTCACGCCGTGCTGACCCAGCGCGGGGCCGATCGGCGGAGCCGGGTTGGCGGCGCCGGCGTTGATCTGGAGTTTGATCAGGCCGGTCACCTTCTTCTTCGGTGCCATTTCATTTCCTCTCATCGAACGGATGCCGAAGCATCCGATCTCCCACGAACCCGGCATCTCCGGGCTGTGGTGTGTTCGCGCGCGCCGGCCCTTCGACAGGCTCAGGGACCGCAGCACAAACCACGCAAGTCTACCGCATGCAGAACGCCCCGCCGGCCGGAGCCGAACGGGGCGTTCGTGAAGCAGTCTCGTGTCAGTTCATCTTCGTGACCTGGTCGAACGACAACTCGACCGGGGTCTCGCGCTCGAAGAGGGAGACGAGCACCGTGAGCTTGCCGCTCTCAGGCTTGATCTCGCTGATCGAACCAGGAAGGCCGGCGAACGAGCCCTCCTTGATCGTGATGGTCTCGCCCACCTCGAAGTCGACCTCGGCGGGAATCGAGCGGGCGACAGCCACGCCGCCCTTCGACTGGACGTTCTTCGCGGTCGGGAGATCCTTGACCTCGACGAGCGCCTTCAGCATGTTGAAGGCCTCTTCGAAACGCAGAGGTGTCGGGTTGTGGGCGTTGCCCACGAAACCCGTGACGCCGGGAGTGTGGCGCACGACCGACCAGGTGTCTTCGTTGAGCTCCATGCGCACGAGCACGTAACCGGGGATCCGGACGCGCGTGACCATCTTGCGCTGGCCGTTCTTGATCTCGACGACGTCCTCCATCGGGACCTCGATCTGATAGATGTCGTCCTCGACCTCGAGCGTCGACTTGCGCTGCTCGATGTTGGCCTTCACCTTGCGCTCGAAACCGGCGTAGGAGTGGATGACGTACCACTTGCCCGGCATCATGCGCAGATCCATGCGGAAGGCCTCGTACGGGTCTTCTTCCGCGTCGTCGTCGGCCTCGTCGGTGACGGCGTCCTCATCGCCGTTCACGTCGGGGCCGTCGTAAGGGGTGACCTCGTCAGCGGAAGCCGCCTCGAGATCTGCGGCCTCTTCGGCCGCTCCGTCGTTGAGGACCTCAGCGGCAGCTTCGGATTCTGCCGCTTCGTCCAGGTTGAGAGCGTCGTTCACGATCGCGTCCGCCTCCGGGTCGTCGATGTCGATGTCTTCCGTGCCTTCGTCGTTCGAGTCATCCGCGTCGCCCTCGATGTGCAGGGCGACATGCTCGGCAGCCGAAGCCGACTTCTCTTCGGCGGAGAGCACGTTGCCCTCCTGCGCCTCGTCGTCCTCACTGGACTGCTCTGCAGCTGTCGCCCAGTCGGCGTCGTCGGAATATCGTTCAGACACGTTGTTTCTTTCCATTCATTGCGGCCGGGGCCGCGAGGGCGACGCTTACTGCGGCACCCCGAAGACCTGAGCCGTCAGCCACGAGAAGGCGGTGTCCAGGCCGTAGACCAGAGTCATCATGATCGCCACGAAGACCAGCACGACGCCGGTGAACTTGAACAGTTCCTTGCGCGTGGGCGTGACGACCTTGCGAAGCTCGCCGATGACCTGACGGAAGAACAGCGCGATCCGGCCGAAGAAGCCGAGCTTCTTCACACTGGCTGCGCCGCCTGCCGCGACGACATCGCCGCGCGGTTCGTCCTGATCCATCCTGAATGTACCTTTCGTGTGTCAGCGTTGCGCTGACGCGCAGGGCGGACAGGAATCGAACCTGCAACCTGCGGTTTTGGAGACCGCTGCTCTGCCAATTGAGCTACCGCCCTAGAGACCGTGAGGCCCCTGGATCCGCATCCCATCCGCACCCGCGGGCATGGAAAAAGAATGCAGACAACTGCCTCTCCAGTGTAGGGCATGCTGTCCGCCCCGGCGAACAGCGGCCCTCCGACAGGCTCAGGGGCCGCACGTCGTCAGAACAGCTGCCGCCAGTTCGCCCTGGCGAGATCGAGCAGTTCATCGCCTCTGCCCGACATGACGGTGCGGATCGCGTAGAGGGCGAAGCCCTTGACCTGCTCGGCGGTGATCGCCGGCGGCATGGACAGCTCCTGGCGCTCTGTGACGACGTCGAGCAGCGCCGGCCCGTCATGAGCGAGAACCTCGCGCACGGCATCCGGGAGATCCTCGCTGCGCTCCACGCGCCGCGCGAAGATGCCGAGAGCCTCGGCGACGGCCGCGAAGTTCGGGTTCTCCAGGTCGGTCGCGTATGTGACGAAGCCTGCCGCCTTCATCTCGAGTTCCACGAAGTTGAGCGAGGAGTTGTTCACCACGATCGTCTTCACCGGCAAGCGGTTCTGCGTGAGCGTGATGAGCTCGCCCAGCATCATCGCAAGGCCCCCGTCCCCCGCCAGCGCGACCACCTGCCGCGCCGGCTGCGCGGTCTGCGCACCGATGCCGTGCATGAGCGCGTTCGCCATCGAGCCGTGGGTGAACGAGCCGATCAGGCGGCGTCTGCCGTTCATGGTGAGATAACGCGCCGCCCACACCGTCGGCGAGCCGACATCGGCCGTGAAGATCGCGTCTTCGCTCGCCGCCTCGTCGAGGAGCCTGGCGAGATACTGCGGGTGGATCGGCTTCTTGCCCTTCGTGGGAACGGCCAGCTCGTCGAGCTTCGCCCGCGTCTTCCGATAGTGCGCGACGGCGTCGTCGAGATGCGAGCGATCCGACTTCTCGGCGATCCGCGGGAGCAGGGCCTCTGCCGTGTCCTTGACGTCGCCGACGAGACCCAGGTCGAGTGGATGCCGTCTGCCGAGCTGCGAGCCGCGGATGTCGACCTGGATCGTGGTCGCGTCCTCCGGGTAGAACTGGGCATATGGGAAATCCGAACCCAGCACCAGCAGCGTGTCCGCGGATTCCATCGCCCGATAGCCGGAGGCGAAGCCGAGCAGCCCGGTCATGCCGACGTCGAACGGGTTGTCGTACTCGATGTGCTCCTTGCCGCGGAGGGCATGCACAATGGGTGCGCCGAGGCGGTCGGCGAGAGCGACGACCTCGTCATGCGCTCCCTCGACGCCGGCACCGGCGAGGATCGTCACGCGCCGCGCCGCGTTCAGCAGCTCTGCGGCCTTCTCGAGCTCGCTCGGGTTCGGAACGATCACCGGGTGGGCGCGCTCGATGACGACGGCACGATCGACGGCGACGTCGGCGAGCGCGACTTCGCCAGGGATCACGACCACCGCGACCCCGCGCTTCTCGATGGCCTCGCGCATCGCGATCTCGAGGATGCGGGGCATCTGCACGGGGTCGGCCACGTACTCGACGTAGACGCTGCACTCGCGGAACAGCTCCTGCGGGTGCGTCTCCTGGAAGTACCCCGTGCCGATCTCGCTGGTCGGGATATGCGCCGCGACAGCCAGGACGGGAACGCGGGAGCGGTTGGCGTCGAACAGGCCGTTGATCAGGTGCAGGTTGCCCGGACCGCAGGAGCCGGCGACGACGGCGAGGTCGCCGGTGATCGCCGCGTCGGCGGCAGCGGCGAAGGCCGCGGATTCCTCATGGCGCACGTGCAGCCAGCGGATCGTGCCGTCTTTGCGCAGCGCATCGGTGAACCCGTTGAGCGAATCCCCCGGAATGCCGTAGACGCGATCGATGCCGTTGGCTCGAAGCGTGCGGACCATGTTCTCAGCGACGGTGACCATGCCCCGAGGCTACCCGCTCATCGAAGGGCGAGAGCCCCCGGCGTCTCCCAGAAGGTGGATGCCGAGGGCTCTCGCGGGATCAGCTGATCGGGATCGCCGCGTACAGGATCCAGGTGAGGAGGAACCCGGCCACGCCGAGGACCGTGGTCAGCGGCGTCCAGGTACGAAGGCCATCCTTCACCGAGAGGCCGAGGTAGCGGGTGACGACCCAGAACCCGGAATCGTTGACGTGGCTGAGCCCGAGGGCGCCGTAGCCGATCGCGACCGCGACGAGGGCGATGTGGATCGTGTCGAGGCCGAGCACCGCGACCGAGGGCAGCAGCAGCCCCGCCGTGGTCGTGATCGCCACGGTGGCCGATCCCTGCGCGGCGCGCATGATCAGCGAGATGAGGAACGCGGCGAGCAGCAGCGGCATGCCGGATCCCGCGAGCACCTCGGCGACGGCGCCGCCGATGCCGGTCTCGGTCAGGATCTTGCCGAACGCGCCACCGGCACCCGTGACGAGGATGATGACGGCTGCGGCGGGCAGGGCAGACTCCATGACCTCACCGAGCTTTGCAGCCGACCATCCGCGGCGCACGCCGAGGAAGAACATCGCGGCGGCGATCGCGACCATGAGCGCGAAGATCGGCTGACCGATCATCGACAGGAAGCTGTTCCAGAAGCTGCCTGCCTCGAACGTCGGGGCCACGGCGGTGCCGAGCATGATGAGGACGAGCGGCAGCAGGATCAGGCCGAGCACCGTGAAGGCGCTCGGCGCCTTCTCGCCGTCGCGAAGGCCTGCGTTCGCGGAGGGCTGGTCGTCACCGAAGTTCTCGAACATCTCCTTCGTCGCCTCGATCATCGCGAACTCGCGACGGTTGATCAGCTTGCCCACCCAGAACGACAGGGCCGCGAGCGGGATCGACACCAGCAGCGCGAAGATCGTGACCCAGCCGATGTCGGCGCCGAGGATCGTCGCACCGCCGACGATACCGGGGTGCGGCGGGACGGCGACGTGCACCGCGAGCATGATGCCTGCGACGGGGAGCCCGAACTTGATCGGGTTGAGGCCGGCGACCTTCGAGAACGCGAAGATGATCGGCACGAGGATGATGAAGCCGGCATCGAAGAACACCGGGATCGCGAGGATGGCCGCCGCGATCACCAGGGCGATGCCGACCCGCTTCGGGCCGAGCCACTTGGTGAACTTCCCGGCGAGAGAATCCGCACCGCCGGAGAGCTCGATGATCTTGCCGAGCATCGAGCCGAGGGCGACGAGCACCGCGACGGAACCGAGGGTTCCGCCGACACCGGCGATGATCGCCTGGATGATGCCGAGTCGTTCGACGGTGCCGTCATCCGCCGTGATGTTCGTCATCGGGAGGCCGGCTGCGAGGCCGACGACGATCGAGACGAGGATCAGGGCGTAGAAGGCCTGCATCTTGAAGCGGATGATCAGCAGGAGCAGCAGGGCGAGGCCTGCGATTCCGATCGCGATCAAGGCGGGAAGAGGGAGCGTCACTGGATCTCTTCTTTCAGTGTTCGGGCGCGCTCATGCGCACCGAGTGGGGGTCGGTCTGGGATCGGGTCAGGAGCGTCGTTCAGGTGCGATCACGCGGATCACCGCGGAGTCGTCGTGCGCGCCGAGGCCCTGGGCCTCGCCGAGCAGGAACAGCTGCTCCGCTGCGTTCGCGACCGGAGTCGAGAGGTGGGCGGCACGGGCCGCGTCGCCGACGATGCCCAGGTCCTTGACGAAGATGTCGAGGCGGCTGAGCACCTCGGCGCCGTCCTCGTCGTAGGCCTGCAGGGCACGAGGTCCGCGGTTGCCGAGCATGAACGAGTTGGCAGCGCCCGCCGTGAGCGCTTCGAGCGTCTTCTCACGGTCGAGGCCGAGGGCGTCTGCGAGTGCCAGTGCCTCTGCAGCGGCGGCGATGTGCACGCCGCACAGCAGCTGGTTGACGGTCTTCAGTGCCTGGCCGTCGCCGGGCTTGTCGCCCACGATCGACAACGTGGAGGCGAGCTGTTCGAGCACGGGCCGTGCGATCTCCAGCGCCGTCGCGGTCGCGCCGACGACGATCAGCAGATCGCCCTCGCCGGCGCGCACCGGCCCTCCGGACAACGGCGCGTCGACCAGTTGGGCGCCGTGCTCGGCGAGCCTGGCGGCGATGTCGGCGATGCCGTCGGTACCCACCGTGCTGGTGAGGATGACGACCGCGCCGTCTGCCAGGTGCGACGCGAGGCCGGTCTTGCCGAACAGCAGCCCGTTCAGCTGCTCCCCGGTGCGCACGGCCACGAGTACGGCCTGGGCATCGGCGACGGCATCCGCGGCGGAATCCGCCGGCGTGACGCCCTTCTCAGCGGCCAGTGCGATGCGCTCTGCGGCGATGTCGAAGCCGCGCACCTCGAAGCGCTCGGCGAGGCGGGTGGCCATCGGGAGGCCCATGGCTCCCAGACCGATGACGGCGACGGTGGAGGTCATCTTCTCTTCCTTTCAGTTGGCGTCGGCGAGCGTCGAGACGACGCGTGCCAGCGAATCCGTGTCGCCGACGTTGCCGGCGAAGACGATGTAGGGGATGCCGACCGCGGGGCCGGTCTCCGGCTGCCACAGTGAGACGATGCCGGGGAGCATCGGGCCGAGCACAGTGGCGCGGCTGATCTCGAGCGCTTCGCTCGCAACATCACTCGAGGTGATGCCGCCCTTCGCGATCACGAACCGCGGTGGCGCGATCGCGAGAACGCGGCGCACCAGCTCGACGACTCCGCTGGAGACCTTCCGGGCGATGTCGAGGCTCTCGTCGCCGTCGGCGCCCGTGACGAGCTCCCGCGTGGTGTGCACGATGACCGTGCCGGTCGCGAGCGCGTCGGCGACGGCATCCGCCTGAGCGTCGAGGTGGGCATCGCGGCGCTGGTCGATCAGCTGACGCACGTCGAGTTCGATCGTGACGGTGTCGGGTCGCTGCCGTCGCAGTTCGGCGAGCTGCTCGGTGGTGAGCGGCACGTGGCTGCCGACGACGACGAGTCCGCCGCGGTCGTAGGCGAACGGGATGTCCTCGGCGACGACGGGCTCGGCGATGTCCTGCCCGATGTGCGCGCGCACGTAGGGCGGGCCCACACGCAGCAGCACTTCACGATCGCGCATGCGGTGCAGCGCCAGCGCGACGACTCGCATGTCGGTCTCTTCGACGACGTCGACCACGACGACCGAGCCTGCGGGCACGTCGCGGAGGAAGGACACCACGCGATCGACGCCAGAGCGGATGACGTCGATCGTGAGGGCGGCCACCTGATCGGCGGCGATGCGGCCCTCGGTCTTCTCGGCGACCCACTTCCGCAGGTCCGACGAGGCGAATCCGAACGTGGCGTCCTGTGCGAACGGAGTCTCTCCGACCGGCGTCGCTTCGCCGTCGGTGACCCAGTAGTGCACGGAGTCCACAGTGATACGACCGGCATCAGGGAAGGCGGGGACGATCAGGACGAGGTCGGGGGCCATACCTCCGTGCGCGACGATCTCCTGCATGAGGACGTCGGTCTCGAGCGGGAAGTGGCCGCGGAGGGTCGAGTCGCTCCGCGAGACGAACGTCACACGACGGCCGGCCTCGGATGCTGCGGCCAGGGCGACAGCGACGATCTCGCGGTTGCGCGCGGCGGCGGTCTCCTCATCGAGCGATCGGGTGTTCGTCAGCACGTAGACAGCCGGAGCTCCGGTGGAGAATGCGCCGGCGAGGTCCTCGTGCTCCCAGCGGGTGAGCACCGGGAGGCCGGAGACCGACTGCGTTCCGGTGGGATCGTCGTCCAGGACGACGAGCACCCCCTGCGGGTCCAGCGCCGCGCGGACTTCGACCGCCGCGACCTCGAAGGGCTCCGGCAGAGGGGCGAGAAGCGCGTCGACGTGCATGGGAACTCCTTCGTTCAGAGGTTCTGCTGCGGATCTGCGCGATGTTCCGCACGTTATCCGATATCAGATAACGAGCGTACGCCTCGTTCGCTCATCCACAAAATCGCGACTTCTACTCGCCCAGCACGTATTGCAGCAGGTCGTCGCGCGTCTGGCGCATGTGACTGGCCATGGCCTCGCGCGCGGCATCCGCAGAACGCGTGCGCATCGCCTCGAGCACCGCCGCATGCTCGGCGATCGCGTGCTCGCGGATGTCGCGCACCGAACTCGTCTCGGTGCGCGAGTCCTGCAGCATCGTCGTGAGCGGGCGCACGGATGCGACGAGGATACGATTGTCCGCCGCAGCGAAGATCACATCGTGGAATGCGAGGTCGGCTTCCACGAAGCCTGGAACATCGCCGTTGTCGTGCGCCGCGCGCATCAGCGCGAGCATCGACTCGAGCTGCGCGATGTGCTCATCGGTGCACCGAGGGGCGGCGAGCTCGGCAGCCCCGGTCTCGAACATGACGCGCATGTCGATCAGGTCGAGTGACGAACGCCTGCGCGCTCCTCCGCTGCGCGCGAACTGCACGACCGCTTCGAGCCCGGTCCACTCGTCGACGGGCGCGACACGGTGGCGACTGCCCGGCACGGCGACGATGACACCCTGCGCCTGCAGCAGCCGCACGCCCTCGCGCAGGGTGAGCCTCGAGACGCCGAGCAGCGCGGCGAGATCGGCCTCCGCAGGAAGGGTCTCCCCCGCGACGAGCCGCCCGGCGATGATCTCGTCGAGCAGCCCGTTCACGACCGACTGCGTGCGTGACACTCGTTCGACCTTCATGCATCCACGCTACTGCGGTTCGATCCCTGAGCCTGTCGATCCCTGAGCCTGTCGAAGGGTCTTCTGCACCGACGCTTCGACAGGCTCAGCGAGCGAGAAGGGTCTTCTGCACCGACGCTTCGACAGGCTCAGCGAGCGAGAAGGGTCTTCTGCGCCGACGCTTCGACAGGCTCAGCGAGCGAGAAGGGTCCTCTGCGCCGACGCTTCGACAGGCTCAGCGAGCGAGAAGGGTCTTCTGCACCGACGCTTCGACAGGCTCAGCGAGCGAGAAGGGTCCTCTGCGCCGACGCTTCGACAGGCTCAGCGAGCGGGGCCCCCTATGCGGTGCGGATGAGCTTCTTGTTGACGAACTCGTCGGCGGCGAGGTGGCCGAGCTCACGCGAGGTGCCACTGCGCTTCACGCCGCCGAACGGCAGTTCCGGGCTGTCGGCGAGCACGAGGTTCACGTAGACCATGCCCGCCTCGATCCGGTCCGCGACGCGCTCCGCCTGTTCGGGGTCCGTGGTGAAGAGATACGAACCGAGCCCGAAGGTGGTGTCGTTGGCCAACTCCACAGCCGCGTCCTCGTCCGCCACCCGATACACGACGGCCGCAGGACCGAATAGCTCCTCGCGGTACACATCCATCTCGGGTGTGACATCGGCGAGCACCGTCGGGGCGAAGAACGCGCCGTCGCGGGTGCCACCGGTGAGCAGCGTCGCGCCCTGCCCGACAGCGCCGTCCACCTGCTTCTGCAGCTGCTCCGCCGCCGAGAGCGACGCGAGCGGGCCGAGCACGGTGTCGTCCTGCATCGGGTCGGTCGCGGGCACGATCGACATGCGCGCGACGAACCTCTCGACGAAGTCGTCGTACAGATCGTCCACGATGATGAAGCGCTTCGCGCCGTTGCAGGCCTGACCGTTGTTGTCCAGGCGCGCGTCGACACCGGCCTGCACCGTGGCATCCATGTCGTCGGTGGAGAGAACGATGAACGGATCGGAGCCGCCGAGCTCCAGCGCGACCTTCTTGAGGTTGCGCCCTGCCACCTCGGCGACCGCAGCACCCGCGCGCTCGGAACCCGTCAGAGAGACGCCCTGCACACGAGGGTCGGCGATCATGCCGGCGATCTGCTCGTTCGTCGCGAGCACGTTCTGATACGCACCGTCGGGGAACCCAGCCGCACGGTAGATGTCCGCGATCGCGTTCGACGACTCGGGGCACTGAGGTGCCGGCTTGAGGAGGATCGTGTTGCCGACGATGAGGTTCGGAGCCGCGAACCTCACGATCTGGTACGCGGGGAAGTTCCACGGCATGATCCCCAGCAGCGGTCCCAGCGAGTCGCGCCGGATGATCGCCGACCCCTCCCCCAGGATCGCGATCGGCTGGTCGGCCATGATCGACTCGGCCTGATCGGCGTAGTACTCGGCGATGTCGGCCGCGAAGTCGACCTCGCCCAGGGCGGCCTCGCGCGGCTTGCCCATCTCACGCACGAAGATGTCGGCGAGCTCCTCGCGACGCTCGCGGTGCAGTTCGGCCGCTCGACGCACGAGCGCTGCCCGCTCGGCGACCGTCGAGGAACGCGACCAGTCGCGGTGCGCGGCATCCGCTGCGGCGAGCGCCTCGTCGATCTGCGCGTCCGTGAACGTGTCATAGGTGGTGAGCGTCTCTCCCGTGGCCGGGTTGACGACGGCATAGTCGGTCATGATCGGTCCTCTCAGTCGTCTTCGCAGTGATCAGTTCGGGATCAGCGTGTACTTGGTCGACAGGTACTCGTGGATGCCTTCGAGGCCGCCCTCGCGGCCGACGCCCGACTGCTTGACACCGCCGAAGGGCGCTGCGGCGTTCGATACGACGCCCACGTTGAGGCCCATCATGCCGGTCTCGAGTGCGTCGATCATCCGGTGTCCCCTCGCGAGGTCTTCCGTGAAGACGTACGACACGAGCCCGTACTCGGTGTCATTCGCGAGGCGCACACCCTCGGCCTCGTCGGTGAAGGTGGCGATCGCGAGCACGGGGCCGAATATCTCCTCGCGGAGGATGTCGCTGCCCTTGGCGACATCGGTGATGACCGTCGGCTCGAAGAACGTTCCCTCGCCGTCGATCGCGTGGCCACCCGCGAGCAGGCTCGCACCCCGCCCGACGGCGTCTTCGACGAGTTCGGATGCCTTCGACACGGCATCCGCGTCGATGAGGGGTCCGATCGTGACGCCGTCCTCTGTACCGCGCCCGATCTTCATCGCCTGCACGCGCTCGGCGACGCGACGCGCGAATTCCTCGGCCACGTCCGCGTGCACGATGAAGCGGTTGGCCGCCGTGCACGCCTGGCCGATGTTGCGGAACTTCGCCAGCATGGCTCCGTCGACCGCCTTGTCGAGGTCGGCGTCGTCGAAGACGACGAACGGGGCATTGCCGCCGAGCTCCATCGACACGCGAAGCACGCCTTCCGCCGCCTGGGCGATGAGCTTGCGCCCCACCTCGGTCGACCCGGTGAACGACAGCTTGCGCAGGCGGGGGTCGGCGATGATCGGAGCCGAGAGCTTGGATGACGACGACGTCTGCACGACATTGACGACACCAGCGGGAAGCCCCGCCTCCTCCAGCAGCGTGACGAAGAACATCGTCGTCAGCGGCGTCAGCGCCGGCGGCTTGATCACCACGGTGCATCCCGCGGCGAGCGCCGGCGCGATCTTGCGGGTCGCCATCGCGAACGGGAAGTTCCACGGGGTGATGAAGAACGACGGCCCGACCGGACGCTGCGAGACGACCATCTGCCCCGTGCCCTCCGGGTTGGATCCGTAGCGGCCCGAGATGCGCACGGCCTCTTCGCTGAACCACCGCAGGAACTCTCCGCCGTAGACGACCTCACCGCGCGACTCCGCGAGCGGTTTGCCCATCTCGAGGGTCATCAGCAGCGCCAGGTCCTCCTTGTGCTCCTGCACGAGGTCGAACGTGCGGCGCAGGATGTCGCTGCGGGTGCGTGCGGGCATCGCGGCCCAGGAGGCCTGCGCCTCGACGGCTGCATCGAGGGCACGGATGCCGTCGTCCGGAGTCGCATCCGCGATGGAGTGGATCACGGCGTTGGTCGCGGGGTCGCGCACATCGAACGTGCCTCCGCCGGTGGCATCCACCCACTGGCCGCCGATGAAGAGTCCCGAGGGGACGCGGTCCAGGAGGGCCTTCTCATTGGGTGCGGTTGTCATCGTGCTCTCTTTCTGTGCGGGGATGGATATCTGTGCGGGGGGCGCGAGCGTCAGCGGCGACGCAGGCTGGGCGGAGCATCCATTGTCAGCGTCTCACCGCGGAAGAAGGCGGGGCGCTTGATCGCCTGCCAGATCATGATGACGATGCCGACGACGATCACGGTCACGCCGAGGATGAACACGAGCCCGACACCGGCGATGTTCGATCCGCTGCCGTAGTCGGGGTTCATGCTGTCGACCAGGGTCATCACGAACAGCGCGGCAAGGATGATGCCGCCGACCAGTGGGAACAGCAGCGTGAAGAAGAACGTGCGCGCAGAGTCGAACCACTGCTTGCGGAAGTACCAGACGCAGGCGAACGCGGTGATGCCGTAGTAGAAGCAGATCATCATGCCGAGGGCGGTGATGGTGTCCCACAGCACGTCTTCGCTGATGAAGCGCATGACGGCGTAGAAGGCGGATGCCACGACCGCGGCGATGATCGTCGCATAGCCCGGCGTGAAGAACCGCGGGCTGACCTTGGCGAACTGCGAGGGCAGAGCGCCGTAGTGCCCCATCGCGAGCAGGGTGCGTGCGGGTGAGACGAAGGTCGACTGCAGCGATGAGGCCGAGCTCGTGAGCACGGCGAGCGAGACGAGGAAGGCGAGCGGGCCGAGGATGGGTCCGGACAGGTAGAAGAAGACGTTGCTCTGGATGTCTTCGTTGCCGAGCCCCAGCGCGCCGGTGCCGATGCCGGCGAACGACAGCAGCGCGATCGAGAGCAGCAGGTAGAGGACGACGATCGTGATGACCGTGAGAGTCGCCGCGCGCCCAGGGGTCTTCTCGGGGTTCTTCGTCTCCTCGTTCATCGTGAGGGTCACGTCCCACCCCCAGAAGATGAAGATCGACAGCGAGAGCCCGGCGACGATCGCGCCGACCGATCCGACGGCGAACGGGTTGAACCAGCTCAGCTCGATGGGGCTCGCATCGAAGGCGTTGCCCTGCGCGACCTGCACGAACGCCGTGATCGAGAAGATCAGCAGCACGAGCAGCTGGAAGCCGACGAGGTAGTACTGCAGCTTCTGCGTGGTCTGCATGTCGCGATAGGAGACGAGCGTCGCGCCGAGCATGAACAGCAGGCACACCGCGACATTGATGAACGGGTTGAAGGCGAGCTCGGCGATCGTCCCAGGACTTCCCGCGATCTGATCGATCAACAGGAACAGGAACTCCACCGCGATGCCGGCGAGATTCGACAGCACGAGGATCGTCGCCGCGATCAGCCCCCAGCCGGCCATCCACCCCACCCAAGGGCCGAATGCACGTGCGGCCCAGGTGAAGGAGGTGCCGGAGTCGGGCATCGAGCGGTTGAGCTCGCGGTAGCCGAAGGCGACCAGGAGCATCGGGATGAAGCCGATCAGGATGATCGCCGGCACCTGGAATCCGACCTCGGACACCGTCGGCCCGAGCGCCGCGGTGAGCGTGTATGCAGGTGCGATGCAGGAGATGCCGATGACGACGGCGCCGATGAGGCCGACGGTTCCGGCGCTCAAGCCCTTCTGCGAGAGGCCTCCGGTGACGGGGGCGGGTTCGGGAGTCGAAGCTGTGGTGGGAGGTGTGGTGCTCATGCGAGGTCTCCTTCGACCTGGGCACCTGTGCGGGTGCGTGGCACGACGATCATGGGGACGGGAAGCACGCGCAGCATCTTCGCGGCGGTGGATCCCAGGAACAGCCTGCGTGGCTGAGCGAGACGGCTCGAGCCGACGAGGATGACCTCGCCGGGAAGCCATGACAGGTGGGTGACGGCATCCTCGACGCTGTCACCCGGGGCCTGCTCGGCCGACACTTCGACGCCCTGCGGCAGCGCGGTCTTGGCCGCGGCCAGCACCTCGTCGGCGTGCTCGCCGCCGGCGACGCGGATCGCGCCGGTGTCCAGACCCGGCGGAACGTCGAACGGCACCAGGGAGACGAGGCGCAGCGGAGCGCTGCTGTCGGTCGCCATCGTCACGGCCTCGCCGAGCAGGACATCGGCACCGGCACGGGTGCCGAGCGCCGCCGTGATGCGCGGGACGACGTCGACCTCGTCCTGCGCGGTCCCAGCCGGCGCCAGCGCCACCGGAATCGGCGAGGAGTGCACGAGTGCGGATGCCACGCCACCCAGGCGGTGCCGGCCGAAGCCCGCCCCCTCGGCAGCGCCCACGACGATCAGCCGGGCCCCGAATTCCTCACCCGCGGCGATCAGACCCTCGGCGAAGGATTCGCCGAGGCGGACGTGACCACTGCGGGTCAGCCCCTGCGGCAGGTGCGTCATCGCCTCGGCGAGCCATCTCTTGCCCTGCGCGCGGATGACGTCCTCATAGGCGCGCTCCGGCGGGACGGCCGCGCTGCGCGTGCCCTCCGACGGCAGCACGATGACCAGATGCAGTCGGGCGCCGAGACTTCGCGCCAGACGCGCTCCGAGAGCAGCGGCATCGGCTCCGGCATCCGTCGCGGTGTACCCGACGACGATCGCGCCGCTCACGATTCGCTCCCGGCCGCTGCGCTGGTGGCCGCGCTCCCGGCCGCTGCGCTGGTGGTCCGGCTCGCTTCCACGATGTCGGAGGCGACGAGATGCCCCATGCGGATGGCTCCGTCGACGTGCTGGTATCCGGCGCCGGCGAGATCGCTGCAGGCGAAGTGGATCGGGCCGACAGGTGTGCGCAGGTCGTTGCCGTAGCGGTGCAGGCCGCCGAGGTCGAAGCTCGCGGCATACGCGCCGCGCGTCCATTCCTCGCTCCCCCAGTCGCTCTCGTAGTACACGACCGGGCTCTTCGCCTCCGGGCCGTAGTAGTGCGAGAGGGATTCGAGGATGCGCTCCTTGCGCTCCTCGGCGCTGAGTTCGAAGACGCCGTCGGCATGCTTGTCGGAGACGAAGCCGACGAGCGTTCCACGCTCATCGTCGTGGTTGGTGTTGTCGTACGCCTCGTGCGCGAGCTCGTACGGGCTGAACGCGGTGCCGCTCAGACCCTGTTCGCGCCAGAACGGACGGTCGTAGACGGCGTGCACCTTGATGACGAAACCCATCGAGAGGTGCTGGTGCAGCTGTTGCTGCCGGCGCGGCATCGGCGGGACGAACGAGATGCGGTTGTAGAGCACTGGCGCGTGGGCGAGGATCGCGAAACGCGCTCTGACCGTCAGGTCATCCGTGGTGGCGGTCACCCCGCCGGTCCCTGAGCCTGTCGAAGGGCCCCATTCCAGCGATCGCACCGGCTGATTCAGCAGCACGTCGTCTCCCAGGCGCTCCGCGAGCAGCAGCGGCACCTGCTGCAGACCGCCGATGACCCGTTCGTCGAGGATGAAGTCGGCATCGACGAGGTTGGAGAAGCTGCCGGCGGATGCTGCCATCAGCAGCGCCTGCAGCGTGGAGAAGGCGTGAGCGGGCTTGGTGAGCATGGCGCCGGCGATGAAGAGGGCGATGTTGTCGCGCGCTTCCTGGTCGTCGGTCTGCACGGCGAGCCACTGCTCGAACGACACCTCGTCGAGCGCCTCGGCGTTCGGATGCGCCCATGGCCGGTCGGGGTCGATCTCGGCGACCATGGCGTCGAGCTTCTCGATGAGTTCGACCATGATCTTCTCGGTCGCAGGAGCGACGGGGAAGATGTCGCCGGTGAAGCGGGTGAGCTCTCCCGATGGGCCGATGTAGACGCTCTCGCCCTCGCGGTAGCGGCTGTAGGTCGACAGGCCCAGTTCTTCGAGCGTCTCCTTCAGCGCATCCTGATCGGGCGAGACCCACTGGCCGCCGATCTCGAGCATCGCGCCCTCGATGACGTCGGTCCACAACCGTCCGCCGACGCGGTCGCGCGCCTCGAGCACTGCGACGGAGAGGCCTGCCTTTCGCAGGTCGTTGGCGGCGGTGAGGCCTGCCGCTCCGGCGCCCACGATGAGCACGTCCCGTGTGATCTCAGCCATCAGCAACTCCTTCGTCGTTTCAGCGGTTTCGTCGTTTCAGCGGTTTCGTCGTTTCGGCGATCTGTGTGACAAGCGCCGGTCGCGATCCGAAATCCCCCGATACGGATCGCGACCGGACGTTCTATGCGGCGGCGAGCGCCTCCGCGACGACGTCGAGCCCTTCGATGAGCAGATCGTCACCGATGGACAGGGGCGGCAGGAAGCGGATCACGTTTCCGTACGTTCCGCAGGTGAGGACGATGACGCCCTGCGCGATGGCCGCTTTGGCGACCGCGGCGGTGAGTGCGGCATCGGGAGCGTTCGTCTCCGGGTCCACGAACTCGGCCGCGATCATCGCACCGTGTCCGCGGACGTCGCCGATGCGCGGATCCTGCGACTGCATGGCGGTGAGCCGCTCGGTGAGGATTGTGCCGATCTGCTGCGCGCGCTCGATCACCCCGTCGTTCTCGAACACGTCGATCGCCGCGAGCGCTGCGGCGCACGCGATCGGGTTGCCGCCGTAGGTGCCGCCGAGGCCACCTGCGTGCGAGGCGTCCATGATCTCGGCGCGGCCGGTGACGGCGGCGAGAGGCAGGCCGCCGGCGATGCCCTTGGCGGTCGTGATCAGATCGGGCACGACGCCGAAGATCTCACTGGCGAACATGTGCCCGGTACGGGCGAAGCCGGTCTGCACCTCGTCGGCGATGAAGACCACGCCGTTCGCACGGCACCAGTCGGCGAGCGCGGGCAGGAAGCCGTCTGCGGGGACGATGAAGCCGCCTTCGCCCTGGATGGGCTCGATGATGATCGCGGCGAGGTTGCCCGCCCCGATCTGCTTCTCCATCTGCGAGATCGCACGCTCTGCGGCATCCGGACCGGTGAGTCCGTCGCGGAACGGGTACGACATCGGCGCGCGGTACACCTCGGGCGCGAACGGTCCGAAGCCGCTCTTGTACGGCATCGACTTGGCGGTGAGCGCCATCGTGAGGTTGGTGCGGCCGTGATAGCCGTGGTCGAAGGCGACGACACCCTGGCGGCCGGTGTGCTTGCGGGCGATCTTGATCGCGTTCTCGACGGCCTCCGCGCCGGAGTTGAACAGTGCGCTCTTCTTCGCGAAATCGCCGGGGGTGAGCCGGTTGAGCGCTTCTGCGACCTCGATGTACGACTCGTACGGCGAGATCATGAAGCAGGTGTGCGTGAACTGCGCCGCCTGCGCCGCGACGGCGGCGGCGATCTTCGGGTGCGCGTTGCCCACCGTTGTCACGGCGATGCCGCTGCCGAGGTCGATGAGCGAGTTGCCGTCGGCATCCACCACGACTCCGCCGCCGGCCGCCACCGCCGCGACGGGGACCGTGTGCCCGACGCCGGCCGGAACCGCATCCGCCTTGCGGGCGAGAATCGCGGCTGAGCGCGGGCCCGGGAGATCCGTGACGAGTCGCCGCTGCTGAGGAAGTCCGGGGCCGCCCTGTGTCCGGTGTTCGGTCTCTGCATCGAGAAGTGCCATGTTCGTGAGCGTATGCCGCTTCGACACCTCGCCGCACTCGCCCGACTGTACAATCTTGAATAATTGGTCGCCCTCTTGTACAACGGAGTCGCTCATGGACCAGCCGACACTGCGCGCGCTTCTGCGACGCGGCGATCTCGGTCTGCGACTCGTCTCCGTCGAGGGCGCCCTGCGCGAAGGCGCACTCGATCGACCGATGCGCTGGGTGCATTCCTCCGACCTCGCCGATCCGACGCCGTTCCTCGCCGACGACCTCGCGCTGCTCACGACCGGGTCGCAGCTCGACCAGCAGGACGATGCCGGCATCAAGGAGTATGTCGATCGCCTCGCCGCGCGCGGCGTCGTGGGGCTGGGGTTCGGCACCGGTATCGGCTTCGGTGCGAGCGGCACGCTCTCCGGCATCCCCGACCAACTGGTGCACGCGTGCGCGGTCGCGGGCATCCCCCTGTTCGAGGTGCCATACGACACACCATTCATCGCCGTCGCCCGAGCCCACTCCGAGGCGATCGCCGCGCAGGCGTATGCGAGGCGCACCTGGGCGCTGGAGACCCAGCGAGCGCTCGCGCGTGCGGCGCTCAGGCCTCGCGGGTTGGAATCCACGCTGTCCGAGTTAGCGAGGCGGCTGGAGCAGTGGGTGGGGATGTTCGATGCGACCGGAGTGCTGGTGCACGAGCATCCGCATGGCCGATTGCCCGCCGACGATGTGACCGACCTCTCCGTCCGCGCCACCGAGCTGATCACGAGGGGCGGGCAGGCCGGACAGTCGCTGACGCTCGGGTCGGAGTCCTTCACGCTCTTCACCCTGGGCCGCAGCGGTCACCTGCGAGGCGTGATCGCCGTCGGAACGGCTTCACTCGACCCCGAAGCGAGGGCGGTCGTGACGTCCGTGATCGCGATGGCCGGGCTCGCTCTCGAGCAGAACGACCAGCTCGAGCGCGGCCGTCGACGGCTGCGCTCTCAGGTGCTCGCCTCACTGCTTCTCGACGACCCGACGCTCGCGCGCCGCGTGCTCGGTTCGCTTCCGGTCTCGCCCGTGGTCGTCGCGGTGGCGGATGCCGATGCTCCGGCGGATGCGATCGCAGAGTGGTGGGATCGCAGACAGGCCGAGCACGGCACGGCGGTGTTCGCCGCCTCGTCGGACGAAGGACTCACAGTCTGCGTCTCCGCCGGAGATGAGGATCTGTTCGACGAGGTCGCGACGCGTTTCGGCATCCGCCTCGGAGTCTCGGCGCCGGAGGGGTACGGCGCCTTCTCCAAGGCGCACGCGCAGGCCATCGTCGCGCTCAGGCACAACGATCAGGGGGCGGTGCGCTACGTGGACACCGTGGCATCCAGCATCCTCACCGCCTTCGCCACGGACGAGGCCAGACTGGTCGCGGAATCACGGCTGGCGCCGATCCGACCGCACTCCGAGCTGGAGTATTCGCTGCGGGTCTGGCTCGAGCACGACGCGCGCTACGAGTCCGCCGCTGCGGCTCTCGGCATCCATCGCCACACGCTCAGATCGCGGATCACCCAGGCGGCCGGGCTGCTGAACCTCGATCTGAGTTCGTTCCCCGCCCGCGCCGAGCTGTGGGCGGCGCTGCAGACCGCCCGCGACTGAGCGCATCGACTACCCCGCGAGACCGACTCTGCAGCACGAGACCGACGCTGTATGACTCGGTCTCGTGCCGCAAGCTCGGTCTCGGGCGTCAGGCGCGATTCAGCGCGGCGCGTGCGCCTCCAGGAATTCGTACACGTCCGTCGTGTCGACCCCGGGGAACGCGCCGGTCGGCAGCGTCGCGAGCAGCGTCCGAGGGGTCTTGACGTTCGGCCAGGACTGCTCCCGCCAGCGCTCCTCCAAGTCGGCCGGAGCGCGTCGACAGCACGCTTCGACCGAATGCTTGGAGACGCCACGGTTCGTGGTGTCGCGTCCCACGAACCACTTGGTGTCGTCGAATCGCACGCCCACGCTCACCGAGTGCAGACCCTCGCTGGATGACTCGACCCGTGCCGTGCACCAATAGGTGCCATTGCCGGTGTCGGTGTACTGGTAATACGGGTTGAAGCGGTCATCCTCGTCGAATACGACGCGACTGGTCCAGCGGCGGCAGCACATCTGCCCCTCGATCGAGCCGAGCCGATCGGTCGGAAAGTTCACGTCGTCGTTCTCGTACGCCTTCGTGATCGTGCCCGACTCGTGCACCTTCAGAAAGTGCACCGGGATGTCGAGGTGCCTCGTGGCGAGGTTCGTGAAGCGGTGCGCCGCGGTCTCGTACGAAACCGAGTACGCATCGCGCAGGTCTTCGATCGAGATCGCCCGCCGCTCCTTCGCCGCCTTCAGCGACGGCACGACGTGCGCCTCGGGAATCATCAGGGCGCCGGTGAGATAGTTCGTCTCCACCCTCTGGCGCAGGAACTCGGCATAGCTGCGCGGCTCCGAGTGACCGAGCATCCGGCTCGACAGCGCCTGCAGCACCGCGGTGCGCGCATCGCCCTTGGCCGGCACGCTGCTCGAGAGATACAGCCGGCCGTTCGCCAGGTCGGCGACGCTGCGCGTGGTCTGCGGAAGGTCGGGAGCATAATGCAGCGTGAAGCCCAAGTAGGCGGCGATCTCGGATGCTGTGCGCTGAGTCAGCGGGCCACCTGGGTGCCCCACGGCGTCGAGAATCTCGGATGCCTTCGCCTCGAGTTCTGCGAAGTGGTTGTCCTGCCGGCGCATCAGGTGGCGCAGTTCCACGTTGGCCCTGCGGGCCTCCTCGGGCGTCGCCGCGCGTTCGTCCTTCAGTCGATCGATCTCGCCGTGCAGGGCGAGCATGGCCTTGAGCGCGTCCGTCGGCACGCTCTTGCCGATGCGGAACGGATCGATACCGAGCGCCTGGAACGTCTGTCCCTTCATCGCCCGCTCGAGCGCTATCTCCGCCGCACTGCGCTCGTCGAGCGGCTCGCCCTCGAGCAACGCATCGATGCCGGTGCCGAGCGCACGGGCGATCGCCTGCAGCAGGGTGAGCTTCGGCTCGCGCTTGCCCGTCTCGATCATCGAGAGCTGGCTCGGCGCCCTCTCGACCGCGGTGGCGAGGTCTTCGAGCGTCATCCCGCGGGCCGTGCGGAGTTGCCTGATGCGCCGGCCGATCGTGAGAGCGTCGGTGTCTTCTGCAGCGTCAATGGTGCTCATGGAGGCGATTCTGTCACGAATGCAGAAATTCGACCAATCTTCACATCGGAATTGTTCGGTCAGGTGGTGGAACTTCACTCAGAGTGGTCTCAAAGCCACTCGGTTCAGTTACCGGGAAGACCGTAAGGAGCTCGCCATGACCACTCCCACCGCCACGCCGACCACCGCGCCGACGCAGACGATCCAGCAGGGTCCTGCGCTGCACGTCACCGGCTCGATGCGCGACCGGTTCGACGAGATCCTCACACCAGAGGCGATCGCCTTCCTCAGCGAGCTGCACCACCGCTTCGCGAACCGGCGGCACGACCGACTCGCCGATCGCATGCGCCGCCGCTTCGAGATCGGCAACGGCCACGACCCCCGCTTCCGCGACGACACCCGCCACATCCGTGACGACGCCGAATGGCAGGTCGCAGGAGCAGGTCCCGGTCTCGAGGACCGCCGCGTGGAGATCACCGGACCGACCGACCCGAAGATGACGATCAACGCGCTGAACTCCGGCGCGAAGGTCTGGCTCGCCGACCAGGAGGATGCCACCAGCCCCACCTGGGCGAACGTGATCGGCGGCCAGCTGTCGCTGCGCGATGCGATCCGCGGCGAGCTGAGCTTCACATCACCCGAAGGCAAGACCTACGAGGTCACGGCCCAGCAGACGCCCACGATCGTGATGCGACCGCGGGGCTGGCACCTCACCGAGAAGCACCTGACGTTCATCGACCGCACGGGGCGCAGCATGGCGGCATCCGCGTCGCTCGTCGACTTCGGGCTCTACTTCCTGCACAACGCGAAGGCGCTGATCGAGTCCGGCCGCGGACCCTACTTCTACATCGCCAAGCTCGAGTCCAGCGAAGAGGCCAAGCTGTGGGACGACGTGTTCACCTTCAGCGAGGACTATATCGGCATCGAGCACGGCACGATCCGCGCGACCGTGCTGATCGAGACCCTGCCCGCTGCCTTCGAGATGGACGAGATCCTGTTCGAACTGCGCGATCACTGCGCGGGCCTGAACGCCGGACGCTGGGACTACATCTTCTCCATCATCAAGAACTACCGCGGTCGCGGCGCACGCTTCGTGCTGCCGGATCGCAGCGAGGTCACGATGACCGTGCCGTTCATGCGCGCATACACCGAGCTGCTCGTGCAGACGTGTCACAAGCGCGGAGCCTTCGCGATCGGCGGCATGAGTGCATCGATCCCGAACCGCCGCGACCCCGAGGCGACTGCGACGGCGCTCGAGAAGGTCGCGGCCGACAAGAAGCGCGAGGCCGCAGACGGCTTCGACGGCACGTGGGTCGCGCACCCCGATCTGATCCCGACCGCTCAGGCCGAGTTCGACGCGGTGCTCGACGGTCGCCCGAACCAGCTCGACCGCCAGCGCGACGATGTGAGCGTGCGCCCGGAAGACCTGCTCGACCTGCGTATCGGTCGCCCGATCACGAGCAAGGGAGTGCGCGAGAACGTCTCGGTGGCGATCCGCTACATCGAGGCGTGGTTGCGCGGGCTCGGCGCCGTCGCGATCGACAACCTGATGGAGGATGCGGCGACCGCGGAGATCTCGCGCTCACAGGTCTGGCAGTGGATCCACCAGGATCGCTCCACCGAGGATGGCACTCGCATCACGCCGGAGTACATCGAGGGTCTGATCACCGACGTGCTGGCCCAGGCCACCCGCGCTGCGGGCGACCGGTTCGACGACGCCGCCGAGCTGTTCCGCGAGGTGTCTCTGGGCGTGGAATTCCCCGCGTTCCTCACCACCTCCGCCTACTCGAAGTTCCTGGTCGAGACGGACTGACTGCGATCACACGAAGGTCGGATGCTGCGGCATCCGACCTTCGTCGTGTGCTGCGCCGCGCGACGGTTTCGACTCGCCTGCGGCTCGCTCAACCCGTTTCGTCTTCGTCGCTGCGCTCCTCGCTCAACGCCCCGCGCCTCACCCCGCTCCGCGGGTCGTTGAGCGAGCGGAGCGAGACGAAACGGACTGAGCGAGCGCCAGCGAGACGAAGTCAGATCTCACCGCACCCCACGGGTCGTTGAGCGAGCGGAGCGAGACGAAACGGACTGAGCGAGCGCCAGCGAGACGAAGTCAGATCTCGCCTCACCCCGCTCCACGGGTCGTTGAGCGAGCGGAGCGAGACGAAACGGACTGAGCGAGCGCCAGCGAGACGAAGTCAGATCTCACCGCACCCCGCTCCACGGGTCGTTGAGCGAGCGGAGCGAGACGAAACGGACTGAGCGAGCGCCAGCGAGACGAAGTCAGATCTCACCGCACCCCACGGGTCGTTGAGCGAGCGGAGCGAGACGAAGTCAGATCTCACCGCACCCCACGGGTCGTTGAGCGAGCGGAGCGAGACGAAACGGACTGAGCGAGCGCCAGCGAGACGAAGTCAGATCTCACCGCACCCCACGGGTCGTTGAGCGAGCAGAGCGAGACGAAACGGACTGAGCGAGCGCCAGCGAGACGAAGTCAGATCTCACCGCACCCCGCTCCACGGGTCGTTGAGCGAGCAGAGCGAGACGAAACGGACTGAGCGAGCGCCAGCGAGACGAAGTCAGATCTCACCCGCGGCGACCGTCTCGGCGAGCGCGTGCACGCGCGGGAGGTGGAGGGCGGCGTAGAAATCCGCATCCGTCAGGCGCGCGGCATCCGTCTCCGCCGGCGTCTCATGCCCGGCGACCGCGACCGCGGCGAGCGCGTGCATCCATCCGCCGGCGAGCGTGCCGAGCAGCATGAGGTACGGGACACTGACGGCGTAGGCGTCGCGCGGAGACTCGGCGAATCCGAGCACCGCCTCGGTCGCGCGACGAGCGGCATCGAGCGCGCGAGTCAACCGATCCGCGAGCGGCGCGCCCCGCAGCGCGGCCACGGTCTGCTCGATCTGAGCGAACAACTCAGCCACGGTCGCCCCCTGGTCGCGCAGCACCTTGCGTCCGATGAGGTCATTGGCCTGGATCGCGGTGGTGCCCTCGTAGATCGGCACGATGCGGGCATCCCGATAGTGCTGCGCGGCGCCGGTCTCCTCGATGAATCCCATGCCGCCGTGGACCTGGATGCCGTCGGAGGTCACGCGGAGCGCCTCCTCGCTCGTCCACCCCTTGAGAATGGGGACGAAAAGCTCGGCCAGGCGGAGCGCATCTTCGCCGCTGTCGGCGCGATCGAACAGGTCGCCGACGAACACCGACAGAGCACGCATGGCGAACACCTGGCTCGACATCGAGCCGAGGATGCGGCGCACATCAGGATGCTCGGCGATGGTCGTACCGGCCGGCCGGTCGAGCACGCGCCCCTGCAGCCGTGCTGCGGCGTATGAGGCAGCCCCCTGGTAAGAGCGGTCCGAGATGCCGGTCGCCTGGTGGCCCATGCCCACGCGGGCGGAGTTCATCATCACGAACATGCCGGCGAGCCCGCCGTGCAGCTCTCCCACGAGGTAGCCGGTGGCGTCTTCATACGAGAGCACGCAGGTGGGGCTGGCGTGGATGCCGAGCTTGTGCTCGATCGCGACGGTCTCGATCCGGTTGCGCTCCCCCAGTGATCCGTCGGCGTTCACCAGGAGGCGCGGCGCGACGAACAGCGAGAGCCCCTTGGCGCCGTCGGGTGCGCCGGGAGTGCGTGCGAGCACGAGGTGCACGATGTTGTCCGCGACATCGTGGTCGCCCCAGGTGATGAAGATCTTCTGCCCGCTGATCGACCACGATCCGTCATCCCTCGCGGTGGCCATCGTGCGGATCGCGCCGAGATCGGTGCCGGCATCCGGCTCGGTGAGGTTCATCGTGCCGGTCCACTCGCCGCTGACGAGCTTGGTCAGATAGGTCTCGCGAAGCTCTTCGGATGCCGCGGCGTCGAGGGCGTGGATGGCTCCTGAGCTCAGCATCCAGCACAGCGCGAACGCGGCATTGGAGGCGTTCCAGATCTCACCGAGCCCGGCGCCGACCGATGCCGGCAGGCCGTCGCCGCCGGCGGACTCGGGGGCGGTCGCGGTGACCCAGCCCGCTTCGACGAGTGCCTGGTAGGCGCCTGCGAAACCGTCGGGCAGGTGCACGTCACCGTCACGGAGCTGGGCCCCGGTCCTGTCGCCCGGCGCATCGAGCGGAGCGAGGACCTCGGCGGCGAACTCGCCGGCGCCCGCGATGATCTCCACGGCATCCTCAGCCGTGAGCGCGCCGCCCGATGCAGTGGCGACGATGTCGCGGCCGAAAGCCTCACCGTAGAGGAAGGCGTAGTCGGCGACGGGCGGGATGTAGGGGATGTTGGCGGTCATCGATGACTCCTGACGGTGAGAGACTCCGATCCATCCTAGCTGAGACTGAGTTTCATCTCTAGACTTTCGCCCGCAGCCCCCTGTGGATAACGTGCACGCTGCGCACAGGATGTCGGTTACGCTCGCCGCCATGTCGATCCTCGCTCCACGGCGCCGCATCGAGGCACGTATACGGCGCATCGCCTCGCTCGCGCTCACCGCAGTCTGCGGTGTGATCGTCGCCTCGAACATCGTCCTGTTCCTGGAGCGCCCGTCGACATTCTTCACCGATGGGACTTTCGGGCTCGCACCGTTTCCCGCCCTGCTCGTGCACGCCCTGTGGTGGACGCCCGTCATCGGCGCCGCGGCCGTACTCGTCGTCGGCACGATGCCCGAGGCTGCCAAAGGGTCACCACCTGTCGATCCGCTCCCGAGTCGGCTCCCCATGATGGCCGCAGTGGTCGCCCTCTGCGTCGCCGTCGCGTGCATCGCCGTGCCCACCGTGATATTCGTCGTGTCGTTCTTGACCGTGGTGCTCGCGGCTGTCTTCTGAGGCACCACTCCGAGTAGCATCTGAGGTGTGACCGAACGCGCCCCTCTCTCCCGCAAACTGTCCGCCATCGCCGAGTCCGCGACCCTCAAGGTCGATGCGAAGGCCAAGGCGCTGAAGGCGGAGGGCAAGCCCGTCATCTCGTACGCCGCTGGTGAGCCCGACTTCGCGACGCCGAAGTTCGTCGTGGATGCTGCCGCCGAGGCGCTCGCCGACCCGGCGAACTACCGCTACACCCCTGCGGCGGGCCTTCCCGCACTGCGCGAGGCGATCGCCGCCAAGACCCTCCGCGACTCCGGTCTCGAGATCTCGCCCAGCCAGGTGATCGTCACGAACGGCGGCAAGCAGTCCGTCTACCAGGCGTTCCAGACCGTGCTCAACCCGGGCGATGAGGTGCTGCTGCCCGCCCCCTATTGGACGACATACCCTGAGGCGATCGCGCTGGCCGACGGCATCCCGGTCGAGGTCTTCGCGGGCGCCGATCAGGACTACAAGGTCACCGTCGAGCAGCTCGAGGCGGCTCGCACTGACCGCACCACCGCGCTCGTGTTCGTCTCGCCGTCCAACCCCACCGGCGCGGTCTACACGGCGGAGGAGACGAAGGCGATCGGCGAGTGGGCCCTCGAGCACGGCATCTGGATCGTCTCCGACGAGATCTATCAGAACCTCACTTACGAGGGCGTCAAGGCGACGTCGATCGTAGAGGCTGTTCCGGATGCCGCAGCGCAGACGATCCTCGTGAACGGCGTGGCCAAGACGTACGCGATGACCGGCTGGCGCGTGGGTTGGATGGTCGGCCCCGCCGACGCGATCAAGGTCGCCGGCAACCTGCAGTCGCACCTGAGCAGCAACGTGAACAACGTCGCCCAGCGGGGCGCGATCGCCGCGCTGAACGGCCCGCAGGACGAGTCGGAGCGCTTCCGCGAGGCGTTCGACCGTCGCCGGCGCCTGATCGTCGCAGAGCTCTCCAAGATCGACGGCGTGCGCGTGCCGAACCCGCTCGGCGCGTTCTACGTGTACCCCGACGTGCAGGGTCTGCTGAACCGCACCTGGCCCACTCGAACAGGGGGCGGCGTCACCCCGACGACGTCACTCGAACTCGCGGATCTGATCCTGGACCAGGCCGAGGTCGCGGTCGTGCCCGGCGAGGCCTTCGGCCCGTCCGGCTACCTGCGTCTGTCGTACGCTCTCGGAGATGACCAGCTGCTGGAGGGCGTGCAGCGCCTGCAGCGCCTGTTCGCGTAGTCCGCTCTACTCGCCGGCCGGTTGCTCCTGATATCCGACGAGCCAGCGGATGCCGTAGCGATCGGTCACCTGACCGTCGAAGTCGCCCCATGGGCGCTTCTGCAGCGGGTCGACATCCGTGCCCTCCTCTGACAGCTGCGCGAACCACTGCTGCAGCACGGCAGGCTCCGCGGTGCCCAGAAGCGAGAACGTCGCACCGACGATGTGCACGGCATCCTGATCGGGGCCGGCGTCCGAGCCGAACAGCTCGACGGCGCCCGAGAGCATCCCGTGCGCGATCGCATCGCCGGGTCCGTCGGTGCGGCTGAACTGCTCGTACGTGAACAGCGACAGGTCACCGCCGAACACCTCGTGGTAGAAGGTCAGCGCTTCGCGGGCGTTGCCGGGGAAGAACAGGTACGGGACGAGTCCACTCATGCGGGCGAGTGTAGCGCGACGCTCCGACGGCGCGACGGCGCGACGGCGCGACGGCTCGGCGCTCTCAGAGATCGACGTCGATCAGCACCGGCTCAGGCTGCAGCAGCAGACCGAACTCCGACTGGACCCGCGCCTGGATGAATCGGGCGAGCTCGGCCAGTTCGGCGGCGGTCGCCCGTCCCCTGTTGGTCAGGGCCAGAGCGTGCTTGGTCGACACTCCCGCACGAGAGCGCGGTAGGCGGAACCCCTTCGAGATGCCGGCGTTCTCGATCAGCCACGCGGCGCTCACCTTCACGTCGCTGCGCGCGGATCGCGTCGGCGCGATGAAACCGTCGTATGCGCCGAGCGGGATGACGGTCACGGCATCCAGATCAGGCGTGACCGGCCATCTCGGACACTCGGGCGGCAGTTGGAGCGCGACCGATTCCGGCACGATCGCGTTCTGGAAGAACGATCCGGCACTCGCGGTGTCTGGATCGTCGGGGTTCAGCAGCATCCCCTTCTCCGCACGGATCCACAGGATCTGCTCGCGCACCCACTCGAGAGGCACCGGCTGCTCGGCCGCGTCGCCCGAAAGCCCGAGCGCACGCCGCAGCTGCTCGCCGCTCACCACCCGCCCGGCGGAGCCGACGTCTGCGAGGTCCAGCGTCACGGACAGGATCACGGCACGTCGAAGCGGCACGCCGCCGTGGTGGTGCTTGAGCACGGACGTGCGGAAGCCGAGTCCGAGCTCGGCCGCCGGCACGGTCGAGACATCGCCGGTCGACTCGTCGATCAGCTCGACCTCGACGAGCGTCGACTGGATCTCCTGTCCGTACGCTCCGACGTTCTGCACAGGTGCAGCACCGACTGTGCCTGGGATGCCGCTCATCGCCTCGATGCCGGCGAGCCCGTGCTCGACCGTGTAGGCGACCAACCCGTCCCAATCGTGCCCGGCCTGCACACGCACGCGCGCGCGGCCCTCGTGCGGCGAAGGAAGCCGTTCGATGCCGGAGGTCAGCACCCTGATGACCACGCCGTCGAACGGCTCGTCCCCGGCGAACAGGTTCGACCCGCCGCCGAGCACGAACCACTCCTCACCGCGCGACCAGGTATCGCGCAGCGCGTCGATGAGCTCGGGCGTCGTCGTCGCATCCAGCATCTGCTCCGGTGCGGCGCCGGTGCGCAGCGTCGTCAGTTGCGCGAGCGGGATGGGAGTGATCTCGGTCATGTCGTCCCGCGCGTCAGAGCGCGATGCGCAACTGGGCTTTGACGAGGACTGTCGTGTCGGCGTGCTTCACCGTGAGGTCGATGCGCACGGTCTGCTCATCGACCGCTCCGACCTTGGCGAGCACCGAGACGTCGGCGCCGGTCTCACGGTCGACCACGACCGGGCGGGTGAACCGGACGCCGTAGTCGGTGATCTTCGACGAATCGCCGAGAGCCGCCACGACCACTGATGACGCGAGGCCCATGGTCAGCATGCCGTGCGCGAGCACGCCGGGCAGACCGACGGATGCCGCGACGTCGTCACGGTAGTGGATCGGGTTGAAGTCTCCCGAGGCCCCGGCGTAACGGACCAGCGACTCGCGGGTGAGGTGGACGGTGCGCTCGGCGATGACGTCTCCGATGGTGTAGCTCACGCTGCGTCCTCGCTCTCGTCCGAACCGACCAGCAGCACACTCGTCGCCGTGACGACGTGCTCGCCGGCAGCATCCGTGATCTCCGCTTCGCTGGTGATCATCGCGTTGCCGGCCATCATTCGGATGCCGGTGACCTTGAGGCGCCCGGAAAGCTCATCGCCCGCGACGATCGGCCGCGTGTAGGCGAAGCGCTGCTCGGCGTGGATGATGCGCGCCAGCTCGATCCCGGAGTCCGGCTCTGCCAGCAGCTGCTGCAGAGTCTGATCCTGGATGACCATCGCGAACGTCGGCGGAGCCACCACGTCGGCGTAGCCGAGCGCGCGTGCCGCGTCGACGTCGGTGTGCAGCGAGGCATCGGCGAAGACGGCGCGCGCGAACTCGCGCACCTTCTCGCGACCGACCAGATAGGGCGGGGTCGGCGGGAATTCGCGGCCGACCAGTTCGGAGTTCACAGGCACGGTCCGATTCTACCGACCGGAACCCGCGGCCCGGCACTGCTGCAGTCAGCGCCGCCGCGATCGGAGGGCCTTGACCGCCATCTGCACGGCGATCACCACGAGGTATGCCGCGAACAGCATGTTACCGAGGAACGGGTCGATCAGCGTCGCAAGCCACGCGCCGAGCGCGGTTGTGGTACACGCCGAGACGCCGACGACGCCGGCTGCGAGCAGGTCGACGTTGCGGTGGCGGAGGTTGCCGATCGTGCCGGAGATCGCGGTGGGGATCATCATGAGCAGCGAGGTGCCCTTCGCCTCGAGATCGCTCGTGCCGAACACGAGCATGAGCACGGGGACGACGATCACGCCGCCGCCGACGCCGATGAGGCCGGCGATGATTCCGGTGAGCACGCCGACGACAGCGAGTCCTGCGCCGTTCAGCCAGCCGAGTTCGAAGACGGCCGCCCGCGAGGGGATGACGAGGAACAGGCTGATGATGACCAGCACGAGGAAGCCGACGAAGCCCCAGCGCAGCGCGCTCTGGGAGATGCGGGGCAGCAGCCGTGTGCCGATCTGGGCGCCGATCACGGCGCCCGCGGCGAGGATGAGGGCGGGAATCCAGGCCACGGATCCGGATGCGGCGTAAGAGATCACTCCGATGCTCGCAGTCGGAACAATGGCTGCGAGTGAGGTGCCGGCGCCGAGCCGCTGGTCGAAGCTCAGCAGCAGCACGAGCAGCGGAACGATGACCGTCCCGCCCCCGACGCCGAAGAGCCCGGACAGAAGGCCGGCGAGGAGGCCGATGGCGACGAAGGTCACATAGGCACGGGGGCCGCGGATTCGTGGAGCGAGTTCTTCAGAGGTTCCGGGCACCACGTCAGACTATCGCGCGCGCTGCCGGCATCCGGCATCCGGCATCCAGCCGACCGGCATCCGGCCGATGTCGCAGCGCGAGAAGGCCCGCCTTCCCTGAACGGGATGGCGGGCCTTCTCTGCGGAAGAACTCCGGGGCGGCGTGTTACTTGCCTGCCTCGACGAATCCTGCGGCCTCAGCGGCCTCGGCGGTGCGGAACCAGACCTCGGCGACCGTCGCGTCGTACCACTGACCGTCGGGACGGTGGAACTTCATCGAGTCCTTGTTGCCCTTGATGTCGAAGCCCTCGGGCGCCGAGCCGTCCTCGTTCGCAGGAGCGGAGTCGGCACCGAAGCCACCGTCGACGAGTGCAGCGGCGGCGGCAGTCTCAGCGGCTGCGCCCTCCTCCTGCGACTCGGCACCGGCGGCAGCAGCGTCATCGGCCTTCGGGGTCTCTTCGGCCTTGGGAGCCTTCTCGGCTTTCGGCTCAGCCTTGGCGGTCGCCTTCTTCTTCGGAGTGACGGGCTCGAGGACGAGCTCGATCACTGCCATGGGTGCGTTGTCGCCCTTGCGGTTTCCGACCTTCGTGATGCGGGTGTAGCCGCCCTCACGGTCGGCGACCAGCGGTGCGATCTCGGTGAAGAGGGTGTGAACGACCTGCTTGTCGCCGATGATCGACAGCACCCGGCGACGAGCGTGCAGGTCGCCGCGCTTGGCGAACGTGATCAGGCGCTCAGCGAGCGGACGAAGGCGCTTGGCCTTGGTCTCGGTCGTCTTGATCGACTTGTGGGTGTAGAGGGCCGCGGCAAGGTTGGCAAGCAGCAGACGCTCGTGGGCGGGGCCGCCTCCGAGGCGGGGACCCTTTGTGGGCTTAGGCATATTGATCTAACTCCTGGTCAGAATTTCGGGAAGGTCAGAAGGACTCGTCTTCGCCTGCGCCGTAGAAGTGGGCGCCGTCGAAACCGGGCACCGAATCCTTGAGCGACAGACCGAGCGAGATGAGCTTGTCGCGCACCTCGTCGACCGACTTCTGGCCGAAGTTGCGGATGTTCATGAGCTGCGTCTCGGACAGTGCCACGAGCTCGGACACCGTGTTGATGCCCTCGCGCTTGAGGCAGTTGTACGAGCGGACCGACAGGTCGAGGTCCTCGATCGGCATCGACAGTTCGCTGGAGAGCACGGGCTCAACAGGTGCCGGACCGATCTCGATGCCCTCGGCCTCGACGTTCAGCTCACGAGCCAGACCGAACAGCTCGGTCAGGGTCTTCGCTGCCGACGCGACGGCGTCACGCGGAAGCATGCTGTTCTTCGTCTCGACGTCGAGGATCAGCTTGTCGAAGTCGGTGCGCTCACCGGCACGAGTCGCCTCGACGCGGTAGCTGACCTTGAGAACGGGCGAGTAGATCGAGTCGACGGGGATCTGCCCGGCCTCGGCGTACTCGTTGCGGTTCTGGGTCGCCGACACGTAGCCGCGGCCGCGCTCGATCGTGAGCTCGAGCTCGAACTTCGCGGTGTCGTTGAGCGTCGCGATGACCAGCTCGGGGTTGGTCACCTCGACACCGGCCGGAGCCGAGATGTCAGCGGCGGTCACTTCGCCGGAACCGGTCTTGCGCAGGTACGCCGTGATGGGCTCGTCGCGCTCGGAAGAGACGACGAGCTGTTTGATGTTGAGGATGATCTCGGTGACATCCTCCTTCACGCCGGGGATGGTGCTGAACTCGTGCAGCACGCCGTCGAGGCGGATGCTGGTGACAGCAGCGCCGGGGATCGACGAGAGCAGGCTGCGACGCAGTGCGTTTCCGATCGTGTAGCCGAAGCCGGGCTCGAGCGGTTCGATGATGAACCGGCTGCGGTCCTCGGCGATCTTTTCCTCGGTCAGTGTGGGACGCTGTGCAATGAGCACTCTGTGTTCCTTTCGATCACATGCCCGCTATATGACATGTGGTGGGGTGAGGTGTTGAGTTTTTAAAGTCAGGCGCCCGCTCCTGAGCCTGTCGAAGGGCGGGCGATGCGAGGGATGCCGAAGCATCCCTCGCAGCAACCGGATCAGACGCGACGGCGCTTCGGCGGGCGGCATCCGTTGTGCGCCTGCGGGGTGACGTCCTGGATCGAGCCGACCTCGAGGCCTGCGGCCGTCAGCGAGCGGATCGCGGTCTCGCGGCCGGAGCCAGGACCCTTCACGAAGACGTCGACCTTCTTGACGCCGTGCTCCTGCGCCTGGCGGGCGGCCGACTCGGCAGCCATGCCTGCGGCGTACGGCGTCGACTTGCGCGAGCCCTTGAAGCCCACTCCACCGGAGGATGCCCAGCTGATGACAGCGCCGGACGGGTCGGTGATCGAGACGATCGTGTTGTTGAACGTCGACTTGATGTGGGCCTGGCCCAGCGCGATGTTCTTCTTTTCCTTGCGGCGCGGCTTGCGCGCGGCGGCCTTGGGTGCAGCCATGAAAGTGTTCTCCTATTCCCTGGCCGCTGCTTAGCGGGCCTTCTTCTTGCCGGCGACGGTGCGCTTCGGGCCCTTACGGGTACGGGCGTTGGTCTTGGTGCGCTGACCGCGGACGGGCAGGCCACGACGGTGGCGGATGCCCTCGTACGAGCCGATCTCGACCTTGCGGCGGATGTCGGCGGTGACCTCGCGGCGCAGGTCACCCTCCACCTTGTAGCTGCTTTCGATGTGGTCGCGAAGAGTGATCAGCTGCTCGTCGCTGAGGTCCTTGACGCGGACCGACTCGTCGATCTCGGTCGCCTTGAGGATCTCGACGGAGCGGGTACGGCCGATGCCGTAGATGTAGGTAAGGGCGATCACCACGCGCTTGTCGCGCGGGATGTCAACGCCGGCAAGACGTGCCATGCGGTTCTCCTGGGATGTGTAGAGGTGTGGAGCAGGATGTGGACCCGGGCCTCTGTCCCGAGGTGTCAGCTTGTTCGGTCCCTGAGCTTGTCGAAGGGCCGTCGAAGCGTCTTGATCCTGCCTTTATGTGTTCAGTTGTGAGTCGGATCCGTAGATCAGCCCTGGCGCTGTTTGTGGCGCGGGTTGCTCTTGCAGATGACCATGACGCGGCCGTGACGGCGGATCACCTTGCAGTGATCGCACATGGGCTTGACGCTGGGCTTGACCTTCATTGTGTTTCCTGTTCGCTGTCTTCGTGCACGCCCTATGGCGTGCCGTTACTTCTCGACCGATCAGCGGTAGCGGTAGACGATACGGCCGCGGGTGAGGTCGTAGGGGCTGAGCTCCACGACCACGCGGTCTTCGGGGATGATGCGGATGTAGTTCTGCCGCATCTTTCCGGAGATCGTTGCAAGGACCTTGTGCCCGTTGCTGAGCTCAACGCGGAACATCGCGTTGGGCAGAGCCTCGGAGATCACGCCCTCGATCTCGATGACACCGTCTTTCTTAGCCATAGCCTCGCTGACGCTTCTGCAGACCGGTCGATCTGCGGTGGATGAGTGATGTGGTGCCGCACCGGACGGACATGCCGGAACACGGCGCAAGGCACCAACGGTCTATCTTATCCGTCCGGATGCGATCCGGCAACTTGAGATGCGTGGGAGATCGACGGATCAGCCGAGCAGCTTCTCCATCTCGGTGATCTCACCCGCCTGCAGGTCCAGGCGTTTGCCGTTGACCTCGACGGTCGGTGTGCCCTGGATGTCATGAGCATCCGTCTGGGCGTCGACGAAGTCCATGTAGGTGCCGTCTGCGATGCACTCGGCCGCGGCGCCTGCTCCGGCTTCTTCGGCCAGAGCGGCGAGCTCGTCGTCAGAGAGGCCTGCCGAGTTCTCTTCAGGCTGGTTCGCGAACATCGAGTTGAAGAAGTCCAGTGTGGAGTCAGGGGCTTCTGCGGCGACGCAGTACATCGCGCTGCCGGCGCGGGTGGAGAACTCGGTGTTCTGCGACAGCCGGTTCAGGATCGACACGGGGTGGATGTTCAGCGTGATGTCGCCGTTGGCCGCCGCCGTCTGCAGCTGCTCGCCGTACGACTGCTCGAAGTCGCCGCAGATCGGGCACATGAAGTCGACGTACGTGTCGACGGTGTCCTCGCCGTCGCCGAATACGATGGCCCCGGTCTCCTCGTTGACGATCGCACTCTGCGGCGCGGTGCCTGGGTCATTGGCCTGGTTGTTGAGGATGACCACGAGTGCGCCGAGCGCCACGAGAACGACGACGACCGCGATCGAGATGCCGATCGCGAACCAGTTGGTGTTGCTCTTTGCTGCTGCCATTGCTGTTCGTTCTCCTGGTGCTGGATGCCACGGGCGCGGAAAAATGCTGTGGGGGACGCTTCTATCGTCCCTGCAAAGTCTATGCACCCGTTGTGAGCGCCCC
>NZ_JABFAS010000002.1:820787-899664 GCF_017168295.1 Microbacterium sp. KRD172 | reverse complement strand
CGCCAGGGGCGTGGGGGTCACGCCGAAGGGGGCGAGGCCGGCTGCACCGCCGTCGGGCGCCGTCAGCACCCAGATGCCGTCCGCGTGGCGGGCGACGCTGTGCTCCCAGTGGGAGCCGTCACTGCCGTCGACGGTCGAGACGGTCCAGTCGTCATCCTCGATGTACGTCGCCTCGCCGCCGGCTGTGACCATGGGCTCGATCGCCAGCACCAGTCCGGGCTTGACGTCCGGTCCGGGGTCGGGCGTGCGGTAGTTGAAGACGCTCGGCGCCTCGTGCATCTTGCGTCCGATGCCGTGGCCGACGTACTCGCGCAGGATGCCGTAGGTCTCCCCCGAGACCTCCGAGTCGCCCTGCGCCTCGATGTACCCCTGGATGGCCGCGCCGATCTCGCCGATGCTCCCGGCGGTCGCCATGGCTGCGATGCCCGCCCACATCGACCCCTCGGTCACGCGCGACAGCTCCTCGCGCATCGCGACCAGGGAGGGACGGGTCTCATCCGGAACGACCACCGTGATGGCGCTGTCGCCGTTCCAGTCCTGGAACTGCGCTCCGCAGTCGACCGACACGATGTCGCCGGCCTGCAGCACGCGATCACCGGGGATGCCGTGCACCACCTCGTGATTCACCGACACGCAGACCGTGTGGTGGTACCCGCGCACCAGCTGGAAGTTCGACTCCGCCCCGCGCGCACGGATGGTGCGGTTCGCGATCGTGTCGAGCTCGAGCGTCGTGACACCCGCCCGAATCAACGGCCGTACGGCGTCGAGCGCCGCAGCGGTGATGAGCCCCGGCTCGACCATGGCCTGCAGCTGCGCAGGCGTCTTGTAGATGGATCGGCGGAACATGGCGGTCAGGCGATCAGGCGGCGACGGCGAGGCCGCGGGCGGCCAGTGCAGCGAAGATGCGCTCCGTGATCTCGTCGAGCGATCCGACACCGTCGATCCGGTCGACGATGCCTCGCTCGCCGTACACGTCGAGGATCGGAGCCGTCTCCTTCTCGTAGATGTCCAGGCGGTGCGCGATGCCTTCGACGGTGTCATCCGCCCGGCCCTGCTCGTGCGCGCGCAGCTGCAGGCGTCCGATGCTCTCCTCGCGGGGGACATCCAGCAGGATGACCGCATCCAGCGACTCGCCGCGGTCGCCGAGGAACGTGTCGAGGTGACCGACCTGCACGGCGTTGCGCGGGTAGCCGTCGAGCACGAAGCCCGACGCCGCGTCGTCCTGGGAAAGCCGATCGCGCACGATCTCGCTCGTCAGCTCATCCGGCACGAGGTCGCCGCGAGCGGTGATCTCGCTGACCTGCGCTCCGAGGGTGGTGCCGCCCTTGATGTTCGCACGGAAGATGTCACCGGTGGAGACCACCGGGACATCGAACGCCTCTGCGATGCGCACGCCCTGCGTGCCCTTGCCTGAGCCCTGGGGCCCGACGATGAGAATTCGAGCGGATGCTGTCAACGGAGAAGCCCTTCGTAATGGCGCTGCTGGAGCTGAGCGTCGATCTGCTTGACGGTCTCCAGCCCCACACCCACGATGATGAGGATCGAGGCGCCGCCGAACGGGAAGTTCTGGTTGGCGCCGACGGTGGCCAGAGCGATCAACGGGATGAGTGCGATCAGGCCGAGGTAGATCGACCCGGGGAACGTGATGCGGGTGAGCACGAAGTCCAGGTACTCGGCGGTCGGACGACCGGCACGGATGCCGGGGATGAATCCGCCGTACTTCTTCATGTTGTCGGCGACCTCGACCGGGTTGAACGTGATCGCGACGTAGAAGTACGTGAAGCCGATGATCAGCAGGAAGTACGCAGCCATGTAGAGCGGCTGGTCCCCTGTCGTGAAGTTCTGCGAGATCCACACGACCCACGCGGCCGGCTCCGAGCCGTCCTGCGGGGTGTTGAACTGCGCGATGAGCATCGGGATGTACAGCAGCGACGACGCGAAGATGATCGGGATCACGCCCGCCATGTTCACCTTGATCGGGATGTACGTGTTCGTTCCGCCGTACGTGCGGCGTCCGACCATGCGCTTGGCATACTGCACGGGGATTCGTCGCTGGGACTGCTCGACGAAGACCACGAGGCCAGTGACGACGATGCCGACGGCCAGGACCAGCAGGAACACTTCGAAGCCGTTCGACTCGAAGATCGCCCACATGGCCGCGGGGAACGTCGCGGCGATCGAGGTGAAGATCAGCAGCGACATGCCGTTGCCGATGCCGCGCTCGGTGACGAGCTCGGCGAACCACATGATCAGGCCGGTACCGGCGGTCATCGCGATGATGATCAGCAGCTGCGCCCACCAGACGTCGTTGGTCAGCAGCTGCTGACATGCGGCGATGTCGGTCGTTCCGAACAGCTGACCGCTGCGGGCCACGGTGACGAGAGTCGTCGACTGCAGCAGCGCGAGGGCGATCGTGAGGTAACGCGTGTACTGGGTCAGGCGGGCCTGTCCGGCCTGGCCTTCCTTGTGCAGCGCCTCGAAGTGCGGGATGACGACGCGCAGCAGCTGCGTGATGATCGTCGCGGTGATGTACGGCATGACGCCGAGCGCGAAGATCGACAGCTGCAGCAGAGCGCCGCCGGAGAACAGGTTGACCAGACTGAGCAGACCCTCGGTGCCGGCGTTGAGGCGCAGGCACTCCTCGACGTTCGGGAAGTTCACGAACGGGGCGGGCACGTGCGATCCGAGCCGGTAGATGGCGATGATCGCCAGTGTGAAACCGATCTTCCGACGCAGGTCGGGCGTGCGGAAGATCCGCGCGATAGCGCTAAACAAAGGCGTTCCTCCTGAAAGGTTGCCGTTCCGCGGAGGAAAGGCTGAAAGACCAGGGTAACGCACGAGAGGGGCCGGAGAATCTCCGACCCCTCTTGCGCAGTGGTTACTTGACGGATCCGCCCGCAGCCACGATCTTCTGCTCGGCAGAACCCGAGACCTTGTCGACCGAGACGGTGAGCTTCACGGCGATGTCGCCGTTTCCGAGAACCTTGACCTTCTCGTTCTTGCGAACAGCACCCTTGGCGACCAGGTCGCCCACGGTGACATCGCCACCCTTCGGGTACAGTTCCGCGAGCTTCTCCAGGTTCACGACCTGGTACTCGACGCGGAACGGGTTCTTGAACCCGCGCAGCTTCGGAGTGCGCATGTGCAGAGGCATCTGCCCACCCTCGAAGCCGACGCGAACGGTGTTGCGGGCCTTGGTGCCCTTGGTGCCACGACCGGCCGTCTTGCCCTTGGAGCCCTCACCGCGACCGACACGGGTCTTCGCGGTGTTGGCGCCGGGGACCGGACGCAGGTGGTGGACCTTGAGCACACCGGGACGGGATGCCGGAGCATCCGCCTTCGGCGCAGCCTTCTTGCTCTTGGGAGCAGGCTTCTTGGCAGCCTCAGCCTTGGGAGCCTTCGCGTCGGCAGCAGCCTTCGCAGGCGCCTTCTTCGCAGCCGGCTTCTTCTCAGCCGCAGCCTTGGGAGCGGCAGCCTTCTTGGCGGGGGCCTTGGCGGCCTTCTCCTCGACGGCGTCGTTCTTCTCAGCCATTAGTCGATCTCCTCAACCTTGACGAGGTGTGCGACGGTCTTGACGTAACCGCGCGTCTGCGCGTCGTCGGGGCGGACGGTGCTGTCGCCGATCCGCTTCAGACCGAGGCTGCGCAGCGTGTCACGCTGATACTGCTTCTCGCTCACCTTGGACTTGATCTGGGTCACCTTGAGACGCTCGGCCATCAGGCACCTACCTTCGCTGCGGCCGCAGCTGCGGCCTTCGCCTCGTTGCGGATGATGATGTCCGGAACGACGGCGTCGTACTCGAGGCCACGGCGAGCCGCGACTGCACGAGGCTCTTCGAGGCTCTTCAGGGCCGCGACGGTCGCGTGCACGATGTTGATCGTGTTCGACGAGCCGAGCGACTTCGAAAGGACATCGTGGATGCCGGCGCACTCGAGGACGGCGCGCACCGGACCACCGGCGATGACACCGGTACCGGCGGCAGCCGGACGCAGCAGCACGACACCGGCAGCGGCTTCGCCCTGCACCGGGTGCGGAACCGTGGTTCCGACGCGCGGCACGCGGAAGAAGTTGCGCTTGGCCTCTTCGACACCCTTGGCGATGGCCAGGGGCACCTCGCGGGCCTTGCCGTAGCCGACGCCGACCAGACCGTTGCCGTCGCCGACGACCACGAGGGCGGTGAAGCTGAAGCGACGACCACCCTTCACGACCTTCGAGACGCGGTTGATGGTGACGACGCGCTCCAGGAACTGGTTGTCGCCGCGATCGCGCGAGTTGCGATCACGACCACCCTGGTTGCGGTCACGGCCGCCGCGGCGACCTTCGCGCGCGGGCTCTGCCTGAGTCGTGCCGGCAGCCGTCTCGGAGACGACAGGGGCCGTCTCGGGAGCGGCAGCAGCCGTTTCGGTCACTTCGTTCTCCTTGTTGTCACTCACAGTGCCAGCCCTCCTTCGCGGGCGCCGTCTGCGATGGCCGCGACGCGGCCCGCGTAGCGGTTGCCACCGCGGTCGAAGACGACCTCGGAGAAGCCGGCGGCCTTCGCGCGCTCGGCGAGAAGCTCGCCGACCTTGCGGGCCTTGGCGGTCTTGTCGCCCTCGAACGAGCGCAGCTCGGTCTCGAGCGTGGATGCGGATGCAACCGTGATGCCCTTGCTGTCATCGACCAGCTGGACGAAGACGTGACGAGCCGAACGGTTGACGACCAGACGCGGACGCGCCTCGGTGCCGACGACCTTCTTGCGAAGGCGTGCGTGACGACGCGCGCGGGCGTCAGACTTTGACTTGAGAGCCATGGTTACTTACCACTCTTTCCGGCCTTGCGACGCACGATCTCGCCGGCGTAGCGAACACCCTTGCCCTTGTACGGCTCGGGCTTGCGGATCTTGCGGATGTTGGCAGCTGCCTCACCGACAGCCTGCTTGTCGATACCACTCACGGTGACCTTGTTGTTGCCTTCGACCGTGAAAGTGATGCCGGCGGGCGGGTCGACCAGCACGGGGTGCGAGAAGCCGAGAGCGAACTCGACGGAGCTGCCCTTCTGCTGCACGCGGTAACCGGTGCCGACGACCTCAAGACCCTTGGTGTAGCCCTGGGTCACGCCGATGATGTTGTTGTTGATGAGCGTGCGGGTCAGGCCGTGAAGCGACCGGGACTCGCGCTCGTCGTCGGGACGGGAGACAACCACCTGGTTGTCCTCGACCGCGACCTCGATGGGGCTGGCCACGTTCAGGGTGAGTTCACCCTTGGGGCCCTTCACCGCGACCGCGCGGCCGTCGACCGAGATGGTGACGTCCGAGGGGATCGAGATGGGAAGTCGTCCAATACGCGACATTTCGAATTACCACACGTAGGCGAGAACTTCTCCGCCCACGCCCTTCTGCTCAGCCTGACGGTCAGTGAGAAGACCGGAGGAAGTGGACAGGATGGCCACGCCGAGGCCGCCGAGGACCGTGGGCAGCTCCGTGGACTTCGCGTAGACGCGAAGGCCGGGCTTCGACACGCGCTTGATGCCCGCGATCGAACGCTCACGGTTGGGGCCGTACTTCAGCGTGAGGGTGAGGTTCTGGCCGACGCGTGCGTCGGTGACCTCGTAGCCTGCGATGTAGCCCTCCTGCTGGAGGATGTCGGCGATGTGCGTCTTGAGCTTGCTCGACGGCAGGGACACGGAGTCGTGGTGTGCCGAGTTCGCGTTGCGCAGACGGGTCAGCAAGTCTGCGACCGGGTCTGTCATTGTCATGGGTGTTTTCCTTTGTTCATGAGGTTTCGGCTGCCGTTACACGACAGACGACCTTCTATGATTCGCAATCTTCAATTGTAAGCGCATGCGGGACCCCCGCCCGCCCTTCGACAAGTTCAGGGACTGGCGGGGGTCCTGAGCATCACGCCTTGGCGTCGTCGGCCGCGAACGGGAAGCCGAGGTGACGCAGCAGCGCACGACCCTCGTCATCCGTCTTCGCCGTGGTCACGACGGTGATGTCGAATCCACGGACACGGTCGATCTTGTCTTGATCGATCTCGTGGAACACGCTCTGCTCCTGGAGACCGAAGGTGTAGTTGCCGTTGCCGTCGAACTGCTTGCCCGACAGGCCGCGGAAGTCGCGGATGCGGGGCAGAGCGAGCGAGACGAGACGGTCGACGAACTCCCACGCACGGTCGCCACGGAGGGTGACGTGCGCGCCGATGGCCTGGCCCTCGCGCAGCTTGAACTGCGCGATGGACTTGCGGGCCTTCGTGACGATCGGCTTCTGGCCGGTGATCTTGGTGAGGTCTTCGACCGCGCCATCGATCACCTTGCTGTCGCGAGCCGCCTCACCGACACCGGTGTTGACGACGACCTTGACGAGGCCGGGGATCTGCATCACGTTCTTGTAGCCGAACTCGTCCTGCAGCTTCTGCTGGATCTCGGCCTTGTACTTCTGCTTCAGGCGCGGCTGGATCTTGCCAGCCGGCGCGGCAGTGTCGGTGCTCATCAGAGGTCCTTACCGCTCTTCTTCGCGTAACGCACGCGGACGGTGCGCTTGACGCCGTCCTTGGTCCGCTCCTCGACCCGGTGACCGACACGAGTCGGCTTCTTGGTCTCGGGGTCGACGACTGCGACGTTCGAGATGTGGATGGGTGCCTCGATTGTCTCGATGCCGCCCGTCTTGGTACCACGCTGCGTCTGGCCGACGCGGGTGTGCTTGGTGACGTAGTTCACGCCTTCGACGATGACGCGGTTGCGCTCGGCGAAGATCTCGAGGACCTTGCCCTGCTTACCGCGGTCGCCGCCGCGCTCGGGCTTGGCGCCCGAGATGACCTGAACCAGGTCGCCCTTCTTGATTTTCGCCATGATCAAATAACCTCCGGCGCGAGCGAGACGATCTTCATGAACTTCTTGTCGCGAAGCTCACGACCGACCGGTCCGAAGATACGGGTGCCACGGGGCTCCCCGTCGGTCTTCAGGATGACGGCGGCGTTCTCGTCGAACTTGATGTAGGAGCCGTCCGGACGACGGACTTCCTTCTTGGTACGGACGATGACCGCCTTGACGACGTCGCCCTTCTTGACGTTGCCGCCCGGGATCGCGTCCTTGACCGTGGCGACGATGGTGTCACCCAGACCAGCGTAACGACGGCGTGAGCCACCGAGAACGCGGATCGTGAGCAGCTCCTTCGCGCCGGTGTTGTCGGCGACCTTGAGGCGGGATTCCTGCTGAATCACTATTACTCCTTAAGTAAGCCGAAGGCTTACTTGGCCTTCTCGACGATCTCGACCAGACGCCAGCGCTTGGTGGCGCTGAGCGGACGAGTCTCACTGATGACAACGAGGTCGCCGATGCCCGCCGAGTTGGTCTCGTCGTGCACCTTGCGCTTCTCGGTACGGCGGATGACCTTGCCGTAGAGCGGGTGCTTCACGCGGTCTTCGACCTCGACGACGATGGTCTTGTCCATCTTGTCGCTGACGACGTATCCGCGCTGCGTCTTGCGGTAACCGCGAGCGTTCTCGTCACGCACATCGTGCGAGACGGGAGCTTCCGCTGCCGCTTCCTTCTTGGTGGCCATCACTCAGCCTCTTCCTTCACGGCGTCGTCAGCGGAGTCCGCCTTCTTCGCCTTCGACTTGGACGCCTTCTTGGCCGGGGCCTCGACGGGAGCAGGCGTCGCACGGATGCCCAGCTCGCGTTCGCGGATCACGGTGTACAGGCGCGCGATGTCGCGCTTGACGGCGCGGATGCGGCCGTGGCTCTCCAGCTGGCCGGTGGCCGACTGGAAACGGAGGTTGAAAAGCTCTTCCTTGGCCTTACGCAGCTCCTCGACGAGGCGCTGGTCTTCGAACGTGTCGAGCTCTGCCGGAGCGAGCTCCTTGGTGCCGATCGCCATTACGCGTCGCCCTCCTCGCGCTTGATGATGCGTGCCTTGAGAGGCAGCTTGTGAATGGCTCGGGTCAGTGCTTCGCGAGCAAGTTCCTCGCTGACGCCTGCGACCTCGAAGAGGACGCGACCCGGCTTGACGTTGGAAACCCACCACTCAGGCGAACCCTTACCGGAACCCATGCGGGTTTCGGCCGGCTTCTTCGTGAGCGGACGGTCCGGGTAGATGTTGATCCACACCTTTCCACCGCGCTTGATGTGACGCGTCATCGCGATACGAGCTGCCTCGATCTGACGGTTGGTCACATAAGCGGGCGTGAGGGCCTGGATGCCGTATTCGCCGAAGGAGACCTTCGTGCCGCCGGTAGCGTGCCCGGTACGACCCGGGTGGTGCTGCTTGCGGAACTTGACCTTACGGGGGATGAGCATTATGCCGACGCTCCTTCTGCAACAGGTGCTTCGCCCCGCGGGCCACGACGACGGTCGCCGCCACGGTCGCGCGAAGGCTTCTGGTTGGCCTGCTCGCGAGCAAGCTCCTTGGCGGTGAGATCACCCTTGTAGATCCAGACCTTCACGCCGATACGGCCGAAGGTGGTGCGTGCCTCGTAGAAGCCGTAGTCGATGTTCGCGCGCAGCGTGTGCAGCGGCACACGACCCTCGCGGTAGAACTCCGAGCGGCTCATCTCGGCGCCGCCGAGGCGGCCGGAGACCTGGATGCGGATGCCCTTGGCGCCAGCGCGCTGCGCGCCCTGGAGGCCCTTGCGCATCGCACGACGGAACGCCACGCGAGCAGAGAGCTGCTCGGCGATGCCCTGTGCGACGAGCTGAGCGTCAGCCTCGGGGTTCTTCACCTCGAGGATGTTCAGCTGGATCTGCTTGCCCGAGAGCTTCTCGAGGTCGCCACGGATCCGCTCGGCTTCTGCACCACGACGACCGATCACGATGCCCGGACGGGCGGTGTGGATGTCGACGCGGACGCGGTCACGGGTGCGCTCGATCTCGATGTTCGAGACACCGGCGCGGTCGAGCTGCGTCTTGAGCAGGTTACGGATCTTGATGTCCTCAGCCACGTAGTCGGCGTAACGCTGACCAGGCTTCGTCGAGTCCGAGAACCAACGCGAGACGTGGTCCGTGGTGATTCCGAGGCGGAAGCCGTACGGGTTTACCTTCTGTCCCATTACTTGCTCGCCTTCTTCTTGCTTTCGCCGTCGGCTGCCGTGGCAACCTCAGGCGTCGAGAGCACGACCGTGATGTGGCTCGTGCGCTTCTTGATCTGGAAAGCGCGACCCTGTGCACGGGGGCGGAAACGCTTGAGCGTCGTGCCCTCGTCTACGTACGCGTTGACCACGTACAGGTCCTGCTCGTCGAGGTACTCGCCGTCACGATCCGCCTTCACCTGTGCGTTGGCCATGGCCGACGCGACAAGCTTGTAGATCGGCTCACTGGCGCTCTGTGCTGCGAACTTCAGGATCGCAAGAGCCTCCTGGGCCTGCTTGCCCTTGATGAGCGCGACGACACGACGAGCCTTCTGAGGGGTCACGCGGATGTGTCGCACGCGTGCGATGGACTCCACCATTTCTCTCTCCTCTATCGTCCCCGCGTCAGCGGCGACGGCCCTTCTTGTCGTCCTTCTCGTGGCCGCGGAAGGTGCGGGTGGGCGCGAACTCGCCCAGCTTGTGGCCGACCATGGTCTCGGTGACAAACACAGGAATGTGCTTGCGACCGTCGTGGACCGCGATCGTGTGACCCAGCATGGCCGGGATGATCATGGACCGGCGAGACCAGGTCTTGATGACGTTCTTGGAACCGGCTTCGTTCTGCACGACGACCTTGCGAAGCAGGTGCTCGTCGACGAAGGGGCCCTTCTTGAGACTCCGTGGCATCTTCTTCTACTCCTACTTACGCTTCTTAGACGCGGTGCGACGACGAACGATGTACTTGTCGCTTTCCTTGTTGGCGTGACGGGTACGACCCTCTGCCTGGCCCCAGGGGGTGACAGGGTGACGACCACCGGAGGTCTTGCCCTCTCCACCACCGTGCGGGTGATCGACGGGGTTCATGGCCACACCGCGCACGGTCGGGCGGATGCCCTTCCAGCGGTTACGGCCGGCCTTGCCCCAGTTGATGTTCGACTGCTCGGCGTTGCCGACCTCGCCGATCGTGGCGCGGCAGCGTGCATCGACGTTGCGGATCTCGCCCGAGGGGAGACGCAGCTGCGCGTAGATGCCGTCCTTGGCGACGAGTCGCACCGAAGCACCGGCCGAGCGGGCGAGCTTTGCGCCGCCACCCGGACGGAGCTCGATCGCGTGGATCACGGTACCGGTCGGGATGTTCTTCAGCGGCAGGTTGTTGCCCGGCTTGATGTCAGCCGATGCACCCGACTCGATGATGTCGCCCTGGTTCAGCTTGTTCGGCGCGATGATGTAGCGCTTCTCGCCGTCGAAGTAGTGCAGCAGTGCGATGCGTGCGGTGCGGTTGGGGTCGTACTCGATGTGAGCGACCTTGGCGTTGACGCCGTCCTTGTCATTGCGACGGAAGTCGATGACACGGTACTGGCGCTTGTGGCCACCACCGATGTGACGGGTCGTGATGCGGCCCTGGTTGTTGCGACCACCGGTCTTCGAGAGCGGGCGCAGCAGCGACTTCTCCGGCGTCGATCGAGTGATCTCGGCGAAGTCAGCCACCGACGAGCCGCGGCGACCCGGGGTCGTGGGCTTGTACTTGCGAATAGCCATGATTGTCCTTTATCCCCCGGGTCAGCCGATTGCCGTGAAGATGTCGATGGTGCCCGACTTCAGGCTCACGATGGCGCGCTTGGTGTCCTTGCGCTTTCCCGTGCCGAAGCGGGTGCGACGGGCCTTGCCGACGCGGTTGATCGTGTTGACCGACGCGACCTTGACGCCGAAGATCTTCTCGATGGCGAGCTTGATCTCGGTCTTCGTAGCACGCGGGTCGACGAGGAAGGTGTACTTGCCTTCGTCGATCAGCGAGTAGCTCTTCTCAGAGACGACCGGCTTCAGGATGATGTCGCGGGGGTCCTTGTTGAACGCCGACTGGAGGGCGCCTACCTGCTCGGTCATGCCGAGACCTCCTCGGTTGTGCCGGTCTTCGAGGCGATGAAGCCCTCGAGCGCGGCCTTGGTGAAGACGATGTCGTCAGAGACGAGCACGTCGTACGCGTTGAGCTGGTCGAACGTCAGCACGTGGATGTTCGCGAGGTTGCGAATGCTCTTCGTGGTGATGTCGTCGCCTCGTTCGATGACGAGGAGCACGTTCTTCGAGGTGACGACTGTCGTGAGGAAGCTCACGGCAGTCTTCGTCGAAGGTGCACCGTCGATGCCGAAGGACTCGATGGCGTGCAGACGGTCACCGCGGAAGCGGTCGCTGAGCGAGCCCAGGAGGGCGGCGGCGATCATCTTCTTGGGTGTGCGCTGCGAGTAGTCACGCGGCTTCGGGCCGTGGACGATGCCACCGCCGGTCATGTGCGGCGCGCGGATCGAGCCCTGACGGGCGTTACCCGTGCCCTTCTGCTTGAAGGGCTTGCGGCCGGCACCGGAGACCTCACCGCGACGCTTGGTCGAGTGAGTGCCCTGGCGAGCCGCCGCGAGCTGCGCGACGACGACCTGGTGGATGAGCGGAATGTTCGTCTTGACGTCGAAGAGCGCGGCGGGCAGCTCGATCGAGCCTGCCTTCTTGCCGTCGGCCTTGAGGACGTCGAGCGCGAGAGACGAGTCAGCCATGGACTAGGCCCCCTTCACTGCGTTGCGGACGTAGACGCTGCGGCCACGAGCACCGGGAACGGCGCCCTTGACGAGCAGCAGTCCCTTCTCGACGTCGACAGCGTGCACCGTCAGGTTGAGTACGGTCACGCGCTCGCCGCCCATACGGCCGGCCATGCGCATGCCCTTGAAGACGCGGCTCGGGGTCGACGATGCGCCGATCGAGCCGGGCTTGCGGTGGTTACGGTGCGAACCGTGCGATGCCGAGACGCCCTTGAAGTTGTGGCGCTTCATGACACCGGCGGTGCCCTTGCCCTTGCTGGTGCCGACGACGTCGACCAGCTGGCCGCCTTCGAAAAGGCCGTCGACCGTGAGCTCCTGGCCGAGCGTGTACTCGGCAGCATCCGCCGTGCGGATCTCGGTGACGTAGCGGCGCGGCGTGACGCCGGCTGCATCGAAGTGAGCCGTGAGGGGCTTGTTGACCTTGCGGGGGTCGATCTGACCTGCCGCGATCTGAACGGCGTTGTAGCCGTCCTTCTCGGGGGTGCGGATCTGGGTGACCACGTTCGGTGCCAGCTCGATGACGGTGACGGGGACGAGCTTGCCGTCCGCGTTCCACACCTGGGTCATGCCGAGCTTGGTGCCCAGCATTCCCTTTGAAATCTTTGCGTTGATGTCAGCCATGTCGATCCTCAGAGCTTGATCTCGATGTTGACGTCAGCCGGAAGGTCGAGACGCATCAGCGAGTCGACTGCCTTGGGCGTCGGGTCGACGATGTCGATCAGACGCTTGTGGGTGCGCATCTCGAAGTGCTCGCGGCTGTCCTTGTACTTGTGGGGCGACCGGATGACGCACACGACGTTCTTCTCGGTCGGAAGCGGCACCGGGCCGACGACAGTCGCGCCCGCACGGGTCACGGTGTCTACGATCTTGCGCGCCGATGAGTCGATGACCTCGTGGTCATACGACTTCAGGCGAATGCGGATTTTCTGTCCCGCCATTGTCTGTTCACTCTCTTTAAGGCGTCTTACCGTCCTGGGCCGGGTGACCCAGGGGCATTGGACGCACGTCGACGCTGTTCGCGCCGGGCACCACTGTTCTTCTGTCAACCCGCGCGTATTTCTACGCACGGCAGAACCTCCGTGAGGAGGTGGTTGCTGTTCTGCCACCCGCGGCCTAGGTCCCTGCGCGCGATCTCCGAGGAGATGACGCCGCCTATGCACTGCCCTGGTGGTGATCCGATGGGCACACAAAGTGCACCGCCGGAATGTGGAACCTGTCTATTCTGCCAGCCGGATTTCACTTACGCAAACCCGGGCGTGTCGCGCGGTTTCGGAGGCCCGCCGAGCACAGCAGAAACGGGGTGAGGCATCCCCATGCCCCACCCCGTCTTGGGGAGTGTTCAGCGCGAGGGGGCGCACCGAACACGAGGGCTCCGGTGCGAAGGGACACCGGAATCCTCGTCGAAGGCGCGGCGGATCGACCGCCGCGGATGCGGGGCGAAGCATCGACGCTCAGATGGCGTACGACGCGTGATGGTCCCCAAGATCGTTCCCCAGTTCCTGCTCACAGCCGGAGCTGTGCATTTCAGTTCGTCGAACCCCTTCGACGAACCCGACCGCGAGATCCCCAGGCGGTTGTCCTCATAGTACACGGAAGGGACGACGCACCCGTGGTGCGCCGTCCCTTCCGGTGAAACTGCGTCTACTCGTTGCCGACGGCCTTGTCGGCGCCGTCGCGGATCTCGTCGATCTTGTCAGCGGCACCCGGTGCGAGCTTCTTGGCGAAGTCGGCGACGCCGTCGAGGACCTTGTCGCTCACGTCCTCTGCCTGCTCGCTCTTGACGACGTCAGCGATCTTGTCCTTGTTCTGCTCGTACAGGTCTTTGCCCTTGTTGACCATGTCGTCGATTCCCATTGCGGGTCCCCCTTGAGGTTGTGACGCCGGCCGAGTATGCCGACATCTCTTATTCTGCACGGCATCCGGCGCGAAGGGAACCCTGCGCTGCGCGCATCGACGACAAAGCAGCGCGCACCGACGACAAGGCTGCGCGCACCGACGACAAAGGGGCCGAGCCCGAAGGCTCGCCCCCTTTGCGAAGTGGTCAGGATGAGAGAGGTTTCGACTCGCTCCGCTCGCTCAACCTGAGTCGATGCCGCGTCAACGCGCTTCGCGCATTGACCCGGCCCGACTCACTTGATGATGCTCGTGACCGTACCGGCGCCCACGGTGCGTCCACCCTCACGGATGGCGAAGCCGAGGCCCTCTTCCATGGCGATCGGCTGGATCAGCTCGACCGTCATGTCGGTGGTGTCACCGGGCATGACCATCTCGGTGCCCTCGGGCAGCGAGATGACGCCGGTGACGTCGGTGGTGCGGAAGTAGAACTGCGGGCGGTAGTTCGTGTAGAACGGGTTGTGACGGCCGCCCTCTTCCTTCGACAGGATGTACGCGGTGCCCTGGAAGTTCGTGTGAGGGGTGACCGAACCCGGCTGAACGACGACCTGGCCGCGCTCGACGTCCTCACGCTTGAGACCGCGAAGCAGCAGACCACAGTTCTCGCCGGCCCACGCCTCGTCGAGCTGCTTGTGGAACATCTCGATACCCGTGACCGTGGTCTTCTGGGTGTTGCGGATGCCGACGATCTCGACCTCGGAGTTGATCTTGAGCGTGCCACGCTCGGCGCGGCCGGTGACGACCGTTCCACGACCGGTGATCGTGAAGACGTCCTCGATCGGCATGAGGAAGGGCTTGTCACGGTCGCGCTCCGGGTCCGGAACGCTGTCGTCGACAGCCTGCATGAGCTCGAGGATCTTCTCGACCCACTTCTCATCGCCCTCGAGCGCCTTGAGTGCCGAGACCTGGACGACAGGTGCGTCCTCGTCGAAGCCCTGGGCTGCGAGCAGCTCGCGAACCTCGAGCTCGACGAGCTCCAGGATCTCCTCGTCGTCGACCATGTCGCTCTTGTTCAGTGCGACGAGCAGGTACGGCACGCCGACCTGCTTGGCGAGCAGAACGTGCTCACGGGTCTGAGCCATCGGGCCGTCGGTGGCGGCGACCACGAGGATGGCGCCGTCCATCTGGGCTGCACCGGTGATCATGTTCTTGACGTAGTCGGCGTGGCCGGGTGCGTCGACGTGCGCGTAGTGGCGCTTCGGCGTCTCGTACTCGATGTGCGAGATGTTGATCGTGATACCACGCTGGCGCTCTTCCGGCGCCGAGTCGATGGAAGCGAAGTCACGCTGAACGTTGGTGTCGGACGGGTACTTGTCAGCGAGCACCTTGGAGATGGCTGCCGACAGCGTCGTCTTGCCGTGGTCGACGTGACCGATCGTTCCGATGTTCACGTGCGGCTTGGTGCGCTCGAACTTGGCCTTGGCCACTTGGTCCTCCTCAGGACGTTCGTGTAGAGATTGCCGAGCACTGGATTGTGACCGGTTCCCTACGGGGTTTGATTCTCAGTTTAGTAGAGAGAGCTTTGTGAAGTTGTGTGTTGTCCGGGGCCCGACCCTTCGACAGGCTCAGGGAGCTCGACAGGCTCAGGGAGCGGGCCCCGGACGGAAGGGCTTACTCGCCCTTGATCTTCTGGACGATCTCGTCGGCCACGGCCCTGGGGACCTCGGCGTAGGAGTGGAACTCCATCGAGTACACCGCGCGACCAGAGGTCTTCGAGCGCAGGTCGCCGATGTATCCGAACATCTCGGACAGCGGAACCTGTGCACGGACGATCTTGATGCCGGTGGCATCCTCCATCGACTGGATCTGGCCACGACGCGAGTTCAGGTCGCCGATCACGTCGCCCATGTACTCCTCGGGAGTACGAACCTCAACGGCCATGAGCGGCTCGAGGAGAACGGGGTTCGCACGACGCAGTGCTTCCTTCATACCGATCGATCCAGCGATCTTGAACGCCATCTCCGAGGAGTCGACGTCGTGCGCTGCACCATCGACGATGGTCGCCTTGACGCCCACGATCGGGAAGCCGGCGAGGACACCGACGTTCATGGCGTCCTGGAAACCGGCATCGATCGAGCCGATGTACTCACGCGGGATGCGACCACCGGTGACGGCGTTCACGAACTCGTAAGTCTTCTCGGCATCCAGGTCGAGCGGTTCGATGTTGAACTGGATCTTTGCGAACTGACCCGATCCACCCGTCTGCTTCTTGTGGGTGTAGTCGTACTTCTCGACCGACTTCTTGATCGTCTCGCGGTAGGCCACCTGGGGCTTGCCGACGTTCGCCTCGACGTTGAACTCGCGCTTCATACGATCCACGAGGATGTCGAGGTGCAGCTCGCCCATGCCCTTGATGGTCGTCTGACCGGTCTCGGGGTTGAGCTCCGTGCGGAAGGTCGGGTCCTCTTCAGCGAGCTTCTGGATGGCGACACCCAGCTTCTCCTGGTCGGCCTTGGTCTTCGGCTCGATGGCGACCTCGATGACAGGCTCGGGGAACGTCATCGACTCGAGGACGACCGGAGCTGCCGGGTCGGTCAGGGTGTCACCGGTGGTGGTGTCCTTCAGACCGATGACCGCGTAGATGTTTCCGGCGGTGACCGAGGGGACCGGGATCTCCTTGTTGGCGTGCATCTGGAAGATCTTCCCGATGCGCTCCTTCTTGCCCTTGGTCGAGTTGATGACCGCAGAGCCGGAGTCGAGGTGACCCGAGTAGACGCGGACGTAGGTCAGGCGACCGAAGAACGGGTGCACGGCGACCTTGAACGCGAGTGCGGCGAACGGGTCGTTCGCGTCGGGGTTGCGCTCGACGATCGTGTCGTAGTCCTTCGGGTCGTGCGCCTGGATGGCGCCGACGTCGAGGGGGTTCGGCAGGTAGTCGATGACCGCGTCGAGCATCGGCTGCACGCCGCGGTTCTTGAACGCCGAACCGCACAGCACAGGGTAGACCTCAGAGGCGACCGTCAGCTTGCGGATCGCGCCCTTGATCTCCGCGACGGTGAGCTCCTCGCCACCGAAGAACTTCTCGAGCAGCGCGTCGTCGGTCTCGGCGACGGTCTCGAGGAGCAGCTGGCGGTACTCGGCAGCCTTCTCCTTGAGGTCGGCCGGGATCTCCTGGATGTCGTACTTGGCACCCATGGTCACGTCACCCTTGGAGTCGCCCTCCCAGACGAGCGCACGCATCTCGACGAGGTCGATGACGCCGACGAAGTCGTTCTCAGCGCCGATGGGCAGCTGGATGACCAGCGGCTTCGCACCGAGGCGGTTGATGATCGTGTCGACCGTGAAGTAGAAGTCGGCGCCGAGCTTGTCCATCTTGTTGACGAAGCAGATGCGCGGGACGTTGTACTTGTCGGCCTGACGCCACACGGTCTCGGACTGGGGCTCGACGCCCTCCTTGCCGTCGAAGACGGCGACTGCGCCGTCGAGGACGCGGAGCGAACGCTCCACCTCGACGGTGAAGTCGACGTGACCGGGGGTGTCGATGATGTTGATCTGGTTCTTGTCCCAGTAGCAGGTCACGGCGGCAGACGTGATCGTGATGCCGCGCTCTTTCTCCTGCTCCATCCAGTCGGTCGTCGACGCGCCATCGTGCGTCTCGCCGAGCTTGTGGTTGACGCCCGTGTAGAACAGGATGCGCTCGGTGGTGGTGGTCTTGCCGGCATCGATGTGCGCCATGATGCCGATGTTTCGGACCTTGCTCAGGTCGGTGAGCACGTCTTGTGCCACAGGAGTGTCCTTTTCTATCTAGCTGTACGACTACGAAAGTTTGGGTGCTTCGACAGGCTCAGGTAGGGCGAGCCCGGTCCCTGAGCCTGTCGAAGGGTTACCAGCGGTAGTGAGCGAACGCGCGGTTCGACTCGGCCATCTTGTGAGTGTCCTCACGACGCTTGACCGCAGCGCCCAGGCCGTTCGAGGCATCCAGGATCTCGTTCTGGAGACGCTCGGTCATGGTCTTCTCACGACGACCCTTGGCGTAGCTGACGAGCCAGCGCAGGGCGAGCGTGTTCGCACGGTGAGGCTTGACCTCGACCGGCACCTGGTAGGTCGAGCCACCGACGCGGCGGCTGCGGACCTCAAGGGTGGGGCGCACGTTGTCGAGCGCCTTCTTCAGCGTGGCGACGGCGTCCTGGCTGTTCTTCGCCTCGACGCCGCGGAGGGCGCCGTAGACGATCGACTCAGCGAGCGACTTCTTGCCGTCGACAAGAATCTTGTTGACGAGCGAGGTGACGATCGGAGCGCCGTATACCGGGTCGTTGACGACCGGGCGCTTCGGGGCGGGACCCTTACGAGGCATCTAACTCAACCCTTCTTCGCGCCGTAGCGGCTACGAGCCTGCTTACGGTTCTTGACTGCCTGGGTGTCCAGGGCGCCACGGACGATCTTGTAACGCACACCGGGGAGGTCCTTGACACGACCGCCGCGCACGAGCACCAGGGAGTGCTCCTGCAGGTTGTGGCCCTCGCCGGGAATGTAGGCGGTGACCTCTGCGCCGTTGCGGAGCTTCACACGAGCGACCTTGCGCATCGCCGAGTTCGGCTTCTTCGGGGTGGTGGTGTAGACGCGGGTGCATACCCCGGCCTGCTGCGGGTTCGACTTGAGTGCTGGCGCCTTGGTCTTGGTGACCTTGGGCGAGCGTCCCTTGCGAACCAACTGCTGAATAGTTGGCACGTTCTCTCCTCATAATGCTGCACGGTGACAGCGTGATGGGTTTCACATCATGACCCACCGGCACGCCGGATCAGGCGTGCTTTTGGTGTGATGGGTATGCCGTGGGGGCAGACCGGTATGGACCGGCGCCCGTGTGCAGGCACGCCGAGACGTGCACACACCTGATCAAGTGTAATGCCGCGTAACGTACGCGGTCAAATGCCGCAACGTCACCGCAGATCTCGGATCCGCGCGACCACCGTGTCCGCATCTCCGCCTCGCCGTTCGTAGGTGACGGCGATGATGAGTAGCACGCTGCCGATCACGGCGAGCGTGATCCACCACGGCATCGATTCTATGCCCCGACCGATCTGCACGGAGAAGACGAACACGTTCTCGATCGGCAGCACGATCATGCCGAGGATGAACGGGGCCGCGAGTCGCCGTCCGGCGCCGACCATGATCGCGGCGAGCGCGAGCACCATGACGAGGATCGCCCGCCAGGTCAGAGGGTCGGTGAACGTCGCGACGATCGACGCGCTCATCATCGTGATGATCCCCGGCGCGAGCAGCGACCAGGAACCGCTCCGCCCGGCCGGCCAGGCGTTGAGCCCTCCCCGTGTGCTGTCTCGACCGCGCCGCAGCGCATGGATGCCGGCGAGCAGCAGGAACGCGCCCAGCGGCAGCGAGAACCACTCCACCCGCAGGTCGCGTGGGCTCCACGCGACCACGGCGGTGACGAATGCGATCGCGAACAGGAACCACACCGGTGGCAGCGCCGTGCGCTCCGCGCGGACTGCCGCGGCGAACATGAGGGCGAGAAGACCGATCATGAGCGCCCACATCGACCAGATCGAACCCCAGTCGCGCTCGATCGCGCACCACGTGCCGGCGGCGAGCGAGAGCACCGCCGGTGCGAACACCCAGCGGGAAGTGCGCAGCGGCGAATCCGGACGCGCCGAGGCGCGGATGCCGCGCCCAGCGCACACGAGGATGACGGCCGCCACCGCGGCGACCGCGAAGCAGGCGGCGAAGAGTGTCACTCCGTGCAGCGCCCCCAGGTCGGCGCCGAGGCCCATCCTGATGCCCTGCACCGGACCTGCGATCGCCGCGACGCCCGCTGCGGCGAAGGTCGCCGGGACGAGCCTTCGCATGCGCGCGGTGCGGTAGCGGCGACCCAGGCGCCCGCACCACGTCCCGATCCCGAGCAGCACGGTTCCCCCCGCAAGCAGCGCGAATGCCCGCCACGGCACTTCGACCGCCGTGCGCGCATCCGGTTCTACGAGGACGAGCAGTGCGAGGCTCGGCAGCACGGCGAGACCGAGTCCCGCTGCGTACAGACCGCGCACGTCGATCCCCCTCGCACTGAGCACGGCGGCGATCGTCGCCGCGCCGAGCGCGGGCGGCAGCAGATACGCCTCGAGCAGATCGACGCCGTTCATGGTCCAGATGCACCACAGCGCCCCGGTGAATGCCGCACCGGCCACCCACCATGCATAGCGGCGCCGAGTGAACACGGCACTCGCCGCCGCGCCGACGCCGAGGATCATGAGGACGAGGAACGTGGTGCCGAGCCCTGCTGCCTCCCTTGCGAGGGCGAGAACGGTGGCGATCGCTCCGGTCAGCAGCGCGGATGCCTCGATCGCCACGCGGGCGGCGGCCGAGGCATCCGCCGGCAGGCCGTTGTGACGCAGCGCGTCACGGATCAGCGTCGTGCTCGGCAGCACCAGCGCCACGATCGCGGCGATGACCGGAAGCGTGACCGGGGACGCACTGACCGCGAGCACCTGGGCTCCGAGGCACACGACGACGACCGCGACGGTGGGCACCAGCATCCCGCTCGCGAGAGTGCGCAGCACGATGTTGAGCCCCGGACGTCTGGTGAGCACGAGCGACAGGGCGAGCGCGAACATCAGCGCGGTCGAAAGAGCGGTCCAGCCGCTGCGCTCGAAGATCACCTGCACGATGCCTGCGGCGAACGGCACCGACGTGACGACGAGAACGGCGTACCAGTCGCGGGCGCGCACCCGCGGCAGGAATGTCACGACGATCGCTCCGACCAGGCCCGCGGTCGTCACCAGGCACAGCACGGCGATGCTGCCGAGGTCGGTCTGCGCCAGCGCCTGGGCGAGGCACACGAGCGCGTACGCGAAGCCGGCTCCGACGTGCAGGAATCGGATGCCGTGTGGCAGAGTCCTGCTCGCCAGCGCCAGCACGGCGATCGCACCGATGCCGGCGAGCGGCACGGTCTGCGGATCGATCCAGGAGATGAGGATGCCGACCGCGACGGCGGCGTGGATCCCGATGAGCAGGACGACGCGATGGGGCGTGAGCGGGTGGTTCACCGTGCCATTGGTCCTGCTCAGTGCGACCGCCGTGATGGCGGCGGCACCCAGCACGATCACGAGGCGGGCGACGAGAGGCAGGAGATCGCTGCACGCGAGGGTGAGAACGGTCAGTACCGCTGCGCCGATCGCGACGACGTCCGTGCCGGCCGCGAAGCCGCGCAGGGACTGATGGGGCTCACGCTCGCCGCCGGGCCGGCGGATGTCGTCGGATACGTGGATCCGCCGCGCGTGGCGGGTGTCGCGGTCGCGGACGAGACCGCCGAACAGGGCGAGCCCCGCAGCGATCCCCGCCATGCCGAGCAGCGGCGCCCAGTCTGACGGTTCGGCGAGCACGGCACCGCCGTCGCCGCTGGCCACGGCACCGCGGACGACGGCGCCGAGTGCCTCGATGGCAGTCGCGGCGGCGTACAGCACCGGGATCACCCCGAGCATTCCGACCACGACGATCCCGCCCGTCGCGAGCATCGAGCGGACGAGCGTGCGCATCCCAGGTGTCACCGCGATCAGGGCGATTGCGAACGCCGCCGCGGTCGGCAGCACCGCCGGCAGCCACTGCCCGGCCGAATGCGCCACGGGCGACGTGGTGGCGAGCACGAGAGCCGACGTCGCCGAGCCGCCGGCGACGAAGCTCCACCAATGCCCCAGCAGCTGACGCGCCGCCAGGACGGCGTGCAGCGCGATGAGCGCGAACACCGCGCTGAGGCCCAGCATCGCCACGACGGTGACGCCGAAAGAGAGGGCGCCGAACACCGACAGCGGCACGGCGCTCAGCACGGCGATCACCTGGAACACCGCGAGCGAGCGCTTCGCGATCCTCGTAGACGCAGCGGTCCTCGTAGACGCAGCGATCCGCGTAGACGCAGCGATCAGCGCCGTCGCAGCGATCAGCGCTGTCGCGAGGAAAGCCGAACCGAGGTGCCCGAGAGCTGCGACATAGCTCGACGAGGCGGCGTAGCCGAGCATTGCAGGCACGGTCGCGACGGCCAGCATGGCGGCCCATTGCCACACGCGGACCTGCGAGAGACGGCCTGCGATGAGCATCACGGCCCCGGCGACTGCCGTGGCGAGAGCGGCGAGCAGCCAGGTGACAGCGTCGCCGCGGCCGAGTTGCGCGAAGGCGTAGACATCGAGGCTCACGAACACGAGGCCGAGGCCGCCGACGGCCTCGGCGGAGAACTGCAGGCCGCGACGGGCGAGCATGTAGGCGCCGCCGAGGAAGACAAGGGTCACCAATCCCACGACGACGCTGCGGATTCCGCGGTCGGAGAGGTCAGGGTTCAGGAAGGTGAAGATGAGGGCGGCGATCGCGAAGAGCCCCGCCCCGGCGATCGCGAGCACCGACTGGACGGTGGCGCTGGAGCGCGGCAGCCGGGGTTGGGGGAACGCGCGCGTGCCGGGAGGTGCGCTCGGCGGAGCGGGAGTCGTCGTGAGTGCCGACGCGGCCGCGTCAGGGGATGCGGATGCCGGTGTGGCGGTGTCGTCAGGGGATGCGGATGCCGACGCGGCCGCGTCAGGGGATGCGGATGCCGGTGCGGCGGTGTCGTCAGGGGTCGCTGATGACTGCGGTGCGCGGCTCAGCACCGCCTCGCGTGCCCGCAGCGCGGCGGCCGCGGAGGTCGATGCCTCCCACAGCTCCGCTCCGTACGCCCCGCGAAGATCCGTGCCGCAGCGGATGCAGCATCCGGCGGCGAGCCCGTCCAGGCCGCAGACCGGACAGACGGTGGCATCGAGCAGATGCCTGGCCACACTCTCGCCCCAGCTGATCGCCTTCGTCGTGGTGTCCATCACTCCCCCGCTCCGGCTGAAGCATCAGCATCCGTGCCGGGGATCCACCGCAGGATGTCGCCCGGCTGGCATTCCAGCACCTGGCAGATGGCGTCGAGCGTCGTGAATCGCACGGCCTTGGCCCGCCCGTTCTTGAGCACTGCGACGTTCGCGGGGGTGATGCCGATGGCATCCGCGAACTCCTGCACGCTCATCTTCTTGCGTGCGAGCTGCACGTCGAGGTCGATCACGATGGGCATCAGACGACCTCGGACATGTCCTGCTCGAGCTCGAGCGCCTTGCGCAGCAGACCGCGCATCACGACGACGAGGAGAGCCAGCGCGATGCCGACGACGATGCCGAGGATCGAGACGAGCAGAATCGACGGGGACCCGGCTCTGGCAGCCATGATGATCACGTTCGAGACGACGATGATCAGACTCGCTGCGACCATCGTGCCGATGATCACGTCGACGTAGATGAACGCCTTCGAACTGAAGATGCGCTCGGTTCGCACGAGCGACAAAAGCCGCCAGATGCAGATGAGCACCACCTCCACGCACACGAGGAACACCACCGCGGCGATGATTCCGGGAACCTTGAGCTGCGCGAACTCGGGGAACCTGTCGGCCGTGGCAGCAGCCAGACCTGGGATCATCCACACCTGGGCGGCCACGAGGAGCGCGAGCATCACGGCGATCAGGGTCTTGAGCACTGCGGTCACACGTGGTTGCATCAGTCTGCCTATCGATAAGCGGCCGGTATCTATCGAAAAACGATAGCCTACCCGCGATTCGCCGATCAAGCGGGCCGCGTCGCTCTCACAGCGAACGCACGGGTGCCGAGCGTGCGGCGCGAGACCGACGTTGCGGCATGAGACCGACCGTGCGCGCCTCGGTCTCACGCCGCAGACGCGGTCTCACCGGGCTGAGGGCGGGACTACGGAGATTCGGGGTCGAAGGGCGAGTCCAGCGAAGACGTCAACTCCTCCAGCAGCGCTTCGATCTGCGGTTCGACGTGCTGGGAGATCGCAGCCTGAACGTTGAGGCGGTGTCGCAGCAGGATGCCGCAGATCTCACGGCCGACCATGTTCGCGTACTCGTCGGCGAGGGCGACCTCCTGACGGAGTGCGGCTTTGGCCTCGTCGGTCAGCGGAGGCAGCGGCGGCAGCTCGACGCTCTCCTCATCGGCGAGGCCGGCGATCGTGAACAGGAAAGGCGCGCCAGGCACCGGATCAGGGTCGAGCGGCAGCCCCTCGAACTCCGGCTCGAGGTCTTCGGACGGACGATAGCTGCGCGCGCGATTGCGCGCAGCCTGCTGATCGAGCTCCTGCTGAAGCATCGGAAGATTGCGCGCAGTGTACTCGGCGACCGCGTGATCCACGATCGTCTTGATGCGGGTGGAGAGGCCGTGCTGCACACCGTGCGGCACGTTCGCGCCGATGCCGGCGGCAGAGAGGATGGGCGAGCCGAGACACCGCCGGCACGGTGCTATGCGCCCGCGATGCGTGGCGGGCTCCCAACGCGGCACCCAGCGCAGCCAGGCCTCGACGGCCTGGTCGACCTGCGTCTCTAGCGACCGCTGCACGTTTTCCAGAATAGGGTCATCCGCACGATAATCGCGTCTGCCGATCAGTTCTCATCGAGATCGTCGCGTTCCCACGGCCACCGCGGGCGCTTCGCGCGTGTGCGCCGCAACGCGACACCGGCCCAGCCGGCGATCGCCGCGGTCACGAGGATCACGAGACTCGCGCCGCCGGTGATCAGCGCGCCCATCACCGCGAGCGCGTTCACGAAGTCGCCGGTCACGACCAGGGCGCCGACTCCCGCTGCGATCAGATGCGCGAACGCCGTGGCGACCGAGATCGCCCAGACGGAGCGGAACTTCGGGTGAGCGATCCGTACCGCGAGGTACAGAACGGCGGCGAACACGGCGACCGCGATGATCATGCCGACGATGCCTGGTGCCTGCCCCGCCTCGGGGACGTCGATGATCTCGGCATCCGTCACGATGCTCAGCACCCCGAGGCCGAAGACGGCGATCGCGAAGAAGCCGATCGTCGTCATCGCCGTCGCCAGGACGGCCGAGACCCCCGCAGGCACGGGCCTGCGGGGGTCTGGCGAAGTGGTCTCCGTGATTACCTCGAGAGTGTGGGGCCGGCTTCGAGCGTGCGCTCGTACTCGCGCTGAGCCTCGATGTTGAGCTCGGTCTTGCGTGCACCGCTGCGAGCGACCCAAGCGCCGAACCAGATGGTGAGCTCGCGGCCGAACACGAATGCTGCGATCGCGAGGGGTGCGAGGAGCTGGCTGCCGACGAGCTCGTTGCCCTCCGACGTCGAGATCAGCCAGAACGGCGCCTCGAACAGCTGGCCGAGGATGTGCCCGGCGTACGCGAACAGACCGACGATGATCCCGAAGACGACCCAGAGTCCCCATCGGCCGCGGTTGATGACGGCGCCGAGCAGCCAGAAGCCGATGAAGAACACGACGACCGGAACCCAGAAGCCCCACGTGGTGAGCGGGGCGAGGGCGGCTTCGCCGATGTTCTCGCCGGTGACATCGCCGGCGAGTGCTCCGAGCCCGATCGCGGTGGCGAGGTACAGGATCGCGAACACGATCGTCGCGAGCAGCCCGATTCCGGCTGCCGTGCCACGGTTGCCGCGGTCGCGGGGCGGCTCGGGTGCCTGCACGAAGATCGGCTGCTGCTGCTGTGTGACCGGCGCGGCGACGATGGTCGGCTCCGAGGGGACGACGCGCGTCTCGGAGTCGTCTGCTACCGGCGGCAGGTATGCGGTGTCGGCGATGGAGTCTTCGCGTCGAGCATCGGCGTCGGATGTCGACGCGCGGTCTCCTGCGAACATGCCCGTCGCAGCCGCAGGTCCTGCGCCGCGGTCTTCGGCGTCCGCGCGGTGGTCAGCGCGCTGGTCGAAGGATTCGGACGGCTCATTGAGCTCGGGAGTCGCGAAGGTTCCGGGGTGAGATTTCTCGGCCTCTTCGAAGGCTGCGAGGTCGGGGTCGACGGCATTCCGGTCTGCGGCATCGCGCTCAGCCGAGTCGCGCTCACCAGGGACCTCGGCGCCAGCCGCAGCGGCGTCGGCAAGTCCCGCGTTCGCGCTGTCGACGACGTCGTCGACGTCTTTCGGCCGCTCGGGCTGGGGAACCTCGGGGTCACTCATGGGGGCGCCTCTCGTCGGATATGTGCAGTGAGAGGTTATCGCCGTCCGGTACCGCCTCCGCGGAGGCGTGCCGACGTGTCGCGTGACCGGCGGCGTCGGCTCAGCCCACGCCGGGAGCGACCGCGCGCAGGGTGTCGCCGACGTACCCGACGAGCATCGGCCCCATCGGGAGCGCCAGCCAGAGAAGCGCCGCGATGACGCCGGCGCAGAAGATCCCTGCGATCCAGCTCATCACCGGATTGCGACCGCCCACTCGTGCCATGGCTCCACGCTACGACTGCCGCGCGCGTGCGCGCAGATGACACGCTCGGGCGCTCGTGCAGTCGCGGCCTCGGCGCGCGGCCTCGGCGCGCGATCAGCCCTTCGTGGCGCCCGCCGTCAGGCCGCCGACGATGTACTTCTGCAGGAACAGGAACAGGATCATCACCGGGATCGCAGCCATCACGGCACCGGCCGAGAACGCCGACCAGTCCGCGTAGCGCGGATTGGAGACGAGCTTGGTGAGTCCGACGACGAGCGTCTGCTGCTCCGGATCGATCAGGATGACGCTCGCCACGACGTACTCATTGACCGTGCCGATGAATGAGAGCAGTCCGACGACGGCGAGGATCGGCGCGACCAGGCGGAGGATGATCGTGAAGAAGATGCGCGCGTGACCGGCGCCGTCGATGCGCGCAGCCTCGTCGAGCTCCTTCGGGATGGTGTTGAAGAAGCCGTACATCAGATACGTGTTCACCCCGAGCGCACCACCGAGGTAGACGAGGATCAGGCCCGTGTGCGTATTGAGTCCGATCGCCGGGAACCAGTCCCCCAGCGTCGTCATCAGCAGGAAGATCGCGACCACTGCCAGAAGCTGCGGGAACATCTGCACCACGACGATCGTGACGAGGCCGACCCGGCGTCCTGCGAATCGCATGCGCGAGAAGGCATATGCCGCGCATGCGCCGATGAACACGGTCGTGAATCCGGTGACGAGCGCGATCACGAGCGTGTTCAGGAACCACAGCCCGTAGGGGTTCTGCGGGTCGGTGAGGATGCGCACGTAGCTGTCGATGCCGATCGCGGAGAACAGCTGGTTGGAGCCGGTCAGCGTGCCGCGGGGGTTCAGCGAGGCCGAGAGCACGTACAGCAGCGGGAAGATCGCGAACAGGCTGGCCACGACGGCGACCAGATGGCGCCATCCGGTGTCGGCGAACCATGCGCCGAACGAGCGGCGACGCCGGCGCGTGAGCGGAGCGGGAGCGACGGTCATCTCAGTTCAACTCCTCGAGAGCCTTGGTCTTGCGGAAGCTGATGATCGAGATCGCCGCGACCACGATGAAGATCAGGATCGTGAACGCGGAGGCGAGCCCGTAGTCACGGGTCTGACCGGTGAAGGCCACCTTGTACACCATCGAGATCAGGATGTCGGTGTGCCCGACCGGAATCGACACATCGGCGAAACGCGGACCACCACCGGTGAGCATGTAGATGAGGTTGAAGTTGTTGAAGTTGAACGCGAACGACGAGATCAGCAGCGGCGCCACGGTCACGAGCAGCAGCGGCAGCTTGATCTGACGGAAGACCTGCCATGGGTTGGCGCCGTCCATGACGCCGGCTTCGTTCACCTCTTCCGGGATGCCCTGCAGCGCCCCCATGCAGACGAGGAACATGTACGGGAACCCGAGCCACAGGTTCACGATCAGCACCGACACCTTCGCCAGTACGGGGTCGGTGAGCCAGGGTATGGATGCTCCGCCGAAGACCACCTGGTTGAGGAAGCCGAAGCTCTCGTTCATCATCCCGGCCCACACCAGCGCCGACAGGAATGCAGGGAACGCGTACGGAAGGATGAGCAGGATGCGGTAGCCGTTGCGGAAGCGCATCCTGGTGTTGTTGAAGACGATGGCGAGAAGCAGGCCGAGGAAGAACGTCGTCGCGACCGAGATCAGAGCGAACGCGAACGTCCAGATCGTCACGGAGATGAGGGGCCCGCGGATCGAGCTGTCAGTGACCGCACGCACGAAGTTGTCGAAGCCGACCGTGATCTGCCAGCCGGGCAGCAGCTGCTCGCCGTCCTCGGCGGTGAAGGCACCGGTGCCGTTGTCGCTGTAGACGGTGCCGGAGCGCACGTCGGTCATGGTTCCTGCTGGTTCGTCGTACTCGAGCGTCGAGACGTAGAGGAAGCCGCTCTGGCCATCCGGTGTGCGGATCGCGCCGTCGTTGGGGTCGTCGCTGAAGTCGACAGACAGCTTCTCGACCTCGCTCGAGCGTGCGATCACCTGTGCGAAGCTCAGCGATTCCCAGCCCTCGATCGAGACCGCTCGGTCGCCGTCCATCTCGGCGCCGTCGACCTCCTGCAGCGGCTGCTCGACCGTGCCGACCGAGACGTCGCCGTCTTCGGGGTCGGTGACGAGGAGCCCGAGCGTGCCGAACTGCTCGACCACGGTGACGGGGAAGGTCGGCGAATCCTCGACGCGTTCCTGAGCGGACGCCATGAGGGCGGAGACCGCCTGATCCTTGCTGCCGTTGTGACCGGTGCCGTAGTTGGTGAAGCCGATGTAGCCCGTGTAGAGGAGCGTGAAGACCTGAAAGAGGATGAGGAAGATGATGCCGGGTGTGAGGTACTTCGCCGCGACGCGCTTGCGCGAGAAGTAGATGTAGTTGACCAGGATCGCCACCGCGACCACCAGGGCGAGCACGACCCATTCCTGGTGTGTGAAGAGCACGAAGGCCGCGTACAGCGCGACGGCGTCGACGACCGCGAGCAGCAGGATCTTCAGCAGCATCCATCCGATCCGCTGCGAAGCGGCCTCGGCGATGCTCGCCGCCTGCCGCTGCCGCCTGGTCGGCGGTTTCTGCGGCTCTGTGGTGGTGGTCGTATCCGTCATCTCTCGCCCATCGTCGTTCTGCCGGGGTGAGGCGTGCGCCTCACCCCGGCAGAAGGAACAGTGTTACTTGATCGCTGCCGTCACGTCTTCGACGAGCTTCTGCCACGTCGCGGCAGGATCCGCACCGTTGATGGCAGCCGCCTCGGCGACGCCCCAGAACTCCCAGACGGACCCCATCGCTGGGATGGCCGGCATCGGGACGGCGTCTGCGCCGACGGTCTTGAACCCGTCGATGATCGGATCCGCTGCTGCGGTCTCGGCTGCCGAGGTGAGGGCGGGGAGGATGTTGCCGGACTCGAACAGGGCGAGCTGGACGTCCTCAGTGCCAAGGTAGTTCACCAGGAAGTCGTTCGCGGCGACCTTGTTCTCGGACTCGCTGCTCACGAAGAAGCCCTTGACGCCGGCGAACGGCGAGGCCGCCTCACCGGTGGGGCTGGGGATCGGGTCGATCGCGACGTTGACGCCTGCGTCGACGGCGGCGCCGACATTCCACGGGCCGGTCAGCCAGAATGCGGCCTTGCCGTCGATGAACTGCTGCTTCGCGATCTCGCCGTCGATGTCGGTGTTCAGCGTGCCTGCGGCACCCTGCGCGCCGAGCCAGCTGGCGAATGCGGTGCCACCGTCGCTGCCGAGCTGCAAGTCGGTGGAGTCGTACGATCCGCTGTCGTCTGTGCCGAACACCGGTGCGCCGAACGCGGTCTGGAACGGGTACAGGTGGTAGGGGTTGCCCTCGACGCCCTGCTCGACGACGAACGGCTGGGCGAGGCCGGCGGCCTGGCCCTTGGCGATCATGTCGTCGAAGCCGGTCGCGGCCTCGGGGATCAGGTCGGCGTTGCGCAGCACGGCGATGTTCTCGACCGCGTACGGAAGCATGTAGACGGTGCCGTCGTAGGTCGCGGCCTGCAGAGCGACGGGCAGGTAGTCCTCGGCGCTGTCGCCGAGCTCGAGCGGTGCGACGACGCCGTTGGTGGACAGCTCGCCCAGCCAGTCGTGCGCACCCATCGTGATGTCGGGGCCCTTGCCGGTCGGGACCTGCTGGATGAAATCGTCCTTGATCGTGTCGACGTCCTTCGCCACGACCTCGACCTTGACGCCGGTCTTGTCCTCGTACGCGTCTGCCGCTCCCTTGAGAGCGTCGACGCGCTCGGCATCGACCCAGACGACGAGCGAACCCGCGTCGCCTTCGGCGTCTGCGGAGTCGTCAGTGGCGCCGGTGGCGCAACCTGCCAGCGTCAGCGTCGAAACGACGGCAATCGCGCCGAACGCGGCGATGCCCCTCATGTTCACCTTCATTGGTGTGTGCCTCTCTCAGTGCGTGATCGACCGGCACTGCCGATGGATGCACCGGTGCAGGCCGTTCGCGCCTGCAAACCTGCAAGCGCTTACAGTATGCATCGAATCACCCCAAGGATGCAACGCCTGAGTGCGCTGATATCAAGCCGTGATACTCGAGGGCCGATGCTGGCCTTCGTGGAAGCGCTTCCAAGATCGACGGTGAGATGCCGCATCGGTAGACTGATCCCATGGCAGACTCATCGTTCGACATCGTCAGCAAGGTCGACCACCAGGAGGCGGAGAACGCCCTGAACCAGGCGCGCAAGGAGATCGAGCAGCGCTACGACTTCAAGGGCACCGGCGCCTCGGTCGAATGGAGCGGCGAGTCCGTCCTGATCAAGGCGAACACCGAGGAGCGGGCGAAGGCCGTGCTCGATGTGTTCCAGTCGAAGCTCATCAAGCGCGGCATCTCACTGAAGAGCCTCGAATCGGGCGATCCGTTCGCCAGCGGCAAGGAGTACCGCATCGCCTCCACGCTCAAGGACGGCATCTCCTCCGAGAACGCGAAGAAGATCAGCAAGATCATCCGCGACGAGGGCCCCAAGAGCGTGAAGAGTCAGATCCAGGGTGATGAGCTGCGTGTGCAGTCCAAGAGCCGTGACGATCTGCAGGCGGTCATCGCGCTGCTGAAGGGTTCTGACCTCGACGTCGATCTGCAGTACATCAACTTCCGCTAGATCGAGCCCACCCGGTGACCCATCGCTCCAGCCGCGCGTAGGCATCGTCTCGCGCAGCCTTGCGCGAGAGGAACACGTCATGAAGAGCGCCGTCGATGCGTTCGATGGTCACCGATGAGCCGAGTCTGAGAGCTCGCCGGGCGATGTCGTCGACGACCAGCACCGAGTCGGCCGAGGTGAGCTCCTCCGACCAGCGGGACGGCATCACCGAGCGCGCCGAGAGCAGCACGCACACCGGCGACTGGATCGAGAGGCCGTCGCCGACCGCGCGGTGACCCCGCAGGATCGCGTGCAGCCAGCCGGCGTGCACCGGCATCGAAGGCACCGGCCGCCAGGCCGGATTCGTCTCGAACGCATCATCCGGATCCGCGGACTCAGCCTGCGCCCTGGCGTAGAAGCCCAGATCGATCTGCGGCGCGACGTCGAGGGGCCGCAACCGCGCCTGCAGCTCGACCACCGGTGCGAGCGCGGCGCGCAGCGGAGCGAGCTGGAACTCCAGCCACGGCGAGTTCAGGATGACGGCGGATGCGGCATCCGGATGCCGAGATGCCCACAGGCTCAGCACGAGCCCGCCCGTCGAGTGGCCCATGAGCACCAGACGACGCGGACCGCGCGAGGTATCCGCATCCTGCGCGATCACCTCGAGCGCCGCGGCGATGTCCTCATCGTAGGTCGCGAGGTCGGCGATGTATCCGGGCGTCTGGCCGTCGCGGAGGCTGCGACCGTACTTGCGCAGATCGAGCGCGAAGAACCGCGCGCCGCGTGACGTCCAGAAACGTGCCAGACGCTTCTGGAAGAAGTAGTCCGACCACCCGTGCACGTACAGCACATCGACGCCGTCGAGCAGGGGCGCGGCTTCGGCCGGTGCGGGCAGGCCGCGAAGACTGCGCACCGCCCGCTCCCATCGCCCCATCCGATGCGCGTCGTTGGCGGTCGGCAGCGCTCGCACGAGGGTCGCGACGACAGCACCCTCGTCATCGTCGCCGAGCGGAAGCGTGCGCTGCGCGAACTCGTCGCCCAGCACGTCCGGCACCCATTCGGTCATGCAAGCCACCATACTCAGTGGCTCGTGACGACCTCGGCGCCGTGGGGCGCAGAGAGCCTCACTCGCCGCGCGAGATCCGCACCATCTCGTCGCGCGGAACGACCTTCACACGCGCACGCTCGTGCGGCGCGCCGAGGGCGACCTCGTACTGGTCGAGTCGATGCCAGCCCTCGAGGTCCGTCCACTTGACGCCGCGTGACTCGAGCAGTGCGGGGATCGCCGCCTCTGACGGGTCCTCCGGCTGCCACCACGCACCCTGGTCGTTGACGAGGTGCTGCACGGTCTCCATGGCGTCGGATTTGGTGTGGCCGATGAGCCCCACCGGTCCGCGCTTGATCCAGCCGGTGGCGTACACGCCGGGCACCCGCTGGTTCGAGTCCTTCGCGAGCACCTGACCCTCGTGGTTCGGGATGACGCCGTGGCGCTTGTCGAACGGCACGTCCTTGAGCGGGGAGCCGAAGTAGCCGACCGCACGATAGAGCTGGCCGATCGCGATCTCGCGCAGTTCGCCGGTGCTTCGCAGCCCGCCGGAGCCGTCCGGCTCGGTGCGCTCGTAGACGATCGCTGCGACCTTGCCCTCGGCATCCGTCCTGATCTCGACGGGCTTGGCCCAGAAGTGCAGGTGCAGGCGGCGGGATGCTCGCCCTTCGACAGGCTCAGGGTTCGAAGAATAATTGTTCACGGAAGGACGCGTGCGCCACTGCTGCAGCACCCGATCGATGACCTTGACCTGCTTGTTGCTGGAGATCGCCGCGAGCGACGCCTCGTCGTAATCGAAGTCCTCGTCGTAGACGACCGTGTCGACGTCGCGCAGCTCGCCGAGTTCGCGCAGCTCGAGGGGGGTGAACTTCACCTGCGCCGGTCCGCGGCGGCCGAACACGTGCACGTCGGTGACCTTCGAGGCCTCGAGCCCTGCGTGGACGTTGTCGGAGATCTCAGTCGGGAGCAGGTCCTCCGCATGCTTGGCGAGGATGCGGGCGACGTCGAGTGCGACGTTGCCGTTGCCGAGGACGGCGACGGATTCGGCATCCAGCGTCCAATCGCGCGGCACGTCGGGGTGACCGTCGAACCAGCTCACGAAGTCGGCGGCTCCGAACGATCCGCGGGCGTCGATCCCCGGGATGTCGAGCTTCGTGTCGCGGATGGCGCCGGTGGCGAAGATCACCGCGTTGTAGTGCTTCTTGAGGTCGGCGAGCGTGATGTCGTCACCGAAGTGCACGTTGCCGAAGATGCGGATGTCGCCGCGATCGAGCACGTCGCGGAGGGCGTTGATGACGCCCTTGATGCGCGGGTGGTCGGGGGCGACGCCGTAGCGGACGAGACCGTAGGGCGCAGGCAGCCGCTCGAACAGGTCGATCGACACGTCGAAGGAGCGCTCGGTCTTCAGCAGGATGTCGGCGGCGTAGATGCCTGCGGGGCCCGCCCCGACGATGGCCAGGCGAAGCTTGGTCATGAGTGTCCTTTCGGATGCTGCGGCGATCGATTCACGATCAGCTGCTGCGGTCAGCGAGTGATTCTGCGAAGCGGGTCAGCGCTTCGCGCACGGTGCCCTTGGGCAGCGGTGCCAGTGCGTCGATGGCGTCGCGCGTCCAGGTGCGCGCGAGCTCGAGAGTCTTCTGCGTCACGGCGTGGTCGCGGAGCTCTGCCAACGGCTGGTCGAGGATCGCGGGGTCGGCACCGTCGGCGATGAGGGCGACGCCCTCGTCGATCTGCACCGCGAGGGCAGCGGATGCGGCATCCGTCTCGGCCTTGAGCAGCAGGTACGGCATGGTCGGCACTCCGGCGCGAAGGTCGGTACCAGGGACCTTTCCGGTCTCCTCCGGCTTGGCTGACAGATCGATCACGTCGTCCAGCAACTGGAAGGCGACGCCGACCTTCTCGCCGTAGAGGCGAAGCGGCTCCACGAACTCGGCCGGAGCGTTCGAGAAGATCGCCCCGCCCTGGGTGGCCGCGGCGATCAGGGAACCGGTCTTGTCGGCGAGCACCTGGATGTAGAACTCGATCGGGTCATCGCCCGGCTGTGCGCCGACGGTCTCGTGGAGCTGCCCCATCACCAGGCGCTCGAACGTGTCGGCCTGCAGACGGATCGCACGATCGCCATAGCGCGACATCAGCTGACTCGCACGCGAGAACAGGATGTCACCGGTGAGGATGGCGACGCTGTTGCCCCACACTGCATGGGCCGCCGGGACTCCGCGTCGGCGGTCGGCACCATCCATGACATCGTCGTGGTAGAGCGAGCCGAGGTGCGTCATCTCCAGCGCCTTGGCGATGTCGATCACGGCGGGGATGTTGCCTTCGCCCAGCTGCGCGGTGAGCAGCGTGAGCACCGGACGGATGCGCTTGCCTCCCGCTTCGTAGAGGTACCGGCTCGCGGCATCCGCCACGGAGTCGGCTACGCGCAGGTCTTCGGCAAGGCCGTTCTCGACGAGGTCGAGCCCCAGTTCGATCTGGTCGGCCACACGGCGGGCGGCGCGACCGATGAATACGCGGTCGCTGAAGCCGAGACGGCTCGCGAGTCGCGAACCCGGGGCGGCAGGGCTCGAAGTCACGGTTCCACCCTACCTGGGGCTCACGCCTTCTTCGGCTTGGAGGTCTTGGTCGATCCGGGGGCCTTCGCCTGCGTGGTCGCCGGCTTTCTCGCACGGTGCAGCGCGACGATGCCGAACGAGAGGTTGCGGTAGGCGACGTTCGTCCAACCGGCCTCCCGAATCCAGGCCGAAAGCTGCTTCTGGTCCGGCCAGTGCATGATCGACTCGTTCAGGTAGTCGTACGCATCTGCATTCGTGCCGGCCACTCGAGCGACCCTTGGCAGCACCTGCGCGTTGTAGAAGCGGTAGAGGCCACGGAACGCCTTGCCCGGAGGCGTCGAGAACTCGTTGATGACGAGGCGTCCACCGGGCTTCGTGACGCGCAGCAGTTCGGCGAGCGCCTTCTTCGGCTGCTGCACATTGCGCAGTCCGTACGACATGGTCACGGCGTCGAACTCGTGGTCGGCGAACGGCAGATTCATGGCGTCGGCCTCGACGAACGACAGATTCGGCAGATGGCCGTGGCGACGCTTCCCCTCGGCCAGCATGCCGGGCGAGAAGTCTGCGGCGACGACGTCGGCTCCGCTCATCGCGAGGGATGCGGATGAGGATGCCGTACCTGCGGCGAGATCGAGGATCCGCTCGCCGCGCTTCGGAGCGACCGCCCGGGTCGTCGCCGCGCGCCAGAACGCGTCGTTGCCGAACGTCATCACGGTGTTCGTGCGGTCGTAGCCTGCGGCGACCTGGTCGAACATGCCGCTGACGCGCTGGGGATCCTTGCCGAGGTCGGCGCGCTTGGACTGAGTCACTTGTCCAGTCTAGGTCGGTCGAGGTGCAGTGCTTCCAGGCGGTCGAGCCATACGTCGGCAGTCGCGTCGTCGAATGGGGCGACCTGTGCCCGCACCCGCGCCTCGAGGTCGAGGGTGAGTTCTTCGAGGTGCGCCATGACGTCGGCCGGATAGCCGTATCGGATGCTGTGCTCGGCCCATTCGTCCCGGTCGTCGACCCATGTGCCGCTCGGACCTTCGGCAGGGTCCCGATCCCGCTCGAGGCGGATGACATCGAGATCCATGTCTATGCCGGTGGCGAGCAGCGGATCGTTCGACCAGTGGATGTCCCAGCCCAGGTCGATGTAGACGCGCATGCCGAAGGGGTGGTCGCGGTTCACGGTGAGAGCGAAGTCGCCCGATGCCGGGACGAGGGTGACGTTCGGCGCTTCGGCATGGAACTGCGCACCGGGGCGGATGCTGTGCCATCCGATCGGCTGGCCGATCCAGTCACCCCGATCATCTGCTCCCAGATACACGCACTCGTGCCGCCAGTGCGTCTGACCGTCCCACTTGCGCCATTGGAAGATCATCTCGGCACCGGGTTCGGGTCGCGCGCTCATGCGTTCACTCTATGCACCGGATCGGACAACTATTCTGGAACGGTGAGCAGAAGCCTGGTCGTGCAGACCCGTGAGATCGATCCGGTGGAAGACCTTCTGGCGTATGCCCACCCCTCTGCTCCCCTGGCCTGGCTCCGTCGCGGCGACGGCATCGTCGCCGCCGGCGACGCGATGCCGACCTTCATCCGCATCCCGGCGGGAACGGCATCCATGCGTTCGGCGATGATGGCCGACGCCTGGCGCGATCTGGCTGCCGCGGCGGAGATCGACGACCCGATGAGCCTCCCCGGTACCGGGCTGGTCGGCTTCGGTGCGCTGACCTTCGATGAGGACTCCGCCTCCGAAAGCGTCCTCATCGTCCCCTCCGTCATCCTCGGCAAGCGCAAGGGCCGAGGATGGATCACGCGCATCGCGCCCGCGGGCGACGATCTGCCGCAGGATCGGCCGGATGCCACGCTCGAGCGTCGTCCCTACGGACCGCACTGGGCGGGCACTCTCGGCCCCGGGCAGCAGACTCCGAACGGCTATCAGGCGTCCATCCGCGCCGCGCTCGGCCTGATCGGCGCTGGCGAGATCAGCAAGGTCGTGCTCGCGCGCGATCTCGCGGGGACGGTGCCAGGCGGCAGCGACCTGCGCCGGCTCGTGAGAGAGCTGTCGGCGGGGTACCCCGACACGTGGACGTTCGCCGTCGACGGTCTGATCGGCGCGAGCCCCGAGACTCTCGTCACCGTGCAAGGTGGCACGGTGACCGCGCGCGTCTTGGCCGGGACGATCGGCCGTGGAGCGGATGCCGACGAGGACAATGCCGTGTCCGCATCGCTGTCGTCCAGCGTGAAAGACATCGACGAGCACGAGTACGCGGTGCAGAGCGTGCTGGTCTCGCTGCGCCCGCACACGAGGGCGCTGGCGTCGAGCGAGCAGCCGTTCCTGCTGAAGCTGCCGAACCTCTTCCATCTCGCCACCGATGTGGAGGGCGAGCTGTCCGACGGCGCATCCGCACTCGACCTGGTCGGGGCGCTGCACCCGACAGCCGCTGTCGCCGGCACCCCGACGAAGGCTGCGATCGCCGCGATCCGCGAACTCGAGCCCTTCGACCGCGGTCGCTACGCGGGCCCTGTGGGCTGGGTCGACGGCAACGGCAACGGCGAGTGGGCGATCGCGCTGCGCTGCGCGCAGTTCGAAGTCGGATCCCTGCGCGGTACGGACGAGGGCGAGACTCTCGGCGTCACGGCCTACGCTGGTGCGGGCATCGTGGCCGCGAGCGACCCCGAGACGGAGCTGCTCGAGACCAGGGTGAAGTTCCGGCCCTTGGTCGACGCCCTGGCCTGAGTCAGCTTGCCGTGAGGCTTCGTCTCGCTGCGCTCGCTCAACCCGTTTCGTCTCGCTGCGCTCGCTCAACGACCCGCACGAGGTCAGCTTGCCGCGAGGCTTCGTCCCGCACGAGGTCAGCTTGCCGCGAGGCGCTTCTTCTCCGCCTCGATGTCGAAGTCGGCGGTCGGCCATTGCGGGTCGATGTCCTCCAGCGCGGCCAGCAGCAGTTCCTGCACAGCCAACCGGGCATACCACTTGCTGTTCGCCGGCACGACGTGCCACGGAGCGACCTCGGTCGACGTGCGATCGAACACCGTCTGATAGGCCGCCATGTAGTCGGGCCAGCGGAGGCGCTCGTCGACGTCGCCCGGGTTGTACTTCCAGTATTTGTCCGGGCGCTCGAGGCGCTCCATCAGGCGCTCCTTCTGCTCCTCCGACGAGATGTGCAGCATCACCTTGACGATGCGGGTACCGGATGCCGCGACCCTGGACTCGAAATCATTGATCGCACCGAATCGGCGTTCGATCTCGTCCGCTGATGCGAGCTCGCGCACCTTTCCGATCAGCACGTCCTCGTAGTGCGACCGGTCGAAGACCCCGATGAAGCCCGGCTCCGGCAGACGCTGCTCGACGCGCCACAGGAAGTCGTGCGACAGCTCTTCGTCGGTCGGCGCCTTGAACGCCGTGAGCGCGATCCCCTGCGGATCGACGCCGCCGACCACGTGCCTGACGATCCCGCCCTTGCCTGCGGAGTCCATCGCCTGCAGCACCAGCAGCACCGAGTCGGTCGTGGTGCCCGCGCGGCTCTCCGCGTACAGCCGTTCCTGCAGCTCTCCCAGCGACTCGATGCCGGCGGCGAGGTCTGCCGTGCCGCTCTTCTTGTCGCCGTCATAGCCGGGATGGCTGTCAGGGTCGACGTCTGCCAGGCGGAATCCTTCGCCCACTCGCAGGATCTCGGATGCGTCGCCTGACCAGCCTCGTGTGCTCATGCGTACATCTTGCCCTGATCAGCGCGGCAGCGGCACCTCGATGAGCTGTCGGCCCCCGACGGGTGCCGTGAGTGCCTGGTTGAGCGCGGCGCGCGTCGTGATCCGCTGATAGGTCCAGCCGTATGCGAGCGCGAGCTGCTCAAGCTGCACGGTGTGCGGAGTGTAGAAGGCGCGGTCGAGGTCTTCGCGCGGTGCGGATGACGCGACCTCGAGCGCATCGAAGATCGTGCCACCGCCGTCGTTGCCGACGATGACCTGGATGCGCAGCTCCGTCTCGTCGGGCGGCATGAGCAGCGCACCGACGTCGTGCAGGAATGCAAGGTCACCCAGCAGCACCCTCGTCACACCGGCTGCGCCTTCGGCTTGACTGGCCAGAGCGATTCCCATGGCGGTGGAGATCGTGCCGTCGATGCCGGCCAGGCCGCGATTGGCGTGCACCGGCACCTTCTTACCGCCGAGCACCGCGTCTGCGACGCGCACCAACCGCGAGGATCCGAACATCAGGCGATCGTGCGGCCACGTCGCGCGCCACACGGCGTCGACGAGCAGTTCGCGATCGAGTGGACGCCGCACCGCCTCGAGTTCGGCGCGCACCGCGTTTCGGCGTTCGGCGAAGTCGGTCGATGCGAGTCCCTCCTGATCCGGCGCGGCTTCGCTGAGGTCGACGACGGATGCCGCGGATGCCTCCATCCACGCCCCCATCCAGGAACGATCGGCCTCGCCGGGGGCGACCGTGACGGATGCCGCCGCCACCGTGCGACCGTTCAGGTTCAGCTCCTCGCCACCGGAGCGGACCGCGACGACCTGGACGTCGTCGCGGCGCAGCAGCGAGGTGACCTCACGGCTGAGCGTGGGATGCCCGAGCACCACCGCGCGTTGGATACGGCCGCCGAGGATGTCGTCGCGGAGCATCTCGCGGTAGCCGTGGACGACGAAACGGCCGAAGCGTGCGCCGCTCACGATCTCGGCGATCAGCGGCCAGGTGCCGGCGTGGGCGATCTCCTCGGCCTCCGCTCCGGCATCCGCACCTGCGATCACGACGGTGCGCAGGCCCCTCGTCAGCAGGAAGGGTTCGCCCGAGTCCCGCTTCGGCGGTGGCCCAGGGATCACCGCGGACTCATCCCCCTGCCCGGCGGACAACGGCTCGCGCGAGGGGAGATTCAGGTGCACCGGCCCGGCGACGCCCGGCAGGGCGGAGGGCGCAGCATCCGCCCCCATCGCGGCGGTGACCGCCTTCTCACCGAGGCCGTCCCACGAGCCGTCACCGGGAACCGGCGCATCGAGCGACAGGCGGACGAACGGGTCGAACAGTCCCGGCTGGATCGTCGCCTGGTTCGCTCCGACGCCGCGCAGCTCAGGCGGGCGGTCGGCGGTGAGCAGCAGCAGCGGGACGCCGGAGTGGAACGCCTCCATGGCGGCAGGCAGCAGATTCGCCGCCGCGGTGCCGGATGTGCAGATGACGGCGGCGGGACCCCGGGTCTCGCGTGAGAGGCCGAGCGCGGTGAAACCGGCGACGCGTTCGTCGATGCGCACGTGCACGCGCACAGCGCCCTGCCTCGCGAGGCGGGTGGCTGCGAGCGCGAGTGCCTGCGATCGCGAGCCGGGCGCGATCACGATGTCGCGGACGCCGCGCGCGATGAGTTCAGCGAGGAGGGATGCCGCGGCATCCGACGCCGGCGACGCCGTCACGATCGCGGCTCAGCCGCCGGAGGGTCTGTCTCGTCGTCCAGGCGGGCGAGTTCCTCTTCGAGGCGGCGGATGCGCTCGTCCTGCTCTGTCTTGCCGAGGCTGCGCAGGAACTCCGGGTCATCGTCCGGCGCGGTCTGGTGAATGCTCTCCTGGTCGCGGCGGCGCCGACGCCCGAGGGCGAACCAGAGGATTCCGCCGAGCACGGGGATGAGCACCACGATGGCGATCCAGGCGGCCTTCGACGCGCCACGGTGCCGCGTCGCCGGCTGCACTGCGCAATCGACGATGCTGAACACCCAGAAGACGAGGGCCAGAAAACCCCCGACGATCAATAGTCTCGCCACAGGTCCAGTCTAGGCGGGTTAACCGCTGGTGGATTCCTGACTCGGGGCGCTCGGGGCGGCCTACGCTGAAGGCGTGAAGATCGAGGAGGCCGCTCTGGGTCCGGTGCGGATCGCCTGGACCTCCGCGGTGGACGACGCCGACCTTCTCGGCGCCGTGCGTGTGCTGGGGCCGTCGCAGAGGATCCGCCACGACAGCATGGATGCCGTGCGGGCGCGCCGATTCGCCACCGGGCGACGACTCCTCTCCGCGCTCGTGCACGGGCCGTCGGCCGGGGCCGTTCGAATCGAGAGCGTGTGCGACCGATGCGGAGGCGACCATGGCCGCCCCCGCATCGAGGGAGCGCCGTTCGCCGTGAGCCTCAGCTACGCCGGCGACATGGTCGTCGCCGCCGCCGTGGGTCTGGATGCGGCATCGGCCGTCGGCATCGACATCGAGCGCCGCACGTCGGATGTCGACTCGCCGATGCGCGAACTCACGCACCTGTTCGCACCGCACGAGCCGCCAGGGCTGCGCGAGTGGACCGAGATCGAGGCCGCCGTCAAGGCAGATGGGCGGGGGCTGCGCGTACCGCCTGCGGACGTCGCATTCGGCGAGCGCTCCCCGATGCTCCCTGGCGGTCGGGTCGTCCACGTTCCCGGTCGGCTCGAGCGCATGGAGGTCGCTCCTGCGCCGGGCCCTCCGGATCACATCGTCAGCGTCGCGGTCGTCGCTGCTGCGAGCGAGGCAGCGCCGGAAGCGGTGCGGCATCCAACCACGCATGGAACAGCTCCGCGAGCGGCGCCCCGGTGATCTCCTCCGCAAGCGCGATGAAGTCGCCCGTCGTCGCGGTCGTCCAGCGGAAGCGCTCGGCCCACGTGCGCAGCAACCGGAAGAACGACTCGTCTCCGACGGTCAGCCGCACGGCGTGGAGGGTGAGCGCGCCGCGCTTGTAGATCCGGTCGTCGAACATCAGATCGGGACCGGGCTCGCCGAGGATGATGTCCTGGTCGAGGCTCGCGAGGCGCCGGTGATGCGCCACGGCCTCGTCGTGCGTGCTGGCACCGCCGGAACGCTCGGACCAGATCCACTCCGCGTAGCAGGCGAACCCCTCGTTCAGCCAGATGTCGCGCCACTGCGCGAGGCCGACGCTGTTGCCGAACCACTGGTGCGCGAGCTCGTGGGCGACCAGTCGCTCCGAACCGCCTTCGCCGTCGGCGTGGTTCGCCCCGAAGATGCCGACACCCTGTGCTTCGAGCGGGATCTCCAGTTCGTCCTCGGTGACGACGACACGGTAGTCGGGGAGCGGATAGCCGCCGAACGTCTCCTCGAACACCCTCATCATCTCCGGCAGGTCGGCGAAATCCGCCAGGACCCGGCTCTCCAGCGCCCGCGGGTAATGGAGTTCCCCCACGACACCCGCGAATTCGAGCGGCGTGGCGACGTATCGGCCGATCTGCACGGTCGCCAGATATGTGGCCGTGGGGATGTCGCGATCGAAGATCCACGTCGTCCTGCCGCCGCGGGTCGAGCGCGAGGTGGTACCGCCCGCAACCACCGTGTACGCGGAATCGGTGGTGAACGTCAGCCGGTAGGTCGCCTTGTCGGACGGGAGATCGTTGCACGGGAACCAGGTCGGCGCCCCCGTCGGCTGCGAGGCGATGATCACGCCGTCCTCCAGCTCTTCCCAGCCGATCGTCCCCCACCGGGACCGGCGCGGTCGCGGAGCACCCGCATAGGCGATGGTCACCGCGAATGCGTCTCCGGCGGCGAGCGGAGTGCCGAGGGAGACCCGGAGCTTCCGATCGCTCTGGCGGAACGGCACAGACTTGCCGGAACCGAGCCGCACACGAGAGGCGCGCAACCCGACGAGATCGAAGGACAGCGCGCTGGTCGCGGCGCGGACGTGCCCGCGCACGACCGCTGTGCCGCTGAGGCGGTTGGTCGTCACCTTGTAGTCGAGCTCGAGCTCGTAGTGGTCGACGCTGATGTTCGCGTCGCCGCTCTGCGCGACGTACGGGTCGCCGCTCACAGGTCGGCAGCCTGGTACGCGCGGACCTTGACCGCTCGCCACGGTCCGATCGGGTTCCCGCTCCAGCGGCTGCCGACCGGAACCGTCTCACCGCGCATCACCAGGGACGCGGGTCCGACGGTCGCGTCGGCGCCGATCGAGGCGGCCGGCAGGATCACGCTGTGCGGTCCGAGGGTCGCACCCGCTTCGAGTGTCACTGTGTCGGTGCTCATCACTCGATCATGGAACAGATGCGTCTGAACCACACATCCCCGGTTCACGGTCGCCCCGTCGCCGAGTGTGACGAGGTCGGGCTCCGGAAGCCAGTAGCTGTCGGTCCAGACGCCGCGGCCGACCTTGGCACCGAGTGAACGCAGCCACATCGCGAGGATCGGCGTGCCCGCTGCCGCATTCGCGAACCAGGGTGCGGCGAGCATTTCCGTGAAGGTGTCGGAGACCTCGGTGCGCCAGACGAAACTCGACCAGAGCGGGTGCTCGCCGGGACGGATGCGCCCGACGATGACCCACTTCGCGATCGTGCTGATCAACGCCGCGAGCAGGCCCGCGAGCATGATGGCGGCGCCGGAGAGCACCACGGTCGCCACCAGCCCCCATGTCCCGATCATCGCGGCGAGCGCGAACAGGACGGCGACGCCGAGAGCGCAGCTGACGACCACGGGAACGATGCGGCACAGCTCCCACAGGGCGCGGGCGACGCGAAGTGCGCCGCGCGGCCGGTACGTGCGCTCGAGGTCGGCGTCGTTGACCACGCGGCGCAGCCTCATCGCCGGCGACCCGAGCCACGATGATCCCGGCTTGGATTTCTCGGGCGCCACCGAGAGCACCGCGACCAGACCGTCGCGCGGCACCCGGTGACCGGGACCGGCCATGCCGGAGTTGCCCAGGAAGGCGCGCTTGCCGATGCGCGCACGATCGATGCGCATCCATCCGCCCTTGAGCTCGTAAGCCGCGACCATCGTGTCGTCGGCGAGGAACGCGCCGTCGTCGATGGTCGTCATGGACGGGATCAGCAGCACCGTGGACGCCTCGACCTCGCGGCCGACCTTGGCGCCCAGCATCCTCAGCCAGATCGGCGTGAACAGGCTCGAGTAGATCGGGAACAGGATCGTGCGGGCGGAGTCGAGGAGCCTCTCGGTCGACCAGGCCTGCCATGCGACGCGGCTGCGGACGGCGTGGATGCCCTCGTTCAGACCGATCGACAGCAGCCGGGTGAGCAGCACCACCAGCGCGGCAAGAGTGAGACCGGCTGCGAGCGTCGCAGGAACCAGCCATGCGGCGACGACAGGGAGGGCGGCGAGAAGGGATTCGGATCCCCGGATCGCCTGTGCGATCACGAGCACGCCGACGCCGTAGGCGATGAAGGGAAGCAGGGCGAGTCCCGCGGAGGAAAGGCCGTAGACCCAGAGCCATCTGCGCGGAGCGAGCGGACGCTCCGGCGCCAGCGGGCTGGATGTTCCCCCCACGCGCACCGCGGGAGAGCCCGCCCATCGCTGGCCGGCCCTGACGCGGCCGAACACCGCCGAACCAGGGGCGATCTCGGCATCGCGGCCGATCTTCGTACCGGGGGCAAGGGTGCTCCGCGCGCCGATCGTGGCACCGGCACCGATGCGGATGCCGCCGATGCGCACGGTGTCGCCGTCGATCCAGTACCCGGAGAGATCGACCTCGGGCTCGATCGCCGCGCCCTCGGCGACGACGAGCATGCCCGTCACCGGCGGCAGCGCGTGCAGATCGACGTTCGGTCCGATCTTGGCACCGAGAGCGCGTGCGTAGTAGGTGACCCACGGCGCTCCGGCAAGGCCCACCGGATCGATCTGGTGGGCGATCTGCTCGGCCAGCCAGAGGCGCAGATGCACCCCTCCACCACGCGGGTAGTCGCCCGGTCGCACTCCCGCGAGCAGCAGTCTGGACAGGCCCGCCGACACCGCCATCCGTCCGAACGGGATCACGAAGATCAGCAGACCGAAGACGATGACCCACCATGGGGCGTCCGGCAGGAACTCGAATCCCGGCACGAGCTGCAGGAGCCAGCTGCCGGTGAGCAGCCACAGCGTCCAGCGGATGCCGGTGAGGATGAACAGCGGCACACCCGCGACGCTCTGCACCCACTGCATGATCCTCGGCGTGGGATGCGCCGTGCTGAAGGTCGCGGCCGCGTCGTCCTCGTCGGAGGCCTCCTCTTCGACGGCATCCGCCATCTGCCTGAGCTTCGGCAGATCGTAGACGTCGGCCATGGTGAACTCGGGAGCGCGGACACGGATGCGGGAGACGAGCTGCGCGGCGGCGAGGGAGCCGCCGCCGAGCTGGAAGAAATCGGCCTTCTCGTCGGCGGGCCGGATGCCGAGCACGGCCAGCCACTGCTCGGCGAGCCACGCCGCGGTGCCCGACAGCGAGGAGTCCGAGCCGGTTGTGTCTTCGAGCGGCCAGGGCAGCGCGGCCTTGTCGACCTTGCCTGACGTGCGCACCGGGAGGTCATCCATCACTGCGAGCAGCGGGATCAGCGGCGCCGGCAGCGTCTCGGCGAGCTCGGCGCGGGCGGTCTGACGGTCGAAGCCCTCGGCGGGGACGACGTAGCCGACGAGCAGCGGCACGCCGCCTTCCGAGCGCTGCACGACCACGGTGGCGGCGGAGACGGCAGACAGCGCCTGCAGAGCCGATTCGACCTCGCCGAGTTCGATGCGGCGTCCGCCGACCTTCACCTGGTCGTCGGCACGGCCCTGGAACAGCAGACCTGCGGGATCGGCGCGCACGAGGTCGCCCGACCGATAGGCGCGCTCCCAGCCGAGCGACGGCATAGGCGCGTACTTCTCGGCGTCCTTGGCGGGGTCGAGGTATCGGGCGAGACCGACACCTCCGATGATCAGCTCGCCGACCTCGCCGTCTGCGACGCGGTTGCCGTCCGCATCCACGACGGCGAGGCTCCATCCGTCCAGCGGCAGTCCGATGCGCACGGGACCTTCGCCGTCGAGCAATGCAGCGCATGCCACGACCGTCGCCTCGGTCGGACCATAGGTGTTCCACACCTCGCGGCCCTCGGAGACGAGGCGAGCGACGAGTTCGGGCGGGCAGGCCTCTCCCCCGAAGATCAGGAGGCGGACGTTCTCGATGGCGTCCTGAGGCCACAGTGCGGCCAGCGTCGGAACAGTGGAGACCACGGTGATCCCGTGGCCGAGGAGCCAAGGCCCGAGGTCTTCTCCCGAACGGACGAGCGCGCGGGGCGCGGGGACGAGACAGGCACCGTAGCGCCACGCGAGCCACATCTCCTCGCACGACGCGTCGAACGCGACGGAGAGGCCCGCGAGCACCCGGTCACCCGGACCGAGCGGTGCATCCTGCAGGAAGAGGCGCGCCTCTGCGTCGACGAAGGCCGCCGCGGAGCGATGCGTGACGGCGACGCCCTTGGGCACACCGGTCGAGCCGGACGTGAAGATGATCCAGGCGTCGTCGTCGACCGTGGGCATGGGCGCGGTGCTGATCGCGCTCGAGCTCGGGTGAGGCGCGTCGCCGTCGAAGAGAGCTCTCGTCGTCTCAGATGCCGCGGACGCCCGCGGTTCGTAGACTCCTGCTCCGGTGATCACGCCGGCGACGCCGGCCTCTCCGAAGACGAGGTCCGCCCGCTCCTGAGGGTCGTCGGCGTCGACGGGCACGTAGGCGGCACCGGCGGCCATGATCCCGAGGATCGCGATGTAGAGCTCGCGGTCGCCAGACGGCATTCGCACGCCGACCCGGTCGCCCTTGTCCACGCCGTTCTCGCGAAGGCGTGCGGCGGTCTGCCAGACGAGCGCCAGCAATTCGGCGTAGCTCAGGGCGCCGTCGGCGTCTTCCAGTGCCGATGCCTGCGGATGCTGCTCGGCGGATGCTCGGAGGATGTCGATCAACGTACGCGAGGCGGTCGCGTCGCCGGAGTGGTCGAGATACTCCTGCATCGGCGGGTTCAAGCCGACAGAAGGGTGATCAGCTGCGCCTTGTTGAGCCGGGAGAATCCGGTGCGGCCCTCGGCGGCGGCGCGTGCGCGCAGCTGCACGACGGTGAGCGTCGACAGATCGGATGCTGCGGGTGCAGTGGTGGCCTTCGGTGCCGCGGTGCGCGCCGCAGCAGGCTTGGCGGCGGGCTTGGTTGCAGCAGCGGGCTTTGTCGCGGCCGGCTTGGTCGCAGGCTTCGCCGCGGCAGGCTTGGTCGCAGCGGGCTTCGAAGCGGCAGGCTTTGCCGCAGCGGGCTTTGACGCAGCAGGCTTTGTCGCGGCCGGCTTAGTCGCAGGCTTCTCCGCAGCGGGCTTGGAAACGGGCTTCACGACCGTCTCGGCCTTCTCCGTTTTTTCGGCCTTCTTTGCCTTCGCCGCCTTCTTCGCAGCCTCGGCTTGCAGCTTCTTAGCGGCCTCGGCCTTCGCTGCCAGCTTGCTCTCGATCTTGTCGGCGGTCTTCTCGATGCGATCGATCGCGGCGACCGCCTTCTTCTCGACCTTGCGCGGGCTGCGTTCGACCTTCTTCTTCTTCGCCTTCGAGACGTCCTTGGCGTCGTCTGCGAGGGCGCGGAGCTTCTTCGCGTCCTTCTTCGGGAGCGTCTTGCTCAGCCGCTTGGCGTCCTTCGCAGCCTCAGCCGCGGCATCCAATGCAGCGTTCGCCGACTTCACGGCCTTGGTGATCTTCGCCATCTTCACTCCCTCATTCCGCATGTCCGCCGCGGGATGACGGCGTACTGCATGCGGCGCACATCGTACAGGGGCAAGAAGAACGGTACGGAAACTGTCGCCACACGGGTTCGCCCTTTCATCGGCCTGACACAGCTTCGGCTCGACGTCGCCTCCTAGCCTGAGGATGACGCCCAACCCTCTACCTGGTCCGCGGCCGGGCGGCTTCCGTAGCAATCATGCGAGGCGCTCGCGGTCTGTGAGGTGAGTGGCGAGCCGCTCGATGGCGCGCGCGAGTTCGGGCGGCTCGACGACAGACACGGGAGCGGTGAGCGCTATCTCGGCGACCGTCATCGCGAGTCGTCCGAGATCTTCGCTGCAGATCTGGACGACGCAGTGTTCTGCGTGCTCCTCCCTCAGAGTGTGGTCAGTCCACCGAAGGACGCCCTCAATCTCTGCGAACGGTTTGTGAATGGCGAGCGTCGCATTGCGATCGCGGGCAGAGCGGCCGATCGAGCTCGCGACAAAATCGGCCGCGTCTCCACCGGGAATCGTGCGAGGCGTGAAATGACTGCCGACCGGTCGCGGCTCGTGGATCCGGTCGAGTCGGAATGTTCTCCAATCGCGACGGTCTCCGTCCCATGCCACGAGATACCATCGACGCCCGGCTGTGACGAGCTGATGCGGCTCGACATACCGCCTACTGCTCTCGCCCTGGCTTTGTCGGTACTCGAATCGCACGAGCTCATGGTCACGGCAAGCGGCGGCGAACACGCTCAGCGACTCAGGATGGATGACCGCGTCATTCGCTGTTCGCCGCAGTGATGCGACGCTCGAGTGCAGCGCGGATACGCGTCGACGGAGTCTGTGGGGCAGCAGGGCTTCGATCTTTGCCAGCGCGCGGAGCGACGTCTCCTCGATCCCGCTGACGGCGGCCTCCGCGCCGTAACGCAATCCGATCGCTACCGCGACGGCCTCCTCGTCGTCGAGTATTAGAGGCGGCACGTGCGCTCCGGTCGCGAGCCGGTAGCCGCCGTACCTTCCCGAGATGGAATCGATCGGGTAGCCGAGCTCGCGAAGGCGGTCGAGGTCTCTTCGCACCGTTCGTTCGGTCACCCCGAGCCGAGCCGCGAGTTCTGCACAGGGCCAGAAGCGATGGGTCTGCAGAAGGGACAGCAGTTGCAAGGCCCTGCCCGTGGAATCCGTTCGCATGATCTCAGCTTGCCGAGGATCTAGGACGTCCGGTGTCCAGAATGCCTCGTACGTTCTGAGCGCAGCCGATCCGCAACGCGATCTGGCACCCAACTCATAGGAGTATCCGTGAACCTGTCCGCCTTCCCCGACCCCACCCTCATCCCCGTAAACGGCATCGAACTCGAAGTGTTCGAGGCAGGACGAGACAACGCCGGAAACCCCATTGTGCTGTGCCACGGGTGGCCGGGGCATGCCTCGGTATGGCGCCATCAGGTGTCGGCCCTCGTCGCCGCGGGGTACCACGTCATCGTCCCGAACCAACGCGGCTACGGCAACTCTTCGCGGCCGGACGATGTGACGGCCTACGATATCGAGCACCTGTCAGGTGACCTCGCCGCGCTTCTCGATCACTACGGATACAGCAACGCCACCTTCGTCGGTCACGACTGGGGCGCGAACGTCGTCTGGGGTCTGGCCCTGTTGCATCCCGACCGTGTGGACAAGGTCATCAACTTGAGCCTGCCCTACCAGGAACGCGGGGAGACGCCGTGGATCGAGCTCATGGAAGCAGTGCTCGGCGGCGACTTCTACTTCGTCCACTTCAACCGTCAGCCTGGCGTCGCCGACGCCGTCTTCGATGAGTACACCTACCAGTTCCTTCGCAACCTGTACCGGAAGAACGAGCCTCCTCGCCAGCCCCAGCCCGGTATGGCGTTCATCGATCTCGCTCGAGCTGAAACGCCACTCGGTGACCCGGTGATGAGCGACGACGAACTCGCCGTTCTGGTCTCCGCGTTCGAAGCCTCCGGATTCACCGGCGGTGTGAACTGGTACAGAAACCTCGACCGCAACTGGCACTTGCTGGCCGACGTGGACCCGATCGTCCATCAGCCGACCCTCATGATCTACGGTGACCGAGACATGATTCGGAAATCTGAGACGCTTGCAGACTTTGTGCCCAACGCCGACGTCGTCACTCTCGAGTGTGGGCATTGGATCCAGCAGGAAAAGCCGGCCGAACTCAACCATGCGATCCTGAGCTGGCTGCAGCAACAGGACACCGCACGCCGCCGATAGACAACGTACAAGCCGCTTGTTGCGGCCCCGGCTCCGGGGCTGCAACAACACCTGCCTTCAAGAAGCAGTGCAGAGGTTCTCGGCGACAGTTAGAACTCGTCCGCGACGACCTCTGCTTTGAACCCCGCGGAGTTCTCAAGCCAGCCTGCATAGTGATCTGCTCCACCCGCGTGCGGATATCGATCGTGATACAACGGCTGCCACCCATGTGACGTGGCGGTTGCCATGATCGCATCCACGACGGCGGCCGTGCCGGCCTTGAACGCGAGATGATTCATGCCCGGAGCCCGCCGGTCATGCGTTGGCCCGCTCAGGTTCGGTGACGTCGTCAACGTGACGTAAGCGCCACCTGCCGCCCAGGACTCACCGTCCTCCCACTCGCTCTCCCGCGCAAATTTCAGCTCGCGAAGCAACCAGCCCCATTCAGCGAGCGCGGGGGCATCGACAATCCAGATCTCCACATGGTGTATTCCCGCCACGTCGCCAGTCTCGCAGTTCGACTACCGAGTCCGGAAGTCGGTGCTCAGGGGTATCGCAACACGAGGCGGGGATACTCGGCACGGTCCTGCCGTAAACGATCATTCTGGTGTGTTCAGCATCGGCACCTTAAGGTGTTCTCACTGCCCGCGAACAGAAAAGGTGCGATGCTCCGACGATCTGCCGCGCTTGTCTCGGCCGCCCTGCTTCTGGCTATCGGACTAGTGGCCTGCGGTGCGCGCGAGCCCGAATCCAGGCCACAACCCTCGGCGGCGTGGGACGGTGGCCGAATCGACGAGGTTGCCATCGAGCCTGAGCCAAGAATGTCTTTGACGATCTCTTCCGGCGGCAACGCCCAGTTGGCGAACATGCCGGAGGGCCAATGGGAGAGAACCGACTCGGGAATCTGCTGGGACGACACAGGGGGTCTGTATTCGGGCCCTGCAACTTGGAGCTGGTTCGCCGAGAGCGGCATCGAGGTGAAGTTCGAAGACTCCGCGGTGATCTTCTGGGCATGGCCCGGCAAGTTCGGGAGCTATGACTGGTCAGCGTTCAAGATGGTGAATTGTCGAGGCGACCGAACATGGGGGATGTCACTGACCTGCGGATCTGCAGGCACTGTGGACCTTACGCCATGCAAAGTCCCATCTGATTAGACGTCTGCCGAAAACGATCGTTTCCGGCAGGTGCGCAGCGCGTCGGGACGGAACGCTCCTGACGTGTCCCGCGGGACGGATCTGCCGTCAGGTCGCGTCACCCACGTGATCTCCGGGCCTCGCGCCCTGTCTGCTGTCAGTTCCGACCGGAAGGGACCAGTTCACCCACGAGCGTCTCGATGCGCGCCCTGATCTCATCGCGGATCGGGCGCACCGAGTCGATGCCCTGACCTGCCGGGTCGTCGAGTTCCCAGTCCTCGTAGCGCTTGCCGGGGAAGAACGGGCAGGCATCGCCGCAGCCCATCGTGATCACGACGTCAGAGGCCTGCACCGCTTCGGTGGTGAGCACCTTGGGGGCTTCGGCGGTGATGTCGATGCCAACTTCGGCCATCGCGTCGACCGCGACGGGGTTGATCTGGTCGGCAGGCATGGAGCCGGCGGAGCGCACCTCGATGCGGTCGCCAGCGATGTCGCGGAGGAATCCGGCGGCCATCTGCGAGCGGCCAGCGTTGTGGACGCAGACGAACAGGACGGAAGGCTTTGCAGTGGTGTCGGTCATAGTGACTCCAGGTAGTGAGAAGTGGTCAATTGAGAAGATCGTCAACGAGAGTGCGGACGCGGGCGGCGATGTCGTCGCGGATGGCTCCGACGCCTTCGCGGGACGCAAGTGCTGGGTCGCCGACGGCCCAGTCGTCGTAGCGGACGCCGGGGATGATCGGGCAGACATCGCCGCAGCCCATCGTGATCACGACATCGGCCGCGCGGACAGCATCGTCGGTGAGGGGCTTCGGGAACCGCTCGGCGGCTTCATCGCCCTCGATCTCGGCGAGCAGCGACCGCACGTGCGGGTGGATGACGTCGGCGGGGCTGGAGCCTGCCGAGCGGGCGATGACCTTGCCGTCAGCGATCTGGTTGACGAGGGCGGCGGCGAGTTGTGAGCGGCCGGCGTTGGCAACGCAGACGAACAGCACTTGCGGGACTGCCGTGTCACGGTCTCGGGTGAGGTCACTCAGCCGCTGACGGGCGAACCGCTCGGTGAGCGGGATCAGCGCCGAGGTCACGCGCGCGGTGCGGGCGAGGGCGGTGTATGACTCCCGCACGATGGTCAGGACAGTCGCTGAGTCAAGTTCCGGGATCTCGGCGGCCAGCTCGTCGGCGAGATGAGTGACGCGGGCGTCGAAGTCTGGTCGGCGTGCCTCATCGGCAGCGTTGTCCGTCCAGGGTGCGGCGACGGTGGCGGGTGCGAAGGATTCGAGCAGTGCGGTGACCGCGCGGCGCCGGTTCGGGTTGATCTTGTACCAGACCCAGGTGCCGCGACGCTCGGACGTCAGCACATCGACATCCTTGAGAACCTTGAGGTGATGCGACACCGTCGGCTGCGACACCTCGGCGAGCTCGGCGAGATCGCACACACAGGACTCACCGCGCGGGTCGGAAGCGATCGCGGAGAGCATCCTCAGACGCAGGGGGTCCGACAGCGCCTTCAGAGTGGAGGCAACTGAGGCTGCGGCATCCTGGCCGATCGCATGCGAGGCGACGGGACTACAGATCTCGTCAACGGTCAACGTGACGTTCATGATGGCGTCCTCACGTCGGCGTATGGAGCTGCGGCGTATGGATCGGTGTGGAACCAGCGCCTGGCTGCCCAGAGCGAGACGTAGACGAGCCCCACGAGCAAAGGCACTTCGATCAGCGGGCCGACGACGCCTGCGAGGGCCTGGCCGGACGCGGCACCGAAGGTGCCGATGGCCACCGCGATCGCGAGTTCGAAGTTGTTGCCGGCTGCAGTGAACGCCAACGTCGATGAGCGTGCGTATCCGAGGCCGAGAGCCTTGCCGGTGAAGAGTCCGACGAACCACATGACTGCGAAGTACACCAGCAGCGGCAGTGCGATCCGCGCCACGTCGAGCGGGCGGGAGGTGACCTGTTCGCCTTGCAGGGCGAACAGCAGCACGATGGTGAACAACAGCCCGTAGAGGGCCCACGGGCCGATCTTCGGCAGGAACTTCTCCTCATACCAGTCGCGGCCCTTTCGGCGCTCGCCGATGAAGCGGGACGCGAATCCGGCCAGCAACGGGATACCGAGGAAGACGAACACGTTCAGCGCGATCGCCCCGACGGAGAAGTCCAGCCCCTGCGAGTCCAGCCCCAGCCATCCGGGGAGGACGGTGAGGTAGAACCAGCCGAGCAGTGAGAACGCGAAGACCTGGAACACCGAGTTGACCGCGACGAGCACGGCGGCGGCTTCGCGGTCTCCGCAGGCGAGGTCGTTCCAGATGACGACCATCGCGATGCATCGGGCGAGCCCGACGATGATCAGGCCCGTCCGGTATTCCGGCAGATCTGGCAGGAACATCCAGGCGAGGGCGAACATCAGCGCGGGGCCGATCAGCCAGTTCAGCACGAGCGAGGAGATGAGCAGCTTCTTATCGCCGGTGACCGCCGCGACCTTGTCGTAGCGGACCTTCGCCAGGACGGGGTACATCATCACCAGCAGGCCGAGAGCGATCGGGATAGAGATCCCGCCCACTTCAAGGCTCGCGAGCAGCGGCGATACGCCGGGAACGAAGCGCCCGAGGAGGATGCCGCCGACCATGGCGAGCCCGATCCACAGCGGCAGCCAGCGGTCCAGGGTGGACAGGCGTCGCGTCGTCGACGTCGGCGCGGGAACGGTTACAGCACTCATGCGAGCAGCGCCTCCATCTTCTCGGTGATAACAGTCTTCGGGTGTGCACCGATGAGGATGTCGTTGCGGACACCGTTCTTATAGAAACTCAGGGTGGGGATCGAGGTGACGCCGGCGGCCACTACCGCCGCCGGGTTCTGGTCGGCATCGAGCTTGACGATCTTGATCCGGCCGTCGTACTCGACTGCGAGCTGCTCCAACAGAGGTGCGATCTGCTTGCACGGGCCGCACCAGGTGGCCCAGATGTCCACGACTACGGGGAGATCCGCATCGAGGACCTCGGTCTGGAATGTGGCGTCGGTGACAGATGCGGGGCTTCTCATGCGAACACCTCCTCGGTCTCGAGTTCGAACGTGGTGCTCTCGTCCAGAGCGGACAGGTAGTGCTGGGCGTCCTGCGCGGCGGCGCATCCGGTGCCCGCAGCGGTGATGGCCTGACGGTAGGTGTGGTCGACCAGGTCGCCAGCCGCGAACACTCCGGGAAGGTTCGTGCGGGTGGAAGGATGTTCGACGAGCACATATCCGTCGGCGTCCGTGTCGATGATCCCAGTGACCAGTTCGGAGCGCGGGTCGTGCCCGATGGCCACGAATACCCCGGTTGCCGAAAGCTCGCGTTCTGCTCCGGTGACGGTGTCGCGGAGGGCGACAGCGTGCACCTTCTCGGCGCCGATGATGCCTGCGACCTCGCTGTTCCGGGCGACGTCGATCTTCGGGTGGTCGAGTACCCGCTGCGCCATGATCTTCGAGGCGCGGAACTCTTCGCGGCGGTGCACGACGGTGACCTTCGATGCGAAGCGCGTCAGGAACAGTGCTTCCTCCATCGCGGAGTCGCCACCGCCGACGACGACGATCTCCTGCTCGCGGAAGAAGAACCCGTCACACGTCGCACACCACGAGAGTCCGTGGCCGGTCAGCCGGTCTTCTTCGGGCAGTCCGAGCTTGCGATAGGCGGACCCCATCGTGAGGATGACTGCGCGGGCGTGGATCGTCTCTCCGCCGCCGGTCTCGACGATCTTGATCGGGCCGTCGAGATCGACGCGGATGGCGTCCTCGAGCAGGATGCGTGCGCCGAAGCGCTCGGCCTGCGCTCGCATCGACTCCATCAACTCCGGCCCCTGCACACCGTCGACGAACCCGGGGAAGTTCTCCACCTCGGTCGTCGTCATCAGTGCACCACCCGCAGTCACGGAACCCGCGAGCACGACCGGCTCAAGTCCCGCACGAGCGGCATAGACCGCAGCGGTGTACCCGGCAGGTCCGGAACCGATGATGACCAGCTCAACCTCTTGAATCGACATGTGTCTATATTGACATTCGTCGATACCGAAAGCAAACCATACAGAAGAGGAGTTCACCTGCCCGTCACCCGACGAGCGGATCATGCCAATGCAGCACACCCTCTTCCTTCCTCCGAGAAAGCCTCGAAATGACGACCCAGCCCAAGACCGTCCTGTTCATCTGCACTCACAACGCGGGGCGTTCGCAGCTGGGCGCCCACCTGCTCGCCCATGTCGGAGACAAGCACCTGGTGGCCACAAGCGCGGGGATCAACCCGGCCGAGGTGATCAACCCGGCGGTCGCGGCATCGCTGCAGGAACTCGGCATCGACACGAGTGCCGCACATCCGAGTGCGGTGACGGCCGGAGATCTCGACGCCGCTGATGTCGTGGTACTGATGAAGCCGGGCCTGTCGTTGCCAGGCCCGGTGCGCGGAGAACTCGTCGAGTGGTCGTTCCCTGATCCATCGAACTGGGAAGCCGACGGAGTGCGCGAGCTGCGCGATGCTGTCAATGAGAGCGTGCGCGGGCTCGCTGCGCGTCTCGCGGGCTGAGGACACGAACGGCTGGGCCCTCCTCCCCGGGGACCCCAGCCCTTCGTGACGTGACGATCAGCCGACGGTGACGGGACGCAACCCGATCTGCACCAAGGCCGGAGCCGGGGCTGCACAGCAGCTTCCCGCGTTGTCGTCGAAGTCGCCGGATCCACCGCACACGCCAGTGTCGGGAAGGACGAGTTCGTTGCGTGCGGCGGCCTCGTGATCTCCCGCGATCTGCGCGGTGACGCTTCGTACCTGCTCGTATCCCGTCATCGCGAGGAACGTCGGCGCGCGGCCGTACGATTTCACTCCGACGATGAAGAAGCCCTGCTCCGGCTGGGCGAGCTCCCTGGCGCCGGTGGCCCCCACCGATCCGCATGAGTGGATGTTCGGGTCGATCTCCGCGGCGATCCCGGCGACGGCATCGAGAGCCGGGTCAAGGCTGATACGCAGCTCGCGCAGCATCTCGGTGTCCGGTCGGAACCCGGTCAGAGCGAACACATGAGCGACACCCGCGACCTCGCGTCCGTCCTCGGCGATGACCGTCAACGCCTCATCCTCTTGACTGATTTCCGCGACCCGGAATCCGGTGACCAGGTTCACCAGACCCTCATCGATCATCTTGCGGGCTCGAGAGCCGAGCGCGGCGCGCTCCGGGAGCTCATCGCCGAGCCCGCCACCGAAGACGTTCGTGGCGCTCCCGCGACGCAGCAGCCACGTGACCTGGGTACCGGGCGATCGCCTGGTCAGTTCCCCCAGGCGCAGCACGGCGTGCGTGGCGGAGTGCCCGGCGCCCACGACGACGACATGCGCCCCGGCGAGCTCGGACACGTCGTCAGGGATGCGGTACGAGATCGAGGCCGACGCCGTCGACTCACCGAGCGCCGGGAATCCATCGCTGCCCGCCGGGTTGGGAAGACCCCACGTGCCGCTTGCATCGATGACGGCCCGGGCACCCAGGCGGAATTCATTGCCGTCTCGGTCGACCGCGTGCACGATGAAGGGCTGGCTCTTGCGTCCGCCGTCGACGACCTTGTCGCGCCCTTGACGAGCGATGCCCGTCACGGTCGTGGCGTATCTCACCTGCTCCCGCAGAACGCCGGCGAGCGGCGCGAGGTATTCGTTCACCCATTCCGCACCGGTCGGGCACCCCGACGTTGGGGCACTCCAGCCAGTGGATTCGAGGAGACGTCGTGCCGCCGCATCGGTCAGTTCCGGCCATGCCGAGAAGAGCCGTACATGGCCCCATTCCGATACTGCCGCTGCGGGCCCCTCGCCACGCTCGAGGACAACGACGTCCACACCGCGTTCGGCAAGATGCGCCGCTGCGGCAAGCCCCTGCGGGCCCGCCCCGATCACGACAACTGGAAGCTCATCCATCACATCTCCTCAAATTGAAGTTCTTCGATACGAAAAGAGTTCCGCATCTATCGAAGAATGTCAATACGTGTCAGACTAGCCCCGTGAGCTTGCCAACCGCCATCGAAGCGAACACCTGCTGCGTGCCGCGCATCACATCCTCGCTCACCGCTGAGGATGCGGAGCGGGTGTCACGCGTGTTCAAGGCGCTCGGCGATCCCACTCGGGTCAGGCTGCTGTCGTTGATCGCGGCCGGCGCTGGCGGCGAGGCATGCATCTGCGACCTCACGGAGCCCGTCGGCCTCTCGCAGGGGACCGTCTCCCATCACATGAAGCTCCTCACGGATGCCGGCCTCGTCACGCGGGAACAACGTGGCAAGTGGGCGTACTTCGCCCTCAACGACGGCGCTCTGGAAGCGGCCGCCGACGCGCTCCGCTCCGCATGACGGGAGTGGACGCGCCACCCCGCCTTGGTGGTCGGCTGGCCGCGCTCTCCGTAGGGCAGGTCATCAGCTGGGGCATCCTGTTCTATGCGCTCATCGTCGCGTCCCCTGCGATCGCAGCCGATACAGGTTGGCCCGTCGCCCTGGTGACCCTGTCATTCTCGTCAGGCCTGATCGCATCCGCGGCCGCGGGGGTGTTCGTCGGCCGGTGGCTCGATGCGCGCGGCCCACGACTCATCATGACCATCGGCAGCGTCGTCGGTCCCGCCGGGCTCATCGTCGTCGTGATGGCACCGGATCTCGCCGTGTTCACCATCGGGTGGGTCATCGCGGGCATCGCGCAATCAGCGGTGCTCTATCAGGCGGCCTTCACCGTCATCGCCCGCAGGTACGGGGCGCGCCGACGTGGCGCGATGACGATCCTGACCCTGGCCGGCGGTCTCGCCTCCACGGTCTTCGCCCCCATCGTCGCCGGTCTTCTCGCCGTGACGGATTGGCGAACGACGTTCTTGCTTCTCGCCGGAGTCCTGCTTGTCACCACCGTGCCACTGCACTGGTTCGGTCTCGAGCGCGCGTGGACACCGATAGCGCACGACGACGGCGTCCAGGCGCATACCGTGAGCACGGTCATCCGGACCCGGCGCTTCTGGATGCTGGAATTGTCCATGCTCGCCCTGGCGGCAGCGCTGTTCAGCGTCACGCTCGCCCTCATCCCGCTGTTCATGGAGAAGGGCCTGAGCTATGAGCTCGCAGCCTGGGCACTCGGCCTCCTCGGCGCAGGGCAGGTGATCGGCCGCCTCCTCTATGTCGCCATCCCGCACACCGCAGCCCCCTGGATCCCGCTTGCGGCCACGGCCGGGCTCAGCGTCGCGTTCCTCGCTCTCCTCGCTCTCGTCCCTGGACCGCCGTGGCTGCTCATCTCGATCGGCATCGCCGCCGGTGCCGTCCGCGGCGCACAAACCCTTGTGCAGGGCTCAGCCGTCGCAGACCGATGGGGCACTCAGAACTACGGCGCCATCAACGGTGTCTTCGCCGCGCCAATCACCCTCATCGGCGCATTCGGCCCCGCGATAGGTCCGCTGCTCGCGGTCGCGACCGGCTCCTACTCGGCCATGGCGCTCATCGCCGTCGCCCTCGCTGCGCTCTCGCTCGTCTTCGCCCGGTTCTCCTGACGCGGTAACTCAGGAGAGTTCTTCCACGTTCGTTCACCTCACGTTCACATAGATGGCCTTCTATGAATACGTCGGATAGACAACCATCTATTTGAGGCGGTCCACTGGCTGCCTGACACGTATCTGAGATGAAGGAAGCAATCGTGCGAAAGACCACAGCAAAGATCTTCGCGTCCACGGCGCTGGTCGTCATCGGCGCGCTCACGCTGAGCGCCTGCGGGGGACAACCCGCGGAAGGCGACTCCGGCGGATCGGGCGGCTCCGCAAGCGGATTGTCCGGTTCGGTGACCACCGACGGTTCGTCGACCGTTGCCCCGCTCACCGAGGCGGCAGCCGACCTGTTTGGTGACGAGGAGTCCGGTGTGAACGTCTCCGTCGCCACGTCCGGCACCGGCGGCGGGTTCAAGTCCTTCTGCGCCGACGAGACCGACATCTCCAACGCGTCCCGTCCGATCAAGGACGAGGAGGCCGCGGAGTGCGAAGCCGCGGGTGTTGAGTACACCGAGATCGTCGCCGCCAACGACGGGCTCTCAGTCATCATCAATCCCGGGAACGACTGGGCTGACGACCTCACTGTCGAGCAGCTCAACACCATCTGGTCTCCCGACTCTGAGGGCGAGATCACCAACTGGAACCAGGTCGACCCGAGTTTCCCCGACCAGGCCATCACGCTGTTCGGTGCGGGCACCGACTCCGGCACGTTCGACTACTTCACTGACGCGGTCAACGGTGAAGAAGGCGCGATCCGCGCCGACTACAGCCCTTCGGAAGACGACAACATCACCGTCCAGGGCGTCTCGGGCGACGTCGGCGCCATCGGCTTCCTCGGCTTGAGCTATGTCGAAGAGAACGAGGGCGTCATCAAGGCCGCCATGATTGACGGCGTGATGCCGAGCACGGAGACCGTTCAGGACGGCACCTACACTCCTCTGGGTCGTCCGCTCTTCATCTACGTCAACAACGCCTCCTACGTCGAGAAGGAACAGGTGAAGGCGTTCGTCGACTTCTACGTCGCGAACTCGCTCGACATCGCCGAGCGCGCCCTGTTCGTCCCCCTCACCGAGGAGCAGGTCACCACGGCCGCCGACGAGCTCGCGTCACTCGGCTGATCCGCCCGCTCACGACGCCTCCCATGGTCACCGTCACTGAGCGGACAGGGGGTCCGGCTACTGGCCGGGCCCCCGCCCCCTCCGCATCATTCGCTGGGCGCCGCCGGCCCGGTGAGTTCCTCATCAAGCTCGGTTTACGCGTGGCCGCCGGCATCACTGTCGTCACGACGGTCGGCATCCTCATCGCGCTGCTGATTCCGTCCCTGAGCTTCTTCGCCGAAGTGCCCGTGCTCGAGTTCCTCTTCGGCACACGCTGGGCTCCTAGATTCGCCGACGCCTCCTTCGGTGTCCTGCCCCTGGTGACCGCCACCTTATGGACAACCGTGATCGCACTCCTCGTCGCCGTGCCATTCGGTCTCGGCGCCGCGATTCTGCTCGCGGAGTACGCCAAACCCCGCGTACGTAAGATCCTCAAGCCGTTGCTGGAGATCCTCGCCGGTATCCCTACCGTCGTTTACGGGTTCTTCGCCCTCCAGTTCGTCCAGGGCACGGTTCTACGCGACTGGCTCCAATTGCCGACGGGTGCGTTCAGCGTGCTCGCCGCGGGCCTTGTGATGGGCGTCATGATCATCCCTACCATCGCCTCGATCGCCGAGGATGCCATGTCTGCCGTTCCCAGCGCGCTCCGACAGGGAAGCGCCGCTCTCGGCGCCAACCGTATGCAGACCACTCTCCGTGTTGTCTTCCCCGCGGCGCTGTCAGGCATCGTCGCCGCCGTCGTTCTGGGGATCTCCCGCGCGGTCGGGGAAACGATGATCGTTGCGATCGCCGCCGGCAGTCAGGCACAGATGGTGAGCAACCCGCTTGAGCAGGGACAGACGATGACTGGCTTCATTGCGAACGCCGCGCTCGGGGACTCCCGCGTCGGGAGCCTGGAATACAACACGCTGTTTGCTGTCGGGTTGCTGCTGTTCCTCATCACGCTGCTCATCAACTTCATCAGCATCCGCTTCGTGCGCCGATTCCGGGAGGCCTACTGATGTCCGCGCCGACAACCACCCCGCCCCGCGTGATCCACGCGACCCGGCCCCTGGCCACCGGGCGAAACGGCGAGATGCGCCCCACCGCACTGATCTTCCTCCTGCTGCTGTGGTTCTCGCTGTTCGTAGCGTTCGCGGTGCTCATCACGCTGCTGGTGACCATCTTCCTCACCGGACAGAACAAGCTCTCCTGGAACCTCATAACGAACTTCCCCTCCGCCGACCCTGAAGAAGCCGGAGCTCGCCCCGCCATCCTCGGCTCCGTCTGGGCGATCGGCACCACCGCCGTGATGACCCTGCCCCTGGGCATCGCCGCCGCCGTGCACCTGGAAGAGTTCGCCGACCGGAAACGCTGGTTCAACAAGTTCGTCGAACTCAACGTGCAGAACCTCGCCGCCGTCCCGTCCATCGTCTACGGCCTGCTCGCCCTCGCATTCCTTTCGATGCTGGGCGTGACCAACAAGAACATCGTCATCGGCGGGGCACTCGCACTGACCCTGCTCATCCTGCCGGTCATCATCATCGCCACCAGGGAAGCCCTTCGAGCCGTGCCCCGCGAGATCCGCGACGGCTCCCTAGCACTGGGCGCGACGCCATGGCAGACAACCTGGCGGCAGGTGCTCCCCGCATCCGTCCCCGGCATCGCCACCGGCTCGATCCTCGCCCTGTCCCGAGCCCTCGGCGAAGCCGCACCACTCCTCGTACTCGGTGCTCTCGTCTACATCACCTTCGACCCGAACGGGCTCCTCAGCGGATACACCACCTTGCCGATTCAGATCTTCAACTGGACCGGGCGACCACAAGAGGGATTCCACGAGCTCGCCGGCGCGACCAGCATCCTTCTGCTCGCCGTTCTCATCCTGATGAACGCCCTCGCCATCTTCATCCGCAACAAGTTCCAGAAACGGTGGTAACCATGAGCACCCCCACAGACAGCTCGGCAACACACACTCACTTCCACGCCGCCAACTCACGCCGCATCGCCGAAACCCCCAGCGGACTCATTCGCTGCGAGGACGTCAACGTCTACTACGGCGACTTCCGTGCCGTCACCGGCGTGAACCTCGAATTCGGCCGCAACGAGATCACCGCTCTCATCGGTCCCTCCGGATGCGGCAAATCCACCCTCCTGCGCTCCCTGAATCGCATGAACGACCTCATCGACGCTGCCCACGTCGAAGGCAACGTCCTCTTCCAGGAGGAGAACATCTACGCAAAGGACGTCGATCCGATCGAAGTGCGCCGACGCATCGGCATGGTCTTCCAGAAGCCGAACCCGTTCCCGAAGTCGATCTACGACAACATCGCCTACGGCCCCAGGGTCACGGGAATGAAGGTCGACAACATGGACGACCTCGTCGAGGAAGCACTGACACGTTCGGCCCTCTGGGGAGAGGTCAAGGACAAACTCAAGCAGTCGGCGTTCGGGCTCTCCGGAGGTCAGCAGCAGCGACTGTGCATCGCTCGCACCATCGCCGTACGCCCCGACGTGATCCTCATGGACGAGCCCTGCTCCGCGCTCGACCCCATCGCCACATCCCGCATCGAAGATCTGATGTACGACCTGCGCCAGGACTACACGATCATCATCGTCACCCACAACATGCAGCAAGCGGCGCGCGTGGCCGACAGGACTGCGTTCTTCACGGCCCTCGCCGATGACACCACCGGCGACCGCACCGGGGTCCTCGTCGAGTACGACCTCACCAAGAACATCTTCGAGCAGCCTCAGGATCAGCGCACCGAGGACTACATCAGTGGACGGTTCGGATGAGCGACATCCCGCGGACCGGCAACGCCCGCTTCGTCGTACACGGCAACAGCACCGATATCCTCCGGGGCAGCTTCGCCGAATTCCGGCACGCGGGAGTGCCGATCACAATCCACCCAGAGATCGTCGGCGCCCTCGCCGATCTCGCTCACGATGACGACGCCTCGCTCATCCTCGCCGGCGGCGAAGCCTTCGCGCAGCTCAGCGCCATCCTGCAGATCGCCCAGCCTGTGTGCAGCGGATCTATCTTCCTCGGTGTTTCCGATACCACCGCGACGGCGACGATAGCCGGCGCGATGAAAGCGGGAGTGCGCGGCACTGTGCGGTTGCCGATGACTCCACAGCGACTGCGTGACGTCGCGCGGCTGCACCCGCGGACCGGCCCGATAGAGCGAATCCTCACCATCGGCGAGTTGACTCTCGACATCCCACACCGCAGCCTTCGATGGCGAGACCAGGCGCTGCTCCTGCCCGCGCGGGAGTTCGAGCTCCTGCACCAGATCATTCGTGCATACCCGGAGAGTGTGAGCATCGACGCCCTCGCCCTCGCCTTCGGCTCCGACCTGGAAGACCCCCATGCCTCGGTACGGGTCGCGATGACGAAACTGCGTGCACGGCTGGCGGCGTTCGCCCCCGCACAAGCACTCATCGAGACCGTGCGGGTGGCAGGCTACCGGCTCGCGTCCTGACCATCGACTCCCAGCTCTGTCATCAGGTCGAGCACCCGTGCACGGATGTCATCGCGCACCGCGCGTAGGCCGGCGTCGTCGAGTTCCAACGGATCAGCCAGTTCCCACTCGAGATAGCGCCGTCCAGGAAAGACGGGGCACGCGTCCCCACACCCCATCGTGATCACGTAGTCGGCCGCACGCACGACTTCATCAGTGAGAGGCTTCGGGAACTCGCCCCACAGCTCGATTCCGGCTTCCTCCATCGCCGCTGCGACGCGGGGGTGAGCCGCTTCGGCGGGTGCGGAACCGGCAGTGCGCACATGGACTCGATCGCCCGCAAGATGCCGCAGGAACGCACCTGCCATCTGTGACCTCCCAGCATTCTGCACGCACACGAACAGAACTTCGGGCGTATCGCGCAAGACCAGTCCCTGTGCGGAGGCGAGGGCATCCAGACGATCGGCGGCGTACCGAGCCGTCATCGTCAGCAGGTGCTCGGGCACTCGCGTCCTCTGTGCCAACACGAGATAGCTCTGCCCCACATAACTCGCCACCGTCTCGCGACTGAACGTCGAGCTGAATCTGTAGGCCAAATCGGAGACCACCGTCGCGACTCCTCGAGGCAGCGCCACAGCGGGCCGCACTTCGGGCAGGTCGGCCGAGTCATTAGACAGCAACCGACCGAAGCGCACCCATGCGTCGGCAGACGGAACCCATTCGTCGCCATCTCGCTGCAGAAGACGCGTCAGACGCAGAGACTCCATCGCGGCCTCCACGACGCCCAACTCGAGATCGAGCGCGTCAGCCAATTCGGCCGCGGTGACACCGGATGCGACTGCGCTGAGCACCCGCAACGTGTCAGGGTTGCCCAGCACCGCGACCTGCGCGGCGCGTTCGCGCGCTGCCTGCGGGTCAAGTGGCCGCCCGACGCGATGCCGCGGCTGCTCGTTCATCTTAAGAAGTCTTCCACCGCCGCGCGTCGACCGGGATCAACCGAGAGCCACCCCAGTTTTCCTGCCTGCTCGCGCTTCAGAAACCCGTCGCTGACGAGAATGCGCACGTGGTGGGTCACGGTCGGCTGGCTCAGCATCAGCGTATCCGCGAGTTGTCCGACAGTAGCTCGTCCTTCTGCCGAGCCGAGAACAATGCTCAAGATCTGAAGTCGCGTAGGATCAGCTACCGCACGCAGCGTGCGCGCGAGTTCCTCGGCTGCGGTCCGATCGAGCGCGACCCGGCCCGTTGACTGCTTCACGGGTCGATTGGACATGAATCAAGTCTAGCGATTGCGTCCAGGCTGACCCTTCCGCCGCCATTCTCTACTTTGTGGTCGGTCTGAAGTAGACGCGACGGCGGGAGTCGAACCCGCAACGCTCTCAGGTATGAACTGGAGCCCGGGACCACCCGGATCGCCGCGATGTCATCGACGTTACCCGGCCGTGACATCTGTGACCAGGAACCGTGCCTGGGATAACCCTATGAGTCACCCGATGACGGCACGTTTCGCCGCGATCTAGACTGGAGGGATGAAGTTGCCACCCCTCCTCGTCTATTCCGTGCTGCGGTTGCTCGCGTTCCTCGTGCCACTCGCGGTGATGTGGTTCTTCTTCCCGATCATGCGAGAGCTCTGGTGGCTCACGGTGATCTTCGCCGCGCTGATCGGCATGAGCATCTCGATCCTGTTCCTGCGCGGACCCCTCTCGGGCGCGTCATCCAAGATCTATGAGCGCCGCGAGTCGCGCACGACGCAGGGTCGGTCGAGCGCCGCCGCGGAGGATGCCGACGCTGAGGATACTGCGCTCGACGACGCCGCGGACACCGCCTCCGGCACGAACCCGGGCACCTCCGCCAAGCAGGACTGACCTCTCAGCCGACGAAAGCCCAGTACAGCGCGCCCGCGTACAGGAGCGCGGTGAGTGACGTGAGGGCGAGGGCGACGACGAGCTCACGTGACTGACGGTACGTCCACACGATGATGATCGCCGGGAGGCCCGCGAGCAGCGCCAGCAGCGAGAGCCAGGCGATCGGATAAAGCAGCGCGATGAATGCGGCGATGAGGAACGGAACGACAATGAACACCGTGTACACGATCTTCGTCGCGCGGCGGCCGATGAGCACGGTGAGGGTGCGTTTTCCGACCTCGCGGTCCTGGTCGATGTCGCGCAGGTTGTTGGCGAGCAGCACGGCGCAGGCGAAGAGCCCTGCCGCGACGGCGCCGAGCCATGCCTCCTGGGGCAGCTGGAACGCCTGCACCCACGTGGTGCCGAGCGTCGCGACCAGACCGAAGAACACGAACACGAACACCTCGCCGAGCCCGAAGTATCCGTACGGTCGTTTGCCGCCGGTGTAGAACCAGGCCGCGACGATGCACACGGCGCCGACGGCCAGCATCCACCACTGACCCGTGCGGATGACGATCCCCAGCCCGACGAGGGCGGCGAGCGCGAAGAACGCCAGACCGACGATCAGCACGGTGCGCGGACGCACACGGCCAGACGCGGTGAGACGAGCGGGACCGACGCGATGGTCGTCAGTGCCCCGGATGCCGTCGCTGTAGTCGTTCGTGAAGTTCACGCCGATCTGGATCAGCACGGCCACCGCAAGGCACGCCAGAGCGATCACCCAGTGCAGCTCGCGATCCACGAGTTGCGCAGCACCTGTTCCGATGACGACCGGGGCGACGGCGAGCGGCAGTGTGCGAAGGCGTGCGGCGCCGATCCAGTCGCGAGCCGTGATCGGCGCCGCTTCGACGATGGGCCGGCGAGCCGGGTTGCCGCTGGTGCGAACCGGCTTCCGTCTGGATGCCGATGTCTTGCGCTTCGAGGATGCTGCCACCCTCGAGATCTTAGTCGGCGCCCCGATGCGCCTACGGGTGGGGGTTGCTGTCCTTGCCGTGACCGCGGCCGAGATCGCAGCCGGCCTTCAGCCGCTCGAGGATCGGTGTCGCCCTGGTGGTACTCGTGATCAGTCGGCGCTCTCGACTGCGATCGGGCGGTTCTCGTAGTACGTCTGCAGCACGACGGTGGTGTGGGTGCGCACGTTCGCCGCGAGGCGCACTTCGTTCACCAGCTTCTCCAGCGCGCGCGGTGACGCCACCCGCACGAACAGCATGTAGCTGGCATCGCCCGCTATCGAGTGGCACGCTTCGATCTCCGTGAACGACTCGAGCAGCTCTGGGGCGTTGTCGGGCTGACCAGGATCGAGCGGAGTGATCTCGATGAACGCCGACAGCGGCTTGCCCAGTGCTTCCGCATCGAGGATCGGACGGTACCCGCTGATCACACCGCGCGACTCCAGCCTGCGCAGCCGCGACTGCACGGCCGAGCTCGAGAGCCCGACGGCGTCGGACAGCTGGGCCAGGGTCGCTCGGGCATCGCGCGAGATCTCCGTGATGATCTGACGGTCGACAGCATCCTCCATGGTGGAATAATATCTGCATAGTCACTATTTCGCCGGATATTTTCCGCTGAGCCATCGATCGGAGGTCCCGATGTCCACTCCTCTTCACAACACTGCCATCATCGGCGAGCCCGAGGTCGTCGAGGACGCCGCCCGCGCCGAGAAGAGCGACGCCTGGCGGACGCTGAAGAACGCCGCCCTCGCGCTCCGCGAGATGCAGGTCAAGGACGGTTCGATCCCTTCGACAAGCTCAGGGAACGACTCCGCACACGCCTCCGCAGGCGAGCACGTCGCAGCGATCATCGCCGGCATCCGCGCCCTCGCGCCGGCCTTCCCGCACGACGCGGAGTACCTCGCAGCATCCGTCAGTGACTTCGAGCGCTGGGCATCCGAGGGTTTCGGCGTGCCGGACTTCCTCGATTCGCTCGTGGCCTTCCAGCCGCAACGGCATCGCGTCGACGGCATCCGCCATCTCGTCGTGTTCCCGATGTACACGCAGAACGGTTCGCCAGACCGACTCGTCGAGGCGCTCATCGTCGAGGCGATCTGGCCGGAGTTCATCGCCGAGCTGGAAGCCGGCGACTACGGCAACAAGCTGTTCGTCTCGCTTCGGCTGATCGATTTCACGCCCGGGTACGACACGAACTCGGCCGTGCTCTTCCCCGAGACCGTCGCGATGCGCGAGATCCCCACGTTCACGTGGGGCGCGATCTTCCAGGACCGCGAGGCCGCCCGTTATCGACGCGTGGTGAGCGCGGCATCCGAGATCACGAAGCTGGACCTTCCGGAGCCGGCGGCGCGGATGCTGGATGACCAGGACCTCACCGAGAAGACATTCGTGATGTGGGACATCATCCACGACCGCACGCACATGCGCGGAGATCTGCCGTTCGACCCGTTCATGATCAAGCAGCGGATGCCGTTCTTCCTGTACTCGCTGGAAGAGCTGCGCTGCGATCTGACGGCATTCCGCGAGTCGGTCGCGATCGAGCGCTCTCTCGCCCTTCGACAAGCTCAGGGGTCGGATGCGCTGTCCGAGACCGAGCAGCAGATGCTCGAGCATGCCGGACTCGTGCAGTACGCGGTGATCTTCGACCGCATCTTCCGCTTCGCGATCACCGGCTCGCGGGTACGAAACTACGACGGTCTCGGCGGGCAGCTGCTGTTCGCCTGGCTGCATCAGCGCGGAGTGCTGCACTGGACCGACACGCAGCTCGCCTTCGACTGGGCCGAGGTTCCGGATGCCGTGATCGCGCTCAGCGACGCGGTGAATGAGCTGTACTGGCGTTCGATCGACCGCCCGAAGACAGCGCACTGGCTCGCCGCGTACGACCTGGTGAACTCGGTGCTGACGCCGAATCCGGCGTCGATCTGGGCGCGCGGACTGCCCGATGAGGTGCTCGCCGGGCTCCCGAAGGGTTATACCGACCGGGTGCTGGACGACGAGTTCCCCCTGTCGATGTTCTTCGAGGCGCTCGAGAAGAAGATGCGACCGGTGATCGAGTCGACGGCGGGGATTCGAGCGTCTGATGCTTAGCGTCGGCGTGCACGTTCTTCGGAGAAGTGCAGCATCTTCGGAGAATTCGGGCCGATTCGTCCGAAGTACGTGCACTTCTCCGAAGTTGTTGCACGGCTCGGTGAGTTTGAGCATCGGAAGAAGAGCGTGATGACAGCGGACAGGCATGCGATTGTGCTTGCGGGCGCCACGAGTGCGGCCGGCCTGGCAGTGACCCGCGCTCTGGTCGAGGCGGGCGCACGGGTTGTCGCGACTGGGCGCTCAACGGATCGGCTGGCTGCGTTAGCGGATGCCGGCGCCGAGGTAGTCGTCGCGGATGCGACATCGCTCGCCGCGATGACGGACCTGGCCGCGCGGCTCGGGCAGGTCGACGGCGTCATCCCCCTCGTCGGCGGCTGGAGAGGGGGCGGGGGCCTCGCCGGGCAGTCCGACAAGGACTTCGATGCCCTGCTGCCTGCGCTGCAGGCCGTGCGGGCGACGAGTCGCGCCTTCGATCGTGCTCTGCAGGCGTCGGATGCCGGGCGCTTCGCGATCGTGTCATCCACAGCGGTCGCGCGCCCGCTCGCGGGCGGGGCGAACTACGCGGCGGTGAAGGCCGCGAGCGAGGCATGGGCGCGCGCCGTCGCGCACGGGTTCGAGAAGACCGCTCGGGATACCGGGGAGCCTCTGCGCGCGGCATCCGTCATCTTCCGCGCCAAGGCGTTGGAACCGGAGGCGCTCGCCGACGCCGTCGTCGCGCTGTGGGAATCGGATACGGCCGACCTCAACGATCGGGTGATCGAACTCTAGGAGTGGCGGTCCCGCACTGGGCTTCCGGTCGTGCCGAACACCATCGCGAAGAACGCGACGAACAGCATGTAGGCGCCGCCGATGATGCCGGTGGCCAGCACCGATTGCGGCCGTGCGCTTCATGGGTCAAAGCGTATTCTTCACCACCGACATCCGACATAGGCTTATCCGGTGACCACTCTGCATGACCCCGCGATCCGGGGATTCGCGTCGGACAACTACTCCGGCATCCACCCCGAGATCCTCGCGGCGATCGCCGCAGCGAACGACGGCCACCAGATCGCGTATGGCGAAGACCAGTACAGCGAGCGCCTGCAGGAGGTCTTCCGCGGCCACCTCGGCGACGGCATCCAGGCGTTCCCCGTCTTCAACGGCACCGGCGCGAACGTCGTCGGCCTGCAGTCGATGTTGCCGCGCTGGGGCGCCGTGATCACGGCATCCACCGCTCACATCAATGTCGACGAGGGCGGTGCGCCCGAGCGGATCGGCGGCATGAAGCTGCTCACGGTGCCCACCGACGACGGCAAGCTCACACCTGAACTCGTCGACCGTGAGGCCTGGGGCTGGGGCGACGAGCACCGCGCACAGCCGCTCGTCGTGTCGATCACGCAGTCCACCGAGCTCGGCACGCTCTATTCCGTCGACGAGATCCGCGCCCTCGCCGATCACGCGCACGGGCACGGCATGCATCTGCACATGGACGGTGCACGCATCTCCAACGCCGCCGCCGCCCTCGACGCGCCCCTGCGCGCGTTCACGCGCGACGCCGGTGTGGACGTGCTCAGCTTCGGCGGCACCAAGAACGGCGCGATGCTCGGCGAGGCGATCGTCGTGCTGAATCCCGAAGCATCCGCAGGCCTGATCTACGGCCGCAAGTACAACATGCAGCTCTCGTCGAAGATGCGCTTCGTCTCCGCGCAGCTCATCGCGCTGCTCGAGGGCGACCTGTGGCTGCGCAATGCTCGGCACTCCAACGCGATGGCCGCCAGACTGCGGGCCGGCATCGAGGCGGGGCTGGATGCCGGGAGCATCCGGGGCGTCGGCTTCACTCAGCCGACGCAGTCGAACGGCGTGTTCGCGACGCTTCCGGACGGCGTCGCCGACCGTCTGCGCGAGTCGTTCCGCTTCTACGACTGGGATGCCGCGCGCAACGAAGTGCGCTGGATGTGCAGCTTCGACACGCAGGAGTCGGACGTGGACGCGTTCATCGCGGAGCTCGGGCGACTGACCACGGCGTAGTCTGCGTCAGCGCAACAGGCCGAGACTGGCGAGGGCCATCCTGATGAGGGTGCCGCGGCCGCCCTCCATCTCTGCGGCCACCGCGTCCGATGCCGCCTCCTCCGGAGAGAACCAGGTGATCTCGAGGGCGTCCTGACGGGGCTCGCACGTGCCGGTGACCGGGACGACGAACGCGAGCGAGACCGCGTGCTGGCGATCGTCGTGGTACGCGCTGACGCCGGGAAGCGGGAAGTACTCCGCCACGGTGAACGGCAGCGGTTGCGGGGGAAGCAGAGGGAAGGCCATCGGGCCGAGGTCGTTCTCGAGGTGTCGGAAGAGGGCGTCGCGCACTGTCTCGCCGTAGCGCACCCGCCCGGAGACGATCGTGCGCGTCATCTCGCCGAGCGGCGTGGAACGCAACAGGATGCCGAGCTCGGCGACCTGTCCGGTGCCGTCAGTGCGCACGGGAATCGCCTCGACGTAGAGCATCGGCAGTCGGCGTCGAGCCTCTGCGAGCTCGAACTCGCTCAGCCATGCCGGATTGTTCGCGTCTGCGGGCAGCTCAGTGAACCGGGAGAGGTCGTCGTCGCCCCCCTCGGGGTCAGGATCAGGTGTGCGCACCGACATGTCTCATTTCTACCAGTGTCTGCGTCTGCGCAGTTCTGCGGCGGTGCATGTCAGTGCAGGCTGGCAGGATGGATGCCGTGAGCGAGGAACTCAGAATCGACGCGGCTGCCACGCGCTGGGCACCCGAAGAACGCGCAGGTCTGCCGCTGCTCGTGCTGCTGCACGGGTACGGCGCCGACGAGCACGACCTGTTCGGGCTCGCGCCGTTCCTTCCCGAAGGCGTCGCCGTGGCATCCGTCGCCGCGCCCCTTGCCCCGCCGTGGCCTATGCCTGGCAGGTCGTGGTACGCGATCGACGGTCTGAACGGACGGGATCCGGATGCTGTGACGATCGCCGCCCGCGCATTTCTGCGGTGGCTCGACGTCGCGGCAGGCGACGCGCCGACTGTGGCGCTGCTCGGGTTCTCGCAGGGCGCCGCGGTCGCACTGCAGGCGCTGCGCCTCGATCCAGCGCGCTTCGGGGCCGTGGTCGCGCTCAGCGGCTACGCCTCACCCGGTGATCTGCCGGAAGACGAGGCGCTGCGCGAAGCGCGGCCCCGCGTCTTCTGGGGCCGCGGTACGAACGACGACGTGATCCCGGCTCAGCTGATCGCCCACACCGCGCAGTGGCTGCCTGACCACTCCGAGCTCACCGGCCGCGTCTACCCCGGGTTGACCCACAGCATCTCCGAAGACGAGCTTCTCGACGTGCGCGTCTTCCTCGAGAAGTGGCGAGACGCCTCAGCTGGCTGAATCCGCTCCGCCGGGGTCGGCGTCGTCTTCCTGTTCCTCTGGCGGACGCTTGCGTCGCCCAACCGCGCCCAGCGCGATGGCGAACGCCACTCCGATGGCGATGCCGATCGAGATGCCGAGCCCCATGTCGTCGAGCGCTGAGCCCATGGCGACGCCGACGCCCATTCCCAGCGCGATGCCGGCGCCCCAGCTCATCCGCTGTCGCGCCTCTTGTCCGCTCATCCGGTCATCAGGCATGACTCCACGCTAGTCAGCGTCGATCAGCGCGGCATCCCCCATGAGGCGGATGCCGCGCTTCGAGCGGGTCAGCGCTGCCCGCCTCCTGGAACGTCCACGTCGGACCAGACGAGCCGGTGGTCGCTGGAGGGGAACGGGTAGACGCCGGTCAGGCGGGAGAGCGGATCATCCGATGCCGGCCAGAAGACCCCCGAGTCGAGGATCCGGATCTGGCGGCTGGGCAGCACGTAGTCGACGCGGACGTTTCCTGGAGGCTCGGAGAAGTCGGCCGTGTCCTGCGCGGGGTCGCCCACGTGCTCGAGGTTGATTCCGCCCTGCAGTTCGGTCGCCTCCAGTGCGCCTGTGCTGGTGGGCACGGATGCCGTGTTGACGCGAGGGCTATCCAGGAGCTGATCGATCGCACCGTCTGTGGAGTCGCCGTCGTTCGGGTCGGCGTTCTGGTCGCCGGCGATCACGAAGAGCTCGTTGCGGCCGAGACCGCCTTCCCCGCCCTGGTCGTCGACGATGTACGAGGCCGTCTTGCCGCCCGCGATGTAGTCGGCCCACAGCCGGATCTCGTCGTGGTTGCGTCGGCCGTTGCGATCCTCTGCACCGTCGAACGTCGGCGGAGTCGGATGCGAGACGAGGAAGTGCACGGTCTTGTTCTTCGACACCTCGATCGGCACGTCCCAGTGAGATTTGCTCGAGAGTGGGAATCGGGCGAGCTCCTCCGCGGAGTAGAAGTCGGCGGGCTCCGCCGTCGTGGGGTCGTCGGGGAGAAGCGCGCCAGGCATGTCCGCCCAGACGAGGTTCTGGAAGGTGCGGATGGCGTCCTGATCGATCGGGTACTTCGAGTAGACCGCCATCCCGTACTGACCGGGGAAGAGACCGAAGCCCCAGGCGTCGTCGCCGCCGGAGATCGCGCCGTCGTTGTTCAGGTCGAACCCACTGGGCACCCCCGTGTTGACCGGGGCGGAGTACCGATAGGCGTATTCGACGGGCTTCGCATCGTCGTGCGGCACCGACAGGTAGTTCTCCTGGAACAGCCGCAGCGCCTCACCGCCTGCGTCGTAGTCGAACTCGTTGATCAGCAGCACGTCGGGGTTCGAGCGCTGGATGATCTCGGCGACGGCATCCGCCTGAGGGTTGCCAGGGGCGGCGAGATCGGCGACGAGCGCGCCCTCGGTGCCGCGATTGAGCGAGGCGTTGAAAGTGGCGAAGCGCAGGTCGGAATCACTCGGCGCACGATCCGGCGGTGCGGCGACGGCAGGGACGGCGGTCATGACGGCAACGCCGACGACCAGGAGGGCTGTGAGAGCGGCCGCGCGGACGCGGCGATGCGTGATCATGCGCGCCAGGCTAGCCGGGAACCGTGACGTTCTGAAGACCGATCGGTGAACGGATGACGACCGCGACACGCCCGACGGTTGCATCGTTCGACACGCCCGGGTATCGTCGGGACGTCTTGTCCGCCGTGTTTGGAAGTTCGGGCTGGGCGCATTGACTATGCGTGCTTGACGGATTCCGATTCGTGCTCGCTGATGTGCTCGGTCTCGATTTGGAATGTCGAATGGTAGACGGAGACTTCGAAGTGGTCAGCCACGCAGTCCTTCACATCTTGGAGAACTTCAGCGGCGTGACCGTCCGTGAAGCAGGCGTCCTCGACCACCACATGCGCCGTGAGGGTGGGCAAGCCGGTTGCGACGGTAGAGGCGTGCACATCGTGAACGTCCTTGACGTGGTCAAGCTTCAAGATGTGCTCTCGTACCGCATCCAGATCCAGCCCCTTCGGGGTGAACTCCATCAGGACGCTGGCGGTCTCGCGCATGAGTTTGAAGGCGCGTGGCACGATCAGCGCGGCGATGAGCAGACCCGCGAGAGCGTCCGCCTGCATGAACCCGGTGGTGGCGATCACGATAGCGGCGACGATGACGCCGAGTGAGCCTAGAGCGTCGTTGAGCGCCTCAAGGAACGCGGCCCGCATGTTGAAGTTGGCTCCTCTGCTGGAGGAGAGGATGAGGATCGCGATGATGTTGGCAGTCAGTCCGATGACGCCGAACACCAGGAGCTCCGTCGCCGGAACCTCCGGGGGCTCGAACAGGCGGCGGACTCCCTCGATGGCGGTGTAGAAGCCCACCACGAGAAGCAGGGCGGCCTGACCAAGCGCGGCGATGACTTCGATGCGCCGGAATCCCCATGTCCGCTTGGAGCTTGCGGGCCGCAGCATCAGAGTTGCCGCGATAAGAGCCACCAGGAGACCCGAGGAGTCCGTGATCGCGTGAGCCGTATCGGTCAGCAACGCGAGGCTACCAGTCACGACTGACCCAACGGCCTGCGCGACGGCGATCATCGCCGTGATGCCGAAGGCGATCCACAGCTTCCGTCGGTAGTCGCCGGGAAGGCCCGCCTTCTCGTCAACAGCCGGCCCGTGGTTATGTCCTGCACCCATCAGAGGGTCTCCATTTCTTCTCTTCGTTTCTCACCGAGACCGCGCAGATGCGCGCACAGTTCGGCCCTAGTACCTGTCGCGTCCAAGAGTTCCTCCGCAGCGCCGATCAACGCGGAGATCGCCGCTGGCTCGGAAAGCGAATACCATGACGACCTGCCAGAGGGACGAACGGACACGAGCCGACACTCAAGGAGGAAGCTGAGATGTTTGCTCACCGTCGATTGGGCCAGACCAGCGCCGTCGCCTTCCCGTCGAACTTCCGAGGACGCATCATCGCCATCCATCGATGATGCCGACCGAGAGCGATGAAAGCTACCATCAGCCACAATCGATATCGATTCCCAGATGCAGTTGAGCCAATCAGCGCTTCACCGCCGCGGCACCTGGCTGGCAACTTCCACCAGCCTGCATGCCGAGCTCGCCCTCGACTCCACCGCGAATCTCACTCGTGCGGTGGGAGCAGTCAGCCCCGATGTCCCACCCACAGACGATGATGGAGTGATGAGCGACGCTTCGACAGGCTCAGCGCACCGGGTGCTCGACCGCTTCACCCCTGCCACACAGGACTGGTTCAGGGGCGCCTTCAGCGCGCCCACCCCGGCGCAAGCCGGCGCCTGGGACGCGATCTCAGCCGGCAGGCACGCGCTCGTCGTCGCCCCGACCGGATCGGGAAAGACGCTGTCGGCGTTCCTGTGGGCGATCGACCGCGTCTTCCGCGAGAGAACGGATGCCGGCGATGCCGCCCCTGCGAAGGGCACAGCGCGCACGCGCATCCTCTACATCTCACCGCTGAAGGCGCTGGGCGTCGACGTCGAGCGCAACCTGCGCTCCCCCTTGGTCGGCATCGGGCAATCCGCTCGTCGGCTAGGGCTGGCGGCCCCGTCTGTGAGCGTCGGCGTCCGCTCGGGCGACACCACCTCGAGCGACCGCCGCAAGCTCGTCTCCGACCCACCCGACATCCTCATCACCACGCCCGAATCCCTGTATCTGATGCTCACCAGTCGCGCGGGCGAGACCCTGCGCGACGTGCACACCGTCATCATCGACGAGGTGCACGCGGTCGCCGCGACCAAGCGCGGTGCGCACCTGGCCGTGAGCCTGGAGCGACTGGATGCCCTCCGCCGAGCCGGTCGCGAAGACACCTCCCCCGCGCAGCGCATCGGCCTCTCAGCCACCGTGCGCCCCATCGACGAGGTGGCCCGCTTCCTCGGCGGATCCGAGCCCGTCGAGATCGTCGCCCCGAAGGCATCCAAGACCTTCGACCTCTCGGTCGTCGTGCCGATGGCCGACATGACCAACCCGGGCTGGGAGATGTGTATATGAGACAGGAGATGTGTATAAGAGACAGCCGGCGCTCCGCCCGCGAGCGACGACCCGGCCGAGTACACCGAAGTGACGGGATCCGTCTGGCCGCACGTCGAAGAGGCGATCGTCGACCGCATCCTCGAGAACAAGTCCACGATCGTCTTCTCGAACTCGCGTCGCCTCGCCGAGCGCCTCACCGGCCGGCTCAACGAGATCTACGCCGAGCGCACCCTTCGACAGGCTCAGGAACCGAGCGTGCCCGTCCCAGAGCGGGCGGGCCCGCCCGCCGCGATGATGGCGCAGGCCGGATCGACCGCAGGCGCGGACGCAGTGCTCGCCAAGGCGCACCACGGCTCGGTCTCGAAGGAGCAGCGGGCGCTCGTCGAAGAAGAACTGAAATCCGGCATCCTGCGCTGCGTCGTCGCGACGAGCAGCCTCGAACTCGGCATAGATATGGGCGCGGTCGACCTCGTCATCCAGGTCGAAGCGCCGCCGTCCGCGGCATCCGGCCTGCAGCGCGTCGGCCGCGCAGGTCACCAGGTCGGCGAGATCAGCCGCGCGGCGCTGTTCCCCAAGCATCGCGGCGACGTGCTGCACACCGCGATCGTCACCGAGCGGATGCTGGCCGGCAAGATCGAGGCGATCGCCGTGCCGCGCAATCCGCTCGACATCCTCGCGCAGCAGACCGTCGCGGCCTGCGCGCTGGCACCGATCGGAGTCGAGGACTGGTTCGAGACGGTGCGAAGATCGGCGCCGTTCCAATCCCTGCCCCGCTCCGCCTACGAGGCCACGCTCGACCTGCTGGCCGGCCGATTCCCCTCCGACGAGTTCGCGGAGCTCCGGCCACGCCTGGTCTGGGATCGGGATGCCGGCACGCTGACCGGCAGGCCCGGTGCGCAGCGGATCGCGGTCACCAGCGGCGGCACGATCCCCGACCGCGGACTGTTCGCCGTCTTCGTCGCCGGCGAAGGCGCGGGACGACGCGTCGGCGAACTCGATGAGGAGATGGTCTACGAGTCGCGCGTCGGAGACGTGTTCACACTCGGCACGACGAGCTGGCGAATCGCCGAGATCACGCACGACCGCGTCAACGTGCTGCCCGCATACGGGCAGCCGGGAAAGGTGCCGTTCTGGCACGGCGACGGCATCGGCCGGCCGTACGAACTCGGCGAGGCACTCGGCGCGTTCTCGCGCGAGGTGGCCGCGGCGACGCCGGAGAAGGCGGCGCAGCGCCTCATCGAGGCGGGTCTCGACGAGCAGGCGCGCATGAACCTCCTCGCCCATCTGCACGAGCAGCGAGAAGCCACCGGCACCCTCCCGACCGATCGCACCCTCACCGTCGAGCGAGGGCGTGATGAGGTCGGCGACTGGCGAATCATCCTGCATTCCCCATACGGCATGAAGGTGCACGCGCCCTGGGCTCTGGCGGTCAACGCACGCGTCCGCGAGCGGCTCGGTGTGGAGGAATCGGCGGTCGCGAGCGATGACGGCATCATCGCTCGAATTCCGGATGCCGAGGCCGAACCGCCCGGCGCCGAGCTGTTCGTCTTCGACGCTGACGAGATCGAGCATCTGGTCACGGCGGAAGTCGGCGGATCCGCACTGTTCGCCTCACGCTTCCGCGAATGCGCGGCGCGCGCGCTGCTCATGCCGCGGATGAATCCGAACAAGCGCACGCCGCTGTGGCAGCAGCGTCAGCGCTCTGCGCAGCTGCTGGAAGTGGCTCGCAGGCATCCGACCTTCCCGGTGATCCTCGAGACGCTGCGCGAAGTGCTGCAGGACGTGTACGACCTCCCGTCGCTGCGCCGCCTCACCACCGCCATCGCCGAGCGCAAGGTCAGACTCGTCGAGACGGAACCCGCGCAGCCATCGCCGTACGCGCGCGATCTGCTGTTCGGGTACGTCGGCGCGTTCATGTACGAAGGCGATTCGCCGCTCGCCGAACGCCGGGCCGCCGCGCTGTCGGTGGATCCGGCGCTGCTCGGCGAACTGCTCGGCACGGTGGAGCTGCGAGAGCTGCTCGACCCCGACGTGCTGACGCAGTTCGAGCGCGAGGCGCAGCGCCTCGACCCCGAGCGACACGTGCGAGGACTCGAGGGCGTCGCCGATCTGCTGCGGATGCTGGGACCGCTCGATCCGGCTGAGGTCGCGGAGCGGCTGCAGGATCCGAGTGCGGAGTCGGGCAGCGCCGACGGGTCGTTGAGCGAGCGCAGCGAGACGAAACGGGCTGAGCGAGCGCAGCGAGACGAAGCTTCCCCCGAATCCGCCTCAGGTGCCATCGCGCAACAGCACCTCGACGACCTCGTCGCCGCCCGCCGCGCCATCCCGGTCACGATCGCCGGCACCGCCCGCGTCGCAGCCATCGAAGACGCCGGGCGCCTGCGCGATGCGCTGGGCGTCGCGCTGCCCACGGGCATCCCGGTCGCGTTCCTCGAACCGTTCGCCGATCCGCTCGGCGACCTGGTCGCCCGTTTCGCGAGAACTCACGGTCCGTTCACGACGGATGCCGTCTCGCTCCGCTTCGGGATCGGCTCAGCCGTCGCCCGTCACACGCTGCAGCGGCTGGAGAACACAGGGCGCCTCACCAGTGGATACTTCCTGCCGGACCCTTCGACAGGCTCAGGGTCCGGTTCTTCGTCGGAGATCGAGTGGTGCGACACCGAAGTGCTCCGCCGGCTGCGGATGCGGTCACTCGCCGCGATCCGCGGCAGCGTCGAGCCGGTCGCTCCTGAGGCGTACGCGAGGTTCCTGCCGGATTGGCAGCATCTGACGCGGCCGCTGGAGGGCGTGGACGGCGTGCTCGCGGTGATCGAGCAGTTCGCCGGTGTACCGGTCCCGGCGAGCGCGTGGGAATCGCTGGTACTGCCCTCGCGCGTGCGCGACTACTCCCCCGCACTGCTGGACGAACTCACCGCGAGCGGCGAAGTGGTGTGGGCAGGTCACGGCACTCTGCCGGGTCGCGACGGGTGGGTGTCACTGCATCCGGTGGATCTGGCGCCGTTCACCCTGCCGCAGCCCGACGCCGATCTCGGCACGGACATCGCCGCCGACTCGCTCGAGGGGCGACTGCTGGAGGCGCTCAGCAGCGGCGGCGCTTCGTTCGCCGCCCATCTGCGCGAACGCGTGGGCGCAGACAACGAGCAGTCAGTGCTCGATGCCCTGTGGACGCTCACCTGGGCGGGGCGCGTCACGAACGACACCTTCTCACCGGTGCGTCAGCTGCTCGCCGGCGGATCGCAGGCGCACAAGTCCGTCCGTCGCGCTCCGCGCACGCGCACGTTCCGTGGCGTGTCGTTCGCCGGGCAGACGCCCCAGCGTCCGACGATCACCGGCGGACGCTGGTCGGTGCTGCCACAGACGGGTTCGGCGGCGGATGCTGCGGAAGCCGCCCGTCGCGCCACCGTCACCGCCGGACTTCTGCTGGATCGCTACGGCGTCGTCACGCGCGGCGCCGTGCAGGCGGAGGGCGTGCCCGGCGGCTTCGCCCAGGCATACCGGATCCTCGCCGGTTTCGAGCAGGCGGGGCACTGCCGCCGCGGCTACGTGATCGAGAAGCTGGGCGCTGCGCAGTTCGCGGCATCCGCCACCGTCGATCGCCTTCGCACGTTCGCCAATCTCGCCGATCCCGCACCGCTGCGGGCGATCACGCTGGCTGCGACCGACCCCGCGAACCCTTACGGCGCAGCTCTCGGCTGGCCACGTCGCGACGGAATCTCGCATCGACCCGGCCGCAAGGCCGGCGGACTCGTCGTGCTCGTCGACGGCGCGCTCGTGCTGTACCTCGAACGCGGAGGCCGCACTGTTCTGGCATTCGACGACGATCCGGAAGTGCTGCGCGCTGCGGCATCCGATCTCGCAGCCACCTCCCGTGCACGCAGGCTCGAGACGCTCACCGTGGAGAAGATCAACGGCGAGCCGATCTACGGCACCCTGTTCGCCACCGCGCTGCAAGAGGCAGGATTCGTACCGACACCGCGCGGCTTCACCCTGCGCAAGGTGATCTGATCAGCAAGGCGGTCTGACCAGATGGATACGCTTTAGCCATGTTGCGTGAGTTCGGGATCGGCGTCGGCACCCTGCTGAAGGGCTTCCGGATGTGGAAGACCCACACCAAGCTCATGTCGCTGGGACTCATCCCCGCCTTCATCGCGTGGGCGGTGCTGCTGGCCGCACTCATCCCGCTGGGCTTCGCACTGGGCCCGATCACCGACTGGATAACCCCTTTCGCCGACGGCTGGGGCAGCCCGTGGCGTGAGACGCTGCGCATAGGTCTCGGACTCGTCATCTTCATCGCCGCGCTCGCTCTCGCTGGCGCCGTGTTCACCGCCCTCACCCTCACGATCGGCGACCCGTTCTACCAGCGCATCTGGCAGGGTGTCGAGCGTTCGCTCGGCGGCGACGAACCCACCGGCAAGACAGGGTTGTGGACCACGATCGGCGAGGGCCTGCGACTGGTCGTGCTCGGCATCCTGGTGGCGCTGCTCACGCTCGTGATCGGCTTGCTCCCCCTCGTCGGCGGTGTGCTCGCATCGGTGACCGGCATCGTCCTCACCGGTCGCCTGCTCGCCCGAGAACTCACCGGTCGTGCCTTCGACGCCCGCGGTCTCACGCCCTCCATGCGCTCGGAGATGCTCGGTGCCGGACGTGCCAGAGTCATCGGCTTCGGCGTCGCCACCCAGCTGTGCTTCCTGGTCCCGTTCGGTGCGATCGTGACGATGCCGGCGGCGGTCGCGGGCTCGACTCTGCTCGCGCACGACCTGCTCCGGCGCGCGACCCCGGCCCCTCCCCAGCCGGAGGGGTCGCTTCGCGCCGCTCCAACCTCCGCCACCCGACATGAAGCGACACCTCCCGCCGACGCACCGTCGACTCGCGCCGAGGAGGGGTCGCTTCGCGCCGAGGCGGTGTCTCTCCGTGCCGCATCCGCGCCCTCGCAGCGGCACGAAACGACACC
>NZ_JABFAS010000002.1:751682-820687 GCF_017168295.1 Microbacterium sp. KRD172 | reverse complement strand
CCCCGCCACCACCGCCGGGGACGCCCGGTGCCTGAGGGCGACACCGTCCATCGCGCCGCGCGGCGCCTGGATGAAGCGCTCGCGAACCACCAGGTCACGCGCTTCGATCTGCGCGTCCCCGATTTCGCAACGACCGATCTGACCGGAGCGACGGTCCGCGGATGCGCGTCCTACGGCAAGCATCTGCTGCTGCGCATCGGCGATCACACGCTTCATTCGCATCTGCGCATGGACGGCGCCTGGCACCTCTACCGTCCGGGCCAGAAGTGGCAGCATCCGGCCTTCGCAGTACGCGCGATCGTCGGCACCGCCGACCGCGAGGCCGTCGGCGTCGACATCGCCGAGATCGAACTCCTCCCCACCCGCGACGAGGGCCGGCTGATCGAGCATCTCGGTCCGGATCCGCTGTCCGATGATTGGGATGCCGCGGAAGCAGCGCGTCGACTCCACGCCGATGCGCGCAGCATCCACGTCGCCCTGCTCGACCAGCGCAACGTCGCAGGATTCGGCAACGTGTACGCCGCCGAACTCCTGTTCCTGCGCGGAACCCTGCCGACGACACCCGCCGCAGGCATCGACGCGGCAGCAGTCCTCGATCTGGGCGCGCGCATGATCCGTGCTAACCGCGACCGGCCGGAACGCACCTTCACCGGAGTCGATCGTCCCGGCCAGCACACCTGGGTGCACGGGCGCGCAGGCCGCCCCTGCCGCCGCTGCGGCACCCCGATCCGACGCGGGCAACAGGGCGCGGATCCGACGCGCGAACGCGTCACCTTCTGGTGTCCGACCTGCCAGCGGTGAGCAGCATCCCCATCGGGGAATGAATTCGGCCGTGTCGTGGTTGTTCATATATCCGGAGATGTCCGGGCACGGGAGGAATCTTGGGTAAGAACTACATCGACATCGAAGACGAACAGGGTACGACGTTGCGTTACCGCAAGCACGTCAATGGTCGCGGCCTTGTCGCGCACGGCGCGAAGGTGCACCCCAAGGCCGTCGTCGAAATCGGCGCGTATGTCGAACCAGGAGCGCGCATCGGCGCAGGAGCCGTCCTCGCCCGCGGAGCGTGGGTCGAACCGGACGCCACGATCGGCGAGAACGCCTACATCGACGCGCACGCGCACATCGGCCAGGGCGCCGCAGTCGGCGACGGCGCACACATCGGCGTCCGCACCGAGATCGGTGCAGGTGCACGCATCGCACGCGGCGCGCGTATCGGCGACGACGAGACCGTCGCGGCCGGGCTCCGCATCGCCACCGACCGCAAAGGCCTCTGGCTGGCCGCCTGAGGCACAGGGGCTACTTGAGGGCGCGCCGGATCAGAATCGACACGCTCTCGACCACGACCACCATCCCGACGCGAGTACCCTGAATCCATGGCGAACTCCGGCAGGTCCAGGCACCGCGCCCCGATGGGCGGACCTGTCCGAGCCAAGAAGCATCAGCCCACGAAGCCTGCTCGAACGCCGAAGAAGCCCGCGCCGGATCCGGTACCCGCCCGGGCGCTGCAGCCGCGAGTCTTCCGCCTCGGAGCCGTCCCGGGGGCGACCCCTGGCAAGTGGATCGACACCTGGAACAGGCGGATGCCGCACGTCACGCTGGAACTCGTGCCGATCGATGCTGCGACCCAGCGCGCAGCCATCGACGAGCTGGATGCGGCGCTCATCCGTCTGCCGCTGAATGACGAGAGCCTGCACCTGATCCCGCTCTACGACGAGATGCCGGTGGTCGTGGCATCCAAGGAATCCCATCTGCTCGCAGCCGATGAGCTCGAGCTCGCCGACCTGGCCGGCGAGGTGCTGATCACGCCGCTGGACGACGTGCTCGGGCCCCTCTACATCCCGAGCATCCAGACCCCGAGATTCGCCCCTCTCGCCACCACCGGCGAGGCTATCGCCACGGCGGCATCCGGCGCCGGCATCGTGATCGTGCCGATGTCGCTCGCGCGCATGCATCAGCGCAAGGATGCCGACTACCGCCCGCTTCGCGACGGACCGACCTCGACCGTTGCGATCGCATGGCCGCGGGAGCATACGACCGAAGACGTCGAGACCTTCGTCGGGATCGTGCGCGGCCGCACCTCGAACTCCTCACGCTGATGGGATCGAACTGATGGCCTCGATCCTCTACGTCTGCGTGCGCCCGGAACGCGGCGCAGCCGAGGCCGAACACGCGTCGTTCCAGCGCGGGCTCGGCGTGACCGAGCTCGATCAGCTCGACCTCGTCAGGAATCCTCTCAGCGATGAGGTGCTCGCCAGACACGACGGGTTCGTCATCGGCGGCTCACCGTTCAACGTGACGGATGCCGTGAAGACGCCGTTGCAGCAACGCGTCGAAGCCGACCTCGAGCGCATCGCTGCGCGCGCGCTCACCGGCCGGACGCCCGCGTTCTTCACCTGCTTCGGCATCGGTGTCGTCACCCGGATGCTCGGCGGCGCGCTGACGCTCAAGCATCCCGAATCCACGCGCGTGACCGAGATTGTCACGACGGATTCCGCAGCATCCGACCCGCTCTTCGGTCCGAGCGCCCCCGCGCTGACCGTGTTCACCGCGCACAAGGAGAGCGCGGTGGCTGTGCCGCCGGGCGCAACGCTGCTCGCGACGAACGAGGACTGTCCCGTGCAGGCCTACCGTGCCGGAACGCGGCTGTACGCGACGCAGTTCCACCCGGAGCCCAGCCCGCAGGACTTCGCCAACCGGATGACGTTCTACCGCAACAACGGCTACTTCGACGCGGCGGCGTTCGACGCTGTGGAAGCAGAGATCCTCGCCGCCCAGGATGTGGGCGGCGAGGGTCTGCTGCGCAGGTTTGCGGAGACCGTCGCCTAGCGCGAGCGCGCGCCGTCACACGGGTCTCCGAGGGTCAGTGCAGGGTCTTGCGCACCCACACGGCCAGGCCCTCGACGAGCAGCACTGTCACGAGGATCATGACCACGATGAACGTGACGACGTCGAACTGGTTCACACGAGTGGCCATCAGCAGATAGAAGCCGATACCGCCGGCGCCGACGATACCGAGCAGCGTCGCCGATCGGATGTTCACATCCAGCTGATAGAGGATGTGCGCCACGAACTGCGGCGCGGCCTGTCGCAGCGTCGACGCGAAGAACACCTGCCCCGGCATCGCTCCCGTCGCACGCACGGCGTCCTGCACGCGCATGTCCGTCTCCTCGATCGAGTCCGCGACGAGCTTGCCCAGCAACCCGACCGAGCCGATGGCGAGCGCCAGCGTGCCCGGCACAGGGCCGAGCCCCGTGATTACGATGAACACGATCGCGAGGATGAGTTCCGGGATACCGCGGATGATGACGATGATCGTGCGGAACGCATTCGCTGTAGCGGCGTTCGGTGCGACGTTGCGCGCGGCCATGATGCCGATCGGCAACGCGAGTACGAGCCCCAGCAGAGTCGCGGCCAGGCCGATCTGGATCGTCACGAGCATCGCGTCGAGAAGCGTGTCGAACAGGTCGCGGGGAGATGGAGGGAAGAACAGATCGAGGACCTGCGGGAACTTCTCCAGGCTCTGCGCGACGCGTGCTCCATCGACGTCGGCTGCGAGTGCCGCGACGGCGACGACGATGACAGTGACGGTCACGCCGAGGAACCGACGGATTCGATCGCCGTCCCACTGAGGTGCCACCCGGATGCGACCGCGGGCCGTGCGCTGAGCCTGGTGGCCACCGCTCATCGGCGCTGTCACCCATCCGGCAGCGAATCGGTCGAGCAGACCACCGACCCCTCGTCGGGTAGACACTCGACCCAGCAGCCGCGCCCGGATGGTGCCGGAGAGCAGTTCGAGCGCGATGCACAGCAGCAGGATGATCAACGCCAGCGCCATACCGCGCTGGTACTGGAGAGTCCGCAGTGCCTCGGCGAGCTCCAGTCCGATGCCGCCGACGCCGACATACCCGAGCAGCACCGAGGTGCGCAGATTGATGTCGAAGCGGTGCAGCGCAGTCGCGATGAGCTGCGGCATCACCTGCGGGATGACCGTGCTCGTGATCCACTGCCAGCGACGCCCGCCTGCTGCCTGCACAGCCTCGGCCGGGCCGCCGTCGAGCTCCTCGATCGCGTCCGCATACAGCTTGCCGACCATGCCGACCGAATGGATTCCGAGCGCGAGAATGCCCGGAAGGGCCCCCAATCCGAGCAGACGGAACAAGATGATCGCGAACACGAGATCCGGGATGGCTCGAGTCAGCACGATGATCACGCGCGCCGCTGTGCGCATCACCGATCCGGTGGTGGTGTTCCTCGCCGCGAAGAGTGCCACGGGCAGGCTGAGCACAACGGAGAGCGCGGTGGCCAGTACCACGATGGCGAGGGTCTGCCCGGTCATCACGAGCAGCTCGTGAAGCGGCGGGAAGTCGAGCGGAACGACTCGCTCGAGGAAGTTCGAAGCGTTGTCGAGGCTGCGAACCATCGAGGCAACGCTGATGTCGAGCGCGACGACCGACCAGATCGCCGTCGCGAGCAGAGCGACGAGAGCGGTCCATGCCGCGATCCGGTTGATGCTGGGACGCGGCTTCGGCGGAAGCGGCACGGGCGCGTGGCCCGCGCGCGCGAGATCGTCGATGACCGATGTCACGTCAGACGACCGCTTCTTCGCGTTGGATCGCCTCGAGTGGTTCGTAGATCGCATGGACGTCGGCGTGCGAGAGCCCGGCAGCATCACGATCGAGTACGACGTGGCCGGAGTTGAGACCGACGATGCGGTCGGCGAATTCGAGGGCGATCTCGACCTGGTGCAGGCTGCAGACGACCGTCAGGTTCTCCTCGCGACTGATGCGCGTCAGCAACTCGATCACTCCAGCCGACGAAACCGGATCGAGTGAGGCGACCGGCTCGTCGGCGAGGAGCACGGCCGGCTGCTGTATGAGTGCGCGGGCGATCGCCACGCGCTGCTGCTGTCCACCCGAGAGGGTGTCGGCCCGCTGAAACGCCTTGTCAGCGAGCCCCACACGCGCCAATTGCTCCATCGCGGCCTCGCGCACAGCCCGCGGGTAGCTCCACAGCCCGAGCCGCACGCCGCGCAGGGATCCCAGCTTGCCTGTGCACACGTTCTCGAGCACCGACATCGACCCGACGAGGTGGAACTGCTGGAAGATCATGCCGACGCCGCCTCGCAGCTCCCGCAGCGCCGTGGCCCCCGCACTGTGGACGGGTGTGCCCATCGTCCACACCTCACCACGCGTGGGCTTGTGGAGCCCATTGATATGACGCAGCATCGTCGATTTCCCCGATCCTGATAGACCGAGCAGTACGTTGATGCGGTTCGCCGAGAACTGGACATCCACGTCGTCGAGAGCGGTCACCGTCCCGAATCGTTTCGTCACGCCTTCGAAGCGGATGGCGCCGATCTCTGGCACCGTAGGTGTGCGTGCGGCCTCGGTCATTCTGATCCTCGTCTCATCGTGGGTGTCGACGTGCAGGATGCGGGACGGACGACATCTCGTCCGTCCCGCACCCTGTGATTCGTCAGACGTTGCAGGCAGCTGCCTCGGTGATCTCGCACACGCGGCGCACGCCGTCGTAGAGCGAGTCCTCTACGTCGATGAAGCCGTACTCGGCGTCCTCCGGCATACGGCAGTCGCCTTCCGTGGTGCAGAAGCCCTGTTCTACGAGGGCAGGCTTGTTGATCGTCTCGTCGAACACCTGCTGCAGCTGGTCGATGAGCTCGGCGGGCAGCTTGTCGCTGACGACATACGGAGAGCCGGCGATCGTCTCCGACTTCCAGACCGTCTCGAGCGCACCGGCCTCGAGCTGGCCCGACTCGATGAGGGTGATGTCGACCATCGCGTCGTATGCGAAGCCCGCGTCGCAGGTGCCGTCGGCGACCGACAGGGCCGACGCGTCATGGGCACCCGCGAACACCGGGGTGATGTCGCTCTCCGGGTCGATGCCCAGTTCCATCAGGCCCGCGATGGGGTAAAGGTATCCAGACGTCGATGCGGCGTCGACGAAGCAGATCGTCTTGCCCGCGAAGTCCTCGAGCGTCTCGATGTCGCTGCCCTGGGGGACGATGGCGTACGACTGGTAGCCGGGCGACTCGTCGACGGCATCGACGACGGCTGCGAGAGGCTCAACGCCTGCACCGCCGTCCTTCGCCACCATGTACGAGAACGGGCCCATGCCCGCGAGCTGCACCTGGCCGGCACGGAGCGCCTCGATGACCGCGGCGTAATCGGTGACTTCCTGGACTTCGATCTCAAGGCCGGTCGCCTCGGTGATCGCAGCGTACATCGCCTCATTCTGCTCAGCAATGGTCTGGGTGTCCTCGGCAGGAATCTGGGCGAAGACGAGCTTCTCCGGCATCTCGGCCGCGGCTGCGGGGTTCTCGGAGTTCTGAGCGTCTGCTGTGGCATCGCCAGAACACGCGGTGAGTGCGGCGATGAGGGTCAGGCCTGCGGCCAGGCCGAGGGCACGCGTACGGAAGCGCATGGGTGATTGCCTTTCGAGAGGACACCCGACGAGATCGTCGGAGGGAGTGGGACGCCAGCGATACTCCCCGCGCCGGATGAACGGGAGGAGTCGCGCGGGTGTCCACCCGTAGGACGAGTTCGCGAATTCAAGGTGTCGAACAGTCGCACTGGCCTTCGGCCAGCACTGACCTTCGGCTAGACCTCCTGGCGCACCTGAACCTCCACGACGAGGCCGCGCTCGTCGGCATCCACCCGCACCTCGCCGCCATCGTCGAGAGCACCGCTGACCAGCAGATCGGCGATGCGGTCATCGACCTCGCGCTGGATCAGGCGGCGCAGCGGACGGGCACCGAACTCCGGCTCATAGCCGTGCTCGCCGAGCCATGCGACCGCGGCGTCGGTCACGTCAACGGTCACCGACCGCTCCGCGAGACGCGCCGATGTCGCCCCCAGCAGCAGGCGCACGATGGGTGCCAGCTCATCGCGGGTCAGCTTCTGGAACAGCACGATCTCGTCGATGCGGTTGAGGAACTCCGGCCGCATCGCCTCGCGCAGCTTGCCCATCACGCGGTCACGCAGATCCTTCATCGACGCGAATCCGCTGGCGGCGGCATCCTGCGAGGAGACGAATCCGAGCGCACCCGAGCGCGAGGCGAGGAACTCGCTGCCGATGTTCGAGGTCATCACGATCACCGTGTTGCGGAAGTCGACCGTACGGCCCTGACCGTCGGTGAGGCGTCCGTCGTCGAGCACCTGCAGCAGCAGGTTGAACACGTCGGGGTGCGCCTTCTCGATCTCGTCGAACAGCACGATGGAGTACGGGTTGCGGCGCACGCGCTCGGTGAGCTGGCCCGCCTCGTCGTAGCCGACGTATCCCGGAGGAGCACCGACGAGCCGCGACACCGTGTGCCGCTCGCCGAACTCGCTCATGTCGAAGCGGATCACGGCGTTCTCGTCGTCGAAGAGCCGGTCGGCCAGCGCCTTGGCGAGCTCGGTCTTGCCGACGCCGGTGGGCCCGAGGAAGAGGAACGAGCCGACCGGACGACGTGCATCACCCATTCCGGTGCGGCTGCGCCGGACGGCGCGCGCCACTGCGGCGACGGCGTCCTCCTGACCGATCACGCGGGCGTGCAGGTCATTCTCCAGATCGCCCAGGCGCTCGCGCTCGCCCTCGGTGAGACGGCTGGCAGGGATGCCGGTGGCACGCGCGATCACCTCGGCGATCTCCCGCTCGTCGACGATCGCCGGTGCACCGGACTGCTCACCGGAGGTCACCGCGTCGATGCGCGCCTGCGTCTGCACGATCTCGTCACGCAGGCGCGATGCCTCCTCGTAGTGCTCGGCGCTGACTGCGGCGTTCTTACGGGACTCGAGATCGGCGAGCTCCGTCATGAGCGCAGAAGTGTCCACGGGCAGGCCCAGCTTCAGGCGCAACCGTGCACCGGCCTGGTCGATCAGGTCGATCGCCTTGTCGGGCAGCACACGGTCGGGCAGGTAGCGGGCGCTCATCGTCACGGCTGCGCGCAGCGCGGCATCCGTGTAGGTCACCCGGTGGTGGTCCTGGTACGCGTCCGCCAGCCCCTCGAGGATGAGCACGGCGTCGTCGATGCTCGGCTCGTCGACCTTCACGGGCTGGAAGCGGCGCTCCAGCGCAGGGTCCTTCTCGATCTGGCGGTACTCCTTGAGCGTCGTCGCGCCGACCATGTGCAGGTCGCCGCGTGCGAGACGGGGCTTCAGGATGTTGCCCGCGTCCATGCCGCCCTCACCTGATCCACCGGCGCCGACGACCGTGTGCGCCTCGTCGATGAACACGATGACCTCGTCCTTGTGAGCGGCGATCTCATCCATCGTCTTGGTCAGACGCTCCTCGAAATCACCGCGGTAGCGGGTACCGGCGAGCATGGCGGGCAGGTCCAGCGCGATGACCCGGCGCCCCTCGAGCTGGGCGGGAACAGTGCCGTCGACGATCGCCTGGGCGATGCCGTCGATGATCGCGGTCTTTCCGACGCCCGCCTCGCCGATCAGCACGGGGTTGTTCTTCGTGCGGCGGCTGAGGATCTCGATCGTCTGCTCGATCTCGTCGCTTCGTCCGATCACGGGGTCGAGTTCACCGGCGCGTGCGCGCGCGGTCAGGTCGATGCCGTACTTGTCGAGCATGCCGGTGCCGGATGCCGGCGCCTCTGCACTCGCGGGTTCGCCGCCGACCGGGGCGTCCACGTGCTCGCGCGCGGCGTCGGTGAGAGCATCCGCCGTCACACCGATCTGAGCGAGCACCTGACCCGCCGGCACGTCCTGACCGAGCACGAGCGCGAAGAAGACGTGCGCCGGCTCGATGTAGGTCGCGCCGGAGGAGCGGGCCACCTGGTAGGCGTGGAAGAGCGCGCGGCTCGCACTCGGCGTGATCGTGGCAGCGTCAGCCTCGGCACGCGCGCCGGGCGCCGGCAGCCGGGTCTCGACCGCGTCGATGATCTGGTTCGGCGTCACGCCGATGCGCTCGATCGCCTGTGCGACCGTGGCGTCTTCGACGATCGCGCGCAGAACGTGCAGCGCGTCGAGCTCGGTCTGGCCGCGTTCAAGTGCCAGCCGGCCGGCGTTCTGCAGGATCTCCTGCGTGCGCGCGGTGAGGAACCGGCTGAGGTCGATCGACCTGGTCTGCCGGGCTCGCTCGCCTGAGAGATAGCGCGAGAGGAACTCATCGAACGAGTTCGCGCCGTTGTCGCTGAAGTCGTTGGGCATTGCATTCTCCTAAAGTTGAGCGTGCTTCACTCAACTTCAACGCGACATGTATCGGAGTATTCCCTGCGTCTCAGAGATCGCGCATCAATTCGATCCGCTCGCGCAGATGCGCCTCCAGCGGCATGTACGCGCCGGCGCCCGACCAGCGGACGGACGGCACGCCGTCACGCAGCGCGAGCGGGCCGGACGAGCCGCCGGCATCCACGGCATCCACATCGATGACCGACCAGCCGATGTGCACGACGTCGCCCTCGCCGAAGCCGCCCCGCAGCGCGAGTTGCCGCCGCGCCGCCCTCGCTCGAGCCGATTCCGCGGTGTAGCCGCGACGCCCTGGATCAGCAGCGCGCAGCACCTCTGCTGTCGCGAGCAGCTCGCGGTCGGTGAGCAGCAGCACTCCGATGTGCCAGGCCTCGCCCACGCGCACGATCCGCTCACCACGCCAGCGCGACGAACGCTCCTCGCCGAGCCCCTCCTTGGGTACGCCCACAAGCGACGCTCGCGCGGCGTCCAGGATCTCGGCCGCCGTGCTCACAGCTCCCCCTGCGGCAGTGCCTGTTCCGCAGCATCCAGTCGCGCACGATCGCCGCGCAGGATCATCGCGACGAGCGGATAGATCAGCACCGACAGCATGCCTGCTCCGACCAGGGCCGCCGCGATCGCAGAGTCGAGGACGCCTTCATCCACGCCGATGGCCGTGACGGCGACGATGATCGGCAGGCCCGTCGCCGCCAGCATCCCCAGCGCCGTGCGTTCGCGCAGGCCCGCCCCGCGCGAAGCCGACAGCTGGGCCGCAGCACCGCGGATCACGAGCAGCGCGATCAGGAACAGCGGCACCAGTGAAAGGGCGAGCGGCGAGGCTGCGAGCACGCCGAGCTCGAACGTGACACCGGTGTACAGGAAGAAGATCGGCACCAGGAACCCGAACGCGATCGCCTCGAGCTTGCTCTCCACGGCGGCGGCATCCGGCTCCGGTGCCCGCGCCATGATGATGCGCCACACTGCCCCGGCGACGAAGGACCCCAGCAGCATGTCGAGGTCGAGCACCACGCTGAGCCCGACCAGCCCGGCGATGAGCATCAGCACGAACCGCACCCCGAACTGGTCGGAGGTGTGCAGTGTGGCTGCGAAGAATGCGTGCAGGCGGCCGTGCGGGGCGCGACGCGCGATCAGGATCACGAGAGCGGCGAGCACGACGAACGTGAGCAGGATCGCTGCCGCCACCGGGGCACGGCGCGTGCTGAGGAAGATCGATATCGCGATCAGCGGCAGGAACTCCCCCACCGCACCGATCGCGGTGACGGTCTTCCCGAACGGGGTGCCAAGTTCGCGGGCATCGCGCAGGATCGGCATGAGGGTACCCAGCGCTGTCGAACTCAGGGCGATCCCGATCACGATCATTCCCGTGTCGGGTGCGATCAGGAATCCGATTCCGATGCCGATCATCAGGCCGAGCAGCCACCCGAGCGAGGCCCGCACGAGCGGGCGACCGGCGATCGCCCGGAAGTCGATCTCGCTGCCTGCCATGAAGAACAGCATCGCCAGCCCGAGATCGCTGAGCTTGTCGAGCACCTCCCCCGGTGCGACCCAGCCGAGCACGGCCGGCCCCACGATGATGCCGAGCACGAGCTCGAACACGATGATCGGCACTCGCAGCACCGGACGGATGCCGCGAGCCAGCAGCGGAGCGGCCACCGCGAGCAGCGGCAGCAGCACAAGCCCGATCTCGCTCGCAGTCACCCGCTCAGAGTATCGACACCACGGCCCTGCGCAGTGTCGATTCGTCACGGCACTCACTCACGCGAGAGAATCTACGAACACCTTGCAAGGAGCATCCATGTCTCAGCCCGACACCGCACGTCTGCTCATCGCCTGCGACGACCAGCCTGGAATCGTCGCCGCCGTCGCCGGCGTCCTCGCCGAGCACGGTGCGAACATCGTCTCGCTCGATCAGCACTCGACGGATGCCGCGGACGGACAGTTCTTCCAGCGCACGGTCATCCAGCTCGCGGGCCTCGCTGCCGCACGACCCGCGCTCGAGGCCGCGATCGGAGAGGTCGCGGGGCGATTCGGGATGGAATGGTCTCTGCACGACGTCGCCAAGCGGAAGCGGGTGGCGATCTTCGTCTCGAAGTACGACCACTGCCTCATGGAACTGCTGTGGCGCACGCAGCGCGGCCAGCTCGACATCGACATCACGATGGTGATCTCCAACCACCCCGATCTCGCCGAGTCCGTGCGCACCTTCGGGGTGCCCTTCGTACACATCCCCTCCGCCGACAAGGTCACGATGGAGCAGCGTCAGTTGGAGCTGCTCCAGGGCAACGTCGATCTCGTGGTGCTCGCGCGGTACATGCAGATCCTCACCGACGACTTCATCGTGAAGGTCGGCGCCCCCGTCATCAACATCCACCACTCGTTCCTGCCCGCATTCATCGGCGCGAACCCCTATGCGCGCGCCAAGGAGCGCGGCGTGAAGCTCATCGGCGCCACCGCGCACTACGCGACGGCCGACCTCGACGAGGGGCCGATCATCGAGCAGGACGTCACGCGCGCCTCGCACTCCGATTCCGCGGCCGACCTGCAGAGCCGTGGCGCCGATGTCGAGCGTCAGGTGCTCGCCCGCGCCGTGCAATGGCATGCAGAGGACCGCGTGATCGTGCACGGGAAATCGACCGTCATCCTGTAGGTCGACGGCACGCGCGCTGAAGTCGAAGGTCGCCTTGCGCTCGTCGGTGATCGACATTCCCGCCATGACCGCGTCGACCTGGTTCGACTGCAGCGCCTGTACGGCGGCGTCGAACCCGAGCTGGCGGCGCGAACGTCGTGTCGGTGCCGATCGGATGCTACGACCGGACAGCCGCGGTCATCCAGCCCAGCCTCGGTCATCCACTCACAACGTCGACGGCCAACCCACGAGATGCCGCGGCAAGTCGCTTGTTGTTCGTCCAGAGCTGTTCGGCGCCCGCGAGCTGTGCCGCCGCGAGATGCAGCGAATCCGGACCCTTGAGCCCGAATCTGGCCCGGAGTTCGGCTGCTTCAACGAACACGGACAGGTCCAGGTCGATGTGCACCATCCGGTCATAGACATCCGAGAACCGCTTTCGCATCTCGGCATCTCCGTCGCGCATCGGTTTCACCAGGCATTCATGCAGCACCAGAGGGCTCGCCACGAGCACCTCGCCGACGCCCCTCAGCCGTGCGCGAGTGCGATCCCCGCGTGCACCTTGGTCTTCCAGTGCATAGATGAGAATGCAGCTGTCGGGATAGATCAATCCCATGACTCCCGCGCTTGTCGAATCTGCTCTTCGATCTCTTCGGACGAACGCACCAGCCGCGCGGGCAGCGGGTGCGCATCGAGCCATTCGGCGAGCGTGGCCCCGGTCAACGGCATGTCGACAGGAGCAACCGATCACAGCCCCGCAACCAGCTCATCGAACACAGCGGTCGCGTCGTCCAGCCGGGCGAGCGGAGCGGCCTGCCCGAGCCACAGCGACTGCAACTCGCCGAGGTTCTGCTCCCCCGCCGCGGCGCGGAACTTCCCGGTCAGCCAGTTCTGCATGGGGAAGGGCGCGATCGTACCGCTCGCCTCGATCGCCCGCACAGCACGGTTGCGTGCACCACGGGCCAGACGGCCGCTCATCGCCCTGGTCAGCACGCTCTCACCAGCCGCCGTCTGGTTGATCGCCGCCCGGTGCGCGTCGGTCGCCGCGGACTGCGTCGTCCGGAGGAACGCCGTGCCGACCTGCACGCCCTGGGCGCCGAGTGCGAACGCCGCCGCGACCCCTCGGCGATCGGCGATGCCTCCTGCCGCGATCACCGGCACCGAGACGGCATCCGCCACCTGAGGCACGAGGGCGAACGTACCGACCAATGAGTCGGCAGCCGGCCGGAGGAACGAGACGCGGTGGCCGGCCGCCTCCGACCCCGACGCGATGATCGCATCGACTCCGGCGGCGTCCAGCGCGACGGCTTCCTCGACGGTCGTCGCGGTGCCGACGACGCGGATGCCGCGGCGATGAGCCTCTTCGACGATCTCGGCCGACGGCACCCCGAAAACGACGCTGAGCACGGCGGGGGCCGCATCCCAGATCGCTCCGAGCTGCTCATCGAGAGACGGCAGATAGCGCTCAGGACGTGCGGGAACGTCGACGCCCACGGCTTCGTAGAACGGCTCGAGCGCCTGCGCGAACACCGTGTGCTGCGGACCGGGTTCGACCTCGTCACCCATGGGGAGCCAGATGTTGAGGGCGAACGGCCGATCCGTCGCCTCGCGCAGCGCCGCCGCCGTCGATCGGATCCGCTCGCCGTCGTATCCATAGAGCCCATAGGCACCGAGACCGCCCGCATCGCTCACGGCGGCGGTCAGCGAGATCGATGACAACCCACCGAAAGCTCCCAGAAGGATCGGATGCCGCACGCCGAGGATCTCACGCAGTTCACTCATGCCATCGAGGCTACGCCCCGGCAGCCCGCTGATATCCTCGATGACATGACGGACTGGATCGAGCAGCTCATGCAGCTCGTGCTGTCCGCCCTCGGGTTCGCAGGCATGCCCGATCTCGCGTCGCTGGATCTCGCGGCCCTCAGCCTCGCCGTCGCCCTGCTCGCCGTCGCGACGCTCGTCGTCGCCATCACCCTCGGCGTACTGCAGACCGGGGAGGGCTCGGCCCCTCATCCGCTGCGCGCCATCGGCCGTTCCGTGCTGCTGTCTCAGAACGATCCGGATGCCGCAGGTCATCCCCGTCCCAGGGCCCCGGGAGTCGTGCGCGCCGTGTGACCGTCCGTTCGTGACGGGAACGCGGCGCATCTCTTGATGCATGCGCCGCAGGCGCAGCCGACATTCCCGCACACTCTGAACGGACCCTCTTGGACATCTATGCCTTTCCGCCGATCGCGGCGATCCTCGACGCCGCATACGGCGTCCTCACCGGCCTGGCCGATCTGCTCGCGCCGTTCGCCGGCACGGCGGCGGCTGCGGCCGCCGTCATTCTCATCACCCTCCTCATCCGCGCACTGCTCATCCCCGTCGGCATCTCTCAGGCCAGGGCCGAGCAGACCCGCGCCCGGCTCGCGCCGAAGCTGCGCGAGATCCAGAAGCGCCACAAGAAGAACCCCGAGCGTCTGCAGCGCGAGACCATGCAGCTGTACAAGGACGAGAACACCTCGCCGCTCGCCGGGTGCCTGCCGGTGCTGCTGCAGGCGCCGGTGATCGGCATCCTCTACACGCTGTTCCTGCGCACCGATATCGCAGGCCACGCCAATGATCTGCTGGCGCATGAACTGTTCGGCGCGTCACTCGGCACGAGCCTCGTGGGCATGCTGGCGACCGGCCCGTTCTCGCTGCCGACGCTCCTCGTGTACGGCGCCCTGATCGCGATCATGATCGTCGTGGCCGAGATCACCCGCCGCGTGTTCCAGCCGGTCCCCGTCGACGACTCTCCGCTGTCATCGCCCGGGATGCTGCGCATGATGAGTGCGCTGCACTATCTCACTGCGGCGTTCGCCGTGTTCGTGCCGTTGGCTGCGGGGCTCTACCTCACCGTCACGGTGGCGTGGACGCTCGTGCAGCGGGTGATCCTGCGCCGCCTGTACCCGCTGCCGGTCAACGCGGGTTGAGCGCCACGCGCAGCGGCGCGCCCGGTGCCGCCGCTGCGGCGAGCGCGGCATCCACGTCATCGAGCTGGTGCACGGCGCCGACCACGTCCGCGAACGGATAGGCGCGTCCTCGCCCGGCGAGGAATCCGACCGCCGACGCGAGCTCGGCACCGGTGTAGTTGTGCACGCCGGTCACCGTGAGCAGCCGCCGCACAAGGCTCTCGGCTTCCAGCGGAACCGGATCGGCGGGGAACACGCTGCCCACCAGCACGACGGCTCCGCCGACGTCCGCCGCCGCGATCGCGTCGGCGACGGCATGACCGGATGCTTCGATCACGATGTCCGCCGGCTCTGTCGCCTTCACAGCCGATGCGGCGCCGAATCGCTCCGCGAACGCCCGCCTGGACGGGGACGGGTCCACGATGGTGACATCGGCTCCGTCGTCGGCGGCGATGGCCGCCGCGGAGAGTCCGACGAGCCCCGCGCCGTAGACGAGCACCCTCATGCCCTCGAGGCTGCGCCCGGCCGCACCTCGGACGACGGCGGCCCACGCTGTGGCCGTGGCGCACGAGGCCGGCGCCAGCACAGCGGCCGGAAGCGCCTCAGGCACGCGCACGATCGTGGTTCCCGTGCGCAGGTGCACATGGCTCGCGAAGCCGCCGGTCAGCTCCCAACGCGGGCCGATCCGCTCGTGACCGTACTTCACCAACGTGCGACACTTCTGCGTCAGTCCCGACGTGCACCGATCGCAGGTGCCGCACGACACCGTCACCGACCACACCGCGCGGTCGCCGATGCGCAGAGCCGCGCCATCCGCCGCCGTCGCACCGCCTTCGCCGATCGCGATCACCCGGCCGACGCTCTCGTGACCGAGCACCAGCGGCGCCGGCGCCGACCTATGGCCCTGGACGGTGTGCACATCGGAGCCGCAGATGGTCGACAGCTCGACGGCGATCAGCACGTCGCCGTGCCCGAGGCCTACGCCCGGCACCGCGACGGTCTCATGCTCCTGGCCGACGCCGAGCCAGACCTTCGCCGTCGCCGCGGGTCTCAGCGTCACGTCCTGCCGTTCATCGTGCGGCAGCAGCGTGCGCATGTCAGGAGGTCCGCGCGAGGGCGGTGCCGAGAAGTGCGCGCTCGTGAAGCGTCGGCAGCAGCGCGGTGACGTCGTCGAGCACAGCATCCGCTCCGGCGCGCTCCAGCGTCGCGCGATCATGCGCACCGCTGAGAACTCCGGCGACGAAGCCGGCGCCGGCACGGCGGCCGGACTGCACATCGCTGCTGGTGTCGCCGATGACCGCCACGGCGGTGACGGCGGACGCCTGCGTGCGCAGCAACGCGGTGAGCACGAGGTCTGGTGCCGGACGGCCGCGACCGGCGTCGACCGGCGACAGAGCGATGTCGATCAGTCCGCGCCAGCCGAGTCCGTCGATCAGCGCGTCGCGCGTGACCGGAGCGAAGCCCGTCGTCAGTGCGACCTTGAGGCCCGCATCGCGCATCTGCGCGATCGCCTCGGCCGCGCCGGGGATCTCCGCCACGCCCTGCTCGGCGACGATCTCGGAGTACGCGCCCTCGAACGCCGCGGTGGCCGCGGTGGCTGCGACGACATCGCCACCGGACAGGTGCGTGAAGACGTCGATCTTCGACATGCCCATGGTGTCGCGGACGTACTGCAGGGCATCCGCCCACGGCATCCGCTCGGCGACGCCGGTGCGCTCGGCCGCGCGCTGGAACGCCTGCTCCACCACACCGTCGTCGAGCACGGTCGTTCCAGCCATGTCGAGGACGACGAGTTCGATAGCGGTCATGGGGTTCCTCCTTGTACGGGCAGCGGTGCCCGGTCGAATGCAGTGTCAAGAGTGCGTTCCGCGAGGCCGAGCCCGGTCGTCATCCCGATCCCCGTGGTGGCGGCGATCACGTGGAGCCCGGTTTCCGGCTCTTCGATGAGGAACTCGGTTGCGGCGGATGCGTAGACACCCTGCCAGCGCTCCAGGACCCGGAATTCTTCGACGTCGAACAGCGCCGACGCCTCATCGAGGAACGCGTCGAAGGCGGCCTCGGGCTGGAAGGGTGCGGGCTGAATCGCCTTGGCATGCGAGTCGCCCAGGATGACCGAGCCGTCTGGCAACTGCGTGTACATCTGGTTGAGATCGAGAGCGGCGAGCTCCGGGCGTTCGGCGTGCAGCCGCTCTCGAAGCGTCGTGGTCTCCGGGAAGGCGGCGAAACGCCCGTAACGCAGCAGCGACCAGGCGGTCAGCAGCGGGGCGTCGAGGGTGCGCGGCAGAGGAGCCGTGACGCGCATCATGTCGAGCGCGCAGCGGACGACGCCCGCACTCTCGGCCAGATCGGGCAGCAACTGGTCGATGTCGTGACCGGTGGCGACGACGACGAGGCCGGCGTCGATCGCGCCGCGCGTGGTCTGCACACGACCGGATGCCACCGCGGTGGCCGCGGTGCGGAATCGGAACTCGACACCAAGGGATGCGAGGTGGCGGACGATCGCCCCGGCGGCCTCGCGCGGGTCGGTCTGCAGATCGGGCGCGATGAGTGCGCCGCCGATCACGGCGTCGCGGCGCAGGGGTGCTCGCAGGCGCAGCTCGTCTGCGTCCAGCATCCGGATGTCGGCGTCCTGCCCGGATGCGGCTCTTTCCAGGACCGCGAGCTCGTCCGCCTGTCGTGCGGCGACCAGCGTGCCCGATTCGCGCAGCCAGAACCCGGCGTCCGTCGCGAGACGAAGCCAGATGTCGCGCGACGCGTCGGCGAACTCGCGGGCGAGCCCCGACTGCGCCCCGATGCAGATGTGACCGAAGTTGCGGATCGTGGCGCCGACCGGCGCATCGGTGCGATCGAGGACGATCACGCTGAGGCCCCGGCGGATGCCCGCGTACGCGGCACCGAGACCGAGAATGCCAGAGCCCACGACGACGAGGTCGGCAGCTTCGGAGGCCACGGGATGACGCGTCATGATGGCCTTTCCGGGTGTGGGGATCGGATCCACTGTGACACCCGGCAGTGCACGCTTCGCGCCGTTCTCGGAAGTGTTTGCCTCCCGTTTACCGGCTCTTCGCCCGCATGAACACGAGCGGAACGGGCACCCGAGCGGCGCGATCGGAGAGATCGGACGGCGCGATCGGACGGCGCGATCGGCATGTGCGTCGACAACCGATCGACAAGCGCGTTAACCAGCGATCGCGGGCCTCGGCTCAAAGACAGAGCCGCGCCCGCGATCGAGCGCTGGGGACGCTCATTTCTGGGGTGCTCTCAGGCTACGTGCGCACCGGACAGGCCATAAGGGACCAACGTCGATACCGTATGGACTTTCGTCCAGATCGAGAGCCCGCGCACTCTGGCGTTTCGCGCTCAGCCGATGGGCACTTTGGCGGATACGCACCATTGCCCGTCGACGGCACCCGCGCTGAATTCGCCGCTCGCTCCGAGTACGCGCTCGGCCATCCGGTTCAGTCCAGTGCGACTCGAGGGCAGATCCCGTCTGGGAGTCGCGGGGAGCGGGCTGCGGATCGCCAGCACAGCTGATTCGTCATCGACGTCGAGGTCGATCCGCACCGGGCCGGGGCCCGCGTGCTTCAGAACGTTCGTGGCCGACTCGCGCATGATCCGCGCGAGAACGATCTCGGCGACCCTCGGCAGCCTCGCATCGCGGGGGTCTCCGTCGGTCTTCACCGAGTGCCCCGCTGTCTCTATCTCTGCATGAGCCTCTGCGATCGCCTCGGCGAGATCCCCGGTCTGCACAGCCGAGGTGCCGGGGGCGTCGTCTGCGAGTTCGATCACGAAACGCAGATCGGTCATCGCCTTTCGCGCAGCGATACGGATCGCCTCCTGCGAACCACGACTGGTCTGCGGGTCATCGAGCATCTGCACATGCAGAGCGACGATCGTGAGGTGGTGGGCGATGCTGTCGTGGAGTTCGCCGGCGATCCAGCGGCGCTCGGCGAGAACTGCCTCACGCTCCTGTTCGGCCTGGATCGCGAGCTGCTCTTCAAGCCGATGGCCTCTGGCCGAGGTCAGACGAAGGGCGAACCCGATCGCACCGGCCACTGCCGCGAGGATGAGATACGTGCCTACATTGACCGTGGAACCGCCGTCTGTGTACGCGATCACGGCGACGGCGACCAGGAAGAGCGCTCCGTAGGAGAGCACGAGCACAGTTCGACCCAGTCGAATCACCAAGCCGATTGCGACGGCCGCCGCGAATATAACGTTGAACTGCGTGTTCACAGTGAACGACAACGCGAAAAGCACCGCGAGCACGGCCGTTGCCGCCCATGGCCACCATAGGTAGAGCGCGAAGGTCGCCGTGGTCGCGATGCTGAGAATGGTCGCCAGGAGATTCACGCCCGGCGAGAAAAGACTGAAGATGTCGACGACGATGAGGCCGGCGATGAGCACCAGCACCGCTATGCGCTCAAGCGCGCCCAGCGCCTCGTCTCGTGTCAGGCGGAGAAAGCCGGGGTCGTCTCGGATCGACAGACCTAAAGCCATAGCTTCCTTATCTCCTATCCGCCAGCTAGCCTAGCGATAGAGACCGAATATGCGTGCCATCTGTTCCCAGAAGGTCATGGTTTTCACCACCTAGTATTAGTCGTTTGTCGGGGGTACTACTAGATCATCGCGCCGACTCTGATCTGGCGCATCAGACTCCCGATCAGTCTTTTTTGGCCAAAGGTCCACACCAATCACCGGTATCGAACCCGGCGTTAGGCTTTCTCCCATGCCGCACATCCGAGTTCTCATCGTCGATGACGATCCGCTGGTGCGCTCGGCGTTGTCGCACTTCGTGTCCCGCGACCCCGAGATCGAGGTCATCGGCGAAGCCGAGACCGGCCTCGAAGCGATCGCCGCGGTGGAGAAGGACCGACCTGACGTCATCATGATGGACGTTCAGATGCCGGAGATGGACGGAATCGAGGCCACAGCGACCATCGTCGAACGCTGGACCGATGTCCGCGTGCTCGCCGTGACCACGCTCGACGGCAGCGAGACGGTGCTCCCGATGCTCAGCGCCGGGGCATCCGGATACATGCTCAAGGATTCCAACGCCGACAGCATCGTCGCAGGCGTCAGGGACGTGTACAACGGCGCGAGCTCGCTGTCGCCGAAGATCGCCTCGATGCTCGTCAAGCACATCCGCGACGGCGCCCCGACGGGAGGGCGAGCCGGTGAACTGGAGACACTCACCGAACGCGAGGCAGAGGTGCTCGATCGGCTCGCACAGGGCATGTCCAACGCCGAGATCGCGCGCACGCTCATCGTCTCGGAGGGCACGGTCAAAGCCCACCTCGGACGCATCATGTCGAAATGGCAGGTGCGCGATCGGGTGCAGATCCTCGTCACCGCGGCGCACGCCGGGCTCATCAATTTCCGCTGATCGGGTCCAGCGAGCACGCATCCCCGCGTCTACGATCGTAGGATGCCCGCCACTCCGGTCGCTCTGACCCACGCCGAGGATCTCGCCGACTTCGTCGCAGCCTCTCCCTCCAGCTACCACGCCGCGGAAGAGGTCGCACGGCGGCTGGAATCGGTCGGATTCGCGCGCCTGGATGAGGGCGACGCGTGGCCGACGCAGGCCGGCGGCCGTTTCGTCGTCGTACGCGACGGCGCAGCGATCGCATGGGTCGTCCCCACAGGTGCAGCCCCCACCACCCCGGCGCAGATCTTCGGCGCGCACACCGACTCCCCCGGGTTCAAACTCAAGCCTCAGCCGACGACCGGCTCTCGTGGCTGGCTGCAGGCCGGTGTCGAGATCTACGGCGGACCGCTGCTGAACTCCTGGCTCGACCGCGAGCTGCGCCTGGCCGGGCGACTCGCACTCGCCGACGGCCGCGTCGTGCTCGCCGACACCGGCCCGCTGCTGCGGCTGCCGCAGCTCGCCGTGCATCTGGACCGCGGAGTCAACAACGGCCTGGCGCTCGACAAGCAGAACGAGACGCAGCCCGTGTGGGGACTCGGCGACCCGAGCGAGGAAGACCTGCTCGGCGAGCTGGCCGCTTCGGCCGGGGTGAACGCCGCAGACATCCGCGGGTTCGACGCCGTCGTCGCCGACTCGGCGCGCGGAGCCGTGTTCGGCAAGGACAAGGCGTTCTTCGCGAGCGGACGGCTGGATGACCTCGCGTCGGTGCACGCCGGCGTCGTGGCGCTCGCCGGCGCTTCGATGGGCTCGGCGGCCGGAGAGCCCCGCGGCATCGCCGTGCTCGCCGCATTCGACCATGAAGAGCTCGGTTCCGCCTCCCGCTCGGGCGCCGCAGGGCCGTTCCTCGAGGACATCCTCGCGCGCATCTACGCCGGACTCGGCGCCGATGCCACCGAACAGCGCCGCGCGCTCACGGCATCCTGGCACCTCTCCAGCGATGTCGGACACTCGGTGCACCCGAACTACGCGCAGAAGCACGATCCCGTGGTGCAGCCTCTGCTCGGGTCGGGACCGATCCTGAAGATCAACGCCAACCAGCGCTATGCGACGGATGCTATCGGCTCAGCCGCCTGGGCCGGATGGTGCGAGAGCGCTGGCATCGCATCCCAGGAGTTCGTCTCCAACAACGCTGTGCCGTGCGGCTCGACGATCGGCCCGATCACGGCCACCCGTCTCGGCATCCGCACCGTCGACGTCGGCATCCCGATCCTCTCCATGCATTCCGCGCGCGAGCTCGCCGGGGTCGCCGACCTCGAAGCCTTGACACAGGTTGCGACGGCGTTCTTCGCGGCCTGAGCCACCAGGCACCAGGCCAGACCTTCGCCCTCACGGCTCCTCTGTGACGTCCCGACTATTCCTCCACAGATGGATGATTATGGGTGGTTGTCCACAGGTTGTGAATAGTGCCTGATCTGGGGTTTGAATGTCGGTGGCCCTGGGTTGAATGGGGGTATGACATCCCTGGTTCAGGAGTTGGAGAGCATCGATCGGTTGTTGGCCGATGCGATGGGTTCCTCCTGCGCGGGTGACGGTGCGGATGGCGGAGTACGCTTCGCGAACGACTCCGAACTGTTGGATGTGGTACAGGTGTTGGGGCGGGTGCAGCGCCGCCTGGATGGGGCGATCGTCGCGGTCACGGACCAGGTCGTGGGGCGGGATCAGGTTGAGCGGGATGCCCGGTTCTCGACCCGGGCGGGATGCCGGGATGCCGCCGAGTTGCTGCGGCGCACGCTGCTTGTGGACGGGCCTGCCGCACGAAGGTATGTGACCGCAGCCGGAGCGGTGCGCCGAGAGACGGACATCACCTCGGGGACACTATTGCCGGGAAAGTTCCCAGAACTGGCGGCGGCGTTGGCAGACGGATACCTGTCGGTGGGCGGGTTTTTGGCGTGCACGGTCCCGTTGCAGAAAGCGACCCGGATCGGTGTGACCGATCGCCTGGCGGCCGATGCCGTGCTGGCACGGTTCGCGTCCGGGCTGCCGTTGGACGGTCCGGATCATGACCTGAGCGATGAGAGCTCTGGGCGGGGGCCGTTGCCGACGACGGATGAGCTCGCCGCTCTGGCCGCGCATATTGTGGCCCGGTTGGATCCGGATGGTGCGGAGCCGTCGGATCGTGCGGGTAAGCGCCGGAGGCATTTCACGATCGGGAAGCTCCGCGACGGGTCCGTCCCGGTGCGCGGTGAGTTGCTGCCCGAGGTCGCCGCACAGTTGCAGAAACTCATCGACAGTCTGATGAACCCGAAAGCCGAAGACAAAGCACGCGGCGGAAGCAGCACGGTGCGATTCCGGCCCTCCGACGACACCGGCGACGGCGAACCTGAAGGCGACGGCGACGGCGACGGGGAGGGTCTCAGCGATGCGGACTTTGATGCGAAGTACTCCTCCAGCAGCACCGAGTACGGTGCGCCGGTGGATTCGGATCGTGCGGACGGGCTCGAATCCCACAAGGTAGCCGCGCCGCCCGAGGACGCCGCGGACCTACGCACGCATGCCCAGAAACGTCACGACGCGTTCGCGACCGCACTGATGGTCGCTGCGGCGTCCGGGGGTATGCCCACGTTGGGTGGTGCCGCGCCGACGCTGGTCGTGTCCGTCACCGCGGAAGACTTCACCACCCGCACCGGGCGGGCCAGGGTCGAAGGCGCCGGATACGACGTGCCCCTCGGCGCCGCCGACCACGCCGCCTGCGCGGGCGGGGTGCAACGGGTGCTGTTCGATGAGAAAGGCGCGATCATCGCGATCGGGACCAGTGCGCGCCTGTTCACCGCGGTCCAACGCCGGGCGATCGTGCTCCGTGATCGCGAATGTCTCATCCCGGGCTGTGATGTGCCCGCAGAATGGTGCGAAATCCATCACGTCGATGAACACGCCCGTGGTGGGCCGACACATACGTCCAACGGGGTGCCGTTGTGTTGGCATCATCACCGCACCCTCGACGAAGGCATCTGGCACATCCGCATCCGAAACGGCAGACCCGAGATCCGAGGCCCAGGCTGGTGGGACCCCTACGCCAAATGGCGAGACCCACACCTCGACTACAAAGCCGTCGATGAAGCACTCAACAGCGAACGCGAGCGAGAGCGAGCGGACGAACCCTCCTGGAACACCTGGTAGCGCCCCTCACGGGCCGCTCGGTGCCAATATAGGGGCATGTCAGAGAAGATTGCGACAGCGCCGGGATTGATCGAGCGCGCCGGCATCGAGATCATCCCCGAGTCCGAACGCACGGCGAAACCGCGCGACCTGTTCTGGCCGTGGTTCGCGGCGAACGTGTCGGTGTTCGGCATGTCGTACGGGTCGTTCCTGCTCGGGTTCGGCATCTCGTTGTGGCAGGCCACCCTGGTGTCCATCATCGGCATCGTCGTATCGTTCGCGCTGTGCGGTCTGATCGCGGTCGCCGGCAAGCGTGGCTCCGCACCGACCATGGTGCTGTCGCGTGCGGCCTTCGGCGTGCAGGGCCAGAAACTTCCCGGCATCGTCTCGTGGCTCACCTCGATCGGCTGGGAGACGTCGCTCGCGATCACCGCCGTGCTCGCCACGGGGACGATCCTGAGCGAACTCGGCTGGACGACCGGCGATGACACCGCGGTGAAGATCATCGCGACGATCGTCGTCGCGGCACTCATCGTCGGAGCATCCGTGCTCGGTTACCACACGATCATGAAGCTGCAGTCCGTGCTCACCTGGCTCACCGGTGCGATGACGGTGCTGTTCCTGATCCTCACATTCCAGCACATCGACTGGGGCACGGCGTTCTCCCGACCAGACGGCACTGTTGCTCAGACGATCGGCGCGCTGGTCATGGTGATGACCGGATTCGGGCTCGGCTGGATCAACATCGCCGCCGACTGGTCGCGCTATCAGAAGCGAACGGCATCCGACGGGGCGATCATCGGGTGGAATACGATCGGCGGCTCTGTGGCCCCGATCATCCTGGTCTTCTTCGGACTGCTCCTCGCCGGTTCCGATGAAACTCTGCTGGACGCTGTCGGCTCAGACCCGATCGGCGCGCTCGCCGTGCTGCTGCCCGCGTGGGCGCTGTTCCCGTTCCTCATCGTCGCCATCCTCACCCTGGTGTCAGGCGCTGTCCTCGGCATCTACTCCTCCGGTCTGACGCTGCTGAGCCTCGGCATCCGCATCCCGCGCCCCGCAGCAGCAGGAGTCGACGGCGTCATCCTCACGGCCGGCACGATCTTCGTCGTCTTCTTCGCGACGAGCTTCATCGGACCGTTCCAGTCGTTCCTCATCACCCTCGGCGTACCGATGGCGTCGTGGGCGGGCATCCTCATCGCCGACATCCTGCGCCGCCGGAAGGACTACGACGACGAAGCGCTATTCGACTCGTCTGGTCGCTACGGCGCGTACGACTGGACGTCGATCATCACGATGGTCGTGGCGACAGTGATCGGATGGGGCTTCGTCATGAACCAGATCCCCGACACCCCATGGAACGACTGGCAGGGGTACTTCCTCGACATGTTCGGCTGGCGCGAAGACTGGGGCTATGCGAACCTCGGCGTGCTGTTCGCACTGATCCTGTCGTTCCTCGTGGCCTGGTTCGCGCGGGCCGCGAAGATCCAGCGGCAGGAAGCATGAACGCGATGGCCGAAAAGTGGCTCGTCGTCATCGATCCGCAGAACATCTTCGCCTCGCCCGACTCGGCCTGGGGGTCGCCGTTCTTCGCGGAGACGATGCCGCGCATCCGCGCGCTGGCGGATGCCTTCGGCGAGCGCGTGCTCGTCACCAGATGGATGCCGACGGCCGACCGCTCCACCTCATGGGGTGAGTACTTCGCCGCGTGGCCGTTCGCCGATCAGCCGCCGACCGATCCGTTGTTCGACCTGGTTGCGGATGCTGCCGGTCTCTCGAGCCGGCCCACCCTCGACCTGCCGACCTTCGGAAAATGGGGCGCAGAGATCGAGCAGATCGTCGGACACGGAGCATCCATCGTGCTCGCCGGCGTCTCGACCGACTGCTGCGTGATCTCGACGGCGCTGGCCGCGGCGGACGCCGGTGCTCGTGTCACCCTCGCGGCCGACGCCTGTGCAGGGTCATCGGCCGAGAATCACGCCGCGGCGATCACGGTGATGGGCCTGTATCCACCTCAGATCACGATGTCGACGACGGCCGAAGTGCTCGCCGGCCTCTCCTGAACGGTTTCTCCGGTCTTTGCTATCGTCAGTGCAGCACGTGACTGACGACGCCTTTGACTGAGCGATTCCTAACGAAACTGAAGTGATGCCTGAAGATACCTCGCCGCCCCTGCCCGTGATCAAGCGAAGCACTGTTCCACCACCTCGTTGGCCAGTGCTGATCGGCTCGGCGGCTGCGATTCTGGCCATCGCGCTGTGGGCGATCTTCGCTCCGGTTCAGGCCGGTGAAGTGATCGGCGTCATGGTCGGCTGGATCGCGACGAACTTCGGCTGGTACTTCGTCCTCACCGCAGCGATCGTGGTGGTGTTCGTGCTGATTCTGGCGTTCTCCTCTGTGGGGCGCACCAAGCTCGGCCCCGATCACTCCAAGCCGCAATTCAGCATGTTCACGTGGGCCTCGATGCTGTTCGCTGCCGGCATCGGCATCGACCTGATGTTCTTCGCCGTCTCAGAACCTGCTGCGCAGTACATGAATCCGCCGACGGGCGAAGGCGAGACCATTGCCGCCGCACGACAGGCGATCGTGTGGACGTTCTTCCATTACGGTCCGGTCGGCTGGGCGATGTATGCGCTGATGGGCGCGGCATTCGCTTACTTCGCCTACCGTCTCAACAAGCCGCTGACGATCCGGTCGGTGCTCTCTCCGATCTTCGGAAGGTTCACCAACGGCTGGGTCGGTCACAGCGTCGACATCTTCACTGTGCTCGGCACCGTCTTCGGTATCGCGACCACGCTCGGTATCGGCGTCGTGCAGCTCAGCTACGGAATGCACGTGCTGTTCGGAACTCCGGATGGCGTCTCGATGCAGATCGCACTGATCGTTCTCGCCGTGGCGATGGCGACGATCTCGACCGTATCCGGTGTGGAGAAAGGCATTCGCCGTCTCTCCGAGGCCAACGTCATCCTCGCGATCATCCTGCTGCTGTGGATCACCATCACCGGACAGACCCGGCGCATCCTCGATGGTCTCGTCATGAACGTCGGCGACTTCTTCGCCACGTTCCCGAGTCTGCTCATGGAGACGTTCGCGTGGGAGCGTCCTGATGCCTGGATGCAGGGGTGGACGCTGTTCTTCTGGGCATGGTGGGTCGCCTGGGCACCGTTCGTCGGGCTCTTCCTGGCGCGGATCTCGCGTGGCCGCACCCTCCGACAGTTCATCGTCGGCGTGCTCTTGATTCCCTTTGCGTTCATCGCGATCTTCGTCTCGATCTTCGGCAACTCCGCTCTCGAGATCATCCTCGGCGGCGATACAGCATTCGCCGAATCAGCAGTCAACACCCCGGAACGGGCATTCTTCGATCTGTTGCAGCAGTATCCAGCAGCCCCCATAGTGCTCGCAGTCGCGCTCCTGACCGGCCTGCTCTTCTACGTGACTTCCGCCGACTCCGGCGCCCTTGTGCTGGCGAATCTGACATCGAAGATGGAAGACCCCAGGCAGGACGCCGGCAAGCTGCTGCGCGTGTTCTGGGCGCTCGCCACCGGACTCCTGACCCTCGGCATGCTGCTGGTCGGCGGGGTTCCGACACTGCAGGCGGCGACGCTCATCATCGGCCTGCCGGTCTCACTGCTGCTGTATCTGGTGATGATCTCGCTTTACCGATCACTCGGCGCAGAGAAGCAGCGCCGTGCCGGCTACCTCGCGACGATTCCAGGCCGCTTCGGCCCGACGCAGACGAACTGGCGTCAGAGGTTGCGTCGCTCGACCGTCTATCCGACGCGTTCGCAGGTGATCACCTACCTCGGCGACGTGGCGGCTCCGGCGCTGGAGGACGTGAAGGAGGAGTTGTGCGCGGCAGGAGTCGACGCCGTCATCGAGACCATCGACATCGACGGACTCGACATGCCCTCGCCGATACTCACTGTTCACTTCAACGAGGGTGAGGACTTCACGTACCAGCTCTATCCGGTCGCGCACGAGTTGCCCTCCTACTCCTATCTGAGCGTGAGCGGCGCCGGGCACTACTTCCGCCTCGAAGTGTTCTCGGCCATCGGATCGCGTGGGTACGACGTCTACGGTTACACCACCGACCAACTGATCACCGACGTGCTGAGCAGCTACGAGTCGCACCTGGAGTATCTGCGCCTCACCGCCGATGTGTCCGAGCCCGTCTTCACCGAGGCGCTGCCGGTGATCACCGATTGGCAGGACGATTTCCTTGATCCTGCGTCCAGCGGTGACGCCGCCGCTGACGGCACCGAAGAGACCACAGTGAAGGAGACACCATGACCGCCACACTCTTCATCGACGGCATCTGGACCTCGGCGATCGAGGGGGGAACCAGGGAGATCCGCTGTCCTGCCGATGGCTCGTTAGTCGCGGTCGTCGACGAGGCCACCGCAGCCGACGCGATCGCTGCCATCCAGGCCGCGCGTCGTGCATTCGACAGCGGCGTGTGGAGTGCGACACCGGCTGCCGAGCGCGGCGACTTCGTGCTGCGCGTCGCCGCACGACTGCGCGAGCGCAAAGAGGAGTTCGCCCGTGCTGAGGCACTCGACACCGGCAAGCGCATGGTCGAAGCGCGCATCGACATGGATGACATCGCCGCCTGCTTCGACTACTTCGGAAAGCTGGCCGCGCAGGATGCCGGTCGCATCGTGGATGCCGGCAACGCCGACGTCCTCAGCCGCATCGAGTACGAGCCGGTCGGCGTCTGCGCGCTGATCACACCGTGGAACTACCCGTTGCTGCAGGCGGCGTGGAAGATCGCGCCGGCGCTGGCTGCGGGCAACACCTTCGTGCTGAAGCCCGCCGAGCTGACGCCGCACACCGCGATTCTGATGATGGACGTGCTCGACGAACTGGGCCTCCCTGCGGGGGTCGCCAACCTCGTGCTCGGCGCGGGCGCCACAGCCGGTGGCCCACTGTCGACGCATGAGGATGTAGACATGGTCTCGTTCACCGGCGGCCTGGTCACAGGCAGGTTGCTCGCCGCGAACGCTGCAGCCACCGTGAAGAAGGTCGCGCTGGAACTCGGCGGGAAGAACCCCAATGTGATCTTCGCTGACGCCGACTTCGACGCCGCCGTCGACAATGCGCTGAATGCGGCATTCCTGCACTCCGGGCAGGTCTGCTCCGCTGGGGCGAGGCTGATCGTGGAAGAGTCGATCGCTGAACGCTTCGTCGACGAACTGGTGCGACGTGCAGAGGGCATCCGCCTCGGAGGACCGTTCGATGAAAGCGCAGAGAGCGGGCCGCTCATCTCCGCCGCACATCGTGAGAAGGTCGACGCATACGTGCAGGCCGGCGTCGCAGAGGGCGCACGACTGCGCACCGGCGGAAAAGCGCCCGAGGGCGATCTGGAGGACGGCTTCTACTACCTGCCGACGATCCTCGACCAGGTGCAGCGCGGGATGTCCGTCGTGCGCGATGAGGCCTTCGGTCCGGTTGTGACGGTGGAGACGTTCTCCACCGAGGATGAGGCCATCGAGATCGCGAATGACACGATCTATGGTCTTGCCGGCGCTGTGTGGTCGCAGGATGCCGGTCGCGCTCAGCGCATCGCAAGGCGTCTGCGCCACGGCACGATCTGGGTCAACGACTACCACCCCTATCTCCCGCAGGCCGAGTGGGGTGGGTTCAAACAGTCCGGCTTCGGACGAGAGCTCGGTCCGACCGGACTCGCCGAATATCAGGAGGCCAAGCACATCTACCAGAACCTCACCCCCGCGGTGACCGGCTGGTTCGCCGAGCACTGATCAGGAGCTGATGAAGATGAAGACGACGCACACTTTCGACTACGTTGTGGTCGGTGGCGGGTCGGCAGGTGCGGCCGTCGCCGCCCGGCTCAGCGAAGACCCATCGATCACGGTCGCGCTGCTGGAAGCGGGCCCCTCCGATACCGACGAGCAGGTCGTGCTGCAGCTGAACCGCTGGATGGAGCTGCTCGAGTCGGGCTTCGACTGGGACTACCCGATCGAGCCGCAGGAGAACGGCAACTCGTTCATGCGCCACGCGCGTGCAAAGGTTCTGGGCGGATGCTCGTCACACAACTCCTGCATCGCCTTCTGGGCGCCGCGCGAAGACCTCGACGACTGGGCCTCGGTGCACGGCGCCACCGGCTGGGAGTCCGCCCGCACCTTCCCGTTGTACAAGAAACTCGAGACGAACGAGTTGCAGGGCGAGCTGCACGGCCAGGACGGCCCGGTGCATCTGATGAACGTTCCGGCGGTCGACCCGTGCGGCATCGCACTCCTGGACGCGTGCGAGCAGGCCGGCATTCCCCGAGTGCAGTTCAACACCGGCGAGACGGTCATCAACGGCGCGAACTTCTTCCAGGTGAATCGTCAGGCCGATGGCACGCGTGCGTCGTCGTCGGTGTCGTACCTGCATCCGATTCTCGATCGCGAGAACCTGACAATCCTCACCGGACAGCACGTCAAGGAGCTCACCTTCGACGACGCGGGCGCCTGCACCGGCGTGATCAGCGTCGACAACCCTTTCGCTCGTCCGTCGCACATCGCGGCCACGCGTGAGGTCATCGTCTCGGCCGGAGCGATCAACACCCCTCAGCTGCTCATGCTCTCGGGCATCGGCCCCGCCGATCACCTGCGTGAGGTCGGGATCGACGTGCGCGTGGATTCCCCCGGTGTCGGCGCGAACCTTGCAGACCACCCCGAGGGCGTTGTGCAGTGGGAGTCGAAGAAGCAGATGGCTCGCGAGTCGACGCAATGGTGGGAGATCGGCATCTTCACGCCGACCGAAGAAGGGCTCGACCGTCCGGATCTGATGATGCACTACGGCTCGGTGCCCTTCGACATGCACACCTACCGCGCCGGCTACCCCACCGCCGAAGAGATGATCTGCCTGACGCCGAATGTGACGCACGCCCGCTCGCGCGGCACCGTGCGGCTGCGCTCGATCGACTACCGCGACAAGCCGAAGGTCGACCCGCGCTACTTCACCGACCCCGAGGGTCATGACATGCAGGTGATGATCAACGGCATCCGCAAAGCTCGCGAGATAATCGCGCAGCCGGCGATGGCGGAGTGGGCAGGGCGCGAGCTTGCCCCGGGTGCGGATGCTGTGACGGACGAGGATCTCGCCGCGTACATCCGCGCCACCCACAACACCGTCTACCACCCGGTGGGCACCGTGCGGATGGGCCCGGCCGACGATGAGATGTCACCGCTGGACCCGCAGCTGCGCGTCAAGGGCGTCTCACGCCTGCGCGTCGTGGATGCCTCGGCGATGCCGGAGATCACCACGGTCAACCCCAATATCACGGTGATAATGATGGGCGAGAAGTGCGCGCAGCTCATTCGCGACGGTGACTGATCAGTCGCTGCGGACCACGGACACGATGTCGGCCGGCGAGCCGTGCCATGGCGCGCCATGGCCGGGCAGCACCCAGGATGCCGTCACCTCTGCGAGCCGGTCGAGTGATGCCAGCGCCTCTGCGGGTTCGTCGGTGAACGGTGCAGGCTGGGCACCATCGCGCCCAGTGAGCACGTGTCTGGTGGTGAGCGCGTCACCGACGAACAGGGCATCCGCCATCGGGATGTGCACCGCGATGCTCCCTGGGGAATGTCCCGGCATCCCGACGATCACGGGGGCACCCGGCAGATCGAGCACGTCGCCGTCGGCGATCTCCATCGCTTCTTTGACGTAGATCGGCCGCAGGGCCTTCTTGCGGATGCCGTACGCGAAGAAGCCCAGCATCGGCCCGAGTTTCGCTGGCCCCATCGGCGTCTTCGGCTTCTCCCCTGTTCGCGCGCGTTCCGCGTCGGCAGCATGCACGAAGACGGGAACGCCGTGCTGGGCGCGCAATCGCTCGGCGAAGCCGATGTGGTCGCTGTCGCCGTGCGTGAGGATGAGTCCCTTGATGTCGGAGAGCGGTCGACCGAGGCTCGCCATCTCTTCCTGCAGGTCGCTCCAGTGCCCCGGCATCCCCGCGTCGATCAGAGTGACGCCGTCCGGCGCATCGACGAGATAGGAGGCGACGATGTCATTGCCCAGGCGGTGCAGGTGCGGTGCGAGCTTCATGGTGTCCTACCGATCCGTGGGATGATCTTGCGATGGCTATCTTGCGTAGCCTGACGATGCAGGCCGTTGCCGATCGCGTCGGCGTGCGAGCACCCTCGCTGTACAAGCGGGTGCGCGACCGAGATGCACTGATCGCCGCGGTCGCCGAATCGGTGGTCGACGAGTTGTCGGCCGAACTCGAACGCGTCGAGCAGGACGATGCGCAGCCAGGAGGGCCTGACGACCTGCTGACCGGCCTGGCCACGACGTACCGCGCATTCGCACATGCGCATCCAGAGGGGTTCCGGCTGATGTTCACGGCTTCCCCTCCCCTGGCATCCCTCGACCGCGCGGCCGGCCCCGTCCTCCGCGCGAGCGCTGCGCGCGTCGGCGAAGACCACGCGCTGGACGCCGCGCGCCTTCTCACGGCGTGGATGACCGGATTCCTGCAGATGGAGCTCGCCGGCGCGTTCCGCCTCGGCGGAGACGTCGACCTGGCGTTCGACTACGGCCTCAGTCGCCTGCTCAAGGGCCTCGACGGCTGACCTCCTCGGTTCAGGTCCAGTTTCTGCCGCTTTCCCGGCGCCAGAACGACAGAAAGTGCGACCTGGACGAGCATCGTGGCACTCGCTACTGCCACACTGATCCGTGGAGGGGATTCCATGACCACGACCGCGCCTGCAAACGACGCGCCCGAAGACCGCACCCACGACGGCGATGACCGCCCGAAGCGGGCGCACGGACGCTGGTTCAAGACTCGCGTGGTGCTCGGCATCATCATCGCGATCGCGGTCGTCGTCGCGATCATCGGAGCGATCACCCCCTGGCCGTCAGCCATGGTGATCAGGGCCGTCTTCACGCAGGGCGGCGACGCCACCGCGGCGGAGATGGACAAGTACGTGCCCGACACCAAGCTCACCGAGAAGCTCGATGTCGCCTATGCCGATGAGGGCGTCGACACGACGATGGACGTCTTCACACCGGCATCCGCCACCGGCCCCCTGCCCACGATCGTGTGGATCCACGGCGGAGCCTGGGTCTCGGGATCGAAGGAGAACGTCGACCCGTACATGCGCATCCTCGCCGCCGAGGGATACACGACGATCGCCGTGAACTACACGCTGGGGCCCGAGGGCTTCTACCCGAAGGCCGTGCGTCAGATCAACGATGCGCTCGGCTACATCGACAAGAACGCCGATGAGCTCAACGTCGATACAACACAGATCGTGCTCGCGGGAGACTCCGCAGGCGGACAGCTGGCGAGTCAGATGGCGACGCTCATCACCAGCCCCGACTATGCCGAGATCATGGACATCGAGCCGAAGCTGTCCGCCGACCAGGTCGTCGCCACCGTGCTGAACTGCGGCGTGTACGACCTCGCGGCGCTTGCGCAGCTCGACGGCGTCATCGGCTGGGGCCTGAAGTCGTCGATGTGGGCCTACGCCGGCACCAAGACCTGGGCCGAGGACTCTTCCGGCGCGACGATGTCGACCGTGAACTGGGTGACCGAGGACTTCCCCACCACGTACATCTCCGGAGGCAACGGCGACGGTCTCACCTGGCTCCAGTCGATCCCGATGGCCGACCGGCTGAACGAGCTCGGCGTCGACGTGACGACGCTGTTCTGGCCCGCTCCGCATGAGCCGCAGCTTCCGCACGAGTACCAGTTCCATCTCGACATGCCGGATGCCCAGACGGCCCTGCAGAAGACGATCGACTTCCTGGACGCGAACACCACGCAGCCCTGAGTCCGACCGCGCCGATGCGCACCCGGCACTGACGCCTGAACGATCGTTCGGGATATCCTCAGGGATCATGGGAACAGACGCGACTGACTCGGCCGGCACCACCGATCCCACCGGGAACGAGCGTCCCCTGGAGGATACGATCGTCACCGACCTCTCCGGTCGTATGACGTACGGGTCGTACCTGGAACTCGATCGGCTGCTGTCTGCGCAGCATCCGGTCAGCAGTCCGGAGCACCACGATGAGATGCTGTTCATCATCCAGCATCAGACCACCGAGCTCTGGCTGAAGCAGCTGCTGCACGAGATCAGCTCTGCCCGCACACTGCTCGCGAGCGACGACCTGCGCGAGGCACTGAAGCGGGTCGCGCGCGTCAAGCGCATCCAGGACGTCATGACCCAGCAGTGGTCGGTGCTCGCGACTCTCACCCCGACCGAGTACGCGCAGTTCCGCGGGGCGCTGGGCAATTCGTCGGGGTTCCAGTCCGTGCAGTACCGTGCGGTCGAGTTCGCCCTCGGCAACAAGAACGAGCGGATGCTGTCGGTGTTCCGCGATCATCCGGCCAACCTCGCGCTGCTGAAGGTCGAGTTCGAGCGGCCGACGCTCTACGACGAGTTCCTGCGCTTCGCGGCCCGGCGCGGGCTGCCGATCCCGACCGAGATCCTCGAGCGCGACGTGCGCGAGCCGTACCGTCCGCACCCGTCGCTCGTGCCGGCGATCCGCGAGATCTACGAGAACCCGAACACCCACTGGGATCTCTACGAAGCGTGCGAAGACCTCGTCGATCTCGAGGACAACTTCCAGTTCTGGCGCTTCCGGCACCTGAAGACCGTCACCCGCACGATCGGGATGAAGCCGGGCACCGGCGGATCGAGCGGGGTCGGCTTCCTCCAGCGCGCGCTGGAGCTGACGTTCTTCCCCGAGCTGTACACGGTGCGCACCGAGATCGGCGGCTGATGCGGGTCGCGGTCACCTACCTCGACGGCGAGGAATGGCGAGACGGCGTCGTCGCCCACGCCGCATCCGGACTGCGCGTGATCCCCGAAGCGGACACCACCGGTCTTGCGCGCCTCGACGGCGTGATCACCGGCGGTTTCACGGATCACCACGTGCACCTGCAGCTCGTCGATATCGCGCCGCTCGCCGGCTCGGCTCTCGGCCGCGTCGTCGACCTGGGCGGTGATCCGTCGGTGCTCTCGGAACTGAGGATCGTCGAGGGCGTCGAGGTGCTGTTCGCGGGGGCCTTCCTCACCCCGCGGGGCGGCTATCCGTCGGACCGTTCGTGGGCGCCGGCCGGTTCGGTGCGCGAGATCGCGGACGAGGATGCCGCGGAGCGGGCCATCGTCGAGATGAAGGAGTCGGGCGCCGTGCGCATCAAGGTCGCGAGCAACAGGGCCGCGGGTCCGGTGTTCTCCGACACCCTGTTGCGGGCGATCGTCTCCATCGCTGCTTCCCATCGCATCCCGATCGTCGCCCATGCCGAGGGTCCTGGAGAGGCGCAGCGAGTGGTCCGGCTCGGCGCCGAGCGGCTCGCTCACGCGCCGTTCTCGGAGCGGCTCACCGATGCCGAGATCAGTGGACAGGCTGCGTCCGCCGCATGGATCTCCACTCTCGCGGTTCATGCCGACGAGGCGTACGGCATCGCGATCGACAACGTCCGTCGCTTCCGTTCGGCCGGCGGAACGGTGCTCTACGGCACCGATCTGGGCAACGGTCCGATGCCTGTCGGATTGAACCCGCGGGAGATCGGCGCGCTGAGGGAAGCCGGCCTCGACGACGCCGATCTGCTGCAGTGCCTTGCACCCGTCGATCCCACGACCGCAGGATCGCACCCGCTCTTCTACCCTGGAGCCACGCCCGACACGGCCGACCCGCTCCTCGCCCGTTTGCTCACTCCCGCTGATCTGGAGGCCTGACATGACCGATCTCCTCACCGAAGCCCAGGGCCTCGACGCGCATGACCCGCTCACGGCTCATCTGGACGCCTTCGTCGAGGCACCGGGCGTCAGCGCCTACCTCGACGGCAACTCTCTCGGCCGGCCGCTGCGATCGCTGCCCGAGCGCCTCGCCGAGTTCGTGAGGAACGACTGGGGCACGCGCCTCATCCGCTCGTGGGACGAGCAGTGGATGGACCTGCCGACCGAGCTCGGCGACCGCATCGGCCGGATCGCGATCGGGGCCGCAGCGGGCCAGACGGTCGTCGCCGACTCCACGACCGTGCTGCTCTACAAGCTCATACGTGCCGCCGTGGCGGCTCTTCCAAACCGTTTGGAAATCCTCATCGAGGAGGGGAACTTCCCCACCGACCGGTTCGTGGCAGAGGGCATCGCCGCCGAACGCGGACTGACCGTGCGCTGGCTCACGGCTGATCCAGTCCACGGCGTACAGGTCGAGGACGTCGCAGCAGCGGTGTCGGAGCAGACCGCGCTCGTCGTGCTCAGTCACGTCGACTATCGCTCGGGTGCGCTGGCCGAGATGAAGACGATCACGGATGCCGTGCATGAGGCGGGCGCGCTGATGCTGTGGGACCTGTGCCATTCTGTCGGCGTGATCCCGATCGATCTCGATGCCTGCGGCGTCGACCTCGCGGTCGGCTGCACCTACAAGTACCTGAACGGCGGACCGGGCTCGCCCGCCTTCGCCTACGTGAACGCGCGTCATCACGGCGTGCTGCGCCAGCCCATCCAGGGCTGGATGGGCGCCGGAGACGTGTTCGCCATGGGGTCCGCGTACGCGCCCGCCGACGGCATCCGGCAGTTCATCAGCGGCACGCCACCGGTGCTGGGGATGCTGGCGATGCAGGGCATGCTCGACCTGATCGAGTCCGCGACGATGGACGCCGTTCGTGAGAAGTCGAAGACCCTCACCGACTTCGCCGTGCGGGCGTTCGACGATGTGCTCGCACCGCTCGACGTGCGACTGCTGAGTCCGCGCGACGCCGACAGGCGCGGCGGCCACGTGACGATCGGGCATCCGGACTTCGCCGAGGTGATGAAGACGCTGTGGGCCGACGGCGTGATTCCCGACTTCCGTTTTCCCGACGGCATCCGCCTCGGCCTGTCGCCGCTGAGCACCTCGCATGCGGAGGTGCTCAGCGGCGTGCTGGCCGTGCGCAACGCGCTGCGGTAAGGGTCGTTTCGACTCGGCTGCGCCTCGCTCAACACATTTCGTCTCGCTTCGCTCGCTCAACGACCCGCGGAAGCGCCCGTGTCACCAGTGCGGGTCGTTGAGCGGAGGGCGAAGCCCGAAGACGAAACGGGGTGAGCGAGCGAACGCGAGTCGAAGCCTTGTCAGCCGGCGACCGACCGGAGGAACCCCGTCACGTTCTCCTGCAGACGCAGGATGCGCAGTTCGCGTGCCGTCTCGCGGTCGAAGCCCTCGTAGGCGAGCGGCGGCAGCCGCCGCACGGTGTGCGAGCAGCCGAACTCGGCGCAGACCAGTGTGCCGATCGTGTCGCCCTTGCGACCGGCGGCGCCGGCCTTGCGGGCCGAATACAGCTGGACGTCGTGGCGGAGCGCGACGTCTTCGCACCACGAGCACTGCGCTCGTGAGAGCACGCGCTGCTCGGCGCGCTGCAGGAGCACCCCGGTGAGGGTTTCGTCGACCTCGGCGATGACGTAGGCACGCCGCGGGAACTTCGGGTCGGACCAGCCGAGGTAGTCGATCCGGTCGAAGTCGATCTCAGCGAAACCCTGGGGAAGCGAGAGGGAGGAGACCTCTTTGCGGGAGGCGTTGATGAAGGAGGCGCGGATGGCGCGCTCGTCGATGGGACGCATGGGAGGAACTGCTTTCTGATGTGAGGTGAGAAGGTCACGGCATCCGTCAGATGGATACCGGGTATGACGAGTCGCCGGTGACGGGGGTTCCGCCTCCGGCTCGTACTCAGCCTCTGCCGCCGGCGCTCGACGCGCCTGCAACCGCCTTCCGCGCCCTCAGGGCGCTCATCGAGAACAGCACCCGGCGAGTTTACACCTGCTGCCCCACGAGCGGAGCGATGTCGTGACGGTGCGGGGTGCCGAAGCGGTGCGACGAGATCGACACGGCCTGCTCGCGCAGGAACGGGAGCAGTTCGATCCTGCCTGCGGAGAGCACGGGCCCCGCGTACACGGCGACGGCGGGCGAGCCGCCCGTCGCGGCAGCCGTGGTTGCGAGATCTCCGCCGACGAGGCGGATACGCCCGCCGCCGGTCTCAGCGAGACGCACTGCGCGTGCGGCCCACGCGGAGGAGTCTTCGACGGCGACGACGATCCCGGCGCGTTCAGCCCATCGCGTGATCGAGGCGGGAAGCGCGGATGCCGTGCTGACATTGACGCGCCCGCCGGCGCGGACGCCGGCGGCGATCACTCGCACGGCCTCGGCGTCGCTCGCCTGCTCCAAACGGATCGTGACGGGCACGACGTCGTAGCGCAGCGCGTTCTGCTCGGTGGTCAGGGCGGTCACGTCGCGCACGACGCCGAACTCGTCCTGCCAGGCGGCGGCATCGGTCGAGAGGGCGCCCTGCAGCCAGGCCGCGGCCTCGTGGTCTCCCAGGGCGTCGAGCGCCGCACGGGAGACGGCGTCCTTCGGCGCCTCGGCCGTGACCGGGGCGTCCTCCCAATCGGAGAGCCCGATCAGGTAGCTCGGCCCTCCGGCCTTGGTGCCGGCGCCCACCGCGGCCTTCTTCCACCCGCCGAACGGCTGCCGCTGCACGATGGCGCCGGTGGTGCCGCGATTGACGTAGAGGTTGCCGGCCCGCACGCTCGCGAGCCACTGCGCGATCTCGTCGTCATCGAGCGAGTGCAGCCCGCTGGTGAGCCCGTAATCGATCGCGTTCACCATGGCGGTCGCCTCTTCGAGCGAGTCTGCCGTCATGACGCCCAGCACGGGGCCGAAGTACTCGGTGAGGTGGAACGGGCTTCCTGCCGCGACGCCCTCACGGATGCCCGGACGCCACAGCGCACCGTCGTCGTCGAGCCTCTCGGGCTCGACGACCCAGCTCTCGCCCGGCTCGAGCGTGGTGAGCACGTGCAACAGCTTGCCCTCGGCCGGGCCGATGAGCGGACCGATGCGCGTCGACTCCTCCCACGGCCGGCCCACGCGGTACGAGCCGACCGCATCGACGAGCTGGCGGCGGAACCGTTCGCTCTGCGCGACCGATCCGACGAGGATGACGAGGGATGCCGCGGAGCACTTCTGACCTGCGTGCCCGAACGCGGAGTAGGCGACGTCCTTCGCGGCGAGGTCGAGATCTGCACTGGGGGTGACGATGATGGCGTTCTTGCCGCTCGTCTCGGCGAGCAGCGGCAGGTCGGGGCGGAAGCTGCGGAACAGCTCGGCCGTCTCGTACCCGCCGGTGAGGATCACGCGCTCGACGGCGGGGCTGCTGATGAGCTGCGTGCCGAGGCCCTTCGACGGGCTCAGGGAGCGGTCAAATTGCACGTACTGCAGCACGTCACGCGGAACACCGGCTTCCCACAGCGCCTCGATCATGACCGCACCGGAGCGACGGGCCTGACGTGCGGGCTTGATGATCACTGGTGAACCCGCGGCGAGCGCGGACAGCGCGGATCCGGCGGGGATCGCCACCGGGAAGTTCCACGGCGGCGTGACGACGGTGAGCCCGACGGGCTTGTGCGTCGCGCCGTCGATGTTCTCGATGCGCTTCGCGCTCTCGGCGTAGTAGTGCGCGAAGTCGATCGCCTCCGAGACCTCGGGGTCACCCTGCTCGAGCACCTTGCCGCACTCGGATCCCATGACCTCGAGCAGCTCGGCACGGCGCGCCTGAAGGACGTCGCCGGCGCGGTGCAGGATCTCCGCCCGCCCCGCGGCGCCGAGCGCCCGCCAGGCCGCGCCCGCCGCTGCCGCTGTGACGATGACCTTCTCCAGCGCATCGGCATCCGCCAGCGTGTTCGCCCTGACCGTCTCGTCACCGAGCGCGGACGACTGCATGCGGGAGCGGATGGCGTCGCCCCAGGCGCGGTTGGCGGCCAGGCTCGGGTCGGTGTCAGGGGTGTTCGTGAACGAGTCGCGCGCGGCCGCCGGCTGCGCGGCGGTGCGGTCCTGCGTGCGGTTGGACGCGGGGACGTCGGTGGGCATCGACTGGATCGACGCCAGGAACCGATCGCGCTCACGCGCGAACAGCACTGGTTCGTCGTCGAGCTCGAACACCGCCGACATGAAGTTGTCGGTCGACGCGCCTTCTTCGAGCCGGCGGATCAGATAGGCGATCGCGACGTCGAACTCTGCCGGGTGCACGACCGGCGTATAGAGCAGCAGCGAGCCGACGGTGCGGCGTACGACGGATGCCTGGGCGGTGGCCATGCCCAGCAGCATCTCGAACTCGATGCCGTCGGTGACCTCGCGGCGATTAGCGAGCAGCCAGGCGAGGGCGATGTCGAACAGGTTGTGACCGGCGATGCCGATGCGCACGTTCTTCACGTGGTTCGGGCGCAGCGCGTAGTCGAGCACGGCCTTGTACGAGGCATCCGACGCCTGCTTGCTGCCCCAGGTCGCGAGCGGCCAGTCATGGGTCTCGGCATCCACGCGTTCCATCGGCAGGTTCGCGCCTTTGACGACGCGTACCTTGATCGGTGCGCCGCCATCCGCCACCCGGGCGGCAGACCACTCCTGCAGACGGATCATGGCGCCGAGGGCATCCGGCAGATACGCCTGCAACACGATGCCGGCCTCGAGCGCATTGAACTCATCGCGGTCGAGGATCGTGGTGAAGACCGCGATCGTCAGGTCGAGGTCTTTGAACTCCTCCATGTCGAGGTTGATGAACTTCCCGCCTCTGGCAGCGGCGATCCGGAACAGCGGGATGAGTGCGTTCGCGGCATGACGGACGGCCTCGTCGAACGCCCAGGGGCTGTGCGGTGCGACCGTGGACGACACCTTGATCGAGACGTAGTCGACGTCGTCGCGTTCGAGGAGGCGTCGGGTTCCGGCCAGGCGCCTGGCGGCCTCCTCCTCGCCGAGGATCGCCTCGCCGAGGAGGTTGATGTTCAGCTGCACGCCGTCGCCAGAGCGGATGCTGCGGATCGCCTTGCCGAGCTTGGCGTCGGTCGCGTCGACGATCAGGTGCCGCACCATGCCGCGCAGCACGCGGCGGCTGATCGGCACGACGATTCCGGGGAACGCGGGAGCGAGCGCCCCGCCGAGGCCGATCAGGCCCCGCAGCGCGGCGGGTAGGAACTTCGGGGTCAGCGGCACCAGGTCGCGCAGGTTGCGCGCAGCGACCTTCAGGTCTTCGGGGCGCACGACGCCGTCGACGAAACCGACCGTGAAGTCGAGGCCGTTCGGATCGCTGAGCACACCCGCGAGGCGCGCCGCCGACGTGCCTGTCGGCACCTCGCGACTCTCCACGAGCCAGCGCTGCACCAGGGCGATCGCGTCGTCGGCGAGTGCCGCGATCTCGGCGTGACCGGTCTCGGCGTGGACGGTCTCGGCGTGGACGGTCCGGGTGCGCCCGGTAGGGGTGGATGTCACGTCGGTCATCGGGTCTCCTCACTCCTGCGTGCAGCGACCACATCAGCGATTTCGCCGCACCTGCTCCTCTCAGTGTGGAGCCACCGCACCATTCGTGAAAAGCAAGCGTTTACGATGGATAACATTCGGTTCTGTCGATGAATGTGAGGCGCTCCATGTTCGAGCTCCGGCGATTGCGTCTGCTGCACGAGTTGGCCCTGCGCGGCACGATCTCCGACGTCGCCGCGGCGCTCGCCTACAGCCCGTCGACCGTTTCCCAGCAGCTCGCCCAACTCGAACGCGACGCCGGGGTGCCGCTGCTCGAACCCGACGGTAGGCGCGTCAGACTCACGATGCAAGGGCGTCTGCTCGCAGCGCATGCAGCGCGCGCCCTGGAGCTCGACGAGGCCGCTCGCGCCGAACTCTCATCCAGCTCGCAGCTCGAGGAACACGTTCGGATCGCGGTGATGCCGACAGCCGCCGAAGCACTGGTCCCCTCCGCGCTCACCCTCCTCACGGAGCGGATGCCGGCTCTGCGTCTCGAGATGGTGCAGATGGCACCGGAAGAAGCGCTCTTCGAGCTCCAGGCGCGCACGTTCGACCTCGTCGTCGCCGAGCAGTACCCCGGCCATACGCGTGCGCTGCGCGAGGGGATCGACCGCACTCTGCTCGGCCGGGATCCCGTGCGCCTCGCGATACCGCCGTCGTCTTCCGCGACCACTCTGGCCGAACTGCGCGACAGCGCCTGGGTCATGGAGCCCGAGGGAACGGTCGTGCGGCAGTGGGCCGTGCAGCAATGCCGCTCCGCGGGGTTCGAGCCCGACGTGCGCTTCGAGGCGACAGATCTCATCGCCCACGCTCGGCTGGTCGCCGCAGGCCATGCCGTCGCCGTGCTGCCCGACCTGATGTGGACCGGCGACCGTGCCTCGGTACGACTGGTGGAGCTGCCCGGATCCCCCGTGCGCGAGATCTTCGCCGCGACCCGCTCCTCGTCGCGCGACAGTGCATCCGTCGCCGCGGTGCGCGATGCCATGGCAGACGCCCTCTCCGCGCACCGACCCCGCTGAGCGGAGTGTTTCTCCAGGTGTCGGCGCCTTTTCCGCCCGGCGATCGTCCGCCCTATTCTTACGGGATCAGTCCACCGAGTCAGGAGACCATCGTGTCCACGCCGCTGCACCGCCGTTCACCCCTCGAGGTGACGGAGCGCTCAGCGTGCATGTGCGACCACGATGACGTCTGCTCTTCTTTCACACCAGGACACGCGCTGCACCTGATCCAGGCGCGCCTCGCGTCGGCGACGCCGAGCGACTGGGTCGACGGGATCGTCGAACAGGCGGATGCCGTGACCGGCGAACTGCGCGTGCACACGCTCGACGGCGATCAGCACACGCTCTGGAACGCGTCGGGTGCGGCGCTCGAGGCACCCGAGGGCACGCCGGTGGCGCTGCACTCGCGATACCACGTGCTCGCCGTCGGGCGGGTGCAGTTCAATGTCGCCGTTGCGGCAACTCGCTGACGTTTCGACTCGCTGACGCTCGCTCAACGCGTTTCGTCTCGCTCCGCTCGCTCAACGACCCGCAGCGTTTCGACCCCAGCGTTTCGTCTCGCTCCGCTCGCTCAACGACCCGCAGCGTTTCGACCCGCAGGATGATGATGGCGTCAGGCGGTCGCCATCATCATGTTCTTCATGTCCATACAGGCGTCCATGCACGCCTTGCAGGACTGGGCGCACATCTTGCAGACCTCGCTCTGAGCCGCGTGCTCCATGCAGGCGTCCATGCACATCTGACACATCGCGATGCAGGCGTCGAGCATCGACATCATCGCTGCCGGCGTCATCCCCTGCATCCGCATCATCGAACGCATCATGGTGTTGCACATGTCCGCGCAGTTCATGCATGCCGGTGCGCAGTCCATCATCTGCGTCGAGCAGACGGTGCACGCCTGCTCGCAGGCCGCACATGCATCCATGCACGCCTGCATGACCGCCATGTCCATCGCTTCCATGCCCGGCATCGCCTTCATGTCCGCCGACATGGCACCCATCATCATCGAATCCATCGCACACCGCTTTCGTCAGGGCTTTCGCCGTCGAGAAGCGGGCAGGAGACCCGCCTGACGCCAGCGTAACCCCGTACGGTCCGGGCGTCGATGGAAATCTCACTCGCCCACGTCCTGGCCGTTCCGCCAGGGCGTAGTCTCATCACCGTGCCAGCCTTCTCCTCGCTCCAGCGGCTCGTCATCACCGTCGCCGTCCTCGCATCGTTCGTGACGTTCCTCGACGGCACGGTCGTGACCGTCGCGCTTCCGGCGATCAAGGACGAGCTCGGCGGCGGCATCACGACCCAGCAGTGGGTGGTCGACGCATACCTCATCACGCTCAGCGCCCTCATCCTGTTGGCCGGTTCCTTGTCCGACGCGTACGGCCGAGTGCGCATCATGCGCATCGGACTCATCGCCTTCGGCATCGCCTCGGTCGCGGTGGCCGCGGCGCCCGAGCCGCTCACGCTCATCATCGCCCGCGCTCTTCAGGGGGCCGCAGGCGCGCTGCTCGTACCGAGCTCGCTCGCCCTCATCATGGCGACCATGCGCGGCGAACTGCAGTCACGGGCGATCGGCGTGTGGACCGCCTTCACGACCGGCGCACAGATCGCCGGTCCGCTCCTGGGCGGGTTGTTCGTCGACCTGCTGTCGTGGCGGTTCGTCTTCCTCATCAACGTCATCCCGATCGGCATCACGCTGATCCTGCTCGCTCGACTGCACCTGCCCGATCAGCCGCGCGGCGCGCGCGTCGACTGGTGGAGCGGGATGCTGTGCGCGGTCGGTCTCGGCGCCGTGGTGTTCGCACTCATCGAGCAGCCGAACTTCGGCTGGGGCTCACCCGCGATCTGGATTCCGGGGATCGCGGGCGTCGCACTGTTCGTCGCCTTCCTGATGCGCCAGCCCCGCTCGCCCGCACCGCTGATGCCGCTCTCGCTCTTCAACGCCCGCAACTTCGCCTGGGGCAACCTCGCCACCCTGTTCATCTACGCTGCGCTCTCCTTGAACGGATTCGTCATCGGCGTCTACCTGCAGGAGGGCGCAGGACTCCCCGCGACTGTGGCTGGGCTTGCGAGCCTGCCGATCACGGTCCTGATGATCCTGCTCAGCTCGCAGGCGGGCTCGTGGGCGGGCAAGCTCGGTCCGCGGCTGTTCATGACGGTCGGCCCCCTGCTGATGGCCGCCGGCGCGCTGCTCCTTCTCACCGTCTCGTTGGAGTTCAGCTACTGGTGGCAGGTGCTCCCCTCGATGATCCTCCTCGGACTCGGCCTGTCCCTCACGGTCGCGCCGCTCACCTCGGCGGTCCTCGGCGCCATCGACGAGAACCGCTCTGGCATCGCCTCCGCCGTCAACAACGCGATCTCCCGCGTCGCCGGTCTCATCGTCGTCGCGATGCTGTCGACGATCGTCGGCGGCACGCTCGACCTCGACGGATTCCACAATGCCGCATGGGTGACGGCGGCGCTGATGGCGCTCGGCGGAGTGATCTCGTGGATCGGCATCCGGCGACCGGTGCCGCAGCCCAGGGAAGCCGCCGATCAGCCGAGCAGCTGACCCGCGAGCGTCACCGCCCGAGCGCGCCGAGCAGCTCCACGAAGTGGTCGAGGTCAGCCGGCGACCAGGTGCGCAGCCGCTCGCCGATGCGTCCCTCGTAGCGAGCGCGCGCGATCGCGATGCGCTCCTGGGCGAGACCCGTCGCGACCAGCAGGCGCGCACGCCTGTCGTCTGGATCGGGGACGCTCTCGACGAGGCCGAGTTCCTCCAGCTGACGCACCTGACGACTCACGGCCGATTTGTCGGTCTGCAGCCTCTCGATGATGGCGCTGGCCGACGTCGCCTTGCCACTCGCGATCGAGGTCAGCACCTGGTAGCCGAGCGGCTGCAGGTCGGGATGCACAGTGACGGCCGCCTCGCGCCAGCTCACGCGGATGCGCGCGAAGAGTGTGCCGAGCTCATGCTCGACGCGGTTGACCGCCTGATCGAGTTCGCTGCCCTCGAGCGCCCCATCGGGCGCCTCGGGATCGGATGCTGCGGCGCCGGAAGCCACGGGTTCAGGGGACGACGCACTCATGCTCGCCAGTTTACGGCGAAGCCCCGCCGCTGCCCGCCTCGAGGGCGTGCGCTGCGGCGGGGCGTCTCCTTCACGCACTTCAGATCTCGGCGAGAAGGCGGAACACCTTCGATGCCGACTGGATCTCCTGCGGGGTGAGCGCGGCGAGCGCTTCGCGCATGCGGTTCGCATGGTCGGCTCTCAGCTCGCCGAGCGCCTCGCTCGCCTCCGGCGTGGCCGTGAGCACCCGCTGCCGTCCGTCGGTGTCATCGGGGCGCGATTCGAGGAGACCGAGGTCCTCCAGCATCCGCACCTGTCGGCTGACGACCGACTTGTCCATCTCGAAGCTCTCGGCGAGCTGATGCGCGTTCGCGCTGCCCGCTCGGGCGATGAAGCCCAGGAGTCTGTAGCCGGACGGCTGCAGCTCGGGGTGCATCCGCGCGGCCGACTCCTTCCAGAGCGACCTGGCGCGCGCGAAGATCAGGGTCAGCTGCCCCTGGAACTCCGCGAGCGCCTCGTCGACGTCACTCGGCACCGCAGTGTCGACGGCGGCCATGTCAGCGCCCGCTCTCGCGATCTTCACGCTCGAGCACGGTCACCGAGCCCGTGGTCGGCGAAGCCGAATCCGCCGCACCGATGCGGATGGTGCCGGTGGACGTCGTCGCTCCCACTTCGGCCTCTGCGAACTCGATCGCCGATTCCTCGGCCTGATCGCGCAGCTGCTCGGCGGCGTTCTTCGTCGACAGCGGCTTGTTCTTGATGAACGCGATCGCGATGATCGACAGCACGGCGAGCGGGATGGCGATGATGAAGGCTTCGGCGATGCCATGGCCGTAGGCGGACTCGACGATGGTGCGGATCGTCTCGGGCATTTCAGACATGTTGGGGACGTCGCCGGATGCGAGGTGCTTCAACGCCTCGATCTCGTCCGGGGTCGTGGGTGTGAACCCCTTCAGCCCGCTCGCGATGTAGGTGCCGACGCTCGTCGAGAGCACGGAGCCCATGATCGTCACGCCGATGGTTCCGGCGATCGTACGGAAGAAGTTGACGTTCGACGAGGCTGCGCCCAGCTGCGTGGGAGGCGTGTCGTTCTGCACGATCAACGTGAGGTTCTGCATGACCATGCCGAGGCCTGCGCCGAGCACGAACATGTAGATCGCGACGAGCGGGAACGGCGTGTCATAGCGGAGCGTGGCCATCAGGGTGACGCCGATGGCCGCGAGCACCGAGCCCGTGATCATCCACCCCTTCCACTTGCCGAACCGGCTCACCAACTGGCCGATGATGATCGAAGCGCCCATCTGGCCGATGATCATCGGGATCGCCATGAGGCCCGACTCGGTCGGCGTGGCGCCACGTGCGAGCTGGAAGTACTGCGCGAGGAAGACCGACGTGGCGAACATCGAGACGCCGATGGCGATCGATGCGATGACCGACAACGTGAACGTGCGGTTGCGGAACAGCGACATCGGCACGATCGGTTCCTTCACGAAGAACTCGACCGCGATGAATCCGAGGATGGTGACGCCGCCGATGACGGCGAGCATCACGCTCGTCGACGAATCCCACTCGAACTGGCTGCCACCCATCGACACCCAGATGAGAAGAGTCGAGACGCCGACCGCGAGCAGCACGATGCCGAAGTAGTCGATCGACACCTTCGTGCCCCGCTGAGGCTTGGGCAGGTGCAGCGTGAACTGCAGGAGGATCAGTGCCACGATCGCGAACGGGACGCCGACGAAGAAGTTGGCGCGCCATCCGAGAGTGTCGGTGATGAGACCGCCGAGAAGCGGTCCGCCGATCGTGCCGAGCGCCATGATGCCGCCGACCACGCCCATGTACTTGCCGCGCTCGCGAGGCGAGATGATGAGGGCGACGGCGATCATGACGAGCGACATCAGGCCACCGACGCCGATGCCCTGGATGACGCGCACCGCGATGAGCATGTTGGTGTCGGTCGAGAAACCGGCGATCACCGTGCCTACCGTGAAGAGGATGAGTGAGACCTGCACGAGGATCTTGCGATCCATGAGGTCGGCGAGCTTGCCCCAGATGGGCGTGGAGACCGCAGTGGCCAGCAGACTCGCGGTGATGACCCAGGTGTACTGGGACTGGGTGCCGCCGAGGTCGGCGATGATGACCGGCAGCGACGTCGACACGATGGTGCCGGACAGCACGGCCACGAACATACCGACGATGAGGCCGGAGATCGCGGTGAAGACCTCGCGCGCTGAGCGCTTGGTCTCCGGTGCGGAGGAAGTGTGGGAAGTCAAAGTGTGTGCTCCTGCGTAAGAAAGTTGATCTGGATCAACGATAAACGCATAGTTGCCTCAAGTCAACTGTAGCGTGAAGTCAACTAATCGGTCAGCGGGAACGGATGCCGACGGCATCCGCACCCGTTCAGCAGTCGCCGCTCGACCGCTCAGGAGTTGAGCGCGGTCACGATCACGACCGCGAGCGAGACCAGACCGATGGCGAACGCGATCACGGCAAGAATCGCGATCATCGAGGCGCCGGGAAGCACCCCACGATCGCCGTCACGAGCGAGCACGAGGTTCACGCCGCGATACCGGTGACGGGCGGAGATCCAGAGCATGGCCGCGAGTACCAGCCCGGCGACGCCGCCGAACGCCCACGCCGGATGACCGAACGCCACCGGGAGCAGACGCAGAGCGATGAGCGAGCCTGCGCCGAGGGCGAGTGAGGTGCGCCGCCAGGCGAGTTCGGTGCGCTCATTCGCGAGCGTGAAGCGCGCGTCCGGCTCAGCACCCTGGCCGTACACCGATGCGGGAAAGCGCCCGCGGCCGCTCACAGTGCCACCGTCCGGAATCCTGCGTTGCCCATCGACGAGTCCGGGGTGTTCTGCGAACGCGCCGAGTTGCGATAGCGGTTGCAGTACGAGATGTGGCACAGGTAACTGCCGCCGCGCAGCACCCTGGCGTCGCCACCGGCAGGACCGGTCGGGTCGGATGCCGGCGAGGAGAGGTAGTACGAGGCGTCGAAGCGGTCGGCGCACCACTCCCATACGTTGCCGACGGGTTGCCACAATCCGTAGCCGTTGGGAGTGAAGGTGCGCACCGGAGCCGTCGTCGCCCAGCCGTCCTCCTCGGTGTTGCGCATCGGGAACTCACCCTGGAAGATGTTCGCGCGCCAGCCTCCGGCATCCACCTCGTCGTCGCCCCACGGGTATTTCGCGCTCTCGATGCCCCCGCGCGCGGCGTACTCCCATTCGGCCTCGGTCGGCAGCCGTCGACCAGCCGCCGTCTCGATGCTACCCACGCTGCGGCGGCGCGCCGACTCGCGCGAGCTTTCCACAACGCGGCCGAGCGCCTCTGCGCTGATACTGTGACGTCGGTGGACGCTGTGTCCCTGGGGCCGGCCGAGCTGGAGAGAACTCGACATGAAGCGAATGTCACGGTGGCATCTGGCGCGGTTCGCGATGCTGGCCGCGGTCGCGGTGCTCATCGGGACGATCGCGCCTTCTCTCACGTCAGGCGCGCCCGCGACGGCTGCCACGGACGGCCAGATGGTGTACCCGGCATCGGGCACCATCCAGTCCAAGGTGGGCGACGGATGCCGCTCGGATTATCGCAATCATGACGGCATCGACATCTCGGGCCAGGGCGGCACGCCCGTCATCGCCGCCTACGACGGAGTCATAAAGACCCGCACCTGGAGCAACGGCTACGGCAACTACGTCGACATCCAGCATGCTTCCGGGTATGTCACCCGGTACGCCCACATGGTCGCGCCGGGGTCTGTCGCACCGGGCACGCAGGTCGTGCGTGGCCAGCAGATCGGCATCGTCGGCAGCAGCGGCAACTCGACGGGCGCGCATCTTCATTTCGAGGTGTGGCGGAACGGATCCGTGTACTCCTCGATCAACCAGGGCTTCGTCTGCCTGTCCGCCGTCGCACGGGGCGGCAAGATCCCGCTGGTCCTCCCCGGACTCGGCACTGCCGCGCCCGCACCGGTGATGTCGGGCGACTACAACGGCGATGGGAAGGCCGATCTCCTCGGCGTCGCCGCAGACAGCGACCTTCAGTTCCTCGCGGGCACGGGCAGCGGCTTCCTCAAGGGATCCGTCGTCACCAGCGCATGGGGAATCCACCGGCACCTGACGCGCACGGATCTCAACGGCGACGGCCGCTCCGACATGCTCGTCGCCCGCAGCGACGGAGTGCTCGAGTACTACGCGGGGAACACCAGCGGCGGATTCGGCGCCTACGGCACGCCAGGTTCGGGGTGGTACGGCATGCTGCACGTGACATCCGGCGCCGATTTCACCGGCGACGGCCAACAAGATGTTCTCGGCGCCTCAGCGAACGGCGTTCTCACGATCTATCGAGGAGACGGCACCGGCGCCCTCCCCGGACCGCATACGGTCGTCGGAAACGGATGGAACACGATCCGCTACATGGTCGGCGGCGAGTTCAATGGCGATCGGCTCGGCGACATCATCGCCGTCGGGAACGATGGCAACCTCTACTTCTACCCCGGGCTCGGCGGCCGGTTCGGCACCAGAGTCGCGGTCGGCAGCGGTTGGGGCGCTATGACGGCGCTCACCGGCGGCGTCGACTACAACGGCGACCGGAAGGCCGACCTGATCGCGCGCACCTCGACGGGCGAGCTCTATCTGTATCCGGGCGACGGCACAGGTCGATTCAATGCACGGATCCTCGTCGGCTCCGGCTGGGGCGGGTACCTCCAGATCGAGTGACGCGCACCTGGATGCTCTTCATGAGCGGCTGATCGCTCTGCGCGCTGTAGTCGGCATTGCCGACCAGTACGTTCATCTCGGGCATGTAGCCGGCTGCGCTTCCGCGAGGGGTGTCGTACGCGACCGCGCGGTACTGCCGCAGTTCGCGTTGCGTACCGTCCTTCGACGTCGAGACGATGTCGACCAGGTCGCCCTGCCAGATGCGACGATCGCGCATGTCGTCCTCGTGCATGAAGATGAGCTCGCGCAGGTTCTTCACCCCGCGGTACCGGTCGTTGTTGCTGTAGATCGTGGTGTTCCACTGGTCGTGCGAGCGCATCGTCTGCAGCACCAGCATGTCGTCGGAGGCGGGCCGCACGTCGTGCAGCGCCGGCGCCGAGAAGTCGGCCTTACCGGAGGCCGTGCGGAAATCGAGCTCTCGCGCCGGCTGAGGGATGCGGAACCCGTTCGGCTGACGCACGAGCTCGTTGAAATCCTCGAATCCGGGCAGCACCTTCGCCATGACGTCGCGGATGCGGTCGTAGTCGTCCGCGTACCCTTCCCAGTCGGTTGCGCTGTCGGGCATGGTCGCCCGCGCCATCCGCGCGATGATGTCTGGCTCCGACAGCAGGTGCTCGGAGGCGGGCTTCTTCTTACCGACCGAGAGGTGCACCATGCTCATGGCATCCTCCACCGACTGCCCCTGCAGTCCGCCGGCCTGTTCGTCGCGTTCGGTGCGTCCCAGGCACGGGAGGATGAGGGCCTTCTTCCCGTGCACGATGTGGCTGCGGTTGAGTTTCGTGCTCACCTGAACCGTCAGCCGGCATCCGCTCAGCGCCTCTGCGGTGTAGTGCGTGTCCGGCGCCGCGAGTACGAAGTTGCCGCCGAGACTGACGAAGACCTTGACAGCGCCCTCGTGCATCTTGTGGATGCTGGCGACGGTGTCGAGTCCCGGCTCGCGCGGCGATGTGATCCCGCAGACCTCGTCGAGGGCATCCAGCAGCCAGGCCGGCGAATGGTGGTTGATGCCGCAGGTGCGATTGCCCTGCACGTTGCTGTGCCCACGCACCGGTGCAGGTCCAGCACCCGGCCGGCCGATGTTGCCGCGCAGCAGCAGCACGTTCATGAACTCGCGCACCATGTCGACCGCGTGCTCCTGCTGGCTGATACCGAGGCACCAGCTGATGATCGCCTTGCCGGATGCGAGGTAGAGGGCCCCGGCTGCGCGGAGCTGCTCCTCAGTGAGCCCGGACTGCTGCACCAGCTCCGGCCACGGCGTCGCCTCCACGACCGCACGATACTCATCGATGCCGTTGGTGTACTGCGCGATGAACTCGGTGTCGAGCGCTCCTGGGTCGACTTCGGCCGCCTCGAACACGACCTTCGCGATGGCGCGCATCAGCGCCATGTCGCCGCCAGGGCGCACCTGGAGGTCGAGGGTTCCGGTCTCGTGCGTCTTGAACAGCGCCATGTCGACGAAATCGTGCGGCACAGTGGTGCGCCTGGATGCAGCCTCGATCAGCGGATTGACGTGCACCACCTGCGCGCCGTTCTTCACAGCATCCGACAGCGCCGTCAGCATTCGCGGTGCATTAGAGGCAGCGTTCACGCCGAGCAGGAACAGCACATCGGTCTGCTCCCAGTCTTCGACGGTCGTCGTCCCTTTGCCCGACCCGATCGAGGCTGTGAGCGCACGGCCGGATGCCTCGTGGCACATGTTCGAGCAGTCCGGCATGTTGTTCGTGCCGTACTCGCGGATCATCAGCTGGTACAGGAAGGACGCCTCGTTGCTGAGCCGTCCAGAGGTGTAGAACGTCGCCTCATCCGGACTGTCCAGCCCCCGCAGCTCCTCACCGATGAGCGCGAACGCGTCGTCCCAGCTGATCGGCGCATAGCGGTCGGTCTCCGGGTCGTAGACCATCGGCTCGGTCAGACGGCCGGTGTTCTCGAGCTCGTAGTCGGTCCAGGTGGAAAGCTCGCTCACGGTGTGCTTCGAGAAGAAACCACTGCCCACGCGCTTGTGCGTCATCTCCCACGTGACGTGCTTCATACCGTTCTCGCAGATGTCGAGCTTCAGACCCTTCTGGTCGTCTGGCCACGCGCATCCGGGGCAGTCGAAGCCCTTGATCGGGTGGTTCATCGTGAACATCGCCAACGCGCCGCTCACCGGCCGCTTCGATTCCAGCAGCACCTCGCCGACCGACAGCGCCGCTCCCCAACCGGCCGCGGCGTGCTCGTAGTCCTCCTGCGACCACGGCTTCGTCGTCACCGGACCGTATCCGCCCTGCCTCGGCTCGGACGACATCAGCCCGAAAGCGACGCCGCTATCGAGAGTGGTCATGAGCTGCTCCTTCCGTCACGAGCGCATCTTCGGATGCCGCCTGCTCCACCCGCACGCGATGCGGATGCGAATACACGTTCATGCTCCGGCCCCGGAGGAATCCCACCAGTGTCAGACCCGACTTCTCGGCGAGCTCGGCGGCGAGCGACGAAGGTGCGGAAACAGCGGCGAGAACAGGGATGCCCGCCATCACGGCCTTCTGCACGAGCTCGAAGCTGGCCCGGCCCGACACCTGCAGCGCGGCTCCGCGCAGAGGCAGCCGGTCATTCAGCAGCGCCCAGCCGACCACCTTGTCGACGGCATTGTGCCGGCCGACGTCTTCACGCAGCACGAGGAGTTCGCCGGTCGCCGCATCGAACAGCGCAGCCGCGTGCAGTCCGCCGGTCTTCTCGAAGACGTCCTGCTTCTCACGCAGCCGTACCGGGTACGTGACGAGATCCGCGGCATCGACGACCACGTCGTCGCCTGCGACGTCGTAGCGGGAGACGGTCTCCACCGCGTCGATGCTGGCCTTTCCGCACACACCGCAGGCACTGGTCGTGTAGAACGCCCGAGCGACGTCGGGCGCGGGCGGCGGCACGCCGGGAGCGAGCGTGACATCGAGCACGTTGTACGTGTTCTCGACCCCGCCGGTACCAGGACCTCCGCAGTGGATCGCGGAGTGGAACTCCGCGCCGGAGCCGATCACGCCCTCCGAGACGAGGAAGCCGGCGGCGAGTTCGACATCAGCGCCGGGGGTGCGCATCGTGACGGCCAGCGGGGTGCCGCCGACGCGGATCTCGAGCGGTTCCTCTACTGCGAGCGTGTCGATGCGACGACTCGTACCGTCGTCCAGTGCGATCCTCATCACCGACCGCCGTGTCGTGATCCGGCCCATGCTTCCGAGCGTACCCCCGCCCGTGCATCCGAGCGCTAGCGTGGGTCTCGATGATCACGATCGACGAGCACCGCGCGCGCATCCTCCACGCCGCCGGCCGCCTGCCCGCAGTGGAGAGCGCCCTCACAGATGCGCGGGGCCTGGTGCTCGCAGCCGACGTGGTCAGCCGCTGGCCCACACCGCTCTTCGACAACTCGGCGATGGACGGCTACGCCGTCCGCGCGGCGGATGCCGTGGCCGGCGCAACGTTGCGGATCGTCGCCGACGTGGCTGCCGGGTCGGACGAGGATCCCATGCTCGGGGAGGGCGACGCAGCGCGCATCATGACGGGGGCCGCGATCCCTTCCGACGCGGATGCGGTCGTGCCACTGGAGCACACGGATCTGGGCACCGCGATCCGTGCCGTGGCGCCCGAGCAGATCACGGTGCTCGTCGCGCCGGAACCCGGCGCGCACATCCGGCGCCTGGGAGAAGATGCGCCTGCCGGATCACTGGCCGTCGTCGCCGGAACGCCGCTGGGCCCGTGGCAGCTCTCCGCCATCGCGTCGTCAGGGTTCGAGCAGGTCGCTGTGCACCCCGCGCCGCGCGTGGCGATCATCTCGACGGGAAGTGAGCTCGTCGCCCCGGCCGGTACGCCACGGCGCGGGCAGATCCCGGAGTCGAACTCGGTACTGCTGAGTGCGGCGGTGCGGGATGCGGGCGCCGTCGTCACGGGCATCCGCATCGTGTCCGACGATCACGCCGCCCTTCGGCGTGCGCTCGACGATGTGGATGCCGACCTCGTCATCCTCTCCGGCGGAGCGAGCGTCGGGGCCTTCGATGTCGTCAAGGCGGTACTCGGTGCTGAGCACGCCGTGCGCTTCGATCAGGTCGCGATGCAGCCGGGCAGGCCTCAGGGCTTCGGCGTGCTCGATTCGGGGCTGATCGCCTTCTGCCTTCCCGGGAATCCGGTGAGTGTCGCAGCATCGTTCGAGATGTTCGTCCGCCCCGCGCTGCGGCAGATGGCCGGGTTCGCCGCCGTCGACCGGCCTCGCGTTGTTCGCGCGGCCGGGTCTGCGTGGGCCAGTCCCAAGGGGCGAGTCCAGATCCTGCCCGCAGTGTTCGACGACGAGACCGTCCGGCCGGCGACGCGAGGTGGGAGCGGCTCTCACATGGTGACCTCGCTCGCCGCCGCCACCGCGTTCGCCATCGTCCCCGCAGAGACCGCACGCGTGCAAGAGGGCGACGCCGTGACGGTGCTGGTCCTGTCATGAACGGTCCTGCCCCGGCAGCGATCGTGCTGGGCGGCGGTCGGTCGGCCCGGCTGGGCGGCGTGGACAAGGCAACGGTCGAGGTCGACGGCATCCCTCTGATCGATCACGTCTATTCCGCGGTCCGGGGGTGCATGCCGATCATCGCGGTCGGGCCCGACGGGATCAGTCGCCCCGGCATCCGCGTCGTGCGCGAGGACCCTCCGTTCGGTGGACCGGCAGCGGCGGTCGCGGCGGGTGTCATCGCGCTCGATGATTCGGATGCCGTCGAGGCGTGGCTGCTCGCCTGCGATCTCCCCCGTGCGGCAGAGCTCGTCGCTCGGCTCGCGAAGGTGCCGATCCCCGACGGTTCCGACGCCGTCGTCGCCGTGGATGCCGATGGTCGGATGCAGTGGCTCGCCGGCCGCTACCGCGTCTCCGCGTTGAGGGGCGCCGTCGCGCAGCATCCGGAAACCGTCGGAATGTCGATGCGGACGCTCTTCGAAGGTCTGCGCCTGCACCCGGTCGACGATGACGGCACCGCTGTCGACCTTGATACCTGGGCGGCCATCGAGGACTATCGAAGCACGCGAAAGGACGACCATGTCTGATGCCCCCGAAGATCTCGATGCCTGGGTCACGGCGCTCGCCGAGTCGCTCGGGCTCCCTGCCGACCAGCATCCGGTCGGTCTGCTGCTCGACCTCACCCGTGATGCCGCGCACGGGGTCGTGCGCCCGGCCGGTCCGTTGACGACGTATCTCGTCGGTCTCGCCGTCGCGCAGGGAATGACGGTCGAGGATGCCGTCGCACGCACCCGCGCGACGATCGACGAGTGGAAGGCAGGAGGGTCTCAACCTACCTGATCGGGTAGGGGTAAACGGTTCGAGAGTAGGTATCTTCCTCGGCGCGACTGAGACAGTCTGGAGGTGCGGAGATCCTCCGCCCACGAGGAAGGACGAAGATGTCTGGAAACAGAGCGGTCGCCTACCAGGGCCCCGGCGTCGTGAAGGTGATCGACACGGATTACCCCGACTTCGAGCTTCACGACGGGCCCGGTGTGAATCCGGCGAACGTCGGTCGCAAGATCCCGCACGGCGTCATCCTCCGCACAGTCGCGACCAATATCTGCGGGTCGGATCAGCACATGGTCCGAGGGCGCACGACAGCTCCTGAGGGACTCGTGCTCGGCCATGAGATCACCGGAGAGGTGGTCGAGGTCGGTCCCGACGTGGAGTTCGTGAAGGTCGGCGATATCGTCTCGGTGCCGTTCAACATCTCGTGCGGACGCTGTCGCAACTGCAAGGAGGGCAAGACCGGCATCTGCCTGAATGTGAACCCCGATCGACCGGGCAGCGCATACGGCTACGTCGACATGGGCGGGTGGGTCGGCGGCCAGGCCGAGTACGTGCTCGTGCCCTATGCGGACTGGAACCTGCTGGTCTTCCCCGACCGCGACCAGGCGCTCGAGAAGATCCTCGATCTGACGATGCTGTCCGACATCTTTCCCACCGGCTTCCACGGCGCTGTCACTGCCGGAGTCGGCGTGGGCTCGACCGTCTACATCGCCGGCGCAGGGCCTGTCGGTCTCGCGGCGGCGGTCGGCGCGCAGCTGCTGGGTGCTGCCGTCGTGGTCGTCGGTGACATGAACGAGGATCGCCTCGCCCAGGCTCGCAGCTTCGGTTGCGAGACCATCAATGTCGGCGAGGGTTCGGTGCCCGACCAGCTCGATCAGCTTCTGGGTGTGCCCGAGGTGGATGCTGCGGTCGACGCCGTCGGCTTCGAGGCGCGCAGCGAGGGCCACGGGGCGAAGGCCAAGGAGGCCCCGGCGACCGTGCTCAACTCGCTCATGGATGTGACGGGAGCGGGCGGCGCCATCGGCATCCCCGGTCTTTACGTAACGGGAGATCCCGGCGCGGTCGACGAGGCAGCCAAAGTCGGATCGCTCTCGATCAGTCTCGGCACCGGCTGGGCGAAGTCGCTGTCCTTCACCACCGGACAGTGCCCGGTCATGAAGTACAACCGGCAGCTCATGATGGCGATCCTGCACGACAAGGCTCATATCGCCGCCGCGGTCAACGCCAAGGCGATCACGCTGGACGAGGCGCCGCAGGGCTACGCCGAGTTCGATGCGGGCGCCGCCACGAAGTACGTCCTGAACCCCAACGGATACATCAAGGAGCAATCATGACCACCGTCAACCTCGAAGACGCACGTCGCGTCATCGCCGCCGCCGAGAAGAAGGCCACCGAGATCGGCCAGCCCATGAACATCGCCGTCGTCGATTCCGGCGGCAATCTCGTCGCACACGTGCGGCAGGACGGCGCCTGGATCGGCAGCGTCAACATCTCGATCAACAAGGCCTGGACCTCGAAGGCCTTCGACATCTCGACGAAGGACCTGGGCGACAACTCGCAGCCCACGCAGCAGTTCTTCGGCATCCAGAACACGAACGGCGGCAAGGTCGCGATCTTCGCCGGCGGCATCCCACTCGTGCGCGATGGCGTGGTCGTCGGCGCCGTCGGCGTCAGCGGCGGCTCGGGTGAGCAGGACCACTCGGTCGCCGAAGCAGGAGTGGCAGCGCTCTGAGCATTTGCGAGAGCTCCCCGCCCAGACGGGTGGGGAGCTCTCGGGTAGGTTGGCGTCATGGACAGCGAAGATGCTTCCCCCGGAACACGCAGACTCCTGGTCGATCTTGACCGCACGGTCGCGGACCAGGCCGATCGCCACGCGCTGGAGCTCGAATCTCTGCTGGCGATCCTCAGGTCGCCGCGGCTCGATGACCGCTCGGCGAGATCGTCAGCGATCGACACAGCGGCGTCGGCGCTGGTGCGGCTGAGGACCGAAGCAGACGAACAGCGCAGTTCGATACTCGAACCGGTCGTCGGGGCGTTCGCGCGGTTGCGCAGCGACCTGCGCCCGTTGGAGCGGTTCGGTTCACTCGAGATCCAGTTCGTCGAACCGCCGGCCACCGGAAGGGCGCTGCCCAGCGAGGTGGCCCATGCCGCGCGGGCGATCGTGCGCAACACGATCCTCGGGCTGGTCGACGGGGGTGAGGTGAACCGCGTCCGCGTGCAGTGGGACTGCGACGGACTGAATCTGCTCGTCAGCATCCGGGACGACGGGAGCGGCAACCTGAGCGTGCACGATGAATCGCTGCGTCCGATCGCCGAGCGCGTCACCTCACTCGACGGCGTGTTGAGCGTCGATGCGACGCCGGGGTGGGGCTCATCGGTGGATGTCCGCCTCCCTCTGGATCCCCGTTCCGACACCAAACCGCTCGCAGCCGGAGCCCTGCTGACCGTGCGCGAGCACGACGTGCTGCGCCTCGTCACCGCCGGAGAGCGCAACCAGGCGATCGCCAGCCAACTCGGGATCAGCGCCAACACGGTCAAGTTCCACGTGTCGAATCTGCTGCGCAAGATCGGGGCCAGCACGCGGGCCGAACTGACCGCGCTGGCGCTGGCGCGTTAAGCCCTCCGGTTCCACCCGATCGCCACGAGAATCCTCGTGGCGATCAGACTGCGGAGCCGACCCTGCGCCGGGCATCGAAGCGGCGTCGGTACTCGGACGGCGTCGTGGCGTACGCGGCATGGAAGTTCTGCCGCAGAGTCACCGGACTGGCGAAGCCGCACCTTGATGCGATGGCATCGATGCCGAGATCGGTGAGCTCCAGCAGCCGTCGCGCCTCGTCCAGTCGACGCTCTCGCAACCAGGCCGCAGGTGTGTTGCCGGTGTTCTCCTTGAAAGCCCGGATGAAGCTGCGCAGACTCATCCGGGCAGCACGCGCCATGTCCACGACATCGATCCGCTCGTCGAGATGCTGCGTGGCCCAGTCGAGGGCCTCGGATATCGGGCTCAGCGAGTTCACCTGCGGAACCGGCCGGTCGATGTACTGCGCCTGGCCGCCACTGCGGTGGGGCGCGACGACGAGGTTGCGCGCCACCTGATTCGCGGCATCCGATCCGAGACGCGAACGGACGAGATGCAGGCATGCGTCGATGGCCGCGGCCGTGCCGGCAGACGTCATGACATCACCGTGATCGATGTACAGCACGGTGCGATCGACATCGGTCCCAGGGTGCCGGGAACTGAACTGGTTCAGCGAACGCCAGTGGGTCACGGCCGGCCGGGAATCGAGCAGACCACTGTCCGCGACAGGGAACGCACCGAGACAGAGCCCCGCGACCGATGCGCCATTGCCGTGCGCATGCTGCAGCAGTTCGGCGAGCTGTGCACTCGGAGCCCTCAGGTCGCTGTGCCAGGAGGCGATGACGATCACGTCCGCGCCGAGCGCATCCTCGAGGCCATGGATCCCGCCGATCCGATATCCCTCGTCGGTGGTGATGTCCGCACCCAGTTCGTTGAACAGGATCGTGTCCCACACCGCCAGGTGCTGGCGGGTCACTTCGCCGAACACCATCGGCGGGACGGAGAGATGGAACATCGTCGCACCGTCGAAGGCGTAGACCGCGATCCGCAACTCAGGCTTTGGCGTGAATTCATCGTCAGTATGCATACGTGCCAATTGTGCCACGGGTTCGAGTGAGGGAATCTGGATGACAAGACCCGCTCACACCCCAGGAGATCATCATGCCCGCTCCACGCCGCGCCCTCATCGTCATCGACCCCCAGCAGGAGTACTTCACCGGACTCCTGCGCATCCAGCATCCGCCGCGCGAGGAGTCGATCCAGCGCATCGCCGACACGATCGACGCCGCGGAACGCGTCGGGATCCCGGTGGTCATGGTGCAGCACACGGCAGGAGACGACGCACCGGTGTTCAATCCGACGAAGCCGGAGTTCCGTCTGCACTCGTCGCTCGAAGGCCGCGACTCGACCGGGTGGAAGATGATCGTCAAGCAGTACAGCTCAGTCTTTCCCGGCACCGGCCTGCGCGAGTGGCTCGTCGAGAATCAGGTCGACACGATCACCCTCGTCGGATACATGACGAACAACTGCGTACTCGCCACGGCTGCCGACGCCGAGACCCGCGAACTCACGGTCGAGGTCATCTCCGATGCGACCGGAGCCATCGACATCGCCAACGAAGCGGGATCGGCCAGCGCGGAGACGGTGCACACGACGCTGATGGCACTGCTGAACTCGAGCTGGGCTGCCGTCGCGCCCACCGACGCCTGGGTCGAAGCCCTCGAGACGGGCGCCGTTCTTCGCCGGGGGAACCTGCCCGAATCCGCCGCCGAGGGCGCCTCCGCTCACGCCTGACGTCCGCTCGCAATGGCTCGCACTCGCCGGTGTGCTGAGTGTGGATGCCACGCCGGGGTGGGTTTGTGCGACTACGTGACGACTCCGAACTCAGCGGCGGGCTGCGTCTGCCTTAGGATTGCCTCACCTCTATTCCTGATCGAAGGACTGTCCCTATGCCTGTGCCTGTCCGCCACGCCTCTCTGGCTGTCCTCGCCGGGTCGGCTCTGCTCCTCTCCGGATGCGCCGGCGATGCGTCGGAGGAAGGGGGCGGTGGTGACGCGCTCGTGGTGTACAACGCCCAGCACGAAGAGCTCACCCAGGAGTGGGCGGAGGCGTTCACGGAGGAAACCGGCATCGAGGTCGTCCTCCGAAACGGCGACGACAGTGAGCTGGGCAACCAGCTCGTGCAGGAGGGTGCCGCGTCCAAGGCCGACGTCTTCCTCACCGAGAACTCGCCCGCGATGTCGCTCGTCGAGGAAGCGGGCCTGTTCGCCCCCGTCGACGAGAAGACTCTGGCACTCGTGCCGGAGGCCTATCGCCCGGCATCAGGAGACTGGACAGGGATCGCCGCCCGATCGACCGTGCTGGTCTATAACCCCGATCTCATCTCCGAAGCCGAGCTGCCCGCTTCTCTCCTCGACCTCGCAGAACCCGAGTGGGAAGGACGCTGGGGGGCCGCCCCCGCAAAGGCCGACTTCCAGGCCATCGTCTCGGCGGTGCTCGAGACGCAGGGCGAGGAGGGCGCGAGCGCCTGGCTCGAGGGCATGGCCCAGAACGCGACCGAGTACCGCAACAACATCGTCACGATGAAGGCGGTCAACGCGGGCGAAGTCCCGGTCGGCATCATCTACCACTATTACTGGTACCGCGATCAGGATGCCGCGGCGGAGGACAGCGGCAACACCAAGCTGCACTATTTCGGCAACCAGGACCCAGGCGCCTTCGTCAGCGTGTCGGGCGGCGGCGTCCTCAACAATGCCCAGCACCCCGCGGAAGCACAGCAGTTCCTCGCCTTCATCGCCGGTGAACAGGGCCAGAAGATCCTCGGCGAGGGCTACAGCTTCGAGTACCCCGTCGCGTCCGGCATCCCGGCGAAAGCCGAGCTGCCGCCGCTCGAGAGCCTGAACGCGCCCGTGATCGATCCGTCGACGCTCAACGGCCCCCGGGTCATCGATCTCATGACGGAAGCCGGACTCCTCTGAGCGCACGCGCGACCCTGCCACCGGTCGCCACACCCCCTCGGCGTCGCGCTCCCGGCGGTCTCGTCGCGCTCGTCGCCGTGCTGACGGCCGGCGCACTCGTCCCGGTGGGCTACGTCGTGCACGCCGCGATCGCGATGGGATGGACAGAACTCGCGACCCTCGTCATCCGCCCCAAGGTCGGAGAGCTACTCGTCAACACGGCGCTCCTCGCCGTGATCGGCGTGCCGGCCGCCGTCGTGCTCGGTGTGGGTGCCGCGTGGCTCGTCGAGCGCACCGCGCTGCCCGCGCGCCGGGTGTTCGCGGTCGCGTTCGCTGCACCGCTCGCGATCCCCGCTTTCGTGGCGAGCTACGGGTGGGCCAGCGCCATCCCGTCGATCAACGGGCTCTGGGGTGGTCTGCTCGTCGCCGTGCTCGCGTACTTCCCCCTCGTCTACCTTCCGGCGATGGCGGCTATCCGCGGCCTCGATCCGGCGCTCGAAGAGTCTGCGCGCGCTCTCGGCCTCGGTTCCTGGATGGTCTTCATCCGCGTCGTGCTGCCGCAGCTGCGCCTCGCGATTCTCGGCGGCGCGCTCATCGTCGCGCTGCACCTTCTCTCCGAGTACGGCGCCTTCGCCTTCCTCCGGTTCGACACCTTCACCACCGCCATCGTCGTGGCCTATCAGGCGACCTTCGCGGGCCCGAACGCCGCCGCACTCGGGATCGTGCTGGTCGTGTTGTGCCTCGTGCTGCTCGGCGCCGAGTCCCTCGCCCGCGGTCGCTCCCGCTATGCGCGAGTGGGCGGCGGCGCGCCACATCCGCCGGCCTTGCTGCCTCTGGGCAGAGCGGCATGGGTCGCGATCACGGCTTCGATCGCTCTGCTCGCGGCGGCGATCCTCGTTCCGCTCGCGAGCGTCGTGCGCTGGCTGCTCCGAGCCGATGCCGCCGAGTTCGGCGCTCTCGCCTCGGCCACGGCGCAGACATCCGGCCTCGCCGTCGCCGGGGCGCTGTGCGCGGTTCTCGTCGCGCTCCCGATCGCATGGCTGTCCGTGCGCCACGCCGGCCGGCTCTCCCGCGCACTCGAGGGCGCGGCGTACCTGGCGAGCAGCCTGCCGGCGATCATCGTCGCCCTCGCCCTCGTCGGCACGACCCTCGCGATCGCGCCCGCCCTGTATCAGACGGTCTTCACGGTGATCGCGGCCTACGTCGTGATCTTCCTTCCGCGCGCGCTCGTGCCTCTGCGAGCCGGCCTGGCTCAGGTTCCCGAGTCGCTCGAGGAGGCCGCCCGGTCTCTCGGCATCGCGCCGCTGCCGGCACGACTTCGCGTGACGCTCCCGCTTCTGCTCCCCTCGATCGGCGCCGGTGCCGCCCTCGTCGCCCTCGGCGCAGCGAACGAACTGACCGCCACGCTGCTGCTCGCGCCCACCGGCACTCGCACGGTCGCGACGAGCTTCTGGTCTGCGGCATCCTCGCTCGACTACCCCGCCGCCGCGCCCTACGCGCTGGTGCTGGTGCTGCTCTCGATTCCCGCCGTCGCCCTGATGTTCGCCCACGCAACCGGACGGAGTCTCCGATGACGCTTCACCTCAGCGGGATATCCAAGGCATTCGACGGCACCGACGTACTGCGCGACGTCGCGCTCGACGTGGCCGACTCCACGCGGCTGGCGCTGGTCGGCTCCTCCGGAAGCGGCAAGAGCACGCTGCTGCGCCTGATCGCCGGGTTCGAGCGGCCGGACGCCGGCACGATCTCGCTGGACGGCCGCGAACTCTCAGGACCTCGTTCGGCGGTGCCGGCGCACCGCAGAGGCATCGGCTATGTCGCGCAGGACGGCGCCCTGTTCCCGCATCTCTCAGTGGCGCGCAACATCGCGTTCGGCCTGCCTCGCTCCGATCGGACCGGCGCTCGGGTGCAAGAGCTGATGGAGCTCGCCTCGCTGGATCCGGCTCTCACCGCCCGCATGCCGCATGAGCTCTCCGGCGGGCAGCAGCAGCGGGTCGCGCTGGCGCGGGCCCTCGCTCAGCGACCCGGTGTGATCCTGCTGGACGAGCCGTTCAGCGCGCTGGACACAGGCCTTCGGGCCCACACCCGCAGCGCCGTGATCGACGTGCTCGAGCGTAGCGGCGTGACGGCGGTGCTCGTCACGCACGACCAGGAGGAGGCGCTCTCCTTCGGCCAACAGGTCGGCGTGCTCGCCGGCGGGACCCTGGTGCAGGCGGGCGAGCCCTCCGCAGTCTTCGATGCACCGATCGACACGGCCGTGGCGGCGTTCCTCGGCGAGGTCGTCGTGGTGGCGGCGGAGCGCGCGGGAGATGCCGTCGACTGCGCCTTCGGACGCCTCCCTGTGCGGCACGACCTCAGCCACGGCGCTGACCGGTTCGTCGCCATGCTGCGTCCGGATCAGTTGCGCGTCGATCCGGCGACGGACGGCGATGCCCGTGTGCTCGATATCCGCACGACCGGAGCGGTGGCGGAGCTGACGCTGAGACTGGGCGCCGTCGAGGTGACCCATCGGGTGCCCGGACGGGCAGCCGCACGATTCACGGTCGGCAGCCGGGCGCACGTGGTCGTCGACGGTGGCGCCGTGCTGTATCCCGTGGGCTCTCCGCGGGAGGGCTAGCGCGGCTCCGGCATCAGATCGACCGGTCGATCAGGCCACACGCATCCGCGTGATCCGGCTGCTCGCGAACGCATACGCGCGCCACGCGGCGATGCCGACGGCGAGCGAGAGGAGCGTGCCGAGCCACGGCGCGCTCTGCTCGAACGGCGGGTACACCTGCCAGTGCGTGAGATAGATGAACATCGAGGCCCCGGCGAGCGTGGCGACCGCAGACACGAGCAGACGCGGCATCCGGATCGTCGGCAGCCAGACGAGGATCAGGATCCCGATCGCGACGATACCCTCGCGCAGGGGGTCGCCGAAGAACCCGAAGGTGCTCGCGACGGCGATAGCGGACACCAGCCAGCGGCGTCCCACGGTATCTGCGCGAGCGACCAGCCAGCCCAGAGCGATGAGCCAGACCACCACGGGCGCGGCGTAGCGCTCCACGTGCTCGGCGTGCAGCCCGGCGATCGCGAAGCGGACGGCGAGAGCGATCGCCAGGCCCGTGATCGCGAACCCGAACGGCGCACGTCGCTCGAGTCGGTCGATGAACCGCACGGCGAACAGTGCTGCGAGCCCGACCAGGCTCCAGATCGCCGCCTCGAGGAACCAGAACTGCCACTGCTCGTTCCACCGTCCGTCGCCGGGGACGAGGTTGTTCACGAGAAGGGCGGTCGTCGGACGGTACTGCCCCGAGACGAGCGCCACGGCGGCGATCCAGAGCACCGCCGGCACCGCGATCTGCAGGGCGCTGCGGCACAGCCGGTGAACCCGCGTCGACCCCGGCACAGGTGCCAGCTGAAAACGCGCCAGGTTGTACCCGGCCACCGCGAGCAGCAGGTGGGCACCGCCCTTCAGCATGAACAGGTCGGCATGCGTGCCGACGATCAGCACGATCGCGAGCGCCCGGAGCACGGCCGGCGTCTCCATTCGCACCAGGCGCCGCGTGAACCGCGCCTGCCTGGTCGGCTTCCCTGTGGTCGGGTTCCCGGACGGTGTGGGAGCATCGCCGGACGGCGCCGCCAGAGCAGCTAGCTCGCGCACCGTGAGCGCCGGCCAGTCGCGCGGGAGCACGCCGAGCAGCGATTCGAGCCGCAGCGACACCTCGATGTAGCTGAGCGAGTCGCCGCCGAGCCCGGAGAAGGAGTCGTCGAGTCCGACATCGGGTCGAGCAAGCAGCGCCGCGAACAGCTCACGCACTCCGTCAGGCGTCGGCCTGCTCCGGGGCCGCGGTCCGGATGCCGCGGCCGACTCGGCCACCGAGCGATCCTGCAGCTCGGCGAATGCCACGAGCGCTGCACTGTCCGGCTTCCCGCTCGACGTTCGAGGGAACTCACTCACGGCGTACGCACCGATCACGTGGGCGGGGATGCCGAGAAGGGCGGCGGCGCGCTCTCGCGCGCTCTCAGCCGTGCGCTCCGATGTCGAGAACAGCAGCAGTCGTTCGCCGGCGCTCGCGGCGCGCGCGACGATCCCCTCCTCGGCGAGGAGGTGCTCGACGCGATCCAGATCGAGACGGAGGCCGAAGAGTTTCACGAAGCGGTTCATCCGGCCGACGATCTCGTAGAGTCCATCGTCGCGAAGACGGGCGACGTCGCCCGTGCGCAGCTCATGCACCGTGCGTCCGAGTACGAATTCCTCCGGTGCCTCGGCGTAGCCGAGCATCACGTTCGGCCCCTCGTAGACCAGCTCTCCCGTGCTTCCGGGCTCGGCATCCGCTCCGTCGCCGGAGTCGATGCGGAAGGAGCCGCCCGGGATGGGGATGCCGATCGCACCTGCCGAGGACTCGGCGAGCTGTGGCGGGAGATAGGCCATGCGGGCGGTCGCCTCGGTCTGGCCGTACATGACGAAGAAGTCGAACCCGCGCTCCTCGCCGAGGCGGGCGAGGCGTCGAACAGCCTCGGGCGCGAGCCGGCCGCCTGCCTGCGTGAGGTAGCGGAGGCTGGGCAGGGATCGCTCCGAGAATCCGCCTGCTTCGAGGAGCTCGAAAGTGTAGGGCACGCCGGCGAACGAGGTGATCCGGTGCGCGGCAGCCTCCGACCAGAACGCCTCGTCGGAGACCGAGCGCTCGGTGAGCAGCAGGCTCGCGCCGGCGAGCAGGTGGCTGTTCACGACGGAGAGCCCGTAGCAGTATTGCAGGGGGAGGGTCGTGGCCGCGCGATCGGCCGGCCCGAGGCGCAGGTACTCAGCGATAGCGGCGGCGTTGCTGCGCAGATTCTCGCTCGACAGGCGGACGAGCTTCGGCGACCCCGTAGACCCCGAGGTGCTGGCGAGCAAGGCGAGATCGGGGTGGAACCTGTGGCGGCTGCCTGGCCGAATCTCCTCGAGCGCCCGGTCGCGGGTCGAGTCGTGCGCTATGACATCCGGATCGAAGCGCGCAGCGAGGGACTCCCGATGACCGATGCTCGCCTCATCGTCGCCGCTCGCCACGAGCAGCACCGGGTGCCCTCCCTCGAGTGCGGCGAGGTAGGTGACGATCGGCTCGAGCGCGTTGGCCGCCGACATCATCACGAGGCGACGCGTCTCGCCGAGCCGGTCTCTGCGTTCGGCAACCCGGTCGGAGAGCTCGGCGTAACTCAGGCGTGCGCCGTCGACGATGAGCGCGGTTGCGTCGGGTTGACCACCGAGAAGGGAAAAACCACGAGCGAGCGGCTTCGGGAGCATGGCTGTTGATGCTTTCGGGCGGGTGAGCAGTGCCATCGGGAGTAGAGCTTCGGTGTAGTGCCTCGCAGCAACGCTCGGGGCAAAACAAGGTAAGCATAACCTAATACTGCTTCCCTCCCGAACGGCAACCTCGCCCGACGGTCGGCCGTGGGCAAAATGCCGGCAATTGCCTCTCCCGCCGCATGACGAAAGCCCCGACTTCCTCGTGTTCGCTAGGGAAGTCGGGGCCTTCGATTTGGCGGTGACGGTGGGATTTGAACCCAAAGAGGTTCGATCCTTCCCGATCCGTCTCGGTCGGACTCCCGCGGAATTCCGCCGTTTCGAGCCCTCTGGAATCTGCTCTCGATCCCGTTCAATCGGGCTCGATCGTGTTCGATTGTGGGCATTTCGTAGGCACGGATGCCGGGAGTGCCACTGGCCCGCCTGCCGCCTCCCAGTCGCGGACGGCCTGCGCAGCCCAGCACGGTTCCTCGAGTTCATTCATCGGAGGTGGCCATGCTGCGAGGCCCGCGGATGCCCTCGGCGGCGAGCACCTCACGGGCACGACCCAGTTGCCGATCGGAGGAGAAGAGGTCCCACTGCTCGGCGATGCCTTCGTCGTGGGCGAGGTCGCGGAAGCGGCGGAAGGCACCCTTGCCCTCGATCGCTTGCTCCAGTCGTTCTCGCAGAGACTGGTCGTGCTGTCGCTCGGCGAAGGCCGCCATGTCTCGCCAGCCTTCTCGTGAACCTACCCCGGCGAGGTAGATCCAACGGTCGGGTTCCTCCTCCACGTCGATCGCGGCATCCTCCCCGACCATCATCGGATCTGTCTCGTTGCCGCCGCACACCTCGCCTGTGCGAAGGTCGAGGTACGCGCCGGTCGACAGCTCAGGATCCCCTTCCAACAAGATGCTGAGCATCTCAAGATCGACCGGCAGCACCCGCCCCGGCAGGGGCTCGGCGCGCAGAGTGGCCAGCAGGTCCTCGGCCAGGATTCGATCGCCCGGTCCGCCGCGCCACGTGAGGCGGTTGATGACCGACAACGCGAGCGGCTCCGCATGTTCGTGATTGTGTTGGAGCGTTGTGTGTGATCGACTGTTTACAGGCCGGTTGAGCAGGGTTTTCCGGCCAGAGTAGTGGCTGGTTTCCTGCTGTTTGAGCGCGAGAATCCGGCCACGCAGCGTCACGTGCGAGTCGACACCCGACGCGGACGACGCGCACCCGTTCTGATCATGCCCACGCCACAGATTCCAGCCGCGCTCACACGGCCGGAAACCATGCACACGTGGCCGGAAAATCCGCGCTCAAACGGCCGACTTCCACTTGACAAAACACACCGACCATCGCCGACCATACTGATCCGGGATGCTCCCCCAACCCCAGTACGACAGCGGAGCGGCGGGGCGGATACCCAACACCTCTAGCGGATCGACCTTCTCCGCCTCCACCACACAGCGGTGCGTCCAGCCGTCGCCGAGGTCGAAGGTGAACTGGAACTCAGCGCCCGGCTCCACGAGCCGAGCGACCTTCACTCTGGCCATGTCGATGGGCACCGTGAGCGGGCCCCCGATCGACGCCGCCAGCTCCGCGCCGGTCTCGTCGTCGGTGACCATCCGCCCGTCGGCGAGGGTGAACATAGACACATGCGACCGATCCCACCGGGCGAACGCATCATTGATCGCATTCGCGAACTGGAGGAAGGTGTGGGAGGGGCCAACGGCGAACACCCGGCCGGGCCACGGCCACAATTCAGTGCCCCGACCACCGAGCAGCTCAACCGTCACCGACAACCATGTTCGCGCCATACCTCGAGAATGTCACGAGCGATCGGCTCACCGCATCGCTCACACATCAGGGACTCGGATGTCAATACCTTCGTATTTTGCTAAGGTATTGACATGCCTGTCGTTACCAAGTTGGAGATGCTCCGCGAGATCGCGTTGGATCAGCACGGCTTTGTGACGACTGCGCAGGCCCTCACCGAAGGCGCCTCGCATCCGGAGTTGTCGACGATGGTCGCCCGAGGCCGACTGGAGCACGTGGCGCACGGTGTCTACCGGGTGCCGCAAGTCGCGGCGACCGAGTTCGACCAGTACCACCTCGCCGTGCTGTGGACGGGGGCGCCGGAGGCCTGCCTGAGCCACGACACGGCCCTCGCCGCCTGGGACATCAGCGACATCAACCCGAACCGCATCCACCTGACCGTCGGCCGCCACCGCCGCCTCCGTAGAGCAGGTGGGGAGACGTACGTCATCCACTACGAGGACCTCGATCCGTCCCAGGTCACGTGGTGGGAAGGTATTCCGATCGTGACGGTCACGACCGCGATCGATCAGGGCATCGCCTCGGGGGTGCCGACATACCTGTTGCGACAAGCCATCGAACGGGCCGGGCGCACCAGCCTGCTTCCCACGGCGGAGCGAGAACGGCTGGCCCAGCGACTGGAGGATCGCGATGGCCGAGCCTGACCGGGCGAACCTCGCTCAGGCGATGAGCGACCTCGACCCGAAGGACAGGGCTCCCGCCTCGGCTCGAATACTCAACGCATGGATCACTCAGGCACAGGGCCAGCTCGGATCGGCCGGCCCGCGACTGGGGTGGCTGGTCGCAGCCACCGTCGTCTCCGCGGCGCTGCAGCGCGCCGTGGACGATTCCGGGGCGCCGCTGTTCCTGCTCAAGGGCGGCACCATGCTGCAGTACCGACTCCCCGGAATGTCTCGCACGACCCAGGACATCGACGGCCTCACCCGTGGCGACATCGACGTGTTCCTCGCCGAGCTTGATGGTGCACTCAGCGAGCCGTGGGGGCCGCTCACACTCGTCCGTGACGACGTCGAGATCATCGACGTCCCCTACCTGGTCGTGAAGCCTCGCCGGTTCCATATCACTGTGCAATTGCGTGGGGTGACCTGGCGGCGCGTGCAGATCGAGATCGCGCCGGACGAGGGCGGCGCCGGATCCGCACCCGACACCTTCGCAGCGCCGTCCCTGGCGGGGTTCGGTCTGCCTACGCCGGACCGGATCGCAAGTCTGTCGATGAGTTATCAGATCGCGCAGAAGATCCATGCGTGCACCGACCCGCACCGTCCTCCCGTCTACATCAACGATCGCGCCCGCGATGTCGTCGACCTGCTGTTGCTACGCGACCTCGTCCGCGCCGCGGGCACTCCGTCGCCTGCGGAGATTCGCCGCGCCATCGAGGATGTCTTCGCCGCGCGCGCCGCCGAGGCGACGATCGCTGGGGTCCAGCCACGGGCCTGGCCGGCGACAGTCACCGCTCACCCGCACTGGGGAACCAGCTTCGCGAGGGCTGCCGAATCCGCCGCGGTGGACCTTACACTCACCGACGCGGTCGGACAGCTCGCCAGCTGGCTCGACGAGATCGCACAAGCCTGAACCCGATCACACACCCATGGCGGATCCGCAGTCCGGACGCCGCAAGGTCCGGGACTTCGGATTACCCATGCTCGAGCCTGCGAGAGGTCGACCTACCGTGGGTATCCGCACCACACGAACAAATGTTGTTTAGCCGAGCTGTTCGGTAGCGGGTGTGGGTCGAACCGGTAGTGCGGGCGCGGGGATCTGGTAGCGCCCGCGCCCGCACTGCGGTCACTCGGCCGGGACGAGCCCGGTGACGTGGCGGCGCATG
>NZ_JABFAS010000002.1:680490-751582 GCF_017168295.1 Microbacterium sp. KRD172 | reverse complement strand
CGACCGAGACCCCGTTGGCCTCGGCTGACAGCCATCCTCACGGTCCAACCGCCCCCGGCGCTACCAGACCAACCCACGAGTGCTACCAGAACGACCCACCCGCGCTACCGAACGACTCGGCTAAACAAATGTGGGCAAACCGCCGGCACAGTCCACCGCGACGTCGTTGCCGGTCGCTCTCAATCCGTCCCGGTCGCTCTGAGTCGCCCCGAGTCGCCCGCACACGGGCAAGAACCGTGGAGAAGAAAACCCCTGACCAGGCCGTGCCCACATCCGAGAAGGAACGAGACCGAACCAAAAGGAATGAGCCGGATCGAAACCGCCAAGAGGAAGTCGATCCGGGCCAAAATGGAGGTGACGGTGGGATTTGAACCCGAATCGCTGACGCCCACTTGGATCGCGTCCAGTCCAGAACGCCGGAATTCCAAGGCTTCAGCCCTGTCCTTCCCCCTCCAAAACCTTCTTCACTCCATCTCGATCTCATACGTTCGTGGGTGAAATGGGGGAAAGCGGATCGTTCGATTCGCTTGCACAGTCGCCACGTGCGAGATCATCGTCCGGTCAACTCAGCGATCGAGCGCTTTCATCAGATCCGCAGCAAGAATGCTCACCGCGAGGCTCACCTGTTCGGGGTCACCTATGGCGTGCTCTGCCCGGCCAGCCATAGTGGACCCCGGCGCCTCCGGCCCGGACGCGAACACTCGCTCGAGCATGGATAGAGCGTCCGATGTCACGGCTTCAGAAACGACATCATTGAGCAGTACACGGAAAGTATCGACCAGATCCTCAGTGCTTATCGCGACGAGAATCCGGTAGATGTCATGCGCGTCTTTGTCGTCCCGTCGGCGTGGCGTCTCCAGTCGTTCGCTCACCTTGTGGAGCTTGGCGACGAGCAGCCCGGCTGTACCTGCGACGCGCATGTCTATTCGCCGACCGTCGTTGTCCGCAAGACCCGCGACGCTGAGAATTCCGTTATCCACGAGGGTCGCTTCCAACCCGACCGTGCGACGCATTGATCCTCGATCGTGCGGGCCGACAGTGACTCCACGCCGGCCCTTGCCCGCCACTTGGTCCGGCACCATCAAGTCAACGGGAATGCCATCGCGCGAGATCCAGGTTCCGGGATTGATGTTCGACGGGTCACGCACGAACCCAGCGACCGTCATCGCGTCCTCGATCAACGGGTTCGGCGAGAGTGACCGCGGATCGATCACGAGGTCCGCATCCGTGGTGAACTCAGCCAGCGCGACCTCGGCAGCACCTGTGCGCCGATAGATCGCCTGTGCGCCGACCAGGATGATTGATGGGAGGTGCCCACCCAGCGCCTCGAGTGCGTCCAAGAGCACGGTACGAGCGCGTACGGTTTCGATGTTCACGGAAGCCTCCATGCCGTCTCGTTCTCCGCCATCCAACGCAAAAGCTCCTCCCCCTCCTGCGGGTCACGCCCCGGCCCGTTCAGCAGATCGGCGGCGACCTGCACTGGTGCTGCCCTCCGCACACCGTCGTCGAGCACCCCCGTACCCACGAACGCCACCGAGTTGGGTTTGCGCGGCTCCAGGAGGATCACGTTCACTCCCGCATCCGTGGGGCGGAGCCCCCACGCCTCGGCGCCAAGAGGCGCATCCTCGACGTACACGAACATGGATCTGGTCGGCGCGACCGATGTCCATTCCTCGGATGCGGCCGCACCGGTCACCGCATATGAAGCCTCCGACTGCGTCAGGACACCGCGAAACGCAGCCAGTCCTCGTGGTGCGATGAATCGACTGACCACGTTCTCCGTGAGGAATGAGTAATCGCCCGCCCAGGAACGGAGCAGACGCTGCCAATCATGCACATCCCACAGACCGTCGTCGTTGCGGCCGGCGAGCCCCTCCCGGTCGAGGTACTCCAGAACCCGATAGGTCGCCCCGGTAGACGCCCCCGACGATTCGACGAGGTCGCGCACGCGCCAAGGCCGCGCAGAATCAAGCAGTGCCCGCACAACGAGGGCGGCCGGGTCACCTTTGAGCGTGCCACGTGGACGCCCCACGCCACGCCATGGATCCTTCGCTGCACCCCGATCAGCGAGAAAAACTCCTGGACTCACCGCAGAGAGCATCAGGTTTCCCGTCGCATCCACGTACGAGACCCCGGCGGTCTGCAACTGCTCCCTGACCTGGGGTGAGAGATACCGCGCAACAAGAAGCGGAATCGAACCCGACCCGGATGCACGCGTAAGAAGTTCCTGCGCCAGCACCTGTGCTTGCCGACTGACCAACGCCCCTTGCTTAGCTTCGATCTCGACACGCACTTCACGCCCGTCCGCCGCCGAGATCACAAACGCCGCATCCGCGCCCGCAGCTCCCCCGCCAGGTTCAGAGGCATGCCAGCCCGACGGAAGCCGATCTCGGATCAATCCGACAGCACGACGAACGAGCTGAGCCTGTGAGGCCGGTACTTGATCGGGCATGTCACACTTCTTTTCGGTATATCCCGCTGTTCCGTTGTTAACGGAATCGTGCAGTTACCCGAACATCATATCGCGAGACAGCGCCCATGCAACGGGGCGCGTCGACACGCGAGTCGTGATCGACTGACTGGCGCGCGTCGCGATCTCCGATAGCGAGCGATAGGCCCACCCCCGAGCGGGAGATCACTACTGACTGTGAGGCAGCTACCCACCGTCACCACGCGTCGAGGTGCACTGTGTCCGGCCCGGCAGTAGCCACGTCGTCCGCGGAATCACGCGGGCCTGAGGCACCGCTCGCTCGCCCGCGCGCATCACCGACGCCCCACACTCGAGCCGGATCCCAGTCTGAATCTCAAACAGAATGTGGGCAAACTGTGCGACCTTCGCGGCGCAGACATGGAAAAACCCCTGATAAACAGGGGTTTTTCTGGCGGTGACGGTGGGATTTGAACCCACGGTAGGGGTGAACCTACACAACATTTCGAGTGTTGCACCTTCGGCCGCTCGGACACGTCACCGCGGAAGAGTTTACGCGACGACGGGCTGCGGCGCGAATCGGCGCGTTCAGGGCACGAGACCGAGTCTGCGGCACGAGACATAGCGTGCGTGACTCGGTCTCGTGCTGCAAAGTCGGTCTCGCGGCCCGCCGGCCGCTCACCAGGCCGCAGCGACCCCCGTCGCGGCATTCGCACGAGGTGGTCCCCTTGGCCGCATCCGCACGAGCGATGCGGCACATCGCGACACCTCCCGGGGTGAACTCGTGCCCCGGCGAACCTCCGCAGATCACCGATCAGACCGTGCGGCCGCCCTCGATCCGCACGACCCTGTCGACAGTTCCTGCAGGCGGCTCGACGTGCGAGATCAGCAGCACCGACTGCTCCCCCGCCGCGCCGAGCAGATCGCGCAGCAGGGCATCGGATGCCTCTGGGTCCACCCCTGCGGTCGGCTCATCCAGCACGAGAACGGGGAATCCTCGCAGCAGCGCCCTGGCGAGTGCGAGGCGCTGCGCCTGACCACCCGACACCAGTGCACCCCTGTCGCCGACGCGTGCATCCAGGCCGCCGCGCTCCTGCACCCAGGCGCCGAGTCCGACGCGGCCGAGCACGTCGAGCAGTTCGTCGTCGGTCGCGGCATCGCGGGCGAACAGCAGATTCTGGCGGATGTCCTCGTCGAACAGCTGCGGGCTCTGCTCGCACAGACCGACGATGCGCCGAAGGGCAGGGCCGGAGAGCGCCGCAGCATCCGTCCCGCCGATCGTGTACTCGCCCTCTGAGCGGAGGAATCCGACCAGCACCGCCGCGAGCGAGCTCTTGCCCGCCCCGCTCGGCCCCGACACGAGCACGCGCTCACCGGCCGCGAGGTCGAGCGACGCTCCGCGCAGTGCCGGCGCGCCACCCGGCCAGGATGCCGTGACGTCGTGCAGGCGCAGCGCCGTGCTTGTCGGGGCCTCGTCCGCCCCGGCATCCGATCGCAGTTGCATCGGCACCGACGAGGGCAGCACGTCGACGATGCGCTGGGCGCTCGCCCGCACACTGCGCCACGACGACGCCGCGATCGGCACGGCGCCGAACACCTCGAAGACCACCATCGGCACGAGCACGACGACCGCGAGCCAGGGTCCGTCGATCGCGCCGGTCGTCAGACCAGGGGCGGCGACGGCGATCGCCCACACCGACGCCACCCCGGCGAGCACCGACACGACGCCAGCGGCGACCGCCTGCGCCAGAGACGCGCGGGTGACAGCGCGCCGAAGCGCGCCGTCCGCGCGCTCGACGCGCCTGCGAGCCTCAGGCTCGGCACCGTAGGCGAGCAGCACGTCGAGGCTGCCGAAGTAGTCGACGACGGATGCCGAGAGCTCGGCGCGCAGCGATGACAGCTGCTGCTCCGCCCGCGACCCGAACACCCAGCCGAGTCCGATCGCGACCAGCGCCGCCGCCGCGAGGCATGCTGCGAGCGTGAGGGCAGCCGGCGGCGACACGAACGCGACGAAGACCACCGCGCCGACGGCGACGACGCCCGTCACGGCGAGCGGCTGCACCACGCGCAGCGGCAGGTTCTGCAGGTTCTCGACATCGTCGACGAGCGCCGAGAGCACCTGTCCGCGATCGGTCTTCCCCAGGCCTGCAGGCGAGAGCGGGATGAGCCGGCGCACCATGTCGGAGCGCGTCGCGGCCAGTTGGCGCAGCGCCGCATCATGCCCCGAGAGACGCTCCAGATACCGGAACACAGCACGCGAGACCGCGAAGAAGCGCACGCCGACCACTGCGACCGACAGCGGCACCAGCGAGTCGACGATCGAGGCGCTGACGATCATCCAGCCGCTGACCGCGAGCAGGCTCACCGCGGCCGCAGCCGAGAGCACGCCCCAGCTCAGCCCGGGCAGGAAGCGGCGTACGGGCGGCTGCGCGAGGCCGAGGATGTCGCGGAGGTTCGTCATACCCGCACCCCCAGCCGTGACCTTGCCGGCACCGTCACGATCTGATCCGCGATGCTACGAGCCGTGTGGCGGTGGGAGACGAGCAGCACCGTAGCTCCGGCATCCGCTCGGTCACGCAGCGCTGCCCAGAGCCGGGCCTCGGTGTCGGCATCCAGCGCACTCGAGGGCTCATCCAGCGCGAGCACTCGCGCGGGGTCGGCTGCGTGGCGGTACAGGGCACGCGCGACGGCGACGCGCTGCGCCTGCCCGCCGGACAGCCCGCTCCCCTGCACACCGAGTTCCTGGGTCGGGTCGAGATCGGCCGCGCACGCGGCGTCGAGGGCATGGCGGATGCCGTCGGCATCCGGGTCCGCGTCGCCCAGCGCCACGTTCGAGGCGATCGTGCCCTGCATCAGCCCAGGCGCCTGCCCGGCCCATGCGAGCCAGTCAGAGGGGGCGAGGGTGCGGACGTCGTCGCCCGCGAACAGCGCGGTGCCGTCGAAATCCGCCGCGCCGCGCAGGGCTGCGAACAGGCTGGACTTCCCGGAGCCGCTCGGGCCTTCGACGAGGGTGATCGTGCCGGGGTGCGCCTCGAAAGAGACGGGTGGGAGGTCGCGGACACGGAGGCCGACGACATGCAGAGTAGCGGGTTCGACCTGGGTGGCTGACCCGGTTGGGGCGGCGGCTTCGGCCTGGATGGCCGCTTCGGCCTGGGCGGCGGCTTCGGCCTGGATGGCGGCTTCGACTCGCTGCGCTCGCTCAACCCCTTTCGTCTCCGGGGCTGCGCTCCTCCGCTCAACGCCCCGCCGTGTGGAGTCCATCTCTACGCGGGTCGTTGAGCGAGCGAAGCGAGACGAAACGGGTTGAGCGAGCCGAAGGCGAGCCGAAACCTCATTGTCATGAGCAGCATCCAGCACCTCGAACACGTCCTCGGTCGCCGCCACACCCTCGGAAGCGGCGTGGAACTGCACCCCGACCTGCCGGATCGGCAGGAACGCCTCGGGCGCGAGCAGCAGCACGAACAGCCCGATCTCGAGCGGCATCTCCCCCGCGAGCAGCCGGAATCCCACCGTGACGGCGACGAGGGCCACGGCGAGGGAGGCGAGCAGCTCCATCGCGAAGCCGGAGAGGAACGAGAACCGCAGCACCTTCATCGTCTCGCGCCGGTACTGATCCGCTGTCGTCTCGATCTGCGCCGCGGCCCGTCGGTCGCGGCCGAACAGACGTAGGGTCGCGAGCCCCTGCACTGTGTCGGCGAAGCGCGCGGCGAGATGCTGCAGCGTCTGCCACTGCTTGCGCTGGACGGTGCGGGTGGCGATGCCGATGAGGACGAGGAACAGCGGGATCAGCGGCAGCGTGATCGTCGCGATCAACCCGCTCGGCCAATCCCGCCACCACATCACCAGCACGATCACCGGCGTCGCGATGACGGTCAGCACGAGTTGCGGCAGATAACGCGAGAAGTAGGTGTCCAGCGCTTCCAGCCCATGCCCTGCCGTGACGGCGAGAGACGCCTGGTTGCGCTGTACCAGCCAGCCCGGTCCGAGCCGGCCCACGGCGCTGATCAACGCCGACCGCAGCTGCATGCCGGTGCGGGCAGCGGCGGCCGTACCGGCGGCGTCGGATGCCGCGATCAGCGCGCCGCGCAGCAGCGCGAGTCCGAGCAGCCAGACCAGGGACCCCACGACAGAACGACCGGCCAGGGCGCCGGTGACGGCATCCGTCAGGAACCATGCGAACGCGATGACGACTGCCGTCTGCAGCACGCCGATCACCGCGGCGAGGACGAAGAAGCCCCGCGCGGCGCCGGCGTACCGCAGCAGCCTCGGATCGATGGGTTTCACGCGTGCGCCGCCTCCCCTTCAGACGGCGCCCCCTCGATCGATGCGCGAGTGACGCGCTTGCGGAACACCCAGTATGTCCAGCCCTGGTACAGCAGCACCAGGGGCAGGGCGACCAGAGCCGTCCAGCTCATGATCGTGAGCGTGTACTGGCTGCTCGACGCGTTCGCGATCGTGAGGCTGTATGCGGGGTCGATCGTCGACGGCATCACGTTCGGGAAAAGCGCCGCGAACAGCATCACGACGGCGAACAGCGTGGTGGCCGCACCGAATCCGAACGCCCAGCCCTCGCGGACGCGCAGGTTCGACACGATCGACAGCACCAGCGACACCGCGGCGAGCGCGGCCAGCACCAGCACCGCAAGCGAGAAGTGCGCGGTCACCGTCCACACCAGGAACACCGCCGCGACGACGAGCGTCACGATACCTGCGCGGAAGGCGAGTCGCCTGGCATCCGTACGCAGCTGACCGTCGGTCTTGAGAGCTATGAACGTGACACCGTGCGTGAAGAACAGCAGCAGCGTCACGAGGCCGCCGAGCAGGGCGTACGGGTTCAGCAGGTCGAACACCGTCCCGATGTACACACGCCGCTCGTCGAGAGCGACGCCCTGCACGATGTTCGCGAACGCGACGCCCCAGAGGAACGCCGGGACGGCCGAGCCGATCATGATCATGCGGTCGAAGCCCTGCTTCCACTTCAGCCCGTCGCGCTGGTGGCGGTACTCGAACGAGACGCCGCGCATGATGAGGGTGAGCAGGATGAGCAGCAGCGGCAGGTAGAAGCCGCTGAACAGCGAGGCGTACCATTCGGGGAACGAGGCGAACAGGCAGGCGCCGGCGACGATCAGCCAGGTCTCGTTGAGGTCCCAGACCGGGCCGATGGTGTTGATGATCTGCCGGCGCGTCACGTCGTCGGCGCGTTTTCCGAAACCGCCGAGGAACGGCAGCGACATGCCGACGCCGAAGTCGAAGCCGTCGAGCACGAAGTAGCCGACGAAGAGGAAGGCGATGATGCCGAACCAGAGTGTGGCGAGATCCATTTCGCGTCCTTTCGATCAGTACACGGCCGACGGCGCGGGTGCCGCCTCGTCATGGGTCTCGGTGGTGTCCGGCCCCTTCTGGGCCGCGCGGATGATCAGGCGCACCTCGACGACAGCGAGCGTGGCGTAGATCGCTGTGAACGCGATCAGTGAGATCAGCACCTCGAGCCCCGACGTGCCTGGCGAGACGCCGTCGCGCGTGCTCATCAACCCGAACACGATCCAGGGCTGGCGTCCCATCTCGGTGAAGACCCAGCCGACGATGTTCGCGAGCAGGGCGAGCGGGTACGACCAGATCGCAAGCTTCCACATCCACTTCGCCGGAGGCTTCTTGGCGCCCTTGCGCGTGACCCACAGGCCGACCAGCGCGATGAACGCGTGCAGCATGCCGAGACCGATCATCCAGCGGAACGCCCAGTACGTGATCCACAGCACAGGGGTGAAGTTGTCGATGCCGAGGTCTGCATACTGCACGGCGTACTGGGCGTTGAGGTCGTTGATGCCGTCGATGCAGGCGTCGAGCGTCTGCGTCGACAACAGCGACAGCAGGTAGGGCACGCGGATCGAGAACAGCTCCGAGCTGCCGTCAGGCGTGCCGAGCGTGAACAGGCTGAACGAGGCGTCGGCCCCGCAGACCGTGTCGAAGGTGGCCTCGGCCGCTGCCATCTTCATGGGCTGCGCGTCGTACATCGCGAGCCCGAGTTGGTCGCCGGTGAGCGCGACGCCTGCGGTGGCCACGAGCATGCCCCACAGACCGAACTTCAGCGAGATGCGCATCGTGTCGGTGTGCTGACCGCGCATGAGGTGCCACGCCGACACCGAGATGATGACACCGGCGGCGAACATGAACGCGCCGAAGATCGTGTGCGGGAACGCCGCGAGGGCGACCGGGTTCGTCAGCAGCGCCCAGATGTCGACGAGCTCGGCGCGGTTCGTCACCGGGTTGTACTCATAGCCGACCGGGTTCTGCATGAACGAGTTGGCTGCGATGATGAAGTACGCAGACAGGACGCTGCCGATCGAGACGCACCAGATGGTGGCCAGGTGCAGCTTCTGCGGCAGCTTGTCCCAGCCGAAGATCCACAGACCGATGAACGTGGCCTCGAAGAAGAAGGCCAGCAGTCCTTCGAACGCGAGCGGGGCGCCGAAGACGTCGCCGACGAAGCGCGAGTAGTCAGACCAGTTCATGCCGAACTGGAACTCCTGCACGATCCCCGTGACGACGCCCATCGCGAAGTTGATCAGGAAGATCTTCCCGAAGAACCGCGTCAGGTGCAGATAGTGGATCTTGCCGCTGCGCACCCACGCAGTCTGGAAGATCGCGGCCGAGACGGCCATACCGATCGTGAGGGGCACGAACAGGTAGTGGTAGATCGTCGTCAGACCGAACTGCCATCGGGATAGAACCAGTGGATCAAGCCACTCCATGGGAGGACTCCTTCTCTCGAAGGTGCACCGCATGCACCCGGGAGTGGGCCGGAAGCGGCCCGCAGATGAGACGTCGTTGGCGTTGGTTCCAGTATCCCGCGCACCCGTTCCGCATGTGGGCGGAATGGGCCTCTGGGCGATAGGGATGTCGTATGCCGTCGATAGCGGCGAGGTATCGATACGTGGCGAACGTCGGTGTCGGATGCCGCGGCTAGCCTGTAGACATGGCAACCCGTCGTCCCGCCCCTGCAGCTTTCGTGTGCACCGAGTGCGGGTGGACCACGTCGAAGTGGGTCGGTCGCTGCGGCGAGTGCCAGCAATGGGGCACCGTGCAGGAACAGGCGGCGAAGACCGGCATCCTTCGTCAGATGACGCCGCTCGCGCCTGGAGCGGATCGCGCTGCGCGACCCATCACCCAGATCAGCACGGTCGACACGCCTCGTCGTTCGAGCGGCGTCGGAGAGTTCGACCGCGTTCTCGGCGGCGGCATCGTTCCTGGAGCGGCGATCCTGCTCAGCGGAGAACCAGGCGTCGGCAAGTCCACTTTGCTGCTCGAGGTCGCGGCCCAGGCTGCGCGCGGCGGTCGGCGCGTGCTGTACGCGAGCGCAGAGGAGTCCCAGGCGCAGGTGCGGCTGCGCGCCGAACGCACCGGTGCGCTGCACGACGAGCTGTATCTCGCGAGCGAGACCGACCTCGCCACGATCCTCGGCCACATCGACGAGGTGAAGCCGCAGCTCGTGATCATCGACTCGGTGCAGACCGTGTCATCGTCCCTGTCCGACGGAGCGGCCGGCCAGCCCAGTCAGGTGCGCGAGGTCGCGGCGACGCTCATCCGGGTGGCGAAGGAGCGGAGCCTTCCGATCATCATCGTCGGCCACGTCACGAAAGACGGGCAGGTCGCCGGCCCGCGCATCCTCGAGCACCTCGTCGACGTCGTCTGCCACTTCGAGGGAGATCGTCAGACCGCGCTGCGGTTCATCCGGGCGCTGAAGAATCGCTTCGGCCCCACCGATGAGGTCGGGTGCTTCGAGATGACCGGCGACGGCATCGCAGAGGTGCCAGACCCGAGCGGGCTGTTCCTCGGCCACGGTTCGACCGAACCCGGCACGTGCGTCGCGATCTCGATGGAGGGCCGGCGCGCCCTCCCAGTCGAGGTGCAGGCGCTCACGGTCGAGTCCACCGCACCGAATCCCCGTCGCGTGGTGTCAGGACTGGATTCGGCGCGTGTGGCGATGGTGCTGGCGATCCTCGAGAAGCGCGGTCGCATCCCCACCGGAAAGCTCGACGTCTACGTGTCCACGGTCGGCGGCGTGCGGTTCACCGAACCTGCAGCAGACCTGGCGATCGCGATCGCAGTGGCGGGGTCGATCCAGCAGTTCTCCGTGCCGCGCACGGTCGCCGCGGTCGGTGAGCTCAGCCTCGCAGGCGAGGTGCGCGCAGTGACCCAGGCCGCGCAGCGGCGCTCCGAGGCGAAGAGGCTCGGATACGACCAGGTGTTCGATGAGCGGTCGAAATCACTGGATGCTGCGCTGAACGACGTGAAGTCGCGCAGTCGGTCGTCGCATCCTGCGAAGCGGCAGCGCGAGGTCGACGCTCCGCCGTTCTGACGCGCGGCCTCGTTTCTCTTTCGGCTACCCCCGTGGGTCGTTGAGCGAGCGCAGCGAGACGAAACGCGTTGAGCGAGCGCCAGCGAGTCGAAACGTAACGAGCGATGGGAGCGCGCCGAAACGCGTTGAGCGAGCGCAGCGAGTCGAAACGTAACGAGCGATGCCCCTCGTCAGGCGTCGAGTGCGGCCAGCAGTTCGTGCGGCGATGCCTGCATCGGATGCGGCCCCGCGATGTCGAGGAACACCGTCGTGATCGTGTCGCTGTGCGTGGTCAAGAATCCGTGCAGCCACTGCGGCGAGTAGATGCCCACGCCGGGAGGCAGGTTCGCCGGCTTGTTCTTGGCATCGCTGAACAGCAGGAGCGCGACGTCTCCGGTGGCCGCATCGCGGTAGGTCCAGACCTCGCCGCCGTCGAGCGGGTTGTCGCGGTCCCCCGACCTCAGCAACGGCACGACCGTGGTCCCGTTTCGCAGCGCAAGCGCCACGGCCGCCATGTCCTGCTTCTCGAGCGCCTGCGCGAGCGCTTCGGAGCGGAACTCCTCCGGTGCCGGCTTCCTGCCCGCACTCTTCGACTTCTTCGCTGCCATGCATCCCAGCCTAGAGACTGATCACGACGGGCAGAGTCGAATGGGGTGGAAACGATTGGGGCCCTTTCGAGTAGTCCAGTGGGGACTGGAGTATTCGAAAGGGCCCTCGAACTCTCGAACGGTGAAATGTCGAAGCGCTGGGGACGCTGTAAACGACGCCACTGGGGATGGCTTGCACCGAAGATCTCGAGAGTTGCTCCAATGGTATCCCAAAGTCACGCGCTCTGTGTGCACGCGTTCTGCGAAATGCGATCAGTGCCGCCGCATCCGATATCGACGAGCGCGCTCAGTAGAGCAGGATCTGCCGCGTCGCGACAGCCTCGAAGCCGCCGATAGACACCGCCACGTGGTACGAGGCTCCTCCGCCGGGAGCACGGGGACGATTCTCCTGATCACACGTCGCGACGTCGGAGCGCGTGCGGTCCCACTGCACCGGCGTGGCGCTCGTCACGGTCTGCCCCGCGGCGAGCGTGACGACCATGCTGCTGGGGTCCTGCTGGCAATCCGTGGAACGCCACCACGTGTCACTGCCGCTCGACACCGTGAACACCTGGGTCGTGGATCCGACATCGATCGTGCAGTCCGAGTCGCCCTTGTTCGTCAGCGAGATGGAGAGCTGAGGGAGCACGCCCGAGGGATAGGTCTCGGCATCCGTCACTGCCTCGACGGTGACATCGCGCGCCTGGCACGGCACAGCGGTCGCCGGCTCTTCGGCGGTGGGCTCCGGCGACGGGGTGTCCGTCGCCGGGGTGTCCGTCGCCGGGGCGTCCGTCGGCGTCGAGCCCGGGGTGGACGTGGATGTGGGTGCAGGCTCGGCCCCGGCATCCGTCCACGGCTGTGCGATGGCGAGCCAGACGCCGGCGGCTATCGCGAGGATCAGCAGGATCAGGCCACCGAAGATGGCGAATCGCCGCCGCCGGTACACGGCCGCTGTTCTCGGGCGCCCGGCCATCACAGGTTCTTCAGCATGCGCGTGTTGCCGAGCGTGTTCGGCTTCACGTGGGCGAGATCGAGGAACTCTGCGACACCCTCGTCCGGGCTGCGCAGCAGCTGGGAGTAGACGTCGGGGTCTACGACCTGTTCGCCGATCTGCGAGAACCCGCGACGGGTGAAGAAGTCGACTTCGAAAGTGAGGCAGAACAGTCGCTGCAGTCCCAGCGCGACCGCGCGCTCCTCGAGCCCCTCGACCAGTGCACGACCGACGCCGTGGTGCAGCCAGTCCTCGCGCACGATCAGGGTGCGCACCTCGCCGAGGTCCTCCCACATGACGTGCAGCGCACCGCATCCGATGAGTTCACCGTCGCGCTCGGCGACGACGAACTCCTGCACAGCGCCATAGAGCACGGCGAGGTCCTTGCCGAGGAGGATGCGTCGATCGACCAGCGGCTCCAGCAGTCGATGGATGCCGAGGATGTCGGCACTGCGCGCCGGCCGGACGGTGTACTCGCTCACCTCTCCACCCTAAACTCGCTAAGCCTCTTGGTCGGTATTCGCGCGCTGGGCGCCCGCCGACCTCGATCCGCCGGAAAACACAGACGAACACGGCCCGCCTCGGCGTGTGCGGGGACGGCTCGCCGCGGACACGCCAGGTCGTCTGGGTTTTCCCGCCACCCTGACCCCCGTGCACAGACACGAAGAAGGGCGGATGCCGAAGCATCCGCCCTTCTGTCCTCAAGCTCGCTGAGCCTGTCGAAGCATCACTCGCCCGAGGCGGCCGCCAGGTCGGGGCTCGAGGTGATCGCGCCGCCGGTGTTGATGCCGACCGAGACCTTCTCACCACGAGGGCCGGTCTCGAACTGGAACTTGCCGTCCGCAGCGTCCACCTTCACGTGGTCGCCGGAGTTCAGCTCACCGTGCAGGATCTTCTCCGACAGCTGGTCCTCAATCTCACGCTGCATCGCACGACGCAGCGGGCGAGCACCGAGTGCCGGGTCGAAGCCGATCTCGATGAGGCGCTCCTTGGCCGACTGCGACAGCTCCACCGTCATATCGCGGTCGAGCAGGCGGTCGCTGAGGCGCTTGACGAACAGATCGACGATCTGCACGAGCTCGGGCTTGGACAGCTGCGGGAAGACGATGACGTCGTCGACGCGGTTGAGGAACTCGGGCTTGAAGTGCCGCTTGAGCTCTTCGTCGACCTTGCCCTTCATCCGCTCGTAGCTCGTCTGCGCGTTGCCCTCGATCTGGAAGCCCACCGGGCCGCCGGCGATCGCGGACGATCCGAGGTTAGTCGTCATGATGATGACCGTGTTCTTGAAGTCCACCACGCGACCCTGGCCGTCGGTGAGCCGACCCTCTTCGAGGATCTGCAGCAGCGAGTTGAAGATGTCGGGGTGCGCCTTCTCGATCTCGTCGAACAGCACGACACTGAACGGCTTGCGGCGCACCTTCTCGGTGAGCTGGCCGCCCTCTTCGAAGCCGACGAACCCAGGAGGGGCACCGAACAGCCGCGAGACGGTGTGCTTCTCGCCGAACTCGCTCATGTCGAGCGAGATCAATGCGCCCTCGTCATCGAACAGGAACTCGGCGAGCGCCTTGGCGAGCTCGGTCTTTCCGACACCGGTCGGGCCGGCGAAGATGAACGAGCCGGAGGGGCGCTTGGGGTCCTTGAGGCCTGCGCGCTGGCGACGGATCGTGCGGGAGAGCGCCGCGATGGCCTCTTCCTGCCCGACGACGCGCTGGTGCAGCGCCTTCTCCATGAAGACGAGTCGACTGGACTCTTCTTCCGTCAGCTTGAACACCGGGATGCCGGTGGCCTGAGCAAGAACCTCAGCGATCAGGCCCTCGTCAACCACGGCTGCGGTCGCGACGTCGCCGGAGCGCCACTGCTTCTCGAGGCGCAGACGCTCGGCGAGCAGGCTCTTCTCCTCATCGCGCAGCGATGCGGCCTTTTCGAAGTCCTGCTCCTCGGATGCCGCTTCCTTCTGCTCACGCACGGCAGCGATCTTGTCGTCGAATTCGCGCAGCTCGGGCGGGCTGGACAGGATGCTCAGACGAAGGCGGGCGCCGGCCTCGTCGATCAGGTCGATGGCCTTGTCCGGCAGGAAGCGGTCGGCGACGTAGCGGTCGGCGAGGTTGGATGCTGCGACGATCGCGCCGTCGGTGATCTGCACCTTGTGGTGCGCTTCGTAGCGGTCGCGCAGCCCCTTGAGGATGTTGATCGTGTGGGGCAGGCTCGGCTCGGCGACCTGGATCGACTGGAAGCGGCGCTCGAGCGCAGCATCCTTCTCGAAGTGCTTGCGGTACTCGTCGAGCGTGGTGGCGCCGATCGTCTGCAGCTCGCCACGGGCGAGGAGCGGCTTCAGGATGCTGGCCGCGTCGATCGCGCCCTCGGCGGCACCCGCACCCACGAGGGTGTGGATCTCGTCGATGAAGACGATGATGTCGCCGCGTGTGCGGATCTCCTTCGTGACCTTCTTCAGGCGTTCTTCGAAGTCACCGCGGTAGCGGGATCCGGCGATGAGCGAGCCGAGATCGAGCGAGTAGAGCTGCTTGTCCTTCAGAGTCTCTGGGACGTCGCCCTTGACGATCGCCTGGGCGAGACCTTCGACGACGGCGGTCTTTCCGACGCCCGGCTCACCGATCAGCACGGGGTTGTTCTTGGAGCGGCGGGAGAGGATCTGCATGACCCGCTCGATCTCCTTCTCGCGCCCGATCACCGGGTCGAGCTTGTTGTCGCGGGCAGCCTGAGTGAGGTTGCGGCCGAACTGGTCGAGCACGGCAGATCCGCCCTGGGCGGCCTGCTGGCTGTCGTTCGTGGTCGCGCCGACAGCTGCGGGCTCGCGGCCCGGAGCGCCGGAGAGCAGCTGGATGACCTGCTGGCGCACCTTGTTGAGGTCTGCGCCGAGCTTGACGAGCACCTGAGCTGCGACGCCTTCGCCCTCGCGGATGAGGCCGAGCAGGATGTGCTCGGTGCCGATGTAGTTGTGGCCGAGCTGCAGCGCTTCGCGCAGGCTCAGCTCGAGCACCTTCTTGGCGCGCGGCGTGAACGGGATGTGGCCGGTCGGCTGCTGCTGACCCTGGCCGATGATGTCCTGCACCTGCTCGCGCACGGCGTCGAGGGAGATGCCGAGGCTCTCGAGGGCCTTGGCTGCGACGCCTTCGCCCTCGTGGATGAGGCCGAGCAGGATGTGCTCGGTGCCGATGTAGTTGTGGTTGAGCATCTTCGCCTCTTCTTGGGCGAGGACGACGACACGACGGGCACGGTCGGTGAATCTCTCGAACATTGTCAACTCCTTGGTTCGCACGGGGCGAATGCACTGACGCCAGACGGCTCTTCAGCGCCTGTACATCGAGAGTAACGAGCGATCGGGCCTGGTAAGCCCGTGTTCGCCGTCGGCATAGCGCGGTGAGAGCGACTGTCGCTGATCCGGCAGCAGGCGTTTCGGCGGTCGATGGTTCCCGTTCTGGCGACTGCCGCGTTCGCACTCCTGGCGACCGCGTTCGAAGTCGGTCGGCGCCGTATCAGCACTCGTGTTCGGAACGTCGGTGTTCTCATCCGATCCGGCGGTCGTGCGCGGATTCGTCGTCGGAAACGCCGAGGTGCCCGCGTTCGCCCAGAAAACCGACCCTATCGTCGATGCTGGATACGAGACGGTCTGGCTCACTGTCTTCGGGCTGCCCGTCGGCACACCTTGGCTGATGTATGCAGAGATCGCACTACCCGCGTTGGCGGTGATCGCGATCTGCACCGCCGTGTTCTGGTTGTCACTGCTGCTGCATGGCGACGGTTCGTTCGTTCCCTCACGCACGTGGCGGGGTCAGCCGCACTCGTCGTGATGGTGTCAGGAGTCGGCGCCCAGATTTTCGCAAGTGCAGCACGGACCTCAGTCGTTGAGTACCTGGGCGCCCAACTGGTCACGGCCGGTGGCAACGAAGCTGATCCTTCGTACGAAGGCGTCTCGTTGTGGATCCTCAACCTCGATCTCGCGCCGGTGGGATGGGCGCTAGGCCTGGCACTGGTGGCGGCAGCCTTCGAGTTAGGTCAGCGACTGCAGAAGGACACGGAGGGCCTTGTGTGACTCCCGCAGCTTCGTGCGATCCGATACTCCACGCTGCGCGCGATCTGCGATGCGCTCGACTGCGAGGTGGGCGAGTTGCTCGTGCTGACGTAGCGACGATCCGCCTTCGAATCGAACGGCTCATCGCGCTATCCTCGCCGCATGGCCCCTTCATTCGACGATCCCGAGTTCCGAGCACTGCTGGCCAAGGCGGGCGTGGCCCATCGACCGGGAATGGCGGCCGATCTGCTTCAAGAGATCACCCCGCTGCTGAAGGCCGACGGAGTCGATCTCGATGATCTCGACGGCGACGATATCGCGACCATCAACGCCGCGATGGAAAGAGCGATCGAGCGCTACAACCTGAGCCTGCTCACCCCTGTGGGCGCAGACCGCCGCCGGTCGCTCGGCGTCCTTCGCGCCTTCACCGCAGCGATCGCCGACGGCGACGATGCTCGTGCGCAAGCGATCATCGAACGCGTACCGCCCGAGGCGGACGGAACATCGCCATCCGTTTCGCAGGTGACCGGTGTCAGCCTCGGCCTGATCGACGATTGGTACGCCGACGGCGGCGCCCTTGCGGCGTTGCCGCGCGTACCCGTGCCCGCGTGGCACCGCAAGCAGTCCCGCGCCGCGGCATCCGATCTGCTCCCGCTCGCACGAAAGGGCCGGGCATTCGACGCCGTCGACGGGCTGATCCGCCGTCACCGCGGGCTGAGCACGCTGGAGGGTGGGGCGCTCGTCGTCGCAGCATCCCTGATCGCCGTCGCCGAAGCCGCGGGCGAACTGCTGGACGGAGTCGCCGAGCGGATGCTCGATGGCGCGCCTGCTCCGCAGACCGAGGACACCGGCGCCGCTCGCACCGCCGGATCCGCGTTCGTGAAGCCCGTCCCACCCGCCACGCCTGTGGATTTCAGGGACCGGCACCTGCTGCGGGAGTTCAGCCGCTGGCTCGAGGAGAGCCCGGAAGCCGCCAGCACGATGTCCGAACAGTTCTCGCAGTTCGAGGAGATCCTGACCGCCATGCGCGTGCTAGGACTCGATCTGAGCACCCCTGACGACTTCGATGAGATCGTGGACGTGCTCTTCGAAGCCTCCGAGGGAGAGGAAGGCCCCGACGGGGATGCCGCGGACGACATCCTCTTCGATCAGTTCGACGCACTGCACCTCTACGTGCACTTCCACCTGGACGGCCACGATGCCGCGGCGTGGGCTGAGGCCCACACGACGATCGAGGATGCCCTCGACGAGCTCGGTCCAGTGGGTCCGAATCCCTTCGAAGAGGCGCTCAGTGCCGCACAGCGGATTCCCGTCGCCGATCGGATGGCCGCATATCTGGCACTGCCGATCGTCAACGCCGTCACCGACCTGCTGACCTGGATCGGGATGAGCCGGCCGGTCACGCCCGCCGGCTCAGTGCGACGAGCCGACATCGCGGACATCGCCCGCCTGATCGGCATCGACGCCGTGGGGGTTGCTCGCGTGGCCGATGACATCGCCGCCGACGGGCCGCGCCGCGTGCTGTCGATGGGTGAGCTGCCCGAACTGCGCGCGTGGTGGGGAGCTCTGCAGATTAGCGAGTTGATCGAGGTCACGGCGACGCGGGTGCGGCCCGGTGCGGCCGCCGAGCGGTGGCGGTCCGGGCAGGAGCCGCCGTTCGACGACGCCGAGAAGGTGATCGGAATGTTCCTGAACGAGATCGTCAACCCCGACGCGGCAGCCAGCAGATTCGAGCAGATCACCGCAGCGGATCTGCTGCACGAACTGGTCTTGGCGCTGTCGCCCGAGTTCGCGGAGGACTTCGTCGATGAGGACACGGATGGCTTCATGACCGCGGCAGTGCACGGGCGGATGCGGGGACTCGCGGAGCTCGGGATCGTCGTAGAGAACGCGGACGGCGAATCGTTCATCGTTCCCGAGCCGTTGCGCGGCATCGTCGCGCGCAGCCTGGTGACGTCGATGGTCGTGATGGATGCGCTGGACGACCTGGATGATTCGGATGACCTGGATGATTCGGATGACCTGGACGGAGAAGGCGGAGAGTGAGCGTCGTCGACGGCTCGCCAAGATTCTTCCGGCGGCCGAAGCGCGACGGTCATTCCGCCTGAGAGCATAGGAAGATGGCATCTCCCACCCCGCTCTCCCCGCTGCACGATTGGCTCGGCGCGCTGGACGAAGACGACATCCGCTCGCTGCTCGATCTCGCCGCGCGCGACGTCGCCGGTCTCGCCGACTGGCTCGAGACGCGTCGTGCTGCGGCCTCCGACGATCCCGGTGACCTGCTCGCGATCGTCAATCGCGATCTCGCACCGACTCGCCGGTTCTACGACTACTACCAGGCAAATCATTACGCCTCGAATGCGTACGACACTGTGCAGCTGCTCAGCGACCAGGCCGCGCAGGCGACGCCGGCGCTGATCCCGGTCATCGAGCGGGCGATCACGCTGACGACGCGGGCGATTCTGAAGTCTGACGATTCCTCCGGACTGCAGGGCGACCTGGTACGGACACTGCTCGACGCGCATGCCACGGCTGTGCGCTCAGCATCTCCTGCCTTGACGCAACCCGAGCAGACGCGCCTGGTGAAGTGGATCGTCAAGTACCGCTATGGCGGCACGCAGGACTTCTTCGATCCGGACATCGTCGCCTACGCGCCCGGGCTCAGCGCCACGAGCGTCGCGCAATACCGTAAGGCGATCGCCGGAATCGACCTCGGCGAGTCCGGCGGGTACCCCCTCCGGCGGTTGGCGGTGCTCGATCGCGACCGCGATGCGATCGTCGCCGCATCCGGGGGTGAGCCCACGAACGCGCTGGTCGCCAAGAGCCTCGTCGCCGATCTCGACGAGGCCGGGTTGCATGAGGATGCCGTCGCATATGCGCAGATGGGCGTGCGGCTCGACAGCCGAGGCTGGGACCGCACGCTCATCGATCTCCTGGTCGAGGATGCTGTCACCCGTAGCGCCGCGGATGAAGCCGTGACTCTGCGCCGCAGCTGGTTTGCGCGGTTCACGCAGTCGACGGCGTTCGATGCGCTGCGCGAGACCGCCTCGCACGCCGGCGTCTGGGAGGACGAGCGGCCGGATGCCGAGGAGAAGCTGTCGCTGAATGATCCGCGTGGGTTCGTGCGCTATCTGCTCGCTGAAGATCGGGGCGACCAGGCGTGGGATTTCGCCACGGCACGCATCGATCCGACCGAGGCCGCCGATGTATGGCTGAACCTGTGCAAGTACAGATCGGCGACCAGGCCAGCCGATACGCTGCCCGTGTATCGCGCCATCTTGCAGCAGACCCTGGTAGTGACGGACAAGCGCAACTACCGTTCGGCCGCCGAGATACTGAAGCGGATGCGGCATGTCGCGCAGTCGGCCGGTGCAGATCACGAGGCCGAGTTCACGGTGTTCCTGAGCCAGGTGGTCGAGCAGAATCGTCGTCGGCCGACGTGCATCGCGGCGTTCCGGAAGGCGAAGCTGATCTAGGCGAAGGAGCTGACTCAGTGGGATCGGCGCCATCTCCTCGGTAGTTTTCGGTGGTTGTCGGTAGTTCTCGGTGGTGTCGGTGGTGTCGGTGACTTCTCGGTATCGTCGTTGATCTCGCGGTGATCTCGCGGTGATCTCGCGGTGATCTCGGTAGTGTCCCGGGCTGCTTCCCGACAACGTACCGGCGGCTTCTCCGCCACCCCCGCGACTCTCCGACAGCATCCCGGCGGGTTCGCCGCAACGTGCTCACGCCGCCGCCGGGCGGAACCGTTTCGGTGGCGGGTCGGCGCCGAAACCCGGCCACGCTTGGGCGTACGTGTATGCAAGGACCAACCTCGGCTTGAGCACGAATTCTTCTCCACCCGGATGGTGCAACACGAAGTCGCCCTTGCCGTCTCGGGTGATCCACCATCCGCCGTTGTGCAGAGTCATGTGGTGATATCGGCACAGCAGAATGCCACGATCGATGTCAGTCCGCCCGTGATCCTTGGCCCATTCGTCGATGTGATGGGCTTCGCAGTAGGAGGCGGGTCGATCGCACCCTTGCCACCGGCATCCGCCGTCTCGAATCGCCAGCGAGATGCGCTGTTTGGGCGTGAACAGGCGCTGCTCACGGCCGACATCGAGCGGGTTCCCGCACGAATCGACGGTGACCGGCACGAATCCGCTCTCGCACATGCGCTGATCGCCGATTGAGGCCGGCATGGTGACCAAGCCGTCTTCAGTGTGCACGATCGGGGCGCGGCTTCCGTCGGCGGCGACGGCCTGCACGAGTCGCACTCCAGCCTGGCGCGTGCCGAAGACGCTTGCGGCGTCGGCGAGCACCCCGGCACGGAGCACGTCCATGATCAGGTCGAACGTCAGCTGATCGTTCGTGCGCTGGTCGTCGACGAGTTCAGCCGCTTTGGCCTTCTCCTCGGAGTCGACGAAGCGCGGTCCTCCACGGCGCGGACGCATCGCGGCATTGATGAACGCCTCGACGAATGCGCCGCTCTCCTCGTCGAACACAACGCTGCCGCGCTTGCGGCCCTCGGCGTCACGGTAAATGCGGAAAGAGCGCGCCTCGTACTGCGCCAGGAAGCGTGCTTCCGCTCCCTCGGGGTCAAGCTGATCGCGCAGCGCACGCGCGGCGCTGCGGAGTTCTTCCACCGTGCGCTGGCTTGCTTCGTCGATGAGGTGCTCTGCGGCGCAAGTCCATGCCTCACGCGCTTGCCTGGCGGCTGTCGGATCACCGGCAGCAGTCGCCGGCGGTTCGCCGAGACCGCCGCGGATCGCGTCGAATTGTGACGCGGTGATCACCTGGGTACGCAGTGCGACGTGCAGCGGCTCATGCCACGGCGCGGCAGGCCTCGGGGATCGTGAGTCGGCCGAGCCGCCTCGTGACCCGCCCATGCCGCTCCCCCAATCGAAACCGTCAGCCTGAGAATCGCCAACACCGCCTTGGTCTGCTCCGGGCGCGTCGCCCGCGCCGGTTGAACCATCAGCACCGCCACCGGCGGCTCCGTCGCGGTCGGAATCGCAATTGCCTGAGCCTTCTGCCCCAGCATCCCCAGCACCCTCCGACCCCGCTCCGTCGGCACCCCACTCGTCCTCTACTTCCGGCCCGTGCTCGAGCAGCGCGGCTCCCACGCGCACCTCGCGAGCGGCGTCACCCCTGGTGGAACCGGTGATGTGCCGCACGAGCTCGACCATGGAACGGTGTCCGCGTGATTGCGCAAGCCCGGAGTGTCCGCGCTCTCGGGCGGACCGAGCAGCCCCGACGCCGATGGCGCTGAGCTTGATCTGCTCGAACACCTTTGCGCCGTGCACCACTTCTTCGAGAATGGCGACGACCTCAGCATCCGTCATCCGACCGATCGCGGCGAGCACGTCGTCGGCACACGAGTCGTCGGAGAGGTGCCCACGCAGGGTGGGGATCAGCTCCGCGATCTCGGTGAAAGTTGCCATACTTCATACTCACAGGGGCCACGGACATTGGAGGCAGACATCTGTTTTGGCGACGTATGATGATCTGTATGCGCACCACGCTCAACCTTTCCGACGCTCTCGCGCGCGAAGCGAAGTCGCGCGCAGCGACCGAAGGCCGTACGTTCACGAGCTTCCTCGAAGAGGCGCTTCGGGAGCACCTCGCGCGCGAAGCGCCAGATGCTTCTCCCATCCCCCTGCCCACTTATACGCCGAAGGCATCCGGGAGCCTGGTCGACCTCGACGACAAGGACGCAGTCTGGGACGCGTTGGACAAGAGCGCATGACGCTCTTCGTCCCCGACGTCAATGTGCTCGTCTATGCCTTCCGTACGGATGCGCCCGACCACGACGCATACGCCGGCTGGCTCAACGGCGCGTTGCGCACGGACCGCATCGGCGTCGCCGACACGATTCTCAGCGGCTTCATGCGGATCGTGACTCACCCCCGCATCTACGCGGAGCCGACCCCGGCCGGCGCGGCTCTCGCGTATGTGCGGCACTTGCTCAATGCTCCGAACACCGACTGGTTGCAGCAGGGCTCGTCTGCATGGGAGAAGTTCGACGCGCTGGCTTCGGACGACGCCGCTGTCCGCGGCAACCTCGTCGCCGACGCGCATATCGCTGCGCTCTGCCTCGCCAATCGCGCACGCCTGGCCACCAGGGATCGTGGCTTCGCGCGGTTCGCTGGGTTGAAATGGTTCGATCCCGGCAAGGCGGATGCTGGGCGCTGAGCGCGCATCCTGTGACAAGACCCCGCGCGCGAACGTCAGGATATGCGGCGCTGTGGGATGAACGCTTCGAATGCCGGGATGAACTGGGCCTCGGTGATGATCGGGATGCCATGCGCTCGCGCCGTCTTGGCCTTGCCCGACTGAGTCGCGGGATCCTCTGCGACGAGAGCGACGCAGTTCTTCGTGACACTTCCTGTGACGAACCCCGCATCCGCCAAAGCGCGCGCCCATTCTTCACGTGGCCTGCTCATCGTTCCGGTGAACACGACGCGGGCGCCGGGTGAAAGCGTGAAGTCCACTTCAGCCGCCGTCACGGACGCACTGCCACCAGCGCCACGAGCCTTCTGCGCAGCCACCCCGACCTGACTGGTCGGGCGAACGACATCGATGACAGGGGCAGCCGGAAGCTCCACCGGCGGCTGATCCAGAATCGTCGCGATCTGCGCGATCTCTCGGCGCTCCTACTGACTTATGACGCCGTCCGCGATCGCTTCCGAGTTCGACGCGGATGCGGGCACCGTCGAATCCAGCATCAGCTTCAACATCCTTCAGGTGATCGTCGTGGCCGCCGTCGTCGGCATCGCCGCGCTCAAGGCCGGCAAGAAGGCCGAGCCGTTCCTCGCCTTCACCGAGTCGCTGCTCAAGGTCATCCAACGCGTCGTGTGGTGGATCATCCGCATCGCTCCGCTCGGCACGTTCGGACTCATCGGCTCGGCCGTGATCAAGTACGGCTGGGAGAAGCTCGCCTCGCTGGCGTGGTTCACCGCCGCCGTCTACATCGGCCTCGCCCTGGTGATCTTCGTCGTCTATCCGATCCTCGTCAGGGTCCACGGCCTCTCGATCAAGCAGTACTTCACCGGCGTGTGGCCCGCTGTGCAGCTCGGATTCGTCAGCCGCTCCTCGATCGGCACGCTTCCGCTCACCGAGCGCGTCACCGAGCGGAACCTCGGAGTTCCCGCCTCGTACGCGTCCTTCGCCGTCCCCTTCGGCTCGACCACGAAGATGGACGGCTGCGCGGCCATCTACCCCGCGATCTCCGCGATCTTCGTCGCACAGTTCTTCGGCATCGAACTGAACTTCATCCAGTACCTGCTGATCGTGCTCGTCTCGGTCCTGGGCTCGGCCGCCACCGCAGGCACCACCGGAGCGACCGTCATGCTCACGCTGACGCTGTCGACTCTCGGCCTGCCGCTTGAGGGCGTCGGCCTGCTGCTGGCGATCGACCCGATCATCGACATGGGACGCACGGCGGTCAACGTCGCCGGCCGGGCCCTGGTGCCGACGATCGTCGCCAAGCGCGAGGGCATCCTCGACGAGGAGCTCTACAACGCTCCGCGCGAAGGCCTGCCGTTCGCGGACGACTCTGACGAGGATGCCGCGGACGAGGATGCCGCGGACGAGGACGCTGTGGAAGGCGAGCCCGCCACCACCCGCTGACCCGCCCTGCGAGACCGAGTTTTCGGCACGTGACTTCCGTTCCCACGGTATGTCTCGTGCCGCAAAATCGGTCTCGTCGTCCGGCGGACGGAAGCCAGGCTACGCCCGCCCCGGAAGCCGCATCGCCCCTCGCGTGTCCAGCGCCAACTCCTCGGCATCCATCGCGGTGATCAGCTCCCGCATGACCTCTTCGTCGATGTTCCCCGCATCGCGCTCCGCCAGGAGCACTTCGCGCCGCACCTGCAACCAGCCTCGTGACAGCGCCACCAGATCTTCGGTCGAGGGACGAGCAGCCGCCTCTTCCGCCTCCTGCGCCTGATCGGTGTCGGTCTCGACTCTGGTCATCCGATCCGCGAAGGCGTCGAACGTGCGCAGATCGATCTCGCCGTACTTCTGCTCCCACACCTTGCGCTGCTCGGCGAGGAACGCCTTGCCCGCCTCCTTGCTGCGCGCGCGCACTGAGGCGAGCGCGCGCACATCCGCCTCGTGATCGACGTCGCTCGCCACACCCAGGCGGCGGATCAGCAACGGCAGAGTGAGCCCCTGCAGCAGCAGGGTGCCGACTGTGACGATGAACGCCACGATGACGATCGCGTGCGACGGGCCGGTGGGAAGTGCGGCGATGTCCGCTGCGGCCAGCGCCGTCGCCAGGGTCACCACGCCGCGCATGCCAGCCCACGAGATGACGGCGTTGTCCTTCCAGTCCAGCGCTGGCTCGGTCAGCCTGACACGGATCTCGTCGGCCGTCTGCGATCTGCGTGGCGGTCTCGCCGCCCGATCCGGATGCCTGGCGGCGAACCGTTCTCGTCGCTCATCGTCGAGTCGCTCGCGGCGCGTCCACTCCCCCGACGCCACCGCTCTCTCCCACCGTTTCAGCCGCAGTCGCTGCATCCACACCGCGAACGCATGCGCCGGATAGATATAGAGCGGACGCACCGCCAGCACGACGAGCAGCACGGTGCCGGAGAGCCACAGGATGCGCACCACCGACTCATCGCCGAGATCCTCCAGCACGCGCCGGAACTGCAGCCCGATGTAGGCGAACACGAAACTCTCCAGCAGAAGATCCGCCGACAGCCACAGCGGCGCCTCCTGCTGCCTGGTCGTGTAGTCGGTGCGAGGAGCGTTGTATCCGACATACAGCCCCATCGCGACGACGGCCAGCACGCCCGATCCGCCGAGGTGCTCGGCGATCGCATACGCCCCGAACGGCACCAGCAGCCCGAACGTGCCGATAACGACGGGGTCGGCGACGCGCATGCGCAACTGGTGCAGCAGGACGCCGAACACGAGGCCTACGACGACGCCGATCACGACCGCGAGCACGAACTGCCAGATGCCGTCCCACACCGTGAGCGTCGCACCGGCGATGATCGCCGCGAACACCCGGTACAGCGTCAGCGAAGTGGCGTCGTTGATGAGGCTCTCCCCCGAGAGCACCGTCATGACGCGCCGCGGCAGCCCGAGCTTCCGACCGATGGCGGCAGCGGACACGGCATCCGGAGGCGCGACGATCGCGCCGAGCAACAGCGCCCCGGGAAGCGTGAGCGCAGGGAAGATGAGCCAGGCGACGAGGCCGGCAACGAGCGCGGTGAGCAGCACCAGCCAGATCCCGAGCCTGCGAATCTGCGGAAGGCTGCGCTTGAACCCGACGAACGACACATCCAGCGCCGCGGAGTACAACAGCGGAGGCAGCACGAGATTGAGCAGCACGTGCCCGTCGATCGTGATCTCCGGTATGAACGGCAGGAAGGATGCCGCGAGCGCGACGACCGTGACGAGTAGAGGTGCGGGCCAGCCGCGCCAACGAGCGATCGCCGCCACTATGACTGCACCGACAAGCACATAGAAGATCTCGGCGTCCATGTGCTGAATGTTAGCGATGCTGACAATGGGCCAAGACGGAATGCCGGCGCGATGGCCGAGGTTGCACTCCACGATGACTTCTGCAGCCCCCGCCCTCTCCGTCCTCGACCTCGTCCCGGTTCGCACCGGCCAGACCAGCGCGGAGGCGATCGCCGCTTCCCTCTCTCTCGCCGAGATCGCCGACCGTCTCGGCTACCGTCGATACTGGTTCGCCGAGCACCACAACATGCCGGCAGTGGCATCCACCACTCCCCCCGTGCTGATCGCCGCCGCAGCATCGCGCACCGAGCGGATGCGGCTGGGTTCCGGAGGTGTCATGCTCCCGAACCACGCGCCGCTGATCGTCGCCGAGCAGTTCGCCGCCCTCGAGGCCATCGCGCCCGGTCGCATCGATCTCGGCCTCGGTCGTGCCCCCGGCAGCGACCCGGTGATCACCCAGCTGCTGCGCACGACGGGCACCACCAGCGACGTCGAGCAGTTCCCGCGCTACGTGCAGGACATCTCCCTTCTGCTCTCGGGCGAGGGCGCGACCGTGCGGTTCACCTCCGGCGGCGAGTACACCGTGCATTCGACACCGGCGGCGACCGGCGCGCCCGTCGTCTGGCTGCTGGGCTCGAGCGATTACTCGGCCCAGCTCGCAGCATCCCAGGGCCTTCCGTATGTCTTCGCGAACCACTTCTCCGGCCAGGGTCTCGAGCGTGCGCTCGATCTCTACCGCACCGGCTACCAGCCCAGCGAGGCGCACCCCGAGCCACGCACCTTCCTCACCGTCAACGCCGTCGCATCACCGACGGCCGAAGAAGCCGAGGCACGTGCCCTGCCGCAGCTGCGCATGATGTCGCGCCTGCGCCTGAACAAGCCCCTCACCGCACTCGAGACGGTCGAAGAGGCGATCGCCGCAGGCATCGCCGAGGCGGATGCCACCACAGAGCAGATCGTGCAGGCGGCCCGAGAGCGATGGTTCGTCGGCACCGGAGAATCGGTCGCAGCCGAGGTGCGCGCGTTCGGCGAGAAGTACGGCGTCGACGAAGTCATGCTCTCGCCGGTGGCGGGCGCGTACGAAGCCGAGGCGATGGATTCCGCCGCCGGTCGCGCACAGACCCTCGAGCTGATCGCCGCGGCGCTGTAGTCGCGGCTCGGCCGGGGCCTGGCCTTATTCTCGGCCCGGGGGTACCGTCGGCAGTGTCGGCGATGCCGGCCATGTCGGAAGGGAGTTCGATGATGAGCACCACTGCGTCTGTGAACAGCAAGACCCGAGGACTCTGGGTCGCATACGGAACGAACGGGGTTGTCGGTAGCATCCGCCATTCGGATGACGGGTACGTCGTCGTCATGAGCGGGGCGGATGCCGAGACCGGCACCTACCCGTCACTCGAAGTCGCGAAGGGTGCGCTGTACTCGCACATGATCCCGGGCAGCGGTTGGCCGCGCTACCAGGAGCACTGAACCCGCTCACCCTTGCGGGTCGTTGAGCGAGCGCAGCGAGTCGAAGCGCGTTGAGCGAGCGCAGCGAGTCGAAGCGGCGACCGCCCCTCACTCCTCCCCCGCGGGTCGTTGAGCGAGCGCAGCGAGACGAAACGGCGACCGCCCCTCACTCCTCCGGAGCACCGGAGAGCAGGTCGCGCAACCAGTCGCGCGCCTCGACGAACACGTCGTCGGCGTAGCGGTCGGGATAGTGCACGATCTGCCGATCGGCACGAGGGTACGACCCGAGGAACACGACGCGCGGGCTGAAGCGGCGGATGCCGAGCAGGGCATCCGCCATCCGCTCGTCGTGCACGTGACCGTCGGCGTCGAGCACGAACCGGTATCGACCGAGCTCGTCACCGATCGGGCGCGACTCGATCAGCGACAGGTTGATGCCGCGGGTCGAGAACTGCTCGAGCATCTCGAGCAGGGAGCCAGGGCGGTCATTGGGCAGCTCGACGATCAGAGACGTCTTGTCGGCACCGGTGGGCATCGGCGGCGTGGCCGTGCGAGTGACGAGCACGAAGCGCGTGACGGCGGAGGTGTTGTCGCCGATCTCCGAGGCGAGCACGTCGACGTCGTAGTGCTCGGCGATCCCTGGAGGGGCGATCGCCGCCTGGGCCGGCAGCGTGCCGTCGAGCACGCCGATCGCGGATGCCACGTTGCTGGCGGCGGGGACGTGGGAGTGCCGCGGCAGGTGCTCGCCGAGCCATCCGTGACACTGCGCGTAGGCCACCGGATGCGCGGCGATCGAGGTCACATCTTCGAGCTTCGTGCCCGGCGCTGCGACGAGCACGAAGTTCACCTTCACCAGGTATTCGCCGACGATGCGAAGCCCCGGCAGCGTCGCGAGGGCATCCTGAGTGGTGGAGACGCCGCCCTCGATGGAGTTCTCGATCGCGATCATCGCCGCATAGCTGCGCCCCTCGAGCACGTCGGCGAGCGCCTCGCCGACGTTGAGCACGGGCCGTCGCTCTTGCCCCCACGCCTCCGCCACCTGGTCGAGTGCTGCTTCCGTGAAGGTTCCCGCTGGTCCGAGGTAGCTGTAGGTGCGCCGTTCAGTCACGCGTTTCACCCTAGCCCTTCCATCGGCTGTGAGAACCGGGTGGCGATGATGCGCGCAGAGCGAGATCGGGGCAGACTGAACTCATGACGAGCCGTGCCGGCCTCCCCGCGGAGGAAAGTGACCTCATCGATGTCGACGAACTGATCGCCGCGTACTACGACCGCGTGCCTGATCCGTCGGTTCCCGCACAGCGTGTGGTGTTCGGCACCAGCGGGCATCGCGGCTCATCGCTGTCGAAGAGCTTCAACGAGCAGCACATCCTCGCCACCACCCAGGCGATCGTCGACTACCGCCGTTCGCAGGGGATCACCGGCCCGCTGTTCCTCGGCCGCGACACGCATGCGCTGTCACTGCCGGCGGAGCGCAGCGCGATCGAGGTGCTGATCGCCAACGACGTCGACCTGCGTGTCGACTCCCGCGATTCGTACGTGCCCACCCCCGCACTCAGCCACGCCATCCTCACGTACAACCGAGCCCTTCGACAGGCTCAGGGATCGGCTGCGGATGCTGCGGGCCGGGCCGACGGCATCGTCGTGACGCCGTCGCACAATCCGCCGCGCGACGGCGGCTTCAAGTACAACCCGCCGCACGGAGGGCCAGCCGACACCGACGCGACCGGCTGGATCGCCGACAGGGCGAACGCGCTGATCGAGGGCGGTCTGGCCGAGGTGAAGAGCAAGAGCTTCGCCGACATCGACTGGGACTCGCTCCCGAACTACGACTTCCGAGACGCCTACGTGCGCGATCTGCCGACGATCATCGACATCGACGCGATCAAGAACGCGGGCGTTCGGATCGGCGCCGACCCGCTGGGCGGGGCATCCGTCGAGTACTGGCAGTTGATCAAGGAACTGCATGGCCTCGACCTCACGGTCGTCAATCCCGAGGTCGACCCGACCTGGCGCTCCATGACGCTGGACTGGGACGAGAAGATCCGGATGGATCCGTCGTCCCCCAACGCGATGGCATCCCTGGTCGCGAAGCGCGGGAATTTCGATGTGCTCACCGGTAACGACGCCGACGCCGACCGGCACGGCATCGTCACCCCTGATGCCGGCCTCATGAACCCCAACCACTACCTCGCTGTTGCGATCGACTACTTGTTCTCGCACCGCGCGGAGTGGCCACGGGATGCCGCGATCGGCAAGACCCTGGTCTCGTCGATGATCATCGACCGCGTCGCCGAGTCGCTGGGGCGACGCCTGCTGGAGGTGCCCGTCGGATTCAAGTGGTTCGTCCCAGGACTGCTCGACGGCACCGTCGCGTTCGGCGGGGAGGAATCGGCCGGCGCATCGTTCCTGCGCCGCGACGGGAGCGTGTGGTCGACCGACAAAGACGGCATCCTGCTCTGCCTGCTCGCCGCCGAGATCATCGCGGTCACCGGCAAGAGCCCGTCGGAGCGCTATGCCGAACTGGAGCAGGCCTTCGGAGCATCCGCGTATCAGCGGGTCGACGCCCCCGCAACGCCGGAGCAGAAGGCGACGCTCGGAAAGCTCGCACCGGATGCCGTGACGGCCACGACCCTGGCGGGTGAGAAGATCACCGCGAAACTGTCGCACGCGCCCGGCAACGGCGCCGCGATCGGCGGCCTCAAGGTGCAGACCGAGCACGCGTGGTTCGCCGCGCGCCCCTCAGGCACGGAGGACGTCTACAAGCTGTACGCCGAGAGCCTGCGCGGCGCCGAGCATCTCGCCCAGGTGCAGGAAGAGGCCCGCGCGGTGGTGTCAGCGGCGCTCGGCGCCTGAGCGCTGGTCGCGGCTTCGACTCGCTCCGCTCGCTCAGCCCGTTTCGTCTCCTCGCTGCGCTCGTCGCTCAACGCCCCGCACGTTCCGCGGGACGTTGGACGAGCACAGCCCCGCGGGACGTTGAGTGAACGCAACCCCGCGGGACGTTGGACGAGCACAGCCCCGCAGGACGTTGAGCGAACGCAGCCCGCGGGACGTTGAGCGAACGCAGCCCCGCGGGACGTTGAGCGAGGGCAGCCCCGCGGGACGTTGAGCGAGCGGAGCGAGACGAAACGGATTGAGCGAGCGGAGCGAGACGAAATCGCCCTCGCCCCGCCACCTCAGTCAACGATGGCGGAGTCGGCACCGGCGCATACATGGAAGTGCTCGAAGCCGTGCGCAGGGCGCCCGATCCCATCCGTATCCCGGATGCGGCGATCACGAAATTCGATGATCGCGTCACGGTCGACGGCATCGCGCATTGGGTCGAGCGCACCGCGCGTGCCGGTGCACTGTTCAGCGAAGTGCACGCGCCCTTCGTCCAGACCTCCCCCGTCGGGGGCACCGAAGATCTGGCCGTCGATGTGCGCATCGTGGCGGTTCGCGACGACGGCTCTGCAGTCACGCCGACAACCGCTTCACCGCCACCGCGAACTGGATCGCTCTGACTGGTGCGACGCTGCTCATAGAAGACACGTCGTGGCAGCTGCTTCCGTCGGACGACCCGCGCGCGTGGACCTTCGGCACCCGCACGACCCTGCGCGCGCTCGACGAGCCGGTCGAGCTCGGCAGTCCGGGCACGCACGGGCGCGTCGGCGGCGGTTACGGCGGCTCGCCTGGCGGTTCCCCTCCGCCTCACACGTCGAACGGTTCGAGCGTGACGCTCTCGTTCCGCGGCGCCGTCGCCGACGGGCGACTTACGGATGCCGAAGTCGTGGCCCTGCTCGGCACCGCGAGCTGAGGCTCATCGACCCCGTTCCGCCCGGATCACGCCCGATTGGTGCTGCTCCGCTCGATCAGGCTCGTGGGGACGATTCTCTGGGCATCGCCGTCGAGTGCGATACCGGCGCCTTCGGTCCCGGCACCGTCGATTCCAGTGCCTTCGATCTCCGCGACCAACGCATCTACGGCAGCGACGGCGAGCGCCCTGAAGTCTTGGCGAACAGTCGTCAAAGGCGGGCGGTAGTTCGCCGCATCGGGCACGTCGTCGAATCCGATCACGCTGACCTGATCAGGCACGGCGCGCCCCCGCTCCTCGAACCCGCGGACGAGGCCGAGTGCCATCTGATCGTTCGCGCTGAAGACAGCCGTCGCCTGCGTCAGAGCGCCGGCCGCAGCGTGGCCGGACTCGGCCGACCAGTCGCCCCGTTCGACCGACTTCGGCGTGATCCCTGCCGCGCGCAGCGTCTCGCGCCAGCCGCGCTCGCGCTCCGCGGCGGCGAACGAGTCCTCGGGGCCGGCCAGATGCCAGACGTTCTCGTGTCCGAGTGCCAGGAGCCTGCCCGTCGCCGCTGCCGCGCCGCCGGCGTGGTCGCTGTGCACCACGCGGAATCCGGATGCGGCCGGCGCGTCGACGGCGACGAGACGAAGGCCCTCGGGCCGATCGTCGGCCCGGGTGAGCGCCGACGCCTCGTTCAGCACGATCGCGCCGTCGACGCCCTGATCATGCAAGCGTTCGAAGGCTTCGGCGACAGTGTCACCCGCCGTGACGAGCAGCAGCGCGTAGCCACGCTCTTCCGCCGCTTCAGCTGTGGCCTGCAGCATCCGCGAATTGCCTACGGTGGCGAGAGTCGTCACCACCAGGCCGATCGTCTGGGTGCGGCCGGTGCGCAGCGCCCTGGCAGCCCGATGCGGGCGATAGCCGAGTTCTGTCATCGCGTTCTCGACGCGGATCCGCGTTGCGGGGTCGACACGTGGACTGCCGTTGACGACTCTGGACACAGTCTGACCCGAGACGCCGGCGCGACCTGCGACACTGGCCATCGACACGCGCCCGGAAGACACGCGCCCCGACGACGCACGACCAGACGCGCGCGCGCCGGCTTTCGCGAGGCGATTCAGCTCATCCCACTCGTCCATCTGCACGCCCCTCCTGGCACCCCGGTGCACAACTCCTGCATGTTGACGTTACCACCGCGGGGAAGGTACCGTGTTTACGTGAACATCGAAGAATCTCCGGAGTTGCGCGCGACCGAGCTCACCGCCGGCGTCATCAAACGCTCCACCACGCTGGCCGACGGCCGCGACCTGATGTACTACGACGACCCGGGCACGGTCTTGGGCACCGACCGCGCCGTCGATGCCCGCACCCTCGACCCGCGCCCGGACACCGCGACGATGCGCCTCGACGTGCTCACGGGAGACTGGATCACAGTCGCCGCGAACCGCCAGAACCGCGTCATGATGCCCAGCGCCGACGCCGACCCGCTCGCACCGCAGACGCCGACGAACCCCTCAGAGGTTCCGTCGCTCTACGACGTCGCCGTGTTCGAGAACCGCTCCCCCGCGTTCGGCCCCGCTCTCGCCGAGGCCCTGGGCGCCGCGCCCCGCGCGAGCAATCCCCCGCGCGGGCTCGACGACCTCAAGGCGCTCGGCCTCGGCCGCACCCGCACCTCGGTCGGCCGCTGCGAGGTCGTGTGCTTCAGCCCCGACCACGCAGGGTCCTTCGGCACTCAGTCCGCCACTCGCGCCCGCACGGTGATCGAAGCCTGGGCCGACCGTACTGCGGCACTGTCGCAGCTGCCGGGAATCCAGCAGATCTTCCCGTTCGAGAACCGCGGGGAGGCGATCGGCGTCACACTGCCGCATCCGCACGGTCAGATCTACTCCTACCCGTACATCACGCCGCGCACCCAGCGGTTGCTGGAGAGCATCGACCGCACGGCACCCGACCTGTTCCAGCGGATCCTCGAGTTCGAGCAGGCATCTGAGCGGATCGTGCTCCAGGGCGAGCACTGGACGGCCTTCGTGCCGTTCGCCGCCCGATGGCCCGTCGAGGTGCACCTCCTGCCGAACCGTCACGTCGCCGACTTCGCCGAGACCACGGAGGCCGAACGCGACGAGCTCGCGCCGCTCTACCTGCGACTGCTGCGCGGCATCGACGCGCTCTACGACACGCCGACGCCGTACATCGCCGCGTGGCATCAAGCTCCCGTGAACGTGGGACGCGACTCGGTGCGGCTGCACCTGGAGCTCACGAGCCCGCGGCGCGGCGCTGACAAGCTGAAGTTCCTCGCCGGCTCCGAGGCCGCCATGTGGGCGTGGACCGCCGAGATCCCGCCGGAGCAGTCCGCCGCACGGATCCGTGAGGCCATCGCACGCGCAGAGGAAGCCGGCGCATGACCGCTCCGGACGACGCCAGCGCCCTGTTCGAGCAGCTCACCGGGCACGCTCCCGCCGGCGTCTGGTCGGCGCCCGGCCGCGTCAACCTGATCGGCGAGCACACCGACTACAACGACGGCTTCGTCCTGCCGTTCGCGATTCCGCACCGTACATATGCCGCGGTCGGCATGCGCGACGACGGGCGCATCCGCGTCGCCTCGACGTTCGCCGATGACGCACCGGTCGAGGTCGCGCTCGACGAACTGGCGGGTTTGTTCCCGACCCCGACGGGCGCCACGCCGGCGGTCGCCGAATGGGCGGCCTACCCGCTGGGCGTGGCCTGGGCGCTGCAGCCCGCGGACCCTTCGACAGACCCAGGGGCTGCGGGCTGTGGCGTCGACATCGCGATCGCATCCGATGTTCCTGTGGGCGCTGGACTCTCCTCGTCGGCCGCGATCGAGGGGGCGACAGCATCCGCCCTGAACGATCTCTGGAACGCCGGGCTCGACCGCACCGCACTCGCACGCATCGGCCGCCGCGCCGAGAACGAGGCCGTCGGGGCTCCCACCGGGATCATGGACCAGATGGCATCCATGCTCGGCGAGCCCGACGCGGCGATCTTCCTCGACTGCCGCACGCTCGACACGAACCTCGTGCCGGTCGGCATCGCCGAGGCGCGACTCGCAATCCTCATCATGGACACCCGCGTGCAGCACTCGCACGCGACGGGTGGCTACCGCGAGCGGCGCGCGTCGTGCGAGCGCGGTGCCGCGATCATGGGCGTGCCGTCGCTCCGAGACGTGTCGATGGGCGACCTCGCCCGCGCCGAGGAGCTCATGGACGATGTGACCTTCCGCCGGGTGCGCCACATCGTGACCGAGAACCAGAGGGTGCTCGATACGGTCAAGACGCTGCGCGAGAGCGGTGCCAGGGCGATCGGCGATCTGCTCGTCGCATCGCACGCTTCGATGCGCGACGACTTCGAGATCTCGGTCGCGGAACTCGACACGGCGGTCGAGGCGGCACTGTCTGCTGGTGCCATCGGTGCTCGCATGACCGGCGGCGGCTTCGGCGGTGCAGCGATCGCTCTGATCGAGCAGGCTGCCGTGCAGACGGTGTCGGATGCTGTGACCGCCGCCTTCGCGGCATCCGGTTTCACGCCTCCGCACCTCTTCACGGTGACGCCCTCCGCCGGGGCCCGCCGCGACGCCTGACCCACCGGTCCTGCGCCGTGCCACCAGCCCGTCTATTTCTGCCTTGCGTACGTTCCGGGCTCTCGAGACCGTACATTCGGCAGAAATAGACGCGCGTGAGAAGCGACGAGCGGCCTACTCGGCGTCGGCCTCGGCCAGAGCTCGTCGGATGTCGTTCCGGCTGCGGATCTTCCCCGTCTTGATCCCGTCGGTGATCACCACTTCCTGCGAGGCAGTGACGACGGGGACCTCTTCGCCGTCAGCATCCAGGATCTTGCCGTCCTTGATCGTGTCGCCGTCGAAGAGGGTCTCGTTCGCGATGAGGCGGGCGAGGTCCTCCTCGCGGATGACCCGTCCGGTCCCAGGGATGAACGCCGAACGCTCGGCCGACTTCCCGCCGAGATGGTTGAAGAGCAGGTTCAGCAGCACCGCCATGATTGCCGCGGAAGAGATGCCGGAGTGCAGGATGATGCCCACCCAGCTCGGCAGGGCGTCGTAGAAGCCGGGCATGACCACGGGGATCACGCCGAAACCCAGTGAGACGGCGACGATCACCATGTTCATGTTGCCCTCGTAGTTCACCTTCGCGAGCGTCCGCACGCCGGCGGCCGCGACCGATCCGAACAGCACGATGCCCGCACCGCCGAGCACGGGCGGCGGCACGGCAGCCACCAGCCCGCCGACGATCGGCAGCAGCCCGAGCACGACGAGGATCACGCCGCCTGCGCTCACGACGAACCGGGACTTCACTCCGGTGATCGCGACGAGTCCGACGTTCTGCGCGAACGCCGACTGCGTGAACGAGTTGAAGACCGGGGCGACGGCGGACGAGATCATGTCGGCGCGCAAGCCGTTGGCGATGCGCTTGGAATCGACCTTCGTGCCGACGATCTCACCGACTGCGATGATGTCTGCCGTGGTCTCGGTCATCGTGACGATGATCACGATGAACATCGAGATGATGCTGGCGACTCCGAACGTGGGCAACCCGAACGCGAAGGGCTGTGGCAGAGCCACGATGCCGCCGTCTGCGATGTTCGAGAAGTCGGCCCAGCCGACGATCCCGGCGAACACAGTGCCGAGCACGATCGAGATGAGGATCGCGAGGCGCGAGACCGTGGGAGACGCGACCTTGCTCAGCACGAGCACGACGAGCAGGGTTCCCATCGCCAGGCCGATGTTCTGCAGACTGCCCCACATCGGATCCTCGGGCGACGTGCCGCCCATCGCCCAGCTCGCCGCGACCGGCATCAGCGTGAGCCCGATCGTCGTGATCACGGTGCCGGTCACGACGGGTGGGAAGAATCGGACGATCATCGCGAAGAACGGCGCGACGATCAGTCCGGCGACGGATGCCGCGATCACGGCGCCGAACACACCGGGCAGTCCCTCGCCCGCGGCGAGGATCGCGGTCATGGTCGCGACGCCCGAGAACGAGACGCCCTGCACGAGCGGCAGCTGCGATCCGAAGAACGGAACACCCCACGACTGCAGGATCGTGGCGAGTCCGCCGATGAACAGGCACGATGCGATGAGCAGGCCGATCTCTGCCGGGGCGAGGCCGGCGGCGTTGCCGATGATGAGCGGCACAGCGATGATCCCGCCATACATCGTCAGCACATGCTGCAGTCCGTAGGCGAAAGTGGGACCGAGGCGGAGCCTCTCGTCTTCGGGTCGGCGGATTCTGGGCGTTCTCGACATTGATCTCTCCGTTGAGGTTGTCTGTCATGGATTCGCGGTTGTTTCCGAATCGTGGAATCCGATTTCCGCAACTGCGATAGCGGCGATGCTAGCACCGAATGACCCCGCGTGCTAGCGTACGAGCGCTGGCCCTCCACGAGCCGGCCGGCGGAACAGCAGACGCCGAGAAACCTGAGCTGGCGGCCCGAGCCCCAGCCCTGCGTCGCCAGAGAGTAGGCGACACCATGACACGTATCTGGCTCCGCGATCCGCTCGCGATTCACCTGGGATCGGATGCTGATCCCGCAGCCGCTGCGCGCGGCATCGTCGTGGACACGACGCTCGGCACGATCGTCGAGTTGGTCGCCCACGATGTGCGACCGCAGGCCGACGAGGTCTTCGATGCCGGCGCGCATGTGATCACGCCCGGCCTCATCAACACGCATCACCACTTCTACCAGACGCTCACCAGAGCCTGGGCGCCGGTCGCCGACCTGCCGCTGTTCGGCTGGCTCGTCAACCTGTACCCCGTGTGGGCACAGCTCACCCCACGTGCCCTCGAGCTCGCGACGACCGTGGCGATGGCGGAGCTGCTGCAGTCCGGCTGCACGACCGCAGCCGATCACCACTACCTCTTCCCCACCGGCATGGACGACGCGATCGACATCCAGGTCGACGTCACACGCCGACTCGGCATGCGCGCGATGCTCACCCGCGGCTCCATGTCGCTCGGCGAGGACGACGGCGGACTCCCTCCGCAGCGCACGGTGCAGGATCCGGACGTGATCCTCGCGGATTCGGAGCGGCTGGTGAAGCGCTACCACGAGCGAGGCGAGGGCGCGAAGGTGCAGATCGGCCTCGCCCCGTGCTCGCCGTTCTCGGTGACGACCTCGCTGATGGCGAACTCCGCGGCGCTCGCGGAACGTCTCGATGTGCGGCTGCACACTCACCTCGCCGAGACCCTGGACGAGGAGCAGTTCTGCCGAGACCGCTTCGGCATGCGAACGGTCGAATATCTGGACTCGGTGGGCTGGCTGTCGAATCGCACCTGGCTCGCGCACGGCGTGCACTTCAACGACGACGAGATCGCGGCACTCGGCGCGGCGGGCACCTCGGTGGCGCACTGCCCCACCTCGAACATGCGCCTGGCCAGCGGCATCGCCCGAGTCGTGGAGCTCGAGGATGCCGGGGTGCCTGTCGGGCTCGGGGTCGACGGCTCCGCGTCCAACGACGCCTCCAACATGATCCGCGAGGTGCGCCAGGCGCTGTACCTGCAGCGATTGCGATACGGCACCGAGCAGGTCACGAGCGCCCGCGTGCTCGACTGGGCGACCGTCGGATCGGCCGCCGCTCTCGGCCGCACCGACATCGGCCGCATCGCGGTGGGGATGCAGGCCGACCTCGCGATGTTCCGGCTCGACGGCCTCGCGTTCTCCGGCTCTCACGATCCGATCGCAGCACTCGTGCTGTGCGGCGCCGAGCGCGCCGACCGGGTCATGGTGGGCGGCGAGTGGCGCGTGCGCGACGGCGAGGTGGTGTGCCTCGACGTGGAGTCTCTGATCGCCGAGCATTCCCGGGCGGCCCGCACCCTGGTCTCCGGCCTGAAAGAATGAGAGCTTCGAGGAGAAGGAGCCACATGTCCTGGATCGTCACCGGCGGAGCCGGCTACATCGGAGCGCACGTCGTGCGTGCACTCGCGGATGCCGGGCTCGCCCCGGTCGTGCTGGATGACCTGTCCAGCGGGGTCGCTTCGTTCGTGCCGGAGGGCGTGCCGTTCGTGCAGGGCAGCATCCTCGATCGCGACCTGGTCGAGAAGGCGCTCCGCGACCACCACGCCGAGGGCGTCATCCACGTCGCGGGCTTCAAGTACGCCGGGGTCTCGGTGCAGCGACCGCTGCACACGTACGCCCAGAACGTCGAGGGCACGCGCGTGATCCTCCTGGCGATGGAAGCCGCGGGCGTCAGCAACATCGTCTTCTCCTCTTCCGCTGCTGTCTTCGGCACCCCCGACGTGCCACTGGTCGTCGAGGAGACCGCGAAGAAGCCGGCGAGCCCTTACGGTGAGTCCAAACTGATCGGCGAGTGGATGCTGCGTGACCAGGCGATCGCGACGGCCGAGTCCGAGCGTCCGCTGCGGCACACCTCGCTGCGCTACTTCAACGTCGTCGGATCCGCCGACCCGACCGTCTACGACGTCAGCCCCCACAACCTCTTCCCGATCGTGTTCGAAGCGCTGCTCGCCGACAAGACTCCCCGCATCAACGGCGACGACTACGCCACGGAAGACGGCACGAACGTGCGCGACTACGTGCACGTCGGCGACATCGCGGCCGCGCACGTCGCGGCAGCCAAACGCCTGGCGTCCGGCGAGAGCATCGAACCGGCGTACAACCTCGGCTCCGGCGACGGGTTGAGCGTGAAGCAGATCATGGATGCCGTCGTGCGCGTCACCGGCATCGACTTCACGCCCGAGATCGGCCCTCGCCGTGCCGGCGACCCAGACCGCATCGTGGCGACAGGCGAGCTCGCCGCCCGCGACCTGGATTGGAAGATGCGCTACTCGGTCGACGAGATGGTGCGCACGGGCTGGGACGCCCGCCGCAACGCCGACTGAGCTCGCAGATGTGCACTTCCTTCGCAGCAATTCAGTAGATTCGTGCGAAGAACCCTCTTTGTCAAGCTGGTTGTGAGTCGTTCATGATCAGTAGGGAGTCAGGGTGATGACTGTCAGTCCAGGGTTCACGGCCACGGAGATCCGTGAGATCGTGCACGAGTATCAGGTGCAGCCGCACGCGCACCCGGAACGCTTCCGCGCCCGCCCGAGCACACCCACACCCGCTGGCACGGTCGGGATCAACCTGCCCAACGAGAAACCACAAAACAAGGCCGCGTGACTCCACACAGCTTGACATCGCTCGGAACGCGCGTTTCTGCGAAATGCGCGCTCGCGATCGAAGGAGACACCGCGTGACCGAGACCCCCCTCGTCGAGACCGCTTCCGGACCGGTGCGAGGCTTCTGGCGCGACGAGGGCAGCCCCGACGCATCCGCTGCTTTTCTCGGCATCCCGTTCGCGAAACCGCCCGTCGGCGACCTGCGTTTCGAAGCCCCCACGCCGCCGGAACCGTGGACCGAACCGCTGGAGGCCACCGCCTACGGCGCGACCGCACTGCGCATCTCGGGCGTCGACAATCTCATTCCCGAACCCGCGGTTCCGGGCACGAGCACGCTCAACGTAAACGTGTTCACGCCCGCGCTCGGCGGCTCGCTGCCGGTGCTCGTCTGGATCCACGGCGGCGGATACACCGAGGGATCGCCCGCGAGCCCCTGGTACGACGGCGCGCGGTTCAATCGCGACGGCGTCGTCACCGTGACGATCTCGTACCGGCTCGGTTTCGATGGCTTCGGGTACATCGAGGGGGCGCCGGCGAACCGCGGGGTCCGCGACTGGATCGCCGCCCTCGAGTGGGTGCAGCAGAACATCGCCTCCTTCGGCGGCGACCCCTCGCGCGTCACGATCGGCGGACAGTCCGCCGGCGGCGGCGCCGTGCTGACGCTGCTCGGGATGCCGCAGACGCAGCACCTCTTCCATCAGGCGATCTCGCTCTCAGGCGCCGTCGCCGATGTGCCGCTGCCCACCGCCCGTGCACGCGCCGAGCGCATTGCCGAGCTCGGTGGCGTCACGGCAGACGTTGAGGGTTTCCGGAGTCTCACCGAGCGCCGAGTCCGGCAGCTGCAGCCGAAGGCCGCAACGCCGCGCAAGGGCATCGGCATGGTGCTCGATCTGATCACGAGCGGCCTGCCATGGGGCCCCATGATCGACGGCGAACTGCTCGCACTCCCGACAGTGGATTCCCTGGCCGCCGGCATCGGTGCCGACAAGCCGCTGCTGCTCGGATCCGCTGATGACGAGTTCACGATGGTCGCCGTGAAAGAAGCGGCCAAGGCCCGCTACATCCCCGCGGGCGTGGTGCTTCTGCCGTTCTTGCGCAACCGCAAGATCCGGCGCGAGTACCTTGCAGCGAATGCCGCTCAGCGCAAGAAGGGCGCAGCGGCCGTCGCCGGCCGCTTCATCAGCGATCACGTGTTCCGGGTGCTCGTTCCGCGGGTCGCCGAAGCGCGCCGAGGGGCGGATGCCGCCACCTGGGCGTACCGATTCTCGTGGGTGTCGCCGACGAAAGGCTGGGCCTGCCACTGCCTCGACGTGCCGTTCTGGTTCGATGGGCTCGACAGGGAAAAGGTCACGAATCTCGCCGGGGCGAATCCGCCGCAGTCGCTGGCGGACGAGATGCATGGCGCGGCCGTGCAGTTCATCACGGATGGAGATCCGGGGTGGCCGGCCTGGTCGACCGACCCCGGCATCGCCCGGGTGTTCGGCGGCGACGGATCCGAGATCGCGGAGGGTGCTTACGACAGCGTCCTCGCGCTCATCCCCGGGTAGCGCCTGACACGCGCAGCTGCTCGATGATCTCCCGAACCACCGCGGCGGGCTCGTGCCCGACGTCTGCTTCGAAGCCCGCCTCGTCTGCATCGAGCATCTCGAGCGTTCCCCACTGAGAATCCAGGAGCGATGCGGGCATGAAATGGTCGGTGCGGGCCTCGGCACGCGAGATCAGCAGCTCCCGCGATCCGACCAGGTGCACGAACAGCACGCCGGGGGCGATCGATCGGATGCGGTCGCGATAGGCCCGACGCAACGCACTGCACGCCATAGTGAGGCCCGTGTCCGCGGCCGTAGCGAAGCTTTCGCCGACCGCGTCGAGCCACGGCCAGCGGTCCTCATCGGTGAGAGCGATGCCAGAACTCATCTTCGCTCTGTTGGCGTCAGAATGCAGACTGTCTGCATCGACGAAGGGCACGCGCAGCGACTCGGCGAGGGCGGCGCCGACGGTGGACTTCCCTACCGCCGACACCCCCATCACGCAGATCAGCGGAGAGCAGTCGCTCACCAGTCGTGGACCGTTCCGTCGAGCAGTCGGTTGTACGGCAAGTAGGCCTGCTCGTAGGGGTACTTGCCCGCCTCATCGACATCGAGTTCCACACCGAGGCCCGGCTCGTCGCCGGGGTGCAGGTATCCGTCGGTCCATGTGAAAGATTGCTGGAAGACCCGGTTCGTCGCCTCGGAATGCTGCATGTACTCCTGAATGCCGAAATTGTGGATGCTGAGACCGAGGTGCATGGCGGCGGCCATGCCGACCGGTGAGATGTCGGTCGGCCCGTGCATGCCCGACTTGATCTGGTACATCGCGGCGTAGTCGAGCGTCTTCTTCAGCGCTGAGATACCACCCATGTGGGTGACGGCACCACGGACGTAGTCGATGAGCTGGTCACGGATGATGTCCTTGAAGTCCCAGACTGTGTTGAAGATCTCGCCGATCGCGAGAGGAGTGGTGGTGTGCTGGCGCACCAGACGAAGAGCCTCCTGGTTCTCGGCCGGCGTGCAGTCCTCGAGCCAGAACAGGTCGTACGGTTCGAGGTCCTTGCCCAAGCGCGCGGCCTGGATCGGCGTCATCCGATGGTGACCGTCATGCAGCAGCGGAATGTCGGGGCCGAACTCATTGCGCACGGCCTCGAACACACCGGGCAGGTGATTCAGGTACGCGCGGGTGTCCCAGTCCTCCTCCACTGGCTTGGCACCGCGTCGGGCCGGCTCGTGGTCATACCGCACCGTGGCGTCGCCGACATCGGCGCCCTGCGCGGCGATGCCGTAGATCGCCTTCAGCGTCGGAACACCGGTCTGCACGCGGATGGCCTTGTAACCCTGTTCCTGATGAGCGCGAATCGAGTCGAACAGCTCGGGAAGCTCCTTGCCCGACGCGTGCCCGTATGCCATCAGCCCCTTGCGCGATGCGCCACCGAGCAGCTGGTAAACGGGCATTCCGGCAGCCTTGCCCTTGATGTCCCACAGCGCCATGTCGACGGCCGCGATCGCTGCCATAGTGATCGGTCCACGACGCCAGTATGCGCTCCGGTACAGGAACTGCCAGGTGTCTTCGATGCGCGACGCATCCGATCCGATCAACAGTGGCACGACGTGCTCGGTCAGGTAGGTGACGACCGCGAGCTCTCGCCCGTTCACCGTCGCATCCCCGAGCCCGGTGAGCCCGTCGGCCGTCGTGAGTTTCAGCGTGACGAAGTTCCGCCCCGGGCTCGTGACGATGACTTCGGCCTTGTCGATGATCATGGTTCCTCTTTCGTTCGCAGGTCGTGGCGATCAGATCGTCATGGCGCTGAAACCGCCGTCGACCGGGATCAGCGCTCCGGTCACAAAGGCGGAGGCTCGCGACGACGCGAGCCAGAGCAGCGCGCCGTCGAGGTCGCCTGGGTCGCCCAGTCGATTCATCGGGGTGTGACCGAGGATGCTTGAGACACGCTCCTCGGTCAGGACGGCACGATTCTGTTCGGCGGGGAAGAACCCCGGTACCAGCGCATTGACGCGGATGTGCTTCTCGGCCAGTTCACGTGCAAGATACTGCGTCAGGTTGTTCACCCCGGCTTTCGCGACTCCGTAGGTGAGCACCCTGCTCAGCGGAGGGCCCGAAGAGGCCGACGAGATGTTGATGATCGATGCGGCGTTCTCGCGCTCGACCATCAGCGGCGAGAAGATCTGGCATGCGCGGAACACCGCCGCGAGGTTGATGTCCTGAAGTCGGAACCACTCTTCATCGTCGATGTCCGTGAACGCTGTGGTGCTGTTGACGCCCGCCGCGTTGACGAGCACATCCAGTCCGCCATCGCTGATCGCGTCGCGAACAGCCTCCAACGAAGCTCGCTCGGCGATATCGACGCTGAAATGCTGCGCTCGTCCTCCCGCGGTGACGATGTCCTCGACCACGCGCTCCCCCCGAAGCGAGTCGCGGCCGAGCACCAACACCTCGGCACCGGCCGCCGCGAGCGTCCGGCAGAACTGTCCTCCGAGAACCCCCGTGCCACCGATCACCACCGCGCGTTTACCCGTCAGATCGAGCATCGTGGCGATCATGACACGGCCCCTTCGCTGAACGCTGTCAGGTGTCGTCCGATATGCGATTCCAGCCGCAATGCGTACTCGTCACGGTGCGTGAGGAGCACTTCGCGGATGTCGGCATCCATCCGGCGATGTCCTGCGTCGTCCGTCGCCGTGAGCACGGCGCCGTACCCGACGTGCAGGATCTGTCGAGAATCTGGCAGCGAGACGATCTCCTCGAGCTCGCCATCGCTGACGGCATCCAGTCGCGGGGCGCGTTCGGCGTCCGCGGACACCTGGTAGCTCGCCCGTGCGTCGACGTAGCTCTCCAGGCTGAGGCGGTAGATCTCACGCAGGAGCGCAGGCTCGCGCCGTGCGATGACGGCGAGCGCAGTCAACCAGCTCGTTCCGGAGGTCTTGAGGTGGATGCGTCCAGCGGTGGCCTCCACGAGCTGCGGATAGACGCTGAACTTGTCGGACCCGGTGTGCATGCTGATCTTGTAGCCGCCGTGAAGCTGCGCGACGGCGTGATGTCCTGCGAAGTTCTCGATCAGCGTCGGCTTGTCACCGATGAAGTCGAGCCCCTTCTCGAAGCCATCGGAGTATCGCGGAGCCATGCTCACCCACCTCACGCCCAGGCGCGCGAGTTCGGTTGCGAGGTAGTGGTGCTCGAACAGCGTTGTCTCGACCGCGGTCTCATCGACTGCGACCTCGATCTCGTACGCGTTCGGATTGCGGCTCGCGAGGTGCCTGCTCATCTGCGCGGTGAGAGCAACGGCATCACCGTACTTGGCCACTGCCCGCTTCACTTCTTGCTCACTCGGAGTGAACGATCCGGTGTCGAGTCCGACGGTGACGCCGGCGTACCGGCGCAGGACTGCTTCGATGTCGTCCTCGAGCACGCTCCAGTTCGTGGCCGTCACAGCCGCCTCCACCGCAGAGGATGCGACGTTGCGCACCCCATCGCCCGGGTCGAGCGTGAAAGTCGTGAATCCCGCATCGATTCCACGATCGATGTCCGCGACATCGCGGATGTGGTCGAGATCGGCGCCTACTCGGCCCGTCCATCCCGCGATGACGCAGCCGAAGGTCGCATCATCGAGGACGGCGCGCGGGGAGCGCCCCAGCCTGTCCATCTCACGGATGGACTGCTGCGCGAACACGGGAGTCACACCGCGTCCGTGGCGTGCGAACGCCGCGGCCTGGCCGGGAGTCGCCAGACCGAGCCGGTCTCCCACGCCCGCCGATGTTCCGGTGCCGAGCGGACGCGGTTGCAGATGCGTGAACTCTCTGCGCAGCGCCGCAGCGTTCGTCTCGCTCAGCGGACCCTCGATGATCCTGTTGTCGGCAGCATCGAAGCGTCGGCCTTCGAATCCCTCGAACGCGTCGAGGTCGGTCGCACGCAGCACGAGCACGCGCTGTCCGCCGACGACGTCGATGTCGATGTCGGCGGACAGTCGCTCCGAGTGGAGTGTCATTACACCCTCACGGAGAGCTCGGCGGCAGACTCACTGTCCAGGAAGAGCTGCGCATGCGGCTGCGTGCGCAGAATCGATGCGGGGCTCTCCGGCGAGATGTCGCCCTCCAGTGCCCGCTTGACGGCCGCGGCCTTTCGCGCTTCCGGCGTCAGCACCAGCACGTGCGCCGGCTTGAGCAGTGCGGGAATCGACAGCGAGATCGCGTGGGTCGGTGTTTCTGCGAGCGAGGGGAAGTGCCCTTCTCCGACCTGTTGGCGGCGCGAGACCTCATCCATCGCCACGATGTGCACGAGTTGAGTGGCGTGGAAGTCTGCGGGCGGGTCGTTGAAGGCCAGGTGACCGTTCTCACCGATTCCCATCACGCAGATCACCGGATCGAGATCGAGGAGCAGTTGTTCGTAGCGCTCGACCTCCTGCTCGACCGGCTCGTGGTCGCCGCGGACACCGTGGAACACCTTCGGGCGCACGGTCTCGACGACGTTCTGCTGCATCCACAGCCGGAAGCTCGCCGAATGGTCCTCCGCCATACCGATGTACTCGTCCATGTGCAGGACGGTGATGCGCGACCAATCGATGTCATCGCGTTCGGCGACGGCCTTGATGAAGCTCAGCTGCGAGTTTCCGGTGGCGAGGATGACGGAGATCTCGTCGCGCTCGCTCAGCTCAGCATGAACGAGCTCGGCGAAGGTTGCAGCAGCGTGCTGACCAAGTGCGGCGTTGTCGTCCAGAACGGTAACGGCGAGGTCGCCATAGGTCCGATTTTGCATGGATCTCCTTGTTCTCAGTGGTGGTTTCTGCCCGCGTTCCACAGACCGTCACGTGCGACGGCGAGGACCTCCAGGCGATCGTTCAGATGGACGAGATCGGCATGCGCCCCGAGGGCGATCTCGCCGACGTTCTCGAGTCGCGCCGCGCGCGCGGGGACCGATGAGACCATCGCGATGGCTTCGATGGCACCGATCCCGAGCACGTTCCGGGCGATGGGCAGCATGGCAGGCAGGAGAGTCGTGCTCCCGCCGAACGACGACCGATCGAGAGTCACTCCGACACCGTTGTCGACGAGGTACTCGCTCGGGCCCATCCGATACCGGCTGCCATCAGGCATACCCGCGCCCGACGTGGCATCCGAGACGAGGCACAGCCGGTCTCCGAGTGCGCGGTAGGCGATAGTCATGAGCGCGGGCGGCAGATGCTTGCCGTCTGCGATGAGCTCGACGGTGAGATCGTCTGATGCCAACGATGCCTCGAGCATGCCCGGCACGCGCCATGGCCCCTCCCGCTTCGTCGTCGACTGGCCGCTGTAGAGGTGAATCACGTGGCTGAGGCCGGCCCGCTGCGCACGGAGGAGATCGTCGATGGTCCCATCCGTGTGGCCCGCCGCGGCAACGATGTCATGGTCGACGAGCCGGTCGATGAGAGCGACAGCACCGGGAAGCTCTGGAGCGAGGCTCACCATGCGGATCTCCGCGCTGCGGGCGAGCAGAGCATCGGCGCTTCCATCACCAGGGTCACGCAGATGAGCCTCTGACTGGGCGCCGCGCTGCGCTGAGGAGAAGTACGGCCCCTCGAGGTGCGCCCCGGCGAAGCGCGGCATGTCGGGAAGCGTCGATGCCTCACGAATGGCATCGAGCCCCTGGAGGAGCTGTGGAATCGCTGCGCTGGCGAGAGTGGGCAGCAGGGTCGTCACCCCGGCCGCCAGAATCGCCCTGGCTGCAGAAGCAGTCGCCGAGACGTCGCCGTCGTTGAAGCTCGATCCTGCCGCGCCGTGCACGTGCACGTCGATGAACCCGGGCGCAAGTATCCCGCCTTCGAGCCGGTGACGGGCAATGCCGGGGTCGCACGCGTCCTCGGGGAGGATGCCGGCGATCCGACCGTCCTCGACGACGACAGCATGCCGCTGCAGGAGACGGTCGGCAAGCGCGACGTCGGCACCGACAATGGCGTAGGCGGATGCCTTCTGCGACGACGTGCTGTCGTAGCCCGGTGCTGCGCTCACTGTTCCTCGTTCCGACGTGGCCTCACCGAGGTGGGACGCCGTAGCGCGGATGCCTCAGTGCTTGCAGCACAGACTAGCATCGATACTGCATGTTTTAGCAAAACTTGCAGCAAAGAACGAGGGATTGCTAAACAGCGGGCGGAGCAGCAGTGGACGCACGCACGACGAGTCGAGTGTCGAGCGTTGATGTGGATCGCTCAGACGCCGCCGGATCGGACTTCGTCTCGATGAGGTCGATCAAGAGATCTACCGCCGTCATTCCGGCTTCGGCGCCGGGGACGTGAATCGACGTCAGCGACGGGTACGCCATCCCCGACATCAGGCTGTCATCGACCCCGATCACGCTGAGCTGCTCGCCGACCTTCATACCGCGTTCGTTCATGCGCGTCATGACGCCGAGGGCGATCATGTCGTCGTAGGCGATGACGGCCGTGGCAGAAGAGGCGACGACGAGATCCGCTGCGCGCACACCGGCCTGGATCTGCGGTTCGAATGGGCCGAACTCCACCAGTTCCAGCCCCGCATCCTTCGCAGCGCTCCGCACCGCCTGCTGGCGCTGCCCGTTCGACCAGGAACGGCGCGGTCCGTTCAGATAGCAGATCTTGCGGTGGCCGAGAGCCGCCAAGTGCTCGACTGCTTCCGAGATCCCGGCGCGCTCATCGATCAGCACGCTGGCGACAGCGGGATTGCTACGGTTGACGAGCACAAGGGGCTGCAGTGCGAGCAGGCGATCGAGCTTGTCCTCCGGAGTGCGCGCACTCACGACGATCAGCCCGTCGACCTGATCCGAGAGCTCTTCGGCTCGGCGGAGCTCATCGTGCGGGTGCTCGTCGATGTCGGCAATGAGGATGGTGCGGCCGCGCGCGGCAGCACGCGACTGCACGGCTTTGATGATCGGCGGGAAGAACGGGTTCACGATGTCCGGCACGATCAGACCGAGCGGGCCTCCGGCAGCGGCAGCAGGCCGGGTATTCCCCGGATGCGCGTACCCGAGTTCGTGCGCCGCCTCGAGGACGCGCTGCCGCGTCACGGCATTGACACGCTCCGGTGCCGAGATCGCGCGGGATACGGTCGCAGCCGACAGGCCGACGCTGCGTGCGACGTCAGTGAGAGTGACCTTCACGGTGCCTCCGATAGATGAATCACGATCTATTCCGATAGTGCAACACCAGCCGCCCTGTCGAACAGTGCTCCACTTTATCCACAACATAGTCCCTTATGTGCACAATTTGACTGCAAGCGAATGCAAGAGTTGCAAATTGTGCAGTAACCCGGTTACTGTGGCGTCAGCAAGACTGCATCGATGCAGCCGCGCACAACGATGGGACACCAATGGTCATAGGATCCACCGCTGAGAACCGGAGGTCGCGGCGCGCGGCACCCGAGCCCGATACGCGCACTCTGACCGTTCCCGGCCGGCCGAAAGCACGTTACAAGCGTGGTGATGCGCTAGCGGGAATGCTCTTCGTGCTCCCCGCGGCGGTCTTCATCTTCGTCTTCATGCTGTATCCGCTGGTGTCATCCGGAGTCTTGAGCTTCACCGACTACAACTTCGTGCGCGATGCATCGCCCACTCCGGTCGGAATAGACAACTACGTCCAGGCGGTCAACGATCCGCTGTTCCGCACTGCGCTGTGGAACACCATCGTCTACGGCATCTCCTACTTCGTCGTCGTCATGGTGCTCTCACTCGCCCTCGCGATGCTCCTGTTCCGCAAGCTCCGATTCAACGCTTTCTACCGCAGCGCGGTTTTCATGCCGATCGTCGTTCCGCTGTCTCTGGCGGGACTCATCTTCGTATGGATCCTGCAGCCGAACTACGGCCTGCTCAATCACGTGATCGGCAACGTCTTCGGCATGCCCGGTCTCACTCGCGCGTGGCTGAGCGAGGGAACCACCGCCATGGCGGCCATCGTCGTGCTCTCGCTGTGGGCAACGGTGGGCTTCTTGACGATCCTCTTCCTCTCGGGTCTACAAGCGATACCGGAAGAGATGCTCGAGGCAGCCGAGATCGACGGTGCCGGTGGCTGGAAGCGCTTCACGCACATCATCCTGCCGAGTCTGCGTCCGACGTTCGTCATCACGGGCACTTGGGGCGTGCTGCACGCGCTGAAGGTCTTCGTCGAACCGATGGTGCTCACCGATGGCGGGCCCGGAACCAGCACGCTCGTGCTCTACCAGCAGATCTACACGACTGCCTTCAACTACTTCGACATGGGCTACGCCTCAGCGATGGGATACATCCTCGGCGCCATCATCCTGATCCTCATCGGGATCAACTACTTCATCTCCATGGGGAGGTCTCGACGTGACGCGTGAAAGAAGAGCCACCGGGCACGCCGGTCGCCGCAAGGTCGCATCGAAGGTCGCCACGCATGTGGCACTGGTGATCGCCTCGATCCTGCTGATCGCTCCGATCCTCTACATCGTCCTGAACTCGTTCAAGGTCACCGAGGACATCTTCAAGGTCCCTCCGTCGATCCTTCCTGAGAGGTGGACGCTCGAGAACTACGAGAACGTCCTCTTCTCCGGCGGATTCGGGAACTACTTCACCAACACCGTCGTCATCACCGTGGTCGGAGTGCTGCTCGTCGTCGTGCTCAGCTCTCTCGCGGGGTACGGGTTCTCCAAGCTGCGGTTCCGCGGCTCCGGGATCCTGTTCGCGGCGATCATCGCGACGCTCACCCTGCCGCTCGCGATCCTGCTGGTGCCCATGTTCATCATGGAGAACGCCACCGGACTGCTGAACACGCAGCTCGGCCTCATCCTGCCTAACGTGGCGGTGAATCTTCCGTTCGCGATCCTGATCATGAACAAGCACTTCTCCGACATTCCGCAGGAGCTCGAGGACTCGGCGGCGATCGACGGCGCCGGCCGGTTCCGGCGCTGGTGGTCGGTGATGCTTCCGCTCACGCGCAATGGCATGATCCTGGTCACGGTGATCACCACCTACAGCATCTGGGGCGAGTACACGCTCGCGAAGACCCTGTCGACCTCGCCGTACGGCATGCCTCTCTCCGTCGGTCTGACGCTGTTGAAGAGCGAGGTCTGGGAGTACGGCACGCTCGCCGCCGTCATCACGCTCGCCATCATTCCCCCCATCACCATCTTCCTGCTCTTCCAGGGAAAGATCGTCGCCGGGATCACGCAGGGCTCTGTCAAGGGCTGAACGGCGGATGCGGCCGCATCGCACGCAGCAAGTCCGAACTGCAGTACCGATCACTCAGAAAGGCACGTAATGAACACCAATCACATGAAACGATTCGGCACAGTCGCCGGCATCGCCGCAGCAGCCCTCGTCCTCTCCGCCTGCGGCGGAACGCCCGCGGGGGCACCCGCGGGGGCGGGAGATTCGAGCGAGGAAGGCGGGTCGAAGACCCTGACCGTCGCGATCCAGGCGTGGATGAGCGACAAGCTCGCCGTGCAGGCGATGGCCGACCAGTTCGAAGCAGAGCACGAGGGCTACACGGTCGAGCTCGTCGAGTACGCCGATAACCAAGCGCTCTCGACGTTCGCGCTCCAGTGGAGTCAGGGCCAGTCCGATCAGGACATCGTGATCACCGACGGCGCCTCCACCGCTGTGCAGTTCGTCGAGCAGGACCTCATCGTCGACTTCAACGAGACGGGCATCTTCGAGGGCGATCTCGCCGAGTCCGAGTTCATCGGAGAGGCGCTCACCTTCACTGAGCTCGATGGCAACCAGTTCGCCATGCCGTTCGGTCTGGAGGCGTACAACATCAGCGCGAACAAGCTGATCCTCGAGCAGGCCGGCCTGCTCGGCACGGACGGCGCGCTGCCCGAGTTCAAGACCTGGGACGATGTCTACGATGCGGCGGCCGCCATCACCGCCGCCACCGGCCAGCCCGGCATGACCATTCAGTGGGGTCCGAACGCGGTGCCCACGATGTTCGCCGTGGAGCAGGCGCTTCGCGGCGACATCTATGCGAAGGACGGCACCACGCTGACCTTCGACACCGCCGAGATGCGTGAGGTTCTCGGCGTGTGGCGCAAGGGCGTCGAGGCCGGCGTCTTCACCGTCGACACCTTCAGTAACAAGGATGCCGGGCGCAGCAACTTCAACGCCGGCAGCCTCGGCATGCTGCTGGAGACCGCATCGCGCGTCCCCGAGGCTGGCCAGACCCTCGGCATGGAGAACGTTGCCCTCCTGGCTATGCCCGGGTCGCTCGAGAACGGGTCCTTCGCCTTCAGCGCCGGGGTCATCATCCCGACGGCATCGGAGAACCAGGAACTCGCACTGGAGTTCATCTCGACCGCGATGATGTCCGACCTGCAGGTGCAGGCGGGTGAGGAATGGGGGAAGCTGCCCGTCCTCAAGCGCTACTTCGAGCAGATCGATGCGGAGTGGAAGGACGAGATGTACAGCTTCGTCGAGCTGTCCGTCCCGGCACCGATGTACAACGATCTGCCCATGATCCAGGAGCGCGGCAAGCAGCTCCTGCAGGAGTTCCTGACGGGAAGCATCGATGAGGACCAGTTCATCGCGAGCTTCGAGGATCTGATCGCGACCTCTGATCTCGGCAACTGATCACGTATCGATGGGTGAGGGTGCCGTGAGGCGCCCTCACCCTTCGTCTTCCCAGGAGGTCGTTCCGTGATCGAACTGCGCAACGGCTCTGCACGTGCCTTCATCCGGCCTGACTTCGGCGGACGCATCGTCAGCCTCGAGTTCGATGGACGGGAGTATCTTGCCGACGGCGGACGCACAGAAGGAGATCCCTGGCGCGGCGGGAGCTATCCTCTGGCGCCCTGGGCTGGGACTCTGCCTCAGGGCTGGGTGGTTGCAGACGGTCATCGCACCGATATTCCGCGATGCGCGAATGGCGACCTGAAGCACGGCTACGTGAACACCATGGCGTGGAAGGTCGTTCACCTCGCGCAGTCTCGAGTCGAGCTGCGGTGCGACGTCGACAGTGCTGGCCCGTGGAGCGGCGTGTGCCGCCAGAGCGTCGAACTCGCGCCAGACCGTCTGCGGATCGAACTTGAGTACCGTGCCGTCGGCGACGTCCCGGTCGGGCTCGGCTTCCATCCCTGGTTCTCTCGCGAAGATGACGGCAGCCTTCCACGGCTGACCTTCACCCCCGGGCGCAGAATCATCAGTGATGATGAGGGCAATGAGATCGAGACGTCTCAGATTGCCTCGACTCCCCGCGACGACTTGTACCGCGCTGATGGCAGCGCACCCCGCATCGAGTGGCACGATGGCCGCCGACTCGAAGTGCACAGTGACGCGCAGGTTTGGGTCGTCTACGAACGCGATCCGCTCGGCTTGTGCGTGGAGCCGTGGACCCACACCCCTGCAGAGTTCGTGGCAGGAAGAACACCCGCCGTCGATGGCGCACCCGCGCGGCTCACCATGGAACTGGTCTGGCCGACTGCTTAGGAACGCTCGCTGTTCATGCCGTCGTGACCTCGGCGTGCGGCATCCGCTTGCGCATGACCTGCACCGCCTCTGAGCTCTCGTCGACGAGGACGGCGTCGCGTCCGAGTGCGGATGCCACCGCCCCTGTCGTCCCAGAGCCCGCGAACAGATCGAGAACGCGGTCGCCCGGGCGGCTGGATGCCTGCACGATCCGGCGCAGGATCCCCTCGGGCTTCTGCGTCGGATAGCCGGTCTTCTCGCGCCCGGTCGTCGGCACGATCGTGTGCCACCAGACGTCGGTGGGGAGCTTGCCGCGCGCGGCCTTCTCGGCCGTGACGAGGCCGGGCGCCATGTACGGCTCACGGTCGATGTCGTCGGCGTTGAACACGTGTCCGCCCGGGGTCTTCACGTAGACCAGGATCGTGTCGTGCTTGGTCGGCCAGCGTGTGCGCGACTTCGCACCGTAGTCATAGGCCCAGATGAGTTCGTTGAGGAAGCAGTCGCGCCCGAAGACCGCATCGAGCATGACCTTCGCGTAGTGGGCCTCGCGGTAGTCCAGGTGCAGGTACAGCGTGCCGTCTTCGGCGAGCAGGCGCCAGGCCTCCTCGAGTCTGGGCATGAGGAAGTCGCCGTAGTCATCGAAGCTGTCGTCGTAGCTGCGCAGCATGCCGCGGACACGCTCGTACTGATGCCCGTGGAAGCCGTGGCGGACCTCGCCGGTCTGCTCGTCCTCGCCCGAGGACCGACGGGCGGTCACGACCTGGCGATTCTGCGCGCGGCCCGTATTGAACGGCGGGTCGAGATAGACGAGCGTGAAGGATGCCGAGGGCAGCGTCTTCGCGATCGCGAGGTTGTCGCCCTGGATGATCGAGACGGATCCTTCGACAGGCTCAGGGACCGGATGAGAGACTGTCACGGTACGCGGTGCAGCCACGCGTCGGTCGCGAACTTCGACTCCACGAGCGCCTCCGCATCGGCGTACTCGTCGGCGGTGATCGTGCCGTCCTCGGCATCGGTGAGCGACCGGAAAGTGGCTTTGAACCTCTCGATGATCTCGGCCCGGCTGAGGCCGGTCTGGGTGCGGAGAGGATCGACGCGCTTCGCGGCGGAGGTCGTGCCCTTGTCGCTGAGCTTCTCGCGTCCGATGCGCAGCACCTCGGTCATGACCTGACCGTCGATGTCGTACGAGATCGTCGCGTGGTGCAGCACTCCGCCGTTCGCGAGACGCTTCTGCGCGGCTCCGCCGATCTTGCCGGTGGGGCTGGCGATGTCGTTGAGCGGCTGATAGGTTGCGTCGATCCCTACCGACTTCAACGCCTGCAGCACCCAGTCGTCAAGGAACGCGTAGGAATCGGCGAACGTCAGGCCCTGCACGAGGGATGCCGGCACGTACAGCGAATAGGTGATGATCTGACCGGCCGCCATGAGCATCGCACCGCCGCCGGAGATGCGTCGGACGACGTCGAAGCCGTGCTTGGCGGCACCTTCGGGATCGACTTCATTGCGGTACGACTGGAAAGAGCCGATCACGACGGCCGACTCGTCCCACTCCCAGATCCGCAACGTCGGCCGGCGACGGCCCTCGCCGACGCGGGACGTGAGCACCTCGTCGAGCGCGAGATTCATGCGCGGCGAGACGGCTTTCTCGTGCACGATCTCCCAATCGAAGTCGCGCCAGCCCGGAGCAGTGACGAGTGCGCGGCGCACGGCGGTGCCGACCGATTCGGGGTTGAAGCCGAGCAGCTGGGCCCCCGCGGGCAGCGCCTCGCGGACCGCCGCGGCGATGGCCGTGGCATCCGTCTCGACAGGCAGTCCGTTGACCGCCGCGTTGATGTCTTCGAGAGCGCTGTCTGGTTCGAGGAAGAAATCGCCGGCGAGGCGGAAGTCGGTCAGTCGACCGTCCTCGACCTCGAGATCGACGACGACGAGCTTTCCACCGGGGACCTTGTACTCACCATGCACGAGTCCAGCTTAAGCCGCTCACCCTTCGACAGGCGCCGGGATGTGCTTGTCGAGCCACGCGAGCAGGTCGGCGCGCACCTCGTCCTGCTGCAGTTCGTTGAAGATCTCGTGCCGTGCATCCGGGTAGACCAGCGTCGTGACATCGGTGAGGCCCGAGCGGCTGCGGTACTCTTCGGCGAGCTTGTGCACGCTGTGCGGCCCACCGACCGGGTCGTCGCGACCGACCAGCAGCAGCATCGGGATGTCGCGCCCGAGATCCTTCGCCGGCCGCCCGTACAGCTTCAGCGCCTCGACGGGGCCGAACAGCTTCAGCAGCGGCACGTTCGTGGTGAGCGGGTCGTCGTCGAACGTCTTCCACACCGCGGCATCGCGGCTGAGCCATTCGTAGCCGGACGCCTCCGCGGCCTCCCATCGCGCGTTCAACGGTGCGGCGTTGAGATCGCGCGGCGTGCGAAGCGCAGAGCCCGAGAGGATCACGGCATCCCACGCCTCCGGATGATCGTTGACGAGCATCTGCGCCAGGAACGACCCCCAGGAATGCCCGAGCAGCACCAGAGGCAGGCCGCGATGCTCCTCGCGGATGATGCCGGTGAGCTGCCAGATCGCGTCCTTCGCGGCACGCATCCCGCCCTTGCCGAGCTTGCCGAGTTTCGCCGATTCGCCGTCGTGCTGGCGGATGCCGGTGCGTCCATGCCCGCGATGATCGTCGGCGTACACGATGAAGCCGGCACCGGTCAGCGCGGCGATCAGCGCGGAGTAACGGCCGGCGTGCTCGCCGACGCCGTGCAGCAGTTGCACGACCCCGCGGGCCGCCCCCACCGCCTCGTGGACGTCGTAGACGATCGCGACGCCGTGCGCGTCGGTGAACTCCGATGTCTGGGGCATGCGTCGAGTCTACGTATCAGGCGCGTCCGCGTCAGCGAGATGTCGGATGCACCGCAACCGCCGTTCATCCGGCGGCAGCCACCGCCGCCGCATCCGCTCAGATTCCGAGCGCCTCCCGCACGGCGAAGGCCGCGATGCGGTCGGTGACCTCGTAGCCTCCGACACCATCCGAGGCCGACCCCATGCGAACGCCGGGCCCGTCGCCGGCGACAGCGCGCTTCGCCGAGAAGTGCAGCGCGTCGACACCGGTCGCCACGAGAGCAGAAGCACTGCCGGCCACCACGCCACTTCCGGCCATGATCTCGATGCGACCGTCCGCGACGGCGACGAGGGCACGCAGCGTGTTGACGCCCTCGATCGCGGTCGACGCTCCGCCGGATGTCAGCACGCGACGCAGCCCGAGATCGATCGCGCGCTCCAGCGTCACCGTCGGGTCGGCCGTGACGTCGATCGCGCGGTGCAGCGTCACGGAAGCCTCCCCCGCGGCGTCGCGCAGTCGGGCCATCGCATCGACGTCGAGAGCGCCGGAGGCGTCGAGCGCTCCGACGACCACGCCGTCAGCGCCGTTCGCGATCGCCCACTCGACGTCGCGCACCGCGAGCGCGATCTCGTCGACGTCGTAATGGAATCCGCCGGCACGCGGCCGGATGAGCACGTGGATCTCCGGGCCGTTCTCCCCCGCCGCCTCGCGTGCGAGTTCGAGTGTCGCCGGCGACGGCGTGAGGCCGCCGAGTGCGAGTGCCTGGGCCAGCTCGACGCGCGCAGCGCCGACCTCACGTGCGACGCGAACGCCGGCTGGGTCCTGGACGGCGAGCTCGAGCGCGATGTTCACGGCATCCATTCTGCCCCCCCATTCTCAGGAAATTTAGTTAGACTACCTAAGTAATGACTGAACCGGATGATCTTCTGCACGCCACCGCCACCGATCTGCGCCTGGCGACCTTCCGCCTCGCACGACGCCTGCGCCGCGAGCGCGCCGTCGACAGCATCAGCGATGCGCAGTTCGCGGTGCTCGCCTGCCTGCGCGGCAACGGCCGACTCCCGGTGGGTGAGCTCGCCCAGCGGGAGCGCGTGAGCGCGCCGACGATGTCGAACATCGTGGATGCACTGGCCGAGAGCGGCCACGTGGTCAGAGTGCCCAGCGACGAGGACCGGCGGCGCGTCTACATCGAGATCACCGGCACCGGCACCGAGATCGTCGCCGCGACCGTGCAGAAGCGCGACGCTGCACTGGCCGATGCGCTCGCCGAGTTCGACTTCACCGACGACGAGCTGCGCACGCTCCGAGAAGCGGCATCCCTGATGCGGAAGGTGGCAGAACGATGACCGCCATGTTCCGCTCCTTCAGCTCGTTCAACTACCGGATCTGGTTCCTCGGCGCTCTGGTGTCGAACGTCGGCGGCTGGATGCAGGCAACCGCGCAGGACTGGGTCGTACTCACCGAACTGACCGACAACGACGCCACCGCGATGGGCTTCACGATGGCGCTGCAGTTCGGGCCGCCCCTCGTGCTGGTCAGCCTCACCGGCTGGGTCGCCGACCGCTTCGACCGGCGCAAGATCCTGCTGCTCACGCAGACCGTTCTCATGGCGCTCGCACTCGGCGTCGCGGCCCTGCTGCTCACCGGAGTCATGACGCTGCCGCTGATGTTCTGCTTCGCACTGGCCTTCGGCATCACGAACGCCTTCGACGCACCCGCGCGTCAGGCGTTCGTCTCCGACATGGTCATGGTGGGCGATGCCTCGAACGCGGTGGCCCTGAACTCGGCGTCGTTCAACATGGCACGCCTCATCGGCCCCGCAGTCGGAGGTCTTCTCATCGTCGTTGTCGGCACCGGCTGGGTGTTCGTGATCAACGCGGCGACCTTCCTCGCGATGCTCGTCGCGCTCGTGCTGATCCGCTCCCGCGAGCTGCTTCCCCGCATCAAGAACACCGGGCGCACGCGTCTCGCCGAGGGCTTCCGCTACGTCTGGGGCCGGAGCGATCTCAAGGTGACGTTCGTGATGGTGTTCCTGATCGGCGCGTTCGGCATGAACTTCCCGATCTACGCCTCGACCATGGCGTTGGAGTTCGGACGCGAGGCGGACGGATACGGTGTGCTCAGCTCGGTGCTGGCGATCGGCTCCCTCGCGGGTGCCCTGCTGGCCGCACGGCGGGACAGGGCGCGCATCCGCGTGCTGGTGATCGCTGCGGGCGGTTTCGGGCTGGCATCGATGATCTCCTCCTGGATGCCGAGCTACTGGAGCTACGCCGCGGTCCTGATCTTCGTCGGATTCTCCACCGTGACCATGCTCACCACCGCCAACGGCTACGTCCAGACCACGACCGACCCCGCACTGCGCGGACGCGTGCTGGCGTTGTACATGGCCGTCGTCATGGGGTCGACGCCGATCGGCGCGCCCATCGCGGGCTGGATCACGGATGTGGCGGGCCCTCGGGCATCGATCATGTTCGGCGGCATCGCGGGACTCGTCGCCATGGCGGTGGGTGTGACGTGGATGCTGGCCTCAGGGCGTCTGCACCGTCAGAAGAACACCCGCTTCCGCCTGACGCTGGATGAGACGCGGCCGATCTCCGTGATGCGCGCCGACCCCGTGGAGTTCAGTGACGAGGTCGCGGCCGCCACCACACCGATCCGTACCCTTCGCGCGGACTGAGGCTCCCGTTCTCCGCCGCGCATGACTAGCGTGGTGGGATGAGCGAACCGGAGAACGCAAACGGTCAGTACCGTCCCCCGTCGGCCTCGACCGCCTCACCGGATGCTGTGGCAGCGCCTCGCCGGTCTCTCCCCCCGGTGCAGCGCTGGGTGTTCTGGCCGGCCTCCGCCATCATCATCGTCTTCGTCGCCTTCACACTCATCGCGCCGGACATCGCCGAGGCACTGTTCAAGAACATCCAGACCACGATCGTCAACGCCTTCAACTGGTACTACGTGCTCATCGCCGCGGTCTTCGTCGCGTTCAGCCTGTACCTCGGATTCAGTCGCTTCGGCGACATCAAGCTCGGAAAAGATGATGACGAGCCGGAGTTCTCGCTGCTGAGCTGGTTCTCGCTCCTGTTCGCTGCCGGCATGGGCATCGGCCTGGTGTTCTACGGTGTGTCAGAGCCGCTGACCCACTTCGCCACCCCGCGTCCGGGCGTGACCGGCACTCCGGAGCAGCTGGCACAGGCCGCTCTCGGTCAGACATATCTGCACTGGGGCGTGCATGCCTGGTCGATCTACGTCGTGATCGGCCTCGCTCTTGCGTACGCCATCCACCGTCGGGGCCGTCCCATCTCGATCCGGTGGACGCTCGAACCGCTGCTCGGCAAGCGTGTCGAGGGCGGGTGGGGCCACGCGATCGACGTCATCGCCCTCGTCGGCACGCTCTTCGGCGTGGCCACGTCGCTGGGTCTCGGTGTCATTCAGATCAGTTCCGGCCTCGGAGTCGCGGGTATCGCGAACCCCGATGAGACGACACAGGTCGTCGTGATCCTGATCATCTCCGTTTTCGTGCTGATGTCCGTCCTGTCAGGACTCACCAAGGGCATGAAGCTGCTCTCCACGGTGAATCTCGTGCTCGCAGGACTCCTCGTGCTGTATCTGCTCGTCATGGGACCGAGCGAGTTCCTGCTGCGCGACTTCGTGCAGTCGATCGGCTATTACATCCAGAACTTCGTCGGTCTCTCCTTCAATGTCAGCGCGTTCCAGGGCACGGCCGGCGAGGAATGGCAGGCGCAGTGGACATCGTTCTACTGGGGCTGGTGGATCTCGTGGGCGCCGTTCGTGGGCATCTTCATCGCGCGAGTGTCGAAGGGACGCACCGTGCGCGAGTTCGTCGCCGGCGTCATCCTCGTTCCGACGCTCCTCGGCATCCTCTGGTTCTCGGTCCTGGGCGGATCCGCGCTCGCGATTGAACTTCAGACGCCCGGGGCGCTGCTGAACGCCGACGGCGAGGTCGACCTGCAGGGCGCACTCTTCCAGATGCTCGAGTACGTGCCAGGAACACAGGTCGTCACGATCGGAGTCATCCTGCTCATCGGGATCTTCTTCATCACGTCGGCGGACTCCGGCGCGCTCGTGATGGGCATGATCGCGACCGGCGGGCAGCAGAATCCGAAACGCTGGATCCGCACGTTCTTCGTGCTGATCACCGCGGCACTCGCCATCGCACTGCTGCTCGCGGGCGGTCTGACCGCCCTGCAGACGGCGGCCATCACCATCGCTCTGCCCTTCAGTATCGTCATGCTGCTGATCTGCTGGTCGACGATGGTGGCGTTCATACGCGAGCGGCGCGCGTATGCGCGGGCAGAACGGGCCCAGCTCATCGACAAGATCGGCGACTACTACGGCCTCGAGGTCGAGGCACGCGACGAGACGGGGCTGCTCGGGGCGCAGCCGCGCTGGCTGAGAAACCTCCAGCGCCGCCTCGGGCTGCCGGTCGCGCCGACAGCGCCGATCCGCATCCCGGTGGAACTGCTCAGCGCGGAGAGCCGAGCGGATGCCGGCCCTGCGATGCTCGACGTCGACGACCTGGTGTCGGCGGACGAGCTGTCTGCTCACGACGACCAGGACATCCCCTCGCACGGGGAGGATCAGGAGCCTCCCGTGCGCTGAGCACGGTCGACGGCTTCGACTCGCCTGCGGCTCGCTCAACCCGTTTCGTCTCGCTTCGCTCGCTCAACGACCCGCAGAGAGTTTCCTCGCGGGTCCTTTAGGGAAGGTGCGAAGCCCAACGACGCGCAGAATCCTCTCGCGGGTCGTTGAGCGAAGGCGCGAAGCGCCGAAGACGAAACGCGTTGAGCGAGCGGAGCGAGACGAAACGTCAGCCCTCCAGCACCAGCCTCAGCTGCTCGAGCGCCCAGTCGATCTCGGTGCTGCGGATGACCAGCGGCGGCGCGATGCGGATCGTCTGGCCGTGGGTGTCCTTGACGAGCACGCCGCGGTCCATCAGCTTCTCGCTGATCTCCCGGCCGGTGCCGCGGGCGGGATCGATGTCTACACCGGCCCACAGGCCCGCGACGCGTACAGCCGTGACGCCGTTCCCGATGAGCTTCTGCAGCCCCTCGTCCAGGTGCGCTCCGAGCGTGCGTGCGCGCTCCTGGAACTCGCCCGTCTCCAGCATCTCGACGACGCGCAGTCCGACAGCAGCCGCGAGCGGGTTGCCGCCGAACGTCGAACCGTGCTCCCCCGGCCGGATGACACCGAGCACGTCGCGGTCGCCGACGACGGCAGACACGGGAAGGATGCCGCCACCGAGAGCCTTGCCCAGCAGGTAGAGATCGGGGACGACGCCTTCGCGGTCGCATGCGAACGTCTCGCCGACGCGGCCGAGGCCGGCCTGGATCTCATCCGCGATGAAGAGCACGTTCTTCTCGGTGCAGATCTCGCGGACGCGCGCGAGATAGCCCTCAGGCGGAATGATCACGCCGGCCTCGCCCTGGATCGGCTCGACGAGCACTGCCGCCGTGTCATCCGTGATGGCGGCGGCGACGGCATCCGCGTCTCCGAACGGCACCGCGTCGAAGCCGGGAGTGTACGGCCCGAAGTCATCGCGCGCCGACTCGTCGTCGCTGAAACTCACGATCGTGGTGGTGCGGCCGTGGAAGTTGCCGGCGGCGACGACGATGCGCGCCTTGCCCGGCGCGATGCCCTTGACCCGGTAGCCCCAGGCGCGGGCGACCTTGATGCCCGTCTCGACGGCTTCGGCGCCGGTGTTCATCGGCAGCACGATCTCCTTGCCGCACAGCCGTGCGAGAGCGTCTGCGAAGGGCTCGAGCCGGTCACTCATGAACGCACGGCTCACAAGCGTCACGCGGTCGAGCTGCGCTTTCGCCGTGGCCACGAGATCCGGATGCCGGTGGCCGAAGTTCACTGCCGAGTACGCCGCGAGCAGGTCGAGGTACCGCTTGCCCTCGACGTCGGTGAGCCAGGCACCCTCACCAGATGCGACGGTGACGGGCAGCGGACTGTAATTGCTCGCGACGTGCACCTCGGTGCCCACCGCAGCCGATCCCTGAGTCTGTCGAAGGGTCATGCGTCCACCTCCGAGTCGCGGGCCGCACGCAGCTCGAGCGTGCAGCACTTGATACCTCCGCCGCCGAGTAGCAGCTCGGACAGGTCGACGGTGATCGGGTTGTAGCCGCGTTCGCGCAGCTGCTTCTCGAAGCCGGTGGCGCGGGGCGAAATGATGACGTTGTATCCGTCGCTCGCCGAGTTCAGTCCGAACACTGCGCCGTCCGCATCGGCGACGAGGATGGCATCGGGAAAGCGCTCCTCCAGGATCGCGCGACTGGCGTCGTCGAAGGCGCCGGGCAGGTACGCGATGTTCGCGCGCTCCGGGCCGCCGTTCGCTGCCCCCTCGACGGGGTCGAGCACCGAGATGGCGGTGTCGAGGTGATAGAAGCGCGGGTCGATGAGGTTCAGGGAGACGACCTCACGGCCGAACACCTCGCCCACCTCGCGGTGGCTGTCGCCCGTCGAACGGAAGCCCGTACCCGCGAGGATCGTGTCGCCGACGAGCAGGAAGTCGCCCTCGCCCTCGTTGACCTCTTCCGGCTCGACCGTGTCGAATCCGCCGGCGCGGAACCAGTCGGCGAACGCCGGAGCTTCTCCGGCGCGCTCCACGAAGCGGAACTTCGGCACGTAGGCGCGCCCGTCGATCACGAAGCCGCCGTTGGCGGTGTAGACCATGTCGGGGAAGCCCTCGAGCGGGTCGATCAGCTCGACCTCATGGCCGAGCTCCAGGTACAGATCGTGCAGCATCTGCCACTGCGCGACGGCCTTCGCGGTGTCGGTGGGCTTCGCCGGCTCCATCCACGGGTTGATCTTGTAGCTGACCGTGAAGTGCTCGGGCCGGCACATCAGGTACCGCCGGTGATGCGCAGTGCGCCCTTCGGCAGGCTCAGGGATCGGGCTGGGTACGGTGACGGTTTCTGGCGTCGACATCTTGCTCCTCGAAGAGATGCGGCGGACGCTGTCCAGGGGCCCGGCGGAAGTTCGACCCGCCATTCAATGCTGACATTGGCAGGGAAGATGCGACGCAGGCACGCCAGTGTTCATTCTGACATCCGAGCCTGTGGATGCGCCAGCGACGCGTCCACCGGACACGACTTCTGCCTATTCCTCGCGACCGCGCACGACGACCTTGCCGACAGTGTGCCCGGACTCGAGCCGCGCGAGGCCGTCCGCCGCGCCGTCCCACGGGAGGATCTGCTCGATCACCGGCGTGATCCTCCCGTCGGCGGCGAGCGCCACCAACTGCTCGTTGATGTCGCGCTTCGACACCGCGGCGACGGGACGGATGCGGCGCCGCGATCCGATCGACAGGAACACCGCACGCAGCATCCGTGGGATCGGGCCGAGCACGTGACCTCCGTCACCCGCGACCATCGCGATGACGCCGGTCGGCGCGAGCAGCCGCTTCAGCTGGCGAAGCGGTGCACCACCTGCGATGTCGATGATCGCGTCGAAGGTCGCGGGGAGCGTCGACAGATCGGTCGTGCGGTAGTCGAAGGTGCGGGTCGCTCCGAGCGATTCCACCAGCGCGCGATTGGTCTCGCCGCAGGTCGCCCATACCTCCGCGCCACGAAGGGCGGCCAGTTGCACGGTGAAGGTGCCCACTCCCCCGGACGCGCCGATCACGAGAACGCGCTGTCCCTCACGGACACCCGCGACGTCGAGAGCCTGAACGGCGGTGCCGCCCGCGATCGGAAGGGTCGCTGCGAGCTCCGGCGCGAGCGCATCCGGTCGTGCGACGAGCCGATCGGCGCGCGCGGCGGCGTAGGGAGCGAGTCCGCCGCCGGCGTCGAGTTCCACCAGTACCTCATCTCCGATGAGAGCCGGGTCGACGTCCTCGCCGACCGCGACGACCGCACCTGCGACGTCGATACCTCTGATCGCCTGCTTGGGCCTGCGCAGGCCGAACACCGGCCGGAGCAGAAGCGGGTCGCCGAGCATCACCCGCACGTCGGCGGCATTGAGCGCTGTGGCGCGGATGCGCAGCAGCACCTCGCCGCGCCGCGGCTCCGGCGTCCGAACGGTCTCGCGCCGGGTGCTGCTCGCTGATCCGTACTCGTCGTTCAGCCAGGCGGGCATGCTCTTGGCGATGGTCGTGTTCATCTCAATCCTCCGGGTACTGGAAGAGGTCGTCGATGCCGACCTCGAATGCGCGGGCGATCTGAAAGGCGAGTTCGAGCGTGGGCGAGTATCGGCCCTGCTCGATGGCGATGAGCGTCTGCCGGGTGACGCCGATGCGGCCGGCGAGATCGGCCTGGGTGATCCCGGCTTCTTCCCGTCGTGAGCGGATGCTGTTGGTGACGAGCGTGGGCTTGACCATCAGATGAGCCCCCGGCGGTAGGCGATGATCCTCGCGATGCTGCCGATCAATGTGGAGATCGCGAAGCCGAGGAACATCGCGTTCGCGATCCAGAAGACGTCGGCACCCACAGCGCAGAGCGCGATGACACCGAGACCTGCGATCACCAGCAGCGAGTGCTCGACGCGACCGCCCATCTGGTCGATGTCACGGTCGCGGACGTCGGTGGTGGTCGCGCCCTTCGGGTCTCGGAGCCCTGCGACGATCCCCCAGAGGATGCTGAGCACGATCGTGGCAGCGATGCTTATCCCGATCGCCCACAGCATGATCGGGAACCAGTCGACCGATGTGAGCGGCCCGCCGGCCGCCTGCTGGAGGACGACGACGATGTAGCCGGGGATGATGACGGCCGCGGCGATCAGCGTCGACCAGGTGTTGCGTTCCGTGTAGACCATGACGCACCTCCGATGTAAAAGTTTCTTGACATCTTGAAGATACTGCCGTCACAGCATCCATGTCAAGAATCTTTTACATCGAGAAACGCGACCGCTCAGATGACGTCCGAGCTCCAGTCGTCGGGGTTGCCGAAGCGGTGCGCGGTGATACTGATCGCCTGCTCATGCAGGAAGGGCAGCAGCTCCAATCGACCGGCCGATGTGACCTCGTCGTCGTAGACGGCGAGATCCGGATCGCCTCCCGTGGCCTCTGCCAGCGAGCGGTGCAGTGCGGCGACGGCGCTGCGCCCGCCGACGAGTCGCACCCGGTTCCCCGAGGCGCGGTTGGGGTGGTCGGCTGCGAGGATCTCATCCGCGGACGGTTCCTCGCGCCGCAGCATCCGCTCGATCCACTCCTCGTCGCTCTCGACAGCGATGCGCGCGCCGAGGTCGCTGAGCGCACTGCGCACCGCGGCGGGAAGTCCGTCGGCGATGGACACGAAGAACCCGGCCCCGGAGCGGATGCCGGCAAGCACGACCCGCAGCACGTCCTGCAGCGGTGCGTCCGCGGTCGCGCGCACGATCACCGGGACCGGCCGGTAGCGGAACAGATTCCGTTCGACGCCGAGCTGCGACACGTCACGCACCTGACCGAATTCACGATCCCAGGCGACGGCATCCGAGAGCGCAGACTGACGCAGCCATTCGAAGCTCTCGAAGTCCAGCGAGGACTGCGCCGACTCGATGAGTCCCGAGATGCGGCTGTCGAGCCCCCGCAGATGCAGCGTGCTCGAGGCTCTGCCGCGAGGCAGCGAACGCCACGTTCCCAGGCCGATCAGGTAATTCGGTCCGCCGGCCTTCGCACCGGGTCCGACCGAGGAGCGCTTCCAGCCGCCGAAGGGCTGGCGCTGCACTATCGCTCCGGTGATTCCGCGGTTGACGTAGAGATTTCCGGCCCGCACCCGATCCAGCCAGAGTGCGAGGTCATCGGGATCCTGGGTGTGCAGCCCGGCGGTCAGGCCGTATGCCACGTCGTTCTGCAGGTCGATCGCGGCAGAAAGGGTCGGGGCGTGCATGATGCCCAGCACCGGACCGAAGAACTCCTCTCGGTGGAATCGCGATCCAGGATCTACGCCGACGCGGATGCCGGGCCGCCACAGCCGTCCGGACTCATCGCCGCCAACCAGCGAGGGCTTGATCAGCCACTTCTCATCGCCTTCGAGCTCTGACAGCGCCCAGGCGAGTTTGCCCTGCGGCGGTTCGATGACCGGGCCGACCTCTGCGAGCGGGTCGGTGGGCCAGCCGATGTTCAGCGAGCGCACCGAGTCCGCCAGCTGACGCGCGAAGCGCTTGGACCGGCCGATCGGGCCCACGAGGATCGCGAGCGACGCCGCAGAGCACTTCTGCCCCGCGTGGCTGAATGCGCTCTTCACGAGATCGGCGACGGCCAGGTCGAGGTCGGCCGACGGCGCGATGACGATCGCGTTCTTGCCGCTGGTCTCCGCGAGCAGCGGCAGCTCCGGTCGCCAGGATCTGAACAGCGCCGCGGTGTCCCACGAGCCGGTCAGGATGACGCGATCCACTGCTTCATGCCCGATGAGCTGCTGCCCCAGGTCACCCTCCTCGACGTCGACGAGCGCGAGGACGTCTCGCGGGATGCCGGCCTGCCAGAGCGCTTCGGCGACGACCGCTGCGCACCGCCTGGCCTGCGGCGCAGGTTTGAACAGCACGCCGGAGCCGGCGGCGAGCGCAGCCAGCACGCCGCCCGCGGGTATCGCGATGGGGAAGTTCCAGGGCGGTGCGACGACAGTGACGCGGGACGGCGCGAACTCGGCGCCGGCGACGGCATCCAGTTCACGGGCCTTCGCACCGTAGTAGCGGGCGAAGTCGACGGCCTCGCTGACCTCGATGTCGGCTTCGGAGAACACCTTTCCGGTCTCGGATGCCGAGACCTCGATGAGTTCGCCCCGACGCGATTCCAGTGCCGCGGCCGCGCGCAACAGCGTCTCGGCGCGCTCGGATGCCGGACGCGCACCCCACGCCGGCGCCGCGGCGCGCACCCGTGCGATCCGCTGCTCCAGCACGGCGGCGTCGTCGATCCTGGCGTCACGCAGTGCGGAATCGCCGACCGTCGACGCCTCCATCCGGGCACGGATGCCGTCTGCCCACTCACGGTTCGCCGGAAGAACAGGGTCACTGTCCACCGTGTTCGCGAATCCCGGCGCACCCGCCGGATCGGATTCCACCTCGCGTCGCGAGTACACCGCTGTCTCGACGTACGCCTCACCGTCCGACCCATCGGAGCCGTCCGAGCCGCGTGCGATTCCGAGCACCGCTTTGGTGAGGTCAGCGTCGTCGCTCGGCGCGGCAGTCATCGGTCTCAGTGATTCGTGCACCGGCGTCTGCCGGTTCTGAATACGGAACGGGACGACCCGCAGTGTGCGGTCACCCGCACGATCCAGGGCCTGCAGGAATCGCCGCCGTTCCCGCTCGAACAGGATCTCGTCGGCGTGCAGCTCGAATGCAGCGGAGAGGAAGTTCTCCGGCGCAGCGCTCTCGTCGAGGCGCCTGACCAGGTAGCTGATGGCCACGTCGAACTCATGCGGTTTCACCACCGGCACATAGAGCAGCACCGGGCCGACGACGCGCGAGACGGCCTGAGCCTGCCCCTGCGCCATGCCGAGCAGCATCTCGAACTCGACGTCGTCCGTCACACCGCGTTCGCCGGCGAGCAGCCAGGCGTGCGCGATACCGAACAGATTGTGTCCGGCGACCCCGACCCGCACGGCGGCGGTGTTCTCCGGACGCAGGGCCTCATCGAGCAGCCGCAGGTGGTTCGCATCGGTGTCGAGCTTGGTGTCGTACGTGGCGAGCGGCCACCCGTGCATCACGGCATCCACTCGCTCCATCGCGAGGTTCGCGCCCTTGACGAGTCTGGTCTTGATCTTCGCGCCGCCGTGCTCGACGCGCGCCTTCGCCCACGCGGTGAGCTCACGCAGCGCCTCGAGCGCATCGGGCAGGTACGACTGCAACACGATGCCGGCCTCGAGAAGAAGCAGACGGTCGTCTTCGAGGATGCGGGTGAACACCGCGATCGTCAGGTCGAGATCGCGGTACTCCTCCATGTCGAGGTTGATGAAGGTGCCGTTCGATGCTGCAGTGAGATAGAGCGGCAGCAGGCGCGCAGCGACCGCGTCGACGATCTCGTCGAACGCCCACATCGACACGTGACTGATGACGGACGAGACCTTGACCGACACGTAGTCGACGTCGTCCCGCTTGATCAGATCATGGATGCCGTCGAGTCGGCGCTTCGCCTCCGCCTCACCCAGCACGGCTTCGCCCAGGAGGTTGAGGTTCAGTCGCGCGCCCGTCTCCCGCAGCTTCTCGATGGCGGGGCCGAGCTTCGCCGGACGTGCGTCGACGACGAGGTGCCCGACCATCTCGCGCAGCACACGCCGGGCGATCGGCACCGTCGGTGCAGGGAGCACCGGGGCGATGCCGCCGCCGACGCGGACCGCGCCGCGGAGATACCAGGGCAGGAAGTCTGGCACGATCGGTGCGATCCGCTGCAACTGGGCGGCGGCGGCACTCAGAGATTCTGGCCGCATGACGCCGTCGACGAAACCGAGCGTGAACGCAAGCCCGTTCTTGTCCTGCAGCACGGCGGCCAGGCGTGCGGCTGCAGGATCGACCTCGGCCTCTGCCGCCTCGGCGATCCAGCGACGCGCGAGTTCGACCGCCTGATCGGCGAGTTGATCGGCTCCGCGCAGCGACGACTCTGACATGTGTTCAGCCTAGGAGCGCGGCCGCATCATGGCGCGGTGACACACAGCGGCCATCACGTTCGTTTCACGCGACGACGCTGCGTCCTCATGCTCACTCCCAGACGCTGAGGGCGACTGCTCTGGTCGAGGGAAGGGCGGATGCCGTCGCCCACTCGTGCACCCACGCCTCGACGTCCGGAAGGCCCTCTGGCCTGCCGACGGCGGCGAACAGCTCCTGGTGCGACAGGGTACCGCCGCTGCGCTTGAGCATCCGTGCGCGGATGATCGCTTTGGCGTAGATCTCGCCGTCGACCACGGCGCGATGCTCGAGATAGATCGCCTTGTCGTCATGACCGAGCAGGCGCGACTCGATGTCGAACCGTTGCCAGAGCTGCAGCGATTTGCGGAACGTCACGGTCTCCGCGGACACGACCGCGTACCAGTCATTGCGTTTCATCGCGTCGGCCATACCCGTGCGCACGAGCAGATCCCAGCGGCCGAGGTCGAACAGCGACAGATAGCGTCCATTGTTCATGTGACGCAGCACGTCGATGTCCGTCGGCAGGGTCGTCGCCCTGACCCGCCCGACATCGGCGGGCGCGCAACGCCCTTCTCTACGCAGTCGCCGGCGCGCACGCCACATCACGAGCAGGGTTCTCCAGATCACGTTCACGAGGATCGATAGTAGCCAGCGGCTTATGATCCGCGAACTCCTTTGTGGGAATCGAACAGCGACGTCGCTCGATTTCACCTTCGCCCGAGGCGCGCGTAGAGTCACGGGCATGAGCGCCGAAGCCCAGCCCGAAGTCATCATCCGTCCGGTCCGTGATGTGGATGCGGAAGCTCTGGGTCGCGTGCACGCGCAGTGCTGGCACGAGACCTACGACCACCTGATCAGCAAGGCTGCGCTCGAACGCGTCTCGCCCCGGCGCATGGCGGAGCTCTGGACGCACTGGGCTGCGCAGGGTGATGACTTCAGCATGAGCGCCGCGCTCGTCGACGGCGAGATCGTCGGCTTCGTCGGCTCGGGGCCTGCGCGCGACAAGGACGCTCCGGCGTTCCGCGAGTTGTACTTCATCTACCTGCTCGGCGAGTATCACTCCACCGGCCTCGGCCAGAAGCTCTTCGATGCGGCTGTCGAGAAGGACGAGCCGCTGTACCTCTGGGTCGCGGAGGACAACCCCCGCGCTCACCGCTTCTACGCGCGCAACGGCTTCGCTCTCGATGGCGCAAGCCACACCGAGCCGTTCCTCGGCGAGACGCTGACCGAAGTCCGCTTCACGCGCTGAGACGCCACGTGCGCCGAGGCCCGAGTCAGCGCGGAAGCGCAGTGGAATCGATGAACCGGAGCAGTTCTCCGGTGAACACGTCATTGTCGTCGCCGGCGATCATGTGACCGGCCGCGCTGACCTCGACGGCCTGCGCATGCGGAATCAGTGCGCGCATCTCCTGCATACCCTCATCACTGACGATGTCGGAATGCGCACCACGCACCAGAAGCGTCGGCGCGGCGATGTTCCGTGCGGCGGCCGCGGCGCGAGCATGCCGGACCTCTCGTTCCGGTTCGGTGCCACGTTGCAGGAACTGGGGATCCCAGTGCCAGTGCCAGCGTCCGTCGTCTTGCTGAACGAGGTTCTTCCGCAGCCCGTCGAGTGACTTCGGGCGCGCACGATGCGGGTTGTACGCGGCTATGGCGTCTGATGCCTCTTCCAGCGTCGCGAATCCGTTCGGCGCTCCGCGCATGAACTCCTGGATTCGCGATGCACCCGCTGGCTCGATGCGCGCGACGATGTCGACGAGCACGAGTCCTCGCGCCAGAGGGCCGCGCTCTCCCTCGGCGATCAGCGATGTCATCCCGCCCATCGAAGCACCGACGAGCACGGGTGCCTCCTCGATCTTGTCGATGATGGCGATCGCGTCGTCCACAAGCGCCGAGACCGCGTAGTCACCGCTCGGAGACCGGTCGCTCTCGCCGTGTCCTCGCGCGTCGAAGGCATATGCGGACCAGCCTGCCCGTGCCAGCCACTCGCCTGTTCCCCGCCAGGAGTGCCTGCGCTGGCCACCGCCGTGCAGCAGAAGCACGCTGCCCTTGGAGTCGTCACCGGCGGGCCAGTGGTCACCGATCAGCGCGATCCCGTCGTTGTCGACGCGTATCGGCTGCGGAGATTCCGTCGTCATCAGCGGGCGCTGACGTTGCCGAAGAGCTTGGCGATGGGTGCGAGGACCAACGGTCTGGCCGCGACCCATGCGGCGGCGATCACGACGAGGGATGCGACGAGGAACCAGAAGCCGGTCCAGTTGTCGGCGTAGGCGTTCGGATCGGTCGAGCCCTGCGCGGCGTACATGTGGTTGAGGTTGCGCAGCGCTCCGGTCGCGAACACGAGGAAGACGTGGATCGCGATGAACACGACGAAGTACAGCATCACGGGGAAGTGCAGCGCACGCGCCCACTCGACCGGGTAGGCCTTGTTGAGCTTGTCCGCGTTCTTCGGCCAGATACCGCTCATCCGCACACCGGTGATCGCGGCCAGGGGCGCGGCGATGAAGATCGTCACGAAGTAGGTGATCTGCTGGATCGAGTTGTAGTTCACCCAGCCGTTCTCGGTCGGCCAGTCCAGCGAGATGTACTGCAGCACTGCGGAGATCGCGTTCGGGAAGACTTCCCAGCTGGTGGGGATCACGCGCATCCACTGCCCGGTGACGAACAGCAGGATCACGAAGATGATGCCGTTGACGAGCCACAGGATGTCGAGTGACTGGTGGAACCACAGCGTCAGGCTGATCTTGCTCTTCGCTTTGCCCCGCGCAGTCCAGAACGCGGTCGGACGTTTGTCGTTTCGCACGCTGAGACCGGAGCGGATGATCAGCACCATCAGGAACACGTTGAAGAAGTGCTGCCAGCCCAGCCACCCCGGGAACCCGACCGGGGCACCCTCGGGCAGGTGGTATTCGCCGGGATAGGTCTGCAGGAAGTCCTGCATACCCGACAGGCTCAGCAGCCAGCGCACGAACAGCACAGCCATCGCGGCAGCGCCCAGCAGACCGATACCGCCGACGATCACCGCGCCAGCCCACTGCACCTTCGTGAACGGACCGATGCGGGTCGGCTCCGGCTTCGGGGCCGGACGCGTGAACGCGTTCTTGCCGGGGAACACCGTGCGCTGGAACGGCAGTGGAGTGCTGACATCGACCGTCGCGACGGTGGTGGATGCCGGGATGACCTCGGACGATGCCACTTCGCCGATCCCTGGGCCTGTCGAGCCGATCCCTGAGCCTGTCGAGCCGATCCCTGAGCCTGTCGAGCCGATCCCTGAGCCTGTCGAAGGGCTCGTTGTCGCTGCCGCAGCCCCGGACGCTTCGACAGACGCAGCGGCCGGAACAGCCACACCCGCGTTGGCGGCCGTACCGGCAGGAGGCCAGGGCTCGCCACCGGGCGTGCGGGGCAGGCCCCGGCGGAGGGCGTCACCTGCGGATGCTGCCGCGGGAGTCGAGGTTTCGATTGCGGATGCTGCCGCGGTTTCGACGCGCTCCGCTTGCTCAACCCGTTTCGTCTCGCCTTCGGCTCGCTCAACGCCCCGCGGGGGCTCGACCTTGGGGCCGGGAGCGGACGGTGCGGCGGGGGCGGACGGTGCGGCGGATGCTGCGGCAG
>NZ_JABFAS010000002.1:570547-680390 GCF_017168295.1 Microbacterium sp. KRD172 | reverse complement strand
GGATGCTGCGGCAGGGACGGGCGCGGTGGCGGAGGCCGGGGGCCATGGTTCCCCACCCAAAGTGCGGGGTAGCCCGCGGCGCAGCGATGCTCCACTCGGGCCCGAACCCTGCTCAGCTTCCACCCGCTGGGCTTCCCCCGGCGGGGCCTGCTCCTGCGGGGCCGCCGCTTGCGGGGCCTGCTCCGGCGGGGCCGCCGCTTGCGGGGCCTGCCCCTGCGGGTCGTTGAGCGACGAGGGCGAAGCCTGAGGAGACGAAACGGGCTGAGCGAGCGCCAGCGAGCCGAAGCCTTCTTCAGCAGCGGACTCCTCAGCAGGCGCAGCATCCTGCGCCACAGCATCCGCGACCTCGACGTCGCCGGCCGGGGGCCAGGGCTCGCCGCCGGCCACGCGCGGCAGGCCGCGCCTGAGCATCCGCGTCGCCATGGTTACTTCTTCCGTGCTTCGAGGGCCTCGACCACCTGAGGCACGATCTTGAACAGGTCGCCGACGATGCCGAAGTCGGCGACGTCGAAGATCGGTGCCTCGCCGTCTTTGTTGATCGCGACGATGTTCTTCGCCGTCTGCATGCCCGCACGGTGCTGGATCGCGCCAGAGATCCCGACCGCGACATACAGCTGCGGCGACACCGAGACACCGGTCTGACCGACCTGATGCGCGTAAGGGATGTACCCGGCGTCGACCGCGGCACGCGAGGCACCGATCGCGGCACCCAGGGCGTCGGCGAGCTGCTCGACGAGCACGAACTGCTCCTTCGAACCCAGACCACGACCGCCCGAGACGACCTTCGTCGCGCCACGCAACTCGGGCCGGGACGACTCCGCCTCCACGACCTCGATCGCCCCCGCGGTCGCGGCGGCTGCACCGGATGCCGCTACCTCCAGCGCCTCGACGGTCGGGGATGCGACGGCTTCGGCACGGACGTCCACGGCGCCCTGGCGCACGGTGATGACCGGAGCACCATAGGTCGCTGCGGAATCGACGAGATACGCGCCGCCATAGACGGAGTGGTGCGCGACGATGCCCTCATCGTCGCGGGAGACGCCGATCGCGTCCACCGACAGCGCGAGCTTCTCGCGCACCGCAAGGCGACCGGCGACATCGCGGCCGGTGATCGAGTTCGACACCAGCACGGCATCCGGCTGCACGTTCTTGAACGCGGCCTGCAGAGCGTCGACCAGCGGAACCGTGAGAGACCCGGCATCCGCAGCCGCGGTCAGCACCACCGACGCACCGGCGGCAGCCGCGGCATCCACAGCGCTCTGGGATCCACTCGGCACCAGCCCGACCGGTGACCCGATCGTCGATGCCGCACCGATGAGCGCAGCCGTCGAGCTTGCCGCATCGCCCGCAGGCGTCACGTCCACGAGGACAAGGATCGAGTTGTCGGGGTAGCTCATCATCACACCAGCCTGTTCTGCACGAGGTACTCGACCAGCTTCGCGCCGGCGTCACCCTCATCGGTGATCTTCACACCCGCCGCGCGCGGGGGCTTCTCGGAGACCGTCGTCATGATCGTCCGCGGCGCCGCCGCCGGATCGGACGAGACACCGAGGTCGTCGAGGGAGAGCACCTCGAGCGGCTTCTTCTTCGCCGCCATGATGCCCTTGAAGTTCGGGAAGCGCGCATCCGGCAACGCCTCGGTGATCGAGATCACCGCAGGGAACGACACCGACACGGACTGGTTGCCCTCATCCGCAGCGCGAGTGCCGGAAACACCATCGGCCGTGATCTCCACCGCGTTGAGCGCCGTCGCCTGCGCGAACCCGAGATGCTCAGCGAGCATCGCCGGGATCACGCCGCCGGAGCCGTCGGTCGAGAGATTTCCCGTGATCACCAGGTCGGGCTCCGCGCGACGGATCGCCGCGGCGAGCGCCTCCGCAGTCAACCCGAGGTCAGCACCGGCGAGCTGCTCGTCCGCGACATGCACCGCGGATGCTGCGCCGATCGCGAGTGCGCGACGAATGGATGCCGTGGATGACTCCGGAGCCATCGCGAGGGCGACCACCTCGGTGCCATCGTTCTTGTCAGCAAAAGACAACGCGACTTCCAGAGCACGCTCGGTGATCTCATCCAGCACCACATCACCGGCCCCACGATCCGCCAACCCGGTCTCCAGATTCAGCTTGCGATCGCCATAGGTGTCCGGCACCTCTTTGACCAAGACGAAGATCTTCATCGAATGCTCCTCACGACTGGGGCCGAGTCTAGCGAGACGAGTACCTATGTAGCCAATCGAGCGCCCAAACTTCGATCGCAACCCAGGATGAGCGCCCTAATGTATACAGAGAGCGACATTCTTCGGTCCATCGCGCAAACGGTAGCGTAGACAGCATGACGCTCCCCCGCCCCCTGCCCACCGACCCGCTCGCCGAGGCGAAGCGGCAGTGGCTGGTGCACGGGTGGTCGGAGGCTGCGGACGGCATGACCGTTGTGACTTCGGTGATGCGGGCGCAGCAGCTGCTGTTGGCCAGAGTGGATGCCGCGCTGAAGCCCTTCGGCCTTTCGTTCGCACGGTTCGAGGTGCTGCGCCTGCTCGCCTTCAGTCGCGCGGGTCGGCTGCCTCTGTCCAGCGTCGTGGCCCGCCTGCAGGTGCATGCCACGACGGTGACGAGCACGGCAGAACGCCTCGTGCGCGACGGTCTGATCCTGCGCGAACCGCATCCGCACGACGGGCGCGCGGCGATGCTGGCACTCACCGATGAAGGTCGTGCACTCGTCGAACGAGCCACCACTGCACTCAACGACGAGGTGTTCAGCCACCCTGGGATGAGCTCGGCCGATGCGGCGGATCTCGTCGCGATCGTCGCACGCCTGCGCAAGAATGCGGGCGACTTCACGGAGCCCCGCCCTCAGCCGGATCCGCTCTGATGGCGCGACACCGCTGATGGCACGGTTCGTTCTCGAGCGCGTCTCGATCGTCTTCGACATCGACCCGCCGCACCGGCACTCTGACCGCCGCGAGACCGACACTGCAGCACGAGACCGACCGCAGCCATGTCGGTCTCGCGCCGCAAACTCGGTCTCGAGGGCCGGAGATGGCCCGTCAGATCGCCGAGGCGAAGACCGAGGAAACGCGTGCGCGACGGCTGGAGAAGATTGTCGACGCGCTGGGCGAGTAGTCGCGACGTTTCGACTCGCTCCGCTCGCTCAACGCGTTTCGTCTCCGTCGCTCCGCTCCCTCGCTCAACGACCCACAGAAGCACGATCCCTGCGGTCACCGATCCGACCCGCAGAAGCTCAACGACCCACAGAAGCACGATCCCTGCGGTCACCGATCCGACCCGCAGGCAGCAGGATCCGCGCGGTCAGCGGTGGGTGAAGTTCGGCGCCCGCTTCTCACGGAAGGCCGACATGCCCTCCTTCTGGTCAGCGGTGTCGAACAGTGCGGCGAACGCCTGCTTCTCGTGCACGAGGCCGTCGGCGAGCGACGTCTCCATCGCGGCATCCAGAGCGGCTTTCGCGGCGTAGAGCGAAGGCAGCCCCTTCGATGCGATCGTCTCGGCGAGCGTCGTGGCCTCGGCGAGCAGATCGGATGCCGGAACCACTCGTGACACGAGCCCCGCACGCTCCGCTTCCTCAGCGCCCATCATGCGGCCCGAGAGGATGAGCTCTGCGGCCTTGTAGTAGCCGACCGCGCGGATCAATCGCTGCGTGCCGCCCATCCCTGGAATCACGCCGAGGTTGATCTCCGGCTGGCCGAACTTGGCGGTGTCGGCGGCGAGGATGATGTCGCACATCATCGCCAACTCGCATCCGCCGCCGAGCGCGAACCCGCTCACTGCAGCGATCACGGGGGTGCGGACCGCGGCGAAGTCATTCCACGCACCGAAGTGGTCGGTCTCGCGCATATCGGCCGCTGACATCGACTCCATCTCCTTGATGTCGGCGCCGGCGGCGAACGCCTTCTCCGAACCCGTGACGACGATCGCACCGATGCCGTCGTCGGCGTCAAACGCGACGGCAGCCGCCGTGACCTCCTGCGCGAGCTGCGAGTTCAGCGCGTTCAGCGCCTGAGGACGGTTCAGAGTGATCCACCCCACGCGTCCGCGTTGCTCGGCCAGGATCGTCTCGTACTCGGTCATGTGTTCCCTTCCACGGAAGATGTCACTAATGTCGGATGGCCGGAAGAATATCGGTCGCGGAGAAGTCGTCTCCCACGAACAACAGCCTCTCCCCCGTGATGACGGCGAGCGCATATGCGAAGCAGTCGCCAAAGTTCAGTTTCGCCGGGTGTCCTGAGCCTCGACCATAACGACGATATGCCTCACGGGCGATCTGCGCCTGTTCCGCCGTGACCGGCTCCAGTGCGATGCCAGCGACAGTGCGCAGGTCTTCGAAGTCGCGCTGCGTGCTAACGGATCTGTTGTCCACGACGATCGAGGCTTCCAGCCAGTTCGCGACCGACACCCTACAGTCCTCCTGTATCAAGAGCTCCGCGCACGCCGTCGCATCTGCCTCACCCTGAATGACCGCCAGCATCGCTGAGCTGTCGACGATCATCGCGGCAGCCCGGTGGTTTCATCGTAGAGATCCTCGACGCGGGTGACGCCGGCTGCCGCAGTGCTTTCCTCCCGACGGTAACGTGCACCCATCGCAAGGAGTCGTTGCATGCGACCAGCCCTGGCATTGTTGTCAGGATCCTCGCCGTGCTGCTGCAGAAGAAGACGGAGTGCCGCCTCTATTGCGCTCGTCTGAGTCGTGCCCGTGACACGGGCCGCCTCGCGCGCCAACTCGTGCACGCGTTCGTTCTTGATGTTCAGACTCATGGTGTAATGATACCTTCTCAAGAAGGTGTATGTCTACCGTATTTGATCAGACCTGCTCGTCGCGGATGTCGGTGATGATGCCGGAGAAGTCCCGACCGCCGCCGGAGCCCGCGGCGAATGCGGCATAGATCTCCTGTGCAAGGCGCCCCATCCTCGCGTCCGTCGAGGTCTGTTCGATCGCCTGGAGGGCGAGTCCGAGATCCTTCGCCATCAGGGCGCCGGCGAACCCGGGCTGGTAGTCGCGGTTCGCCGGGCTCGTCGGAACCGGCCCCGGAACAGGGCAGTTCGTGGTGAGCGCCCAGCACTGTCCCGAAGCATTCGCCGCCACGTCGTACAGCGCGTCATGCGAGAGTCCGAGGCGCTCGCCGAGCACGAACGCCTCCCCCACCACGATCTGCGAGACCGCGAGGATCATGTTGTTGCACACTTTCGCGGCCTGCCCGAGCCCCGGCCCGCCGCAGTGCACGATGCGCTTTCCCATCGCCTCGAGCAGCGGGAGAGCAGCGGCGAAGTCGTCATCGGATGCCCCGACCATGAACGCGAGCGTCGCATTCTCCGCTCCGACCACTCCGCCGGAGACCGGCGCATCGACGTTGCGGTGGCCGGCGGCGATCGCCAGCGCGTGCGCGGCCTGCGCCTCGTCCACCGCGATCGTGGACGACTCGATGAACAGCGTTCCCGGTCGCGCCGCGGCCAGCAGCCCGCGCTCATACGCCTCGATCACGTGCTTGCCCGCCGGGAACATCGTGATGACGACATCCGCATCGGTCGCGGCATCCGGACCCGACGCGGCCAGCGCGAGGCCGACTGCTGCCGCGGCCTCGCGCGCAGCATCCATCACGTCGAACGCGATCACGTCGTGACCGGCGACGACCAGGTTGCGTGCCATCGGCAGCCCCATGTGCCCGAGGCCGAGGAATGCGATTCTCATGACGCCGCCTTGAGGGCGTCGCGTCCGACGATCATGCGCATGATCTCGTTCGTCCCTTCCAGGATCTGGTGCACGCGCAGGTCTCGCACGACCTTCTCGATCCCGTAGTCCTGAAGGTACCCGTAGCCGCCATGCAGCTGAAGAGCATCATTGGCGACGCGGAATCCGGCATCCGTCGCGAAGCGCTTGGCCATCGCGCATCGCACGGTCGCGTCCTCCGCGTGCTCGTCGACGGCGCGTGCGCCGTCCTCGACGAGCAGCCGCGCCGCATGCAGCTCGGTCTCCATGTCGGCGATCGCGAATACGATGCTCTGCTTCTCGGCGAGCGCCTCGCCGAACGTGAACCGCTCGTGCACGTAGCGCCGCGCCTGATCCAGTGCCCAGCGCGCACCGCCGAGCGAACAGGCCGCGATGTTGAGCCGACCGCCGTTGAGCGCGGACATCGCGATCGCGAACCCCTGTCCTTCCACGCCGAGAAGAGCGGATGCCGGCACCCGCACCTCATCGAAGATCACCTGCCGCGTCGGCTGGGCGTGCCAGCCCATCTTCTTCTCCGGCGCGCCGAAGGACAGACCCGCCGCGTCACCCGGGACGATGAACGCAGAGATGCCGCGGGCACCCGCCTCGCCGGTGCGCGCCATCACGACGTACACGGCAGCCTCGCCCGCGCCGGAGATGAACTGCTTCACCCCGGTGAGCACGAATTCCTCGCCATCGCGGATCGCGCTCGTGGCGATCGCTGCGGCGTCGGAGCCGGCACCGGGCTCGGTCAGGCAATAGGCGCCGAAACCCGTCATGCCGGTGAGCTCCGGCAGCCATTGCCCGCGTTGCGCATCTGAGCCGTAGGTGTCGAGCATCCACACCACCATGTTGTGGATGGAGATGTACGCGGCGACCGCGGGGTCGCCCTTCGCGAGCTCTTCGAAGATCGCGACCGTATCCACGCGCGACAGTCCGGTGCCGCCGAACTCCTCGTCCACGTAGATGCCGCCGAGGCCGAGCTCGCCGGCGCGCTGCAGCGCCTCACGGGGGAAGATGTGGTTCTCGTCCCGTTCGGCGGCGTACGGAGCGAGTTCGGTCTCGGCGAACTCGCGCACCGCGTGCAGGATGGCTTCGCGCTCCTCGGTGGTTGTGGTGATCATCGTCATCGGGGATCCTCTCGCCTTGTGGGCAGATCGTTGGTCGGTCGTCTTCAGTGCATGGTCGGGATGACGAAGCTCGCGCCGTCGCGCACACCGTGCGCAGGCCAGCGGCTCGTCACGGTCTTGGTCTTCGTGTAGAAGCGGAAGGCGTCGGCGCCGTGCTGGTTGAGGTCGCCGAAGCCGCTGCGCTTCCAGCCGCCGAAGGTGAAGTACGCGATCGGCACGGGGATCGGAACGTTGACGCCCACCATGCCGACGTTCACCCGGGCTGTGAAGTCACGGGCGGCGTCTCCGTCGCGGGTGAAGATCGCGACGCCGTTGCCGAACTCGTGATCGGATGCCATCGCCAGCGCCTGCTCGTAGTCGGCGGCGCGCGCGATCACGAGCACCGGCCCGAAGATCTCCTCGCGGTAGATCGACATGTCTGTGGTGACGTGGTCGAACAGGGTCGGGCCGAGGTAGAAGCCCTCCTCGTGTCCTGGGACGGTGAGCCCTCGTCCGTCGGCGAGCAACGTCGCGCCGGCGTCGATGCCCTGCTGGATATAGTCCTCCACGCGCTCGACCGCAGAGCGCGCCACGAGCGGACCGTAGTCGACGTCCTCGGCGAGTGCGGGCCCCACCCGCAGCTGACCGACCCGCTCCGTGAGCTTCGCGGCGAGCGCCTCGGCCGTCTCGTCGCCGACCGGAACGGCGACCGAGATCGCCATGCAGCGCTCCCCCGCCGAGCCGTAGCCGGAACCGATAAGCGCATCCGCGACCTGATCGAGGTCGGCATCCGGCATCACGATCATGTGGTTCTTCGCTCCGCCGAAGCACTGCGCCCTCTTACCGTGGGCGGTCGCCGTCGAGTAGATGTACTCGGCGATCGGCGTCGATCCCACGAACCCGACCGCCTGGATGCGCGGATCTGTCAGCAGGGTGTCGACGGCCTCCTTGTCGCCGTGGACGACGTTGAAGATGCCGGCGGGCAGACCCGCTTCGAGGAACAGCTCGGCCAGACGCACCGGCACGGAGGGATCGCGTTCGCTGGGCTTGAGCACGAAGGCGTTGCCTGCGGCGATGGCGGGACCCGCCTTCCACAGCGGGATCATCGCGGGGAAGTTGAACGGGGTGATGGCGGCGACGACGCCGAGCGGCTGGCGCATCGAATAGACGTCGATGCCGGTGCCGGCCTCGGTGGAGTACTCACCCTTCAGCAGGTGCGGCGCACCGGCGGCGAACTCGATCACTTCAAGTCCGCGCTGGATGTCGCCCCTGGCGTCATCGAAAGTCTTGCCGTGCTCGCTGGAGAGCAGCGTCGCCAGCTCTGTCATGTTCTTCTGCACGAGATCGAGGAAGCGCAGCAGCACACGCGCCCGCTTCTGCGGGTTGGTCGCCGCCCACGCGGGCTGGGCGGCCTGCGCATCGTCGATGACGCGACGCACCTCAGCCTCCGAGGCGAGTGGCACACGTGCCTGCACACTGCCTTCGCTCGGGTCATACACGTCGCCGAAGCGGCCGTCTTTCGGAGTGAGAAGCGATCCGCCTACGAAGTGGGGGATGGTACGAGTCATTATGCGATGTCCCTTCGCGCCGTCTTTGGCACGATGAACAGATTACTCTGACACCCGCAGGTTTACTAGGGTGTCCATGTATTTGCATGCGGACTCATCTGCTCAGAGATAGTCATCCAGGTGAAGTTGCCGAACGCCGCGATCGTGCGCGATGAACTGCGCGCGCAGCGGTATACCGAGCTCCTCTGCCGCAGCATCCATCGACCTCGCCCAGTGACGATCCGCCGGCGAAGCGGTCGCGTCTCCGACCCGCTCCCAGACGAGAACGATGCTCGCATTCGCTGTCGCCTCACGGATCGCATCAGCGCGGCTCATGAAGACGTGCGCCTCGGACACCCTGCCCAGATCCGCGATGTCGACGAGCTGATCGGGATCGTCGGGATAATCGTCGATCGGGATGATGGGTGAGCCGAGACATCCGCGCTCGTCCATGAAGTGGATCCACATCTGCCGTCGGTTCGCGCCCCGCAGCAACAGCTGCAAGACGTCGCGAAGGTCGTCGTCGCGGTCAAGGACTCGGTCTCGGAGAGGACTGCTCGTATCGGTCATGAACCGATGATGTCGCCTCCAGAGCAGCGGTCTCAGCGTGATTCCGCGGACCTGTGGAAAGGTTCTGGCATCCGCTCGCCTGTGCAGAAACAGTCGATGTCTCGTGTTCCGCGGCCGTTCACCACACGGTCACATTCGGCACGTACAACTGCAGGTGCGCGGAAGAACTCAGACCGGATCGGGTAGTCAGAACTTTCCGCGCACCGGTGAGCGAAGCTCCCGAGACCCCCGCCGAATCGGGTCGGCGGGGGTCTACTCTTCCCCGTTCGAATCGCGCAAAGTGCGGCCATCGCCCGCTTGCCGGCGGGCGTTGCGTGGCTGGCTCAGTCCCAGGTGACGGTCGGGGTCTCCTGGGCGAAGTCGACCGACGGGGTGTCCATGTACCCGCCGAACAAGACCTCGAACTCCGAGGTCGTGCCGTCCTTGGTGCCCTGAAGCGTCATATCCACATCCGGAGTGTCATACGTCGAGACGAGCGTGGGCGTGGAGTAGTCGACCTCCGGCAGCATGCTGTCGAGCGTCGCCTGACCATCGCCGGTGATCGTCCTGGTCACCGAGCCGTCGACCGGCGTGTAGCCGCTGAGGTCGATGTCGGTGATGTCCATGCCGCACGGCGTCGTGAGAGTCTTCATCGCCACGCACTCCTCGATCGCCGTGCGCACGAGTGAGCGGAACGTCGCGGCGCCGTCATCGGTGAGCACCGGGTAGATGTCCCAGAACAGCTCACTGTCGGCATCCGTGGAGAGCGTGAACGTGTCCGTGTCGGAGTCGAGCGCGAACTGCTCGTAACCGAGCGCCAGCTGGTACGCACCGGGGAAGAGCGACGTCGAGGAATCGGCGGGTTCGACACCGTTCACGGTCAGGCCGAGACCGTCGAAGTTCGACAGTGTCGCCATGACCAGGCCGTCGCTGATCAGCCATCCGTCTTCGGAGGAGTTGTACGCCGTGAAGTCACGTTCGACCGTCTCGCCTCCGACGGCGAAGGATGCCGAGACCGTCGCCTCGTACTCGCTCGCGTCCTCAGACTCCTCGACGACGATGTCGGTGATCGGAGCGAGCTCGAGCGAGGCGCCGAGCACCTCGTCTGTGAGCAGGCTGTCGTCGGCGTAGGTCTCGACGAACGTGATCGCTGCCTCTGCGTCACCCTCGGACAGGGCGGTCAGGTACTTCTCCACCGCATCGGATGCCGTCGGGGCAGCACCACGGAGAAGATTCGGCACGATGATCGCGGCGGCGATCAGGAGTACCAGTACCGCGGCGCCGCCGATGATGCCGAACAACAGGCCCTTCGACATCGGCTTCTTCGGGGCGGCGGGCGCCGCCGAGTACGCACCAGGAGGATATCCACCGACGGGGTATCCTTGGGTCGCGTTCGGGTCATACCCGGTGGCAGCCTGATACGTGGGCGCCGACTGCAGGGTAGGAGCACCCGGAAGCTCGTGACCACCCAGGGCGGTCTGCGGATGCGCGGGCGCGTCACTCGCGGGAGCAACGAACGCATCTTCGATCGGTGCGACCACCGGTTCCGCCGCAGGATCCACGCCGAGTTCCGGTGCAGGCTCGGCCACCGGCGCGAATTCGGGTGCGGCATCCGGCGATGCAGCATCGTCGGATGAGAATGTGCCGTCGAAGCCGTGCTGGCCCGCGGTTGCCTCATTCGCCGGCTCCGGCACGGTCGGCGGAGCGGGCTCAGGGGTCCCGGGCGTCTCGTTCGTCACGCTCTCATCGTATTGCCGGAGCGTCGGGTCACCCGTGGGCAGAGATGCCCATGAGTGGTGCCATCAGATCGCGCTGAACCGCCAGGATGCTGAGGCTTCGGCCCCCGGTTCGAGCACGATCAGGTCGACCGCGGAGTTGAACGCGTCGGGCGGGCAGGTCATCGGCTCGACCGCGAGGCCGATCCGGCTGCGCGCGGCATCGGTCGGCAGATCGGCCGTGTGCACTTGGACCCACGGGCAGCTCTCGTCCCAGGTGAGTGCGACACCGTGCCCGTCCGCTGCGACGACGCGCACCTCGGCGACGCCGTCGGTACGGGCGAGCTCGGTGAACGCGTGGTCGATGAACACGTCGCCGATCATGCGTGGCGTACGGAAGTCCCATTCCGGATGCGCGTCGACCGCGTCCACCGCGATCGGGCTCAGTCGGTCGGCCGTGACGGTGAGCACTTCGGATGCCGGGAGCGCGAGAGTCCAATCATCGACGCGCCCTTCCCCACCGACCAGATACGGATGCGGTCCGGTGCCCCAGGGCGCAGCATCCGTTCCGATGTTGCGCGCGGTGACGGTCTGATTCAGACCGTCGGAGTCGAGACGGAACTCGACGGCGACTTCGACGCGGAACGGGTAGCCGAGCTGCGGTTCGATCACGGCGACCAGCACGACGCGGTCATCTTCCACGACGCGGTCGGCGAACTCGGTCCACGCCAGCAGGCCGTGCAGTGCATGCCCGCGGGCGGGTTCCGTGAGCGCGAGCTGATGCTCATGACCATCGAAGGAGTACGTGCCGTCGACGACGCGGTTCGGCCACGGGGCGAGCGTCGCTCCCCGATATGCGGGACGCACCTCGTCGGCGTCGAACGGCACGATGAGGTCGCGGCCGTCATGCTGCAGCATCCGCAGCGTCGCGCCGACGCTGGCGATGGCCGCCTCGTAGCCGTGCGCGGCGAGAGTCAGCTGGCGTCCTGACGCTTCGACGGGCTCAGCGTTCGTGGCCATCAGAGCCCCTGCGCCAGGCGGTAGTAGGCCTGGTTCCAGCGCACCTGCTTCTGGAACTCGGGCAGCGTGGTGGCCTCATCGATGACGAGCAGCTCGATCTCGGCCATCTCGGCGAAGTCGCGGAACGCCTCGATGCCGAGCGCGGTCGACATCACGGTGTGGTGCGCGGCACCGGCGGTGAGCCAGGCCGCGGCGCTGGTGGTGAAGTCCGGAGCGGGCTTCCACACGGCGCGACCGACGGGGAGCTTGGGCAGCGCCTCGCGCGGCTCGACGTTCTCGACGATGTTCGCGGTCAGGCGGAACCGGTCGCGCATGTCGCTCAGGGCGACGACGACGGCCGGGCCGGGGTCGGCGGTGAAGACCAGGCGCACCGGGTCGTCCTTGCCGCCGATGCCGAGCGGGTGGATCTCCAGCGTCGGCTTCGCGGCGGTGAGCGACGGCGAGACCTCGAGCATGTGCGCGCCGAGGATCAGCTCGTCGCCCGGGGTCATGTCGTAGGTGTAGTCCTCCATCAGGCTCGCGCCGCCGGGAAGGCCCGCGCCCATCACGTTGGCGATGCGCACCAGCACGGCGGTCTTCCAGTCGCCCTCGGCGCCGAAGCCGTAGCCCTCGGCCATCAGGCGCTGCACGGCCAGACCCGGCAGCTGCTTCAGCTCGCCGAGGTCTTCGAACGAGGTGGTGAACGCGCCGAACCCGCCCTCCTCCAGGAAGGAGCGCAGGCCGATCTCGATGGCCGCGCCGTCGCGCAGCGACGGGTGCCGCTCGCCGCCCTTGCGCAGTTCCGGGGCCACCTCGTAGAGCTCCTCGTACTCGGCGACGAGGGCGTCGATGTCGGATTCGGATGCCGCGGCGACGGCATCGGCGAGCTCGTTCACGCCCCACGTGTTCACCTGCACGCCCAGGCGCAGCTCGGCTTCGGTCTTGTCGCCCTCGGTGACGGCGACGAAGCGCATGTTGTCACCGAATCGGGCGAGCTTGAGCGAACGGGATGCCGCAAGGCCTGCTGCCGCACGCTGCCAGGTGCCCAGCTCGGTGCGCACGCGCGGGTCGCTGGCGTGGCCGACGATCGTCTTGCGCGGCACGCCCAGCCGGGTCTGGATGTAGCCGAACTCGCGGTCGCCGTGCGCGGCCTGGTTCAGGTTCATGAAGTCGAAGTCGATGTCGGCCCAGGGCAGTGCGACGTTCGCCTGCGTGTGCAGGTGCGCGAGCGGCTTCTGCAGCGCATCGAGGCCGGTGATCCACATCTTCGCGGGGCTGAAGGTGTGCATCCAGGCGACCAGGCCGATCACGCGGTCATCGGCGTTCGCCTCGAGCATCGTTCGCTTAATGGCTGCGGAGTCGGTGAGCACCGGCTTCCAGACGATCCTGACCGAAACCTCGGATGCCGCATCCAGGGCATCCGAGATCGCCCGCGACTGCTCGGCGACCTGCGCGAGCGTCTCGGGACCGTAGAGGTGCTGGCTGCCGGTGAGGAACCAGACCTCGTATCCGTCGAGCGAGGTGGTGAGGGCGGTGCGGGTCATGAGTCGTTCCTTGGTCAGAGTGCGGCGACGGCGGCGGCTTCGACGGCCAGCCCGGAGCGGTAGCGGTCGAGGTAGGTCGCGTAGCCGGCGACGTCGGCCTGGTCGGGGTCGACGACGCGGATGTCGGCATCCGCGAACACGTGATCGTCGAGGTAGGCGGTGAGATCCTGGTCCGAGCCGAGGTGGGCCGCGAGCACCGCGATGCCCCACGCCCCGCCCTCGGACGCCGTGTCCCCGACGGCGACCGGCGCGTTCAGCGCCCCGGCCAGGAAGCGCTGCGCGACACCGGCCGTGCGGAACATGCCGCCGTGCGCGAACATCCGATCGAGTCGCACGCCTTCGTCCTCGAGCACGCGCATGCCCAGACTGAGCGTGCCGAAGACTCCGTACAGCTGCGCGCGCATGACGTTCGCGAGCGTGAACCGGCTGTCGGGGGTGCGCACGAACAGTGGACGCCCCTCCTCGAGCCCGGCGATCGGCTCACCCGCGAGGTGGTTGTAGGCCAGCAGGCCACCGGCATCCGCCTCGCCGTCGAGCGCCTCACGGAAGAGGGTCTCGAACACGGCATCCGCCGAGCCGCGGATGCCGGAGGCCTCGGCGAACCGCACGAACATGCCCACCCAGGCCGCCAGCTCGCTGGCGCCGTTGTTGCAGTGCACCATCGCGACGGCGTCGCCGGCGGGGGTGGTGACCAGGTCGAGCTCGTGGTGCACGTCGGCGAGCGAATGCTCCAGTACGACCATCGCGAAGATGCTCGTGCCCGCACTCACGTTTCCGGTGCGCGGGGCGACCGCGTTGGTCGCGACCATGCCCGTGCCGGCGTCGCCCTCAGGCGGGCAGAGCGGGATGCCGGGCTGCAGCGCCCCGGTGGGGTCGAGCAGCGCGGCACCGGATGCCGTCAGCACGCCGGCATCCGCTCCCGCGACCAGCACCTCGGGCAGCAGCGGGCGCAGATCGCCGCCGGTGTGCGCGTCGTAGCGCCCGATGAGCTGCTGGTCGTAGTCGCGGGCGACCGAATCGATCGGGAACATTCCGGATGCGTCGCCGATGCCGAGCACGCGCCGACCGGTGAGCTGCCAGTGCACGTAGCCCGCCAGCGTGGTGATCGCCGCCACTCGGTCGATGTGCGACTCGCCATCCAGCTGCGCCTGCCGCAGGTGCGCGACCGACCAGCGCAGCGGGATGTTCACGCCCAGCAGCTCGGTCAGCTCGGCCGCCGCGGGGCCCGTGTTGGTGTTGCGCCAGGTGCGGAACGGCGCGAGCAGGTCACCGGCATCGTCGAAGGCGAGGTAGCCGTGCATCATCGCCGAGATGCCGATCGCCCCGAAGGCGGTGGGACGGATGCCGTAGCGGTCGTGCACGTCGGCGACGAGGCCCGCGTAGGCGTCTTGAAGCCCGGCCCAGACCGCGTCCACCGGGTAGGTCCACAGCCGATCTTCGAAGCGGTTCTCCCAGTCGTGGGATCCGGTGGCGAGCACCTCGTGGGTCGTCGCGTCGATCAGGCAGGCCTTGATGCGGGTCGAGCCGAACTCGATGCCGAGGGCCGTGGCCCCGGTGCGGATGGTGTCGGCCGTGGCGCTCATCGCCGGGCGTCCGCACTCTGGCCGTACACGTTCTGGTACCGGTCGTACAGGCTGTCGATCGCCTGCTGCGGGATCGGGATGAGATCCCCGGCCTCGCGGGCGAGGTGCACGGTGCGCGCCACATCCTCGACCATGACGGCGGCCTTGACGGCATCCTTCGCATCCGCCCCGATTGTGAACGGACCATGGTTCTGCATCAGCACCGCACGGCTGCGGTGGCCGCTGAGGGTCTCGACGATGCCGCGGCCGATCGAGTCGTCACCGATGATCGCGAACGGGCCGACCGGGATCGGCCCGCCGAACTCGTCGGCCATGGCCGTGATCACGCAGGGGATCTCCTCGCCGCGCGCGGCCCATGCCACCGCGTAGGTCGAGTGGGTGTGCACGACGCCTCCGACCTCGGGCATGTTCCGGTACACATAGGCGTGCGCCGCGGTGTCGCTGGACGGCGCACGGTCACTGCCGGCCGTGCCCGCGATGACGTTGCCGTCGAGGTCGCAGAGGATCATGTTCTCGGGCGCCAGGTCGTCGTAGCTCACTCCCGAGGGCTTGATGACGAACAGGTCGGCGCTCGGGTCGTCTCCGACGCGCACGCGCCCGGACACGTTGCCGCCGGTCCACACCACCAGGCCGTAGCGGACGAGTTCGCCGTGCAGCCGGGCGACATCGGCCCGCACGGCGGCGACGGATGCCTCGATCTCGGGGGTGAAGGTTGTCATGGGTTCCTCTTCATCGAAACTGTGACCGGTCACAGTCACTCAATCACGGGCTCGTCACTCCCGTCAACCCGCACGCGGGCATTGCGGAGGAGCCGTGTTCTCTCATTCGCCGTTGCGAAGGTCCTTCAGCGTCCGACGCTCGAAGGACACGTGGCTGAAAACGGCCTCGGCTCGGTCGCCGTTCGGCGCCTGCGCCATGAATCCCACCCGCGGATCCCCGTGCAGGTCCAACCGGAAGAGCCGCGCGAACCGCCAGAAGGCGCCGTCGAGCGAAGAGTGGAAGGCGAACGCCGATCCGACGCGCGCGATGCGCAGCCAGACAGCCGAGCCCTCGACCGGCGCGCCGTTCGCGTCATCCGAGAACTCGTCGGTCACGACGCTGACGACCATGGCCTCGCCCTGAGGGGACTGCTCGAAGCAGAGCTTGGCCCAATGACGATCGTCTGCCCACACCGTGAGCACCGCGGCATCGAACGTCGTGCGGGGAGGATTCACCTCGACGCGCGCCGAGAGCAGGAAATCCCCGTGCCCGGGGGCGAAGGACAGGCTGGTCGACAGCGGTTCAGCCGGTGCGCCGTCTCGGGTCGCATCATTGCTCCAGTCGGTTCCCGCGGCGGCGGTCAGCACCAGCCGGTCGTCGCCGTGCTCCGCGCCTCCGGGGCCGTGGGTCCACTCCAGCGACGGCAGCCCGGTCAGGTCGATGCTCATGCTCCAGCCTTCCCGTGCTCCGACGCCCTGTCGGCGCTTTCGACCGTGATCCGCGTGCGATAGCGGCGTCGCTCGCCGGGCCGCAGGGTCACGAGCTCTCCGTCGCGCAGAGCCTGGGCCCGCCCGCCGTCGCGCGAGGTCGACGGCTCGACCCCCAGCACGTTGGTCCCCGGGCTGGCATCGCGCCAGAGGATCAGCAGCGGGAACGTGTCGCCGCTCCATTCCAGAGTCAGGGCGACGTCGCGCTCGGGCGAGTTGAGCGTGAGCCGCGCCTGCGGGCCCGAGTGCGCGTAGATCACCTGCTCGTCGGTCGGCGCTGCGGACACCCCCGGGGCGATGTCGTCGATCGAGGGCACGCCCGGCTCGTCCCGCGATCCGAACACGGTCGCGTCGGTCGCGATCGTCGTGTCGTCGTCGAGGATCGGGTACCCGAGGTTGAGATGATGACGGAACATGTGGCCGGCGTCGTCGAATCCGTCGTTCGAGACCGTGTCCTCGATCTCCAGAATCGGATGCCGGATCCAGGCGCGGATGCAACGGAGGAGCCTCAGAGTCGGCGACCCCGGAGCGGCTTCGACGACGTCGCCCGTGATCTCGAGGTGCGCGTCCTCCCCTTCGCCCCGGATGCGCCAGGTCACGTTGTCGGCCGCGATGTGGCCGATGCGGCCGTGCAGGCCGTGCGCGGTGCCGTCCACCGTCGACGGCATGCCCGAGGAGGCGAGCCCGCACGTCGTCAGCAGACCGCCGCCGAACGTCCTGATCCAGCCGGCGCCATCGGGCTCGTGCCGCACCGCTGCGACCCGCCCCCGGGCCGACGCCCAGGCGAGCGGGAGACCCGATGCATCGGCCCAACCGATGTCCATCGCACGGTCGAGGAGCACCTCGAACGACACCCCGCGCGGATTGCGCACGATCAGCACGGGCGCGCCCGCGGCCATTCCCTCGGTCAGCTGCGCCCGGTCGACTCGCACGAGCTGGTCGGCATCGCCGACCTTTCGCGTCGTCTCACCCCAGGCCGCTGCGCCGCCCGTCAGGGTCAACCCGCACCCCGCACCTCGGCGGCCGACCGGCGCCATGCGCCGACGGCGACGGCGACGACGAGCACCGAGCCGGTGACCACGTACTGCCAGTACGACGCGACGCCGAGCATGTTCAGCGCCTTCGACAGCACCGCGAAGAGCAGGGCTCCCACGACCGCGCCGAAGACCGTGCCTCGTCCGCCTCGCAGCGCCGTGCCGCCGACGACGACCGCGGCGATCACGTTCATCTCGAGGCCGGTCGCCATGTTCGCCTCTGCGGAGGAGAGGCGTCCCGCCATGAACACCCCGGCCAGGGCGAAGCAGATCCCTGCGACGACGAAGACCAGGACCTTCGTGCGGTTGACCTGCATGCCGGCGAGCTGCGCGGCCCGCTCGTTCGATCCGACCGCCCGCAGTGTGCGGCCGAAGCTGGTGCGGTAGAGCAGGAAGTAGGTGATGACGGCCAGCACGATGAGCGCGATGAACGCGTAGGGCACCACGCCGATCGATCCGGTGGTGAACGCACGGAAGTTCCTCGAGGTGACGCTCACGACCGAGCCGCCGGTCCAGATGAACGACGCACCCAGGAACAGGTAGAGGGTGCCCAGTGTCGCGATGAACGGCGCGATCCTGACATAGGTGATCAGAAGTCCGTTGACGAGGCCGAGGGCCGCACCCACGCCGATGGCCAGCACGATGACCACCCCGATGGTGGTGTGCGGCAGCGCGGTCCCGACCGCGATCGCGCTCACCGCCAGGATGCCCGCGACGCTCAGGTCGAGCAGTCCTCCCGTGATCAGCAGCACCATCCCGCAGGCGGCGATGCCGACGAAGGCGGTCTCGAACAGGATGTTCTCGATGTTGCCCGCGCCCCAGAACGACGGCTTCACGACGCCGACGGCGAGGAAGGCGACGACGACCACCACCACGAGGTACTGCCGGGAGACGAAGGAGACGGCGGTCTGCATCCAGGCCGAGAGCCTCGACCGCTCGGACTGCTCTTCCACGGGCTCGAGTGCGGGCAGGGTGGCGGTCATGATGCCTTTCCTTCGAACACACGCCGGACTGCGGCCCGCTGGGCGCTGTCGAGACTGAGCGCGAACACGAGCAGCACACCGAGTGCGACGTACTGGTAGAACGATGCGACGTTGAGCAGGTTCAGCCCGGAGTTGATCATCGCCAGCAGAAGCGCGGCGAGGAAGGTGCCGACGATGTTGCCGCGCCCACCGGCCATGCTCGTACCGCCGAGCACGACCACGGCGATCGCCTGCAGTTCGAGGCCGGTGCTGAGCGACCCGTTGACGTTTCCGAGCTGGCTCGCCAGCAGGATGCCCGCGACGCCCGCGGCGAGCGCGGCCACCACGTAGGCGATGAGGTTGATCCGCTTCACGTTGATGCCGCTGTCGGCCGCCGATTCCGGGCTGCCGCCGACGGCGACCAGGTGCTTGCCGAACCGCATCCGATCGAGCACGAACCAGAAGCCGGCGCCGATGATCACTGCGAGGATGAACGGCACCGGAACACCCGCGACGGATGACGTGGAGACCGAGCGGAACGACATGTCGGCGATCATGATCGGGGCGCCGCCGGTGAACAGCAGGGCGAGCCCCCGGAAGACGCTCATGGTCGAGAGCGTCGCGATGAAGGAGGGCACCCGGAACGTCGTGACGACGATGCCGTTGAGGAGCCCCAGGACGATCGCGGCGAGCAGTCCGGCGAGGATCCCGGTCGCGAGCCCCCAGGTGTTCACCGAGACGGCCGCGACGCAGGCGACGACGGCCTGGGTCGAGCCGACCGAGAGATCGATTCCGCGCAGCGCGATCACCATCGTCATCCCGTACGCGGTGATCGCGAGGATCGCGCCGTTGACGAGCATGTTGGTGATGTTCGAACCGCTCAGGAAGTTCGGCACGAGGAGGATGCCGGCCACGAGCACGACGACGAAGGGGATGACGACCCCGAGCTTCTGCAGCAGACCCTGGCGCCGCGCGGCGCGATCGGCACGCACGGCCGAGGCGTCGCGCTCCTGATCTGCGACGGCGACGGCATCCACCGTCGCACCCTGTGTTTCAGTCATGGGTTCCCTCCAGGGTGATCTGCCCGACGGATGCACCGACGATGTTGTCCTCTGTGATCTCCGCACCCTGCAGCTCGGCGGTCTGGCGGCCGGCGAGGAACACGACGCAGCGCTCGGAGATCGCCACGAGCTCCGGCGCATCGGAGCTGGAGACGATGACGCCGACACCCTGCGAGGCCAAGCGCCGGATCAGCTGGTAGATCTCGAGCTTCGCGCCGACATCCACCCCTCGGGTGGGCTCGTTCAGAAGCAGCACCCGGCATCCGGATTCCAGTGCGCGACCGAGAAGCACCTTCTGCTGGTTGCCGCCCGAGAGGTTGCCGATCAGCTGACGGCCGTGGGGCACGCGGATGCGCAGATCCCGACGCAGGCCCTCGAAGAGGCCGCCCTCCTCCCGGCGGGAGGGGACGAGCCGACGCCACCAGGAGGTGGCGGCGGGGTCGCGCGACACCATGGCGTTCTCGGTCACGTCGAGGTGGGGCAGGATGCCTTCGTTCTTGCGGTCCTCGCTGAGCATGTAGATTCCGGCGCGGATCGCGGCCGAGACCGAGCGCAGCGAGACGATGTCGCCGTCGACCCTCACCACGCCGTCGAGAATGGCCAGGTCGCCGAAGAGGGCCCGGGTGAGCTCACTGCGGCCCGAGCCGATCAGTCCGGCGAGACCGACGATCTCACCCGCGCCGACTGTGAGAGAGAAAGGCTCGTCGAATCCGCCGAGGCGCACGCTCTCCACAGAGAGACGCTCGTCACGCGCCGCTGCCTCTTCGGTGCGGCGTTCGAGGGTCTGGGGCTTTCTTCCGAGCATGTGCTCGACCAGGCCCTGCTCGTCGAGCGCTGCGGTCTCCGAGCGGTGCACCAGTGATCCGTCGCGGAGCACCGCGACCTCGTCGCACAGGTCGAAGACCTCGTCGAGATGGTGGGAGACGTAGACGATGGCCTTGCCCTGCGCGGCGAGTCGGCGCACGATCTCGTGCAGCTGTGCGACCTCGGCGCGGTTGAGGGCCGCGGTCGGCTCGTCCATGATGAGCACGTCGAAGTCGCGCGAGAGAGCCCGTGCGATCTCGACCATCTGCTGGTCGCCGGTGGTCAGCGAGCTGACGAGGCGGTTCGGATCGAGATCCAGACCGAGCAGCGCGAGCAGCTCGGCGACCCGCTGGCGGGTCTCGCGACCACGGATGACTCCGGAGGTCGTCAGCTCGTGTCCGAGCATGATGTTGTCGGCGATCGACAGTTGGGGAACCAGACGGAACTCCTGGCTGACGACCGATATCCCGGCGGCCTGCGACTCCGCGGAGCTGCCGAACCGGCAGGCCTCTCCGCGAAGCCGCAGAACCCCCTCGACGGGCTGCTCGATGCCCGCGAGGATCCGGATCAGAGTGCTCTTGCCAGCGCCGTTCTCGCCGACGAGAGCGAGAATCCGTCCGGACTCGATCTCGAGCGACACGCCTTTCAGGGCGCGCACGCCCGGGTACTGCTGGACGATGTTCTCGACTGCGAGCACGGCGCTCATGGCAAGGGTCCTCTGCTTCTGTCTTCGTCAGCGGGCCGCGCGGCCGGCCTTGAAGTCGGCCACGGTGTCCTGGGTCACGATCTCGACCGGGAAGTAGACCGTCTTCGTGTCGGCGTCGGAGTATCCGGCGTCCTCGCCCTTCAGCAGTGCGAGCGCGGTCTTGACCGCCGCCTTGCCCTGACCGTAGGGGTCCTGTGCGACGGTAGCCGACATCAGGCCGTTCTCGATCAGGCCGAGTGCGTCGTCGTTGCCGTCGAAGCCGATCAGCGTGAAGCCGTCCGCGACGGACTTGCCGGCCGTCTCGAGGGCGCGCTGCGCGCCGACCGCCGAGGCGTCGTTGGCCGCGTAGATGATGTCGAGATCGGGGTTGGCCGAGAGCATGTCCTGTGCTGCGGCGTATCCACCGTCGACGGTGTCCGAGCCGTCCAGGCTGGCGACGACCTCGAAGCGGTCGTCCTTGGCGATCGCCTCCTTGAAGCCGTTCACCCGCTCCTCGCCCACGACCGAACCCGCGTGCAGTTCGATCACGCCGACCTTCTTGGCGTCGGTGGAGTCACCCGCCTGATCGATGACGTACTGAGCCGCGAGCTCACCGCCGTTGTAGTTGTTCGAGAGGATGTAGGCGTCGTAGTCGCCCGCCGTGCCGATGTCGGCGATCACGACGGGGATGCGCGCGTCGTGCGCCGCATCGATCGTCGCAGGCAGTGCGGAGGGCTGGACCGGCGTGATGATCAGTGCCGAGATGCCCTGGTTGATCAGGTCGAGGCTGCCCGAGACCTGCTCCTGCTGCGAGCTCTTCTGGTCGGCGATCAGGACCTCGATGCCGTTCTCCTCGGCGCCGGCCTTGACTCCGTCGGAGTAGGCCTGCCAGTAGGGGTTCTGCAGGTCGTAGACCGAGTATCCGATCGTGAGCGGATCCTTCGCCTCGAACTGCACCGTGTCACCGCTGGACTTGCCGTCCGTGGGTTCATCGGCGCCGGACGCGCAGCCCGCCAGGGCGAGCAGCGGGATCACGGCAAGGGCGAGTAGTGACTTGCGACGCATGGTGTCTCCTTCGACTTTCTGTTTGTTGTGTGATGCGGGGAAATCAGCTGAATGACGTGCTCAGACGACCGGAGTTGGCCGTCTCGGACACGAAGGCGTTGTCGTGGATCCCGGCCCAGTCCGGCAGCGGAGCGGTGGTGCCCTCGGCGGCCTCGGTGGGCTCGTGGCTGTACGTCGACACCTCGCGCACGACCAGCGGCACGGTGGAGTCGGCCGGGCAGCGGAAAGCGTGCAGGTGCTTGCGGTGCATGACGAGCTTGGGGTCGCCCGCCCGCAGGCGCACATAGCTCGTCAGGCCCGCGTAGGACTCCTCACGACCGGCCGGCAGCGCCACGCCCTCGGGCCAGGCACCGCCCGCGGGCATGCCCGAGAAGGCGAGCACCTCGGGGTCGTGCGGGTCGGCGACGGGCACGGGGCCGTAGAAGACCTCCATCTCGCCGAGGACGACCTCGTAGCTCTCGGTCTTGCGACGGTGGTAGTGCGGTGGGCAGAACTTGCCCGGGTGCACGATCATGAGCTTGTCGCACAGCCCCGAGAAATCGGAGTAGGCGGCCGCCCCGGCGGGGAGTCCGTCGACGGCTGGCTCATTGAGCGACTCGAAGATGATCATCGCCTCGTACGGCTCGCGCGACCACAGGCCGTTCTCGAAGGCAGCGTACTGGTCGTCGCCGAAGACGATGCCGGCGGAGTCGTTGACCATGTCCTCGGTGATCGGATAACGCAGCGCACGGCCCAGAGCCGCGGCCTCGCGAACCCACTCGTCGTACTCGCGTCGTGTGATCGACGTCCTCGTCATTGGTCCTCCGCTGTATCGGCGATGATGTGATGAACCGGTTCAAATTTGAACCGGTTTAATCTTGTATCGACTCCTCGCGGAAGTCAAGCCTGAGGAGCGGCGGACGAGCGATCGATGTCCTCCCGTGACCGAATCGGTCATCGGGCGCCGGCCGGAGAGGCTCAGGGCCGGGGCGCAGGACCCGACGACTGGCGCACGACCAGCTGCGGCGAGAGAAGGGCGCGCTCGCCCGTCATCCGCCTGCTTCCGCTCCCCCGCAGCAGCATCTCCGCAGCCACCACACCGACCTCGAACGACGGCTGGCGCACGGTGGTCAGCGCAGGCCGGAGGGCTTCGACGAACTCGACGTCGTCGTAGCCGACCAGGGAGACGTCACCGGGCACGTCCAGACCGCGTCGCTGCGCAGACAGCAGCACGCCGAGCGCGAGCAGGTCGTTCGCACAGAGCACGGCCGTCGGCCGGGCGCTGTCCCACAGCTCGTCCGCCGCGCGCAGACCCTCGGCCGAGGTGAGGTCGGACACCTCGACGTCGATGAGCACCTCGTCGGGATCCAGACCTGCTTCGCGGATGCCGCGCAGCACCCCGACCCGGCGTTCTGCGCACCAGGGGACGCTGCCCAGCCCGTTGATGAAGCAGATCGATCGATGCCCCATCGTCAGCAGGTGGGTGACGGCCTGATGGGCGCCGTCGACGTTGTCCAGGCTGATTCCCGCCCCCACGCCGGAGTCGCTGTCGAGCGCGACCACCCCGAGGTGCCGGTCGGCGAAGCCCTCCCAGGAGCGCCCGGCGTCGATCGGGGCGACCAGAAGTCCGTCCACGCCCTGACGGGCCAATCCGTGCAGCAGCCGCTCCTGACGCTGCGGGCTCTGGCGGGTCGAGCCCACGATCAGTGCGAGGTCGCGGTCCTCCAGCACCGATTCGACCCCGCGCAGCACAGCCGCCCAATACGGGTTGCCGACGTCGGGCACCACGACGCCCACGAGCCCGCTTCGTCGGCTGCGCAGCTGCCCGGCCGCGCGGGATCCGACGAAGCCCAATTCACTGATGGCGCTCTCCACGCGCGAGCGGGTGCGCTCGCCCACCTTGTCGGGGCTGTTCAGCACGTTGGAGACCGTGCCGAGCGATACGCCGGCTCGGCGCGCGACATCGCGCACCCCCACGACGCGAGGATGCTCGTCGCCGCCGTCCACGGCGGCGTCGGCCTGTCTCTCCACGTCGCTCATCCTGCTTCCGCCCTCGTCTCGCGCTGGATGCGCTCGCTCAACTCTAGCCAGAGATGAACCGGTTCATGATGTGGGGGGCACCCGCGGCGGCGCCACGGAGTCCCGCGCCACGAACACCGGCGCGGGAGCGCCGGGCTCCACTGCCGGGTTTCCGCCCACGATGGAGGCCACCGCGCGGCGCGCGAGCTCCTCGAAGTCCTGACGGACCGTGCTCAGCTTGGGCCAGGAGTACGCCGCGTCGGGGATGTCGTCGAAGCCGACGACGCTGACCTCTCCCGGCACGGCGACGCCGGCCTCGTGCAGCCCGCCGAGCAGCCCGAGCGCCATCTGGTCGTTCGCCGAGAACACCGCCGTGGCTCCCGACGCCCGCACGACCTCGACCGCCTCGTAGCCGGACCTGGCCGTCCAGTCGCCCGCGATCGTCGCGACGGCCCGCAGACCGCGAGCGGCGAGTTCGGCCGTGAAGCCCCTCGCCCGAGACTCCGCCTCGAGCCAGTCCGCCGGCCCCGCGAGGTGGGCGATGCGCACGTGGCCGGCATCCGCCAGCGCCGCGGCGGCCAGTCGGGCGCCCGCAGCCTGATCGATCGACAATCCGCGCGGCCCGTGTCCTGCGGAATGCAGGGTCAGGATCGGGATCCCGATGCTCAACGCGTCCAGCGCCCGCAGGGTGCGCGCATGCGGGGCGACCACCACGATGCCGTCCACGCCCTGAGCGGCGAGATGCTCCACCGCCGCGGCCACGGCATCCGAGTCCCCCGACTCGGCGAACGCGGCGCTCACCCAGTAACCGGCCTCGCGCGCCGACGCCTCGAGCGCCGCGATGCTGCGAGAGGGTCCGTAGAGCAGCGCGTCCGATGCCAGCACGCCGATCGTGCGCGAACGCTTCGTTCCGAACGCGCGGGCGACGTTGTTCATCCGATAACCGAGTTCGTGCACGGCGGCCAGCACGCGCTCGCGCGTCTCGGGGGCGACATCGGGGTGCTCGTTGAGCACTCGCGACACGGTCTGCCGCGATACCCCTGCGTGCGCCGCGACCTCGCGTACGCCGACTGCGCGCATCCGCTCCGCTCCCGTCCCCGTCATCGTTCCCGAGTGTACGGCCCGCCCGGCGGACGCGAGGCTCACCGTCACGGATGGAAAGTGCGGGTTCCGGCGGCCCCGCACCGACCTTTCCATCCTCGTGGCACCGCCGCCGGCGTCCAGCGCGGCCGGTGTCCAGCGCGGCCGGCGTCCAGCGCGGCCGGTGTCCAGCGCGGCGCCGACGCCGCGGGGCTATTCCTTCTTGCGGGTCACGGCCCGCTGCAGCAGCACGAAGACCAGCAGGATGCCGCCAGTGATGATCGTGGTCATCTCGGGCGGGATGCCGCCGTCACGGGTGATCAGCACGTTCATCAACCCGAGCACCAGGGCTCCGATCACGGAGCCGAGCACGTAACCGTAGGCGCCGGTGAGCACCGTGCCGCCGATCACGGCCGCGGCGATCGCGTCGAGCTCCCAGCCGATGCCGGTGATGTTCTGCGCCGTGCCGAGCCGCGAGGTGTACAGCACGGCGGCCACACCGGAGAGCGCACCGCTGATCACGTAGACCAGCACCTTCGTGCGCTGCACGGGAAGTCCCATCAGCAGGGCCGAGTTCTCGGATCCGCCGATCGCGTACACCGTGCGCCCGGTGCGGGTGCGGTGCAGCACGAAGAACGCGGCGAGCACCACGAGCACGGCGATGATCACGGCCGGAGTGATGGTGAGGTCGTTGACCTTCGGCCCATCGACGAGCTTGATCTTGTCGCTGATCCAGCGGATCGGCGACTCTTCAGGCAGCCGCTCGGGCTTGGTGCTCAGCAGCGAGGCGAGACCGCGCCCGAGGAACATCATCGCGAGTGTCGCGATGAAGGGTTGCACGTTGAAGTACCGGATCAGGATGCCGGAGACGAGACCGAACAGGGCACCGAAACCGATCATCGCGACGACGACGATCAGCGGATGCCATCCGGCGTTCGCCAGCATGACACCGGCGACCGAGGAGAAGGCGATGATCGATCCGACGGAGAGGTCGATCCCGCCCGTGATGATCACGAACGTGAGCGCCACGGCGAGCACGATGAGGTGCGTGTTGTTGATCAGCAGGTTCGACATCGTGCTGGCCTGCACGATGCGGCCGTAAGCCGTCTCGCCGTAGACGATCATGCCGACGAAGATGACCACCGAGGCGATCGTCGGCAGCACCGACGGGTTGGCCGTGATCAGACGACGGATGCGGTCGATCGGCCCGGGCGCCGCGGTGACGGCGGGTGCTGCAGTCGCGAGGCTCATGCCGTCACCTCCTCTTTCGCGGTCTCGGCTTTCGGGGCGGCGACCGCCTTCTTGCGTCCCTGGAACCAGTTGCGCACCCGCTCGGACTGCAGCAGGCAGATCACGATGATCACGATGGCCTTGAACGCGGGAGTCGCCGACGAGGAGATGCCCAGGTACAGCACGGTCTTGTCGAGCGTGGCGATCAGCAGCGCACCGACGAAGGCACCGGAGAGCGAGAACTTGCCACCCATCAGCGAGGCCCCGCCGATCACGACCGCGAGGATCGCATCGAGTTCGAGCTGATAGCCGGTGCGGGAGATGTCGACGGTCATCACACTGCCGACCGACATGATGCCGGCGACGCCGGCCAGCACTCCGCTGAGGATGTACGCGGTCAACAGCAGTCCCTTGGGCTTGATGCCGGCCATCCGGCTGGCCTTCGGGTTGATGCCGATCGCCTCGATCATCAGCCCGAGCGCACTGCGGCGCACCACCCAGCCGACGGCCAGGACGATCAGCAGGGCCAGGATGAACACCACCGGGATGCCGATGACGTAGCCGTTCGCGATCCAGCGGTACGGGTCGTTGGAGGCGGCCGTGTTCTGCCCGCCGGTGATGACCTTGGCGATACCGCGGCCGGCGAGCATGAGCACGAGCGTGGCGATGAACGGCTGCAGCCCGACATAGGCGACCAGGATGCCGTTGACCGCACCGAGGATGCCGGTGACCAGCAGCGACAGCCCGACCGCGGCGAGCGCGACGCCGACCGAGGACGAGTCGCCGACGTTCTTGAGGAACTCCATCGAGACGGCCCCGGCGACGGCCATGAGCGACCCGACCGAGAGGTCGATGCCGGCCGTGGCGATCACCAGCGACATCCCGATCGCGATCATCATGATGGGAGCGGCCTGGCGCAGGATGTCGATCAGGTTGCCGACCAGGTTGCCGTTGTTCGGGTTGATCGTGATCGCCAGGTAGGTCGGGTCCTTCAGCACGTTCAGGGCGAGCAGCGCGAGGATGGCGACGACGCCCCAGAAGAACGGCTTGCGAGCCAGGTCGCGCCAGAAGGATGTGGTGGTCGCGGCGGTCATCGCGCCTCCTGCTCTGCGGTCGTGACGGCGTCTGCGGTCGGGGCCGCGTCTGCGCTTGTTCGGGCGTCGGGGCCCGTCTCGGCGATGGTATCGGGCAGTGCGCCCTCCGTGTCGCCGAGGTCGTCTGCGGCGGCATCCGTTCCGTGCGCGGCGATGACGTCGACGATCTCCTGGGCGGTGACGCCGGGGCCGTTCTGGATCTCGCCGATCTTGCGGTGGTCCTTGAGCACGACGATCCGCTCCGAGAGGCGCACGACCTCCTCGAGCTCGGAGGAGACGAACACGACGGCGACGCCCTCCTCGGCGAGCTCGGCGACGGCCTCCTGGATCTCGGCCTTCGCGCCGACGTCGATGCCGCGGGTGGGCTCGTCGAGGATGAGCAGCTCCGGCTTGGTGGCCAGCCAGCGCCCCAGCAGCACCTTCTGCTGGTTTCCGCCGGAGAGGTTTTTGATCATCCGGTTCGGATCGGCCGGGCGCACGTTGAGTTCGGTGATGTACTTCTCGACGATGGCATCCTGCTCCTTGCGCGGAATGGGTCTCGCCCAACCGCGCTCGGCCTGCACGGCCAGCACGATGTTCTCGCGCACGGTGAGATCGCCGATGATCCCCTCGTCGCGGCGGTTCTCGGTCGAGAAGGCGATGCGTTTGGCGAGCCCGTCGGCGGGCGATTTGATCTCGGTCCGGCGGCCGTTCAGCAGGATCGTCCCCGTCTCGGGTCGGTCGGCGCCGTAGAGCAGCCGGGCGAGCTCGGTGCGTCCCGAGCCGAGCAGGCCGGCGAAGCCGACCACCTCACCGGCGCGGATGTCGAGGTCGGTCGCCTCGACGGAGCCCCGACGGGCGATGCCGGATGCTGAGAGCAGCGGTGCTTCATCGGCGGACCGCGGCGCGGTGCGGCGGTTGCCCCCGAGCGACTTCAGCGCATCGAGGTCCTTGCCGATCATCTTCGAGATGAGGGCGTGACGGTCGAGGTCGCGGGTGAGGTACTCGCCCTCGTACCGTCCGTTGCGCAGCACCGTGAGACGGTCGCTGATCGCGTAGACCTGGTCGAGGAAGTGCGAGACGAAGAGGATCGCCACGCCCTGATCGCGCAGGGAGCGCATGACGGCGAACAGCCCCTCGACCTCTGCCGCGTCCAGGCTGGAGGTCGGCTCGTCGAGGATGAGCACCTTGGCCTCGATCGCCATCGCGCGACTGATGGCGACGAGCTGCTGCAGGGCGATCGAGAGGGTGGAGAGGGACTTGTGGGTGTCGAGGTGCTCCAGCCCGAGTCGGGCGAGCGCCTCGGTGGCGGCGCGGTGGGTGGCACGCCAGTTGACGCCGAAGAGACCGCGGATCTCGTGCCCGAGCATCACGTTCTCCCCGATGGAGAGGTTCGGGGCGAGGTTGACCTCCTGGTAGACCGTCGAGATGCCGGCCTCCTGCGCGTCGCCGGTGCCGCTGAAGCTGCGCTCCTGTCCGAGGACCGCGATCGAACCCGAGTCGATCCCGTAGACGCCGGTGAGCGCTTTGATGAGAGTGGACTTGCCGGCCCCGTTCTCACCCATCAGAGCGTGAACCTCGCCCGGGAACAGACGGAAGTCGACGCCGTCGAGCGCTTTCACGCCGGGGAACTCGATCGAGATCCCGTGCATCTGCACGATGGGCAGTTCTTCGGTCATCGACGTCTCTCTCGTTTCGGGCACGCTCGTCTGCGGCAGACGGATGCCGGGTGGCGCGCTGGGCGCCACCCGGCAGTCGTTCAGTACTTGCGGTCCGGCAGCGCGGTCTTGGCTGCGTCGGCCGAGTCGAAGGCCAGGCTCGGAACGATGATGTACGAGTCGACCTTGTCGCCCGCGAGGGCCTTCTTCACGACGTCGAGAGCGGTCTCGCCGAACAGCGGGTTGTACTCGTGCACATAGCTGAGCTTGCCGTCGGCGAGCGCCTGGATGGCGTTCTTGGTGCCGTCGATCGTGGCGATCTTGATGTCGGTTCCGACCGTGAGCCCGGCTTCTTCAGCGGCCTGCGCGGCGCCGAGACCCATCTCGTCGTTCTGAGCGAACACGAACTGGATGTCATTGTTGTTCGCCTTGAGCATGGTCTCCAGAACGCTCTTGCCCTCTTCCGTCGACCAGTTGGCGGTCTGCGCGTCGACCTTGGTCAGCGCGGAGTCGCCGAGGCCCTCTTCGAAGCCCTTGTTGCGCTCGTTGACGACCCCGACGCCGGCGGGACCCTCGAGCACGACGTAGTTGCCGCCCTCGGGGAAGGTGGTCGCCGCCCACTCGCCGACCTCCTTCGCGACCTCGACGTTGTCGGGCGCGATGCGGGTCACGTACAGGCTGTCATCATCGGGCTCGATACCGCGGTCGAGCAGGATCACCGGGATCTCGGCCTCCTGGGCGAGCTTGAGCGAGTCCTCCCAGCCGGTGGCCTCGGTGGCCGACAGCAGGATCACGTCGACCTCCTGGTCGACGAAGGCGGTGAAGCTGTCGATCTGGGACTTCTGGTCGAGGTTCGCGGCGGGCGCGTAGCTGAGCTTGTACCCGGCATCCTCGGTGAATGTGTCCTTGATGTTCTGCTCGTTCGCCTGACGCCAGCCGCCCTCGGGACCCACGGCCACGAAACCGACGCTGATCAGGTCACCGGATGCGCCGGCGTCGCCGCCCTTGTCACCGGAGTCGCCGCTTGAGCACGCGGCGAGACCGAGTGCGAGTGCGCCGACGGCCACCAGGCCGAACGCCGTGCGGATGTGCTTCATTGCAGACATTGTTCTCCTCCTCGAGAGACCGGGGCGCTGCCCGGAACAGACCTGATGCAGTCCTTGCACGTCGGTCGCAGGACTCACGGGGTGGTGCGTCCTCCCGTAATGTTACCGGGAACAATCTACGGAACACAAGACTTGTCCTCAATGCCCGCAGGTTCCGTTACCCAAACGCTGTTACCGGGAACATTCCTGACTTACTCGGCATCCGAGTGCAGCTCCGCCGCGATCATCTCCACCACGGTGTCGACCGTGACCCCCGGGCCGTTGCTGAGCTCGCCGATCTTCTCGCGGTCCTTCAGCACCACGATGCGATCGCTGAGGCGCACCACCTCCTGCAGCTCCGACGAGATGAACACCACCGCGACGCCATCGCCCGCAAGTTGGCTGACGCGCTGCTGGATGTCGAGCTTGGCGGCGATGTCGATGCCCCTGGTCGGCTCGTCGAGGATCAGCACATGGGGCCGCACGGCGAGGGCGCGGGCGATCAGCACCTTCTGCTGCGTGCCGCCGGAGAGCTGCTCCACCGGACGGGAGAGGTCGGTCGGGTCGAGGTGCAGTGCGTCGACGTAGGTGTCGAGGATCGCCTCCTGCTCCGCCTGCGACACCGGCCGGGTCCAGCCCCGCAGCGCCTGCAGCGACAGCATGATGTTCTCTCGGGCGGTGAGCCCGGGGATGATCCCGTCCCGACGGCGGTTCTCGCTCGTCACGGCGATGCGGCGACGCAGCGCCGCGGAAGGAGAGCGCAGCGACACGCGTTCGCCATCGACCCACAGGTCGCCCCCGTCCGATCGTGTGGCACCGCCCATCAGCGACGCGAGCTCGGTGCGCCCGGAGCCGCGCAACCCGGCGAACCCGACGATCTCGCCTCGATGCACCTCGACCTCGGTGGGCGCCAGCTCGCCACGACGGCCGAGCCGCTCGGCGCGGAACACCGGCTCGCCCTCCGAGGTGTAGTGGTGCGCCTTGCGCTCCGAGCCCAGCGCGCGAAGGCTGTCGATGTCCTTGCCGAGCATCTGCGAGATCAGATCGGCGCGCTCCAGGTCACGGGTGGCGCTCTCGGCGACTTTGCGCCCGCCGCGCAGCACGGTCATCCGGTCGCTGATCGTGAACGCCTGCTCGAGGAAGTGCGAGATGAACAGGATCGCCACACCGCGATCGCGCAGGCTGCGGATCACCCGCATCAGAGTGGCGACCTCGGCCTGGTCCAGGCTGGAGGTCGGCTCGTCCAGCACCAGCACACGCGGGTCGTCCACGACGGAGCGCGCCAGCGCGACGAGCTGCTTCTGCGCGGGCGAGAGCCGCGACAGCGGCGTGCGCGGATCGAGGTCGTCCAGGCCGAGACGACCGAGGGCCTGCGCCGCGTCCGCTCGGGTGCGGCGCCAATCGATTCCGAGGCGTCCGCGGCGCTCGCGTCCGAGCATCACGTTCTCCGCCACGCTGAGGTTCGGACTCAGCTGCGCCTCCTGGAATACCGTCGCGATGCCGGCCGCCCGGCTCTCCGCCACACCCGAGAAGCTGCGCTCCTCGCCGTCGACGAGCATCCTGCCCGCCGAGGGACGGCACGTGCCGGTGATCACGCCGATCAGGGTCGACTTTCCCGCGCCGTTCTCGCCCATCAGCGCGTGCACCTCGCCGGGGAACAGCCGGAACCCGACGTCGTCGAGCGCACGGATGCCGGGGAACTCGACGACGATGCCGTCGAGTTCCACCAGCGGTGCGGCCGGCCGGACGGTCATCAGAGCGGCTCCCGCGGCGACGCGGTCGATGCGCGCACGACGATCTCGGTGGGGATGCGGGTGAACTGGGGGATCTCACGGCGCTCGATGGCCGCCCGCAGCATCTCCACGACCGCGCTGCCCAGGGCTTGGAAGTCCTGCCGGACGGTGGTCAGGGGCGGGAGGAAGTGCCTGGCCAGCGGCACATCGTCGAATCCGGTGACGCTGATGTCGCCCGGCACATCGAACCCCCGGTCGTGCAGGCCGTGGATCAGTCCGATCGCTGTGTCGTCGTTGGCCGCGAAGATCGCGGTGTACTCCGGCAGCCGTTTCAGACCCAGCGCGAAGTCGTAGGCGAAGTCGGCGGACCAGTCGCCGACGACGATCGGGCGCTCGCGGATGCCCCAGGATTTCGCCCTGGTGTGGAAGGCGCGTTCGCGCGCTCGCGCGTCGAGCCAGTCCAGCGGTCCGGACAGATGCAGGATGTCGCGATGCCCGAGGGCGACGAGGTGGTCGACGAGGAGCGTGGTCCCCTGGTGCTGGTCGATCGACACGGTGAGGAATGTCGGGTCGGCGTCGGCCTTGACGACGAGCATCGGCACGCTCATCGAGACCCGGCGCAGCGCGGCGATCGACGACGAGCGCGGCGCGACCATGCAGATCGCATCGACGCCCTGCGTGATGAGGCCGTCGACGGCATCCTGCGGGGTGAGCGAGTCGCCTTCGTGCAGGGCGACGGGCGACACCGAGTAGCCGGCCTCGCGCGCGGCGAGTTCGACGGCGCGCAGGATGCTGGTGGGTCCGAACGCGACCGCGCTCTCCACGATCACGCCGATGCGCTGGGTGCGCTGGGTGGCGAGGGCCCGCGCCACCAGGTTGGGGCGGTAGTCGAGCTCTTCGATGGCCTCCAGCACGCGGCGCCGGGTCTCGGGCTTGATGTTCGGGTGATCGTTCAGCACCCGCGACACGGTCATGTGCGAGACCCCCGCGATCGTCGCGACCTGACGGATGTTGGGCTTGTCGGATCCGACGTTCGCCATCTGCACCTCCATCGGTCGCGCGTCGCGCAATGTTACCGGGAAACCACGCGGCGCGCGCGGGTGGCCTCAGAGCCCGAGGCGCTCGAGGTACTCGTTCACGAACCGGCGCTCGGGGTCGTGCTGCGCGGCCAGCGCGGCGAAGTCGTCCCAGCGCGGATACCGGCTGCGCACCTCGGCGCCGTCGAGCGTGAAGACCTTGCCCCAGTGCGGGCGGGCGGATGCCGGAAGCGCCGCCTCCAGATCGGGCAGCAGCGCCCGCACGGCCTGCTCGTCCGGCCGCCAGGTGAAGTGCAGACCCACGGCATCGACGCCGTGCGCCATGCTCAGCCAGAGGTCATCCGCCCGCACCGTGCGGATCTCGTTGACCAGCAGCAGCGGGGCGATGCGGCCCGCGAGCGAGCGGATCGCCTCGATCGCGGCGACGGCATCCGCTCTGGCCACCAGGTATTCGCTCTGGATCTCGGCGCCCGCCGATGGCGTGAACTCCAGGCGGAAGTGCGGCAGACGCTGGAACCACTCCCCGGGCACCCCGCCCTGCTCGGTGCAGGCCTCGGGGTCGACGCCGAGGATCGGATGCCGTTTGCCATCGGCCGGTGCCGCACCCAGCGCATCCGCCAGCGCCGCGCGCTCCGCCCGGAGGTCGTCGGGCTGGCGCTGCTTGATCCAGAGCTGGTCGGCGGCATCCGTGCGCTGCCAGGTGGAGAAGATGCTCACGCTCGTGCCGGCGCCGGTGACCGCGTCGAGGTCGGCGAGGAGCGCATCCCAGCCCGGATGCTCGTAGACGTGCTGCGCGACGGAATAGGTGGGCTCGACGTCGAGCGTGATGTCGAGCACGGCGCCGAGCGCGCCGAGGCCGACGACGGCGCCGTCGAAGCCGGCATCCCCGCGCCGCAGCATGCGGATCTCACCGGACGCCGTCAGCAGGGTGAGTGCGCGGACGGCGCTCGCGAGCGAGCCGATCGCGTCGCCGGAGCCGTGCGTTCCGGTGGCCACCGCGCCGGCGACCGAGATGTGCGGCAGCGAGGCCAGGTTCGCCAGTGCGAGGCCCTGCTCCTCGATCACCGGCGCGATGTCGCCGTAGCGCAGCGCGCCGCTCACGCGCACGGCGTCCCGCTGCGCGCCGACCTCGATGACCGTCGGCATCCGGTCCAGTGCGATGTGAGTGCCTGCCGTGTCGGCGATGTCGTTGAAGCAGTGCCGCGTGCCGAGCATGCGCACCGGCCCACCGGCGCCGATCGCGTCGCGCAGCTCATCGACCGAAGCCGGATGCGCCACCGCTGCCGCACGGTACGCGAGATTGCCGGCCCAGTTGCGCTCGATGCCCATGCGGCCATGATGCCACCGTCTCACCGAACCGAATTCACGATGTCGTGATCGATTCACGATGTAATAGGAGGGCTGATCACCGCCGTTCACAGCCGATATCCGGGAGCGTCATGTCTCAGGCCCGCATCACCATCGACCGCGACTTCACCGTCGGCGACGTGCCCCGACGCCTGTTCGGGTCGTTCGTCGAGCACATGGGACGCTGCGTGTACACCGGCATCTTCGAGCCGGGGCACCCCCAGGCCGACGCTCGCGGCTTCCGCCGAGACGTGCTCGCCCTGGTGCGCGAGATGGGACCCACCGTCGTGCGCTACCCGGGTGGCAACTTCGTGTCGGGCTACCGCTGGGAGGACGGTGTCGGACCGGCAGCGGATCGTCCGGTGCGCATCGACGGCGCCTGGCACACCGTCGAGACCAACGCGTTCGGCCTGCACGAGTTCATGGACTGGGCGCGCGAGGCGGACGTCGAGGTGATGGAGGCGATCAACCTGGGCACCCGAGGCGTGGAGGAGGCCCGGGCGCTGGTCGAGTACGCCAACCACCCCGGGGGCACGTACTGGTCGGATCTGCGGCGCAGCAACGGCTCCGCCGACCCGTTCGACATCAAGCTCTGGTGCCTGGGCAACGAACTCGACGGGCCCTGGCAGATCGGCCACAAGACCGCCCACGAGTACGGGCGGCTGGCGCAGGAGACGGCGAAGGCCATGCGACTCGTCGACGACTCGATCGAGCTGGTCGCGGTCGGTTCGTCTGGTCGGGGGATGCCAACGTTCGGCACCTGGGAGCACACGGTGCTCACGCACGCGTACGACGAGGTCGATTACATCTCGATGCACGCGTACTACCAGGAGCACGACGGCGACGCCGAGTCGTTCCTCGCCGAGGCCGTGGAGATGGATGCCTTCATCGAGGGCGTCGTCGCGACGATCGATGCCGTGAAGGCCGCGGGCAAGCACACCAAGCAGGTCGACATCTCGTTCGACGAGTGGAACGTCTGGTACCAGTCGGGGCTCGATACCGAGGACCAGCCGCACCAGGTGTCGAAGTCGTGGCGCACGCACCCGCGCCTCATCGAGGACACGTATTCGGTGACGGATGCCGTCGTCGTCGGCACGTTCCTCAACAGCCTGCTGCGCCACGGCGACCGGGTGCGGATCGCCAATCAGGCGCAGCTCGTCAATGTCATCGCCCCGATCCGCTCCGAGGAGGGCGGGGCCGCCTGGCGGCAGTCGACGTTCTGGCCCTTCGAGCGGATGGCCCGCCTCGCCCGCGGGCAGATCCTGCGTCTCGCCGTTTCGTCATCGCAGATCAGCACCAAGAGATACGGCGATGTGGATGCCGTCGACGCGGCCGCGACGTGGGACGAGGAGACCGGCCGACTGGTCGTGTTCGTCGCGAACCGCTCGCTGGAGGAGTCGAACGACCTCACCGTCGATCTGCGCGGGCTGGGCAACCTTCGGGTCAAGAACGCCGAGACGCTGACGATCCCCGAAGACGGCGACCGATTCACCGCGAATCTCGAGAGCGCCCCCGACTCCGTACGGATGGTGCCGCTGCCCGGCGCCGAGATCGTCGACGGGGCGGTGCGGGCGAGCCTGCCGCCGCTGTCGTGGTCGGTGATCGAGCTGGAGGTCGCGCGGTCCTGAACCGCTCGTCCAGGTCGCGGTTCTGTCGTTGTCCGTGCGGGGTAACGGCGCAACCGCGACCTGAGAGTTAACCTCGGGTGCATGGGACTGTTCCGAAATGATCCGCAACGAGTGCGACTCGAGTCGCAGGACGTCGAGCTGAAAGCGACTCGCGCGCCGTGGAGCCTCTGGGCAGACGGGTTCGGCAAGCTCGGCATCCGCGCGATTCAGATCATCGTCGTGGTCGCTGTCGTGGCCGGGATCATCTTCGCGTTCCAGCAGCTCACGCTCGTCACGATCCCGCTGATGATCGCTCTGATCCTCGCCTGTGCCTTCAATCCCGTGATGGGTTGGATGCGGCATCGCGGTGTGCCGTCGCTGCCGGCGACCGTGATCACCCTGCTCGGGATCGTCGTGATCCTGGGCGCGCTCGGCTGGCTGATCGTGTGGGCCGTTCTCGATCAGTGGGACGATCTCTACTCCCAGGCGGAGGAAGGCTTCCAGCGTCTGCTCGCCTGGTTGCAGACACTGCCGTTCGACTTCCTGCAGCCCGAGCAGATCGACGAGTGGGTCGACACACTCACCGAGTTCGTCACGAGCGCACAGTTCGGCTCCGGCGCGATCGCCGGCGTCAGCGCCGTCGCCAGCTTCGTGACCGGCCTCGTGCTGATGGTGACGATCCTGTTCTTCTTCCTAAAGGATGGCCCGCGGATGTGGGAGTTCCTGCTCCGCCCGTTCCGCGGTCAGGGCTATGTTCGAGCTCGCCGGATCGGAGACAAGACGGTCAGCACGCTCGGTTCGTATGTGCGCGGCACCGCCACTGTTGCGGCAGTGGACGCGATCGGCATCCTCATCGGCCTGCTCATCCTGCAGGTTCCTCTCGCCATCCCGCTCGCCGTGCTGGTCTTCCTCCTCGCCTTCATCCCCATCGTCGGAGCGACCGTCGCCGGAATCCTCGCCGCCCTCGTGGCGCTGGTGGCCAACGGCTGGCTGAACGCCCTCATCGTGGTCGGCATCGTCGTGCTGGTCAACCAGCTGGAGGGAAACTTCCTGCAGCCGGTACTGATGGGACGATCGATGAAGCTGCACGCGTTCGTCATCCTCGTCGCCCTGACCGTCGGCACAGTGCTGGGCGGCATCGTGGGAGCCATTCTCGCCGTGCCGATCACAGCCGCACTGTGGGGCGTGATCCAGGTGTGGGACGGTCCCCATCTCCCTGCGCGCTGGGCGCGACCGAAGTTGTCCGAGAACACCTGACCAGAAGGGTCTCGACGTCAGAGCCGTTCGATAATGGTGGCATTCGCCATGCCGCCGCCCTCGCACATGGTCTGCAGTCCGTAGCGTCCGCCGGTCGCCTCGAGGTGATCGACGAGCGTGCCGAGCAGGCGCGTGCCGGAAGAGCCGAGCGCGTGCCCCAGCGCGATAGCGCCGCCGCGCGGATTCAGCTTCGCAGCATCCGCCCCCAGTTCCGCCGTCCACGCGAGGGGCACGGAGGCGAAGGCCTCGTTCACCTCGTACGCGTCGAGATCGGCCATCGTGAGACCTGCGCGCTCGAGGATGCGACGAGTGGCGGGGATCGGCCCGGTGAGCATCATCATCGGGTCGTCGCCCACGACGGAGAACGCATGGAACCGGGCGCGGGGGCGGAGCCCGAGCGCCTCAGCGCGCTCTGCGCTCATCAGCAGGGCGGCGGATGCGCCGTCCGTGAGCGGTGAGGAGTTGCCCGGCGTAATCTGCCATCCCAACTCCGGGAATCGCGCAGCGAGTGCGTCGGTACGGAACGCGGGCTGAAGTCCGGCGAGCTTCTCGGCGGTCGTCCCGGGGCGCACCGTCTCATCGGCTCGTGCGTCCGGCGCCTCGTCGACGGCGACGACCGTGCTGTCGAAGAATCCGTCCGCCCATGCCTGTGCGGCGCGACGGTGCGATTCGGCCGCGAAGGCGTCGAGCCGGTCACGGTCGAAGCCCCAGCGATGCGCGATGAGCTCTGCGGACACGCCCTGGTTCACCAGCCCTTCGGGGTAGCGGGCGCGCAGTCGTGGCGACATCGGAGATCCGCCCGCGGCGGACGACCCGAGCGGAACGCGGCTCATCGACTCCACGCCGCCGACCAAGACTGCGTCGTAGGCGCCGGCCATGATCCCCTGGGCTGCGATGTGCACGGCTTGCTGACTCGATCCGCACTGCCTGTCGATCGTCGCACCAGGGATGGATTCGTCGAATCCCGCGGCCAGCACCGCCTGTCTGGCGATGTTCATCGACTGGTCGCCGACCTGGCTCACACAGCCGAGGAGCACGTCATCGATCTGCCGTGACTCCAGGCCGTTGCGCTCGAGGATCACCTTCAAGACCCCTGCCGCGAGGTCGACCGGATGCACCTCGCTCAGTGCGCCGCCGGGTTTGCCGCGCCCCACCGGGGTGCGGACGACGTCGACCAGAACCGCTTCGCTGCGTTTGCTCATGCACCCCATTGTGCCCTGTGCGCAGCAGCCTCGGCGCGTGACGCAGCGAGCCGAAACCTGTCGGATCAGCAACAGGCACCTGCCGCTTCCGCTAGACTCGCCGCACACCTCGCCCGCATTGGCAGGGTTTCTCGGCCGGAATCTTGGCCGCTCGTCTTCACATTCGACTTGCGCTCAGGAGATCAATGCCCACGCTCACCGGCCGCCCCCTCGCGGCATCCGCCATTCTGCTCACTGCTCTCGTCGTCAGCGGGTGCTCCGCCAGTGCCCCAAGCACGGCAGCCGAAGATACCCCGAGCCCCGCTGCGGGTTCCGCCTACCCGCTGACGATCGACAACTGCGGCACCAGCGTCACCTTCGACGAAGCGCCCGAGGATGTCCTCGCGATCAAGTCGACCTCGATCGAGATGATGCTCGCGTTGGGCCTCGAAGATCACATGATCGGCACTGCGTTCTCGGACGGACCGCTTGCAGCAGCATGGGCGGGTCGCGGCGCCGAGATCCCGGTGATCTCCGATAAAGTTCCCGGCCAGGAAGCGACGCTCGAGCTCGAGCCCGACCTCGTCTACGCGGGATGGGAGTCCAACGTCACCGCCGACGGGGCCGGTGATCGCGAAGTGCTCGCCTCGCTCGGGGTGAACACGTTCGTGTCGCCGTCGGCCTGCCAGGAGCCCGATTATCAGCCCACCCCGCTGACCTTCGATGACGTCTTCGCCGAGATCGAGCAGGTCGGCGCGATATTCGATGCATCGGATGCCGCGGCCGACCTCGTCACCGATCTGCAAGGCCGACTCGAGGCAGTCACCCCCGATGATCGCGGGCTGACCGCTCTCTGGTTCAGCTCGGGCAGCGACACCCCGTTCGTCGGTGCCGGCATCGGCGCACCGCAGATGATGATGGATGCCGCGGGGCTCACCAACATCGCGGAAGACGTGGACGAGACCTGGTCAAGCCTGAGCTGGGAGGCCATCGTCGACGCGAACCCCGATGTCATCGTGCTGGTCGATTCTGCGTGGAGTTCAGCGGAGAAGAAGATCGGCATGCTTGAGACGAACCCGGCGACAGCCCAGCTACCGGCAGTCGTGAGTGGCCGATACCTGATCGTCCCCTTCCCCGCCGGCGAGGCCGGGGTCCGCAATGTCGAGGCCGTCGAGTCTCTGCTCACCCAGTTGGAGGCGATCGACCTGCCGTGACCGCCCTCACCTCGAATCAACCGGCAATCACGCCCGATAACGATCGGCGCGATCGCTCCGGCGCGCGTACCGGCGCGTGGACGGTCGCGCTGATCATCGCACTCGCCTTCTCCGTCGTGGTCAGCGTCACCCTCGGCCCGGCACAGATCTCAGCGAGCGAGGTGTGGGGCAGCATCCTGTCGCACCTGGGAATCGGGGAGTCGTCTCTGACGACGTTGCGCGACGGGATCATCTGGCAGCTGCGGATGCCGCGCGTGCTCGCCGCCGCCGCGGTCGGCGCCGGTCTCGCGATCTGCGGGGCGATCATGCAGGCGGTGCTGCGTAACCCGCTCGCGGACCCGTACCTGCTCGGCCTCTCCTCCGGCGCATCCTTCGGGGCTGTCCTGGTGATCGTGCTGGGGTTCTCGATCGCACTGCCTCTCGCCGCGTTCGGCGGTGCGCTGGGCGCGTTGGCGCTGACGCTCGTGATGGCCGGTGCGATCGGGCGCATGACCGCGTCGCGGACGATCCTCGCCGGCGTCGCCGTCTCTGCGGCGCTCGGAGCGCTGACCAGTCTGGTGATCTTCTGGAGCGCGACCGGCGACACCTACCGGGAGATCCTCGGGTGGTTGCTCGGGTCGCTCGCCGGGGTCACTTGGCCGATGGCGATCCTCGCGCTGGTGGCGATCGTGGTGGTGGGCGGGCCGCTGATACTCAGCGCAGGCGCACTGGATGCCTTCGCCTTCGGCGACCGCGCGGCAGCCTCCCTCGGCGTCTCGGTCGAACGGACCCGCTGGATCCTGCTCAGCGCCACGGCCCTGCTGACCGGGTGCCTGGTCGCGGTGAGCGGTTCGATCGGTTTCATCGGCCTGGTCGTCCCGCACGCCGTGCGCCTGATCGTCGGTGCACGACACCGCGTGCTGCTGCCGTTATCGGCGCTGACCGGCGCGGTCGTCCTCATCTGGGCCGACACACTGGCCCGCACGATCTTCGACCCGAGAGAGCTGCCCGTCGGCGTCGTCACTGCACTCATCGGCGCCCCGCTGTTCGGGCTCCTGCTGCTGCGCACCCGGAGGATCTCATGAGTCGCCCACCGCTGCGAACCGACGGCGTCTCATTCAGTCGTGGCGGTCGGATGCTGATCGACGGTATCGACTGCACTGTCGAGGCCGGATCCCTCACGGCGCTGGTGGGCCCGAACGGTGCGGGCAAGTCGACGCTGCTGCATCTGATCGCCGCCGCGGAGTCGCCGACGGCGGGCGCGATCGTACTCGGCGGGACGGATGCCCGCTCGATGCGGCGCCGCGCGCGGGCGCGCTACACCGCTCTCGTCGAGCAGCAGGCAGACACTGATCTCGATCTGAGCGTGCTCGACGTCGTCCTGCTCGGGCGCACGCCCCATCTCTCGATGCTCGGCGGGCCGGATCAGGCGGATGCCGAAATCGCCCGCGCGGCACTGGGTCGTGCCGGGGCGGAGGCGTTCTCAGAGCGGCGATTCCAGGAACTCTCCGGCGGCGAACGCCAGCGAGTGCTGCTGGCCCGCGCGCTCGCGCAGGAGCCGACACTGCTGCTCATGGACGAGCCGACCAATCACCTCGACATCCACTCGCAACTGCACACACTCGGGCTGATGCGCACGCTTGCCGATGACGGCATCGCGATCCTCGCGGCACTGCACGATCTCCCGCTCGCAGCCCGCTACGCCGACCAGGTCATCGTCGTCGATCATGGCCGGGTCATGGCATCCGGCGCGCCGGCCGAGATCCTCACTCCGGAGCTCATTCAGCTCGTCTACGGGGTGCGCGCGGATGTGCTGGCGCACCCGGTGGACGGCTCGCCATTGATCGCATTCTCGCCACTCGACACCGACCCGACCAACAGAGTCGTCAGGAGAAGCGGTGGTGATTACGTGATCGTCGCGGCCTCTGGACCCAATGTCGCAGATAGGCTCGAGAGAGCGCCCTGATCTTCTCGCAGACTGGAGTTTCCATGAGCACGCCTGCCACCAAGCCTGACCTCGGACGTCTCGGTTTCTGGCGGGGTGGTCCGCTCCTGACACCCGAGATCGCTGTCGCGGCAGAGCGCTTCGGCTATGGCACGGTCTGGATCGGTGGTTCTCCCGCCGCTGACCTCACGCTGGCAAGCGAGCTTCTGGATGCCACGTCCGAGTTGAAGGTGGCCACAGGCATCGTGAACATCTGGACCGCCCCGGCGGCGGAGGTCGCCGCATCGTTCCATCGCCTGGAGCAGTCGCACCCGGGAAGGTTCGTACTCGGCGTGGGTATCGGGCACCGCGAAGCCCAGGGTGACACCTATCAGAAACCGTACTCGGCGCTGGTCAGCTACCTGGACGTTCTCGACGCAGAAGGAGTACCCGCCGACCGCCGCATGATCTCAGCACTCGGACCGAAGACGCTGAAGCTCGCGGCCGCGCGCTCCGCGGGAACCCACCCGTATATGACGACGCCGACGCACACTCGGTTCGCGCGTGACATCATCGGCCCGGATGCACTGATCGCCGCGGAGCAGAGACTCGTTCCCGATCTCGATACGGACGCTGCGCGAGCGGTCGGCCGCAGCTTCCTGTCGCGGTACCTCGCCCTGGCGAACTACCGTCGCACGCTCGAGCAGCACGGTTTCACGGCATCCGATCTCGACGATGGCGCCACTGACGACGCGGTCGATGCGCTCACGCCACACGGCACGGCTGCCGGGCTGGCCGCGGTCGTGCAGGGTCAGCTCGATGCCGGAGCCGATCATGTCTGCGTGCAGTTGCTGCCGGCGCGAGAGGACCCGATCGGCACTCTGGAGCGACTCGCAGGTGAACTCGGCGTTGCACATGCACGATGACGCATCGGTGATGTCGTGCGGGAGCGCGGCGCGCGTATGGACGGTGATCGTGCCGGTCAAGAGCACCAGGCGCGGAAAGTCGCGGTTCGACGTCGCTGAAGGCGAGCGCGAGGCTCTCGCCCTGGCGCTGGCGACAGACACCGTACTCGCTGTGATGGCTTGCGACGCGGTGGGCGAGGTCATCGTCGTGACCGATGACGATGACCTGCCCCTGTGGCTGCCTGACACCGTGCGATTCGAGCCCGATCCGGATGCGGGGCTGAACGCGGCGATCGCCGTCGGCGCGGCAGCCGCATCATTCCAGTGGCGTGCGGCACTGCTCGGCGATCTGCCGGCGCTCACTCCTGACGATCTCGGCGAGGCGCTTCGCATGGCATGCGATGTGCCCCGCGGGGTGGTGGCGGATGCTGAGGGCGTCGGATCCACGCTGGTGACGGCGTCGGCGGGCCTCGCCTGGGAATCGATGTTCGGACCGGGATCGTTCGCGGCCCACCGGGGGATGGGATGCGTCGCGGTCGATGTCTCCGCCCAGTCGTCGCTGCGTCGCGACGTCGACACCGCGGCCGGTCTCGCCTATGCGGCCGAGCTAGGCCTCGGCGTGAATACCGCGGCGTGGCGCACCTCTTACCGCGCGGCCTGACGACGCTTCGACCCGTGCACCTCGCCGGCCCGCATCGCGTCCTCCGCGAGCGCGGCCGACGAGTCGAGGTCCCGCATCCACAACGGCCGGACGACCGCAGTGATACCGGCCGCATCGACGCTGGCCGCGAGCGCGGAATCCTCCTCGGCGATCAGCCACGCATCGAGTAATCCTCCGCCCGCGCGCGCTCCGTAGTGCGCCGCGATCGCCGCCGCGCTCGAATCGACACCGATCGCCGCCAGGCAGACATCGGCCATGCCTCTGACCACGCTGCCGGCGATGATCGGCGACGTTCCGACGATGGGCGCCGCGGTAGCGCGCAATGCGTCCCGGATGCCGGGAACGGCGAGGATGGGACCGATCGAGACGACGGGGTTCGACGGGGCGAGCAGCACCAGATCCGCCTCGGCAATGCTCTCGACCACACCGGGCGCAGGCGACGCCTCAGCGACCCCTGGGTTCTCGAATCTCACCGGCGCCAGGGCCGCCCGATGCCTCGTCCACCATTCCTGGAAGTGCATCGACCGCTCGATGGAGCCTTCGCGCACAGTCACGATCGTGTCGACCTCCGCGTCGGTCATGGGCAGGATCCGTGCCCCCAGTGGCCATCGCTTTGCCATCCGGCCGATCACTTCGCTGGGTGTCGCGCCGTCGCGCAACCAGCCGGTGCGGGCGAGGTGCAACCCCAGGTCCAGGTCACCGAGCGTGAACCACGGCCAGCCAGCGTCCCATTGGTGGAGCTCTGCACTGACGCGCTCCGATTCGCCCGCACGGCCCCACCCGCGTTCGGTGTCGTTGACGCCCGCGAGTGCGTAGACGAGGGAGTCGACGTCGGGTTGCAGCCGCACCCCGGTCAGCCACAGATCGTCGCCCGTGTTCGCAATGATGGTCAGGTTCGCATCCGCTCCCCTGCGTCGCAGCGCCTCGCGCATGCCCAGTGAGAACTTCGAACCGCCGACACCGCCGGCAAGCACCACCACTCGCGGAGCGTGGGTTTCGTTCACTGTGTCTCCATTTCCTGTCGACGTGTCCGGTACCCGCCGATCAACTCAGTGCCGGAATGACCTCGCGCTCGAACAACTCGATTCCGGAGCGGTCGTACGCCGCCTCGGGGAAGTAGTGGATCGCGTAGCCGAGGCCGCGCGCCTGCATGTCGCGGAGTCGCTCGATGATCTGCTCCGGGGTGCCTACGCCGTGCGCGTGGTCGCCGCGGTAGTTGCGCATCGCCTGTGCCGTGCGATCTCCGAGGTGCGGGGCAAGTCGCGCCTCGATCGCTGCCAACCGATCCTCGACCTCTGCCTCAGTCGCCCCGATCACGGTGTTGTAGTTCGTCGATCGGACGATCGCGTCGAAGTCCGTGCCGACCTTGAGGGTGTGTTCGCGGAGGATGGCGCTCTTCGCGTCGAACTCCTCAGGATTCCCGCCTGCGAAGTTCGTGTACTGCGCGTACTTCGCGGCGATCTTCAGCGTGACCTTCTCACCACCGCCGGCGATCCACATGGGGATGCCGCCGTCCTGGAGAGGGAGTGGCCGCACGATCGCGCGGTCGACCTGGTAGAACTTCCCATCCAGAGTGGCCTCGCCTGTCTCCCAGGCCTGACGCATGATCTGGACGCCCTCGTCGAGGCGGCGGAGCCGGTCTCCCGCCGAGGGGAATCCGTAGCCGTACGCGCGCCATTCGTGCTCGTACCACCCGCCGCCGATGCCCATCTCGGTGCGTCCACCCGAGATGATGTCGACCGTCGACGCGACCTTCGCGAGATACGCAGGGTTGCGGTACGCCATGCACGTGCACATCTGTCCGAGGCGGATGCGACTGGTCGAGGCCGCGAACGCCGACATCAGCGTCCACGCCTCGTGCGTCGCCTCCTCGCTCGGAATCGGAGTCGTGTGGAAGTGGTCGTACACCCACAGCGACTCCCACGGCCCGGCATCCGCAGCCCGCGCGAGATCGCGCATCGTCGTCCAGTGATCAGCGGGGTCGATGCCGACGAGGTCAAATCGCCACCCTTGGGGGATAAAGGTTCCGAAGCGCATGCGGCCAGCATAGCTATCTGCCTCGCGTCCGTGGACGCCGCCAGTGCGGGGATGCCTTACAGTGCGGCGGCGCTCAGCTCAGCAGTTCGCGGATGTCCTCGGCTGAGATCGAACCGGACCCCATGTTGCCGACGCCGTCGACCACCTGCGCGAAGAGCGCCGCTTTCGACTCACGCAGCGCGATGACCTTCTGCTCGATCGTCTCGGCCGCAACGATCCGGTAGACGAATACCGGTCGGGTCTGACCGATCCGGTGGGTCCGGTCCACGGCCTGCTCTTCGACGGCGGGATTCCACCACGGGTCCAGAAGCACCACGTAATCGGCTTCGACGAGGTTGAGGCCGAAGCCGCCGGCCTTCAGCGAGACGAAGAACGCGTGCGAATCGCCCTCACGGAAGCGCCGGATGACAGTCGGTCGGTCCGTTGTCGAACCGTCGAGGTACTCGGTCGTGATGCCCGCCTCCGATGCCCGTTCCCGCGCGCGGGTGAGGAAACGCGTGAATTGGCTGAGCACGAGAACCCGGTGCCCCTCGGCGGACGCCTCCTTGAGCAGGTCGACCAGCACGTCGAGCTTGGCCGACGGAGCGGTTCCTTCCCCGACCAGCTCCGGGTCGAGGGCGAGCTGGCGCAGCAGGGTAAGTGAACGGAAGATCTGGAACCGGTTCGCCTGGACGTCGTCGATCAGGCCGAGTACCTTCTGGCGCTCCCGCTGGAAGCGGACGTCGTAGAGCTTGCGATGCCGCGGATGCAGGTCCACCGCGATCGTGTTCTCCTGCTTCGGCGGGAGCTCCGGCGCGACGACCCCTTTCGTACGGCGCAGCATGAAGGGGCGGATGCGTCGTTGCAGAAGCTCCAGCCGCTCGGTGTTCTTCTCCTTCTCGATCGGCCGCCGATAGAAATCGGCGAAGCGCTCTTTGCCACCCAGCAGGCCCGGCGCGGCGAGCGAGGTCAGCGCCCACAGCTCGCCGAGGTTGTTCTCCATGGGCGTGCCGGTGACCACAAGTACGAAGGGCGCGCCGAGCGTGCGGGCTGCCCGGTACCCGAGCGATGCGGGGTTCTTGATCTGCTGCGCCTCGTCGAGGATCAGTCCCGACCAGGAGAGTTCGCGATACTCCTCCGCCTCTCCGCGGAAGAGCGCGTAGCTGGTGACGACGACGTCTGCTCCGTTCACGGCATCCGACAGACTCTGACCGCGACGCGTGCTCATCGCAGTAATCGTCACCACGTTCAGGGACGGAGCGAACCGTTCGCATTCGACCGCCCAGTTGCCGACGACACTGGTGGGTGCGACGACGAGGAAGGGCGCGGCATCCGCTCGCTCCTGGTGCGCACGCAGCATCATCGCGATCGTCTGCAGGGTCTTTCCCAGCCCCATGTCATCGGCGAGGATGCCGCCCAGACCGTTCCGGCGGAGGAAGTCGAGCCACGCGTAGCCGGCCTGCTGGTATGGACGAAGCTCCGCCTGCAACCCGACCGGAGGCGTGATCGGCTCGACACGCGCGTCGGTCGACAACGATCGCACCGCGAGCCACCACTCGGCTTCCGCCGCGGCGACGATGCCGAGCTCGCTCAGTTCGGCCCACAGATCAACCTGATACTTGCTGACGCGCAGGCGATCCACCGGTCGATCGGTGAGGGCTTTCGCCTCTTCGATGATGGCGCGCAGCGCAGCGAATTCTTGCCCGTCCAGCGGGAAGTAGGTACCGCTCGGCAATACGAACACCGGGTCGCCGACGCTGAGCGCCGTGAACAGCGCGGAGAACTCGACCTCCTCACCGCCGAGCGAGACCGCGACGCTCAGGTCGTACCAGTCCCCGTCGCGCTCCGAGTCGATCCCGACGACCGGAAGGTCTCCTGACCGGGAGAACGAGGGAAGCGCGGTGACTTCGACCACGCTCACATGCTCGAGTTCGCGCAGGCGCGGAAGCACTTCTCCCACCAGGACTGCGGCCGATGCCATACCCAGCGTACGATCGGGTGGCACCTCGTCTGCCCCGGAGAAATCCGCGGGGAAGAGCACTGCGGCGTGTCCGGCTGCCGCCTCGCGGACCTGGGCGAGCACCGCACTCTCGTGCGCGGTGTCGCGCAGGTGCGCCACCGGGCGGTTCCAGCGCCATTCGACGTGCACCTGCGGATCGGCGAATGTGACGGCGAGGGTCAGCTCCGCCGGCCGCATCGGGGGAATGTCATACGAAAGGTCCGGCGAGGTCACCTCGATTTCGGCCTGCACCCGCGGCAGGTAGCTCTGTTCGAACTCGTCGCGCTCCTCGGGCGCGATGGTTATCGCTCGCTTGCGTCGCAACAACTGCTCGGCGACGGGAGTCAACGGCTCTGCAGTGCGGAAGAGTGTGATCCGCTGCGCTGCTCCGCCGGGGTCGGTGACACGTGCAGCCATCGAGACCGGCGATCCGAGCCAGTTGATCCCTCCGGTCGTTGCTCCGGGGATGTCGACATCCGCCTTCATCCGCAGGGACCGGCCCTTGCGGGTGATCGCTAAACGCACATCGATGGGATGGTCGGCGAGTTCGATCGGATGCTGCGCCTTGCCCTCGGCGATCAGCGCGACGCCGTGTGCGCGCAATCCATTCAGGAGCTGCCAGGCCTCCGGCGACGCGATGTCTTCGAGCGACAGCCACTCGGTGTCGGCGGACGGGTAGTAATAGTAGTACGAGTTCTCTTGCGCCAGAGCGTGCAGAGCGCGCAAGCGTCCGAGAGGCTCGCGAGCAGGATGGCGAGGCGCGAGAGCGTCGACGAGTCTCCATCCCTGGTTGCCCTTTATCCAGTTGTCACGCGCGCCGCGCACGCCGGGCCGGATGGCGAGATACGGGCGGGAAGGCGCACCGGAGTGGCGCCAGCGATCGCGCGACGCGGGCGAACGCACCGAGAAGAAGAGGCAAGTATCGGATGCCGCATTCGGCTCGATCGATGGCAGAACCTCATCGAGCTCACGCTTCCAGGCAGGTCCCGGTGGGGGTGCAGGCTCTGCGTGGTCGATCTCCGACAGGAGCGTGATCATCGCCGCGACAGCATGCACGCACGCGGAGCCATCCGTAGAGCAGGTGCAGTTCCCGGACACCGCGCCGTCGTTGCCCATCGATAGCTCGAACCATTCCACGCGATCGGCTTGATACACACACCCGTTGGCGACGATAACTCCCGCGTCGACCTCGGCTTCTTCGATCTCAACATCGTTCGACGAGGCGATCCGGATGGCGGCGGACAGCGTGCTCGCGGAAACGAGCTCGCGCACGCGTTCGATCACCGACGGGGAGATGTTCACAGGCAGCCTTTCACGCATCGAAGGGAGTGGACGCCCAGCGCAAGCGCACCGCTCCGCATAACAGGGTCGCACGACCAGCATCCGACCGGCAAACGGACGCCAAGCGGGTCTGGCTTTTCCGGCATCCAGTGGGCCTATCGCCGTTCAGACGGCGTCGCCGTCGTGCCTCTGGCCCTGCTCGGTCCCTGATCGCGGGCGCTCGCGCTCACAGGCCTCGCAGCCGCGGCGCCAGGTCGCGTTCGAACAGCGTCATGAAGCGTTCCTGGTCATGGCCCGGGGCGTGGAAGACGAGGTGGTTGAAGCCCCAGTCGACATATTCCTTGATCTGCGCGACGACCTGATCCGGGTCGGTGCCTACGATCCACCGCTTCGCGACCTGCTCGATCGGGAGGGCGTCCGCGGCCTTCTCCATCTCGATCGGGTCGGTGATGTCGTGCTTCTGCTCCTTCGACAGCGACAACGGCGCCCAGAACCGCGTGTTCTCCAGCGCGGCCTCGGTCGTCTCCTCGTAGGACAGCTTGATCTCGATCATCCGATCGATCTGCTCGAAACTTCGACCGCCAGCCGCCGCTCCCTCTTTCACCGCGGGCACGAGGCTGTCGACGTACAGCTCCCGGCCCTTGCCCGAGGTGCAGATGAATCCATCTCCGGCGCGCCCGGCATACTTTGCCACCGTCGGTCCGCCCGCGGCGATATACACCGGGATGCCACCCTCTGGGACGTCATAGATGGATGCATCATGCGTGGAGTAGTAATCGCCGTCGAAGCTCGTCCGCTCCCCCGTCCACAGCGCCCGCATCAACCGGATCGACTCCCGCAGCCGGGCGAACCGCTCGCGGAACTCCGGCCACTCCTGCTCACCCGCACCCTGGAAACCGGTGGCGATCTCGTTGAGAGCCTCACCGGTGCCGACGCCGAGGAATACCCGCCCCGGGCTCAGGCATCCCAGCGTCGCGAAGGCCTGCGCGATCACGGCGGGGTTGTAGCGGAACGTCGGCGTCATCACACTCGTGCCGATCCGGATACGCTCGGTGCGCGCACCGACCGCCGCCGCCCACGCGATCGAGAACGGCGCGTGCCCACCCGTATAGCGCCACGGCTGGAAGTGATCGCTCACCGCCACCGACTCGAAGCCGTGCCGCTCCGCAGCGACCGCGATATCGACCAACTCACGCGGAGCGAACTGCTCAGCGGATGCCTTATAACCCAGTGTCAGCGTCATTGACTGTCTCCTTCGTCCTCTGCACTGTCTTACTCTGCGGCTGTGGCCGCACGGGCGGCTTTGAATCCCTCGTCGAACCCGATCCGGTGCGCCTCGTCGGCGCCCAGCCGGAACATGTCCTTCTCGGAAGATCTCACGATGCTCGAGGCGCCGGGAAGATCGAGATCGCCCACCAGTCGCCCCATGCCTCGGACGACAGCAACCGGGCATCCGCTGATCTTGCCCTTGACCAGGTCACCGGCGGCCGCCAACTCGTCCGCGACACAGGGCTGCGTCACGATCAGTGGCCGCCCTGCACTGTCGAGCTCGCCATGCAGCTGATCGAAGATGTGCACTCCCGCCGCACCGATAGCGACGTCGGTCTGCCCATCGCGCCACGGGCGCCCTAGGGTGTCGCTCACGATGATGCCGACGTCCACGCCAGTCTCGGCACGAATCTTCGATGCGATCGCACGGGCCGAGGCATCCGGGTCCAGAGGCAGCAGCAGGATCGTTCCTGGTTCAGTGTTGGAGGCATCCACGCCTGCGGCGGCACCTACGATTCCGAGCCGGTTCTGCACGATGCGCGTCACACCGCCGTCCGCGCGAGCACGTGTCGCGACGACACGAACGGTCTCGGCAGTGATCGCGGCCTCACGGTCGGCGGCGCGCACCGACCGTCCCTCGGCCTTCGAGATGATTTTCGATGTGACGACCAGGATGTCACCGTCGATCAGTTCGTCTCCGGCGGCGCCGATGGCATCCAGAATCATCCCGGGCAGGTCAGCGCCTGCGGCCACTTCGGGGATCCCTGCAAGTGCCCACACCTGCATCCGATCAGTCACGTCATTTCACCAGTTTCGGAAGAATCTCACGGCCGGCGATCTCGATCCACGCGCTCTGAGTTCCTGACCCCACGTTGTGCACATGGACCGCGTCGAATCCGAGATCGAAGAATGACTGCAGGTACGCGAGATGGACCTCAGGATCGGATGAGACGGGGATGCGTGCCCGGATGTCATCCGCTGTGACGGAACGCGCGAGCTGATCGACGTCGAACGGAGAACGGATGTCACCTCTCGGAAAACGCAGACCCGTCATCGGCCAGTCCCGCAACGCCTGGCTCATCGCCTCGTCATCGGTGGGCGCCCACGACAGCTGAGCATGGACCACCGTCTGTGTTGACTCCATGGAACGCCCGGCCTCCCGCCTGCCCTCCCGAAACGCATTGAGCAAAGCCGTCAGTCGCTCTGCCGGGGCAGCCTGCACGACCATGCCGTCGAGCGTGCGTCCGGCGCGACGCGCAGTCATCGGACCCCCAGCCCAGACCTGCACCAGAGGCGGCGACGCGGGCATCGTCCACAGGCGGGACGACTCCAGCCGGAAGTGCGGCCCGGAATGCCTCGTGTCCTTGCCCTTGGACGACGCCGCGAAGAGTTTGCGGATGACCTCTGCCGCGTCGAACAGTCTCGCCGCGCGCTCGGAGGCCTCCGGCCAATACTGACCCACGATGTGCTCGTCGATCGCATCACCAGCAGAAAGGATGAGCCGGTGTCGGTCCGGGTACAGCGCCGCGAGCGTCGCGCTGGCCTGCGCCACCGCGGCCGGATGCATCCGATAGCCGGGAACGGCCGAAGCCGTCACCATCCCGGTGGTCTGCTGCCCGATCGCTCCCAGCACAGCCCAGGCGAACGGGGCATTTCCCTGGCTGGGCAACCACGGCTGGAAACGGTCACTGACCACGGTGCCGGCGAAGCCGCTCTGCTCTGCGGCTGCCGCCAGTTTGACCGCGGCATCCGGAGCAAACTGCTCCAGCGCGACGACGTGATGAACCTCACCAGGCGTGGCGTTCATCAAGCTGGAGGGCATACCGGAAGCTTATTGCTCAGCAGAAAGGGCGGGGCACCCGGCAGTCTGTAGTCGAGCTCGGCTGAGGCCGGGCTTTCACATTCGACTGGCGCAAATGGCTGCATTCTCGGCAAGGACCCTCTTTGTCAAGCTGGTTGTGAGTCGTTCATGATCAGTAGGGAGTCAGGGTGATGACTGTCAGTCCAGGGTTCACGGCCACGGAGATCCGTGAGATCGTGCACGAGTATCAGGTGCAGCCGCACGCGCACCCGGAACGCTTCCGCGCCCGCCCGAGCACACCCACACCCGCTGGCACGGTCGGGATCAACCTGCCCAACGAGAAACCACAAAACAAGGCCGCGTGACTCCACACAGCTTGACATCGCTCGGGATCGAGCAATTTGCGCTTGTCGAACGAACTCAGCCGGCAACCGGCACCACCGCATCCGCTCGCTCGGCCAGCCGCATCCAGGTCTCCACCACGGTGTCGGGGTTGAGCGACATCGACTCGATGCCCTGATCGAGCAGCCAGTCGGCAAGATCCGGATGATCTGACGGACCCTGCCCGCAGATGCCGACGTACTTGCCGCGACGCAGGCACGCCTCGATCGCCATCGCGAGCATCTTCTTCACTGCGGGGTCCCGCTCGTCGAATGTCTGCGCTACGAGCGCGGAGTCCCGGTCGAGGCCGAGAGTCAGCTGCGTCATGTCGTTGGATCCGATCGAGAATCCGTCGAAGTGGTCGAGGAACTCGTCTGCCAGTAGCGCGTTCGATGGCACCTCGCACATCATGACGACCTCGAGCCCGTTCTCGCCGCGACGGAGACCGTTTGCTGCGAGAAGCTCGATAACGGCCGCACCCTCGGCGACCGTGCGCACGAACGGGATCATGATCTTGACGTTCTTCAGTCCCATGTCATCGCGCACCCGGCGGATCGCCTCGCACTCCATGTCGAAGCATTCGCGGAAGTCCGCGGAGATGTAGCGCGACGCCCCGCGGTACCCGATCATCGGGTTCTCCTCGTGCGGCTCGTAGCGGTCACCGCCCAGCAGGTTGGCGTACTCGTTCGACTTGAAGTCACTCATCCGCACGATCACCGGCTCCGGCGCGAACGCCGCGGCCAGCATCGCGACACCCTCGGTGACGCGCTGCACGAAGAACTCCCGCGGGGACGGGTACGCGGCGATGCGGTCGGCAACCTGTGCCTTCAGGTCGTCCGGAAGGGTGTCGAACTCGAGGAGCGCACGCGGGTGGATGCCGATCTGCCGGTTGATCACGAACTCGAGCCGGGCGAGGCCCACGCCCCGATTCGGCAGGCGAGAGAAGGAGAAGGCCTGATCGGGAGTGCCGACATTCATCATGATCTTGACCGGGACCTCCGGCATCCGATCCAGATGGGTCTCCTCCTCGGTGAAATCGAGGAGCCCCTGGTAGACGAAGCCGTCGTCACCCTCCGCGCACGAGACGGTGACATCGAGACCGTCCGGGAGCACACTGGTCGCGTCTCCGGTGCCGACGACGGCCGGGATGCCGAGTTCGCGCGCGATGATGGCGGCATGGCAGGTGCGGCCACCGCGATTGGTGACGATCGCCGACGCCTTCTTCATGATCGGCTCCCAGTCGGGGTCGGTCATGTCAGCCACGAGGACGTCGCCTGCGCGGAAGCTCGCCATCTCGTCGATGCTGCGCAGCACGCTCACCGTGCCGGCTCCGATCTTCTGCCCGATCGCGCGGCCTGTCGAGAGCACCTCGCTGCGCCCCGCGAGCACGAAGCGGCGCATGACGTTCGCGTCGGCGCGGGAGACCACGGTCTCCGGTCGCGCCTGCAGGATGTAGATCCTGCCATCGACGCCGTCGCGCGCCCACTCGATGTCCATGGGGCGACCGTAGTGCTGCTCGATCGTGACCGCGTGACGGGCCAGTTCCTCGATCTCGGCATCCGTGATGCTAAGTTGCCGACGCAGGTTGGCCAGGACGTCTTCGAAGACGGTCGTTCCGCCGACCTGATCGCTCTCGGTGTATCGCATTGCGATCGCCTTCTCGCCGACGGAGCGCTTGAGGATCGCGGGGCGGAAGGCGGCGAGCGCCGGCTTGTAGACGTAGAACTCGTCGGGGTTCACCGCACCCTGAACGACAGCCTCCCCCAGCCCGTACGAGCTGGTGATGAAGACGGCGTTCTCGAAACCGGACTCGGTGTCGACGGTGAACATGACTCCGGATGCTCCGATGTCGGAGCGCACCATCCGCTGCACGCCCACCGACAATGCGACGTCGTGGTGATCGAAGCCGTTGTGCACCCGGTAAGAGATCGCACGGTCGTTGTAGAGCGAGGAGAACACCTGCTTCACCGCCTGCAGGATGTTGTCGATGCCCGAGATGTTGAGGAAGGTCTCCTGCTGACCGGCGAAGGAGGCGTCCGGGAGGTCTTCTGCGGTGGCCGACGAGCGGACGGCCCAGGAGACGGCATCCGGGGTCGGGTCGTTCTCGACCAGGCGTGCGTACGCAGCGCGGATGTCGCGTTCGATTTCGGCGGGCAGGGGCTGCTGCTCGATCCATTCACGCACCGCGGCACCCACGCGCGAGAGCTGAGTGACATCATCGACGTCAATGGCTTCGACGGCTTCGCGGATGCGGGCGTCCAGGCCATTGGTTGTCAGGAACGCGCGGTACGCGTCGGCGGTCGTCGCGAAACCACCTGGCACGCGCACGCCGAGATCGGAGAGGTGGGAGACCATCTCGCCGAGAGAGGCGTTCTTGCCACCGACCTGAGGAAGGTCCGCCATGCCGACCTCGTCGAACCAGAGGATGTTGCTCATAGTGATGCCTCTTTCACTGGGTTTGTTAAAAGCACGATCACGCACGCAGCTTCATGGTCTGCATGATGACCGCGGACATCTCCTCGACACTTTTGGTCGAAGAGTTCAGGAAGGGAACACGGTTTCGTCGATAGAGGTCTTCGGCACGGCGCAACTCGATGGTGCACTGCTCGAGGCTGGAGTACTGCGAACTCGGACGGCGCTCGTGACGCACCTGGCTCAGTCGCAGAGGCGTGGTAGTGAGTCCGAAGCAGCGAGCGCCGTACTTCGCGACCGCGCGCGGGAGTCCTTCAGCCGGGTAGTCGTCGTCTGTGAGGGGGTAGTTCGCGACGCGCAGACCGTGCTGCAGTGCGAGATACATCGTCGTCGGCGTCTTGCCACAGCGCGATGGGGCGATGATGACGACGTCGGCCTGGTCGAGAGCACGGGAGCTCTGCCCGTCGTCATGCTCGATCGCGTATTCGACGGCGCGCATCCGCGCGAAGTACCGGTCGGTGTCGCCGAGGCCGTGATAGTTGCCGAGCTGCTCGGATGCTGTCACGCCGAGCGCCTGCTCGAGCTCGGTCAGATGCCCGGCGAGCAGGTCGATGAGTGTGGCGCGGGATTCTTGGAGAATGCCGCGCAGCGCCGCCTGCTTGACAGTGATGAACAACAGCGGCTCTCGGCCCTGTTCCGCGTCGGCATTGATGCTGGAGCCTCCGCCTCCGTGAGCACGAAGGGGATCGTGTGCTTGAAGAAGCGGATGCCGGGAAAGTTCGCGAGGAGCGCGTTGCCGAGGGTTTCAGCCGTGACACCCGTGCTGTCCGAGACGAAGTATGCGGCGCGGGGAGCGGCGTCGTCTTGCGCTGCAGGGAGGGGCATAATTCAAAACTATGCAAGGTTCAACGCTTCTCGTGACCAAATCAAGGTGAAGGAATCGCGCTTCTTTCCTGCAGAGTAAGAGCCCGCGACGGCCTGGGCCTGTCGAAGGGCCGCCGTAGACTGCTTAACCCCGCTTCAACAGCGCAGCCAGTGCCTGCCCGCCACCGATGCACATCGTGACGATCGCGTATTCTCCCCCGGTACGCTGCAGCGTTAGCGCGGCCCGTAACGTCAGGATCGCACCCGTAGCGCCAACCGGGTGCCCCAGCGCGATCGCTCCGCCGTAAGGGTTCACCTGAGCCGGGTCGAGTTCCGTATCGCGAATCACTGCAAGCGCCTGTGACGCGAACGCCTCGTTCAGCTCGATTGTCGAGATATCCGAGGGCGTGAGTCCGGTCTGTTTGAACAGCTTCTTCAGCGCGAGCGTGGGCGCGTAGCCCATGATCTCCGGCTCAAGTGCCGCGGTGGTCACCGCCTCGATCGTTGCGAGAACGGGAGCACCCTCGGCGCGCGCATCTGTCTCACGCATCAGCACCGTAGCCGCAGCACCATCGTTGATGCCGGAGGCATTGCCCGCAGTGACGGTACCATCCTTGACGAAAGCCGACTGCAAGCAAGCGAGCGTCTCCAGAGTCGTCTCCGGTCGCGGGTGTTCATCGCGAGACACCTCAACGGGCTTACGGCCCGACGTAGTCACTGAAACGATCTCTTCAACAAAAGCAGCCTGAGCCTCGGAAGCCGCCGCCCTTCGCTGCGACTCGAGGGCGAAAGCATCCTGCTCTTGCCGAGTCACACCGAATCGAGACGCGACGTTCTCGGCCGTCGTTCCCATGTGCTTCTCGGTGAACGGATCCGTGAGCATCGCGATCGTGCCGTCGAGCAGTTGGCGATGTCCGAGCCGGTCGTTGAACCGCGCGTTGAAGTCATAGAACGGCATTCGCGTCATGTTCTCGGCACCGCCGGCGACAGCAACATCGATACCGCCCCACAGCAGCTCCTGCGCCGCCGACCAGATCGCCTGCAGCCCCGACCCGCACAGTCGATTCACCGTGAATGCCGGCGTATTGACGTCGAGACCGGCAGACAAAGCGATCCGACGCGAGATATAGGCATCCCCTGCGACCTGACCGATGTTGCCGATGACGACCTCGCCGACGCGGTCACCCGAGATACCCGAGCGCTTCAGCGCCTCAACCGTCGCCGCAGCACCGAGCTCATGCGCAGGAGTGTCCTTGAACGCCCCACCAAAACGACCCACCGGGGTCCGCGCCCCGGCGACGATCGCGATCTTCTCCCGCGAGGTAGACATCATCCCGCCGCTTCTTCAGCCCGCTCCAGCACATCGATCGCCGCAGTATCCGGCACGTACTCCTCGATGTGACGCTCATCCGGACCGTTGTACGCAGACAACGGCCTGATCAGCGCATTCGACGCCTGCTGCTCGAGGATGTGCGCGGTCCAACCGGTGATACGCGACGCGATGAACAGCGGCGTGAAGGTGAGGGTGTCGTAGCCGATGAGGTTATACGCCGGTCCCGACGGGTAGTCGAGGTTGGGGTAGATGCCCTTGCGCGAGACGAACTCGTCCTCGAGCGTCGAGTACAGCTCCGCGACATCCGGACGGTCGTAGTGCTCGACGAGAGTGTCGAGGGCTGCCTTCATCGTGGGCACACGCGAATCGCCGCGCTTATACACGCGGTGGCCGAAGCCCATGATCTTGCGCTTTTCGGCGAGCGCGGTGTCGAGCCAGCCCTTCACCTCGGATGCCGTACCGATCTCATCGAAGATGTGCATGACGGCCTCGTTGGCGCCACCGTGCAGCGGTCCCTTCAGCGCACCGATCGCGCCGACCACGGCCGAGTACAGGTCGCTCAGCGTCGAGGTGATCACGCGCGCCGTGAACGTGGACGCGTTGAACGAGTGCTCCGCGTAGAGGATCATCGAGCGGTTGAACGCGTCGACGACCTCCGGGGCGGCTTCTTCACCGAACGTCAGCCACAGGAAGTTCGCGGCGTAGTCGAGGTCATCACGCGACTCGACGGCCTCCTGGCCGCGACGACGACGCTGGCCGTAGGACACGATCGCCGGAAGAGCCGCGAACAGCTTGAGGCTGCGCTCGAGGTTCTCCTCCGGAGTGCCGACGGCATCCAGTACGTTGCTGATGCCGGCCGTCTCGATCGCGCCGATCACGCTGACCGCGGTGCGCACCTCGTCCATCGGGTGCGAATCGATCGGGAGGCGATCGATGGCCTCCTTCACCGCGGGGGCGAGCGCACGGTTCGCGCGCTCGGTCGCGCGGAAGGCTTCCAATTCCGAGGAAGTCGGCAGCTCGCCGTGCCACAGCAGGTAGGCGACGGCCTCGAACGACTGGGTCGCGGCGAGCTCCTGCACCGGGTAGCCGCGGTAGAGCAGGCTGTTCGTCTCAGGGTTGACCTTGCTGATCGCCGTCTCGTCCGCGACGACCCCTGCGAGGCCCTTCTTGATGTCGTTGTCAGTCATACCGTGCTCCTTTGCAGATTGCGTTTCGTCACTTCGACTCACGGAGGCCCGCACTGAGCGAGCGTAGCGAGTCGAAGTGTCCTCAATGCGTTTCGTCTCGCTTCGCTCGCTCAACGACCCGCGGGTGCGACCGACTATCGGTCGACGGTGAAGTTGAAGACGCCGGAGTCGAAATGGTTGTACGACTCGTAGTCGATGAGGTCATACAGGTCTGCGCGATGCTGCATCTCGCCGAGCTTGCTCGTGAGATGCCCCTCGTCGTTCAGCGTATCGAGCGCACGACCCGCCGCGCCCATCGCGATGCGCAGCAGCGACACCGGCCAGATGACGATGTTCACGCCGACATCGCGCAGCTGGTCGACGCTGAACAGATCCGACTTCCCGAACTCGGTCATGTTCGCCAGGATCGGCACGTCCACAGCATCCCGGATCGCCGCGAACTCCTCGAGAGAGCGCATTGCCTCGGGGAAGATCGCGTCGGCCCCGGCATCCACCAGCGCCTTGGCGCGATCCTTCGCGGCCACGAGACCGTCGACGGCGGCGATGTCGGTGCGCGCCATGATGAGGAAGTTCTCGTCACGGCGCGCGTCGACGGCGGCACGGATGCGCTTCGCCGCCGTGCCGAGATCAACCACGGCCTTGCCATCGAGATGACCGCAGCGCTTCGGGTTGATCTGATCCTCGATATGGGCTCCGGCAAGGCCAGCGTCCTCGAGCGTCTGGATCGTGCGAGCCACATTCATCGGCTCGCCGAAGCCGGTGTCGGCGTCGATGATCGCCGGCAGCTCGGTCATCCGTGCGATCTGCTGACCGCGGCCCGCGACCTCGGTGAGCGTGGTGAGTCCGATGTCCGGCAGCCCCAGGTCGGCAGAGAGGACGGCGCCCGAGATATAGACGCCCTCGAAGCCTTTCTGCTCGATGAGGCGTGCGGAGAGCGGATTGAACGCGCCAGGGAAACGCAGCAGTTCACCGGTGGCGAGACGCTCGCGGAAGAGGCGGCGTTTCTCGGCGGGGGTGGTGGTGGAATACAGCATTAGAAGTCCTTTCGGTGGATCGCCGGACGCTTCGACAGGCTCAGCGACCGGCTAAGGCTCAGGCTCAGCGACCGGGTAAGGCTCAGGCTCAGCGACCGGCTGCGGCCCCGAGCCCTGAGCCCGTCGAAGGGCGTCATCAGAACAACCCCTTGGTGGTGGGCTCGGATGCCACGACACCCGGCTTCGCGATGATCGAGAGCTCGGCGACCTCAGCGGCGGTGAGCTCCGGCAGGCGCTGCACGAGCGACAGGAACCGCTCGATCTCCTCAGACGACAGCACCGGCTCAGCCAGCAGGCGGAACTTCGCGATGTAGTTCTCGCGGGCGAAGGGCCTGGCGCCGAGCGGGTGCGCATCCGCGACCGCGATCTCGTCGACCAGCGTCGAGCCATCGGTGAAGGTGATCTCCACGCGACCGCCGAACGCCTTCTCCGCGATGTCGTTGGAGTGGTAGCGACGTGTCCACTCGGCATCCTCGAGCGTCGTGACCCTGTTCCACAACTCGACGGTGTCCGCACGACCGGCACGCTCAGGAGCATACGAGTCGACGTGGTGCCAGCTGCCATCCTGCAGCGCCACGGTGAAAATGTACGGGATCGAGTGGTCGAGCGTCTCGCGCGACGCGGTCGGGTCGTACTTCTGCGGGTCGTTCGCGCCAGAGCCGATCACGTAGTGCGTGTGGTGCGAGGTGTGCAGCACAACGGACTCGATGTCATGCCAGGTGCGCCCTTCGACAGGCTCAGGGAGCGAGAAATATTCCTTGTGCAGCTTCCGCGCCAGGTCGATCCAGGCCTGCGCCTGATACTCCGCGGAGTGCTCCTTCGTGTACGAGTCGAGGATCGCGCGCTTCGCTTCGCCCTTGGGGGGCAGCGGCACTTCGTACGCGGCATCCGGGCCGTCCAGCATCCAGGCGATCACGCCGTCTTCACCTTCGTAGATCGGCGAGGGGCTGGTCTGGCCGCGCATGGCGCGATCGACCGCCTCGACGGCCATCTTGCCTGCGAACGCCGGGGCGTGCGCCTTCCACGTCGAGATCTCGCCCTTGCGGCTCTGCCGTGTGGCGGTGGTGGTGTGCAGCGCCTGCGAAACGGCCTGGTAGATCGTCTCGGCGTCGAGGCCGAGAAGCGTGCCGATCCCGGCGGCGGCCGAAGGGCCGAGGTGCGCGACATGGTCGATCTTGTGCTTGTGCAGGCAGATCGCCTTCACCAAGTCGACCTGAATCTCGTAGCCGGTGGCGATGCCGCGGACGAGGGCACGCCCGTCGACCCCGGTGTGCTGGGCGACCGCGAGGATCGGCGGGATATTGTCACCCGGGTGGGAGTACTCCGCGGCGAGGAAGGTGTCGTGGTAATCGAGCTCACGCACGGCGACGCCGTTGGCCCAGGCCGCCCACTCAGGGCTGGTGTGCGCATCGAGCGGTGCGCCGAAGACAGTCGCGCCCTTGCCACCGGTCGAGACGGGGTGGCTGAACGCCTGGTCGCGGGCCGCGATGATCGGGCCTCGGGTGAGGGATGCTGCGGCGACGGAGGCATTGTCGATGATGCGGTTGATGATCATGTCGACGACGTCCTGCTCGACCTCGACGGCATCCGTCGCGACCTCGGCGATCTTCCATGCCAGCTGGTTCTCGCGGGGCAGGTCTTCTTCGCTCTTGTAGACGCGGACGTGGTGGGTGACGGTCATGGCTGTCCTTCGTTCTCGGTGCGCTCGGGGTTCTGAGCGATGTCTGGGTTGTGGATGCTCCCGAGGATGCTGGTGAGAGCGTTCCGCAGATGCACATGCGTGGCGTGCGCGGCGAGGTCGCCGTCGCGTTCGGCGAGGGCCTCGGCGATGAGCCGGTGCTCGGCGACGGATGCTTCGAGCCGAGCAGGGTTGTCGCGAGACAGCCGGCGCACTCGCACGAGATGCGTGCGCACGGTGCGCAGGGCGGCGGCGATGTAGTCGTTGTCGACCGCAGCATCCACCGCCCGATCGAAGCGCGCGATGAGCGCGTAGTAGCCGTCGCGCCCCGTCGCGGCATCGAGGGATGCTCCGGCATCCGCGAACTCGGCGGCAAGGCGCGCGAACAGCTCGGCGTCGCCGCGTGCGGCGGCGAGGCGGGCGGCCGACTCCTCCAGCGCGCGGCGGATCTCGAAGAGCGATCGGATGTCGTCGGCGTCGATGTCCGTCACAACCGTGACCCTCGGCGACTGCTGCTCGACCAGGCCGTCGGCGCTGAGCTGCTGCAGCGCTTCTCGCAGCGGCGTGCGGCTGACGCCGAGACGGGAGGCCTGCTCGACCTCGGCGAGAACTGTGCCTGGAGCGAGATCGCCGGACTGGATCTCCTCGAGCAGCGTCGCGTAGGCGCGATCACTCGCCCTGGTTCGCTCGGGAGTGGTGCCCTCGACAGTGGTGCTCACACGGCTAGTGTATACATAAATTGTCCATACGGGCACGCTCGCTCATTGCGAGCAAGAGAACGTATACAGATCACCCTCTGGTGCGCAGTCTCCCGAGAGCGTATATTTATATACATGGATGATCTTCGAACAATGCGCCTCGCCGCAGGACTCACCCAGGCCGAGCTCGCCGCACGCGCCGGAACGGCACGGCCGAACATCGCAGCATACGAGTCCGGCACGAAAGCCCTGTCACCGGAACTGCGAACCCGACTGATCAACGCCATGCGACCTCGGCCAAGCGAAGCACTCGCGGGCCGTGAGACAGAGGTCGCGCGGATCGTCGCAGCTTACGGGGCGACTCGCGTACGCGTGTTCGGTTCGACGGCGAAGGGTGACGACACCCCCGAGTCCGATCTCGACCTCCTCGTCGACTTCGGGACGAACACGTCTCTGTACACGGTCGTCGCAATGGAGGACGAAATCTCGGCACTGCTAGGAGTCGAGGTCGATCTGGTCTCCGGCCGGACTGCGAACGAGGAGATGAAACGCACCGCCTTCGATCTGCCGATGCCCGAGAAGGTCGCAGGATGACGGCGGATCCAGTGCGTCAGAACCGAGAGCGGGAAGCGAGGATCGAGCCGAATCTTGCCGCGATCGAGTCGCTCTTACGGCAGTGCGTTGACATCGCCGGCCGAGGCGAGAGCGCGTTCTTCGTTGACGACTTCGTCAACCGCTATGCGTCATATGCCGCACTGATCCAGATCGGCAACGCGGTGAAGGACCTCCCCTCGGCGTTTCGCGACTCGCATGCGGAAGCGAACTGGCGAGCGCTCATGAACACCCGCGACAAAGTCGGTCACATTTACGGCGAGGGCATCGACTGGCAGATCATCTGGAAGACCCTCGTGGAGAACGCGCCGGGCGACCTCGCCGCGGTCACCCGGATCCGCGACGCGCTGTGAAAGCCAGTTCCCCTGCTTCGAACTCGTTCCGCGGGCATCATGGCGATCTCCCCGGTCGCTCAACCTGCGTCAGTCACGCCTTCATACAGTCCGATCGAGTTGCCGTCTGGGTCACTGATCGCCGCCCACCAGCTCGTCTCGGTGATCGGCTGCTTCTCCAGCAGTACCGTCGCGCCGGCCTCGACGGCAGCGGCCATGGTCTCATCGATCGAATCGACCTCGACGTACGAGCGCGGCTGAGCGAAGTCGGCGCTGCGCGGGGCGAGCCCTCCCCCGCTGATCTTGTTCGGCGCCTGCCACATCGGATAGCCCTCGAACCCGGGCATCTCCGCGATCTCCCAGCCGAAGAGCCCCGAGTAGAAGGCTTTGGCGCGTTCCATGTCACCCACCGGGATGTCGATGTGCGTGATGTCTCCGTGTGCCATTTCGGTCCTATCCATTGATCCCTGAGCCCTTCGACAGGCTCAGGGGCCATTCGAAGGGTCCGGGCCCGTGCGAGCACCGGCACGGCCAGTTTCGTCCGACGTGCCCTCGACTTCAAGAGCATCCACGAACTGTTCACCGGGTGTGGCGAGTGCCGGATCCCCCGACTGCGCGGCCGCTGGCTCACCGAGCTTAACGACGACGACTCCGGCGAGCACCAGCGCCGCCCCGAGACCCTGCAGAAGGTTCGGAAGCTGATCGAGCAGCAGCCACCCGAACAGCAGCGCCGCCAGGACTTCGGCGAGCGCGATGAACGACGCCAGACGCGAGCCGAGCAGACGCGTCGACGCGATCCCGAGCACGTACGCCAGCGCGGTCGCGATGATCCCGATGGCGAGCACCGGCACGAACCACGGGACGGTTTCGAACCGGTAGGTGACGTCATCCGTGTTCCAGGCGATCGGAAGGATGCCGATCAGACCCGCCGCGGTCAGGCCGATCGCGCCGACGAAGAGGCCGGCTCCGGCGAGCACGAGCGGAGGGAGCCCCGTGTCGCTCTTCGCGGACAGGATGAAGTAGGCCGCCGCGCCCACCATCGCACCGAACGCCCACAGCACTCCGCCGATGTCGACGCTGCGCCCCGACAGCACGTCGAGCATGAGGATGAGGCCCACGAAAGCGATAAGTGCGCCCAGGATGCTGCGACCGGTGGGCTTCTCGCCCCGCCGCATCCACAGCCAGAGCACGACGGCGATCGGCGCGGTGTACTCGATGAGCAGAGCGAGTCCGACATCCATCACTGCGACGGCCTGGAAGTAGAACAGCTGCGTGGCCGTCACGGCGAGCAGTCCGTACGCCGCGATGACCCCCGCATTGCGCTGCATGAGTCGCCATCGTCCACGCAGTGCGATGACGGTGGGGATGAGCAGCACGAGCGCCGCGACCCAGATCCGCACGGTCACCGCTGCACCCGGCGTCCAGCCCGCATCGATCAATCCACGTGCCCAGGCGCCGGACATCCCGAACGCGAATGCCGCGCCGATCGCGAGCGGGAGGCCGAGCCGCAAGCCGGACCGGACGCGACTGTCATCTACCAAAGTGCTCATGATCAATGACGCTATCCGCCTCGGATGTAAGGTGTCAATATGCTCTTCACCGATGACACCGTCGAAGCGCTGCGCGCCGCGGTCCACCTCGCCAACACTGCAGAGGACCCCGACACGCTCGAGACGGGGCACGACTTCGAGGAGTTCCTCACGACCTTCCCGTACACGGGGCGTATCGACTGCGACGCCGACGAGTTGGCGGCCATCCGCAGCCTGCGACCACGGCTTCGCGGGATGCTGCTCGCTCCACGTGACGCGATGGTGGAAGAGATCAACGACGCACTGCGCGAGGTGACCTTCGACGCCCACGTCGTCCGCCACGACGGGGCGGACTGGCATCTGCACGCGGTCGCCGATGACCGGCCGCTCGCCGAGCGCATCCTCGCCGAAACAGCGATGGCGCTGCTCGACGTCGTCCGCGCAGAGGAGGGCAGCCGCCTCGCGGTGTGCGCCGACGAGGAGTGCGAGGGGATCGTCCTCGATCTCTCCCGCAACCGCTCGCGTCGGTACTGCTCCACGACCTGCACGAACCGCAACGCGGTGGCCGCCTACCGGGCGCGGCAGCGGTGACGGAATCGACCCTTCGACAGGCTCAGGGAGCGATTCCTCCGCATCAGGGAGCGACGCCCCGCATCAGGGAGCGACGCCCCGCCTCAGGGAGCGATTCCTCCCCCTCAAGGAGCGACGCCCCAGGCTCAGGGAGCGATTCCTCCGCATCAGGGAGCGATTCCTCCGCATCAGGGAGCGATTCCTCCGCATCAGGGAGCGACGCCCCCGCATCAGGGAGCGACGCCCCGCATCAGGGAGCGACGCCCCGCCTCAGGGAGCGACGCCCCGCCTCAGGGAGACGCCCCCGATCACTGAGCCTGTCGAAGTGATCACAACCTACTCGGCCGCGCGATATCCGGCGTGGTCGGGGTTGTCCTTCAGCGCCCAGCCGTCGCCGTCCGCGACGACGAGGTTCTTCATGCCGCCGGCCTCGGCGATGACGGCGTAGTCCTGTCCCGCATCTGCGGCGTAGCAGAACAGCGTGACGAACGGCTCTTCCCCCACGTTCACGCTGCGGTGGATCCAGTGGCCGGGCACGTTGACGGCCTGGCCCGGCGCCAGCTCGACAGCCGAGGTCTGCCCGTCGAGCGTCTCCAGCAGCATCACTCCGTGCCCGCTCAGGCAGTAGTAGAGCTCGGCCCGGTCGGCGACGGCGTGCAGGTGGCCACGGGTCATGGCGAACTCTTCGCCGTAGCGTCCGGGCAGCAGGGTGCTGGTGCCGACGATCAGTGCGCCGGGGCCCTCCTGGTAGCGCTGGTCGTCGACCCAGTAGACCAGGTCATCCGTTCCGCGCTCGCCGACGGCATTCTGCCACGCCTGATCATCGCGGTAGACGCCATCCATGTCACCGAGATATTTCTCGTATCGGCGGGACCGCCCCTCGATTCCGCCCTGCGGCGAGATCTCCAGCAGGGTGGGGATGTCCACGGCGGGATGGATGCTCACGATGCTCTCCTACAACTTGTAACTACAGGACTTGTAATGACAGGTATACTCCAAAACAGCAGGATCCGGAAACGCAACCATCGAAGCAGGCACCCACTGTGATCATCGCCCACGACCTCGGTACCACCGGGAACAAGGCATCGCTGCACCACGACGACGGCCGACTCGTGGCGTCCACGACCGTCGGCTATCCGGCGCACTTCGCCGCCGGCGGCGTGGCAGAGCAGGACCCTCAGGACTGGTGGGATGCCGTGGTCTCGGCGACCCGCGACCTCCTCGCCCGCACGGAGACCTCGCCGGTGGATATTCAGGGGCTCGTCGTCAGCGGGCAGATGATGGGCGCGGTGCTGCTCGACGGCGACGGACGACCCGTGCGCCCCGCGATCATCTGGGCCGACACCCGCGCCGGCTCGCAGCAGCGCGAACTGGAACAGGCGCTCGGCGCCGAACACGCCTACCGGATGCTCGGACATCGCCTGAATCCCACGTACTCGGTGGAGAAGATCATGTGGGTGCGCGACAACGAGCCCGATGTCTGGTCGCGCGTGCGCCGCTTCTGCATCGCCAAGGACTACATCGTCCTCGGCCTCACCGGACGCCTCGCGACCGACCGCTCCGACGCCTCCGGCACGAACGCCTACGACCAGCAGACCGGCGACTGGTCAGACGAGGTGCTGGCCGCGGCACGCCTCGACCGCTCGCTGTTCCCCGAGATCCTCGACTCCACCGCGATCGCCGGTTCGCTCACGGATGCTGCCGCACAAGCCCTCGGTCTTCACACGGGCGTTCAGGTGGTCATGGGCGGCGGCGACGGCCCGATGGCCGCCGTCGGATCCGGCATCGTCGCACCGGAGGACGGCGCATACGTGTCACTGGGCACGTCGTCGTGGATCTCGTTCGCCTCGCACACGCCGCTGATCGACGCGGGCATGCGCACCTTCACGTTCGACAACGTCGTGCCGGGATCGTTCGTGCCGACCGCCACGATGCAGGCCGGCGGCGCTTCGATCCAGTGGATCAGCGAGGCGCTCTCGCCCGATCCCGCGAAGCCCGAGACGGCTCGGCTCACGGCCGAGGCCGGGGGCGATCTCGACACCGAAGACCTCTACTTCCTGCCCTACCTGCTCGGCGAGCGCTCCCCCATCTGGGACCCGCACGCCCGTGGCGCGTTCATCGGCATCGGGCGCCATCACACCCGCCAGCACCTCGTCCGCGCGGTGTTGGAGAGCCTCGGATACAACCTGCTCAGCAGCATCCACGCGTTCCGCGAGTCCGGCGCGACGATCGACCGCATCGACGCGGTGGGCGGCGGTGCGCAGAGCGACGTTCTGCTGCAGATCCTCGCGGATGTGTGGGGCGTGCCGGTGCGGCGGCGCACGATCGTCGAGGAGGCGAACAGCCTCGGTGCCGCCGTCACGGGTGCGGTCGGGCTCGGGCTCGCCGACTTCTCTGCCGCGCGCGAACTCAGCGAGGTGACGGCCGAGTTCGTTCCGGATGCCGGGCGTCACAGCGTGTACGCATCGCGGCACGCCCGCTTCACGTCGGCTTACGACGCTCTCGCGCCCTGGTTCGCCGCCGCGCCCGGTTCGTCGGGACGCTTGTCAGTCGAGAAGCACAGTCGTCGGTCGGAATCGACGGAATCGACCGACATCCGTGATTCCGTGCCGACATCCGTACCCGCCGACTCCGACCGCGGCGCACGCTGATGGGCATCATCCTGACCACCAGCCGCTCCTTCTCGGACGGCGACATCGATCTCGTCGCGCGAGCGACGGATGCCGGGCACGAGATCGTCCGAGGACCGGCGCACCACGAGCTCCAGACACTCGCCCCGCTGCTCGAGGCAGCGGATGCCTGGATTGCGGGCACCGGCCCGATCACGGGCGCGCATCTCGACGCCGCACCGGACCTCAAGATCATCGCGCGCTACGGCGTCGGCACCGAAGCGGTCGATCTCGACGCTGCTGAGGCCCGCGGCATCCTGGTCACCAACACTCCCGGCGCCAATGCGGATGCCGTCGCCGACCACGCCGTCGGCCTCATGCTGTCCACTTTGCGCTGCATACCCGACGGCGACCGGCGCGTGCGCGACGGTGATTGGAGTGTGCGACGCGGTCGCGAGCTCGGCGCCGCGACGGTCGGGATCGTCGGATTCGGCCGCATCGGCCAGGGCGTCGCACGACGGCTGAGCGGGTTCGGACCGCGCGTCCTCGCCGCCGACCCGTTCCTGCCGGCAGATCGCATCCGCGAACTCGGCGCAGAGCCGGTCGAGCTCGACGAACTGTTCCGCAGTGCCGACCTCATCACCCTGCACGCCCCGGGAGGGCAGCAGCTCGTCGCCGGGGCGCTGCTCGACAGCATCCGACGCGGCACGATCATCGTCAACACCGCCAGGCCAGACCTGGTCGACGAGCGCGAGGTCGCGCACGCCCTGCGCGACGGCATCCTCGCCGGGTACGCCGCCGATACGCTCGACGGCGACACCGCGGCATCCGCCAGCCCCCTGCTCGCGCCCGAACTCGCCGACCGCGTGATCGTCACGCCGCACCTGGGGGCGCAGACCACGCAGGCCGTCGACAACATGGGATCCATGTCGCTCGACGACGTGATCGCCGTTCTCGAGGGCGGCGAACCCGCCTTCCCCGTCTCCCGAAAGGCCGCATCATGACCGCTCCTTCGTCCGACTACATGGGCTTCGTCGGCGTCACGACCGGATCCTCGTCGATCATGAAGGTGTTCCCTCTGTGGGCGGACATCCTGGGGCTTCCGACCCGCACGCTCGTCGGGCACGATCTGCCGATGGATGCCACGCCGGCGCAGTACCGCGCGATGGTCGAGCAGATCCGCGACGACCCGCATCACCGCGGCGCCCTGGTCACCACCCACAAGATGAATGTGTATGCCGCGGCATCCGACCTGTTCGACGAGCTCGACCCGTTCGCGGTGTCGTGCTCGGAGATCTCGAGCATCGCCAAGCGCGGCTCACGCCTGTCGGGACGGGCGAAGGATCCGATCACGGTCGACCTCGCCCTGAACGATTTCCTTCCGGCCGATCACTTCGCGCGCACCGGGGCCGAGGTCGTCGTCCTCGGCGCGGGTGGATCGGGCACAGCACTCAGCTGGGCGCTCGCCGAGCGGGCCGACGCCCCGTCCCGCGTGATCGTCACCGCACGCGACGATGCCAAGCTCGAGCACCTGCGCGAGGTGCACCGCCAGCACGGCACCCGCGACGGATTCATCGAGTACGTGCGCACGGATGCTCCGGCGGACGCCGCTGCGATCGTCGCCGAAGCGCCTCCCGGATCGCTATTCGTCAACGCGACAGGGCTCGGCAAGGATCGCCCGGGCTCCCCTCTGCCGGATGAGGTCGTCTTCCCCGAAGACGCGTACGTCTGGGAGTTCAACTACCGCGGGTCCTTGGAGTTCCTGCACCAGGCACGCGCGCGGGAAGCCGCACGCGGCCTGCACGTCGTCGACGGGTGGCGGTACTTCATCCACGGCTGGTCGCAGGTCGTCGCCGACGTGTTCGAGCTCGATCTCACACCCGAGATCGTCGAGCGGCTCGCGGAGGCCGCCGAGGGAGTGCGCTGATGATCCGCACGGTCCTTGGAGACATCGACCCTGCGCTGCTCGGATCGACGAACTACCACGAGCACCTCTTCCAGGTGAGCCCGCTGCTGCCCGGCGACGAACTCGACGACGAGGATGCCTCCGGCGCAGAGGCCGCGCTACTGAAGAAGAGCGGCTTCGCCTCGATGGTGGATGCCACCCCCTTCGGCCTCGGCCGGAATCCGGAGGCCATCGCGCGCATCAGCGTCGCGACCGGCCTGCACGTCGTCGCGACGACGGGCCTGCACCGCGAGGCGCACTACGGCGAAGAGCATCCGATGCAGGTGTGGACGGCCGAGCAGCTCGCAGAGCTCTTCATCGGTGAGGTGACAAGAGGGATGCCGGTGGACGACGCCGTCGTCTTCGAGAGCCCCGACGTTCCGCTCGCCCGCACCCCGCACGGCCAGCCGGTGCGCGCCGGGATGCTCAAGGGCGGCATCGGTTACTGGCACATCAGCCCGTTCGAGCGCACGACGCTCGAGGCACTGGCCGCCGCGCACCGCGCGACACAGGCGCCGATCATGGTGCACCTGGAGTTCTGCACCGCCGCCCACGAGGTGCTCGACCTGCTCGCGGCGGAGGGCGTGGCATCCGATCGGGTCGTCCTCGCCCACGCCGATCGGGATCCGGATGCCGGTCTGCACGCCTCGCTCGCCGAACGCGGTGCGTATCTGGGATACGACGGCTTCGCGCGACCGCGCACGCGCTCGGATGCTGAGCTGCTCGAGCTGACAGCCGCGGTCGTGGCACAGGTGGGAGCCGACCGCATCCTGCTCGGCGGCGACGTCGCCCGCCGCACCCGCTACATCTCTTACGGCGGCATGCCCGGCCTCGCCTATCTCGGCGACCGCTATCTGCCGCGCCTGCGGTCGCACATCGGCGCGGGTGCCGTGGAGCGGATGCTGGTCGCGAACCCCGCCAGGCTGCTCGACCTCGGGTGAAGTCCCGTTTCGACTCGTCGCTGCGCTCCTCGCTCAACGCGTTTCGTCTTCGGCGCTCCGCGCCTGCGCTCAACGACCCGACCGACTTCTGCGGGGCGTTGAGCGACCGACTTCTGCGGGGCGTTGAGCGAGCGGAGCGAGACGAAACGGGTTGAGCGACCGAAGGGAGTCGAAGCCACAGCATCCCGCAACGCAAAGACGACTTCTGCGGGGCGTTGAGCGAGCGGAGCGAGACGAAACGGGTTGAGCGACCGAAGGGAGTCGAAGCCAGGGCATCCCGCAACGCAAAGACGACTTCTGCGGGGCGTTGAGCGAGCGGAGCGAGACGAAACGGGTTGAGCGACCGAAGGGAGTCGAAGCCGTCACTGCCACAGCATCCCGCAATGCAAAGCGGCCCCCGCCCGAAGACGGAGGCCGCTCGCTCAGAAGAGGATCAGTCGTAGAGGACCGCTGCGATGTCCTCGTCATCGATGTTCTTGGCGTCGTACCAGTACGAGCCGGTGTCGTAGAACTCCTCGACCGAGTCGCCGTTGGCCGCGTCGTACGCGGCCTGGACGACCTGCTCGCCGATGCCGATCGGGTCCTGTGTGATGGCGCCGGCCATGGTGCCGTCCTTGATCGCGTTGATCTGCGCCGCACCCGAGTCGAACCCGATGATGGTGATCTTGCCCTTTTCGAGGTTCAGCTCGTTGACGGCGTTGACGACGCCGATGGCCGAGCCCTCGTTGGTGCCGTAGATGCCCTTGAGATCGGGGTAAGCCGCGATCATCGCCTTGGCGATGTCGGCCGACTTGAGGTGGTCGCCGTCACCGTACTGGATGTCGACGATCTTGATGTCGGGGTAGTCCGCCTCGATCTTGTCGACGAAGCCGTCTCGGCGCTCGACACCGGTGGAGTTGATCTGCGAGTGACCGACGATGGCCACCTCGCCCTCTCCGCCGATGAGCTCTGCCATCTTCTCGGCCGCCAGGGCTCCCGCGACCTTGCTGTCGGTGGCGGACAGGCTCAGGCCCACGTCGCCGTTGCACGGTGCGTCGAAGTACACCACCGGGATGTCCTTCGACTTCGCCTGGTCGAGCGGGGCGACGCACGCCTCGGGGTCCAGAGCTGCGTAGGCGATGGCATCCGGGTTCTTGTCGATGGCAGCGGTGAGCATCTCGAGCTGCTGCGCGATCTCGGTCTCGGCAGCGGGGCCCTCGAAAGTGATCTTCACGCCCAGTTCTTCGGCCTTCTGCTCTGCGCCCTTCTTGACGGCCTGCCAGAACTGGTGCTGAAAGCCCTTCGAGACGAGGGCGATGTACATCTCGCCGTCGCCGCTGCCGCCGTCTGTGCCGCCACCCTCTTCGATGACGTCACCGCCGCCGCCGGCGCAGCCGGCCATGACGAGAGCGGATGCGGCCACGAGTGCCGCGAATGCGGTCTTCTTGCCAAATCGCATTGGAAACTCCATTGTTCTGTGTGATTGCCGGCAGGGCCGACGCTGTGGTGGACAGGGAAGGAAACGATCAGGTTCGCTGGCGGTTGCGCAGCGAGTCGAGGAACACGGCCAGCAGCACGACGACGCCGACGACGACGTTCTGCCACTCGGTCTGGATCGACAGGATGCGCAGGCCGTTGACGAGCACGCTCATGATGAGCGCGCCGATCACAGTGCCGAGGATCGACCCGCGACCGCCGAGCAGCGAGGTGCCGCCGATGATGACCGCGGCGATCGCCTGCAGTTCGTAGCCGGTGCCGATCTGCGGCTGCGCGGAATCTAGACGGGAGGCGATGATGATGCCCGCGATACCGGTGAAGGCGCCCGCGAACATGTAGATGAAGATCGTCCAGCGGCGGGTGTTCACGCCCGACAGGCGCGTCGCCTCCTCGTTCGAGCCGATCGCGAACGTGTAGCGGCCGAGCAGCGTCTTGGACAGCACGATGGCCGCGATGATCGCGAGCACCGCCGTGATGAGGACCGCGTTCGGGATGCCGGGGATCAGCACACCCAGCGCGATCTTCTTGAAGTCCGGTGCGGATGTCGAGAAGTAGATCGGTGCGACACCGGAGATGACCAGGGCGAGACCGCCGGCGATCATCATCATGGCGAGCGTGGCGATGAACGGGGGCAGGCGCAGGAACGTGACGTTGAGACCGTTGACCAGCCCCATCAGCACGCCGGTCGCGATGCCGCCGAGGATGCCGACCCACACCGGGAGCCCCATGTTCGTGACGAACACACCCGTCATGACAGCGCACAGCGCCATCCCGGTTCCCAGCGACAGGTCGATGCCGCCCGTGATGATGACGAAAGTGGTGCCGAGGGCGAGGATGCCGATCACCGCGGTGGACAGCAGCACCGTGGCGATGTTGCTGAAGGTGAAGAAGTTCGGGCTGGCGATCGAGAAGAAGATCAGCAGGACGACGAGCGTCCCGAACGCGAGCGACTGCTGAAGCTGGCGCTTCAGGAAGCCCGCGACGTCCCGCTTGTCGGTGTCTTCGTTCACGGCCTGCTGGATGACGGTCGTCGTCTCTCCTGGCTGCTGTGGGGTGCTCATCAGTCTTCCTCCCCGTGGGCTGCGAGTTGCATGATCTTCTCCTGGCTGGCTTCTTCGTTGCGGAGCGTTCCGGTGATCCGGCCGTTCGCGAACACGGCGATGCGGTTCGCGACGCGCAGGATCTCCGGGAGCTCCGACGAGATGACGATGATGGACTTCCCGGCGTCAGCGAGCTGCTGCATGAGTCGGTAGATCTCTTCCTTCGCGCCGACATCGATGCCTCGGGTCGGCTCGTCGAAGATGAGGATCTCGCAGTCGCGCATCAGCCAGCGGGCGATGACGACCTTCTGCTGGTTGCCTCCGGAAAGCAGTTTGACGATCTGGTTCACCGACGGCGTCTTGACGCGCAGCTGCTCGACGTACTGCTTGGTCTGACTCTTCGCCTTGCCGTCGCCCATCCAGCCGAGCGCGCCCGCATAGTTGCTGAGCGAGGCGAGGACGGTGTTGAACGTGACGTCCTGCTCGAGCATGAGACCGAGCTGCTTGCGGTCCTCGGAGAGGTAGCCGACGCCGCGGCGCACGGCGTCCTCAGGCTGATGGATCTTCGCGTCGCGACCGTTGATCCTGATCGTCCCCGCGCTACGCGGGTCGGCTCCGATGACCGCACGGGCGGTCTCGGTGCGACCGGCCCCCATGAGACCGGCGAAGCCGAGGATCTCGCCCCTGTGCAATTGGAACGACACGTCCTTCAGCAGCGTCTTGGTCGACAGATTCGCGACGTCGAGCACGATCGGTTCGTCCTGGTGCTCGCGGGCCGACGGACGCGTTCCCTCGTCGATGACGCGGCCGACCATCATCTCGATGATCTTCGGGACGCTGATCTCGCTCTTCTCGAGAGATCCGATGTAATGCCCGTCGCGAAGCACGCTCACCCGATCGGCGAGCCTGCGCAGCTCGTCCATGCGGTGCGAGATGTAGACGATCCCTGTGCCGTCGGACTTGAGCTGCTCGATGAGTGTGAACAGCGTCTCTGTCTCGCTGTCGGTGAGCGCTGAGGTCGGCTCATCCATGATGAGCACCTTGGCGTTGAACGACAGCGCCTTCGCGATCTCGACCATCTGCTGCTCGGCGACGGTGAGTTCGCCGACCTTCTGGCGCGGGTCGAGCCGGATGTTCAGGCGCTTCAGCAGTTCAGCGGTCTGACGGTTGAGCCGTCGTTCGGAGAGGAGGCCCACCGAAGTGGGCTCGCGGCCGATGTAGATGTTCTGCGCGACGGTGAGGTCGGGCATCAGGTTGAGTTCCTGGTGGATGATCGTGACGCCGAGCTGCTGCGCCTGGAGCGGACTGGTCAGCTCGACCGGCTGCCCCTCGAACGTGATGGTGCCCTCGTCGCGCGTGTAGATCCCGGAGAGGATCTTCATGAGCGTCGACTTGCCCGCGCCGTTCTCGCCGACGAGGACGAGCACTTCACCTGCATGCACTTCGAGGTGCACATCCTTGAGTGCCTGCACGCCGGGGAAACCCTTGCTGATGCCTTCCACCCGGAGGATGGGATCGCTCATGTGCTCACCTGCTCCCTTGAAGGTCGTACTCGGTTCCATCATGGAATCCATTTCAAACATCGGATCAATTGTGCCTGCCGGATCGCGTCAGCACAAGTTGTACCTAAATGTACCTAACCCGATCCGATCATGGTAGACCTGTAATAACAACTTCGTCACGGATTTGCGCGAACGCGCAGCGAAAGGGAACGACATGCTCATCGGCGCGCACGGACTCGTCTTCACCGGCACCTTCGACGACGCAGGCCTGCGGCGCGCCATCGAAGGTACGAAGCACGCGGGATTCGACCTGATCGAGATCCCGCTGATGGATGCCGCAGGCTTCGACTCGGCTCTTGCTGAACGGATGCTGCGCGACAACGACCTCGCCGTGACAGCATCCCTCGGCCTGACAGCGGCGACCGACCTCACCAGTGAGGACCCGGCGGTCGTCGTCGCCGGAGTCTCGATTCTCGAGCGCTGCCTGGATCATGTCGCGACGATGGGCGGCGATGTGCTGTGCGGTGTGATCTATTCGGCGATGGGCAAGTACATGACGCCGGCGACGGAGAAAGGCATCGCGAACAGCCAGAGGGCGATCTCGGAACTGGCCGCGAAGGCGGCGGAACGAGGCATCCGCCTCTCGCTCGAGGTCGTGAACCGCTACGAGTCGAACGTCTTCAACACCGGCCGGGGTGCGCTCGGCTACCTCGGCGGCGTCGAGGGAGACGTCAGCGTGCACCTGGACACGTACCACATGAACATCGAGGAGTCGGATTTCTTCCAGCCCGTGCACGACGTCTCCGAAGCCGGAAAGCTCGGCTACGTGCACATCGGCGACAGCCACCGCGGTTACCTCGGCACCGGCACCGTCGACTTCGCGACCTTCTTCCGCGCGCTGCACGACGTCGCATATGACGGACCGGTCGTGTTCGAGTCGTTCTCGTCTGCCGTGGTGAGCGCCGAGCTGAGCAACACCCTCGGGATCTGGCGCAACCTCTGGCAGGACTCCGACGACCTCGCCGCACACGCGAACCGGTTCCTCCGCGACGCGCTGCACGCTGTGAGGACGATCGACCTGCACTGATCCAAGATCGGACGCCTCCGCCGCGGGGCGTTGAGCGAGCGAGACGCCCGACCCCGTGGGTCGTTGAGCGAGCGAAGCGAGACGAAACGGGTTGAGCGAGCGCCAGCGAGTCGAAGCCAGCCAGCTCACGCAGAGGCGTGCCCCACGACGCCTTTGCGCAACAGCGCGTTGCCGTACTTGCGCGTCTCGCCCGTGCGCACCATGAGATACGCGGGCTTCGCGACCTCGTAGTACGCGAAGCGCTCGACGAAACGAGTGGTGTCGGCCGTCGTGCCGGCAGCATCCATCAATTCACGCTGCACGTCGAGAACCTCGCCGTCTGCGGATTCCATCAGGTCGAGCCCTGGCGCATCGTCGAGCGGGATCACGGTGCGGATCGCGGCCAGGACCTCGGGCGTCGTCGTGCCAGGCAGATCGATCACACGTTCGCCGAGACCCCAAGCGGGAAAGTGCGCGTCGGCGATCACGACGGCATCCGAGTGGCCCATCCGATCCAGATGCAGCAGCAGTTCGCCGATGAGCAACGGGTTGATTCCTTCGAGCATGTCTTGTTCCTCGATCTCGGATTCAGGCGGGGATGAGTCCGTCCGCGACAAGCTCCGCCCAGAACTCGTCGGGAATCGTGAGTGCGGCGAGTTCGGCGTTCTGCCGCACCTGCTCCGGGCGCGAACTGCCGAGCACGACCGACTGCGTCGCGGTGTCGCGCAGCGGGAACTGGATCGCCGCGGCGGGGAGTGGCACGTCGTGCGCGCGGCAGACGGCGACGATGCGCTGCAGCCTGTCCCAGACCTCGTCCGGAACGCCGCCGTACTCGTAGCGGTCGTCGCGCGTCGGTTCGGACTTCGCGAGCAGGCCGGAGTTGAAGACGGATGCCGCGACCACATCCGTGCGGCGCTCATGGCATGCGGGCAGCACGTCGGCGGCGGCCGGCTGCTCGAGCAGCGTGTAGCGACCGGCGATCATGATGATGTCGAGGTCGGCCTCGCGCACTGCGCGCGCCAGCGCGTCGGACGTCATCGATCCGATGCCGATCGCCTGCACGCCGCCTTCGGAGCGGACCGCCTCGAGCGCAGGGAAGGCCTCGGCGAGCGCGAGGTCGAGATCGTGCCGTTCCGGATCGTGCAGGAAGACGAGATCGATCCGGTCGAGCCCCAGCCGCTCTCGCGATTCGTCGAGAGATGCTCGGATTCCGGCATCCGAGAAGTCCCACACCCGCTGCAGGTCGTCCGGCACGAAGAAATCGTGCGCAGTGTCGAGGCCGCCATCGAAGTCGGGGTTCGGGCGCAGGAGCCTCCCGGCCTTGGTCGAGAGAACGAACTCATCCCGCGGCTTGGTCTGCAGGAATGCACCGAGACGCTTCTCCGACAGCCCGAGGCCGTAGTGCGGCGCGGTGTCGTAGTAGCGCACTCCGCTCTCCCACGCGGCATCCAGAACCGCCCATGCCTCATCGTCCGAGAGCTCGCGGAAGAGGTTCCCGACGTTCGCGGCGCCGTATCCGAGCGTCGGCAGCTGCCTGTCAGTCGACGACATGCTCACCCTTCCACGTGTACTTCGCGATGGTCTCCGCCTTCATCTCCATGCTGACACCGGGCGCGGTGGGCGGCATGTACGAACCGCCCTGGATGTCGGTGGGCACGACGAAGTGCTCGTGCAGGTGATCGACGAACTCGATGAGCCGCCCCTCACGGGTGCCGGTCACGGCGACGAAGTCGAACATCGACAGATGCTGCACGGCCTCGCAGAGACCGACGCCGCCGGCGTGCGGGCAGACCGGAACGCCGAACTTCGCGGCGAGCAGCAGGTTGGCGATGTTCTCATTGACACCGGCGACGCGCACGGCGTCGATCTGCATGACCTCGATCGCCTGCGCCTGCAGCAGCTGCTTGAAGATCACCCGGTTCTGCGCGTGCTCGCCCGTCGCCACGCGGATGGGGGCGATCCCGCGGGCGATCTCGGCGTGACCGAGGATGTCGTCTGGGCTGGTCGGCTCCTCGACCCAGGCGGGGTTGAACTCGGCCAGCGCCTTCACCCATTCGATCGCCTCCGACACCTCCCAGCGCTGGTTGGCGTCGATCGCGATCGGGAAGTCGGGGCCGACGACCTCGCGCGCCTTTCGGAATCGGCGGATGTCGTCTTCGAGATCGGCGCCGACCTTGAGCTTGATCTGGGTGAAGCCGTCGGCGAGCGCCTCACGGGCGAGGCGTTCGAGCTTCTCATCGGAGTAGCCGAGCCATCCGGGGCTCGTCGTGTATCCCGGGTAGCCGGTCGCGAGCAAGTCGGCCTCTCGCTCTTCGCGCCCTTCGACGCCGGCGCGAAGGATCTCGAGGGCATCCTCGGGGGTGAGTGCGTTGGTGAGGTAGCGGAAGTCGACCAGCGCGACGAGCTCCTCCGGAGTCATGCGCGCCAGCAGCTGCCAGAGCGGCAGGCCGGCGCGCTTGGCCTTGATGTCCCACAGGGCGTTGGTCACGGCGCCGATCGCCATGTGCATCACGCCCTTCTCCGGGCCGAGCCAGCGCAACTGCGAGTCGCCGATGATCTCGCGGAACGTCGTGCCCATGTCGTCGAGCAAGGGCTCGATCTCACGACCGACCAGGTGTCCGGCGAGCGCATCGATCGCCGCGACCTGCACGTCGTTGCCGCGTCCGATCGTGAACACGAACGCGTGGCCCTCGACGCCGTCACCCGCGTCGGTGCGGATCACTGCGTACGCCGCCGAGTAGTCCGGGTCTGGGTTCATCGCATCAGAGCCGTCCAGGCTCAACGATGTGGGGAAGCGGATGTCGGTGGTCTCGAGTGCGGTGATGCGGCTCACGGGGATTCCTCTCCTCGTGCAGCACGAATATTCTGCACGGATCCCTTGGAGTGTAAACATCGGATGTCTATACTGTCAATCACACGTGCCGTCAGCAGACGGTTTCCCTGAGAGGCTGGAGAACCATGAAGTTCGCGCGGCTTGGCGCCCCTGGATCCGAGATTCCCGTCCTGGTCGACGGTGATCACCACTTCGACCTGCGGCCCGTGACATCCGATGTCGACGGCGATTTTCTCGCCGGTAATTTCCGTGAGCGAGTGGATGCGGCTCGCGCCGCCGGCGAGCTTCCCGAGCTCGAGGGCGCCGCGGATCTCCGCATCGGCGCGCCGATCGCACGCCCGAGCGCCGTCATCTGCATCGGCATGAACTACGCCGCCCATGCGGCCGAGTCGGGCTCCGAACCGCCGAAGATCCCGATCATCTTCCTGAAGACGCCGAACACCGTGGTCGGACCGAACGATGACGTCATGATTCCCCGAGGCAGCGAGAAGACCGACTGGGAGGTCGAGCTCGGCATCGTCATCGGCGCTCGCGCCGCGTACCTCGACTCCCCCGATGAGGCAGACGCCCACATCGCCGGCTACGTCGTCGCGAACGACGTGTCGGAGCGCGCCTTCCAGATCGAGGTCTCCGGTGGACAGTGGTCGAAGGGCAAGATCGCTCCCGGCTTCAATCCGACCGGGCCGTGGCTGGTGACCCCGGACGAGGTCGACGTCGACGACCTCAACCTGAAGAGCTTCGTGAACGGCGAGCCCCGCCAGGACTCGAACACCAGCGACATGATCTTCGACGTGCGCACGATCGTGCATCACCTCTCGCAGTACGTCACGCTCGAGCCGGGCGACCTGATCCTCACCGGCACGCCGCAGGGCGTTGCCCTGTCGGGCAAGTACCCGTACCTGAAGGCGGGCGATGTCGTCGAGATCGAGATCGACGGACTCGGACATCAGCGGCAGAGCTTCGTGGCATGGGAGGCGACCCGATGACCCTTCGACAGGCTCAGGGACCGGCTCTGGGCGGCCTCGTCGCGATCGTCACCGGTGGCGCCTCGGGCATCGGCGCGGCGATCGCCACCCGCCTTCACGCCGACGGTGCACAGATCGCCGTGCTCGACCGCGACACGTCCGGCGCCGACGAGCGCTTCGCCGCGTTCACGGCCGACGTCTCGGATCGCGCGAGCGTGGATGCCGCGGTCGCCGGCGTCGCAGACAAGTTCGGTCGCATCGACATCGTCGTGAACAACGCCGGCATCGGTGCCATCGGCGATATCAGCGCGAATGACGATGAGGAGTGGGCACGCGTGCTCTCCGTGAATGTCACCGGCATCGCACGCGTGACCGCGGCTGCCCTGCCCTGGCTGCGCAGGTCGCCCGCCGCAGCGGTGTGCAACACGGCATCCATCGCCTCTTCGACCGGCCTGCCGGCCCGCGCGCTCTACAGCGCGTCGAAGGGCGCCGTCTCGGCGCTCACCCGCGCGATGGCCGCAGATCATCTGTGCGAGGGCATCCGCGTCAACGCCGTGAACCCCGGCACCGCCGACACCCCCTGGGTCGGACGGCTGCTCGGCCAGGCCGACGATCCGGATGCCGAGCGTGCGGCCCTCGAGGCGCGCCAGCCGCACGGGCGTCTGGTCTCACCGGACGAGGTCGCCGCCGCTGTGGCATACCTGGTCAGTCCCGCTGCAGGCTCGACGACCGGCACGTTCATCGAGGTCGACGGAGGCATGGCGCAGCTGCGCCTGCGCGCGGAGTAGTCGCCGAGAAAGGCTTCGACTCGTCGCCTGCGGCTCCTCACTCAACCCGTTTCGTCTCGCTGCGCTCGCTCAACGACCCGCAACGAACGGGGCATTGAGCGGAGTCGCGGAGCGACGCAGACGAAACGGGCTGAGCGAGCGCAGCGAGTCGAAGCCGCTAACTCAGTCGGTAGAACCGCTCGACGTTGCTCCAGAGGATCGCGTCGACGTCGACGGCGCGTGAAGCAGCCCAGGATGCCACGGCATCCGTCCACGCTCCGATGGCACCCGTGTCCAGCGCAGCGTCCGCCCCTCCGTTCCAGCCGGATGCCGTGACCGCCGACACCGGCCAGTCGCTGCCGATCATCAGCCGCTCGGGCCCGAACGCCTCCAGCGCGACGTCGAAGAACGGCTCCATCTGCTCGGCGTTCCACGAACCGCCGGCCTCGGCGGGCAACCCGGAGAGTTTGCAGAACACCTGCGGATGCGCGGCGAGCGCGGTCAGGGCATCCGCCCACTCTGCAGACGGCAATGATGGTGCCGCGGCGGTCCCTACCGCGGGCTTGCCGAGATGATCCAGCACGATCCGAAGCTCCGGCAACTCTGCCGCGAGCCGGATCACATCACGCAGCTGCCCCTCGCCGCGAACACACGCGTCGAAGGTCAGGCCTCGTTCGGCCAGAGCCGCGGCGCCCGCGCGGAACGCCGGCGTCGCGGCGAACCCGTCCGGCTCGCCCTGCAGCAGGTGACGCACGCCGACGACGAGCGGGCGCTCAGCGAAAGCATCCAGGTGGCGAACCGTCGCCGCCCCGCGATCCAGCCGGGCTCCGGCGACGATGCCGCGCACGCCCACCTGCTCGGCGAGTGAGGTCACCCAGTCGATCTCGTCGAGATACTGCGCCTCCAGACAGTCGGCCTGCACGAACACGAATCCTCGCTCGTCGCCGACCTCACCGATCGTGCCCGCGATCTCCTCCGCGGCGAAGCGTGCGCGCAGCGGGCCCTCCAGCCACGGATAGTCCAGAACGGACGGATCCCACAGGTGCAGATGTGAATCGAGAACGCGCATGGCACCATCCTGCCCCAGACATCCGATCAATCGCTAGGATGGCGATCATGGCTGTCACCGACGAGGCGATCGAGAAGATCAAGGCGATGATCGTGTCCGGCGAGTTGTCGCCCGGCGATCGTCTTCCACCGGAGAAGGAGCTCTCCGAGCGCCTCGGGCTTTCGCGCAACTCCATGCGCGAAGCGGTGAAGGCGCTCGAAGTCATCCGTGTGCTCGATGTGCGTCGCGGCGACGGCACCTACGTCACCAGCCTCGAGCCGCACCTGCTGCTCGAGGCGATCTCGTTCGTCGCCGACATGCACGACGATGATTCGCTGCTCGAGATCTTCGCGGTCAGGCGGATGCTGGAATCTCAGGCGACCGGGCTCGCCGCCACCCTCGGCACCGCTGAGGGAATCGAGGCGCTGCACGCGGAGCTCGACGGCATCGACACCGACGTCTCAGTCGATGCGCTGGTGGAGCACGACATCCGCTTCCATCGCGATATCGTCCGCATGGCGGGCAACGCCTACCTGGCCAGCCTCATCGAGAGCCTGAGCGGTCAGACCGTGCGCGCACGCATCTGGCGCGGCCTCACAGAGCAAGGCGCGGTCGAGCGCACGCTGTCGGAGCATCGAGGCATCGCCGAGGCGATCGCGCAGCGCGACCCGAACCTCGCCACTTCACTGGCCACCGCGCACATCGCCGGCATCGAGCGCTGGCTGCGCCAGGCCGCGGCCGTGACCGAGAGCGGCACCGAGGCGTAGCATCCACTCGCCGTCGACTTCTGCGGCCCGTCGCAATTCTGGCGGCCAAACGCAATTCTGGCGGCCCCTCCGCGCCTGCGTGGCCGCCAGAGTTGCACGTGGCCGCCAGAGTTGCAGCCCATGCACGGCTCAACCCCCGATGCGCCCCATGGCGGCGTCGAACTCCACGGCAGAACTGTCGCTGACCGGATGCTGCAGCACCTGATCCAGCACGTCGGGTGCCGCCGTGAAGTACGGCACGCCGGCAAGCCGCAGCGACACGATGTCGTCCGCTGAGCGCAGACTCGCCGCCAGCACGTTCGTCGTGCTTCCCGCGCACACGGCCTGCATCTCGGGGATCAGCGCGTCGCCGTCGACGCCGGCATCCCGCAGCCGTCCGAGATACGGCGCGATGTAGGCCGCTCCGATACTCGCCGCGGCGAGCGCCTGCGCCACCGAGTACACGGCGGTGATGAGAACGGTCGCGCCATCGGCGACCAGCGTCGACGCGACCGCGAAGCCCTCGGCGGTCGCCGGCACCTTCACCGCGACCCGATCGCCCAGTCCTCTGATCGTCGAGGCGTTGCGGAGCAACTCGTCCCGAGCGGTGCCCCAGGTCTGGAAGAAGATCTCCCTCGCACCCTCCGCCACCCACTGCGAGTACAGCGAGGGGATCTCGGCCGCCGTACGGCCTCCGCGCTCGAGAATCGTGGGGTTGGTCGTTACGCCGTGCACCACCCCGGCCGCCAGCAGAGCGGAGACGCGCTCGGTGTCGGCGCTGTCGACATACAGGCGCGGGGCGATGGCTGCAGCGGGCATGGGATCGGCTCCTTGTGACGAACCTGTCGTTACAAGTTCGGATTCGGCTAATGTAATGACAGGAAACGGCCCTGTCAAAGCGGGCCACGTCGAAGGAGCCACATGGCCACCCCCTCCCCCGAAGGACGCAACGGCGTCGTCATCGTCGGCAGCGTCACGGCGGATGTGACCACCTTCTCCCAGCGCCTACCCGCGCGCGGAGAGACGATCCTCGGCGACCAGTTCACGCTGATGCTCGGCGGCAAGGGCGCGAACCAGGCCGTGGCGGCCGGCCGCGCGGGGGCGCGAACGAGCTTCGTCGGCTGCGTCGGCGATGATCTCTTCCACGACCTGGTCGTCGACGGGCTGACGGATGCCGGTGTCGACCTCACTCATCTGCGCACGGTTCCCGGCCCCACCGGCGTCGCCCACATCCGCGTCGACGCCTCGGCGCAGAACGACATCGTGATGGTGCCGCTCGCCAACGCCGAGCTGAACACCACGCAGATCGACGAGGCGCTCGATGCGCTCGCGCCGACCACCTCCGTGCTGCTGACCCAGCTCGAGACGCCGTCCGCGCTGACCGCGCACATCACCGCCAGGGGCCGCGAACTCGGCATGACCGTGATCCTCGACCCTGCCCCCGCCGCTCCGCTGCCGGCCGAAGTCTGGGCGAACATCGACATCGTCACACCGAACGAGACCGAGGCCTCGATCCTCAGCGGCATCGAGGTGACGGATGCCGCGACCGCCGAGCAGGCCGGGCGCTGGTTCCTCGGCCACGGCGTCGCAGCCGCCGTGATCACCCTGGCGGCTCAGGGCTCCTGCGTGGTCACGGCAGACGGTGCGACGCTCGTGCCTCCGCTGCCGGTCGAAGCCGTCGACACCACGGCGGCCGGCGATGCCTACGCCGGCTACCTCGGCGCTGCTCTCGCGAACGGCGCCTCACTCACCGACGCCGTCCGCCTCGCCACGGCCGCCGGCGCACTCACCGTCACGAAGCAGGGCGCCTCGCCGAGCCTGCCCGTCCGTGCAGACGTGGACGCCTTCCTGGCATCCAGAGTCTGACGCCAGAATCCCAGGAGCCCCGATGCGCAAGACGTCGACAACGATCAATCCCGCTCTCTCCCGAGTCATCAGCGAGACGGGGCACACCGATCTCATCGTCGTGACGGATGCCGGGCTGCCGATCCCTCCCGGATCTGAGCGGATCGATCTGGCCTATCGACCCGGCGCTCCGGCATTCTTCGATGTGCTCGACACCGTGCTGGCCGAGATGGTCGTCGAGGGCGCGACGGTGTCGGCCGAGATCGCGGAGCAGAGTCCAGAGGTGCTGGCCGGGCTTCGTGACCGGCTGCCGGGCATCGAGATCGAACTCGTGCCGCACGTCGAGTTCAAGAAGCGGACGCACGGCGCCCGCGCGTTCGTTCGCTCCGGCGAGTTCACCCCGTACGCGAACATCATCCTGCATGCGGGGGTGGCGTACTAGATGTCCGCCACGGCCCCGGCCGGGGCGGCCGCAACCGACGCGATCGACCGGCACTCCGCAGCTCCCATGTACGACCAGCTGTGCCAGCTGATCATCGACGGCATCACCAGGGACGGCCTGCAGCCCGGCGATCCGCTCCCCGGCGAGCACCGGTTGTGCGAGCGCTACGGCATCTCGCGCACGGTCGTACGGCAAGCGCTTGCGCAGCTCGAGCACGAGGGGCTCGTCGAACGAGTCAAGGGCAAGGGCACCTTCGTGTCGCGCCCGCGCACGAGCGAAGCGCTGGTCCACACCCTGATCGGCCTGTTCGACGACGTCGAGCGACGCGGCGGACACGTGCACAGCGACATCCTGCGGCATGAGCGGACGGATGCCGATGCCGACGTCGCCGCAGCTCTCGAGGTGCCCGTCGGGTCTGCGGTCATCGCGCTGGAGCGACTGCGCCACGTCGACGGCGAGCCGTGGTCGCTCTCCACGACATGGATGCCGGATGCCGTCGGCGCCCTGACCCTCGACGTCGATCTGTCCGAGGCCTCGTTGTATCGCGTACTCGCCGAGCACGGCATCCGCGCGACCGACGGCGTCCGCTCGGCTGAAGCGACCGTCGCGACCCACGACCAGGCGCAGCGTCTCGGTGTCAGCGCCGGCTCCGCCCTGCTGCGGCTGCGCAGCATCAGCCGCGATGCGAACGGGATTCCGATCGAGTACTTCATCGCGCTGCACCGTGGCGACCGCTCGCGCTTCGAGTTCCAGCTCCGCCAGGAGCAGTCGCAGGCGTCGCTGCTGCACGTCGACGGCGACGGTGGCACGTCACGAGCCGGTACAGTCTCTCTCTGAGGGCGATTGATCCCCTCGGAAGGGACGATGATGGTCGAAGAGCAGCCCCACCCGCATGACGATCCTGCACCACCGCTGGCTGACCTCAGCACCCGCCCGAGCCCGGTTCCCGGCCCCTTGACGAAGCCGGCGCCTGTCATCCGTCCGCCGAAGAAGCGCCGGCGCTGGGTGGTCATCGTCGCCGTGCTGGTCGTGCTGGCAGGGCTGATCGCCGGCGGCATCGCCTGGAGCAACTCCCTGCAGACAGCACCGCAGAGCTCGCAGTCGAACATCGCATGACCTCCTGGACCAGCACCGCGATCTCCCTGCTGGAAGCCGACGCCAACCGCAGCGCCGACACCCATCTGCACGTCTTCCCGCTGCCGGTCGAGTGGGGCATCGACCTGTACCTCAAGGACGAGTCCGTGCATCCGACCGGCTCGCTCAAGCATCGCCTCGCGCGCTCGCTGCTGCTGTACGGCCTGGTGAACGGACGCATCAACGAGGGCACGACCCTGGTCGAGGCATCCAGCGGATCGACTGCCGTGTCAGAGGCGTACTTCGCGCGCATGCTGGGACTCGACTTCGTCACGGTCGTGCCCCGCTCGACCAGTCCCGAGAAGATCGCGCTGATCGAGTTCTACGGCGGGCGCTGCCACTACGTCGACCGCGCGCCGGAGATGTACAGCGAGGCCGAGCGTCTTGCCGCCGAGTGCGGCGGGCACTACCTCGACCAGTTCAGCTACGCCGAGCGGGCGACCGACTGGCGCGGCAACAACAACATCGCCGAGAGCGTGTTCAGCCAGCTCTCGCGCGAGCGGCATCCGATCCCGGAATGGATCGTGGTCGGCGCTGGCACCGGCGGAACGAGTGCGACGTTCGGCCGGTATGTGCGCTACCGCCAGCATCCCACCAGGGTGGCCGTGGTCGACCCCGAGGGCTCGGCGTTCTACGGCGGCTGGAGCACCGGTGCCGCCGACTACACGACAGGCACGCCCAGCCGGATCGAGGGTATCGGGCGTCCGCGGGTCGAGCCTTCGTTCGTACCGGGCGTGATCGATGAGATGCTGCAGATCCCGGATGCCGCATCCATCGCCGCCATCCGCCTTCTCAAGGAGCGCACACTGCACTGGGCAGGCGGCTCGACGGGCACGAACCTCGTCGGCGCATTCCAGCTGATCTCACGGATGCGCGCAGCGGGCAAGACGGGCAGCGTCGTCACGCTGATCTGCGACGGCGGCGCCCGATACGCCGGCACGTACTACTCCGACGAATGGGTCGCATCCCAGGGGTGGGACCTCGCCCCGCACCGCGCCCAACTCGACCGGTTCCTGGAGACCGGCGCATGGGACGCGTGACGCGGCTACGCTGACGGCATGACCACTCTGATCCTCACCGTCGCCGGATCCGATCGTCCTGGCCTCGTCTCAGCCGTCGCCGACGTCGTCGACACTCACGGCGGCAACTGGGAGAACAGTCAGCTCGCGGAGCTGGCCGGGGTCTTCGCCGGCGTGATCCAGGTGTCGGTGACGCCAGAGCGCGAGGGTGATCTCACCTCGGCGCTGCGCGCCCTCGACGGCCTGCTCACCGTCGCCGTGCATGCGGGGTCGGATGCCGCGGCCGCCGCCGCACGGCCGATATCGCTGCAGGTCCTCGGCAACGACAGGCCTGGCATCGTCCGCGAGATCTCAGGGGTGATGCAGGCGCACGGCGTCAGCATCGAGAAGATCGGCACCGAGACGAAGGATGCCGCGATGGCCGGCGGCCGCCTGTTCGAGGCGTCAGTGACGGCCGAGGTGCCGGCATCCGCCGACCTCGACGCGCTGCGTGCGGATCTCGAGCGCCTCACGTCCGAGCTTCAGGTCGACATCACCCTGACCTGAGGTTTGGTCCGGCGGCTTCGACTCGCTCCGCTCGCTCAACCCGTTTCGTCTCCTCGCTCCGCTCGTCGCTCAACGCCCCGCGGGGAGTGCCTCCGCGGGGAGCGCCTCAGCGGGGAGCGCCTCCGCGGGAGCTTTCAGCGGGGAGCTTTCAGCGGGGAGCGCCTCCGCGGGGAGCACTTCTGCGGGAGTGCCGCTGCGGGTCGTTGAGCGAGCGGAGCGAGACGAAACGGCTTGAGCGAGGTGGTCGTTGAGCGAGCCGGAGGCGAGTCGAAACGCAGCAGCGACGAGTCGAAAGCGAGCGCCCCAGCTGTTCAGACCAGGCGGCGCTTCGGAGAAACCGAGTACGTGCCCTCCGGGTCGCGGTTGACCGTGTCGCCGAGGGCGGCGTCGATCGCGGCGAGCGTGTCGGCGTCGAGCGTCACGCCGGATGCCTTGACCGTCTCTGCCAGCTGCTCCGGGCGGGATGCCCCGACCAGTGCCGCCGCGACGTTCTTGTTCTGCAGCACCCACGCGATCGCGAGCTGCGGCATCGAGATACCGGCCTGCTCGGCGATGGGCCCCAGCTTCTGCACGGCGGTGAGGATCTCATCGCGCAGGAAGCCCTTGATGAAATCGGCGCCGCTGTGCGGGTCGGTCGCGCGCGAGCCGTCGGGCACGGGCTGACCCGGCAGGTACTTGCCGCTGAGCACTCCCTGCGCCATGGGCGACCACACGATCTGCGAGATTCCGAGCTCTTCGGATGCCGGCACGACCTTGCCCTCGATCACGCGGTGCAGCATCGAGTACTGCGGCTGGTTCGAGATGAGCTGCACACCCAACTGCTTGGCGAGGGCGTGGCCTTCGCGCAGCTGCTCTGCCGTCCACTCGCTGACGCCGATGTACAGCGCCTTGCCCTGACGGACGACGTCGGCGAACGCCTGGAACGTCTCCTCCAGCGGGGTCTCGTAGTCGAAGCGGTGCGCCTGGTAGAGGTCGACGTAGTCGGTGCCGAGGCGCGTGAGCGATCCGTTGATCGACTCGAGGATGTGCTTGCGGGAGAGCCCGGTGTCGTTCGGGCCCTTGGGGCCGGTCGGGAAGTAGACCTTCGTGAAGATCTCGAGCCCTTCGCGGCGCTGACCATCGAGCGCCTTGCCGAGCACGACCTCCGCGGCGGTGTTCGCGTACGTGTCTGCGGTGTCGAACGTCGTGATGCCGGCATCCAGTGCCGCGTGCACGGTCTTCACCGCGGCGTCGTCGCCGACCTGCGATGCGTGAGTGACCCAATTGCCGTAGGTGATCTCAGAAACCTTGAGACCGCTGTTGCCGAGATAGCGATAGTTGACCATGTCTCAACGCTAGCGGCTGACGAAACGGTGAGGGTCGGCTCCGTCGCACTGCGTCACGTCTACGCCGGAGCCTGATGCTTGCGCAGCCAGAACTCGGTCTGCGCGACGTGGCCGGCTGCGGCAGCCGAGGCGGCCACCGGGTCACGTGCCTCGAGCCCGCGCAGGATCGATCGGTGCCCCGCGTCCGAGAGCAGCTTGATCTGCGCGGCGTCGTCGGTGGTGAAGATCCGGTACGCCCGCGAGCGCGAGCGGAGCACGTCGAGCAGCGTCGCCAGCGCGTCATTGCCCGCGATGTCGGCGATCGCGGAGTGGAACTCGTTGTCCAGCTCGGAGAGTGCCTCGTCATCCGTGACCGCCTCCAAGCGATCGAGCAGAGCGTCCAGTCGCGCGATCGTCTCCGGGTCGACCCTGGCCGCCGCGAGGCTGGCCGCATGCGCCTCGAGAGCGCGGCGCAGCTCGTACAGCTCGATGATCGAGTCCAACGGCAGGAGGCCGACAGTGAGACCGAGCCCCTTGATCAGATCGGCGGCGTGCAGCTCGGAGACGTAGCTGCCGGATCCGTGCCGGGTGTCGATAACCCCGAGCGCAGAAAGGGTGCGGATGGCCTCGCGCAGGGGGCCCCTCGAGACGCCGAGCCTTTCGCACAGTTCGCCCTCGCTGGGCAGCCGGTCGCCCGGGCGCAGGTCACCGTCGGCGATCAACGCACGCAAGCCGTGCAGTGCCGTCTCCATCGCGCCCATGCGCCTGCTCTCTCTCTCGGGCGCCCGGTGTGCGCCGACCCACAGTCGGAGTCTGCCGTGCATGCTCCCGAGCACCTAGTTGTATTACGACTTTGCTAAATGTACGTCTCAGGATCGCCTTTCTGGGCACTGTGTGGCAAAGTTGTGCAACAAGTTTCCCCTTCAGATGATCTCCCCGAACGAGGCACCATGCAGCAGCCGACATCCACCATCGCCCCGGTGCAGCTTGCATCCGGCATGCGAGCCCGCGATGCCTGGCCTCTGGATCCTGCGATCATCCACCTCAATCACGGCTCGTTCGGCGCCGTGCCGACAGAGGTCGTCGAGCACCAGAACGGGCTGCGCGCGCAGGCCGACCGCAGCCCGGTCGGATGGTTCCCCCGCATCGCCGAGCATGTGGCGGATGCTCGCACCAGGGTCGCCCCGTTCGTCGGCGCCCGCGCAGAGGACACCGCGTTCGTGCCGAACGCCTCGGCCGCGGCGACGGTCGTCTACAACAGTCTCCGCCTGGCCCAAGACGACGAGATCCTCGTCACCGACCACGGGTACGGCGCGATCACGATGGGGGCGGCCCGTCTCGCCCGTCGTTTCGGCGCGCAGGTGCGGGCCGTGCACATCCCGTTGTTCGCGCCCACGGACGAGGTCATCGAACTCTTCCGCCAGGCGATCACCGGCCGCACTCGCCTGATCGTCGTGGATCAGATCACCTCCCCCACCGCCCGCGTGCTTCCGACGGCCGAGATCAGCGCACTCGCTCGGGAACACGGCATCCGCGTGCTCGTCGACGGCGCGCACGCGCCGGGTCTCGTCGCCGATGCCGCGACGGTCGGCGGCGGTGACTGGTGGTTCGGCAATCTGCACAAGTGGCCGTGCGCCCCGCGCGGTTCTGCGGTGCTCGTCACGGCTGATCCCGACCGTCAAGACCTCTGGCCACTCATCGATTCGTGGGGAGCGGCTGAGCCGTTCCCCGGCCGCTTCGACACGCAGGGAACGATCGACGCGACGACGTACATCAGCACCCCTGCCGCGATCGACTTCATCGAGCGCGAGTACACCTGGGAGCGCACCCGCACCACCATGCGTGAGCTCGCCGACGTCGGTGCTCGAATGATCGCCGATGCGGTCCAGCCTTACGTCGCAGATGACGCCCTGGTGCGGCTGCCCAGCGCAGTCGACTCCATGCGGCTGATCCGTCTTCCAGACGGACTCGGCAAGACCCGCGAAGAAGCCGACGACCTGCGCATGACGCTGTTCGACACCGTCGGCGTCGAGACGGCGTTCACGAGCTTCGAGGGCCGCGGCTACTACCGGCTTTCCGTGCACCTCTACACCGAGACGAGCGACTTCGAGGCGTTCGTCGAGCGCTGCATCCCGGAGATCCTCCGTGCGGCCGAGGCCGCAGCATCCTGACCTGAATACCCCCGAGAAAGCACCACACACGAAAGAGGTACGTCATGAAGCGCACTCGTCTGACGACGATCGCCGGCGTGGGCACAGTCGCCCTGCTGGCTCTGACCGCATGTTCCGGCGGCGGCTCCGATTCCTCCGCTGAGGGCGGCGACGTCGAACTGCAGATGGTCGAGAGTCTGACCAACCCCGCGCGCACCGAGCTGCTGCGCGGCCTGCTCGACGACTTCGAGGCCGAGAACCCCGGCGTCACTGTCAAGCTGGTCTCGCCGCCCACCGAGCAGGCAGACCAGACCATCCAGCAGATGCTGCAGTCCGGCTCCGGTGTCGACGTGCTCGAAGTGCGCGACATCACCGTCGGCCCATTCTCGAACAACGGGTGGCTGTACGACATGACTGATGACCTGGGGAGCTGGGACGGCTGGGATGCCCTGACCGACAACGCGAAGGCCGCCGCCGAGGGCGACGGCGAGAGCTACTTCGTCCCGTACGGCTTCTACGGCCTGTCGCTCTTCTACCGCACCGACCTCGTCGAGGAAGCCGGTTTCGACGGGCCTCCCGCCAGCTGGGAAGAGCTCCTCGAGCAGGCATCCGCCATCCAGGACCCGGCGAACAACACCTACGGGTACGCGTTCCGCGGCGGCCAGAACGGCAACACGAACGTCGTCGCCGCCATCGAGGCGTACCTCGTCGACGACCTCGATCCGAGCGATGCCTTCCGCCTCGAAGACGGTTCGACGATCTTCGCGGCGCCTGAAGCGCAGGATGCCGTCGACACCTACTTCGACCTGTTCGAGCAGGGTTCGCCGCCCTCTGCCGTGTCGTGGGGCTACCCCGAGATGGTGGCCGGCTTCACGAACGGCTCGACCGCCTTCCTGTTGCAGGACCCCGAGGTCATCGCGACCGTGCAGGAATCCAACCTCACCGAGGACCAGTGGGACACCGCGCCGCTGCTGACCGGCCCTGACGGCAAGGCCGCACAGCCTCTCGCGGTCGCCGGATGGGGTGTCGCCGAGGCTAGCAAGAACAAGGATGCCGCTGTCGACCTCGTCGAGTTCCTCTCGTCTGCTGAGCCCGCCACCGAGTTCGCGCAGGCGAACAGCCTCGTGCCGATCATCGCCGCCGCATCCGACGACGAGTTCTACTCGACGGGGCCGTGGACGAGCTACGTGACCATGACCGAGAACCCGGACACCTACGTCAACGTGCAGCAGCCGCGTGGCGTCAGCTGGTGGACCGAGTGGATCCAGAAGTCCGACCAGGACGTGCAGAACGTGCTGCTGGGCAACATGACCACGGCCGAGCTGCTCGAGTCGTGGGATGCGTACTGGGTCGAGAAGTACGCCTCCGAAGAGGGCTGATCATGACCTTGCTGACGCGTTCGGGGCGCTCCACCGGTGAATCCGGTGGGGCCGCCCCGGCGCGGCCGGGGAAGAAGGTCTTCCGCAGTCGCCATGCGTGGACGATCCTCGCCTTCCTCGCCCCCGCCATCCTCTTCGTCTGCTGGTTCACGTACTACCCGATGCTGCAGGGCATCCGCATGGCGTTCCACGACTGGAACCTGTGGGACCTCACCTCGACCCCGTTCGTCGGATTCGACAACTTCACCCGCATCTTCAGCGATCCGGTGTTCCCACAGGTCGCATGGAACTCGGTGCTCTGGGTCGTCGGGTCGCTGGTGCCGCAGTTCGTGGTCGGCTTCCTGATCGCGCTGGCCCTTCGCACCCGCTTCCGCTTCCGCGGCGTGTACCAGGCGCTCGTGTTCTTCCCGTGGGCCGTGTCCGGCTTCCTGATCGGGATGCTGTTCCGCTGGATGTTCAACGCGGAGTTCGGCGTCATCAACGATCTGCTCATGAAGACCGGGCTGATCGACGCCCCGCTGCCGTGGTTGGCCGATCCGAAGCTCGCGATGATCGCCGTGATCGTGGCGAACATCTGGTACGGCGTGACCTTCTTCGCGATCATGATCCTCGCGGCTCTCCAGTCCGTGCCGGACGAGATGCTCGAGGCCGCGAGCCTCGACGGCGCGGGAAAGCTGCGTCAGCTGTTCTCGGTGATCATCCCGTACATCCGCATGACGCTGATGCTGACCGTGCTGCTGCGCGTGATCTGGATCTTCAACTTCCCCGACATCATCTGGGCGATGACCAGGGGCGGGCCGGCGAATCAGACCCACATCATCACCACCTGGATGATCAACTACACCCAGCAGGGCAACTACGGCATCGCCAGCGCGATCGGCCTGATCGTCGTCGGGTTCCTGTTCGTGTTCTGCGCCTTCTACCTGATGGCGATGAGGAGGGCGAACCGATGAGCGCCACCGCACAGATGGTCCTTCCGACCGGCACGCGACAGCGGCCGATCGGACGTGCCAAGAAGAAGGTCTCCGGTCTCGGCATCCTGCGCTTCGTCGGGCTCGCCGTCTGGCTGCTGATCACGCTGTTCCCGCTGTACTGGATCGCGCTGACCTCGTTCAAGGCCCCGGCCACGGTCAACGTGTACCCGATCGAGTACTGGCCGAGTCAGCCGTCGATGCAGAACTACGCCAACCTGTTCGAGACGAGCAGCTTCGGGGTGTTCCTGGCGAACTCCGCGATCGTGGCGCTGGTCGCCGGTGCCACGAGCACGTTCATCGCGCTGCTGAGCGCGTTCGTGATCGCGCGCTTCGAGTTCCGCAGCAAGGGCGCGGTGCTGATCGCGTTCCTGCTCACGCAGATGATCCCCGCGTTCATCGCGCTCGGTCCGCTGTACTCGATGATGGCCGACCTCGGACTCGTCGACAACAAGTTCGGACTGATCCTCGTCTACGTGGCGATCTGCATCCCGTTCTCCACCGTGATGCTGCGCGGGTTCTTCGAGAACGTCCCGGTGGCGCTCGAGGAGGCGGCGATGATCGACGGATGCTCGCGACTCGGTGCGCTGTTCCGGGTGCTCGTGCCGGTCATGACCCCCGGCATCATCGCGGCGTTCATCTTCAACTTCGTGAACTGCTGGAACGAGCTGTTCCTCTCGGTCGTGCTCATGCACTCCGAAGAGAATCGCACCGTCCCCGCCGCGCTGAACGGCTTCATCTCGACGTTCAACGTCGACTGGGGTTCGATGTCGGCGGCCGCCGTCGTCACGATCCTGCCGACGATGGTGCTGTTCGCCCTCGCGAGCAAGTGGATCGTGCAGGGCCTGACGGCGGGAGCCGTGAAGGAGTAGCCGCTCAGCCTGCCGCTCAGGTCGCCTGTGCGGCAGGCTGCTCTGTCACGATCGCAGCCCGGTCGCGGAAGCCTTCGGCGGTGACCTTGTCGAGTGCCACCTGTTTGCGGATCGCGACGGTGCGCTCGTACAGCGTCGGCTCGCCGAAGCTCGTGAGAACCTTCACGAGCACCGGCAGCAGTTCGATCATGAAGAACAGGGCGGCGATGAGCCAGTGCGCCCAGAGGATCGCCGGCTCCTTCTCGGAGAGGCGGTTCAGACCGCTGATCTGGCTGAGCAGCCCCGTGGCCCCTGCGTTGCCTCCTGCCACGGCATCCGCCCTCGCGTTGTAGGCGGCGAGCGCCTGGTCGTAACTGTCCCTCGCTGCCGGAAGCTGGGTCTGCGCCTGCTCCCGGTTCTGCGACTCGGACGCCGAGGTGTTCTCCTTCGCGGCGGTGCCCGCGGATTCCAGAGCCTCGTTCGCATCGCGCTGCTGCGCGGCGAGCGCGTCGTAGGTCTGCTGGGCCTGGGCGAGCTGCGCCTGTGCGGCGTCGGAGCTCGCGCCCTCGCCGTTCACGCCGGTGCAGCCGGGCACCGTGCCCGCACCCTCGCCGGTGAGCTCGCACTGGTACAGCGCCCGTGCCTGATCGATCACGGCCTGCTGGTCCGTCATCTTGGCGCCCAGGTCGTCGACCGTCGCCTGCGCGGCGGATTCGCTCGCAGAGGAAGCGTCGGTGCCGGCGACGATGCCGGTGGCCGCCTGGTTCTCGAGCGTCGCGACGCGTTCGGATGCGGCATCCAGCGCCAGCTTCTCCGGGCCGGACTCCAGTGCCTCCTGGTCGGACTGCGCCTGGACGATGTTCGTCGCGGCGACCTCGCGGGAGATGTCGTTGTGGAAGATCTGCAGCACGAGCGGCTCCGCGACGACGAAACCGATGATCACGGCCATGATCACACGCGGGATCGCGAGCCCGATGAGCTTCCAGATGTTCCTCGTCGAAGTCATGGTCGAGGTGAGGAAGCGGTCGAGGTTGAAGATGATGAGTGCCCAGATGATCGCCAGCGGCACCGCCAGCCAGATGATCGCCTGCACACCGGTCGTGAGCGCGAAGAGCATCGAGATCGCCGAGACCAGGGCGGTGCCGGCGAGCACGAAGAACATCTGCACGAAGCGCGAGGTCTCACCGGGGACGCGGTCGAGGATCTCTCCGTCGGCGCCGCCCAGGATCGCGAGGGTGCGCAGTCGCGAACCCGGCGTGCGGGGACGACGCGCGCGGCGAACGCGCGGGGCGCGCTCGGGCTTCACCCGCGTGGCGGCCGTCGGCGCGGCATCCGGCTCCGTCGGCACCGGGCGCTGCGGCGTGGCGCCGATGAAGGGCTCATCGTCCGCGGAACCGGAGCGGTCGGCGTCCGTCGCGTCGTCGACGGAGGAAGTGGATTCGGAACCCGTGGGCTCGAACTCACGCAGGAAGTCGAGGTCGTCGGTCGTGGCATCCGCGTCGCTGTCGAGGATGATCTGACCCTGCGAGTCGAAGCGACCCGGTCGATGGGCGGAGTAAGGCATCAGACAAACTTAGGAAAGCGTGCCTGTGGACTCGGTGCAAAACCCCTGCACGGCGCTCCCAGGAACGGATCCCGCGCAGCGATCAGATGAGCCGATCGACAGTCGCGCCGAACGCGGCCAGCGCGGCGTCGAGTGTCAGATGTCCGGCGGCCGAAAGCGTGCCGAGTCCGTGCACGAGGCCCCAGAGTGCGGCGACGTCCTCAGGCTCGTCGAGCCCGACGGCCTTCGCGGCGGTGGCCAGCACCGTCTCCAGTTCATCGATGAGTGGTGCCATCGTCTCGGTCGGAGAACCCGGCACGCAGACGGTCGGATCGTAGATGACGTCGAACGAGTTCGGATGCTCGGCCGCGAAGCGGATGTACGAACCCCCCGCCTCCACGAGCGCCGCACGGGGGCTGCCGGCCTCTGCTCCCCGACGAACGGTGTCGACGAGTTCCGTCATGCTGCGCTCGGCGAGAGTCTTCAGCAGACCTCGCCGGTCGGTGAAGTGGTGATAGGGCGCGTTGTGGCTCACGTCGGCTGCGCGCGCCACTTCCCGAAGACTGATCTCGGCGGCCGGCATCCGCTCCAGCAGCTGCATGGCCGCGACCTCGAGTGCGTGCGCAAGGTCACCGTGGTGATAGCCGGTCTTCGAACTTGACATGAGCAACATTGTCTCTTATCTTGACAGTGTCCATAACCTAGACAGTGTCAAGATAGGAATTCCCCATGCCCTCCGCTCTCGTCATCGACGGCCACCCGGACGCCGAATCCCTCACGTCATCCCTCGCGCAGCGCTACGCCACCGGGTACGGGGATGCTCGACTGCTCGCGCTTCGCGACCTCGAATTCGATCCGCACATGCGGTTCGGCTATCGACAGCGCATGCCTCTGGAGCCCGACCTCGCAGACGCGAAGCGGGCCATGCAGGAGGCAAAGACGATCATCATCATGACCCCGCTCTGGTGGGGATCGGTGCCGGCGCTGCTCAAGGGGTTCTTCGATCGCGCCCTGCTGCCTCAGCAGGAGTACCGGTACAACGCGCGCGGACTCCCGGAGGGACTGCTCAAGGGACGACGCGGACGGATGCTCCTCCTCGCCGACACCCCGTGGTACGCGGCTCCCGTCCTCGGGCTCCCCGCCGTCACGCACGTCGCGAAGAGCACGATGAAGCTCTGCGGCGTCCGGCCCTTCACGGTGCAGCGCCTGCTCGGCGTCCAAGGTGCCGACGACGCCAAGATAGCGAGATGGCTCGACGGAGCAGAGCGCACCGGGGCGTCAGATGCGCGGAGGGACGCGGATCGGCCGATGCCTCAGGCCATCGCCGCCGAGGCGGCCTCGTCCTCGGTCGTCGCGACAAGCTGACCGCACGCGCCGTCGATCTCCTTGCCGCGGGTGTCGCGGAGCGTCGTCGGGACACCCGCGTCGTTGAGGCGGCGCACGAACTCGTTCGTGACCTCGCGGGTCGACGCCGTCCACACCGACTCGGGCGTCGGGTTCAGCGGGATCGGGTTCACGTGCACCCATCCGCGCCCACGGGCGTTGAGCTTCTCCGCCAGCAGATCGGCGCGCCACGCGTGGTCGTTCATGTCCTTGATGAGTGCGTACTCGATCGAGACGCGACGGCCGGTCTTCTCGTAGTACTCGTACGCGGCATCCAGCGCCTCGTCGACCTTCCACTTCGAGTTCACCGGGATGAGCTCGTCGCGCAGGTGATCGTCAGGGGCGTGCAGCGACAGCGCGAACGTGACGGGGATGCCCTCGTCGGCGAGCTTGCGGATGGCCGGGACGAGGCCGACCGTCGACACCGTGATGCCGCGGGCGCTCATGCCGAGGCCGTGCGGCTGCTCGGCGACCATCGTGCGCACGGCATCCATCACGCGCTTGTAGTTGGCGAGCGGCTCGCCCATCCCCATGAAGACGATGTTGGAGACGCGCTCCATGCTGTGGTCGTCGGCCTTCTTGCCGCCGAGACCGCCCTCGGCGATCAGTCGGTTCGCGCGGACGATCTGCTCGACGATCTCGGCGGAGGACATGTTGCGTGTGAGGCCCGCCTGGCCCGTGGCGCAGAACGGGCAGTTCATGCCGCATCCGGCCTGGCTCGACACGCACAGCGTGATGCGGCCCGGGTAGCGCATGAGCACCGACTCGACGAGAGCACCGTCGTGCAGTCGCCAGAGGAACTTGATCGTGTCGCCCTTGTCGGTCTCGAGCCGGCGCACCTCGGTGAGCAGCGGCGGCAGCATGCCGGCGACGAGCTCCTCGCGCTGAGCGGCGGGCAGGTCGGTCATCTCGGCCGGGTCGGACGTGTAGTGCGTGAAGTAGTGCGTCGACAGCTGCTTCGCACGGAACCCGGGAAGGCCGAGCTCCTTGACCTTCTCGATGCGCTCTTCGACTGTGAGGTCGGCGAGGTGAACCGGCGGCTTGCCGCGCTTCGGGCTCGCGAACTGCAGCAGCGGGCGCCCCGACTCGTCCTTCTTCTGCGTCCAGCCCTCGGTGCGGGGGCGCACCTGCGGGGCGGCATCCGTCCCGGTCTTCTTCGAGGTGGCGGGACCCGTCGAGCGGATGCGGGAGGACTCAGTCATGTCTCCAAGGGTACGCGGTGGCGGGTGGGAAGCGGCTGGTGGCCGTGTCGGCAGACCTGTCACTACAGCCTGCGGGATGCACGAGAATGGAAGCATCACCGATCGAGGAGCACTCATGACCGACCGTCTCGCCCGCGCCCGTGCCACCGGCGTTCTCGCCGTGCTGCGCGCTCCCTCCCCCGAGCAGGCGCTCGATGCGGCCGATGCGATCATCCGCGGCGGCATCGCCGGTATCGAGGTCACCTACTCCACGCCGGATGCTCCTGCCGTGATCCGTGAACTCATCGCACGTCACGGCGACGCCGCATACATCGGCGCCGGCACGGTCACCACGATCGAGCAGGCGACGGCCGCGGCAGATGCGGGAGCAGAGTTCCTCGTGAGCCCTGGCACCCTACCCGACCTCACCCGGGCGATGCTCGACACCGGACGCGTCGTGATGACGGGAGCGATGACTCCGACGGAGGTCATGGGCGCGCTTGCGCTCGGTGTCGACGTCGTGAAGATCTTCCCCGCGTCCCTCGGCGGCCCCTCTTACCTCGGAGCCCTGCGCGGACCGTTCCCCGATGCACCGCTCATGCCCACCGGTGGCGTGAAGCCGGACAACCTCGCCGAGTGGTTCGCCGCGGGCGCGGTGGCTGCCGGAGCGGGTGGCGACCTCGCGAACTCCGCATCGATCAAGGCCGGCGACTGGGTGGACCTCACGACGCGAGCCGAGGCGTTCGCGGCAGCGTTCGCCGCCCTACGCGGCTGAGCGTGCCCGACCTCCTCCCCTGGGCGTGGGCCGTCCTGGCACTCGCCGCACTCACGATCGGCCTCGCGAAGACCGCGATCCCCGGTGGCGGCATCCTGCCCGTCGCGCTTTTCGCCGCTGTGCTCCCGGCGCGCACATCGACCGCGGCGCTGCTGCTCCTGCTGATCGTCGGCGACATGTTCGCCCTGATCGCCTATCGACGGCACGCGCACTGGCCGACCCTGCTGCGGCTGGCGCCGGCCGTGATCGCGGGCCTCGTGGCAGGGTTCGCCTTCCTCGCGCTCGGAGATGACGACATCGTGCGCCGCGCGATCGGGGTGATCCTGCTCGCGATGATCGCGGTCACGCTGTGGCGCCGGTGGCGCCAGCGGAAGACGGATGCTGCGCCCGCCGAGCACGGCGTCGTGGTGGCGTCGACCTATGGAGCGCTGGCCGGATTCACGACCATGGTCGCGAATGCGGCGGGCCCGGTGATGTCGATGTACTTCCTCGCGATGCGCACCCCGGTGCAGGTCTTCCTCGGAACATCGGCGTGGTTCTTCGCGATCGTGAACCTCGTGAAGGTGCCCTTCCTCGCAGGCATCGGCCTGTTCGACGGCCAGGTGCTGCTGATGGATGCTGTGCTGGTTCCGCTCGTCGTCGTCGGCGCGCTCGTCGGGGTGCGCGTGGCGCGCCGGATGAAGCAGCAGGTGTTCGACTGGATCGTGATCACCCTCACGATCGTCGGCGCCGTATACCTGCTGTTCTGAGCGATGTGTCCGGACACTTCGACAGGCTCAGTGACCGGAAATGCCGACTCTGTCCGGACACTTCGACAGGCTCAGTGACCGGAAATGCCGACTCTGTCCGGACACCTCGACAGGCTCAGTGACCGGAAAAGACACTTCGACAGGCTCAGTGACCGGAAAAGGCCGATCCCTGAGCCTGTCGAAGGGTGAGACCCATCGCGTCAGCCGAGGAAGATGTCGGGGAAGAGCCGGTCGTCGGGCGTACCGGGCACTGCGGCGTAGCCGGAGAAGTCGGTCACACCGTCGGCCTCCAGCACGTCCTCCACGATCAGGCTCTGCCCGGTGTACTCGGCAGCGGTCTTCGTGAGCACGGCATATGCGGCATCCGCATAGATCTGGGGCGTGCGACTCGCGGCCATCACCTTGTCGCCGCCGAGCAGATTCTGCACCGCAGCGGTCGCGATCGTCGTTCGCGGCCACAGCGTGTTGGCCGCGATGCCGTCCGAGGCGAACTCCGCCGCGAGGCCGAGCGTCACCATGGTCATGCCGAACTTCGCCAGCGAGTAACCGGCGTGCGCGCCGAGCCACTTCGGCGTCGGGTTGAGCGGCGGCGACAGCGACAGGATGTGCGGGTTCGACGACTCGCGCAGCTGCGGGATCGCCGCGCGCGAAAGCATGAACGTACCGCGCACATTGACGTCCTGCATCAGGTCGTACTTCTTCGCACCGAGATCGAGCGAGCGCGAGAGATCGATCACGCTCGCGTTGTTGAGCACGATGTCGATGCCGCCGAACTCGCCCTGCGTCTTCATGACGGCCTCGGTGATGTCATCGTCCTCGCGCACGTCACCGACGATCGGCAGAGCGTTGCCACCGGCCGCACGGATCTGCTCGGCGGCCGTGTGGATCGTGCCCTCGAGCTTCGGATGCGGGGTGTCTGTCTTGGCGAGCATCGCGATGTTCGCGCCGTCCGCCGCCGCGCGCAGCGCGATCGCCAGACCGATGCCGCGGCTGCCGCCCGACATCAGGATCGTCTTGCCTGCGAGGTTGCTCATGCTGCTCCTTCTTCTGCGTTCAGGTCTACTTCGGTGCCATCCGGATCGCGCCGTCCAGGCGGATCGTCTCGCCATTGAGATAGTCGTTCTCGATGATGCTCATGGCCAGTGCCGCGTACTCGGCAGGGCGGCCGAGTCGTGCGGGATACGGCACCTGCTGCCCGAGAGAATCCTGCGCGGCTTCGGGGAGACCGGCGAGCATCGGCGTCTCCATGATGCCGGGCGCGATCGTGCACACACGGATGCTGTGACGGGCGAGCTCGCGCGCGATCGGCAGCGTCATGGCATGCACGCCGCCCTTCGACGCTGCATACGCGGGCTGGCCGATCTGTCCGTCGAACGCGGCGACGGATGCGGTGTTGATGATGACGCCGCGATCGCCGGAGTCATCGGTCCCTGAGCCGGTCGAAGGGCCGTTCTTCGCGATCACGGCGGATGCCTGCGAGATGACGTTGAACGTGCCCACGAGGTTGATGCGGATCACGCGTTCGAAGTCCACGAGCACGGCGGGCTTGCCGTCGCGATCGAGCACCTTCGCGGGCGGGGCGATGCCGGCGCAGTTCACGACGATGCGCAGCGGAGCCGCTGCGTTCGCGGATGCGGCGGCGGACGCGGCATCCGCGGGGCTTGTGACATCGCCAGCGGCGAACGTGCCGCCCAGCTCTGCGGCCAGCTCAGCGCCCTGAGATGAAGGAAGATCGAGCAGCGTCACGTGCGCGCCGGCTGCGGCGAGCGCGCGGGCGGTGGCGAGGCCGAGGCCTGACGCGCCGCCCGTGATAAGTGCTCCGGATCCCTGGACGTGCATGTGTTCTCCTTCGAACGAGTGTGCAACTCAGTTCCAGCATACGCAGTTCTCAGTTCCATGCTGGCATCGCGATGCGAACAGGTGTTGGGTGGAGGGTATGCAACTGCGTCGCAAGCGAGCCTACGACAACGCCGAGGCGGCTGACGGTTTCCGCGTGCTGGTGGACCGGCTGTGGCCGCGAGGCCTGGCGAAGGAACGGACCGAGATCGATCTGTGGGCCAAGGACACCGCTCCCAGCCCCGAACTGCGCAAGGCCTGGCACGCAGCATCCGACGATGACTGGGGCGTATACGCCGACCGCTATCGCGCGGAACTGGAAAATGAGACCGCACCCGCACTCGAAGAGCTCGCAGCCGAACTGAAGCAGCACGACCTCGTCACCCTCGTCTATGCCGCCCATGACGAGGAGCGCAACCACGCGGTCGTGCTCGAGCAGGCACTGAGCGAACTGCTGTGAGCATCCCCTCCGCGCACATCGAAGTGCCGCGGCGGGTGCGCGAGCTCGCGGGGCGCGCGGCGCTCGCGCCCGTGTGGCACAACAACATCGGCGGACTCACGTACCGCACCGACGATGGGCGCTTCATCAAGTACGGTCCCCTCGATGCCGAGGCGAACATGCGCGACGAGGCGGAGCGCATGCGCTGGGCCTCCCGGTGGACCCCGGTGCCAGAGGTCATCGAACAGGGAGAGGATGCCACCCACGAGTGGCTTGTCACGGTCGCCATTGCCGGCGAAAGCGCTGTCGTGGCCCGTTGGATCGCCGAGCCCGCAACGGCTGTGAGAGCCGTCGGGGAGGGTCTGCGAGCACTGCACGATGCACTGCCGACCGGCGAATGCGCATGGAGCTGGGGCGTACCCGCCCGAATCGCGAATGCCGAAGCACGCGGCATCCGCATACCCGAAGCGCTGCACAAGGCCCCGGCCGTCGATCGCCTCGTCGTCTGCCATGGCGACGCGTGCGTGCCCAACACCCTGCTCGACGCCGACGGGCGCTGGCGCGCGCACGTCGACCTCGCCGCACTCGGCACCGCCGACCGCTGGGCCGACATCGCGGTGGCATCCATGAGCACGACGTGGAACTACGGCCCCGGGTGGGACGAAGCGCTGATCGAGGCGTACGGCATCGAGCCCGACCGCGAGCGACTGGCGTACTACCGCGACATGTGGAATGCGACGTGACGGCTCATCCGATCATGTTCGAGGATGACGACACGGCGGGCGATGGTCGTGGAAGCGAGTCTCAGCTCCAGACGAACCGGAACGTGCCCAGCGCCACGGCCGCGGCGAGCGCGAGCGCCATGATCACCGCGCCACCGAGCAGCGCGACGCCGTCGCGCGCGTGCAGCTGCGACGGCCGGGACCAGGTGCGCTGGATGCCGGATCCGAACCCGCGCGCCTCCATCGCCATCGCCAGCTTCGTGCCGCGGCGCACCGCGAAGACGAGCAGCACGAATGCCATCGAGAAGAACCGCCTCAGCGCACCTCGATCGCCGACGCCGCGTGCACGGCGGGCGAGACCCATCGTGCGCCAGTCGTCGAGGAACAGCCCCAGCATCCGGGTGCCTGCGAGCACGCCGAGCACGAACCGGCTGGGCAGCTTCGCGACCTGCGCGAGAGCATCCGCCAGCTCGGTCGGGTCGGTGCGGCCGAACAGCAGGATCGTCGGCAGCCCCAGCGCCAAGACGCGCAGGCTCACCGCGATCGCGAGGCTGACGGAGTCCTCACTGATGGTCGCGAAGCCGAAGCTCCAGTAGATGCGTCCGGCCGGTTCCGCGTACAGCAGCATGCTGAGCCCGGCGACCGGCGCGAAGATCACAAGCGGAAGCAGACGCTTCAACACAGTGCCCCATCGCAGACCGGTGAGCGGCAGGCACAATAGCTGCAGCCCGATCGCGACGAGCCCGCTCACGACGTCGATCGACGCGAACAGCGGCACGGACAGCAGCAGCGCGAGCACCAGCTTCGTCACGGGATTCACGCCGTCGAGCCACGCGCCGCGCACCTTCTCCTCGATTTCGACGCCTGTGCTCACGAGGCCTGCTCCAGCACGATCCGATGCCCACCGAGGTGACGGATCACGCCCGCATCGTGCGTCACGGCGACGACCGAGGTGCCCGATGCGATCTCCTCCTGCAACAGCGCGACCAGCTCGATCCAGCCTCGCCGATCCTGACCGAAGGTCGGCTCGTCGAGCACGATCACCTCGGGGGATGCCGCGAGCACCGTCGCGACGGACAGCCGACGCTTCTGCCCACCCGACAGGGTGAACGGGTTCGCGAGAGCGAGATCCGACAGGTGCAGTCGCTCGAGCAGCGCGTCGACGACGGACGCGGTGCGCGCGGCATCCCAACCCAACGCCTTCGGTCCGACGCTGAGTTCGTCATGCAGTGTCTGGGTGAGGAACTGGTGCTCCGGCTCCTGGAAGACCGTGCCGATGCGCGTGAGCAGCTCGCGAGACGTCCACCGGAACGGCCGGCGCCCGCCGCGTCCCGCAAGAGGCGAGGCTGCGACGACCTCACCGTCCTGCTCCGGGATGAGACCGGCGAGCGTGAGCGCGAGCGTCGACTTGCCGACGCCGTTCGGGCCGGTGATCACGGTCGCATTCCCGCGCGGCACGCGAACGTCGAGCCCGGACCGGACGACGGTTCGCGACGTACGCGCGATCGCGAGTCCGGTCGCGGAGAGAACGGACTCGGCCGCATCCGGTGCCGCGGGAAGCACCGGCAGTTCGAGGGGCTGATCGGGCACCCACACTCCGGCGTCCGCCAGCGCTGGCCCATGCTCGGCGAACACCTGCGCGGGCGAGCCGTCCGCGAGAAGGCCGCCGTCGGCGGCGAGGACGATGACACGGGTCATCAGTCCCACCCAGACCGGCGTGCGATGTTCGACGACGATCAGCGTCGCGCCGGTGGCATCGACGACCCGCTCGACGCTCGCCCGCACCTCCGCGACTCCTTCAGGGTCGAGGTTCGCGGTGGGCTCGTCGAGCAGCAGCAGTCCCGGCCGCATGGCCAGCACACCGGCGAGCACCAGACGCTGCTTCTGCCCGCCGGAGAGTGCTTCAGTAGGGCGACGCAGCGGCACCTCCAGGCCCACGGCCTCGAGCGCCTCGGCCACGCGCGCGGGGATATCGGATGCCGGAATGCCGAGATTCTCGCATCCGAATGCGACATCGTCGCCGACCTTCGACAGCACGATGCCGGCATCCGGGTCCTGCATGACGAGGCCCGCCTGCCCTCGACGTGACTCGGGAGCCGCGCCATCGATCAGCAGCGACCCGGTGCGCTCACCCTCGTCAGCGTCGCCGAGCACCCCCGCGAGCCCGGCGAGCATGGTCGACTTGCCCGCACCGGATGCACCGAGCAGCAGCACGCGCTCGCCGGGCTCGATCGCGAAGGAGACGTCGCTGACGGCGGGACGCTTGCGCCCCGCGTAGCGCCAGCCCCAGCCCGCAGCCTGCACGCGGGCCGGGGTGGCATCGGTCATGCTCAGACCTCGCGCGCGAGTTCTCTGCCCGCGGCGAAGCGGCTGAGCGCTCCGGTCTTCGCCAGCGCGCGCACGAGCAGCCAGCCGACGACTCCGGCGAGGATCGCGCCGGACACGGCGACGCATACGAGGTAGATCGTGTTGAACTCGAGGGACTTGAGGATGTTCGGTGAGCCGCCGTAGAACAGCTCGAACACCCAGGCGGCGACGCCAGCGCCGACACCGGCGAGGGCTGCGACACCGAGCCCGAACCGGCGGTACAGGAACAGCGCGAAGATGAGCTCGGCGCCGAGGCCCTGCACGAGGCCGGACAGAACCGTCGAGACGCCCCAGACGTTGCCGATGAGCATCGAGACGATCGCGGCGACCACCTCGACGACGAGGGCTGCGCCCGGCTTGCGGATCACGAGGCCGCCGATGACGCCACCGATCAGCCAGATGCCGACCGCGACGCCGCCGAGCCCCGGTGTCACGGCATCCGCAGCGCCGAACCAGGCGCCGCCGACGACATTCCATCCCCAGAAGAGCAGACCGACCGCGACGCCGAGCACTGCGGCGACGACGATGTCGACGACGCGCCAGCGCCAGGGATTCGCGCCGGTGCCGGTGGATGTGGCATTGGGCGTGCGTGTAGACGTGCTCATTTGAACTCCTCCCTGCGCTGGCATGACCCAGATCAGGTTCGACGGTCGAAGCGCTTGTCGCTCCCTCTCAGCCCGGCTCGCCGGACTCCCGTGGTTGTGCTGACGATCATACTCAGGTTCCAGAACACCCGCACCGACGCGCACCGGCGACGATCCGTGGACGGCGCGCACGCGCGGCATGGCACCGGATTCGGTAGCGTGAACAGGTGACCATTGAAGACGCGACGCCCGAGACCGGGGCTCTCACCCGGCGTGAGTTTCGCGCGGCCACCGGCGCGACCGACACCGTGAGCCCGCCGGCCCCGCCCTTCAACGACGACGCGAACGCATCAGATCCGGATGCTGTCGACCTCGAGTCCGCTGAGGATGCCCGGGAAACCGCGCACGAGCAGACGATCGCGCCCGTTCCCGCAGACTTCTCGGTCGATGACGTCGACGCGGCGGCTGCGTCGGATGCCGACATCGATCTCGACGAACCCGCGGCATCCGCCGCTTCCACGGTGCGGTGGGCCGACGAGAGCCAGACGGCGACCGCCTTCGCCTGGCTCGATGTCGACACCGTGGAAGAGAGCACCCGACCTGCCGATCTCGATCAGATAACGATGCGAGAGGCCGGTCCGGATCTGCTTGCCGATGCGCGACTGCACCCGACGCTGCTGCGGGCGCGCTGGCTGGTGCCGATCGGCGCCGTCGCCGCCCTGGTGCTGGCGTATGCGGCGACCGTGCTCCTGTGGCCACTGCACGAGGTGCCCCCGATCGTCGAGGCCGCCGAGTTCGAGACGGTCGCCGCGCAGGTCGCGGCTCCCGCGTGGCCGGCCGCCGGCAGCGCGGGCGTAGGGATCGCAGGGATCTCATCGGTGGCGTCCTCTGCGGATGCCGTTTCGATCGCCAGCGTGACGAAGGTGGTCACAGCCCTGATGGTGCTGGATCGGATGCCGCTTCAGCTCGGTGAACAGGGACCCGAGTTCGCGTTCAGCTACAGCGACAACGTCGAGTACTGGGACTACCGCCGTGCAGATCAGTCGGCGCTGGACGTGCCGGTCGGCGGAGTGCTCACCGAGTACCAGATGCTGCAGGGAACGCTGCTCGGTTCGGCGAACAACTACGTCGATCGCCTGGCCCGCGACATCTGGGGCTCAGATGCCAGCTTCGCGGACGCCGCGGCGACGTGGCTTGCCGACCGCGGGCTCTCCGGCATCACGATCGTGACACCGTCGGGCTTCGATGAGGGCAACGTCGCCACACCTGTTGCGCTCTTGCAATTGGGCGAGCGCGCGATGCAGAATCCCGTGTTCGCAGAGATCGTCGGCACCGCCAGCGCCGAGATCCCCGGTGCCGGCGTCGTCACGAACACGAACGGCATGCTCGCGGACCCCGGTGTCGTGGGCATCAAGACGGGCACGCTCGAAGGGTGGAGCGTACTCACCGCGAAGGACGTCACGATCGGCGACACGACCGTGCGCCTCTACGCCGCCGTGCTGAATCAGGGCGATGACGAGGAGCGTCTCGCCGTGACCCGTTCCCTGTTCGCCGATGCCGAGACCGCACTCGAGACCATGGCACCTGCGGTTCCGGCCGGGACGGTCGTCGGCACGGTCGACACGCTGTGGGGTGCGAACGTCGATCTCGTCACGGACGAAGACGCGACGGTGCTGCTGTGGAACGGGGCTGCCGCCAGCGCCGGCGCGACGCTCGCTCTCGGCGAGCAGCGTGACGCCGGCGACGAGGCGGGCACGCTCAGCGTGAGCGGCCCGCTGGATGCCGTCGAGATCGGCGTATCGTTCTCAGATGCGCTGCCCGGCCCGAGTCCGTGGTGGCGTCTGACGCACCCGCTCGAACTTCTCGGGGTCGTGGCCGACTGACACGCAGCCGGCCACAACACCGAGATCAGAGGCCCGTCGACTCCTCGGCGTCGACATCGGCCACGCCTGCTGGAACGGCGTCCGGCTCGGCATCCCCGGTGACGACCACGGGGGTCGTGCCGGTCATGGCCTCCTCGGCATCGATGTCGGTCGCGGCCTGCTCGAACTGCGACTGGTACAGCCGCCAGTACGCACCCTGCGCGGCGATGAGCTCATCGTGCGAGCCCTTCTCCACGATGTCGCCGTGCTCCATCACGAGGATGAGGTCGGCGTCGCGGATGGTCGACAGGCGGTGCGCGATCACGAACGAGGTGCGTCCCTGTCGCAGCGCTGCCATCGCGTGCTGCAGCAGCAGCTCGGTGCGGGTGTCGACGGCGCTCGTCGCCTCGTCGAGGATGAGGATCGACGGCTTCGCCACGAACGCTCGCGCGATCGTGATGAGCTGACGCTCGCCGGCCGAGACGTTCGCCGCATCTTCTTCGAGGACCGTCTCGTAGCCGTCGGGAAGCGCATGCACGAAGCGGTCGACGTAGGTCGCCTTCGCCGCCTCCAGCACCTCTTCATCGGTCGCCGACGCACGGCCGTACCTGATGTTCTCCAGGATGGAACCGGCGAAGAGCCACGGGTCCTGCAGCACCATTCCGGTGCGCGAGCGCAGCTCGGACCGGGTCGCCTTGGAGATGTCCTGACCGTCGAGCAGGATGCGGCCGCCGCTGAGCTCGTAGAAGCGCATGATGAGGTTCACCAGCGTCGTCTTGCCTGCACCGGTCGGCCCCACGATCGCGACCGTCTGACCCGGCTCCACTCGGAACGACAGGTCGTTGATGAGCGGACGCTCCGGCGTATACGAGAACGAGACGTTCTCGAACTCGATGACACCCTTGCCCTCGACGAGGGCGGGTGCATCCGCGGCGTCAGGGTCCTGCTCATCGGCGTCGAGGAAGTCGAACACCCGCTCGGCCGAAGCGGTGCCGGACTGCACCACGGCCGCCATGCCGCCCAGCTCGCTCAGCGGCTGCGTGAACTGCTGCGAGTACTGGATGAACGCCTGCACGTCGCCGAGGCGAAGCTGACCGCTCGCGACCATCAGGCCTCCGAGAACGGCGATGCCGACATAGGTCAGGCTGCCGACGAAGGTCATGGCGGGCATGATGATGCCTGACAGGAACTGCGCCTTGAAGCTCGCCTGGAACAGCTCTTCGTTCTCGACCTGGAACTTGTCGAGTGCATCCTTCTCACGGCCGTAGACCTTCACCAGCGCGTGACCGGAGAACGCCTCCTCCACCCATGCGTTCAGGCGACCGACCTTGCGCCACTGCGAGCCGAAGGCCTTCTGCGAGCGCGGACCGATGACGCCGAAGATGACGCCCATGAGGGGCAACGCGACGAGGGCCACGAGGGCCAGCTGCCACGAGATGGAGAACATCATCACCAGCACGCCGACGACGGTGAGCACCGATGTCAGTGCACCCGAGAGGGACTGCTGCATCGCGGTGGTGATGTTGTCGATGTCGTTCGTGACACGCGAGATCAGCTCTCCGCGCTGCACCTTGTCGAAGTACGACAGCGGCAGACGGTTGATCTTCGCTTCGACCGATTCACGCAGGCGCCACATCGTTCGCACCATGATGACGTTGATGACGTAGCCCTGGATCCAGGTCAGCAATGCGGCGCCGACGTAGATCGCGAGCACGGCGACGATGATCCAACGCAGTCGCTCGAAGTCGATGCCCGCGCCGACCTGGAAGTCGGTGAATGCCGCGACCATGTTCGCGAAGTCATCTTGACCCTGCGACCGCAGGAGCTCGATGACCTGCTCCTGCGATGTACCGGCAGGAACGCCGCTGTCTCCGAGCGTCTTCGAGATGAAGCCCTCGTAGATGATGTTGGTGGCCTCGCCCAGCACCTTCGGTGCAGCGACAGTCAGCACGACTCCGATCGCACCGAGGATCGACACGAAGACGAACCAGAGTGCGGAGGGCTTCAGCAGACCGATCATCCGGCCGAAGCTCTTGCCGAAGTTGTCGGCCTTGCCAGGGGCGGGGGCGTCCCACCCTCCGGCATCCAGACGCGCCGCGTCGGCGAGCTCGGCTTCATACTGCTCTTCTGCGGTGAGCCCGGTCACTGACACTTCGACAGGCTCAGTGACCGACTTGTCTCGCGAACTCATGCGTCCACCCCCAGCTGCGATTCGACGATCTCTCGATAGGTGTCATTGGTGGCGAGCAGCTCGTCATGCGTGCCGACGCCGACCATGGTGCCGCCATCGAGGACCACGATGCGATCGGCGTCCATGATGCTCGAGACGCGCTGCGCGACGACGATCTTCGTCACCTCTGGCAGTTCACGCCACAGGGCCTGTCTCAGCCTCGCGTCCGTCGTGAGGTCGAGTGCCGAGAACGAGTCGTCGAAGATGAGGATGTCCGGCTGGTGCACGATCGCTCTGGCGATCGCGAGACGCTGGCGCTGCCCGCCGGAGACGTTCGTGCCGCCCTGGGCGATGCGCGACTCGAGGCCATCAGGCATCTCCTCGACGAAGTCGCGACCCTGTGCGATCTCGAGCGCATGCCACAGCTCTTCGTCCGTGGCCTCCTCGCGGCCGTAGCGCAGGTTCGACGCCACTGTTCCGGTGAACAGGAACGGTCGTTGCGGCACCAGGCCGATGGTCTTCCACAGCGCGTCGACGTCGGCTTCACGCACATCAGTCCCGTTGACGCGCACTGCGCCGCCCGTGACGTCGAACAGTCTCGGGATCAATGAGACGAGCGTGGTCTTGCCGGCACCGGTGGAGCCGACGATCGCGACCGTCTCACCCTTGTCAGCACCGAAGGAGACGCCGGACAGCACCGGGGCGTCGGCTCCGGGGTATGTGAACTCGACGTCTTCGAGAATGACCGTGCCAGGCGCGCTGAAGTCGGCGACGCCGTCGTCCGGACGGTGCATGCTCGACTCGGCGTCGAGCACTTCGCCGACGCGCTCGGCCGAAACGGCCGCGCGCGGGATCATCATCGCCATGAAGCTCGACATGATCACGCCCATCATGATCTGGCCGATGTACTGCATGAACGCGAACAGGGTGCCGACCTCGACGTTGCCCGCATTGATCTCGATGCCGCCGAACCAGATCACTCCGACGACGGTGACGTTGAGGATCAGCATGAACAAGGGGAAGAGCAGCACGAAGAGCGAGCCGATCTTGCGTCCGAGGATCATCAGCTCGGTGTTCGTCTCGCGGAAGCGCGCTTCTTCGATCGGTTCGCGAACGAAGGCGCGCACCACCCTGACGCCCGTGAGCTGTTCGCGCATCACACGGTTGATCGCATCGAGCTGCTTCTGGTTGCGACGGAACAGTGGAACCATGCGACCGATGATGAGCACGGCGACGATCAGCAGTGCCGGCACAGAGACGGCGATCAGCCAGCTGAGCCCGACGTCCTGCTGCACGGCCATGATGATTCCGCCGATCGCGAGCAACGGGGCGGTGACGAACATCGTCGCCCCCATCATCGCCAGCATCTGCACCTGCTGCACATCGTTCGTGTTACGGGTGATCAGCGAGCCTGCGCCGAACTGCGACACCTCGCGTTCGGAGAAACCGTTCACGCGGGAGAAGACGTCGGCACGGATGTCGCGTCCGACGCTCATCGCCGCCTTGGCAGCGAAGTAGGTGGCGACGATCGAGCAGACGATCTGACCGAGTGACACCACGAGCATGAATCCGCCGGTGCGCCAGATGTAGCCGGTGTCGGCCTGGGCGACGCCGTTGTTGATGATGTCGGCGTTCAGGCGCGGCAGGTAGAGGGTGGCGAGGGCGCTGGCGAACTGGAAGACCAGGACGCCGACGAGGAGCCATCGATATTTGGAGAGATAGCGGCTCTTGTGACGTATCCGTGGGTGTTTGGGCGGGTTTGAACGGGCGCACGCCGTTCTCTCGTATAGGTTTCTGGACTGTCAAGGAACAGGAACCAGTGAACGGGGAACGGCGTGCGGAATGTCAGT
>NZ_JABFAS010000002.1:537232-570447 GCF_017168295.1 Microbacterium sp. KRD172 | reverse complement strand
CGCAGCACTCACCGTCGTCGCGCCAGCGCACACCAAATCAACGAACGCAGTACGAGTACCAGGCGGAAACAACTTGACCATGAAACGCTCCTTCATCAGAGCGTTGCTCCCACCATATGAATTTGCCAGGCATGCGGTGAGGGCGATCATTCTCGACGGTCAGGAAAACGTGTTGCTCTGCCGGTTTTGGCATTGCGTCGAGAGTTGCTCGAAGAGGCCGGCCTCACCGTGAACACCGACCCGCCTTACGTCTGGCGTCAGGAAGTCGTCACTGCGGATCCTGACGGGAAGATCGGAATCCTCAACGACTACGTCCTCGTGCGCACCGCTCACTTCGATCCTCGTGGCCTCTTGCCCGATGATGACATCGCTGCCGAAGGCATCGATGTCATGCGTTGGTGGGCGCTCTCGGACAGCGCCGCATACAGCGGACCGGACCTGTTTTCCCCTCGAAACCTCTCATCTCTTTTAAGCGATCTGATCGCTGGAGGTGTTCCCCGGACGCCGGTTCCACTCGGTCTTCGAGCCGATTCCGCGCCCGCCTGGTGCCACACTGGATGCATGGCCCTTCACATCACCGGAGACACCGCCGCCGACACCCTGCTGACGGAGAACCCGCTCGCTCTGCTGGTGGGGATGCTCCTCGACCAACAGGTTCGCTGACCATGTAGTGAACGAGTACCGGTGGGAAGTGACGGCCGAGTGGCCCCTCATTCGCCCGCGCGAAAATTACGGCAGCAGGGCACAATCCGGAGCGGATGCCGCGAGCCGGGCATCGAGAGTCAGCAGCGAGCACCGTGCCGCACGGGCGAGCACGACATACATGGCGTCATAGGCGCTGATGTTGTGCCGCAACGCGTACACAGCGGACAACATGGACATCATCGGCACCTGCTCGACGCCGAGCGCGTCGAACTCACGGAACGCGCGCGACGCCTGCTCATCGGTGATCTGCTGACTGAGGGACCATCCGCGGACCACGGAGGCGACTTCAGTCGTGAGATGCTGCGGCGCGAGCAGTTCGTGCCCGTCGATCAGCAGGGCGGCCCGCCGACCGGCTTCGGTTCCGAACAGGATCTCGGCGACCGCAGATGCGTCGACGACCAGTGTCATCGACCCGGCCGCTGCTCTGCGAGCACCAGCGCCGCCGGTTCGAGCGAGGCGACGTCACGGCTCGCGATCCGGTCCAGCAGTTCGGCTCGACTCGGACGCGTCGCGAGACGATCGAGCTCACGCAGCAGGTAGTCGCTCAGCGAGCGACCCTCGAGCGCGGCCTTCGCCTTGAGCGCTCGGCTCGTCTCATCGGAGACATTGCGAACCTGGATCGTCGTCATGCAATCAACATACGTCATATGCATCTTGCATGCAAGCATACCGACGCCCTTGAGCAGTCATCGGCCTTCACATGGTCGTGAACGCCTCACCGAAGCGCAACGCTGGTCCACAAGCGGATGGCCTCCTGTATGTTTTCAGCGCCACAAGGTGGCACCATGAAACCATGGCCCTTCACATCACCGGAGACACCGCCGCCGACACCCTGCTCACGAACAACCCGCTCGCGCTGCTGGTCGGGATGCTTCTCGACCAGCAGGTTCGCTGACCATGGGGTTCGTCCAGTGATGCAGATCTGTGGTCAATCATCGGTCGCTTCTACGAGGAGCGATGCGATCGCTGCACGCACGCGGGGAAGATCGACGTTGATGGTGGCCCACACCGCGTCGTAATCGGTCGCCTCGTAGTGATGTGCGAGCCGATCGCGCATGCGCTTGATGCTCGACCAGGGCACCTGCGGGTTCGCGACGATCGTTTCATCGCTCAGCCGCGCGACGTTCTCACCGATCTTGATGATGATCGATTCGGCCGCAAGTCCCGGTGTATTGAGATCGTCCGAGACGTACCACTCGTGGCCTCGACCGGCGAGTCGCGTGCCGTCGTCGCACAACCGCACGATCTCGCGCAGCGACCGTTCGTCCTTATCGTTCACGCGGCCACCGCTGACCGGAGGATCGGATGATCAGCGGGGAGCCCTCCGTCTGTGACCACGTCGACCGGAACCCCGAGCAGCTGTTCGGCTGCGAAGGCGAACTCGGCGATCGTCAGCAATCCGACGTCCGGTGAGCGGGCGACAAGGATATCGAGGTCGCTCTGCGTTGTGTCCGTGCCCTGCCCTGCTGAGCCGAACACGCGCACGTTGTTCAGCCCGTAGTCCGCAGCGAGCTCCTTGAGTTCGTCACGATGCTGTTCGAGCGCCTCGTGAGGCAAGGGGCGCATCGCCGAGCGCAACCTACCGAGCATCGCCGCCGACGGATTCCGCCGCCCAGACTCATAAGCGGCGACGTTTGGCTGCGCAACACCGCTGCGCCTCGCGAGCTGCGATTGGCTGAGTCCAGCCCGTTCGCGCAACTCGCGCAACGTTTCACTCATATCATGATGATATCGCGCCCATGGATTCCGGGCAAGGGCCCTGTCATGCAATCTCCGTCTCCGGAGACCAGCCCACTCGCGAGACTGTTCCATCCAGCGTCGATGCGAGAGACTATGGACATGGCTCTGCACATCACCGGCGACCCGGCCGCCGACGAACTGCTCACCGACAATCCCCTCGCCCTGCTCGTCGGGATGCTTCTCGACCAGCAGGTGCCGATGGAGACCGCGTTCGCCGGCCCGTTCAAGATCGAGCAGCGCACCGGATCAGTGGATGCCGCCGCCATCGCCGCCATGGATCCCGAAGCGTTCCTCGAGGCGTTCAAGCAGACGCCCGCCGTGCACCGGTTCCCCGGCTCGATGGCGACTCGCGTGCAGACGCTGTGCCAGGAACTCGTCGACGCCTGGGGCGGGGATGCCGCAGCACTGTGGACCCGCGACGACCCTGACGGTGCGGAGGTGCTGCGCCGCCTGAAGAAGCTGCCTGGCTTCGGCGAGCAGAAGGCGAAGATCTTCCTCGCGCTGCTCGGCAAGCAGTACGGGTTCACCGGCGCCGGCTGGCGCGAGGCATCTGCTCCGTACGGTGAGGACGGCTCTTACCGTAGTGTCGCCGACATCGTCTCGCCTGACTCTCTGACGAAGGTGCGCGAGCACAAGAAGGCGATGAAAGCGGCGGCGAAGGCAGCCGAGTAGACCGGGTGCTTGTCAAGGCCGGTCCAGCAGAAGATCCGATGACGCAGACTGGTCGCAGGCGATCCCGGGAGTGCGCATGTCGAGAAACGTCCGAAGGATGAACTGTCCGCCCGATGCGGTCTTCCGCGTGCTTGCTGACGGCTGGCTCTACCCGAGCTGGGTCGTCGGCGCATCGCGCATGCGCGACGTCGACGCCGCGTGGCCGCAGCCGGGTGCGCAGCTGCACCACTCGGTCGGGGTGTGGCCCGCCCTGATCGACGACACCACCAGCGCGGTCACCTGGGATCCTCCTCATCGCATGGTGATGACCGCTCGTGGCTGGCCGCTCGGCGAAGCTCGCGTGATGATCGACGTCAAGCCGTTCGGGAGCGGATGCCTGGTCCGCATCCAGGAGGAGGCCGTCAGCGGACCGGCGAAGGCCATCCCCCGCGTCATCTCGGACGTGCTTCTGCAGCAGCGCAACGCCGAGACGCTGCACCGGCTGGCATATCTGACTGAGGGATTCGCACCGGCGAACGCGGCATCCGACTCGGAGACCACATGACACCCCGCTCCTTCGATGTCGACGCCACCGTCGTCGGGGCCGGGCCCAACGGCCTCGCCGCCGCTGTCACACTCGCACGTGCGGGATTGTCGGTGCGGGTCTTCGAGCGTGCGGCACGCGCCGGCGGCGGCGCGGCGACCGAAGAACTCACTCTGCCCGGCTTCCACCACGACGTGTGCTCTGCGGTGCATCCGCTCGCGTTCGAATCCCGCTTCTTCCGCGAGTTCGGACTCCCCCGACGCGTGCCCTTCGCCGTGCCGGAGATCTCGTTCGCGCATCCGCTCGATGAAGGCAGGGCAGGGATCGCCTATCGGGACCTGGAGCGCACGGCGGAGAACCTCGGCGCGGACGGCAGGGCATACGCGAGCCTGATGCGTCCCCTGGTCGAGCGCTCCACGAGGGTCGCCGACTTCACCGGCGACACCCTCCTGCGCATCCCTCGTGACATCCCCACCGCTCTGGCCTTTGGGCTGGCGGCGATGGAACAGGGCAGCCCGCTGTGGAACGCGCGCTTCCGTGAGGATGCCGCCCCGGCCATGCTCACCGGTGTCGCATCGCACACGATCCTGCCGTTGCCAGGTCTGGCCAGCTCCGGCGCCGGGCTCGCCCTGACCGCTTACGCGCACGCGAAGGGGTGGCCGATTCCGATCGGCGGAAGCCAGAGCATCATCGACGCCATGGTCGACGACCTCGTCGCGCATGGCGGTGAGCTCGTGACCGATCATGAGGTGACTTCTCTCGACGAGCTGCCTGCGTCGCGCGTGACGCTGCTCGACGTCACACCGCGCGCGCTGAGCAGGATCGCCGCCGAGCGGATGCCGGACCGTTACCGTCGAGCGCTCGGTCGCTTCCGCTACGGCAACGCCGTGGCGAAGGTGGACTTCGCGCTCTCCGCTCCGGTGCCGTGGTCGCATCCCGAGCTCGGTCGCGCCGGAACCCTCCATCTCGGCGGCACGAGGGCCGAGATCGCGGCTGCTGAGAACGCCGTCGCGCACGGCACCCTCTCGGATTCTCCCTACGTGCTCGTCTCGCAGCCCTCGCTGTTCGACGACACCAGGGCGCCTGCCGGTCAGCACACGCTCTGGACGTACACGCATGTGCCGGCTGCGTCGCGCGCAGACAGGTCGGAGGCGGTCATCCGTCAGATCGAACGGTTCGCACCGGGCTTCCGGGACACGATCCTCGGAATTTCGTCGCGCACGGCGCTCGAGGTGGAGGGTCATAACCCGAACTACGTTCGCGGCGACATCTCCTCCGGCACGCCGGACCTCGCCCAGTTGCTGCGGCGCCCCGTGCTCAGCCCCGACCCGTGGCACACGCCGATGAAGGGCGTCTACCTGTGCGGCGCGTCGACGACTCCAGGCCCCGGAGTGCACGGGCTGGCGGGATGGCACGCGGCGCTGAGTGCGCTGCGGAATGACTTCGGCACCACAGCACTGCCCGACCTGTCACCGCGCTTCTGACGGAGAATGAGTTCATGAAGCAGACCGGTTCCAACGTCGCCGCCCTCATCGCCGCGGCGGCGCCCGCCAGCAGGCGAAGGGATGCCGAGACGCTGACTGCGCTGATGCAGGAGATCTCCGGCCGCGAGCCCGCCGTATGGGGCACGATCATCGGCTTCGGCTCGTGCCACTACCGCTACCCGACCGGCACCGAAGGCGACATGCCCATCCTCGCGTTCGCACCGCGCAAGGCCGCCTCCACGATCTATCTCGACGACACGGGGCGGCACGCAGGTGCACTTTCAAAGCTCGGTCCGCACACGCTCGGCAAGGGATGCCTCTACATCAAGGACCTCGAGAAGGTCGATCTCGATGTGCTCCGCGGCATCCTCGAGAACACTCTCGCGTGGACCGAAGCCGGTGGCGACGACTACGCGACGATCACCGTCACTGACTGACTGACGTTCAGCGGACGCCGTAGCGCGCGACGATCTCCTCGGTGAGAGGCGGCCAGATGCGCTTGTGCTCATCGCTGAAGGCGACGCCGGAGAGGAACGCCGCGCCGAGGTCACCAGCCCGGTCGATGAACAGGAAACTGCCCTGCCCACCGAAGTGCCCTGCGGTCTCGGGCGGAAGACTGTCGCTCAACCAGTGCGGACTCTTCGCACCCTTGAGCTCGAATCCGAGTCCCCACTGGTTGTCGTCGAACGAGCCGTATCCGGGCACGACGCCGCGCAGCCCGGATCGTGAGACCGAGAGCGCGAGGTCGCGCAACGCGACCGGGATCAACGCCGGTCGCAGCACTTCACGTGCGAAGGCCAGCAGATCTGCGATCGAGGCTCGATAGCCAGCGGACGGGCGACCGGTCACGTCGGTGTCATGCATGCCCAACGGCACGATGACTTCGCGGGCCAGCCACTCGGCGAACGGCATGCCGACGGACTCGCCCACGTGAGCTCCGAGTGCATCGAACCCGGCGTTCGAGTAGATGCGCCGCGTTCCGGGCGCTGCCTGCGTCTGGTCGCCCTCGAAAGGCAATCCACTGGTGTGGTCGAGCAGGTTCAGCAGCGTGGATCCCTCCGGCCCGACCGGCTCGTCGAGGTCGACGAGCCCCCGCTCGACGGCGATCAGCACGCCCCACGCAGATATGGGCTTGGAGACGGATGCCAGGGGGAGGGCGGCGCGCGGATCTCCCTGCACGGCGACGGCCTGCTCCGGGCCGGTCACCCCCACCAGCGCCGTGTGCGGGAAGCCGTCCGTCGCTGCGAAAGTCGTGGTCTCCACCGTGCTCAGGCGCCCTTGAGGCGCTCGGCCAGGTACTCGTGGAGCTTCTCGACGGGGATGCGCTCCTGCGCCATCGTGTCGCGATCGCGCACGGTGACAGCGTGGTCATCGAGCGAGTCGAAGTCGACCGTGACGCAGAACGGCGTGCCGATCTCGTCCTGACGGCGGTAGCGCCGACCGATCGCGCCGGCGTCGTCGAAGTCGATGGCCCAGCGTCCACGCAGCGAGTCGGCGACCTCACGAGCGAGCGGCGAGAGCTTCTCGTTGCGCGACAGCGGAAGGACCGCGACCTTGACCGGCGCCAGGCGAGGGTCGAGCTTCAGCACCGTGCGAGTGTCGGTGCCTCCCTTCGCGTTCGGCACCTCCTCCTCGACGTACGAGTCGACGAGGAACGCCATCATCGAGCGGGTGAGTCCGAACGAGGGCTCGATGACGTAGGGGGTGTAGCGCTCACCGGATGCCTGGTCGAAGTAGGACAGGCTCTGCCCGGAGGCCTCGGAGTGGCTCGAGAGGTCGTAGTCGGTGCGGTTGGCGACGCCCATGAGTTCGCCCCACTCCTTGCCGGGGAAACCGAAGCGGTACTCGAAGTCGATCGTGCCGGCCGAGTAGTGCGCCCGCTCGTCTTCGGGAACGTCGAAGCGGCGCATGTTGGCCGTGTCGATGCCGAGGTCTTCGAACCAGGCCCAGCATGCCTCGACCCAGTGCTCGAACCACTCCTGCGCCTCGGCCGGCGGCACGAAGTACTCGATCTCCATCTGCTCGAACTCACGCGTGCGGAAGATGAAGTTTCCCGGCGTGATCTCGTTGCGGAACGCCTTGCCGACCTGGCCGATGCCGAACGGCGGCTTCTTGCGGCTGGCTGTGAGCACGTTCGCGAAGTTCACGAAGATGCCCTGCGCCGTCTCGGGGCGCAGATAGAACAGTCCCGACTCGTCGTCGACGACGCCGAGGTAGGTCTTCACCAGACCCGAGAATGCCTTCGGCTCGGTGTACTGTCCCTTGTTGCCGCAGTTCGGGCATGGCACGTCCGCGAGGCCGTTCTCCGCCTTGCGGCCCTTGCGCGCCTCGAAGTCCTCGATGAGAGTGTCGGCACGGAAGCGCTTGTGACAGCTCAGGCACTCGACCAGCGGATCGGTGAACGTCGCGACATGGCCCGACGCCTCCCAGACACGCTTCGGAAGGATGATCGAGGAGTCAAGGCCCACCATGTCGCCGCGTCCGCGGACGAAGGTCTGCCACCACTGGCGGCGGATGTTCTCCTTCAGCTCCGTGCCGAGAGGACCGTAGTCCCACGCGGAACGCGAACCGCCGTAGATCTCACCCGCTTGGAACACGAACCCGCGGTGGCGGGCGAGGCTGATGACCTTGTCAAGACGGGACTGTTCGGCCACGGTGGCTCCAATGGTCGGGAGAGATTCGGATGCTGCGCGCGGACATGCCGCGGCATCCTCCATCCTATCCGCGCCGACGCGCCCGATTCAGCCCTCGACCGCGGCAGCGGCGGCAGCCGCGCGCACCAGCCATGCCGGGGTCTTTCCAGGTCGCGCGAAGGGCACGAGTCGCCCTGCCGCGCTCTCGGCCACGAGCTGCTCGGCCCGCGCGATGCGCGTCGCCGGACGCTTGGCGGTCGCGATCCAGTGGCGCACCGCCTTGCGGTAGCCCGCGGCCGCGGCGTCGAGAAACGCCTGCGCTGCGGCAGACGATTCGAGCACAGCCTGCACCTCGGGCTCGAGCTCCGCGTCGTCATTCTCGTGAGAATACGTTCCGGTTCGCTCTGCGCTTCGAGCCTCGAACGCTCCGAGGCCGGCGGATGCCATCCTCCCCTCGGCCACGAGTCGTTCGACGTGCCCCACATTGACCTTCGACCAGGTGCTGCCTGCCTTGCGGGGCGTCCAGCGCTGGCGACGCCGGTCATCGTCGATGGGCTGCGACACCGAATCGATCCATCCGAAGCACAGAGCCTCGGGAACGGCATCCGCCCACGTCAGACCCCGATCGGCGACGTGCGCCTTGCGCACCTCCATCCACAACTCCGACTCGGACGCGTGATGCCGTTCGAGCCAGGTGCGGAACTCCGCCGCGTCACGGAAGTACACCGCAGGCTTCTCCGCCGAACCACCCGACTGCCCCGCCTCATCGTCCATGGGAACAGGATGCCACGAGCCTCCGACACCTGTTCAGCGGTGCCGCCCGACGCGGCCGTCGAACCCGATCGCACCTGCCACTCTTCGTCGAACCAGAGACTGTCAGGACGGCATGCGCGCGACGATGCCGATCTCCTCGGATGCGGAGGCCAGCCGCTCGTCGTAAGTCCATAGCTCGTCCGCCCCGACTGCCACCGCCGTCGCGAGGTGTATCGCATCGAGGGACCGCAGAACAGGAGGCCCGATGATGCGGGCGCTCTCGAGGATCGGACCGGTCATCGGCGCGATGCCGATACCCTCCATGGCGAGGGCTGAGGCGACCGAGATCTGTCGTGGGTCGTGATCATCAAGTCGCACCCGCAACGCTCGAGACACCTCGACACGAGCAAGGGCGGAGGCGATGAGCAGATGTCCTCCTGCGACTGCCTGTGTAAGCGCGGTCGAAAGTGCGCCCTGGTGCTCCTCCTTCGAGACTCGCTTGACGAGCGCGCTCGAATCCACGTAGATGCTCACAGGCGATCCTCACGCAATTCCTCGAGGATCTGCGCCATCGTCTTCCCCGGAGGGGGAACGATTGTCGGCGTCACGGGCCGGTACGGGCGCTCAGGTGGAATCACCCAATCCGGGTACGGCGCTCCACGCTTGGCCTCGCCGATCCCGAGATGTTCATCGACAGCGCGTCGGAGGATCTCCTGCTGGCTGACGCCCGTGCGCTGCGACTCGACGCGCAGCGCTGCTGCCGCTTCATCGCTCAAACGCAGATTCATCGCCATGGGAAAATGGTACCAGAGCCGCAGGCAACTGGTACCAGAACCTTACACTCACTCGGTAAACAGGTATCCCTGCTCCACATCGAAACCGGCGACCCGAAGTCCGCGCCCGAGCAGCTCTTCCATCTCGCCGCGCAACCGGAGGCGCCACTCGTGTGCCGCGTCGGGGTCCGAAACCCGCATCCCCTCGACGTCCGATGGGATCTCGAGCGTCGCCTCGACGGCCTCGGCCGCCGGGTGCTTCGCGATGTCGGCGAGCGCCCACTCGACGTCGAGCCGGTCGCTCTCGTCACCGGCGTCCCCGCCTCCGAAGATGCCGTACTGGTTCACCGCGTATGCGGTCACCCTGGCGCCCAGCACGGTGAGGAAGAAGTGCGCGTTGCGTGCGACGAGCGGGTCGAAGGTCCACGTGATCCGGCCGACCTCCCGCGAGAACGCCCATTGGCGCTGGTGCTCTTTGAGCTCGCGGCCCCATCCACGGCCGCGGTACTCGGGGATCAGCGCAGTGATGTGCGAGTGCATCGTGCGCTGGCCCGGGACGCCGAAGAAGGCGACGGATGCCCCGACCATGCGCTCCGATCCGTCTTCGTCGTCGAACAGCCCGACGACGTAGTTGCCGGATTGCTGCAGCGCGCGCAGCGTGCCGGCATCGATGACCCGCTCGGGCCCGCGGATGGAATCCAGCAGGGACTGCGCCTCGATGATGAGTTCAACGGTGTCCAGGTCACGTATGGTTCGCACGCACCCAGTCTGCCCCTCCTCCGCCTCGTTCGGAAACGAAGAAGCGGATGCGGAACCGGCTGAACCGGATCGCTGCCGCGACGACAGCCAGGCGAGCAGCGATCAGGACCCGACGAACTCCTCGGTCGGACCGAAGTCCGGGCTCTCGCGCACTTCGACCGTGGGCCCCAGCTCATCAGTGTCGAGCACGACGATCTCGTTCGCTCCCGCTTTCCAGAGCGGGCCCGGGGCATAGAGCGTCTGCTGCGGACCGACCTTCCAATAGCGGCCGAGCAGGAATCCGTTCAGCCAGACCATGCCCTTGGCGCCGCCGGGGAAGGCGAGCCACGCGTCCGCCGGAGTTTCGACGTCGATGGCCGCACGCGCGACGCCTGCATCGTCGGCCGCGCTCTTCGCCGGCACCTCGGCGGGGGCCACCGCATCCGCCGCTTCCCGCGCACCCGCGGAAGGCACCCCGTCGCGCGGAAGCGCACGGTGCGTCCAGCCGTGCACGTACCGGCGGCCGTTGATGCGCACCCCGTGCATGATGCCCTTGCCCTCGCCTGTGCGTGGGCCGTAGTTGATGCGTCCGAGGCTCTCGACCACGATCGTCAGCGTCGCCCGGCGCGCCGCGCCCGGTAGCGCCAGCGACAGCCGCCTATCGCGCTCCAGCGTTCCGATGCGCTCGTCGTCGATGAAGACCGTCGCGCGGTCGTGCAGCGTGTCGATGTCGACCGTCGCATCCGCCGGCACATCGATGTGCGCCTGGTACACGACGATGCCGTCCTCCACGCCGAGCTGTTCGAAGGTCTGCGGCAAGGGAGTGGACTCGCCCACCACAGGCAGCGATCCGGCGAACGCGCGCAACGAGGCCACCGGGCGCAACGGCGCCGCCTGAGCGGTCTGCATCGGTGCCGGTGCGGGGCGCTCCGGCAGCTCGCCGTCGTGGAACGGCGCGAACGCGGCGCGCAGCGCCTCGAACTTCGCGTTCAGCGCTCCGCCCTCGCCGATCGGCGCATCCGAGTCGTAGCTGGTGATGGTCGGCTGCAGCGCGCCGTCATGATTGGCGCCGTTCCACAGCCCGAAGTTCGTGCCGCCGTGCGCCATGTAGACGCTGACGGATCCACCGGCCGCGAGCAGTTCTTCGACCGTGCCGATCATGCTCTGCGCCGAGCGCACGTGATGCTGCTCCCCCCAGTGATCGAACCACCCGCCCCACAGCTCGCTGCACATGAGGGCGTCCTCTTGAAGACGCAGCTCCTGCGCGGTGGAGACACCGGTGCCGAAGGTGAACGTGGGCAGCGCGCCGGCCACCGAGCCGTGCGTGACCATGTCGGGGGTGATGCCGTCAGCCGTCGTCAGCAGCTCCACGATGCCGCGTGTGAGCAGCGCATCGCGCTGGTGCTCGAGGTATGCGCGGTCACTCCCGTATGAGCCGTACTCGTTCTCGATCTGCACGGCGACGATCGGCCCGCCGAACGCGGCCTGCAGCGGCACGATGCGCGGGATCAGCGCGTCATACCAGCGGTCGACGGCGGCCAGGTACGCCGGATCGCTCGTTCGGAGGGCGCTCACCCGTCCGGTCAGCCAGAACGGCAGCCCGCCGTTCGACCACTCGGCGCAGATGTAGGGGCTCGGGCGCAGGTAGACATCGAGTCCGACCTCACCCGCGAGTCGGATGAATGCTTCCAGGTCGCGCCAGCCGTCGAAACGGGGCTCACCTTCGGTGCGCTCGTGGAAGTTCCAGGCCACGTACGTGTCGACCGTGTTCGCACCCATCGCGGCGAGGCGGCGCAGGCGGTCCTCCCATTGGGCGGGATGCACCCGGAAGTAGTGCAGCGCCCCCGCGAGGATCCGATACGGCCGCCCGTCTCGGAAAAGCTGCCCCTGCCGTGATGTAATCGCCGGAGCGATGTCCGGCGACGACGAGGATGCGTGGTTCAAGAGGACTCCTGCGTGACTCTCGCTCCGACGCTGCGGAGTGCGGACGGATGCATGCGTGCGCAGCCGCGCATGACTCTACCGGACGGCCTCGATCTCGCTCCGACGCGCCAAACCCGTGCCGGGCTCCGATAGCCTTGCACGGTGGGAGACAGAGACGACAGAGCCAGGAAGCGCCTCTCCCGCACCCCGAATCGTGGCCTCACGGTCGCTGTGCTCGCCTTCGCCGGCCTCTGCGCGTCATTCATGTTCACATTGGTCGTGCCACTGCAGGCCGAGCTGCCCACGCTTCTGAACGCCTCTCGCGAGGACACCACCTGGGTCGTCACGATCACACTGCTCGTCGCGGCCATCGCGACCCCGATCTCCGGGCGCCTCGGCGATATGTACGGCAAGCGTCGCGTCATCGTGGTGCTGCTGGCGGCGCTCATCGTCGGCTCGGTGATCGCCGCGCTGTCCGGATCGATCGTCGGCGTGATCATCGGCCGCGCACTGCAGGGCGGCGTCACCGGCGTCATCCCGCTCGGCATCGCGATCATGCGCGACATCCTCCCGACGAACCGACTCGGCACCGCCGTCGCCCTGATGAGTGCGACCATGGGCGTCGGCGGTGCGCTCGGGATGCCGCTGGCCGCGTATCTCGCTCTGAACGCAGACTGGCACTCGCTGTTCTGGCTCGCCGCCGGTCTCGGCGTCGTAGGGCTCATCCTGGTTCTGCTGTTCGTCCCGGAGGACGTGCTTCTCTCCCCCGGTCGCCTCGACGTGCTCGGCGCCATCGGGCTCGCGATCGGGCTGACCGGCCTGCTGCTGTACGTATCCCGGGGAGCACAGTGGGGATGGACGTCGCCCATCGGGCTCACGCTCCTCATCGGCGGGGTGCTCGTACTGCTGATCTGGGGTTGGTATCAGCTGCGCACGAAGGATCCGCTGCTGGATCTGCGCGTGGCGGCACGGCCAGCCGTGCTCTTCACGAACATCGCCGCGATCGGCATGGGCTTCGCGCTGTTCGGATCGAACGTCACTTTCCCGCAGATGCTCGAACTGCCGGTGGAGACGGGCTCAGGCTTCGGCCTCGACATGGTCACCGCAGCCTTCATCGTCATGCCCGCCGGCCTGGTGATGATGATGATCTCGCCACTCTCCGGATGGCTCGAGCGCACAATCGGTCCGCGCCCGTTGTTCACCGGCGGCGCCTTCGCGATCGTGCTGGCATACGTCTACGTGCTCATCTGGTCAACCGAATGGTGGAACATCCTCGTCGCGAACGCGATCATCGGCGTCGGCATCGGGTTCACCTTCGCAGCCATGCCGATGATCATCATGCGCGCGGTCCCCGCGAACGAGACGGGTGCATCGAACGGACTGAACGCGCTGTTCCGCTCGGTGGGCACCTCCAGCGCGTCGGCGGTCATGGGTGCGGTGCTGGCCGCGATGAGCGTCGAGGTCGATGGCGTCGCCGTACCCACACGTGAGGCGTTCAACGTCTGCTTCTGGCTCGCCATCATCGCCGCCATCATCGCCGTGGTGCTGTCGCTGTTCATCCCGAAGACCCGCACCGCCGAACCGCGTCCGTCACTCCCGAACTGAACCACGCACTCCTACGCCGTCATCGCGTCGGTGCGGGGTCCAGTCGTCCATCCGTCGAGGCTACCTGGGTGCAGATGTCAGCAGGGATCACGGATGTCGGTCGAGATCTGCGGTTTTCGACCGACACCCTCCGTGATTTGGACTGACAAGTGTCCGAGCCCAAGGTCCGGACCGATCAGATTCGGAGTCAGGCGCGGACGGCGTAGCCGCCGGTCCAGCTGATCTGCTCGCGGACGGCGAGCACCATCTGCAGGAACCCGAGGGCCTCGAGCTCACGCGCGCGCTTCAGCGCACCGGCATCCGCGACCTTGAGGCCCCCGGCGACGATCACGTCGGCGAGGAGCTTCTTGGCCGCTTCGTCGTCACCGGCGATCTGCACGACCGTCGGCTCGCCACCGAGCTCGCCGGCCGCGAGAGTCGCGGCGAAGGTCGTGTTGAAGGCCTTGACGACCTTTGCCGCGGGGACGAGAGCTGCAAGCTCTGCAGCGGCAGAAGAGTCTGCCGGCACGACCAGACCGTCGAAGGTGGCGAAGTCGACCGGGTTGGTGATGTCGACGACGACCTTGTTCGCGAGCTGGTCGCCGTAGATGCCGGCGACCTCGGCCAGTGCCGGGTAGGGAAGAGCGAGAACGACGATCTCACCCGAGATCGCGTCGCCCACGACTCCGGCGGATGCATTGATGGATGCCGCGGCAGTGCCGGCCTTCTCGAGGTCGCGCGCCAGGATCTGCACAGTGGAGCCGCCCTTCGCGGCGATGCCGGCGATGGCCTGGCCCATGTTCCCTGTTCCGATGACGGTGATCGCAGTCATTGTGTTGCCTTCCTTTTGCGCCGTCGCACTTAGTTGCTTCGGCAATTAATATTCACAACCCACTTGCCCCGACAACTATTCCCGGCAGAATAGGACCATGGTCGCTTCCCTTCCCCGCATGACGCAGGAGCAGTCCCGAGCCTGGCTCGCACTGATCAGCACGGCCGAGCTCCTTCCGGCCGCGCTCGACGCCCAGCTGCAGCGCGACGCCGACCTCACGCACTACGAATTCATCCTGCTCAGCGCCCTTCAACGCGGGGGCGCCATGCGCCTGAGCGATCTGGCCGCAGCGACCAATGCGACACTCCCCCGCGCCTCGAAGGTCGTCAGCAGGCTTCAGCAGCGCGAACTACTCGAACGGGCGGAGAGCACGACGGATCGGCGCAGCGTGCTGCTCAGACTCAGCAGACAGGGCCGTCGACGGCTGGTGCTCGCGACACCTGAACATTTCGCCACCGCGCATCGACTGGTGCTCGATCGCCTCTCACCGGCGCAGCTCGACGCCCTCGCCGACGCACTCGAACCTGTGGTGCAGGCACTGGATCCGCAGCAGCGGTTCGGGCCCTTCTGAGCACCAGCTGTCAAGCATGGCGGCCCACGAGCGCGACCAGGAGCGCGGCGCGATCGAGGCTGTTCAGCGGATTGAGCCCCGTGAGACCCTCTATGCGCACGACACGCTTGCGCACGGTGTTCTCGTGAACGTACAGCTCTGCCGCTGCCGCCGGCACAGCGCCGTCCCGATGGCACAGCACTTCGGCGGTGAGCAGCAACTGCGTGCGGTGACGCAGGTCGTATTCGCGCAGCGGGGCGATCACGTGGTCGACGAAGGGCGCGAGCTGGTCAGGAGTGAGTCGGTGAACGAGCCCGTGCCACGTCGCCAGATCGCGGGGGCCCGCGGCTCGGCCGAGTCGAGACGAGACCTCGACGGCTGCGAACGCCTCCCTGACCGCCGTCGCGGCTCGGTCGAAGCCGACCGGTCCGCTCCAGCCGAACGGTAATCCGACCTCGCGCGCTGCCGACAGCATCCCTGCGATCTTCTCCCCAGGAAAGACCGCGACCGCGTTCTGTCCGATATCGCCTTTCAACACGGCGTCGTCGATTGGCCAGGCGATGCGGCGAGCCACGACCACGCCGACCGTGTCGATCGACTCCGCACGTGCGCCGAACTCCTGTTTGAGCACCTGCGAACTCGCCTGGCCGCGCCGGACCATGTCGACGATCGCTCCGACTCGCGATCGTTCCCGCGCCTCGAGCTGGTGACGATTCTGTTCGTTCGCGAGCCGCTGGGTGATCTCGACGAAGGCGACGTCGGCGGGGATCGACAGCACCGCGACGCCCAGGGCATTGGCCGCGCCGATGAGCGCCGGCGGAACCTCATCAGCCACCACGCCGAGCGCGAAGCCGATCACCGCAGCACCCGCGGCGCAGACGGACTCCACGAATTTGCGTTGCGTGGCGACGTCGACGATGGATATCCCCGCCGTCAGCACCAACTCGTCCCCGCGAAGGTACGGACTTGGATCGACCAGATCCGACGGCAGAGACCACCGGATCACCCGATCGAGCCCGACCATCTCGCCGACCAGTGCCACGCGCGGTTCGTTCCATGCGAGCAGATCGGCGACGCGGACTGCGCTCGGGTCGCGCAGGTCAGGTGACTCCCCGGCGGGATATCTCATGTGCTGACGATATGGCTGCGTTGTTTCCTCATCGTTTCGCCCCGATTGCCGGGGTGGCGGATACTCCACCTCGGGACGCGCGCATGGGGAGCCGTCACCACAGAATCCGGCGGCGCAACAGCGACGAAACATTCGAGGACTCCAATGGGCACCAACAGAAAGGGGTACCCAATGACCATCGCCTCCTCCCCACCCGTCACAGATGCCACCCCGACCACGGTCGACCGCGACTACCCGCTCTCCCGCGTTCCGTCACAGGCACGCCAGGGATGGTTCGGCGTCCTCGTCGTCGTCGCGGGATTTATCTTCTTCACCCCGACCATGGTCACCGGCGGCCAGGTCGCGGGAGCCTTCGGGTTCGGGCCGTTCCTCGGCCTCGCCGCGATCGCCACCGCGGTGCTCGCTCTCTACGTCGCCACCCTCGCTGCCGCGAGCGCACGAACCGGACTGTCGACCGTGCTCATCTCGCGGCTGGCCCTCGGCCGTGTCGGGGGCAAGTGGGCATCGATCGTGCTCGGTGGCACCCAGATCGGCTGGTACGGCATCACTGTCGGCATCTTCGCCAATTTGCTCGCCTCCGCACTCGGCTGGACCACTTCCTGGCCGCTGGCGATCGTCGGCGGCGCTCTCATGGCGACCACCGCGTACTGGGGATTCAAGGGCATCGAGGTGCTGTCCTGGATCTCTGTACCACTCATGTTCGCCCTGTGCATCTGGATCACCGTGCTCTCGATCGAAGAGGTCGGCGGAGTGCCGTCACTGTTCGAGACGACCGGCGATGGGTCCATCGCCCCAGGCATGGCGCTGACGATGATGATCGGCACGTTCATCTCCGGCGGCACGCAGATCGGCAACTGGACCCGCTTCTCCCGCAGCACCCGCGCAGCCTTCTTCACCTGCCTCGGAGTCCTCCTCGTCATCGAAAGCGCGATGCTCATCTTCGGTGGCGTCGGCGCGATCGCCTTCGGAGAACCGGACTTCACGGCCTTGCTGTTCACGATCGGGCTCGCCGGACTCGGCGTCTTCATGTTGACGTTCAATCTGTGGACCACGAACGACAACGCTGCCTACGCATTCGGCGTCGCCGGTGCAGAGCTGTTCGGCACGAACGACAAGCGGCCCTTCATCATCGGAGGCGTGATCATCGGCACCGCCCTCGCGGCGAGCGGCCTCGCCGACTCGATGACCATGTTCCTCGTCACTCTCGGCACCGTGATCCCCCCACTCGGAGGCGTCATCATCGGCACCTTCCTGTTCGTCTGGCGTCGACGCGACCCCGGGTCCGATGTCGCCACCGTCCCGCTGTTCGTCTGGCCCGGCATCATCGCGTACCTGCTCGGCACCGCGGCAGCCCTGTTCGGCACCATCACCGGAATCGGGAGCCCGGCGGTGCAGGGCGTTCTCGTCGCGATCATCGCGGCGCCTGTCTGCCATATCATCGCCCGGAGCCGGAATCGAGTCGCCAAGTGAACGCCACACTAATCCGCAATGCGGACATCATCACCATGGACGCGAACTCGCACGCGACTCCGATACGCCGTGATCTGCGGATCGCGGACGGCTGCTTCACCGAGATCGGCGTCGGCCTCACGCCGTTGCCCGGTGAGACGGTGATCGACGGGAGCGGGATGCTGATCACGCCGGGATTCGTGAACGCCCACACGCACTCCTGGGAGTACCTGTACAAGGGGCGGTACGACAACATGCCGCTGGAGCTGTGGATGGCCTACTCGTATCCGATCCTCGGCGGCAGCCCGATGACGCCGGATCTGATTCGACTCCGCACACTCATGTTCGCGATGGAGTCGATGAAGTCGGGGGTCACGACCCTGATCGACGATGTGCTCGAGACACCGGGACAAGACCTGGACCAGCTCGCCGCGGTGGTCGGTGCGTACACGGACATCGGCATCCGCGCCAATGTCTCTGGCCACATCATCAATCGACCGTTCGTCGACACCCTGCCGTTCGTCACGGACTGGCTGCCCGATGAACTCGTGCGCCAGGTCCGTTCCGCTCCGACGCTCACCGCGGCGGAGTACCTCGACTTCTCACGCGAGGCATTCAGGCGGCACCACGGATCCGCGGGAGGACGCATCCGCTACATGCTGGCTCCTTCCGGACCGCAGCGATGCACGGACGACCTCCTGGTCGGAGCGAACGCACTCTCGGCCGATTACGACGCCGAAGTGCACATCCATGTTCTGGAGACGAAGACACAGGCCGTAACCGGGGACGAGCTCTACGGTGGCCGAACCCTCGTGCAGCACCTCGACGAGATCGGCGCACTGAGCCCTCGCACGACCTTCGCGCACGGCATCTGGGTCACGGACGACGACATCGAGCGCATCGCGCGCGCCGGGGTGTCGGTGTCGCACAACGCCATCTCGAACCTGAAGCTCGGCTCAGGCATCCTGCCGTGGCGCGCGTATCAGGACGCCGGCGTGAACCTGGGTCTGGGCACCGACGGCTGCTCCTCCAGCGATACCCCGCGCCTCATGGAGGTGATGAAGATGACCGCTCTGCTACACAAGGTCAGCGAACCGGACTTCGAGCGCTGGCCGACGGTGCCGGAGGTGCTCGAGGCGGCGACGATCGGCGGTGCGCGCAGCGGTGTGCTCGACGGGTCCATCGGGTCCATCGAGGTCGGCAAGCGTGCCGACCTGGTCATGTTCGACACGACGACCCTCGCTTTCATGCCGACCAATCGTCTCGAGAACCACCTCGTCTACAGCGAGAACGGATCGTCGATCGTGCGCGTGATGGTCGATGGTGTGGTGACGGTGGAGAACGGCCGGCTCACCCAGATCGACGAGGACGAGGTCATCGCCGCCTTCCGGGAGGAGATGCCACGGATTCGGGAGGAGCAGGATCGCCTGGATGCGATCAACGACACCTTTGCTCCGACGTTCACCCGCATGCATCTCCAGTCCGCCGCGCGGCAGATGCCCGTCAACAGGTGGTCCGGGCACGCGCGCAGCTGGGTCGACACCCACGAGCACGTCTGATCTGCTCGGTGTCCCGGACTCTGATGGGCCGGGACACCGACGTCCGTTCCCTGTCACGAGCGAAGCCACGGTGCACGCCTGTCGGCTTCGGCCTCAGTGCGCGTACTCCATGAGCTCGAGCCCGAGCACGCGGAATGCGTCGTGCGCGCGCAGTCGGTGGGTGATCGAGAGGTCGTCGAAGCAGACGATCATCGCGTAGGCGATCCCTGATCGGGGTCCGGCAAGCACGCCCGCCTCGGCGCGCACCCCGCGCTCGCGGCCCGTCTTGTTGATGAAGAGCAGCCCATGGGCGTCTTGGTCGTGCGCGAACGGGTCAAGACCTGTGGATGCCGCGACCAGACTCAGATCGTGGTTGAGGTTCAACCATTCCGACACCTGAGCGCTGACAGCGACGTCGACCGCAGCCGAGTTCACGAGCGACGAGAAGAGGCCCGCGAGCTCACGGGTCGTCCCGACCGCGAGGTGCGGGGCGTCATCCGGTCCTCGCTCATCCCGGAAGCGGTCGAGCAGCGCGGTCTGCGCGAGACCGAGCGAGTCCAGACGCTCATTCACGCGATCGTCTCCCACGCGGGCCAAGAGCGCATTCACGGCCATCGGATCCCCCGCCGTCGCCGCGAGCACGGCGAGGTCGACGAGCGGCAGCGCCGGCGCGCGAAGATTGCGCCAGACACCCGCAGACGTGACGAGATCGGTCGTGGAGCGGTCGACGATCTCGAGCGGATCCAGCGCCCCCGACTCGAACGCCGCGGCGACCTCGATCAGCAGCGGCACGACTCCGAGACCGGCGATCGGCATCGTGACATGGTCATCGCCCACGGGAACCTCGGCGCCGCTGTCGAGGTCGGTGACGTGCACCGACACCTGGGCACCGGCATCCGCCAGCTCCTCGAGCGCGCGCAGCGTCGCGACGAAGGAGCGCCGACCGATGGCCGCACGGCGTGGCAGTCGTCGACGATTACGCTGTGATCTGCGCAACGTCGCAGGTGGCGAAGTCCCTTCGACGGGCTCAGGGGCCGGGGGAGTGCCCACGCATGTTCCTTCCCGGGAAGGTGCTCTATTGGGGGACGCCACCGGAAGCTCGCGCCCCAGCAGCACTGGCTATCGTAACCCCACCGGCCACGCACTCGTCATGGCCCGACGGCAAAGGTCACCAGATCGTCACACGCAGTTCTCGGGGAAGATGCAGAGCATCGGCCTCGGCCACATCGAAGGCATCGTAGAACGCGTCGATGTTGCGCACGATCTGGTTGCAGCGGAACTCATTCGGCGAGTGCGGATCGATCGTGAGCAGACGGATAGTCTCAGCATCGCGGCTCTTCTGCTGCCACACCTGCGCCCACGAGAGCAGAAGTCGTTGCACGCCGGTGAGACCGTCGATGACCGGCGACGGCGAGCCACCGAGCGACAGCTCGTAGGCCTTCAGCGCGATGCCGAGACCACCCAGATCCCCGATGTTCTCGCCGATCGTGAGCGCGCCGTTGACGTGGTTCTCGGCCGCGAGCCCGACGGGCACCAGCGCCTCGTACTGGGCGATCAAAGCCTTCGTACGCTCCTCGAAGGCTGAGCGGTCAGCATCCGTCCACCAATCGTCGAGCTTGCCCGAGCCGTCATAGCGACTGCCCTGATCGTCGAATCCGTGACCGATCTCGTGGCCGATTACGGCGCCGATTCCGCCGTAATTGGCCGCGGCGTCGCGGGAGGCGTCGAAGAACGGGTACTGCAGGATCGCGGCGGGGAAGACGATCTCGTTCATCGAGGGGTTGTAGTAGGCGTTGACCATCTGCGGCGGCATGTGCCACTCATTGCGATCGATGGGTTTGCCGACCTTGTCGACGTTGCGGTCGTGCTCGAAGATGTTCGCGCGTCGGACGTTGCCGAAGATGTCCGCACCGTCGATCTCCAGCGTGGAGTAGTCGCGCCACACCTCGGGGTGGCCGATCTTCGGTGTGAACGCATCGAGCTTGGCCAGTGCCCGCTCGCGGGTCTCCGGGCTCATCCATTCGAGGGTCGTGATGCTCTGCCGGTACGCCTCAATGAGGTTCGCGACGAGCTCATCCATCGAGGCCTTTGCCGTCGGCGGGTAGTGGCGCTCCACGTAAACCTTGCCGATGGCCTCGCCCAGAGCGCCTTCGGTGACGGAGACGCCGCGCTTCCAGCGCTCGCGGATCGTCGGGACACCCGAGATCTCGGTGCCGTAGAACGAGAAGTTCTCCTGCACGATGTCGTCGGTGAGGTAGGGCGCGGCGGCGTGCACGACGTGCGCGCGCAACCACGACTTCCACTCGTCCAGCCGCTCCTCGGTGAGCAGCGTGCCGAGACCCTCGAGTGCGCTTGGCTGCGAGACGACGGCTTCGGCGAAGGGATGCGTTCCCTGAGCCTGTCGAAGGGTGGTCGGCACGACCGCGTCACGCCACGGTGCGAGGTCGACGCCGATCAGGCTCTGCAGTTCATCCCAGGTCTTGAGGTTGTAGGTGGCGACGGCGTCGCGGCTGGCGACGTTGTCCCAGTGATGCGAGGCGATCTGCTTCTCTAGCTCGAACGAACGCTCGGCGTCGCCCGCAGCATCCGCGATGCCGGCGAGCGCGAGCAGTCGCTCGAGGTGAGCGCGGTACGCAGTGCGGGTGGCTTCGAAGCTCTCGAGGCGGTAGTAGCTCTCGTCGGGCAGCGAGAGGCCCGACTGCACGAGAATCGGCAGGTAGCGCTCTGGATCACCCGGATCGCCGTCGACGTAGAGGCCGATCAGGTGCGCACGGCCGTCGCGCTCGTAGGCGCCGATCGTCGCGAGAAGAGAGGGGATGCTGTCGATCCGATCGATCTCGGCGAGAGTGTCGGCGAGCGGCGTGACCCCGGCGGCGTCGATGCGCGCGGTGTCCATGAAGCTCGAGAACATGTCGCCGATCTTGCGTGCGAGCGTGCCGGCCTCTGCGTCCTGCGACTCTTCGATGATCGTCCGCACGTCTTTCTCGGCCTGTTCGGCGAGCAGGTGAAACGATCCCCACCTGGCTTTGTCTCCCGGGATTTCGGTGCGCTCGAGCCACGAGCCGTTCACGTACCGGTACAGGTCGTCCTGCGGACGGATCTCGGAGCTGAATTCTTCGGTGGCGAGTCCTGTAGGGAGAGCATCAGTCATGGTGTCCACCCTAAACGCGCTCTCGGACACGCGAGCCCTTCAGATGGCATCGTCTGCGGCGCGATCGCCCGAGGGAATCGTGCGGAGAAGACTTTCCGGGTCTCGACGGCGTTCTAACCCCGGTTTTCCTTCTTGCGTCGACCGAACCGGCGCCGAGAGGGTTCCGGCGCGGCGACGGGTGCGGGTCGCGCGGCGCGGCGCTTGCGCCAGGCCTCGACCTCAGCATCCACGTCGCGCATCCGTGTGACGACCGGCGGGCCGCCCTGCAGTTGGCGGCGGGCGGCGATGATCCGCCTGTTGAAGTCCTCCAGCACCTCGCGCACGTCGCTCTCACGAGCGAGCTGATCGAGGTTCGCGTCGAGCTCGCGGTCCTCCACGCGCAGCAGCAGCGCAGGAGGGCCGAGGCCGGACAGATTCTCGGTCTCGATCTTGCGTCGGATCCACCAGTCGGGATCGTGGTGCGTGCCGAGGCCCTCGATGGGCTTACCCGCTCCAGGGAGATCGTCGAATTCACCGCGGCGGATCGCGAGCTGGATCGCCGTCTCGACGAACTCATGCTGATTCTCGGCAGTGAGCTGCATCGGCGGGGCCTCCGCCTCAGCATCCGGTTCATCGCGCTGCTGCGTCCGGTATCGGGCTGCCGCGTCTCGAGGATCTGTCATCGTCCACCTCCGGATGCCGGTTACTCCAGCCTACGACGACGCGCTGCCGGGTCGCACGCCTGCGCCCCGCACCCCGCCGCCGCGGGCGCCCCACAGCCACCCGCGGCGCGGACCCGCGCAACTAGGCTCGAACGGTGACCGCGCGCCAGACCCTCAATCGAGAGATCCTGCGCCTCGCCGTCCCCGCTCTCGGCGCGCTGGTCGCCGAGCCGGCGTTCCTGATGGTGGATGCTGCGCTCGTCGGCCACCTCGGCGTCACACCGCTCGCCGGCCTCGGCATCGCGAGTGCCGTGCTGCAGACGATCGTCGGGCTGATGATCTTCCTCGCCTATTCGACGACCCCGGCGGTCGCTCGACGATTCGGCGCGGGCGACAAGCAGGATGCCGTGAGCGTCGGGATCGACGGCATGTGGCTGGCGCTGGGCCTCGGCGCGGTGCTCGCCGTCGCGGGCGCACTCTCCTCGCCGTGGCTGGTGTCGCTGTTCGGCGCATCCGCCGAGGTCGCCGAGCAGGCCGACGTCTATCTGTCGATCTCGATGTGGGGCCTGCCCGCGATGCTCATCGTGTTCGCCGCGACGGGCCTGCTGCGCGGCATGCAGGACACCGTGACCCCGTTGTGGATCGCCGGGGCAGGGTTCGGTGCGAATGCGCTGCTGAACTGGCTGTTCATCTACGGCTTCGGCTGGGGCATCGCCGGCTCAGCCGCCGGCACGATCGTCGCGCAATGGGGCATGGTCGCCGCCTATGTGCTCATCATCGGCCGCCTCGCACGCCGGCACTCGGCATCCGTCCGTCCTCAGCGCGACGGCGTCCGTGGTTCGGCGCGCTCGGGCGGCTGGCTGTTCCTGCGCACCGTGAGCCTGCGCGTCGCCCTGCTCGTCACAGTCGGCATCGCCACTGGCATCGGCACCACCGAGCTTGCCGGCTGGCAGGTGGTGTTCACGATCTTCTCGGCCGCGGCGTTCGCGCTCGATGCGCTCGCGATCGCCGCACAAGCGCTGATCGGCAAGGGCCTCGGCGCGGGCGACATCCCCGGCGTGCGGCATGTTCTCGCCCGCACGGTCGCGTGGGGCGCGTGGTTCGGTGTGATCGTCGGCGGACTGATCGCGGCGCTGTCGGGTGTGATCGGGCTCGCGTTCACCGGTGACCCGGCCGTCGCGGCTCTCATCCAGCCGGCGCTGATCGTGCTCGCTGTTGCGCAACCGATCGCAGGGATCGTGTTCGTGCTCGACGGCGTGCTGATGGGATCCGGCGACGTGCGATACCTGGCCATCGCCGGCGGGCTCAACCTTGTGCCGTTCCTGCCCGCGCTGTGGATCATCACCCTCGTCGGAGTCGACGGCACCGCCGGGGTGACCTGGCTGGCTGTGGCTTTCTTCGGCGTCTACCTGCTCGCCCGCTTCGCGACGCTCGGCTGGCGTGTGAAGACCGGCGGGTGGTTGAGCGCATCGGTTTAGGCGACTCGATCTCCACAGGTGCGTTCGGATCGGGATCACCCACCGAACGCGAGTGGGCGCTGGCGCCTCTGGCATTCTGAGTGCGGACCGACGACAATAGAAGGGTGCTGACCATGAACGAACCGCAGGTATGGACGCTGATCGGCGTCTTCGCCACTGGCCTGTTCGGCATGATCACACTGATGTCCACGATGTTCGTGCGCATCATCCGCACCGAGATCCAGGGCGTCCATCATCGTCTCGACCGCCTCGACGCCGACGTCAACGCGCTGATGCGGCATACGTTCGGCATTCAACGCGACTGACACCCGTCTTCGGTGGGCCAAGATGTTCGTATGACCTCCGCATGGCCCGGCGACAGCGCCACCGTCGTGCGCTGGGTGCGATCCACCCTCCGGCGCGCCGCGCAGGACGCGGGTGAAGTCGCCCTGAAGGGCCTCGAAGACATCGAGGTGTCAGCCGCTCTCACCGGGCAGGATCTCGACCAGCTCACGCTGGATGCCACCGGCACGAAGCTCACGATCGGCTGGAACGCGCCGCCGATGCCCACTGACCCCGTCACGAACACCCCCTCACGCCCCGAACACCCCCGCGCCAGAAGACAGCCCCGCACCGGACATCATCTCCCGCGAACCGGGCATGGTGCGCAGCTTCCGCTTCTCTGCCCGACCGATGCGGATCGAGCGCAGCCCGCTCACGATCGACGTGCAGGCGTTCGATATGCCGATCGTGTGGCTCACCGCCGCCGAGCCCGCAGAACCGGGTGTTCCCGAGAGCGCGCATTCGATCATCCCGGACGATGACCTCGGCGAGCTGCGAGGCACCTTCCACGCCTCCATCGCGAAGAAGGATCTGGTTCCGCTGATCAGGTCCGTCGCACGACCCATGCTGAGCGAGGGTGGCATCCACCTCGGCCGGTTGCGCATCGAGGTCGTACAGGATGGCGCAGACGGCATCCGCGTCACCGCATACACCGGCGTGCGCTGGAAACTGCTCCTGGCGTCGGCGCGAGCCGAGGCACGGATCGAGGTGACGAAGGATGCCGTCATCACGATCCGCGACCTGACGCTCGGCAGCCGCAACCTGCTGGTGAAGGCCGCGCTGCTGTTCGCCAGAAAGCATGTGCGCACGCTCATCGGCAGGCGGATCGATCTCAACGAATCGTTCACCGCAGACGGCACGAACCTTCGTCTGCGCGATGTGCGCGTCGGCACCGGCGAGCGGCTCAGCGTCGAGGGTCGATTCAGCTCGCGTACCGTCGGCACCACTCGTACATGATCACGGCGCCGGCGGCGCTCGCGTTGATCGAGCGCGTCGAGCCGTACTGGGTGATCTCGATGTGACCGGATGCCGCGGCGATCGCCTCTTCGGTGAGGCCAGGGCCCTCTTGGCCGAACAGCAGCACGCAGCGCTCCGGCAGTTCGGCCTTGTCGACGGGAACGGCGCCCTCGACGTTGTCGACCGCGATGATCGGGATGCTCTCGTCGGCGGCCCACACCGCGAACGCGGCGACATCCTCGTGGTGGACGACGTGCTGGTAGCGGTCGGTGACCATGGCGCCGCGCTTGTTCCAGCGGCGACGCCCGATGATGTGCACGGTGTCGGCGAGGAACGCGTTGGCGCTGCGCACGATCGAGCCGATGTTCATGTCGTGCTGCCAGTTCTCGATCGCGACGTGGAACGGATGCCGGTGCGTGTCGAGGTCGGCGACGATCGCCTCCATGCGCCAGTAGCGGTAGCGGTCGATCACGTTGCGGGTGTCGCCGTTCGTCAGCAGCTCAGGGTCGTACTGCTCCCCCACCGGCCACTCGCCATCCCAGGGTCCGAGTCCATGGGTGGTGCGCTCAGGGGTGTCGGTCACTCAGCCAGCGTAGTCGGGCCGCGAGTAGGCTGGACTCGTGGCATCCCCAGCGGCAGACGACTATCTGAAGACCGTCTATGCGCACACCGAGTGGCAGGATGCCCCGATCACTCCCTCGCAGCTCGCCGCGAAGCTGGGCATCGCCCCCTCGTCTGTGACGGAGATGGTGAAGAAGCTCGCCGCTGCGGGTCTCGTCTCGCACGTGCCGTACGGTGCGGTGCGTCTGACGGATGCCGGTGAGCAACGCGCGCTGTCGATGGCGCGTCGCCACCGCCTGGTCGAGACCTGGTTGGTGAGCGAGTTCGGTTACGGCTGGCACGAGGTGCACGACGAGGCCGAGGTCCTCGAGCACACGATCAGCGACCGGCTGCTGGAGGGGATCGACGAACGGCTGGGCCGGCCCCGCTTCGATCCGCACGGCGATGCGATCCCGGATGCTGCGGGCCATGTCGCGCGCGAACCGTTCGTGCTGCTCGCCCGGGCCCCGCTCGGCCACGAGGGCCGCGTGCTGCGCGTCTCCGATACCGACCCCGATCTGTTGTGCGCGCTGGAGGATCTCGGGCTCTCGGTGTCTTCCGTCGTCCGTGTCACCGAGAGCGGCGTCGAGGTCGACGGCGCCACCGCACAGCTGCCGGACGGCGCCGTCGACGTCGTCTGGCTCAGCGCGTAGCATCCGTCGGGGAATATTCGAATCACATCGACGATCGAGTCATCATCATCACAGGTGCCGGAAGCGGCTTCGGAAGGCTCGTCGCAGGTATGACCGCCGAGCTCGGGGCGCACGTCATCGCGGCAGACATCAACGAAGACAACCTCAAAGCGGTCGTGGACGAGATCCGCGCGAAGGGCCAGAGCGCCGAGTACAAGGTCGCAGACGTGACCGACAAGGAGCAGATGGATGCCGTGGCCGCTTTCGCGGTCGAGAAGTTCGGACGCATCGACGTCATGCTCAACAACGCCGGCATCATGCCGCTCGCATTCTGGTCCGACCACAAGAAGGCATCGAAGGCCTGGGACAAGGCGATCGACATCAACATCAAGGGCGTCGTCAACGGCATCACGGCCGTATACGACCAGATGATGGAGCAGGGTCGAGGTCAGGTCGTGAACATCTCCTCCATCTACGGCAACGCGGGGATGCCGGGATCCGGCGTCTACAGCGCGACCAAAGCCGCGGTGAAGATCATCTCGGACTCTCTGCGCATCGAATCGCATGGCAAGATCAAGGTCACCACGCTCAAGCCGACCGGTGTCCCCGGCACGAACCTGGCCAGCGCCGTCGTGAATGAGACCGCGATCTCCGGCCTCGCCGGGCAGAATGCGGCGCAGTACTTCGACAGCACCGAGAAGTTCATGAAGGGTGAGTTGCCTGCGGAGCAGACCGACTCCGACAGCATCGAGTATTGGGCTCTCACGCCCGAGGAACTCGCCGAGAATGTCGTTTACGTGATCAACCAGCCGTGGGGCGTGAACATCAGCGACATCACCGTACGCGCCAGCGGCGACGTGTTCATCCACTGAGTCGCTCGACACCGAAGGGTGGTTATCTCGCCGGCGCCGGCGACCGAGACGCCATGGAGAATGATCCGCGGATCAACGCCTCCACCATCAGAAGTAGGTCTGGATCAGGTCGACCACGAGATCGGAGTCGACCGATTCGACGACGGGCAGCACCGTCCACTTGTCGAAGGCAGTGCACGGGTGTGACAGCCCGAGGCGTACGAGATCGCCGATCGCGAGCTCGCCACCTTCTTCGAGGCGCACGAAGCTGTGCTGGTCGTTCATCGCCGAGACGGATGCTCCGGGCAGAGGCTGCCACGCGTCGCCGAGCCCTGCGCTCATCCCGCGAGGGATCGGGAGGCCCTCGTCGAACGGGAAATCGCGCTTGCCGCCGTCGATCAGGGCGAGGCCGGGCTCGGGGTGCGAGACGATGCGACCGACGCCGAACATGCCGGGGATGAAGCGGGGCTCATCGTCGCTCGCACGCGCCTCGTCGAACGGCGAGATGCCACGGTAGAAGCCATCGTCGTGAACGATGTACGCCCCGGAGCGCAGGGTGAACAGCGTGCGGCCCCCGCCGGGGCGCTCCGCCGCTTCCGCGCCGGCGCCCGCCTCTGCGAACACCTTGGCGACGAGATCGAAGTAGGCGCTGCCTCCCGCGGTGACATAGACGTCGCCGTCGTCATAGAGGTGCCCGATGCGCTCGTGCAGCTCGATCTGACGGCGCAGGTAGGTCTCGACCGCGTCGATCGCGCGGACGCTGCGATCGTGCGCGAGGCTTCCCTCATAGCCGGCGACGCCGGCGAGTCGAAGCACATCGGATGCTGCGATGCGCTCCGCGATCTTGATCGCCTCGCCGACCGTGCGGGCACCCGTGCGGCCACCCTCGCCGCCGAGTTCGACCAGCACATCAACGGGACGAGGCGCGTCGGCATCGCGCAACGGATCCTCCATCGCCTCCACCGTGGCGATTGAGTCGGCCCAGCAGACGAACCGGAACCCGGGATCAGCGAGCTCACCGGCGAGGTAGCGCAGGGAGTGCGCATCGACAGCGGCATTGGCGAGCATGATCGAGGAGACGCCGAAGGTGCGGGCAGTACGCACCTGCCCCATGGTTGCGAGCGTGATGCCGAGCGAACCGGCATACAGCTGTCGCTGCCAGAGCGAGGGAGCCATCGTGGTCTTGCCGTGGGGCATGAGCTCAAGGCCGCGCTCAGCGCACCACGTCGCCATCACGTCGGTGTTGTGGCGCATCGCCGCGTCGTCGAGAACCACCAGCGGCGTCCAGAACTCCGACAGCCGCGGGCCTGAGGCGAGGAACTCCGCGATCGTCATCCCGGCGGCCCGTTCCGGAAGCCCCTTGTTCCGTGCCGTCAGCCGGGCATCACTCATCCGTCGTCCTTCCGCAATCATCGGCGCGTGGCGACGTGCAACTGAAGTTGCCGTCGACGCTCGCGCCGGTCACACTCGAAGCGTAGTCGCGACATCCACGTGTTCCGGAATCCTTGTCCTCCGAAAGGCGACACCCCGTGCTCGATAACCCGGTGCACGACAACTCCTCGTTCACCGTCAGCCCCGGATTCGACGTCGGCGTCGTGCGGGCGTCACACGACGTCGGCATCCCGGCGCTTGCGTGCCTGCTCCGCGCAGCATCCGGGGCCTCTGGATGAGTGAGTCCTGTTGGGTTCGGCGGGGTCCAGCAGCGCTCGCCGGGCTCGGAAGGCGGTCGGCGTGTCGTAGATCAGAAGGGTGCCTCGGACGGCATCCGGTCGGCGACGTCTTCGAAGGTGACATAGGTGGTGACGCCCGGTGGGCGATCGACGTAGATCCTGCCGGTGGGACTGGTCCATTCCAGCACTCCACCGCCGAGTTGTCGCACCTTCCACGGCGTCTGATGCTTGGTCACGTGATGTCGGCGGCAGAAGTCGGCCAGATTGGCGACGGTCGTCGCACCACCGTGCGCGTGATCGATCGTGTGATCGTCGTCGCACAGCCTTGCCACCAGTCGGCATCCGGGGAACCTGCAGCGCCGATCTCTGGCCCGCAGATACCGACGCATCTCGGACGAGGGGCGATACCTGTCGACTCCGAGCACCATCCCCGACGCCGGATGAGTGAAGATTCGATCGAAACCCGGTGCATTACCGGTCAGGATCCGCGCGGTCGCGGGGTCGACCGGTCCGACACCCTCCAGATGCGCGGGAGAGGCGATCTCATCGGGGTCGGTCAGGCTCAGCACGGGGACGGTGATGTCGACATGCGCGCGGATCTCGCCCAGCAGCCCGTCATCGGTCTCATGGCCGATCGGTGTTCCAGTCAGCACGAGGTCGGCGAGCAGATCGAATCGCAATTGATTCAACGTCCGCTCGTCAGCGAAGTCATCCGTCGCGGCATCCGAAGCGGCTCCGCGGGCCTCTTTCGCGACGCGAGCGTTCTCGGCCTTCACCTTCAAACCCATCTGCGTCGCTCTGTCGTGCATGCCGTTGACGATCGCGCTCGGTCCGAACAGGGTGAGTTCGCTCATGCCGTCGTCGCGCCCGCGCACCCACGTGCCGCGCTTCTCGCGCGCCTCGCGATGCCGCTCGGTGAACGAGCGTTCCCGAAAGCGCTCGGCCGTCTGCGCGGCGAATGGACGCAGCCTGTTCGGGGATTCGGTCTCGGCGCGCGCGACCACGATCGCTTCGTAACGCGCCCTGTTCTCAGCATCCTCGATCTGATCACCGGCATCCATGATGACCCGTACATGCGCCTGGGAGATGTGACCCGCGCCGAACGATGCCGCCGTCGCCGGGAAGCGCTCCTGAAGCATTGCTGCCGCGCCCATGTGCGATTCGATCGTGCGATCGCTCAACCGCAACGCGGCACCGATCTCGGTCGCGATCGCGCGCTGCGACATCTCACGCGAATCGACCGAATCGAACGGCTCATCATCCGCGATGCGCGACGCGGTCGCCAACAGCGCCGACTTCGTCGCCATCAGCTGGTTGATCGTCTGATCCACCGACGACAGCGTCGTGACGACATCTTCGAGCAGTGCGTTCAGCACCGGTGAAGTCATCGTCGAAATGTTCATATCTTCATTGAACTACTACCCTCAGACATTCGGTCATACGTACCCGAATCCCGCGGCAGTTCTGCTGCTCTGGGGCCGCCCGGACTGGCCTGGCAGGTTCCGGGCACATGCCCATCAAATGCGCGCGAGCATGCCTGATCGATTTCCGATCCGACGAGATCCCGAGCAGATGCTGCGCGACGGGCAAACACAGCAACAGCCTCCACGCCGCGCGAGCCGACAGGACTCACTCATCTAGGCTGAGCACATGGCTGAACGCTCTGAGATCGAATGCTGGCTCACCGACATGGACGGCGTGCTCGTCCATGAGAACGACGCCATCCCCGGTGCGTCAGAGCTGCTCGCCGGCTGGGAGGCCGCCGGCATCCCGTATCTGGTCCTGACCAACAACTCGATCTTCACCGCCCGCGACCTTTCCGCGCGGCTGCGCTCCAGCGGTCTGCACGTGCCGGAGGACCGCATCTGGACGTCCGCTCTGGCCACCGCGGCGTTCCTGCAGCAGCAGGTGCCGGGCGGCTCCGCGTTCGTCATCGGCGAGGCCGGCATCCTCACCGCCCTGCACGACGCAGGGTTCGTCATGACCGAGACCGACCCCGACTTCGTCGTCGTCGGCGAGACCCGCACCTATTCTTTCGAGGCGATCACGAGGGCGATCCGCCTGATCAACAGGGGTGCGCGTTTCATCATCACCAACCCGGACGCCACCGGCCCGAGCGCTGAGGGCCCACTCCCCGCGACCGGCGCCGTCGCCGCCCTCATCACCAAGGCCACCGGACGCGAGCCTTACGTGGTCGGCAAGCCGAACCCGATGATGTTCCGCTCGGCGCTGAACAAGATCGGCGCGCACTCCAAGCGCACCGGCATGATCGGCGACCGGATGGACACCGACGTGGTCGCCGGCATCGAGGCGGGCCTGCACACCGTGCTCGTGCTCACCGGCATCAGCGACCAGGTCGAGATCGAGAAGTACCCGTTCCGCCCCGACGAGATCGTGAACTCGGTCGCCGATCTGCTGCCGTCGGGCTCTTCAGAAGGCTGAGACCATGGACCAGCGCGACCTGCTCTTCATCGTGATGATCCTGATCGGGGTCAGCACCCTGACTGTCATCATCGTGCAGTGGGTCCGCTCACGTCGGCGCCGCGGCCCGGGCGACGAGGAGCGCAGCGGCAACTGGTGGGAAGGCCCCTGGGACGACGACCGGAAAGGCTGAGGCCGGTCAGCTCAGGGTCAGGCTGCGGACTTCTGCGACGGGTGGCGGCATCCGCAACGGCCCGATCCCCGGGGTGATCGTGCCGAGGATGCGCGGCTCGCGCGCCCCTGTTCCGCCGGGGATGACGGCCGGCACGCCGTGCATGGTGCACCAGCCGATCAACGCGAACAGGATCGCCTCCTTGTTGTCCGCGGATGCGCCGAGCTCATCGGCGAGCACGACCTCGGTGTCCGGCAGCGCGGCGCGGAGCCCCTCCATGATGAGCGGGTTGTGGCATCCGCCGCCCGAGACGGCGAGGAATCCGACGCCGGCCGCGCGCACGTCGTTCGCAACCGTCTGCACCGTCAGTTCGGTGAGAGTGCGCACGAGATCGGTCACGCGCACGTCGCGGCCCAGAGACGAGGCGTGCCCCCGCACGTAGTCGAGGTGGAAATGCTCCTTGCCGGTGCTCTTCGGCGCAGGCAGGGCGTAGTACGGATCGGCGAGCAGCGACGCGAGCAGTGCGTCGTCGACATCGCCGGAGCGTGCAATACGAGCATCCTCGTCGTAGCCGAGCGGGTCCAGGCCGTACTTCGCGATCACGGCATCGACGAGCGCGTTCGCCGGACCGATGTCGTAGGCCGAGACCGCACCTGCGCCGGCACCCTCTCCGACGATCGTGATGTTCGCGATGCCGCCGAGATTCAGCGCGGCCGATGTGCCGGCGCGACCGCGCAGCAGCAGTTCGTCGAGGAAGGAGACGAGTGGCGCGCCGTGCCCACCCGCCGTGATGTCGCGGATGCGCACGTCCGAGACCACCGGAGCGCCGACCGCTTCGGCGATCCACGCCGGCTGGCCGATCTGCAACGAGCCGCGGGCATGGCCGTCGTCGACCCAGTGGTAGACGGTCTGCCCGTGGGTGCACACGGCATCGACGCCGCCGACGGATGCCGCAGCATCCGCCGCCACGTCTGCGAACGCCTGACCGATCAGGGTGTCGAGCTCGCAGACCTCGGCCAGCGTCGTCTTCGCAGGCGGCAGTGCGGCCACGAGTCGAGCGCGAAGCGCAGGGTCGTACGCAACACTGTCCTCGTGCAGCACGGTGCCGCGCACGGCGCCATCCGCCTCGCTGAAGTCGACGACGGTGACGTCGATCCCGTCGTGTGAGGTGCCCGAGAGCAGTCCGAGTACGCGCATCCCTCGAGCCTACGTCGGTCCCGCTGCCGCCGACGCCCCCGCCGGCGAGCAGCTCTGACGCACCGGGGATGGCGTCGTTCTCATGGACGAGCACGCCG
>NZ_JABFAS010000002.1:285642-537132 GCF_017168295.1 Microbacterium sp. KRD172 | reverse complement strand
CGTCCCCGCCCGCGGCAGGCTGTTCCAACTGTCGGAGGGCGGTACGCACGTCGGAGGTTTTCGGCCAATTCCTCCGACCTACGTCGCAGGCTCCGACGTGCGTAGCATCGTCGGCCGTACCGGGCCTCACCGGGCGACGCCCCCGGATTACCTGAGCACGAGCGCGGCCGCGCCGATGAGCGGACCCTCGTCTCCCAGCCCGGAGCGCACCACCCGCGCGCGCCGAGAGTAATCGTGCGCGGCGCTCGCCGTGAGCGCCTGCTGCACGAGCTCGATGTAGTCGTCGGAGACCCGAGAGAACCCGCCGCCGACCGCGATCATGTCGAGGTCGACGAGCGTCGCGGCATCTGCCAGCGCCTCTCCCACCGCGCGAGCGGACCGTTCGATCGCCGCACGCGCGGTCTGATCGCCGGATGCCGCGTCACGCGCGAGGTCCTCGCCGGTGGCGCCCGTCCATCCCTGGGTCTGCGCCCACGCGGCGGATGCAGGTCCCGAGGCGATCTCCTCGAGAGTCAGGCCGCCTTCACGGCGCACCTGCCCGAGGTGGCCGGCGTTACCGGAGGCACCGCGGATGTACTGCCCGCCCACGACGAACCCACCGCCGACCCCTGTCGACACGACGATCGAGAGCGACGAACGCGCCTCGCGGGTCGCTCCGAGCCAGGCTTCGGCGAGCGCGAGTGCACCACCGTCGTGCCCGAACACGGTGTGCACGTCACGGCCGAGAACAGCGGATGCCGCGTCACGCACCGCTCCGGCCAGGCCGTAGCCGCGCGCCTGGGGCATGTTGACCGGGACGATCGAACCGGTCGGGAGGTCGATCGGACCCGCACTGCCGACACCGGCGCCCACGAGCTCGGCGCCTTCCGGCAGCAGGGCGAGCGCATGCGCGATGACGGCCTCGACCGCAGCATCCAGAGACGCTGGTGTCGCGTCGCGGCCGGTGGCCTGCCTGCTGCGGCTGCCTGCGACCAGCATCCCGTCATCGCCGACGAGCGCGGCCTCCAGTTTCGTGCCGCCGACGTCGACGGCCAGTGCGTACCGAGTCATGCGCCGAAGGTCACTGCGGGTCGAGGCCGAGGTCGTCGAGGTCGAAGGCCGCCAGCCACTGCAGCCCCTCCGCCTCGATCGCGGCCTGTGCGCCGGTCTTGCGATCGACGATCACGGCGACGGCGATGACCTCTGCGCCCTCGCGGCGCAGCACCTCGACGGCCTTGAGCGCGGACTGGCCGGTGGTGGAGGTGTCTTCGAGCACGACGACACGCTTGCCCGCGATGTCGGCGCCTTCGATCTGACGACCGCGGCCGTGGTCCTTCGGCTCCTTGCGCACGACGAAGGCATCCACCGGGCGATCCGTGGCGACGGAAGCGTGCAGCACCGAGTTCGCGATCGGGTCGGCGCCGAGTGTCAGGCCGCCGACAGCCTCGGCGTCGAGATCGCCGATCAGATCGAGCATGATGCGGCCGATGGCTGGTGCCGCACGGTGATCGAGCGTGAGCCGGCGCATGTCGACGTAGTACGTCGCCTGCTTGCCGCTGGAGAGGGTGAAGTCACCATGAAACACCGCCTCCGCCTTGATGAGGTCGAGGAGGGCTTGGCGGTCTGCGTCGAGTGCGGTCACGGCATCCAGCTTAGAGCCGGTGGTGCGACCTGCGTGGTGCGCCTATCGTGGGCCGTGACGTCATCATCCCCTCAGCGAAGGAGGCCCCATGCTCTCGTACGATCCTTATGCCGAGCTCGCCACGCTGCGTGATTTCGCGCCGCTCGAGTTGAGCAGTTCCGATTTCGAACCGGGCGGGCCGCTGCCGCTGTTCGCCTGGTCGTCCGGTCGGGGTGGTGAGGACCGCTCGCCCGCGCTGCAGTGGTCGACGCCGCCCGCAGGCACGCGCAGCTTCGCGATCTCGTGCTTCGATCCGGATGCCCCGACAGGATCGGGGTTCTGGCATTGGGCCGCCTACAACCTCCCCGTCTCGGTCACCTCGCTCGCCCGCGGCCTCGGCGATCTCGCCGCGCTTCCGCACGGAGCGACGGTGCTGCCGAACGAGTCCCGCTCCGAGCGGTTCATCGGCGCGGCCCCGCCCGAGGGCACAGGGGTGCATCGATACTTCTTCGTCGTGGACGCGCTGGACGTGGAGACGCTCGACATCCGCGCAGGCTCCACGCCGGCGGTGCTCGGATTCAATCGGCACTTCCACTCGCTCGCCCGCGGTGTGTTGATCGGCACGGCCAACCCCGCAGAGCGTTGAGCGTCGACCCCGCAACTAGGCTGGATGCATGCGCCTGGCCACCTGGAACGTCAACTCCATCCGCACCCGCGTGCGCCGCACGGTCGAGTTCGCGGTGCGTGAAGACATCGACGTGCTCGCGATGCAGGAGATCAAGTGCAAGCCCGAGCAGTTCCCCTACGCGCAGTTCGAAGAGGCCGGCTATCAGGTCGAGGTGCACGGCCTGAACCAGTGGAACGGCGTCGCCATTGCGAGCCGCCTGCCCATGACCGACGTGTCGACGGCGTTCGACGGGATGCCGGGCTTCGCGAAGGGCCATGAAGGACCGGATGCTCCGCTCGAGGCCCGCGCGCTGGGTGTGACCGTCGACGGCGTGCAGATCTGGAGCCTCTACGTGCCGAATGGGCGCTCATTGGACGACCCGCATTACGCGTACAAGCTGCACTGGCTCAACGAGCTTCGTCAGCACGCGGCATCCGCTCTGCAGAAGAACCCGAATCTGCCGCTGGCGCTCGTCGGCGACTTCAACATCATCCCGTTCGACTCCGACAACGGCGATCCGGACATCGTCGAGGGCGTCTCGACTCACGTCTCCCCCCAGGAGCGCGCCGCGTTCTTCGCCTTCCAGGATGCGGGCCTCACCGACGTCGTGCGCCCGCTGCTGCCCGAAGGCTTCACCTACTGGGACTACCAGCGGCTGAAGTTCCCGCGCAACGAGGGCATCCGCATCGACTTCGTGCTCGGCTCCCCCGCGCTCGCCGGCGCCGTCACCGGCGCATCGATCCACCGCAATGAGCGCAAGGGCGAGCAGCCCAGCGATCACGTGCCGGTGGTCGTCGACCTCGACTTCGGTGGTGCCGAAGACGATGACGACATGCCGATGATCTTCGCCTGACGGGTCTTTCCCCCATGACACCGGTGCGAACCGGGCCGGGCGCGGGCGCATAGCGCAGCGAGGGGCCACGTCAGGACAACGCCTTGCTGCGCTCGGGATCGGTGGTGGTGGGGTTGACGAAGACCTTGGTTGACATGCTGACTCCTTTGTCGGATTGTCGGTGCCGGGTGTCAATAGCAGAGCGGATCGAATCCGTCGCAGGGCGGATGCCGCAGCATCCGCTTCCCCGTACCGTTGAGGCATGTCTGCACCATTCCGCGCGCTCACCGCGCGCCAACGCCGATCCGACGCGCTGCTGGCCGCCGTCGTGTTCGTCGCAGGTGTCATCAGCGCCGCGCTCTCTGCGGCGTCTGAGATCTACGGTGACGAGCAGGCGCCGCTGTGGCAGGCGCTGGTGTACCTGGTGTTCCTGGCAGCGCCGCTCGCCCTGCGCCGCGTCTGGCCAGCACAGGTCGCGATCATCGTCTCGGTCGCCTACTTCGTCGCCGTCACCGTGCGGATCCCCGAGCTCTACGCCGGCAACGTCGCGATGTTCATCGCGCTTTACACGGTGGGGGCGTGGATGGCGAACCGCCGCGCGGCGATGATCGTACGTGCTGCGATCATCGCCGGCATGTTCGCCTGGCTGATGGTCACGATGTACCGCGACGCGATCGACACCGCCCGTGAGGAGGACATCATCGCGGGCGCGATGTCGCCGTACCTCGCGTTCATGATGCTGCAGCTGCTCGTGAACGTGCTCTACTTCGCCGGCGCCTACTACTTCGGCGAGCACGCATGGCGGGCGGCGATGCAGCGTCAGGCGCTCGAACAGCGCACGGCGGATCTCGAACGCCAGCGCGAGGTCACGGCCGCCCAGGCCGTGGCGCTGGACCGCGTGCACATCGCCCGCGAACTGCACGACGTCGTCGCCCACCACGTGTCGGTGATGGGTGTGCAGGCGGGAGCGGCGCGCATGGTGATCGACCAGGATGCCGGCACGGCGAAGCATATCCTCGCCGATGTCGAAGCCTCGGCCCGCGAGGCCATCAGTGAACTGCGGCACCTGCTGGAGACGCTGCGCTCCTCGGATGCCGCGGCAGACGACGCCGCGTCGACGGTCACCCTCGATGACATCGCACAGCTTGCTGAGGCATCCGATTCCGCCGGCGTGCCGACGGAGTTCACGGTGGTCGGCGATCAGCGATCCGTGCCTTCGGTCACGCAGGTGAACCTGTACCGCATCGCGCAGGAATCGCTCACCAATATCCGCCGCCATGCCGGCGCGGGAGCCACCGCCGACGTGCGCCTGCGCTATCTGGACAGCGGTGTCGAGCTCGAGATCGTCAGCACCGGCCGCACCGTGCTCACCGCACGATCGGGAATGGGACAGCTGGGCATGCGCGAACGCGCGCTGGCATCGGGCGGCACGATCGAATCAGCACCGCGCGAACGCGGAGGTTGGCGGGTTCGTGTGCACGTTCCCCTCTCGACGCCCGTGGCGCCGGCGGGAGCGACCGCATGAGCGATCCGATCCGCGTCCTCATCGTCGACGACCACGCGACGCTGCGCGTCGGGTTCCGCACCATCCTCGACAGCCAGCCCGACATCACCGTGGTGGGTGAGGCCGCCACCGGCGCGGAAGCAGTGGCGGCAGCATCCGCTCTCCGACCCGCTGTGATCACCATGGACGTGCAGATGCCCGACATGGACGGCATCGAAGCGACCAGACGCATCGTCGCCGAGCGCGAGGTGACGGCCGCGATCGCGATCGTCACGACATTCGATCGCGACGACTACCTGTTCGCAGCGCTGGATGCCGGCGCGAGCGGCTTCCTGCTCAAGAACGGCACCCCGGAGGATCTGCTCACGGCCGTACGCGTGCTGGCGGCCGGCGACGGGATGCTGGCGCCCGAGGTGACTCGCCGAGTCGTGCAGCGGTACGCCTCGACCGCGCCGCAAGCCCCGTCCACCACCCGCGGGGTCGCGCTCGTCGAGCCGCTCACCGACCGTGAGGCCGAGGTGCTGGCGCTGGTCGCCGAGGCGATGAGCAATGCCGAGATCGCGACGCGACTGTTCATCGGCGAGGCGACCGTGAAAACGCACGTCTCACGCATCCTGCAGAAGCTCGGTGCCCGTGACCGCGTGCAGGCCGTCGTGCTGGCGCATCGGCGCGGGCTGGCGTGACGCCCTATCCCTTCGCATTCGCATCGCGTAAGCTTATTCGCACGAAGTAAGGCGAATCGTCTGTGGGAAGGAATCACCATGTCCATCGCAACGATGACGAGCAAAGGGCAGTTCACGATGCCCAAGGACGTCAGAGACGACCTGAAGCTTGTGGCCGGCTCCAAGGTGATGTTCGTGAAGCTCCCGAACGGGCAGTACAACGTCGTTCGCAAGACGGGCGACGTTTCGGACCTGTTCGGCATGCTCCACCAGCCCGGCGTACCCGCGATGACGATCGAGGAGATGAACGATGCCATCGCCGATGGCGCCGCCGAGAGCGGCATGGACTCCTGACATGTTGACGCATGGCTCGATGACCGGCGTCGACACCAACATCATCCTTCGGGCAGTGCTGCAGGACCACGAGGTTCAAACGGCCATCGCCCAACGCACCCTCTCAGGATTCAGCCGCGAAGCTCCCGGCTTCATCTCGATTGTCACGCTCGCCGAGGTGTACTGGATGCTGGCCAGAGGGCGCCACTTCGAGAAACGTGCGTGCCTCGCGGTCATCCGGCGCCTCGTCGAGAGCGAGACCCTGGAGTTCGATGACGGCGAGGGAGTGGTGCGCGCCCTCCATCTCGCCGAGGATGGAGCAGACTTCGCGGACGCCCTCATACAGTCAACGATGGAACAGTTCGGTGCGACCGAGACGGTGACGTTCGACCGCTCGGCATCCGAGCGACTGGGATGGCGACTGCTCGAGGAGTAGACGACGAATGCCCCGGGGCACAGGGCCCCGGGGCATCAGTACATCAGTGAGAGTTACGCGTTCACCAGCTCCGCGGAGTGCTGCACGCGTGAGATGAGGCCGTTGAACGCCTCGAGGTAGCCGACCAGGAAGCCGGCCGTGCTGTCATCGGTGACCTGGCCGTCTTCGGTGAACAGGCCGGGGCGGTCCTGGATGAAGCCCTCCGGCTGGCCCATCGTGATCGCGCTGAAGTGGCCGAGGATCGCACGCAAGTGCTGCTGGGCGGCGGCGGTCGCGACGCCAGAGCCCGAGGTCCCGATGACGGCGACGGGCTTGCCGAAGAACGACATCTCGCCGTAGGGGCGGGTCGACCAGTCGAGCGCGTTCTTGAGCACGCCGGGGATCGAGCGGCTGTACTCGGGCGTGACGATGATGACACCGTCGACGTCGGCGATGGCCTTCTTGAAGTCGGTCGCCACCTGAGGGAAGTCCGCGTCGAAGTCGGGCGAGTAGAAGGGCAGGTCCTTGATCTCGATTTCGACGAGTTCGGTGCCTTCGGGGGCGAGGTTCTGCAGCACGCGCGCCAGGCGACGGTTGATGGACGTGCTGGAGATGCTGCCGACGATGTATCCGATGGTGCGAGTCACAGGTGTGTTCCTTCTGTTCGGGCTCAGTCATGAGCCATGTGCATTCATCGTGCTCAACGCACCGTCCGGAAATTAAATTCCTTTGCATAGAACGTAAATGTCCGTCGCAGGGGGGATGCCGACGTGCCGAGGCGCCTCGTAGCGTGGAGGCATGCGATGCATTGAGCGAAGGAACGAGTCGAAATGACCTCAGGAACGCTTCGACTGACCGGCATAACGAAGAGCTACGGTACTCGCCTGGTGCTCGACGACGTCACCTTCCCGGTCGTCGCCGGCCACCTCACCGGCTTCGTCGGCGGCAACGGCGCAGGCAAGACGACCACGATGCGCATCGTGCTCGGGCTGCTCGCCTCCGACGGCGGATCCGTCACGCTCGGCGGCACCACGCTGACGCCTGATGCACGCCGCCAGTTCGGCTACATGCCGGAGGAGCGCGGGCTGTACCCGAAGATGAAGGTGCTCGAGCAGGTCGTCTACCTCGCCCGTCTGCACGGGTTCTCCAAGACGGATGCCACGACGCGTGCAACCACGCTGCTCGAAGAGCTCGGACTCGGCGAGCGCCTGAATGACAACCTCGAGGCGCTCTCACTCGGCAATCAGCAGCGGGCGCAGATCGCGGCATCCCTCGTGCACGATCCGGAGGTGCTGATCCTCGACGAGCCGTTCTCGGGTCTCGACCCGCTCGCCGTCGAAAAGGTCGCCGGCGTGCTGCAGGAACGTGCGGCGCGCGGGGTCTCGGTGCTGTTCTCCTCGCATCAGCTCGATGTCGTGGAGCGCCTGTGCGATGACCTGGTCATCATCGCAGGCGGAACGATCCGGGCTGCAGGACCCCGCGACCAGCTGCGCGAGCAGCACTCGGCCCCTCGATGGGAGCTGGAGAGCAATGGCGATGTCGGGTGGCTGCGCGAGGAGCCGGGCGTCACGGTCGTCGACTTCGAGGGCGGGAACGCCGTGTTCGACACAGACGATCCGGCCTCCGCGCAGCGCGTGCTCCGGCGCGCGTTGCAGGACGGTGACGTCAACAGGTTCGGTCCGCAGCATCCCACCCTCGCCCAGATCTTCAAGGAGGTCATCCAGTGAACCCTTCGACAGGCTCAGGGACCGGTTACGGTTCGACCGTCTCCACCGGACAGGGCGTCTGGCTCGTCGCAGAGCGCGAACTGAGCACCAAACTGCGCAGCAAGGCCTATCTGATCTCGACCGGCATCCTGCTGCTGATCGCCCTCGCCGGCGTCATCTGGGCCGGTTTCTCCTCTTCGAACTCCAGCGCGACTCCCATCGCGGCGACCGGTGCCACGGCATCCGCTCTTTCCGAAGTCGACGGCTACGACGTGACCGAGGTCGCCGATCGGGATGAGGCCACCGCGCTCGTCGAATCGGGCGAGGTCGACGCCGCCGTGGTCGATGACCCGTCGTCGCCGACCGGCCTCGTGATCATCGCCGACAAGGAGGCGCCCCAGAGCCTGATGATGGCCCTCTCCGCGACTCCGGAGGTCGAGTTGCTCAACCCGGATGCCGCGGGCAGCGGGCCACTCCGGTACCTGCTCGGCATCGGCTTCGGTCTGGTGTTCATGATGTCGGCGATGATGTTCGGCATGCCGGTGGCCACCAGCGTCGTGGAGGAGAAGCAGACCCGCGTCGTCGAGATCCTGCTCTCCAGCATCCCGGCACGCGTACTGCTGGCCGGCAAGGTGGTCGGCAACACGATCCTCGCCATGTCGCAGATCGTGCTGCTGGCGACCGTCGGCACCATCGGGCTGATCGTCACCGGTCAGACCGGGTTGCTGGCGGGACTCGGCGGCCCGGTCGTCTGGTTCGCGGTGTTCTTCCTGTTCGGGTTCATCCTGCTCGCGGCCATGTTCGCCGCCGCAGGATCGATGGTGTCGCGCCAGGAGGACGCCGGCACCACCTTGACCCCGGTGATGTACCTGACGATGATCCCGTACGTCCTGGTGATCTTCTTCGGCGACAACCCCGTCGTGATGACCGTGCTCTCGTACGTGCCGTTCTCTGCCCCGGTCGGGATGCCGATCCGATTGTTCTTCAACGAGGCGGAGTGGTGGGAGCCGCTGGCCTCGCTGGCGATCATGCTCGTGGCATGCATCGTGGTGATCCTGATCGGCGCGAAGATCTACGAGAACTCCCTGCTGAAGATGGGCGCGCGGGTGAAGTTCCGCGAGGCGCTGCGGCGCTGAGGCGGGGTTTCCTCGCTCCGCGCAGCCGTGGAAGGAGGAGAGTGTCGGTCAACCTCGCGAATGACGGACACTTTTCTCCTTCGCTCAGCCGCGCGCGCTCGTCGAATCGGACTCGCGTTCGACAGGCCGTCACGGCGCGTCGGCGGATCGTCGCTCCGCGTCATTCGGAATATGCGCGCGCATGGAAGGGTTCGCGTAGCAGCAACCAGATGGGCGGTGTCGAGCGTGATCAGCTTGCTGCACTTCCCGGCGCTCAGCCCGCTTCGGGCTCAGCGCGTGCGCAGCCCGTCGAGGGCAATCGTGAGCACATCGTCCGCGAGCGCTTCCGCGCCTTCGGGCCCACCGGGCCGGTACCACTCGACGATCGAGTTGACCATGCCGAACAGCAGCCTCGTGGCGACCGCCGCTCCGACGTCGGCGCGCACCGTCCCCTCGGCCTGAGCGGCCCGCACCATATCGGTGATCTGATCGTCGAATCCGCGCCGCCGCTGGAGCGCCGCGCGTTCGACGTCGCTGTTGCCGCGCACCCGCAGCAGCAGTGTCACGTACGCGAGCTTGTCGACGAGCACACGCACCGCACCTCGAAGCACGTACTCGAGCCGATCGCCCGCAGAGCCCGCTGTCGCCCCCGGTTCACGCAGCACGGCTTCCAACGACCCCATCGCCTCGTCGAGGGCAAGCTCGAGCAGACGCTCCTTCGACGCGTAGTGGTGATACAGCGCGGACTTCGAGAGGCCGAGGCGTTCGGCGAGCGAGGCCACCGAGGTCGCGTCGTACCCGTGTTCGATGAAGACCTGCACGGCGATCTCGAGGATCTGCCGCTGGTCGTAGCCCGGTCGCCCTCGGCGTGCAGCGGGCATCGCTGCCGCGACTTCTTCGGACGATGGCACTGACACGCGTTCCAGTCTGACACCAGCGATTGCCGACGCCGCGCAACCTTGGCATAATAATTACTGAACGATCGGTCAGAAACTGCCGGGCCGGACCAGACGACGCAGTCAGGAGCGCACATGAACGAGGAACCCCTCGTCATCGAACGCAGCCCCGACCGCGTCGTCGCCCGATTGAACCGCCCCGACAAGCGCAACGCGATCGACCGCGAGATCATCGACGTGCTGCATGCGCTGTGCGAGGAACTCGAGACCGAGCCGCGCATCCTGATCCTCACCGGCGTCGACGGCGTGTTCGCGGCCGGCGCCGACATCACCCAGTTGCGCGCCCGTCGCGCCGAAGACGCACGCCGCGGCATCAACGCCACCGCCTTCATCCGCATCCATGAGCTGCCGATGCCGGTGATCGCCGCGATCGACGGCTATGCACTCGGTGGAGGCGCCGAGCTCGCCTACGCGGCCGACATCCGCATCGCCACGCCAACGCTGAAGATCGGCAACCCAGAGACCGGTCTCGGCATCATGGCCGCAGCCGGCGGAACCTGGCGGCTGCGAGAGATCGTCGGCGACGGCCTGGCGAGCGAGATGCTGCTCACCGGGCGACTTCTCACTGCGGACGAGGCGCTGCGCGCCGGCCTCGTCTCCAGCATCCACGCCGCCGATGAGCTGCTCGTGGCAGCGCACGCGATCGCGGATCGGATCGCCGCGAACGATCCGCTCGCCACCCAGCACACCAAACGGGCCATGCGTGCACCGCGCGAGACGCATCCCGGTATCGACGGCGATCTGCAGGCCGAGCTGTTCGAGAGCCCGGAGAAGATGCGCCGGATGACCGAGTTCCTGGAGAGGCGAGGCCGACGGTGAAGGTGGGTGTACTCGGCGGAGGCCGCATGGGCGCAGGGATCGCGCATGCATTCCTGCTGGCCGGTTCCGATGTCATCATCGTCGAACGCGACGGCGCCGCGATGACGGCGGCGGTGCATCGCATCCACGAGAGCCTTGAGCGCTCCGTGAAGCGCGACAGCACCGAACGGACGCTCGACGACCTGAACGCGGCCCTCCGCGCAGGCACGGATGCCGGAATCCTCGCAGACCGTGACCTCGTGATCGAGGCCGTTCCGGAGGACCGTGCGCTCAAGTCCGAGGCGCTCGCCCGCGTGGAGAGCGTGCTGGCCGCCGATGCGGTGCTCGCCTCGAACACGTCATCGATCTCGATCGACGCCCTGGCTACATCGCTCACCCGTCCGCAGAGGTTCCTCGGTCTGCACTTCTTCAATCCGGTGCCGTCGTCGTCGCTGGTCGAGATCGTGTGCGGATCCGCGACGGATCCGGCACTCGCCGACCGGGCGCGCGACTGGGTGGAGACACTGGGAAAGACGCCGATAGTCGTCCGCGACTCCCCCGGCTTCGCGTCCAGTCGGCTCGGCCTCGTGCTCGCACTCGAAGCGATCAGGATGCTGGATGCCGGCGTCGCCTCGGCGGAGGACATCGACCGGGCCATGGAGCTCGGGTACCGGCATCCGATGGGCCCGCTGCGCACGACCGATGTCGTCGGCCTCGACGTGCGCCTCGGCATCGCCGAAGAGCTGTACGCGACCCTCGGCGAACGCTTCGCACCGCCGGCGCTGCTCAGGCAGATGGTCACGGAGGGCAGGCTCGGCCGCAAGAGCGGCCAAGGCTTCTACAGATGGGATGACGAATGAGCGAGGTTCTGCCCGGCTACGTCCAGGGCGCATGGTGGACGCCGGACTCGGACGCCGGTGCACTGATCGTCCGTGATGCCTCGACCGGCGAGGAGATCACCAGGGTCAGCAGTCAGGGCATCGATCTGACAGGCGCACTCGACTACGCCCGCACGGTCGGTCAGGCATCGCTGGGAGCGCTGACGTTCCACCAGCGTGCGGTGCTGCTCAAACAGTTCGCGCTCGCGCTCACCGAGCGCAAAGACGAGCTCTACGCCCTCTCGGCGCGCACCGGGGCGACGAAGGCCGACTCCTGGGTCGACATCGACGGCGGCATCGGGGTGCTGTTCGCCTACTCCGGCAAGGGACGCCGCGAACTGCCCAACGGCCACGTGTACGTCGACGGCCCGATCGAGCCGCTTTCGAAGGACGGCACGTTCCTCGGCCGCCATGTGTTCACGCGGCTTCCGGGCGTCGCAGTGCAGATCAACGCATTCAACTTCCCGGTGTGGGGCGCGCTCGAGAAGTTCGCGCCCGCATTCCTCGCGGGGATGCCGACGCTCGTGAAGCCCGCGACGCCGACCGGCTATCTCGCCGAGGCCTTCGTGCGCATCCTCGTCGAATCGGAGCTGCTGCCGGACGGGTCGCTGCAGCTGGTCAGCGGCAGCGTGCCCACGCTTTTCGACGACCTGCGCCTGGGCGACATCGTCGGGTTCACCGGCAGTGCGTCCACGGCGGCAGAACTGCGATCGCAGACTCCGCAGGGCGTGAGGTTCACCGCCGAGACCGACTCGATCAACGCCTCGGTGCTCGGCCCCGACGGGGTCGCGGGAACGCCCGAGTTCGACGCCTACGTGCGCCAACTGGTCACCGAGCTGACGACCAAGGCGGGGCAGAAGTGCACGGCGATCCGACGCGCGATCGTGCCGACAGCATCCGCCGACGCCATCATCGACGCGGTGCGCGCACGGCTCGAGGCGAAGATCGTGATCGGCGACCCGCGCGCCGAGGGTGTGACGATGGGCCCGCTCGTCTCGCTCGCCCAGCGCGACGAGGTGCTGCGACAGGTGCAGGTGCTGCAGGATGCGGGCGGCCGGATCGTCGTCGGCTCCAGCGATGCGCCGGAGGTGCGCGGCGTCGACGGCTCCTCCGCGGCCGACGGTGCCTTCGTCGCCCCGATGCTGCTGCGCTTCGACGACGCAGGGGCGGATGCCGTGCACGAGGTCGAGGCATTCGGCCCCGTGGCTTCACTGCTGACCTACTCCACGACGTCTGAGGCCGCGTCTCTCGTTGCCCACGGCGGCGGATCGCTCGTGACCAGCGTCGCGACGCACGACCCTGAGTTCGCCGCCGAACTCATGACCGGCATCGCCGCCTCGAACGGACGAGTTCTGTTCCTCGACCGCGATGACGCGCGCTCATCCACGGGGCACGGATCGCCGATGCCCGGTCTCGTGCACGGCGGTCCGGGCCGCGCGGGCGGGGGTGAAGAGCTCGGCGGCATCCGCGCCGTGCTGCACCACATGCAGCGCACGGCCGTGCAGGGATCGCCCGACATGCTGACGGCGCTGACGGGTGTGTGGCATGTCGGGGCGACGGCCCGGTATGACGGCATCCATCCGTTCCGGAAGTCGCTGGCAGAGCTGCAGGTCGGCGACCGCATCGCCTCAGCGTCTCGTGAGGTGACGCTCGACGACATCGAGACGTTCGCCCACTTCACCGGCGACACCTTCTACGCGCACATGGACGAGCAGGCCGCCGCCGCGAACCCGTTCTTCCCCGGACGCGTCGCCCACGGCTATCTGCTCGTGTCGTGGGCCGCTGGGCTGTTCGTCGATCCTGAGCCCGGTCCCGTGCTCGCGAACTACGGGCTGGAGAATCTGCGCTTCATCACTCCGGTCTCGCCGGGCGACAGCATCCGCGTCGAACTGACTGCGAAGCAGATCACGCCTCGGGAGACCGATGAGTACGGCGAGGTGCGCTGGGATGCCGTGATCCGCAACCAGAACGAGGAGACGGTGGCGACGTACGACGTGCTGACGCTGGTGGAGAAGGAGCGCTCAGCCGCGTAACGCGAGCACGAACGGCAGTACCTCGCTCGCTCCCGCCTGCCGGAGGGAACGGGCGGCGACGGTGAGGGTCCAACGACTGTCGGCCTGGTCATCGACGAGCAGCACCGGCCCGTCGGGGATCTCGAGTCCATCCGCGCTGAAGCGCTCCCAGAGACCCGCGAGCCGGAACGCGCTGTTGCCACCCGGCTGTCCGGTGGGTCCGCCGTCGACCAGCGTCAGCGGGCCGATGAAGGGCAGCTTGCCGATCTCGGCGATCCCGTGCGCGAGCGAGTCGACGAGCAGAGGACGCGATCGCGACGGCATCGCGACGACCGCGACGGGTCGCTCGGCCCATCCCCACCCTGCGAGCACCCGCACGCAGCCGGCGAGCACCTGCGGGGTCACCGGGCCATCGGGCGCACCCGCTGCGAACAACGTACGCAGCGTGCCGCCCCATCCGAGGTCGGTGAGTCGGGCCAGCGCTCGTCCGCTGCCGGCCTGCTCAGCCGCAGGAATGCGACCCTTCACCGGAACCCCGAGTCGGTCGGCGCCCGTCGGCCACATGCGGCGCGGGTCGATCGCAACGCCGACCCGGTCGAGGGACTCGGATGCCGCAGATGTCGCCGCCTGCCCGATCTCGCGAGGGAACCACGCACCGGCGCAGTTGTCGCACCGCCCGCAGGGCGCGGCCGTGTCGTCATCGAGCGAACGCTGCAGGAACTCCATCCGACATCCGTCGGTCTGCTCGTATTCGAGCATGTACTGCTGCTCTGCGACGCGTTCGGCGGCGATGCGCTCGTAGCGGTCCCGGTCGTAGACCCAGCTCTCACCGGTGGCGACCCACCCGCCCTGCACCCGGCGCACCGCACCGTCCACATCGAGAACCTTGAGCAGCAGTTCGAGCGGGGTGCGACGGATGTCGACCATCGCCTCGAGTACAGGGGTCGAGATCGGCGCATCGCCGAGGGCTGCGATCACGCGCTCGGCGCGCTCCTGATCGGGCATGGATGCCGTGGCGAAGTAGTGCCAGATGTCGCGGTCCTCGGGTCCTGGTAGCAGCAGCACATCCGCGCTCTCGCTCGCTCGCCCTGCACGCCCCACCTGCTGGTAATAGGCCACCGGCGACGACGGCGCTCCGAGGTGCAGCACGAAACCGAGGTCGGGCTTGTCGAAGCCCATACCGAGCGCACTCGTCGCGACGAGCGCCTTCACCTCGTTGCGCTTGAGCATGCCCTCCGATTCCTCACGCTCATCGGTGTCGGTCTGCCCGGTGTACGCGCGCACCTCATGGCCGCGCTCGCGCAGCAGCCGGGCGGTGTCGACGGCCGCGGCGACGGTGAGCGTGTAGATGATGCCCGATCCTGGCAGGTCGTCGATATGGCTGAGCAGCCAGGCCAACCGGCGGGCCGCATCGGGAAGGCGCAGCACGCCGAGTCGCAGGGATGCGCGGGCGAGCGGGCCGCGGATCGTGAGCACACCGTCGTCGGCCATGTCGTCTCCCGTGCCCGCGACCCCGAGCTGCTCCTCGACGTCGGCGACGACCCGGCTGTTCGCCGTCGCCGTCGTGGCGAGCACCGGCACCTCCGCAGGCATCTGCGTGATGAGGTCGCGCAGGCGCCGGTAGTCAGGGCGGAAGTCGTGACCCCAGTCGCTGATGCAGTGCGCCTCGTCGACGACGAGCATGCCGATGCGGCGCACGAGCGCCGGCAGTTGCTGCTCACGGAAGGCGGGGTTGTTCAGCCTCTCCGGCGACACCAGCAGCACGTCGACCTCGTCGCGGTCGAGCTGGGCGAGCACGTCGCCCCATTCGTGCGCGTTCGTCGAGTTGATCGCCACCGCGCGCACGCCGGCGCGTTCGGCCGCCGCGATCTGGTCACGCATCAGCGCCAGCAGCGGCGAGACGAGCACCGTGGGACCGGCGCCCTGCCGGCGCAGCAGCAGGGTCGCGACGAAGTAGACGGCGGACTTGCCCCAGCCGGTCCGCTGCACCACGAGCGCCCGCCGCCGCTGGGCGACCAGCGCCTCGATCGCTTCGTACTGCCCCTCATGGAAGTCGGCATCGGGGCGGCCGACGAGATCGCGCAGTGCGGCGAGGGCGGCAGCGCGAATGTCGACGGCAGAGAGGGAGGCCATGCACCCACTCTGCCTCAGACGACGGACACCGGCCACCCGACGCCGCTTGACCTGACTGAGTTGGATCCTCCGTGGTGATCGCCACGGCGATCAAGCAGGAAGCAGCTGCGCCCAATGGACTGATCCAGCAAGCGCACGCGCAGGCCGGTCACACGACGACCCGGGCGCCCTGCCGGTTGTCGGAGGCCAGCGTATGCTGGAGATGTAGACGAAAGGGGATCCCATGGCCAAGGCAGCAACCGCCCCGGAGCCGGTGGATTTCGACCCGATGATCTACGACATCATGCGCGAGACGGCGACCGAGCTTCGCGGCGAGTACATCTGGCTGTCGGACCACGCTGACACGGCGGCTGAGCGTGACGCAGCGACGACCGCGCACATCACTCTCTGGCAGGACGTGAACAGCGTGTCCGGTCGAGATCTCGCGACGATCCAGGCGAAGACCGACGAGTACCGATCGCGTCTTCGTCAGCTGCGCGCGACTGCGTGAGCTGGCGGGATGATCTCAGCGCGGCCGAGCTGCGCGAGATCTTCGATCGCAAGATCGCGCCCACGCTGACCGTCGGCGTCGCCGCTGAGCTGCACCCCTCTGTCGTGTTCGTGGGAGCTGCTCGAACCATACTGAGATGCAAATGCGTTCCATAGGAGCGGCCGGTGTGTCCGACCTCTCCGATCAGCTGGCCACCGGCGACGGTTTCTCCGTCCCGCACGAGCAGCTGGTGCAAGTACTGCGTTTCGGTGCGGTCGCTGTGCGTGATGATGACGTGGAGCCCCATGGCACTGTCATCGACAGTGGAGACGGCGAGGTCCATCCCAGAGTGCAGGTATGCGTAGCCCGTGAGCGACGCATCTCGCATCCCCCGCGAGGATCAGTTGCGCGACCTGTTTCGCGGCACGTTCAGGAGCCTGATCCGCCTGGAGGATTCGTTCCTGGTGGAGCTCGAGATCAGCGGTGAGGCGCTGCGTTTCGAGCATCCCGATCCGTCTGAAGCGTACGGCCGGGCGCTCCTGGAACTCGTCTCCCGCTCCCGCTGAGGCTCGAAACCCGTACCCGGCGTGCGAGCCTGGCCCACTTATGGGATAATTACTGAACGTACGGTCAGGAAAGACGAAGGAGTCGCGATGACCATCCCTGATGTCGCGAGTGAGCTCTCCGCCGAGCAGCGCCGATTCGACGAGATCATCGCCGCCGATTCGCGCATCGAGCCGCGCGACTGGATGCCGGATGCCTATCGCCGCGCGCTGATCCGCCAGATCGGCCAGCACGCGCACTCCGAGATCATCGGCATGCAGCCGGAGGGCAACTGGATCACCCGCGCCCCCAGCCTCAAGCGCAAAGCCATCCTGATGGCGAAGGTGCAGGACGAGGCCGGCCACGGACTGTATCTCTACTCAGCCGCGCAGACTCTCGGCATCACGCGCGACGAGATGACCACCCAGCTCATCGAAGGCAAGGCGAAGTACTCGTCGATCTTCAACTACCCCACCCCGACCTGGGCCGACATGGGGGCGATCGGCTGGCTCGTCGACGGCGCGGCGATCTGCAACCAGGTGCCGCTGTGCCGCGCGTCCTACGGACCGTACGGGCGGGCGATGATCCGCATCTGCAAGGAGGAATCGTTCCACCAGCGGCAGGGTTTCGAGATCCTGCTGTCGCTGATGCAGGGAACGGTTGCGCAGCAGAAGATGGCGCAGGATGCCGTCGACCGCTGGTACTGGCCGAGCCTGATGATGTTCGGTCCTCCGGACGGCGACTCCCCGAACTCGGCGCAGTCGATGGCGTGGAACATCAAGCGGTTCTCGAACGATGAACTGCGCCAGCGGTTCATCGGGATGCTGGTGCCCCAGGCCGAGGCGCTGGGCATCACGCTGCCCGATCCCGAGCTGCACTTCGATGAGGAGACGCAGCAGTACGTCGGCGGCGAGATCGACTGGACCGAGTTCATCGAGGTGCTCGGCGGCAACGGTCCGATGAATGCAGAGCGGCTGCGGGCCCGGCGCGAAGCACATGAGGACGGCGCCTGGGTGCGCGAGGCCGCTGCGGAGTATGCGCGCAAGCAGGTCACCCGCAACTCGAGCTCGAAGGAGGCCGCATGATGGTGAGCACCGAGACCGCATCCGAGACCTGGCCCCTGTGGGAGGTGTTCGTCCGCGCGAACCGCGGCATGAGCCACGTGCACGCCGGGTCACTGCACGCGCCGGACGCCGAACTCGCCGTCCGCAACGCCCGCGACCTGTACACGCGTCGCGGCGAGGGCACGTCCATCTGGGTCGTGCCGGCGGATGCCATCACCACGAGCGATCCGGATGCCAAGGGCTCGTTCTTCGAAAGCCCCGCAGGCAAGAACTATCGTCACGCGGTGTACTACACCGCATCCGAGGGGGTGCCCCACCTGTGAGCGACTCCACCTCCCCCAGAGGGTCGTTGAGCGATGCCTTCCCCCGCGGGTCGTTGAGCGATGCCTTCCCCCGCGGGTCGTTGAGCGAGCGCAGCGAGACGAAACGCGTTGAGCGAGGAGCGCAGCGACGAGACGAAACGCCCACCGAAGTGCAGGCTTCGACTCCCTCCGGTCGCTCAACCCGTTTCGTCTCGCCTTCGGCTCGCTCAACGCCCCGAGAGGAGGCCGCCAGAGGCGAGTCGAAACGTCCCGCCCCGCACGTCACCGTCGACGAGGTCGAACTCGCCGCCGAACTCACGGGCGATACCGACACCACCGCGACTCCCGCCGTGGCCGAGTACGCCCTCTGGCTCGGCGATGACGCGCTGATTCTGTCGCAGCAGCTCGGCGGATGGATCGCACACGCGCCCGAGCTCGAAGAAGACGTCGCGCTCGGCAACATCGCCCTCGATCTGCTCGGTCATGCACGGTCGCTCCTGCACTATGCGTCCACAGCCTGGGCAGGCACCACCGACGGCCGCAGCGAAGACGATCTGGCGTACTTCCGCGACGAGGCGGACTTCCGCAGCGCCTGGCTCTTCGAGCAGCCCAACGGAGACTTCGCGCAGACGATCGCGCGGCAGCTCACGGCATCCGCCTACATGTTCGAGCTCTACTCGGCTCTTCGTGCATCGAAGGATGCGACGCTCGCCGCCGTCGCAGAGAAGGCGCTGAAGGAGGTCGACTACCACCGCGACCATGCCGTGCAATGGACGCTGCGCCTCGCCGGCGGTACCGAGGAGTCGCGACGGCGAATAATCCGCGCGCTCCGGGATGTGTGGCCGTACGTCGACGAGCTGTTCCGCGACGAACCTCTGATCGACGAGCTGGGCGGCATCGCGGCTCGCCCGTCCACTCTGCGCCCAGGGTTCGACGCGGCGATCGCCGCGGTCTTCACCGAGGCCGAACTCGACATCCCCGATGTGAGCGCGTCATCGGGCGGCGGCCGCCGCGGTCGGCACTTCCCCACCATGGGACATCTCCTCGCCGAGATGCAGGTCCTGGCGAGGCAGCATCCGGGGGCATCATGGTGACGAAGACGACCACGCGCCGCGCACACGCCTGGGCGGTCGCCGCCACGGTGACCGACCCCGAGATCCCCGTGCTCACGATCGAAGACCTCGGCGTGCTGAGAGACGTGACCATCGATCACGAGACGGTGATCGTCACGCTCACCCCCACGTACAGCGGATGCCCCGCGCTCGACGCGATGCGCGACGACGTGGTCCTCGCACTCACGGCGGTGGGCTTCGACGACGTCGAGGTGCGCACCACGCTGTCTCCGGCGTGGACGACGGATTGGATGACGGATGCCGGCAAGCAGAAGCTCCGCGACTACGGCATCGCCCCGCCGCACGCGCGTGCCGCAACCCTTCGACAGGCTCAGGGAGCGCAAGGCCCGGTCAGGCTGCAGCTCGCGGTGAAGTGCCCCCGCTGCGGATCGCTTGACACCCGTGAGGTCTCCCGTTTCGGTTCGACCTCGTGCAAGGCGCTCTTCGAGTGCCGCGCCTGCCTCGAACCATTCGACCACTTCAAGGTGCTGTGATGAGAACGACCACGCGCCGCCGCGGGCGCTTCCATGAACTCACCGTCTCCGACGTGCGGCCGCTGACAACTGAGAGCATCGAGGTCACGTTCACGGTCCCACCCGAGTTGCACGGCGAGTACGACTATCTTCCCGGGCAGTACGTCGCGCTGCGCGCGCGCGTCGAAGGCCATGAGGTACGGCGCAGTTACTCGATCTGCCGACCGCCGACCGTGCCGACAGAGGCAATGCTCGGCAGCATCAGCGTCGGCATCAAACGCGACCGCGGCGGGCTGTTCTCAGTCTGGGCACACGAGAATCTGAAACCCGGCGACCGTATCGAGGTGATGAGTCCAGAGGGCACGTTCACCACGAACCTCCCCGACCTCGACCATGCGCACGTCGCCGGCATCGCGGCGGGCTCCGGCGTGACGCCGATGATGGCTCTCGCGTCGCACGTGCTGGCGTCGTCGCCGACCGCGCGGTTCAGCCTGGTGTACACGAACCGGGCCACGCAGGACGTCATGTTCCTCGACGACCTCGCCGACCTCAAGGACCGCTACCCGGCTCGCCTCGCCCTGCACCACGTGCTCTCCCGCGAGCAGCGCACCGCACCGCTGCTGTCCGGACGCATCGACGCCGACAAACTGAACGCGATCCTCGACTCGCTGTTACCACCGGAGGCCGTCACCGAGTGGTTCCTCTGCGGACCGTTCGATCTCGTCGCCCTCTGTCGCGACACGCTCGAGAGTCGGGGGGTGCCGCCTGGCAGCATCCGCTTCGAACTGTTCACGAGCGATGCCGACGGCCCGCGCATCGACCGCGGGCGCCCGGTCGTCATCGGCGAGGGCGACGAGACGCGGCGCATCGAGTTCACCCTCGACGGGCTTTCATCAACCGTGGAGTCGCCGGTCGCGGCGAACGAGGCGATTCTGGATGCTGCGCTGCGAGTGCGCGGCGACGTGCCGTTCGCGTGCGCCGGAGGCGTCTGCGGAACGTGCCGTGCGCGGCTGATCGAGGGTGAGGTGCGGATGACTCAGAACTACGCCCTGGAGCCCGACGAGATCGAGCGCGGATACGTCCTGACGTGCCAGTCCCACCCGACGACGAAGAGCGTGGCCGTCGACTACGACTCCTGATCCGACACGACGCCCGACCCGAGCCGAGGAGCGAACATGATCGACCTGACCATCACCGACGACGTCGCCCACGTGGTCCTGAACGCTCCGCACAAGCGCAATGCGCTCGACGTCGAGGCGCTGACAGAACTCGGCGACGCGTACGACGCAGCCGAGGCCGCGGGCGTGCGGGCTCTCGTGCTCCGCGGCGAGGGTGCCGGATTCTGCGCCGGGCGCGACATCGCCGGCGTGGACCCGGCAACCGACGATGTGACCGGATACCTCAGCCGGCTCGTCACTCCGGTGCTGCAGAAGATGTCGGCATTCCCCGCTCCCACGTTCGCGGCCGCGCACGGCGCGTGCCTCGGCGTCGGGCTCGGGCTACTGATCGCCACGGACGTCGTCTACGTCGCCGACACCGCGAAGATCGGCTCGCCGTTCGCCGCACTCGGGGCGACGCTCGACTCCGGCGGGCACGCACTGTTCTACGAGCGCCTCGGCGCGCACAAGACGCTCGACCTCGTCTACACAGGGCGACTGATGAGCGGCACCGAAGCTGTGCAGTCCGGTCTGTTCTCGCGGGTGCTGCCGGCCGCCGAAGTGATCGCGGCGACCGTTGCCGCAGCATCCGCGGCCGGCGCTGGCGCGACGCAGGCGTTCCTCGCCAGCAAGCGCCTCGTCGCCAGGCTGCGCGACGAGCGCCTCGCACTGTGGGATGCCGTCGCGGAGGAGAACGCGAACCAATCGTCGCTGCGCGACACCGACGACTACCGCGAGGGCTTCGCGGCGTTCCAGCAGAAGCGCCCGCCGCAGTTCACGGGGAAGTAGCTCTCGGCTGCGCCGGCACTACACCGCTACAGCGCCCGGAGGATGTCGTCCACCCGCTCCTTCGCATCGCCGAACAGCATCTGCGCGTTGTCCCGGAAGAACAGCGGATTCTGCACTCCTGCGTATCCGGACGCCATCGAGCGCTTGAACACGATGACGTTCTCGGCCTCCCAGACCCGTAGCACCGGCATGCCCGCAATCGGACTCGACGGGTCCTCTGCGGCGGCCGGATTCACGGTGTCGTTCGCACCGATCACGAGGACGACAGCCGTGGATGACAGGTCGTCGTTGATCTCGTCCATCTCGAGCACGATGTCGTACGGCACCTTGGCCTCGGCCAGCAGCACGTTCATGTGTCCCGGCAGGCGCCCGGCGACAGGGTGGATGCCGAACTTCACATCCACGCCGCGATCGCGCAGCTTCTGCGTCAGCTCGGCGACCGGATACTGCGCCTGCGCGACCGCCATGCCGTAGCCGGGCGTGATCACGACGGAAGACGCACCGGACAGCATGTCGGCCACCGAGGCCGCATCGATCTCGCGGTGCTCACCGTGATCGACATCATCCGAGCTCGGAGCGGCGATGCCGAACCCGCCGGCGATCACCGAGATGAACGAGCGGTTCATCGCCTTGCACATGATGTACGACAGGTATGCACCGGACGATCCGACCAGCGCGCCGGTGACGATGAGCAGGTCGTTGTTCAGCAGGAAGCCCGCGGCGGCCGCGGCCCAGCCCGAGTAGCTGTTGAGCATCGAGACGACCACGGGCATATCGCCGCCGCCGATCGAAGCGACCAGGTGCCATCCGAGCGCGAGGGACAGGGCCGTGACGACGATGAGCAACGCGAGGGACGGGGTGATGACGTACCAGACCGTCAGGGCGATGAACACGACGATCGCGCCGACGTTCAGCAGGTTCTTGCCCGGCAGCATGAGCGGCTTCGACGAGATGCGCCCTGAGAGCTTCAGGAACGCGACGATCGATCCGGTGAAGGTGACACCGCCGATGAAGATGCCGATGAACACCTCGGCGTGGTGGACGTCGGCGAGAGCGCCGGTGAGTCCGGGGGCGAACAGGTGACCGTTCCAGCCGACCAGCACGGCGGCGAGACCGACGAAGCTGTGCAGCAGTGCGATCAGCTCTGGCATGCCCGTCATCTCGACGCTGCGCGCCCGCCACAGGCCGATCACGGCACCGACGAGCATCGCGACGAGCAGCAGCACGAGGCCGACGACGGCCTGCGGCTGACCCCACGCCCCCTGGAAGGTGACCCAGATCGTGGCGACCAGCGCGATCGCCATGCCGACCATGCCGTAGGTGACGCCGGCGCGCGAGGATTCGTGCCGGCTGAGCCCCGCAAGGCTCATGATGAACAGCAATGCGGCGACGATGTAGGCGGCACCCGCGACGGATGCGGCGATCGCTGAGCCTGTCGAAGCGTCGATGGTGCTCACTTGCCGGCTCCCTTCGAGAACATGTTCAGCATTCGCCGCGTGACCGCGAACCCTCCGAAGATGTTGACGGATGCCACGAGCACGGCGAGCGCGGACAGGATCTGCACCACGATGTTCGGGGTCGCGATCTGCACGATCGCGCCGACGACGATGATGCCCGAGATGGCGTTCGTGACACTCATCAGCGGCGTGTGCAGCGCGTGCGACACCTTGCCGATGACGTAGAAGCCGACGACGACCGACAACATCAGCACGGTGAAGTGCTGCGGCAGCGGCGCGGGGGCGACGGCGTTGACGAGGAACAGCGCGGCGATGCCGGCGGCGATCAGGGCGACCTTCGCTCCGGCCGAGAGAGGCTTCTTCGCTTCGACAGGCTCAGCGAGCGAAGAGCTTCCGGTCCCTGAGCTTGTCGAAGGGCCCGGCGCCGCCGACACCTGCACGGGTGGTGGCGGCCAGGTCTCCTCGCCGTCGCGAACCACCGTGACCGCGCGTTGCACGACGTCCTCGAAGTCGAGGACGAGCTGCCCGTCTTTGCCTGGGGTCATCAGCTTCAGCAGGTTGACGAGGTTCGTGCCGTACAACTGCGAAGCCTGGGTGGGGAGGCGCCCGGCGAGGTCGGTGTAGCCGAGGATGATCACGCCGTTGTCGGTGACGACGCGCTGTCCGCCCACCGAGCCCTCGACGTTGCCTCCCTGCGCCGCGGCCATGTCGACGATGACGCTGCCGGGCTTCATGCTCGCGACATCCGCCGCCGTGATCAGCCGGGGCGCGGCTCGGCCGGGGATGAGCGCTGTCGTGATGATGATGTCGACGTCGGCTGCCTGCTCGGAGTACAGCTCGGCGGCGCGGCGATCATAGGCTTCACTGGTTGCCTTGGCGTAGCCGTCGGAGGAGACTTCCTTCTGCTCGTCGGGCACGATGACGTCGAGGTACGTCCCGCCGATGGACTTCACCTGGTCGGCGACTTCAGGCCGCGGGTCGGTCGCCCGCACGATCGCGCCGAGGCTGGATGCGGCACCGATCGCGGCGAGACCGGCGACACCGGCACCCGCGACGAGCACCTTGGCTGGCGGCACCTTTCCGGCCGCGGTGACCTGGCCGGTGAAGAACCGGCCGAACTCGTTCGCGGCCTCGACGACCGCGCGGTAACCCGAGATGTTCGACATCGAGCTCAGCACATCCATCGACTGCGCGCGCGAGATGCGCGGCACGGCGTCGAGCGCGAGCGCAGTGATCCCGCGGGTCGCAAGCGCCTGCCGGAGCTCCGGACGCAGGTTCGGGCTCAGCTGCGCGATGAGGGTGGCGCCGTCCGCGATGCGGGAGATCTCTGCATCGGTCGGCGCGTTCACCTTCAGCAGGATCGGTGACGCCCATGCCTCCCCAGCGGTGACGACTCGCGCGCCGGCGGCCGCATACGCATCGTCGAGATAGGCGGAGGCCACCCCGGCGCCGGCCTCGACCGCCACGTCGTATCCGATCTTGCGCAACGCGCCCACCGTCTGCGGGGTGGCGGCGACCCTCGTCTCACCATCCTGTTCACGCACGATGCCGATCTGTGTCATGACAGCTCCCGTCGATCCGGTGGCAGACGGAACGATCCGCCGGCGGCACACATGAGACGAGACTCTATCGACGAGGCCTCAGCCGCAAGAGGATATTTCACCCCTGCGATCCGGAAAGATCTCCGGTTCTTGCCGTTTCACCAACTCCCACCGGCGCGTCGGGCAGCGGCCTACGCCGAGGTCAGCACGAGCCCAGCCCCGTCCGCGGCGACGTCCACCCGCACGGTGTCGCCGTCGCGCACCCCACCCGAGAGCAGCGCCGTCGCCAGCTTGTTCTGCATCTCGTTCTGGATGAGTCGGCGCAGCGGACGCGCCCCGTACACCGGGTCGTATCCGCGCTCGGCGAGCCACGACCGGGCATCGGGGGTGACTGCGAGCGTGAGGCGACGGTCGTGCAACCGCTGCTGCAGCTGATCGACGGTCAGCTCGACGATCTGCGCGAGGTCGTCCTCCGACAGCGCCTGGAACATCACGATGTCGTCGAGCCTGTTCAGGAACTCCGGCCGGAACGACTGCCGCACCATCGCCATCACGGCGTCCCGCTTGTCCTCGGCGGACATCACCGGGTCGATGAGGATCGGCGAGCCGATGTTCGAGGTCAGGATCAGGATCACGTTCGAGAAGTCGACCGTGCGACCCTGGCCATCGGTGAGGCGCCCGTCGTCGAGCACCTGCAGCAGCACGTCGAACACCTCAGGGTGGGCCTTCTCGACCTCGTCCAGCAACACGACGCTGTACGGGCGACGACGCACCGCCTCGGTGAGCTGTCCGCCCTGCTCGTACCCGACGTAGCCGGGAGGTGCGCCGACGAGCCGTGAAACCGTGTGCTTCTCGCCGTACTCCGACATGTCGATGCGAACCATGGCGTGCTCGTCGTCGAACAGGAACTCGGCGAGCGCCTTGGCGAGCTCGGTCTTTCCCACACCGGTCGGGCCGAGGAACAGGAACGATCCGGTAGGGCGACCGGGGTCGCTGATGCCCGCACGCGAGCGGCGCACGGCATCCGACACCGCCTGCACGGCATCCTTCTGTCCGATCAGTCGCCGCCCGAGCTCGCTCTCGAGGTGCAGCAGCTTCTCGCTCTCGCCCTGGAGAAGACGCCCGACGGGGATACCGGTCCACGCCGCGATGACCGCAGCGATGTCCTCGTCGGTGACCTGTTCGTTCACCATCCGGCCCTCGCCCGATTCGGCGGAGACGGCCTCGGCCTGCTCGGCCTCGGCGATGTCGCGCTCCAGACGCTTGATCGTCTCGTACTCGAGCTTCGATGCCTTCGTGTAGTCGGCGTTGCGCATCGCGAGGTCTCGCTGCGTGATCGCATCGTCGAGCTGTTTCTTCAGCTCTCCCACGCGGTTGAGGCCCTGACGCTCGCGGTCCCAGCGCTCCTCGAGGGCGGCGAGCTCGCGCTCCTGCTCCACCAGCTGCTCGCGCAGCGCGACGAGACGCTCTTTCGATGCGACATCCTTCTCGCGCTTGAGAGCCAGCTCTTCGAGCTTCATCCGGTCGACCTGACGCTTGAGCTGATCGATCTCGACCGGAGACGAGTCGATCTCCATCTTCAGCCGCGACATGGCTTCGTCCATGAGGTCGATCGCCTTGTCGGGCAGCTGGCGGCTCGGCAGATACCGGTTCGACAGGGCGGCCGCGGCGACGAGCGCGTTGTCGGCGATCGTCACTCCGTGGTGCGCCTCGTAGCGGCCCTTGAGTCCTCGGAGGATCGCGATGGAGTCCTCGACCGTTGGTTCACCGACATAGACCTGCTGGAAGCGGCGCTCGAGCGCGGCATCCTTCTCGATGAACTCGCGGTACTCGTTCAGCGTCGTCGCACCGATCAGCCGCAGCTCACCGCGGGCGAGCATGGGCTTGAGCATGTTGGATGCCGCGACCGACCCCTCGCCGCCGCCGGCGCCCATCAGCGTGTGCAGCTCGTCGATGAACGTGATGACCTGACCGTCGGACTCGGTGATCTCCTTCAGCACCTGCTTCAGCCGCTCCTCGAACTGACCGCGGTACATCGCGCCGGCGACGAGAGCGGAGATGTCGAGCGTGATGAGGTCTTTGTCCTTGAGTGACTCCGCGACGTCTCCTGCGACGATCCGCTGCGCAAGGCCCTCGACGACGGCCGTCTTGCCGACACCTGGTTCGCCGATCAGCACCGGGTTGTTCTTCGTGCGGCGCGTGAGCACCTGGCTGACGCGCCGGATCTCACTGTCTCGCCCGATCACCGGATCGAGTTTGCCCTGCCGTGCGCGATCGGTCAGATTGATGCCGAACTGCTCGAGGGCGGACTGCTGGTCGTCTTGTTGCGGCTGTGCGGGATTGGCCATCGTGTCCTCCTGGACTGCTCCTCTTCAAAGTTGAGTGGTGATGACTCAACTTTACCTCAACTGCGCGTTTTCTGCACGGCGTCCCACAGAGCACGGGCGACCTGGCGCTTCGAACCATCGGCCGATGCCACGACTGCCCCTTCCGCACCGATGATCTCGATCGCGTTGTCGGCCTTCTCGAAACCGTGCTCGGCGTCTGCGAGGTTGACCGCGAGCAGGTCGACGCCCTTGCGCTCGCGCTTGCGTCGGGCGCGCTCGCGGCGCTGCTCCGGATCGGACAGCGTCTCCGCCGCGAAGGCCACGATCGTCTGCCCCTGCGGGCGCGACGCGGCGAGCCCGGCGACGATGTCGGCGTTCTCGACGAGGTCGATGCGATCGAGGATGCCGGACTCCTTGGTGAGCTTCTGATCCGATGCTTCAGCGGGCCGGTAGTCCGCGACGGCAGCCGCCATGATCACGACGTCGGCGGATGCCGCGGCATCCCTCATCGCCTCACCCAGCTGCGCGGCCGTGCCGACCGTGCGCACGGTGATGCGCGGATGCCGCGCCTCGGCGAGCACGTCGGCAGTGATGTTCGCTGCAACCAGTTCGACATCGGCGCCGCGGGCCGCCGCCTCGGCGGCGAGCGCGACTCCCTGCCGTCCGCTCGAGCGGTTGCCGAGGAACCGCACCGGATCGATGGGTTCGCGGGTGCCACCCGCCGACACGACGACGCGCATCCCCATCAGATCCTCCGACGCCAGCAACGAGAGGGCCCCTTCGACGATCACCTCGGGCTCGAGCATCCGCCCCGGACCGGAGTCACCACCGGTCAGCTCGCCGTCGCCTGGGCCGAGGATGCTGACCCCGCGCTCGCGCAAGGTCCGGATGTTGGCCTGAGTGGACGGATGCCGCCACATCTCGGTGTGCATCGCCGGCGCGATCGCGACCGGTGCCGTCGTCGCCAGCAGAGTCGTACCGAGAAGATCGTCGGCGAGCCCAGCGGTCATCTTCGCGATGGTGTTCGCGGTGGCCGGCGCGACGATGACGAGTTCTGCCGCCTGACCGAGCGCGACGTGCCTGACCTTCGCCACGTCATCGTGCACGCTCGTGGTGACGGGGTTGCGGCTGATCGCCTCCCACGTCGGCGCGCCGACGAAACGCAGTGCATCCTCCGTGGGGATCACCGTCACGTCGTGACCCGCCTTGATCAGCAGTCGCACCAGATTGACCGTCTTGTACGCGGCGATGCCGCCCGTGACTCCGACGACGATGTTCATGCTTCGATTCTGCCCTGAACGAAGACCACGCGGGCGGGTCACTCCGCTCAGCGAGAATCGACGGCGGCGCCGTGTATCTGTCGACGATCCTCGGGGCATGGATCGCCGACCGGCTGCTCGGCGCGGAACGCGTGCTCTTCCTCAGCGCGATCGTCATCGTGGCAGGACACGTCGCGCTTGCACTGCTGCCCGGTTTCGTCGGGGTCGGCGTCGGCCTCATCCTCGTCGCCATCGGGTCCGGCGGGCTGAAGGCGACGGCGACCGCAGTCGTCGGCACGCTGTACTCCGCAGACGACACACGGCGCGACGGCGGCTTCTCGCTGTTCTATCTCGGCATCAATCTCGGCGCCTTCCTCGGCCCGCTCCTCACGGGGCTGCTGCAGTCGACCATCGGCTTCCACTGGGGCTTCGGACTGGCCGCTGTCGGCATGACGGCCGGCCTCGTGCAGTACTCGTTCGGTCGTCGCGCGCTTCCTGACGAGGCCCGGAAGGTCTCGAACCCCCTGCCGCGGCGCGGCTACCCGCTCGTCGGCGGCATCGCAGCGGCAGCGGTGGTCGTCATCGTCGTGCTCGTCCTCACCGGGATCATCCGTGCCGACAACCTCGCACTGGTCGTCATCATCACGGTCATCGCCGCGACGATCGCGTACTTCGCCGTGATCATCGGCAGTGGCAAGGTCACATCCGAGGAACGCAGCCGCGTGTGGGCGTTCGTGCCGCTGTTCCTCACCTCGGTGGCGTTCTGGTCGCTGTACCAGCAGCAGTTCACCGTGCTCACCGTGTACTCGGACAAGCGCCTGAACCGCGACCTGTTCGGCTGGGAGATGCCGGTGTCATGGGTGCAGTCGATCAACCCCGTGTTCATCATCGTGCTCTCGGGCGTCTTCGCCTGGCTCTGGACGCGACTCGGTAAGCGGCAGCCGTCGACGCCGGTGAAGTTCGGGCTCGGCGCGATCGTGATGGGCGGCGCGTTCCTGCTGTTCCTGCCCTTCGCAGGGGGCGGCGAGAACTCGACACCGTTGCTCGCGATCATCGGCATCCTGTTCGCGTTCACCGTGGCCGAGTTGCTGCTCTCCCCCGTCGGGCTGTCCGTGACGACGAAACTGGCCCCGCAGGCTTTCCACACGCAGATGGTCGCATTGTTCTTCCTGTCCGTGTCGCTCGGTACGGCACTGGCAGGTCAGCTCGCGGTCTTCTACGATCCGGCGAACGAGGTGCCGTACTTCCTCGTGCTCGGACTCATCGCGGCGGCGGTCGGCGTGGCGATGCTGCTCGGCGCCAAGCCGGTGCTGCGCCTCATGAAGGGCGTGCGGTAAACCGCCTGCCCTCAGCTCGCACCGCCTAGACTGGCGACCGTGTGCACCGTCGTGATCGATGTCGCTGAGCTCGCGACTGATGGATCCAGAGGGTCGCGACTGCTCGCGGTCCGCGACGAGGATCCGCAGCGCGCATGGGACTCTCTCGGCGAATGGTGGCCCGAGCGCTATCCGGGGGTGACCGGCATCCGCGATCGCCGTGCGGGCGGCGCCTGGCTCGCGGCCGACCCGAGCAGTCGACGCCTCGCCGTGCTGCTCAACCGGGCCGACGTGCTCGACCTCCCGGAGGATCAGGTGCTCACCCGCGGCACCCTGGCGCTGGAATCCGTCGCCGGCCGCTCTCCCGTGGCGCCGTTGCGGATGCACGGCTTCAACCTTCTCGAGGTGGGGCCGGATGCTGCGCGCGTGCTGTCGTGGGACGGTGAGAGCCTGACCGAGACACCCGTGCCGACAGGCGTGCACATGATCGCGCACGACGGACTCGATGACCCGGCGACCGCGCGCATCGCCAGATGGCTGCCGGAGTTCCGAGCTCACGCCGCCAGGTCGGACGATTGGGATGCTGAGTGGATCGAGCTGCTCGCGGCATCCGCTGCTCTCGACCCCACCGACGACGCGGCGATCATCCGTGACAACCGTCCGCACGGCTACCCGACGCAGTCGCTGCTGTACTGCCTGGCTGCCGTCGGCCATTCAGGGCTCGATGTGCGCCAGACGACCCTGCCGACACCGGCGCACTGGTCGCGCGCTGACGACTGAGCGGGTCAGGCGGCCGATTCGTCTGCGCACGCGAACTTCGCGCGATACGCCGTCGGCGTCGTGGCCAGTACCCGCGCGAAGTTCTGCCGCAGCACGGCAGCCGAACCGAAGTCGCGGGTCGGCGGTGACGCCGCGGAAGTCGAAGTCCGGCACGCCGTCATGCGCACTCTCAGCGCTGCGCGAGCACGCGCTCGTAGACCTCGATCATCGCGGCCGTGCGCGATGACTGGCGGAACGCCGCCGCGACGTCCGGATCGGGCGTCGGCGCGCGACCTGCCACGATGTCGGATGCTGCGCGCTGAAGCGTCTCGGTGAGCGCGGTGACCGACGCATCCGGCACTTCCCACAGCCCGCCGCGCAGCTCGCCGGCGATGTCCGGGTCGCTGACGACGGTCGGCGTGCCCAGGGTCGCCGCCTCGAACGGCGTCATGCCCTGCGTCTCGAATCCGATCGATGTCTGCACCACGGCATCCGCCGCGGCGATCCGGGCGAGAGTCTCGGCATACGGCAGCCGACCGGCGAACCGGATGCCGTCATGACCGCGCGCGATCTTCTCGGCGGCGCGCAGCTGCCCGCCGCCGCCGATCACCTCGATCTCGGCATCCACACGCGATTCGACGACCGCCTGGAGGAACGGCAGCAGCCGCTTCTCCGGGCTCATCCGCCCGAGCCACACGAAGCGCGGACGCCGGGTGCCGGGCGCGACGTTCGAGTCCCGCGCCGCGAGGGTCTGCGCCAGCAGCTCATCGTCGATGCCGTTCCACACCACGTCCACCGGATCGAAGACACCGTGCTGCTCGAGGCGGCGCGCGAAGTGGCCGGAAGGTGCCGTCACAGCGCTCGACCCCTGGGCGATACCCCGCAGGAACGCCCAGCCGTCGCTGCCGCCGACCGGACTGCCGATCCCCCTCATCGCCGCCCGCCGCCAGAGATTGAGCACCGCGAGCACAGGCTTGTGCAGCGGGGTGACGGCGGCCATGCCGACATCGACACGGTTGTGCATGGTGTGCACCACAGGGATGCCGTGGCGATGTGCGAAGCGATGCCCGATGAATGCACCCCAGAAGTCGGCCTGCACGTGCACGAGGTCGACGGGCGGCCGGTGCGCGAACGCCCGATCGAGGAATCGGTCGGTGCGTCTGCCTGGCCACGACATCGAGTACTCGCGGTCGACCGTGATCGGGACCGATGGCAGGTCAAGGTAGCCGGCGTCCGCGGCTTTCGGCCCCTGGCCCTTCGGCCCCTGGCCCTTCGGCCCCTGGCCCTTCGGCCTCTGACCCTTCGGCCCCTGGCCCTTCGGCCCCTGAGCCTGTCGAAGGGGCATCGCCGGGGCGACGACGGTCACGGTGTGCCCCGCGCGCTCCAGATATCGTCGCTGCAGCCTCATCGACACCTGCGCGCCGCCGAGCGAGTCGAGGTGCTGATCGCCGAAGAAGACGATGTGCATGGTTACGCCGGCAGCGGTTCGTCGCGATAGAGCGCTTCGAAAGTGTCGAGCGTGCGATTGATGTCGTGCACCATGACGCCGTCGAGCGATGCCTGCTGCATCCGCTCGTACGCGGCAGGCTCCGCCGTGAGCACATCCGTGAGGCGTGCCGCGAGGTCGTCGGCGTCGCCCGGTTCGAACAGGTAGCCGTTCTCACCGTCGTGCACGAGGTGCGGCAGTGCGACGGCATTCGCTGCGACGATCGGCAGGGCCGACGCCATCGCCTCCATGGTCGCGATCGACTGCAACTCGGCGATCGAGGCGATCACGAACAGGCTCGCGCGAGAGAGCAGTGCACGCAGCTCCGCGTCAGTGGTGCGTCCGTGGAACGTGACGCGGTCGGCGAGACCGAGCTCGGCCGTGAGCCGCTCGAGGTTCTTGCGCTGATCGCCACCGCCGACGATGTCGAAGGTCGTCTCGAGCGACGGGTCGAGCTTCGTCATCGCCTGCAGGATGACCTCGACCTGCTTCTCGGCGTTGAGGCGGCCGACGAAGATGATGCGGTTCTTGTCACGCGGTGCGAGCACGGGCGTGTACTGCGTGCGGTCGATGCCGCAGCTGATCGGGATGACACCCTGCACCTCGACGGTGCGCTCGAGGAAGTCGGCGGCGCGACGTGTCGGGGTGGTGATGGCGCGCGTCAGGTCGAAGGTGCGCTTGGCATCGGCCCAGGCGAAGCGCAGCACCAGGTCGTCGATGAACTTCGGCATCGTGGTGTGATCGAGGATGTTCTCGGCCATCACATGGTTGGTGGCGATGATCGGGATGCCGCGCTCAGCCGCGATGCGCGCGAGTCCACGGCCGATCACGATGTGCGACTGGATGTGCACGACATCGGGCTGCACACGATCGATGACCTTGCGGGCATAGTGCTTGGTGCGCCACGGCCACACGAACCGCAGCCAGTCGTGCGGCGCCCACCGCACCGACGGCAGCCGGTGCAGCGTCATCGGCTCGCCCTCGATCACCTCGGTCTGGGGCTCCGCTCTGCGGTACTTCCGGTTCGGCGCAACGACGTGCACATCGTGACCGCGCTGCACGAGACCTGCCGCCAGCCGCTCGGCGAAGCGGGCCGCTCCGTTGATGTCCGGGGCGAACGTGTCGCATCCGATCACGATGCGCAGCGGTCGATCACTGCGTGACGGGGTGGGCTCGGGGGCGCTCGACGAGGCGATCTTGTCGATCGGAGCGTCAGAGGAGGTCACGAATGGCAGCCTTACGGTACGCGTCGGGGAAGAGCCCTGTTCAGGGCGCTGGCAACTCTACCCGAGCGGTCTGCGGGCGTTCGGGAGGCCAGCCGGAGTCAGGGTTCTCACGCAGACTCATCCTCTACCGTGGTGACATGCGCATCGCCAGCTCCGCAGACCCGCAGCTCTGGATCCCCGTGACCGACTCCTTCGGCTGGAAGGGGCGCCGTCACCGCAAGGCCGCATTGCGGATGCTGATGGGCAATGCCGTGCAGGCAGGCGGCGGCACCCCGGCTCGCGGAACGCGCATCGGCGCGTGGGCGATCAGCCAACTCGCGCCGGCGATGATGAAGCGCGCGGACGGCCGCGTGCTGGTGTGGACATGGAAGTCCGAACCCGAACTCGTGGTCGCGATGGCGACGACGCAGGAACTGACGAACGACGTGCGCACGGCCAGGGCCATGATGCCGATGGAGTACGACGACACCGAGTCGTTCCCCACCCGACTCGGCGTCGGCGAGAAGCTCGTGATGTCCTTCCCCGAGCAGCCATCCGCACCTCCATTCGCCACGTACACGTGGGACACCGGAACGCACCTGGTCACGCTGACCGCCGTGGGCGGCTCCCGCGAGACGTTCGGCACGCTGATCCCCGCACTGGATGATCTGGCCCGCAGCATCCGCATCTCCGACGACCTGGAAGGCGGAGAGTCGCCCGACGTACTGCGAATCGATCCAGCCTGATCGGATCCACCCGCCGCACGGCCGTTCCTCCTCGCTGCCGACTGACCACCCGAAGAGCCGCTTCGTTCCTTCCGCGAGCCATCGCCTGCCATCATTGGCCGATGAGCACCACGTCGGCACGCCCGCCCTCCCGCACCGAGCTCTTGGAGCAGGGGCGGAGCGCTCGACGAGCGGCGCCGCGCGCGGATCTGGCTCTGCTTTCGGATGCGCCCCGCGATCCATTGGGCATCCTCACCGAGCAGGATGCCACTCGCCTGCCCGATCTCGTCCCGCTGCGGGCCGAGCGCATGGCAGCGAGTCCCTTCGCGTTCTACCGTGGGACTGCCGCTCTGATGGCAGCCGACCTCGCGGACGGGCCGCACTCCGGCATCCTGGTCGCCGCGTGCGGCGACGCGCACGTGTCGAACTTCGGGTTCTACGCCTCGGCGCAGCGCGCCCTCATGTTCGATCTGAACGATTTCGACGAGGCCGCGTGGGCACCGTGGGAGTGGGATGTGAAGCGACTCACCGCGAGCATCGTCGTCGGCGGTCAGGCATCCGGACGCTCGGATGCCGTGATCGAGCACGCCGTGCGCGCCGCCGTGAAGTCGTACGCTCGCGGCATGCGGACCAACACCGCGCTCAGCCCGACCGAGCGCTACTTCACGCACTTCGACGTCGAATCCACCAAGAAGATGCTCGATCGCGACGCGCAGCGCGCAATCCGCAAGGCCGTGAAACAGGCGCAGCGCCGCACCGGCGAACGCGCCGTGCAGCGCCTGACCGAGACGGGCACCGACGGTCGGCGACGCTTCGTGCACCAGCATCCGACCCTCAGCGCCGTCGGGCCTGAGCTGCATGACCTCGTCGACGACCTGGTCGAGCAGTACCGTCGCACCGCCAGCAGCGACGTCGCCCTGCTGCTCCAGCACTATGCAGTGTCGGACGTCGCGAGACGTGTGGTCGGCGTGGGCAGCGTGGGCACCCGCTGCTACCTCGTGCTGTTCGAGGACGGCGACGGCCACACCCTCCTCATGCAGCCGAAGCAGGCGTCACAGAGCGTGCTGGTGCAGTACGGCCGCGTGGCGCAGCCGGCCGTGCTGACCGAGCTCATCGAGGCGTCCGGCGAGGGCGCCAGAGTCGTCGCGATGCAGCGGATACTGCAGGCGCTCTCCGATCCGTTCCTCGGCCATCTGCGCAGTCCCAACGGCGACTTCTACGTCCGCCAGTTCCACGACATGAAGGGCGGCGTCGAGGTGGAGGAACTCGATGACGGGCCTTTCGTCACCTACGCCAGGGCGTGCGCCGCGACGCTCGCGCGTGCGCACAGCCAATCGGTGTCGGCGACGGAGGTCGCCGGCTACATCGGCGGAGGCAGGTCGATCGCCGACGCGCTGCTGTCATGGAGTCGCGAGTATGCGGCGGTCTCACTCGCCGACCACCGCGCGTTCATCGCGGCACGCAGACATCCCGCAGTCTGATGGACTACATTGGCGGAGGCAGCCGCAGACCTTCTCGACCTGATCGAGCAGAGACTGTCGCGTCGCGATCTCGCGGCAGCATCCGCCACACTCTCACCGGTGCCGACCTGGCAGATCGTGCAGACGCTGCGCCGGATGCGTGCACGTCTCGCCGATGCGGAGACGATCTACACGCTTGCGGTGAGCGATCACGCGCGTCGCGTCGTCGGCGTGGTCAGCCTCCGCGAGATCGGGCTCGTGATCGGGTGCACGCTCCTCGCGGTGTGCTCTGTGGCAGCGACGACCTCGGGATCTGAGCCGGCTGGGGCCCGTCGATCGGTGACCGCGAGTTCGACACCGGGGCAGTCCTCCGTAGAATCGCCGGATGACGTGGAACCGCGTCGAAAGGGGAGGCTGGCGGCAGTGAGGGCACGAACGATGTTCGGCGCACTCCGCCTTGTCACGGCGGCCGTGTGCCTCGCTGCGCTCATTCACCGGCTGTTCTGGGGCCTCAGTTCCCAGACCATCGCCGGACGCAACTTCTTCGCGTACCTCACCGTCGAATCGAACTTCGCGCTCGTCGTGCTGCTCGTGATCGGCGGGGTCATCGCTTTCCGCCGCGACGATGATCCGCGTTGGTTCAGCGTCGCCCTCTCACTCGTCCTCACGTGGACGATCACCGCAGGGCTCGCGTTCGCGCTCATCGTCTGGCAGGCCGGGCTCCGCGGCATCCGTGTCGACGTGCCATGGTCGGATCAGGTGCTGCATTTCTGGCTGCCGGCCTTCGCGGCGATCGCATGGACGCTCACACCGGGGCACCGCTCCGTGCCGTGGTGGATCATCCCCGGATCCCTTGTCTTCCCGCTCGTGTGGGGCGGCGTGACGATGTGGCGCGGGCCGATGATCGGCTGGTACCCGTACTACTTCCTCGACCTGCGCCAGGTGAGCGGGATCGGGGAGTTCCTGCTCACGAGCGCGCTCGCCCTGGCGATCTTCGCGCTCGTCGCCACCGTGCTCGCGGTGATCAGCCGGGTCAGCCCGTCGCGGCGGAAGGCAGGAAGAGTTCGAGCGACGTGAGCGCCGACAGCAGCGCGCCCTCCTCCTCGAGTTCGGCGAACTTCTCTGCGTCGTCTCCGCCGACGATGCCCACCAGCAGATTCTCTCCGGTGACCGGAAGCAGGTTGATCCAGGTGCGCACCGGCACCGTGTCCTCCCTCACCAGGCCACCGCCGCCCAGGCCATCGCCCACGACATGCCAGATCGTCGCATCGGTGTCCCAGAACGGCTCGTCGTAGCGCAGCCAGATCGTCTCGACGTGCCCCATGCCGAGCGCGTTCAATGCCCCTCGGTGCGTGAAAGGCAGCGGAGGGGCGAATTCGATGCCCTCGCGCTGCAGCACACCGAGCGGAACCGTGACCACGACACGATCGAACGACGTCGACTCTCCTGTTCCGAGCCGCAGGCTGACACCTGAGTCGTCGTAGGCGATGCGGGTCACCGGCGAGGACAGGGTCAGCTGTGCATCCCCCAGCCGCTCCTGCACGAACTCCGTGAGATCTCCGATGAAGCCTTGCGAGACGGCGAGCGGCAACGCAGGGGGGAACCAGGCCGAGAGCTTCTCCGCGTCGGCCCCCGAGGTGGTCGCGAGGTACGCGAGCAGCGCGGCGAGAGTCGGCTCTTCCGGGTCCGCGCCGGTCGCGGTGAGAGCCTCGGCCAGCGAGACATCGGCCGGGAGTGCCCGCGCCGCGGCGATCGCGGTCTCCATCGCAGCGTTCGCCGGCGGCTCGATCGCGCCCTCGGGCGAGCGCCACAGCGCCGTCGCCAGTTCCACGGTCTCGGCGAGGGCGGTGTCATCGTCCGCCCCGACCAGCCACCCGCCGAGTTGCACGGGCAGTGGCCAGTCATCTTCGACCTGGGAGTGGATGCGTCCGCCAACACGATCGCGCGCCTCGAAGACTGTCACCTCGACGTCGAGGTCGGCGAGGTCAGCGGCGACGGTCGCCCCGGCGAGGCCCGCACCGATCACCGCGATGCGCTCGCCTGCTTCCACGGTGGCACGCAGGCGCATCGCCGCGCTCTCACCGGAGTGGATGGCGCCTCGCATCGTGCCGGGGTTGTCGGCATCGGTCGCCTCGCCGGCGAAGTACACCCGCCCCTGGACCGGCTCGGCGAGGGTCTCACGCGTCGCCGACTGCACGCCGATGCGCGTATAGCTCACGGCACCACGCGAGAACGGGTCTGTCGCCCATGCACTGCGCATGCTCGCGGCGGGTGCGGGCACCTTCGTCGTCGGCAACGGAGTCGGCGTGCGCGTCGGGGTTCGCGTCGGCGTCGGCTCGGGCGTGCAGGAAACAAGCAGCACGCCGAGAGCGCCTGCTCCGGCGCCGATCAGCAGCTGGCGACGCGTCATCCTCATCGTGTGGCCAGACTACCCGCTCGCGGCCGACTGCCACCTCGGCGCAGGAGAGGGAGGCCCCGCTGATCGCACGGATTCAGCGCACGATGCGGAGAGTGCGCACCTCGAAGGGCCGCAGCTTCAGGTCGCCGCCGATGCGGGCGTCGTCCAAGGCGTCCTCGATCAGCGACACCTCACGGATCTCACGGTGATCGAAGTCCGCCGTGAGCGATCCCGAGACACGTCGCCCCAGCGACTCATACGCGCGCACGATGACGTCGCCCGAGCCGTCATCCGCGAGCTTGACGCTCGACACGATGATGCCGTCTCCGCTCACTGACACGAGCGGAGCGACATCGGCACGGCCCCGCAGCACGGTGGACGGAGCGTTGAGCTGAATGCCGGCTCTGGTGGCCTCGGCGGGCCCGGCACCGATGACCATGCCGGTGGTGATCACGTGACGGCCGTGGTCGGTGTCGGGGTCGGGGAACCGCGGGGCGCGCAGCAATGACAGCCGCACCGTGGTGGTCACCGAATCGTCCTCCACCTCGCGCATTGTGTCGTAGCCGTAGATCGAGTCGTTCACCAGAGCGACGCCGAAGTCGTGTTCGCGCACCAGTACGAAACGGTGCATCGAGGTCTCGAACTTCGCCGCCTCCCAGCTGGTGTTCGTGTGCGTCACGCGCGCCTGGTAGCCGAACTGCGTCTCGGCCTCGGTATGCGATGCCTGCACATCGAGCGGGAATGCGAGCTTGAGCAGCTTCTCGGTCTCGCGCCAGTCGATGTCGTTGACGATCTTGACGGTCCGCGAATCCGGTTCGAGCGTGAGGGTCTGCGTGATCGTCGACTCGGAGAAGGCACGCTCGATGACGACCTCGGCGACGCCATCGACAAGACGGGAGCGGATGCCGGTCACATCGCGCAGATCGGTGGTGCGGTTGCGGTAATACCGATCGATGTCCCACGCGTCCCAAATGTTCGGGAAGTCCTGGTGCAACTGCAGCAGGTTGGCGGCCTTGCCGCCTGCGACCGCCTCGCGACCGGTGGCGAGATCAACAGCCGAGACGATGAGCCCCTCTGCCGAGATCCTCACGCGCACCAGCGCGTTCGCTAGCACGATGTCATCGCCGGATGCGTCGAGGGAGACGGAATCAGCGGATGCCGCGGCGACCGTCGCTCCGAGCGGCGCCGGCCCTGCAACCGAGACCGGGGAGAACACCAGCGCACGGTCGCCTTCGCCTGCGAGGGAGCGGCGCGCAGCATCCGAGATCGCCTTCGCCCTCGCGATGACGGCTTCGAGCGCGGTGACGGCTTCACGATGCACCCACGCGATCGACGTTCCAGGCAGGATGTCGTGGAACTCGTGCAGCAGCACGATCTGCCACAGCTCGTCGAGTTCGGCCTGCGGATACGGGGTGCCGTTGCGCACAGCATCCGTCGTCGCCCACAGCTCGGCCTCGACGAGCGCATGCTCCGCCCAGCGGTGGCGCGACTTGGTGCCGTGCTGGCTCGTGAGCGTACCGCGATGCAGTTCGAGATAGAGCTCGCCGACCCAGACGGCGGGATGCGTCAGTTCGGCCTTCGCAGCGTCGAAGAAGGCATCAGGATGCTGCCACTCGACGCGTGCGCTTCCTTCGAGGTCGTTCATTCGCTTGGCGCGACCGACCATCTCACGCGTCGTGCCGCCACCGCCGTCGCCCCAGCCGACCGGTGCGATCGAACGGGTGGCGACCCGGTTCTCCTTGAACTGACGGGCGGCCTTGGCGACCTCCATGCCCGAGAGCTGCGAGTTGTACGTGTCCATCGGCGGGAAGTGGGTGAACATCTGCGAGCCGTCGATGCCCTCCCACAGGAAGCTGTGGTGCGGGAAGGCGTTCTGCTGGTTCCACGAGATCTTCTGCGTGAAGAACCACTCGAATCCGGCGCGGCGCATCAGCTGCGGCAGTGCCGGCGAGTAGCCGAAGCTGTCGGGGAGCCACACGCCCCTGGAGCGGATGCCGAACTCGCGCTCGAAGAAGCGCTGGCCGTGCGAGAACTGGCGCACGAGCGATTCACCGGTCGGCATGACCGTGTCGGATTCGACCCACATGCCGCCCAGCGGCAGGAAGCGCCCCTCGGCGATCGCGGCCTTCACGCGCGTGAAGACCTCTGGACGGTGCTCCTTCAGCCAGGCGTACTGCTGCGCACTCGACATGCCGTACTGGAAGTCCGGCTGCTCCTCGAGCAACGACGTCATCGACGACGTGGTGCGGGCGACCTTGCGGATCGTCTCGCGCAGCGGCCACAGCCAGGCCGAGTCGATGTGGGCGTGGCCGATCGCGGAGATGCGGTGCGCGCTGGCCTCTGCCGGTGCGGCGAGCACGTCTTCGAGCTGAGCACGGGCAGCGGGTGCCGTCTCGACGATGTGCTGAAGGTCGAGGTCGTCGAGCGCGTTGTCGAGCGCCTGCAGGATGCGCATGCGGCGCGGCGCGGTCGCAGGAAGTTCTGCCTGCAGCTCGAGCAGCACGTCGAGGTCGAGGGCGAGTTCGAACACGTCGGGCTCGAAGACCGCGAGATCCATCCGGCGAGCGCGGTACAGGGGCTCCTTCGATGAGGTGAGGATGTCGCCCTCCTGCGTGGGGAGGAAGGGGTGGTAATCCAGCAGCACCGGGTTGGACGCGGCCTCGAGGTACAGCTCGACCGGCTCATCACCCGCTGCGACCTCGGCGATCGGCAGCCACTGATTGCGCGGGTTGAGGCTCTTGACCGGCGTTCCGTCGGCACGGTAGACGAGCGCTTCGCACTGGAAGCCGGTCATGTTGACGTCGAAGCCCAGATCGATGACGGCCTCGACACGGCGGCCCGCCCACTCTGCGGGCACCTGTCCGGTGAGCCGGAACCAGGTGGTTCCCCATGCCGGTCCCCACGCCTCGCCCACTCGCGCCGGTGCGTACTCGAGCGCGAGACCGTCGGATGGAGCGATGGGCTCGCCTGGCAGCTCGTGCGCCTGGACCGTGAGCGGGACGGGCGCCGAATGGATCGCGGGACGGATCCGTTCTTCGAGGACTCGCTTGACGCGGCCGATGGTGAGTGAGGTGTCGTCATGCATGAGTCAGATCGTAACCCGCCGGCCGAGACCGAGTTTTCCGCACGAGACCGACCTCCACACGATCGGTCTCGTGCAGGAAACTCGGTCTCGAGCGGGGGCGCCCGATCAGATCGCGACGTCGCCGATCAGGTTCACCTTGATGCCCATGCCGTCGAACATCGCCGCCTTCGCGATGAGTGCCTTGTCGGCGGTCTCAGCGTCGGGCGCGTAGACGAGCTGGGCGTGGTTCGCCTTGTGGCGTGCCATGAACTGGTCGCGAGAGACGCCGTGCAGCACGACGTGCGCGAGCGGCCATTCCTCGTTCGTGGCGGCCTTGCGGCGCTGGGTCTCCTCCTCCGGCAGCTCGACGACGGATGCGCGGAAGATGTCGGCCTGAAGGATGCCGTCGGCGATGAAGACGCGGCTCAGCACCACTTCACCCGGCATGGAGACGCCGTTGAGCGTTGCCCCACCCGCGGGGAAGAACACGTGCCCCTGTCGCCACCCTTCTGCTTTGTCCCAGCCGCCCAGGTGCGAGGCAGGCACCGAACCGGAGATCTCATACGCCCAGACGAACTGGCCGTCGAACTCCTCGCCCCAGCGCACGTCATGCAGGGTGTTGTCGGGCACGAGGCCCATGGCACGCCACACGCGGTCCGTGACCAGAGCGTCGACCCCGACGCCCTCGTCGGCCTCGTTGAAGTGCGGGAACGCGCGGCCCTCGTGCAGAACGCGCGAGCCGTCGCGCGAGGTCACCGGAGGGCGCTCGGTGGAGTTCAGAATGCCTTCAGCGAGGTCGGACGCCGGGACGAGATCCTTCAGACCCTGCTGGTACTGGATGCCGACAGCATCCAGTCCGAAGTCATCCGCGATGCGCAGAGCGGCGATGTACATCTTCATCTGCCACTGCACCTGCTCGCGGGTGAGTTCGGTCGTACCGTCCTCGCCGTAGCGGAAGGTCATGCCGTGATCGATGAGCCAGTCGTATGCGGCATCCGCCTCGTACTCCTGCACCTGAAGCATCTCCGCATAGAGCGCCGACTGCGAGAGTCGCTCCTTGTAGATGCCGGTCTGGTTGAGCAGTTCGTCGTCGAAGATGGCGTTGTACATGCCCATGCAGCCCTCGTCGAAGACGCCGATGATGGCCTTCTCGTCGCGCAGCTGCGCGGCAAGCGCCTCGCCGAGCTGCTTCTCTGGACTGTCCGGCAGGGCCGGCAGTTCGCGCACGTGCGAGTAGTCATGGGTGATCGTGCCGGTCTCGATCCACTCCTTGATGGTGGCCTTGAACCAGTCATCGGAGAAGTCGACCGACCAGGTCGACGAGTACGGCTTGTCCATCTTGGTGAGTCCGGCGTTCAGGCCGAGCAGGCCGACCAGCCCCGGCCAGTCCGGTGCGAAGTTCGCGGTCGTGAGGATCGGGCCCTCGTGCGTGCGGAGCCCTGCGAGCACGTGATGCGAGTACTGCCAGTTGGCGATCGCGACGATCAGCGGGGCGTCGGTCGGGATGTTCTTGAAGACCTCCATGCCCATGCGCTGGCTCGAGATGTAGCCGTGGCCGGTCTCCGGGTCGACGTCGAATGCGCGGATGACGTTCCAGCCGAGCTCGTTGAAGACGCCGGTGACGCTGACCTCGAGCGCGGCCTGCGTCGCCCACCCCGCGGTGTTGGCCGACTCGCGCAGATCACCGGAGGTGATCAGGTACGCGGTCTTCGGGGCGGATGCCGGGCGGGATGCCGCGGCGGGAAGGGTGTAGGTGCTCATGATTCCTCCGGGGTTGGGGTCTGTGGAAGTCGCGTGGTGTGAGATTCACCCGCGACGAGTCGGATGCCGCGGGCGATGCTCTCGCCGTGCAACAGCAGTTCGTCGATGTCGAGGGTTCCGCCGTCGAGGCGCAGGGTGAGGCCGGATGAATCGATCTCGACTCTCCCCCATCCCGAGCCCGTCGTGAACAGGCTGCGGAACGGCTCGTTCACGTCGCGGGCCGGGGCGAAGGCGAGCGTGCGCGTCGGCGCATCCCACTGCGCTCCGCTCGCGCCGAGCAGCAGCGCCCACGAGGCGAGGGAGCGCGCGTAGTGATTGCCGCACTCGATCTCGTTCCAGGGGCTTCGATGCGCACCGTCGTAGCGAGCCCGCAGCGTGCGTTCGATGAGCAGCGCGTCATCGACACGACCGGCGAAGAGCAGTGAGGCCGCGACCTGATGCTCGATACCGGTCCAGACCTCGTCCGAGTACACGAACGGGATCGCGGGACGGCCACCGTCGGGCCATGACGCGAGCAGCAGGCCGCCCTCATCGTTCAGGGCGTAGACGCGCTGTGTGCTCTCGTGCGCCGAGAGATCAGGGCGGTGGTTGTGGCCGACGATCGCTGCGAGCGCGGAGTCGACGTGATCCTTGGGAAGGATGTACCCGAGCCCGCCCACGAAGGCGTGGAACTGCCCGAGCAACTGATCCGAGAGCACACCGTCGCCGTACTGATAGCGGTGGCTGTCAGGATCGTCGATGACCTGCCGGTAGTACTCGCCGTTCCAAAGCACGGCGTCCATGGCTTCAGCTACCCGGTCGGCCTGCTCCGCCCACGTCCGAGCCTTCTCGCCCTCATCGAGGTGGGCTGCCATGCGCGTTCCGGCACGGAGTGCGGCGAGGTGGATGCCGTTCGCCAGCGGTTCTATGCCGTGGAACTCGATGTCGTAGGTGTTGTGCAGCTCGCCGTCGAGCAGGCCGTCGCCGTCGCGATCCCACTCGCGCGCGGCATAGTCGAGCGAGCGGGATGCCGCGGGCCACAGTTCGGCGAGGAAGTCGTCGTCGCCACTGAAGCGCCATTCGCGATGCAGGCGCAGGAGCGTGCCCAGCTGGCCGTCCACCGCCGGTCCCATGAACCATGACGGTCCGCCGAAGATGCGATTGCCGCGGAACTTCTGTGCACCGGAGTCATCGGTCTCGAGCAGATACTCGGCCCGGCGTGCGCTGCGCTCGAGCGCAGGGAACAGCCATGCGAGCGTCTGCGCGTACGACCACACGTGCGTGCAGGTCCCCTCGCACGACCCAGAATGATCGAACGACCCTTCCCAGGCGGCGAAGACCGGGCCGTCGCCGAGTGCCGGGTTGGGCGATTCCAGCACGAAGGCGGTCGTCGAGCGGATCGCGGCGATGTTCGCGCCGATGGCATCGGTGAGGGCGGGGTCGAGGCTCCCGCCGTACAGCGCGTCGACGAACGCTTCGGTGCTCTCTTCGAGTGCAGGAAGATTCGCGTGCAGGTACGCAGCGGCCGACCAGGCGTCCGGCCAGAGCGTCGCGTAGCGGTTCTTGACGACACCGGAGGCCTCCGCGTCAGCAGCGACGATGTGGCCATGCCATCCACGCGATCGGTTCGGGAAGCTCCATGACAGCACGAACTCGAAGTCGACGCTCTCACCCGGCGCGATGGTGTGCACAATCCCCAGGGAACCGGTGCGGATGCGCGGGAGCCGCGCCATCATCTGCTCTTCGGTGAAGCTGCCATCGACCGCATCGTCGAGCTCGGCGAACAGGCCGCGCGGACGGTCTTCGAGCGTCAGTCGGGGCTCAGGTGCGAGCATCCCGTCGTCGGTGAGGTCGTTCCAGAACAGGCGTGCCCCATCGGGCCAGTAGCTCGTGACCCATTGCGGTTTCACGGTGGTCGCGGCATCCGTCGTCGTGAGACTCAGCGTTCCGTAACCGGGGTCGTCGTTCGGCAGGTCGATGTCGAAATCGAGTCCCCGGACGGCGCCGTCGTCTCGCCACTGCACGGATTGAGTACCGCGCATGCCCCACGGCGCATCGGTGCCCGGCTTCGCGCGGCCGGCGGTGTGCGACATGCTGCCGACGACTGTGACGGCGGCCGGGGTCGTGCCGGGATTCGTGACGCGGTAGCGCAGCACCGCGGCGGGGATTCCGGATGCGTCGGCGTCCAGCGGAACGAACGGCGTGAACGCGTGCAGCGCCACATCGACGGGCAGCACCTCATCGGTGAAGTCGACGTCGACGACGGGATATTCGCCGTGCAGCGTCGCCGAATCCAGCCGCGGGAGCCCGGCGAGCTGGTCGAAGGCGTAACCTGCATCCGCGTCGTGGCGACCCTCGAGCCGCGCCTCGAGCACTCGGGTCACCGCCGGCCCATCCTGCGGAGCGGCATGGATCGCGAAGAACGAGTGCGGGTTGCGTCTGCCCTTGTCCGGCAGGTTCTCGAACTCCCAATCGCGCAGCTCGCCTCGCGCACCGATCGACACGTTCCCCGTGCCGATGCCGCCGAGAGGAAAGGCGGTCGCCTGGGAGGTGTGCGGGATGCCGCGCGCGCGACGCGGGTCGTCGCCATGTCGCCGCTCACGCATGGGACGCTCCTCGTTGTTCTGCCGCAAGTTCGTGGGCGACGTCTTTCGTGCCTTCGTACAGCCGCACGTAGCGATCGAAGAGCGTGTCGTAGAAACTGCGGAGGTCGGGGTTCGGCGTGATGGTCTGCGTGATCGGGTTCCAATCGGCGATCGCGGGTGCCGCACCGTCGGCGGCGATGGCGGATGCAGCGAGGAATGCGGCACCGTAGCTGGCGCCGATCGTGGTCGCCGGCACCTCCTGCACGAGGCCGGTCACATCCGAGATGACCTGCAGCCAGAGCTGCCCCTGCGTTCCGCCGCCGACCGCGACGATGCGGCGGATGTCGGCACCCGCAGCCCGCATGGTCTCGACGTTGTGGCGCACCCCCAGCGCGGTCGCCTCGAGTGCGGCGCGGTACAGATCGCCTCTGCCATGCTCGAGCGTGAGCCCCGCGACGATGCCGCGGGCGTCCGGGTCCTGAATGGGCGTACGCTCCCCTGCGAAGTACGGCAGGATCAGCAGGCCTCTGGCGCCCGCGCCCGAGGACTCGGCCTCAGCGAGGAGTTCCGGATAGTCGGATCCGGTGAGGTCTTTGAGCCATGCGGTGAGTGCGCCGGAGGTGGAGAGTCCGCCGGCGAGGTTGCGTGTGCCGGGGAACGCCCCGGCCGTGGTCCACATCGACGGCGTGCGCAGGGTCTCCGCACCGGTCGCGACGAGAAACATCGTCGTGCCGTACATGAGCATGAGATCGCCGACCTCGTGGGCGCCGACGCTGACCGCTTCAGTCCACGCATCGATCGTCCCGGTGATGACCGGTGTGCCCGCCGGGATGCCGGTGAGAGCTGATGCCGCGGCTGTCACCTCACCCGCGATGTCGCCCGCCCAGGTGAGTCGCGGCTGCTCGATCGTGCCGGCGTACCGCTGCCACCACGGGTCGTACCAGGTCTCGTTCTCGATGTCGTAGAGCGGAGACGTCTGACTCGCGGACTGGTGGTCGAGCACATAGGCGCCGGTGAGCTTGCGGGCGAGCCAGGATGCCGGCATGAAGAAGCGCCGGGCGTCGGTCCACGCATCCGGTTCCTCGTCGGAGATCCAGGCGATCTTCGCGCCGCCCGCCTGAGAGGTCAGGGTCGATCCGCCGACGCGCGTGATCTCATCGATGCCGAGTTCGTCCGTCATGCGCGCGATCTGGGCACCGGAGCGCGTGTCGACGCCGTAGAGGATCGCGGGTCGCACGGGCTCGTCATCGGCGTCGGCGAGCAGCACGCACGGGCCCATCCCGCTCACGCCCACGGCGGTGATCTCCGCATTTGGATGCGCCGTGGTCAGCTCATTCGCAATACTCACGAACTCGTCCCACCAGATGTGCGCATCCATCTCGACCCATCCGGTGTGGGGACGGTCGACCTCGTGGGCACGTGTTGCGGATGCGGCGATCGTGCCGTCCGCCGCGACGAGGACGCCCTTGGTGCTCGACGTGCCGATGTCGACTCCGAGCGAGTAGCGCATGGGCGGTCCTCCTTGAACGCAGATCCTCTGTGCAACTGTACGCGAAATCGATTTCATGACGCAAGCGCGAACGACGCCCCGAGAGCGGGGCTGCGCTCGGGGTGCTCAGCGAAGAACGCTGGCCGCCTGCAGTTCGTTGCGCAGCACGACTGTGCGGGCGGGCTGCTCATCGCCGCCGATCCGCTCCAGCAGCATCTTGGCCGCCGTGACTCCCATGTGACGCGCTGGCAGCCGAACGACCGTGACAGCCGTGGGAGACAGGGTCGTGAAAGGCAACGAGCCGATGACCGCGACACCGACCTTCGGCGGCGTGAGCCCATGCTCGGTGAGCACCTGGATCGCTCCCACACCGATGAGGTTGTTGCCCGCGACGACCGCGTCCGGAGGCTCAGGCATGGCGAGCAGCTCTTCCATCGCCGCGCGGCCACCGTCGACGCGGAAGGTCGCGAAGCGCAGCAGTGCGGCGAGATCAGCCTCAGGCTGCGCCTGCGTGAGCGCGGCCCGCCACCCGGCTGCGCGCTCGGCTGCCGTGTCGATGTGCTCCGGACCGCCGATGTAGGCGATCCGTTGATATCCGGCGTCGATCAGGGCCTTCGTCGCCGACGTGCCGGCAGCACGGTTCGCCATCACCACGCCGTCGACGTCGTAAGTCGTGCTGCGGTCGACCGCCACCAGCGGTCGTCCTGTCGCCAGGATCAGATCGAGGTCTGACAGTTCAGATGCGGTCGCGATGATCACGCCGGACATGTTCTCCGAGATCGCGATCTGCAGATACGTCGACTCCTTTTCGACCTGAGCGTCCGAGTTGCACAGCACGACCGAGTATCCGGCCTCAGAGGCGACATCCTCGACCCCGCGTGCCATCTCGGTGAAGTACGGATTCTCGATGTCGGGGATGATCAGACCGATCACCTCGGAGCTCTGCCTTCGCAGCGTGCGCGCTGTGCGACTCGGAACGAACTTCAGCTCTTTCGCGGCATCCCGCACCGCCTTCGACTTCTCGACGGAGACGCTCGTACCGTTGAAAACGCGCGAGACAGTCGCCGGAGACACGCCGGCCAGCTCTGCGACGTCGTAGATCGTGGCCATGCCCACCCTCACTGCATACTCCGGTCGAACCGGGCGTGAAGCAACAGTATCGCGCGTGCGACGTTCTGTGGCGCGCAAATCTGAAATCGATTACAGTGGTCACGATCTCGCTGCGTCGGCATCGCCGCTGCACATTCCACACAGACACAAGGACGTGAAAGTAGAGATGACTCACTCACCCTCTGACCTGGCAACGATCGCAGCCCTGCGCCCGGTGCAGACCCGATCGATCTCGCCGGAGAACTTCGACGGATCCGTCGGCGGCGGCGGGCGAGCCACCACCGGAACGGGCGCCGAGTGCGCGCGCGACCTCGGGCCGGGCTGGAAGATCTCCCCGAGCGTGGACATCAAGGCGGGCGAGACGTTCGATCTCGCGAACATCCAGGGCGCGGGCAAGATCACGCACATCTGGATCACCACCCACACTGACAACTGGCGCACACTGCTGCTGCGCGCCTACTGGGACGGCGCGGAGGAGCCGGCGGTTGAGGTTCCCTACGGCGACTTCTTCTGCAACGGCTGGGGTGTCTTCGCGCAGGTGAACTCGCAGACGATCGCCGCCAACCCGCACGGCGGCTTCAACTCCTACTGGCCGATGCCGTTCCGCGAAGGCGCTCGCCTCACGGTGGAGAACACGTCCGAAGTCGATGTGCGCGTCTACTACCAGGTCACCTACGAGATCGGTGGCGACTACTCGAACGACGCGTACTTCCACGCGCAGTGGCGCCGGTCGAACCCGCTCGAAGATCGGACACCGCACGTCATCCTCGAGGGCATCGAGGGTCAGGGCCAGTACGTCGGCACCTACATCGCCTGGGGCGTCAACTCCAACGGCTGGTGGGGGGAGGGTGAGATCAAGTTCTACCTCGACGACGACACTGACTATCCGACGATCGCCGGCACGGGCACCGAGGACTACTTCGGCGGTGCGTGGAACTTCGACATCCCCGGCAAGGGCTACACCGAGTTCTCCACCCCCTACCTCGGCATGCCTCAGGTGATCAAACCCGACGGCCTGTACGTGAGCCAGCAGCGCTTCGGCATGTACCGCTGGCACCTGCTCGATCCGATCCACTTCACCACCGGCATCCCCAAGGTCGACATCCAAGCGCTCGGATGGCGCAGCGGCTGGCGCTATCTGCCGCTGCGCGACGACATCGCCTCCACTGCCGTGTTCTACCTCGACCGGCCTACCGCTCGCCGCCCGAGGACGCCCAGCGCCGACGACCTGGAGGTTCACCTAGGAACCGCTCCGGTTCCCGACATCGGTGCGACCCCACCACGGGCACCGCGGGACTGAGCGCTGAACATGACTGACGCCATATATCCCGATCTCAAGGGCAAGCTCATCGTCGCCACCGGCGGCGGTCGCGGAATCGGCCTCGCCACCGTTCGCCGCTTCCTCGCGCAGGGAGCGCGCGTGGTCGTACTCGATCTCGCCAACGGCGACGTCGACCTGGAAGCGGAGTTCGTCGAGGTCGATGTGACGGATGCCGGCGCCGTGGCACACGCGGCCGATGAACTGGTGGCGCGACTCGGCACCCCGGACGTCGTGCTGAATGCCGCCGGCATCGTGCGCTCGGCGAGCGCAGAAGACATGTCCGCCGAGGACTGGACGCGTGTCATCGATGTGAACCTCTCCGGCACGTTCCACGTCTGCCAGGCTTTCGGCCGGCACATGCTTGCCGCTGGTCGCGGCGCGATCGTCAACATCGCCTCCATGAGCGGATCTGTGAGCAATTTCCCGCAGAAGCAGGTGAGCTACAACGCGTCGAAGGCCGGCGTGATGCACCTCACGAAGACGCTCGCCGGAGAATGGGCCGACCGCGGAGTGCGCGTCAACTCGGTCTCCCCCGGCTATATCGCCACCGATCTGACCGCGGCACTGCTCGAGCGAGAGCCCGAGCTCGGTGAGATCTGGCGTGAGCGCACGCCGACCGGCCGTCTGGGCACTCCGGACGAAGTCGCATCGATCATCCTGTTCCTCGCTTCGGACGCGTCGAGCCTGATGACCGGATCCGACGTGATGGCCGACGGCGGCTACACCGTCTGGTGAGGCCACCAACCCGTACGATCGAGGGATGACCGACTCTTCGCTCGTCCTGGTCGCCAATGCGGGCGACGGCACCATCAGTTCCTTCCGCCTCGAAGACGGGCGGCTCGAGCGACTGGCCGTCACCGAAGGTCTCGACGGATGCTCGACTTTCGCCGTAGACGCCGGTCGCGATCTCGTCTATGCCGGAGTCAAGGGCTCCCCCGCCGGCATCCTGACTCTCTCGTTGGATCGCGAGAGCGGGCAGCTCACGTCCAGGTCGCGCCTGGATCTGCCCGACGGAGGAATGAACTACCTCGCTCTGACCGCCGACGGCACCGGCCTGCTCGGTGCGTCGTACGGCGGCGGCTACGGCATCAGCTGCCCGGTCTCCGATGGCAAGGTCGGCGAGCCGGTTTCGAGGATCGAGTTCCCGAATCTGCACTCCGTGCTGCCGAGCGCCGACGGCCGCTTCGCCTACTTCGTGGCGCTGGGCGCCGACCTGGTGGCGCAGTATGCGTTGGCGGACGACCTTCGGCTCGCGCCGCTGGAGCCTGCGACAGTCGCCGCCCCGGCGGGCAGCGGCCCGCGCCACCTCGTGCTGAACGCGGCGCAGGATGCGGTGTACGTGCTCACCGAGTTCTCCGGCGAAGTGCTGCACTACGGTCGCGACACGACCAGCGGAGAGCTCACCCTTCGGGGTGAAGCCACTGCGTACGACACGACCAAGGGGCTCGGCCACAGCGTCTTCGGCGCTGACCCGCTTGCGAACCACTACATCTGGGGCGCCGACCTGCACTTCGGCGCGGGCGGCAACCGCCTCTGGTGCTCGGAGCGCACCGAGAGCATCTTGGGCGCGGTGGCAGTGGCCGATGACGGATCGGTGTCGGCACCGGCGCGCTTCACCGTCACCGAGACACAGCCACGTGGGTTCGCCGTCAGCCCCGACGGCGCCTATCTCATCGCCGCCGGAGAACGGTCGACGACCGTCTCCCTCTACGCCGTCCGCGATGATGAGCTCGAACTGCTTCAGCGGGCCGAAACCGGCACCGGCGCGAACTGGGTCCGCTTCGTCTGAGACAGTCTCACACGCTCACTGGACCCATCACTCCCACAACCAGCCGAGGGCGTCCGGCAGCAGCACGCCGGTGTGATTGAGGTCGTGGCCTCCGTCGCCCAGAACGAATCTGTGCGCATAACCCGCCTCCGCGAACGCTGCCGCGACCTGCAGGTTCTCGCTCAACCAGTTCATGTGAGTAGAACGTGCGTTGAGATCGTTGGTGCCAGCCTGTTGGAAGACGCGAAGTGGCCGCGGCGCTCCCGCGCGGATGGCATCCGGATACGGATTGCCGCCAGGAATCTGGGCGAAGCTGGATAGGAACATCGCCACACGTTCGAATGCCTCCGGCCGACACCACGCCGCTGTGAGCGCGCAGTTTCCACCACTGCTGCCGCCGACGATCGCGCGCCTCGCGGCGTCATCCTCGATCGAGACGATGTCGGCGACCCTCGGCAAGATCTCATCGATGACCAGATCGGCGTAACGGGCGTCGAACGCGTCATACTCCGCGTTCCGATTCCCCGGCTCACCCGGATCGATGAAGACGCCGACAGAAGGAGGCATCTGTCCGTCGTGAACAAGATTGTCGAGCACGACGCCAGCACGCACCTCGCCTGCAGGATCGTAGTAGAGGCCCCCGTCCTGGAAAACCGTCACGGCAGAGCGCTCGAATCGTTCTGCCGCCGCGGTGATGTGCACCCGGACGTCTCTGCTCGCGCCAGGAAACGACCGCGACGTCGCCATATGGAAGCGAACCATGCGCCCCGCCGTGACTTCGGGACGCTGTGAGGACTGAGGCCCGTACTCGTACCGCGTCGGACCGTCCGATCCAGGCAACGGCACATAGCGCATCTTCTCTGTCATGCGAGCGGCTATCCTCTGCGCCTGCGACCAGTCAGGACCGTTCGCACCCAGGACTTCACGCGCTCGGCGACATCCGCCGGCGACAGGGCGTCTGTGTCGATGATGCTTACCGGCCACCGCGGATCGTCGGGCTGGAGGTGCTCCCACCGCTCCCAGACCATGCGCGTGGCCGTCTCGACTCGCACGACCTCGGGGGCGTGCTGCGGATCCCGCGCGTGTGCGCCGAACCAGACACCGAATCGCAGATGGTGCACGAGAGAGTCGGCGGTTTCACCGCGGCCGATAAGCCGAGCTTCCTGCACCTCGGGTGAGGAGTGCAAGACACAGACGGCGATGCCGTCGAGCCGATCGACCGACGGCGCGGCCAGTAGCTCCCCCGGCGGCACCTGCCCTGCCAGCAGCACGTGCCGCCCGGCATCCTGCTCCTCGACCGCGAAGCGGAACCAGTGCTCGATCGCACCGTGCCGCCATGCCGTGTCCGCCCCGGCCGGGACCCCGACCGAATCGAACTCGACGCATGTGACGTCGCCCCCGAGGTCAGATGCCTCGAGGGCCGCGAGCACCGTCGACTTGCCGACGCCGCTCGCCCCCGTCACCGAGAGCAGCATCGCTACTTCAGCCCTGCCATCTTGATGTTGCCGATGATCTGGCGCTGGAAGATGAGGAACAGGATGACCACGGGCGCGGCCGCGAGCACGGAACCTGCCATCAGCAGTCCCAGCTCTGTCGAGCGCTCGGAGCGGAACGTCGCGAGGTACTGCTGCACGACGAAACGCTCAGGGCTGGTGATCGTCAGGATCGGCCAGACGTAGGAGTTCCAGTATGCGAGGAACGCGGTGATGCCCATCACGACGAACGGCGGCTTCGACAGCGGCAGGAAGATCCGCACGAAGATCGCGAATCGTCCGCATCCGTCGAGCATCGCCGCCTCTTCGAGGCTCGCCGGGATGTTGAGGTAGAACTGCCGGATGAAGAACACCGTCGCCGCGCTCGCGGCTCCTGGCAGAACGAGCACCGCGAGGGTGTCGAGCATGCTGAGCTTGGTGACGACGATGAAGCTGGTGAGGAGGATCGTCATGGCCGGAATGAACATCGTGGTGATGACGATCGTCCAGATCGTCTTCTTGAACCGGAACTCCAACCGTGCGAACGCATAAGCGGCGAGCGAGTTGATCGTGAGGCTGAGGAGCGTGAACAGGACGGCGCCCATGAACGTCCACCCCATGGTGAGCGTGAACGTGGGATCCGACAGGATCTGCACGTAGTTCTCCCACTTCCACACCTCCGGGAAGAACTGGAACGGCGTCTGAATGACCTCGGTCTTCGACTTGAAGCCGGCGATCACCATCCATGCGAGCGGGAAGAGCGCGGCGACGAGGAACAGGAGTCCGGCGATCCCCTTGCCGATGAGCACCAGCCACGAGCCGGGCGTGCGCGGCAGCGGCTTGCGCTGGGGCTCTTTGCCTGCGAGGACGATCCGCGTCGTGTCCTGAACGATGGCCATCTCAGTCCACCAGCCTCTCCGAGTTGACGAATCTGAAGACCACGGCCGAGACCGTGCCCAGCACCACGAACATCAGCAGGGCGGCGGCGATCGAGTAGCCGACGTTGATGTCGTTGCGGAAGTGATTGAAGATGAACAGGTTCGGCAGCATGGTCGAATCCAGAGGCCCGCCGTTCGTCATGACGAGCGGAAGTTCGAACTGCTGAATCGCGGCGACGAAGCCGGTGATCAGAAGGTAGAGGAGGATGTTCTTCATCTGCGGGAGTGTGATGTAGGCGGTCTTCTGCCACCAGTTCGCGCCCTCCATCGCGGCGGCCTCGTAGAACTCCTGGGGGATGTCGACCATCGCCGCCACCATGATCAGAGACGTGAGACCCATGCCCAGCCAGATCGCCGGAACCGCGATGGCGAGCAGCGCCCATGCAGGGTCGCCGATCCACGCGATCGGATCGATACCGAAGAACGCGAGGAACCAGTTGAGCAGACCGCCGGAGTAGTCGTAGATGAGCACGAAGATGATCGACGTGATCACCGCGGAGATGATCGTCGGGATGTAGATGCTGACCTTCAGGATGCCGGCGAACCTCTTGCCGACGCTGACGACCAGGCTGGCGAAAAGGAATGCCAGGACCAGCATGGGCGGCACGGTCAACGCCACGAAGCCGAAGCCGCGAGCGACAGAGGACCAGAACAGCGGGTCTGACATCACATCCGTGAAGTTCTTCCAGCCGACGAATTCAGGGTCCTTGTAGAAGCTCCAGTTCTGGAACGAGAGGTAGCCCGCGTAGATCGCCGGCCAGATCACGAAGATCCCGAGCAGGACCACCACCGGCACCAGGAACCAGTAGGCGATCTTGTCGTCCCGGAATCGATGCCGGTTCCGCCTCTGCCGGATCATCCGGCGTTCTTGCACAGCTTGACTGGCCATGTCCACCTCATCGTTCGGGTGCGTCGCGGTTCGAGGGCCGGGATGGCCCCGGCCCTCGACGTGAGCGCTGTCAGTTCTTCGGTGCCTTATCGGCCAGTCCGTCGCGATCGATCACGGTCTGGATCGCGTTGTTCGCGGTCTTGATCGCGTCGTCAGCGGATGCTGCGCCCTTCATGACCGACTCGAAAGCGGTGCCGACGGCGAGCGAGACGTCCCACGGGTACGTCGGCTCGGGGATCGCGGTGGGTGCGATCTCGTTGACGATGATGTCCGACCATGGTGCGTCGCCGGCTTCGTCGCTCTCGGCGACGGCATCCTGCACGGACTGCCGGACCGGCACCTTCGTGAACTGCGTGTCTACGAAGAACGGCACGACGTTCTCCGGGTCGCCGGCGATCGCCCAGCTGAGGAACTCACCGGCGGCATCGGCGTTCTTGGTCTTCGCATCGACGACCCATTTGAAGTTGCCGAGCGTGGTGGCCGTGCGGTCGTCGGAGCCTTCCGCGTTCGGGAACGCGCCGATACCGGTCTTGCCGAGCAGATCGGCGTAGTCGGACCCGATCTCCGACATCATCCACGAGCCGGACACCTTGAAGGCGACCTTCTGCTCGCCGAAGTCCTTACCCTCGACGTATGCGGCAAGCGGCTGCTTGGGCATGTAGCCCTCGTCCCAGAGCGTCTTGTACTGCTCCATCATCGCGCGGTAGCCGTCGTCGTCGATGTTCGGCGCCGTCCAGTCGTCGGTCAGCGCTGTGTGACCGGCGAAGTTGTGCTGCTGGCCGACCGACGACCACGCGAAGGTGGCTGCGTCCTGCGCGGGTGAGATGCAGTACTGACCCGACCCGAGCGTCGGTTGGATCTTGGCGCAGGCCGCCATGAGGTCGTCCCAGGTCTCGGGGCCGTTCTCCGAATCGACGCCGGCCGCGTCGAGCAGGTCCTTGTTCCAGAAGAGGACGGTCTGGGGTTCGAGCAGCAGCGGATACGCGTAGAACGTGCCGTCGATCTCGGAGACGGGCTTCGCCGCGTCGATGATCTCCGCGAGCGCGTCCTTCGGAACGATCGAATCGAGGTCGTGCAGCTGCCCTGCGTTGACGGCATCCTGGATGCTGCCCGCGTGCGTGTAGACGTCAGGAGCCTTGCCCGCGGCCTGCGCTGCCTTCATCTTCTGGTCCCAGGCGTCGGCGGGGACCTCGGTGTCGACGACCTTGATCTCGTCCTGAGACTCGTTGAACTTCTTGACGATGCCCTCGTACCACTCGTTCTCGACCGGGGTGAACGTGCGATGCCAGAACTGGATGGTGGTGACGCCGGCTTCTCCGCCACCGTCGCCTGCAGCCTCTCCGGGCGTACCGGATCCGCAGCCTGCGAGCATCGTGCCGACGGTCAGCGCGCCGAGTGCGGCGATGACGGTGCGACGAGTGCGTGTCGTTCTCATTGGTTCCTCCTCAGGAACACGACTCACCATCGAGTCTTTTGCTGTGTGTTGGGCCGGCGCCGAAGGGGCGCCCGCCCATGCCAGTCGATCGTCTCTGACCGGGTAGCGTCAGAATATGCGAAATCGATTTCATGCGCAAGCGTCATCATTTTGAGCTCGCACGTTCGAGATCGGCCGAGAACCAGAACACGTTGTACGGCCCCCACAGCGACAGCGTGAAGTAGATCGTCTGACCATCGCCCGACACGTATCGCGGGTTGAGGTACGGCGAGTAGAGACCGGGATAGTCGGCGCCCGACACCAGTTCGTGGGGATCGCCCCATGGTCCCCACGGAGTGAGCCCCTCGCGAATGAATGCGTCACCGCCATCCGAGTACGTCATGATCCAGCGGTCGAGATAGGTCGACCACATCACCGACAGCTCGCCGATGGTTCCCTCAACGATCGTCTCGGCATCCGACATCTCGGAACTCCAATGCGGCTCCGCGCCATCCGCCCCGGCGAAGTACTCGTAGGAGGTCTGATCCTCGACCGCTTCCTCCGTCGCGGGCACACGCATGAGCTGAACACCGCCGAAGCGTCCCGATGGGATCGCCCAGAAGTAGACGTAGTCCACGCCGTCCTCGGTGACCGGCACTGTCGCGAACTGGACGAAGTTCGAATCCCCCGGCCACTGCACGCCCTCGACCGGCATCCAGGAAGCGCCGTCATCATGCGAGACGATCAGCGCCGAGTGGTTCGCATCCCAAGCGCCCGGCTCGCCCCAGTGGCGCACAGACATGTACGAGACGTAGATCGTCTCACCCACCGCGAAGCCGTAGGTCGGGATCTTCGTGACCTCGCCTTCCGCGTCGTTGGCGTCGTGATCGCCCTCGATGAGCGCGGCGGCCAGCCCGATGTCATCCGTGACCCAGTCGTCGAAGGTGATGCCGTCGCTCGGGTCGGCATCCGTCGTCCAGGCCGCGACGTTGGAGCGCCAGAACCCTCCCTGCCCTCCGATGGACTCGGGATCGCGTTCGCCGAACGTGTCACCGAAGAAGAAGTACGTCCTGTCGTCGACGTTCACCATGGAGCCCAGATCCGTGCCGGCGACAGAGACCGACGAGGTGTCGTTGATCGCGTCCGGCCCAGTGAGTTGAGCGATCTCCGTGAGATTCGAGACGCCGTCGAGAACGAACGGCTTGTCCGGATTCGGATCGACGATCACGCTCGCTCCGCTTGAACATGCCGCGAGCCCGATGGCCATCAGAGCGGATGCTGCGACCGCAGCGGTACGGCGAATGGACGTGCGGTCATGTCGCATGATCCTCCTCGATCAGCGCCACTCTAGCGAAATCGATTTCAGGTCGCTACCGTGTTCAGGATGCACTCATCATGGACACGACCAGAGTCGACCGAGAACGCCGAGCCGCGCTGGGGGCACCCCGACGGCTTGCAGGTCGGCATTCCGCCGATCCCCGGGCCGCGCGGGCTGCTGCGGATCTTCACGCCATACCTCGACCACCCCCGCGAGCGTCTGGTGAACTTCATCGCGATCGAGCCCGTCGTCGAGGGGCAGACCGAGCGCGGGTACTCCGAACTCGAGCCGAGCACGCTCGATCCTGGCCTGCGCGGCAAGCGCCTCTGGTCCATGGATCGACCAGGCGACGGCCCCGACGGTGTCGCGCAGGGCGTGACCGAAACCATCGACGGAGTCGAGTGCCTCACGGTCTGGATCGGCGTCGAGCGCTTCGACAGCGGGGCGGATGTGCGGGTGCGCGTGCATTTCCGAGCCGATCGCCCGCACGAGGTGGAGGTCGCCGGATTCGCGGAAGACGACTCGGCTCCGCTGAGCCACCTCGTCCTCACAGCCACCATGGGCAACTGGGCACGGCTGCGCACACTGGAGCTCGCCGACCGCACCGTGACACCGGCTGCACTCTGGCCCGGGTTCTCGGGCACCGCCTTCGCGAAGCACGCACGATTCGCACTGTCCGAGTTGCGGCGCGACGGCGAGGCCGCGATCGTCAGCGCCATCGGTGATGAGACCGACCCGTGGTCAGCCGCCTACTCCGACGACACGGCGAAGCACTGGCACTTCCTCGGCCGACTGGCCAGACAGACGTGGACCGTCGATGACCCGCATCCAGAGCTCGAGGCACTGGTGAACGCGCGTTGGTCGTATTGGGCGAGCGCATCTCCCATTCCTGGCGGACCCGCATTCGAGAACTTCGAGGTCGTGGAGCCGTTCAGGCAGGGCGCGACGTTCCGGTTCTCGGTCGAGCCGCTGGATTGATCACGCGAGAGAGGCGCGGCTCAGCGGTGCCGCGCCACAACCTGCGCGACATCGGCGCGCTCGGCGTCCGTCGGCTCGGCGATGGCCATGCGGCAGTACGCATCGGTCACGCCGAGCACACGGTATCCCTCTTTCATTCGCGCCATGTCGCCGCCGATGAGTGAGACGACCTCGTCGACATCCGCCTGCGCCGCAGCGATCGCGGCCGGGTCGTTCGAGCGTCCGGCATCCGCCAGCGCGCGGAACGGCTTCGGCGTGACCGACGAGACCCCTGAGACGACACCCTGAGCGCCCACCTCGACGGCGGCGATCAGGTCGCGGTCCGCGCCGGTGTACAACTCGAAGTCCTCGGGAACGACCGCACGGTACGCGGCGATGTCATCAAGTGAGAGCTCACTGATCTTCGCGCCGACGACGTTCGGCAGCGCCGACAGCCGCACCAGCAGCTCGGGCGAGACGGGGTTTCCACTGCGCGCAGGATAGATGTACACGTACAGGCGCCCGTCGCCGACGGCATCCGACACGCCCTGGAAGTAGTCGAAGACCGCGTCGTCCGTCGAACGCAGGTAGTACGGGGTGAGCGCCGCGAACTCGGTCGCGCCGAGCTCGCGCGCGATCCTGGTCAGCCGCACAGCTTCGAACGCGCTGGGCTGACCGACGTGCACCACGACCCGCATCCGATCCGCGAGTTCGGCGAGAGCGGCCTCGACGAGAGCCGTGAACTCGGTCACGTCGACAGCGGGGAACTCCCCCGTCGTGCCGAGCACGAACGCACCCTCGTTGCCCGACTCCCCCACGTAACGGAAGATCGCGCGCGACCCATCGAGATCGAGGCTCCCGTCGCGGTGGAACGCGGTCGGGATCGCGGTGAGGATGTCATAGCGGGTCACTTCTTGTTCTCCTTGGAGTTCTTGCGGAAACGACGCGTCCTGGGCGCCTGGGGGTTGCGCACGGTCGAGGTGAGCAGGTCGGGGTCGGCGGCGAGCTCGTCATGCGCTTTCGAGAGCTGCGTGATGCTCGCGGTGTCGAGCACCGACTCTGCGAACGACGCACGTTGAGTGCGCGGCTTGCGGGCGGCGCGGATCGCCGGCATGACGATCGAGAGCACCGCGAGCACGAGCAGCACGATCGCGATCGGGCTGACGACCTCGAAGAACGGCCTGGTCGGCAGGATGGCGAGAGTTCGCGCGAGGTTCTCCTCGGCGAGCGGACCGAGGAGAAGGCCCAGTACGACGGGGCCCGCTGGCACCTGCATCCGCTTGAGCAGGACACCGACCACGCCGAACACGAGCATCGTGATGACGGTCGACAGGCTGTTCGACGTGGCGTAGGTGCCGATGATGCAGAAGATCAGGATGCCGCTCCACAGGTACGGCTGCGGCACGTCGAGCAGTTTCACCATGCCCTTCATGCGCACCAGACTCAGACCCAGCGACAGCAGCGTGGCGACGAGCATGATGCCGACGATCGAGACGACGAGGTCTGGCCGGTCGGTGAACAGAGTCGGCCCCGGCGTGATGCCCCAGATGATCATCGAACCGATCATGACCGCCATAACCGAGTCGCCGGGAATGCCCAGCGCCATAGTCGTGGTGAGCGATCCGCCGAGCGTCGCGCTGGATGCTGTGTCGGATGCCGCAACTCCTTCGATCGAACCCTTCCCGAACATCTCCGGTTTCTTGGAGGCCTTGCGGGCGCGCTCCCAGCCGATGAGCCCGGCGATGTCGCCACCCGCGGCGGGGATGAGCCCGACGCCGAGTCCCACCGCGCCGCCCACTGCCGTCGCCCGGCCGCTCTGCGCGAACTCGGCCTTGTTCGGCCACCAGCGACCGAGGCTGGAGATGGGACGCACATGGCTCTTGCGATGCGTGAGCAGTTGATCGAACAGCTCGGCGATGCCGAAAAGCCCGATGATCACGGCGATGAAGTTCACACCCTCGACGAGATCGAGGGACCCGAAGGTGAAGCGCTTGTCAGCCGTGGCGGCATATGTGCCGACGGTGCCGAGCATGAGACCGAAGAGGCCGGCGAGGATGCCCTTGAGCATCGACTTCGACGAGATGCCGATCATGATCGCGATGCCGAACACGACGAGCGCGAACAGCTCGGGCGACTTGAAATAGTCGCGGGCGAAGCTGGCGATCGGCACGGCCGCCAGCGCGAACAGCACGAGCGAGGCGAGGATGCCGACCGCTGACACGAGGGCCGACATCGTGAGGGCGAGGCCGGCCCTGCCCTGTTTGGCCATCGGATAGCCGTCGAGCGTGGTGGCGATGGATGCCGGAGTGCCTGGCGTGTTGATGAGGATCGATGGCACCCGGTCACCGAAGTTCGCGGCGACGTAGATCGTGAGCAGCACCGCAAGGCCCTGCACCGGCTCAAGCGTCATGGTGAAGCCGGCCGCGAGGGCGACAGCCATGGTGGCTGTGATGCCGGGGAACGCACCCACCATGAAGCCGAGCAGCAGGCCGACGAGCATGTACAGCAGGATCGAGATGTCGAGGAGCGAGTTCAGCCCCTCCAGCAGCGGGGTCATAGCGGGATCCTCAGCAGCATCCCGAACACGACGTAGATGAACGCCGTGAGCGATGCGGTGTAGATGATGAGACTCAGCCAGCGCCGGTGCCCGTACACGAGCATGAGGCCGGCCATGAGCAGGGCGGCTGCGATCGGGAACACCTCGATGCGGTAGCCGAACAGGATGACGCTGCCGAGCGACCACAGAGCGATGAACGCGATGGAGATCACGAGGGTCGCCGCGACCCGCATGACGCCTCCTGGCTGAATGCGCTCGATGTCCTCACGCCCTGACGGCGGGCGAGTGATCGCGATGACGAGGAGCACGATCGCCACGACGATTCCGGTGACGGCGAGCACCATCGGCCAGAAGCGCGCATCGATCTGCCCTGGTGCCGCCTCTCGCCGAAGCGAGATCTGCGTCGTCAACATCAGATAGCCGGCGGTCACGGCGAGCGCCACCACGGCGAATGCGATCTCGAGCGCACGGGATGGCGTCGCGCTCTGGTACTCGTCGCTGTCTGCGACTTCTGATGAAGACATGTGCTTCCTCCGGCTGTGCGGAGGTCGGAACTGACTCCGACCTCCGTCACGTGATCAGCCCAGCAGATCCTGGAACAGCGTGAACTGCTCACCGACGAACTCGGTGAACTCAGCCGAGTCGCGGTAGACGACGAGGTTTCCGGCGTCCTCCTGGAACTTCGTGTACGCATCCGACTCGACGGCCTCCTTGATGGCGGCCTCAAGTGTGTCGTGAACGTCGTCAGGGAGACCGGCGGGAGCGTAGATTCCGCCCCAGCCGCCGAAGACGATCTCGCTACCGATGGCCTCTTCCACAGTGGGCACGTCCGGTGCGTCCGGGTGACGCTCGTCGTTCATGACGGCGAGGATGCGCACAGCGGAGCCCTGCGAAAGAGCCTCACCGAGGCCTGAGACTGCGGCGACGGTCTCACCGGACGCCGCTGCGGCAACGGCGGGCGCACCACCGTCGTAGGGAACCGGCGTCACTTCGCCGCCGGTCTCGGTGCCGAGGGCGATGCTCGCCGCTTCCCAGATCGATCCTGCACCCGAGTTGGCGACGGTGACCGGTGCGGTCTTGGACTGGGCTACGAGATCCTCGAGCGTCTGGATGTCGCTGCTCGCCGACACGGTGATGACGCCGGGGGCGAGCATGATCTGGCCGAGCATGTCGAAGTTCTCGGGCAAGACATTCGCGTCCTGCGTCGTATTCAGCATCGCGATCTCTACGGGGCCGAAGCCGATCACATAGCCGTCTGGGTCCTGTTCGGCGACGTACTCCATGGCGAGCGCGCCGGCGGCGCCTGGCATGTTCTCGGGGATGACGCTGACGTCGAGGATCTTCTCGAGTTCGGTGGCGAGGGCTCGCGACGACAGGTCGGAGCCACCTCCTGGATTGGCTTGGATGATCAGCCGGATGTCCTTCTCGGGGAAGGAGGACGCGGCGTCGCCGCCCTCTTCGACCTTCGTGCATCCGGACATGACCAGTGCTGCTGTGGTGAAGACCGCGGCGGTTGCGAGCACGCGGTTCATTCGCTTGATGGGCATCTTTGCTCCTCTTTGAGTGCAGGTGGGGACCTTACCGACGAGCCGAGCGTAGCATTGTTGACTGTTAACAATCAACACGGAGCGCCGAACCTCGCACGTCCGAGCGCTGATTCAGGAGCGCCGCTGAGAGAGTTCGCTCAGCATCCGATCGCGCGCGCCGTCGAGGTGCTCGGTCAACACCGCCGCCGCCTGCTCAGGCGAGCCGGTGCGCATGACGTCCATGAGCTTGACGTGGTCACCAGAGGACTCGTGCAGGTCGTCGTCGTGGTTGATCGTCACTTCGAGCAGTGCCGCGAAGGTCGGCAGATACTGACTCCAGGCGCCCGCCAGCCGAGGATGGTCGGCCAGGGCATAGATCTGCGAGTGGAACTCGAGGTCTGCCGCGACGAAGGCGGCGTGATCTCCGGAATCCGCGGCTTCGCCCATGCGGCCGACGGCCGCCGCCATCGCCGTCCATCGAGCCGGGTCCTCGACCCTCATCGCGCGCGACAGCGCCAACTGCTCAAGGGCGCCGCGCAGACTGTAGAGCTGATCGACATCGTCCCGGGTGAGGCCGACGATGTACACCCCGCGTGGGCGCTGCACCTCGACCAGCTTCTCGAAGCTGAGTTGCATCAGCGCATCGCGGATCGGACCGCGACTGACGGCGAACTCCTCGGCCAGCGCTTCTTCGGTGATGCGCTCGCCCGGAGCTAGCTCTCCACGAACGATGCGCTGTCGCAGCACACCTGCGACCTGGGCACCAAGGGACTCACCACGCTTCACTGCCTGCGTCACGATGACCTCCTGTTGACTGTTGACAGGATACACACCGATCGCGCTCGCTAGCACAGTCACTCCTCTCGCGCGCCCCCTGGATCTGCGGCACTCCGGTCTGGCAACCTGGCTTCCATGCAGTCCGACGAGACACGATCAGCAGCCATCGATGTGCTTCATGATGACGCCCCCTCGCTCCTCACCCGCGGCTACGGCTTCGGCGCGAACATCTGGAAGCGGGTGCGCGGCGGCGCCAGATCAGCGCCGATGCGCCTGCTCGGCGACGACACACTCTTCGTGCGCGGAGCCGAAGGCGTCGACGCCTTCTACGACCAGCACCAGGTGAAGCGCCATGGTGCGATGCCGGCGATCGTTCAGGAGACGCTGTTCGGTCACGGTTCCGTCCACAGTCTCGACGGCGACGCGCACCATCACCGCAAGTCGACGTTCGTCGACGTCGCCTATGACGACGCGCAGGTCGCACGATTGCTGCCGCACCTCGAGCGCGAGTGGCAGCAAGAACTGGTTGCGTGGACGGGCGGCGGCACCCGGAGCGCATACGACGCGGCAGTGGGTGCGCTCGGACGCGCGATCATGCGATGGGCCGGGCTACCGGGGACGGCGGCGGCGAAGACGCGGTGGGCTGGCCGCCTCGCTCAGATCGTGGACGGGTTCGGAGTGCCGTACTCCCCCGAGTACCTGCTCGCGTGGATCAACCGGCGATGGTCCGACCGGCATGCGCAACGATTGATCGAGGCGGTGCGCTCTGGTGCGCTGACGGCAGCAGAAGGCACGGCGCTGTATGAATGGGCCGGCCACCGCGACCAGAGCGGTGAGCTGCTGCCTGCACGCACCGCAGGAATCGAATTGCAGAACAGCATCCGACCGATGGTCGCCGTCGCGCGTTTCGCGGCATTCGCGGCGAAGGAACTGCACGACCGACCCGAATGGCGTGAGCGCATCGCTGCCGAGGCCGCCGCACGTGGGGAACTGGTGAGCGGGCCTCTCGCGACGGCCTTCGCGCAGGAGATCCGCCGGACGGCTCCGTTCGTGCCGATGCTGCCCGGCCTCGCGATCGCCGACATCGAGCTCGACGGTGAACGTGTGGCCTCCGGGGGCCGGATCGTTCTCGATATTCTCGGCACCAATACCGATGAGCGATCGTGGGAACGCGCGGACGAGTTCGATCCCGAACGCTTCGTCGGCGTCGGCGACTATGAGGCGCTCAAGGCATTCGTGCCGCAGGGCGGTGGCGAGGTGCCGTCCGGCCACCGTTGCCCAGGAGAGAAGCTCGCGATCGCCGGGCTCGCGGCTGCGGTCGCGGCGCTGAGCGACCCTCGCATCACGATCCTGGGGACGGGGCTCGGCGTGAACCTTCGACGCCTTCCGACCAAGCCGACCTCAGGCGCACGAGTCCTTGCCATGGACGCGGCGCCCGGGCGTTGCCCGGTTCACTGAGTTCAAGCGGCGAGGCGTCAGTCCTCGCCGCGTCCGCCCGGCCGCCACAGCACGATGTCGGTGGAGCGGCGGATGCGCCGACCGCTCGGCACGGGCACGACGCCGCTCGCGCCGGCGGCGAAGACACGCACGCCTGGGCGGTTCTCGCGTTCGGCACGCAAGGCCCCTTCGAGATCGACGACTCTGCGGCGCAGCATCCGCACCTCGTCCTCGAGATCGAGCAGGCGGGCGATCGCGGGCAGGCTCATGCCGTCGGCGGACAGGCGGGCGACCTCGCGCAGCTGAGCGATGTTGCGCGCGGAGTAGCGGCGGGATCCGCCGCGTGTGCGACCGGGGACGACGAGTCCGATCCGGTCGTACTGACGCAGAGTCTGCGGGTGCATGCCCGCGAGCTCTGCGGCGACGGCGATCGCGAAGATCGGGGCGTCCTCATCCTCGACCATCGCGATCACCTTCCTTCGTACCGTTCATTGCATTTCGACTCGCTGCGCTCGCTCAATGCGTTTCGTCTCGCCTTCGGCTCGCTCAACGACCCGCGGGGATCAGCCTGCGCCTTCGGCTCGCTCAACGACCCGCGGGGATCAGCCTGCGCCTTCGGCTCGCTCAACGACCCGCGGGGATCAGGCTTGCGCCTTCGCCATCAACTCCGCACGCGGGTTCTCCTTCGGCTCCAGGTCGTGGAACTTCTGCAGCGCTTCGCGCGCGGCGTCGTCCAGGTGCGTCGGCACCGCGACCTGCAGTTCGGCCAGGAGATCACCGGTGCCCTTCGACGATGCGACTCCCCGGCCCTTGACACGCAGGACGCGTCCCGACGGTGTGCCCGGTGCCACACGCAGCTTCACGATGTCGCCCGCCAGCGTCGGAACCTCGATCGTCGCACCGAGCGTCGCCTCGGTGAAGGTCACCGGCACCGTGAGGCGCAGATTCAGACCATCGCGCGTGAAGACCGGATGCGGACGCACCTTGATCTGCACGACGATGTCACCGCTCTCGCCGCCATCGGGTGAAGGACGCCCGCGACCGCGCAGACGGATCTTCTGCCCGTCTGCGACGCCGGCGGGGATCTTCACCTTGAACGGCTTGCCGTCTTCGCCCTGCAGAGTGATGGTCTCGCCCTGCACGGCGGTGACGAAATCGAGCGTGGTGCGCGCCGTGACATCGGCGCCCTTCTGCGGCCCACCGAAGCCGCGGTATCCGCCGCTTGTCTGACCGAAGCGGCCGGAGCCGAAGTTCCCGCCCTGACTCTGGTTGAACATCGCGAAGATGTCCTCGAAGTCGGCGTTGCTCTGGCCCCTCCCGCCCTGACCGAACCGGCTGAACACGTCTTCGAAGCCGCCAGCACCGCCGCCGCTCGCAGTGAACCGCGCACCCGAGCCCATGGCCCGGATCTCGTCATACTCCTTGCGCTGCTCGGGGTCGGAGAGCACCGAGTACGCCTCGCTGATCTCCTTGAACATCGCCTCGGCCTTCGCATCACCCTGATTGGAGTCGGGGTGGTACTTGCGCGCGAGTTTGCGGTACGTCTTCTTCAGATCCGCATCACTGACGTTCTTCTCGACGCCGAGCGTCTTGTAGAAGTCCTTGTCGAACCAGTCCTGGCTAGCCATGCGTGCTTAATCGGTCCCTGAGCCCGTCGAAGGGTCAGCGGGCACCGCGACGACGACCTTCGCCGGGCGCAGCTCGACATCGCCGAGGCGATAGCCCACCTCGACGACCTCGAGGATCGTCGAGGATTCTGCTCCTGGGGTCGGCTGCTGGAAGATCGCCTCGTGGTGCTGCGGGTCGAATTCCTCGCCCTTCTCGCCGTAGGCGACGACACCGAGGCGCTCGACCATCGTGCGGATCTTCTCGCCGATCACGAAGAACGGCGTCCCCTCGACGAGATCGCCGTGCTGGGTCGCGCGGTCGAGATCGTCGAGCACGGGGATCAGGCCCTTGGCCGCTTCGCCCTTCGCACGGTCGATCTCGAGCTGACGCTGATCTTCGGTGCGCCGACGGTAGTTGGCGTACTCCGCCTGCAGACGCTTGAGGTCGTTGAGCAGCGTGCTCTCTAGATCGGCGAGCACGGCGTCTTCCGCCGCGGCCTCGCCGGTCTGCTCGGCACCGAGGATGTCATCGACCGTGAGGTCGTCGATCGTCAGGTCGTCGTCGGATCCTTCGGCGGCAGCAGCCTCAGCGGAATCCGGGTTCTCCTGCGGCGCTGCGCCTTCCTGCGGCGATGGGCCGGATGCCGCAGCATCCGACCCCTCGTCCTCAGGAACTTCACCGTTCTCGTTGAAGTTCTTGTCCGTCATGGTTACTTCTCGGTTCCTGAGCCTGTCGAAGGATCCTCGTCGTCGACGACCTCGGCGTCGATGACATCCTCGTCGTCCGAGGTGTCATCGGCCGGGGTCTCGCCGTCGGCGGCGCCGGCTTCGGATGCGGCATCCGCCTGCGACTGCGCGTAGATCGCTTCGCCGAGCTTGCCCTGCGACTCGTTCAGCTTGTCGAACGCCACCTTCACGGCGTCGTCGTCCTCGCCTGCGAGAGCCGTCTTCAGAGCATCGACGTCAGCCTGGACGGAGTCCTTGACGTCGGCGGGGAGCTTGTCCTCGTTCTCCTTGATGAGCTTCTCGATCGAGTACGACAGAGTCTCGGCCTGGTTGCGCTGCTCGAGAGCGTCTGCACGCTTCTTGTCCTCAGCGGCGTTCTCCTCGGCCTCGCGCACCATGCGCTCGATGTCGTCCTTCGACAGCGACGAGCCGCCGGTGATGGTCATCGACTGCTCCTTGCCGGTGCCCTTGTCCTTGGCGGACACGTGCACGATGCCGTTCGCGTCGATGTCGAACGTGACCTCGACCTGCGGGATGCCACGGGGCGCCGGTGCGATGCCGGTGAGCTCGAACGTGCCGAGCGGCTTGTTGTCGCGGGTGAACTCGCGCTCGCCCTGGAAGACCTGGATCGCGACGGACGGCTGGTTGTCGTCTGCCGTGGTGAAGGTCTCGCTGCGCTTGGTCGGGATGGCCGTGTTGCGCTCGATGAGCTTGGTCATGCGGCCGCCCTTGGTCTCGATGCCGAGGCTCAGCGGCGTGACGTCGATGAGCAGGACGTCCTTGCGCTCGCCCTTGAGGACACCGGCCTGCAGGGCTGCGCCCACGGCGACGACCTCGTCAGGGTTGACGCCCTTGTTCGCTTCCTTACCGGTCTCGCGCTTGACGAGTTCCGCGACGGCGGGCATGCGGGTCGATCCACCGACGAGCACGACGTGGTCGATGTCGGCGACCTTGACGTTCGCCTCGCGGATGACGTCCTCGAAGGGCTTCTTCGTGCGGTCGAGCAGGTCCTTGGTGAGGTCCTCGAACTTCGCGCGCGTGATCGTCTCGGAGAGAGACACGGGGCCCGACTCGGTCAGCGACAGGTACGGCAGGTTGATCGAGGTGCTGGTCGAAGAGGAAAGCTCCTTCTTCGCCTGCTCCGCAGCCTCCTTCAGACGCTGCAGGGCGATCTTGTCACCCGAGACGTCGACGCCGGTGGTCTCCTTGAACTGCTTGATGAGGTGGTCGACGAGGCGCTGGTCCCAGTCGTCACCGCCGAGGCGGTTGTCACCCGAGGTCGAGCGCACCTGGATCGTGGAGAAGTCGTCGTCCTTGCCCACCTCAAGCAGCGAGACGTCGAACGTTCCGCCACCGAGGTCGAAGACGAGGATGAGCTCGTCCTCCTTGCCGCGGTCGAGGCCGTAGGCCAGAGCGGCGGCGGTCGGCTCGTTGATGATGCGCAGCACGTTGAGGCCCGCGATCTCGCCGGCTTCCTTCGTGGCCTGACGCTCGGCGTCGTTGAAGTACGCGGGGACGGTGATGACGGCATCCGTCACGGTGTCACCGAGGTAGGACTCGGCGTCGCGCTTCAGCTTCATGAGGATGCGCGCGGAGATCTCCTGCGGCGTCCACTTCTTGCCGTCGATGTCGAAGCTCCAGTCGGTGCCCATGTGGCGCTTGACGGAGGCGACCGTGCGGTCGACGTTCGTGACGGCCTGGCGCTTCGCGGTCTCACCGACGAGCACCTCGCCGTCCTTCGTGTATGCGACCACCGAGGGAGTGGTGCGGAAGCCCTCGGCGTTGGCGATGACCTTCGGCTCGCCACCTTCGAGGACGCTGACGACGGAGTTCGTCGTACCGAGGTCGATTCCAACAGCACGTGCCATGTGATTCTCCTTCTGTTGCTGACGTTGATTGGTTGGTAAATCTGCGGCGATCAGTGAAACCTGAGTCGCGATGGCTCAACTGTACAACGACACCCGATCGCTGTCAAAACAAAGTTGACATGAGTCCGCTCAACTTTCAACAGGTCGTGTTCGGCCGATGCCCGTGTCGACCTCCGCCAACGCCGCCGCGTACGCGGGGATCGCGAACGAGGCGATCGTGGTGCCGGAGAGGTTGACGATGTCGGCAGACATCAGGGCACTGAGGTTCGCGGCAGGCGCGGCAACGGCCACACCCTCCAACTTCAGCTCCGGTGCGTGTGAAGACGCCCGCTCTGCGGCGAAAAGCGCGGCCTGCCCGCCCTGCGAATGATCCCACAGCAGCAGTCGCTCACGCGCTCCGGTGCCGGTCAGCGCCCTTGCGGCGCGGGCGACATCGAGCATGCTGTTCGACGCGGGGATGCCGAGCAGGTACGAGGATGCGCCGTCGACCCCGAGCCCTGGGTAATCGGCGGCGGCGATCGCATACCCCGTAGCGAGCAGCTCATGCAGCCCTTCGATCAGTTCGAACGGATCGAGTCCGAGCGACGGTGCGCATCTCGCAGCGGCACCGGCGGCACATAGAACGGTGCATCCGCTGAAGGCGATGTACTGTCGGACTCCGTCTACATCGAGGCCGATAAAGAGGAGCGCCGAACCGGCCGGCGCCCAAGATGCCGGCCGGCGACGCACCCCTCTCCGCGTGGATGGCTCAGGAGGCGGTGAGTCCTCCATCGATGACGTGCTCCATGCCGCTGATGTAGGACGAGTCCTCGGAGGCGAGGAAGAGGACGAGCTTGGAGACCTCGTCGGGCTCGGCCATGCGGCGGATGGGGACGACGTCAGCGATCCCGCCACCGTCCTCGTCGGTGGCGGCCGCCATCATGGGGGTCTTGATGTAACCGGGGTGCACGGAGTTCACTCGGATGTTGTCGGGGCCATACTGTATGGCGACGTGCTTGGTCATGCCACGGGACGCGAACTTGCTACCCACGTAGGCGAGGTTCGGAGCCCCGACGATGGAGACCATGCCAGCCGTGGAGGAGATGTTGACGACCGTCCCGCCTCCGGCCTTCTGCATCGAGGGGATCACGGTTTTCATACCGTAGAACTGCGAGTGCTGGTTGACGGCGACGACCTTGAGGTAGTCGTCTTCGTCGAAGTCCACGGTGGGTACGACCGGACCGATGATGCCGGCATTGTTGACGAGCACGGTCACGGGGGCGCCGAAATGCTCCTCGACCTCGCTGACGACGCGCTTCCAATCGGCCAGTGACGTGACGTCGTGCTTCACGAAAAGCACCTGGTCGCCGAGCTCGTTCGCGATCTGCTGTCCGCGCTCCTCGTTGAGGTCGGTGAGGGCGACTTTCGCACCTTCGGTGACGAAGCGTCGAACGTGGGCCTCACCCATGCCCTGTGCCGCGCCGGTGATGATGGCAACCTTGCCGTCTAGCTTTCCCATGTCGGGATCTCCTTCGTGCGTCTGTCGGCACCACTGTGTGCGATACCGAGTCGGTAGAAGCCCCGGTGGGGTCTCCTGTCGGCACCCTCAAGCATAGTGGGCCTCAGTCCTACTAATCCCGTGACAGGGACATTCCGGGGTGCCGGCGCTTACAGTGGGGGGATGACATCCGGGAGTGGAAACGGCCGCGGTCGTCCACTGGCTGCGTCCCGAAGCTCGGTGGAACAGGTCGCCATCGCGATGATGCTGGGAGATGGGTACGAGGCGGTCAGCGTGGACGCGATCGCGTCCGCGGCCAATATCGGCCGGACCACTTTCTTCCGATACTTCGGTTCAAAGTCAGGGGTGATCTGGGGGCCGTTCGACGCGACGATCGAATGGCTGCTGGAGGCTCTTGCCCAGGCTGCGCCGGATGATCCGTTGTCGGCGATCCGCTCCGCGGTCATCACTTCGACGCGTTCTGCGCTCTACTCGAGTGAGGTCTGGTTGGAGAGATTTCAATTGCTGGATTCGTATCCTTCGCTGCGAGCCGAGGCCTTCGCGCACTGGGAGCGATGGAAGAGCGCCATCGCTGAACACGTCGCCGCAGCGGAGGAGCTTGACCCGAACAGCGCTGTCCCGATGGCCGTCGCCGGAGCTTGCCAAGGTGTGTTCATGGCCGAGCTGCGGAACTGGCAGAACAGCGACAACGAACGCGACGAGATCCTCAATCGCTTGGAACGCAGCCTCACTGATGTCTGCGAAGCGCTCCGTACCCTTCTCCGCTGACGCGCGGGTCAGCTCGACTTCCGGGCATTCGCACTTGCGTCATTTGCCGCCGGGAGGGCCGATCGTCAGCAGGATCACGTAGAGCGCGACCACGGCGACGGCGATGAGCGCCACGAGAACCCACGCCCGGCGCAGGAACCAGCGCATCGTGCGGTCGTACCAGGTGCGGTCCTGCGGGTGCTCGCTCTCCTCGAGGCGCCAGTCGCCCTTGAGCCGCCCGGCGCGGTGCAGCCAGATCTCCATCGGGATGGTCGCATAGGGAACGATCGCACTCGCCACGGCGAGGACGCCGAGCCCGATCGACCAGCGCTGGTTGAAGGCCACGAGGATCGCCGTCGCACCATAGGAGAGGAAGACGAATCCGTGGATGCCTCCCGCGATCGTGACCACGATCGGCGGCGCCCCGACGGCTCGCGCGATCAATGCGCCGATCAGAAGGGTCCAGGTGATCGCCTCGGCGATGGCGAGGACTCGATAGAGGCGGGCAGGCGTGCGAAACATCGTGCTCCTTGCTGTTCGGGACTTCACAAGCCTACGCAGGTCGGCGGCGAAGCCACGTGCTGCCCTCTCATCCGAAAGGTTGATGTTCGACGTCCCGTGCGCTGATCGCCCCGCCGGAATAGCCGCGAGTGCTCATGCGTTTGAATAGGAGGCGCGGCGACTGCGACGCAATACCTCTGTTGCCCGCTGTGACGTCGCGGTCCGCGCGTCACCACCGTTTCTCCTAGCATCGAAGAGCCATGTCCACACCTGTGACCACGCACGAAGACCACGTCCGCTGGCAGTCCGAGCGCCGCGACGCCGTGACGGCTCGGACGGGGAATCTCGCCCTCGTCGAGACGCGCTGGACCGGATCCGAGCGTCCCGACCTGGCGACCGAGCGCGCCTCGGCCTCCGTCACCGTGACCGCCCTCGAGCGCAAGGACCTCACCACGGGTGAGCCGGAGTACGGCCTGCGCGTCTGGGACGCCGAGTCGCCCGCGATCCAGGCGTTCGACCGCATCGACACCTACGAGTACGACCCGGACTGGGTGATCGAGGCGCAGTTCACCCCAGTGGACACCGACCGCACCGTGCCCTTCGAGCACATCCGCGACAACGGCGGCTCACGCGAGCTCGTCGTCCCCGGCGACATCACCTTCACTCGCAACGGAGTCGAGCACCGTCTGGCCGCGTTCGACGACGCAGGCTCGCTGCTGCTCGTGTTCGGCGACGCCACGAACGGCACGGAGACCTACGGGGCCGGACGCTTCCTCTTCGTGCCGCGCGAGACCGCCGAGTTCGGCAGCGAGGGCACCGTCGTGCTCGACTTCAACCGTGCATTCGTGCCGCCGTGCGGCTTCTCCGCGCAGTACAACTGCCCGATGCCGCCGGCCCAGAACCGGTTCACGGAGCCGATCCGCGCCGGAGAGAAGAACGTCGTCTTCACGGGCGACTTCGACATCTACGCCGCGCTCTGACCCGCACACACGACGCACACACGACGCACACAGCATCCCGAACACCAGGAGAACCTCTTGAGAAGACCACTCGCGCTCGCCGCGGCCATCGCCGTCTCGGCACTCGTCCTCGCCGGCTGCTCGTCGAGCGCCCCGACAGCCGAGGACAGCGCAGATGCCAGCATCCACATCGGCTCGCTCTACGAACCGCAGAACCTCAGCAACACGCAGGGTGGTGGGCAGGGCGTCACGGAGGCCTTCAACGGCAACGTGTACGAGGGTCTGTACCGGCTCGCCGACGACGGCGAGGTCGAACCGCTGCTCGCGACGGATGCCGTGAAGAGCGAAGACGGGCTCACCTACACGATCACGCTTCGTGACGATGTCACGTTCCACTCCGGGAAGGCACTCACCTCGGCAGACGTGAAGGCCAGCGTCGAGGCCGTCACCGCCGAGGACTCGCAATCCGCCCGCGCATCCTCGTTCGCTGTCATCTCCGCTGTCGAGACGCCGGACGACGCGACTGTGGTCTTCACGCTCTCCGAGCCGTCGATCTCGTTCCTGTACAACCTCGCCTACATCTGGATCGTCAACGGCGAGGCGACCGACCTCACCACGACCGAAGACGGCACCGGACCGTACACGCTCGACGAGTGGAAGCAGGGCAGCACCCTGACCCTCACCCGCTGGGACGACTACTGGGGCGAGCCCGCGAAGAACGGCGAGGTCGTCTTCGACTATTACACCGACGCGACTGCGCAGAGCAACGCGCTCCTCACCGGCGAGATCGACCTGATCACCAGCATCCAGAGCCCTGACGCGCTGGCGCAGTTCGACAACGATGACTACACGATCAGCGAGGGCACCTCGACGACCAAGGAACTGCTCGCCTTCAACGACCGCGTCGCCCCCTTCGACGACCCGCTCGTGCGCAAGGCGATCTACTCGGCGATCGACACGAAGAAGCTCCTGAACTCGATCTGGGCCGACTACGGCACCTTGATCGGCTCGATGGTTCCGCCGACCGACCCCTGGTACGAGGACCTCACCGACGTCAACCCGTACGACGTCGACCTCGCGAAGCAGCAGCTCGCCGAGGCGGGGTTCCCGAACGGCTTCGAGTTCACGCTCGACACCCCGAGCTACGACCCGCACCCCGCCGTCGCGGAGTTCCTGCAGTCGCAGCTCGCAGAAGTCGGCATCACGGTGAACATCAACACCATCAGCGCCGACGAGTGGTACACGAAGGTCTTCAAGGAGCGCGACTTCGAGGCGACGCTGCAGGAGCACGTGAACGACCGCGACGTCGTCTGGTACGGCAACCCCGACTTCTACTGGGGCTACGACAACGCCGACGTGCAGCAGTGGGTCGCCGAAGCCGAGCAGGCGGCGACACCCGAGGAGCAGACCGAGCTGCTGAAGAAGGTGAACGAGCAGATCGCCGAGGACGCCGCGAGCGTCTGGCTCTACCTATACCCGCAGATCGTCGTCGCCTCAGCGGACGTCACCGGATACCCTGTCAATGGCCTGAACTCGCAGTTCTTCGCCTACGACATCGTCAAGTCCTGATCCCATCTCAGCGTGTGCGGGTCGCGGACGGCGACCCGCACACCGACTGATCGCTCTCATGCTCCCCTATCTCCTCCGGCGCCTCGCGTTCCTCGTCGTGTCGCTCGTCGTCGCGATGATCGTGATCTTCGTGCTGCTGCGACTGCTGCCCGGCGATCCGGCGAACGCACTGCTGTCGGTGGATGCCACGCCGGAGCAGATCGCAGCGGCGCAGGCTCAGGTCGGCTCCGACCAGCCGCTCGCGCAGCAGTTCTTCACGTGGGCCGGCCAGATGCTGCGCTTCGACCTCGGCGACTCGTACATCAGTACACTCCCCGTCGCACCGGAGATCGCCTCCCGCCTACAGATCACCCTGCCGCTCACCCTCCTCGCCTTCGCGCTCGCGCTCGTCATCTCGCTCGTCGTCGGCATCACCGCCGCCGTGAAGTCCGACCGCTGGTACGGTTCGGTGCTCTCCGGCTTCTCGCAGCTCGGCATCGCGGTGCCGGTGTTCTGGGTGGGCATCATCCTGGTGTGGATATTCGCGCTCGGTCTCGGCTTCCTCCCCTCCGGCGGGTTCCCGCGCGATGACTGGGAGGATCCGGCAGAGGCGCTGCGCGCCCTCATCCTTCCCGTGATCACGATCGCGATCGTCATGAGCGCCTCGCTCGCCCGCTACGTGCGCGCGGCCACACTCGACGTGCTCGGCAGTGACTACCTGCGCACCGCACGCGCCGGCGGCTCCGGCCTCGGCGAAGCGCTGCTGCGACATGGTCTGCGCAACGGTGCGGTGCCGGTCGTCGCGATCCTCGGCATCGAGCTCTCGACGACCCTGCTGGGCGCCGTCGTCGTCGAGAGCGTCTTCTCGCTGCCCGGCCTCGGCAGCATGCTGCTGACCGGTATCGAGCAGCACGACTTCGCCAACATCCAGGGCGTGCTCGTGGTGAGTACCCTGTTCGTGCTGCTCGTCGGGTTCATCGCCGACATCGCCCAGCGCCTGATCGATCCGCGCCTGCGCGGCAGTGTGGCCGGCAATCGATGAGCGCCGTGATCGAACAGGAGTTGGAGGATGCTGCGCCCCACCGCCGCGGCGGACGCCGAGCGACACTCGTGCTCGGGCTCTCGCTGACCGGGCTCGTCGTGCTGCTCGCGATCGTCTCGCTGGTGTGGCTGCCCTACCCGCCCTCCGACATCAGCGGCGGACGGCTCGAGGGGCCGAGCGCCGCACACCTGCTCGGCACCGACAAGCTCGGACGCGACCTGTTCACGCAGCTCATGATCGGCGCACGGATCGCCCTTCTCGTCGGCATAGGCTCGGTCGTCCTCGCCGCCGTGCTGGGTGTGCTCATCGGTCTCATCGCCGCGTTCGCCAGGCCGTGGGTGGACGATTCGCTCTCCGCCACGCTCGACGTCGTGATCGCCTTCCCCGTGCTGCTGCTCGCGATGCTCGTCGTCGCCGTGCAGGGCGCGTCCCTGTGGTCGGCGATCCTCGCGATCGGCCTCGCGATGTCTGCAGTCGTCGCCAGGCTCACCCGCATCCTCGCCCGTCGTGTGCTGCAGGAGCAGTTCATCACCGCTGCGCGCACGAGCGGTACGCGCTGGCCCGGCATCGTGCTGCTGCACGTGCTGCCGAACATCGCCCCGACACTCGGCGTGAACCTCGCCCTGCAGTTCGGCGCGGCAGTGCTGGCCGAGGCGAGCCTGTCGTATCTCGGCCTCGGCGCGCCACCGCCCAACGCGTCATGGGGCCGGCTGCTGCAGGAGGCGCAGGGCACGGTGCTCACTGCGCCGGTCGGGGCGATCGCTCCCGGCGTTGCTCTGGTCACGCTCGTGCTGGGCGTGAACTTCATCGCCGACGGCCTCCGCGACTTCATCGACCCGACCCGCAGGAGGCGACGATGAATCTCCTCGACGTCTCCGGCCTGACCGTCTCTGCCGGCCGGCAGCGTCTGGTCGACGACGTGTCTTTCACGATCGCTCCGGGAGAGCGTGTCGGCGTGATCGGAGAGTCCGGATCGGGAAAGTCCGTGACGTCCCTCGCGGTCACCGGGCTCCTTGCTGACGCACTCACCTCGTCGGGGTCGGTGCTGCTCGACGGCACGCAGGTCGTCAGTGCTCCGGACAGAGCGCTTCGTCCGCTGCGCGGCCCGGTGGCCGGCATCCTGTTCCAGGAGCCGCTGACGGCGCTCGATCCGCTCATGCGCGTCGGACGGCAGATCGCCGAACCGATGCGCCGCCACCTCGGCCTGCGCGGAGTCGCGCTCCAGGATGCCGTGCGCGCCGCGCTCGAAGACGTGTCGTTGCCCGACCCGCGGTTCGCGAGGGCGTTCCCGCACGAGCTCTCCGGCGGACAGCGTCAGCGCGTCGCCACGGCGATCGCCCTCGCCGCCCGCCCGAGGCTGCTGATCGCTGACGAGCCGACCACGGCACTCGACGTGACGGTGCAGGACGAGATCCTCGCCCTGCTCGATCGGCTCATCGCGGAAGGCGACATGGCGCTCATGTTCATCAGTCACGACCTGGCGGTCGTCAGCCGCATGACCGACCGGGTCGTCGTGATGCGCGGCGGGCGAGCGGTCGAGCAGGGGACGGTCGAGCAGATCGTCGGCGCACCGCACGATCCGTATACGGCGGCATTGGTCGCGAGCGCGCGGGCGCTGGATTCCGCCCTCGACGCGCCGGTCTCGCCGCCAGCCTCGCCTCCGGCCTCGCCGCCAGCCTCGCCTCCGGCCTCGCCGCCAGCCTCGCCGCCTACCGATGGGGAGGTGGGTCGATGAGCATTCTGGAGCTGCGCGGAGCCGGCTTCGCGTACGGCCACCGCACCGTGGTCGACGACGTCTCGCTCGACGTCTCGGCGGGCGAAGCCGTCGGACTCGTGGGCGAGTCCGGCGCCGGCAAGTCGACCATCCTCTCGCTGCTGCTCGGGCTCGCGACGCCCCGTACCGGCGACGTGCTCTTCGACGGCGTGCCGCTCGACCGTCGCGATCGTGGGCTCATGCGTCGCTTCCGCGCGGATGTGCAGACCGTGTTCCAGGACCCCTATTCGTCGCTCGACCCGCGTCAGCGCATCGACCGGATCGTCGCCGAGCCGCTGCGATCGCTCGGCATAGCGAGCGGTGACGAGGCGCGTCGCCTGGTGACGGATGCTGTCGCCGCCGTCGGCCTCGACGCCGATGTGCTGCGGCGATATCCGCACGAGTTCTCCGGTGGACAGCGCCAGCGCATCGCGATCGCGCGCGCCGTCGTGTCGAAGCCGCGGGTGCTGCTCGCCGACGAACCGGTGAGCGCGCTCGACGTCACCACCCGCATTCAGGTGATCGAGCTGCTGCAGACACTCCGCCGCGAGAGCGGGCTCGCGCTCGTCATGGTCTCGCACGACCTCAGCGCTGTCGCGGCACTCTGCGAACGGACCGTCGTGCTGCAGAACGGCCGCGTGGTGGAGGCCGGCGCGACCGGCGACGTGCTGCACGACCCGCAGACCGATTACGCGCGCACGCTCGTTGCTGCGATTCCGCGCCTGCCGTCTGCGCGCGCCGCGGAATAGCCCCGGTCTCCGGCGGGCTACGTCACCGACGTGCGGATGGATGCCGCGAAGTCGATGCTCGCCGAAGCGAGATCGGTGTCAGACACGGCGGGTGTCAGACACGGCGAGGGAGCTCGGCTACGCCTCGGACGAGGGATTCAGCCGTGCGTTCCGCCGTCACGTCGGCGTGACGCCGTCGGCATGGCGGTCACAGCGCACCCACGTACCCGCCTGACGCAACCCCAGCTCACCCGCGTACGCGGTTCGAAAGCCCGAACAGCAGCGCCCCCACGATGCGAAGAAGAAACCCCACACGAACACGGCGATCCCGACACCGAGGACCGAGCCGGAGAGCAGGATGGTCGCGGCGACCGCCACCGCGATCACGGCGGGCGCGAGCACGGCGAACAGTCGGAACGAGCGGTCGATGATCAGTCCGATCGTGAGGTTTCCGACCAGGCCGCCGTGACCGTGACGGTTTGCCCTGCCCGACCCGGCGTGACGCCGAGCGCGTCGGCCATCTCGGTGAGCATGCCATTGGGCAGGAACTCTGCCGTGACGAGCAGGAAGCTCAGAAGCATCATGACGACGAGAGCGCCGTAACGGATCCGCTCGACGGGGGCGGAGACGTTCACGGGTATGGATGCGGTCGTTGTCATGGTCTCCATGCTGACAGGCGAGCGGATGCCGCACCCGACTGCCCGTCCGCGGCATCCGACCATTCGTCCGTCGTGTGGAGTGCGATGCCGACGAGCTGTTCGCGGAGTTGATGGCGTCGTCGTACGCGTGAGCGTCAGCCGAGCACTTCGACCTGCACGCCGGGCAACTCCCCGAATCGCGCGGCGCGATCAGTCGTGAGCAGGAGCCGTCCCGTCGCCACAGCGGTCGCCGCGATGATCAGATCGTGGGCGCTTCGCGGTCGACCGGTCCTGTGAACGTGGGCGAGCAATGAACCGTGCGCAAACGCCACATCGTCGTCGTAGGCGACGATCGGTACCGTCTCAAGCACGCGGTTGACGTTCAGAAGCCGCGAAGCTCTGCGGGCGTCGCTCGCGAGGTCCACGCCTGTGTAAAGCTCGGCGAGGGTCACGGCCGCGATCACGACGTCGTCATCTTCGCGGATGCCGGCGGCGATCCGCTCCCGCTCCGCGGCAACGAGCACACCGGTATCGAGGATCAGTCTGCGGGCCATGCGGGCGGATCCAACGTCACGGCCTCACGCGCAGCGGCGACGTCCCTGGCGAACTCGATGTCGACGGGCGTGGACAGCAGCATGTCGATCAACGGCCGACCGTTGCCGGTCGAGGCGGGAACAAGCTCGGCGATACGTCGACCAGCTCGCGTGATCACCACCCGTTCGCCGCGCTCCGCGCCATCGAGAAGCGCAGCAAAGGACCTGCTTGCCTCTGTTGCAGTCACCGTCTTCATAAAATCAGATTATCTGATTTTCATGACCGATAGGTGGCTGTCCACACGCGGCCTGCGGCGCGGCGCTACCTCTCGTTCACCGGATCCCGTCAGACTTCGAGCATGAGCGCTTCCGCACCGAAGATCGACGGCTCCGAGCGACCCTCCCGCAGCCGAGGCGTTCTCGCCTGGGCGCTGTGGGACTGGGGATCCGCAGCATTCAACGCGGTCGTCACAACGTTCGTCTTCAGCACGTTCCTCGCGAGTCAGCTGTTCGTCGACCCCGAGATCGTGGCTGCCGCAGCCGGCGACGCGAAAGACCCCGCACTCGTCGCGGCCCTCGCGGGCAACGCCAGCCTGGTCGGCTGGGCCCTCGCGATCGCCGGTGTCCTCATCGCGGTGCTCGCCCCGGTGCTCGGTCAGCGCTCCGACGGCACTGGGCGGCGCAAGCTCTGGCTCGCCATCAACACCGGCATCGTCGTGCTCGCCATGGCCGCGATGGTCTTCGTCGTCGGCGCTCCCGAGTACCTCATCCTGGGCGCGACGCTGCTCGCGGTCGGCAACATCTTCTTCGAGTTCGCGGGAGTCAACTACAACGCCATGCTCGTGCAGGTCTCCACGAAGGAGAACATGGGGCGCGTTTCGGGCTTCGGCTGGGGAATGGGATATGTCGGCGGCATCGTGCTGCTGGTCATCCTGCTCGTCGGATTCATCGGCCTGGTCTCCAGTCCCGGCCCGCTCGGGATCACGACGGATGGCGGTCTGCACATTCGGCTCGCGGTGCTCGCCTCTGCCGTCTGGTTCGCGGTCTTCGCGATCCCCGTACTGCTGCGCGTTCCGGAGATTCCCGCGCGCGAATCGCAGAACCGCGTCGGATTCTTCCGCTCCTACGTCGTGCTCGCCGGCACGATAAAGAAGCTCTGGCACGGCAACCGTCAGGTGCTGATGTTCCTGGTGGCCAGCGCAGTCTTCCGCGACGGACTGGCCGGCGTATTCACCTTCGGTGCGATCATCGCCGCGCAGGTGTTCGGCTTCTCCAGCTCGCAGGTGCTCTACTTCGCCGTGGCCGCCAACGTGGTCGCCGGCATCAGCACGATCCTCGCCGGACGTCTCGATGACGCCTTCGGCCCGAAGCGAGTGATCATGACGTCCCTCATCGGGCTCGTGGTCGCCGGCACCGCTGTGCTGTTCATCGGCGATGCGCAGATCGGCTTCTGGATCGCCGGCCTCATCCTGTGCATGTTCGTCGGTCCCGTGCAGTCCGCGAGCCGCTCGATGCTCGCACGCATCACGCCGGAAGGCCGTGAGGGCGAGATCTTCGGCCTCTACGCGACGACGGGACGCGCCGTGTCGTTCTTGGCTCCCACCCTGTTCGCCCTGTTCGTCGGCCTCAGCGGCGACACGCGCCTCGGCATCCTCGGCATCGTGATCGTGCTGCTCGTCGGCCTGGTGCTAATGCTCCCCGTGAAGGCCAAGCAGGCGGTCATCGAGTAGGGCGCGGGCCGGGATGCCGCGTCAGTTCCCCCAGTTATCGGCGAGCTTCGACAGCAGACGGGCGAGCTCGCTGGCCTCTTCATCAGTAAACGACTCGAGCGCCTTCGACAGCACCTCACGTCGCTCGCCACGCATGCCGCGGGCGATCTTCTGGCCGGTCTCCGTGAGGGCGATGCGGGTGCGACGTGCGTCGTCGGGGTCGGCCTCTCGCTGCACGAGCCCGCGCTGAACCCCCTGCTGCACGAGGCGTGAGGCGCGCGGCTGGTCGACGCCCACGGCCTCGCCGAGCGCGCTCACACTGAGCGGTTCGGATGCCGCGGCCAGAGCCTCCAGCATCCGCATCCACGCGGGTCCGCCCAGACGTCCCCCGGGTCCGCCGGCCCAGGGCGGAGGGACGATTCCACGACGGCCGAGCGGCGGGTGGTCGCCATGCCCATGGCCATGCGCGTGATGATCCCCCGGGAAATCTCCGCGCATCCCATGCGGACCGCCGCGTCCTGGGCCGTGGGGTCGTCGTCCGCGCAGACGCCCGAGGGCCTGCGCGATGATCTCGGCCGGGTCTGGATTGTCTGTGCTCACGCGTTCGATTTTACATGCGACTTGACATGTATCCGTATTGCATGTCACACTACATATACATGCACAGTTACACGCAAAGGACTTTCCCATGAACACCATCAACCCTGATGAGAACTCCCGCCCGTTCGGATTCTGGCTCAAGGCCGTCGATCGCCTCATGGCGGCCGAGTTCGCCTCCGCCTTCGAGTCCTTTGGGCTCACGCGCCGCGAATGGCGCCTCCTGAACGTCATCGACGGCACGGTTCCGGCCGACCGCCCGAAGAGCGATCGTCCGATTCCCGCACACAAGCTGACGCGGCTGATCGAGCTGGGCTGGGTGACGGATGCCGACGGCACGTGGACCCTGACCGACGAAGGCCGCACGGCCAAGGAACGCCTCGGCGGCATCGTCGACGGCATCCGCGCGAAGGTCACCGACGCGGTTCCCGCTGAAGACCTCGCCACCACAATGGCCACGCTCGAGCAAGTCGCCCGCGCATTCGGCTGGAACGAGGAGACGCCGCTCCCCCGCGGACGCGGACGTCGAGGCTCCGACCCTCGCGGATTCGGCCGAGGACGCGGTCGCGGGTTCGGCCCGCACGGCTTCGGATCCCGCGGATTCGGCAAGCCCGGATTCGGCCCGCAGTCCTTCGACCACGAGGGCCATGGCGCCCCTGACTACGACGGACGCGGACACTGCGAGCACGGCGACCGCCGGTTCGCGCACGATGCCGACCACGGCCACCGTGGCGGCCCGCACGCCCGCAACGGACACGAGTGCTACGAACACCGGGGCCACGGCCGCGGTCGCACGCACTTCGCACGCTTCGTGCAGGGCTCCTACGAGCGCGGCTTCGACGCGGGATTCACCCGCGGTCGCGACGCGCAGTGAGCGCTACGCGTCAACGAGGAACAGGAACGGGGGTTGTGAGCATTCACAACCCCCGTTCCTGTTCTTTCATCGCGCTGGGCGCGAGCTCGACTCGGTCTCAGGCGGACGGCGGGAGGATCGAGGCGATCGACAGCTCGGCAGTCGCCCCCTCGTGAGACGCCGATGCCGACGGCGCATTGCCGACGAGGATCCCGATCAGGACGATGGCGCCGATGAACAGCACCGCGAGCCCTGCGAAGATCGCGACGGTCCAGCCGCGGTAGCTGGTCCCTTCCGTGCCTCCGGCGGCCGGACTGACGTAGTTGCGGCTCGCCTCATCGCGGGCCGTGGCGGCACGCGAGGCTGCGGCTCGAGATTCGGCTTTCTGCGCAGCGGTCGGAGGCACGACCTCTTGCTTGTGGGCGGATGCCGAGGTCCACGTGTCGTTGGGCGCCCAGGTGTTCCGCTTGCGCAGTGCAGGCTCGGCCGCGGCATCCGCATTCTCTGACGGTGCCGGCGGGATGACCGGCGCCGCGCTGGGAGCCGGCGGCGCTGCGCCGAACTTGGGTGGCGGCGGCACCTCGAAGCCTTCGATGGCCGTCTCGGCGTCGGGAATCGCGATCGTCTCCGGAGCCGGAACCGCGAAGGGCTCCACGCCCGGCGCGGCGGGTGGCGGAACGGATGCCGCCGCTTCACCGCCCGATACGGGCGCGTCGGTGGTGGCATCCTCGCCGGGATCTTGCGGTTCTTCCGTGTTTTCGCCGCTCACGCTCTCGATACTACGTGTGACACGGCGATCCGCACCCGGCAGGGCGGCGATCTGCAAGAGTCAGCCGCCGACCGACCCCAGGGTGGTGTTGCCCACGTCGGTGCGGTGGAAGTTCTGGAACGAGCGGGATGCCGTCGGCCCGCGCTGTCCCTGGTACCGGTTTCCGTACGGGCCGGAGCCGTAGGGGTTCTCGGCGGGAGAGGTCAGGCGGAAGAAGCACAGCTGCCCGATCTTCATCCCGGGCCAGAGCTTGATCGGCAGAGTCGCGACGTTCGCGAGTTCGAGCGTGACGTGACCGGTGAAGCCGGGGTCGATGAAGCCTGCGGTGGAGTGCGTGATCAGGCCGAGGCGTCCGAGTGAGCTCTTGCCCTCGAGTCTCGCGGCGATGTCGTCCGACAGAGTGACCTGCTCGAACGTCGCGCCGAGCGCGAACTCGCCGGGGTGCAGGATGAACGGCTCGTCCGGTTTCACCTCGATCAGGTGGGTGAGGTCGGGCTGATCCTCCGACGGATCGATGAACGGGTACTTGTGGTTGTCGAACAGGCGGAAGTACCTGTCGAGACGCACGTCGATGCTTGACGGCTGGATCATCTCCGGCTCGTGCGGAGCGAGGCCGATCCGGCCGGAGGCGAGTTCTGCTCTGATGTCGCGGTCGCTGAGAAGCACGGGTACAGCCTAATGGCGCATCAGCGGTCAGATGATGCCGAAGCGATTGCCGAGCTTTGGCCATGGGCGGGAGTGCAGGTAGGCTTGCCTTCACCTGTTCTTGATGAGCAGGTTCGGGACTGTAGTTCAATGGCAGAACTTCTGCTTCCCAAGCAGATAGCGCGGGTTCGATTCCCGTCAGTCCCTCCACAAAAAGCCGGAACGCTTCAGCCCGCCACCCGTGCCACCACGATCCGGGCGGTCGCCTCAGGATCCATACGGTGCCCCACCGACTCCGGCACCTGCAGGTACTCGGCATCCGGCATCATCTCCGCGAGTCGGGATGCTGCGGTCACGAGGATCGGCATCGTCTCGACCCCGCACAGACTAGTGACCGGCATCCGCACACAGCGTCGGCGGCGAGAACCTCGAGAAGTCGCTTCGCATCCTGCGCCCCGGCGGCAAGGCGATCGGCATCTCGGGCCCGCCCGACCCCGCATTCGCGAAGCGGATCGGCCTGAATCCGTTGCTCCGACTGGCGATCACGGCGCTGAGCGGCAAGGTCCGCCGCCAGGCGAAGAAGCTCGGCGTGACATACGAGTTCCTCTTCATGAGCGCCAGCGGCGACCAGCTCCGCGAGATCGCCGACCTCATCGATGACGGCACCCTGCGGCCCGTCGTCGGCAATACATTCTCGTTCGACGAGACCCCGGATGCCCTCGAATCGATCGCCAAGCGCGGCGTGAACGGCAAGACCGTCATCACCTCGTGAATCGGGGACTGAATCGGCTTACGCGGCCGGGCTCGGCGGCGGACCCGGCTGGATGATCAGGCAGGTGCTGGATGCTGTCGCAAGAACACGACCTTCGCTGTCGCGGATGTCCGCCTCGGCGAAAGAGGCGCTGCGCCCGCGGCGGGTCACCCATCCGTGCGCGGTCACCTGTCCGGTGTCTGCCGTGATCGGGCGGAGGAACGACACCTTGATCTCGAGGCTCGTGTAGCCGACGCCGGCGGGCAGCGTCGAATGGACGGCGCATCCGCACACCGAATCGAGCACGGTGGCGAAGAACCCGCCGTGCACCGAGCCGATCGGGTTGTAGTGCGATTCGTCCGGCACCGCCGTCATCACGACGTCTCCGTCATCGATCGTGACGAAGTCGAGCCCGATGTGACTGCTGATCGGAGGCGGCGGGACCTCGCCCGATGCGACCGCGCGCAGCTGCTCGAGACCGGTGCGCGAGAAGAGGTCGCGCTTGTCACGCCCCGGTACCCGGTAGTTGAGCGTGCGTGTTCGTTCGGTCGAGGATACGGCGTCGGAGTCGGTCATGAGTGCTCCCCGGGCAAGATGGCTGCGACCTGCGTGCGGATGCTCGCCAGGATCTCTGCAGTGCGTGCGTCGACGTTCAGGCTCGACCCTATCTCGAGGAACATGATGGCCGAGATCACCCGCGCCAACGACGGCGCCTCCGCGGTCGCCACCTTCGCTCGGTCGATCAGGATGTCGGAGTACACCTGCTCGGTCTGCGCCACGATCATGAGCGCTTCGGCGTGACGAGGCTCGGCAGGATCACCGAAGACCATCTCGCGCAGGTAGGTGCGGCCATTCTCCACTTGCGTGCGGTTGCAGTCGACGATCGCGGAGACCAAGGCCATGACGCCGTCCAAGGCGTTCGACGCGTCGGCCGCCGCAGCGCGCCCGCGTTCCAGAGCGTCGGTGTAGTGGGCGTTCTGCACCAGCAGCAATAGCTCACCCTTGGTCTTCGCATACAAGAACAGCGTGCCGGTGCCGATGTCGGCCGCTTCAGCGATCTGCTGCGTGGTGACCTCATCGACACCGTGCTTCGCGAACAATGCACCGGCGGCAGCAGTGATGCGCTCGAGTTTGGCCTGCTTGTTCCGCTCGCGCCGCCCGAGCGGCTGTGGAGCCACTGGCATTGTGATCCTCCTGGAATAGTGCATGACTGACCTCAGTTATGAGTGTAGTCAACACCGTATGGGCTCGGATATGAATCCGCCCATTCTCGCACGCAGGTGCGAGACGACCCGGCTCCGCGCCGAGGCGACGGGAGCCCACAGATCAGAACCAGAGAGAAGACCCGCATGACTTCATTGAACGGCGCCATCGTCCTCGTCACCGGCGCGAACGGCGGCATCGGAACCCACTTCGTCCGCGAAGCACTCGCCCGCGGCGCGGCGAAGGTCTACGCCACCGCCCGCAACCCTCGCGAATGGGATGACGAGCGGATTGTCCCCCTCACCCTCGACGTCACGGATGCCGAGTCCATTCGCGCTGCCGTCGAAGCCGCACCCGACGTGACCGTGCTGGTCAACAATGCCGGCGCATCCACGTCGTCCCCCGGCATCCTCACCCACACCGACAAGGAGATCCGCCGGAATGTCGAGACCAACTTCCTCGGTCCGCTTTTCCTTGCGCGCGCGTTCGCTCCCGTGCTCGCGGCGCACGGCGGCGAGACGGCGATCATCGACATCCACTCGGCTCTGAGCTGGTACGCCGTCGCAGGCATCTATTCGGCGACCAAGGCGGCACTGTGGTCGGCGACGAACTCGCTCCGACTCGAGCTCCAGCCTGCAGGTGTGCAGGTCGTGGGAGTTCACGTCGGCTGGGTCGACACCGCGATGGCAGCGCACACCACAGACCCGAAGCTCGACCCCGCCGTGCTCGTCGCCAAGGTGCTCGACGCCACCGAGGCCGGCGAGTACGAGGTGCTCGCCGACGACACTTCGGTGAACGTCAAAGCGGGTCTCTCGGCTCCGCTCGAGGCGCTCTACCCGCAGCTCGCCGCGAGGTAGAGCGACGACGCGGGCGATCCACCACTGATGCGCCCGCGTCACCGCGCCCGGCGTTGACTCGCCTACGCTGAGGCAGGAACGGAAGGGCGTCGATGACGACTGAAACGGACCTGCTCCCCCACGGCTCAGCCGTCGAACGACTCGCCACCGGCGCGACCTGGTCGGAGGGACCGCTCTGGATCCCCGACGAAGGAGTCCTGCGGTGGAGCGACATCTCGGGTAACCGCATCATGCGTTGGGAGGCGGCGACCTCCGAGGTGAGCGTTCATCGCAGCGACGTGGAGTTCACGAACGGCCGGATGCTGGACCGCGACGGCAGCGTCGTGCAGTGCTCGCACGGCCGGCGACGACTGGAACGGGAACTGCCGGACGGGACCGTCACCGAGATCGTCAGCCGGTGGGGCGAGCATCGGCTGAACTCCCCGAACGACGTGGCACTCGCGCCGGACGGCTCCTACTGGTTCACCGACCCGGATTACGGGATCACTCAGCCTCGTGAGGGACATCCCGGCATCCGAGAGTACGGAGCCTGTCATGTCTTCCGATGGTCGGATACCGACGGCCTCACGTCCGTGATCGACGACATGGACCGCCCGAACGGGATCGCGTTCTCACCCGACGGCAGCATCGTCTACGTCACCGACACCGGCCCGGAGCTGGGCGCGCGGCGGAACCACCGCATCCGCGCGTACGACGTGAATGACGCTCAGTCGAGCAACGGCCGGAAGTTCGCCGCGATCGAGGTCGGCCTGCCAGACGGCATCACCGTCGACATCGAGGGCAACGTGTGGTCGTCCGCCGGCGACGGCGTGCATGTCTTCTCACCCGAAGGGATGAAGTTGACTTTTATCCCGGTCCCCGAGGTGGTCGCGAACCTCTGCTTCGGCGGTGCCGATGGAACCGACCTCTTCATCACCGCCACGACCAGCCTCTACCGCGTCCGCACGTCCACGAGGGCTGCGCAGTTCTGACCCCGTCGACCTGCGGACTGAGTCACGTCACGCGGATGAGCGAGCGCTGCCAGCCCGATGACCCATTGGGGGCGATGGGCGCGCGCTCCTCGATCTGGAGGTCGCCGTCCTTGTTGACGGCACGAACAGCGACGTAGTGCGTGCCGGGCGTCGCATCCCATTCCATGAACCACTGCACCCAGGTGTCGTCGTTGATGGGGGTCGACAGCGTCGCCGGCATCCACTCGCCCTCATCGATGCGCACCTCCACACGCTCGATTCCGACCGACTGCGCCCAGGCCACACCCGCGATCGGGATGCGTCCGGCCGGCACGGCCTCGCCGATGCTCGGTGTGTCCAGACGGGAGGAGAACTTGATCGGCGCCTCCGCACTGTAGCCGCGCGGCGTCCAGTAGGCCTCGTCCGCGGCGAAGGTGGTGACCTTGAGCTCGGTCAGCCACTTCGTCGCCGACACGTAGCCGTACAGGCCCGGCACGACCATCCGCACCGGGAAGCCGTGCTCGAGCGGCAGCGGTTCTCCGTTCATACCGATCGCGAGGATCGCATCGAGCTCGTCATCGACGAGGGCCGCGAGCGGTGTGCTCGCGGTGTATCCGTCGACGCTGCGAGAGAGCACCATGTCGGCGCCCGACTTCACGCCCGCCTTGCGCAGTACGTCGCGCAGCGGAACACCGAGCCACATCGCGTTGCCCACGAGCTCGCCGCCGACCTCGTTCGAGACGCAGGTCAGGGTGATCCCGTACTCGTCGACTCCCATGTCGAGGATGTCCTGGAAGCTCAGTTCGACGCGCTGATCGACCATGCCGTCGATGACGAGACGCCATGTGTCCGGATCGATCGTGGGAACGGTCAGCGCGGTGTCGACTCGATAGAAGTCGTCGTTCGGAGTGAACAGCTTGCTGAGCCCTGGGACGTCGAGTTCTGCTCCGTCGGGCACCGTCACCTTCGTTCGCGGGGGCGGCAGCTTGAGCGCCTTGCGGATCGTCTCGACGGATGAGACCGCCATGCTCACGGTTCGCGCCGTGATCCCGATGACGACGGCGGATGCTCCGGCAAGTGCCGCGAGCACGAAGAACTTTCGTCGGTTGAGCTCTTTCGGAGCCGAGGGCGTGTCGACGATCGGTTCGGTCTGATCGCCATCGCTCGGGGCCGTGGACGCGCGCCATGCACGCAGTCGTCGGACGAGGAGGACCAGCAGGAACGATCCAATCACCGTACCGAGCACCGGCGGGAGGAACGCGAGCGGCGCCACGCCGGCCCGGGTGACGATCGCAGCGGTCGACAGCACGCCGGCGATGACCAGTGCGATCACGCCGAGCGGAGGACGCACGAGCTGCAGAACACCGGCGATCGCCGAGGCGATGGTCACGGCCAGACCGAGCCCTGCCAGCAGGGCGATCTTGTCGTATTCGCCGAAGGTCGCGATCGCGAATTCCTTGAACGGCTGCGGCACGATGTCGATCACGAAGCCGCCCACCGCGAGGATCGGGCTGGCTGAACGCGCGAAGAGCAATGCGAACAGCTCCGCCGTGGCGAGGAATACCGCCCCGCCGATCACGCCCGCGAGTGCCGCCCACGCGATGAATCGTCGGTCACTGCTTCGCTTTGCCACGATCTCCTCCAACTCACCCGTGAAGGTGCTCCCCCGTTGTTCGGAGCCGGAGTGGAAACGGATGCCTCCGACGACCGATCCCATGTCTCAGATCCTCGTTACGCTGGAAAGTGGAGCGGCCAAGAGTGCGTTCTCCAGTCTCCGATCGAGAGGACGGCGCGAATGTCACCCCAGCACTTCGACGCGATCACGGAAGCCGACCTGCGCGGGGCCGGCAGCCTGAAGTGGACGATGTTCCCCGACATGATCGGTGCGTTCGTCGCCGAGATGGACTTCGGCGTCGCACCGGCTGTGCAGGATGCTGTCAACGGAGCGCTGGAACGCGGGCTCACCGGCTACCTCCCGCAGCAACTCGCCGACGATCTCGCCCGGGCGACAGCCGCTTGGTACGCGGATTCCTACGGCTGGGAGGTGCCGGCCGAGCGCGTGCACCACGTTCCGGACGTGATCGCGGCGTTCGAGTTCGCGATCGAGCAGTTCACCAGCCCCGGTGCCGCCGTCATCGTCCCGACGCCCGCCTACATGCCGTTCCTGATGGTCCCGCAGATGCACGGCCGTCGGGTCATCGAAGTACCGAGTGTGGAGATCGACGGCCGCTGGCAGATCGACCACGATGCCGTGACCGCCGCCTTCGCCGACGGCGGCGAACTGTTCGTGCTGTGCAACCCGCACAACCCCCTCGGCACCGTCTCCACGCGCGAAGAGCTCGAGCGCGTCGCCGACACCGTCGCGGCAGCGGGAGGGCGGGTCTTCTCCGACGAGATCCACGCCCCGCTCGTCTACTCCCCCGCACGGCACATCCCGTACGCCTCGATCTCGGAGACGGCGGCCGGTCACACGATCACCGCCGCATCCGCCTCCAAGGCCTGGAACCTCGCGGGCCTCAAGTGCGCGCAGATCATCCTGTCCAACGACGACGACGCAGAGCTGTGGGAGACGACCGGCAGCTGGGTCGGTCACGGCACGTCGACGATCGGCGCCGTCGCGAACGTCGGCGCCTACACCGCGGGCGCCGGCTGGCTGAAGGAGGTCGTCGAGTACCTCGACGGCAATCGCCGGCTGCTCGCCGAACTCGTCGCCGAACACCTCCCCGAGGTGCGGATGACGACGCCGGAGGACACCTACATCGCGATGCTCGACTTCCGTGCCACCGGCCTCACGGGCGATCTCGGCATCTGGTTCCGTGACAACGCCGGCGTCGCGATGACCGACGGCGCAGCCTGCGGCGTATCCGCCGTCGGGTTCACCCGCTTCGTCTTCGCGATGCCCCGGCCTCTGATGACGGAAGCGATCATACGGATCGCAGCGGCGCTGGCCGATCGCACCGCTCTGACATCAGTCGCTCCGGACGGCTGAGCGGCGGCGAGAGCAGACAGAGGTGACGTGCATGGCGACGAAACGCTTCCTGAGTCTGTTCCCGCTGCTCCTCGCCGTCTCGGCACTCACTGCGTGCACCGCCCCCGATGGCGCCGCGCCCCCGACGCCATCCTCGATCTCCACAGCATCCGCAACCCCGACCGCGTCGGAGACACCGGCATCCTCTCTCGCAGTCTCCGGCCTCGATGCCCCGTGGTCAGTGGCCTTCCACGGCACGACCGCGCTGGTGAGCGAGCGCGACTCCGCGCGCATCCTCGAACTCGACGGCGCGGGCGGCGCCCGCGAGGTCGCCGTCATCGACGGCGTGGCTGCGGCGGGTGAGGGCGGGCTCCTCGGCATCACCGTCCACGATGGCCACCTGTACACGTACTACACGGCCGGCGACGAGAACCGCATCGACCGCTTCGCGTTGAACGGCGAGCCCGGCTCACTGAGCCTCGGCGCGGCCGAGCGCGTGTTCGACGGCATCCCCGCAGCACGCAATCACAACGGCGGCCGCATCGCGTTCGGGCCGGACGGCATGCTGTACGCCACGACCGGGGACGCAGGGGACAGGCAGAACGCGCAGGATCGTGAGAGTCCCGGCGGCAAGATCCTCCGGCTCACCGCCGACGGTGGGATGCCGCAGGACAACCCGTTCCCCGACTCTCCCGTGTATTCGCTCGGGCACCGCAATCCCCAGGGCATCGCCTGGGACGCCGACGGGACCATGTACGCCAGCGAGTACGGTCAGGACACCTGGGACGAGCTCAACGTCATCGAACTCGGCGGCAACTACGGCTGGCCCGAAGTCGAGGGCATCGCCGATCAGGACGGCTTCATCGATCCGGTGCAGCAGTGGGCACCGCAGGACGCGAGCCCCAGCGGCATCGTCGTCGTCGGAGACGTCATCCTCATCGCGAACCTCCGCGGCGAGCGCCTCCGAGAGATTCCGCTCACCGAACTCACCACCTCGACCGAGCAGCTCGTCGGCGAGCACGGGCGCCTGCGCGACGTCGTGCTCGCCCCCGACGGATCCGTCTGGGCGATGACGAACAACACCGACGGTCGGGGCGCCCCGGCGCCGGATGATGACCGGATCTTCCCGGTCGACCTCGGCTGAGCGCTACAGCCAGCCCTTCTTCTTGAAGACGGCGTAGAGGCCAAGACCCATCACGAGCATCGCCCCGACGGCCATCGGGTACCCGAATGTCCAGTCGAGTTCCGGCATGACCGTGAAGTTCATGCCGTAGATCGTGCCGATCAGCGTGGGCGCGAAGAGGATCGCCGCCCACCCCGAGATCTTCTTGACCTCTTCGTTCTGGCGGATGCTCAGCTCGGTCATCCGTCGCATCTCCTCGTTCTGGCGTCGCGCGACGATCGTCGATTCCACCGTGAGCGCGTTGTCGAGCACTGTCCGGAAGGTCGTCGCCCGATCGGCGATGCGCAGTGTGTGATCGAGCACGTCGCGCAGGTACTGCTGCAGCTCCACCTCCACCTGATACTTCTCGGATCCGCGCTGCAGCGCCTCCAGCATCCCGGGAAGCGGTTGCGTCGCCCGCTGGAAGTCGATCACCTCACGTGCGAGCTTGTAGATGCGCTCGGTCGCATCGGCATCCTCCACGAACAGCTGGTTCTCGATCTCGTCGATGTCGTTCTCGAGTCCGGCGAGGACCGGCGCGTACTCGTCGACGACCTCGTCGAGGATCGCGTACAGAACCGCCTCGGGGCCGCGCGCGAGCAGCTGCTGATCGTGCTCGAGCCTGGCGCGCACACGTCCGAGATCGGGAGACTCAGCGTGGCGGATCGTCACCACGAAGTCAGGTCCGGCGACCACGTGCACTTCGCCGAACTCGACTTCCTCCACGTCGTCGAGATAGCGGGCGGGCCGCAGCACCAGGAAGAGCACGTCCCCGTAGCGCTCGATCTTCGGGCGCTGGTGACCGGCGAGCGCGTCCTCCACGACGAGGGCATGCAACCCCAACTCGTCCGCCACCTCGCGGACCTCATGCTCGCTGGGACGGTACAGACCGATCCAGCCCATCCCGCCGCGCTCACGCATGGTCTCGAAGGTCTCGCTGAGGGTGCGCGGATTCTCCGTGCGGACACCACCCACATAGATCGCGTTGTCGATGATGGCCATCGGGAGTGCCTCAGTTCTGGATGATGGGCAGCGGCATGGTGCTCGTGTCGAGCAGTTCATTATCGTCCTGCTCGGTGAATTCTCGCGATGGGCCCGGGGTGCCACGGATGCCGGCTGCAGATCGGTACCTGGGGAGGACGCGCGTGCCGAACCGCCTCCGTAGCGTTGAGGTCATGATCACAGCAGAAGGCCTCACGAAGAGGTTCGGAGACAAGACCGCAGTGCAGGACGTCTCGTTCACCGTGAAGCCGGGTACCGTCACCGGCTTCCTCGGCCCCAACGGCGCCGGCAAATCCACCACGATGCGCATGATCGTCGGCCTCGACAAGCCCACCTCGGGCCGGACGACGGTGAACGGCAAGGAGTACCGACGCCTGCGCGCCCCACTAACCGAGGTCGGAGTGCTCCTCGACGCGAAGGCCGTGCACACCGGCCGCACCGCCAGGAACCACCTCCGCGCGATGGCCGCGACCCACGGCATCCCCACATCTCGAGTCGACGAGGTCATCGATCTCGCAGGGATCGGCTCTGTCGCCCGCAAGCGCGCGGGCAAGTTCTCACTCGGCATGGGCCAGCGGCTCGGCATCGCCTCGGCGCTGCTCGGAGACCCGCACACGCTCATCCTCGACGAGCCCGTCAACGGACTCGACCCCGAGGGCGTTCGCTGGGTGCGCCAGTTCGTCCGCTTCGCCGCGTCCGAGGGCCGCACCGTGCTGCTGTCGAGCCACCTCATGAGCGAGATGGCGCAGACCGCGGATCACGTGATCGTCATGGGTCGCGGACGAGTGCTGGCGGATGCTCCGCTGAACGAGCTCGTCCACGCCTGGACTGCCACCACCGTGCGCGTCCGCAGTCCTCGGGTGGCGGATCTGGCATCCGCCGTCGCTGCCTCAGACGTCGAGATCGTCAGCACGAGCCCGGATTCCCTCGAGATCGTCGGACTGCCCGCATCCCGCATCGGCGACATCGCCGCCGACCGCGGCATCCCGCTCCACGAGCTCACGCCCAGCAACGGCTCGCTCGAGGACGCGTACCTCGCACTCACCGGCGAATCGGTCGAATACCGTTCCGCCGAATATCCCGCAAAGGAACTCGCATGACCACCACAGCCGCACCGGCGATGCGCTCCCAGACAGGCTCGTCGTACCGCCTCACATTCCCCCGCGCACTGCGCAGCGAATGGATCAAGCTCTCGACCCTCCGCTCCACGTGGTGGTCGATCGGCATCACCGCCATCGTCACGATCGGAGTCGCCCTGCTCATCGCGCAGTCGATGGACGTGCCAGGCTTCGAACCGATCCAGGCCGTCGTCTCACCGGTGCAGTTCACCATGCTGCTCGCGGGCATCCTCGGAGTCATCGCCGTCACCGGCGAGTACTCGACGGGCATGATCCGCTCGACTCTCGCGGCTGACCCGGTGCGCGGTTCCGTCCTCGCAGCCAAGGCGATCGTTGTGGCAGTGTTCCTGTTCATCGCGTCGCTGGTCATCTCCCTGGCCGCAGCACTCGCGGTGTCGCCGATCTTCGCGTCGAGGGACACGCCGTTCCCCTGGGATGCACCTGCTGATTCGCTCCTCCCGATCCTCGCGGCGGCCGTGTCGATGGCGGTGTGCGCACTGATCGGCGTCGCCTTCGGCTTCATCCTGCGCTCAGGCGCCGGGGCGATCGCCGTGACCGTCGGGCTGCTGTTCATCCTTCCGATCGTGATGAACATCTTCGCGATGCCCGGAGACGAGTGGCGCTGGATCATCGATGTCTCGAACCACCTGCCGATGTCGGCCGCGCAGAGTGCGATCCTTCCCCAGGACGGCTGGGGACTTCCCGTCGGCGAGGCATATCTGACGCTCGGAGCATGGGTCGCAGCGGGGATGCTGTCTGCCTGGGCCGTGCTGCGCACCCGCGACGCGTGACAGCGCGACGCCGCGAAGCACCGACGCGTAGAGTCGAGGCCGTGTCGAAACAGCGCAGCCGCAGCGCCTTCTCCAGCGAGGAGGAGGAGCTGCGGCTTCCGCGTCCCCCTGGCATCATCCGCCGCTTCTGGGCGCGACATCCGGTCTTCGCCGACGTCCTCATCGCGGTCGTGTGCCTTCTCCTCTCGATCGCACCGGCGACGGTCTTCACCACGTACGGCACACCGCCCGACGGCGGCGCCGTCATCGCCAACATCGTCATCGTGGCCTTGGTCGTGGTCACCTGCGCTCTGCTGCTGCGCCGCCGCCAGTGGCCGGTCGTCGTATCCGTTGCCGCGTACACCGTGGCGATCGCCTACCTGTTCGTCCTGGACCCCACGGGGGGTCCGCTCCTTCTCGTGACCAGCTACGCGCTCGCGGTCTACCGCTCAACGCGCGCCGCCTGGATCGGGCTGGCAATCGGCATCGGCTCACTGACGCTGGTCTCTCTGCTCCTCCAGCTGACCGGAGCCATCACACTCCAGATCGCGTTGAACGGTGTCCTCGGTCAGCTCGTCCTCGCCCTCATCGGAACGCTCATCGGTGTGAACGTCGGCGGCCGCAAGCGCTATATCGAGGCGGTGATCGGCCGTTCCAGACAGCTCCTGATCGAACGCGACCAGCAGGCTCAGCTCGCTGCTTCCGCAGAGCGCGCGAGGATCGCACGCGAGATGCACGACATCGTCTCGCACTCGCTGACCGTGATCGTCGCGCTGTCGGAGGGCGCTGCCGCCACCGGCGACCAGGATCGCGCCAGGGACGCCGCGACTGCGGCGGCCGCGACTGCCCGCGGTGCTCTCACGGAGATGCGATCGATGCTCGGAGTGCTGCGGGACGGCGCCGGCGACATCCCCCTCGCGCCGATGGAATCCGTCGCGCCGCACGCCACCGTGGCCACGGCGCAGAACGCGGGATACCCGGTCACTCTCACGACTGTCGGCGAACCGAAGGTGCCTGCGGCCGTGGACTTCGCGATAGGCCGGATCGTGCAGGAGGGCATCACGAATGCCATGCGTCACGCCCGGGGCGCGACGAGGATCGCGGTACACATCGACTATTCCACCGATCCGGTCGTCATCGAGATCGACAACGACGGCGTCACCGGCGCGGCCGGGACCGGCGGCTTCGGCCTGCGTGGTCTCAACGAGCGCGCAGCGCACCTGAACGGCTCGTTCCGTTCGGGCCCGGTCGGTGACCGCCGCTGGATGCTGCGTGCAGAACTGCCCGCAGCATCCGAACCGAACATCTCCGATCGACCTGAGGATGCCAAGTGACAGAGCCGATCCGCGTTCTTCTCGTCGACGACCAGGATCTCATTCGCGTCGGTTTCCGCCTGGTTCTCGAGGCCGAGGCCGACATGAGCGTCGTCGGGGAGGCCGGTGACGGCGAAGAGGCCATCAGACGGGCGAGAGAGCTCCGCCCCGACGTCGTGCTGATGGACATCCGGATGCCGGGGCTCGACGGGATCGCCGCGACGGAGGCGATCGTCGCGGCCATGCCCGACACCAGGGTGCTCGTGCTCACCACGTTCGATCTCGACGAGTACGCGTTCGGCGCCATCCGCGCCGGAGCGAGCGGATTCCTCCTGAAGGATGCCCAGCGGCACGAGATGACGTCGGCAGTGCGGGCCGTGCACCGAGGGGATGCTGCCCTGTCGCCGCGCGTAACGCGGCGACTTCTCGAACATCTCGGGCCGCGCCTGCCTGCGACGGACGCAGGCTCAGACCCCACCGCCGCCCTGACCGAGCGCGAGCGCGACGTGTTCCGCGCGATCGCCCGCGGCCTGACCAATGCGGAGATCGCTGAAGAACTGCACCTCAGTGAATCGACCGTCAAGACACATGTCGGCCGGGTGCTGATGAAGCTCGAGGCCAGGGATCGGATACACGCTGTGATCCTCGCGCACCGGTATGGGCTGAGCTGAGGAACTCGTTCAGGTCGCGATTTCTGCCGTTATCGCGCGTTCTGAGCGGCAGAAACTGCGACCTGAGTGCTCGTGGTCGGCTCGGCCTAACGTTCCAGCACGACGGCAAGTCCCTGTCCGACGCCGATGCAGATCGCGACGACGGCGACGCCCCCGCCACGTCGGCGCAGTTCGTGGGCGGCGTGACCGATGATGCGCCCGCCGGATGCTCCGAGGGGATGCCCGATCGCGAGCGCCCCGCCGTGGATGTTGAGCTTCTCGGGGTCGAGGTCGGGCCAGCCGCGCAGGCACGCCAGCGACTGCGAGGCGAACGCCTCGTTGAGTTCGACGAAGTCCACATCGGCCCAGGTGCGCCCGGCCCGGGCGAGAGCCTTGTTCGCGGCTTCTATCGGTGCGATCGGGAAGTCGTCAGGGTCGACGCCGTGCGCGCTGCGCCCGGTGATCCGCGCGAGCGGCTCACCGTCCAATGCGCCCTCTGCCCCGAGAAGCACTGCAGACGCACCGTCGTTGATCGACGAGGAGTTCCCTGCCGTGACGGTGCCGTCCTCCGCGAACAACGGTCGCAGTCCGGCGAGTTTCTCGATCGTCGATCCGTCGCGGATCCCCTCGTCACGCGTGAGCTCGGCGCCGGGAACCTGCACGACCTCCTCCGCATAGATGCCATCGGCCCAAGCGCGGGCTGCGAGTTCGTGCGAGCGCACCGAGAACGAGTCCTGATCCTCACGGCTGATCTGTGCAACCCGCGCCGCCTTCTCCGCAGCCTCGCCGTTGGAGATGGTCCATGGCGTCGGCAGCGCACGGTTCGTCATGCGCCATCCGATCGCGGTGTTCCACATCGTCTGATTGCCGCTGGCCGGGTACGGCTTCGCCGACTTCTCCACGACGAACGGGGCCCGGCTCATCGATTCGACGCCGCCAGCGAGAATGATCTCGGCATCACCGGATTCGATCGCGCGCGCACCCTGGATGACGGCCTCGACACTGGAAGCGCACAGCCGGTTCACCGTGACCCCGGTGACGGTCGTCGGAAAGCCCGCGAGCAGCGCGCCCATCCGCGCGACGTTGCGGTTGTCCTCACCGGCCTGATTGGCGTCGCCGAAGATGACGTCGTCGATGCGGGCGGGGTCGAGTCCCGCGCGTTCGGCGCTCGCACGCATGACCGTCGCGGCCAGGTCGTCGGGGCGCACACCCGCGAGCGCGCCGCCCGCACGTCCGAACGGCGTGCGTACTGCGTCATAGATATGAGTGGTCACGTCGACGGTCCTTCGATGAGAGCCCGGCGGCTCTGCCGGACGAGATCATTCTCGCAAGAGGCCTACCGATCACACCCGAGGCGGAACTCCGAACGCGTGGCGCTGCTTGATGGGCGCGGCGGCTTCGGAGGCGAAGAACGCCAGCATCTCGGCGGCGCTCTCCGACGAAGCGGATGCTGTCGCCACCGCCCCCGCGAAGACAGTGTCGATCGCGCAGTCGTCGGGCATGACCCCGAGGATGCGGATGCCCGGCTGACCGACGAGTTCACTGAGCTGCTGGAAACCGAGATCGACGTCGCCGTCCGCGAGCGAGCGTGCGACGGGGATGCCGGGCATCGCCTGCACGAGGCGGTCACTGAGCTCGGAGGTCAGCCCCCAGGCGTCGATCATGTCCACCAACGCCGTGCCGCTGGGGCCGGTCGAGTAGCCGATCCGTTTCGCAGCCCGCAGTGCCGCGCGAAGACCCGCAGCATCAGAGAACGCAGATCCGTCAGGTCGCACGGCGGGTTCCGACGAGTCGGAGCCGACCGCCACCGCGACCTGGGAGAGCACCAGCGGCGTCACCGTCGCAGCATCCACATGTCCGGCATCCGCCAGCTTCGTGAGCGCGCCGGCGGCGAGGAACACGAGGTCGAACGGCTCCCCTGTGGCGACGCGATCCGCGGCATCCACACCGCCGACCGACTCGATGTCCAGCTTCGGCAGTCCTGCGGCGACGGCCGCGGCCGCCAGGTCGGCGAGCACATGACGGGTCGCCATCGACGAGATGGCCTTCACGCGGCATCCTCGAACGTCTCGGCGTCGACCTCGGCGGCAGGACCGGGCGCATAGCGTGGTCCCGAAACAGTGGACGTGGAGATCAGCTCACCAGCGCGGGCCAGCAGGGCATCGTCGATCGGCAGCGACGCAGCGGCGTGGTTCTCATGCATGTGCGCGATGCTCGTCGTCCCTGGAATCGGCATGACGTGATCGCCACGCGAGAGGAGCCAGGCGAGCGCGAGCTGCGCCGGGGTGCATCCGGCCTCTTCGGCGAGCGCGCGCCAGTCCGGAAGCAGCGCTTCGTTCGCCGGCCAATGCTCGGGCTGGAACCGCGGCATGTTCCGGCGGATGTCCTTGGGCGCCAGCGCCGACGGGTCGCCGACCGAGTCACCCAGGAACCCGCGGGCGACCGGCGAGAACGCGACCAGTGCCACACCAGAAGAGCGCGTCGCCTCCAGCATCCCGAGTTCGGGGTTTCGGCTCCACAACGAGTACTCGTTCTGCACGGCGGCGATCGGCGCGACGACCTGCGCCTCACTCAGCCGGGAGACCGACACCTCCGACAACCCGATGGCGCCGATCTTGCCTTCGTCGACGAGCGAAGCCAGCGCGCCGACACTCTCGCCGATCGGCACGGTCCTGTCCCAGCGGTGCAGGTAATAGAGGTCGATGTGATCGACGCCCAACCGCGAGAGCGAGGCGTCCACCTGCTGTCGGAGTGTCGAGGGGCGTCCGTCAATGACCTTCACCCCGTCGATCATCGCCATGCCGGCCTTGCTCGCGAGCACGACCTCATCCCGGCGCCCTTTCAAGGCACGACCGACCAGCTCCTCATTGCGGCCGGCGCCGTAGAGCGTCGCAGTGTCGAGATGGGTGACGCCGCTGTCGAGCGCAGCGCGCAGCAGCGCCAGACCTTCGCCCTCGGACGGCGGGATGCCGTAGGCGTGACTGAGGTTCATGCACCCCAATCCCATACGGGGGAGCTTCACGCGAGCTGCTCCTCCAGTTGACCGAGCACGCGATAGCAGTCGATCACCTGACGAAGCGAGGAGTTCGGCTCTCGCCCCTCACGGATCGCCGCGATGAACTCACGGTCCTGCAGCTCGATGCCGTTCATGCTCACCGCCACGTGCGACACGTCGATCTGCTCCTCCTTGCCGGTGAAGAGGTCGTCGTAGCGGGCGATGTAGGTCGCCGTGTCGCCGATGTAGCGGAAGAACGTGCCGAACGGTCCCTCGTTGTTGAACGACAGCGACAGGGTGCAGATCGCGCCGGTCTCGCTCTTCAGCTGGATCGACATGTCCATCGCGATGCCGAGCTCGGGATGGATCGGCCCCTGCAGCGCATGAGCCTCGACGATCTTGCCCGCCTGGTAGGCGAACAGATCGACCGTGTGCGCGGCATGGTGCCACAGCAGATGGTCGGTCCAGGAGCGCGCCTCACCCTTGGCATTCGTGTTCGTGCGGCGGAAGAAGTACGTCTGCACATCCATCTGCTGCACGTTGAACTCGCCGGCGGTGATCCTGTCGTGCACGAGTTGATGCGAGGGGTTGAAGCGGCGCGTGTGGCCGACCATGGCCACGAGGGAGGCCGCTTCGGCCGCCTCCGCCGCAGCGAGGGTGGCTTCAGCATCCGCCAGCGAATCCGCCAGCGGGATTTCGACCTGCACGTGCTTGCCGGCGGCGAGCACTGCCTGCGTCTGCTCGGCGTGCAGCCCCGTCGGGGTGGCGAGGATCACGGCATCCACATCGTCGCGCCCGAGAACGCCCTCGAGCCCGATCACCGCGTTCACGACGCCGTACTGTGCGGCGACAGCATCGGCCTTCTCCTGCGACGTCGCGCTGACGACGGTCACCTCGGCGTCTGCGATGTTCTGAAGGCCGTCGAGGTGCTTCATTCCGAAGGCGCCGTTGGCGCCGACGACGGCGACGCGGATCTTGTCGGTCATTCGCTCTCCCTTTCGCAGTTCGATATCAGGATGTCAGGCGTTCGCCACGGCCGCGGTCTCCGCAGGTTCGGGGGCATTCACCTGGTCCGCGGGCTCAGCGACGTCCGTGTCGTCCGCAGCGAGGTCGGTCTTGCCGACCGGGTTGCTGAGAACGAGGTGGCCGACCGCGGTGTTGGAGGCCGGCACGTGGTAGAACCGGTGGTTCATCTGGGGCGTTTCTCCCCCGAACTGGTCGTCCATCGCACCGCGCGCGATCAGCCAGTCGACGAGCTCGATGCCCTCGGAACCCGCCTCGTCGACGTACTCCATGTGCTGCCACTCGGTCAGGCCGAGCGGGTCCTCGATGAGGTGATCGAGGAACGCGTTGTCCCACTCCTCGTTGATGAGACCCGCGCGCGGGCCCTGCAGCTGGTGGCTCATGCCGCCGGTGCCCCAGATCTGCACATTGAGCTCTTCACCGTCCCACTTGTCGAGCGCGCGGCGCAGTGCGCGCCCGAGCTCGTAGCAGCGACGACCTGAGGGCACCGGGTACTGCACGACGTTGACGGCGAGCGGGATGACCCTGACCGGCCACTCCTCATCCGGGGCGTGATCGCCGAAGACCAGTGACAGCGGCACCGTAAGACCGTGGTCGACGACCATCTCGTTGACGAGGGTGAGGTCGAAGTCATCCTGAATGACCGACTGTGCGATGTGCGCCGCGAGCTCGGGGTACCCCTTGACGCCGGGGACCGGACGCGGGCCGTAGCCCTCGTCGGCGACGGGATACTCCGCACCAGTGCCGAGCACGAACGTCGGGATGATGGACGCGTCGAACGCGGTGGCGTGGTCGTTGTAGACGAGGATGACGACGTCGGGCTTCTGCTCCTTGGCCCACTTGCGCGTCCACTGGTAGCCGTCGAACACCTTCTTCCAGTACGGCTCCTCGGTCTTGCCGAGATCCATCGCGGCGCCGATCGCCGGCACGTGCGAGGTGAACAGCGCGGAGGTGTACTTCGCCGGTGCGTTCGGCCGGAACGTGTCGGCCTTCTCGCCCGGCGCGGGCGGGGTCCAGCCGTCGAGATCCTTGAGACGGTTGCCCTCCGGACGGCGGCCGCCGCCCACCATCATGTCGCGGTATGCCGCCTCGCTCATGCCGGTCATCGAACCGGCCATCTGCTGGAAGCTCATCCCATGCGTGGCGCCGATCTTGCTGAGGAAGTAGATGTTGCCACCCTCGGCGATCATGGTGTTCATGTCCATGTCGAGCACCGCCTGGCGCTGCACCGGGTTCAGCGGCCACTCGTCGAGGTAGGCAGCCTGGTCCGCGAGGAAGCGCTCGCGGTTCTCGGGCTTCATCAGTGACATCGAGAACTGGTTCAGGTGGTAGCCCTTACGCGCCTGCTCGGCGTCGTAGATGGTGGTTCCGGGAACGTCCTTGTACGGCTTGTCGAGTGCCATGATCATGCTCCTTCTTGCCAGTAGAGGCGGCGCGGATTGTCGACGAGCAGCTTCTGCTGCAGGTCGGACGTCGTCGCGATCTGAGGGATGTAGTCGACCAGCAGCCCGTCGTCGGGCATGTGGTCCTTGAGGTTGGGGTGGGGCCAGTCGGTTCCCCACAGCACGCGGTCGGGGAACTCCTCGACCACGCGACGGGCGAACGGCACGACGTCGGTGTACGCGTGCTGCTCGCCGTCCAGGGCACGGGGCCCCGTCACGCTGAGGCGCTCGGGGCACGAGACCTTGGTCCACACGTTGGGGTTCTCACGCATGAACCGCAGGAACAGCTCGAACTCCGGGCCGTTCGGATCCTTCGTGACGTCGGGCCGGCCCATGTGGTCGACGACGACGTCGGTAGGGATGCTGGAGAAGAAGTCGTAGAGATCGGGAAGATCCTCGGCCTCGAAGTAGATGACGACGTGCCATCCGAGCGGGGCGATCTTCCAGGCGATCTCCTCGAGGGAATCTGTGGGCACGGCGTCGACGAGGCGCTTGACGAAGTTGAAGCGCACGCCGCGCACGCCCGCCTCGTGCAGTTCGGCGAGCTGAGCGTCGGTGACATCGCGACGCACGGTCGCGACTCCGCGCGCGCGGCCTTCGCTGCGTCGCAGCGCGTCGACCAGGGCGCTGTTGTCCGCACCGTGGCAGGTCGCCTGCACGATCACGTTGCGGTCGAAACCGAGGTGGTCGCGCAGGGCGAACAGCTGCTCGGCAGATGCGTCGCACGGGGTGTACTTGCGCTCGGGCGCGTACGGGAACTGCTCGCCGGGGCCGAAGACGTGGCAGTGCGCGTCGACCGCGCCAGCCGGCAGGCGGAACGTCGGCCTCGTCGGGCCGTCGTACCAGTCCAGCCAGCCCTCGGTCTTGGTGAAGGGGCCTGTTACGGTCCCTGAGCCTGTCACGATCCCTGAGCCTGTCGAAGGGTCGCCATGCGCCATGTCAGTCCTCCACGTATTCGAGGCCGGCGGCGGCCAGCGGCTCGCGCATGCCGTACAGGTCGAGTCCGAGCACGCCCTCGCGGAACTTCTGGCGCTTGGACTCTTCGTTGTCCTCGCGCTTCTGCGAAGCATCCGCCACGGCGCCCACGAGCTCACGCGGCACGACGACGACGCCGTCGACGTCGGCGACGACCACGTCACCCGGGTTGACGAGCGCGTTCGCTGCGACGACCGGCACATTCACGGAGCCGAGGGTGGCCTTGACCGTGCCCTTGGAGTTGATGGCGCGGGAGAAGACCGGGAAGTCCATCTTCTCGAGATCGGCGACATCGCGGACGCCACCGTCGATGACCAGCCCCTTGCAGCCGCGTGCTGTCAACGAGGTCGCGAGCAGCTCGCCGAAGAAGCCGTCTTCGCTCTCGGTGGTGCAGCCGGCGACGATCACATCACCGTCCTGCACTTGCTCGGCGGCGACGTGGAACATCCAGTTGTCACCCGGCTGCAGCAGCACCGTGACGGCCGGGCCGCAGAGCTTCGCGCCGTTGTAGGCGGGACGGATGTAGGGACGCATCAGTCCGACGCGGCCCATCGCTTCGTGGATGGTCGCGACGCCGAACTGCGACAGGCGTGCCACATCGTCGGGGTCGGGCCGCTCGATGCTGGTGCGGACGATGCCGAGGTTGTTCAGTCGCATTGATGTTCCTTTCACAGACCGCGGGCGGTCAGGGCGCGGTCGAGGCGCGGATAGACGCGGCGGGCGTTCTCTTCGAAGACCCGCACTCGCTGGGCGTCGGTGAGATTCGGGGTGGCGTCGACGTAGCGCTTGGTGTCGTCGAAGTAGTGGCCGGTGCGCGGGTCGATGTCGCGGACGGCGCCGATCATCTCGCTCGCGAACAGGATGTTGTCGGTCGGGATGACCTCGGTCAGCAGGTTGATGCCGGGCTGATGGTAGACACACGTGTCGAAGTAGACGTTGTTCAGGAGGTGCTCTTCGAGCTCCGGCTTGCCGAGGGCCATCGCGAGCCCGCGGAAACGACCCCAGTGGTACGGAACCGCGCCGCCGCCGTGCGGGATGACGAGCTTGAGGTCGGGGAAGTCCTTGAACAGATCTCCCTTGAGCAACTGCATGAAGGCGGTCGTGTCGGCGCCGAGATAGTGGTCGCCGGTGGTGTGGAACACGTCGGGGCGGCAGGTGGTGCTCACATGCACCATCGCCGGGATCCCGTATTCGACGAGCTTCTCGTAGATGGGGTACCAGGAGCGATCGGTGAGCGCCGGCGCGCTCCACTCACCGCCGGAGGGGTCGGGGTTGAGGTTCACAGTGACGGCGCCGAGCTCTTCGACGGCGCGCGTCAGCTCGGCGACGGTGGTCTTCGGATCGACGCCCGGTGACTGCGGGAGCATCGCGCCCATGAGGAAGCGATCGGGGAACAGCTCGCTGACACGGGCGACGAGGTCGTTGCAGATGCGCGCCCAGGTCTCGCTCACCGCGAGGTCGCCGATGTGGTGAGCCATGAACGAGGCTCGAGGACTGAAAACCGTAAGGTCGCTGCCGCGCTCGTTCATGAGCTTGAGCTGGTTGGCTTCGATCGTCTCGCGGATGTCGTCGTCGCTGATGTGCAGGGATGCCGGATCGGGCGCCTCGCCGTCGCCCTTCGTGAAGGCGATCTGCAGGTCACGCCAGGCGCCCAGCTGTGCGGGGGCGGTCGTGTAGTGGCCGTGAATGTCGATGATCAACGCGTGTCGTCCTTGTCACTCGGAGCTGAACTCGGATGCTGTCGCAAAGGTGCTGCTGGTCCCGACTCTAGGTCGGGTGCTGTATATAGTCCAATAGATGTGAAGCACGTTCCCCATAGAGAGGATCGATAGATGGCTCTGGCTGATCTGAACCAGTTGCGCACCTTCGTGGTGCTCTACGAGCTGCGCAGCGTGACGGCCGCCGCAGAGCGACTGCACGTCACGCAGCCGACAGTCAGCTATACGCTGCGGCGGCTGCGCGAGAAGTTCGGCGATGAGCTGTTCCGTCGCGAGGGGCACGACATGGTGCCGACCGCGAAGGCCACCGCCCTGTTCGCGCCGCTGCACGAGGCTCTCGCTCAGATCGATGAGACGGTGAGCGATCCGGAGGCGTTCGAGCCGGCCGGCTTCAGTGGCGAACTGTCGCTGGGGCTCACCTCGATCGGTGAGCAGACGTTCCTGCCCCCGATCATGGCCGCGCTCGCTCGCGCAGCATCCAGCCCGCACCTGCAGGTGGCGCGCCTGGACTCCGATCAGGTCGAGGACGGCCTCATCCGCGGCACGATCGACCTCGCGATGACCGTGTCGATGATCGGCAGTCCGCGACTGTGGCGCACGCATGTGCGCGCCGTCGAGTACGTCGCGCTGTCGTCAGGGCAGCATCCGCTCCCCGAGACGGGACCGGACATGTTCGCCGGACGCCACTTCGTGCGCGTCTCGGCGCGCGGCGGCCACGTGTTCCCGCTGCAGGCGCTCACAGAGCACGGTCTCATGCCCCAGGTCGCGCTCACCGTCGAGGAGTATGCGACCGTGCCGGCTGTGCTGGAGGCCACCGATCTGATCGTGCTGCTACCACGTCACGTCGCGGAGGTGTTCTGCGGCTGGTTCCCCGGCCTGCAGATCGCCGAGCTCCCCTGGCCGGGACAGAGCACGCCGGTGTCGCTCTACACGCGGCGCGAGGCCAGCCTGTCACCGGCGCAGCGGTGGTTCCGTTCGGTGGTGCTGGATGCTGTCGCAGCCGGTGAGTACCGGACGCGTCAGCGGTAGTCCTCCGCCACCATCCAGCGGTCCCGCATGCGAAACGTCGGGATCGTCTGCCGCTTCGCCTTGTTGGCCGCTGCCGCTCCGCTGATCCCCGCGGCACGCGCCCAGTCGGCGAGAGGAATCACGCGGCGGCTGCTGATGAGTGCGATGCGCTTGTGCAGCGATTCGAGAACCAGCAGTGCGAGCAACCTGGTCATGCCGTCGTGGGAACTGCTCTTCGCGTACTGCGCGAGCAACGAGTAGTAGTCGACCCTCCGATTGCGCGCTCGCACGATCACCGCGGGCAGCCCGATGACCTGCAACTGCTTGTTGATCAGCATCCGCCCCATTCGGCCATTGCCGTCGACGAAGGGATGGATGACCTCGAACTCGCAGTGGAACCACGCGATGCGCTCGAGGGGCGCCATCGACGCGTCGTCGTGGAAGCGCGTCACGGCGTCGGCGACCAGATCGGCGACGAAGGCAGGATTGGCGCCGAGATGCGCGCCCACCCGCACCCACTCGTCCGCATGCCGGAACCTCCCTGCCACGTCATCTCGGATGCCGGCGAGGAGCATGCTGTGCCAGCGCAGGATCAGGTCGACGGAGAACGGTTCGCGGTCGGTCATCAGCGATTCCGTGACGGCAGCGAGATTCTTCGCCTCGTACACCTCGCGAAGATCGCGCCGCGCCGCCGGCATGAGCCCGGCGAGGATGCGCTCCGTGTCGTCGAGCGTCAGCGTCGAGTTCTCGATCGCGTTCGACTGCTGCACGGACTCGGCCAGTTCGGCGCGGGCGATCTGGGCGAGTGCCTCGGGATGGCCCTCGACCGTCGCTCGATAATCAGCGATGACGGCCTCGAGCCGATCCCACGTCACGCGGTTGATCATGCGATCAATTTAGCGTGAATCGGACAGTAGATCCGCAACGATTCACGCAAAGCGCTCCCGGCCTTCTACCTCTCCAGCATCCGCCACAGTCCACGGAACAGCGCCGCAACCTCGTCCGCCTCAAGGTGCGCGGTGAGCTCGCGCTGCACGTCGACGACCAGCGGCGCGAGCCGCTTCCGCTCCCCGGCACCGTGCTCGGTGAGGGTGACGACGTTGCGCCGCGCATCACCCGCTGCACGCTGCCGGGCGATGAGGCCGGACTTCTCCATCCGGCGCACGAGGTCGGCGATCGTCGACCGATCGAGGTCGGCCTCATCACCGAGTTCGCGCTGACTCGCCTCCCCGAGTCGATCGAGGATCGTGAGGATGCTGTACTGCGTGCTCGTGATGTCAGGATCGGCCACGCGTGCCCAGGTCGACAGATGCAACTGCTGCGCCCGGCGGATGAGATTGCCGACGTGCCGCTGCGGTTCGGGGAGGTCGGGCACGGTCATCACGGCATCCATCCTCTCAGGCCTTCCGACCGCTGCGCCTGTCGAAGCGTCCGAGGTGCCGCCGTCGACCCTTCGACAGGCTCAGGGCGCGACGGCGCACGGAGCGACGGCGCAACGGCGCAACGGCGCAACGGCACAACGGCACAACGGCACAACGGCACAACGGCACAACGGCACAACGGCACAACGGCACAACGGCGCGACGGCCTCAGGCGGCGGATACGGTGGCCGTGACCGGCAGCAGGAACCCTCCGAAGAAGTCACGCAGCTCATCGCGCGCGGTCAGCGGCAGCACCTGCGCGACGTACTGGTCAGGCCGCACCACGATGACCGCGCCCTCATCGGCGATGCCCCTGAGCGCGAAGATGTCGTCGGCGTCGTCGGTCGCCCAGGCCTTCTCCCAATCCTGCAGGCCCAGCGGGCCGGACTTCGGGAGAAGGATCGACGGCAGTGCGGTGACGTCGACGTCGTGGTGCGAGCCGCGGAAGATCCCGTGCACGTCGATCACGCTGTCGATGTCGGCGTCCGCTGCCGTGAACGTGCGCACGGGCGAGTCCGCATCCTCTGCCAACCACGTCGCGAGATCGCGCAGCGCTGCGCCCGAAGAGTCGCCGAAGGCGTAGATGCGCCAGCGTCCGTCGGCGCTGTGGGAGTGCCCGAGCTGCATACGGCGGGCATCGGCCACGCGCCGCACTGGCGCGGAGTGGAATCGCGTGCCGATCTCGAAACCGCGCGCGAGGCTCTGGTGTTCCGACGATCCCGTGAGCGTCGACGGAGAGTACGTCGTCGCGAGTCCGGCGGTGTACCGGCCCTGGCGCGCGAACTCGGCCTGCATGTCGGCGGGCGAGACGCCGCCGCGCTCCGGGTGCTCCGGGTCGATCGCCGGCTGCGCGATGAATGCCGACCAGTGCTTGTCGAATGCGATGAGGTCGGCGGCGATCGCCTGACGCTCCTCCGAGTAGGTGCGCAGCAGGGCAGCATCCGAGCGGCCCTGCAGAACGGCGGCGAGCTTCCAGCCGAGGTTGAACGCGTCCTGCATCGACACGTTCATGCCCTGCCCGGCCTTGGCGCTGTGAGTGTGGCAGGCGTCGCCCGCGAGGAACAGGTGCGGTGTGGCATCCGCCGCGGACTCCGGCGACAGATCATCGAAGCGATCCGCGACCCGCTGACCGACCTCGTAGACGCTCGACCAGGCGACCTGCTGCACATCGATCGAGTAGGGGTGCAGAATCGCGTTCGCGACGTCTGCGAGCTGGGCGGCCGTCGCCTTGCGGATCTCCGCGTCGCCGGACTGCACCACACCGAGGTCTACGTAGCAGCGCACCATGTTGCCGCCCTCACGCGGGATCATCAGCAGGCTGCCCTTGCCGGCGGACTGCACGACGTTCTTGGTGCGCCAGTCGGGGAAGTCGGTCGTGGCGAGCACGTCCATGACGCCCCAGGCGTGGTTGGCCGCATCGCCCTCCAGGCGGATGCCGAGAGCGCGACGCACGTTGCTGCGCGCGCCGTCGCAGCCGATCACGTACTTGGCGCGGACGGTGAACTCCTCGCCCTCGGTCCGCCGCAGGGTCGCGATGACCGGATGCTCCGATGCGGTGTCCATCTCGTAGCGGATGAACTCCACGCCGTAATCTGCTTCGAGCCTGCTCGCGGACTTCGCCGCGTGATCGAGCAGGAACTGCTGCATGCGCGCCTGGTTCACGATCACGTGCGGGAACTCGCTCAGCCCCGCCGGAGTGTCGTCGACCCAGCCGCTGCGCGCGATCTTGGAGCGGTCGTCTTCGGAAGGGCCCCAGAACCGCACCTCGTTGACCCAGTAGGCCTCACGGACGAGCGCGTCGGCGAGACCGAACGCCTGGAACATCTCGACCGTGCGGCACGCGACGCCATCGGCCTGTCCGACCTCGAGCGGGCCCGACCGACGCTCGATGACGCGCGTCGTGATGTCGGGGAACGCCGCGAGCTGCGCGGCGAGCACGGTGCCGGCGGGCCCGGTGCCGACGATGAGCACGTCGACTTCGTTCGGGAGCTCGGCAGCGCGGTCCCTCGTCTGCGGCGCCGCGGGCACGACGTCCGGGTCACCGGGGCGGTATCCGTCGCGGTAGAACTGCATGGGATCTCCTTCGATCACTCCGGCTGTGGCGACACTGCCGATCCAAATTCGTTGGGGTACCAACGATAGCACGTGAAGGAGAGCCCAGGTGGATCGGCGTCAGTTCTTCTTGCGGTTCCAGCTGGCTTTGGCCGGGGCGAAGGGGCTGCGCACGTGGATCGCCCACGTCGAATGCGGGTGGATGCGCAGCAGTGCGGTCTCGTAGAACGACACCGCGTCTTCCGTGAGCGACGGCAGGACGGCATCCTTGTCCGTGGTGTCCTCCGCACGAGGACGAAGCGCCTTCCAGACCAGCTGCACCTCAGGAGCGCCGGTGGGGATGCCGTCGATGTCGAGCACCGCGCGGTCCCACGGCAGCGTGAGCCGCGGGTCACGCTTGTAGACCCAGGCCCGCGGGGCTCCGTCTTCGGCGTTGACCTGAAGAACCCAGGCATTCTGCGCATCGTCGCGGATGAGCACCGGTTGCAGATCGGCTTCCTGCGGAGCATCCGCGAACGGCACGATCTCATCCTCGCCCGGCACCCACGCGCTGAACCCCTCAGGGAGGTTCCCGACCAGTCCTCGGAGATCTGCAGCGACGACGCTCACGTCGATGTTCTCGCGCGCACGGATCGGATGCCCGAGCCACCGGTCGAGCGCGACGCCGCCCGACAGCCACCAGCGAACGGATGCCGCGGCGAGGAGCCGGGCGACCGCCTGGGGCTCGAGCGGCGCCCACGGCGTCGCGGCGGTGGGCGTGGAGGAGGGCATGGGACGAGGTTACCCGGCTCTGACCATTCGGCATCCGCTCACACCGTGACCGACAGGTGGCAGGCTAGCCGCATGGCGAACTCCCCCTCCGGCGACTCGATGACCGATCGGATCGTGCGCGTGCTCGACACCTTCACCACCGAGCGCACGATGCAGACCGCCACGGAGATCGCCGAGCGCACGGGATTGCCGGCATCCACTGCGCACCGCATCGTCGGCGACCTCGTCGCAGCCGGGCTGCTGGAGCGCGATGAGGACCACCGCATCCGCCTCGGCATGCACCTGTGGGAGCTCGCGCTGCGGGGCTCGAGCGCCCTGCGGTTGCGCCAGGCCGCTCTGCCGCACATGGAGCGCGTGCAGACGCTGATCCGCGAGCACACCCAGCTCGCCGTGCTCGAGCATGAGGAGGCGCTCTTCCTCGAGCGGCTCTCGCATCCGGATGCCGGCGCCAACATCACCCGCATCGCCGGCCGTCTGCCGGTGCACGCGTCATCGTCGGGCCTGGTGCTGCTGGCCCACGCCGATCCTTCGATCCGCGAGCGGGTGCTGGCCGGGCCGCTGCGTGCGGTGGCGAGGGAGACGGTGACGGATGCCGCGACGCTGCGCGCGATGCTCGCATCGATCCGGCGTCGCGGATACGTCGTCGCGCCGGGGTCCATCGAAGCGGTCTCCACCGGCGTCGCCGTGCCGGTGCGCGACCACGGTGAGGTCGTCGCCGCGCTGTCGGTCGTGCTGCCTCGTGAGAGCGAGACGGATACTGCGGTCGCAGCGCTGCTCGACGCCGCGAAGGCCATCGAGCGCGATCTCGGCCGGTCGCGCTGATTCCCGTTCAACGGGATTCTTCGGATCCTCGCCCGACGCTCAGGGCACACTGGTCGGCACGGGCTCGAAGTCGTCCGCCACCGCCGAAGCACCCGTCGAAGGAGACGCCATGGACGCAGCAGCAGCACCGCACCCGGAGAAGATCCGCACCCGCGTCGCAATCGTCGGCGCAGGACCAGCGGGCCTGATCCTCTCCCACCTGCTCGCGGATGCCGGGATCGAGTCGATCGTGATCGATCAGCGTTCCCGTGACGAGATCGAGCACACGATCCGCGCTGGCATCCTCGAACAGGGCACTGTCGACCTGCTCACGGCGATCGATCCGAACACGCGCGTGAACACGGTGGGCGACCGGCACGACGGCATCGAGCTGCGCTTCCAGGGCGAGGGACACCGCATCGACTTTCCGGGCCTCGTAGGCCGCAGCGTGTGGCTCTACCCGCAGCATGAGGTGCTCAAAGACATGCTCGCGCTGCGCCTCGGCGCAGGGCAGGATCTGCGCTTCGGCGTGACAGCGACCCGCGTCGAAGACATCGACAGCGAACGCCCTCGCGTGCTGACGACCACCGCCGCAGGCGAAGAGCTCACGATCGAGGCAGACTTCGTGGTCGGAGCCGACGGCTCGCGGTCGGTCGTGCGCCCGGCGATCACCGGCGACTCGCGCAGCGGATTCTTCCGCGAGTACCCGTTCGCGTGGTTCGGCATCCTGACCGAAGCGCCACCCTCGGCCGAGGAGCTGATCTACAGCAACTCCCCGAACGGCTTCGCCCTCATCAGCCAGCGCAGCCCGGAGGTGCAGCGCATGTACTTCCAGTGCGCCCCCGACGCCGACCCGAACGCCCTGAGCGAGGAGCAGATCTGGGAGACACTGCAGTCGCGCGTGCCGGGCACCACACTCAAGGAGGGCCCGATCTTCCAGCGCGACGTGCTGCGCTTCCGCAGCTTCGTCGCGAATGAGCTGCGCCATGGACGCGCCGCTCTCGTCGGCGACGCCGCGCACACCGTGCCACCGACCGGCGCGAAGGGCATGAACCTCGCCATCGCCGATGTCATGCTGCTCGCCCGTGCCCTGCGCGCGCTGCTGACCGAGAACGACGAGCGCCTCATCGACGGCTACGCCGAACAGGCATCTCGCCGAATCTGGAAGGCGCAGCACTTCTCGTGGTGGATGACGAGCATGCTGCACACCGCACCAGACGCCAGTGAGTTCGACCACCTCCGCCAAGCCGGAGAGCTGCGGTCGGTCGTCGAGTCCGAGGCCGGTCGCTCATTCCTCGCCGAGGCGTACACGGGCTGGCCGATCGACTGAAACCCACCGAGACTGCAAGACCACGCCGAGAATGCGGCGAGTCGCCGCTGTTTGGGCGTGGTCTTGCAGTCTCGCGGTCAGCGCGTGGCGGGCTTGCGGTTCTCGGCGCTGACCATCCAGGCGAACTGCTCGAGCTTCTCGATGATCGCGTGCAGGATGTCGGCGCTGGTCGGATCCGCCTCGTCGACGTCATCATGAACGTCGCGCATCGTGCCGACGACCGCCTCGAGCCGGACCGTGATCAGGTCGATGGTCTCACTCGTGTCGATCTCGCCCTGCGGATACTCGGGGAGAGTGGTGGTCGCCGCGACGACGTCGCTGCGACCGTCCGGCACCGCGTGCAGCGCCCGCATCCGCTCGGCGACCGTGTCGCTGAACTCGCGCGCCGCCTCGATGATCTCGTCCAGCTGGAGGTGCGTGTCGCGGAAGTTGCGACCGACCACATTCCAGTGCGCCTGCTTGCCCTGCATGGCGAGTTCGATCAGATCGACGAGCACCGCCTGAAGGTTCTCACCGAGCTGCGTCGATGCGACGAAGCCCTTCTCGGCGTTCTGCCGACGCGTGCTCTTCTCACCGGTCCCTCCGCGTGCCGCGCGGCGCGTGCTGGCGGGGTCCTGCTTACCGGATGCTTTCGTCGTTGCCATCATGGACACGACGGTAGCCGCGACCTGCGGGCGGCACCCAGGGCCTTGACAAGAGGTGCGTCACCTCACCAATTGATTGCCGGAGCGGGCGACCGAGTGGCTGATCACCGCATCCGCATCCGGTACCCACGCAGCAGCCCCGCCGATGCGGAACCGCGCCCGCTCACCAGGCAGCAGCGTCACGAGTCCTCGATCGACCGTGGCCGAAGGATCGAGTTTGTCTACCAGGAGCGTGAGATCGCGCACCAGGCCTTCGGCCGTGATCGTCACGTCGTACCCGCCGTGGTCATCCACAGCCTCCACCTCGGATGACAGCCGCGCCGCAGCCAGCGCGCTGTCGCGCGGCTCGGCGAACCACCACAGCCCACGCGCGCCCAGCGCCTCGATCGTCACCAATTCTCGTGCAGCATCGCCGGCTACGGCGAGCGATGCGGGCACGTCGATGCGCACCGTCTCGCGCGCTGCGACCTCGACGTGCACGGCATCCGACGCGAGAACAGCGCCGTCGAACCCGATGCGACGCATGACGACCTCGCCCTGCCAGGGTTCAGCCGCGTCGTTCGTAAGCACTGCGACCAGCCCGCCATCCGCGGGCTGCGCGGGATCCACCGGCTGCACAGGATCCACCGGCTGCACAGGATCCACCGGCTGCACAGACACCGTCCGGGGCGCGAACGCGTTCTTCAATGCGAAGTACAGCGGTTTCTCCCGCCCGTCGCCGTCGATCGCCGCCCACGACGTGACCGGCCAGCAGTCGTTGAGCTGCCAGACGATCGCGCCCGCGTTGTGCGGGGCGAGCGAGCGGAACCACTCCAGTGCGCACGTCACCGCGTTCGCCTGATTGAGCTGCATGGCCCAGTGCCACGTCTCGATGTCCCCCGGCACGCGGTAGTGCGAGATGAGACCGCCGGTGAGCTTGGCGTTGCCGTCGGCCGCCTTCTGGTGCACGATCATGCCCGGCGATTCCGGGGTGAGCGGATCGTCGCTGATCGCACGGGTCAGTGTGGTCCAGGTCGGCGGTCCCTGCCACCCGAACTCCGCGACGAAGCGTGGTCTGTGCTCCCGGTACGTGGGCCAGTCACGGCGGTTCCACTGCTCCCACAGGTGCATCGAGCCGTGCTCTTCGTCGTTCGGATGCGGGCCGGTCTGCGCACTTCCGTCCCATCCGCCACCGGGGCTGAACGGGCTGCCCGGCGCATACGGCACGTGCGGTGCGAGCTCGGCGATCAGTGCGGGCAGCAGCTCGTAGTAGTAGTGCGCGCCCCAGGTCCTGCCGTCCAGGATGCTCTTCCAGCCCCAGTCCTCGTAGCCCCAGGTGTTCTCGTTGTTGCCGGTGAGCAGCACGAGCGATGCCCGATGCGCGAGACGGCCGATGCTCTCACGCGCCTCGGCCTCGATCTCGGAGCGCAGCGGATCCTCCTCGGCATACGCGGCGCACGCGAAAAGGAAGTCCTGCCAGACCAGAAGCCCGAGCTCATCGGCGAGGTCGTAGAAGTCCTCCGACTCGTAGATCCCACCGCCCCAGACGCGGATGAGGTTCAGATTGGCACCCTTCGCCTGCTTCAGCCGCGTACGGTAGCGGCCCCGGTCGACGCGACTCGGGAACGCGTCGTCCGGAATCCAGTTCACGCCCTTCACATAGATCGGCTGGTCGTTCACGATCAGCGTGAACGGCGTGCCCGCGGCATCCGGTGTCATGTCCCAGCGCAGGTCACGGAAGCCGACCCGGCGCGACGTCTCGTCGAGCACTGCGTCTTCCGAGGACAGCGAGACCTCGACGTCGTACAGCACCGGCTCGCCGTATCCCGTCGGCCACCACCGCTCGACGGTCTCCAATCGCACGCCGGCCTGCACATGCTCGGCATCCTCTGCGACCTCGAGAACCTCGGTCACGTCGCCGACGCGTACCGTGACCGACAGCGGGACGGTCTCTGCGCGCTCCAGCGCCGCGTGCACCCAGAGCACGCCGCCGGAGGCATCGGGCTGCGCATGCAGGCTCACCTGCGCGAGCCGCGCATCCGACCACGATTCCAGACGCGCCTCGCGCCAGATGCCGCTCGTGTATGTGGCGATGCCCCAGTCCCAACCGAAGCTGCACGCGGACTTGCGGATCGCGTCGTACGGCAGAGGATACGGACGCGGACGCACGCCAAGGGCGACGCTCTGCGCATTCGCGTACCTCACCGGGCTGCGGAACGCGACCGTGAGCTCGTTGTCTCCCGCGGTCAGGACACGGGTGACGTCGAAGCGGTAGGAACGGTGCTGGTTCGCGACCTCGGCGATCACCTGGTCGTTGAGCGTGATCGTCGCGACAGTGTCGAGCCCGTCGAAGACGAGATCATGCCGCGCGGATGCCCGCAGCGCCTCGTCCGACAGCGAGATGGTCGTGCGGTAGGTCCAGTCGACCAGGCCGATCCAGGCGAGCGCCGACTCGTTGTCGTCGAGATAGGGGTCGGGAATGAGCCCGGCGCGCAGCAGATCGAGGTGCACCACTCCCGGCACCGTCGCGGGAATCGGATCAGCGCCGACCTCGGCGGGACCGGATGCCGCATGCACCTGCCACCCGACGGCGAGCGGGGTGCGGACGAGGCGAGAGTGCGCGGAGGTGGTCACTGATCAACTGTGCCGCGCCGAGCCCCCCGAAGTCCATCCCCGTGGATGCCGGCCTTCTCGGCAGTACGCGTCGTGCGTGCACGGAACCGCCACGCCGTCACCCCCAGCACCACGACCGCCAGCACGACGGCGGTGGCAGCGACGCCCGGTGCCGCCGGATCTTCGGACCATCGTCCGACCGCGATCCACACGAGACCCCATGCCGTGGCGACTGCCGGCGCCCAGCGCCCGCCGCGCCAGGCCGTGAACAGGGCGATGAGACCGGCGACGATCAGCGTGAGCACTCCGGGCACCCCGGGGGCCTGCACCCATGCATCCATCCCGACGGCGGCGAGCCAGGCGGCGAGGTTCGCCGCCGCCGCGACCGTCACCCACCCCAGGTAAAGACCGATCGTCCCGTCGACGAGCACGATCTCCGCGATCGTGCCGCGCCTGGGCCTGCGGCACACCCGGACGAAGGTCACCAGCAGCACGCCGAGCAGGATCACGATGATCACGAACGACTCCGCAATACGCCACGCCTGCACGCACATGAGCCACACGGCGTTCAGAAGAGCGGATGCTGCGACGCCGTAGCCGACCGCGCGATGAAGCGGCTTCGCCGCTTGGGACGGGACCAGCTGCCAGAGCGCGTACGCCACCAGAGCGAGGTAGATCACGGACCAGATCGCGAACGCGATCCCGGCTGGGGCGAGCACTGTGGCATCTGCGGCGAACGCACCGCCCGCCGCTTCCGGCATGGGCGTTCCGCCCAGCAGACCCGAGCCGAAGACCGCCCCCGCGACCGTCAGTGCGACGATGATGCGGCGGACGCGGTCAGACTTCTCCGTCTGGTGCATGCCCCCACTAAACGTGACACCGCGACGACTACTCGGCGGGCGGCGGCGTGGCGCAGACGGCGGAGTCGGTGATCGCCTGGCGGTACTGCTCGGCAGTGAAGGGCAACCCGAACTCGGGCGCCGTCTGGCCGCTCGCCGCCGGCGCCTTCGAGGCGATGGCCGCGAGCTCCCAGGCGAGATACGCAGCGGGCGAGCCGCCCCCCGTCGAGTTGTTCAGCACGACGGCGACGGTGAACCCGGTCGTCGGGTCGGAGTATGCGGCAGTCGCATAGCCGGGGGTCCATCCGTGCTGACCGATCAGAGGACCGACGAGGTAAGCGCCGCCCGTCGCCTGATACCACGAGGGAGCACCCGCGTACGCAGGGAGGGGGGCCGAGAAGCGGGCCGGCTTGGCTCCTTCGTCGCGCAGTCCCTGTCGCGCCGTCGCCTGTACGTACCGGCCGAGGTCATCGATCGTGGAGACGGCGCCGGAATCGGTGAACCCGGTGCTCGAGGAGAGTGTCGTGATGTCGGAGCGCGCAGCGCAGTCGTAGCCGCCCTCGATTGCGGGCAGATAGGTGCCGCTGAGCGCGACGTCGCCTGGGGGTGCCGCCGTCGGGCCGGGGAGAGAGGTCCCGGCGAGCTCCAGCGGCTGCGTCACGTACTCGGCGATGAGCTGGGAAGCGCTCTTGCCGGAGGCCCGCTCCAGGGCGAGTCCGAGCAGAAGGTAGCCGGCATCCGAATCACGATAGGTCGTTCGCGGCTCCACGGCGTCCAGACCGAGGCCGAACGACGCCAGCTCCAGCGCCGGCCACACGCGCTCCGGCGTGTTGAGCCACATCCCCTTGACCGCTGTCTCGGACGAGCCTGCGCCGCTGGTGCCGTTGCAGAGGTCGAGCAGAGTCACGTCCTCCATCTGGGCGACTCCGGACACGTACTCGGGGACCGACGCGTCGAGTTCGACGACATCGTCATCCACGAGGCCGTACAGGACATCACAGGTCATCATTCGCGTGACATCGGCGATGCGGAAGGTCATGTCGGTCGTGATCTCGGACTGGTCCTCGACTGTCTGGGTACCGAGGCCGGTGACCCAGGTGCCGCTCCACGGCACCCACACCCCGACGATCGCCCCGGTCGAGCCGGTCGCGACCATCGCGTTCTCGACGGCGGCCTGAAGCTGGGCTGCTGTGTCATCCGGAAGGGCGGCATCGACCTGTTCGGGCGGCGTGTAGGAGAAGGAATCCTCGGACGAGCAGCCGGTCAGGACGAGCGCGAGCGCAGCGGCGCCTGCGGCGGCGGCACGCCAGCGGCGCGACGAGAGAAGGTGCATGAAGGTGGCTCCCGGAAGATCTATGCTCCCGAGTCTAAAGCGCACAACCTGAAACCCATCATCCGGCGCCGTCCCTCCGAGGAGACGTACAGTGATGACGTGCCTCACATCTTCGAATCCGACGTCGTCGCGGCGATCCTCCACCACATGAACGTCGACCACGCCGACGACAACATGCTCATCGCGCGCGCCAACACCTCGGCATCCGATGTCGAGATCACGAATGCCGTGATGACCGACCTCGACGGCTACGGCGGCGTCTGGCAGATCACCCGCGCCGGCATCCCGGAAGAGCTTCGTGTCCCGTGGCCGGGCGGCGAGATCTCCGAGCGGCCGGCCGTGCGCCGGGAGGTCGTGGCGCTCTACGACGCCGCGTGCGAGAGGCTCGGCATCGAGCCACGGCCGCACTAGCCTGTCGACCCCTGAGCGAGCCTGTCGACCCCTGAGCCTGTCGACCCCTGAGCCTGTCGAAGGGTCTTCTGCGCCGACGCTTCGACAGGCTCAGCGAGCGAGGCTGTCGACCCTGAGCCTGTCGACCCCTGAGCCTGTCGAAGGGTCTTATGCGCCGACGCTTCGACAGGCTCAGCGAGCGAGGCTGTCGATCCCTGAGGCTGTCGACCCCTGAGCGAGGCTGTCGATCCCTGAGCCTGTCGAAGGGTCGAGGGCTTCCTCTGCAGGTTAGGTTGCCCTTACACTGAGGGCATGGCTGAAATCCTTTCCTTCTCCGCCGCCCTGCGCGAGCGCTCCTCGAGTTCGCACTCGCGCAGCGAGCACGCCGGGTTCATGTCCGACCTGCTCAAAGGCGAAGGCTCGCGTGAGGACTACGCAGCCCTCGTCACGCAGCACTTCTTCATCTACGAGGCCCTGGAAGCCGCCGGTGAGCGGATGCGCAAGGATCCGGTCGCCGCGGTGTTCATCAGCGACAAGCTGACTCGCCTTCCCGCCCTCGAGGCCGATCTCGAGTTCCTCATCGGCCCGGACTGGCGGGGCAGCATCACGCCACTGCCGACGACACAGCGCTACGTCGACCGCATCAACGAGGTCGGAGCGACCTGGGTGGGCGGCTTCGTCGCCCATCATTACACGCGCTACCTCGGCGACCTCTCCGGCGGCATCTTCATCGGGCGCGTCATGCAGCGCCGGTTCGGCTTCGAGACGAACGGCGTCGGCTTCTACCTGTTCGACGACATCGCCGATCCCAACGCCTTCAAGGACGTCTACCGCGAACAACTGGATGCCGCGCCTTGGGACGCAGCGGAGCGCGAGCGCGTGATCGACGAAGTGCTGCTGGCATACAGGTTCAACACCGAGCTGTTCGAAGATCTCGACAGGGTGCGCGTCGCAGCTTAGGCGTTCGGTCCCTGAGCCTGTCGAAGGGCGGGCGTAGACGCCCGCTCCCACGCTTCCCGCATGAAGCGGCGCACATCCTCATCGACCCTGATGTCGCTCGGACGCAGCGGCCTGGAGAGGTAGAGGCCGTCGAGTGAGGTCAGGCGCGAGAGCGCCACATAGGTCTGCCCTGGTGCGAACGCTCCGCCGCCGAGGTCGATGACCGCCCGATCGTAGGTCTTTCCCTGGGATTTGTGGATCGTGACCGCCCAGGCCAGCCGCAGCGGGAACTGCAGGAACTCTGCGATCACGTCGCGGCTGAGCGTCTTGGTGTTCTGATCGTAGGAGTAGCGGAACCTCTCCCACACGGCCGGCTCGACATCGACGTTCTCGCCGTCGATCTCCACGCGCACCGATCCACCGAGGATGCGCTTCACCGTGCCGATCGTGCCGTTCACCCAGCGCGGCGGCTCGCCGCCCATGGAGACGTCATTGCGCAGGAACATGACCTGCGCACCGATCTTGAGCTTGAGCTCGGCATCCGCAGGATAAGAGGAATCTCCGCGCCCGAAGTCGCCGTTGATCTCGGCCCGCGCTGTCTGCTCCTTGCCGGCGAGCGCCGCGAGATGGCGTCGGTTGATGTTGTTGACGATGTCGTTGCGGGTGGCGAGCGTGATCATCGGCACCTCGCCGGGTTCGGGCTCGGGAGGTGTGCGCGCACCCTGCTCGTTCAGGACGCCGGCGATCTCCGCCGTCACCCGCCCGTAGCGCACGGCGTTCAGCATCGCCTTGAAGCCGTCATCGGACTGCCGGTGGATCTGCACCAGCTCGCGCACGTGCAGCTCGGCGCCATGTCTGCCGAGATCGATGAGTCCGTCGGATTCGCCCATCGTCGCCCCGGCCCACACCTTCGCGTCGAAGAACCAGAACGAGCGGTAGTGATCCTGCACGTAGCGCAGCTCATCGCCGCGCGGCGGCACGGGGGCAAGCTGGTACGGGTCGCCGAACATGACCACCTGCACGCCCCCGAACGGCTCGGCTCGCCGGCCTCTCGCCTGCCGCAGCGCGCGGTCCATGCCGTCCATGAGGTCGGCGTTGACCATCGAGATCTCGTCGATCACGAGCGTGTCGATGGCGTTGAGGATGCGGCGGGTGGCGTCGTTCTGCTCGATCTCGCTCTCGGCGATGAGACCGATCGGCAGGCGGAAGAGCGAGTGGATCGTCTGCCCCTCGACGTTCAGCGCCGCGACACCGGTCGGCGCGCAGATCGCGATCTGCTTCTCGGTGTTCCAGGCGAAGTACTGCAGCAGCGTCGACTTGCCCGTACCAGCACGGCCGGTGATGAAGACATGCTCCCTGGTGTCCTCGATGAGCCGATACAGCTCCTGCTGCTCGGACGAGAGGGCGGGAAGAGACACGACTCTCATGGTACGTGACCGTCGAAATGTCACGCTCCCTGAGCCTGTCGAAGGGTCGCGGCGCTCGGCGCTGTCTCAGGCCGCCCTCCTAGACTGGCGCCATGGATCAGCCCCAGCCGACGACGCCTCGGCGCCGCCGACTCTGGGTCGACCTCACGGCGCTGGCCGTCGTCGGCGTGCTCCTCGTCGGCGCGATCGCTGCCGGCGGAGCGGCACTGTACAAGGAGTACTACGGTCCTGGCGCCTTCGTCACGCGCTACCTCGACCTGTTGGCGTCCGGCCGCGCCGCCGATGCACTGCAGGTACCGGGCGTCGCCATCGATCGCGCGACCCTCGACGATGCCGGTATCGAGGAGACAGCATCCGAGGCGCTCCTGCGCCAAGCCGCTCTCGCTCCCCTCACCGACGTCGACGTCGTGGACGAGGTCACCGACGACGACGTCACCTCTGTGACCGTCTCGTACGTGGCAGGTTCCCACCCCGGCAAGAGCACGTTCGAGGTGGAGCAGGACGGCTGGGCCGGTGTGACCCCGAACTGGCGATTCGCCCGCACGCCTCTTTCGGCGGTCTCGCTCACCGTGCTCGGCTCCGACCGGTTCGCGGTCAACGGATTCGAGATCGACCGCCGTCAGGTCTCGTCCGCCGGGATGGAGGCCGCGCCGCTGGACCCTCTGCCGATGCTGGTGTTCACTCCGGGCGTGTACTCGATCACGGTCGACACTGCGATCTCCAGTTCTCCGGGGCTCAGCATCCTGGCCGACTCCCCGCTCACGCAGACCCCGGTCGAGATCCAGACGCAGCCGACCGAGGAGTTCCGCTCGGTCGTCCAGACCCGAGTCGAGGAGTTCCTCACCGAGTGCGCCACTCAGCAGGTGCTGCAGCCGACAGCATGCCCGTTCGGGCTCAAGGTGCAGAACCGCATCGAGGACCTCCCGACCTGGACCATCAGCCAGCAGCCGACGGTCACGGTCGAGCCGAGCGGCGCAGGATGGGCGATCCCCACGGCCGAGGCCGTCGCGCACATCGAGGTCAACATCCGTTCCCTCTTCGACGGCTCGATCGAGCATGTGTCCGAGGACGTGCCGTTCCGCGTGAACGGGACGATCGACATCCTCGCCGACGGATCGGCATCCATCAGGGTGGGATCCGCCGGAGAGTGAGCGGTCAGCTCTCGCGGGCCGCCTGACGCGCATCGCGATCGGCCATGGCCGCGAGTCGGGCGTTGTACTCCGCAAGCTCCGCGTCACCGGTGCGGTCGGCGTGACGGTCGTTGCGGCGCTGCACCTTGGTGTCGTCGCGACTCCACTGGATCGCCACGGTGATCGCGACGATCAGAGTAGGGATCTCACCGATCGACCAGGCGATGCCGCCGCCGATGTACTGGTCCTCCATAGGCGTCGGACCCCACGTGCGCGCCATCGACCCGAACCACTCGGCGACCATGAGCCCCTCCTGCATCATGATCGCGATGCCGAAGAACGCGTGCATCGCCATGACCGCGATCAGGGTGATCAGCCGTCCGGGATACGGCAGCCGATACGGCACGGGGTCGATGCCCACCAGGCTCATCACGAACAGATAGCCCGTGATGAGGAAGTGGATGACCATCCACTCGTGGCCGAGGTGCTCGTACATCGACCACCGGACGAGGTCGGTGAAGTAGAACGCCCACAGGGAGCCGATGAACAGGCCGGCCGCGACGAAGGGGTGGGTGATGACCCTCGAGAACCGCGAGTGCACGGCCCACATGATCCATTCGCGGCCGCCGCGGGTGCCGTCGTCGCGCTTGTGGATCGCGCGCAGCGCGAGGGTGATCGGCGCCCCGGAGACCAGAAGCAGCGGGATGGCCATCGTGAGCATCATGTGCCCGAGCATGTGCACGCTGAAGAGGTAGTCCTGGTACAGGTTGATCGGACCCGACGTGACCCACACGAGCATGATCAGCCCGAGCACCCAGAAGATCGTGCGGTGGATCGGCCACTTGTCGCCACGGCGGTGCATGCGCCAGACGCCGGCGAGATAGAAGAACAGTCCGAGGGCTGCGCCCACGACCCAGAGGATGTCGACGTCCCAGCCGGTGAACCACATGTCGATCGTGAACTCGGGCGGTAGCGGGGAGCCGGTGAGCAGTTCGGCGGGCGTCTTCAGGATCGCGGCGGTTTCGCCGGTCGGCGGGGGCGTGCGCGCGAGCGCCGCCGCCGCTCCCGAAGCGAGCCCCATCAGGGCGACTTCGCAGACCACCAGCATCCAGAACCAGCGCGAAGCGCTCTCGCCGCTGAGGCGAGGGATCAGCCGAGCGCGATACCAGGCGCCCAGCAGGCCCATGCCGCCGAGCAGCACCGCCTTGGCGACGATGATGAGGCCGTACGGCGTCCAGAGCCCTTCCCAGCCGCCGAGGCTGACGGTCGAGCGCGCGATTCCCGACACGGCGACCACGAAGAACGCTGCGATCGCCAGCGACGAATAGCGGCGCACCAGGTCGGTGTGATCGATGCCCCCTGCGCGACGCAGCACGATCAGCAGAAGCAGCCCGCCCAGCCAGACGGCTGCGCCGACCGTGTGCAACAGGATCGAGTTGACGGCGATGGCGTGACCGGCGAGCGCGCCGGAATGGCCCTGATTCGCCATCGGGAGGAGGGCCGCCGCAGCGATGACCGCCGCGATCAGGGTGGATGTCCAGCCACGCCACGCGAACGCCAGGATCGTGACGAGTGCACCCATGATGGTCGTGATCAGCCAGGCCTGGCCGAGCGGAAGCGTGAGCAGGAAGCGTCCGAGCTGCTCACCGAACTGCTGCTCGAAGCTGAGCTGCACGTTGAATGCGCCGAGGAAGGTGAGCAACGCGGTCGCAGCGGACGAGGCGGTGAAGACGGCTGCGCCGATGGATGCGACGTCCAGCGCCGTCTCGAACGGCTTCTCGCCCGCGCGCAAGGCGAACAGGGCGAGCACCATCGAGCCGATCATGACGGCTGCGCTGATGTTGTTGACCATCCGAGCTGCCGGGAGCGCCCACCGCACGAAGGGGCCCGGATCGCTGAGCAGCGGCGGCGCTGCTCCCCCGCCGATCTGCAGAGCGACGACGAGCGCGACGACGGCTGCGACCGCGAGGATCACGAGACCGACCGCGCGGTACGCCGACGGGCGTGAGGTGCGCAGGCCGGGAGAAGTCACCCATCCAGCCTATGCGCGTACGGTGTGCGGCGCGGACGGCCGCGTGACGCACGAAGGCCGCCCCCGACGAGCAGGGGCGGCCTTCGAAAGGAGCGGTCTTACTTGACGGCTGCCTTGAGCTTGGAACCGGCGGTCACCTTGACGCGCTTGCCGGCCGGGATCTTGATCTCGGCGCCGGTCTGGGGGTTGCGGCCCGTGCGAGCTGCGGTGTCGACCTGCTCGAACGAGATCCAGCCCGGGATCGAGACCTTGCTGCCCTTGGCGACAGCGTCGGAGACGGTGCCGAAGAGTGCGTCGAGGACACCCGAGACGGTGGCCTGGCTCTGGCCGGTGGCGCTTGCGATGCTCGCGACGAGCTCGGTCTTGGTGATGGACTTGTCAGCCATGTCATCCTCCAGCGACGAAGTGTCGCATCGTTGTGGTTCGGGAAGCGGATGCCGCCCGCTGGTCGAGTGACCGCCTCGAATGTATCAACCACTGCCCACATTTCCGCGTCATTTCGCGGGTTTTGGGGTTTTCATAGGCGTGTCGCGTCACTTTCGTCACTCCAGTCACAGATTTTAGGGTGATTCGCCCGGGAGGTGGTGCTTGGGGCCGCCTCCCCGCGCCTGAAGCGACACGAAGCGCCACCTCCCCAGGACGAGCGGATGCCGCAACCACACCGCCACCTCCCCAAGACGAGCGGATGCCGCGCCCACACCTCACGAAGGAGGGAGACCCCGGGCACGCAGAAGGGGCGAGGATCCGAAGATCCTCGCCCCTTGAAAGCGTTGCTTACCAGCTCGACTTGGTGATGCCGGGCAGCTCGCCACGGTGTGCCATGTCGCGGAAGCGCACACGCGAGATGCCGAACTTCGTCAGCATGCCACGGGGTCGGCCGTCGATGGCGTCGCGCGAACGGACGCGCACCGGTGATGCGTTGCGCGGCAGCTTCTGCAGGCCGACGCGAGCAGCCTCGCGGGCCTCGTCGGTCGCGGCCGGGTCGACCAGGGTCTTCTTCAGCTCGGCACGACGGGCGGCGTAGCGCTCGACGATGATCTTGCGCTGCTCGTTACGAGCGATCTTGCTCTTCTTAGCCATGTTTAGCGCTCCTCTCGGAATTCGACGTGCTTGCGGACGACCGGGTCGTACTTCTTCAGCACGAGACGGTCGGGGGTGTTGCGACGGTTCTTCTTGGTCACGTACGTGAACCCGGTGCCTGCCGTCGAACGCAGCTTGATGATCGGACGGATGTCCTGAGACTTCTTAGCCATTAGAGCTTCACACCCTTCGCCTTGAGGTCCTTGACGACGTTCTCGATGCCGCGGACGTCGATCACCTTGATGCCCTTGGCGGACACGTTCAGCGTGATCTTACGGCCGAGCGACGGCACGAAATAGGTCTTCTTCTGCACGTTCGGGTCGAAGCGGCGCTTCGTCCGGCGGTGCGAGTGCGAGATGTTGTGACCGAAGCCGGGAACAGCTCCTGTCACCTGGCACACTGCTGCCATGTGATTACTCCTTCATTACCGTGAGACCGGACGGCCTCACCCAAGATCCCTTGTCTGCGCGCCGCACCTCTCGACGCTTCGACGAGCTCAGCGACCGAAGGAGGGAGACAGCACACGAACTACGCACAGGAGTGTGCGCAGACAAGGAGTCAGTTTAGCATGGCCTGCGCGTCGGCTGCGCCTCGCCCCCAGCGGAACACCGAGACGGATGGGTCGCCTTCGATCCAGAACCTCCAGGGGAACGCGTGCGTGCCGGCGAGCCCGGCGACCCCGACGCGCGGCCCCGTCGCGATTCGGAAGGCGCCCCCTGCGAGCCACAGCTGGGCGCTCGCGCCGTGCCACTCGGTTCCGGTGATCGCATCGATCCCGTCGTGGAGCGGATGCCGGAGGCCCGACACCTGCCCGAATCGACCAGGACCGCGGGCGAGGTCGCGCCCTGATCTGCCCGATCGCTCGGTCGCAGCATCCGTGCCCTCGACCACCGAACCCGCACGCAGCAGCACACCGCCGGCGATCCCGTCCGGTCCGCACACGACGTTGACGCATGAGTGGATGCCGTGGCTGAGGTACACGTACAGATGTCCCGGCTCTCCCCACATCGTGGCATTGCGTGCGGTCATGCCCATCCGCGCGTGGGATCCGGGGTCTGCCCGCTCTCCTGTGCCGCGTCCGTGATAGGCCTCGACCTCGGTGATCCTCAGCCGTACCTCTGCGCCGCCGACCACTGTGCGCAGTTCGCCGCCGAGCAGCTTCGGTGCGACCTCGATCGGCAGCGCTGCGAGTTCGTCCCGGGTCGCGCGGCGAAGCGTCATGAGCTCAGAACCGCGGCGCCATCTGGCACCACGATGCGTCGAAACCGGTCAGCACGACCATCTCCTCACCGGAGCGCAGGTCGATCAGGTGCGTCTGAAGGGTCTTCGGCAGCGGCACGAGCAGGTCGTCATAGGGATTCTCGACCAGCGTCGGAGCGACGGTGATCGCGACGTACTGTCCGCTCGGCGACGGGCAGGCCTGCAGGATCGCGTTTCCCGAGGCGACGTCGAACAGCGAGGTCGCCGCACCATCGTCGTCGACCCGGATGATGGCCTGCCCCGTGGGGAGGCCGTTCGGATCCCGTGCGACGATGTGCCGCAGCGTGCCGCCGGGGTACGGCGTGATGGTCGTCGCCGGTCCGAAGTCGGGATCGGATGCCGTGATCGCAGTCTCCGAGCCGTCGGCGAGGTTCAGCGCAACGGTGCTGCCGTCGGCCCGCCGCACGATCGCGGTGTACGTGCCGCGCGAGATGCCGGGCAGGCTCACGGCGATGCCCATGTTCTGCGCCCCTGCGCCACCGGAACGGTCATCGAGGGAGAGCGTGCCGGCGAAGTCGATGAACAGCACCGCGGCCGAGTCGGGCACGAACTGCCATTCGGCGATGCTGGCCTCGGCGTCGCCGACCTCGATGATCTGCGGTTCGTCGTCACCGTCTATCGATTGGGTGACGAGCACGCTCGCACGCCCGGTGTCCTCGCTGAGTTCTCGGTCGGAATACGTGTAGCCGACCAGCCCGCCCCGCTCGGAGACCTGCACCGAGCTGACGTAACCGTCACCGGGCAGGGGCAGCTCGCGGACGTTGTCGCCGTCGTGGTCCATCACCAGGATCCGAGACCCGTCGTCATCTTCGACGGCGACGACGAGTCGCGTCGACGTCGAGCGATAGTCGTTGATGCGCGGATGCGAGAAGACGGGCACCGCATTCTCGCCGCTGAGGTCGGTGCGGAAGATCGAGTCGTCGTCATCGGAGCGGTTGAGCAGGAAGATCTTGGCAGCGGGCGTGGTGAACGAGGTCGACAGATCGGATGCCGGCCCTCCGCCGGCGCCCGTGGCACCGGCGACGCGCACGGTGTACTCCGTCGAGTCGTCGAGAGGGACGGTGAAGCGGATGCCGATGCTACGGCCCTCGGCGTCAACCGTGAACGGCACAGCGGGCTCGACCGTGACCTGTGACTCGTCGATCTGCTGCAGCGACTGGTTGGCAGTGAGGATCACTCGGCTGCCCGAGACGTCGATGGCCTCGGCCTCATCGACCTGGACGTCGCTCACCCGCGGACCCTGGAAGAGGCTGACCGCACTGAGTCCCCCGACCACGACCCCGAGCACGGCGAGCACCGCGAGGATCGTGTAGAGGAAGCGGCGATCGGGGGTTCGTTTCAGTTCCTGCTGCGGGGACTCCGGCTGCGGGGACTCCTGCTGCGGAGACTCCTGCTGCGGAGACTCCTGTTGCGGGGACTCCGGCTGCGGAGACTCCTGTTGCGGGGACTCCTGTTGCGGGGACTCCTGCTGCGGGGACTCCGGCTGCGGGGACTCCGGCTGCCGGAACTCCTGTTGCGGGTCGTTGAGCGGAGACCGCGAAGCAGTCGAAGACGAAACGGGCTGAGCGACCGGAGGGAGTCGAAGCCGCTCCCCCTCCGGCGCACGCGGGACCTCCGGCGGGTTCGGCGCTTCGTTTCGACTCGCTGACGCTCGCTCAACGCGTTTCGTCTCGCTGCGCTCGCTCAACGACCCGCGTGGGGAGGCATCCTCGGTGTCCGCACCCGTCCCCGAATGCTCCGCGGCCTCGCGCTCCGCCGGCTCTCGCTCCTCGGCCTCGCGCTCCGCGGCCTCGCGGGCGGCACGGGCTTCGGCGCGCGTCTGGGGCACCTCGGGATGATCCTCAGTACTCATACGGATCCTCTGGCTCGTCGATCTCGACCACCGAGGCCGGAACGACGCGGAGCGACCCGTCGCTATCGGCGGTGACCGTGCCGGTGACTTCGATCCACTGTCCTGTGCTGAACTGCCCTGTGCTGAACTGCCCCTTGCCGCTCTCGCCGGCGTCGACGCTCACCGGCACCGCGGCAGGCTGCGCGTCGATCACGCAGTGCGTGATGACCATGCGGGTGAGGTTCACGGCATCCGCGTCGGGGCCCCGCGTGACGAAGCCGGTCAGCGTCACGGTCGAGCCGTCGTACGCCTCCGGCCGGGTGGCGGTGGCGAAGACGCTCGACCACTCCCCGACCCCGAAGGCCGTGGTGTCCGCGACACCGAGGGTCGGGGCGTCCGCAGCCGCGAAGACGGGGCCGGTCGCATCCGCCCGAGACGTCGCGAGCTCGACCGACAGCGACGCGGGCGGCAGCACGAGCGCCGCGATGACGACGCCGCTCGCGACGACTCCCGCCGAGACGACGCCGGCGAGCTTCAGCGCACGCCGGGGGGCTACGGCATCCGCTAGCGCATGTCCGTGGTCGTGACCGTGGTCCGTCTCCGCGCCCAATGGCAGCGTGCACGACCAGATGGCTCCGGCGAGCACGACGACCGCTCCGACGCACGCGAACCAGATCGACTCTGGGCTGATGTAGAGCGTGAGCCGACCGGTGAGGCCGAGGCCGAGCGTCACGACCGAGATGACGACGGCCAGGCCGAGGCCGAGCCAGCGCGTCGCGATGGCTCGCCAGCGAGTGCGGGTCTGCTCAGCCAAAGACGTTCACCCCGATCCCGATCGCGAACGCGCTCATCACCACGACCGCGACGACGCCCACGAGAGTGCGCGTCGTGAAGGTCGTGCGCAGCAGCGCGAGCATCTTTATGTCGACCAGAGGCCCCACCAGCAGGAACGCGATCAGCGCACCAGACGAGAACGTCGATGCGAATGACAGCGCGAAGAAGGCGTCGACGTTCGAGCAGATCGCCACCGTCATCGCGAGCGCCATCATCGCGACGATCGAGAGCACCGGGTTCGAGCCGATCGCGAGCAGCATGTCACGCGGCACGAGCACCTGCACGGCACCGGCGAGCGCGGAGCCGATGACGAGGGCAGGCATGACAGCGCGCAGCTCGATCAGGAACTGCGTCAGGCTGCGACGGGTCGGAGTGCCGTGCTCGTGCTGCACCCGCTCGCACGTGGCGGTGAACTGCTGGGTGAGCAGGGCGTCGGGCGAGGGATGGCGGCTGTAGATCCAGCCGATGAGGTTCGCGATCAGATAGCCGCCGACGAGCCGAGCGACCAGGATGCCGCCGTCCCACCCGAAAGCCGCATGAGTGGTGATGATCACGATCGGGTTCACGATGGGCGCCGCGATCAGAAAGGTCATCGCCTCCGCAGGTGCCAGACCGCGCATCATCAGGCCGCGGGCGAAGGGCACGTTGCCGCACTCGCACACCGGGATCAGCATCCCGAGCAGCGACAGCACCGCACGACGGGCCCATCCTCTCGTTGGGAGCCAGCGCTGGATGAGATCCGGCGGCAGCCACACCTGCACCACGATCGACAGCACGACGCCGAGTACGACGAACGGCAGCGCCTCGATGAGCACGCTCAATGCGAGCGTGAGACCGTCCTGCGCGCGGCTGGGAAGCGCATCCTGGAACAGCGCGGGCGCGAACCTGTCGATCAGGAACAGCGCGGCGATGACGACGACCCCGAGGCCGACGCCGATCCATGGCGAGCGAGGGGCGCGCTGGTTGCGACCTGACCCTGCAGCAGTCGACGCGCGCGGCGCGCTGACAGTGCTCACGCGGACGCTGATCCCTCAGCGGCTGCGCGCCGGTTCGCGCACGGAGTGCACAGTCCGAAGATGTCGACGACGTGCTCCGCCTCGCTGAAGCCGTGCAGCGAGGCGGTGCGCTGCGCCCAGGCCTCGACGTCTTTCGCCTCGATCTCGACGGTCAGCCCGCACGATCGGCAGATCAGGTGGTGGTGATGGCCTTCGGTCGAACAGGCGCGGTAGAGCGCCTCGCCCTCTGGGCTCTGCAGGGTGTCGGCGTCGCCGGCGGTGGCAAGACCCGACAGCGCACGGTACACCGTGGCGAGACCGATACCGGTCTTCTCATCACGGAGCGTGGCGTGCAGGGTCTGCGCGCTCACAAAACCGCGCGCATCCGCGAGCGCTTCGCGCACTCGCTCGCGCTGCCAGGTATTGCGCTGAGCCATACCGAGAGTCTAGGCCGCGGCGCTTGTCACGGGCTGAGAGCGTCGCGTCACCCGCGCGCGCATGCGCTGCACCACCCAGCATCCCGCGTAGATCAGGAACGAGATCGTCGTGATGTACGGGCTCACCGGCAGAGTTCCGGCGAGCGCGAGCAGGATGCCGCCGACCGCCGAGACGAAGCCGAACAGGGCCGCGAGCAGGGGCACGGTGAGCGGGCCGGCGGCCACGCGCATGGCCGCCGCGGCCGGCGTGACCAGCAGCGCCATGACCAGCAGCGCACCGATGATGTGCACGCTGACCGCGACGATGAGGCCGAGCAGCACCATGAACGCCAGGCTGAGCGCCCTGGTCGGGATGCCGCGAGCACTGGCCGCGACGTTGTCGAGCGAGTCGAACCGCAGCGGGTTCCACATCACCAGCAGTCCGATGAGAACGAAGGCGCTGATGCCGATCAGCCAGCCGAGGTCCGGGCTGGACACCGAGACGATCTGACCCGTCAGCAGACTGAAACGGTTGGCGCTTCGGCCATCGTAGAGAGACAGGAAAAGGATGCCGAGGCCGAGGCCGAACGGCATCAGCACACCGACGATCGAATTGCGATCCCGCGCCTTCGAACCGAGGATACCGATCAGGATCGCGGCGACCAGCGCGCCACCGAGGGACCCTGCCACCACGCTGCCGCCGAAGAGCAGGGCTGCGGCTGCACCGGCGAACGACAGCTCGCTCACACCGTGCACCGCGAAGGCGAGGTCGCGCTGCATCACGAAGACACCGATCAGGCCGCCGACGATGCCGAGTACCGCGCCCGCGATGATGGAGTTCGCGAGCAGGGCCACGAGCGCGCCGTAGTCCTGGAACGAGAAGACATCGCCCCAGTCGATCATCGGCGCGATCATGCGGTCACCTCCGTACAGCATCCGAGCACCAATGCCGGCGCGGGGCCGAGCACCGGCTTCGGAGAAGTGCAGCTATCTCGGAGCGATTCGTGCGATTCCTCCGAAGAACGTGCAGTTCTCCGAAGTTGCTGCACACCCGTCGGCGCGATCATGCGACTTCTCCCGCGTCGTGGTCGTGGTGCGGCTCGGCATCGGGCACCCCGACGACGACCAGGCGGTCGCCGGCGCGGAGCACGAAGACCGGCGTGCCGTACAGATCCGTGAGCACGCGGCTCTGCAGCACCTCGTCCGGGGTGCCGAGCACGAAGCGACCGCCCGCGATGTACAGGATGCGGTCGACCCGGCCGAGGATCGGATTGATATCGTGCGTCACGAACAGCACGGCGGCATCGCGCTCGCGGCGCTGACGGTCGATGATGTCGGTGATGCCGAGCTGGTTGGCGAGGTCTAGGTTCGACAGCGGCTCGTCGCACAGCAGCAGCGTCGGCGCATCGGCGAGGGCCTGCCCGACCCGCAACCGCTGCTGTTCTCCGCCGGAGAGCAGGCCGACGCGACGATCCGCGAAGTGCGATGCTCCGACGCCCTCGAGCAGTGCGTCGACTCGCGCGCGATCGCCGCGGCGCGGGATGGGCAAGCCGAACCGGGTGCCGTTGACGCCGAGCGCGACGACATCGCGCGCGCGCATGCTCGTGTCGGGCGGAAGGGGACGCTGCTGAGGGATGTAGCCGATGCGCGGATTGCCGCGGCGCACGGGGTGACGAGCGACGCGGATGCTGCCCGCACTCAGCGGCTGGAGGCCGAGGATCGCCCGCATGAGCGTGGTCTTGCCGGAGCCTGACGGCCCGAGCACGGCGATGAACTCACCGGGTTCGACGGTCAGATCGAGTCCAGACCACAGTTCCCGGTGCCCGCGGTGAAGCGCCGCGCCCGTGATCTCGAGCACCGGCGCCGCGTCCGGCCCCTGAGCGCCTTGAGCGCCCCCACTCACTTCTGGAGTGCGGCGGCGAGGTCCTGGATCGCATCACGCATCCACTCAGAGTACGACGATCCGTCCTCGAGCAGCTCCGTGAAGGCGACGACGGGGATGCCGGCGGCCTCTGCCGCCTCCTCGACACGCTGGGTCTCAGCTCCACCGGTCTGCGCATTGGTGAGCAGCGCCTTCACCTCACCGCTGTCGATCACGTCGAGAGCGGCGAGCAGAGTCGCTGGTGCGACATCGGTGCCCTCTTCCACTGCTTCGGCGAATCCTTCGGGCGTCACATCAGTGAGGCCCGCGGCTGCGGCGATGTAGCCGGGTAGCGGCTCGGTGATGAACACGGATGCGCTGCCGGCCTCGGTGCCGATCGACTCGAGCTCGGCTTCGAAGCCCTCGAGGTCGCTGACGATCTCGGCGGCGGCGGCCGTGAAGTCGGCTTCGCCGTCGGGGTCGAGCTCGCTGAACTCGGCCGCGATGCCCTCGACGACGTGGATCATCGTGTGCGGGTCGAACCAGACGTGCTCATTGAAGCCCTCGATGTGGTCGTGGCCCTCGTGGCCCTCCTCTTCCGCATGATCCTCTTCTGCGTGCTCATCGCCCTCGGCATCCTCGTGGCCCTCGTTGCCGGGATAGTCGTGCGAGAACGAAGCCGCCGTGAAGATGTTCACGTCGGAGTCTCCGATCAGGGTGTCGATGAACGCGTCGTATCCTCCGCCGTTCTCGATGACCAGCTCTGCGTCCTGCACGGTCAGGCGATCGCGCGCGGATGCCTCGTAGGAGTGCGGGTCCTGCGAAGCCGAGGTGATGATCGAGGTCACGTCGACGCGGTCACCACCGATCTGCTCGGCGAGTGATCCGTAGACGTTGGTGCTGGCGACGACCTGGATCACGTCGTCGCTCCCGCCTGCATCTGCCGCGGGCGTGGCAGAGCATCCGGCGAGGACGAGAGCGGAGACGGATGCGAGCGTGAATGCGACGACGGACTTCTTCATGCCTTCGACTCTACACGCTAATGATAACCATTCTCATCGCGGCGGTGAGCGCAGTGACGGCTTCGACCCGTCGCTGCGCTCAACACCCCGCAGAGAATCCTCCTGCGTGATATCCATGCGGGTCGTTGAGCGAGCGAAGCGAGACGAAACGGGTTGAGCGAGCGAAGCGAGCCGAAGCCTCAGGCCGGCGCGATCCAGGCCGTGGCCTCACCAGGCAGCAACTGCCCGTCAAGAGCGAGGCTCGAGAGCACGACGTTCGCAGCATCCGCCGCCAGGTCGAACGGTTCCTCCCCGAAGTTCGTCACGATCTCCCAGCCGTTCGGCCTCGCGAAGCGCAGTACGTCGGCGCGCCCGGTGTCGGTCCAGACCAGCGCTTCCTCCGCCTGCAGCAGATGGCGCAGGCGCAGCGCGTCACGGTAGAGCGAGAGCGTCGAAGACGGATCGGCCGCCTCGACATCGACGGCGTGCTCGGCGAACCAGGCCGGCTGCGGCAGGTGCGCACCGTCGGCGCCGAATCCGAACGAGGATCCGGATGCCGTCCATGGCAGGGGTACACGGCATCCGTCTCGCCCGAGACCGTCGAATGAGGCGCCGCGGAAGAACGACGGGTCCTGCCGCTGCTCGGCCGAGATCGCCGCGACCTCGTGCAGTCCGAGCTCCTCGCCCTGGTAGAGGTACGTGCTGCCGGGAAGCCCGAGCAGCAGCAGCGTCGCTGCATTGGCCCGCCGCGCACCACGTGCGCGATCGAGCTCGTCCTCCGGACCACCTGCCGCGACCCACTCGACACCCTGCTTGCCCGGACGCCCGCCGAGGGGAGGCAGCCCGTAACGGGTGGCGTGCCGCGTGACGTCATGGTTGGAGAGCACCCAGGTCGTCGAAGACCCGGTCGCCCGCGCCTGCTCGAGGTTGTCGGCGATGATGCGGCGGAACTGGTCGGCAGCGAAGTCTGCGACGAGGAGGTCGAAGTTGAACGCCTGACCGAGGCCCTCGGCTGAGGCGTACTTCGCGCGTCGCTCCGGCGTCTCGACCCAGGCCTCGGCGACCGCGGTGCGCGGCGGGTCGTACTCATTGAAGACCTTCCGCCACTCGGCGTAGATCTCGTGCACCTCGTCGCGGTCGGCCAACGGGTGGCGGCCAGAGGACCGGTCGAGCAGCTCCAACTCGGCGCGGGACGGCAGCGGCTCGGTGAGATCCTTCGTGAGCATGTGTGCGACGTCGATGCGGAATCCGTCGACACCGCGGTCGGACCAGAAGCGCAATGTCTTCAGGAAGTCCGCGCGCACCTCGGGGTGATCCCAGTTCAGATCCGGCTGCTCGGTGGCGAAGCTGTGCAGGTACCACTGCCCGTCCTCGACGCGCTCCCACGCGGGTCCGCCGAATGCGGCACCCCAGTCGGTGGGCGGCTCAGCGCCATCGGGGCCCTCGCCATCACGGAAGATGTACCGCTCACGCGCATCCGAACCGCGGCCTGCGGCGAGCGCCTCCTGGAACCACTCGTGCAGGTCGGACGTGTGGTTGGGGACGATGTCGACGACGACGCGGATGCCGCGTTCGTGCAGCGCCGCGACCATGGCGTCGAAGTCCTCCAGCGTGCCGAGCCGCGGATCGACGTCGCGATAGTCGGCGACGTCGTAGCCGCCGTCCGCGAGCGCCGACGGGTAGAACGGACTCAGCCACACCGCGTCGATGCCGAGCTGCGCGAGATAGTCGACGCGGGAGACGATGCCCGGGATGTCGCCGAGTCCGTCGCCGTTCGCATCCGCGAAGCTGCGCGGGTAGATCTGGTAGACGGCGGCCTGACGCCACCACGCTGCTGTCTTCTCGTCTTCGCGAGTCTCGGTGAGAAGCGGATCGGTCATGACGGGTGGTGCTCCTTCTTTCTTGCGGTGGTCTTGCAGTGGTCTTGCGGTGGTCTTGCGGTGATGGTGCGGTGCGGGCCCTTCGACAGGCTCAGGGACCGGTGGTCATGATGTCAGCCCTTGACAGCGCCCTGCGTGACGCCCTCCATGACGAAGCGCTGGGTGAACAGATACGCCAGGATCGCCGGGGCCATCGCCATCAGATACGAGGCGAACGAGACGTTGTAGTTGTTGCTGAACTGCGTCTGGAACAGGTTCTGCCGCACCGGCAGTGTCTGCAGTGCCGGGTCGGAGATGATCAATGACGGCATCATGAAGTCGTTCCAGGCGTACAGGAACGCGAAGATGCCGACCGTGGCGCTCATCGGGGCGAGCAGCGGGAAGATGAGCTGCCAGAAGGTCTGCCAGGTCGTCGCGCCGTCGATTCGGGCGCTCTCCTCCAGCTCGATCGGGATCGAGCGCAGGAAGGCGGTGAACAGCAGCACGCTGAAGCTCAGCTGGAACATCGTCGCGAGGATGATCACGCCCAGCGGGTTGTCCAGGCCCACTCGCCCCGTCAACTGGATCTGCGGCAGCGCCACCACCGGGAAGGGGATGAACATCGCCGCGAGCAGGTAGAAGAACGAGTAGCGGAACAGTCGCCGATCCCAGTTCCGCACGATCGCGTACGACGCGAAGGCGGCCAGCAGGATCGTCGCGATCACAGTGCCTGCCGTCACCAGCAGGGAGATCGCGGCGCCGACCGGGAACTTCGTGAGATTCCACGCCTCGACGAACCCGTCGATGCTGAACGGCGCGGGAAGCGAGAAGGCGTTGCCGTCGACCGCCTGCCCCGTGGTCTTGAACGCCATCGAGATCGTGACGTAGAGCGGCAGCAGCACGGTGACAGCGCACAGGATCAGGATGATCGTGCCCGACCAGTTGACGCGCTCCATGCGCACACGCGGCTTCTTGCCCGAAGTGGGGATGGTGGTGAGCGTCTGCGTCGACATCAGAGCGCATTCCTTCCGCGAGTCAGCGAGAGTTGGAGGAGCGAGATGAGCACGGCGACGATGAAGAAGATCGTCGCGTTGGCCATCTGATAGGCGTAGTCGCCGCTGTTGAAGCCCGCGATGATCGTCATGGCGACGCTGCGGGTCGCTGTCCCAGGGCCGCCGTTGGTGAGGCCGACGATGATGTCGTAGGCGTTCAGGAATCCCTTGAACCCGAGGATCACATTGATCACGACGTACCCCGCGACGAGCGGGATCGTGATGCGCGTGAGCTGCTGCGTCTTGCTCGCACCGTCGATGCTCGCCGCCTCGTACACGTCGTTCGGCACGGAGAGCAGGCCGGCGATGTAGATCAGGAGGGCACCGGGAACGGCCTGCCATGCGGTCACCACCACGATCGCCACCCAGGCGAGGTCGGGGTTGGCCAGCAGACTCGTCTCGAGCCAACCGATGCCGGTGGCCGCACCAGCGGCAGGAATCGAGTTCGAGAACAGGAAGTTGAACACGTAGGCGATGATGATGCCCGAGATCACCATCGGGATCACGAAGATCGTGCGCAGCCCGGTCTTGAAGCGGATGCGGGAGGTCAGTCCCACAGCCAGGAGGAATGCGATCACGTTGACCACGATCACGGTGGCGATCGAGAAGCCGAACGTGAAGAGGTAGCTCTGCAGGATCGCCGGGTCGCCGAACATCGCGATGTAGTTGGTCAATCCGTTGAAGCTCCACTCGCCGATGCCGATCGAGTCCGTGAAGCTGAAGAAGATCCCCATGACGGCCGGAAGAGTGATCGCGAGAGTGAACAGCACGATGGTCGGTAGCAGGAACAGGTAGTAGATCGGCTCAACTCTTCGGGTGTGCCGACGGAGCCTGCGCCCCTGCCCGGTGACGATGGCGGTCGTGTCCGTCGTCGGGCTGTTCGGCCGCGTGATGTTCGCGGATGCGGTGGTGCTCACGGTGCGGACTCCTCTGTCTCGCCGGCGGCCGCATCGCCTGTGGTCGGGATCGGCGCGCGGAAGGCGATGCGAGCCCAATCCGCGTCCATGGTGCGCAGCGTCGAAGTGGTCGAGGCGCCGAGCACCATCGCCTGCGCGTAGTTCATCACCGGGATCGTCTTGGGCACGAGGACCGATGGCCCCTGATAGATCTGCCCGTTCTCGTAGTACTCGATCATCCCCTCGATCCGCGGATCGTCCGGGGCCGGAGCGTCCTTGGTCGGGGTGAAGCCGAGCTGTGACGCGTTGTACTCCTCGATGTTCTCGGGGAGGTACAGATACTCGAGGAAGTCGCGTGCCGCCTCCTGGTGCTTCGACCCTTCCGGGATCATCGCACCGAGGTCCATGTTCACGCGCACGCCGAGGTCGGCCGGATCATCGGTGGTGGGCAGTGGGAAGGTGCCGAGCTCGAGGTCGGGTGCGGTCTTCGCGATCTCGCCGAATGCCCACGGCCCTTGCATGTACATCGCCGCCTCACCTTTGCTGAAGGCGAGGTTGCCATCGCCGTAGCCTCGGCTCGCGGCATCCGCATTCGTGTAGTCGTCTGCGAGCTGCATCATCTGCTCCATGGGCTCGGCGAACTCCTTCTCGAACGAGACTTCGGAGTCGGGTCCGACCGCGGCGCCTTCCGCCGCCATGGAGTCGAAGAAGTCAATCGTGTCGACAGAGCCGCCGATCGCGTAGTCGTACCAGCCCTGCCCGACGGTCCAGTCGTCCTTGAACGTGCCGTAGAACGGGTCGATACCCGCCCCTTTCAGCTGGTCGCAGAGCGCGATCAGCTCGTCCCACGTCTGCGGGACCTCGAGCCCCTGCTCCTCGAAGATCTCCTTGTTGTAGATCACGGAGGCCGCCATCACCGAGTAGGGCAGGGCGCTCGTGCGACCCTCGCACGATCCGTACTGCTCCATGAGCGGCTGCAGATCGTCTCGGATGCTGGCCGCGGCATCCGTATCGGAGAGATCGATGAGGGCGCAGCGCTGCACGAAGCGCGCGATCTCGTAGTTGTAGTTGCCGAGGATGAGGTCGGGCGGGTTGCCGCGCACGAAGCTGGCCGAGATGACGTCAGGGCCTGACGTGTCGATCTCGACGTGCACGTCGTCCTGAGACGAGTTGTACTCGGCGACGAGATCCGTCATGAAGGGGATCGCCTCGCGTTTGTTGAACGTGAAGCGGATCGTCTCCGCACCTGAGCCGGCCGCACAGCTCGTGAGGGCGGCCCCTACCATCGCTAGGCCGAGAGCCCCGGCGGTCATCCGCAACGCCCGTGTTCGTTTCTCAGACACCATCGTCCTTCCGATCTGTAGATCGACCCACTAAATCTAGCGAGCGAATCTACTCTGCCGAGAGGTACTCTCTCATTGGAACGTCAGGAAGGTCAAGGGGTGTGACAGAAGTCTCGAGAGGTCTCGGAACCGGACGCGCGAGCGTCGGCGCCGTGCTCGACTTCGCCTGGGACGCCGGCGAGTTCACCGCCAGCGACGTCATGGCCAGCACCTCGCTCACGCGTTCCACCGCGATCGATGCGATCGAAACCCTGGTCGGCGCCGACATGCTGCATGAACTCCCCAACGCCCGCGCCGCCGGGAGCTACCGCTCCGGTCGCCCCGCACGGCGCTTCGCCCTCTCCCCCGATCTCGGCGTCGTCGTCGGGATCGACGCCGGCGACACGCACCTCGCCGTGACCGTCGCGGATCCGCTCGACCGCACGCTCGTGCATCATCGGGTGGAGATCTCCTCGGACCAGTCGGCCGACGAGCGCAGGGGCACGATCCTCGAGCGGCTGCGTGCAGCGCTCGAGGAGGCGGGCATCCTCCGCGACCGTGTGCTCGCGCTCTGCGCCGGCGTCGCCGCCCCCGTGAACCGCGACGGCGTCTCGCCACCGCATCCCGACGGTTTCTGGGAGCGGACGAACCCCGGCCTCGCCGACGCACTGCGCGACTGGGCTCCCGTCGTGGAGATCAAGAACGACGCGCAGCTCGCTGCGATCGCCGAAGGCGCGGTCGGAGCGGCGATCGGATGCCGCGACTACGTCGCCCTGCTCGCCAGCGAGCGCTTCGGCGGTGGAGTCGTCGTCGACGGGCACGTGCTGCACGGTGCGCACGGCGGCGTCGGCGAGAGCATCGTGTTCGACCACATCGTGGGTGTCGGCTCGGCCTTCGGGCTCAGATACGCCGTTCAGGATCAGGTTCGCGCCGCGGTCGAGAACGGCGAGATCACGGTCGACAGCGCCCTCGGACACCTTGCCGGTAGGCGGCACATCGACCCACGCCTCGTGCTGACGCTCGCCGCCTCGGGAGACGCCGACGCCGTGCGCATCACCGACCGCGTCGGCGCGACCCTCGCGCGCGTCGTCGGAGTGCTCGGCAGCATGTACGACCCGTCGCGCGTGATCGTGTGCGGGGCGGTCGCCGAGAGCATCGAGCCCGTGCTCGCCGCAGCCCGGCGCATCCTCCCCGATGAGCTTCATCTGCCGGCGCCGGAGATCCTCGCATCAACGCTGGGCGCCGAGGTCGTCTCCGTCGGGGCCATCGCGACCGCACGTCGTGCGGCGCGCGAGCGGGCGGTGCCCCGACTGGCGGAGCAGCGGCTCAGCGAGCTCGCCTAGCGGCGATTTCTCGTCACTCCGAGGCATCTCGCAAGTCGAAGCGGTAGGCGATCCCATCGCTCTCGCGTTGCTGCCCCGCCACAAACCATTCCTGCCCCTCGGGAGCAGGATGCTCCTCCGCATAGGCGGCGAGTATCTGCTCTTCCACAGAGGACTGGGCCTGTCGCCCAACCCACGCGTTGAGGTCATCAGCAAAGTTTGACATCAGTAGACGCCCCTCCCTTGGTCGTTCAACGAGGTCTCACATCAGTCCACCAGCAGCGCGGGCTCTTCCAGGATGGAGGCGACGTCGGCGATGAAGCGGCTCATGCCGTCGCCGTCGATGACGCGGTGATCGAAGGACCCTGCGACCGTGGTGACGTACCGCGGACGCACCTCGCCGTCGACGACCCACGGCTTCTGGCTGATCGTGCCCATCGCCACGATACCGGCCTCGCCGGGGTTGATGATCGGGGTGCCGGCATCCATCCCGAACACTCCGATGTTGGTGATCGTGATCGTGCCGCCCTGCTGATCGGCAGGTGGCGTCTTGCCCTCGCGTGCGGTCAGGGTGAGGCGGTTGAGCGCCCGCGCGAGCTCTCGCATGTTGAGGTCCTGCGCGTCCTTGATGTTGGGCACGAGCAGCCCGCGCGGGGTCGCCGCGGCGATGCCGAGGTTGACGTAGTGGCGCACCGATATCTCGGCGCCGCCCTCGGTCTCGACCCAGGCCGCGTTGACCATCGGGTTGCGGCGTACGGCCCAGATCACGGCGCGCGCCACGATCAGCAGCGGCGACACCTTGATGTCGGCGTAGTCCGCTGAGGTCTTCAGGCGCTTGACGAGCTCCATCGTGCGCGTCGCGTCGACTTCCTTCCAGACCGTGACGTGCGGCGCGGTGTACGCGCTCTGCACCATGGCGGAGGCGCTGACCTTGCGCACGCCCTTGACGGGGATCGACTCGGTGCGCGCATCCGAATCGTGAGCAGCCGATGCGGCGACCCCGCGAGCGAGCCCGACCGGTGCGCTCTTCGGCGCCACGGTCTCCTCGCGCACTGCGCCCCACTCCGGAGTCTCGATGTTGCGGAACACGCTCGCCTGCGAGGCCTGCTTCACCACGTCGTCGCGGGTGACCTCGCCGTCAGCGCCTGTCGGGCTGACCGAGGACAGGTCGACATTGAGGTCGCGGGCGAGCTTGCGGATCGGGGGCTTCGCGATGACTCCCACCGACGAACGCACCGGCCGCACGGCGGCACGGGTACGACGAGAGGTCGCGCCGGCGCCGGTGCCGTAACCGACGAGTACCGAGCCGCCGGCCTCCTCCGCAGGAGCAGCGGGCTGCGGGACTGCAGCGGGCGCAGCATCCGATACGAAGCTGATGATGGGGGTGCCGACCTCGACGGTCGTGCCCTCGCCGACCAGCAGATCGCCGACGACGCCGGAGTACGGCGACGGCAGCTCGACGAGAGACTTGGCCGTCTCGATCTCGCAGATCACGTCGTTGATCGCGACGTCGTCGCCGGGGGCGACCTTCCACGTGACGATCTCGGCCTCGGTCAGCCCCTCGCCGACATCGGGGAGGTTGAAGTTCTGCGTGCTCATTGCGGTGTGCCTTTCGCTCGGGCAAGCCATTTCGACTCGCTGCGCTCACTCAATGCGTTTCGTCTCACTTCGTTCGCTCAACGACCCGCGGGATTCGGCTCACTCAAGTTCAGTAGGCCAGTGACCGGTCGACGGCCTCGAGGATGCGGTCGGCATCCGGGAGGAAGGTGCCCTCGAGCTTCGCGGGCGGGAACGGGGCGTCGTAGCCCGACACCCGCAGCACCGGAGCCTCGAGGGCGTAGAACGCGCGCTCCATCACCGTCGCGGCGATCTCGCTGCCGACACTCGTGAAGCCCGCAGCCTCCTGCGCGTAGACCACACGACCGGTCTTGCGGGCCGAGTCGAGGATGGGACCGTAGTCGACCGGCGACAGCGAACGCACATCGACGACCTCGCAGCTCGTGCCCTCGCTCTCGGCGAGCGCGGCGGCCTGCAGGAGTGTCGTGACTATGGCCCCGTGACCGACCAGAGTGACATCCGTGCCGGTGCGCACCACGCGCGACGAGTGCAGCGGGGCCGCGGACTGCTCCAGTTCGACCTCGCCCTTCTGCCAGTACTTGCTCTTCGGCTCCAGGAAGATGACCGGATCGTTCGAGGCGATGGCCTCCTGGATCATCCAGTACGCGTCATTCGGCGTCGACGGCGACACGACCCGCAGACCAGGGGTGTGCGCGAAGTAGGCCTCGGGGCTCTCCTGGTGATGCTCGATCGCACCGATGTGCCCGCCGTAGGGGATGCGGATCACGATCGGCATCGAGAGCGCACCCTCGTGCCGGTTGGTGATCTTCGCCAACTGCGAGGTGATCTGGTCGAATGCCGGGAACACGAAGCCGTCGAACTGGATCTCGCAGACCGGGCGGAAACCCGCCATCGCGAGACCGATCGCCGTTCCCACGATGCCGGACTCCGCGAGCGGCGTGTCCAGCACGCGCTTCTCGCCGAAGTCGCGCTGCAGGTTCTCGGTGATGCGGAACACCCCGCCGAGCTTCCCGATGTCCTCGCCCATCAGCAGCACGCTCGGGTCGTTCTCCATGGCCTTGCGCATGCCGGCGTTGAGGGCCTTGCTCAGCGGCATCGTCTCGAGCGTCATGCGTAGGCTCCCGGCTGCTCGAAGGATGCTTCGTACTGCTCGCGCCAGGCGCGCTGCTCATCCATCAGCGGATGCGGTTCGCTGTAGACGTGATCGAAGATCTTGTTCGCCGGCGGCGACTCGATCGCGAGTGTGCGGACGCGGAGATCATCCGCAGCATCCGCAGCCTCGGCATCCACGTCGTCGAAGAGCGATCCGGCGGCGCCGCGCCCCTCGAGGAAGGTGCGCATGCGCGGGATCGGATCCCGCAGCTCCCACGAGCGCTCCTCGTCGCTGGTGCGGTACTTCGTCGGGTCGTCGCTGGTCGTGTGCGCGCCGAGGCGGTAGGTCTCCGCCTCGATCGCGCGGGGACCCTTGCCCGCGCGCGCCTCGTCGAGCGCGACGCGCGAGACGGCGTAGCTTGCGAGCACGTCGTTGCCGTCGACGCGGATGCTGTCGATGCCGTAACCGGCGCTGCGCTGCGCGAACGGCACCCGGGTCTGCGTCGCGACCGGAACGGAGATCGCCCACTGGTTGTTCTGCAGGAAGAAGACCGTCGGGGTCTGATAGCTGGCGGCGAAGACCATCGCCTCGTGCACGTCGCCCTGACTGGATGCGCCGTCGCCGTAGTAGACGATCACGGCTTCATCGCGCTCCGGATCGCCGGTGCCGGAGCGGTCCCCGAAGTTCAGGCCCATGGCGTAGCCGGTGGCGTGCAGCACCTGAGAGCCGAGCACCAGCGTGTACAGCCGCGTGTTGCCGTTGGCGGGATCCGTCGGATCCCAGCCGCCGTGCGAGATTCCGCGCATCAGCTTGATGATGCCGATCGGATCGACGCCGCGGATGCGTGCGACGGCGTGCTCGCGGTACGAGGGGAACAGCGTGTCCTGCGTGCGCGCTGCGCGGGCGGATCCCACCTGCGCCGCCTCCTGTCCGCGACTCGGCGGCCAGAGCGCCAACTGTCCCTGGCGCTGCAGGTTCGTGGCTTGATTGTCGATGGCGCGGATGACGACCATGTCGCGATAGAACTGCTCGAGCTCTGCATCACTGATCGCTTCGATCAGCGGCAGATACTGCTCGGCGGCAGGACTGGGCGCGAAGCGGCCATCCGCCTCGAGGACGCGGACAAGATCGGTCTCTGACGAGGTCACCGTCTTACGCTATCCGAGCCGGCATGCCCCGTCACGCATACCTAGGGCGCCCTCGTATCTGCCCGGAGCCCGGAGAAGCCGCTGGTCAGCGGACGGTGGACGCGACGTGGAGCACCCGGTCGATGGAGGGCTCCTCGCCGACGGAGATGCGGATGCCGTCACCCGAGAACGGCCTGACGACGATGTCGGCGGCCACGAACGCAGCGGCGATCTCGTCGGTGCGCTCCCCCGTGGGCAGCCACACGAAGTTGGCCTGACTCTCCGGCACGGCCCAGCCCTGCGCGCGCAGCGCGCTCACCAACGCCACGCGGCGCTCGACGATCACCGCGACCCGGTCGAGGAGTTCGGCCTCGGCGTCGAGGCTGGCGATCGCGGCGGTCTCAGCAGCGGCCGTGACGGACAGCGGGATGCCGGTGGCCCTGGCCGCATCGAGAACCTTGGCGTGGCCGATCGCATACCCGACCCGGAGGCCGGCGAGGCCGTACGCCTTGGAGAACGTGCGCAGCACCACGACGTTCGGGTGCCGCTCGAACACGCGGGCGCCGAGGCCGTCGACCGCGTCCTCCGCCGTGACGAACTCGGCGTACGCCTCATCCAGAATGACCAGTACGTCGGCGTGCACCCTTGCGATGAACGCCGCGAACTCTGCGCTCGTGATGATCGGGCCGGTGGGGTTGTTCGGCGTGCACAGCAGAACGGCGCGGGTGCGATCGGTGACGGCATCCGCCATCGCGTCGAGATCGTGGCGACCCTCGGCGGTCAGCGGAACCTGTACGCCGGTCGCGCCCGCGACGAGAGGCAGCCCGGGATAGGCCTCGAAAGAGCGCCAGGCGTACACGACGTCATCGCCGACGGATGCCGCGGCCTGCACCAGCTGATACAGGATGGCGACGCTTCCGCTGGCGACATGCACCTGGTCGAGCTCGACGCCGTAGCGCGCCGCGAGACGCTCGCGCAGACGGGTGGCAGTGGCGTCCGGATAGCGGTTGATCGGCGTGGTGTGCGCGAGCGCCTCGAGCACCGACGGCAGGGGCTCGAACGGGTTCTCGTTGCTGGAGAGCTTGAAGGCATCGGGGCCCGCCTGCTTGCCCTGCCGGTACGGCGCGAGGGCGGCGATCTCTGGGCGGATGCGGGGAAGGATCGGCTCGGTCACGAGGTCAGTCTAAGGACTCAGCGATCATGCGGGTGATGAGAGCGATCATCAGATCCTTCTCCTTGGGGTCGCTCATGCACACCTTCTGGCGACTTCACTCGATACCCGACCGACAGGATCATGTCGAGGTTGTAGTGCTCGACCTGTCGCTCGACAATTCGATCGCCCTCGGTGGCAACTGTCGCAAATTTTGCGACAGTTGGAATCCCCTCCAACTCCTCGCGCCGTGCATTACTCACGTGCTTGCCGATGGTCTTGACGTCGCGGCCGAACAACGACGCAAGCTGCTGTCGCGTCAGCCAGACCGTTTCACCGTCGGCACGAACCTCAAGGCGCGTCGCGCCATCCGGCGCTGTGTATATCTCCACCTTTGGCATGCGGTTGGCGTTCATGACATCACGCTAACTGCTGCCACCGACAGCGCCGAGGAGTTCCGCTCGCACATCCGGTGACAACCAACACCCATCATGCGAGACTGAATCCACAATGCGCTTCATCATCAGAGTCGTCATCAACGCGTTCGCCCTGTGGGTCGTCACGCTGATCCCTGCGCTGCAGGTCGCGATCATCGCGTTCCCCCCTGGCGAAACGCTGCAGCTGGTGCTCACGCTGCTCGCCGTCGGCGCGATCTTCGCGCTGGTCAACACGATCATCGGCACGGTCGTGAAGATCCTGGCGTTCCCGCTCTACATCCTCACGCTCGGACTCATCGGCCTCATCATCAACGGCTTCCTGCTGTGGCTGACCGCGTGGATCACATCCGGTTTCGGCTGGGGCCTGACCGTTGGCAACTTCTGGTGGGGCGTGCTCGCGGCGATCATCATCTCGATCATCAACGCCGTGTTCGGCGGGATCCTCCGCCCGCAGAGGAAGCAGCGCCGCGACTGATCGCTGCGCGTCATTCCCGCCGCGCGACGTACTCGGTCGATTCGATCGCCACCGCCTCGTTGAGCTCGCGTGCCTTGTCGAGCCACGCGTCGAGCCGTACGTCTCCGGACTCGTCGACCATCTCGGCCGTCTCGATATAGCTCTTCATCAGATGCGCGGGGAGGAGCACGTCGAAGGGATCGCCGTCCCTGGTCACGACCAGGCTGTCCGGTGAACCTGTACCACCGGGCGACCCTCCACCGGCGAGGCTGCTGACCGCATCGTCGGTGTGCCTGAACTCGATCAGCAGTTGGTCCTCTCGGGCCGTCGGATGCACCGGGCTGCCGGCGGTCACCTGCACCGTCACGTCGAACTCGCTCTGCGATGACAAGTAGGCGGCGTTCATGGCCGACTGCGAGTGCGCATACACGTGCACCTCGTCACCGGGTTGCGCTCCTGCCGCCTCCAATGCCTCGACGGTCGCAGCGTACGATGCCGATTCCCGGCCGGTGTACAGGTCCAGGTTCGACTTCAGATCGAACGGCTCCTTCGGATCCAGGCTCGACTGCGTCCCCTTCGCGTAGAGCACGAAACGATTCGTGCCGTCGGCCATCGTGTACTTCTCGACCTTGAGTTGCGCACCGGTGGCATCCGGGAATCGTCGGAACGCCTCAGCCAGGCTCGTCGGAGGGGCGATCGCCGCGCCCGTCCTCACAGGCGTCACCGAGACCGGCCCGCCGCTTCCGGACAGTGTCGCGTTCGGTGCAAGCCGGCCGGTACCGGTCGCTGCGATCGACGCAGCCAGGAGGAAGACCCCACCCAGATTCAGGCCGGATCCTCCCGACAAGGCGGATGGGCCGAGGTAGAGCTGCTCGCCCAGCCCCGCGAACCGCTTCTCCTTCCAGCCGGCGAGCAGCCACTTCTCCATCTCGGCCACCCGAGGATCGGACGCCTCGAGCTGCGCGATGCGCGCATCAAGCGCGAACGCCTGCGCCGTGTCCTGAATCGCGAGCGCGGCCAGCTGCGCCCTGAGCTCGACGAGTTCGTAGACGTCGGCCATCAACAGGGTGTTGGACGAAGCGGTTCCGCACTCGTCGTGCAGCACGTCCACCCGCGCCGCGCTCGCCCAGAGCGACACGGTGTCGACCTGACCGCTGAGATTCGGTGTGCCGACGATGAAGCCGTAGGCGCTGCGGATCGCGGCAGCGGCATCCGCGAGGCTCGGCGCGATTCTGCCCATGGCCTCGGCCACCGCTCGTAGCGCCTCTGGGTCGACGGCGATCGCACCGCCGTGGGTGATGTCGATGCCGTCGCTCATGACCGGCCCGCCGCCTCGAGCTCCCACAGCCGGCTGCGCAGCACGCCCAGCTCGGCCGTGGCGCGGTCTCTCAGGTCGATGATGAGGGCATGCAGGGCACGCACGCCGTCGGCCTGCCAATCACTCGCTTCCACGAGGGGAAGCAGCCCGGCTCCGGCATCGTCGAGGGCGGCGATCGCCTCATTGACGGCGCGTTGCGCCGAGAACCACCTCCAGAGGTCGTCGGAGGCCGGGGACGAGGCCGCGATGATGTTCAGCATGCGCCAAGAATGCCGCGAGCCGCCCTACGGCGAAGCGGGCTGAGGCGCGAAGCGTGCAGAGCCGACCGACTGACGCGATGGTGCAGAAAGAGAGCGTACGACTGTGCAGGAAGGATGCCGAGAGGCAGAATGGAACGCGTGACATCGCCCGAGCCCTTCCGCGTCATCTTCGTGTGCACGGGCAACATCTGCCGTTCTCCCATGGCGGAGGTGGTGTTCCGCGACCTCGCCGAACGACAGGGGCTCGGAGCTCGCATCACCTCGAGCAGCGCCAGCACCGGGGAATGGCATGTGGGCGAGCGTGCAGACGCCCGGACCATCGACGCACTCGAACGCCGCGGGTACGACGGATCCCTGCACCGCGCGAAGCCCTTCACCGCGGCATCCTTCGCCGACAACGATCTCGTCGTCGCCCTGGATCGCACCCACGAGCGCATCCTGCGCGAATGGGCGCGCGATGAGGACCAGGAGGGCAAGGTCACGCTGCTGCTGTCGTTCGACCGCGATGCCGAGAACCTCGACGTCCCCGACCCGTACTATGCGGAGGCGGCGATGTTCGACTCGGTGCTGGCTATGATTGAGACCGCGACCAGGGGCCTGTTCCGCCAGCTCGAACCCGCCCTGCGCTTCAGCCGCATGATGCCGCGCACGTTGCCCCGGAACTGAGGGGCCCGATCAGGAGGACTCCCCTGACTTCCCCGAACTCCTTCCCCGTCCAGCCGCTGAGCCCCCTCGACGGGCGCTACCGGCCGGCCGTCGCACCCCTCGGTGATTATCTTTCCGAGGCCGGTCTGAACCGCGCTCGCGTCGAGGCCGAGGTCGAGTGGCTCATCGCCCTCACCGACCGGTCGCTGTTCGAGACGTCGCCGCTGGCGGATGCCGACAAGGAGCGCCTGCGCGGCCTCTACCGCGACTTCGGGCAGAACGAGATCGACTGGCTCGCTGAGAAGGAGGCCGTCACGCGTCACGACGTGAAGGCCGTCGAGTACCTCGTGCGCGACCGCCTTCAGTCGCTGGGTCTCGACTCGATCGCCGAGTTGACGCACTTCGCGTGCACCAGTGAGGACATCAACTCGGTCTCATACGCGCTCACTGTGAAGCGCGCCGTCGAGGATGTGTGGCTTCCGGCATTCGACGGCCTGATCGCCAAGCTGCGGGAGCTGTCGGTCGAGCATGCGGATGCTGCGATGCTGTCCCGCACGCACGGTCAGCCAGCGACGCCATCGACCATGGGCAAGGAGCTCGCGGTCTTCGCATGGCGCCTTGAGCGCGTGCGCGCCCAGATCGCGGCATCCGAGTTCCTCGCGAAGTTCTCTGGCGCGACGGGCACCTGGTCGGCCCACCTCGCCGCGGATCCGGATGCAGACTGGCCGACGATCGCCCGCGAGTACGTCGAAGGTCTCGGCCTCGGCTTCAACGTCCTCACCACCCAGATCGAGTCGCACGACTGGCAGGTCGAACTCTATGACCGCATGCGTCATGCCGGCGGCATCCTGCACAACCTCGCCACCGACATCTGGACCTACATCTCGATCGGCTATTTCACGCAGATCCCGGTCGCCGGCGCCACCGGATCGTCGACCATGCCGCACAAGATCAACCCGATCCGGTTCGAGAACGCCGAGGCGAACCTCGAGCTGTCGGCGGCGCTCCTCGGCTCACTGTCGCAGACGCTGGTGACATCGCGGATGCAGCGCGACCTCACCGATTCGACGACGCAGCGCAACATCGGCGTCGCGTTCGGGCACTCGCTGCTCGCGCTCGACAACCTGCGTCGCGGCCTGAACGAGATATCGCTGGCCCGCGACGTGCTGCTCGCCGACCTCGATGTGAACTGGGAAGTCCTCGCGGAGGCCATCCAGACCGTCATCCGCGCCGAGGTCGTCGCCGGACGTTCGACGATCAGCGACCCGTACGCACTGCTGAAGGAGCTGACCCGCGGTCACCGCGTCGGGGCCGCGGAGCTGGCATCCTTCGTCGATGGTCTCGAGATCGGGGATGCTGCGAAGCGGCGTCTGCTCGCTCTCACGCCGGCGACGTACATCGGCATCGCCGAGCGCCTCGCGAAGTAGCGCGCCGGGCGGGACGGCGCGGCTCAGGACTTCGAGGAGTCCGAGCCGTCCGAGCCGTCCGAGTTCGGCTTCGCGTTCGAGCCGTCCATGCCGGGCTCTTCGTCATACAGAACCGGCCGGTCGAGCGTCTTGTCCTGGTAATCGCGCGGGTCGACCGCGAGGATCAGCATCGACATGATGAGCAGCGTGACGATGAAGGCGCCACCGCCGATGACGAGGCCGAGGACGATCGGAGTGAGGCCCTGATAGGAGCCGTTCGCGATCGACACGTTGACTCGAGAGGTGAACGCACCGGTCGACACCAGTGTGACCACGGCCGCGAAGATGCCGCAGGCGAGCGCGATCCCGAGCAGGTGCAGCGGGCGCAGCAGCTCTCGACGTTCGGCCTTCTTCTCGCTCATGAGGCTCCTCCATTCTCGACCGAGGCGCTCGTGGCGTCATCGGTGTCGGCATCCTTCGTCTCGTCTTCCGTCGCGCCAGTGCGATCGGGCGAGAAACCGGCGATCCCGAGGAACACGGCGACGATGGCGGTGTAGCCGCCGAACATGCCGACGGCCAGGATGATCCCGGTGAGCGTCAGTGCATCCGTGCCTTCGACCGAGTACTGCAGCGAATAGCCTGCCGGGATGAAGAGCAGGACCACCGCGAGCACGAGCCCGAGCGCGCCGATGGTGATGGCATCCTTCGCCGTCGGATCGGTACGCCGGGCACGGAGTCCGGCGACGAGCTCGACGAGACCGCTCGCGGCGGCCCAGATGATCACCACGATGAAGAAGGCTCCGTCGGTGCGCCAGGTGGGGATACCACTGACGACCGCCGTGAGCAGATCGATGACGCCGAGCAGGATGAGGGGCCAACGCGAGCCGGAGGGGACGGCGAGCCACGCGCCGAGCACGAAGATGAAGCCGCTCGCGGCGACGAATCCTCCGAACACGGCGAATCCGACGGCAGCCGAGTGATCGGGCGAGAACGTGATCATGAGCGCCGACGCCGCCGCGAAGAGCGCGCGCAGCAATTGGATGTTGCGCACGGTGAATGTGCGAGCTGGGGCAGACATGACGGTTCCTCGGTCTTCCGGGGTGGTATGTCCAGTCTACGCGTGAGGGAGGAGCCGGCGTGCCCGACCGCCCGCGGTGCTGCTGTCGGGTTCGGCGGCGTCCCCAGAACGCTCACCGAACCCGACAGTTCACGCAGGGGGCCCTGCGTCGGGTCCGACCTTCAGCGCAGAAGCGGACTCCGCCTGCGAAGACCTGACCCGTGACCCTGCACATGACGCCCCGGGCCCGGAGTGTCTGCGACTGGTCCTAAGCTCAAGGTACCGAGTGCTTCTTCACATACCTGGGGGAGGTCTGTGATGTACGAAGAAGATTCAACAGGCACGATTGATTTCGCGACGGCTCTGCGAGACGCGATCACCGCGCGAGGCATCACTCTCGCACGGTTGCGGGAGCGGTTGACCGCCAGCGGCAATCCTGTCTCCGCAGCCACCTTGAGCTATTGGCGCTCCGGAGCCAGGCGTCCGGAAGGCCCGCAGTCGCTCGCGGCCGTCGATGAGATCGAGTCGCTGCTGCACATGGATGCCGGATCGCTGCGCCGGCTCGTCGGTCCGAGCCAGCGCGTCGGCCCCATCGGCACGCCGCAGTATCCGCTTGCGGCCGCGCTGCTCGAGAGTGCGACCGCCGAGACGTTCATCGCACTGGGCGCTCCGGTCATGGACCCGGGACGCGATGTCTCCACCACGGCCGTGACAGAGGTGGGCGCCGACGGATTCGTGATCTCGCGCACCACCCGCACGCTGCTGCAGAGCACCGCCGGCACGATCACCAACGTGCCCTACCTCGACCTCACGCCCGGAGTTCGCACACCTGCTCCGATCTTCAGCGTCGTCGCGGGCGGTCGCATCTCACGAGTCCACTCGCACCCCAGCGGCGAGGTGCATGGGGCGATGTTCGAACTCGAACGGCCGTTGGGCCCGGCGCAGACGACGATGCTGGAATGGAAGCTGGAGTTTCCGCCCGAGTATCCGCCGAACACCGAGACGGGCCACGGCGTCGCACGTCGCGCCCGTGAACTGGTTCTGCGGACCAGGTTTCACCCCGACGCGCTGCCCGACTGGATAGAAGAGGTCGAGGAGACGCCGACGCAGGCGATCGTGACCCCGCTCTTCCTCGACGGCGCCACGACCATCCATCAGGTCCGTCAGGCCTGGGGACCGGGGATGCTCGTGCTGCGCTGGGGTTTCGGCGCGCGCGAGTGATCGCGATCCGGCCGGCGGCATCCGGATAATACGGATTTGCGCTCACGCGCTGTGACGGCGCTGACTCATGTCGTCCAACTAATAATGCGCATTATCTGATTGACCGGTGCGCGCTCCACAGTCAGACTTCTGTCTCGTCACCTGCCAGTCGTGAGTCCCATGCGTTCGACAGGAATCCAGCAGATCGAGGAGGATCGATGCCGCGTCACCGCTTCACCCAGGCCGACGTCGCCGCGATGGCCGGTGTCAGCCAGTCGACCGTGAGCTTCGTCCTGAACGGGAACGCCCCTGTCGGCGTCCGAATCTCCGAGGAGACCCGCAAGCGCGTACTCGACGCCATCCGGATCACGGGCTACTCCGCGAACCCGGTCGCGCAGAGCCTCGCAGGTGGACGGAATCAGATCCTCGGCGTCTTCACCTACGAGACGACGTTCCCCCGCGGCGGCCGCGACTTCTACGGCCCCTTCCTGGTCGGCATCGAGCATGCCGCTGAGCAGGTCGGCGTCGACATTCTCCTGTTCACATCTGCCCGCGTCGTGGACGGAAAGCGTCGACTGTCACGCGACGGATGGCAACGGCTCGGAATCGCCGACGGCTGTCTGCTCCTCGGACAGCACGAAGATCAGGGGGAACTGCAGCATCTCCTCGACACGAACTACCCGTTCGTGTTCGTCGGCAAGCGCGTCAGCGAGGGACGGATGCTCCCGTACGTCGGCGCCGACTACATCGCTGCGACGGCGCGGCAGGTCGAACGCCTGATCGCAGCCGGTCACCGGCGCATCGGTTACGCCGGACCGCAGGGCGCGGACCAATCGACGCTCGACCGAGTGGAAGGCTACCGGCAGGCGATGAGAGCACATGGTCTGCCATTGCGCTTCGTCGACGTGCACGATGTGCCCGTCGGAGCGGAGGAGATCGCGGAGCGTCGGCTCACCGCGATCCTCGTCGCACCAGAGAACACACCGGACGAACTCGCACTCGCGCTGGAGGCGCGCGGCTTGCAGGTGCCCCGCGATGTGTCGATGCTGCTTCTCGGGCAGCCGATCCACCCTGGCGGCGCGGCGCGGCGCTGGTCGGGGTTCACTGTTCCGCGAGAGGAGATGGGCGCCCGCGCCCTCGTGCTCCTCTCCCGGATCGTCGAACGCGAGGCCGCCACCGGACGCACTCCCGCCGCGACCGATCTCGACGACGACGACCTTCACCAGATCCTCGATTGCCCCGATATCGACGGCGATTCGCTGGCGCCTGCACGCGACGTCGACGATCGGGCGCAGGCGCTCACGACTTCCACCGACACGGCTCCGGCCGCGACCCCCGAAGGGACCTTCAGTGACCACGCGTGAACTGACCACCGACATCCTCATCGTCGGAGCAGGATTGGGAGGCGTCGCCGCCGCCCTTGCCGCCGCCGACCGCGGGTCGCACGTGATCCTGGCCGAGGAGTTCCCGTGGATCGGTGGCCAGCTGACCTCTCAGGCGGTGCCGCCGGACGAGCACCCCTGGGTCGAGGAGTTCGGCATCACCGCCCGCTACCGCGCATTGCGCGACGGCATCCGCGACGTCTACCGGCGGCGCTATCCGCTGATCGACGGAGCCCGCGATCGCGCCGACCTCAACCCCGGCGCCGGCTGGGTGTCGAAGCTGTGCCATGAGCCGCGCATCGCCGTCGGTGTGCTGGAGGAGATGCTCGCGCCACACCGCTCTGCCGGCCGGATCGCACTGCTGGAGCGCCGCCGCCCCATCGCCGCGACGACCGATGGCAACCGGGTGACCTCCGTCACGCTCACGTCCGAGATCGGGGAGGACGACGTGACGATATACGCCTCCTACGTGGTCGATGCGACCGAGACGGGTGAGCTTCTGCCGCTCACCGGCACCGAGTACGTGACTGGGTTCGAGTCCAGGGCCGAGACTGGAGAGCCCAGCGCTCCCGAGATCGCCCAGCCCGACAACGTGCAGGCTCTCAGCGTCTGCTTCGCCGTCGAGCATGTGGAGGGCGACCACACGATCGAGCGCCCCGAGCGCTACGATTTCTGGCGCGACTACACGCCGTCCGCTTGGCAAGGCCATCCGCTCCTGTCGTGGACGGCGCCCAACCCCCGCACGCTCGAGACAGACACCCGCGCCTTCAGCCCGAACCCGGGCGATGATGCCCTCGGCGTCGACGCCGACCAGTCGAAGAACGCCGGCGATCAGAATCTGTGGTTCTTCCGCCGCATCGCCGCGCGCGACCTATTCGCGCCAGGGTTCTACGAGAGCGACATCTCATTGGTCAACTGGCCGAGTATCGACTACTTCCTCGATCATGTGCTCGACGTCCCGCGCGAGACCGAACTCGAGCGCTACGAAGACGCGAGGCAGCTGAGCCTGTCGATGTTGTACTGGATGCAGACCGAGGCTCCCCGGGCGGACGGCGGCACCGGCTTCCCCGGGCTGAGGCTGCGCCCCGACGTGATGGGCTCCTCCGACGGCCTGGCCCAGGCTCCGTATCACCGCGAATCCCGCCGCATCCGCGCGCTCACGACGATCACCGAGAACGACGTCTCCTACGCGATCCGGGGCGACGAGGGCGCGACCCGCTACGAGGAGTCGGTCGGGGTCGGCATGTACCGGATCGACCTGCACCCGTCCACGGGCGGCGACACATACATCGATGTGGCATCCACGCCGTTCGAGATCCCGCTGGGCGCCCTCATTCCCCGACGCGTGACCAACCTGCTCGCAGCCAACAAGAACATCGGCACGACGCACATCACGAACGGCTGCTACCGGCTGCACCCGGTGGAGTGGAACATCGGCGAGGCCGCCGGGCATCTTGCCGCGTTCTGCGTCGCGAACAGCACCACCCCGCACACCGTGCACTCCGACACCGCGCAGCGCGAGGCGTATCAGGGCGAACTCGACGCCACGGGGGTCGAGCGGCACTGGCCAGAGGGCCGCGTCCACGCGTACTGAGATGCGACAACCCACCCGAACACCACGATTCACAGAATGGAGAGACACATGAGTCACCCGCAATCACGTAGACGTGCACACCTCGCGGTCGGCGCCGGCATCGCAGCCGCCGCCCTCACCCTCGCCGGATGCAGCGGCGGAGGAACCCCCGAGACCGAGACGCCGGACGAACCGGTCGAACTGCGCATGACGGTCTGGACGGCCGATGAGACACAGCTCGCGCTGTTCCAGGAGATCGCCGACGCGTACGTCGCCGAGAACCCCGAGCTGGTGTCGGGCGTGACGTTCGAGCCCATCCCGTTCGACGCGTACACGACGACCCTGACCACGCAGCTCGCCGGCGGTAACGCGCCCGATCTGGGCTGGATCCTCGAGAGCTATGCACCGGAGTTCGTGCAGAGCGGTGCGCTGGTCGACATCGCGCCGACGCTGCAGGAGGCCGAGGGTTACGAGTACGACGACCTGCTGGACTCGTCGCTCGCGCTCTGGCAGAAGGATGACGGGCTCTTCGCCTATCCGTTCTCGAACAGCCCGTTCGCGATGTTCGTGAACACCGACCAGCTCGCCGCAGCAGGTCAGCCGAACCCGGCTGACCTCGTCGCATCCGGAGACTGGACCTTCGACTCCGCGCGCGACATGGCGGCCGCGGCAGCGGCTGCTTCGGGGAAGCAGGGTCTCGTCGTCCGCGACTTCGACTACAAGGCCTGGGAGGTGCTCGCCTCGGTATGGAACGGATGGGATGCGGCGCCATGGAGCGAGGACGGCACGCAGTGCACGTTCACCGATCCGGAGATGGTCGACGCCATGACGTGGATCCACGACGCGGTCTTCACGGATGCTGCGATGCCTGGGCCCGGAGTCACCGCCGACTTCTTCGCCGGTGACGCGGCGATGACGATCACCCAGATCAGCCGCGCATCCGCTCTCGACGACTCATTCGCGTGGGACATCGTTCCGCTGCCTGCGGGGCCCGAGGGCCAGCAGAACGTGATCGGCCAGGCCGGTATCGGCGTCTTCGCGAATGCGAAGCATCCGACGATCGCGGCCGACTTCCTCGCGTACTTCACCGCGCCGGAGAACGCCGAGAAGCTCGCGACGTACTTCCCACCGCCGCGGGAATCGCTCCTCAACGCCGAGACGCTGGGCGCCGCCAACCCGAAGCTCAGCGAAGAGCAGCTGCAGGCGGTCGTCGTCGACGGCATCCAGGACGCGGTCACCAAGCCGACGCACGCCAACTTCGCGAAGCTGCAGGACACCGTGCGTGCTGAGCTCGACGCGCTGTGGACGGCGGATGCCGATGTCGAGGCCGTTCTCGAAGACACCTGCGGCGCCATCTCACCACTGCTGGAGGGCTGATACCGCATGACCACCACCGCCGCCAGCGGCGCGGCCGAGACCACGGAGCGGAGGGGACGCACAGAGCGTTCTCCCCGCCCCGCGGGTGTGCGCCGGCGCCGCTCGGCCGCCACCCGCGGCGACTGGATCGTCGGTTACACGATGGTCGCCCCGGCCGTGCTCGGGGCGCTCGCCTTCGTGATCGCACCGCTCGTCGCCGTGTTCTGGTTCTCGCTGCACGACTGGAACGTCCTGGCGAACACGTTCGTGTTCTCCGGAACGGAGAACTACGAGCGGATGCTGAGCGATCAGGGTCTGCATGATTCGCTGCTCGCGAGCCTGTGGTTCTCGATCGGCCTGGTCGTGCTGAACATCACGCTCGCACTGTTCCTCGCCGTGCTACTCAATCAGAAGCTGCCCGGGACCACCACGTTCCGCACCTTCTTCTTCTCGCCGGTGGTCGTGTCGCTGGTGGCATGGACCATCGTCTGGAGCTTCCTGCTGCAGGCGGACGGCGGTATCAACGGATTCCTCTCGCTCGTCGGCGTCGACGGACCGAACTGGCTGCGCAACGACTTCACGGCAATGGTGTCCGTGATCATCGTGCAGGTGTTCAAGAACGTCGGCATGAATATGATCCTGTTCCTCGCCGCGCTCCAGGGCGTACCGGAGGAGATCATGGACGCGGCCCGCATCGACGGCGCAGGCGCGTGGCGCCGGTTCCGCTCGATCACGCTACCGATGATCAGCCCGACGATCCTGCTCGTCTCCATCCTGACGATCGTCGGCTCGCTCGAGGTCTTCGCCCAGATCGCCGTACTCACCGGCGGCGGACCGGGAAACTCCACGACCGTGCTCGTGTACTACCTGTACCAGCAGGCGTTCCGCTTCAACGACTTCGGCTACGCGAGCGGCATCTCCGTGCTGCTGTTCATGATCGTTCTGGTGCTCACACTCATCCAGTGGCAGACACGAAAGAGGTGGGTCTTCAATGAGACCTGACGCTCCCCCGGCCGACGTCGACCCGATCGACACGACGACCGTCGTGACCGGATCGGCCATCCCGCCGCGCCGCATGCGTGCCGGCAGTTCGCGCGCCAAGCGCCGGTGGGTCTCGATCGGGCTCGTCGTACTGCTCGCGATCATCAGCATCCCGTTCATCTTCCCGACCTGGTGGATGGCGACATCGAGCCTGAAGCCGATGAGCGAGATCCTGCGCAAGGTGCCGACGCTGTGGCCGGAGAATCCGAGCTTCGACGCGTACGGCGAGGTGTTCCGTCTGCAGCCGTTCGCACAGCAGTACTGGAACAGTCTCTACATCGCGGTGATTGTAACCGTCGGGACTCTGCTGGTCGCGGCGATGGCCGGATACGCGTTCGCGCGGATCCGCTTCCCCGGCGCGAACGCACTGTTCCTGGTGGTGCTGGTCGGACTGCTGGTTCCCAGCGAGGTGACGATCGTGCCGTTGTTCCGATTCGTGAACGGCCTGGGTCTGATCAACACGCACTGGCCGCTCATCGTGATCCCGATCTTCGGCGCACCCGCCGTGCTGTCGATCTTCATCATGCGTCAGTTCTTCCTCGGGCTCCCGACCGAGTTGGAGGAAGCCGGACGCATGGACGGCCTCGGTCGGTGGGGGATCTTCTGGCGGATCGCGTTCCCCCTGTCGCGCCCGGCTCTGGCTGCGGTCGCGATCTTCACGTTCCTGAAGTCGTGGAACCTCTACCTCGAGCCGATCGTGTACCTCTCGAGCAAGGACATGTTCACGCTGCCGCAGGCGCTCACGCAGTACGTCGATGCGTACGGCGGGCCGATGTGGAATGTACAGCTCGCCGCAACGACGTTGACCGTCGTGCCCGTGCTGCTGGTGTTCCTGTTCGCGCAGAAGCAGTTCGTCCAGGGCTTGGCGCACAGCGGGCTGAAGGGGTGAACGGTCCCATTGCGATACTCGTATATATGTTCCCCACTTTCTTATCCACAACCTGATGAATATCGTTCAAATGTCTGAGGTCGGGTGTTCAATGGAGGTATGCACAAGGTCGTGGAGCAGCTGAAAGGTCTCGAGGAGTCCCTCGACGCCGTGGTGCGCGGCGCCTTCGATGCTGAGATCATCCCCGATCTTTCGAACGCCGATCTCGCCGAGTTGCTGGTGGCCTGCGGGCGGATGCAGCGCCGGATCGAGGGCATGCAGGTCGAATCGACAGTGACAGTGGTCGAGCGATCGGCACCTATGCACGACGATCGGATCACGCTCACCTACGGATGTTCCAGTCCGACCGATCTACTGCGGATGCTGACCTTGTGTGACAATCACGCGGCACGACGCCTGGTGCGCGCTGCGCGGTGGATGCGTCGAGAGCGCAGCATCACCGAGGGCTGCTTCCTTCCGGGGAAATACCCGCAGTTGCGCGAGGCGATGGTCTCGGGCGACCTCGGCGTCGCGGGCCTGGTGGCAGCGATCGCGCCGCTGGAGCAGTCCGGACCGCGAATCCTCGAGGCAGAACTGCTGGAGGCCGACAGACAGCTCGGAGCGTTTGCCCGCGGGATCGACTCGGTGACCGATTCCGATTCTGATGCCGTCACCGCCGGCCCTCTTCCCACGCCGGAAGAGCTCGGTCTGTTGTCTCAGGCACTGGTGGCGTACCTCGATCAGGACGGCGCAGAACCCGAGGACCAGCGTGCGGCACGCAAGCGCGGTCTCTCGATCGGGAAGGTGCGCGAGGGCACAGTGCCTGTACGCGGCGAACTGCTGCCTGAGGTCGCGGGGCAGTTGCAGCTGCTGCTCGATGCGCAGCTGAACCCGCGTGTGGAGGCACCGGAGGACGCGTCGGGAGTGCACTTCGTACCATCCGGCGAGTTGCCCGACGAAGAGCTCGCGCGCACAGACGAGCGCACTCGTACGCAGAAGCAGCACGATGCATTCGCGGCGATCCTGAATGTCGCCGCACGCTCCGACCAGATGCCTACCTTGGGCGGCGCGGCGCCGACGCTGGTCGTCTCCGTCGACGCCGCCGACTATGCGACCGGCAACGGCTGGGCGCAGGTGCTGAACACTGGCGCACTCATCCCCGCGCGCGTGGCAGCACAGACCGGTTGCGCCGGCGGCATTCAGCGAGTGCTGTTCGATGACAACGGCCGTATTGTGTCGATCGGAACCTCGGCCCGCATCTTCAACGCCCTCCAGCGACGGGCGATCACGCTGCGCGACGGCGGATGCATCATCCCCGGCTGCACGATCCCCGCCACCTGGTGCGAGGTCCATCACGTCCAAGAACATGCCGACGGTGGACCGACGCATACCGATAACGGCGTGCTGCTGTGCTGGTGGCATCACCGGAACCTGCACCTGTCGGAGTGGCGGATCCGCATGCGTGACGGAGTCCCTGAGGTGCGCGGACCGCGGTGGTGGGATCCGGATCAGGTCTGGCGACGGGCGGGTAGAAGCGGATCACCCGCTGATAGCCGCCGACGCGCACATCAACGCGGTCGAAGATCTGCCACCACCTGACTTAGGCGGACTGCAGTCAGCGAGTGCTCGACCACGCGGCTACTCCCCTGTGGCTACCGGGCGACCAGGCGTGTTCGACCACTGGCTCCAGGAGCCGTGGAAGATCTTCGCGTCGATGCCCGCTTCGGCGAGCACAAGCGCGGTGTGTGCTGCGGTGATACCCGAGCCGCAATAGGCGGCGACCGGCGTGCCATCGCCGATGCCGGCATCCGCGAAATTCTTCTTGAGCGTCTTCAGGTCGAGCAGTGTTCCGTCACTCGCGACGTGCCTGCCGGTCGGCAGGTTCACGGCACCCGGGATGTGCCCGGCGATCGGATCGAGCGGCTCGGTCTCGCCGCGGAAGCGCTCCGGCGCGCGCACGTCGAGCAGCACACCGGATGCTGGGACCTCAGCCGCTTCGTCGATCGTGAGGCTGTCGCGCGAGACATCCGCGAGGGTCGCCGTGCCCGGTTCGGGGGTCACATCGCCCGTCTCTGTGTCTCCGCCGGCATCCTTCCAGGCCTGCCATCCGCCATCGAGCACCCGCACATCGACGCCGCCTTGACGCAGCAGCCACCACGCGCGTGCCGCAGGAAGGCCGCCCGCATCGTCGTACGCGACGACCACGTCACCGTCGTTCACCCCCCATCGGCGCGTAGCATCCTGCACCTGCGAGGTCGACGGCAGCGGATGCCGCCCCTCGTCAGGCCGGCCGTGCCGGGTGAGCTCGCTCTCGAGATCGACGAACACCGCTCCGGGGATGTGGCCCCTCAGGTACTCCTGCACACCCTCCGGCTGCACGCTCCCGCCAGGAACGCTCAGACGCCAACGCACGTCGATCACGCGCACGGCGCCGTCGCGCATCAGGTCGGCCAGCTCGTTCACACTCACCAGATGAGACATGGTTCCAGGCTACGGCGGCCCGAGGTCGTCGAGCGGCACTGGTCCACTCACAGGCACGTTCCAGTGGGGACTCGGACCTGCCGGCGAGGAGCCGCTGATCGGGCCCTGCGGAACGCGGTGAAAGGAGGAAAGTGTCGGCCCCGATCGAGGCAACCGACACTTTCCTCCTTTGACGCGCTGGGCGCGACGGTGCGACGGGCGCGACGGGTGCGACGGGTGCCAGAGAGTTCAGCCTCGGGACGAGTCAGGCCTTGGCGTCGTTCTCGTCCTCGTCGAGGTCGTCGTCCTCGTCGAAGTCGTCGTCGCCCTCGCCCTCGGGCGCGAGCTCGATGATCTCGTCGCCCTCTTCGAGCACGTCCACGTCGTCTGCGTCATCTGTGCTGTCTTCTTCCGCGGCATCCGATCCGAGCACGCCGTCGGGGCGGATGAGCTCGCGCACCTCAGCCATGAAGCTGTTGAGCTGCTGCTGCTGCCAGCGCAGCTGACGGGTGCGGTCCTCGGCGTCGCGCAGCACCTCGGTCGTGTGACCCGTCACCGTGCTGACGATCTTCTGCGCCTTCACGCGTGCGCGCTCCAGCGTCTCGCGGGCGCGCACCTGGGCGTCGGCCTCGATCGCCTGAGCCTGCGAGCGCATCAGGCGCTCGTAGTCGTCGGCCTTCGCCGAGATGCGCTTGGAGTGCTCAAGGGATGACGCGACCTGCTCATTGGCGTCGGTCGTGATGCGCTCGGCGTGGGCGACGGCCTGGTTGTGCAGCAGCAGGAACTCCTGCTGCGCGTCGTCCTGCCGGCGGGTGAGGGTCTCTTCGAACTCCAGCACCCGTGCATTCATCTCGCGCACTTCGCGCTCGGCATCCGACCGCTGCTGGCTCGTCTCACGGGTGACCATCGAACGCAGCGCCGCCGAACCCTTCTCGGCCTCGGTGCGGACGGTCGCTGCCTCCTGCTCGGCCTGGATGACCTTCTCGGATGCGTGCGCAGCCTCGCGCTGGATGGTCGCCTCGTGCGCGGTGTACTCGGTGTCGATCCGAAGGCGCACCTGATCGGCGTCGTGCTGCGCCTGTGCGGTGATGCGGTCGACCTCCGCGGCGAGCTCGACCCGGCGCGACTCGGCCTCTTCCCGCGCGGCCTCGAGCAGACGCTCGGCCTGCACGGCCGCGTTCTGGATCAGGACCGATGCCTGCTCCTCGGCGACCCGGAGGACGGCTTCGAACTGCAGGCGCGACCCCTCGGTCTCGGCTCCGGTCTTGGGCGACTCGACAAGCTCGTTCGTGAGGGTGGCGACCTGCTGCTCGGCATCGTCGGCCTGAGCGCGAGCGGCAGCGAGATCGGCTTCCAATGCCGCGATGCGTTCATCGTTCTGCGCCTCGAGCTCGGCGATGCGGGCTTCGCGCTCTGCGATCGTTGCCTCGAGATCGGATCGCGCGGACTCGACGTCGCGGCTCACACCCGCACGGGCGTCCGCGAGGTCGGCATCCGCCCGCTGCACCTGCATCCGCAGTCCGGCCAGCGCAGCATCCACCTCTCCGCGGTCGTACCCGCGGAACCCGATCGTGAAGTTGCCCTGTTCCCTGGGCTGGCCCTGCGCGAGCTGGTCGAAGAAGTCGGCCCCGTGCTCGTCGACGTTGTTCTCGGCGGAGTTGCTCACAGGGAATGCCTTTCTGGAGGTGCTCACCGAGCGGCCCTCGCGACGCACAGCACCGGAGAGGGAAGGTGACGGTTTGCAGAAATTGGGGGGAGGATCGAGCTGCGAACTCGGTACTCAGCCTAATGAGTTCGCCTGTCCTGCGGAACCGTGAGATGTCCCCGTCTGTGACGGCATGAGGTGCGCCGCCACGACGACGGCGGATCGCACGGATAAACTGCCGCCGACCCCCGAGAGAAGGATTCCGCAATGCCGCGTTTCGATCTGCCGCTGGAGGAGCTCCGCTCCTATCGTCCCGACGTCGCGGAGCCCGCAGACTTCGACGACTTCTGGGAGCAGACGCTTGAGGAATCACGCGCGGCAGCACAGCCGATCGAGCTGCGCCGCATCGACTCCCCCTTGCAATCGGTCGAGGTCTACGACGTGACATTCAGCGGATTCGGCGGCGATCCGGTGGGCGGATGGCTGCTTCTCCCGTCCGACACCGATGAGCCGCTGCCCGCGGTGGTGGAGTTCAACGGTTATGGCGGAGGCCGCGGCCTGCCGCACGAGCGCCTGGGGTGGGCGTCGTCGGGCTACGCGCACTTCTTCATGGACACCCGCGGGCAGGGCAGCGCGTGGGGCACGGGCGGAGTGACCGCCGATCCACACGGTTCGGGCCCTGCCACACCCGGGTTCATGACCCGAGGCATCGAAGACCCGAGCAGCTATTACTACCGGCGTGTGTACACGGATGCCGTGCTCGCGATCGACGCCATCCGCTCGCTGGACCGGGTCGACGCGACGCGTGTCGCCGTGTGCGGCGGAAGCCAGGGCGGCGGCATCGCGATCGCCGCCGCCGCTCTCTCCACCGGCCTCATCGCGGCGATGCCCGACGTGCCTTTCCTGTGCCAGTTCGAGCGCGCCGTCGGGCTGACCGGACGCGACCCCTACAACGAGATCGTCAGGTACCTCTCGATCCATCGCGGCACCGAAGATCGCGTGTTCGAGACCCTGTCGTACTTCGACGGCGTGAACCTCGCGCGCCGCGCCACCGCCCCTGCCCTCTTCTCCGTCGCCCTGATGGATCCGGTCTGCCCGCCGTCGACGGTCTTCGCCGCACGCAACAGCTGGGGCGGGGTCGCCGAGATCACCGAGTACGCCTTCAACGAGCATGAGGGCGGGCAGGGCGTGCAGTGGCAGAAGCAGGCCGCCTTCCTCGCCGAGCAGCTGGCCGGCTGAGCAACTCGCCGGCTGAGACTGTTCAGCGCCGCCGATATTCCTCGTCGGTGACGTGCTCGAGCCAGGTCGTGGTCACGGACGGATCGTCGGCGCCCTCCAGCAGCGCAAGGTGCTGCATGAAGCAGTCCTCTGTCGCACCGTGCCAGTGCTCTTCCCCTGGCGGGGTGTAGATGGTCTGACCCGGTACGGCCTCCACGACTGTGCCGTCCCTGGTACCGCAGAGCGCGACACCCTCTGTCACCCGAAGATACTGGCCCCGCGCATGCGAGTGCCACGCCGTCCGGGCACCCGGCGCGAAGCGCACCAGGCCCCCGGACATCCGCTGATCAGCATCGTGCGGAGCGATGATCGGGTCGAACCAGACGTCGCCGGCGAACTGCTCCGGCGGATTCTTGATGGTCGGGGTGCGGGGTTCGATGTTCATGTCGTCTTTCCTTCAGACCGTCAGCAGCACCTTGGTCGCGCGGCGCTCGTCCATCGCCTTGTACCCCTCGGCCGCATCCTCGAGCGGCAGCGTCAGGTCGAACACCGCACCTGCGTCGATCTTCCGGTCCCAGATGAGCTGGATGAGTTCGGGAAGGAAGCGGCGCACCGGGGCTGGTCCGCCGTGGAGGTGCACACCGGAGAAGAACAGCTCCACGCCGGGGAGCGCCACATCGTGCGAGACGCCGACATAACCGACGTGGCCGCCGGCGCGGGTGGAGCGGATGGCCTGCATCATCGACTCCTGGGTGCCGACGGCTTCGATCACGGAATGCGCGCCGAGTCCGTTCGTGAGCTCCTTGATCTTCGCCACGCCCTCATCGCCGCGCTCTTCGACGATGTCCGTCGCGCCGAACTTTCGCGCCAACTCCTGACGGTCGGCGTGCCGGCTCATGGCGATGATCCGTTCCGCGCCGAGTTCCTTCGCGGCCAGGATGCCGAGGAGCCCGACGGCTCCGTCACCGACGACCGCGACGGTCTTGCCCGGTCCGACCTCGGCGGCGACCGCGGCGAACCAGCCGGTGCCGAGCACGTCGGACGCGGCGAGCAGCGCCGGTATCAGGTCGACATCCGGCTGACCCGGGGTCGCGACGAGCGTGCCGTCCGCGTGCGGGACGAGGCTGTACTCGGCCTGTGTTCCGAACTGGCCCATCGGCACGACGTGCACGCAGCGGGACTGGTATCCGGCCTGACAGATCTCGCACGTGTTGTCGGATGCCATGAATGACCCGACGACGAAGTCGCCGACCTTGAGGGTCTTGACGTCTGCGCCGATCTCTTCGACGACGCCGACGTACTCGTGACCCATCGGAGCCTCGTGCACTGCGTCGGTGCCGCGGTACGGCCAGAGGTCGGACCCGCAGATGCAGGTCGCCGCGATCTTGATGACGGCATCCGTCGACCGCGTGATGGTCGGCTTCTCACGCTCTTCGACCCGGACGTCGCCGGGCCCGTACATGACTACTCCACGCATGTGGTTCTCCTTCTTACGGGCAGTTGTTGGTCTTTCACTTGGTCTTGGTCTTACTCAGCCCGCAGTGCGCGGATCCGCTCGAGGTCGGCGACGACGTCGGCCGGCTCTGCGGAGACTGGCATGTTCTCCGCATCCTTCGCGCCATCGAGCTCCACGTCTGCGGCGAGCTCACCGAACAACGGATCGAGGTCGGATTGGGCAGGACCGTGTTCCGCGTTGAGTTCGAAGGTCTTCGACTTCGCGGCATCCGACGTGAGCGAGGCGACGAGCACCTCTGCGATCTGGGAGCGTGCGATCGCGCCGTCGGCCGGGCTCCCGGCGTGGCGCGTGTCGCCCTGCAGGAAGTGCAGTTCGTGCTGATCGTCGTCGTTGTAGTCAAACCACGCGGGACGGACGATCGTGTAGGGATGCCCGCTCGCGCGGACGAGTCGCTCGGAGCGGCGCTTCCAGTCGTGAGAGACGGTGGCGCGGCTGTTCGACCCTTCCCGGTAGGTCACGCCGATCGCCGTCATCAGCGCGATGCGGACCGGGCGGTCGCCGATCGCCTCGAGGACGCTTCGCACCCCGCCGTAGTCGACGTCACGGAATCCTGTTTCGCCGCCGTGCGTGCCGTGCGTGAAGATGACGGCGTCGATGTCGCGCACGGCATCGGTGAGGGTCGACGCGTCGGTGAGGTCGCCGACGACGACGTTCTCGCCATCGTGGCGGCTGAGGATGCGGATGCTGTGGCCGGCCGCCTGCGCGACGCGGGCGACGAGGCGGCCGATGCTTCCGGTTCCACCGACGAGGACGATGTTCAGGGTGGTCATGGTTCTCCTTGGGTGTCTCAGGCTTCGGCTGCGGACTTGATCTCGGCGAGGGCGTTCATGAAGCCCTCCGAGCATCCGCTGGCGCCGGCGAGCCGGTCGATTTCGATGGTGTCGATGTCGATGCCCACGATCTCTGCGCTGATCGCTTCTGCGAAACGCTGCTGATGCCCGAGGGATGTCGGATTCTCGGCAGGGGTGGTGAGGGTGACGGCGGTGACAAGGTCGCCCTCGAGGGTGAGGGTGACGTCTTGGTGCGACGGGAGCGATCCGTACCAGCCCGTCGCCTCATAGGTCCCGTCGATGTACTCGGCGGTCGGGTCGGCTGGAGTCACGGTCGACGGGCGCGGCGACGAAACCGGCGACGCCGGCTCTGTCGACGGCCCGGCAGCGCAACCCACCACCCCGGCACCGAGCATCGCGACGCCGACAGCAGCCGGGGCGAGTCGAACGGATGCCCGCAAGGTGTCGGCCGTCATACGGGTCACGCGTCCGGGATCTCCCGCCCGAACGTCTCGAGCGTGATGTCCTCGGGCTCTGGACCACGACGCGCGTCGGTGTCGAGAGCATCGATGGATGCGAGCTGTTCTGCCGTGAGCTCGAAGTCGAAGACGTCGAAGTTCTCGGCGATGCGTGCGGGGCGCACCGACTTCGGCAGCGCCGAGCGGCCCTGCTGCAGGTGCCAGCGCAGCATCACCTGTGCGGGGGACTTGCCGTGCGAGGCGCCGATCGCCTTCAGCGTCTCATCGTCGAACGCGGATGGTCCACCCTCGCGGTAACTGGTGATTCCGCCGATGGGCGACCATGCCTGCGTGATGGTCCCTGCCGCCGCATTCGCCGCCTGCACGCCGCGCTGCTGGAAGTACAGGTGCACCTCGATCTGGTTGATCGCCGGGACGATGCTTGTCTCTGCCGCGAGCTTCTCCAGATGCGCCTCCATGAAATTGCTGACCCCGATGGCGCGGACGCGGCCGTCGGAGAGCAGGGTCTCCAGCGCCTTGTAGGCCCCGGTGGTCAGGTCGAAGCGCGATGGCAGAGCCTGGTGCAGGATCAGCAGGTCGAGTTGATCCAGGCCGAGCTTGCCGGTCGACTTCTCGAAGGCGTGCAGCGTCTCGTCGTAGCCGAAGTCGCTGATCCAGACCTTGGTCTCGATGAAGATCTCGTCGCGCGCGATGCCGGAGCGACGGATGGCCTCGCCGACCTCGCGCTCGTTGCCATAGGCGGCGGCGGTGTCGATCAGGCGGTAGCCCGTCTCAAGGGCGGAGCTGACGGCATCCACCGTCTCATCGGGTGATGCCTGGAAAACGCCGAAGCCGAGTGCCGGCATCGTGACGCCATTGTTGAGGGTGAGATTCATGGTCATGCCTCCAGTGTGCGCGTGGTTCGGGTGGAAAGGGAGGGGCTGATAGTGCCTCCCACGGCGGGAATACGGGGTCTCGACGGGACGATCAAGGCGATGGCGAGGACGAACGCGATGCCGAGCAGGACGGTGGCAGCGGTGAGAGCGGCCGCCACCTCGCCGGCGAGAGCCACCTCGGCTGAGGCGGTGCCGGTGTCGGATGCGGCGGCGACCGCCACAAGGATGCCGAGACCCAGCGACATCCCCACCTGGTGGAAGGTGTTGACAACACCGGAGGCCGCGCCGGCATCCGCCGTCGTCGCGCCGGATATGCCGAACGTGGTCATGGGGGCGAACGCCAGGCCTTGGCCTGCGCCGATGAGGAGCATGGGGAGGGCGACCCCGGTGAGGTAGGCGCTGTCGGGCGCGAGCCGGCTGAGCCACAGCATCCCGGCCAGAGTCAGCGCGACGCCGACGACGAGCGGCCACCAGTTCCCGGCGCGCGCGACGAGCCGGGGGATCGCCAGCGCGACGACGAAGTTCACCAGCGTCATCGGGAGGAAGGCCAACCCTGCCTGAAGCGCGGTGAACCCGAGCACGCCCTGCAGGAACTGGGTCGTGAAGAAGAAGAACCCGATCATCGCGCCGAGATATGTCAGGCGCACGAGGTAGGCACCGGTGCGGATGCGGATGCGGCTGCGGAACAGGCGCAGCGGCATGATCGGCTGGGCGGCGCGCGATTCAGCCAGAACGAAGACGATGATGAGCGCCGTCGCCGCAGCGAACGACGCGAGCGTGAGCGGGTCGCCCCAGCCTGCCTCTGCCCCACGCAGCAGAGCGAACACCAGCCCGCCGATGCCGAGTGTGGAGGTGATGGCGCCGGTGGCATCGAAACGACCGGGAGATGTCCGCGTCTCGGGCAGGAACCGAGGGGCGAGCACGATCATCGCGATCCCGATGGGCACGTTGATCCAGAATCCAGCGCGCCAGCTCAGTAACGTCGCGGCGGCACCGCCCACCAACATCCCGAGGCTTGCACCGATTCCGGCAGTGGCCGCGTACCAGGCGACCGACCTGTCACGTGCCGCCCCCTCGAAACTCGCGGTGAGAAGCGACAGTGCCGAAGGAGCGACGATCGCCGCACCCACTCCCTGCAACGCACGAGCAGCGATGAGCAACCACGCCATCGGGGCGAGGGCGATCAGCAGGGATGCGATCGAGAAGACGGCCAGGCCGAAGACGAAGACCCGACGGCGACCGAGGATGTCGCCGGCCCTGGCGCCGAGCAGCAGAAGCCCGCCGAAGACGAGCGTGTAGGCGTCCTGCACCCACGCGAGCTCCGCGGGTGCGAGAGCGAGGTCGACTGCCAGGGAGGGCAGCGCGGTGAAGATCACCGAGTTGTCGAGCAGGATCATGAAGTAGCTGACGAGGATGATCGTCAGGATCGCTGCAGTGTTCCTCGAGCCGGCGTTCTTGGTGCCGGGGTTCCGCGTTCTGGTCATGGATCCATTCCACTCGCGCCCGCACATTCCAGGCAGTGGCGCGTGTTCCCAGTACTGCCAGTGCCTCCCTCATCGCGGCGGGACGGCGTACCTTCGGAGCATGGACACCCGTAGCGAAGTGCGCGAGTTCCTCTCCACGAGGCGCGCACGCATCACCCCCGACCAGGCAGGACTGCCCGCATACGGCGGCAACCGCCGGGTGCCGGGCCTCCGGCGTGAAGAGGTCGCGATGCTCGCAGGGGTCAGCGTCGACTACTACACCCGGCTCGAGCGGGGCGATCTCTCCGGAGCATCCGACAGCGTGCTCGATGCGCTCGCCAGGGCGTTGCAGCTCGACGACGCCGAGACCGCGCACCTGTTCGATCTCGCCCGCACGGCGAAGGCGTCGCCGGTGGGGCGCAAGCCCCGCAAGAAGGCGGACGGTCTGCGCCCCAGCATCCAGCGTCTGCTCGATGCGATGACGGGCGCGCCCGCGCTCGTGCGCAACAACTACTTCGACTATCTCGGCGCGAACGCGCTCGGCCGCGCACTCTACGCACCGGTGTTCGCCGAGCACGCGCCCAACAGCGCGCGCTTCGCGTTCCTGAATCCTGCGGCGCAGGACTTCTACCCCGACTGGGAGCGAAACACTCAGGAACTCGTGGCCACGATGCGCGGCGAGGCCGGTCGTAACCCGTACGACAAGCGACTCACCGATCTGGTCGGCGAACTCTCCACCCGCAGCGAGCGATTCCGCACCCTGTGGGCTGCGCACAATGTTCGGTATCACCGCACCGGGGTGAAGCGGATCAATCACCCGACGTTCGGTGAGTTCGAGCTGACGTACGAAGCATTCGAACTGCCCGCAGACCCTGGACTGCAGCTGTCGACCTACACCGCTGAGCTCGGCACGCCGTCCGAGGAGAAGCTGAAGATGCTCGCCAGTTGGGCGGCGACGGATGCCGCGGAAGAGGTGCCGGTGCGTCCGGAGGCGTGAGCGTGAGCAGTCCCAACCGCGAAACATTCTGGAATCATCGACCTTCTACGGTCGAGGAATGGCGAAGCACGCATCCGGTTGGAACCCCTCTGACGACGGCATCAACTTTCACACCCGCAAATGGGTGCGCCCGGAGGACCTCAACGCGAACGGGTCGCTGTTCGGCGGAAGCCTGCTGAAGTGGATCGACGAGGAGGCCGCGATCTACGCGATCGTGCAACTCGGCAATTACCGCGTGGTGACCAAGCTCATCTCGGAGATCAACTTCGAGGCCTCCGCCCTGCAGGGAGATCTCATCGAGATGGGTCTCACCGCGACGCACTTCGGGCGCACGTCGCTCACGATGCGCGCTGTGGTGCGCAACATGATCACGCGCAAGCGCATCCTCACGATCGAGAAGATCGTCTTCGTCAGTCTCGATGAAGATGGCCATCCCGTGCCGCACGGCTATTCGGACATCACCTATGACCGTGACCGCATGCCGCACGAGCACCCGGGCACCGGGACGATCAGGCTCCCATCCGCCTGACATCGGGTCGGGCGCGTTCTGCTCTGAGCAGAACAGCGGTGACACCGGCGAACGGCGGGGTTACCGTGAACCATGGCCGAGATCGTCCCGTTCCCCCGCACGCCTCACTCGCCCCGCGCTCCGCGCCCGCAGAACGGACCCGAGCCGCTCTGGCGCGATCTGCTCGGCGATCAGCTCCGGCGTCGGCGGCACGAGCGTGAAGAGACACTCACTGAGACTGCCGACAAGGCCGGTGTCTCACCGCAGTACCTCTCCGAGATCGAGCGAGGACTCAAGGAGCCGTCCAGCGAGATGATCGCCGCGGTCGCCGGAGCCCTCGACACGACGCTCATCGAACTCGCCAGCAGCGTGGCCGACGAACTGCGCATGGCCTCGGCACCGGCATCCGCGCTCGTGTCGGCAGGCATCCGCGGGGCGTTCGCCCTCGCCGCCTGACACGCTTTCTCGCCGGAGTCGCGCGTCTCACCCACCCGGGTGAGAGGGTTCGCCCTGCGGAGGGATGGCCGCAGCTCGGAACCGTCTCAGGCTGGAGGCATGACTCATTCCGACCCCGCCGCATCGATCCGCTCCGCCGAACCCGCAGTCGATCAGCGAGACGAGCGCAATCAGCGAGACCAGCGCGACGCACCCATCCGTCCCAACAGGCTCACTGTCTCGGGCGCGATCGCCCTGCTGACGATCTCGGTGCTGCACACCCTGGTGTTCACCCTCCACCCATGGTGGGGCCCCTGGATGGCCGGACCGTTCCGAACCGCCCAGCTGCCGGCGGATGCGGCGGTGCAGTTCTGGGCACTTCCAGGCGGCTTCGTCGTTCCCGGAGTGCTTCTCGCGCTGCTCATCCTCCGGGCCGGCCGCCGCGGCGACAACGTGCCGATCCACGTCCCGATCGTCCTCGGCGTCTGGGCGCTCCTGTGCGTCTGGATGGTCGGCCCGAGCGGCTTCCTGCTGCTGTTGGTTCCCGCCACACTGCTGCTCATCGCGAGCCTCAGGTCGCGGCGCGGCGTCCCGCGTCGTGGGTGACGGCAGCCCTACCCTCGCTCCCCCAGCACGGTGTCGATCAGCCCGTACTCCAGAGCGGCGGATGCCGTGAACACCCGATCGCGGTCGGTGTCGGCGCGCAGCGCCTCGACGGTGCGACCCGTGTGCCTGGCGAGCACGGCCTCCATGTCGGCGCGCACCCTGACCACCTCGTCGGCAGCGAGGATGAGGTCGGGGATCGCCCCGCGGGACTGGCCTGCGGGCTGGTGCAGCACGATGCGCGCATGCTCGAGCGCGGCGCGCTGCTCCGGCGCGCCGGCTGCCGAGAGGAGGGCGGCAGGGCCGATCGCCTGGCCGACGACCGTCGTCGCGATGGCGGGGCGGATGTGCTGCATCGTGTCGTAGATCGCGAGCGCCGCACCGGGGTCGCCGCCCTCGCTGTTGATGTAGAACTGGATGCCGGTCTCCGGACTGTCCGCGTCGAGATGCAGCAGCTGCGCGATCAGGGCGTTCGCGACCCCGGCGTCGATTCCGGTGCCGAGGTAGATCACGCGCTCCGCGAGCAGGTGCGAGTAGACGTCCATGACGCGCTCACCCCGCGGATGCTGCGCGATGACGTTCGGGATCGTGTAACTGCTCATGGCCTTGTAGTCGTTCATGAGCGTGCTCCTTCCTGAGCGGATGCCGCGGCATCCGTCCCCAGCCCGACCCGCGCACGCCGACGCGGCATGACCTCAGCGACCGAACTGACGATCGCGTCGATGAATCCGTATTCCTGCGCCTGGGCGGTCGTGTACCAGCGGTCGTGCAGCGAGTCCTCGAAGATGCGCTCGGCCGGCTGCCCGGTGTCATCGGAGATGAGCCCGAGCACGGTGTCGCGCATCTGCCGCAGGTCATCGGCCTGCACCTCGATCTCGACGGCGGACCCGCCGATGCCCGCCGACCCCTGATGCATGAGGATGCGGGCGTGCGGCAGTGCTCGTCGCTTGCCCTTCGTGCCGGCGGAGAGCAGGAACTGCCCCGCACTGGCCGCTGTCCCGAGGGCGAGGGTGGCGACATCGTTCGGGATGAGGCGCATGATGTCGCGGATCGCCAGCATTGACGGCACAGAACCACCGGGCGAGTGGATCCACAGGGCGATGTCGGCGGCCGGATCCTCAGCGGAGAGCGTGAGCAGCTGCGTCATCAGCAGCGTGCCGTTGTCGTCGTCGAGGGCGCCGTCGAGCACCAGGATGCGGTCGTGGAACAGTGCGCGTCTGGCCTCTGGGCCGAACTGCGGGATGGGGGTCTCTTCGCTCATGAGTTCAGCCTGCGCGGTGGGAGCGTAGCCGGCGCGGGAATCCGCTCACGGCGGTTCTGCCGTGGGCAGAGAGACTCCAGTCCCGCCCACCGCCGCCCCGACAGCGAACCACCCCGGCGCGAGCGATGCGCCGGGGCGGTTCAGTCGTTCAGGGCCTCAGGCCGCCAGTGCGAGAGACCGACGGTGCTGCACGCGGTGACCGATCCAGAAGCCGATCGCGATCAGGCCGACCAGGACTGCGCCGAGCATCCACGGCAGCATCGAGGGTGCCGCTCCGGCCGTAGCTGTGGCCAGCGTGCCGGAGCCGTCGGCGATGAGACCGTTGCCCGCCGCGAGGTCGGCAGCACCGGCCGCGAGAGTCTCGCCGCCGTCTGCGATCTCGCCCGATCCGTCCGAGATCGTGGCCGCTCCGTCTGAGAGCGCGCCGACGCCGGTGTCGAGCGTCGAGGCGCCGGTGGCCAGCGTCGCCGTGCCTGTCGCGAGTGCCGCTGCGCCCTCGTCGAGGCTGGTCGCGCCGGAATCGATCCTGATCGAACCGGCGTGCAGCGAAGTCGCACCCGCAGCGAGGGTGTCCATGCCCCCGGCGAGAGTGTCCGCACCGGCGGCCAGTTCAGCCGTGCCGTCCTTCAGCGGCTGCAGACCGGTGGAGAGCTGCTGCGCACCGGTGGCGACCTGAGCGGTTCCCTCCTTGAGCGGCTGCGCGCCGTCTGCGAGCTGCGATGCACCGGCGGCGAGTTGCGTCGTGCCATCCGTCAAGGGGACGATCCCTGCGGCGAGGTCGGAAGCGCCGGTGGAGACCTGCGCGGTACCGGCCTTCAGCGCCTGCGTGCCGACGAGCAGAGCGGGTGCCCCTCTCTCCGCATCGACGAGAGCCACCGTCCCCGGCCACCCCTGCGCGGCATTGCCGTTGACCAGCGCGTTGGCACCGGCCGCCACCTGTCCGGCCGCGGTTGCGGCGTTCAGCGTTCCTGCGGCGAGCGCGGGTGCGGCAGCAGCCGCGCCGGCGATGCCGTCGACCTGTGCGTCGACGCCCGCCGAGAGTGCCGCGAGCTGCTGGAACTGCGCGTTGTCGGGATTGGCGGCGGCGAGCTGCGCGAGTGCATCGGCCAACTGCTGCGAGTTGCCCGGCGCGCTGCCGGCCGCGGCGGTGATGGCTGCAGCGGTCCCCTCGCTGGCGAGGAACTGCAGCTCGGGGGTGACGGCTGCCGCGAGGCCGGCGTTGAGCTGACCGGCGCCGGCGAGCACCTGTCCGGCGACCTGGTGGGCTCCGGCGACCCCGGCGGCAAGGCCGGTCACGCCGTCGAGCACTGCCTGCGCCCCGGCATCCGTCTGCTGTGCGCCGGCAGACAGGAGCTGTGCGCCTTCCAACGCCTTCTGCGCACCGGCATCCACCTGCTGGGTTCCGGTGGAAAGCCGGGTCGCGCCATCGAGCACCGCCTGCGCACCGGCGTCGACCTGCGCCGCACCGGTCGACAGGCTCTGCGCACCGTTCAGCGCGGCTTGCGCACCCGAGTCAGCCGACGCCAGCCCGGCGGTGAGCTTCTGAGCGCCGACCAGCGCATTCAGTGCGCCCTCGCTCAGCTTCCCTGCTCCCGCTGCCGCATCCGATGCGCCGGCAGCCAACGCGTCCGCGCCCGCCGCCAGCGAGGCTGCACCTGTCGATGCGCTCTGCGCGCCGGTGGCGAGTTTCTGCGAGCCGGCATGCGCACTCGCTGCGCCCTCGGCGAGCTTCTCGGTGCCGTCGGCCAGCGTGCCGGCTCCGGTGGAGAGATCGGCTGCGCCGGCGGCGAGCTGGGTCGAGCCGTCCTTTGCCGTCAGTGTGCCGTCGGACAGCTCGGCTGCACCTGCGGAGATCTTGCCTGTCGTCAGGAAGAACAGAATCACCATCGCGGTCAGCAGCAGGCTGAGGACGATGACGGTGATGCGCATGCCTCGGCCGTGCGCGTGGGTCGTAGAACTCATCATTGGGGCTCCAGGGTCAGTGGCGTCGTTGCCACCCGCAGTGTAAGTACGTCGTCCTTGCGCCTTCGCTTACTTTGATCATTGAAACCAAGTTTCAGTGGTCGCGATACTCGGTCTTCTGTGGCGACTCGACAGAACCCATTGACCTGGAGTCAACAATAGTTCCGGCCGCCTATCGGTGCGCGCTTGTTTTCGGTGTGCCTAAAAGGTAGGTTTTCGGTGTGCCTAAATCTCGCAGCGTCGTCAGTGCCGCGCCGTCTGCCGGGTCGGTCGCGCGCGCCGTGGCACTCGCCGCCGGTGTCACCCTCGCGCTGTCCGGCTGCGCGGGTCCGGATGCCGTGTCAGACGATGACCGCCCGGTCGTGCTGACCACTTTCACGGTGCTCGCCGACATCGCCGAGAACGTGGCGGGCGACCACCTGCGCGTGGAATCGATCACGAAGCCGGGCGCCGAGATCCACGGCTACGAGCCGACGCCGGGCGACGTGCGCAAGGCTGCGGACGCCGATCTGATCCTCGACAACGGGCTCAATCTCGAGGTGTGGTTCGCGCAGTTCGTCGAATCGGTCGAGGTGCCGCACGTGGTGGTCTCGGACGGCATCGACGTGATCGACATCACGGAAGACGCGTACGCCGGCAAGCCCAACCCGCACGCCTGGATGAGTCCGGCGAACGCGCAGCTCTACGTCGACAACATGGTCTCGGCGTTCAGCGACCTCGACCCCGCGCACGCCGATGACTTCGCCGCGAACGCCGGCGCATACAAGGCAGAGCTGCAGCAGGTGCAGGACGATCTGACCGACGAACTCGCGGCGCTGCCCGAGAACGAACGCGCCCTGGTCACCTGCGAGGGTGCGTTCTCCTACCTCGCCAGAGATGCCGGCCTCACCGAGGCGTACATCTGGGCCGTGAACGCCGAGCAGCAGGCGACGCCGCGTCAGATCGCCGCCGCGATCGAGTTCGTGGACGACAACGAGGTGCCGGCGGTGTTCTGCGAATCGACCGTGTCCGACAAGGCGATGCAGCAGGTGGTGCAGGCGACGGGTACGAGCTTCGGCGGAACGCTCTACGTCGACTCGCTGTCCGAGGCCGACGGCCCGGTGCCGACGTATCTGGATCTGATCCGCCACGACGCCGACCTGATCGTCGCAGGCTTGACGGGGAGCGGATCATGAGCTCTATCGACGTCAGCGGTATCACCGTGCGGTACGGCGACGTGCTCGCACTCGACGATGTCTCGCTCACGGTGGAGCCCGGACGCGTGACCGGACTGATCGGCATGAACGGATCGGGGAAGTCGACACTGTTCAAGTCGATCATCGGCCTCGTGCGACCGGCCGCAGGACAGGTGCGACTGGAGGGAGCGGATCCGGCGTCCGCTCGTCGGCGCGGGCTCATCGGCTACGTGCCGCAGAGCGAGGACGTCGACTGGACCTTCCCCGTATCGGTGCGCGACGTCGTGATGATGGGCCGTTACGGACAGCAGGGTCTGCTGCGGCGAGCGCGTGCTGCGGACAGGGATGCCGTCGACGAAGCGCTGGAGCGCGTCGAGCTGACTGACCTCGCCGACCGGCAGATCGGGCAGCTCTCCGGGGGGCAGCGCAAGCGCGCCTTCGTCGCCCGCGGCATCTCCCAGGGTTTGGCAGAGCGCGCCGGCATCCTGCTTCTCGACGAGCCGTTCGCCGGCGTCGACAAGCGCAGCGAGGCCACGATCGTGCGGCTGCTGCGTGAGCTCGCAGCGGCCGGCAGCACGGTGCTCGTCTCGACCCACGACCTGCATGCGCTCCCCTCTCTCGCAGACGAGGCCGTGCTGCTGCTGCGACGGGTGCTCTTCCACGGTTCTGTCTCAGAGGCGCTCGAACCCGGAAATCTCGCGCGCGCGTTCGGGCTGGAGAGCGATGCCAATCAGGAGGAGGCGCCATGATCTGGGATTGGATCCTCGAGCCGCTGCAGTACGACTTCATGGTGCGGGCGCTCGTCACCACCGCCGTCGCCGCTGTCGTGTGCGCGGTGCTGTCGTGCTGGCTGGTGCTGGTGCGCTGGTCGCTGATGGGCGATGCGGTCTCGCACGCGGTGCTGCCCGGGGTCGTGCTCGCGTACATCTTCGGAGCGCCGTTCGCGTTGGGCGCCCTGGTCTTCGGGCTTCTCGCCGTCGGCCTGATCGGCCTCATCCGCGGCACGAGCAGGGTCAAAGAGGATGCCGCGATCGGCATCGTCTTCACGACGCTGTTCGCGCTCGGGCTCGTGCTGATCTCGGTCACTCCCAGTCAGACCGATCTCAACCACATCATCTTCGGCAACATTCTCGGTGTCTCCGAGGGTGACCTGCTGCAGATCGCCGTGCTCGCGGTGATCGCGTTCGGCGTGCTGATCATCAAGCGCCGAGACCTCACCCTGTACGCGTTCGATCCGACGCATGCGTTCGCGATCGGGCTCTCGCCTCGCCTGCTGGGCGCCCTGCTGCTCGGCGTGCTCGCGCTGACTTCGGTCGTCGCTCTGCAGGTCGTCGGCGTGGTGCTGGTGGTGGCGATGCTGATCATCCCCGGCGCGACAGCGTATCTGCTGACGGACCGCTTCGGACGGATGCTGGTGATCGCACCCGTGATGTCGGCGGTGTGCAGCGTGATCGGGATCTACCTCAGCTACTGGATCGACGCGGCATCCGGAGGTCTCGTCGTCGTCGTGCAGGGGTGCGTGTTCGCCCTGGTCTACCTCTTCAGCCCGCGCCAGGGGGTCATCGGGAAGAGGCTGCGGCGGCGTTCGCCGGTCGGTGCGGCCGCATAACGGTCGACGCCGCGAACGCCTGGGCGAGATCGGCGATGAGGTCGCCCGCGTACTCCAGTCCGATCGACAACCGAAGCACATCGGCGTCCGGACGCGCGTCAGCCGGCACCGGTCGGTGCGTGAGCGCGGCCGGATGCTGGATGAGCGAGTCGACTCCGCCCAGTGACACGGCGTGCGTGAACAGCGTCACCGACGAGGCGACGGCGCTCGCCGCGGCGTATCCGCCGCTCATCCGCATCGCGACCATCGCCCCTGGGCCGCGCATCTGGCGTTCCAGGATGCCCTGCGGGTCGCCGTCCAGCCCGGGGAAGAACACCTCGTCGATCTCGGGCTGATCGATCAGCCACTGCACGATCTGCTTCGCGTTCTGCTGCTGCTGGCGCATCCTGACCGGAAGCGTGGTGAGCCCTCGGTGCAGCAGATAAGCGCCGAGCGGATGCAGCAGTCCACCGGTCACCGCCCGCACACGGCGCAGTGCCTCGGCGGTCTGCTCGCTGCACGCCACGACGCCGGCGATCACATCACCGTGGCCGCCAAGGTACTTGGTCGCGCTGTGCAGCGACATCGCGGCGCCGTGATCGAGCGGATTCTGCAGCAGCGGAGTCGCGAACGTGTTGTCGACGACCACCGGCACCTCCCCTGCCGCAGCGACGATCTCGGCGATGTCCACGAGCTCGAGGGTGGGGTTGGCCGGGGTCTCCACGACGACGAGCCCGGTGTCCGCCCGCAGCACCGATCGCACCTCGGACGGATGGCAGTAAGAGGTCTCGGTGCCGAGCAGGCCGGAGCCGAGCAGATGGTCGGTGCCCCCGTAGAGCGGTCGCACTGCGACGACGTGATGCTTGCCCGTCGCACTCGTGTGGGCGAGGATCACCGCGGTCATCGCCGCCATCCCCGACGAGAACGCGACCGCGGCTGCGGCGTGCTCCGTCTCGGCAAGAGCATCCTCGAAGCGGGCGACGGTCGGGTTCCACAGTCTCGCGTAGACCATGCTGCCGCCCTCGATCGGGCGACCGCCCGTCGCCATCGCCTCGTACGAGTCGCCGCCGCGCTCGATGTCCGGCAACGGATTCGTCGTCGACAGGTCGATCGGCAGGGCGTGCACGCCGAGCTCGGTGAGGCCGGCTCTGCCGCTGTGCACGGCCACGGTGTCTGGATGCAGCTGCTGGTCGGTCATGCTTCCACGTTGCCCGAATCCCAATTGAAATGGGAGAATTCGACAGCATCCGCCGACGATGCGGCAGAATCCACAATTTCCAGCAAACGGGTGCGGTGAAGAGGAGGCCGAGTTGACGAAAGCACAACTCGACGAGGTCGACCTGGAGATCCTCGCGGCGCTCAGCGCCCGCGCCGACCTCACGAACAAGGCGCTCGCGCAGCAGCTGGGGCTCGCGGAATCGACCTGTGCGCACCGGGTGCGGAGCCTGCGTGATCGCGGGATCATCCGTGACACCCGCGTCCGACTCGATGCGGCTGCGCTCGGCTACCCGCTCGAGGCGATCATCAAAGTGCGCCTCGCGAACCACACCGGCGAGAAGGTCAACGCCCTGTTCGACGCGCTCGTCGCGACGCCGCAGGTGCAGCAGGTGTTCCACGTCGCGGGCGTCGACGACTTCCTCGTGCACGTCGCGGTGCGCGATGCCGTGGCCCTCCGCGACATCGTCCTCGAGCACATCACCGTGCATCCGGTCGTACGAGGCACGGAGACTCAGCTGGTCTTCGAGCTGCGCGACGGCCGCGGGGTGCTCGGGTAGCGGACGCGGGCTCGACCCGTTCGTCTCGCGGAGACCCGCACTGAGCGAGCGAAGCGAGTCGAAGTGTCGCTCAACGACCCGCAGCCCGCGCCCACCCGGGATTCCGAAGCCGGGTCAGCGGCGCAGCAGCTTCTTCCATCGCCGCTGCACGACGATCGGCACGGGCTGGGTGACCACGGCATCCACGGTCAGCGAGCTGTTGTCCGGTCCCACGAGCGCGATGGGCGTGGTGAGCGTCGGCTCGAGGGGATCCACAGGCATCTTCGCCAGCGCGCGGTGCGCCTTCACATAGGCCGGGATCAGGATCACCACCGCGCCGACCCACGCCAGCGGGTTGCTCGCCGCGACGCCGCCGAAGCCGAAGACGGCACCGAGCACGACGGCTGCGCCGACGCGCATGAACAGTTCGACGATGCCGGTGATCGTCGGGATCATCGCCTGCCCGAGTCCCTGCAGAGCGCCGCGCAGAACGAACAGTACGCCCAGCAGCGCGTACGAAGAACCGTTGATGATGAGCATCAGGTGCGCGAGCTCGACCACCTCGTCCGACCCCTCGCCGACGAACAGCCGCACGAGGCGGGTTCCGAACGCAATGAGCACGACGCCGAGGATCACCGACGCGATGACGGCCATCCAGGTCGCCTGCTTCACGCCGGCGCGGATGCGGTCGGGCCGGCGACCGCCGAAGTTCTGCGCCACGTACATCGACACGGCGAGGCCCAGCGAGGCGAGCAGCGCCGTCGCGAGACTGTCGACGCGGCTCGCGGTCGTGTACGCCGCGACAGCCTCCGCCCCCAGCATGTTCAGCGCCACCTGCACGACCAGCGTGCCGATCGCGATGATCGAGGCCTGGAAACCCATGGGCAGGCCGAGCCGGAGGTGATCGGCGATGTCGTCGCGGGTGACCTTCCAGTCCGCGCGCCGCACGTGCAGCATCGGCATCCGGCGCCTGACGAACTCGAGGCACAGCACCACCGACACCGCCTGCGACACGACGGTCGCCAGCGCGGCGCCCGCGACGCCCCAGCCCACGGGGCCGACGAGCACGATGACGAGCACGACGTTCAGCGCGCACGCGATCGTGAGGAACACCAGCGGCGTCTTCGAGTCGCCGATCGCGCGGATGATCGCGGAGAGGTAGTTGAAGAACATCGTCGCGCCGCCGCCGAGGAAGCTCACCTGCGTGAACAGCGTGGCCTCGGCGAGAAGTTCGGGTGGCGTCTGCATGAGCACCAGCACCGGCTCGGCGAGCAGTGGTCCGCCGATCGTGATGAGGATGCTGGCCGCCGCCGACAGCAGCGTGCCGGTGGCGACCGAACGCCTGACGGCCGCATGGTCCTTCGCACCGTACGCCTGCGCCGTCGGGATCGCGAACCCGCTCGTCATGCCCCAGGCGAAGCCGAGCAGCAGGAACAGCAGACTCCCGGTCGCTCCGACGGCGGCGAGCGAGTTCACGCCGAGCTCGCGGCCGACCACGATCGTGTCGACGACCTGGTAGAGCTGCTGCACGACGTTGCCGATGAGCAGCGGGACGGAGAACGACAGGATGACACGCCAGGGGCGGCCCGTGGTGAGGGAGGTGGCCATGCGGAGAAGAACTTCCGGAACGCGGGGAGGATGGGGGATCGGATGCCGGGAACGGCGAAGCGACCAGCTTATCGAATCGATTCGGCAACGGAAGACCTTCGTGAAAGAAGACGCCGCCTGCGCACCTTCGGTCTAGCGCTGAACGAGAACCGTGCCGAGGCCTGCGCCGCCGATGCCCTCTGCGCGGCGCGGGCGAGCGGGAGTCGGAGCAGCCGACTCCGGACGTTCGGGCCGGGCCGGCCGCCGGTCCAGCACCAGCCGCACGAGCGCTCCGATCACGAGCGCCGCGACCAATGCCCCGCCTGCGGCGGCGGTCGGGATCCACTGCCCGGAGAAACCCGCAGCGACGCTGAGCATCATTCCGACGATCCAGACGGCAGTCGCCCCGCCGCTCAACCCCACCGCTCCGCGCGCGAGCGCGACTCCGGCGATGATCGCGCAGAGAACGGCGATGCCCGCTCCGACGAATCCGACCGGCAGGAAGAAAGCTGCCAGTTCACGTAACGCACTCATTGACGACATATCGTCCAAACCCCCCCGGTTCAGCCTCCGTATGTTCCAAAGATACGGAGCTTCCGCGGCGCCCGCATCCATCTCGAGGATGATGTTACTCAATCGGTCCCGGCGACACCCGGGTCGTGCTCCGTTCGAGGTCAGGGCTGCAGACCCGCGATCGCCGGAGAGAATCCGAGCCGCTTGTTCGCGCAGCATCCGGGTCGGCAGACATCGAACCACGGCCCCAGCGTCGTCGCGTTCGCGCGAGCCTCGACCGGCCGTCCGACGATGCGCTCCTGCACGAGATCGACGAGCGCGCCGACGAACGCCGGATGCGTGCCCGGCGTCGCGGTTCGAAGGCTCCACAGACCGAGGCGGTCCGCCGTCTCGATCGCCTCGGTGTCGAGATCCCAGATGACCTCCATGTGGTCGCTCACGAATCCGAGCGGCACGATCAGCACCGCGCTGCGGTGTTCGAGCGCCTCGAGCGCGTCGTTGATGTCTGGCTCGAGCCACGGCTGAGAAGGCGGGCCGGACCGCGACTGGTAGACGAGCTGCCACGAGACGCCCGGTGCGGCGGCGGCCATGACCTCCTCGGCGACGGCCAGGTGCTGCGCGGCGTAGCCTCCGCCGTCGACATCGGTGAACAGGCCCGCACCCGACAGCTCCGCATCCTGAGTGGGGATGCTGTGCGTGGAGAACAGCACCTCGACGTTCGATGCGTCATGCCCGGCCTGCGCCGCGGCCGCGATGCCGTCGCGCACACCCTCGATGAAGGGCTGGATGAAGCCGGGATGCGAGAAGAACTGCCTGACCTTGTCGATCTGGATGATCCCCTGCGTGCCACTCGCCTCGAGCGCGTCGGCCCAGTCCTCGCGGTACTGCCGGCACGACGAGTACGACGAGTACGCGCTGGTCGGGATCGCGATCATCCGGCGGATGCCGTCGTCCGCCGCGCTCTCGAGCGCCTCATCCAGGTACGGCGCCCAGTTGCGGTTGCCCCAGTAGACGGGCAGATCCAGGCCGGCTTCCGCGAGAGCGGCCTTCAGCCCCTGGCGAAGAAGGCGGTTCTGGTCGTTGATCGGGCTCACTCCGCCGAACCGGCGGTAATGGTGGGCGACCTCTTCCAGGCGCTCGTCCGAGATGCCGCGTCCCCGTGTCACATTGCGGAGGAAGGGCAGCACGTCGTCCTGTCCCTCCGGGCCGCCGAAACCCGACAGCAGGATCGCGTCATAGGCGACCGGTTCGACGACATGCTCCGGCCCGGACTGCGCCGCCGGGGATGCGGACGGCACCTTCGCGCCTTGCTCGAGATGCACTCCCGACGCCTTCGGGGGCTTGAGCTCGCGACGGCCGGATGCTGCGGACTCGACCGCCTCGGCGTAAGGATCGTACTGCTGCTCTGATTCGGTGCTCATGTCCCTGCCTCCTGTTGACCTGTGCTGCTGCGACCGGGGTCTGCCATCGCGACCTTCTCCCACTCGGCGATCGGACCGCTGACGACCGTGAAGCCCGGATGCGGGTCGGGGATCGGCACCCCGCGCCATCGCTCCCACACCGACGGACTGCGCCTCTCGAGCTTCGCCAGTAGGTGCGTCCATTCGTAGGCGAGCTGGCCGTCGTTCACGGGCAGCGCCCTGCCGTACCCGGTGGCGCGGATCTTGTCCCTGGCGAAGCGGTACCCGCGCGCATCCGCCTCGTCGACGATGGCACTGAGGTAGTCGCCGATGGCCGTACGCGGCTCGTCGGTCTCCTGGAACCTTCTCAGCTGCGGATGCCGGGAGTAGCCCTTGCCCGGTTCGGAGATCACGGCCTGCGCGAGCAGACCCTCGCGCCAGCACGCCGTGAGCGCCTGGCGGTCGAAGTACTTCGGATGCACCGACCAGAGCCTCATGCCGCCTCCCCCGGAGTGCGCTCCGCCGTCGCACGCTCGGCCGGAGTGCGCTCGGCCGCCCGCAGGATGCTCTGCGCCATGCCGTTGAAGATCACGCCGTGGAAGGGCAGCAGCATCGCCCAGTACAACCGGCCCGTCAGCCCTTTCGGGAAGTACACGGCGCGCTGGCGGTAGAGGCTCCCGCCGTCGGCCGGCTCGACGCCGAGTTCGAGCCACCCTCGCCCCGGCATCCGCATCTCCGCTCGAAGGCGCAGTGTGCGCCCGTGCTCGACCGCCTCCACCCGCCAGACGTCGATCACGTCGCCGGTGTGCAACCGGGTCGGATGCCGGCGGCCCCGCCGCATTCCGACGCCGCCGACGAGCCGATCTATCCAGCCACGCGCGGCCCACGCCAGCGGGAAGGAATACCAGCCCTTCTCGCCGCCGATCGACTCGATCACGTCCCACACGGCTGCCGTGGAGGCGGCGGTGCGCCGCTCGCGCAGGTCGGTGAACACGGTGTGCCCTGCCCAGTCCGGATCGCTCGGGAGGGGGTCGCTCGGCGCGCCGGGCACTGTGGCGCTCTGCCAGCTCGTCTCGACCTGGCCCTCCTCCTCGCGCTTCAGCGCCAGCCGCACGGCCGTCCGGTACGGCAGCAGCCCTCCCTCTGGTGGTTCGATGTGCTCGTCGATGTCGTGCTCACTCATGACGCAGTCGTTCTGCAGCGAGGCGATGATCGGCACCGCGATCGAACGCGGAACGGGGCTCACCAGGCTCACCCACTGCGACGCGAGCCACGGCGTGAGCACCGGCAGCGCGGCGATCCCGCGCTGCGGGAGCCCCGCCTCGACCGCGTATCCGTTCATCATCTGGCCGTAGCGCAGTACATCGGGCCCTCCGATATCGAAGGTGCGGTTCAGGCCGTCCGGTAGGTCGACGGCTCGCACCAGGTATCGCAGCACGTCGCGGATGGCGATGGGCTGCACATGATTGCGCACCCAGCGGGGCGCAGGCATGTACGGCAGCACCTCGGTGAGGTGGCGGATCATCTCGAACGACGCCGACCCGGAGCCGATCACGATGCCTGCCTGGAAGACGATGGCCGGCACCTCGCTGTCGAGGAAGGTCTGGCCGACGGCGGCCCGCGACGAGAGGTGCTTCGACAGCTGCGCACCGTCGGGGTGCAAGCCGCCGAGGTAGACGATCCTGCCCACCTTCGCAGCCGTGGCGACCTCGGCGAACTGCTCTGCGTCGCGCTTCTCGGCATCCACGAAAGCCCGACCGGCACTCATCGAGTGCACCAGGTAGAACGCCGTGTCCACACCGTTCAGCGCGCGGCGGGTGGCGACGGCATCCGAGAAGTCGCCCTTGAAGACCGTGACCTGCTGCCGCCACGGCACGTCGCGCAGCTTCCATGGCGAGCGCACGTACACGCTCACCTCGTGACCTGCGGCGAGGAGCTGGGGAACGAGGCGGCCGCCGATGTATCCGGTCGCGCCGGTGACGAGCACACGGGTCATGCGAACAATCCTCTCGTCGTGCAGAGAATGAGCAGCAGGGTGATCGCGAACCCCACGGCGTAGTTGATGAACAGGAAACGCCGCCACGCGCGGTTGACGTCTCCGGAGCGCGCGTCGTCCACGCGAAGGTACGGCGCCGCGCTTAGCAGGTACGGCAGCGCGGCGAGCGCCGCGAGGTTCGCCGGCCACGGCACGAGGAGCATGAGCACGCCGGCGACGACCCACAGCGCGAACGCGAACCAGACGGTCTTCGATGCGCCGAGCACCGTCGCGATCGACCCGATACCGGCCTCACGATCGGGCACGATGTCCTGCACGGCGCCGAACGCGTGGCTCGCCATCCCCCAGCAGAAGAACGCGATCATCGTCACGACGATCGGCGGAGTGACGTCGGTGCCGGCGAGCGCCATGGCGTACAGGGCGGGCGTCACGAAGTGCGTGCTGGAGGTGATCGAGTCGAGGAACGGAATCTCCTTGAACCGCAGGCCGCGCACGGAGTAGGCGACGACCGCGAACAGGCTCACCGCGAGCACCGCCCACGACATCGGCCGATGCGCCCCGAGGATCAGCAGTGCGATCACGAAGGGTGCGGCGAGCAGACCGGAGGCGAGCAGAGTGACGCGGTGCAGCCGAGGCGGCAGCTTCGCCCCTTCTGCTCCGCCCTTGCGGGGGTTGGCGAGGTCGGACTCGTAGTCGAAGACGTCGTTGATGCCGTACATCGCCAGGTTGTAGGGCACGAGGAAGAACAGGGTCCCGATCGCCAGCGCGACATCCACGCGTCCGGTCGTGATCAGGTAGACGGCGGCGAACGGGTAAGCCGTGTTGATCCAGCTCAACGGGCGCGAGGCCGTGAGCAGCGTGCGGCTCGTCGAGAGGATCTCAGACACCGCGGCTCTCCTCGCGGTGAGCGTTACGAGTCCGGCGGGTGCCGCCCTCGCCGCCGAGCATCTGCCACGCGCCGCTGAGCAGCAGGGCGCCGGCGATCGGGTACAGCAGATCCTCGATCGGTATCAGTCCGAGGCGCACGCCGGAGATCTGCGCGACGCCGTAGTCGAAGAAGCCGGCCGCCATCATCACGTTGTCGAAGATGACAGTGAGGACGACGAGGGATGCCGTGGCCACTGCCCAGGCCGACAGGTAGCCGGCGAACGACCCGTGTCGCCTCGCGTGCACAGCACCGAGTACGAACACCAGCAGGGCGACGACGATGAAGGGCAGCGACATGAGCAGGTAGGTCATCGGCTCCTCCGCTTCGCGTGCCGGTTCCGCAGATGCCGCAACCCGCTGAGCAGCACGAGCGTGAGGTAGCAGAGGAAGACGAGGAAGAGCAGCTCCTCGATCGGGAACTGCGGGGCGAGCAGGATGCCGGTGGCCCACCGCGAGTCGACATGACGGAACACACCAAGGCCGATGCCGACCGCATCCCAGACGGTGAAGAACGCCAGCCCGGCGAGCAGCACGACCGCGGAGCGCGCCGGTGTGCGTGCGAACACGAGCCGGAAGCGCACATCGAGCAGGACGAGGCACGCGAGGGTCAGCAACAAGGACGCCGCGTAGACGAGATTCACGGTTCCTCCAGCGGGCCTGGGGAATGCTCGCCCCTCACGTGCTTGAGCACGAGTTCGGCGCTGATGAGGCACATGGGCAGTCCGACGCCGGGCACCGACGTCGCGCCCGTGTAGTAGAGACCGTCGACTCTGCGCGACCGCGTCACCCCGCGGAAGAAGGCGCTCTGGGCGAGGATGTGCGCGGGCCCCAGTGCGCTGCCGCGGAAGGTGTTGAACTCCGCCTCGAAGTCGGCCGGTCCGAAAGTGCGCTGCACGACGATCCTCGACTCCAGATCGTCGATACCCGCCCATGCGCCGATCTGCGCGATCGCTCTGTCGGCGACCAGGCGGACGAGCTCATCGCCTGAACCGTCCACGCCGCCGCGCCCGATCTCCGTGTCGGCCGGGAGCGGCACGAGCACGAACAGGTTCTCGTGCCCCTCGGGTGCCACGTCATCATCGGTCGCGCTCGGTTTGCACACGTACAGCGACGGCGCTTCAGGGATGCGGGTCGGCGAGCCGAAGATCGCGTCGAAGTTGTCGTGCCAGTCGTTCGAGAAGAACAGCGTGTGGTGACGCAGCTGCGGCAGGGCGCCTCGCACGCCGAGCATGACGAGCACGGCGCTGGGCCCTGAGACCTGCGCGTCCCAGCGCTTCTGCGGATACGAGCGGTCGGCTGGTTCGAGCAGGACTGTCTCGGTGTGATGCTCGTCGATCGCCGAGACGACGACGTCGGCGTAGAGCCGGTGCGCCTCGCCGTTGCGGGTGAACTCGACCGACCGCACGGCACCGTTCGCACTGGAGATCGCCCGCACATCGCTGTCGGCGAGAAGCTCGACGCCGTTCTCTCGCGCGATGTCGACGAGTGAGGTGACGAACGCGCGGAATCCTCCCCGCGGGTACTTCACGCCGTCGATGAGATCCATGTGGCTCATCAGGTGATAGAGCGCCGGAGCGTCGAACGGTGAAGTGCCGAGGAACACGGCGGGGTACGCGAGGATCTGCCGCAGCCGCAGGTCCTGGAAGCGGCGCGCGGCGAACGACCACAGCGACCGGAACAGCAGCGGCAGCACGGCGGGCGCGGCAGTCAGCACAGCTCGCGAGGTGAAATCCCGCCAGGACGAGAACGGGTTGTAGAGGAACGAGCGCACCGCCGCGCGGTACGTCTTCGTGGCGGATGCGACATACGCGCTGATCCGTCCTCCGGCGCCGCTCTCGCGGCTCTCGAAGAGAGCGGCGACGGCACGCTCGCCCGCCGGCACATCGATGGGCGCCTCCGGTTCGGCCTCCGTAGGTTCGCCGTAGATGCGATACCCCGGCTGCAGCGTCACGAGGTCGAGCTGCTCCGCGGTCGTGGTGCCCATCATCCGGTAGAAGTGCTCGAACACCTCGGGCATGAGGTACCACGACGGCCCGGTGTCGAACGTGAACCCGTCCCTCTCCCAGACGCCTGCCCGTCCGCCGAACGCACCGTTCTTCTCGAGGACCGTCACCTCGTGCCCGTCGCGTGCGAGCAGGCATGCGGTGGCCAGGCCGCTCACGCCGCCTCCGACGACGACGACCCTCTTGCCGCTCACGGACGCGCCTTCATCGCCAGGGCGCGCACCAGGATCCTGGCTTTGACAGGGTCTGGCACCCTGACTCTGGTGGTCATCAGCGCCGACGCGGGTGCCGCATCGAGGCGGTCGGTGAGCTCGCCGAACATCGCCCTGGCGGCCCAGACTGCAGGTCGGCACGCGGGGTCGAGAAGCGGGATGGCTTCATCGGCCACGCGGAGATCCTCGCGGATGGACGTGACAGCCTCGGACTTGGATGCCTCGGTGAGTGCCGGTGCAGGGCTCGTCGGAGCCACGGCCGGGAGATAGGTGCGTCCGAGATCGTCGTGATCGCCGGCGAAGTCGCGCAGGAAGTTGACCTTCTGAAACGCCGCTCCGAGGCGGCGCGCACCCTCCTGGAGCTGTTCGCGCTCGCTGACGTCGCGGACGGCCCCGGCCTCGAAGACCGCGAGGCACATGAGTCCGACGACCTCGGCTGATCCGTGGATGTACTCGTCGAGCTCTGCGTCGTCGAACACGGTCGCATCGAGGTCTCGGCGCATCGACGCGAAGAACGGCTCGCACAGGTCCATGCCGATCCCGTGCGCACGGGCGGTCGCAGCGAAGGCATGCACGACGAGGTTCGTGCTGAAGCCCAGCCTCAGTGCCCGCGCCGTCTCGGCCTCCAGGTCGTCCAGCATCTCCGCGCGGTTCTCGCGGTCGACGCCAGCGGCCTCGGCGGGACCGTCGACCAGTTCGTCGGCGATGCGCACGAGTGCGTAGATGCGGGCGATGTGGTCGCGCATCGATCCGGAGAGGAGTCGGCTCGCCCACCCGAACGACGTCGAGTAGCGGCGGATGACGACGCGGGCGCTGGCGTCAGCGGTCGCGGTGTAGAGGGCGAGGTCGGTCGACTTCATGACGTGCGCGTGCCGCAGGTCGAGACGAGGTCGATCAGCTGCTCGACCATCGGCGCGGGCAGGTGCGACTCCCGGATGAGTGCATGCACCTCCGTGCAGCGTTCGGAGATGAGCGACTCGACGAACAGCAAGGCACCCGACTCCTCGATGACGCGCCGAAGGCTCTCCCCCTCCGAGGCGCTCATCCCCTCGTCACCGAAGTACGGCTCGACGGTGGCCCAGGCCGGGTCCGCGCGCGCATACGACACGAGGAGAGTTTCCTTTCCCTCCCGCAGGTCGCCGAGAGCGGACTTGCCGGTCTCGCGTTCGTCGCCGAACACCCCGAGGACATCGTCTCTGAGCTGGTAGATCACGCCGATGCGACGAGCGATCAGCGTCAGCTCCTCGAGGAGGCTCGACGGCGCGCCGGCGAGCACCGCAGCGAGGGTGAGCGGGGCCTGGAACGAGTAGGCGGCGGTCTTCTGATCGACCATGGCCAGCACATCGTCGGCCGTCGCCGATTCGAGATGCAGGCTGAGCCATACGTCGTGGTGCTCGCCCGCTGCGCTCTCGAAGACGGTGTCGTCGAAGATGTCGAGCACGGCCTGCCGGCGCGACTCGTCCACGTCGAGCCTGGCGAGCACGGAATGCGCGAGTGTGAGCATGAGATCACCGGCGAGCAGGGAGGATGCTTCTCCCCACGCGTGTGCCTCTCGTCTCGGCGCTCCGCGCAGCAGCGCCTCGGATGCGAATCGACCGGTGATGTTCATCTCGCCGCGGCGGACCAGGTCACGGTCGATCACGTCGTCATGGATCACGAGCGCGACGTGCAGCAGTTCGATCGCGCAGGCGGCGTCGACGGCCGCGCGTTCATCCGTGCCCCCGAGGGCCGCGTACGCGTCCAGCAGCAGTCGCGGCCGCACCTTCTTGCCGCCCGACGCCAGTCGCTCGAGGGCATCCCACAACTGCTCGTACGTCGCGGAGAACGCTCGAGACCGTTCCCTCCTGAGAGCGAGGATCTCGGTGAGTCTCGCGTCGAACACGGCGACGGCGCCATCGACGGCTGGGTCACGCATGCTCGTTCCCGCCGGGAAGATGCGGAAGCACCTGCGGGAGGTGCTCCACGAGCCAGGGGCTGAACGCCCACGGGACCGCACCGGCAGCGAGTGCCAGTTCGGACGCCGTGGTCCAGCGCGCTTCGGCGACCTCGTCGGGATTCGGAGACAGTGCGGACGCGGCGGTGGCGATGAAGACCGGGCAGTACTCGTTCTCCTGGATGCCGGACGCATCGCGGGCGACGTAACTGAACTCCGGTGCGACGCACTCGATCGCATCGACCGCGAGGCCGAGTTCGAAGGCCGCGCGGCGTCGCACGGCATCCTCGAGGCTCTCGTCCGGTGCCGGATGACCGCAGAACGAGTTCGTCCACACACCCGGCCAGGTCTGCTTCGTCAGGGCCCGCCTCGTGACGAGAAGGCGACCATCGCCGTCGATGACATGGCACGAGAACGCCAGGTGTCGAGGAGTCGCAGGCCCGTGCGTCGTCGCCTTGCTGCGCGTGCCGACCGGAGTGCCCGCGTCGTCGACCAGAACGACCATCTCCATCGCACGCACCTCATTTCGTTAGCTAAGCGAGAGTTCAACTTATCATAAGAACTGTATGCTGAGACAGTGCCAGATCCGAAGCGCGACGTCTACGATGACGCTGGCATGCGCTACTTCTCCCGCGACTCGGACCTTGTCGACCGTTCGGATCTCACCGAAGCCGACATCGACCAGTGCGTGAGGGTCATGGAGGCGCTGCGTGGTTGGCAGGAGGCCGCCCGCACGCTCTCCGAGGCGTCGAAGAAGTACATGAAGCTCAACGAGAGCGACATGCGCGCGATCCGCATGATCATCCGGGCACAGCAGCAGGGGCGCGTGGTCACCCCGAAGGACATCGCCCGCGAGGTCGGGATCTCCAGCGCATCCACGACGAAACTGGTCGATCGGCTCGTCGCCGGTGGTCACCTCGTTCGCGCGCAGCATCCGAGTGACCGTCGAACGGTCTGCATCGAGGTCACGGAATCCACGCGGATCTCGGCGCACGAGACCATCGGGCGCCAGCACGCACGTCGATTCGCCGCCGCCGCCGCAATGCCTCCCGGCGACCGCGAAGCGGTGATCCGCTTCCTCACGGCGCTCACCGAGGCCGACGAGCCGCAGGGCGAGCTCGCCTGACGCGCAGCCGGGCCCCGGTGGAGCCTCGGGTGCCATGATGGAGGAGTGGCTGCCCCTCTCGCTGAACTGACCCGGATGCCGAATCCACAGCTCGTGTACGCCGCTGACGGCACGCGGCTCGCGACCTACACCTGGGGCGACATCGACGCCCCTGTCGTCGTCATCGTGCACGGCTTCGCTTCGAACGCGCGCGACAACTGGGTGCTCACCGGGTGGGTGCGCGATCTCACCGGCGCCGGCTATCGCGTGCTGGCGATCGATCAGCGCGGCCACGGGGCCAGTGACAAGCCCCACGAAGCGTCGGCGTACGCGATCCGCACGCTGGCCACCGATGTGGAGACGGTCATGGACGTCTACCTCGTCGAGGAGGCGGTCTACGTCGGATACTCGCTCGGCGCCAGGGTGGGCTGGGAGGTCGTGCGTGATCTTCCGCAGCGGATCACCAGGGCCGTGCTCGGCGGCGTGCCGGACGGCATCCCGCTCGAGCGTCTCGACATCGATCAGGTGCGTGCGTATGTCGATCGCGGTGAGCCGGTGCAGGACCAGACGACCAGGAACTACATCGCCCTGACCGAACGCGTCGCAGGCAACGACCTGAACTCGCTCCTGGCGTTGGCGGAGGGGATGCGCCTCACGCGGACGGTCGACCCCGATCCGTCCAACGCGCCCACCAGCCCCATCCTGTTCGCGACAGGGTCGAAGGATGCGATCATCGAGGGCTCGCGTGCGCTCGCGGATGCCGCGCCGCAGGGCCGGTTCTTCGAGATACCGGATCGGAATCACTTCAACGCGCCGGGCTCTCGTGCGTTCAAGGATGCGGCGCTGGAGTTCCTCGGCGAAGCCGCGGACTGACCTCGAAGCCGCGCAGTCGCCACCGTCTCGGCTTCCGGTCTACGCTCGGATCATGACCACTGTGATCCCCGCCATCGTCGCGCCCTCCGCCACAGAGCCGCTCTTCCTCGGCACGATCGAACGTCGCGACGTCGGCGCGAAGGACGTGCGCATCGACATCCGCTGGGCGGGCATCTGCCACTCCGACATCCACACGGTGCAGGGCGACTGGGGGACGCAGCAGTACCCGCTGACGGTCGGCCACGAGATCGTCGGCACCGTTGCCGAGGTGGGCTCCGAGGTGACGAAGTTCGCGGTCGGCGACCGCGTCGGCGTCGGATGCCTCGTGAACTCCTGCGGTGAGTGCGAGAACTGTGCGTCGGGCAACGAGCAGCACTGCCTGAATGGTGCGATCGGCACGTACGCCGCGACCGACGTCGACGGCACGATCACGCAGGGCGGCTATTCCACCGGCGTCGTCGTCACCGAGGACTTCGTGCTGCGCGTGCCCGAGGCGATCCCCTATGAGAAGGCGGCTCCCCTGCTGTGCGCCGGCATCACCACGTACTCGCCGCTGCGGCACTGGAACGCCGGCCCCGGAAAGCGGGTCGCCGTCGTCGGCCTCGGCGGGCTCGGCCACATGGCCGTCAAGATCGCGCACGCCATGGGCGCCGACGTCACCGTGCTGTCGCGCTCGCTGAGCAAGAAGGACGACGCGCTGGCACTCGGCGCCGACCACTACTTCGCCACCGAGGATCGGGAGACGTTCCGTTCGCTGCGCTCGAGCTTCGATCTGATCATCAACTCCGTGTCCGCGGCGATCGACATCAACTCGCACCTGAACCTGCTGGCCATGAACGGCACACTCGTCAACGTGGGCGCACCGGCAGAGCCGATGGCCGTCAACGCCGGCACGCTGATCGGCGGGCGACGCTCGTTCGCCGGATCGAACATCGGTGGCATCGCGGAGACACAGGAGATGCTCGACTTCTGCGCCGAGCACGGCATCGCACCCGACATCGAGATCACGTCGGCCGACCAGGTCAATGAGGCCTGGGCCCGCGTACTGTCATCCGATGTGCGCTACCGGTTCGTGATCGACATCGAGACCCTGAAGGGCTGACGCGGCTGCGGCCGCGTTCGCCGCACGGTCACTGCGCAGGAAGGCAGCCGCCGTCCTTGATGTATCCGCCGACCTCCACGGACACCGCCGCCGCAGTGACGACGCCGAACACGCAACCGCCCTCCGGTCCGTCGACGCCGAACAGGACGTCGCCGTGATCCTCGCGCACCTGTGGAAGCTCGAGTCCGGCAGCTGCGATCGCCTGTGTGACGGCGTCGACACTGACGCCGCCCGACGCCCGAAGCTCCTCGAGGACCTGACGAAGCGGTGCGGCGAGCGCCTCGGCCGCCGCGGCCGCCTCCGCTGACATCTCCATCCGATCGCGATGTCGTTCGTTCTGCGCCATCGCCTGATCTGGATCGTACGGTGCGCACTCCGCGGGTAGCTCGGCACCTTCCACCTGAGGGCACGCGACGGTCGGTGTGGGAGTTGATGCCTGGCCGGGTGCGAGCGGCTGCGGGGCGCAGCCGATGAGCAGGATGGCCACTGCGATCACACCCCACGCGCGTGAAGTTCGAGTCATGTCATCCGTTCGTCGTGCTGCAAGTGTCGCCGGCGGGCCGGCTCTCGTCCAGCATGAACCATCGGCGGTGCGATCTGCCGTGCCCAGCATCCCGTTGACACATGCAGTCAAACCGGTTTACACTTTCGTCAAACCGGTTCACGCGAGTTTACTCGGGTGCTCCGACGACAGCTACGAGGAGGTGGCATGACTCGCACGACGATCGCAGACGTGGCCCGCGAGGCCGGGGTCACGAAAGCCACCGTCTCGCATGCTCTCAGCGGGAATCGGCCGATCTCGACCGAGACGCGCGACAGGGTGCTCGCGGCGGCGGAGCGCCTCAACTGGGTGCCGAGCCAGAGTGCCCGCGCGCTGGCGACCCGGCGGGCCAATGCGATCGCCGTCGTCCTGGCGCGTGACCCTGAAGTCATCGCCAACGACTCGTACTTCCCCGCATTCATCGCCGGTGTGGAATCGGTGCTCGCCCCGACAGAGACGGCACTGATCCTCCAGGTCGTTCCCGACCGCGCGGCGGAGGAACGCGCGTATCGCGCACTCAGCCGCGGCCGGGCAGACGGGGCGCTCCTGCTCGACCTGCGCACCGACGATTGGCGCGTCTCGCTCCTCGACGGGCTGAACCTGCCGACCGTGCTGGTCGGCGCGTACGATCGGCCGACCAGGTTCTCCTGCGTGCGCACCGACGATGCCGCGCCGATTCGGGAGATCATCGACAAGCTCCGCGCCGACGGGCATGAACGCATCGCCCACGTGTCCGGACCGCTCGACTACGTGCATTCGAAGGCGCGCGCAGACGCCTACACAGACGCGATGGGCGGCGGCGATCTGCTTCGCGAGGGCGACTTCACCGCTGCGAGCGGCCGCAGGCTCACCGCCGAGCTGCTCGCCCCGCCGAATCGGCCATCCGCGATTCTCTATGCGAACGACACCATGGCGATCGCCGGGTTGTCCTATGCCCGCTCGCAGGGCCTCTCGATCCCGCGTGATCTCGCGATCTCCGGATTCGACGACGACCACCTGTCCGCCCACCTCTCGCCGGCGTTGACCAGCGTGTCGTCCGACCCCGCCGCTCGCGGCCGCGCGGCCGCCCGCCTTCTGCGGGAGGACATCCTCGGCGCCGAGCCTCGCACCGAGATCGTCGACTGCAACGTCGTCCATTTCCGAGAGAGCACCGAGCCTGCATCACCCGCATAACCCGAAGTGTCAAGGAGGACACCATGAAGAAGACACGCGCAGCAGCAGTCATCGCCGCCGTCGCACTCGTCGCGACCGGATGTTCGTCCGGCGGCGGCGGAGGTGGCGAGGGCGGTGCCGAGGGCACGGGCCCCATCGACATCTGGCTGTCGAACAACGAGCAGGAGGTCGCCTGGGGCACAGCCGTGGTCGAGGCCTGGAACGCCGAGCATCCCGACGAGAAGGTGACGGCGCAGGAGATCCCGGCCGGATCGTCCTCGGAAGAGGCGATCACGGCAGCGATCACCGCCGGCACCGCCCCTTGCCTCGTGTACAACGTCGCTCCGGCCGCCGTCTCCGGCTGGGTCAAGCAGGGCGGACTGGTCGATCTCAGCGCCATCGAAGGCGGCAGCGACTACATCAGTGAGCGGGGCGGAGACGTCGAGGCATACTCGAGCGACGGAAGTTTCCATCAACTGCCGTGGAAGTCGAATCCCGTCATGGTGATGTACAACAAGGCGCTGTTCGAGGCAGCGGGCATCGACCCTGAGGACCCGCAGATGGAATCCCACGATGCGTTCCTGGAGAAGTCTCGAGCGATCGTCGACTCCGGCGTGCAGAGCGCCATCTGGCCTGCACCGACGAGCGAGTTCTTCCAGCCGTGGTTCGACTTCTACCCGCTCTATCTCGCCGAGACCGACGGGACGATGCTCGTCGAAGACGGCACGTCCACTTTCGATTCGGATGAGGGACGAGCCGTCGCCGAGTTCTGGGCGACGTTCTACGAGGAGAAGCTGTCCCCCAACGAGGCGTCGACCGACGACGCGATGTCGGCCGGGACCACTGCCATGCAGCTCGCTGGCCCATGGGCGATCCCGTCCTACGCGGAGACCGTCGACGTGGGCTTCATGCCGGTGCCGACCAGCGACGGGCGCGAGAATCCGGTGACCTTCGCCGACTCCAAGAGCGTCTCGATGTTCACCGCGTGCGAGAACCAGGCCACTGCATGGGAGTTCCTCAAGTTCTCGACCAGCGAGGAAAGCGACGGGCAGCTGCTCGAACTCACCGGACAGATGCCGATGCGCACCGACCTCACGGACACCTATGCCGACTACTTCGAGGCGAACCCGAACTACGTGGCGTTCGCCGAGCAGGCGGAGTCGACCGCCGACGTGCCCAGCATCCCGAACTCGGTGGAGGCGTGGCAGGCGTTCCGCGACGAGTACTCGGCAGCCGTGATCTTCGGCAAGAACTCGATCGACGACTTCCTGAAGAACGCAGCGGCGAAGATCGACGACCTCGTCGCCGAGTGACCTCATGACCGACAACCGGCGGCTGCGCGCCCGATGGTTGGGCGCGCAGCCGATCGGCGGCCTCTTCGCGCTGCCGTACTTCGTCTTCGTGATCGCGATCTTCGCGTACCCGCTCGCCTTCGCGGTCTACATCGCCTTCCACGACTACTTCTTCACCGCCCCCGGCGCCGAGGTCGACCGCCCGTTCGTCGGCTTCGACAACTTCGTCACCGTGCTGACCGACCCGCGTGTGCTCGGATCGTTCCGGAACACGCTGATCTTCCTGGTCATCAACGTTCCTCTGACCGCCGTGCTCTCGCTCGTACTCGCGGCGGCACTGAACACCGGCATCCGCTGGGTGGCCGCGTATCGCGTCGCGTTCTACGTCCCTTATCTGACGGCGAGCGTGTCCCTCGTCGGCGTATGGATGCTGCTGTTCTCCGGCAACGGGCTGATCAACACGATCCTCGGCCCGCTCGCACCCGATCCGTCCTGGCTCGTGAACGGTGCGCTGGCGATGCCGATGATCGCGCTGTACGTGACCTGGAAGCAGTTGGGCTTCTACATCCTGCTGTATCTGGCGGCGCTGCAGAACGTGCCGAAGGAGCTCTACGAATCGGCTGAGACCGACGGCGCCGGAGCGTTCAAACGCTTCCTGCACGTGACGGTTCCCGGTGTGCGAAGCGCGACCACGCTCGTGCTGATCCTGTCGATCATCACCGGCGCGAACCTGTTCACCGAGCCGTACCTGCTGACCAACGGTGGCGGCCCCGACGGGGCTTCCTCCACGCCGGTGCTGCTCATCTACCAGCTCGGCATCCAGCAGCAGAACCCGGACACGGCGGCTGCGATCGGCATGATCCTCGTGATCCTTGTCGGGATGCTGTCGCTGGCAGCCAACCATGCCACGAAGGAGAGATGATGAAGCGCACACGCAAGGCGCCCCGCATCCTGAGCATCATCCTGCTCACGATCGCAGCAATCGCCTTCGCCTTCCCGTTCTACTTCATGCTGGTCGGCGCGTTCCAGACGAACCCGACCAATGCGCCGGACGAGCTGTTCCCGACCGGCGGCTGGACAGTGGACAACTTCGTCGCGATCGACTCGCGGATCGATCTCGCCGGATCGCTCCTCAACTCGCTGATCTTCACCGCGGGCGTGCTGCTGGGCACGGTGGTGTTCGGGCTGCTGGCCGGCTACGCCATCGCGCGCCTCGACTTCCGCGGCCGAGGAGTGATCTGGGTGCTGATGCTGCTCGTGCAGATGGTGCCGTTCCAGCTCCTGATGATCCCGCTCTACGTCCAGATCACCCGCAACTACGGACTGGGTGACTCGCACCTCGGAATGATCCTGCCGTTCCTCATCAACACGACGGCGGTGTTCATCTTCGTGCAGTTCTTCAAGGCGCTGCCGGTGGAGATCTTCGAAGCGGCGCGGATCGACGGTGCAGGCGAGATCCGACTGCTGACATCGGTGGCGATCCCGCTCATCCGTCCCGTACTCGTGACAGTGATCCTCGTCACCTTCATAGGCCCGTGGAACGAATTCCTCTGGCCGTTCCTCATCACGAAGGACGCCTCGCTCCAACCACTCGCGGTGTCGCTCGCGAACTACATCTCCAATGTCGCGCAGTCCACTGCGAACCCGAACGGCGCGATCCTCGCCGGCGCCACGGCGCTCGCGTTCCCCGTCGTGATCCTGTTCATCGTCTTCCAGCGGTTCTTCAAAGCCACCGACCTCGGAGCAGCCGTCAAAGGCTGACCAGAAAGGGAATCCATGTTCACCGGAGCCTCCTTCCCCCTCGGCCCGTTCACCCCGTACGAGGGCAACCCGATCCTGCGTCCGCGCGGTGACAGCTGGGAATCGGCCAACCTCTACAACCCGGCCGCGCTCGTCGACGGCGACGAGGTCGTGCTGCTCTACCGCGCGCACGCCGACGACATCGTGTCGCACATCGGCATGGCCCGATCCGCCGACGGCGTGAACTTCACTCGCGAGGATGCGCCGATCCTCTCCCCCTCCGAGGACTACGAGCGCTTCGGGTGCGAGGATCCGCGGATCGCGCTGATCGACGGGACCTACTACCTCACCTACACCGGCTGGGATCGCCACAGCGCACAGTTGTGCCTCGCGACGTCGACGGACCTGCGCACCTGGACCAAGCACGGTCCGCTGTTCGAGGGCTTCGACACGTTCAAGACGATGGATCCACGCGGGTTCAACTGGTCGAAGGCCGGCGTGATCGTGCCGGTGAAGATGCACGGCAAGTGGTGGATGTACTTCGGCGAGGGCGCGATCTACTGGGCGACCAGCGACGATCTGATCCACTGGACGCCAGGCACCGCCGACACCGATCCGATGTACTCCCCGACTCCCGGCACATGGGACGAGGCCCTGGTCGAGATCGGCACCTCGCCCGTGCTGGCCGACAACGGACTGCTGGTCTTCCTCACCAACGGTGCGACGCGCACGGTCAATGACGACGGCTCGGTCGACGTCGACTACCGATGCGGCCAGATCGCCATCGACCCCGATGAGCCGACGAAGGTGATCGCCCGGCTTCAGGAACCATGGCTGCGTCCGCAGACGTTCGAGGACACCAACGGTCTCGTCTCGAACGTGACGTTCGTGGAGGGGCTGGTGAAGTTCAAGGATCGATGGTTCGCGTACTACGGCCAGTCCGACACGACTCTGGCCGTCGCGATCCACGACCCGGCTCAGCCGTGGGGGCGTGCGCTGCGCACGGCGTGAGGCCGGTCGCGCGGGGTGAGGCCGGTCAGGCGCTCGCGGCCTGTTCGCGCTTCGGCAGCACCCATCCCGCGCGCGGGAAATGGCAGGTGTACCCGTTCGGGTATGTGATCAGATAGTCCTGGTGCTCGGGTTCGGCCTCCCAGAACGGACCTTCCGGCTCGATCGTCGTGACCGCCTTGGCCGGCCACAGCCCGGATGCATCGACGTCGGCGATCGTCTCACGGGCGATCTGCTCCTGCTCGGGGCTCAACGGGAAGATCGCCGAACGGTAGCTCGTGCCGATGTCGTTGCCCTGACGGTTCAGCGTCGAGGGGTCGTGGATCTGGAAGAAGAACGCGAGGACGTCGCGGTACGTCGTCTTCGTGGGATCGAACACGACCTCCAGGGCTTCGGCGTGACCGGGGTGATTGCGGTAGGTCGCGTAGGCGTTCTCGCCGCCGGTGTAGCCGACTCTGGTGTCGAGCACGCCGGGCTGGCGACGGACGAGGTCTTCCATGCCCCAGAAGCATCCGCCGGCGAGGACCGCCGTCTCGGTGCCTGGTGTGCGGGTGATGGTTCCGGTATCGGTCATGATGGACCCTCCTCGGGTGATGATCTGTCACCCCTTGAGAACAGTCTCACCGCTTCGGGCATTCCGCACCACATCGAGGTTCCGGGCGACAGCGGCCAGGGCATCGGGCCAGTAGTGTTGCTTTCCTGAACATCTAGGGGGACGCATGTCGGTTGGTCTGCTCGCCGTCGTCGACGACATTCTGAGCGCTGCGATGAAGGCGTCGGCCAAGGCCGCGGGTGTCGTGATCGACGACGCCGCTGTCACTCCGCAGTACGTGCAGGGCATCTCGCCGGCACGCGAGCTGCCGGTGGTCGCGAAGATCACGCTCGGATCGCTCGCGAACAAGTTCGTGATCATCATCCCGATCGCACTGCTTCTGACCGCGTTCGCTCCGTGGGTGCTGCCGTTCCTCCTCATCCTCGGCGGCACGTATCTCTGCTTCGAAGGCGCCGAGAAAGTGCTGGAGTGGTTCGGGCTCAGCCACGGCCGCGCCGATGAGGGTGCGCGCAACGAGAACAAGCTCGTCTGGGGTGCGATCCGCACCGACCTCATCCTGTCGACCGAGATCATGCTCATCTCGCTGTCGAATCTCGAGGCCGGGCTCGACATCTGGATGACGCTCGCGATCCTCGCCGCGATCGCCCTGTTGATGACGGTCATCGTCTACGGCGCGGTCGCGCTGCTCGTGAAGATCGACGACATCGGGCTGAAGATGGCGAAGAACCCCTCGCGTCGCGTGCGCCACACGGGGACGCGGATCGTGCGTTCGATGCCGGCGGTGTTCCGCGTCATCAGCGTGGTCGGAACGGTCGCCATGTTGTGGGTCGGCGGCCACCTGCTGCTTGCGAACCTCGGCGAGGTCGGCTTGGTGTTCTTCAGCGACATGCTGCACGGCATCCAGGAATTCCTCGCGCCCGCCGGAGCAGTCATCGCGTGGATCGGCGAGACCTTCGTCTCAGCGGTGGCCGGGCTCGCCGTGGGACTCGTGGTCGTCGGGATCGTGCTTCTGATCGGACGGATGCTGGGCAAGGAGCCGAGCTTCCATGAAGGCGAGGAATCGCCGACGACGGTGGGCGCGTAGTTCGCGATCTCGGCGGAGGGCTTTTCCGGCGGTGGGTGCGGGCGTAGCCTCGCGGAGCGGCGTGTGCGGGCCGCGGTCGCTGCGGGTGGGCGCATCGCTGCCGACGACCCCGCACCCCAATCGTGGACGATCGCGTCGCCGGACAATCACGGCGTTGACATCGCGGGCTGGGCGGACCTGGAGGCGTGATGCGCTCGCGTCTCTCGTGCCGGTCATCGTCTCAGACGAGAGGGACGAAGCTGTAGATCCCGGCATCCGCCCGTCTGTGCGGGAGGCCGTCACGCATGTCGACCACTGTCATCAGCCCTGCGATCGGCGCGACGAGGCGTCCGCCTTCGGCGAGTTGAGCCTCCAGCTGTGTCGGAACTGTCGCCGCCTGCGCTGAGACGAGGATCCGGTCGAACGGCGCTTCGTCGGGGAGGCCGAGGACACCGGGGACGGCTTCCCTGATCTCGGCGCGTGTTCCGGTCTCCGCGAGCCGCTCATTTCCGTACTCGACCAACTGCGGGACCAGCTCGACGCCGATGACGGCGCCCTCGTCGCCGGCCAGAACGCTGAGAATGGCGGTGGTCCACCCCGAACCGCTTCCCACATCGAGCACGCGGTCACCTGATTGCACGTCGAGCAACTCGAGCATCCTGGCCACCGTCGACGGCTGCGAGTTCGTCGCGTTCCAGCCGATCATCACCGGATGGTCGGCGTCTGCCAAGTGGCGCACTTCGGGAGGCAGGAAATCTGCACGCGGGGTGGATGACATGGCGGCGCGCACGCGGGCTTCTGTTGCGGGATCCACCCTGATTCCGGCCATGAAGTGACGGTACGCCGGAGGACGGCGGGGCACCAGGTGACGTCGGTGTCAGTGACGCCCGAAGGCTCGGGTGCCTCGCGTTTGCGGCGCGCCAGTCGCCGCTCGCCGCTCGCACTGTCAGTTTTCGAGCGCCGATCGTGTGCGCACTCTTCCTCCACGGGTGTGGGGTTTCGGGTGGTTGTGCACAGTTCGTGAAGGTGGTCTGATCTGGGGTTTGAATGTCGGTGGCCCCGGGTTGAATGGGGGTATGAGATCACTGGCGGAGGAGTTGGAGGGCATCGATCGGTTGTTGGCCGATGCGATGGGCTCCTCTGGTGCGGGTGGTGATCTTCGCGTCGCTGATGACGCCGAGCTTCTGGATGGCTGGTGGGACCCCTACGCCAAATGGCGATCCCCCCACCTCGACTACCAAGCCGTCGACGAAGCCCTCGACCACGAACGCCACACCGAACCCGAATCCACATGGAACACCCCGTGACAGCGTCTCGACGCATTTCCGTATCGACCCGGTCGGTGACCCGCCGACGGCATCCGATCGCTTCGACCTGACCATCGCCGGGCTGAACGAGCTCCTCCCCGACCTCGGGTAATGTTCCCAATGAACACACATGTGCTCCGGGGTCGGTGAAATTCCGAACCGGCGGTCATAGTCCGCGACCCGCTGCTCTTCGGAGCGGCGGTTGAACCGGTGGAACTCCGGTACCGACAGTCAAAGTCTGGATGGGAGAAGCACAGCGTGAGCTATGCGCGGCGACGCGCATGTCAGAGCGCAGCATCCTCCTCGGCAGCATCGATGCCGAATGGAGAACGATGGACATCCTGCGCTGGCTGGTCGAAGCCTTCAACTCGCAGTGGGTACTGCCCGGTGGGCAGAGCCTGCTCATCCGCGAGGTCGTCGGCAACGTCTTCGGCCTCGCCAGCGCACTGGGCGGCATGCGCCGCAAGGTCTGGGCATGGCCGGTCGGCATCGTCGGCAATCTGCTGCTGCTGACGGTGTTCCTCGGATCCATCCTCAACCCCGCCCATTCACTGCCGAACCTGCTCGGTCAGGCAGGCCGCCAGATCATGTTCATCGCCGTCGCGATCTACGGCTGGATCCGCTGGCACCAGGCATCCGCAGGCGGCGGGCAGGTGACTCCACGCTGGGCACCGAACAGCGCACGCGTCGGACTCGTACTCGTCATGATCATCGGAACGATCGCTCTGACGCCCCTGTTCCGTCTGCTCGGCTCGTGGGAACCGGTCTGGGCGGATGCCTGGACCTTCGTCGGATCGCTGCTCGCGACCTACGGCATGGCGAAGGGCTGGACCGAGTTCTGGCTGATCTGGATCGCCGTCGACGTCGTCGGCGTGCCACTGCTCTTCAGCTCCGGGTACTACGCCACCGGCTTCATGTACGTGTTCTACGGCGTCTTCACCGCCGTCGGATTCGTCGTCTGGTGGCGCGCGCACGCGAACGCCAAGCCGAAGATCGACACGATCATGCCCGACCCGCGCATAGCGAGGACCGACCAGAATGGAGAGTGATGTTCGACAGCCCGCTCTCCGCCTCGGCCTACGAGGTGCTCGGCGTCGACCCCACCGCCACCGCTGACGAGATCAAGCGCGCGTTCCGCCTGCGCTTGCGCCAGACGCATCCGGATGCGGGCGGCGATGCTGCCGCGTTCAACCAGGTGCAGCGGGCGTGGGAACTGGTCGGCACGGTCGAAGCCCGCGCCGCCTACGATCGCGGCCACGGCTTCTCGGCCGACGAGGTGACCTGGAGCGGTTGGCAGGCGCCTCCTGCCCGCACCGACACCCGTCCGAAGGCACGCTCCTATGGGCACCCGGGCGGTTGGCGTCGCGAGCGCTACCTGTCATTGATCCGCGAATGGGCGGGCCACGGCGTCGAAGTTCCCGACCCTTACGACCCGGCGCTCGTACGCTCAGCACCGCATGAACTGCGCCGAATGCTCGCCGACGCCCTCGCCGAAGAGGAGACCGCGCGCACCGTTTCCGACCTCGGCATGGGCTTCACCGTGTGGCACGACGTCGCGACCGGCCCGGAGCCCGACGCGAAGCTCGATCACGTCATACTCAGCCCGTCCGGCCTGTACGGCGTGCTGTCCGAGGACTTCGGCGAGGTCGTCCGCTTCCGACGCGGCGAGATCATCGGCCCGGCCGTCGACGGCGCCGCACCCATCGCCGCTCTCCTCGCCCGCATGCGCGTCGTCGCACGTTCGGCCCGTGTCCGCTTCGGCGGAGCGATCGTCGTGCTGCCCGACGACGACCTCGACCAGGCAATCACGCCCCTCGGGAAGGTGCGCGGCGTCCCTGTGGTCGTCGTGCGCCGCAGCGCGCTGCACACCGTGCTGCGCCAGGGCGTGCCGGGCGCGCGCGACATCGGCGGCAACGAGCTGTTCGATGTGCGCACGCGCCTGCAGCACGCCGTGCGATTCGTCTGAGCGACGGGCTCAGATCGAGCCGAGCGCTCAGCAGAACGAGCTGACCGCCTCCCATGCCGACGCCACCTCGGCCTGACCCTCACGGGTCACGGCCGCTTCGATCAGGCCGTACGAGCGATCGGAGGCGAAGAACACCTCGTTGGGGTTGTCGAGACCGTACGGTTCGAGATCGACGACGAAGTGATGCTTGTTGGGCATCGAGAAGCGGATCTCCGCGATCTCAGGATGCGCTGCGAGCACCGCACGGCCCATATCGAACAGCGTCGCCTGCAGCGCAGCCGAGTATTGCCGCGTGAACTCCTCCAGCAGGATGCGCTTCACGTCCGCGTAGATCTCATTGAAGTCCAGATCGCGAGCATCGGCATCCTGGGCGTACCGCCAGCGCGCCGAGACGTCGGTGGCGAGGATGCGGTCGGTGGTCTCCTTGAGCGACGTGTATCGGTCCTTCGGGAACCCGACGAATCCGGACTGCGTGGTCTTGAGCACCGTCAGTCCCTTCAGCCCGGCGATGATGTGCCGCTCCGCCCCCCCGGCGACGACGACGGCCGTGCGCGTCTCTTGCCCCGAGCGCACGAACGAGTGGTCATGCCCCTCGCCGTCGACCTGGATCCGGTCCCACGCGTAGCTCTCAGCGAGCCAGCGACCGCCCTTGACCCAGTCGAACGAGCTCGTGAAGTGATCGGAGAGCCGCAGCAGGAACGCCTCGGGCGAACCGATCCCCTCCCGCGCGAAGCAGAACACGGTGTTCTTCTGGGTGTCGGTAGCGACGACGTGACCGTTGTCGCCGTCGAGGTGCGCGGCCTGGAAGTCGCCGCGCAACTGCGAAGTGACATTGAGGTCCTCGATCGAGTGCCGGTCACCGTCTCTGGTGACCTTGACGACGCGGACCTCGGCCTTGCCGTACTGGTTCGGGCCGAGAATGATGCCGTCGTCCGGCGTCGCGGTGGAGGTCTCGGTGCGGGTCATGATGTCGGTCATCGTTCTAACTTCCTCGGTAGGTCGAATATGCGAAGGGGCTCAGCAGCAGCGGCACGTGATAGTGACGCTGCTCGTCATCGACGACGAACGTGAGCACGACTTCGGGATAGAAGGTGGGGGTGTCGGTGCGGGCGAAGTACCCGCCGGTGTCGAAGTGGAGCCGGTAGGTGCCGGCGGGCACGGCCTCGGGGCCGAGCTGCTTGGCGCGGCCGTCGGCATCCGTGACGCCCTCGGCGAGCAGCATCCACTCACCGTCTCTGAGAGCGGAGAGCACCACAGTGACCCCCGGTGCCGGAAGCCCCTGGACGGCATCGAGCACGTGGGTCGTGATGTGCGACACAGCAGTCATGCGGTGATGGTTCCTCTCAGTCGGAGCAGCGCGATCTCTCGCAGCTGCCCGGCGATGATCCGCTCTTCCGAGGCAGGATCGTGCTGCAGACGTTCCCGCAGACTCGACAGGATCTCGCCCGCCGATCGCCCGGCCGCGCGGATCAGGAAGACCCGGCCGAAGCGCTCCTCGTACGCGAGGTTGCCGTCGCGAAGCGCCTGCTGCACGTCGGCATCGGACGGGTCGAGTCCGGCCTGCTCGGAGCGCGACAGCGTCGCCTCCCTGCTGTCGCCCCCCGCACGTTCACCGATCCGAGGATGGTGCGCGAGAGCCGAATCGATCTCCTCGGCCGTGAATGGATCGGCGGCCTGCGCCGCCTCCGTCACGAGAGAATCGACCGACTCGTACGGACGGCGATCGACGATGTCTTCACACCATCGCGTCACATCGATGCACGGCCTGAGCGCGGCGACAGCGTCGCCTCGCTCCGCCAGATTGAATTGCTCAAGCAACATCGCTTGATCTCTTTCTCTTGCGTGCTGGCATCCACGGTGTAAGGAATACGAGCGAATGTCTCTCGTATCGTGGAACTGTTATTTCAGCATACGACAATCATAGAACGGGATGCTGGAGCTGGCAAGCCCTGCACCCCAGTTCAGCGGTCATTTCAGCAGTTCGTCCCTGAGCCGAGCGACGTGCCCCTCAGGGTTCACGTTGTACTCCACGGACGAGATGACCCCGTCGGCGTCGATCACCACCGTCGTGCGGATCAGGCCGTCGAACGTACGGCCGTTCACGGTCTTCTGACCCCACGCACCCCATTCCTTCGCGACAGCGGAATCCTCGTCGGACAGCAGCGGGAAGCTCAGCTGCTCGGCCTCCGCGAACTCCGCGAGCTTCGAGACCGGATCGGGCGAGATCCCGAGCACTGTGTACCCAGCGCCCTGGAACGACCCGAGGTTGTCGCGGAAGTCGCACGCCTCGGTCGTGCAGCCTGGAGTGAACGCCGCCGGATAGAAGTAGACGATGACTGGTGCACCGCGCAGCTCGGACAGCGTGCGCTGGGTTCCGGATGCATCGGTGAGCGTGAAGTCCGGAGCCTTCTGGCCGACCTCGAGCTCTTCGGTTGAGTTGATCATGCGGTTTCTCCATTCTCGACAGGTTCGGCAGCTCCTCGATGAGCACTATTCTCCCGTCGCAGCAGCCGGCCGCGAGGGGCGTCGCTCTCGACCCGCGCTCCGGCGAGGTAGGTCGTTCGCACGATACCCGTGAGCTGCTGGCCGTCGTAGGGGGTGATCGGATGCCGGTGCGCAAGGCGCTTCGCATCGACGGTGAACGTCTCCTCCGGGGCGAAGACGGCGAAATCGGCCGCGCCGCCCTCGATGATGCGGCCCTTGTCGACCAGACCGACTCTTGCCGCCGGTTTCTCGGCCATGAGCGACACGACCTGCTCGAGCGAGTACCCGCGCTCGCGCGCGTGCGTCCACACGAGCGGGAGCCCCAGCTGCAGTGACGCGATGCCGCCCCACGCCAGCGAGAAGTCACCGTCGCCGGCGAACTTCATCTCAGGCGTCGACGGCGAATGATCGGAGACGATGTAGTCGATCGTCCCCTCCGACAATCCGCGCCACAGCTCGTCGCGATTGTCGCCCTCGCGAATCGGCGGACAGCATTTGAATGCTGTGCTCCCGTCGAGGATGTCTTCGGCGGTGAGTGTCAGATAGTGCGGGCAGGTCTCCACCGTGAGGTCGACGCCATCGGCTCGAGCCGCCGCGATCCGTCCGAGCGAGTCGCCATTGGAGAGGTGCAGGATGTGTGCGCGTATGCCGGTGTCGGCCGCGCCCTGGATCACCTCGGCGATCGCCGCATCCTCCGCCGAGCGCGGGCGCGAGGCGAGGAACGGCGCGTATTCGCGGCTCCCCGGCTGCACCGACTCCTCGATGATGTGCGCATCTTCGGCGTGCACGACCAGCAGCGAGTCCAGCCCTGCGAGCACCGCCATCGCGTCGCGCATCTCGACGACAGACACCTCAGGGAACTCATCGACCCCGGAGGGAAGCAGGAAGCATTTGAACCCGTAGACGCCCGCGTCGTGCAGTGGAGCGAGCTCGGCGATGTTGCCGGGGATCACCCCGCCCCAGAATCCGACGTCGACGAAGACGCGCCCCTCCGCCACGGCGCGCTTCTCATCGAGCGCAGCGACCGAGACGGTGGGAGGGATGCTGTTGAGCGGCATGTCCACGATCGTCGTGACCCCACCGGCCGCGGCCGCCCTCGTGGCGGATTCGAAACCCTCCCACTCGGTGCGACCCGGTTCGTTGACGTGCACGTGCGTGTCTACCAGGCCGGGCAGGAGCACCTCGTCCGCGGCGAGTTCGACGATCCGGGCGGCGCTGAGCCCGGCATCCGCAGGAGCGACCTTGGCGATTCGGCCGTCGCGCACCCCGATCTCAGCGGAGGTGATCGCACCGTCGATCAGGGCGCGACCGCGAAGAACGAGGTCATAGCGGTGCGCGCCTGCAGTATCGGGTCCTGCAAGATCGAGCTCTGCAAGATCGAGCTCTGCGATGATCGTGCGCACCAAGCCCTCGGCGAGCTCTTCAAGCAGCGGACCGGCCTCAGCCATGCTGCGCTCGGCGTCTGGTTCGAGCTCGGACAGTGCGCGAGCTCCGGCGAACCCGGCGTCCGCAATCGCATCGGCGGACAGCGTCGTCCGCCCGCAGACCGCGTACACCGGCAGGCCGGCAGCGGCCGCCGCACGTGCGACGCCGACCGGGGTCTTGCCCATCAGGCTCTGCTCGTCGAGGCTGCCCTCGCCGGTGATGACGGCATCCGCCCCCTCCATCTGGGAGGCGAGGCCTGTCATTTCGAGGACGACGTCGACTCCCGCGCGCCTGGTCGCGCCGAGCGCTATGGCGGCGAATCCCACGCCGCCGGCGGCACCAGCCCCCTCTCGGGAAGCGGCGTCGGCCGCAGCGACAGGGAACCCGCCCGCGGCAGAAAGCACCTCGACCAACCGCGCAAGACCCGCCTCGAGCGTCGCGACGTCGTCGGCACTCGCGCCCTTCTGCGGCCCGAACACCTCTGCAGCGCCGGTCGGCCCGGTGAGCGGATTGTCCACGTCGCTCGCCAGGATGATCTCGGCGTCGCGCAGCCGTGCATCCAACCCACTCACGTCCACGGAGTCGAGGCGCGCGAGTGCCCCGCCACCCGCCCGCAGTTCTGAACCGTCCGCGTCGAGGAACCGCACGCCGAGCCCCTGCAGCAGACCGGCCCCACCGTCGGTGGAAGCGCTGCCTCCGATTCCGAGCACGATGCGTCGGCATCCGGCATCCAGAGCCGCGCGGATGAGCTGGCCGGTGCCGAGACTCGTCGCCCCGAGCGCATCCTTACGGCCACCGGGTAGCAAGTCGAGGCCAGAGGCGCGCGCCATCTCGACGACCGCTTCTTCACCGCGCACCGCGAACTCCGCCTCGATCCGCGCACCGGTCGGTCCGGCGACCAGAGCAGTACGGGAGGAGAATCCTGCGGCGAGCACGGCATCCAGAGTGCCCTCACCGCCGTCGGCGACCGGAACGGTCACGACCTCGATCGTCGGGTCGGCGCGCCGCGCTCCCGAGGCGACCCTTTCAGCCACCTCGGGAGCCGTCAGCGACCCTTTGAACTTGTCGGGGGCGATGACCAGACGCATCTCAGACCTTCGCGAGCGAACGGATAGCGGTCGGAGCATCCTCGGATGTGACGGCGAGCTCGCCGAACTCGTTGACGTTGTCGAGTTCGGTGCCCATCGGAATGTTCGTCACGCGCTCGAGGATCGCTTCGACCACGACGGGAACCTGATACTGCTCGATGAGAGACCGCGCCTCAGCGAATGCCGCGGCGAGGTCTTCGGGGCGCTCGACGCGGATCGCCCGGCATCCGAGTCCCTCTGCGACCTTGACATGATCCACACCATAGCCGTTCGCGGTGCTGCCCTCCACGTGCGGGGAGTTGATGTTCTCGAACGCCAGCGACACCTCGAAGTCCATCTCGAAGCCGCGCTGGGCCTGGCGGATCAGCCCGAGGTAGCTGTTGTTCACGACGACGTGGATGTACGGCAGCTTGTGCTGCGCCCCCACCGCGAGCTCTTCGATCATGAACTGGAAGTCGTAGTCGCCCGACAGTGCGACCACGGTCTCGCCCGGCTTGCCGCGGACGACACCGAGAGCGGCAGGCCCCGTCCATCCGAGCGGACCGGCCTGCGCGGCATTGATCCACTTGCGCGGACCGAACACGTGCAGCAGTTGCGCGCCGGCGATCTGCGACAGCCCAATCGTCGTGACGTAGGTGGTGTCCTTGCCGAAGGCGCGATTCATCTCCTCGTACACGCGTTGCGGCTTCATCGGCACGTCGTCGTAGTGCGTCTTGCGCTGCAGCGTGGCCCTGCGCTCGCGGCTCTCATCGGCCCATGCCGAGTAGTCCGGCAGGGTGCCCGACATGCTGCGCTCGCGCGCTACTTCGAGGAACGCGTCGAGGGCGGCACCGGCATCCGACACGATCCCGAGGTCCGGCGCGAAGACGCGACCGATCTGCGTCGGCTCGATGTCGACGTGCACGAACGTACGCCCCTCGGTGTACTTGTCGACGCTGCCGGTGTGGCGGTTGGCCCAGCGATTGCCGATGCCGATCACGAAGTCCGACGCCAGCAGCGTCGCGTTGCCGTAGCGGTGCGAGGTCTGAAGACCCGCCATCCCGGCGTTCAGCTCATGATCGTCGGGGATGGTGCCCCAGCCCATCAGAGTCGGGATGACCGGGATGCCGAGCACCTCTGCGAATTCGACGAGCTGAGCGGACGCGCCGGCGTTGATGATGCCGCCACCCGCGACGATGACCGGATGCGCGCTCGCGGTGAGCATGTCGATCGCCTTCTCGGCCTGACGGCGCGAAGTGACGGGCTTGGCGATCGGCAGCGGCTCGTAGGCGTCGATGTCGAACTCGATCTCGGTCTGCTGCACGTCGATCGGCAGGTCGATGAGCACCGGACCAGGCCGCCCCTCGCGCATCAGCTGGAACGCCTTCTGGAAGGCACCGGGAACCTGAGCACCCTCCATCACGGTCATCGCCATCTTCGTGAGGGGCTTGGCGATGGTCTCGATGTCGACGGCCTGGAAGTCTTCCTTGTGCAGCTTCGCGACGGGCGCCTGGCCGGTGATGCACAGGATCGGCAGCGAATCGGCCCAGGCCGCGTACAGCCCCGTGATCATGTCGGTTCCGGCGGGGCCGGAGGTGCCGATGCAGATGCCGATGTTGCCGTCGGCGGCGCGGGTGTAGCCGTCGGCCATGTGGGCTGCGCCCTCGACGTGGCGGGCAAGGGTGTGCCGGATGCCGCCGTTGGCGCGCATCGCGGAATAGAAAGGGTTGATGGCGGCCCCTGGCAGGCCGAACGCCTCGATGGCGCCCTCCTTCACCAGGATGGCCACGGCGGCATCTGCCGCGCGCATGCGAGTCATGACTTGTCCTTAGAAACAGTGTCAGGCGCGACCGGCGAAGGCCGCGGTCAGCTTGAAGAGCCCGGAGTGGTCGAGGCCGGCGTCGCCCTGCTGCACGGCGGAGCCGACGAGCTGGGCCACGTGGGCGCCGAGCGGGATGGTGATGCCTGCCTGTCGTGCGGCGGCGGTGATGATGCCCATGTCCTTGTTGTGGAGGGCGAGGCGGAATCCGGGCGAGAAGTCGCGATCGAGCATCTTCTGGCCCTTCTGGTCGAGCACCTTGGATCCGGCGAGTCCGCCGCCGAGCACCTTGAGCGCAGCATCCGTGTCGACGCCGAATGCCTCGAGGAAGATGATGGCCTCGGCCAGCGCCTGGATGTTCACGGCGACGATCAGCTGGTTGGCCGCCTTCACCGTCTGCCCGGCGCCTGCAGGCCCGACGTGCACGATGGTCTTGCCGACCGACTCGAGCACCTTCAGAGCGTCGGCGAAGTCCTGTTCGGTGCCGCCGACCATGATCGACAGCACGGCGTCGATCGCACCCTGCTCACCCCCCGAGACGGGAGCGTCGACGGCGCGGAGGCCCGCGGCGATCGCCTCGTCGGCGAGCTCCTTCGCGACGTCGGGGCGGATGCTGGATGCGTCGATCCACAGCGCTCCCTTCTCGGCGTGCGCGAAGATGCCCTCTTCGCCGCGGACGGCGGCTGCGACATCAGGGGAGTCCGGCACCATGGTGATGATGACGTCGGCGCCCTTGACTGCCGCGGGGATGCCGTCGGCGCCCTGGCCGCCCGCGGCGACGAGTTCGTCGATGCGGTCTTTGCTGAGGTTGTAGCCGGTGACCGAGTGTCCTGCGGCGATGAGGTTCTTGGCCATGGGAAGGCCCATGATGCCGAGGCCGATGACTGCGATGCTGCTCATGATGATTCCTTCGTGTGATGCGGCGACGATGCCGCGGAAGTGGATGTGTTCTCAGCGCGTTCTGCCGGCGGCTGCTGCCGCCCATGCGAACGCGGTCTCGATGGGCGCCTTGTACTCGAGGCCGATGTAGCCGGAATAGCCGAGCTCTTGGCTGCGTGCGATCCAGGTGTCGATGGGTAGGGCGCCCGTTCCGGGGGCGCCGCGGCCGGGCGCATCCGCGATCTGGATGTGACCGAACGATGCGGCGTGCTCTTCGATGACCTGGGGCACATCGTCGCCGTTCACCGCGAGGTGGTAGAAATCGGCGAGCAGGGCGAGGTTGCGCGCGCCGGTCGAGGTGCGGACGTGGTCGATGACGTCCAGAGCGTCCGCCGCAGTGCGCAGCGGGTACCGCTCTGCGCCGCTGACCGGCTCGACGAGCACGGTGCCCCCGACTGTCCCGACGGCTTCGGCGGCGGCCGCGAGGTTCTCGATCGCCACGGCATCCTGAGCGGCCGGGTCGACCCCGTCGATGCGGTTGCCATACAGCGCGTTGAAACCCTTGGTGCCGAGTTCGCGTGCGATGCCGACCACGACGGCCAGGTTGTCGCGGAACTCTTTGCCGCGTGCGGGCCACGAGACCAGTCCGCGGTCGCCGTTCGGCATGTCGCCGGCGTTGAAGTTGAGGCCGGTCAGCTGCACGCCTGCGTCGCGGATGGCGGCGATGAACGCGTCGACCTCGTGGTCGAGCGGTACAGAGGTGGAGAACGGCCACCAGAATTCGACCGCGTCGAATCCGGCGGCCTTCGCCGCGGCGGGGCGCTCGAGCAGCGGGAGCTCGGTGAGAAGGATCGAGCAGTTCACCGTGTACGTCATTTCGACTCCTTCGTCTTGTTTGTGTCTTTCCGTATTGTGGAAGAAAACTTCTGCTACACGAAAGTCTACGGCGCGCCGGGCGAGGTGTCAACGATGGGATCCGTCAGGCGCGGGTGGCTGAGCGCGGGTGGCGCGCGCCGCCTGCATTGCCGGAACGCTTTCGCGGGTTCATCGCGTCTCGAACCCGCGAAAGTGTTCCGGTACGACCGCGGGCGGGATGTAGACGACTCTTCCTGCACGAGATGAGCAGAGGCGGGGGTTGCTCACATTCTCGGAGAACTCGGGATGCCGCGTCGCGCAGCTCCGTCAATATCGACGGATGCGACACCGTGTCAGACTTCCCCGCCGACTGGGCGACAGGTTCCCCGTGCGCACTGCGGAAGCCGTCGGCCTCCGCCCCGGCCGGTACAGCACTCCCGATCTGCACCGGCCGTTCCGCGGCATCCGCTCGGTCGAGGTGCCGACGACGTTCCATGACTTCGTCGACTGTTACGTGCCACGACTGAAGCCGGCCCAGCGATTCGGGGGCATGACGGCAGCCCGCGACTGGGGCCTGCCGATGCCGACGAAATGGACGTCGAAGGAACCGCTCGACATCTTCGTACCGTGGTCAGGGGCTCCGCCGAAGACACCGGGAGTCCGCGGTCGGCGCATGCGCGAGGATCGCGCTGAGACCCGCACCCTCCGCGGACACCCTGTCATCGATCCAGTCGCCGCGCTCTTCACCTGCGCTGCGACCCTGACCGTGACGCAGGCGGTCATCGTGCTCGACGCACTGCTGACAACGGCATCCAACTATCCCGATCTCGGGCCGGGGAGGCCGCTCAGCACGCGCTCCGAGATCACCCGTCGGCTTGAGGAATGGGAGAGGTTCCGCGGGCGCGCGACGATTCGCGCTGCGCTGCCGCAGGCTCGTGAACTCGTCGAATCTCCGAAGGAGACCGAGACCCGGCTGCTGCTCATCGACAGCGGGCTGCCCGAGCCCGTCGTGCAGCACGAGGTGTGGGTCGACGGGCAGTTCCTCGGACGCACCGACCTCGCATATCCGGAGTGGAAGATCGCGTTCGAGTACGAGGGAGACGGCCATCGTACGGACAAGGACCAGTGGCGCAAAGACATCCAGCGGCAGCGCTGTCTCGAAAGCGCGGGCTGGATCGTCATCCGCCTCACCCAGGCCGACCTCGATGAGCCCGAACTGCTGATCGCTCGCGTCCGGAGCGCGATCGCCTCACGTAGCAAGTGACCCGCGCCGCCCGCCCGCCGTCGCCCAGATCCGCCCGCCCGCCGGGACGCGGGAAGAGTTTCCTGGGTTCCGCCGCGAACGAACCCGGGAAACTCTTCCCGCATCTGCCATTCGGCGGCCTGGCGACGGTCGAGAGCTCGCCCGGCTCGCACCGGGCGCGCGGTGCGCCGGGCGCGCCCTCACCCCCAGGGACGCGGATCCCCGCCGCGGGTCAGCATGACCTGGCGGTTGACGTCCTTGTACAGCAGATAGCGGAACGGCCCTGGTCCGCCCGCGTAGCAGGCCTGCGGACAGAACGCGCGCAGCCACATGAAGTCGCCGGCCTCGACCTCGACCCAGTCATCGTTGAGGCGATAGACGGCCTTGCCCTCGAGCACGAAGAGGCCGTGCTCCATGACGTGCGTCTCGGCGAAGGGGATCGATCCTCCGGGCTGGAAGGTCACGATGTTGACGTGCATGTCGTGCGACAGATCATCCGGATCGGCGAAGCGCGTCGTCGCCCATGCCCCGTCGGTGTCCGGCATCTCACGCGGCGTGACGTCCTGATCGCGCGTCACGAACGACTTCGGCAAGGCGATGCCTCCCGCGCGCTCGTAGGCCTTGCGGATCCAGTGGAACGACGTCAGCTCCGCACCCTCGTTGGCCAGCGACCACGTCTCCCCGGGTGCGAGGAACGCGTAGCCGCCCTCGGCGAGCACATGTCGCTGTCCCGCGATCGTCACCGTCAGCTCGCCTGCGGTCACGAACACCACGCCCTCGACGCCCGCCTCGGGTTCGGGGTGGGAAGCGCCGCCGCCCGGCTGGATCTCGACGATGAGCTGCGAGAACGTCGTGGCGAATCCGGCGATCGGGCGGGCGATGATCCACGAGCGCGTCTTCGTGAAACCCGGCAGGTTGCTCGTGACGATGTCGCGGAAGACGCCCTTGGGGATGACCGTGTACGCCTCTTTGACGATGGCGCGATCCGTGAGCAGCGTGGTCTGGTCCGGCAGGCCGCCGGCCGGTGTGTAATAGCTCATGATTCTCCTTCGAATTCTGGGGGCGCGTCAGGCGCGCGCGAGCGCGTGGTCTGAGAGCCTGGGATGAGCGAGCGCGGTGAGCGCGTCGACCCGGATGCCGATGTCCGCAGCCACCTCGTCGGCGTCGATGGCTCCGCACTGCACGCCGCGGAGCACGAACCACGCCAGCGCCCGCGCAGTGGCCGGCTCGTCCATGACGGCACCCTCCTCTTGCGCGAGGTACGTGCGCAGCCGCGATGCCGAGTCCGGGTAGCCGTGTCGGTAGAAGGCGTACGTCGCGAGATAGCGCGTCGGCAGCTGATGCGGGTGCAGGTCCCAGCCCTGGTAGAAGCCGCGTTCGAGCGAGCGCCGCACGAGTCGCGCGTGCAGCGCCCACGCCTCGGCAGCCCCCTCGCCCACCGGCAGGATGTTGGTCGAGCCATCCGAGAGGCGGATGCCGGTACCGGCGACCGCGAGCTGCATGATCTCCTTCGCGAGATCAGCGGCCGGATGCTCCATCGACTGGTACCCCGCCGCGATCCCGAGTGAGGCGCTGTAGTCGTACGTGCCGTAGTGCAGGCCCGAGATGCGTCCGGGGGCGACCACCGGCAGCTGCGCGAGCGGCGAGCGCCCGTCGGCGCCGAGCACGAGCTGCGGCGTCTCGACCTGCACCTCGAAACGCAGGCGACCGGCATCCAGTCCGTGCACGCGCTCCAGCGCCTCGACAGCGATGATCATCGCCTCCACCTGCGCAGTCGTCGTCACCTTCGGCAGCGTGAGCACGAGCCCGTCGGGCAAGCCGCCGGCATCGAGCAATCCCCCGATGAACAGGTCGAGGGTGCGGAGCCCGCGAGCGCGCATCGGCTTCTCGAAGCATTTGAAGCGGATGCCGATGAAAGGCGGAGCAGACCCGGATGCCACGGCATCCGACACCTTCGACGCCGCATGCGCGACATCCGCGTCTTCGACGTCGCCGCGATCACCGTAGCCGTCTTCGAAATCCAGCCGCAGATCCTCGATCGGTTCGGTCGAGAGCTTGCGCGCCACCCGACCGGCCACTTCGCCGATGAGACCGGGCTCGATTCCTACCTGCGCGGCGAGGGCCTCCATCCCACCTGCTGCCTCGACAGCGGCGAGCGCCTGCGCACCCCACTGCGCGGCGAAATCCGGCGTGAACTGATCCGCGGGAACGTAGACCGTGTGCACCGGCTGGCGCGCACCGCTGTCTCCCGGGTAGACGGTGTCGAGAAGGTCGTCGGTCGTGGCGAGGTGTTGATCGATCCTCGCCAGGTCGTCGTCGCTGAGTCCACTTCTCATGCGTCCACCCTTGCCGCGGCATCCGTGAGCAGCTCATACGCCGGCAGCGTCAGGAAGTCGACGTACTCGTCATCGAGGCAGATCTGCGAGACCAGGCGAGCCGCCGGCTGGTAGTACTGCTCGAAGTCCGCGTCGCTCACTCCGGCGGCGAGCTTCGCGACCTCTTCGGCCAGCAGACGCTGCACGAGATCCGCGGTCACCGCCTCTCCGGTGTCGGCGAGCACGGTGCCGTTGCGCAGCTGCTGCCAGATCTGCGAACGCGAGATCTCGGCGGTCGCGGCATCCTCCATGAGGTTGTTGATCGCGACGGCGCCATTGCCGGAGAGCCACACCGCGGTGTACGTGACGGCCACGGCGAGGTTGGTGCGCAGACCGGCTTCGGTCGCGCTGCCGGATGCCGACGCCACATCGAGCAGGTCGTCAGCGGCGACCGAGACTTCAGGACGCTGGCGATCGAGCTGGTTGGGACGCTCGCCGAGCACCCCGTCGAACACCTCGCGGCAGATCGGCACGAGGTCGGGATGCGCGACCCAGGATCCGTCGAAGCCGTCACCGGCCTCACGCGTCTTGTCGGCACGGACCTTGTCGAAGGCCGCCTTGGTCGCCTCCACATCGTTGCGGTTCGGCACGAATGCAGCCATGCCGCCCATCGCGACGGCACCGCGCCGGTGGCAGGTCTTCACGAGAAGCTCTGTGTAGGCGCGCATGAACGGTGCGGTCATCGCGACATCCGCACGGTCGGGCAGGGTGAACGCCTCACCCTGGTCGCGGAACACCTTGATCAGGCTGAAGAGGTAGTCCCAGCGTCCGGCGTTCAGGCCCGAGGCGTGGTCGCGCAGCTCGTAGAGGATCTCGTCCATCTCGAAGGCCGCAGGGATCGTCTCGATCAGCACCGTGGCGCGGATCGTCCCCTGGGGGATGCCAAGAGCATCCTGAGCATGCACGAACACATCGTTCCACAGACGCGCTTCGCGGTGGCTCTCGAGTTTGGGCAGGTAGTAGTACGGGCCGTGCCCGTTGGCGATGAGCTGGCGGGCGGTGTGGAAGAAGTGCAGCCCGAAGTCGACGAGCGACGCGCTCGCACGTTCGCCGTCGATCAGCACATGGCTCTCGGAGAGGTGCAACCCGCGAGGGCGGGCGACGACGGTGGGGCGATGCACATCCGTACGCAGCGCATACGGCTTGCCGGCGGGCGAGGTGTACGCGAGCGTGCCTCGGGCGGCATCACGGAGGTTCCGCACGCCCTCGACGACGTTCTCCCAGGTGGGGCTCGAGGCGTCTTCCAGGTCGGCCAGCCAGACGCGAGCCTCGGAGTTCAGGGCGTTGATCGCCATCTTCGCAGGTGAGGCGGGGCCGGTGATCTCCACTCGGCGGTCCTGCAGGGCAGCAGGTGCGGGAGCGACCTGCCAGTCCCCTTCGCGGATGTGCGCGGTCTCGGGGAGGAAGTCGAGACGCCCGGTGCGGGCGACCTGGTCACGGCGCAGCTGGCGGGCGACGAGCAGTTCGCGCCTGCGGGTGTCGAATTCACGGTGCAGGTCTTCCACGAAACGGAGAGCCTCTGCGGTGAGGATATCGTCCGCCGCGTCGATGCGGGGCTGACGTGTGATCTGGATGGTCATGCGACCCCTTCTGTCATGTGGATAATAACCTCCACAATACGGAAGTTTCAAGAGCGCATGCGATTCGTTGATGGGATAGCCTGATCGGGAAGTCGTTTCCACCATGTGGATAAGTGTGTCGAATTCGAGAGGTCTCTCAATGCCCGCAGCAGCATCCGACGGAGTGAAGTCCGTCACTCGCGTCTTCGATCTGCTTGAACTCATCGCCGACGCCGGGGGCGACGTCACCCTCAGTGAGCTCTCCGCATCCGCCGAACTGCCGCTGCCCACGATCCACCGCCTGCTGCGCACGCTCGTCTCTCTCGGATACGCCCGTCAGCTCGCGAACAGGCGCTACGCGCTCGGACCGCGGCTCGTGCGACTCGGCGAAGCCGCCAACCGCAAGTTCGGTCGGATCGCGATGCCGCAGCTCAAGGACCTCGTCGAGCGCCTGGGCGAGACGTCCAACCTCGCCACGATCGACGGTGACCGCGTGATCTACGTGTCGCAGGCGCCGTCTCCGCACGCGATGCGCATGTTCACCGAAGTGGGCCGCCGCTCGTACCTGCATTCCACCAGCGTGGGCAAGGCGATCCTCGCGCAGATGAGCGACGACGCCGTACGCGAAATCGTCTCGCGCACCGGGATGCCGCGTGACACCGAACGCTCCATCGGGACCGTCGATGCCCTGCTCGCAGACCTCGCGCTGACGCGTGAGCGCGGCTACGCGATCGATGACGAAGAACAGGAGATCGGCGTGCGCTGCTACGCCATGGCCGTGCCGGACATGCCCACCCTCACCGCGGTCTCGGTGTCGGGCCCCGTCGCCCGCGTCGACGAGGGGTTCGCCGAGCGGGCCATCCCCGTGCTGCGCGAGGTCGTCGCCGAGATCTCCGCGCTCTCCAGCACGTCCTGAGCCGATCTCGCCCCGTCGGGCGGAGATTCTGATGCACTTGACCGCACCGGACGCGCGGCCTATCCTTTCCATGGAACAGAATAGTGTTTCCGAATACTGGAAACAGGACAATCTGTTCGGCCCCCACCCGGCAGCGTCGGGCGCTTAGACTCGCATCATCGGATCTCGGCGCCCGTACACGCAACACCGCCGGATCTGAGGAGATCCACCTATGAATGACATCGCCGTCAACGTCAACGGGAAGAGCCGCCCCCTCGCGGGCACCCCGTCGCACACCACCGCCCTGGACTGGCTTCGCGGAGCCGGACTCTCCGGCGCCAAGGAAGGCTGCGCCGAGGGAGAGTGCGGTGCCTGCGCCGTCATGCTCGCCACTCCTACGCCCGAAGGCGGCACGGCCTGGACGCCGGTGAACTCCTGCCTCGTGCCGGTATACGCACTGAACGGTCAGGAGGTCGTCACCTCTGAGGGTCTTGGCAGCCCCGATGCACTGCATCCTGTCCAGGAGAAGCTCGCCGAGGCCGGCGGCTCGCAGTGCGGCTACTGCACGCCGGGTTTCGTCTGCAGCATGGCAGGCGAGTACTACCGCGACGGTCGCGAGGCTGCCGCGTCCGCTGAAGCCCCGCCGACCCCGACCCTTCGACAGGCTCAGGGATCGGAGGCGGCTCCGGGATCGGAGGCGGCTCAGGGATCGGAGGCGGCTCAGGGATCGGAGGCGGCTCAGGGATCGGAGGCGGCTCAGGGATCGGAGGCGGACCAGGGATCGGAAGCGGACTGCCCCGTTCACGACGCCGAGCACGGCCCGAACGGCTTCGACCTGCACGCGCTCAGCGGAAACCTCTGCCGGTGCACCGGCTACCGCCCGATCCGCGACGCCGCGTACGCGCTGGGTTCGCCCGAGAGCGACGACCCGCTGCTGCAGCGCCTTGCCGACCCCGCGCCCGTCCCGGTCGCCACAGCCGCGACAGTCGACGGCTCGCGCTTCATCCGTCCGGCATCCTTCGACGAGACCCTGCGTCTGATCCGCGATGAGCCGGATGCTCTGCTCGTCGCAGGTTCCACGGATTGGGGCGTCGAGGTGAACATCCGTGGCTCGCGCGCGCCCCTCGTCGTCGCGATCGAGCACCACGAGGAACTGCGCACGCTCGCCGTCACCGACGACGAGATCGAGATCGGCGCCGCCCTGCCGCTCTCGGAGATCGAATCGCGCCTCGGCGGCACGGTGCCGCTGCTCGCACAGCTGTTCCCGCAGTTCGCCTCCCGGCTGATCCGCAACCGCGGCACCATCGGCGGAAACCTCGGCACCGGATCGCCGATCGGCGACACTCCCCCCGCGCTGCTGGCCCTCGGAGCCCGTGTGGTGCTGGCATCCGCAGACGGCGAGCGCGAGGTCGACCTGGCCGAATACTTCACCGGCTACCGCCAGTCGGTCCGGCGTGCGGGCGAACTGATCCGGGCCGTGCGCATCCCCCGTCCGCTCGCGAAGGTGACCTCGTTCCAGAAGATCGCCAAGCGCCGCTTCGACGACATCTCCAGCGTCGCGGTGGCGTTCGCGCTCGACATCGAAGGCGGCTCAGTCACGGCGGCGAAGATCGGGCTCGGGGGCGTGGCCGCCACGCCGTTGCGCGCCCGCGCGACCGAGGAAGCCCTCGTCGGACAGCCGTGGAATGTCGCCACGGTCCGCGCAGCATCCGCAGTGCTCGGCAGTGAGGGCACGCCGATGTCGGATCACCGCGCGAGTTCGGAGTACCGCGCGCTCATGCTCAACACCGCGCTGCTCAAGCTCTACAGCACGACAGTGATCAACAACAAGGAGGTGTCGGCATGAGTGCTCTCGCCGACCGTCCGTCCAACCCCGTGGTCGGAATCCGCGCCCCGCACGAGAGCGCCGCCCTGCATGTGACGGGCGCCGCCATGTACACCGACGATCTCGCCGCACACACGGCCGGTGTGCTCACCGCGTGGCCGGTGCAATCCACCAACGCGCACGCCAAGGTCACCGTCGACGTCTCGCCCGCATATGAAGTGCCGGGTGTCGTCCGCGTGCTCACCGCCGACGACGTCCCCGGCGTCAACGACGCAGGCATCAAGCACGACGAGCCGCTGTTCCCCGACGAGGCGATGTTCTACGGCCACGCCCTGGTGTGGGTGCTCGGCGAGACACAGGAGGCCGCCCGGCTCGGCGCCGCAGCCGTCAAGGTCGAGTACGAGCCGCTTCCGTCGCTGATCACGATTCAGGATGCCGTCGACGCCGAATCCTTCCAGGGCACAGCCCGCACGGTCGAGCGCGGCGACGCGGCATCCGCCCTGGCATCGTCTGCGCACGTCTTCGAAGGCGAGACGGAGTTCGGCGGCCAGGAGCACTTCTACCTGGAGACACAGGCGTCGTTCGCGACGATCGACTCCGAGGGTCAGTACTTCGTGCAGTGCTCGACGCAGCATCCGTCCGAGACGCAGGAGATCATCGCGCACGTGCTCGATCTCTCCTCGAACCAGGTCACCGTGCAGTCGCTGCGCATGGGCGGCGGGTTCGGCGGCAAGGAGATGCAGTCGCACGGCTTCGCGGCGATCGCCGCTCTCGGCGCCAAGCTCACCGGGCGGCCGGTGCGGCTTCGTCTGAACCGCACGCAGGACATCACGATGACCGGCAAGCGGCATCCGTTCCACATCTCGTGGAAGGTCGGCTTCGACGCCGACGGTCTGCTGCAGGGCCTGGATGCCGTGCTCACCTGCGACGGCGGCTGGAGCCTCGACCTCTCGGAGCCGGTGCTCGGCCGAGCCCTCTGCCACATCGACAACGCGTACTGGATTCCCAACGTGCACGCGCTCGGGCGGATCGTGAAGACCAACAAGGCGTCGAACACGGCGTTCCGCGGATTCGGCGGCCCGCAGGGCGTGTTCCTCATAGAGGACATCCTCGGCAGGGTCGCTCCCGCGCTCGGCATCGATGCTCTCGCATTGCGCGAGAAGAACTTCTACCAGCCGGGTCAGAGCACGCCGTACGGCCAACTCGTGAAGGATGCTGGTCGCCTCGGCACCATCTGGAATCAGCTCCACGACGAGGCCGACATCGACGAGCGCCGCGCGGAGATCGCGAAGTTCAATGCCGCCAGCCCTCACACCAAGCGCGCACTCACGATGACACCGATCAAGTTCGGCATCTCGTTCAACTTCGCCGCCTTCAACCAGGCCGGCGCGCTCGTGCACGTCTACAAGGACGGCTCGGTGCTGATCAACCACGGCGGCACCGAGATGGGCCAGGGCCTGCACACCAAGATGCTGCAGGTCGCCGCGACCGCACTGGGCCTCGAGCTGCACCAGGTGCGCCTCGCCCCCACCCGCACGGACAAGGTGCCGAACACGTCGGCCACTGCGGCATCCTCCGGCGCCGACCTCAACGGCGGCGCCGTCAAGAACGCGTGCGAGCAGATCAGGGAGCGGATGGCCGCAGTCGCCGGGCGGCTGCTGAACGTTGACGAGCGCGATGTGCGCTTCTCGGGCGGTCTGATCACTGGCCTCGGCAACACGTCGCAGACCCTGACCTTCGCCGAGGTCGCGGAGGCCGCGTATCTGCAGCGCGTGCAGCTGTTCGCCGCCGGCTACTACCGGACCGAGGGGCTGCACTGGAATCCCGAGATCATGCAGGGCTCGCCGTTCAAGTACTTCGCCTATGGGAGCGCTGCGACCGAAGTCGAGGTGGACGAGTTCACCGGTGCGTACACGGTGCGCCGCGTCGACATCGTGCACGATGTGGGCGACTCGCTCTCGCCGATGCTCGACATCGGTCAGGTCGAGGGCGCCTATGTGCAGGGCGTCGGCTGGCTGACACTGGAGGAGCTGCGCTGGGACACCGGCGACGGTCCGCACCGTGGCCGTCTGCAGACGCAGTCGGCGTCGACGTACAAGCTGCCCAGTTTCTCGGAGATGCCCTCGGAGTTCAATGTGCGGCTGTTCGAGGATGCCCGCGAGGACGGCGCTGTGTATGGCTCCAAGGCCGTCGGCGAGCCGCCGTTCATGCTCGCGTTCAGCGCACGTGAGGCGATTCGCGAGGCCGTCGGCGCGTTCGGACCGGAGGGCCACATGGTCGAACTCGGTTCGCCGGCGACGCCGGAAGCCGTCTTCTGGGCGGTCCGCACCGTGCAGCGGGCCGCGGCAGAGGCGGCGCCCGACCGCGCGGGTGCCCACGAGCTCGCCGCCGTTCGCTGATCGGACGCGGGATGGACTGGCTCGACGCCCTGCAGGATCTGCGCACGCGGCGCATTCCTGCCGTCGTCGTGACGATGGCGCTCGTGCGTGGCCACGCGCCCCGCAACGGCGGCGCGAAGATGGTGGTCTCCCCCGACGGCGTGTTCGGCACGATCGGAGGCGGAAACCTCGAGGCGACCGCGATCGATCGCGCCCGTGCGATGCTCGCGTCCGGTTCGGCCGAGCCCGAACTGCTCACGCTCACGCTCAGCGACAAGGCGACCACGGAGTACGGTGTGCAGTGCTGCGGAGGAGAGGTCACGATGATGCTCGAGCCGATGCGGGTCGTCCCCGTGGTCGCGATCTTCGGGGTGGGGCACGTAGGGCTCGAGCTCGCGCGCATCCTCGCGCGGCACGAGATGGATCTGCACCTGATCGATTCCCGTACCGAGATGCTCGCACCCGAGCGCGTGGGCGAACCGGGTCGAGATGGCGTCTTCGCGGATGCTGTCGCCAGGGTCCGCATCACGCACTCCCCTGTTCCCGAGGCGGCGCTCACGACCTTGCCGGCCGGCGCCCACGTGCTGGTGATGACGCACGACCATGTCGAGGACCTCGCCGTGGTCGACCAGTCGCTGCGCACCGACGGCATCCGCTCGATCGGCTTGATCGGCTCGTCGTCGAAGTGGGCGCGCTTCCGCAAGAAGCTCACCGAGCTCGGGCACGGTGACGCGGACCTCGCCCGCGTCACCACGCCGATCGGCGTGCCGGAGGTGTCGGGCAAGCAGCCGGCGGTCATCGCGGTCAGCGTCGCGGCCCGCATCCTGCAGCTCATCGACGAGGCGGCGCCGGTCGCGGTGGCGGAATCAGATGACTGAGACGCCGCATGCTTCGGCGATCGTCACAGGCGCCGGGAGCGGCATCGGACGCTCGATCGCGCGCGCCCTGCTCGTTGCCGGGTTCGGCGTGACTCTCGCCGGCCGACGCATTGCGCCTCTGCAGGAGACGGCCGCAGGTCATGCGCATGGGCTCGTCGTCGAGACCGACATCACCGATCAGCCCCAGGTCGAGCGGTTGCTGTCTCGTCACGTCGAGACCTTCGGCCGGCTCGACGTCCTGGTGAACAATGCCGGGGTGTTCGGTCCGAGTGCCGACATCGGCGACCTCACGACCGCCGAGTGGGAGTCGACGCTCGCCGTCAATCTCACCGGCGCGATGCTCTGCGCAGGAGCGGCGTTCCGCCAGATGAAGGCGCAATTGCCGGCCGGTGGACGCATCATCAACAACGGATCGATCTCCGCGCAGACCCCGCGCCCGCGCTCGGTCGCGTACACGACCACCAAGCACGCCATCGCTGGGCTCACGAAGTCCATCGAACTCGACGGGCGTGCGCACCGGATCACCGCCACGCAGCTCGACATCGGCAACGCGCGCACCGAGCTGATCGACCGACTCGTCACCGACGGGGCGCTGCAGGCGGATGGCTCACGTCGACCCGAGCCGACGATGGATGCCGGTCACGTCGCCGATCTCGTCGTTCAGCTCGCGGGGATGCCGCTCGAGGTCAGCGTTCCTCAGCTGACCGTCACCGCAGCCGGTATGCCGTTCATCGGCCGCGGCTGACCGATCGAGTCGAGCCGCGCACGAACGCCAGCGGAAAGGTCAGCAGCGCGAGCGCCGCAGCGGCGAGCAGCGCCGGAGGGAACGAGAACGCCGACGCGAGCAACCCGACGACCACTGCACCCAGGCCGGTGCCGGCGTCGAAGCCGATGTTCCACACGGCACTGGCGACCACCTGGTCCCGCCGCGGCACCGCGGCGAAGGCCGCTCCGAGGGTGAGGTTCTGCAGCGCGCCGTAGGCGATGCCGATCAGTGCCATTCCCGTCAACAGCATCCCCTCTCTCCCGCTGCCGGCGGTCGCCCACGCTGTGGCGACAAGCCCAAGGATGGTTAAGAGCACGAACGGCCACATCAACCGCTGCGCACCGACACGATCGGAGAGGTGCCCGACGCCCCACCTGGTGAGCGCCGCAAGTCCCGTCAGGAGCAGCAGCCCGATCGTCGTGATCACGGCCGAGACGCCGAACTGCGGCACGAAGGTGATGAGCGCTCCGCCTGCGAGGGTGACCCCGAGGAGCAGGAACATCGGTGGAAGCAGCCCGAGGTATCGGCGCACTCCGTGGTGCGCCTCGTCAGCCGGATCGGGATGCGGCGGCAGGCCGTCGACTCGTCGTCCCAGCCGCACCGCCGCGAAGACACCCAGAACCGGTGCGGTCGCCAGCAGGAAGACGAGCCAGAAGCCGAGATGCTCGGCGATCCACGGCGCCGCCGGAAGCAGGAGCACCTGGGGACCAGCGATCCCCAGTCCGAATGCGCCGATCGCCCTGCCGCGCCGCGCGGGTTCGACGAGCTCGGCGACGGCGCCGCTTCCGCACACGGTCAGCACAGCGAAACCGGCGCCTCGCACGGCAGCGAGGAACAGGATGAGCGGCAGCTCATCGGAGAGCAGGTGCGCGGCCGCGGGCAGTCCGAGCAGCAGCATGCCAACGACGAGCACTCGTGTCCAACCGAATCGGCGCAGCGCGGCGGGGACGAACAGCTGCGAGAGGACCGTGAAGAGCATGAAGACACCGGTCACGAGTCCGGCACCCGCCTCGTCCGCTCCTCCGCGCACCGCCCACAGCGGGGCGATCGGCATCAGCAGCGCGTATCCGGAGAACCCCGCGACGACCATGCCGAGCAGGGCGGGCATGCCGGGCGCGCGCCACACCGACTTCTGCTGCATCCGCCCATCCTTTCATCCGCCCGGCGGGCTCCACCCGACGCCGGAAGACTTTCGCGGGTTCCCGCGCGGGCGAACCAACGAAAGTCTTCTCGCACCGTCCGGATGCGACGACGGATGCGACGAGCGGACCGAAGCCCCCAGGATGCCCGCCCTCGCCTCAGCCGGCGAGCAGCTGCTCGATCGGACCTCGGACGAAGTAGAGCATGAAGCCGACCGAGACGATCCACATCAGCCAGTGCACCTTGCGGGCGCGACGCGAGAGCGCGTTGATCAACGTCCAGGCGATGAAGCCGACGCCGATGCCGTTAGCGATCGAGTAGGTCAGCGGCATCGTGACGATGGTCAGGAACGCGGGGAGGACGACCGCGAAGTTGTTGAACTTGATCTCCTTGATCTGCGCCATCATCATCGCGCCGACGACCACGAGGGCAGCGGAGCCGACCTCGATGGGAACCGTCAGCGTCAGTGGCGTGAAGAACATCGAGAGCAGGAACAGCACGCCCACCACCACCGAGGCGAGCCCCGTTCGGGCTCCCTCACCGATGCCTGAGGCGCTGTCGACGAAGACCGTGTTCGATGATGACGACGTCGCACCACCCGCGACGGCACCGAGGCCCTCGACCACAAAGGCCGAACGCAGACGCGGGAACGTGCCGTCCTTGTATGCGAGGCCGGCGTTCTTGGCGAGACCGGTCATCGTGCCCATTGCGTCGAAGAAGTTCGTGAACAGAAGGGTGAAGACGAGCATGGTCGCGGCAAGGGCACCGATGCGACCGAATGATCCGATCAGGTCGAACTGGCCGACCAGACCGAAGTCCGGAATCGTCACGAGCGCGCTCGGGAGTTCGGGGATCGTCATGTGCCATCCGCCAGGATCCTCGACGCTCGGACCGAGCTTGAGGAACGCCTGCGAGATGATCGCTGCGATCGTCGCGACGACGATGCCGATCAGGATGCCACCGGGAACCTTGCGAGCCACCAGGACCGCGATGATCACCAGCGCGAACAGGAAGATGAGGGTGGGCACGGATGTGATCGAACCGCTGTCACCGAGCTGCACCGGCGGGCCGCCCGGGGTGCGGGTGACGAAGCCCGCGTCGACGAAGCCGATGAAGGCGATGAAGAGACCGATGCCGACGGTGATCGCGGCCTTCAATGGTGCGGGCACCGCATTGAAGATCGCGGTGCGGATGCCGGTGGCTCCGAACAGCACGATGAGCAGGCCGTTGATGACGACGAGACCCATGGCCTCGGGCCACGTGACCTGGCCGACCACCGCCACCGCGAGGAACGAGTTGATCCCGAGGCCTGCGGCGAGCGCGAACGGCAGCCGGGCCACGACGCCGAAGAGGATCGTCATGACGCCGGCGGTGAGGCCGGTGGCCGCGCCGATCTGCGCGGCCTGCAGCGCATTTCCGGCGACGTCCTCCGTCCCGCCCAGGATGAGCGGGTTCAGGATGACGATGTAGGCCATCGTCACGAACGTGACGATGCCTCCGCGGATCTCTCGTCCGAAGGTCGATCCTCGGCGAGTGATCTCGAAGAACCGGTCGAGGGCGTTCTTGGGTTCGGCGTCGACGGTGGTCGTCGCGCCCGTGGGCAGCGGTGGGTGCACGACGGTCTGCGTGGATTCGTCCTCGGACTCGCCGCGGACGGATGTGGTTGAAGTCATCGTCGGGTCCGATCAGTAGTCGACACGAGTGGTCGTCTGGTTCCACTCGGTGAAGGCGGCGACCCGCTGCTCCGGAGGAAGGGGTTCCTGTGCGACCGGCATGATCGCCCTGTCTTCGCTCGTGCCCTCGAAGTACTTGTAGAAGACGGCGTCGTCGAAGCCGGCATCGGCGGCGTCGTTGCGATCGGCGGCGAAGTACACCTTCTCGACGCGCGCCCACAGCGACGTCGCCAGGCACATCGGGCAGGGCTCGCAGCTGGTGTAGAGCACGGCGCCGGTCAGGTCGAACGTGCCGAGCGCCTGGCAGGCGTTGCGGATGGCCGTGACCTCGGCGTGCGCGGAAGGGTCGAGGTTGGCAGTGACGCGATTGACGCCTTCGAAGACCTGTCCGTCGGCCGAGACGATGATGGCGCCGAACGGGCCGCCTTCGTTCCGAACGTTCTCAGTCGCGAGATCCACGGCGCGAGCCAGGTACTCGGCGGGTGTCGGGGCGGTGTCTGCAGCTGACAATGCCGTGGACGGGGTGATACCGATCGTGTCCATGTGGGAGAGCTTCCTTGCGTCGGACGCTGATGCGACGAGACCTGCCGGGTGTGTGTGCGTGATCCTCGTCGATCCGCTGGCTTCTGGTTTTCTTCCCTGCCCGTTGATCACGGGTTGCGGGGCGTTACGACAGTAACAGCGAAACCGGCACCCGTCCACCTTTTTTGGAATTGCATTTCCACAATGCGAGATTCGCACTTGTGGATCCGCAGGTGCGGGGTTATCCTTCATCTCATGACGCAATTTCGGATCAGCGAGGCAGCCGGCCTTCTCGGCGTGAGCGATGACACCGTGCGCAGGTGGTGCGCCGACGGCATCCTCTCGGTCGCGCGTGACGAGTCGGGGCGCCAGGTCGTCGACGGCGCCGAACTCGCTGCCCATGCGAAGGTCATGGCCACCGAGGTCTCGGACGTCGGTGACGTGCGCCGCAGTGCCCGCAACCGCTTCACGGGACTGGTGACGAAGGTCGAGATCGACGGGCTCATGGCCCAGGTCGAACTACAGTGCGGCCCCAATCGCGTCGTGTCGCTGATGTCGTCCGAGGCAGCCCGCGAGATGAGGCTCGACGTCGGCTCCAAGGCCGTAGCGGTCATCAAGGCCACCATGGTCATCCTCGAGACTGACAAGGAATCGCGCCCGTGACCACTGCCCCCCTCCGACGCGCGGGCGCAATCGCCATGCTCGTCGGCGCCCTCGGACTCGCAGGTTGCACAGGCAGCACGACGGATGCCGGACCCTCAGCCAGCACGGACACGTCAGGCTCCGATGAACCCACCGGCGAGCTCACGATCTTCGCCGCCGCGTCGCTCTCCGGAGCCTTCGATGAACTCGCGGCGCAGTTCGAGGAGCAGCATCCGGAAGTCGACGTCCTCCCGATCAGCTACGACGGATCGTCCGTGCTGGCGACGCAGCTGATCGAAGGCGCCTCTGCGGACGTCTTCGCCTCGGCTGACGAGCGGAACATGACCAAGGTCGCCGATGCAGGGCTGGCCGCCGAGGCAGAGGACTTCGCGACGAACACGATGCAGATCGCCGTGGCGCCTGGCAATCCGGACGACGTCGACGGCCTCGGTGCTCTCACCGACGACGAACTCATCGTCGTGATGTGCGCTGCCGAGGTGCCATGCGGTGCCACCGCGCACACTCTGCTCGATGCCGCGAGCGTCACCGTGACGCCCGCGAGCGAAGAGCAGAACGTGACATCGGTGCTGGCGAAGGTGAAGTCCGGCGAGGCGGATGCCGGCCTGGTCTACCGCACGGACGTCGCGGCCGCGGGAGACGCGGTGGATGCCGTCGACATCGAGGGCGCCGAAGCCGCGACGAACGTCTATCCGCTGACGGCGTTGACGGATGCTGCGAATCCGGACGCGGCGGCGGCCTTCATCGCCTTCGTGCTGTCGGATGCCGGGCAGACCGTGCTCCGCGACTTCGGATTCGGTGCGCCATGAGCGTTACGGCACCAGCCGTGACACGGTCGGCATCGGGCCCATCGCGGTCGGGGTCGGCCCTCCGGCGCATCCCGCCGTGGCTTGCCGTCCCCGCGGCGCTCGGCGCCCTTGTCCTCGTGCTGCCGTTCGTCGCGCTCCTGACACGGCTGGACTGGGCAGGCGTTCCTGCCGCGATCACCTCCCCGGCGGCGATGCAGGCGCTCACGCTCTCGCTCTCCACCGCGTCGATCGCGACCGTGATCTGCGTGATCCTCGGTGTTCCGCTCGCACTCGTGATCGCGCGGAGCCCGCAGTGGCTCGCCGCGATCCTGCGCACCTTGACGACCCTGCCGCTCGTGCTTCCGCCGCTCGTCGGCGGCATCGCGCTGCTCTCGCTTCTGGGGCGCAGCGGCATGTTCGGCGGGGCGCTGGCTGCCGCCGGACTGCAGATCCCGTTCACGACCGCGGCGGTCGTCATCGCGCAGGTGTTCGTCGCCCTCCCGTTCCTGGTCATCTCGGCCGAAGGAGCGCTTCGCACCGCGGGCACCGGCCACGAGCTGGTCGCGGCCTCACTGGGTGCGGACCGGTTCACCGTGTTCCGACGGGTCACGCTGCCGCTGGTCGCACCGGGACTGGTCGCCGGCACCGTGCTCTGCTTCGCCAGGGCTCTCGGCGAGTTCGGCGCGACGGCGCTCTTCGCCGGGAACGCCCCCGGCGTCACCCGCACGATGCCGCTCGCGATCTACACCGCCTTCAACGGCGCAGGCGTGCAGGAGGACACCGCGATCGCGCTGTCGCTGCTGCTCATCATCGTCGCGGTCGCGGTGCTCCTGCTCATGCGCGGCTGGCGTGCGGATGCCGTCCGATGACGCTCGAGGTCGACATCCGCGCCCGCGTCGGGAGCTTCACACTCGACGCGACGATCACCGCCGCAGAAGGCGAGGTGCTCGCCGTGCTCGGACCGAACGGCTCGGGGAAGTCGACGCTGCTCGGCGCGATCGCCGGGCACCTCGACAATCTCGGCCGTCACGCCGAGGTATCGGGTCGGATCGCTCTGGATGGTCGCGTGCTCGACCGCTCGGTGCCACCGGAGCGCAGGCGGATCGGTCTGCTCGGGCAGCACACCACGCTCTTCCCGCATCTGAGCGCGCTGGAGAACGTCGCGTTCGGACCACGTGCCCAGCGGATGCCGCGCGCCGAGGCCGCCGACGTCGCCCGCGGGCATCTGGCGGACGTCGGCCTCGCCGACCTCGCAGACCGACGGCCGGCGCAGCTGTCGGGTGGGCAGCGTCAGCGCGTCGCGCTCGCCCGCGCCTTGGCTGCGTCACCGGACGCCCTGCTGCTGGACGAGCCCTTCGCCGCGCTCGACGTGCAGACGTCGGCGCAGGCGCGGCGCCTGGTGTCTGAGCTTCGCGATCGCGTCAGCGTGCCGATGGTGCTGGTGACCCACGACCCGATGGATGCGGTCATGCTCGCGTCGCGCACGGTCGTGCTGCAGGAGGGGCGAGTGGTGCAGGAGGGGTCGACCAGGGATGTCCTCGGCCACCCGAACTCGCCGTTCGTCGCGGCCATCGCCGGTGTGAATCTCGTCTCGGGGGTCGCGGATCGCGACGGGGTGCTGCAGACGGTCGGCCGGCACGCATCCGAGACGGATGCGAGCACCCGCTGGATCGGACGCGGTGAGCCGCTCAGCCCCGGTGATGCCGGCACAGCGGTCTTCTCCCCCGGTGCCGTCCGGATCCACCCGGACGCGGCGTCGCCATCGACCGGTCGCAGGAGCAGCTCGACACCAACCGGTGGCCCTCCCAACACCTGGACCGGAACCGTCTCCCATCTCGAAGCGATCCCGGGCGGAGTGCGCCTGTTCACTGCCGAGCATCCGGACATCGCCGTGGATTGCTCATCCATGGTCGCCGTCGACGCCGGCGTGCGTCCCGATGCCGTGCTGACGTTCTCGATCCAGGAGCAGGACGTCTCGGTGCGCCGTACGCACTGAGCGGGTGCTACCGTTGCCCACACGAAAGGGCGGCGATGGCGATCATTCCGATTCCCGCACCAGAGCGGGCGACAGGGGCGTCGCGCCTGCCCTCGACCGGCGGGCTGGTCGACCGGTTCGATCGTCCGATGCGCGACCTGCGGATCTCGGTGACCGACCGCTGCAACTTCCGCTGCGTCTACTGCATGCCAAGAGCGGTATTCGGTCGCGACTATGCATTCCTCGATCGTGATGAACTGCTCAGCTTCGAGGAGATCGAGCGGATCGCCCGCGTCGCGGCGGCCCACGGCGTGCGAAAACTCCGGCTGACCGGCGGTGAGCCGCTGCTGCGCCGCGGGATCGAAGAGCTCATCTCACGTCTCGCCGCGCTGCGCACCCCGGAGGGCGACAAGCTCGAGATCGCCCTCACCACGAACGGCTCCGCGTTGACGGTGAAGGCGCAGGCGCTGAAGGATGCCGGACTCGGCCGGCTCACCGTCTCCATCGACTCTCTCGACGACGAGCTCTTCCAGCGGATGAACGATGTGCGCTTCCCCGTATCGCGCGTGCTCGACGGCCTCGATGCCGCCCACGCGGTCGGGCTCGGACCCATCAAGCTGAACATGGTCGTCAAGCGCGGCCTGAACGACGGCGAGATCGAGGCGATGGCAGCCCATTTCAAGGGCACGCCCTACACGCTGCGCTTCATCGAGTACATGGACGTCGGCACGTCCAACGGCTGGTCGCTCGACGAGGTGGTGCCGTCGGCGGAGATCGTCGAGCGGATCAGCGCGCAGCATCCGCTCGAGCCGGTCGGTGCCACAGTGACGGGCGAGACGGCGCAGCGCTGGCGCTACACCGACGGCTCCGGCGAGATCGGCGTGATCTCGTCGGTGACCAACACGTTCTGCGGCACCTGCAACCGCGCGCGCATCTCCACCGAGGGCAAGCTGTTCACCTGCCTGTTCGCCACAGAGGGGCACGATCTGCGCGCACTGCTGCGCGACGGCGCCGACGACGAGCAGCTCGCAGCGGCCATGGCGTCGATCTGGGGGGCGCGGGATGACCGGTACTCCGAGATCCGCTCGAGCCTCACGCCAGAGCTTCGCGCCTCACGCCAGCGGGTCGAGATGAGCTACATCGGCGGCTGAGCCGGCAGGTCAGAGACCGACCCACTCCGAGACGCCGTCTTCGTAGTGCTGCCGCTTCCAGATCGGAACGCCGCGCTTGATCTCCTCGACCACGATCTCGCAGGCTCGGAACGACTCGGCACGATGACCACCGGATGCTGCGGCATACAGCGCGATGTCGCCGATGCGCAGATCGCCCACCCGATGCGCTGCCGCCACCAGCAGCCCGGTCTCGGCACGTACGCGTTCGACGATGTCGGCGAGGAACCGCGCAGCATCCGGATGCGCGCGATAGTCGAGCGAGCGCACCGAGCGCCCTCCGTCGTGATCACGTACGACGCCGCAGAATGTCACGATGGCACCGTGCTCGTCGGAGCCCACCGCGGCCCGGACGGCCGCCTCGTCGATCGGTTCCTCTGAGATCAGCGCGAAGGTGGTCGTCATGAGTTCACTGTCTCCATCTGTGCGGCGTCGAGGCTCTCAGCATCCGGAACTGCATCCCCGACCACGTCTCCACCGACGGCGACGTAGGCCTGGATGCCGCCGGCGAGATACGTCACGCGGAACCCGCGCTCCATCAGCGTGCGCGCGGCGCGGCGGGAACGCGGGTCGCGCTCGCAGTAGATGACGACCGGCTCATCGCTCGGGGCTTCGGGACTCTCCCCCGCGTCCAGACGCCCCAGCGGCAGCAGCTGACCGCCGGGGATGCGACGCGCGCCTGCTTCGTGCGGCTCGCGCACGTCGAGCAGCCGTACCGGCCGGCGCTCCCTCATCCACTGCAGCAGCTCGGCTGCCGACGTCGTGTCCGCGTCTTCGGCCGACGGCTCGCTGCGAACTCCGCAGAACTCCTCGTAGTCGATGAGCTCCGTCACCGGTGCGCGCGTCTCGTCTGCGGCATATGCGATCTCGCGTGTGCGAGCCGTGAGGGCGTCGTAGAAGAGCACCCGGCCCAGCAGCGGCTCGCCGATCCCGACGACGAGCTTGATGACCTCGGTCGCCATGAGCGATCCGATCGCCGTGCACAGGCTCGGCAGCACCCCGCCCAGCTCGCAAGAGAGCGTCTCGTCCGCGGGGGGCGGCGAGGGGAACAGGTCGCGGAAGGTCGGCCCTTGGTCACGCCACGCGACTCCGACCTGCCCGTGGAAGCGCAGGATGCTGCCCCAGACGAGGGGCTTGCCCACAAGTTCCGCGGCGTCGTTCGCAAGATAGCGCGTCGGGAAGTTGTCGCTGCCGTCGACGATGAGGTCGTAGTCGTCGAGGATCGCGGGCAGGTTCTGCGATGTGAGCCGCTCGCGGTGGATGATCAGCTCGTGCGCCGGGTCGATCGCCCGCACGGTGTCGGCGAGCGAGTCGACCTTGGGACGCCCGATGTCGCCGGTGCCATGGCTGAGCTGACGGTGAAGGTTCGAGAGCTCGACGACGTCGTCATCGGCGACCCCGATGGTGCCGATGCCGGAGCCGGCGAGAACGGGAACGATCGCGCTACCGAGACCTCCGGCGCCGATCACCAGGACGCGGGCCGCGGCGAGCCGCCGCTGCGCATCCTCGCCGAACCCGGGCAGCATCAGCTGGCGGCTGTAACGTGTGATGCGCTCGGGCTCCAGCACGGGGCCCGGCTCGACGAGCGGGATCATGGTTGCAATAGTACGCGGCGATCTCCGCCCGCTGATGGTGAGATTCCACGATACGAAGATCGAATTCCACACTCTGAACTAGAATGGACAGCATGGCAATCGTGACGGTGCGATACTTCGCCGCCGCCTCTGAGGCAGCGGGTCGCGAGCAGGAACAGCTCGATCTCGGCCCCGATCCCACTCTCGGCGGGCTGCGCGAGGTTCTGGTGCGCAACTACGGCGAGCCGATGGCGCGAGTGCTCCGATCCGGTTCGTTCCTTCTCGATGGCGTCGTCCGTCGCGAACCCGACCACCCCACCGGTGCGCAGGTCGATATCCTTCCGCCGTTCGCGGGAGGATGATCGACCCATGACCTCGAATCCAGCCACTCCGGCCGAGCACGCCGATGCCGTGGCACAGCTGCTCGCCCCCGTCATCGACAGTCTCGCCGATGACGCGCGATCCGAGTTGATCGCGCTGAGCCCCGGCACAGCATCCGGCCGTGTCCTGTCGGCGGATGTTCGGAGCCCGATCAGCGTGCCGCCCTTCCGGAACTCGCAGATGGACGGATACGCCGTCCGCGCTGCCGACCTGGCGTCGGCCGCCGCCGAAGCTCCCGTGGCTCTCCGCATCGGCGCGACCAGCGCCGCCGGCGATGCGGTGCACGAGCATCTCTCCGGAACCGCGGCACCGGTGATGACGGGTGCGCCGATCCCGTCGGGGGCGGATGCCGTCGTGCCGATCGAGATCGCCGATCCGCCGCGCTTCATCGGGATCGGCAGCGGGGCCGTCGAGATTCCTGCGGACACGACCGTCCGGTTCCACGCCCCGGTGCAGGCCGGTTCGTTCGTGCGCGAGGCCGGTGCAGACCTCGCAGCAGGTTCGACGATCCTGCCCGCCGGCACGCGGCTCGGCCCTGCGCAGTTGGGGTCGCTGGCCTCCGCCTGTGTCACAGAGGTGCAGGTGCGTCCGCGTCCGGTCGCGCTGTTGCTCTCCACCGGTCATGAGCTGCGTGCACCTGGCGACGAACTCGAGCCCGGGCAGATCTACGACGCGAACACCGCCTCGCTCACGGCTGCGATGGAGGAGTCCGGTGCGATCGTCCGCGTCGCGTTCGCTCCCGACGACGCCTCGGCCGTGCTGGACGCGATCGCGCAGCATCCGGATGCCGACCTGATCGTGACGACAGGCGGAGTCAGCGCCGGTGCCTTCGAGGTGGTGCGCGATGCTCTCGCACCGGCCGGCGTGAGATTCGGGAAGGTCGCGATGCAGCCTGGCGGTCCGCAAGGGCTCGGCGCAGCGCGATTGTCTTCGGGCGGCAGCGAGCGCACGGTGCCGGTCATCGCCTTCCCCGGCAATCCGGTCTCCGCCCTGCTGTCGTTCGAGATGTTCCTCCGCCCGATCCTGCGCAGAGCCTCCGGGCTCGATCCCTCCCGTCGGGTGCAGCGAGCTCCCCTGGCCGAGGCGCTCAGCTCTCCGCGCGAGAAGCACCAGATCCGCCGCGGCGGAATCCGCGCAGACGGTAGCGTCGAGGTGGGAGCCCCAGGATCGCATCTGCTGCACGACTACGCGCGGGCGACGGTCCTGGTGCACGTTCCGATCGGCGTCGACGCGCTCCCTGCGGGCGCCGAGGTCGAGGTATGGAGAATCGATGAGTGACCTGACGCACCTGCGTTCCGACGGCTCGGCCCATATGGTCGACGTCACCGACAAGGCGGTCACACGACGCGAGGCGCGCGCGCAGGCGGTGCTCGTGACGACGGAAGAGGTCGTGGCGAAGATCGCCGACGGCTCGCTGCCCAAGGGCGAGGCGCTGGGAACGGCGCGTCTGGCCGGCATCATGGGCGCCAAGCAGACGTCGAACCTAATCCCGCTGTGCCACCCGCTGCCGCTGACCAAGCTGTCGGTCGACCTCGAGCCGCAGGGCGACCGGGTGCGGATCGTCGCGACGGCGGTGACCAACGGCGTCACCGGCGTCGAGATGGAGGCGCTGACCGCCGCGAACATCGCCGCGCTGACGCTCTACGACATGATCAAGGCCGTCGACAATCGCGCCGTGATCACCGACGTGCTCGTGCTCGCGAAGTCCGGCGGCAAGAGCGGCGACTGGTCGCGCGAATGACACGGACGGCAGCGGTTCTCGTCGCCTCGACCCGCGCATCGTCGGGCGCCTACGAGGACCGCACCGGTCCGGTGATCGCCGATTGGCTGCGGGCTCGCGGTTTCGAGGTGGCAGGGCCGGTCGTCGTGGCGGATGCTGCGATCGCCGAGTCGCTTGCAGGGTTGCTCGCGCAGCATCCGGATGTGCTTCTCACCACCGGCGGAACCGGCGTCTCGCCCGATGACCGCACGCCGGAGGCGACGACGGCGTTGCTGGACATGGAGCTGCCCGGCATCGCCGAGGAGGTGCGTCGCCGCGGGGTCGCGGTCACGCCGACCGCGATCCTCAGCCGCGCGGTCGCGGGCGTCGCCGGGCGCACGCTCGTGATGAACCTGCCCGGATCCAGCGGCGGCGTGCGCGACGGGCTCGCCGTTCTCGGCGACGTTCTCGATCATGTGCTCGACCAGATCTCCGGTGGGGACCACTCGGGGCACTGAACGCCCTGCGCGACCGACTCGGGGTTGTTCGTCTCAGGCAGTTCGCGAGGATGTTGCTGGCGATGTCTTGTGGTTACGCTCGATCCAAGCGCAGAGCACAAGAGTTTGGGAGCTGACATGACTTTCGTATTCAGTGACATGGCGATCTCCGCCGACGGGTTCGCATCCGGATTGGGCCAGACGGCGCAGAAGCCGTTCGGCGACTGCCTGATGGACGATCTGCTCCGCTGGCGGTTCGAGGGCGCCGAGGAGAACGCGGCCGAGATCGACGACATCGTGAATGCCGGAGCGTTCGTGATGGGACGCAACATGTTCGGTCCCGACCGGGGTGAGTTCGACCAGGACTGGACCGGGTGGTGGGGTCCCAATCCGCCGTATCACGGCCCCGTCTTCGTGCTCAGTCACCACACCCGCGAGCCGCTCGAGATGGAAGGCGGCACGACGTTCACTTTCGTGACCGACGGCATCGAAGCCGCCCTCGAGCAGGCGAAAGCAGTCGCGGGCACCGACGGGCGTGTGTCGATCGCGGGAGGAGCGACCACCGTCAACCAATATCTCAGGGCCGGACTGATCGACGAACTGCGCACCCATATCTCGCCGGTGATCTTCGGAGAGGGCGAGCGTCTCTTCCTCGATGTGCCAGCGCAACCCATGAGCATCGTCTCGGCGCGCGCATCCCGGCTCGTCACGCACATCACGTACCGGATCGGATGAGTCATGGGGCGGAAGTACCGGCTCCCATGACGACGGCAGCCGGTCGCGGCGTGCGCGCGAGCACTGCGTACCCCGGGGTGACCCCGGAGAGAGCGGAACACATCGTGAACCACTCGCCTCGTCCGCAAGCCAACGCACGGCGCCACGATAGCAAGGAACACCGACATCCGGACGGCGCCTGCAGCATCCGCCACCAGCCGGCCGGTTAGCATTCAGGAATGACGAACGCTGATCAGATCGACGACGTGCCCATCGGGGGCGAGGTCATCCGCCTCGGACAGTTCCTCAAGTTCTCCGGCCTGCTCGACTCCGGCGGCAACGCCAAGGAGGTCATCATCGACGGCTACGTGAGCGTCAACGGCGAGGAGGAACGCCGCCGCGGCCGACAGCTGCACGACGGCGACCTCGTCACGTTCGAGGGACGCACGGTCCGCGTTCGCCCGTGAGGCCGTGACACCCGCCGTGCGTGCGGCGGCCCACCGAAGCGCTCAGCCAGACCCTTCCAAGCGTCGGACAGGGCATGGCCGAGCCGTGCGAGTGCAGCGGTGTGCGTCACCGTGGCCGACCGGCGGGCGCCCGTCATGTGACAGATTGGAGTCGATGAACTCGCTCCCCGATCCGCTCGTCGCACCGCCCGGCCGCACGCTCCTCGTGGGCTTCGGGAAGCTCGGGCAGAGTCTTGCGCCGCGGCTGCTCGCCGACGGCGGAGAGGTCATCGCGCTGCGACGCAGCGACGATGCGCTGCCCGAGGGCGTCGACGGCATCCGCGCAGATCTTGCGTCTCCCCTGCAAGCGGGTCTGCCCGCGGTCGACGCGATGGTCGTCACGCTGCCACCACCCGGCGGCGTCGACGGTTATCGCACGGCGCTGGCCCACCTCGCGGATGCTCTCCCCCACGCTCCCGCACGCACGGTGTTCGTCTCATCCACCGGCGTCTTCGACGGCGCGGCATCCGCGCACCCCATCACCGAGCGCGACGAACCAGCGCCGGTAGGCGAACGTGCGCGCGGTCTGCGCGACGGCGAGCGCGCGGCGATCGAGCTGTTCGGTGCGGTGATCGTGCGACCGGCCGGAATCTATGGCCCTGGCCGGGGCTTCCTCCTTCGGCAGGTGAAGCAGCATACGGTCCTGAACCACCGGCGACGCACGAACCGCATCCACGAGGACGATCTCGTGCGCACGCTCGACCTGCTGCTGCGGATGCCGGAACCGCCGCCCCTCGTGCACGCCGTGGATGCGGCATCCGCCCCGCTGGGTGAGGTCGTCGGGTACATCGCGGGCACGCTCGGCGTCGACGCACCGCCCGACGACGCGTCGTCCGGACCGACCGGGTTCGTGCACGACGGATCGCTGCTGCGATCGCTGCTCGGCCGTCTGGAGTATCCGACTTATGTCGAGGGGTACTCCGCGATGATCGCGGAATCCGCACGCCGCACCGCGCGACCCGAGTAGTCGGGCGCGAGGTCACGCCGCGGGTGCGGGCAGGCCGTCCGTACCGAGATGACGCTGGAGCGCAGCGGAGATGTCGTCGAGGTTCGCGAGCTGCTGCGGGCTGAGAGCGTCGATGAAGAGCTCGCGCACCGCACGCAGGTGCGGCACGGATCCGGCTCGAAAGGACTCACGGCCGGTGTCGGTCGCTGTGACATCCACCCCGTGCACATCGTCGGTGCACGGTACGCGCCGGATCAGGTGGCGCTTCTCCATCCGCCCCAGATGATGCGAAAGCCGGCTGCGTTCCCATCCTATGAGCGCCGCCAGCTCAGCTGACCGCAACGTGTACTGCGGCGCCTCCGTGAGCGCGAGCAGCACCTGATAGTCGCCGCTCGAAAGCGACGATTCGCTCTGCAGGCGACTGCCGAGACGCGTGCGCAGCACCTGCGCGGTCTCGATGTAGTCGCGCCAGATGCGCAGCTGCTCCCGCGTGGGCATCGTGCGGTGGTTCTGGGCCATCTGGACTCCTCAGAATAGACACGTCAATACCCATGTTGCAGCATTGACACGTCAATCCGGATGCGCCGGGACGAGAAGGATGCTGATCATGGCGATTCGAATCGGTGACATCGAGTTCGGACTGAACTCCTTCGGCGATGTCGCCACCGATGGCGGGCGAGTGATGTCGGATGCTGAATCGCTGCGACTGCTCGTGGATGAGGCGCAGGTGGCGGAGTCCGTCGGCCTCGATGTGTTCAGTATCGGCGAGCACTACCGGGAGGGCATGGTCGACGCGGCCACCCCCGTGATCCTCGCCGCCGCAGCGCAGGCCACCTCGACCATTCGTCTCGGGACGTCGGTGACCGTCCTGTCGACGCAGGATCCGGTGCGTCTCTATCAGCAGTTCGCCACCGTCGACGGCTTGTCCGACGGGCGGGCGCACCTGGTGCTCGGACGCGCATCGGCGATCGAGTCGTTCCCGCTGTTCGGCTACGACATCGCCGAGTATGAGCAGATCTTCGAGGAGAAGCTCGAGCTGTTCCTGCGCCTGATGCGTGAGGACCGCGTGACCTGGAGCGGGCAGTACCGCGCACCGCTCGAGAACGTTCGCCTGCACCCGCGGATGCCCGAGGGTGGGATCCCGGCCTGGATCGGCATCGGCGGAAGCCCCGACTCGGTGGTGCGCGCGGCCAGGAACGGTCTGCCCCTCATGATGGCGATCATCGGCGGACGCCCCGAACGGTTCGCCGGGCACGCCGAGCTGTACCTTCGTGCACTTTCGCAGTTCGGTCAACCGGAATTGCCCATCGGTCAGCACTCCCTCGGCTTCATCGCCGACACCGACGAAGAGGCGAAGAACACGCACTGGACGCATTGGCAGCCGGTCGTGACCGCGATGAGTGAGGAGCGCGGCTTCTACGCGCCCACCCTCGAGCGGTACGAGACCGAGGTCAGAACCGGCGCACTGTACGTCGGGTCGCCGGAGACGGTCGCCCAGAAGATCGCGCGCATCGTCCGCGCCAACCACCTGTCCCGCTTCGATCTGAAGTACGACGTGCTGCACCTGCCGCGGGATGCGCGTGAGCACAGCATCCGCCTGTTCGGTGAACGCGTCGCGCCTCGAGTACGCGAACTGCTCGAAGACGACCCCGGCGAGTGGCACCTCACCGGGCGTACACCCGCAGAGATCGTCAAGGGCGGCAAGGCCGCCCACGCCTGAGCCCACCAGACCTGAGATCCACAAGAAGGAAGAGACCATGAGCGACTTCACCGACCTCGAGTTCGGCATCGACACGTTCGGAGACCTGCCCCGCGACGACCAGGGGACAGTCGTCTCGTATGCTGCGGCCATCCGCGCCACTGTCGCGGAAGCTGTGCTGGCCGATGACCTGGGCATCGAGGCGGTGGCGATCGGCGAGCATCACCGCCCCGAGTTCGCGATCTCGTCCCCGGAGACGGTCCTGGCAGGTATCGCGACGGCGACCCAGCGCATCCGGCTCGGCTCGGGCGTCACTGTCCTGTCGTCGGACGACCCTGTGCGGGTGTTCCAGCGCTTCGCCACTCTCGATGCCCTCTCGAACGGGCGTGCCGAGATCATCCTCGGCCGCGGATCCTTCACCGAGTCGTTCCCGCTGTTCGGCTACGACCTCTCGGACTACGAACTGCTCTTCGACGAGAAGATCGACCTGTTCCACGCCCTGCTCGACGAGAAGCCGGTCACTTGGGAGGGGACGACGCGCGCTGCGCTGCACGAGGCGGATGTCTTCCCGAAGACCGACTCGGGCCGGCTGCGCACGTGGGTCGGCGTCGGCGGCTCGCCGCAGTCGGTGATCCGCACGGCGCACTACGGGTTCCGGCTCATGCTCGCGATCATCGGCGGGGCGCCGGCCCGTTTCGCCCCGTACGTCGACCTGTACCGGCGGGCGACCGAGCAGTTGGGCACCACCGACCACCCGGTGGGCATGCACTCCCCCGGCTTCATCGCCGAGACGGACGAGGAGGCGAAGGAAGCGTTCTACCCCGGGTACAAGGTGATCCGCGACCGCATCGGAGCACTGCGCGGCTGGCCGCCGCTGCGTCGCTCCGAGTTCGAAGCGGATGTCGAGAGCGGATCTCTGTACGTCGGCTCGCCGGAGACGGTGGCGAGGAAGATGGTGGCCGCCATCCGTACGCTGGATGTCGGCCGGTTCGACCTCATCTACACGGCCGGCGGCGCCATGGCGGCGAGCGCACGGCTTCGCGCCGTGGAACTGTACGGCACGAAGGTGATCCCGATGGTGCGCGAACTGCTGGCAGAAGCGCCCGCGCAGTCCGTCGTCACCGGAGAGGCGTTCCGGCGATGATCGAGACGAACGGGAACAGGCCGACCGTCGGCATCCTGGGAGCGGGCAAGGTCGGGACCATACTGGCGCGGCTCGCGATCGCCGCGGGCTACCGCGTGCTCATCGCCGGATCCGGCGGCCCAGAGCGGATCGCGCTCACGATCGATGTGCTCGCGCCCGGCGCGACGGCCGTTGAGTCGACGGATGCTGCCAGGGAAGCGGACATCGTCGTGCTCGCGCTGCCGCTCGGGAAGTATCGGAATCTGCCGGTCGCGGAGCTCGAAGGCACGCTCGTGCTGGATGCGATGAACTACTGGTGGGAGACCGACGGCATCCGCGACGACCTGAGCGACCCGCGCACCTCTACGAGCGAGATCGTGCAGGAGTTCCTGCCGCAGTCGCGCGTCGTGAAGGCCCTGAACCACATGGGCTATCACGACCTCGAGGAAGAAGCGCGACCGTCAGGGGCGCAGGGGCGCAAGGCCATCGCGATCGCCGGTGACCGCGAGGCCGACGTCGCGCGCGTCTCCGAGTTCATCGAGGCTCTGGGCTTCGATCCCCTCGTCGCGGGGCCGCTCGCCGCCGGTGTTCTGCTCGAGCCGGGTAAGCCCACTTTCGGCGCCGATCTCCCCGTCGACGAGCTTCGTGCGCTCATCGAGGTGGCCGCCGCGTCGTCCCCCTCCCGGGCCACGAACGTCTGAGGTCCGGCTCTTCGGCTGGGCGCCTCCTCTTCAATTGCGCCTCACCTCTTCAGCTGCGCCCCACGCCGGAATCATCGGGGTTCTCCGCGAGAGCGCGGAGTATGTCGATCTGCCCTGTGTTCCAGGCGAGTTCGCTGAGGACGTGCGTGTAGATGCTCAGCACCGTGCGCGGGCTGCGCCCCGTGACGACATCGGCAAGATCGAGAACTGCGAGATTGGATCGCGAGTGCTGATGGATCTCTTGGCAGTGCTCGGTGACGGATGCGATGCTGTCGGACTTGCGAGCCTTCCACGAGTTCGCCGTCGCGAAGGGAAGGCCGAGTTCGGTGCGGGGCCGGCCGGTGATCGCTTCGCCGAACCAGACGCCCTCGACGTAGGCGGTGTGACGCACGACCCCGAGGAGCGAAGGTCGACCGGGTACCTGTACAGCGCGAGCCTGTTGTTCTGAGAGACCGTCGAGACTGCTCAGGATGAGCAGACGGTACTGCTCGATCCGCCTGTCGAAGTCCTGCCGCGTGGTGAAACCGGAGTCGATGTCGTCCTTGTCCATGGTTCGATCATCGCGCTGGTCGCCGACAATGCGCGCACCGCGTCGGAGTCACGGGGGCTGGCCGTCACGTTTCCGTGATCATCCACCCGGAGGACACGTTGGTGCGTGAGCACGTTGTCGGTGATCGAGTCGTAGCCATAGACGACAAGTTCAACGAACGGCACGGCGAGATACGCTTGGTCGCGAGTCCTTGGCTCCGAGGAGTATTCGTTTCGGTCGCGACGAAGCGGTGGGGAGGAAAGATGATCGATATCGACGAGCCCCTGGTGGCCGAACTCATATCGGAGCAGTTTCCACACTGGAGCACACTGCGAATTCGCGCGGTTCCGCAACAGGGGTGGGACAACCGGACGTTTCGCCTGGGAGATGACCTGTCCGTACGGTTGCCCAGTGGCGAGGCCTATGCCGCGGCTGTCGAGAAAGAGAAGCGCGCGCTCGACTTCCTCGACGGGAAGCTTCCGGTTCTTGTCCCCGGTGTCATGGCAGTCGGAGCGCCAAGCCAGGACTACCCGCTTCCCTGGTCCGTACGTCGGTGGTTGCCCGGCAACACGATCGACGAGAGTTCGCTGGTCGACCCGGTCTCCTTGGCCGTCGATCTGGGCTCCGTGTTGCGCGCACTGAGATCCCTCCCGACAGGTGCGGGCGCCTCAGCGGGACGACATTCCTTCTACCGCGGCTGTCACCCGAGCGTGTACAGCGATCAAGTGCAGCTTGCCCTCGAACGTCTGGGAGACGACGTCGATGCGGAGCGGTGCCGAGAGATCTGGCTCGCCGCGACGACGTCTGCGTGGGAGTCCGAGCCCGTCTGGTTTCACGGAGACATTGCCACCGGCAACCTCCTCACAGAGGAAGGAAGACTCTCGGCAGTCATCGATCTCGGCACATGCGGGATCGGCGACCCCGCATGTGATCTCGTCATCGCGTGGACCTACTTCGATGGCGAGGCGCGTGCGGCGTTTCGCGAGTCGGTCGCCCTCGATGATGCAACATGGCAACGCGCACGAGGATGGGCCCTCTGGAAAGCACTTGCAACCATGTCGGGCCAGTCCGGCCCAGACGCCGGGAGAGCTCAGCAGCGCGTGCTGGCCAAAGTCCTCTCCACAGTGCCCTAAGTATGTCTCCCGTTGAGACCCGAGCGCATCCAGCCAGCGACTCTGCGAAGTCCGTCCGCCATGACGTAACAGTCAAAGCACCGTCAGACGCTGATGAAGACTCTTGGTACGCACGGGCTGGCGGGGAGGGAGGAGTTGACATCAAGAACTTTGTGTACATACGATGTACGTACCCGAAGGAGACTCCGATGTCTGAGCCTGTAGTCGGCAATCGACTCGCCAAGAATCAACGGATCAACCTGCGCGCAACGGATCGGCAAGAATCACTGCTCCGTCGCGCTGCCGAGGCCACCGATCACACCCTCACCGAATTCATACTTGGGAGCGCCGTGGACCACGCCGAGCGTGTCTTGGCTGATCGTCGCTGGTTCGTCGCCACCGAGGAGCAGTTTGAGGAGTTCACTCGACTCCTCGACGCGCCTCTGCCGTCGACGACGAAGTTTGAGAAGTTGTTCGCTCGACCATCCGTTTTTTCGGATGAAGTGTGACAAACTTCAGCACCCCGCGAAAGCTTGAGAAGAGCGATCCCAGAGGCACATTCCACAGTGGAGCACCCGAGCTTGACGAGTGGTTCACGCGCTTTTCCTGGGAAAATCAGGCGGCAAACAATGCAACCACCTATGTCGCATGTCACGGTGAGCGAGTGGTTGGGTTCTACTCGATCACCATGGCCGCCGTAGCTCGCAATGAGGCCCCTTCTCGCGTTGCGGAGCGACGGCCCACCCAGATTCCATGCATCCTCCTCGCACGACTCGCCGTAGACGAGGATTTCAACGACAAAGGCCTCGGTTCGGGATTGCTCCGCGATGCCTTGCGCCGCTCATTCCACATCAGTGGGAGCATCGGGGCCGCCGCTGTGTTGATCCACTGTCGTGACGAGAGCGCTAAGAACTTCTACCTCCACCACGGGGACTTTCTCCAGTCGCCGGTCGAAGATCTGCACCTCATGATCCCGATGAAGGCCCTCCGTCAATTCGCGGAGTGAATCATCTCCTCAGCTTCGGCGAAGTCGTCTATCCACTCCGTGATAGATAGATATCGCACCTCCGGCTGCCCGCGGACAACGCTGAACCTACATCAGTTGAAGTCCCCGCCGGTCGCCATATCCGCGAACCGCGAGTAGTGACCCTGGAACGCGAGGTTGATCGTCGCGGTCGGGCCGTTGCGATGCTTGGCGACGATGAGGTCGGCCTCGCCCGGACGCACGTCCTTGTCGTAGACGGAGTCGCGGTGCAGCAGGATCACCATGTCGGCGTCCTGCTCGATCGAGCCCGACTCGCGCAGGTCGCTGATCTGCGGCTTCTTGTCCTGACGCGCCTCTGAACCACGGTTCAGCTGCGACAGCGCGATGACCGGAACCTGCAGCTCCTTCGCGAGCAGCTTGAGGGCACGGGAGAATTCCGAGACCTCCTGCTGGCGCGACTCGACGCGCTTGCCGCTCGTCATCAGCTGCAGATAGTCGATCACGACCATGCGCAGGCCCTCGCGCTGCTTCAGGCGGCGACACTTCGCGCGGATCTCGACCAGCGTCATGTTGGGGCTGTCGTCGATGAAGAGGGGGGCGTCGTTGATGCGCCCGCGGGTCGCGGCGACCGTGGTCCAATCGCGCGGGTCGAGCGTTCCCTTACGCATGTGCTGCAGCGGAATCGCTCCCTCTGCACTGAGAAGACGCATCGCGATCTCGCTCCTGCCCATCTCGAGGGAGAAGAACACCGTCGGCTGTTTGTGCCCGATCGCGGCTGCACGCGCGATGTCGAGCGCGAGCGTCGACTTGCCGACCGCGGGCCTCGCCGCCACGACGATCATCTGTCCGCCGTGCAGACCGTTCGTGAGTTCGTCGAGCTCTTTGAAGCCGGTCGGCACACCCGTCATCGAACCGTCGCGGCCACTGGCCGCCTCGATCTCCTCCATCGCGGCATCCACCGCGACCGTCAGCGGCACATAGTCCTCAGCAGTCTGGGTGCCGGTCACGGCGTAGATCTCGGCCTGCGCGTTGTTGACGAGGTCGGTCGCGTCACCCTGGCCGTCGTACCCGATCTGCACGATGCGCGTGCCGGCGTCGACCAGGCGGCGCAGGATCGAACGCTCGGCGACGATGCCGGCGTAGTACCCCGCGTTCGCGGCGGTCGGGACGATCGAGGTCAACGTGTGCAGGTAATCGGCGCCGCCGGCGCGGCCCAGCTCACCGGTCTTGATCAGTTCATCGGTGACGGCGACCACATCGGTGGGCTCACCATGCGAGTACAGCGAGAGGATCGCCTCGAAGATGAGCTCGTGCTTGGGGATGTAGAAGTCGGCACCCTTGAGGGTCTCGATCACATCGGCGACAGCATCCTTCGACAGAAGCATTCCGCCCAGAGCACTCTGCTCGGCGAGGAGGTCGTGCGGCGGCGTGCGCTCCGGCTTGCGCTGGCCCCCGAGGCGCTCCTCCGAGATGTCGGCAATCGACACTGTGCTCCCTTCGATGCGCTTGCTGCTGGTGCGGCGCGGGATGTGTGATCTCCGGTTGCCGTACGACGGCGGGTGTATCCGCGGTTGCACAGAGCGAACCACGTACCTCCGACATCTCGTCGCTCGTCCACGCTAGAAGGGCGCTACAGCACCCGCAACACAGCCTGTGGATAACTATGTGGAGAACGTGCGGAGAACCTCGGAGTGTCTGTGCACAACGGATGTGGATAACCCTGTGGTGCATCCCGATGTCAAGGTTTTTAAGCCCGTGTGAACTGGGCTTTTCCCACTCCCCAGCCTGTGGATGACAATCTGTTTAAACTCCCGATTGAAGGTTTGCCCCACCACGACGGGGTGTGTACAACCTGGGGAGAAGTCAAGCCCGATTTTTCCCGGGCGCGTCAGGTGGCGCCCCCTCCAGAAGGGGCAGGTCAAACCTCAATAAGCTCTGGACACGGATCATCGACACGAGTATCTTCGGGCAGGACGCATCCGCGTCGAGAACGTTCCTTCGGAGGGGGAGGTGAACGTGGCCGCTGCTGCACCCCGTCGGATCTTGAGCGGCATCGCCTGGGTCGCCTTCGGCGTGCTCGCGTGGGCGACGTTCACTGTTCTGATCGGTGGCAGCGCCGCGCACGCCGAGGAAGAGCCGGAGGCTCCGTTGAGCCCCCTGACCTCGCTCGTCGGCTCGACCGTGGACGACGTCTCTTCTCTCGCGACCCCGATCGCCACCGAGATCGTCGCGCCGGTGGTGGAGACAGTGGTGGAGACGGTGGTCGCTCCAGTGGTGCAGCAGACCGCACCGCAGATCGCCGAACGCACCATCGAGGCCGTCGTGTCGACGCCGATCGTCGGTGATTCCGTCCGGCCCGTTCTCGACCCGGTCGCCCCGCTCACGACCGGAGCCGTCGAAGCCGTCGCCTCTCCGCTGACCGGCGCGCTGCAGCACGCCCCTGTGGCGACGCTCACCGAGCCGGTTCTGCAGACACTCTCCGGCATCGCGGACGGGACAGTCGGTGAAGTCCTGACCGACCTCGGGATCACAGGCGCCCTGCGGGAGGTCGTCGAAGTCGTGGATGCGACCGCCGATCTGATCGGAGGCACGGCGGCCGGCACAGTGCCTCCCGTGCTCGGCGCTCTGACCCCGCCGGCAGCATCCGAAGTGCCCGGCACTGAGCCCGTGGCGGAAGCGCCCGTTCACCACGACGAGTCGGAACCTCCCTCGTCCGCACGCGTCGACGACGCGGTCGTCCGCGCTGCTTCCGAAGCGACCATCGGTCGGATGTCGACTCACGCCTTCGGACAGCTCAGTGCCGCGGCATCCGATGCTCCCCTTGCGGAACGGGATGCCGCGGCATCCACGCGACCGCACGAGAACAGGCACGCGCCACTGGCCGGCCTGTCCACGCCCCTGCCCTCAACGGGATCGGGCGGCGGCTCCCACGGCGACGCTGCGCGCCTCGGCGACTCCGCATTCGACCCGCTTCACACCTGGAAGCGAATTCTCGGCGCATCCGATGACGCACTGCCGTCATCACCGGTCGCCGGCACCGACGTCTCACCTGACTGACCGGGGTCTCGTCATCCCTCGTGGATGACCGACGTGTGCTGCGCGCGCACATCCGATCGCGCGCATCCAAACGACCCCATTTCAGTCAGGAGCTGAATCATCATGCATAAAGTCATCAAGCACGCCCTCTGGGGCGTCGTGGTAGCCGGCGGGATCACCCTGCTCGGCGCCACAGCCGCCAACGCGGCAGAGACCGACGGAGAGGACGGCATCCTCTCCGGCACCCAGGCGATCATTCCCGTCTCGGTTCCCGTCGACATCGTCGGCAACGCGGTATCCGTGCTCGGCATCTCCACCGTGGAGGCGCCAGCGCCAGCGCCGGCACCGGCTCCAGCAGAACCGGCAGCGGCACCGGCACCGGCACCGGAAGCCACGACAGGCGGCGCTGAGGGCGTCGCATCCGGTACGCAGGCCGTCGCCACGCTCGACGTCCCGGTGACCGTCCAAGACAACGCGGTGAGCGTCCTCGGCTCATCCTCAGCTGGCACCCCTGCCGCCGTACCCCAGAGCGATGATCCCCAGTCATCGCCGAGTGCGGCTCCCCAGACCGATGCTCCGGCGGCAGGGGTGCCGTCAACCACCACATCCGGCGTCGATTCGCTGCTCGGCGGTACCCAGGCGCTGCTCCAGGTGAACGTGCCCATCACGGTCACCGGAAACAGCGTCGCGGTACTCGGAACCAGCGATGCCTCGACTGCGGACGGGGCGGCGATGCCCGCCTCCTCTGCGGACGGCTCGTCGACGGCTCCCGTACCGGATGCTGTCACCGACGGCTCGGATTCGATCGCCGGCGGCACTCAGGTGATCTCACCGGTCACCGCACCGATCACGGTCACCGGCAATGCGATCAGCGTGCTCGGCACCAGCACCGTCCCCGGGAGCGGCAACGGCGCCGTCGGCACCGTGCCGGCCTCGGGTGGCGACATCGTGACCTCGGGTCGCGACTCGGTGCTCGGTGGCACGCAGATCGCGGCGCCGATCAGCATCCCCCTCACGATCGGCGGCAACGCCATCTCCCTGATCGGGACGAGCACCGTGACCGACCCTGGGCCGGGCACGACGCCGACCGATCCCGGCACTGACCCTGGAACGGGCCCTGGGACCGACCCGGGAACCGATCCTGGAACCGATCCTGGAACCGATCCTGGAACCGATCCTGGAACCGATCCTGGAACCGATCCTGGAACCGATCCTGGGACGAACCCTGGCACCGACCCGGGAACGAACGCCGGCGTCACGCCGACGGCGGGCGGTCACGGCTCAACGATCGTCCCCTCGGGTGAGCGCCTTGCCACCACCGGCGGCGGAGACGGGTTCATGCCCGCCGCCCTGGCGATCCTGCTGATGGTGTTCGGAGGAGGTCTGCTGCTCCGGCGCCGCATGGCCTGATCGCCACGCGCCACAAGGGCCACGCGCCACAAGGCACGACACGAGTGACCCGGCGGGTCGACGTCCTCAACAGGAGCCGTCGACCTGCCGGATCGCGCTGCCATCATGCCGGCGCCGCACGCACGCGGCATCCGCATCATCGTCGCAGAAACGCAGAACGCCCCCTGTCCCGAAGGGCAGAGGGCGTTCCGAAAGGTGTTGCGGACTACTTGGCCGCGACGACCTGGAGGGTGATGACGGCCACGACGTCTTCGTGCAGACGCACGGTCGCCTCGTGGTCACCGGTCGACTTGATCGGCGACGTGATGGTCACCTTGCGCTTGTCGATCGTGCCGAGACCGGCAGCCTCGACAGCGTTCGCCACGTGCTCGGTCTTGACCGAACCGAACAGGCGTCCGGCGCCGCCGGCCTTGACGGCCAGACGGACCTTCGTGTCCTCGATCTTGTCCTTGAGAGCAACGGCCTCGTCGCGATCGTGGATCGCACGCGACTTGCGTGCGGCCTGGATCGACTCGACCTGCTTTGCGCCACCACGGGTCCACGCCGTAGCGAAGCCCTGGGGGATGAGGTAGTTGCGGGCGTACCCGTTCTTGACCTCGACCACGTCGCCGGCGCTTCCGAGCCCGGCGACCTCATTCGTGAGAATCAGCTTTGCCATGTCGATACCCCTTAGCGGCCAGCGCCGGCGTAAGGCAGGAGTGCCATCTCGCGTGCGTTCTTGATTGCCGTGGCGATCAGACGCTGCTCCTGCACCGAGACACCGGTGATACGACGGGCGCGGATCTTGCCGCGCTCCGAGACGAACTTGCGAAGGGTTGCGACGTCCTTGTAGTCAATGACGCCGACCCGGATCGACTTCGCGGGAGCGGTGGGCTTGCCACCCTTCCGCGGCTTGCGGCGGTCGCCGCTCGACTTTCCAGCCATGGTTATTCCTTAAGATGTGTGCTTCGACCCTTCGACAGGCTCAGGGATCGAAACGGAGTTTAGAAGGGGGTGTCGTCGCCGAAGCTGCCAGGAGTGCTCCAGGCATCTGCGCTGGTCGAGGAACCGGGCGTTGACCACGGCTCCTCCGACACCTGCTGCTGCTGCGCGGGGCGCTGTCCTCCACCGCCGCCACCGGCACCGCCGGAAGCGGCACGGGTGACCTGTGCCGTCGCGTATCGCAGGGACGGGCCGATCTCGTCGACCTCGAGCTCGATGGCCGTGCGGTTGTTGCCCTCACGGTCCTGGTAGGAGCGCTGGCGAAGACGACCCTGCGCGACAACACGCATGCCCTTCGTCAGTGAACCCGCCACGTGCTCGGCGAACTCGCGCCACACGGACGCACGGAGGAACAGCGCATCGCCGTCCTTCCACTCGTTCGCCTGACGGTCGAAGGTTCGCGGCGTCGATGCGATGGTGAAGTTCGCCACCGGCAGCCCGTTCTGCGTGTAACGCAGCTCGGGGTCGGCCGTGAGGTTTCCCACCACGGTGATGACGGTTTCGCCGGCCATGAGCCTTAGGCCTTCGCTGCCTTGGCAGCCTTGCGGGCTGCCTTCTCCTCGGAGCGCTTGGCTTCGAAAGCGACCATCGCCTGAGCTTCTTCTGAGCGAAGAACCTTGGTGCGCATGATCTGCTCGTTCAGGCCCAGCTGGCGGTCGAGTTCCTGCGTGGCAGCGCTCGTCGCGGTGAAGTTGACGACGGCGTAGATGCCCTCGTTCTTCTTCTGGATCTCGTATGCAAGACGGCGCTTGCCCCAGATGTCGACCTTGTCAATCGAGCCACCATCGTTGGTGATGACCTTCAGGAACTTGTCGAGCGTAGGGGCTACCTGGCGCTCGTCGATCTCGGGGGTCAGAATGACCATGAGTTCGTACTGGTGCGTCACTTACCCACCTCCTTCGGACTAGAACGGCTTCCGGGCATTTCCCGAAAGCAGGAGGGTGTGTGCACGTGCCCGGCCGTGCGCGCAGGATGCACGCAGAAGACAGACAACCTGGACAGTCTAGCGGAGGCGCGGGCGTGTCGCGAACAGCATCAATCGACCGACCCCCGCGAGACCACCCAGCGATGCACGAATGCCGGCTCGATGGCGGCGATGCTTTCGAAGTCGGCGTCGTAGTGCACCACGCTCACGCGCCGGCCGTCCGTGCTGTACCGAAGCGCGGTGGCGGCGATCTGCAGATCGACGGCAAGGCGCGCCACCTCAGCATCCGGCTCGAGGAAGATCTTCGCCTTCATGCTCGCATCCGCGAAGCCCCACCCCTCGCGCACGTGCCAGAAGAGTTTCCCGGCTTCAGATGCACCTCGACCCGCGAAACTCTTCCGGCAACAGCTCCCCGGCCAGGACCCCACGAAAACGTTCAGACAACCGCCGGCGAACGGTCCGGCCTCAGCGGCGGATCGGGTCGTGATGCGGGGTCGGCTCGAGCGTGTAGTCGGTCGTGGCGTCCGACCACGTGTCCTCCCCCGCCTTGCCGCGCGCCCGGCGCATCGACAGGATGCCGTTCACGAGCGGTGCACCGATGCCCAGTGCGACACTTCCGAGCAGCGAACGGTCCTCGTCCGCGAGCACGCTCTTGCGGTGCCACGCGGCGTGGAGGGCGCCGCCGCGACCGGTCGGCACGACCTTCGCGCGCAGGCGCCCTTCGCGGCGCAGCGCGACGAGCTCCTCGACGCAGCGCCACCAGTTCGTGTGCGATTCCGGATGGAAGTAGTTGTCGCGCTGCCAGCCGGCGAGCGGATGCCGGAACCGGCGGCCGACGACCTCCTCGCCCCCTCCCAGCAGCCCGCTGCCGGTGAACACCGTGTTCAGCAGGGCCTTGTGCACGCCGAATGTGTCCAGAGCGATGACGGGGACCTTCTGCGCGAGCGCCTCGATCGCCGCAGTCGAGCTGACCGTCACCAACCCCTCGGCACGTGCGAGCGCCGTCGACATCGGCTCGTGAGAGATGACGAGGTTGCCCGGTCGGTCGGAGAGCAGATCGGCGTAGGCATCACGCTCCAGATGCGCCTCGGCCTCGCCTGGGCGCGAGCGCAGCTTGACGACGACGCGCTTGGCCGGATCCGCGACAGCCGCGAGGCGCAGCATCTCGGCGATCTGCTCGCGCTCGTGCCGCGCCGCCGGAACCAGTGCCTGGGCGGCGAACACGAGGTCCGTGCCGCCCGGTCCTGCGATCGGCGCGGCGGCGGGCGCAGCGACCGCGCGCGCGGACCGCGAGGCGCCACCCGTCGATGCACCGACCAGTTCGCGCTGCGAGACGCGAACGGACCCTGCTGTCACAGCATCCGGCGCCATCTGAGCGAAGGGAAGGGTCGCGAGCGCGGTCGGCACCTGGATGCCGATGCGACGACCCAACTCGGCGAAGGCCCGCTCCTCACGGTGCGAGTGCACGACCATCAGGTCGCTCTCGCGCCGGTACTCGAGCGCGCCGCGCTGGGCGGGGATCGACATGCCCGGCAGCCCGCTCACCACGACCGGCCGGTGCGACAGCCGGTCGATCTGGCGCGCGATCAGCCGCACGAACGGTCCGCGTCCGGAGAGCACGACCACGTCGGGCTGATGCCCCCTCAGCCATCCGTGCACCTCGTCGAAGCCGAGACGGGTGGTGTCAGCATCCGTGAAACTCGTGCCCGTGAGGGCTGTGCGCTCCTGCGCCGGGCTGACCGTGAGCGGGGTGCGCACGAGCAGCATGTGGCGGCGGATGCCCTCGACGCCCGACAGCAGCGACGCCGACCACTTCACGAAGGAGTCTGCATCCGCGATCGCGACGACGCGGAGTTCGACCGTGCTGACGACCGTGCTCATGCTCATGCCGGAACGCGACGCAGCTTCGCCATGGGGGCCTGCTCGCCGGGGAAGACGCGCTTGACGCCGTCGCCGAGAGCGGTCTCGATCACGCGGATGTCGCGCACGAGGTGCGAAAGTCCGGTCGGCTCGAGCGATGCGGCGTGGTCGGATCCCCACATGGTGCGATCGAGCGTGATGTGCCGTTCGACGGCCACTGCGCCGAGCGCTATGGCCGCGAGCGAGATCTGCAGTCCGCGCTCGTGTCCGGAGTATCCGATCGGCACACCGGGGTAGCGGTCGCGGAGCGTCGTGATGACGCGGAGGTTGGCCTCCTCCGGCTCCATCGGATACGTCGACGTCGCGTGCATGAGCACGACCCGGTCGGTGCCGAGGGTCTCGAGCGCGCGATCGATCTGCTCGATCGTCGACATGCCGGACGAGAGGATGATGGGCTTGCCCGTCTCGCGCAGTGCGGTGAGCAGTTCGAGGTCGGTGACGCTGGCCGAGGCGACCTTGTGCGCGACGACGTTCAGGTCTTCCAGGAATGCGACGCTGGGCACGTCCCACGGCGATGCGAACCAGTCGAGCCCGCGCAGCGTGGCGTGGTCGCCGACCTCCACGTACTCATCGCGGCCGAACTCGACGCGGCGGCGGTAGTCGAGGTAGGTCATGGTGCCCCACGGCGTCTCTCGCGGCACGTCGCGCATGTGCTCGGGAGTGGCGATCTCGGGGGTGCGCTTCTGGAACTTCACCGCATCAGCGCCGGCCTCCGCCGCGACGTCGATGAGTCGCTTGGCGATGTCTACATCGCCGTTGTGATTCAGGCCGATCTCAGCGATGACGTAGGCGGGCTGGCCGCCTCCGATGACACGTGATCCGATGCTGACAGTCATGGTGCTCCTCCGGTCGTCGTACCCCTCATTCCTGAGTACGCCGCGACTGTGAACATCGCGCGAACCCGGGGTTACCGGGGTCGGTCGGCTGTCAGAACGCGCTCGATGAGCTCGCGCACCGCGCCTTGCCCGCCCGACTTCGACAGCACGACCCTCGCGGCTGCGCGTACCTCGGGATGCGCGTTCGCGACCGCAACGGGCCAGCCCACGATGCGCATGGCCGGCAGGTCGTTGACGTCGTTGCCGAGATACGCGATGTCGGCGAGGGCGATGTCGTTCTCGGCGGCCCATACGGCGAGCGCCTCTTCTTTGTCGTCGACGCCGTACAGCACCGGAACGCGGAGCTTGTCGGCTCTGGCCCTGACGACCGGATTGACCTCGGTGGAGAGGATGAGCATCGGGATGCCGGCACGCCTGAGCCGCGCGACTCCCATCCCGTCCTCTCTGCTGACACGCACCTGCTCGCGCCCCTCAGCGTCGACCATGGCGGTGTCGTCGGTGTGCACGCCGTCGAAGTCGGTGACGACGGCTGTGACCGCGATGCTCTCGCACTGGTCCACGAGTGGGGCGAGAGCGGATGCCGCGGCGAGCTGCTGCTCGTCGTCGATCTCGATCGCCGACCGCTCCGGGACCTCGACGATCCCGATCCGGCCGAAGAAGCGATGCCTGGCCCGGCGGAAGCCGCCCGCCTGGAACACGTAGAAGGCGCCGGTCTCGAGGTAGTGCGGTTCGCGGTCCTGGCG
>NZ_JABFAS010000002.1:207355-285542 GCF_017168295.1 Microbacterium sp. KRD172 | reverse complement strand
CCACCCCCCCGACCGAGCGCAGTGCACGACGCACGATCGGCTCGGCGGGCGCGCCGGGCAGCCGGAGCTCGATGAGCCGTTTCCGAGCGAAGTAGCGGTCTCGCTCTGGCTGATCGAGCCGGCTGAGCAGCTCTTCGGCCCGAGGCCGCAGGTGCGCGGCGATCTTCGGCTGCATCGCATACCCGACGGCGTCGATCAGCAGCTGCAGTTGCGCCGGGTCACGGTAGCGGTCGTCCGTACGTGTGAGCGCGTCGACGATCGTGGCCGGCACGCGGTTGCTGTTCTCATACGGGGTGAGCCTGCGCAGCACCGTCTGCGTGCCGGACGACGCGACGGGCCGGCCGAACAGCGCCTGCACCGTCGGGAGCGCGGTCGAGAACCCCGCGACGACACCGGCGACATCCAGGCGTTCTGCGACGAGCTCGGCCGACTCGACGCCGCGGTACTCGACGAACTCGGCCCCGTGGCTCTCGGCTCGTTCCCGCACGGCGTCGGTGACCAGCGACGGTGCGGACGGATGCGGCTTGAACACGATGCGCCGCGGATGCCACGCCGCCGCCCGATCGATCATGTCGCACTGCATCGCGATCTCCTCCGCGGCCGATACGAGGCCGAGGGCGGACAGGTACTGTCCGAGCACCAGCGCGGTCGGTGTGCCGTCGGCGAGCGCGTCGAGCTGCGGGTCTGCTGCAGTGGTCTCCAGCAGCACCTTGCGGAACGCGGCCGGGGGCACCGGCATCCGCTCTGCACCACCGGCGCCGCCACGAGACCGAGCCTGCGGCACGAGACGTGGCATGCCCGGCTCGGTCTCGCGCGGCGGAGTCGGCCTCGCCGCACCGAACACGAGCGGCTCGACGCCGGGTACGACGTCGGCGTACACGACGCGGCCGACCCGTTCGACGACGGTGCGCGGCAGCTTCACGCGCATCGGCGAATACGTCATCAGTCCGTCGCCGATGACAGTGATGCTCGCATTGGGGAACAGCGAGAGCAGGGTGCGCGCGGGGGCGACCTGCGGACTCTGCACGAACAGTTCCAGATCGTCGTCGAGGTTCCAGGCGCGCGCCAGGAGGCGGTTCAGGATCGGAAGATCAGCTGCGACCGGATGCCAGGAGCTCGGATGCCGCGGCGACAGGATCTCGTCGAGAGGCTCGATGCGGTCGAAGCGCGCGCACAGCGACCGCAGGTTCGGCTGCTCGTGGATCGCGAGGCTCGTCTCGGGTATCCGCGCGGAGTTCACGGGTACGAGCACGCGCTCCTGCCCCGCTTCGATGATCCCCTCGTCGAGTGCGGCTGCCGCCGTCGTGAGTCCGTACGCGCTGTGCAGGACGAAGAGCTGGGTCATCTCGCGTGTCCCGCCTCACGCAGAGTCCGCGCGAGCACGCGTCGCTTGGATCCCTCCAGGCGGTCGAGCGCATGCGCGACGTCTGCCGGTTGGAGGGTGGTGAGCAGGTCGCGGATGCTGCCGCGCATCTCGCGCCGCAGCGACGGGGCCATACGCCGGGACCGCACGATGTGATGCGAGCTCAGCGCGAGGGCCGTACGAACCACTTTCGGCATGAAGAGGTCTGCCTCGGCATCCTGCTCCACGATCTGCACCACCTGCGCGAGCGCGCGCGGGAAGTCGAGCTGGCGCCGATCTCGCACCTGGGTGAGCGAGGTCGCGATGCCGCGGCGGTAGAGCAGGGTCGGCGCATCGACGACGGCGAATGACGACGCCTGCAGGTGCAGCCGCCAGATCCATGGGCGGTCCTCGGCGGTGAAGAGACCATCGGGGAACGCGGCGAGGCCCTGGTCGAGGATGCGCCGGTGGAACATGCCCGCCCACGCGTACGGGTAATCGACCATCGTCGTGTCATCGGCGGGAAGGATCGCGTCGCGTGGCGATGCGACGGCGCCGCGCCAGGCGAAGGGGGCGCGCACGACCCTGCGTGCGGATCCGGTGACGCGCACGTGGTCGGTGCGGAGGAAGTCGCATCCGAGTTCGCGCAGCCTCGAGGCGAGCACCTGCAGGCGGCGCGGCTGCATCCAGTCGTCGCCGTCGATGAAGCAGAACGCATCGCCCTCGACGTGCGCGAGCCCCTGATTCCGTGCGCTCGCCAGCCCGACCGGTCGTGGATTGACGAGCACCTCGGCGTGCGCGAACCGCTCGGCGTAGCCGCGCATCCGATCGCCGGTGCCGTCACTGGATCCGTCATCCACCGCGACGAGCTTCAGCGAGGCCGGATCGTCGAACTGGCGCAGCAGCGTCTCGAGGGTCGTGCCGATGTAGGGCGCAGCATCCTTCGCGGGAAGGATGACGGTGACGAGCGGTGTGCGCACTGGGCTCCCGGTGGGTGGATGGCGTCCGGAATCGTCGCATTCGCACCTTGCGGTCTGGTGGCGTCGGGGTGAACGGCGAGTGACGCCCCCACATGTTCGAGAGGTGCACGGTTGTGGCGCGCGCCCGGGTTAGCGTAGGCGGGTGAGCATGCCCTCTCCTCAACCGCTGAGCTTCGACGCCCGCGCCCTCACCGAGCCTGTCGACCCGCGTGCGGTGCGCGCCTTCAGCGCCGCAGCGCGGGCAGGAAGCGCCTCGTCGACGTCCGCGACGAAGGTCATCACGATCGTCGTCGCGTCGTTCATCTCACTGGTGTTCCTGACCATCCTGATCCCCACCGTGTCGTTGCTCATGGCCGGTATCAGTCGAGGCGGGCCGCTCTTCATGCTGTTGCCCGTCGTGATCATCGCGGTGATCGTGATCGGCGGAGGGCTGCTGGTCTGGTTCTCATTCCGCAACCGCAGAATCGCGAACTATCGCCTCAGTCGTTTCGCCGCCGCGAACAACATGACCTACGCAGGTGACGTCGACGATCCGCCGCTGCCCGGCATGATCTTCACACTCGGTCGCGCACGCAAGGCTGCGCAGCTCGTCCGCGGGCACAGCCCGCGCTTCGTCGAGTTCGGCAACTACCAGTACACGACGGGTTCGGGGAAGAACTCGACCACGCACAAGTGGGGCTACGTCGCCGTCAAGCTCGATGTGCCGCTGCCCAACATCGTGCTCGACGCCCTCGGCAACAACGCGGTGTTCGGCACGAACCTTCCGGCATCTTTCCAGAAGGAGCAGAGGCTCTCGCTCGAGGGGGACTTCGACAAGTACTTCACGCTGTACTGCCCGGCGGGCTACGAGCAGGATGCCCTGTATCTGTTCACGCCCGACATCATGGCGCGCTTCATCGACAATGCAGCGCAGCTCGACGTCGAGATCGTCGACGACTGGCTCTTCCTCTACACGAAGCGCGAGGCGTCGACGCTCGACCCGAACACGTGGGCGTGGCTGTTCGGCGCTGTCGGTGCTCTCATCACGAAGTTCGACCAGTGGGCCAGGTGGCGAGATGACCGCCTGCTCGAAGAGCAGGGCCGCCCCTACTCTTCCGCCGTCGCCGGCGACCAGGCGGATGCCGGGATGACCGGCGGTGCGCCGATGGCCGGATCGAATACGCTGCCGTTCGCGCCCCCCGCCGGGATGCTGACGCCGCCGCCAGGGGTGGCCAGGCAGGGGCGTCGGCTGAAGCGGAGCGGGCCGTGGGTCGCGATCCTGGTCGTCGCGCTGTTCGCCGTGGGGTGGATCTTCCTGCGGGTGCTCGCGTAGCACCCGTCTCGCGGCTGTGGCGCGCGGGCGACATACGGGTGACGCGCCGGCAGACGACACTCGGGGGGCGTTACGCGAGCGCCTTGCGAACTGCGGGCAGCACCTCGGTCGCGAGAAGCTCGATCGAGCGCAGGGTGTCGCGCTGGCTGATACCGCCGAGGCCGACCTGCGCGAGGAAGCGCGTGTGGCCGAGCATCTCGTTCTCCCACAGGATCTTGTCGACGATCTCGGCGGGGCTGCCGGCGAACAGCGCTCCGCCGGGGTTCGCCCAGGTGTCGAGGGTTTCGCGGTCGAGGTGCCCGCCGCGCGGCATGTTCTCGGCGAAGTACGCGGCGTAGTGCGGGAAGAATGCGTCGCGTGCGGCCTGCGTGGTCTCGCCGGCGTGGAAGTGCGAGGTCACGCCCAGCTGCGGCGCCTCGTGGCCCGCCGCGGCGGCGGACTCGCGGTGCAGAGCGGCGAGCCCGCGGAATCGCGTCGGGGCACCAAGGATCGCAAGGTACATCGGCAGCCCGAGGGATCCTGCCCGGGCAGCGGATGCCGCAGTGCCGCCGACCGCGATCCACACCGGTAGCTTCTCCTGCTGCGGGCGCGGGTAGACGCCGGCATCCCGGAGCGGAGCCCGAGTCGTTCCCGACCAGGTGAGCTCGCCGCTCTCGCGGGCAGCGAGCAGAAGATCGAGCCGGTCGTCGAAGTACTCGTCGTAGCGCTGCAGATCCTGACCGAACAGAGGAAACGACTCGACGTAGGCGCCGCGACCAGCCGTGATCTCTGCGCGGCCGCCGCTGAGCAGGTCGAGCGTCGCGAACTCCTCGTGCAGTCGCACGGGGTCGGCGCTCGAGAGCACCGTGACGGTGCTCGTCAGGCGGATGCTCTCGGTCTCACGGGCCGCGGCGGCGAGGACCATCTGCGGCGACGAGACCGCGAAGTCGGGACGGTGGTGCTCGCCGACGCCGAACACGTCGAGGCCCGCCTGGTCGGCGACGCGCGCCCACTCCAGAAGCTGCTCGAGACGCGCGGAGGGGTCGGTGAACCGGCCGCCCGGGGTGCGGCTCAGCTCGCCGAAGGTGAAGATGCCGATCTCGAAGGTCACAGCGTCGGCTCCGCGAGTGAAACAGGCCCGGCCGCCTGAGACTGGTCGTGCGAGAGCTGCAGGGCCAGGAACGCCTGCACGTCGGCCAGCTCCTCCTGGTTGATGCCGTGGCCGAGGCCGGGGTACTGGCGGGCGTCGAGGGTGGTGTGTCCGGGCGCCCAGGCGTCGGTGCGCTCCACAGCTGCGGGCGCGATCACCTGGTCCTCAGCCCCGCGGCCGAGGAACATCGCCGGGCGCGCGTCGCGCAGCGCAGCATCCGCCGGCTGCTCACCGCTCGCGACGAATCCGCCGAGGACCACCGGCGCGAGCACGCGCTCCGGCGCGGTGCGCAGCAGCTGCGTGGCCATGAGGCCGCCCTGCGAGAAGCCGATCGGCACGATCCGCGTTCCGTTCGGCACCGCGGCGTCTACCCACGACCAGATCGCGGCGGTCGCGGCATCCAGAGCGTCTGCGTCAGGATGCCCTGGCGTCACGATCCGGAACCACGCGTAACCGCCCGGCATCACCTCGATCGGCGCTCGAAGCGAGGCCCACGGCAGTCCGTCGGGAAGAGCGGACGCCAGGGCGGTGAGGTCGCGTTCATTCGAGCCGTACCCGTGCAGGAAGAGGGCGACGGCCGGGACGTCGCCGGGGAAGTTCTCGGAGGCGATGGCGTTCAGGTTCACGGCTTTCAGAGTCATCGTCCCAGCACCTCGTCGACGTCGGCGCCGGGCAGGGCGATCGTGACCTGCGTGTTCCACGGGTCGGCGATGGTGACGGCTCGGCCGTCGTCGGCGAACTGCAGTCCGCGTGCCTTGAGGCGGGTGACAAGCGCATCGAGGTCTTCGCGGTCGGGCACGGTGATGGCGACGTCGCCGAGGCCGAGTTGCGAGCCCCGCGGGCCGGCACCCGAGCTGTTCCAGGTGTTCATGGCGACGTGGTGGTGGTAGCCACCGGCCGAGGCGAACAAGGCGCCCGGGTAGGTGGCGACGGTGGTCTCGAAGCCGAGGGCATCGACGTAGAACTCGCGGGCGGTGGCGATGTCGCCGACCTGCAGATGCACGTGGCCGACGGTTCCCGCCTGCTTCGCCACGGATTCGATGACATCCTCGCGGAGGTGCTGCTGAAGATAGGCGTTCGGGTCGAGATGCAGAGTCGACATCTGCAGCTCGCCGTTCACGTACTGCCACTCGTCGCGGGCGCGGTCGACGTACAGCTCGATGCCGTTGCCCTCGGGGTCGGTGAAGTAGAACGCCTCGCTGACGAGGTGGTCGCTGGATCCGGCGAAGTGTCCGCGATTGTCCTGCGCGGCGCGGAGCACGGTGGCGGCGAGTGCGGGGGCATCGTCGAACAGGAAGGCGGTGTGGAACAGGCCGGCCTGACGGGGGTCGACGGCCGGGAGGCCAGGAGTCAAGACGAGTCGCACCATCGGCGTCGTGCCGCGGCCGAGTACGCGGTGCACCTCGGTGCCGCGGCTGCGCTCCTCGATCGGGTCGAGCGCGAGGGCGTTCGTGTAGTACGACGACATGGTCTCGAGGTCGCCGACGCGAAGGGTGACGGCATCCATCGCGGTCTGCGCATTCAACGTACGGTCTGTGGGGGTCGCGGTCATGGTGTCTCCTCTGCGGACGTATTTACTTGCAGGTGCAACCAATCGTGATGCAGGAGTATTCCCTCGGTGCCGGCACTGGCACCGAGAGCGCGACACGGGTCGATTCGCTCTCTGCCGCCTTTCCCGCGGTACTGTGCAGTGCGTGGTAGTGTGCGATGCATCGAAGTAGAGGCAGAAGGAGCGCCGATGGACACGACTCAATTACTCAAGGGCGTGCTCGACGTGGCGGTGCTGGCCGTGCTCCGCCAGGAGGACGGCTATGGATACGACATCGTGCGTCGCCTCCGGGATGCCGGTCTCGGTGACGTCGGCGACGCATCTGTGTACGGCACGCTGCGCCGGCTCTACGCCGCCGGCTCGCTGTCGAGTTACGTCGTCCCCTCCGACGGTGGCCCGCATCGGAAGTACTACGCGATCAACCCCCAGGGCGTGAAGTCGCTCGACGCGCAGAAGGCGAGCTGGACGGACTTCGCCGACGCCATGACCGGGTTGCTCGCAGCAGCGCGCACAGAACCCAACGCAATCGGAGAGAAGTGATGAACAGCCTTGAGACCTCGCTCGATGAGCGCATCCGCGCCTTCGCCGACGCCGTGCGCACGCACCTCGACGACCTTCCCGCCGACGAGCTCGATGACATCATCGTCGGACTCACCGCCGACCTCGCCGAGCAGGCCGCCGACGGCGGCGGAGTACTCGAGCTCGGTGATCCGTCCGCCTACGCCGCAGAGCTGCGGTCGGCTGCCGGTCTGCCTGACCGGTCGGATGCCGTGAAGCACGAGACCGTGCGCGCGAGAGTGTCCCGACGCCTCGGGTACATCGCCGACAGCATCCGCCGCAACGCCTTCAGTGTGTGGCTGCTCGACCTGCTCGTCGCTCTGCGTCCGGTCTGGTGGGTGCTGCGAGGCTTCGGAATCTACGGGGTCGCGCATGCACTGTTCGGGTCGCCGTCGTTCGGCGGCACTGGATCGGTCCTGCCGGACACTCTGTTCGGATGGCTCATTCTGCTCGCGATGATCATCGTCAGCGTGCAGTGGGGTCGCGACCGCTGGCTGCCTCGGAACGCGCTGCGGCACATGCGCACCGTGGCCAGCGTGATCGCGGTGCTCGCGCTGCCGTTCGCCCTCGCCTCGGTTCTGATTCCGCGGGTCGAGTACGTCGACAACGGCGCCTACCAACAGCCCGGTCTCCTGCTCGACGGGGTTGAGGTCGGCAACATCTTCGCGTACGACGAGAACGGCGAGCTCATCGAGCGCGTGCAGCTCTACACCGACCAAGGAACGCCCCTGAACCTGTTCGGGGGAACGATCGAGGAGGGCGTCGACGGCACGTGGCAGGGCTTCGGGTGGGACGGCGACAACCCTGTCCGCGTACCGTTCCGCGACGCCCGTGAGGCCGAGGTCTGGAACATCTATCCGCTCAAGGAGGGCAGGGTCGATCCGAACACCAGCAAGGTCCGCACGTCGACGGTCAGGGATGCGGCGGCACCGTTCCTGCGCGCACCCGGCCTCCTCACGACGTCGCCGACACCCTCACCGACCGATGCTCCGATCGACGGGATCACGCCGACTCCGAAGCCGTGACCGACGCGGCAGGTGAGCGCACCATCATCCGGCCGCGACCCACCCTCGCGACGACGCGTCGAGCACATCTCCGAGCGTGCTCAACGCATCGGTTTCGCGCATCGCCGATCCGATCCGCTCGGCGTTCGCGCGATAGGTCGGATCCTTCAGCACCTTCCCCACGGCGCGTCCGACCTGCTCAGGGGTGACGGTGCTCGCTCGCAGGTTCACCCCTGCCCCCGTCCATCCGACCCTCGCCGACACCTCGACCTTGTCCTCGGTCTGACCGGCCACGACGATCGGCACGCCGTGCGCCAGCGCCTGCTGCACTCCGCCGTACCCGCCGTTGGTCACCATCACATCGACCAGAGGAAGCAGGCGATCGTACGGAAGATAGTCGGCGACGCGTACGTTGGCGGGCAGGTCCGCAGGCAGCGCCTCCACCGGACGCCCGCCGGTCGAGACGACCACGAGTACGTCGGATGCGGCGAGCGCGGTGATCGTCGGCATCACGATCTGCCCGAAGTCCGAGTTCGCGATCGTCCCCTGAGTGACGTGCACGACAGGCCTCGAGCCGTCGAGGTCCGACCACCAGGCGGGCAGCGTCCGTTCGGACTTCGGCGACGGCAGCGGCCCGGCGAAGTGCACGGTCGAGGGCAGATCGGAGCGGGGGTACTCGAATTCGGGCACGGTGAACTGCACATAGGCGTCGGCGCGCCCCGCCCAGTCGAGCACGAACCCGCCGAGTTCCCGGCCGACCTCGCGTCGGGCCATGTCATCCGCTTCGCGTTGGATGCCGCCGAAGACCACCTGTTCGGCGATCGTGCGCAGCACCGCGTTGCGGATCCGGCCGATCGGCCCTGGCATCGGGGTCACGCCCAGGCCGAACGGAGCGGCGTCTCGACTGCGGGCACCCAGCGGGAAGATCCCCAGCACCACGACCGGCGGACGTTCGCGCTGCGGCAGCAGCTGCAGCAGCGCTCCCCCGACGAACAGCGGCTCGGTGAGCACGGCGTCGATACTCCGCTCGGCGAGTTCGGCCCGAACCGCCCCCAGCTGCGCCGCCCCCGGCCGTACGAACAGATTGCTCATGTCGAATCGCAGGGCTGCAGGGCCCGTGAGCCCGATCCGGTCCGGGAATGCGGAATTCGCATCGTCCAGGTCCACGTCGGCCTCCGTCGGCAGGGCGATGAAGCGCGCGCCGGCGGCCGAGACCTCTGCCGCGTACCGAGGACTCGTGAGGAAGCCGACCTCATGGCCGCGCGCGATCAGATGACGGGTGATCTGCAGCAGCGGCATGACATGACCGTGCGCCGGCGTGCACGTGATGAGGTAACTGGACATGGCGGGTTCTTTCCCTAAGATTGAATGTACTCCCGTAGTATTCATCACCCCGTGAGGAAAGTCAATGACGGATGCCGTGCCCCGCGCCTATCGATCCGAGCTGCGAGCACGACAGGCCAAGGAGACGCGGGCCCGTATCGTCGCGGCATCCGCCCGGCTGTTCGCCACGCAGGGCTATCAGGCCACCACGATCGCGGCCATAGCGCGCGATGCGGGCGTCTCAGCAGAGACGGTCAAGGCGGCCGCGGCGAAGGCCGAGCTGCTGATCGCCGCGTTCGAGGTCACCTTCTCCGGGTCGGAGTCTGCTGAGTCCCTCGCCGACACCGAAGTCGGCGCCGGGGTCATGGAACTGCCGGACGACGTCTTCCTCGATGCCGTCCTCGCTCAGATCACGACGGCCAACTCCCGCGGCCACGCGCTGTGGTCCGTGCTGCTCGGCGCCGCATCCTCCGATCGGGTCGTCGACGAGGCGCTGCGGAACATCCTCGAGCACCGCGCGGCCGACTTCCGTCTGCTGGTGTCGGAGTTCGTGCGCCGCGGCATCGCGACGGATCTCATCGATCCGGATGCCACGGCCGACGTGCTCTCGTTCCTGCTGTCGCCCGAGAGCTATCAGCAGCTGGTCGTTCAGTCCGGCTGGACCGACGAGCGCTACGGCGCCTGGCTTCGAGGCGCGGTGCTCGCCGAACTCGCTCACTGAGGCTGCGGCCCGAGCTCAACCCAGCCCGAAGTACTCCAGCTCCGCGTCGTTCAGCATGCGGGAGCGGATGAGGAAGCGCATCCCGGTCGGACCCTCCACGCTGAACCCCGCACCACGACCCGGCACGACGTCGATGGTCAGGTGCGTGTACTTCCAGTATTCGAACTGCGATTCGGACATGTACACCTCGATCCGAGCATCCAGCCCGGCGTCGATCTCGCCGAGCAGCACATCGCTCGGCCCGGTGATGAACATCCCGATCGGATAGCACATCGGGCTCGAGCCATCGCAGCATCCGCCGGACTGATGGAACATCAGCGGGCCGTGCTGCACGGTGAGCTCACGAAGCAGGGATGCCGCGGCATCCGTCACGTCGACCCGCTGGTAGGTGCCGATGCTGACCATGTCGTGCTCCTCACGTGGCTTTCGGGCGGGCGCCAGCGGCGGCGCCCGCCCGAAATCTGTTCAGTCGGTTCAGAAGAAGCCCATGGGGCCCTCGGCGTACGACACGAGGAGGTTCTTCGTCTGCTGGTAGTGATCGAGCATCTTCAGGTGATTCTCCCGCCCGATGCCGGACTGCTTGTACCCGCCGAACGCGGCGTGCGCCGGGTACTGGTGGTAGGTGTTCGTCCACACGCGACCCGCCTGAATGGCACGTCCCGCGCGGTACGCGGTGTCGCCGCTGCGCGTCCAGACGCCGGATCCCAGGCCGTACAGGGTGTCGTTGGCGATGTCGATCGCGTCGTCGTAGCCGTCGAAGCTCGTCACGGCGAGCACCGGCCCGAAGATCTCCTCCTGGAAGATGCGCATGTCGTTCGTGCCCTCGAAGACGGTCGGGGTGACGTAGAAGCCCTCGCTGAGATCTCCTCCGAGATCGGCGCGCTCTCCACCGGTGAGCAGCTTCGCCCCGCCCTGCTTGCCGATGTCGATGTAACTGAGGATCTTCTCCAGTTGATCGTTCGACGCCTGCGCGCCGATCATCGTGGTCAAGTCGAGCGGGTTGCCCTGGACGATCTTGCCGACGCGGTCGAGACCGTCAGCGAGGAAACCGTCGTAGATCGAACGCTGGATGAGCGCACGCGACGGGCAGGTGCAGACCTCGCCCTGATTCAGCGCGAACATGGCGAAGCCCTCGAGCGCCTTGTCGTAGAAGGCGTCGTCCGTCGAGCGGGCGACATCCTCGAAGAACACGTTCGGGGACTTCCCTCCGAGCTCCAGCGTGACCGGGATCAGGTTCTGCGAGGCGTACTGCATGATCAGGCGGCCGGTCGTGGTCTCGCCCGTGAACGCGATCTTGCGGATCTTCTTGTGCTGCGCGAGCGGGGCGCCCGCCTCGATGCCGAAGCCGTTCACGATGTTGACGACACCGGCCGGCAGCAGGTCGCCGATGATCTCGAACAGGAACAGGATGGATGCCGGCGTCTGCTCCGCCGGCTTCAAGACGATGCAGTTGCCTGCGGCGAGCGCTGGCGCGAGCTTCCACACCGCCATGAGGATCGGGAAGTTCCACGGGATGATCTGACCGACCACTCCGAGCGGCTCCTGGAAGTGGTACGCGACCGTGTTCTCGTCGAGCTGGCTGAGCGTGCCCTCCTGCCCGCGCAGCACGCCGGCGAAGTACCGGAAATGGTCCACGGCGAGCGGGATGTCGGCGGCCAGGGTCTCGCGGACCGGCTTGCCGTTCTCCCAGGTCTCGGCGACCGCGATCTCCTCGAGATGCTGCTCCATGCGGTCGGCGATCCTGTTGAGCACGATGCTGCGCTCGGCGGGGCTCGTCCTGCCCCATCCGGCGAATGCCTGCCACGCGACCTCGACGGCGCGATCGATGTCTTCCACCGTGCCGCGGGCGACCTCGGTGAACGGCTTGCCGTTGACCGGACTCACGTTCTCGAAGTACTGGCCCTTGACGGGTTCCACGAACTCGCCGCCGATGTAGTGCCCGTACCGCGGGCGGTATTGCGCAACGGCGCCGTCGGTGCCGGGCGCTGCGTAGGCGGTGGATACGGTCTCTTCGACGATGGTCATGTGCGTCTCCTTCGACGGGCAGCTGCACTGCTGCGGGCTTTGCGTCGAAGGTAGGCCGCGCAACGTTGCATGACGGTGCGTCACGTTGCATCCGGTTGCGCTCAGTCGCGCTGGAGCTTCTCGATCCGGCTCACGAGTCCTGTGCGGCGCGGCGAGCGCGCGGGCAGCATCTCGAGGCACAGCCGCAGGGCCTCTTCGTCCTCTGCGCCCTCGGGGATGTCGGCGTAGGCGAGAAGGACGTCCACGCTGGCCTCTGTGAGCATCGCCTCGCGGAGCGCTGCGCGGATGCCGGCGCGCATCTCCTCCACTCCCGGGGCCGTCGACTCGGGAAGCACCGGTCCTCGATACGAGCTCAGGGCGACGCGATGCGCACCACGGTCGAGCAGCGACAGCACGTTGTGCGCATCGGTCTCCAGCGGCACACCCAGTCGGTATGGCCTGGATTCCGGCACGAGCTCGGGCGCGGTGGCTTGGAGCACCTTGCGCAGGCGCACCATCTCGGGTCGCAGTGTGTCAGGCGACGCCCCCTCGCCGTACACGAGTTCCGCAAGGCGATCGGCGGACATGCCCTGTCGGTGGGTCGCCAGCATGAGCAGGATCTCGGCGTGCCTGGCGCTGAGTTCGACGACCGACTCGGCATCGTCGGCGTAGATCTCCAGGCGTGCGCGATCTCGTCCGAGCACCCGCAGCATGGCTCTGGTCGGGGTCGCCTTGCGCGCGTGCCGGCGGGGCGGCGGGGGCGCGGTCGTGCTGCGGGCCCTGAGCCTTGCGACCAGCAGCTCTGACTCCACTGCCCTCGCCGTGGCATCGACCAGCAGCCGGGCCTGCGGTGTCGCGACCTCGGGACCCCCTGTGACGTCGATCACGCCGAGAATCCTCTTCGTCTCCGGATCGAGCACCGGTGCCGCCGTGCACGACCAGGGATGCACGAGCCGGTTGTAGTGCTCCGCCTGATGTATCTGCACCGATTCACCGAGCTGGAGCGCGGTGCCTGGCGCTGACGTCCCGACAGCGTCCTCTGACCAGTCGGCTCCGGCGACGAAGCCCATCTCACCACTGAGCACTCTCTTGTCCAGGTCGCCCTCGACCCAGAGCAGACGGCCCGCATGATCTCCGACGGCCACGATCACGCCTGACGCCGCCGGATCACCGGGAAGCAACAGTCCGCGGATCATCGCCATCGCATCGGCGAGCGGATGCTCCAGTCGGTACCGTTCGAGCTCTTCCGCGTCGAGCGCAAGAGGAGGAAGGCCTTCGGCCCCGACGCGCTGCCGCCAGGACCGCTCCCACGAGTCGCGTACCAGAGGGCGCACGTGCTCGAGACGTCGATCTTCGAGGTTGCCTGCCACGAGCTCCTCGTGCGCACGCTCGATGATCAGACGCGATGCCTCGGCGGAGACGTCACGCGATGCTGACCATGATGATGACAAGGCTCTCCTGTCTTCGGTGACGGAGCGTGGTCTCAGTGTACGGCGATGTGAGATCCGCAGGCCGGTTCTGAATCTGCGGTGCTAGCATTATGCCATCAGGAGGTCGCCATGGCTGCCATCACGATCCGGAATCTGCCCGACGAGGTCGTCGAAGCGCTCAAGCGGCGCGCCAAGAAGAACTCGCGGTCGATGGAGGCCGAGGTACGAGATGCCCTCACACGACTGGCAGATGGCGACGACGTCGGTAGCGGGATGGAAGGGCGACTCGCGCGACAGGTGCATGCGCACCGTTTCTCCGTTCCGGGCAGAGAGATCATGGCTCGAATCGAAGCGAACCCACCGACCGAGGAGGAACGACAGGCCGCGAGGAGATGGGCCGAGGAGCTGTACCGCTTGAGAGACGACGACCCGCTCATCGACCCGTGGGAACGCTATGCAGCTCCTTGACACCTCGGTGCTGATCACCTTCGGGGAGTCTGCGCTTCCTGACGATGCGACCGTGTTGAGCGCCATCTCCGAAGCAGAGTTGCGGTTCGGTATCGAGCATGCGCCGTCACCACAGGAGCGAAGGTCGCGCACAACCCGATTCGCGCGAATCGAATACTCCGTCGCCGCAGGCTGGGCGCCATTCGATTCGGCGGCTGCAGCAAGCTACGGCCACCTTGCCGCGCTCGTCGCGAAGACCCGCCCATCACACGCACGCAGCAAAGACATCATGCTCGCCGCACACGCCCACTCCCTCGGCGCCGTGTTCGTGACATTGAACCCTAAGGATTTCGAACTCGTCGCAGATGAAGTCGAAGTCATCGTTCCCGAGCTGCGGACGCCCTGAGCGCGCCGTTCACCCCAGCGCCGTTCACCTCAGCGATGTTCAGCCGCGCGCTGACCACCACGCGCGCAGGCGCTGCTCTGCGACATCCGATCCGAGCACGCCCTCGTCGAGGCGCAGATCGAGCAGGAACTTGTATGCCTCGCCGATCTCTCGGCCCGGCCCGATCCCGAGGATCGTCTGGATCTGATTGCCGTCCAGCTCGGGGCGCATGGCGTCGAGCTGCTCCTGCTCGCGCAGGTCAGCGATGCGCTTCTCGAGGTCGTCGTACGCGCCGGCGAGGCGCGATGCCTTGCGCTTGTTCCGCGTGGTGACGTCGGCGCGGGTGAGGATGTGCAGGCGCTCCAGCAGATCGCCGGCATCGCGCACGTAGCGGCGCACCGCGGCATCCGTCCACGTCCCCTCGGCGTAACCGAAGAAGCGCAGATGCAGTTCGATCAGGGTGGCGACGGCATCCGTTGTGTCGCCGTCGAAGCGCAGGGACTGCAGGCGCTTGCGCGCCATGCGCGATCCGACGACGTCGTGGTGGTGGAACGTGACCGCTCCCCCTGGCTCGAGCTTGCGGGTGCGGGGCTTGCCGATGTCGTGCAGCAGCGCGGCGATGCGCAGCGGTACATCCGGCGCAGCATCCGGATGCCGGGCGTGCTCGAGTTCGATCGCCTGGGTGAGCACGGTCAGCGAGTGCTCGTAGACGTCCTTGTGGTGATGGTGCTCGTCGACCTCGAGACGCAGCGCGCTGACTTCGGGCAGGAACTCCTCGATGAGCTCGGTGTCGACCAGCACTCGGATGCCGCGCGCGGGGTCGTCCGTCTGCATCAGGCGCACGAACTCACCCTGGATACGCTCGGGGCTCACGATCTTGAGCGTCGCGCGCAGGCGGCCGATCGCCTCGAGCGTGTCGGCCTCGATCTCGAACCCGAGCTGCGCACTGAAGCGGGCTGCGCGCAGCATCCGGAGCGGATCGTCGCCGAAGCTCACGTTCGGGTCGGTGGGCGTGCGCAGGACGCCGGCGACCAGGTCCTCCACACCGCCGGTCGGGTCGACGAGCTTCACTGCGGGCACCTGCAGCGCCATCGCGTTGACCCGGAAGTCGCGGCGCACCAGGTCGCCTTCGATCGTGTCGCCGAATTCGACGGTGGGCTTGCGGGTGACGCCGTCGTAGCTGTCGGCGCGGTAGCTGGTGATCTCCACCTGCTCGCCGCGCACCTTGGCGCCGATGGTGCCGAAGGCTCGGCCGATGTCCCACTGCGTGGATGAGATCGGCGTGACGATCTTCAGGATCTCGTCGGGAGAGGCGTTCGTCGTGAAGTCGAGGTCGTTCACCTCTCGTCCGAGCAGTGCGTCACGCACCGGTCCGCCGACGACGGCGAGCTCGAACCCGGCGGCCGCGAAGGCGCGAGCGACTTCGGCGACGACGGATCCCTCGGCGAGCGCGCGCAGGCGTTCGAGCCCTTCGGCCATGTTCAGCATGGATTCCAGGTTACCGGGGTGCCTGGCGCGGTACGCGCGCGTCGAGCCTCGTCGCCGAGCAGCCGAACCGCATGCAGCGGCTCGGCGCCTGCTTAGCGGCCGGTGAGGTCGCGCATCTCCCTCGCGTTGCGGCGGATCATCGACATCAGGCTCGTAGACATGACGAACGCGCCGACGGCGGCGATCCCGATGAGGATCCAGATGCCCTGATCGGGATCGACGAGCCCCAGCACATAGACGGCGATGGCGGCCACGGCGAGCGCGATCCCTTCGACCAGGGCGATCGTGACGAGCAGTCGTGTCTGGCGCCGCTGGTGCTGGCGCTTGAGCTCCTCGACGCGAGGATCGTTCGAACTGGCGTTCAGTGAGTAGCTCATGCCGGAAGCGTAGCGGTGCTCCCGCTCAGGCCGGGTCGCCCTGTACAGGCCCCTCGGTGTTCGGCTTCCATCCCAGCGCCGGTGCGACATGCTCGGCGAACGACTCGAGCACGTGCAGGTTGTAGTCGACGCCGAGCTGGTTGGGGATGGTGAGCATGAGGGTGTCTGCGGCCATCACGGCCTCATCGGCGCGGAGCTGCTCGATGAGTACATCCGGTTCAGCGGCGTACGTCTTGCCGAACGTCGAACGGAACCCGTCGATGATGCCGACCTGGTCGCCGTTCTCGGCGCTGCGCAGACCGAAGTAGGCGCGATCCATGTCGTTGACGATCGGGAAGACGCTGCGACTGACCGAGACCCGCGGCGTACCGGTGTGCCCGGCAGCCTTGTATGCCGCGCGATACAGGTCGATCTGCTCACGCTGCAGCTCGTGGAACTGGGCGCCGGTCGCCTCGGTGAGCAGCGTCGAGCTCATCATGTTGAGCCCCTTGCGACCGGTCTCCTCGGCGGTGGCGCGCGATCCCGATCCCCACCAGATGTGCTCGCGCAGGGTCTCCGAGCGCGGCTCGATCGCCAGGTAGCGCCCCTCGCCGACCTGCTTCGGGTCGCCCTGCACGACGCCGGCACCGTCGATCGCCTCCAGGAACAGGTCGAACTTGTCACGGGCCAGATCGGCGCCGCGCGGGTCCTCCGATCCGACATACCCGAACGCCTCGTAGCCGCGCAGCGCGGTTTCGGGTGAACCACGGCTCACGCCGAGCGCGATCCGGCCCCGCGCGATGAGGTCGAGGGCTGCGGCCTCTTCGGCGAATTGCAACGGGTTCTCGTACCGCATGTCGATGACTCCGGTGCCGACCTCGATGCGCTCGGTCTTCGCGGCCATCGCCGCCAGCAACGGCATGGGAGACGCCGCCTGACGTGCGAAGTGGTGCACCCGCACGTACGCGCCGTTGACGCCGAGCTGATCGGCACCGACCGTGAGGTCGATCGTCTGATGCAGCATGTCACCCGCGGTGCGTGTGCCGGAACCGGGCACAGGTGCGTAGTGCCCGAACGAGAGGAAACCGAAGGCTTTCATGGTTTCATGCAACCGAATGGATGCCGGCGGCATTCCCATCCCTTCGACAGGCTCAGGGAGCGAGCGGCACGAGGAATCCGTCGAGTACAAGCCGACGGATGCGGGGCTCGAGATCGTTCCACAGGTCCACGAGCGGCACGTCGAACAGGTCGGCAAGCGCAGAGACGATCTGAGTGACGCTCAGCTCGCCGTCGCACGCTCCGACGAATCCGGCGAGCGCTGAGTCCACCGACACCGTGCGGCCGAAACCACCGCCCTGGCGCAGCTCGATCACGCTCGGGTCGTCCTCGCCCGGCATGTAGTGCCGCGCCTCGGTCACGTCGGCTGCGGTGACGAGCGTGTGCGGGATGCCTCGTGTCAGCGAATCGTGCGCGTCGAGGCCGTCGCGCAGCGCCCGGCCTGGCGCCGAGAGCGACTGCGGCACCGTCTCGAAGCGGCGCAGGCGCGCACCTGGGTCGTTCGCTGAGCCCGTCGAAGCGCCGGTGCGACGCAGCAGCACGTACCCGAAGCCGATCGCGGTGACCTCTCGCTCTGCGAAGTCGTCGAGCCAGGCCTCGAGCATCGCTCCGAAGGCGTCTTCACGTGGAGTGGTACCGCCGTCGCGGATCCACAGTTCGGCGTACCCGAGCGGGGTGAGCTCTTCGCGCTGGATCACCCAGGCATCCAGCGCGGGGTCGATCCAAGACTCGAGCCGATCCAGACCGGCAGCAGCGGGACGCGACTCCCAGTTTCCGAGCAGCTGGGCGATGCCGCCGGGCGTGAGGTGCGCGGGAACGTCGCGCACGAACTTCTCGACCAGGGCGTCGCCGATCAGCCCGCCGTCGCGGTACTCGTACGCGGTCAGGCCCTCGACGCGCGGGGTGATGACGAAGGGCGGGTTCGAGACGATCAGGTCGAACGCCTCGTCCGCGACCGGCTCGAACATGCTCCCCTGGCGGAACGTCACGTTGCTCACGCCGTTCAGCCGCGCGTTGAGCTCCGCGAACGCGAGTGCCCGTGCCGAGATGTCCGTCGCGACGACCTCACCCGCATGACGAGAGACGAGAAGGGCCTGGATGCCGCATCCGGTGCCGAGATCCAGCGCACGGCCGACCGGGACAGGCACGATCAGCTCGGCGAGCGTGCGCGACGCCCCACCCACGCCGAGTACGTGGTCCGGGGGCAGCGCGGTGCCGAGCGCGAGTTCATCGAGGTCGCTGGCGATCCACCACTCGCCGATTCCCTCAGCATCCACGAACGACTGGGGACGGATCAGCGCCGAAGGCGTGAGGTCTTCCTCATCCTCCGAGAATCGCGCCATCCCCAGACCGATGAGCCCTTCGAACCCGAGGCGCGGCAGCGCGTCATCGACCAGCGTGATCGGCTGCGGCATCCCGAGCACGAAGAGTCGACCGAGCGTCGCCAGCGCGCCCACATCTCGGGCGATCGCGCGCAGCACCGGTTCGCGCACGCCGCGACCGAGCGCGTCGTCGGCTTCTTCACCCCACAGGCTGCGAAGCGGCTCGGAACGGAAGTCGGCAGCATCCAGATCCGCCGCCAGCGCGGCGACGAGAGATGGATCGGGCGTGGGTGGGAGCGCGTCGGACACGGCCGTCACTCTACGCGCCTTCAGGGTTCCCCTACCCCACCGGCCTAGAATCACAGGGTCACAACTCACGGGCTGACCCGCCGCGGTGCCCGAGGAAGACCAGAGACGTTGATCAGCCCCCGATTCAGCCGTCGCGTGCGCGCGCAGCGCCGTGCACACGGTGTCCGTGCACACGGTGTCCGTGCACACGGTGCCGTCGTGTTCGCGCTGGCCGCCGCGCTCATCCTCGCACCGCAGCTGACGGCCCTGACACCCGCCGTCGCCGACGAGGACGTGCCGGATGAGGGGACGATCGTGCTCTCACTCTCCGCGGGTGTCCACGGAGTCGCAAAGCCGGGTGCCTCTCTGATGACCACCGTCACGGTCGACAACGGCACGCAGGACGAACTTGCGGCCGGGCAGGTCACGCTCGAACTGAATCGCACTCCCGTCGCCGACGGCGCCGCGCTCACCGCCTGGCTCGACTCCGGAGAGGCGCCAGGCGCGTTCGCGTCGCTCGGCACCGAGGAATCCGAGGCAGTCGCGGCATCCGAGACATCCGCGCTTTCCGTTGTCACTCCGGCCGGCGTGCTCGGGAACCTGCCCGCGGGTGTCTATCCGATCAGGGTCAGCCTCGCTGAGGACGCCGGACCTCCCGCACCACCGACCACCGCGCAGAGCGTGCTCATCATCGATGGCGGCGTCGCGGCACAGGTGACGGTGCTCGTACCCGTCACGGCGACACCGGCCGAAGGCGGTCTGCTCACTGCGGACGAGCTCACAACACTGACGGCGCCTGACGGCGCGCTCACCGCTCAGCTCGACGGCATCGCCGGCACCTCGGCGGCACTCGCCGTCGACCCGCTGATCCCCGCCGCGATCCGCGCTCTCGGCACTGCCGCGCCGGCGAGCGCACTCGACTGGCTCGACAGGCTCGAGGCGCTCCCCAACGACCGCTTCGCGCTTCAGGCCGGGGATGCGGATGCGACGACCCAGTCCCGCGCGGGGCTTCCAGGTCTCCTGACGCCGCTGCCCCTCTCGTCGTATCTCGAGCCTGTGAACTTCGCCGCCACGACGACGCCGACGCCCACCGCTACTCCCACCCCCTCCGCATCACCGACGCCGACGGAACCGGAGCTTCCCACCGACGCCGAGCTGATGTCGATCGAAGGCCAGTCGCCCGCTGTGCTCTGGCCGACGGCCGGCGTCGACACGGCCGATCTCTCGACCTTCAACACGTGGATGGCGACGGATGCGACGACGATCCTGCCGTCGACATCGATCGCGGCATCTTCCGGGGCCGTGGCGGATATCGACGGCAATCGCGTGCTCGTGATGGATTCGGCCGGCTCCGCCGCTCTCTCGGATGCCGCCGCAGAGACGGACGACGGCGCCCGCGAGCACGACATCGCGGAGGGGATCGCGCATCTGGCGCTCACCGGCCCCGCAGCATCCATGCTGGTGGGACTCGATCGGAACGAGACCCGCACTGCCGAGGCTCTGCGCGAGACCATCCTCTCGGTCTCGTCGATTGCCGAGCCCACGGGCTTCAGCGCCCTGCGCACGACCTCGCCGCAGTCGGCGACCCTCCGAGTGTCGGAAACGGATGCGGCGGCATCCTCCGACCGCGCAGCCCTTCTGAACACATTGATCGCCGATGAAGCACGCCTGACCGCCTTCGCGACGATTCTCGAGGATCCGCTCGTGCTGCTCTCGCCCGAACGTCTTCAGATGCTGCGGGTGCTCGGTGTTCGCGACGCGTCGGAGTATGCCACGGCGGTCTCCGCCCATCGGGTCGCGTCGACGACGACACTCGATGCGGTCGGCGTGCAGGAGCCCAGTCCGATTCAGCTGTTCACCTCAGCGGCGCCGCTGCCGGTCTGGGTGCGAAACGATCTGCCCTGGCCGGTCAATGTGCAACTGACAGCCACGCCGTCCGACGCTCGCCTCGATGTGCAGCCATCCACTCCAGTCGAGGCCCTGCCGGCCAGCAACACGCGCGTCAAGGTCCCTGTGGAAGCGCGGGTCGGCAGCGGCGAGCTCAGCGTCGACTTCGCCCTGAGCTCGCCGACCGGTGTGAGCATCGGCACGGATCAGACCGCGATGGTCACGGTGCGCGCCGAATGGGAGAGCATCGGTCTCGTCATCCTCGGCGCGGTCATCGGACTGCTCCTCCTGCTCGGCATCATCCGCACCATCGTGCGGCGGCGCAGGGGGTAGAGCGCGCCGGTGCGCGCCCGGCCGCCGCGCGGGCAGGTTTTCACCAGGCGGTAGAGGACACGGGCGCGGGAATGCCGCGCGGTTACCATTGGTTGAAGCATCCGAGGCAAGAAATCTAAGACGGGGAGCACATGCGTCAGGTCATCATCATCGGTTCGGGTCCTGCAGGATTCACCGCCGCAATCTACGCCGCGCGCGCCAATCTGAAGCCGCTTCTCATCGCAAGCACCGTCGAGGTCGGCGGCGAACTGATGAACACGACTGAGGTCGAGAACTACCCCGGCTTCCCTGAGGGCATCCAGGGCCCTGAGCTGATGGCGAAGTTCCAGGAGCAGGCCGAGAAGTTCGGCACCGAGGTCGTCTACGACGACGTCACCTCCCTCGACGTGAACGGCCCCGTCAAGAGCGTCACCCTCGGCAGCGGCACGACGCACGAGGCCGCGACGATCATCTACGCGACCGGATCGGCGTACCGCAAGCTCGGCATCGAGGGCGAAGAGCGACTCTCCGGCTACGGCGTCTCATGGTGCGCGACCTGCGACGGCTTCTTCTTCCGCGAGAAGAACATCGCTGTCGTCGGCGGCGGCGACTCGGCGATGGAGGAGGCCACCTTCCTTACACGCTTCGCTTCGAAGGTGTACGTGATCCACCGCAAGGACACGCTGCGCGCCTCGAAGATCATGCAGGAGCGGGCGTTCGCGAACGAGAAGATCGAGTTCATCTGGAACACAGAGGTCGAAGAGATCACCGGTGGCGACAGCGTCAACGGCGTGAAGCTGCGCAACACCGTCGACGGCACGAGCAGCGAACTCGCCCTCGACGGACTTTTCGTCGCCATCGGAAACGACCCGCGCACGCACCTGATTCACGACAAGCTCGACCTCACCCCCGAGGGCACGATCTGGGTCGATGGCCGCTCTTCGCGCACCTCCGTTCCGGGCATCTTCGCCGCGGGCGACGTGATCGACCCGACCTATCGCCAGGCCATCACGGCTGCCGGAACCGGAACCATCGCGGCTCTCGACGCAGAGCACTTCCTCGCGGATTTTGACGACGCCTCCGTGGAGTTCCCCGCGGCGGAGGCGGCGGAGATCATCGTCTGACGGGAACACTTTCCATTCCTGCGCTGTTGTAGCGGGTGAAACTTCAATCCAAGGAGAAATCTGATGACTGCCAAGGTAACGAGCCAGGCGACCTGGGACCAGGATGTGCTACAGGCCGAAGGCCCCGTACTCGTGGACTTCTGGGCCGAATGGTGTGGACCGTGTCGCATGGTCGCGCCGGTGCTCGACCAGATCCAGTCGGAGAACCCCGACAAGATCACGATCGTCAAGCTCAACGTCGACGAGAACCCCGAGCTCGCCATGAAGTACCAGATCACGTCGATCCCGGCGATGAAGGTCTTCCAGGGCGGCGAGGTCAAGACGACCATCATCGGCGCGAAGCCGAAGCCCGCGCTCGAGAAGGATCTCGCCGCTTTCATCGGCTGATCCCGCTTCTCTTCAGGCCCGTCTCTCCATTCGGAGGGGCGGGCCTTTTTGTATGCACTTCACGGCATGCGATCCGGACCGGCCATGACGGGAACGCCGGTGACGTGATTCACTGCACGTCGGCGACCGTCGTGTCCCATTTGCGATGTCGAGTCTCGACGCCCAGAAGGCGCCAGACCGCAGGCGTCAGCGCCGGGTACTCCAGTGCGATCTGGCGCATCACACGGTAGTTTCGCGTGGCGTTGGGGCGCACGCCGTCGTTCGCAGCGATGTTGTCGGCCCGCAGCAGGTACACGACGAGTTCGTCCACGCTGGGAAGATCTTCCATGAAGTCCCACGGATCTTCACCGCTCAGAAGGCGTTCCTGGATGAGCACAGCCAGCTCATCCGCTGCCTCAGCCCTCAGTACTTCGAGGCTGGCACGGCGCGGAACGGCTTCTGACATGGTTCAAGCCTACGCGCGCTTACTGCCGCCCCGGCGCGGAAGATTCACAACATCCGTCATCGTCTCGAGCTCGCGGCCCTTGGTCTCGGGCACTTGGTAGAAGACGAAGAAGAACGACACGACGGCGAAGAAGGCATAGAACCCGTACGCGAACGTCAGCCCGATCTCCGCGAAGGCCGGGAAAGTCGTCGAGATGAAGAAGTTCGCGATCCACTGCGCGGCCGCGGCGACGGCGAGGGCGCCGGCACGGATGCTGTTCGGGAACATCTCCCCCAGCAGCACCCAGACGAGCGGACCCCAGGTCGCACCGAAGAACACGACGAAGCCGTTGGCGCAGATCAGTGCGATCAGCGACCACGGTTGCGGGAGCACGACACTGCCGTCCTGCAGCGTACCGAACGAGAATGCCACCGCCATCATGCCCAGCGTCACGGCCATGCCGATGGACCCCGTGAGCAGCATCGGACGTCGGCCGACCTTGTCGACGAGAAGGATCGCGACGATCGTGACGACGATGTTCGTGATCGAGGTGATCACCGATGTCATCAGGGCCTGGGACTCGTCGAACCCCACGGACAGCCACAGCGTCGTCGAGTAGTAGAAGATCACGTTGATGCCGACGAACTGCTGGAAGACGCTCAGCAGGATGCCGACCCAGACGATGGGTTTCAACCCGAAGCGATCCCCGCGCAGGTCGCTCAGAGACTCCTTCTTCTCCGCATTCAGAGTCGAGCGGATCTCTTCGATCTTCACGTTCACGTCAGTCTCGCCGGTGAAGTCGAACAGCACCTGAGACGCCTTGTCGATCTGCCCACGAGCGACCAGGAACCGTGGCGATTCCGGCAGGCGCAATGCCATGACGCCGTAGACGATGGCCGGGATCGACTCGACCATGAACATCCAACGCCAGGCTTCGATCCCGAACCACAGCACATCCGCCGCGGAACCGGCGATGCTCGCCAGGAGGGCGTTGGAGAGCAGCGCGGTGAAGATACCTGTCACGATCGCGAGTTGCTGCAGAGACCCGAGCCGGCCGCGTACCTTCGCCGGTGACACTTCGGCGATGTACGCCGGGGCGATGACGGATGCTGCACCGACTCCGATGCCGCCGATCACGCGCCAGACGATGAGGTCGATGACTCCGAATGCGAAGCCCGAGCCGATCGACGAGGCGAGGAACAGCACCGCGGCGATCACCATCACGGGGATGCGTCCGAGCTTGTTCGCCAGGCTTCCGGCGAACCACGCTCCGACCGCGCAACCCAGGAGTGCAGACGACACGGCGAAGCCCTGCAGCGCTGGGCCGAGGTCGAACGCTCCGGCGAGAGCATCCACCGCTCCGTTGATCACGGCGGTGTCGAAGCCGAACAGGAAACCGCCGAGTGCGGCGGCGATGCTGATTCCGACGACTCTGGCGCTGAAGCGTCCGGACGTGCGCTTCTTCTCTGACATGTGCCCTCCCCCGTCTGTGCTCACTCTAGGAGGTCATGCAGTCTCACCGCGATGACACGGTCAGATATTCAGGATCCGTAGCCTTCTTCGCCGAGTTCGGAAAGGATGCGGTTGAGATCCTGAATTGATGCGAATTCAATCGCCACCTGGCCTTTTCTTGCCCCAAGACTGATCTTAACCCGGGTGTTGAGCCGGTCGCCGAGCTTTCCCGAGACCTCGTCGAGGTAGGCCCGGCGTGCGCCAGGCTGCGGCTTGGGACTCTTCGTCCCAGCGGAGGGCGAAGATTTGGCCACTTCCTCAGTCGCGCGGACGGAGAGATCTTCGTTGATCACCTTGTCTGCGAGCTTCTGCATCGCCTCGGGACTGTCGAGCGAGAGCAGGGCCCGCGCATGACCGGCCGAGAGAACGCCGGCGGCGACACGCTGCTGCACGGGAACAGGCAGCTTGAGAAGCCGGATCGTGTTGCTGATCTGCGGACGCGAACGGCCGATGCGCGTCGCGAGTTCTTCCTGAGTGATGCCGAAGTCCTCGAGCAGCTGCTGGTAAGCCGAAGCCTCTTCCAACGGGTTGAGCTCCGAGCGGTGCAGGTTCTCGAGCAGCGCGTCGCGCAGAAGGTTCTCGTCGGCGGTCTCTCTCACGATCGCCGGGATCGCATCGAGGCCGGCGTCGCGGGCAGCGCGCGTGCGGCGCTCCCCCATGATCAGTTCGTACTCGCCGTCGGTGTTCTTGCGCACGATCACCGGCTGCAGCACGCCGAACTCACGCACGCTGTGCACGAGCTCGGCGAGGTCGTCCTCGTCGAAGTGCGTGCGCGGCTGCCGCGGGTTCGGCACGATCAGCTTCGGGTCGATCTGAATCAAGTGGATGCCGGGCACCGCAGCAAGATCGGGGGCGTCTGCGGGCAGCTCGTCGGTCATTGTGATCGTCATGTCTGCGGCTGGTCGCAGAGATGCGCCGGGGAAGAACACGTCGACCGGACGCTCCGACTGATCCGCCGTGGGGATGAGTGCGCCGATTCCTCGGCCCAATCCGGTGCGCTTGGCCATCAGTTCTCCTTGCTCTGCGTCTTTTGCGACGCGATCTCTACAGCGGCCTCGCGATATGCGATCGCTCCGGCGGATGTTCCGTCGTACGCGATCACCGTCTGGCCGAAACTCGGCGCCTCCGACACTCGCACCGAACGCGGGATGACCGTGTGCAGTACCTGATCGGGGAAGTGCGTGCGCACCTCATCCGCCACCTGCTGCGCCAGTCGCGTGCGCCCGTCGTACATGGTGAGCAGGATCGTGGAGAGGTGCAGGTCCGGATTGAGGTGCTTCTGGATCATCTGGATGCTGCCGAGCAGCTGACTCAGACCCTCGAGTGCGTAGTACTCGCACTGGATCGGGATGAAGACCTCGGATGCCGCGGTGAATGCGTTGATCGTCAGTAGCCCCAGTGATGGAGGGCAGTCGATGATGACGAAGTCGACGGCGTTCTCGTCCAGGTATGCATTGAGGGCGTTGCGCAGTCTGTGCTCGCGGGCGACCTGGGAGACGAGCTCGATCTCTGCTCCTGCGAGATGGATCGTGCTGGGCGCGCAGAGGAGGTTCGGTGACTCCGGACTCTGCTGAACGATTTCTGCCAGAGGAACGTCATCGATCAGGACGTCGTAGACGCTCGGCGTCTCCGCGTTGTGCGGTACGCCGAGGGCTGTCGATGCGTTCCCCTGCGGATCGAGATCGATGACCAGAACCCTGGCGCCGAAGCTTGCCAGAGCGGATGCGATGTTGACCGCGGTCGTCGTCTTACCGACCCCGCCCTTCTGGTTCGAGACCGTGAGAACACGCGTGTTCCCGTCGAACTGGACTGATGTCGCCTCCAGCGCACGTCGGCGCGCGCTCAGATCAGCGATTTCGCGTGCCAGTGGAGTGTCTACCCCGAAAGTACTGTTCGGTGCTGCCTTTTCAGACTGTTTCACGTGAAACATCCACTCCTTTCGGGACCGTGTTCCACTCTAATCGCTGGGACGGACGTTGCGAACCGACGTGCACCTGTGGAGGCGAAACTGCCGGGGTGCGGGATGCCGACTCTCTCGCAAAGCGGGTACCCTCCCGCAAGCTGGGACCCCTCCCGATGCTCGTTCGCTCGGCATCTCGCACCCCTCACCCATACTTGAGTCAGGGTGCTCCCGCCCTGCGATGTTTCACATGACATCTGCGAATCAGAACGTGCACGAGACGGGCGGCAGTACAGTGACGACATGAGTGAGCAGGGGCGGGCTTCATCGCGTATCGACGCGGCTATCGTCTGGACAAGCGTGGGAGTCATCACCTCGTTCGCGACATTGGCACTCATGCTCGGCGTTGCCATGGTCAGCTTGGGGGCATCCGATCCCGACCCCACCGAGGGCGTATACGGCTACGGGTTGGGCGCGATAGGGCTGGGCGTCTGGGTCGGGCTCGTCATCGCCTCCGGCCGCATGCTCCGCAAGTCGACCTCAAGAGGTCTACACGCGATCCTCCCCACTCTGGTTAGTGCTGTGTGGTGCGGGTTTGCAGTCGCGGCGCTCAGTACCGCGTTGGATATCACGAACACACTCTTCTCTCTGGTGTCGTCATGGGTCGCGCCGATGTGGATGCTGTTGGTGATCTCGGTCACCACAGCCGGAACCATCCCCATCGCCTTCGCGCTCCTCATCACCAACGTGGTTCTGCGCGTGGTTCGTGCTCGCCGCACCGCAGCGCCGCGACTGACGCTCCATGTGGGGCAGCCCGATGTTTCACGTGAAACATAGCGTCCATTCCCCGAGCACTGACCTGAACTCCCCTGGTTACGATGGCGGCGGACGCGAAGCCGACGGAACGAGCATCGAGTCGACTGCGAAGCAGAGACGCTCCGGATTCTGTCAAGAGTCGCATCCAGAACACGACTGCACATCGGCACATCCCTGATGAATCCAGACGACCGAGTGTTTTACGTGAAACATCACTGGTCGCAGCTTCTGATCGCGTGGTTGAGCTCGCTCACTAGCGCCGGCGGGGTGTTCATGGATGCCGAAGGAGCAAGCAGCAATAGGCCGCGACACCGGCGTGGCTCCTCCTCTGTCGAGACAGCTTACGTCCAGTCCCGTCACCAGGTTGCAAAATCAGCTCGTTTTGGCCGTGATGTTTCACGTGAAACATGCGCACCCGAGTGAGTGGCAAAACTCGCTCCCGCTCCGTGCAGGACAGGGCGCAGGGATGCCGGGTGAACGAGCATCGGGAGGGGCCGCCGCTTGCGGGGAGAGTACCCGTTCTGCGAGAGAGTCGGGCATCCCTGCGCCCGAAAGTACGGACATCCCCGAACCGGTCAGAACCAGTCAGAACCAGTCAGCCCCGAACTGCCGCCCGAACCACCCGCGTCGTCTCATCAAGCACGCCTTCACCCAGAACTTCGACGCGCACGTCACTGAGCCGGTACTTCTTAATCTGCTTGGCAGCGGCGTCGATCTCAGCCGGCGCGTTCACGCCCTTGAGCAGCGCGAGTTCTCCCCCGTCGCGCAGTAACGGCGCCGTGAGGGGGATCAGTGTGCGCAGCGCACTGACGGCGCGTGCCGTGACGAAGTCGAATGTTCCAATCGCGCGTACTTCTTCAGCGCGTGCCCGCAGCACTTCCACGTTGTCCAGACCGAGCTCTTCAACTTGCTCGTTGAGCCAGGTGACACGCCGCTCCATCGGCTCCACCAGCGTCCACCTCACGTCCGGCCGCGCGATCGCGAGGACAATGCCCGGAAGGCCAGCACCGGAACCGATGTCTACAGCCATCCCGTGGAAGATCGGCGCAGCGATAGCGCTGTTGAGAACGTGGCGGGTCCACAGACGAGGAAGCTCAAGAGGTCCGATCAGACCACGTTCTTCGCCCTGCGCTGAGAGAGCGCTCGTGAATCGACGAGCGAGCTCGATCCGTTCGCCGAACAGTGTCGCGGCAGCATCCGGCTCCGCCTCGAGCGAAGTCATCCCGCTCCCCCACGATGTTTCACGTGAAACATCAGCGACGACGGATCACCGTGTGGCGATCCGCGCCGTCGCCGTATGACTCCGAAACCAACTCGCGGTCAGCGACGATGTCATGCACCAGCTTGCGCTCGTAGCTGGACATCGAAGGAAGCGACGCCTGCGATGCACCCTCGTCGAGCTTCACGACCGCAGCATCCACCAGCTTCTCGAGCTGCCGGCGACGTGCATCACGCGATCCACCGACATCGAGGATCAGGCGCGAGAAGGAACCAGTCTTGCTCTGCACCGCGAGGCGGGTGATCTCCTGCAGAGCCTGCACAGTGTCAGGGTCTGCGAGCACGGAGATCTCCTCTCCCTCAGCGTCGACCGAGACATAGGCCCGTCCCTGACGAACGTCGAGGTTCAGATCTCCATCGATGTCTGCGATGTCGAGAAGCTCCTCAAGGAAGTCCGCAGCCACATCGCCCTCATGCTCGAGCTGCTCGACAGTCGGCTCAGAACGATCAACGGCTCGCTCGACGACGTTCTCACCGGTCATGCGTTGGGGCCCTTCTTCTTGGCTCGCTTCTTACCCACGGGCTGCTGGCGCTTCGGAGTGTTCTGCTTCGCCTTCTCGGCCTCATCCAGCATCCGCTTCTGCTCCGCCTCGTAGACCGACATGGGCACGACCTTGCCAGAGGAATCGATCGCCTTGCCTTTGCGAGCGAGACGCTCTTCGCGGGCCTTGGCTGCTTCGGAGCCAGGAGTCGGCATCTCGCGGATGACGAGGAACTGCTGCGCCATGGTCCACAGGTTCGAGATGAACCAGTACACGACCACACCGAGCGGGAAGAAGACACCGGAGAAGATGAAGCCCAGCGGCAGCACATAGAGCATGATCTTCTGCATCTGGTACGCCTGGCCGGTCTTGGCCTCAGGCGAAAGGTTCTTCGAGATGATCTGCAGCTGGGTGAAGAACTGCGATCCGATCATCAGTACGACGAGGATGACCAGCAGCACGATGGCGATCGTGTTCTGGGTCTCCACCGCCTGGCCGAGTGTCCCGTGCAGCGATACCGACCCGAAGATCGTGGCGTCATAGAACTGCTTCGTCAACTCGGGGCTGAGCAGCCCGACACCGCCGAGGTTGTTCTGTGCGTGCTTGGTGACGTCGTTGAGCACGCTGAACAGCGCGAAGAAGATCGGCATCTGGACGATCAACGGAAGGCAGCTCGACATCGGTGATGTGCCATGCCTCTTGTACAGAGCCATCGTCTCGCGGCTCATCGCCTCACGCGAGAGCTGATCCTTCTTGCCCTTGTACTTCTCCTGGACCTTCTTCATCTCAGGAGCGATTTCCATCATCTTGCGCTGGCTCTTGATTTGCCGCACGAACAGGGGAAATACTGCGCCACGAACAACAATGACCAGGCCGACGATAGAGAGGATCCACGTGATACCGGATGCCTCCGGAAGTCCCATGGTGGTGAACAGCCAGTGCCAGGCGACCAGGATGAGCTCAACAGCCCACTTCAACGGCCAGAGGATGGTTCCGAGCAGGTCGAAGCCACCCCCGCCGGAATCGGGAGCAGGTGTCGCAGAGGCGAGCAGAAGGTCAAGACCCACTGATCAGTCCTTTCGGGAAGGTACGACGAAACCTCGAGCGGTCAAGTCGTATCGGAAATGGTCGTGAGGACGAACGTCGTCGACGCCGCCTTTGGTCCAGGGGTTGCAGCGCAGGATCCGCCATGCCGAGAGCACCGCTCCCTTCACCGCACCGTGCTGCTGCACCGCACCTACAGCGTAGGCCGAGCAGGACGGGTAGTACGCGCAGACGTCTCCGTAGAGAGGCGAGATCACGGCGCGGTAGCCGGCCAGAAACCCGAGGACGAGATTCCGCGGCACGAGCGGGATGCTTCGCAAGACGTCGTCGCCATGCAGATGCGCCGAGCCGATGGCGTAGGAGGGAAGTGCACTCATACCGACGCTCGTTCGCGACTCAGACGCGCCAGGCACCGGGTCACATCGGCATCGAGCTCAGCGAAACTGGCGGTCGCGGATGCAGGAAGGGCACGGATGACGACATCCGTGCCCTCGGGAACGTCTGCGATCACCCGTGCGCACACGGCTTTGAGCCGTCGACGCACGGTGTTGCGGATCACAGCGGTGCCCACCTGCTTGCTGATGATGAACCCGAACCTGGGTTCACGTGCCTCACCGGTCACCAGCATGGAAGTGACGACACGGGCGCCCCCGCACCGAACACCGCGACGGACGACCGATCTGTAGTCGGTGCCTCGCGTCAGTCGGAACGGACGGGCGAGCACGAGGCTTACGCCGAGAGCTCGGTGCGGCCCTTCGCGCGGCGAGCAGAGAGGATGCCACGGCCGGCGCGCGTGCGCATACGGGCGCGGAAACCGTGCTTCTTGGCGCGGCGGCGGTTGTTGGGCTGGAACGTACGCTTGGTCATGGGATCACTCCGGGAACGCTGTCACCGGATGTGTACGACCGGAGACATAGGGAACTGCCCGATTTCGGACATAAGTCAACCGATTAAGGGTACTTCTTACCGGCGCAGAGGGCAAATCTCCACGCCACGACCGGTTCGAGCATCAAGACTCCGCACGGCAATTATCCACAACCTCGACACTCGCGGGCTCCGCAACACACCCGAAGTTTTCCACAGGCAGGTTGCCGTTCACAGCGCGGATGACTACCGTGGCATCCGAAGTTATCCACAGGGGGGAACAGCCGATCAGGCCTACCCTCCGCGAGCCCTTGCCCGGAGCAACATGTCCTCTCCTGCCCAGCCCGACGTTCCGATCTGGGCGCAGGTGGCGGATCTCCTCGACCACGACGACCGCGTCACACCCCAATTGCAGGGGTTCCTCAGTCTCGTGGTTCCAGCCGGGGTCATGGGTGCGACCCTCTACCTCGACGTGCCGAACGACCTCACTGCGGCGCAGATCAACAAGCGCCTTCGCATGCCGATCATGGAGGCACTGACTCACCTGGGTGACGAGGTCACCGCATTCCGCGTGGTCGTGAACCATGAGCTCGCCGAGCAGCCCACTGCGCCGATCGTCGTCGCAGACTTCAGTCGGTCCGACATGCCACGCAGCGAATCGCCCATGGAACAGCCAACGCCGATGCGCCATGAATCCAGGCTGAACCCGAAGTACACGTTCGACAATTTCGTGATCGGACAGTCCAACCGTTTCTCGCACGCGGCCGCGGTCGCCGTCGCCGAGGCGCCGGCGAAGGCGTACAACCCACTGTTCATATACGGCGACTCCGGCCTCGGCAAGACTCACCTACTCCACGCGATCGGCGACTACGCGCAGTCCCTCTACACGGGGGTCAAGGTCCGATACGTCTCCAGCGAGGAATTCACGAACGACTTCATCAACTCGATCGCCAACAACCGCGGCTCCGCATTCCAGGCCCGGTACCGTGACGTCGACATCCTCCTCATCGACGACATCCAGTTCCTTCAGGGTCGCGCCGAGACGCAGGAGGCCTTCTTCCACACCTTCAACACGCTGCACGACCACAACAAGCAGGTCGTGATCACCAGTGATGTCGCACCGAAGCACCTCACCGGTTTCGAAGATCGGATGCGCAGCCGCTTCGAGTGGGGCCTGATCACGGATGTCCAGGCGCCCGACCTCGAGACGCGCATCGCGATCCTCCGCAAGAAGGCGCAGAGCGAGGCCCTGCACATCCCCGATGAGGTGCTCGAGTACATCGCGACCGTGGTGTCGTCGAACATCCGCGAACTGGAAGGCGCGCTCATCCGCGTCTCTGCCTTCGCGAGCCTGAATCGGTCGTCGCTCGACATCTCCCTCGCCCAGACCGTGCTCCGCGACATCGTCGACACGGCGGAGGACAACATCATCTCGCCGACCGACATCATCACGGCGACCGCGCAGTACTTCAAGCTCACGGTCGACGACCTGTACGGATCGAGTCGTTCGCAGCAGATCGCGACCTCTCGCCAGATCGCGATGTATCTCTGCCGCGAGCGTACGAACCTGTCGTTGCCGAAGATCGGGCAGCTGTTCGGCAATCGCGACCACACGACCGTGATGTACGCATACAAGAAGATCAGCGAGCTGATGAAGGAACGTCGCTCGATCTACAACCAGGTCACCGAGATCACCACGCAGCTCGGCCGACGCTGACAAACATCCTGTCGGAGAGTTGACAGGGCCGCGACGCATCAGATAAATGCCGGTTTACACATGTGGATAACTTGTGGATGAATACGTGTCGAGTTCGGGACGAATGTGTGTCGATCGCGACATCCTGTGGATAACTCCGAATCACATCGATGTCACCCACACCCTGTTTTAGTGCGGATTCCTCACTGATTCCACATCTCACACGCATGTAGTTCCTTACTCGCGATTGATATCCACCGAGTTATCCACAGTTTCCACAGCGGTTAACACCATTAAGGAGTTAACCCTCTGAGAGCCGGATCCGATCACCTCAAGAACGGGAGAAGTCGTCGTATGGCGCATCGCTGCTGTGGGGATACGATGGGAACCCCTGACGGGGGTCCACCCGTCTCAGTTCTTGTGATTACGACGAGGGAGCGCCCGTGAGGTTCCAGGTCAACCGCGATGTCTTCAGCGAAGCTGTCTCATTCGTCGTCAAACTGCTGCCCCAACGCAACCCGCAGCCGATCCTCGCCGGTGTCCTGATCGAAGCAGGCGAGCAGGGGCTCACACTCTCGGCATTCGACTACGAGGCATCCGCCCGCACGACGATCGAGGCGACGGTAGACACACCTGGCACGATTCTCGTTCACGGCCGACTGCTCTCCGACATCGCCAGCCGACTGCCGAACGCACCGATCGAGATCGCCGTCGAGGAGGACGGCGGCATCACGGTCACCTGCGGATCGGCACGGTTCACCCTGGCTGCCATGCCGGTTGAGGAATATCCCTCGATTCCCGAGGTCTCCGGATCTTCCGGCGTGGTCCCTGCAGACGACTTCGGCACCGCGATCGCCCAGGTGGGCTTCGCAGCGTCGCGCGATGACGTGACTCCCGTGCTCACCGGTGTGCAGCTCGAAGTGTCGGGTCACAATCTCATCCTCGTGGCCACCGACCGCTACCGGGTCTCCCTTCGTGATGTGCCCTGGGACGGCGATGCTCCCGAGCAGACTGCGCTGGTCCCCGCCCGCACGCTGACCGAGGTCGGCAAGACATTCGGGCACGCCGGCACGATCCAGGTCTCGTTCTCGGGGGAGGGCGATCGTGAGATCATCGCGTTCACCGCGGGCAACAAGACCGTCACCTCCCTCCTGATCAAGGGCAATTTCCCGCCGGTTCGTCGGCTGTTCCCCGAGCAGACCGAGCACTACGCGGTCGTCAACACCGCCGACCTGATCGAGGCAGTCCGACGCGTCGCGCTGGTGCTCGATCGCGCTGCTCCGCTGCGTTTCACCTTCACATCCGACAGCGTGACGATGGATGCTTCGGGCAGTGAGCAGGCGCGCGCATCCGAGTCGGTGGATGCCCATCTCTCCGGCGGCGACGACGTGATTCTCGGATTGAACCCGCAGTACCTGACCGAAGCGCTCAGTGCGGTCAAGAGCGAGTTCGTACGCGTGACGTTCACCTCGAGTGACAACGCGAACAAACTCAGCCCGGTGCTGATCACCAGCCAGACCTCGGTCGACCAGGTGGGCAGCGACTCGTTCAAGTACCTTCTCCAGCCCAACCTTCTTCTCCGCTGACCTCTGTCGCCGGCCCGGCGTCTTGTCCGTGGCAAAAGGTAGGGTGAACCCGTGATTGTGGAGCATCTGAGCCTGGTGGATTTCCGCAATTATGCGACCGCTGAACTCGCCCTGCTCCCTGGGCCCAACGTTCTGGTCGGCCGAAACGGTCAGGGCAAGACGAATCTCGCGGAAGCCGTGGTCTTCCTCGCGACGCTGGGTTCGCATCGGGTATCGTCGGATGCGCCGATGGTCAGAGACGGTCAGGAATATGCCGTGATCCGTGCGCGTCTCTCGGTCGGCGAGCGAAAAGTGCTCGCCGAGGTGCAGATCAACAGGCAGGGTTCGAACAAGGCGCGCATCAACGGTTCGCCCTCGAAGACGCATGAGCTTCCGCGCTACGCGCACGTCGTGCTGTTCGCCCCGGAAGATCTGCAGATCGTGCGCGGTGATCCGTCGTCCCGACGACGTTTCGCCGATCAGCTGCTCATTCAGCGCACTCCGCGGATGGCCGGCGTCCTCGGAGACTACGACCGTGTGCTCAAGCAGCGCACCGCGCTGCTGAAGTCGGCCCGTGCCCGCGGCATCCGCGGCGAAGCCCTCGCGACTCTCGACGTCTGGAACGACAAGCTCGTCGCGCTCGGATCCGAGATCATCGATCAGCGGCTGCGCCTCGCGACCGATCTGCAACAGCCGCTGGCCGACGCATACACGGCGATCGCCGGTGCGGATCACTCCCCGCAGATCGAGTGGGCGCTGTCGGTGCGAGGCGGTGACCCGGAAGAGGGCGAGGTGGGCTCGTCGGATTCACGCGGCGAGATCGCCGAGATGTTCCGTGCGGCCCTGGAGGCGAAACGCACGCAGGAACTCGACCGCGGACTGACTCTCGTCGGTCCGCATCGCGACGATCTGCTGCTGAGGGTGCGCTCGCTCCCGGTCAAGGGGTATGCCTCGCACGGAGAATCCTGGTCGGTCGCACTCGCGCTGCGCCTGGCATCCGCCGAACTGCTGCGCGCGGAATCGCCCGCCGGCGACCCGGTGCTGATCCTCGACGACGTGTTCGCCGAGCTCGACGCGGATCGGCGACAGCGGCTCGCCGGTCTCACGGTCGGCTACGAGCAGGTGGTGGTGACCGCCGCGGTCGAGGAGGATATTCCAGAGGCGCTGCATCGTCATGTCGTTCGCATCGACGCCGGAACGATCACAGACGACCGCGCCGGTTCTGACGAAACCGCTCCCGAGAGCACTCCCGAGAGCACTAACGAGAGCAGCACAGACAACGGCCCAGACAACGGCGAGGAGGACGACGGTGAGTGACGCGGCATCCGACGTCCCCGAGACGGTCGCGACCTACCTGCGCCTGCGCGGCCTGAAGCCGAGCTCGAAATCCTGGAAGCGCAAGCGTCGCATCCGTGACGACGATGACAACGCCCCGTTCACACCTGGGCGCGACCCCGGTGTCCTCGGCGCCGTGCTCGACAAACTCAGCCGGGAGTCCGGCTGGGAGATCACGCTGGCTCGCGAAGACCTGGTCAGGCAGTGGGCGGATCTCGCCGGTTCGGACACCGCGAAGCATTCCGAACCGGTGTCGTTGGAGAACGGGATGCTGACGGTCAAATGCGACTCGACGGCCTGGGCGAAGAACCTCCAGTTCATGCGGGCGACCATCCTCACCGAGATCGGCAGACGCTACCCGCAGGCGGGTGTGAACAACCTTCGATTTATCGGGCCCGACGTCCCCTCTTGGAAATGGGGCCCGAGAGCCGTCCCAGGGCGTGGTCCACGCGATACCTACGGGTAGGGCACCAAGCGAGGCATCCCGATCGATTTCAGGGCCACACACGGCCGTATAGCCACATCATCTCCTCCCGAACAGGCTAGACTGGGGATTCGAGATATCGATGTGGAGAATCACCTCTGATGACGCCTGAAACCCCTGCTGACGAGCCTGAATCGACAACCGGGGGCACCCCCGAAACTGAGCGAACCATCAGCCCGAAGCAGAAGCAGCAGGGTGAGTACGGCGCAAACGAGATTCAGGTCCTCGAAGGTCTCGAGGCCGTTCGCAAACGCCCCGGTATGTACATCGGCTCCACCGGGCCCCGAGGACTTCACCACCTGGTTCAGGAGATCGTCGACAACTCGGTCGATGAGGCGATGGCCGGACATGCCGACACGATCCTCGTCACGCTCCTGGCCGACGGCGGAGTCCGGGTCGTCGACAACGGCCGAGGCATCCCCGTCGACCCGCACTCCTCAGACCCGAGCAAGTCGAGTGTCGAGGTCGTGCTGACGATCCTGCACGCCGGTGGCAAGTTCGGCGGTGGCGGGTATGCGGTCTCGGGCGGTCTGCACGGTGTCGGCTCGTCGGTCGTGAATGCGCTCTCCACGCGTTTCGACATCACGATCAAGCGTCAGGGCCACATCTGGAACCACAGTTTCAGTCACGGCGGTGTTCCGCAGGAGCAGGGACTCATCCAGGGCGCTCAGACCGAAGAGACCGGTACGGACATCACGTTCTGGCCGGACCCCGAGATCTTCACCGAAGGCGTCGAGTTCGATTACGAAACTCTGCGCACGCGGTTCCAGCAGATGGCCTTCCTGAACAAGGGCCTGAGCATCGAACTGCGCGACGAACGCGAGGGCGCGACCTACGAGGTGGAAGAAGAGGGCACCACTGTCACCAAGCAGCGGGCCGACCTCTTCCTCTATGAGCGGGGCCTTGTCGACTACGTCGAATACCTGAACAAGGTGCGTCACGCCGAGGTCGTCAACGACGAGATCATCGACTTCGAGTCGGAAGACCTCGAGCGCAAGATCTCGCTCGAGGTCGCGATGCAGTGGACGACGGGCTACAGCGAGAACGTCTTCACCTACGCGAACACCATCAACACGCATGAGGGCGGTACGCACGAAGAGGGCTTCCGTGCGGCACTGACGACACTCGTCAACAAGTACGCCCGCGCGAACAACCTGCTCAAGGAGAAGGACGACAACCTCTCCGGTGACGACGTGCGCGAGGGCCTGACAGCCGTCATCTCGATCAAGCTCGGCGAGCCGCAGTTCGAGGGACAGACCAAGACAAAGCTCGGCAACACCGAGGCGAAGGCGTTCGTGCAGAAGGTCGTCGGCGATCAGCTCGGTGACTGGTTCGACCGCAACCCCGCGCAGGCGAAGAACGTCATCCGCAAGGCGATCGATGCCGCCACCGCTCGCATGGCCGCCCGCAAGGCGCGCGAGACCGCGCGCCGCAAGAGCGTCTTCGAGTCGGCGGCGATGCCGGACAAGCTGAAGGACTGCACCAGCAAGGATCCGTCGATCAGTGAGATCTTCCTCGTCGAAGGTGACTCCGCAGGCGGATCGGCCGTGCAGGGGCGCGACCCGCACACGCAGGCGATCCTCGCTCTTCGCGGCAAGATCCTCAACGTCGAGCGTGCGCGCCTCGACAAGGCGCTGGGAAACCGCGAGGTCCAGGCGATGATCCAGGCCTTCGGCACCGGCATCGGCGAGGACTTCGACATCGAAAAGGCGCGCTATCACAAGATCGTGCTGATGGCGGATGCCGACGTCGACGGCCAGCACATCACCACGCTGCTGCTGACGCTGCTGTTCCGCTACATGCGCGGACTCATCGAGGCCGGATTCGTCTACCTCGCGATGCCGCCGCTGTACCGCCTCAAATGGTCGAACCAGCCGCACGAATACGTGTACTCGGATGCCGAGCGCGACGCCCTGCTCAAGCACGGGGTGGAGAACGGCAAGCGCATCCCGAAGGACAACGGCGTGCAGCGCTACAAGGGTCTCGGCGAAATGAACGCCAAGGAACTGTGGGAGACCACGATGGATCACACCACCAGGACCCTCCGCCAGGTGACCATCGAAGACGCCGCATCCGCGGATGAGATCTTCAGTGTGCTGATGGGCGAGGACGTCGAATCCCGACGCAGCTTCATCCAGCGCAATGCGAAGGATGTCCGCTTCCTGGACATCTGACCCGCAGGAACTCTGAGCGAGGACCGGATGCTTCGACAAGCTCGGCAAACGAAAGAAACACATGACTGACGAAGACCGCCCCGACGCGACACCCTTCCACGAGCACGGCAAGATCGACCAGGTCGATCTGAAGTTCGAGATGGAGCGCAGTTATCTCGACTACGCCATGGCCGTCATCGTCGGTCGTGCGCTGCCGGATGTGCGCGACGGCCTCAAGCCCGTGCACCGTCGTGTGATCTACGGCATGTACGACGGCGGTTACCGTCCTGACAAGGCGTTCTCGAAGTGCGCTCGCGTGGTCGGCGAGGTCATGGGTCAGTACCACCCGCACGGTGACACCGCGATCTACGACACCCTCGTGCGTCTCGTGCAGCCGTGGGCGCTGCGCTACCCGCTCGCGCTCGGCCAGGGCAACTTCGGCTCCCCCGGCAACATGGGCGCCGCCGCTCCTCGGTACACCGAGACGAAGATGGCGCCACTCGCGCTCGAGATGGTGCGCGACATCGAAGAGGAGACCGTCGACTTCTCCCCGAACTACGACGGTCAAACCCAGGAGCCCGACGTTCTGCCGGCCCGGTTCCCGAACCTGCTGGTCAACGGGTCGGTCGGCATCGCGGTCGGTATGGCCACCAACATCCCCCCGCACAACCTGCGTGAGGTGTCGGCCGCTGCGCTCTGGGCGCTGGACAACCCCGACCTGCCTCGTGAGGAGCTCCTCGAGGGACTCATCCAGCGCATCCCCGGTCCTGACTTCCCGACCGGCGCGCAGATCCTCGGATCCAAAGGCATCCACGAGGCGTACCGCACCGGACGCGGCTCGATCACGATGCGCGCGGTCGTCAACGTCGAGGAGATCCAGGGCCGCACATGCCTCGTGATCACCGAACTGCCGTACCAGGTGAACCCCGACAACCTCGCGGTGAAGATCGGCGACCTCGCCCGTGACGGCAAGATCACCGGCATCGCCGACATCCGCGACGAGACCAGCGACCGCACCGGTCAGCGCCTCGTCGTCGTGCTCAAGCGGGATGCCGTCGCCAAGGTCGTGCTGAACAACCTGTACAAGCACACCCAGCTGCAGGACAACTTCGGCGCGAACATGCTGGCGATCGTCGACGGCGTGCCGCGCACGCTCGCGCTCGACGGGTTCATCACGAACTGGATCGCACACCAGATCGACGTCATCGTCAGGCGCACGACCTTCCGTCTGCGCAAGGCGGAGGAGCGCATGCACATCCTGCGCGCATACCTCAAGGCGCTCGACGCGCTCGACGAGGTCATCGCGTTGATCCGCCGCTCCCCCACGGTCGACGAAGCCCGCGAAGGGCTCAAGTCGCTTCTTGACATCGACGACGACCAGGCCGATGCCATCCTCACCATGCAGCTGCGTCGCCTCGCGGCTCTGGAGCGGCAGAAGATCCTTGATGAGGCCACCGAGCTCGAGCTCAAGATCGCGGACTTCAAGGCGATCCTCGCCGATGAGGCCCGCCAGCGCACGATCATCCGCGACGAGCTGACCGGCATCGTCGAGCGCTTCGGTGACGACCGCCGCACGCACATCCTGCAGGGATTCGACGGCGACGTCTCGATGGAAGACCTCATCGCCGAAGAGGAGATGGTCGTCACCGTCACGCGTGAGGGCTACATCAAGCGCACCCGCAGCGACAACTACCGCTCGCAGCACCGCGGCGGCAGGGGCGTCAAGGGCGCGCAGCTGCGCGCGGACGACATCGTCGAGCACTTCTTCGTCACGACGACGCACCATTGGCTGCTGTTCTTCACCGACAAGGGTCGCGTCTACCGCACGAAGACGTACGAGGTGCCTGAGGCGGGCCGCGATGCGAAGGGGCAGCACGTCGCGAACCTCCTCGCCCTGCAGCCGGACGAGAACATCGCGCAGGTGCTCGACATCCGCGACTACGACGTGGCGGAGTATCTGGTGCTCGCGACCCGCGACGGCCTGGTCAAGAAGACCCGCCTGACCGAGTACGACACCAACCGTCAGGGCGGGGTCATCGCGATCCGCCTCCGCGAAGAGGACGAGCTGGTCAGCGCCCTGCTCGTCGACAACACCGATGACATCCTGCTCATCTCCCGTCATGGCATGTCGTTGCGCTTCAACGCCACGGATGAGGCGCTGCGCCCGATGGGTCGCGCCACCGCCGGAGTGAAGGGAATGAGCTTCCGCGGCGAGGACAATCTGCTCTCGGCATCCGTCGCCGACGAGAACGCGTTCGTGTTCGTCGTCACCGACGGGGGCTACGCGAAGCGCACCGCGGTCGACGCGTATCGCGTTCAGGGACGCGGCGGAATCGGCATCAAGGTCGCCAAACTCAACGACGACCGGGGCACTCTCGCGGGTGGTCTGATCGTGTCCGAGGACGACGAGGTCTTGGTGGTTCTGTCCAGCGGCAAGGTGGTACGCTCTGCCGTGGCCGAGGTGCCCGCCAAGGGCCGAGACACCATGGGAGTGGTGTTCGCCCGTACTTCTGAGAAGGACCGGATCCTCGCCATCGCACGTAATGGGGAACGCCGCATCGTCGAAGAACTGGACGAGGCTGACCCCGACACTGAGACCCCTGAGGAAAGCAACGACGTATGAGCACAGTAGCCGACAAGCTGGCGAAGAAATCGACGCGTAAGACCGGCGGCAAGCAGGTCCGCCTGCGTTTGGTCTACGTCGATTTCTGGTCGGCTGTGAAGCTGTCGTTCCTTGCCGCCGTCGCGCTCGCGATCGTGACCATGGTCTCGTTCTTCCTGATCTTCCTCGTGCTGCAGGCGACCGGCATCATGTCGCAGACAGACGAGTTCGTCGGCAACATCACCGACGGATCGGTCTCGCTCGCCTCACTCATGGGACTGCCCCAGGTGATGGCGTTCGCCGCGGTCGTCTCGATCCTGAACCTGATCGTGGTCACCGTGCTGGGCGCCGTCGGCGCCGGCATCTACAACCTGGCCGTGAAGGTCACCGGTGGGCTGCTCGTCGGCTTCACCTCGAACTGACTCTCGACGCGCTCGACGGTCGAGTGAAGGGCGGATGCTGCGGCATCCGCCCTTTCGTCGTCATACGACGCCGGCGGTGCCGAGCAATGTGCCGATCAGCCAGGTGGCGGCCAGTGCGAGCGCCCCGCCCGCCACGAGGCGTATCGACGGCCGAAGCGGTGGTGATCCTCCGATTCGCGCGGCGACCGCGCCCGTCACAGCGAGCGCGATCAGGACTGCGACGAACGTGACGGGCACGCGCCACTCGGGCGGGGGCAAAAGGATGGCAAGCAGCGGCAACAGGGCGCCGAGCGTGAACGCGATCGCAGACGACAGGGCCGCGTGCCAGGGATTGACCAGGTCTTCCTGATCGATGCCGAGTTCTACCTCGAGGTGCGCAGTCAGTGCATCATGCGCGGTGAGCTCCTCTGCGACCCTCAGCGCCGTCTCATCGCTCAGCCCTCGGTCACGGTAGAGACCCGCGAGCTCGGCGAGCTCGGCATCCGGCATCGTCCGAAGTTCTTCACGTTCCTTCGTGATGAGCGCCCGCTCGCTGTCGCGCTGACTGCTCACCGACACGTACTCGCCGAGGGCCATCGAGATCGCGCCGCCGACGAGACCGGCAAGGCCTGCGGTCAGCAGCGCCGCGTTGTCGGTGGTCGCGCCGGCCACGCCGACGACGAGGGACGCGACGGACACGATCCCGTCGTTGGCGCCTAGCACTCCGGCGCGCAGCCAGTTCAACCTTTGTCCGAGTCCGGCGACGTGCGGTTCTCCCTCATGTGCGGTCATGGCTCCAGTGAAGCAGATCAGATCGTCGTAGTAGGGGAAACCCGAACGGAGCTCTCCGGGTGACACGGTGTCGCGGCCTGCGGCCTGCGGCCTACGTTTGAGGCATGACCACTCAGACTGTCCCCTCCGCGGTGTCTCCGGCTGTCCCCTCCGCGGTGTCTCCGGCGCCGGCGAAAGCGCCGCCGCTGCGGCTGTTCTTCACGATCCTGCACCTTGCAGCGCTCGGCGTGCTCGGCGGCGGCGTCATCGGAATCCTGGCCGCCACCTTCGGAACCGGCCTGGCCCTGCTCTTCGTCCTCGGAATCGGACTGCTGTTCCTGGTGGGCTTCGTCTACGCCCTGTTCGGGCTCGGCTGGTTCGAGATCGTTCGCATCAGAGGACTGTACGGCCTCGATGTCCCCGACCTGCAGCCTCGCCGCCGTCAGCGGCCGGGGTTCGGAGGGTGGCTCCGCTCGCTCGGTCGCCAGAGCATCGACGGGCGCATGTGGCGGGCGGTGGCGAGCTTCGTCATCGCGTGCATCTTCGGTGCACTGGTGCTCCGGCTCTTCTGGGCGCTGGTGTTCGCGGCGATCACCATCTTCGCGCCGCTCGGCACCGCAGAGACGGTATCGATCCCGCTCGCGTTCGGCGTCGGTCAGGTCGGCGTCGAGTGGGCGGTGCTGGTCGGCATCCTCGGCGTTCTCGCTGCTGCCGCCGGCATCATCGGCCTCGCGCTTCTGCACCGCACGATCAGCCGCGCACTCGTGGTTCCCAACCGTGAGGCCGAACTGACCGAGCAGGTGCGCACGACCAGTGCACAGCGTGAAGGCGCCGTGCGTGCTGCCGACGTTGAGCGCACGCGCATCGAGCGCGACCTTCACGACGGCGTCCAGCCCCGGCTGGTCTCGGTCGGCATGACGCTGGGCCTCGCGCACCAGAAGATCGACGACGACCCGGCGGCCGCCAAGCAGCTGATCGGCGAAGCGCACACTTCGACGAAGGCGGCGATCACCGAGCTGCGACAGCTCGCCCGCGGCATCCATGCGTCTGTTCTCGACGACCGAGGACTGGATGCTGCGCTCTCCGCCCTCGCCAGCAGGTCGCACATCCCCGTGCACCTCGACGTGCGCCTGGACGGACGCTGCAGCCGTGATGCCGAGGCCGCCGTCTACTTCTCGATCGCGGAGTCGCTCACCAATGCCGCCAAGCACTCGCGGGCGAGCGAGTGCCGGGTGATCGTGCGGTTGCGTGAAGGCGGCGTGCTGTGGGCCCGCGTCGAGGACAACGGCATGGGCGGCGCGCAGGTGCAGCCCGGTGGCGGCCTCGACGGGATCTCGAACCGCGTGCTCGCAGCCGGCGGCACGTTCCGTCTCGACAGCCCGCAGGGCGGTCCGACATCGCTGGAGGTGAGCGTGCCATGCGCATCCTGATCTGTACGCATCTCGACCAGCAACGTCACTTCGCACCGAAAGGACAGATCTCATGCGCATCCTGATCTGTGAGGACTCCGTGCTGCTGCGCGAGGGCCTCGTGCGACTGCTCGAGGACTCCGGCCACGAGGTCGTCGCGGCCCTGCCGGACACCGAGGGCCTCACCGACGCGGTGCGGACGACGGACCCCGAGTTGTGCATCCTCGATGTGCGACTGCCTCCGACGTTCACCGACGAGGGCATCCGCGCGGCGCTCGGGCTGCGGAAGACGCATCCATCGCTGCCACTTCTCGTGCTCTCGCAGTACGTCGAGGAGCGCTACGCGAGTGACCTGATCGCTGCGCAGGGCGGCCCACTCGGCTATCTGCTCAAGGACCGTGTCGCGGATGTGGCCGAGTTCGTCGCCTCGGTCGAGCGGATCGCGGAAGGAGCATCCGTTCTCGATCCGGAGGTCGTCGCGCAGTTGCTCACCCGTCGCAACCGTGACGACCGGATGCTGCAACTCACCGAGCGCGAGCGCACCGTGCTCTCGCTCATCGCCGAGGGCAAGTCGAATCAGACGATCGCGGGGCTGTTGTTCCTCTCCGAGGGCAGCGTCGAGAAGTACATCACGTCGATCTTTCAGAAGCTCGGCCTCGAACCCGAAGCCGGCAACCGCCGAGTGCTCGCCGCGCTCGCCCACATCGAGAACACCGGCAGCGGCAACGGTCCGCTCGGGAACACGCCACAGACAGGAGCGGCACGATGAACGCCGAATCAGAGAACAACCAGGGCGGGCACGACGTGCCCCTCAGCCCGCCGCCGGCGGAGCAGGCGCCGTTGACGAATGCCGCGGCTCCTGGTGGGCCGGCTCCGGGCGCTCCGGCATCGGCCAGTTCTGCACAGGGCCCGCAGACTCCGCGCGGCTCGGGGGCACGAGCGGGTGCGATCGCGATCGCCGTGTTCGGCGGCGTCGCTCTCCTCGCGACCGGAGGCACGGCGGCAGTCGCTGCCGTCAACGATGCGAGTGCCCCGGTCGATTCCCGTCAGCAGATGGATGCCTCGGGCATCACTGGTATCGATCTCGATGTCGGCGGTGCGGCGGTGCGGGTTGAGTTCGGTGATGTCGAGCAGGCACAGCTGGAGCTCTCCGGCAGTGGCGATGACCGTTGGAGTCTGTCGCGCGACGGTGACGAACTCGTCGTGAACAGCCCGGAGATGAACTTCGGGTGGTGGTTCGGCGATTGGTTCAACGACGACCAGAGTGTGGTTCTGACCCTGCCCGACGAGCTGCGCAGTGAAAGGCTCGATGCCGACGTCTCGCTCGGCGCAGGAAGTCTCGATGTACAGGGTGACTTCGGTGACATCGACGTCGAGGTGGGCGCCGGTGCACTGTTCATCACGGGATCGGCGGACACCATCGAGGCGGATCTGAGTGCGGGGCGCGCCGAGTTCGAGCTGGCTGACGTCTCCACCGCCGATTTCTCGATCTCTGCAGGACGGCTGGAGGCTGAGCTCACCGGGACAGCACCGCGTGACGTGCAGGTCGATGTGAGCGCGGGATCGCTCGAACTGACACTGCCTGATGAGGAGTACGACGTACGTCAGGATGTCAGTGCCGGATCGCTCGACAACGGGCTGCAGACGTCGTCGAATGCGCGGAATTCGATCGTGGTCAGCGTCTCTGCCGGCAGCGCGGTTCTGCGGCCGGGTGACTGACCGGCGTCGATTCGGATTTTCCGTCGATCTCCGGTAAAGTCTTGGAGGTTGACGGGGCTATAGCTCAGTTGGTTAGAGCGCTTCACTGATAATGAAGAGGTCCCAGGTTCAAATCCTGGTAGCCCCACTTTTCACCTCAACTAAACACCCTCGCGGGGCCTTAGCTCAGTTGGTAGAGCGCCTGCTTTGCAAGCAGGATGTCAGGAGTTCGAATCTCCTAGGCTCCACAGGATAGAACGCCCGGTCGTTGCTCACGCAGCTGCCGGGCGTTCTGCATTGTTGGGCAACAAAACCCGGGTCGACTTGATTTTTCTGCGTTGCGAGATGTCGTACGAGGTGTCGGAGCTACCCGATGGCATCGCTTCAAATAGTAGTTGGCTAACGTTCAACAAGATCACCGAGCACGCCCCGGGGGCGTCGGTCGCGCGGCGGCTGGACGTGTCGGACTCCAAGGTGAGCTACTGGCGCCGGGGTGAGCGACACCCCACTACTCGCGAGGCAGTGCACGTTGCCCGCGCATGCGGGCGGAACCCGCTGGAAGCCCTTCTCGTCGGCGGCCACCTCGATGCGGGCGACATCGCTGGTGCTGTCATTGTCGTCCATCACACCATTGCCGATTACAGCGACGTCGAGCTGGCGCAGGAGATAGTGCGTCGCTCCAAGCCGTGAGCTCGCGGCAGTCGTGCGATGATACCTGGGGTGGGATCGTAGTTGGTATCTAGCCTGTCCTCATGACTGGGATGGTGGTATCCTAAGGTCATGATCACAGTGATCGAAGCAGCAGGGCTGAAGGCCTACAACGACTCGATCCGGCACGCCACTGCTGAGATCGTCGACGACCTACGTGTCGCCCTCGGCGCAAAGCTGGTGGCCTACATCGCGGGCGTCTCCGAGACCCGGACCGTGCGCGAGTGGGCCGAAGCTGCTCGCCGCCCGACATCCGCGACCGAAGAACGACTGCGCCTGGCGCACCGCGTTGTGACCCTCATCGGCCAGAGCGAAGGCGACGCTGTCGTTCCCACCTGGTTCCAGGGGATGAACCCCCACCTCGCCGACCGTTCGCCGGCGCGCGTGCTGCACGAGGACCCCTTCGAGGAAGCAGGGCCCCGAGTGCTCGCCGCGGCGCTTGCTTTCGTCGGCGCCTGATGCCGGCTGCTCAGATCGCAGTCGTCGACGCCGGAGGTGTTGCAGTCTGGCGCATCGGCCGAGCTCCTGACCCCTGGGCGTGGGTTGACCACCAGTACTCCGGTCGTAACCGCTGGGACGATGCAGACGGCGTGTTCAGGACGGTCTACGCGGGCGACAGCCTCTACGGCTGCTTCGTCGAGGTGCTCGCATACGCCCGTCCTGACCTCGGCGCTGACGACACTGACCTTCTGTCCGGCATCACCGAGGATCCCGAGGACGCCGCCGAGTTCCCGGTGCCCACTCCCGGATCGATTCCCCGGGAGTGGATCGGCGGGCGCCTGGTGGGCGCTGCCCGACTGACAGGTCCGTTCGCTGACGTACGCGTGTCCGAAACGGTCTCCGCACTGCGTCCGACGTTCCTTCAGTTGGCACTCGACCTCGACTATCCGGACTTCGACGCTGCCGCCCTCAAGAGCGCGCAGCCGCGTGATCTCACGCAGCAGGTCGCCGATCGTCTATGCGCTCACCACGAACGAGGGCGCACCAGTCGTCGACGGTGTGCGCTTCGCGTCACGTCACGGTGATGAGCTGACGATGTGGGCGATCTTCGAACGTCCTGGAGACGATCCGTCGAGCGCGCACCTGCACGGCACCTACGCGCGAGTGGTCGACATCGATGATCCAGACCTGACGCGCGCCATGGAACTGCACAATCTGGTGTGGCGTTGAGTTACCGCCCCTGCCCGAACATCTCTGAGCTCACACACGTTATCCGGCTCTGTGGAAGTAGGGCGAAGGCAAGCAGCCGTCAACTCACCAGGAGAACTCGTCAGGACGGGTGACGTTGGGTGTGCGTGCTGTTCTCGCGATGCGGGTCGCGCGGGCTCAGCCGCAACTGACTATTGAGTACTGCCCCGTCGAGGTGTTGGTCTTGCGCAGTTCGCCGTTCCCTGCAATCGACGTAGGATCGAAGTGTGCTGATCGGTCTGATGCGTCCTGTGGAAACCCACTCCGCCGACGTCGAGGCCGCAGATCTCGCCGGCGTCCAGACACAGCTGGCCACGCACCGGCCGGAGGGGTTCGACCTCATCTCAGCTCCTGTCGTGATGATCAAGGGCGCCGCGATCCTCAAGGCGAAGGGCACATTCCAGAGCCGCGACCGCATCGAGCAGATCGAGGCCGACGATATGGACGCGTTGCTCGCCAAGGTCCCTGAAGGATGGCAGCTCCTGAACGTTCGCGCCGCCTGAAGCCCCGGCATCCAACAGTTCAATGCCGGTGGGAGCTTTTCGCATGCTCCTGGCGTTCGTGACGTGCGAGAACCTCCTATCGACGCCGGCGCACAGCTCGCTCACGCGCGGCGTCGCCGCACCCCCTCCGCCAGCTGTGTGAGGGCAGACTCCGTGGCATCCCATCCCATGCAGGCATCCGTCACGCTCTGCCCGTAGACCAGACGGCTGCGGGTGGACACATCCAGCTTCTGCGCACCGGCGACGAGGTTGCTCTCCAGCATCACGCCGGCGATCGCCGTGCCGCCTGCGGCGATCTGCTCGCCCAGTTCCGCTGCCACGATCGCCTGGCGCAGGTGGTCCTTGCCGCTGTTGCCATGGCTCGCGTCGATGACCACGCGCGGTGCCAGCATCGCCGCATCCAGCCGGCGGGCCGCCTCCGCCACGTGAGTGGCGCCGTAGTTGGGACCGTCGGCACCGCCGCGCAGGATCACACCGGTGTCGGGGTTGCCCGTCGTCGCCACCAGACTCGCGCGACCATCCGCGCCGATGCCGAGGAACGCCTGCGGGGCGGATGCTGCGGCCGCAGCATCCAGCGCCACCTGAAGCCCGCCGTCCATGCCGTTCTTGAAGCCGATCGGCATCGACAGACCGGATGCGAGTTGCCGGTGGATCTGGCTCTCGGTGGTGCGCGCGCCGATCGCGCCCCACGTGATGAGGTCGGCGGTGTACTGCGGGCTGATCGGCTCGAGGAACTCCGTCGCGCACGGCATCCCGAGCGCGGTGACGTCGCGAAGGAACCCGCGTGCCATGCGCAGCCCCTCCTCGATGTCGTGGCTGCCGTCGAGGTGCGGGTCGTTGATCAGTCCCTTCCAGCCGATCGTCGTCCGCGGCTTCTCGAAGTACGTGCGCATCACGATCAGCAGGTCGTCACGGTGCTTCTCGGCCTCACGCACCAGCCGTCCGGCGTACTCGAGCCCTGCGGCGGGGTCGTGGATCGAGCAGGGTCCCGCCACGACCAGCAGGCGGTCGTCCTCGCCGGACATGATCGCGCGCACCTGGTCGCGCGTGCGCGAGACCAGCGCGGCGCGCTCCACCCCGACCGGCAGCTCGGCGGCGATGTCGCCGGGGGTGGGAAGAGTCGTGAACTGCGAGACGTGCAGATCGGATGTCGCATCAAGAGTGTTCATGGGTCCTGTCCTGTGATCAGGCGGACCCCGGATGCAGAGCCCGCCGATGAAACGGCGAAAGCCAGAGCAAATGCTCTGGCTTGTCGGCTCTGAAGGTGTGGTGTGCGCTAGATCAGCGCCGGCCCCTCCAGAGCCGACTCGAAATACGCATACCAACGGGTTGTCATGCGAAAGACACTACCCCATGTGCGCGGGCGTCGGCGCCCGACGCCCGCGCACATGCCGTCCGATCAGCCCAGCGGCGTGAAGTCGCGGTTCGCGATGTGGCCCGGGCGCGGGCTCTTCGCGGCGAACGGATCGACGAGCGCGTTGTCGACGCTGTTGAACACCATGAAGACGTTCGAGCGGGCATAGGGCGTGATGTTGTTGCCGGAGCCGTGCATGATGTTCGAGTCGAACCACAGCGCGGAACCTGCGGCCCCGGTGAACTGGTCGATGCCGTACTCGTCGGCCATCGCCGTGATGGCGACGTGGCTCGGCACGCCCGCCTCCTGCGCCTGCAGCGACTGCTCGTGGTTGTTGTCGGGCGTCTCGCCGACCGCCGGTACGAACGTGCGGTGCGACCCCGGCATCACCATGAGCCCACCGTTGAACGGGTAGTTGTCGGTCAGCGCGATCGACAGGCTCACGGCGCGCGGCACCGGCATGCCGTCCTCCGCATGCCAGGTCTCGAAGTCGGAGTGCCAGTAGAACCCGGTGCCGGTGAAGCTCGGCATGTAGTTGATGCGCGTCTGGTGCAGGTACACCTCTGATCCGACGATCTGCCGCGCCCGGTCGAGCACCTTCGGATCGCGGGCGAGGGCCTCGAGCACCGAGCTCAGCTTCTCGATCTCGAACACTGACCGCACCGTGCCAGTGGTGCGCTCGGCGATCATCCGCGGGTCGTCCTTCAACGCGGGATCCGCGGCGAGCCGGTCGAGCTCACCGCTGTAGAGGGCGACGTCGTCGCTGGTGATGAAGTCGTCGAGCACCGTGTACCCGCGCCGGTCGTGGGCCTCCAGCTCGGATGCCGTGAACGGGCCGTCGCCCTCCGAACCCCACACGGCAGGCTGACTGCGGGTGATGAAGCCCGTGGGAGTCGGCAAGCGGGTCGGGAACAGGTCCTCTGCGGTCGTCGTCGTGGTGGTCATGCTTCGTTCTCCTGTCTCTCGTTCGGGTGGTGAAGCCGTGCGCGGGAGCGCCGGCCGGGTGGGAGGTGTCGCATTGTGCTGCTCGGACGAACCGTATGCCGCACAACGCGCCACCTCCCGCAGGTGGTCGGTGCCGAACGGCCCGGTCACGCGGGTTCGGTGACCAGCGGATACACGCCGTTCTCGTCGTGCACCTCACGCCCGGTGACGGGCGGGTTGAACACGCACACGACGCGCATCTCGGTGCGAGGCCGCACCTCGTGCTTGTCGTGGTCGTTCAGCAGGTACAGCGACCCGGGCGCGAGCTGGTGCGTCTCACCGGTGCCGAGATCGGTGATCTCTCCCTCACCCTCCACGACGAACACCGCCTCGATGTGGTTCGCGTACCAGAACCGGCTCACGGTGCCCGCGTACAGGGTGGTCTCGTGCACCGAGAAGCCGACCTTCTCCTTCGCGAGCACGATGCGCTTGCTGCGCCAGTTCTCGGTCTTGATGTCGGCGTCGGTGTCGGTGATCTCATCGAGTGTGCGGACGATCATGCGGGGGTGTGCTCCTTGCTCTGTGCGTTGTGGTGGTCGGCGACGTCGCCCTCGGCGCGATCGGCGTCGTGATCGATCGTGTGATCGGCGGCCTGCGGGTCGGGCTCGCCGAGCACGGCGCGCACCGACTCGTCGATGATGCGCAGTCCGCGCTCGAGCTCGACGTCGGTGATGGTGAGGGCCGGGAGGATCTTCATGACCTCGCCCTCAGGACCAGAGGTCTCCATGAGCAGCCCGCGTTCGAACGCCGCCTGGCACACGGCATCCGCCAGCTCTCCGGAGGGGAACTGCAGACCGCGGGCGAGGCCGCGACCCTTGGCGATGAGCTCGTGCTGCGGGTAGCGCGCGACGAAGGTGTTGAACCATCCTTCGACCCGCGCGCCCTTCGTGATGGTCGAGTCGCGCAGCTCGTCATCCGACCAGTACCGGCGCAGCGCCGCCGCAGCCGTCGCGAACGCCGGGCTGATGCCTCGGAACGTGCCGTTGTGCTCCCCCGGCTGCCAGACATCGAGGTCGGGGCGGATGAGGGTGAGCGCCATCGGGATGCCGTAGCCGGAGATCGACTTCGACAGGCAGACGATGTCGGGAACGATGCCGGCCTCTTCGAAGCTGAAGAAGTCGCCGGTGCGCCCGCAGCCCATCTGGATGTCGTCGACGATCAGCAGGATCTCGTGCTGCTTGCACAGCGCCGCGAGCTGACGCAGCCACTCCGCGCGTGCCGCGTTGATGCCGCCTTCGCCCTGGACGGTCTCCACGATCACGGCGGCCGGGGTGTTGAGTCCGCTGCCGGAGTCCTCGAGCAGACGCTCGAAGTAGAAGAAGTCGGGGTAGTCGCCGTCGAAGTAGTCGTCGTACGGCATAGGCGTCGCGTGCACGAGCGGTACGCCGGCTCCGCCGCGCTTGAGCGAGTTGCCGGTGACGGAGAGAGCGCCGAGGGTCATCCCGTGGAAGGCGTTCGTGAAGTTCACCACCGATTCGCGGCCGGTCACCTTCCGCGCCAGCTTCAGGGCCGCCTCTACCGCGTTGGCGCCGCCGGGGCCGGGGAACACGACCTTGTAGTCGAGGTCACGGGGCTTCAGGATCACCTCGTCGAGCGCCTCGAGGAAGTCGCGCCTGGCCGAGGTGAACATGTCGAGCGAGTGCACGATGCGGTCATCAGCCAGGTAGTCGAGCAGCACGCGCTTGAGCTCAGGATTGTTGTGCCCGTAATTCAGGGCGCCGGCGCCGGTGAAGAAGTCGAGGTACTCCTTGCCGTCCTCGTCGTACATCAGGCTGCCGACCGCGCGATCGAAGACGACGGGCCATGAGCGGGAGTAGCTGCGAACCTCTGATTCCAGCTGCATGAAGATATTCATCTTGTGGGTGTTCTCCTCCTTGATAGATCACGTGCGGGGAGTGCACGCCGCCCCGGGTGGGCGGAAGTGACGGCTACATCGACGGGCCGATCTCGTAGAGCCGTTCGGGTTCGTGATGCGCGGCATCCGACGGGTGCGTCAGATGTGCGCTCTCGAAGAGCGGGGTGACGACCATCGGCGCGTCGTTCCAGCGCTGGGCGAGGCTGCGGAACGTCTGCTGCGAGGCGGCGTTGTCGTCGGTGATGGTGGTCTGCAGGCTGCGCACCGGGGGGAGCGCCGTCTGATCGTGGAGCAGGTCGTCCAGCATCCGCCCGGCCAGGCGGAGCCCGCGGAAGCGTTCGTCGACGGCGACCTGCCAGATGAACAGGCATGAGGGATCGGACGGACGGCGATAGCCGATGACGAAGCCCGCGGGCTCACCGCCGATCAGTGCGATCCTGCACGTCGATGCGAAGTCGCGGGCGTAGAGCACGTAGGCGTACGACGAGTTCAGATCGAGCGTCTGCGAGTCGCGCGCGATGCGCCACAGCTCGATCCCCTCGTCGACGCGAGGCGGACGGATCAGGCTCGTCTCACCCGACCGCGCATCGATATGCGTGGCCTGAACTGACGTGCTCGGCTCGAGTGAGCCGGGGGAAGTCAGAGCGTGTCACCGTCCCGGATCGGGGTGTGCAGCTCGAAGGAATTCATGTCCATGGTGTGTGATCTCCGCTGGGTGAAACAGCTTCGGTCCGTCTTCCACACTGTCATGCACGCCGGTCGACCTCAAATCCATCACGGCCTGATCGCCGTTCGCGAGGCGCTGTGGGATGCTGGGCGCATGAGCTTGCCGCACGATGATGTCGACCCCGATGGCCTCCTGGAGTACTCGGTCGTCTTCACCGACAGATCCCTGAACCACATGTCAGCGCGCTTCATCTCGGTGATGCAGCAGACCTTCGAGATCCTCGGTGCGGCGTACAACGCCCACACCTCGGCCATCGTGCCCGGCGGAGGCACCTACGCGATGGAGGCGGTCGCACGCCAGCTCGCGACCGGCCGCCGCACCCTCGTCGTACGCAACGGACTGTTCTCCTACCGGTGGTCGCAGATCCTCGAGACCGGCGGTGTCAGCGATGACGTCACGGTGCTCGCCGCGCGACCGGAATCCGACGACATCCAGGCGACGTGGGCGCCGGCGCCGATCGACGAGGTGGTCGCGGCGATCCGCGCTCGCCGCCCTGAGGTGGTCTTCGCCCCGCATGTCGAGACGGCTGCCGGCATGATCCTTCCCGACGAGTATGTGCGGGCGCTGGCGGATGCCGTGCACGAGGTCGGCGGGCTGCTCGTGCTGGACTGCATCGCCTCCGGAGCGATGTGGGTCGACATGAAGGCGCTCGGCGTCGACGTGCTGCTCAGCGCTCCGCAGAAAGGGTGGAGCGGATCGCCCTGCGCCGGTTTCGTCATGCTCAGCGAGGCGGGAGCGGATGCTGTGCGCGAGCGGGTCTCGACGAGTTTCGCCGCCGATCTCGGCAAGTGGCTGTCCATCGCCGACGAGTACCGTGCGGGTAGAGCGGCGTACCACGCGACCATGCCCACCGACCCGCTGACCCACAACCTCGCCGCGATGATCGAGACTCGCGACCGCGGCTTCGAGGCGTTGCGGTCCGCGCAGATCGAGCTCGGCACGCGGGTGCGGGAGCTCCTCGCAGAGCGCGGATTCCCGTCCGTCGCGGCAACCGAGTTCGCCGCACCCGGCGTCGTGGTCGTGCACACGGATGACACCGCGCTGAAGTCGGGTGCGGCGTTCAAGGAGCAAGGGCTGCAAATCGCGGCCGGAGTGCCGCTGCACTGCGACGAACCGGAAGGTTTCTCGACGTTCAGGATCGGGCTGTTCGGCCTCGACAAGCTCGCCGACGTCGACGGGACCGTGTCCAGGCTCGCCGCGGCGCTGGAGTCGATCGAGCGCTGACCCGATCCCTGCCAGACTGACGCCATGACGACAGTCTTCACCGGCCGCATCCGCCCCCTCGCCGGAGACGCCGACGTCGGCGCGGATGTCGAAGTCGAGGCGCTCGCCGTCGAGGACGGGCGGATCATCGCGCTCGGCGCCGCCGCCGCGCTGCAGGCGCAGCATCCGGATGCCGACACCGTGGCGCTGGGAGGCTGGGTCATGCCGGGGCTGATCGAGCCGCACGGGCACCCCGCGTACTCGTCGATCCTGCTCTCGGACCTCGTCGTCGACATCCGGCCGGTCACGATCCCGGATGCCGCGGGTGTGCTCGCGGCGCTGAAGAAGGCCGTCGCTGACGCCGAAGGGCAGGCCGTGTTCGCGAACGGCTGGGATTCGCTACTGCAGCGCGGGCTTCCCGACCCCGACATGCGCTGGCTCGACGAGCTCGCAGGAGACGTTCCGCTCGTGGTCATTCACAACTCGGGGCACTCGGCGTACTTCAACAGCGCGGCCGCTCATGCTGCCGGCATCGACCGCGACACCTCCGATCCCGCCGGTGCCCGCTTCGCCCGCGACGCGGATGGCGATCTCATCGGCGTGGCGTTCGAAGAAGCGGCGGTCGAGCAGGTCGTCGCGCCCATGCTCGCTCGTGCGCAGCAGCACCTGCCCGAGTTGCTCGTCGCACACCTGCGCGATCTGTCGCGCTGCGGCATCACGACCGTCTCCGATCTGTCGTGGAATCCCGACCTGAATCCGCTGATCCAGTCTCTGCACGCGCAGGGTCGGCTGCCGGTGCGCCTCCGCTGGTACGAGATGTCACGGCCCGGCGGCACGGCAGCACCGCGCGGTGATGACGATCCGATGTTCCGCCAGACCGGCGTGAAGACCTGGTCGGACGGCTCGCCCTGGATCGGCAACATCGCGACGTCCTTCCCCTACCTCGACACCGACGCGACGCGTGCGCTCGGCCTCGAACCGCACCACATCGGCACCGCGAACTACACGGCGCAACAGCTCCTCGCGATCGCCGAGCCCTACGCTGCGGGTGGCTGGCAGCTCGCCTGTCATGCCCACGGCGACCGGGCGATCGACTCGACCCTCGACGTGTACCGGCAGATCATCACCCGGCACGCTCTGACCGACCACCGCTTCCGGCTCGAGCACTGCGGGGCCATGACGGCAGCGCAGTTCGCGCGCGCAGCATCCCTCGGGGTCACCGTCAGCCTGTTCGTCGACCACATCACCTACTGGGGCGAGGTGCTCGTCGACGACCTTTTCGGCGCCGTGCACGGCGGTGCATGGGCGGATGCCGGCGCGGCGTTCGCTGCCGGCCATCGCGCGACGTTCCACAATGACGGCTGGGTCACACCGAATGAGCCGTTCCGCAACATGGCGGTCGCCGAGACGCGCACCACGCGCTCGGGATTCCGGATGCCGGGCGGCACACCCGTCACGCGCGCTCAGGCCCTCGCGGGTCAGACGACGAATGCCGCCTGGCAGCTGTTCAGCGAGCACGAGGTCGGAAGTCTTGCGCCCGGGCTGTTCGCGGACTTCATCGTGGTCGACCGCGATCCGGTGACCGTCACAGCCGCAGAGTTGGCCGAGACGGTTGTGCAGGCGACCTACCTCGCCGGCGTAAAGGTGATCTGATCTCCGCGGCAGTGACAGTAGTGTGATGCCATGGATCTGCGTGTCGCAGCATATGCGGTCGTCACTGATGACGACGACAGAGTACTGCTCGCGCGGTGGACCGAAGGTCGTCGCGTCGCCTGGACGATGCCAGGAGGCGGACTCGAAGCCGGGGAGGACCCGGAAGACGCCGTTCGCCGCGAAGTCCGTGAGGAGACCGGCTACACGGTGCACGTGCAGGAGCTTCTCGGCATCCATTCCCGGGTGATCCCCGCCGGGCGGCGGGTGAAGCGATCGGATGCTCCGCTGCACACCCTGCGGATCGTCTACCGCGCCAAGATCAGCGGCGGCAAGCTGCGCTTCGAGGAGAACGGCTCCACCGACATGGCGGGCTGGTTCGCCCTGCCGGCGCTCGCAGAACTCCAGCGCGTCAAGCTCGTCGACATCGCTCTGCGGATGGCCGAGATCCTCTGACCCTCCGCGGGGCGGGTCAGCGCGGCTCCTCAGGAACCGTGATGTCGGCGACCGTCGCGCCGTAGGCGGCGATCAGCTCATCCGCGTCGACGAAGAGGCTGTAGCCGTGCGCACCCGCGCCCATCGCGACGCGCTGACCGACGATCGACTCGTCGGCGAAGATCGGCCAGTCGGTCGTGCTGCCGATCGGGACGATGGTGCCGCGCTCGTATCCGGTCGCGGCCAGTGCGAGCTCGGCCTCCGGGAGGCGCAGCTTGTTGACGCCGACGACGGCGCGCAGCTTCGGCCACGAGATCGACCGTCCACCGGGAACCAGCGCGAACAGGTAGGTGTCGTCGGCGCGCTTGACGACGAGCGTCTTGACGATGCCCGACGGATCGATCCCGAGCAGGGCCGCGGCCTCATGCAGGCTGCCTGCCTGGGGGCGCTCGCGGATCTCGATGTCGAGACCACGCTGGGCCGCGGCATCCCGCACGCGCGAATGCGGATCAGCCCCATCAGGGACTGATCCGCTGGAACCGGCGTGGCTCACGCGTCGGGGGCTGCGAGCGGGTCGTCAGCGACCCAGAGCTCGTCGTCCGTGCGCAGCGCCTGCCATGCGGCGTAGAGCACACCGACGGCTGCGGCCGCGCCGAGGATGATCGCGATGACAGAGCCGACGCCTGGGCCCTGCTTCTTCTTCACGATGCGTCCGCCGGTGAACTCGAGCCCCTGACGCTTGGCGTTCGCGACGTCCCACGCGGAGAGCGCGGAGCCGACGACGCCGCCGACGATCGGGACGACCTTGTCGTCCACGACGTGGCGACCGAGCTTCACCCCGCGGTCCACAGCCGGGGCGACACGGCGGTTGTAGGCGTCCTGCACGACAGGAAGCACCTGCTCACGACCGAGGCCACTGAGCTGACGGCCGGCCTCACGGGCGACATCGGCGGCGTGCCCGACCACGACCTGCTGGGATTCCCACAGCTGATTGGCGTCGTTCTGGAGACGACGCAGTTGCTTCTTACGCTTGCGGCTGATGCTCACGGTGTTCTCCTGTCCATTGGAGTACGGAGATTCCATACTGCCAGACGAGACTGGATGCCGGCAGTGATTGCGCCGACCCTTGTCATTCTTCGCCGCGCGCGATAGCGTGACCGCGCTTCCGGCCAGCACACTGCAAGCTCTGCGACAATGGGGACATGGCTCAGCACTCTCACGTCGCAACCCTGCACACAAACCACGGCGACATCGTCGTCAACCTCTTCGGCGACCACGCCCCGAAGACCGTCAAGAACTTCGTCGGCCTGTCCGACGGCACCCAGGAATGGACCCACCCCGCAACGGGTAAGCCCGGTGAAGGCGCCCTGTACACGAACGTCATCTTCCACCGCATCATCCCGAACTTCATGATCCAGGGGGGCGACCCGCTCGGGCAGGGCGTCGGCGGCCCCGGATACAACTTCGACGACGAGATCAACATGGAGCTCAACTTCAACGAGCCCTACATCCTCGCCATGGCCAACGCGGGCCTGCGTCGCAACGCGATCACCGGCAAGGCCGAGGGCACCAACGGGTCGCAGTTCTTCATCACGACCGACCCGACCCCGTGGCTGCAGGGCAAGCACACGATCTTCGGCGAGGTCGCCGATGACGCCTCCAGGAAGGTCGTCGACGCGATCGCCGCTGTTCCCACCGCTGCGGGCGACAAGCCGCTCGCGGACGTCGTCCTGCAGTCGGTCGACATCGCCGCCGTCTGAGTCCAGACTCCTCAGACTTCTCAGGCCGATCCGGATGACGACACCCGAGTTCACGAGCAATCGTGACAACTTCTGCTACCGCCATCCGGATCGGCAGAGCTTCGTGCTCTGCCAGCGGTGCATGCGCACCATCTGCCCCGAGTGCCAGACGCAGGCCGCTGTCGGCGTCATCTGCCCGGAGTGCATGAAGGCCGAGCGCGGCAGCCGCACTCCAGCGCAGAAGCGCGCTCAGCGACAGTGGGGCGGACGCTCCCGTGCGCGCGGCTCGCTCACCGCCGTTCAGTCCGGTCGCCCGATGATGACCTACGCGATCATCGCTGTGACGGCATTCGTCGGCCTGCTGCAGCTCATTCCCGGCTTCGACGTCACGGGTCTGCTGCTGTTCCACGTCGGCTATCTCTTCCCCGACCTGTCGGGATTGCCGTTCCAGCCTTGGCGTCTGATCACCGCGGTGCTCGTGCACAGCGGCATCTGGCACATCGGCCTGAACATGCTGGCGCTGTGGATGATCGGCCGCAGCCTCGAGCCGATGCTCGGACGATGGCGCTTCCTCGCGCTCTACGTGCTCGGCGGTCTCGGCGGCTCCGTGGCCGTCGGCATCATCTCGCCAGGGACGGCCACGGTCGGCGCGTCCGGCGCCGTGTTCGCATTGTTCGGCGCGCTGCTCGTGATCGGCCTGCATCTCGGCGCCAACATGACGGGTCTGTTCGTGCTGCTCGGCATCAACCTCGTGATCGGCTTCGTCCCCGGATTCAACATCGCCTGGCAGGCCCACGTTGGCGGTGCGGTCGTCGGCGCCCTGGTCGGTCTGATCATCCTGCGCACCCGCAAGCGCAGTCAGCGCACCTGGCAGATCCTGTTGCTGATCGCCCTCGCCGCGCTCCTCCTCGCCGCGGTCTTCATCGTCCCGCCCCTCCTCGTCGGCGTCTGAAGCGGGACCGGGGGCACCTTCGCCCCCGGTCAGAAGTTGTTAACACCCTTATCCCCCGTTGTGAATAACATCGGTGTAATTCTCCCCACCCTGTGCACAACCCTGTGGATAACTTCCCTTGGTCCGGCGTGACAGACAGATGAAGGCCCCTCGCTACGCGAGAGGCCTTCAGGAGAAAGAGGGGATGCGGCGAGTCAGCGCCACCGCGTCGTCATCAGGAATCCGATCAGCGCGATGCCGAGTCCGATGGCGAGATTCCATGAACCGATGCCGGGAACCGGGAACTGCATGCCGGAGATGTAGAACACCAGGATCCACGCCAGGCCCAGCAGCATGAAGCCGAGCATCACGGGCTTGAACCACACGGCGTTGGGCGCAGCCTCGCCTTCCGCGCGCTCGACAGCGGGTTCTTCGCTCTTACGGTCTCGTGCCATGGGGTCAGTCTACCCAAGACCGCGATGACTGCCTGCTCCGAGGGAAGGTGTCCATCCAGGCGGGATAAGATCGCGCCTATGAGTGCAGCAGGTCCGTCGACGCGCGCGCGCTCTCGGCGTCCTCGCCGGCGCTCGCGGGCCACGTTCACCAGCGTTCTGGGTGAGCTGCTGCTGACCGCCGGCGTGCTCGTTCTGCTCTTCGTCGCCTGGCAGATGTGGATCGGCGACATGATCATCGGTGCGCAGAGCAACAACGCGGGCAACGCGGTCTCCGCGACCTGGGAGCAGCAACCAGCCCCCGAGCCTCCGCCTGTCGTCGAGAACGAAGACGGCGAGTCCTGGTTCGAGCCACCCGTGCTGCCGCATCCGGCCGCGGGGGAGACCTTCGCCCAGCTGCGCATCCCGCGGTTCGGCGACGAGTACAACGTGGCGATCGCGGGCGGAACCACGCGTCCCGTCACGCTCGACAACGGCTGGATCGGCGTCTACGACCAGTCGGTGATGCCGGGGGAGGTCGGCAACTTCTCGGTGGCCGGCCACCGCACCACGTGGGGCGCTCCGCTGAACCGGATGGACAAGCTCCGTCTCGACGATGCGATCGTCGTGGAGACGCAGGAGGGCTGGTACACGTACCGCTTCCGCACGCTCGAGTACGTGCAGCCGAACGAGGTGGACGTGCTCCTCGATGTTCCGCAGGTGCCCGGAGCCGCCACGGGAGAGCGGTATCTCACCCTGACCGCATGCTCGCCCCTGTATTCGCTCGCCGAGCGCATCGTCGGATACGCCGTGTTCGAGGGGTTCCAGCCTCGCGCCGCGGGCGCCCCGGATTCGATGGCTTCCGTCGATCAGATCGCGTCCCCGTCCCTGTAAGGAGGATCAGATGTACGCAGCGCTCTGGCGCATCCTGCCCGGCCCCTGGTGGCTGCGCCTTTTCATCGCGCTGATCGTGGTCGCCGCGATCGTGTATGGACTCTTCTTCTACGTGTTCCCCTGGGTGAGTCCGCTCATCACGCCCGGTGAGGTCGACCTGGAGTGAGCGTGCGGGTGCTGGTAGTCGACAATCACGACAGCTTCGTGCACACGCTCGTCGGCTATCTGCGAGAGCTCGGTGCGGTCGTCGAGTTGATCGAGGCGGATGCCGCTGATGCGGCGGGCTTCGCCCGCCTCCTGCCCGACTTCGACGCCGTGCTGCTCTCGCCAGGGCCTGGCAGGCCCGAGGACGCAGGGGCGTCGGTCGAGATCGTCGCACTCGCCGCCGAGCGAAGGATGCCGCTGCTGGGCGTCTGCCTCGGACATCAGGCGATCGGCGCCGCGTTCGCCACCGCGGTCACAGAGGCACCGGAGCTCATGCACGGCATGGTGTCCGCGGTCCTGCATGACGGTTCGGCCTTGTTCGACGGCATCCCGTCGCCTTTCGATGCCGGGCGATATCACTCGCTCGTACTCGCCGAAGCCGAACTGCCGACAGCTCTCCGGGTGACCGCGCGCACGGCATCCGGCACTGTGATGGCGATCACGCACAGCGAACTTCCGATCCAGGGAGTGCAGTTCCACCCCGAGAGCGTGCTCACCGCGCACGGCTACCGCCTGCTGGCGAACTGGCTGGCGCAGGTCGGATCAACGGATGCCGTCGAGTTGTCGGCCCGCCTGCATCCGCTGGCCGGCTAGCCAGCGAATGAGCGTGGTTACTTCGCCGCGCCGGTGCAGAACCGCAGCTGCACCTCGGAGTGCACCGGGACATCGCCGGGTGCGGCGGACATCGACGCGATGGTCGCAGGGTCGGTCGCGGCGCAGTCGGCCATCTCGGTCGGGATCGCGGTGAGGCCGAGTTCCTCGAGCTTCGCGCTGGCGGCATCCAGCGTCCAGCCCGTGACATCGGGCAGCGTGACGCTGCCGCTTGCGACGACGAGATCGACGACCGTCTTCGGTGCGATCTCCGCCCCGGCTTCGACGCTCGCCTCCAGCACCGTGTCGGCGGCGCTGTTCGGATCGTTGCGCTGAATCACGGTGCCGAGCTCGAGACCCTCCTTGGCCAGGGCGTCCTTGGCCGCAGCCTGAGAGAGTCCGATGAGCGTGGGAGCCTTGACGGTCTCGGTGCCGGAGGAGACATAGATCGTGACGCGCTGCCCGGCCTCGACGGACTGCCCGCCCTCCGGGTCGGTGCGGATGACATTGTTCTCGGTGATCGAGGCGTTCGCTTCGTACACGAGCGTGGACTGCAGGTCCAGATCTTCGAGATCTTGTTGTGCGCGCTCGTACGACACGTCGATCAGGTCGGGAACGGTGCGCGACGAGGTGGGGATCTGCTCGCCACGAGGCATCATGAGCACCCAGACCAGCACGGAGATCAGCAGCACGGCGAGCAGGGCGACACCCGCCCAGATCCACACCACCGGCGGCCCGGACTGCGTGCGCGTCATCGTCGTGTCGCTGCTGAGCTGTCGCAGCGACCGCGCGGTCTCCTGCGCCTGGCGGGGGCTCGGGCCGTACAGTTCGCTGGTGAGCGCGCCGAGCTGTTTCTTGCTCGGCGCCTTGCCCGCGACGGCGTCGTCGAGCGCGGCGCGGAAGTGCGCGGCATCCGGATACCGCTGATACGGATCCTTCGCGAGCGCACGCAGCACGATCGGGTCGAGGGCGCCGGGGGAGCTCTCGTTCACCTCGGTGGGCGCCAGCGGCGTCTCGCTCACGTGCTGGTACGCGACCGCGACGGGTGACTCACCGCGGAACGGCTGACGCCCGGTGAGAAGCTCGTAGAGCACGACGCCGGTCGAGTAAAGGTCGGCGCGCGCATCGACCGGCTCGCCCTTGGCCTGCTCCGGCGAGAAGTACGCCGCCGTGCCGATGATCTGCGTGGTCTCGGCGACCGTCGATGAGGAGTCGGACACCGCGCGGGCGATGCCGAAATCCATCACCTTGACCTGGCCGGCCGGGGTGACCATGACGTTTCCCGGTTTGATGTCCCGGTGCACCACGCCGGCCCGGTGCGAGTAGTCGAGCGCCTCGAGGATGCCGTCGACGTAGCGCACCGCATCCTCGACGGGAACCGGCCCCTCGGCGATGATCTCCTTCAGCTGGCGGCCCTGGACCAGCTCCATGACGATGTACGGCTCGCTGCCGGCGGAGCCGACGGCGGGAGCGCCATGCGGAGCGGACGTCGGATCGCCGGCGTCGTACACGCGCACGATCGACGGGTGCGACATGCGCGACGCAGCCTGCGCCTCCAGGCGGAAGCGGGTGCGGAAGGCGGTGTCGCGTGCGAGATTCGGATCGAGGATCTTGATGGCGACCGCGCGCCCGAGCGTGACGTCGTAGCCGCGGTAGACCTTCGCCATGCCACCGTGTCCGATGAGCTCATCCACGCGATATCGCTCAGCGATGATGCGCGGCTCTGCGGTCACTGGTGACTCCCCCTGGTATGACAACGGCATGGACTTCCTAAGGTTACCCTCAGCCCCCTGAAACGGCTCTCAGCCTTCGGGGAGTTCGTCCCCATCGCCGGGGAGGATGGAGGCCGGCTGAATGGTCACGGAGAGCGGCGGCGACGAGGGCGTCACGCGCTCGTCCGTGCTCGCGCACGTCGCGGTGTACGTCGCGATCAGCTGCTGGCCCTCCGCGTCGGCGACGGTCACCTCGGCACTGCGCTGCGTCGGCGGGAAGTTCGGGCCACCGGAGACGAAGGTGCCGTTGGTGAGCTGCACCGTGTAGCGGGTGAGGTTCGTGCCGCTGGGGCAGACGAAGTCGCTTCCCCACGAGAGGGTGACCGTCCCACCGGCGACAGGGTCGCCGGAGATCGCGGGAGCATCCGCCGGTGCGGGCAGCGCAGCGCGGTCACCGTAGGTGGTCAATGTGACGGTCTGATCGACCGCGACGTTCCCGAGCGGCTCGACCTTGTAGACCTTGCCCACCTGGTCGTCGGATCCGGCGGGATCACCCGGTACGCAGGTGATGTCGCTGAAGCCGTTGTCCGTCAGGGTCGTGGTCGCGGCCGCGCAGTCGAGGCCGACCAGGTTGAGCGATGCCACATCGACGCGATCCGGCTCAGGAGGCGGAGTGGGCGTCTGCGAGGTCGGCTTGGGCGTCGGCGTGTTCGCCGAGGTGGTGGTGGTCGTCGGGTCGGGTTCGGGGTCGCCCTGGTTCAGCAAGGCGAACACCGTGCCGGCGAGCACGATGGCGATGAGCGCGATCAGTGCGATCAGCGGCCACGTCCAGGGGCTGCGTTTCTTCTTCTTTCCCTCGACATCGGTGCCGTCGCCGTCGGCGGGCAGCGCGGCGGTTGTCGGCAGGATGCGCGTGGTGCCGTCATCGCCGGTGGCGGTGAGGATGCGGGTGGCGTCATCGCCCGCGATGCCACCGGTCGCGATGGCGGGAACCGCGATCGCTGCGGAGTTCAGGTCGCCTCGCCGCAGTGCCTGCGCTGCACGAGCCACAGTGGCCGACGACGAAGGCCGGTCCGCCGGCTTCTTCGCGATCATCGCCATCACGAGGTTCTGCACCGGGATCGGCACGGTCGGCGGAAGCGGCGGCGGCTGCTCGTTGATCTGCGCCATCGCGATCGCGACCTGCGATTCGCCAGTGAACGGACGCTTGCCTGCCAGGGACTCGTACGCGACGATGCCCAGCGAGTAGGTGTCGGTCGCCGGCGATGCCGGGTGCCCGGAGGCCTGCTCAGGCGACAGGTACTGCACGGTGCCCATGACCTGACCGGTCGCGGTCAGCGGCACCTGATCGGCGATGCGGGCGATGCCGAAGTCGGTGATCTTCACCCGGCCGTCCGGCGTGATCAGCAGGTTTCCCGGCTTGATGTCACGGTGCACGAGGCCGGCCGCGTGCGCAGCCTGAAGAGCGGATGCCGTCTGCGCGACGATGTCGAGCGTCTTGTCGGCGCCCAGGGCGCCGTCGCGCTCGAGCAGTGTGGAGAGGGCCTCACCGGGGACGAGTTCCATGACGAGGAACGCGCTGCCGTTCTCCTCGCCGTAGTCGAAGACGCTGGCGATGCCCTCGTGATTGACGAGTGCGGCATGACGGGCCTCGGCGCGGAAGCGCTCGAGGAAGCCCGGATCCCCCATGTACTCGTCCTTGAGGATCTTGATGGCGACGGTCCGTCCGATGACGTGGTCTGTCGCTTCCCAGACCTCGCCCATGCCACCGATCGCAATACGCGACTGAAGCTCGTATCGACCACCGAACGACACACCCTGCGTCGGCCTCATCTGTTAAGCACCGCCTCAATGACCTTCTTCGCGATCGGGGCGGCGAGCGTGTCACCGGATCCCGACTGTCCCATTCCGCCGCCGTCTTCGACGACGACCGCCACAGCTACCTGTGGATTGTCCGCCGGTGCGAAACCGGTGAACCACAACGTGTACGGCTCGTCGCCATCGTTCTCGGCCGTCCCCGTCTTACCGGCGACGTCGATGCCGTCTATTCTTGCACCCGTCGCGGCGCCGTCCGCGACGCTCGCCGTCATGGCGTCGGTCACATCGTCTGCGACGTCCGCCTCCGTGGCGCGACCGAACTCGCTGTTCTCGTACTGACGCACCACTGACAGGTCATTCCCGATCACGGCATCCACGAGCCGGGGGTTCATCACCACGCCGTCGTTCGCGATTCCGGCCGAGACCATCGCCATCTGCAACGGCGTCGCGGTCACCTGACCCTGCCCGAACCCGGTGAGCGCGGTCTGCGCGTCGTCGAGTCCGCGCGGGTAGCGGGAGGCCGTCGACTCGAGCGGCGTGGAGAAGCTCTGGTTGAAGCCGAACTTCTCGGCCATCTCGAAGATCTTCGCATCGCCGAGCTCGACCGCGAGCTCGGCCATCGGGATGTTGCAGCTGAGGCGGATGGCATCGGCGATCGTCACGGTCGAGCCGGATCCGCACGTGCCCCCCGTGGCGTTCGAGACCTGAGAGGACGAGCCGGGCAGCGCGTAGCGGGCCGGGTTCGGAAGAGTCGACTCGGGCGTCCACTCCCCTGTCGCATAGGCGGCCGCGGCGACGAGCACCTTGAACGTCGAGCCGGGAGGGTTCAGGTTGCCGCGGATGGCGCGGTTCTGCAGCGGGTTCGGCTTCAGCGCGTCGAGTGCGTCGTACGCGGCCTCTGCCTGTGCGCCGCTGTGCATCGCGACTGCGTTGGCGTCGTAGCCGGGGGTGGAGACCATCGCGAGGATGCGTCCCGTCGCGGGTTCGATGGCGACCACGGCGCCCTGCAGTCCGCCGAGTGCCTCGTAGGCCGCCTTCTGGGCCGCGGCATCCAGAGTCAACTCGACGCTGAACCCGGTCTGCGCCTGGCCGGACACGATCCGCTCGATCTCGGCGAGGAACGCGCTCGCGCCGGTGCCGGACAGATCGCCGTTCAGCGCGTTCTCGATGCCGGTCGATGACTGCAGCGCCGGGTTGAAGAACCCGGTGACACTCGACCACATCGGTGAGTCGGTGTACATGCGCTGGTACTGGAACTCGTCTTCGCTGGCCACGGAGTACGCGATCTGCACGCCGTCGGCGATGATCGACCCGCGCTGGATCTCGTAGCTGTCCAGCAGCGAGCGCGTGTTGCGGTCGGCCTGCCCTAGCTCGTCGGCCGCGACGACCTGGATCCAACTGGTCGCGGCGAACAGCGACAGGAACATGAACAGCATCACGATGCTGAGTCTGCGGAGCTCTTTCGTCATCCGATCACCACCCTGGGCTGGCGGCGTACGCCGTCGGAGATGCGCAGCAGCAGCGCCACGATGAGCCAGTTCGCGACCAGCGACGATCCGCCGGCGGCGAGGAACGGCGTGGTGAGTCCGGTCAGCGGGATGACACGGGTCACGCCGCCGACCATGATGAACACCTGCAGGGCGATCGTGAACGAGAGTCCGGTCGCGAGGAGCTTGCCGAAGTCGTCCTGGCCGGCGATGCCGATCCGCATGCCGCGGCTGACGAACACCATGTACAGGGAGAGGATCGCGAACAGGCCGATCAGCCCGAGCTCTTCGCCGAGGCTGGGGATGATGTAGTCGCTGTGCGCCAGCGGGGTCACGGTCGGGCGTCCCTGACCGAGGCCGGTGCCGATCAGGCCGCCGTGTGCGAGACCGAAGATGCCCTGCACGAGCTGGTAGCTGCCGCCTGCGGCATCGACGACCGCGGGGTTGAACGCATCGAGCCAGTTCGTGAAGCGGCCCTGCACGTAGCTGAGGATCTGGGTGGCCACGGCGACGCCTGCGGCGACCATGACGAGGCCGATCAGCACCCAGCTGGTCTTGCCGGTGGCGATGTAGAGCATCGCGATGAACATGCCGAAGATCAGCACTCCGGTGCCGAGGTCGCGTTGCACCACGATGATGCCGAGTGAGATCAACCAGACGACGATGACGGGTCCGAGCTCGCGCATGCGCGGCCAGGTGATGCCGAGGAAGACCTTGCCGACCGAGGTGAGGCTCTCCCGGGTGCGCACCAGGTAGCCGGCGAAGAAGATCGCCAGGCAGATCTTGGCCAGCTCACCCGGTTGGAAGGCGAAGATGCCGCCGATGGTGACCCACACGTCGGCGTTCGAGCCGGATGCTCCGAGTCCAGGCACGAACGGCAGCAGCAGGAGGAGGATTCCGGCGAGGCCGAACAGGTACGTGTAGCGGAACAGCACCCGGTAGTTGTGCAGCAGGATGACGATCGCGATGGCGCCCGCGAGCGAGATACCAGTCCAGGCCAGCTGCTTGGTCGAGTACGCCTCCCACCCGGTGTTGTTCAGCGCGATGTCGATCCGGTAGATCATCGCGATGCCCAGGCCGGTGAGCAGCGTCGCGATCGGCAGGACGAAGGGGTCGGCATCGGATGCCACGACGCGAAGCACGAAGTGCAGGGCGAAGGCCAGCACGGCGAGCCCGCCGCCGATGAACAGGATGAAGGGGTCGATCAGCCCGAGCGCACCGAGTTGCACCAGGCACAGCGCGGCACCGCTGATCGCGCAGGCGAACAGCAGCAGCCAGAACTCGCGGTTGCGCTGCGTCTGCGGCAGTCGCATCCGCTTGAGTGCTTTGATGACCGCGGTGTCGGCGGTGACGTCGGTGCTCATCATCCGGCACCCCCTCCGCTCGTCGCGGTGGGCGTGGGAGTCGGGCTGGGTGCGGGAGGCGGCGTCGGGGCCGGGGTCTCGCCCGTGACGGCCTCGGAGCCGGCCCGCAGGCGGTCGACGATCGCCATGGCATCGGACAGAGAGCGCGCGTTGATCGTCCGCTCCACCGAGGCGCGCTGGTACGGCGGCAGGTCGGCGAGCAGGATGCCGGTGTCCTCGAGCTCGGTCGACAGCGAGATGGGGCCGATGTTCTGCTGGACACCCTGGAAGATCACGACGCTGTCTTCGTCCGCGCCCACGAAATAACGCGTCTGTGTCCAGCTGTAGGCCAGCATCCCCGCACCGGTGAGCGCGAGCAGAACGACCAGGAGCGCGGCGAACCAGCCGACCCGGCGGCGCTTCGCGCGGCGGCGATCTTCCTCGATGAGTTCCTCGAGGTAGTCGGCGGCCGGTTCGAAGTGCGATGGTTCGTTCGCGGCCTGGCGCACGGGGTGCAGCCAGTTCGTGCGTCCGACACGGGCGGCGGGGATCAGCACGCCGGACGGAGTGGATGCCGCGCCGACGATCGTCGCGGTGCCGGAGGAGACCGGGTGCACGCCGCCCACTTCGACGAGCACGACCGTGACGTTGTCGGGGGCGCCGCCGTCGAGTGCCTGCTTGAGCAGGTTGTCGGCGGTGCGTCCTGGCGGAAGCCCGAGTCGCATGGCCTTGAGGATGTGCGGCTCGTCGACGACGCCGGAGAGACCGTCGGAGCACAGCAGCCAGCGGTCGCCAGGGAGCGTGGGCATGACGAACATGTCCAGCTCGGGGTCGTGGTCCATGTCGCTGAGCACGCGCATCAGCACGGAGCGGCGCGGGTGGTAGCGCGCCTCCTCGGGGGTGATGCGGCCCGAGTCGACCAGCCGTTGCACGAACGTGTGGTCGGCGGTGATCTGGGTCAGTTCGTCGTCGCGGTACAGGTAGATGCGCGAGTCGCCGATGTGGCCGATGACGGCGTGATCCTCGACCATGATGATCGCGCTGACCGTCGTGCCGAGTCCGGCGAGCTCCGGGCGCTCCTTGGCGGCGCGGATGAGGTCGCCCGCCGCCGTGGTGACGGCGGCCTGCAACGACGCCTGGGCCTCGTCGACATCGGGGAACGAGTGATCCAGGCGCTCGAGTCGCTGGATGGCGATGCTCGACGCGACATCGCCGCCCGCGTGGCCGCCCATGCCGTCGGCGACCGCGAAGAGGTTGGCGCCGGAGTAGCCGGAGTCCTGGTTGTTGGAGCGCACCTTCCCGGTATGGGAGATCGCGGCGCTCGAGCCTTCGAAGACCATGCCGGCGTCAGGCTCGCAGCTCGAAGGTCGTGGCGCCGACCTTGACGGCGTCGCCGATCTCGATCGAGACGGGCGCTCCTGAGATGCGCTTCCCGCCCAGGTAGGTGCCGTTGGTGGAGTCGAGGTCCTGGATGGCCCAGGTGTCGCCGCGCAGCAGCAGGCGGGCGTGGTGACTGGAGGTGTAGTCGTCGCGGATGACGAGACCGGATTCGCTGGAGCGGCCGATCGTCATCGGATCGGTGCCGAGGGGAAGCTCGAGGCCTGCCTTGGGGCCGGAGGTGATGACGAGCTTGGAGACGCTGTTCACCCTGGCGGCGCCACCGGAGCGCGGCGACGCCTTCGGCTTGGCCGGGGCGGGCGCCGCTGCGGGGGCGCCTGCACCGGCTTCGGCGGGGAGCTTGCGCACCTTCACACCGAACAGGTCGGCGCGCAGTGAGTACACGACGCCGAACACGAAGAACCACAGCAGGACCAGGAAGCCGATGCGCAGCAGCAGGAGGACGAGTTCACTCATCGATTCGCCCCTCCGGTCCCTGAGCCTGCCGAACCGGTCCCTGAGCCCGTCGAAGGGCGGTCGGCAGCCACGGGGACGACCCGGAAGATCAGGTCGGTGCGCCCGATCGTGATCGTCGTGTCGGTGGGCAGCGGTGCCTCGCGCACCTTGGTGCCGTTGACCTTCGTGCCGTTGGTGGAGCCGAGATCGCGCATCATGGCGCGCTCGCCGTCCCACAGGATCTCGACGTGCTTGCGGCTCGAGCCGGCATCCGCGATCGTGATGTCGGCATCGCTGCCGCGACCGATCACGCTGCGGGCCTTGGTGATCGAGTGACGGCGTCCGTCGACGTCGACGACGGCCTGCCAGCTGACGCGACCCTCCGCCGTGCCGGAGTTCACGCGGACGGTGCCGGTGGCGACCTTCTCGTCCGCTTCGAGTGCGATCGAGACCGGGCCGGCGAAACTGTAGCCCTGGGCCTTGGCGTGGGCGTTCATCAGAGCGTGCAGCTCTTCCGTGAGTGCGCCGCCGAGTCCCTGCATCCGTTCGAGGTCGTCGGCGCTGAGGCGCGCGACGTAGCTGTTGGGCGCGATGATGCGGTCGCGGCTGACGACGGCGGCCTTGATGTCGGCTTCGCGGCGGAGCGCCGATGCGATCTCCACCGGCTGGATGCCGCTGCGGAAGGTCTTGGCGAATGCGCCGTTGACGGCGCGCTCAAGACCCTTCTCAAAGCTGTCAAGTAGTCCCACTGGGCTCCTCTGGCATGGCGGCGGTAGCAACATCGTAGCCAGGTGACCTGGATATGCGCCTCTGCGACGCCTCTCACGGGCGTCGAGCGTGCCGCAGCTTCAAGAGGTACGGGCTTCTCCGCGGGTCGTTGAGCGAGCCGAGCCTCCCGGAAGTGAGGGCCGTTCCGCGGGTCGTTGAGCGAGCCGAGCCTCCCGGAAGTGAGGGCCGTTCCGCGGGTCGTTGAGCGAGCCGAAGGCGAGACGAAACGGGGTGAGCGAGCGAAGCGAGTCGAAGCCTCCCGAGTTCTTCTGCAGCGAAAGTGCGTGATATCCTCGTGAAGTTGACTTCTTCGGAACGAGACGTTCGCGCGAGTGGCGGAATGGTAGACGCGCTGGCTTCAGGTGCCAGTGTCCTTACGGGCGTGGGGGTTCAAGTCCCCCCTCGCGCACACGAATGAAATGGCCCCTGACCTGGGATTTAGTTCTCCGGGTTGGGGGTCATTCGCGTCGGAAGTGCTAGAAAAAGTGCTAAGCGTTCCCGAGGTGGGCGGCGAAGCGGTCTACTGCCGACCTCTGCATGGTCGGGGTGACGTGGGAGTAGATGTTCATCGTCGTGGTGATCGTTGAGTGCCCCAACCGCTCTTGGACGACCTTGGGGTGTTCGCCGAGTTCGAGCAGCAGCGTCGCGTGGGTGTGACGCAGACCTTTGATGGTGACGCGGTGCAGGCTGTCGTACTTCGCGGTCACCCACTTGAGGCGGCGATCCCAGCGGCTCGTCATGGCATCGGGTGAGCGGAGCTTGCCGTCGTCGTCTCCGAACACATAGGCGTCGGCTTTTGCCAGCTCGAACGAGACCTCGGCGCGGACGACCTTGTAGCTCGCGAGGACTTTGAGGGTTTCGGCGTCCACGTCGATCACGCGGGCGTTACCGGTCTTCGGGGGCTTGGTCTTCGTCCAGTCGTCGGTGTCGACCGCGCGGCGGATACTGACCCGCATCGCCTTGCTGTTGATATCGCTCCACTTGAGCGCCAGGGCTTCACTGCGCCTCATTCCGGTGTACGCGATGAGTTGCCACATGGGGAACAGTTCGTCTTCCAGTTCATCGCGGTTCCAGGTGAGGAACAGGGCGAGCTGTTCGGCCGTCCAAGTGGCGATTTCGGGTTTCTGCGCCCGCACCTCACTCGTGGTCGGGGCCTTGACGGTGCGCTTCTTCTTCGCCGGGTTCACGGTCAGGTGTCCGTCGTCAATCGCGGCGTCGAGGATCGCACCGAGTACGACATGCACCTTGTGGACGCTGTTGGCCGACAGGGGCTTGCCCTTGCCGTACTCGTCCTTGCGGCCGTGGTCTTCGAGGTCGCGATAGTGGCGGGCGATCCTGGTGGCGGTGAGTTTGTCGAGCCGGATCGTGCCGAGCTGGGGCTTGATGTGGTTGCGGATGATCTTCTTGTACCCCTTGATCGTGGATGCCGCGAGCTTCAAACCGGCCGCCCACTCATCCGCGTACGCGCCAATGGTGGGCACCTTGTTTCCGAACTTCTCGTTCTGCTTTCGCTGCTTCAACGCTTCCTGCAAGGCGTCGTTGGCTTCGTCAGTGCTGGTGAACCCGGAACGGGTGAGACGGCGCGATCCCATCTCGGGGTACTCGGGGTCTTTCAGGAAGTAGATCTGGAACCGCCACCTTTTGCCCTTGTCGGTCTCGTAGCCCTGGATCGAGCCGGGCTGCCGGGAACGGGAACGACGTGCTGGTTTCACCTCCTCGCCTGTGGTGTTTGCGCCGGGTTCGTGCCCGGCGGTCGTGGTCTTTCGTGCCATCACTGCATCCTTTCTATTGGGTCGCCGGTTGCGCCAAGGTGCGCCGGGGCGGCTATTCGGTGCTGTCGGGGGCGAGGCGGTCGAGGAAGTCGGGGCCGCTGAATACGCGCCCGGTCGGGTCGATCTGCTCACCTCGCACCCTGATGAACCGTGCGCGTTCCCGCTGCTCCGCGAGGCGCTGCCTATAGGTCTCGGTGCTCGGGAGTTGGTCGCTGCCGGGGATGTTGAGGGAGGACTCGTAATACTGGATGCGGTTCTGGCAAGCGAACCATTCCTGCTGCCAGTAGTGCAGCAGCCCCTCCGGGGTGAGTTTGAGCGAACCCTGCATCCACTTCTCGATCTCTTCCGGCAGATACTCCCCAGGTACTCCCGTCACGCCGCTTTCTGCGTCGGGTGGGGTGAGGAGCGCCGCCGGGGTGGTGCGCAGCAGGTAGGCGATCACGGTGAGGTCGTCCACGTCGACGCGGCGATCCCCGGCTTCGAGCTTGCTGATCCCTGACGGGGAGAGTTTCCGCCCCGCGTCGTCCAGCAGCTTCGACATGGTGCGCAAGTCCATGCCGATCGCTTGGCGGGCCGCGCGGATGTTCCCGGCGACGTACTGGTTCGTGTGTCCTGGCGGGTTGCCCCGCACCCTCTCTGTTTCCATACTAAGAACATACACGGTTGTACTTGACACAGCAAGGTTTGGCTTCTACCGTGGTAGGCACCCCCCAATCTCCCTGTATCGGATCGGACGGTGACCTCATGCGGCAGAGCACCCTGGACATGGACGACCTCCGCAAGCGGCGCAGCCTGGTCATCACCCGCAAAGAAGCCGCCGAAGCGCTCGGGGTCGATCCCCGCACGATCACCACGAGCATCAACGAGGGCACGATCCCGCATGTGAAGCTCGGGCGTCGCATCGTGATCCCCCGCGAGAAGTTCCTCGCCCTCTTCGCCGACACCGCGCCCGAGCACGACGGGTCGTAGGCGGCGCGCTGTGGCGGTGCCGATTCGGCACCCCCTCGCCGAGTTCTCGGAGGAATGTCGGCGGAGCGACGTAGACTGAACCCGTAACGCCGACCACAAGGAGGCACCCCGTATGGCTACGAAGACTCGCGTATCCGAGGCGCACGTTCAGCGCGTCCTTGCGGAAGTGCAGGCCGGGCAGCAGACCGCGGGCGAGGAAATGACTCCCGAGGGTGTGCAGCTTCTGGCTCGTCAGGTGCGCGGAGAGATCACCGTAGACGAGGCCGTCGCAGTGATCGCCGCTCGCACCCGCGCACGCCTGGCCGCCCGCACCGTCTGAACCGTATTGCGTCGCGATGCCTGATCGGTATACCTATCCGGGCAGCGACGTTCTCGTCAACAAGTTCGGCGTCACCGGCTATGACGATTGGAAAGACGCCGAGGTCGACTTCATTGGCGCCCGCATGGGTGCCTTGCGTGAGCATCCGATCCTCGGCGGGTACGACCTTGCGCACCTGCAAGCGATTCACGCCTATCTGACGCAGGATATGTACTCGTGGGGCGGTGAGATACGCGACACCGACACCCACCCCGGCGGTACCGGTATCGCGCACTGCCGCCCGCAGTTCATCGTGCCCGAGGCCGAGCGCATCTTCGGTATCCTCGCCGGGAGTAACTGGCTGCGCGCGCTCGACGCTGACGAGTTCTCTGAGGGGCTGGCCTGGGTATGGGGCGAGACGACAGCGATCCATCCATTCCGGGATGTGAACACCCGGAGTCAGCACGTCTTCTTCAACCAGCTCGCCCGCGATGCCGGATGGATCATCGACTGGTCGCAGATTCCCGGCGACGTGTTCGCCCACGCCCGCACCCTCGCCATCGTTCAAGACCCCTCGGGCCTGGACGCGCTGATTCGCCCGAGCCTCGTCACTGTCGAGGACGCCGAACAGCACGACAGGCTGATGGGGTTGCTGCAGGAACATGCTCAGGGCTTCACGACACGCAAGAGCACCCGTGACCCTGCCGTGCTCGACCGGGAACTGGACACCGCGCGCGAACGCCGCCGCACCCTGCCTCCGCTGGATGCGTTCGGACACGACGCCCCGCCCGGCGGCGACCGGGGCGGCCCGAGCCTCGGACGGTAGCCGAGGGCAAGGGCGCGATGCGCCCGCGGCAGCCCCACCCGTGCAGTGTCACAGGCCGCGTGCCGGGCCGTCGTGCCGGGGCGCGCTCCGGTGCCGCTCCTCATGGCCGTGCGACATGGCGCGCTCCCGCTCGGCACGCCGAGCTTCCCACGCGGCCTGTGCTGCGCGGGTCTGCTCGATCCTCTCTGCGGCCTCGGCCGGGGAGAGCGCGCGCAGCAGGGCGGCTTCCTCCCGCGCCTGTTTCGCGGTCTTTGCTGCTGGTGCGGCTTGCTGCGCGGGGCTGGCGGTGAGGTACGTCTGCTGATTGCGGATCACGGTCTCCGCGCCGAACACTCGCGCGTATGCTGCCAGTCGTTCCGTGTGTGCGCGCTCTGGCCGGTGCAGCAGCGCGTCGCGTGCCGCCCGGTGTTCCTGTTCGGCGTCGAGGACGCGCGGGTCGCTGTCGATTCGGGGCCGGGTGACTCGCTCCACCCACGCATCGGCGCGTTCGTTCCATCTCGGCGGTTCACCCCACCCGCTCGTCACCTGCTGGCGCGCTCCGGCGGTTCGCGCTTGGGCGTTCTCGTGCGCGGCGCGGGCGCGGCGCTTCCCGAACCACGACGCCGCCCGCACCTGCTCGCTGGCTTCCTGTTCAGCGGCGTCGGCCTGCTCCCATGCGGTGAGTGCCCCTCTCGCCGCGGAGACGACCGGCGCGGTGGCCTCGGCGCGCACCTGCTCGGCGCGCTGCCGTGCGGTCTGCTCGGCCGCTCGCGCCCTCTCCCGTACCTCGGTCTCGCGGTCGCTGAGGTCGGCAAGGGCGGTGCTGACCTGTTGCCAGCGTTCGGCTTGCGCTTCAGCCGTTGCCGCACGCTTGTCGAGCGCCGTTATCTCGTCGTTCACGAACCGCGCGGGGCCGTTCTCGATCAGCCCGGCCACTTCCTCGACGGCGCGGCGGGTCGCGTCGGCAAGTCCGCGGTCGGCGCGGTCGCGCTCCATCGCCTCGATGAACTGCGCCCGTGCGTCGGCATGGTTCTCGGCGACGATGTGCAACAGGTTTGCCTCGCGGCCGCGGGTCATGCCGACATACACACCCGCGGCGCTGGTCGCGTCGGTGAGGAGCGTGTGCGACCCCGCCACGGTCGCGCCCTGCACCCCGTAAGTGGTCGCCGCATACGACAGGTGCGCGTGCTCGGCCACATAGTCGGCGGGGAGTCTGACGGTGCGCTGCCGCTTCCGGCCGCTTCCTGCCTCGCGTACGGAGAGTGCGCCGTCGTCCTCGACGTGCTGCACGACCCATTGCTGCCGATTCGCCACCCCAATGCTGGTGTTGTTCTTCCGCGTCTGAATCACATCCCCGGCCCCGATGGGCAGGCCGTCGCTGCCGTACACGGTCGTCGTGTCGTCGACGACACCGTGGGAGACTCGTTCCTCGCGGATGCGGGCGTTGACGGTGCGGGCCTCGTCGTTCGTGCTGACGGTGATCGCGTCGCTGTCCTGCCGCTCCTGCGCGATGTGCTCGCGCGCCTCGTCGCCGCTGTCGTGCAGGCGAACAAGACCGAGCCCGGCAAGCTGCTCGAACACCTCGCCGGGCTGGTTACCGTCGCGCATCCGTACTGTGACCTCGGCGTAGGCGGGGTCAGCGAAGCGGTGCACCTCGGCCATATCGAACGTGCGCCCCCGAATGTGCGCGGCCATATCGAGCACCCCGCCACGACCGACCGCGGCGAGCTGCGCGCGATCCCCGACCAGCGCGACCGTCGCGCCCGCCTCGGCGGTGACGGTCAGGAGGGCGAGGGCGGTGTCCTGGTCGAGCATCCCGGCCTCGTCCACGATCACCCGCTCACCCCGCACGAGCCGCGCGTCCTCGGTCGGGCCGCGGTAGGTGCGGCCCGTTTCGGGGTCGGTGTCGCCGGGTGCGAGGCGCGTCCATACGCCGTCACTGTTCCAGCGCCACCCGTGCGCGTGCACGAGCGCCGCTACACTGCTCGCGGGCACGCCGAGTTCCTGCTGCGCGACCTGCGCGGCGCGCAACGTCGGCGCAACCACCCGTGCGGCACGTCCGTGCTGCGCCGCGACTTCGATTGCGACACCGAGCATCGTGGTCTTGCCCGCGCCCGCTGCACCCTCCACGACCACGAGCGGATCAGTCGATGCAACGGCAGCGGCGGCGCGCTCCTGCCCGGCATCCAGGCCCCGCGCCCTTGCTGCGTCGTGCACGTCGGGGTGCTTCGGTTCCCGCTTCGGCACTCGTGCGGTCAGGAGGTCGCGCAGTTCCGTCTCGGCCTGCACCACGCGCAGGCTCGTCAGGTGCGCCACATGCTCCGGAGCCGGTGCGCCAGGTGGGAGGATCGAGAAGCAATCTTCCATCGCCAACGCCGTAGTGATGCGCACGAACTCGCGTATCTCGGCGGGTGCAGCGTGCATGCCGTACTCGGTCATGATCCGGGTCGCGTGCTCCTGCACCGTGTGCCGCGTCCACGCCGAACTGCCTGCGGCGCACCGATCCAGCGCCCGGTTCGCGATGGTCTGCACGGAGAGGTCATCCAGCGATACTTGCGCACGACGCACGGGCTGGCGCAACGTCTCGGGGTCGTAGCCGGCCTCTCGCAACTCCGTCGCCCACGCCTGCTCTTCGCTGAGCGTGGTGGGCTTCTTCGCGGGCCGTTCATACGCCCACGCTTTCGCCGCGAGTCGGGCCGAGACGACCGGCCCCACAGTCTCGCCCGGATGTGCCGCCTCCCACTCCGCCTCGAAGCGTTCCAAGTGCCTGCGCACCTGCTCGCCGCGTTTGCTCATCACGCCGTTGAACCGCTCGAGCTCGACCACCTCGCCCGAAACCGGATCAAGGGTCAAGCCGTGCCGATCCAGCACCTCCGCAAGCTCCGGGTGCGCGGCGATCACAGCGGTGCCGAGCGCGCGGATCGCGCCCTGCTGCCGGAACAACGCCGCCGTGTCCAGCGCCCGGCACTTCCCAGCCGCCCACACGCGGGTGCCGATCTGAAAGTGGATATGCCGGTGCGGATCACCCGCACGCGACGTGCGATGCGACACCGCCACCGTCTGCAACTGCTGGACGGGCACCACCTCCTGCCTACCCCGCGGCCCGACACGGGTCACGGAATGCAGGGCGAGCCACGCCTGAATCTCCGCCACCGCATCCTGCTGCGACCGGTCGAGAACTGCGGACACCTCCGGGTGGAGCGCTGCGGCAATCGAGAGCGACTTCGGGGCGTTCACCACCATCTCCGCAAACCGCGGCGACCCCTGTTTCCCGACACCCGGTAAACGGGGCGTGCCCATCGACTCGCCCGTGACCGGGTTCACCCAATCCACCCACGCCGCATATGCTTCCGGGTCGAGCCCGAGCGCGGCGGTCACGTTCCCGACGTTGTCGAGCGCGGTGAACGCGGCCACAGACGCATCCGCGCCGAGGTAATAGTCATCGGCGCGGGAGCGGTCGGCCTCGACATAGCGGCGTGCGTCGGCTCCGGTTCCCCGGAACAGGATCACGCCGCCGTGCATGAGGCTCACCACCAAATGTTTCTACTACAGAAATCAGTGTATCTAACACGGTAGCATACGTTCATTCAGAAGAACAAGGGGAAGATCAATGCTGTCGGCGTGTGTAGTGGGCTAGGTGCGGGTTGTGGTGAGGCATGCCACAGGGGTGCATGTTGAAAACGGGAAGATCAAGCTGTGGCATCGATGTTGACCACGACCCCTTCTGGATGGTCGCGCAGTATCTTGTGAGCGCACGATCGATCAGAGTGAAATTGCCCTCCGTTGACACCGTCACGCTAACGAGCCTTCGCGAGTGGGGATGTGATGGAAATCCCCGCGGGTTAGGTTGAGGCCGACGGCTAGTGTCCTGCGCCTTAAATTCGGTCTGTAAGTTGTAGGATTGGAGTATGGCGCGAACTGGACGACCCAAGGCCGAACTGATCCTGACGGATGAGGAGCGGGAGCAGCTTGAGCGCTGGACTCGGCGTCGTAAGTCGTCTCAGGCGCTCGCGTTGCGCTCGCGGATCGTGTTGGCGTGTGGGGATGGCATGTCGAACAAGGACGTGGCCGCGTTGGTGGGTTGCTCGGATCCCACGGTGACGAAGTGGCGCTCTCGGTTCGTGGAGGCCCGTCTGGACGGTCTCGTTGATGATCCTCGCCCGGGGCGCCCGGCGACGATCACTGCGGAGCAGGTCGAGGATGTCGTGGTCGCGACGCTGGAGTCGACGCCCGCGAACGCGACGCATTGGTCGCGGGCGAAGATGGCCGAGCGCACCGGACTGTCGAAGTCCACGATCGGACGGGTATGGAAGGCGTTCGGTTTGAGACCTCACCAGGCGGACGGATTCAAGCTCTCTAACGACCCGCTGTTCGTGGAGAAGGTCTACGACATCGTCGGCCTCTACCTCGACCCGCCCGAATCCGCCGTCGTTCTTTCGGTGGATGAAAAATCTCAAGTGCAGGCGCTGTCGCGGTCACAGCCCGCGTTCCCGATGATGCCGGGCATGCCCGAAAAGCGCACGCACGACTACTTCCGACACGGCACGACGAGCCTGTTCGCGGCGATGAATGTCGCTGACGGCACGGTGATCGCGTCCACGCATCGCCGACACCGTGCGGTGGAGTTCAAGAAGTTTCTGCAGAAAATCGATCAGAACGTGCCCGAGCATCTGGATGTGCATGTTGTCTGCGACAACTACGGCACACACAAGCACCCGGCCGTGACAGCGTGGGTCGAAAAGCACCCCCGGTTCCACATGCACTTCACGCCGACGTACTCATCGTGGATCAATCAAGTCGAGCGGCTCTTCGCCGAAGTCACCCGCGAACTCCTCCAACGCTCAGATCACCGCAGCGTGCAAGCACTGGAGAAAGACCTCCGCGGCTGGATCAAAGCATGGAACGAGAACCCGAAACCCTTCATCTGGACCAAGACCGCCGACGAGATTCTCACCTCCATCGGACGACTTCTACAACGAATCAACGGCGCGGGACACTAGATGAGTGAGTCCGATTGGCTGTGAACGGCGTGGAGGCTGTTAATCGTTGGCAGAGGGTGTTAAGCCCAATGTGTGAATACCGACCTCAACACCCTCCTGATCACACTTTACGTCCATCTCGATGACCGGATCCTGCCCGCGATCGGC
>NZ_JABFAS010000002.1:160958-207255 GCF_017168295.1 Microbacterium sp. KRD172 | reverse complement strand
TTTACTCCCGCGTCGCCGCACGGCTCCTCGCCCTCGCAGCCGGAATCTGGCACAACTGGCTCATCGGAGCACCCGTCAAACGCTCACTCATCGCCTACGACCACTAAACCCAATCGGACTCACTCATCTAGGCGAGCGTGAGAAAGAGTTTCTCGAGTTCGTCTTGATCGGGGGCGCCCTCCGTGCCTGGGTGGTTCAAGCATTCTTTCAATGCGCTGGAGATCACAAGGAACCCCGCCCGGTCGAGCGCCTTGGAGACGGCGGAGAGCTGCTGCACGACATCGCGGCAGTGCGCGTCCTGCTCCACCGCGGCGATGACCGCGGCGAGCTGCCCGTGTGCACGACGCAAGCGGTTCACCACCTTGCGCTTCGCCTCCGCATCATGCTGAGCAGGAATAGGGTCTGCTGTTGTCTCATGCCCCATGACCTCTGCCTCCTTCACTGTGTTGAAACGACCTGACTTGACAAACATGATACCCCCCTGGGTATAGTTATCCTATTCCACAGGATACCCCCTGGGGTATATAGAACTAAGGAGAGCGTGATGTGTCGAGCGGTGACCTGTCGTACATGCAGGAAGACGACCTGGGCGGGATGTGGGCAGCATGTCGCGATGGTGAAGGCGGGCGTGCCCGCATCGGACTGGTGCAACGGCAAGCACACTCAGGCGCAAATCGATGCCGCGAAGGCAAACCGGGGCGGGTTCTTCTCCCGCCTGTTCGGCCGCTAAACCGCAGAGAAGGAACGGAACAGGCAATGGCTACGAGGAATCTGACGCTGGACACCTTCGAGGGTGCCGTGAACGGTGATGGCATCGTGTTCGTCGATTTCTGGGCGGCGTGGTGCGGGCCGTGCCGGGCGTTTGCCCTCACCTTCGAGCGCGCCTCCGAGCAGCATCCAGACATTGTGTTCGGCAAGGTTGACACCGAGGCCGAGCAGCAGCTCGCAGCGAGCTTCCGCATCAGCTCGATCCCGACTCTCATGGTGTTCCGCGACGGGATCCCGGTCTACGCCCAGCCTGGGGTTCTCCCTCCTGCGCAGCTCGACCAGCTCATCCAGGGCGCCCGTGACCTCGATATGGACGACGTGCGTCGGCAGATCGCCGAGCGCGGCACGCAGCCCGCCTCCTGAAACCGGCTGAGATCCACTCATCCATCCAGCACATCGTCAGAAAGGACCCTCATTATGTGCGCACGAATCACCTGCTCTACCTGCGGCAGGCCCACCTGGACCGGCTGCGGCGAGCACATCGAGGATGCCCTCTACGGCGTACCCGAGGCCGACCGCTGCACCTGCAACTGACTCCTGAATCACTACATCACTCGAGAAAGAACTGATCATGCTGCTCGAACGCATCTATGACGAGGATCTCGCACAGGCGAGCTATTTCATCGGCTGTCAGGCGAAGGGCGAGGCCATCGTCATCGATCCCCGCCGCGACATCGATGTCTACCTCGACCTGGCCGAGAAGAACGGCATGCGAATCGTCGCCGTCACCGAGACGCACATCCACGCCGACTACCTGTCGGGCACCCGCGAACTCGCTGCGAGAACCGGCGCCCGGATGCACGTCTCCGACGAGGGCGGGCCAGACTGGACGTACGGCCCCGACTTCGACAGTGCCGTGCGCATGAAGCACGGCCACCGCATCCGACTCGGCAACATCACCGTCGAGGCCTCGCACACGCCCGGGCACACGCCTGAGCACCTGTCGTTCCTCATCACCGACGGGGCGCAGGCGAGCGAGCCGGGTTTCATGCTCACCGGCGACTTCGTGTTCGTCGGCGACCTCGGTCGCCCCGACCTGCTCGACGAGGCCGCCGGGTTCGTCGACACCCGCTTCCGGGGCGCGAGGGATCTCTTCGCAAGCCTGCGCGACCGCTTCCTCACCTTGCCCGACTATGTGCAGGTGCTGCCGGCGCACGGCTCCGGTTCGGCGTGCGGCAAAGCGCTCGGCGCGATCCCTGCGTCGACCGTCGGCTACGAGCGAAACTTCTCCTGGTGGAGCCAGTATCTGAAGAACGACGACGAACAGGGCTTCGTCGATGAACTGCTCAGCGGTCAGCCGGATGCTCACGCCTACTTCGGCCGCATGAAGATCGAGAACAAGATCGGCCCAGCCGTGATCGGCGACATGCCCGAACTCGTTGAATACACGGCAAACGAACTCCGGTCGGCGCTCGATGCCGACTCCGTGATCTTCGTGGACACCCGCCACAACAGTAAGGTGCACGAAGGTACCGTGGAGCGCTCCCTGAACATCCCGGGCGTCGCGAAGGCCGCGAGCTACGGCGCGTGGGTCTATGATCCGCAGATCGAGGATCGCCCGCTCGTGCTCCTCGCCGGCTCGCTCGAAGAGGCGCAGCAGATGCGCGACCACCTGATGCGGGTCGGCATCGACACGGTACGCGGCTACATCACCTCACTCGACGGCCTCGAACTCGTCAAGCCGAAGCTCGTGCAGCCGGAGGCTCTCGACGGCTTTGACGGGGTGATGCTGCTCGATGTGCGCAACCGCACCGAGTACGCTGAGGGCCACCTGCCAGATGCCAAGCAGCTCTCCGGCGGTCGCGTGCTCTGGAACCTCGACCTGCTGCCCGAGCCCGAGGCCGGCACGATCGTCACCTACTGCCAGAGCGGTGTACGCAATAGCGTCGCTGCCAGCGCGCTGCGCCGTCAGGGGTATGACATCGCCGAACTCGACGGTAGCTACGCGGCCTGGGCAGCGCGCCCCGGCAACCAGCCCGTCACCGCCTGACCGGCGCACTCAGGAGTCCGAGTGGAACCCCATCTGATCGTCATCGCGCTCGCTCTGGCGGCGCTGGTCGGCGTGTCCCTCGGGCTCCTGGGCGGCGGCGGATCGATCCTCACCGTCCCGATCCTCGCATATGTGCTGGGGATGGAACCGCGCGAGGCGATCGCCGCGTCTCTCTTCATCGTCGGCGCGACCAGCGCGGTCGGCATGATCGGCCACGCCAGATCGGGACGTGTGCGCTGGAAGACCGGGGCCCTGTTCGGTATCGCGGGCATGGCCGGCGCGTTCGCGGGCGGCCTGCTCGGCGGGTTCATCCCCGGGGTGGCGCTTATGATCCTGTTCGCCATCATGATGATCGTCACCGCGACCGCCATGATCCGCGGTCGCAAGGATCGCGGCGGCGCGGCGCGCGCTGCGGATCACCCGAGGCCGATCCTGCGCATCCTCATCGACGGGCTGCTCGTCGGCATCGCCACGGGCCTCGTCGGTGCGGGTGGTGGCTTCCTCATCGTCCCCGCACTCAACCTGCTCGGCGGCCTGCCCATGGCGATCGCGGTGGGCACCTCGTTGCTCGTGATCGCGATGAAGTCGTTCGCGGGACTCGGCGGCTACCTGTTCTCGGTGCAGCTGCACTGGCCGATCGTGCTCGCTTTCACGGCGACCGCCGTCGCGGGGTCGTTCGCGGGCGTCGCCCTGGCCGGGCGCATCCCCGGACGCGCGCTCCGTAAAGGGTTCGGCGTGTTCGTGCTCGTAATGGGAGCCTTCGTGCTCGTCCAAGAAGCCCCTGCGTTCCTGTCCTTGTTCACCTCAGCCTGAAACGGAAGACGCCTCCAATGATCGCTGACGCCTCAAGCGCCGAAACCCGAGCCTCGCGCATCGGCCGAGTCGTTCGCGGGCACGCGATCCCCGTCATCGACGAGCGGGCTGTGCGCGCGGCCGCGGGAATCATGTTCCTGCTGGGCGGGGCCGCATTCGCGACGGCGTTCTTCACCGGCTCGGCACAGCCGCTGCAGCCCTTCGGCATGTTCTTCATGATCGACATGCTTTTGCGTGTGACCGCAGGTGACCGCTGGTCGCCCACGCTGATGCTCGGCCGCCTTGCGGTGAAAGGGCAGCGCCCGGAATGGGTCGGCGCACCGCAGAAGGAGCTCGCATGGTGGCTGGGCTTCGGCCTCGCCCTCGTGCTCTGCGGCTCCTGTCTCACTCTGCTCTTCCTCGAGACCGCGTTCGGCATCTGCGTCGGCTGCGCCCTACAGAGCCGTTTCAGCAAGCAACCGCCCAAGTACTGTCCGGGCGACACTTGCGATACGGGTTCCAGCACCCACTTTGCTGCGCCCTGGTCTGCGCCAGTCGGACACCCGACCCCTGAACCATCCGTCACCACCAGACCAAAATCAAGCTGAAAGGGCCACCCGCCATGCTCCGTTCAATCACTATCTCCCTCTCCGCTGTCGCGCTCCTGCTCGGCTTGGCAGCCTGCTCATCCGCGCCGAACTCGGCTGGCGGTGCGAACCCGGTCGAAGTCGGTGATGCCACGATCCTGCTCGACGTCCGCACCGCCGCAGAGCACTCAGCAGGGCACCTCGATGGAGCCAAGCTGCTCGACTTCAACGGCGGCGACCTCGCCGCCGCGATCCCGAGCCTCGACCCAGACGCCGAATACCTCGTCTACTGCCGCTCAGGCAACCGATCCGGCCAGGCGATCGCGCTCATGGAACAGGCCGGGTTCACGAACCTCACCAACCTCGGATCCCTCGAACAAGCAGCTCAGGCGACCGGGCTACCGATCGTGAACTAAGGACAGACCCTTATCACCTATGGGTATCGGCGCTGCGATGGGCGGCGACGCTATCGGCCCCTACAGTAAAGAGCGTTGCAAAAAGTGCTAACGAAAGTGCTAAGCAACCTGTAGGTCAAGGTATCGCGGCGGAGTTATCCACAGGTCACATGTCGTAGATCGTTGATTTTATGCGGCAGAACGCTCGGCCCAGATTCGCGGCGCGAGGGGGTCGAGGTCAGTTCAAGTCCCCCCTCGCGCACAGCGAGTCAGAACAGCCTCTCACCAGGTGATCCGGTGAGGGGCTGTTTCTTTTCGTTCACAGCCCGAGCTGGTCGAACGGGATGCCGCGCACCACGCGCCGCCACGGATGCTCGCCCAGTGTCCACAGCATCCGCCCCTCCGGGTCGAGGGCCAGGTCCTCGCAGCCGATCGGCAGGGGAACATCGCTGCGTTGAGGCGCGGCCCCGTCGCCGTCCCACAACGCACCCGGTTGCATGCCGCGCGACTGCGAGATGAATCGTCGATCGCCCCACTGCACGGCGCCCTGCATCCGGGCGATCTGCGGCACGTTCTGATCGACGGCGATGAACGAGCCGTCGGCATCGCCCGGAATCGTGAACTCGCCGATGCGTCCGAGCTTGTCGCCGCGGTACTCGCCGATCAGCACGCGCGGCACCGAGGTGCCCTCGTCATCGAACACCCGGCCGAGGAACGAGCATCGCAGCGGCACCGGATGCACCCGCGTGCGGACCGCCGCCAGCGCCACCGCGCCCAAACCACGCCCTCGAGCACCGACGACTCGTCGCGCCGCGGCCCCTCGCAGCCGGCGCGATTCGCCGAGGTCGAACTCCCAGATCCCCTGACCTGTCGCGGCGACGAAGAGGCGATCCCCGAACCAGGCGAGACCGCCGGCGTGGATCTGGGCCGGCACGAGCTCGCCGTCCTCCGTCTCGATCGTGAGGGCGACATCGAGGTGTCGCGACCGCTCCAGATCGATGAAGGTCACCCGCGACGCGAGGTGGGCACCGCTCTTCTCCTTGCGGAACCAGCTCACCGCGAGCGTCCGTCGCCCCTGCCAGGTGCCGAAGTCGACGCCCTGCGGATACCACTTCATCGTGTACGTGCGTGCACTGAGCCACTTCAACTCGACGACCCCGCGGCGTCGATGCCGCATCGGGCGCCACATCGATCCGAAGAAGCCCGAGAACCCGAAGAGCCCCGAGAGCCCGAAGAGCCCCGAGAGGGCTGAGAGCCCGCGCACCGCGTCAGCCTCCCAGCGCGGCGGCGAGCGCCGCATCGACGTGGAGCGAGGTCGTGGGGTACACCGGCACGGTCGCATCGCCATCACTGATGAGCAGTTCGATCTCGGTGCACCCGAGGATGATGCCTTCTGCGCCGCGATCAACGAGTCCCGCCATCACCCGCCGGTACCGCTGCCTGGACTCCTCGCGCACGACGCCGTGGACGAGCTCGTCGTAGATGACCTCGTGCACGATCCGTCGCTCCTCCTCGTCGGGCACGATCGTCCGGATGCCGTGCGACGCCAGTCGATCGGCATAGAACGGCTGCTCCATCGTGAAGGCGGTGCCCAGCAGCCCGACCGTGCGCACACCCGAGGGACGGATCGCCTCGGCGGTGACGTCGACGATGTGCAGGAACGGGATGCTGACGGCATCCTGTATCCGCTCGGCGACCAGATGCATCGTGTTGGTGCACAGCACGAGCAGCTCGGCTCCGGCGTTCTCGAGCGCGAGTGCGCGGCCGGCGAGCAGATTTCCGGCGGCTTCCCAGTCGCCTGCGGCCTGCATGGCCTCGATCTCGGCGAAGTCGAGTGAATCGAGCAGGATGCGGGCCGAATGATGACCACCCAGTTGATCCCTGACGCGCTCATTGGCGAGGCGGTACCACTCGAGTGATGACTCCCAGCTCATGCCGCCGAGCAGTCCGATCGTCTTCATCGCATCACCTTCCACGTCAGATCCAGCCGCGCTCTTCGGCGACCAGCACTGCCTGCTGGCGCGTGGTGACGTGGAGTTTCCCGAGCACGGTAGAGACGTGGTTGCGCACAGTCCCGGGGGCGAGCGACAGCGCGCGTGCGATCTGCCCTGTCGTCTCTCCGCGCCGCCCTGCCCGCAGCACGTCGAGCTCACGATCGGTCAGAGGGGATCGCTCGTCACTCAGCGCGTCGGCGGCGATCTCGGGGTCGACGTAGCGCGCACCCGCCGCCACCCGTCGGATGACCTCGGCGACCTCGTTCGCACCGCGCGATTTCGGCAGGAATCCGGCGACCCCCGACGCCAGCGCTCGCCGCAGCACGCCGGGACGAGCATGCCGGGTGACGACCACGCAGCGGATGGAGGTCTCGCGCCGCAGGCGCTCCGCGACCTCGACCCCGTCGAGCCCCGGCATCTCCAGGTCGAGAAGGCAGACGTCCGGCGTCAGGCGGATGGCCTCGGCGAGAGCCTCGGACCCGTCGGCGCATTCCGCGACGACGTCGATGTCGTCCTCCAGGCGCAGCAGAGCGGCCAGCGCGGATCGGATCATCGCCTCGTCATCGGCGAGCAGTACACGGATCATCGCGCTTCCTCCTCCGGCGCCCCGGCCGGAACGGTCACGACGACCGCGAAATCCTGCTTCCCCCGTCGCACGTCCAGGGTCCCACCCGCTTCCGCTGCTCGCCGCCCGATGCCCTCGAGCCCCGAGCCGTCATCGGACGCCGGATCCCCGGCCGAGTCGTTCACGATCTCGTACCGCCAGGACTCGCCGTCCTTCTTCAACGAGAGCTGCGCCCACTTGCCGCCGCCGTGGCGCAGGACGTTGGTCGTGGTCTCGCGGATGACGGGCCCGAGAACGGATGCCGGAGCTCGATCCGCCCCCGCATCGACGCTCGCCTCCGCGGAAGTGCCGGCGGCACGCAGCAGATCGACGGCGTTGGCGATCTCATCGGTCAGCGCGGCCGTGCGGAATCGCAGCGCCAGGTCCCGCGTGCCTTGCTGAGCCTCGGCCACACTGCCTCTTGCAGCGCGCAACTGCTCGAGCGCAGCATCCGGATCCTTCGCCATGAGGCGTTCGGCGAGTTCGAGCTGCAGGGCGATGACCTGCAGATGGTGGCCCTGCAGATCGTGCACGTCCGTCGCGACCCGCAGGCGCTCCTGCGTGGCGGCGAGACGGCTCTCGGAGGCGCGCGCCCGATCGAGTCGCACCAGCACATCCCACCACCACAGGGAGGCGACGGTCATGGCGGGCAGCATCGCCGAGAACAAGGCCAGCGGCCCGAAACCCGCCGCTGCTCCGTCGTCGAACATGCGGAAATCGACCACGGCGAGACCGATGATCACGACAGTGGCGGCGAGCATCGCACGCATGCGCACCCCCGGCTGCCAGTTGAGCAGCAGAAGCGATTGCAGTACGGGTACGGCGGCGACCGTCCACAGCCCGGACACCGTGCCGGCCAGGATCGCATAGGCCACGGCCACCAGGAGCGGGAGGAGTTGTCGGCGCCACCGCACCAGCCCGGCGGTGTCCGTGCGGTGACGGTAGTCGATCATCAGTGCCACGGTCGAGACGACCCAGACGAGTCCGCCGATCGAGATCGCGACGGCGGCGGCGGCCGACGGGCGGATGCCGGCGCCGAGGATGAGGAGCACAGTGTTCGCGACGATGAAAAGTTCGAAGAACAATAGGGCCGAGATCGTGTAGTACCAAGTGGCGGTCACTCCCCTGGCCAGTCGTACGGAACCCTTCGACGCGGCGGCATCGGAGCCGTCGGGAGCGGATGCGGACGAACGGACCATGTCGTCCACATTACGGCCATGACACATGTCACCCATCGATCGTGCGAACACCCCGGGAAGCGGTGACAGCGGGGCACTTCTGCGCATCGCGCGGATCCGATGGACTGGAGTCTCCGCCGGGCAGACGCCCGGGCAGTCGCAACGACAGGAACATCCCATGAACCTCATCGAGACCTTCCAGAACCTGGTCGCTCAGGTGCCCGAACTGGTGCAGCCCCTCATCGTCGCCCTGGCCGGCGCGGTGCCCTTCATCGAGGGCGAGGGCGCGGCGAGCATCGGCATCATCGGCGGCATCCATCCGGTGATCGCCGCGATCGCAGGCATCATCGGCAACTTCCTCTGCGTGCTGGTGCTGGTGCTGCTCAGTTCCGGGGCCCGCAATGCGGTCGTCAGCCGCAACCACGCGCGCAAGGCGCGTCTGGCCGCTGCCGGAGGTGCGACGACGGGAAGTGTCACCGTTGTCGACGCAGAGGACGAGGCCGACGGCAGCCGCAGCGCCGCCCGCAAGGTGAAGTTCCGTCGTGCGCTCGACCGCTACGGCGTCCCCGGCGTCAGCCTGCTCGGCCCGCTCCTGCTCCCCACGCAGTTCACGGCGACGATGCTCGCGGCATCCGGTGTCAGCAAGGCCCGCGTCCTGATCTGGCAGGCGGTCGCGATCATCGGATGGACCACGATCCTCTCTGTGTTCGTCGGCAGTGTCGTCCACGCCGTCAGCTGACTGGCTGGACGCAACGCCTCGTGCGGGCGAGATGTCCAGAGCGCATGATCAACCTTTCGAGCGATGTCGGGATCGGGCCTCGCTGATGGGCTGGATGCATGACAGCTACTCGCCCGCGCCTCCCCGACCGGCTCACATCCCGGCGGGGAGCCTGGATATCCCTCGGCATCGTTCTCCTCACCTTCGTGGCCCTGTTCGGGCTCTTCAGCCGTATCGACGGCCCGACCGGGAACGAGACGGCACCGCCGGACTCCGAGTCGTCGCAGGTGAGCGCGCTGCTGGAGGAGTTCCCGAATGCGGATGAGCAGTCGGTGCTCGTGGTCGCCTCTCGAGCGGATGCCGCAGACCTCTCCCTCGCAGACATCACGGCGCTGCACGCGATCGTGCCCGTTCTCGACGCCCACACCGGCCTCGAGTCGTCCGGACCGAACGCGAGCGACGACGGGAAGGCCGCCGTGATCGTCGCCCCGATCACGGTCGGAGCCGACAACGCCGAGACTGCTGACATCATCAAGGACCTGCGCGGCGCGGTGGCAGCCGACGCTCCCCCCGGCCTCGCGCTCCAGGTCACCGGCGGCCCGGCATTCGGCGCAGACGTCACGAGCGCGTTCGACGGCGCCGACTTCACGCTGCTGCTCGTCACGATCCTCATCGTCGCGGTGCTGCTGATCATCACCTACCGCTCGCCGATCCTCTGGCTGCTCCCGCTCGTGGTCGTCGCGTTCGCCGATCAGCTCGCCGGTGAGGTCACCGGCGCCGTCGGGACCTGGCTAGACCTCCAGTTCGACGCGGGGATCATCAGCGTGCTGGTCTTCGGTGCCGGCACGAACTACGCACTGCTGCTGATCTCGCGCTATCGGGAGGAGCTGCTCGTCGACGTGGATCAGCGCCGCGCGCTGAGCACCGCCTGGCGCAAGACCGTTCCGGCGATCGTCGCGTCGAACATCACCGTGGTCCTGGCGCTGCTCACGCTCGCGCTCGCCGTGATCCCCGGCACGCGCGGTCTCGGCATCTCCTCCGCCGTCGGTCTGCTGATCGCGCTCGGCGCGGTGCTCTTCGCGCTTCCTCCCCTGCTGGCGGTGTGCGGGCGCCGGGTGTTCTGGCCGTTCGTCCCGAAGCCGGGCGCGAGAACCGAGCACGCCGCGGTGTGGAAGGGCATCGCCACCCGCGTCATGCGTCGTCCGTGGCTGAGCCTCGGCGGCGGGGTGCTCGTGCTGGCTGTGATGAGTGCCGGCCTCGTGAGCACGACGGTGGGACTGGATCAGGTGGAGAAGTTCCGCGTGCAGTCCGAGTCGGCGGCCGGTCTCGAGGTGCTCGGCGATCACTTCCCGCCCGGGGAGTCCCAGCCGATCTTCATCGTCGCGAACTCGGCAGAGGCCGACAGCGTGCTCGACAGCGTCGACGATGTCGACGGCGTGGTGCGTGCGAACCCGATCGGTGAGACGACCGACGGCGCGCTGACGAAGATCATGGTGACGGGCGAGTACGCGCCGGGAACACCCGAGAGCCTCGACCTCGTCACCGAGCTGCGTGACATCGTCCACGACGTGCCGGGTGCGGATGCCGTCGTCGGCGGTGCAGTGGCGACGGATCTGGATGCCAGGGCCGGAAACCAGCAGGATCTGCTGCTCATCGCCCCGCTCGTGCTCGCGGTGAGCTTCATCGTGCTGCTCGTGCTGCTGCGGTCGCTGGTCGCACCGGTGGTGCTGCTGCTGATCAACGTCGCGAGTGCAGCGGCGGCGATCGGCGCAGGCTCCTGGTTGAGCCGGGTTCTGTTCGATCAGCACGCGCTGGATCTGCAGGTGCCACTGCTGGCGTTCCTCTTCCTCGTCGCGCTGGGCATCGACTACACGATCTTCCTCGTGCATCGCGCCAGGGCCGAGGCCGAGAGCCACGGCACCCGTGAAGGAATGGTGCGGGCGGTCTCGCACACCGGCGCCGTCATCACCAGCGCCGGGATCGTGCTCGCAGCGGTGTTCGCGGCGCTCGGCGTTCTGCCGCTGGTGACTCTCGGCCAGCTCGGCCTGATCGTCGGGGTCGGCGTGATCGTCGACACGCTGGTCGTGCGCACCGTGATCGTGCCGGCGGTGTTCGGGGTGCTCGGTGACCGGATCTGGTGGCCACGTCGCCGCCCGCCGCTCTGACGCTCAGTTCTCGAAGGCGTCCTTCGCCTTGTCCCCGGCCTTCTTGAGATCGGCCTTGGCCTGTTCCGCCTTGCCCTCGGCTTCGAGCTTCTCGTTGTCCGTGGCCTTGCCGACGCCCTCCTTGAAGTGACCGGCGATGTCTTCGGCGGTGTGCTTCGCCTTGTCTCCAATGCCCATCGATCCATTCCTTTCGTCGGGGATCAGGTGATCCGTGTGATCGACTCTCACACCGACAGGAAGATTCGGCGACGGGGTTGACGGGCGCGACGACGAACGTTAGGAATGAGCGGATGGCGCGTCAGCCCACGATTCGGGCTGGGATCAGTCGCGGTTCGAGCGGGATGAGATGCCGGAGGCGAACTCCGTGCTGTGCATCCCATCCCGTCCCGAAACCTGCGATCCCCGCGGGACGGGGTGATCGTCGTCCTTCTTCCCCAGAATCCGGATCTCGGCTTTCCCCAAAGCCCGACGATCAGCGCATGCAGTGGGCCCACTCGAGCAGGTCCGTCCCCAATGATCCATCCGCGGGAGCCACTATCGAGTCATCCTCCCACGGTTTTTCAGATTTGTCCCCCAAATGGGGGACAAGATTCATGGTTTGGGGTTAGGGTGTTTCATGACGCACCCTCCGGTCGTCTTTGGCCCTCACCGCTCCCCCCGCGGTGAGGGCCGCACTATTCGACGGCCCTTTTCCCTGTGTGCACCCGGTGTGACGCTCGTGCAACATTTGGGTTACCTTCTGCTTCGGGCTGTTCCGCTCCGGCGCTGCACAGATATTGTGGGCATCGTCGGGGCACCCTGCGTCGACACACATTTCAGCAGAACGGCAGTACATGAGTACCCAAGGCACGGTCAAGTGGTTCAACTCGGAGAAGGGCTTCGGCTTCATCTCCCCCGATGACGGCGGCGCTGACGTCTTCGCGCACTACTCCGCCATTGAAGCAAGCGGCTACCGCTCACTCGACGAGAACCAGCGCGTCGAGTTCGAGGTTGCACAGGGCCCCAAGGGCCTGCAGGCCGAAAACATCCGCCCCATCTGAGGCCGATACACACGACGCTCCCCGTCGGGCGCACGTCAACAGCGCGCTCCCGGCGGGGAGCGCCGTGCGCTCTACGTCAGAAGCAGTGCCCTGAGCGCGTCCGCGTCGGCAGCTCGGGACACCGCGCCGTCGCCCTCTGAGGCCTCGCCGAAACCCCACTCGGCGAAGATGACGGGCACACCGTGCTCAGCCGCGCCCTCCACATCGTGGTGGCGATCTCCGACGAGTACCGGGTTCGAGGTGTCGACACCCGCGGCCTGCAGCCGCTCCAGCGCCCAGCCGACCACATCCGACTTGCTGTCGCTGCGCCCGACCGTGCCGCTGCGCGCACCGGAGACGGCGGCGAACAGGCCGAGCAGATCATTGTGCTCGAGGATCGCGGTGACCTGATTCTCGGGCTTCGTGCTCGCGGTGGCCTGGGGGATGCCTGCGGCTGCGACCGCGCGGATGACATCGGGGATGCCGTCGTAGATGTCGACAGACGCGGCATAGCCGTCGCGGGCGGCGAGCGCGCGGTAGCGCGCAAGAGCATCCTCGGCCTGGGTCGCGCTCAGCCCCGCAAGGCTCTGGAAGGACTCGTACATCGGCGGTCCGACCCAGCGCGGCAGCGAAGCCGGGTCAGGTGCGGGCTGGCCGAACGACGCGAGCACTTCCATGAGACGAGGGAAGATGCCGGGGGTCGCATCGGCGATGGTGCCGTCGACGTCCCAGAGCACGCAGGAGTAAGGGGAGTGAGGCATCCTTCAAGCCTATGGGCAGCCGCCGGGTCGGCCGTACGCCACATCGCTCCGGAGCCGTCAGAACAGCCGCGGGACTCCGGACTCGATGCCCTTCATGTCGTCGTAGTCGAGAACCAGGCAGCGGATGCCGCGATCCTCGGCGAGCACGCGCGCCTGGGGCTTGATCTCCTGGGCGGCGAACACACCGTGCACGGGCGCGAGATGCGGATCGCGGCCGAGGAGTTCGAGGTAGCGGGTGAGCTGCTCGACGCCGTCGATGTCGCCGCGGCGCTTTATCTCCACCGCGATGGCAGCGCCCGCAGCATCCCGCACCATGAGATCGACAGGGCCGATCGCTGTCGGGTACTCGCGGCGAACCAGGGTCGCGCCCTCGCTGATCCGCTCGACCTGTTCGGCGAGCAGGCGCTGCAGATCGGCCTCGACGCCGTCCTTCTGCAGGCCGGGGTCGATGCCGAGCTCGTGTGCGGAATCGTGCAGCACCTCATAGATCTGCACGCGCAGTGCGTCGCCGGTCTTCTTGTGGGTGACGCGCCACACGTCGATGACGCCGGCGCCGGCCTCTTCCTCACCCGGGATCTCTGTGACGAGGGTGCAGGGAGGGCTCATCCAGTTCAGCGGCTTGTAGCTGCCGCCGTCGGAGTGCACGAGCAGACTGCCGTCCCCCTTGTGCACGAGCAGACGCGTGGCGAGGGGGAGGTGGGCATTGAGCCGGCCGGAGTAGTCCACGGCGCAGCGGGCGATGACGAGACGCACTCGACGAGCCTACTTCGTCGTCGAGCGCTCGGCGTTCGCCTTCAGCGGCCGGGCGGCGCCGGATGCGAATCCGGATGCCGCGACCAGCGCGACGAGGATGAACAGTGTGTTGAGCAGGCCGATGTGCTCACTGATCAGCCCGAGGATCGGCGGCCCGCCGAGGAACGCGACATAGCCGATCGTGGCCGCTGCGCTCACTCGCGCCGCAGCCTTGGCGGGGTCGTCGGCCGCCGCGGACATGCCGAGCGGGAAGCCGAGTGATGCGCCGACGCCCCACAGAGCCGCGCCGACGAAGACGAGGGGGAGTGTGGGCGCGAGGATGAACAGCAGGATGCCGCCGGTCGCCGCCACCGCGAGGATGCGCAGCACCAGCACGCGGCCGAAGCGGTCGACGAGCGGACCGCCGAAGATGCGCACCGTGGTCATCGCCACCGAGAACACCGTCAGCGCTGCGGCGCCCATCGCCGCGCCGCCGCCGTGGTCTTCGCTCGTGCCGAGTGCGAGCCAGTCGTTGGCCCCGCCCTCGGCGAAGGCCATTCCGAGCATCACGACGCCGAGGGCGTAGGTGCGCGGCTCGCGCCATGCCGACAATGCCACGTGCATGCGCTCGCGCCAATGCGGCTTCTCGCCGGACTCGGCGGGGTCGAAAGTCGCGTCACGGTTCGGCACGTTTGCGATGCACACGAACGCTGCGACGAAGATCAGCGCGGCGACCACCGTCGCGTGGAATGCGACCGTGAGGTGCGTGGTGGTGGCGACCCAGCCGAGGCCGGCTCCGATGACGGTGCCGAAGCTGAAGAACGCGTGGAACAGCGGCAGGATCGTCTTGCCCGCCTCCTGCTCGATGGCGGTCGCCTCGACGTTCATCATGACGTCGAGGCATCCGTTGCCGTACCCGAACAGCGCAAGGCCGATGATGACCACGGGGAACGACGCGAACACCGTCGTGCCGACACCGATCAGGACGAGACCGATCGCGAGGGTGATCATCAGCGCCAGCATGCCCCGGCGCGCGCCGATGCGCGCCATCACTGCCGGGCTCGTGGAGATTCCGAGGATCGACGCGATGCCCATGCCGAGCAGCAGCAGGCCGATCTGCGCGTTGTCGATGCCGAGGGCGATTTTGATGTCGGGCACGCGCGACGCCCAGGTCGCGATCGAGACGCCGCTGGCGAGGAAGATCGCGAAGATTGCGCCCCGCCAACGCACGTACTGCGAACGGGTGAGGGCGTGGTCCATGCAGAGAGCGTATCGAATCGATTCGATTTTCGGAAATGGTCGAGTTATCCTCGGATCATGACGTCGTCCTCAGCACCTGCGCCACGTCGCGCGACGCTCGCAGACGTCGCGCACGCTGCAGGCGTGTCGACGTCCACGGCATCCGTCGTCTTCAGCGGCCGCACGAGGGTCTCGGACGCGACGCGAGAGCGTGTGCTGGCGGCAGCGGCCGATCTCGGATATGCGGGTCCCGACCCGCGCGCGGCATCGCTTCGTCTCGGACGCAGCGGCATCGTCGCCGTCGTGCTCGAGGGGCACCTGCGGACCGCATTCCTGGACCCCGTGACGATTCCGATGATGGACGGGCTGACCGACGGCCTCGCCTCGCTCGGAGCGGGAGTGCTCCTGCTGCGCGACGAGCCGGGGGAGGGCGAGGTCCCCGCGCTGGCGACGGCACCGGTCGACGCCGTCGTGCTCATCGGATGCTCCGGAAGAACCCGCGCGTCACTGGAGATCGTCCGGGCCCGGGGCCTGCCGGTCGTCGTGATCGAGGGAGACGCGGGGGAGGGGATCCCGCAGATCACGCTCGACAATCGTGAGGCGGCGGCGGAGATGGCCAGGCACATCCAGGGTCTCGGACACGAGCGCGTCGCCGCCGTGACGCTGCCGTTGGACAGCGATCGCATCCGCGGGCGGGTCACCGACGAGCGACTGGGACGCGCGACGATCGACGTCACCATCGAGCGACTGGCCGGTGCGCGAGACGTCTACCCCGATCTGCCCGCGGTCTCGGCAGGCAGCAGTTCGATCGACGACGGCGTGATCGCGGGACGGGCGCTGCTCAGCGACCCTGCCGCCCGTCCCACCGCGATCCTCGCGCAGAGCGACCTTCTGGCTGCGGGCGTGATCCGCGCGGCGGAGGACCTCGGTCTTCGAGTGCCGGATGATCTCAGCGTCGCCGGCTTCGACGGCATCCGCGTCGACGGCATCGGACCGCACATGCTCACGACCATGGTGCAGCCAGCCGTCGAGAAGGGCAGAGCGGCGGGGGAGCAGGTGGCCCGGATGCTGCGCGGCGAGTCGCCGGAATCGATGCATCTCACCTGCCGATTCCGCGCCGGAACGACCACCGCTGCCCCCACCATCTGACCGCAGAGGCGAGATCCGACCGCACTTGCAGAATCCATGGAGGGCATGAACCGGTAAACTCGAAGAAACCCCCCGCCCGCCTGTGCCGCAAGGCCTCGACGAGCCATTGAGGAGCCGCTTATGCTGTTGCTCCTTGCCGTGTTCCTTCTCGGGGCTCTTCTTCTCCCCGCGTTGGTACGTTGGCTCGGGGCGCGAGCGTTCGCGATCGGCGCTCTCATTCCCGCTGCGGCATTCGTCCAGGCGCTGGTGATGACGCCGCAGGTTCTCGACACCGAATCGGTGCCGTTCGAGAGCGTGGAGTGGATCCCTCAACTCGGCCTGAACCTGTCGATGCGCATGGATGTGCTGGGCTGGGTGCTGACCCTCATCGTCACCGGTGTCGGGGCTCTGGTGCTGCTCTACTGCCGCTGGTACTTCCACGACGAGGCGGGTGAGCTCGGCCAGTTCGCCGGTGTTCTGCTCGGCTTCGCCGGTGCGATGTACGGGCTCGTGCTCACCGATGACCTCGTCATGCTCGTGATGTTCTGGGAAGTCACCAGCATCCTGTCGTACCTGCTCATCGGCCACTACCGCCGTCGCGCGGTGAGTCGTCGTGCCGCGCTGCAGGCGCTGCTGGTCACCACGCTCGGCGGACTCGTGATGTTCGTCGGCGTCGTGCTGCTGGTCGTCGACACCGGCACGTCGAGCATCACCGAGATGCTCGAGCTCGCCCCCACCGGCCCGCTCGTGAACGCCGCGGTCGTGATGCTGTTGATCGGCGCGCTCAGCAAGTCGGCGATCTTCCCATTCCACTTCTGGCTCCCCGGCGCGATGGCGGCGCCGACGCCGGTCAGCGCGTATCTGCACGCCGCTGCCATGGTCAAGGCCGGCATCTACCTCATCGCGAGGTTCGCTCCGATCTTCGCGCTTTCCGAGCCCTGGCGTCCGATCGTGATCTCGTTCGGCGTCTTCACGATGCTGCTCGGTGGAATCCAGGCTCTGCGTGAGACCGACCTCAAGCGCATCCTCGCCTTCGGCACGGTCAGCCAGCTCGGCTTCTTCACCGTCATGGTCGGCTACGGCACGCAGGCGACAGCACTAGCCGGTCTGGCGCTCGTGGTCGGGCACGCGCTGTTCAAGTCGGCGCTGTTCCTGATCGTCGGCATCATCGACCGTCAACTCTCCACCCGCGACATCGACGAGCTGTCCGGCGTGGGCAGGCAGGCCCCGGTCATGGCCACGATCGCGTTCATCTCCGTCGCGTCGATGGCGGGCATCGCCCCCACCGTCGGCTTCGTGGCGAAGGAATCGGCGCTCACCGGGCTGATCGACGATGCGCTGGGCGGCTCGCCGTGGGCACTCGTCGCCCTGATCGGCGTGATCCTGGGTTCCATGCTCACTGTGGCATATGGGGTCCGCTTCCTATGGGGGGCGTTCTGGAGGAAGCGCGACGTCATCGGCGCGCGCATTCCGGACACGGAATGGCCGGACCCTCCGGTGGGGTTCCTGTCGGCTCCGATGATCCTGGGCGGCGCGACCATCGCCCTCGGCATCGGCGCCCCGGCGCTCGACACCGCACTGTACGGCTACGCGGTGACCGCCGTGCCGGGCCTGAGTGCTGACGGAACGGCGAGCGAAGGTCCTGGGCACCTGGCACTGTGGCACGGGTTCGAGCCGGCGCTGGGCATCTCGGTCCTCACCGTCCTGCTCGGATTCGGGCTGTTCGTGCTCACGCGACGTACAGGCTGGGACCGCAAGGCGCGTCTTCTGAAGTTCACGGCCGCCGACGTCTACTTCGTGGTGATGCGCGGCGTCGACCGGCTCTCGGTCATCACAACGACCCTCACGCAGCGCGGTTCGCTGCCGGTCTACGTCGGCACGATCTTCATCGTGTTCGTGGCCGCGGAGACCACGGCGCTGCTCGCCAGCGACGTCGATCAACTGAATCTGTCGGCCTGGCACACCCCGACCCAGATCGCCGTCGCGCCGATCATGGCGATCGCCGCCGTCTTCGCGGTGCAGGCGCGAAAGCGCTACACCGGTGTGGTGCTCGTCTCGGTCACCGGCCTCGGCATGGTCTCGCTGTTCGCCACGAGCGGTGCCCCCGACCTCGCCCTCACCCAGATCCTCGTCGAGACCGTCACGATGGTCGCCTTCGCCCTCGTGCTGCGCCGGCTGCCGTCGCGCATGGGCGAGCACAACGCCTCTGTCTCCCGCATTCCGCGCGCCGTGCTGGCGATCGCTGTCGGCGTCACGATGGCCTTCATCGCCGTGGTCGCGACGCAGGCACGCATAACCGACCCGATCTCGATCTCGTTCCCCGAACTCGCCTACGAACTGGGCCGCGGGAAGAACGTCGTCAACGTCGCGCTCGTCGACCTGCGCGGCTGGGACACGATGGGCGAGCTCTCCGTCCTCGTACTCGCCGCCACCGGCGTGGCATCCCTCGTGTTCGTCACCCACCGCGCGGACATGCTGTCCCAGCGACCGTCGTTGCCCCAGCGCATCAGGCGGAAGGCCCGCATCGCGCCGCTCGTCGAGACGACCGACGGCATCCGCTTCCAGACCACCGAGAACCGCAGCAACCCGCGGGCATGGCTCATCGGCGGCCAGCAGATGAAACCCGAGAACCGATCGATCCTGCTCGAGGTGATCGTCCGCATCCTGTTCCACACGATCATCGTCGTCTCGATATACCTGCTCTTCGCCGGGCACAACGGGCCGGGCGGGGGCTTCGCCGGCGGACTCGTCGCGGGCATGGCACTCGTCATGCGATACATCGCCGGCGGACGCTGGGAACTCGGTGCCGCCGCGCCGACCGATGCCGGTCGCCTGCTGGGTGCCGGACTCATCCTCGCCGTCGGCACCGCCGTGCTCCCGTTGTTCTTCAACCTCGCACCTTTGAAGAGCTCGTTCTGGGAGTGGGAGATCCCCGGCCTCGGCCACATGGAGTTCGTCACATCGACGATCTTCGACGCGGGCGTCTACCTGGTCGTCATCGGGCTCGTGCTCGATGTGCTGCGCAGCCTCGGTGCCGAGGTCGACAGGCAGTCGCAGGAGATGCGGTCGCGGGGGGTGAGCGTCTGATGGATGTCTCGCTGACCCTCATCATCGTGATGGCGGTGCTCTTCGCCTGCGGCGTCTACGCGATGCTCGAGCGCAGCCTGACCCGCGTGCTCATCGGATTCCTGCTGCTGGGAAACGCCACGAACCTTCTGCTGCTCATAGTCATGGGAGTGCCGGGCAACGCGCCGTTCTTCGGCACCGAGGGCGACTTGAGCGATCCGCTCCCGCAGGCGCTCACGCTCACGGCGATCGTCATCACCTTCGCCGTCTCGGCATTCCTGCTCGCTCTGATCTACCGCTCCTGGCAGCTCGGCCAGGCCGACACGGTGGAGGACGACGAGGCCGACCTCGCTCTGCGTGCCCGCACAGATGAGGACGAGGACGTCATGGACGACGAGGACGACGTCGCCGACGAAGAAGCCACCACCGACTTCGTGGACGTGCGCACCTCGCCGATCACCGTGCTGCACATGCGCGATCATGCATCGATCCAGGACGACGCCCCGATGGATCGGCCGTGGGTACCGCGCTCGCGCCCTGAGCCCGTCGAAGGGCACGAGAACGCGCCCGACGCATCCTCCGACGATGAGGGGAATCGCACATGAACGCCCTAGTCCCCCTGCTCGTCGCCCTCCCGCTCCTCGGCGCCGCGATCACCCTGGTGTTCGGCCGCAGCCCTCGGCTGCAGGTGTTCGTCACCGTCGCCGCGCTCGCGGCGGTGGCCGTCATCGCCGCCGTGCTGCTCATCGCGGTCGACGGAGGCTCCCCGCTGGCCGTCTCGGTCGGCGGATGGCCGGTGCCGTTCGGCATCGTGCTCTACGTCGACCGGCTCGCCGCCCTGCTGGTGCTGATCTCCAGCATCGTGCTGCTCGCGGTGCTGCTCTTCTCCATCGGCCAGGGCGCCGCAGACGGGTCGGATGAGACGCCGATCTCGATCTTCAACCCGTCGTACCTGATCCTCGCGGCCGGTATCTTCAACGCCTTCATCGCCGGTGACCTGTTCAACCTGTACGTCGGGTTCGAGATCCTCCTCGTGGCGTCATACGTGCTCATCACACTCGGAAGCACCGAATCGCGCATCCGCACCGGAGCGGTCTACATCGTCGTCTCGCTCGTCTCGTCGATCCTCTTCCTCGCCTCGATCGCGATGATCTACGGCGCCCTCGGCACAGTGAACATGGCGCAGATCGCCGAGCGGATGGCAGAGCTCCCGCAGGAGACGCAGCTCGTGCTGCACCTGATGCTCGTGGTCGCGTTCGGCATCAAGGCGGCCATCTTCCCGGTGTCGTTCTGGCTGCCGGACTCCTATCCGACAGCGCCAGCGCCCGTCACGGCGGTGTTCGCCGGATTGCTGACCAAGGTCGGCGTCTACGCGCTGATCCGCACCGAGACGCAGCTGTTCGCCGACAACAGCATCGACACCCTGCTGCTGATCGTCGCGCTCGCGACCATGATCATCGGCGTACTCGGCGCCGTGGCGCAGGCCGAGCTGAAGAGGATCCTCTCGTTCACGCTGGTCAGCCACGTCGGCTACATGATCTTCGGATTGGCGATCGCGACACCGGCGGCGATCGGTGCGACGGTATACTACATCGTTCACCACATCGTCGTGCAGACGACTCTGTTCCTCGCCGTCGGACTCATAGAGCGCAGAGCCGGCAGCACGTCGATCCTCAGGGTCAAGGGGCTGCTGAAGGCGGCGCCGCTGCTCGCCGTGCTCTACTTCGTGCCGGCCATCAACCTCGGCGGTCTGCCGCCGTTCTCCGGGTTCATCGGCAAGTTCGCGCTCTTCGAAGCCGCGGCATCCGTCGGCACTCCGATCATGATGGTGCTGATCTTCGGTGGCATCGTCACCTCACTGCTCACCCTCTACGCACTGATGCGCGCCTGGAACCTGTCGTTCTGGCGCGAGGAGGAGGACTCGGCCGAGACTGACGGACGAATCGAGTACCTCGCAGGCGCGCCGGCCGCCGACGAGCAGCAGGAGCGCCGCCGCATCCCTCGGATCATGACGCTCGCGACCGGGGGGATGGTCGGCGTGACGCTGCTGCTGACGATCTTCGCCGGTCCGCTGTACGCGCTGTGCGATCGCATCGGCGACGCGCTGCTGCAGCCGGTCAGCCTCGTGCAGTTGGAGGAGGAGGTGGCCCCGTGAGTCCCGAGACCCAGCGTCATCGTCTTCACGACGTCTGGCTTCAGCTTCCGTTCCTCGCCTGGCTCATCGTGCTCTGGATGCTGCTGTGGAACCAGTTCACCCTGCTCTCGTTCGTCACCGGACTCGTCGTCGCCGTCTTCGTCACCCGCGTCTTCCGTCTGCCGACAATCGAACTCTCGGGGCGCGTCAACCTCTGGTACGGCGCGCTGTTCGTGGTGCAGTTCCTGTTCGCCGTCCTCCGCGGTGCGATCGCGGTGTCGGTGCAGGTGTTCGACTTCCGGCGCCAGCCGGGTGCGGCGATCATCGCGGTGCCGCTGAAGTACGCCGATGACCTGATCATGACGCACGTGTCGGTCACGTCTTCGCTGATCCCCGGGTCGCTGGTGGTCGAGACGGATCGCGATCGCCGGGTGCTCTACCTGCACATCATCGGCGTGCGCACACGAGCCGACGCGGATGCGCAGCGCGACGGGATCCTGCGCTGGGAGAAGCGGATCGTGAGGGCGCTCGGCAGCCCAGCGCAGTATCGTGCCCTGAAGGCCGACGAGCGCGCGGGAGCCGACGAGCGCGCGGGAGCCGATGAACGCGCGGGAGCCGATGAACGCGCGGGAGGTGGGCGATGAACATCCTGATGATCGTGATCATGGCTGTCTTCAGTGTTGCTGCGATCCTGACGCTATTCCGCATCATCCGCGGTCCGTCGATCCTCGACCGCGCCGTGGCATCCGACGTCCTCCTCACCGAGGTGATGTGTGTACTGGGCGCCGAGATGGCGATCAATGGGCACACACGCAGCATTCCGGTGATGCTCATCATCGCCGCCATCGGGGTGTTCGGATCGATCTCAGTCGCTCGATATGTGGCGCGAAGGGACAACACGACATCATGAACGTGTTCGACATCGAGATTCCGAATGCCGTCATCGACGTGACGGTGCTGGTGTTGATCCTGCTCGGCGCGGTGCTGTGCCTCTCCGCCGCGGTCGGGCTGCTGCACTTCCGCGATGTGCCCTCCCGCCTGCACGCGGCGACCAAGCCGCAGGTGCTCGGAGTGATCCTGATCTGCCTGGCCGTCGCGCTCGCGCAGCGCTCGGTCGGCGGCATCCTGCTCGGCCTCGCGCTCGTCGCACCCATCGTGCTGATGCAGTTCGCGACCGCACCGCTGTCCGCGCATATGGTGGGGCGCCAGGCCTATCGCAACGGCACGACGGAGGAGCGGCGGCTCGTCGTCGACGAGCTCGCCGAGTCGAAGCAGACCCCGCCGGGGGCCGGGTAGTCCTCGCGGCGGGTCGCGCCGCATAACTCCGGAGCATCTTGGCAGATGGGGTGCAACGGGGACGGTTCGCTGCGGATCCAGCGAGATCCTCCGGAGTTGTGCGGCTGGATCCACAAGTCCGCACTTCGCCTCCACAGAATCTCCGTGCGTCGTTGTATCCACATAACGTAGGTTTCCCGCACTCAGGCCTTCCGCGATGCGAGCACGATCTGATGGGTGAAGCAGACCGTAGCTGAGCTCCTCAGGGCGACATACTCTCCGATCGTGTTCTCCAGGGCCGAACTTCTGGACGCAGGCAGCAGTGCAGAGGACATCACCCGTGCCGTCAAGGCCGGTACTCTCGTGCGTCTGCGCCGAGATCACTACAGCCGCCCAAGTATCGATGCTCAGATCGCGGAGGCGGTCCGCATAGGTGGTCGTGTGTCATGCGTGACTTTGCTGCAGATGCTCGGTGTGTTCGTGTTGAAATCCTCCGGGCTGCACCTGCAGCTGGCGCCGCATATGTCTCGGATACGGACCCGTGCCTCGAAATCGACGGTGATGCATTGGCCACGGTGGTCTCACCGCGGTGGTCCGCGACATGTCGCTCTTCTTGAGGACGCGGTACGGCAGTCGATTCTCTGTCAACACGCGCGGGCCGCGATCGCCACCCTCGACAGCCTGCTGCACCTGCGTCTGGTCACCATGATGCAGCTTGAGCAGATCTTCACACGACTGCCCGCCCGATTGCACATTCTGCTGAACTTGGTCGACGCGTCGGCCGAGTCCGGCCCCGAGACCTACATGCGCCTGATTCTTCGCACACTCGGTGTCAGCTACGAGGCACAGGTGGTGATCGACGGAGTCGGACGGGTCGACTTCGTCGTCGAAGGGTGGCTCATCATCGAATGCGACAGCAAGGAGTTCCATGAGGGATGGGACAAGCAGGTGGAGGACCGGAAGCGTGACATCGCCTCCGCTGGCCTTGGCTACACGACGATCCGACCTATCGCGTCAGACATCCTCTTCGACTCGAACGCGGTTCGGCAAAGCATCTCTGACGTGCTCGATGCCTTCCGGCCGAGGACGTCACGCGGACGCGCCGCATAACTCCGGAGCAATGGCCGTCTGAGGTGTGCTCATTCCGAGAAAGACGCGGCATCCGCGAAAAGCTCCGGAGTTGTGCTGGGCAACGCCGCCTCACAGCGAGCGGGCGAACTCCGAGATCAGGTCGGCGGCGATCTCGGCGTCGCTGATCAGCGTGCCGTGGCCGTGGTCGGGGATCTCCTTCAGCTCGGCCGGCCCCGGCACCAGCGCGACGATCTCGCGGCACCAGGACACCGGCGCGAGCGGGTCGCGCTCACCGCGCAGCACGAGCACGGGGCACTTCACCCGCGCGTACGCCTTCTCGGGTTCGTGCACCACCGTGGCACGGATCTTCCTGATCAGGTGCGGGCCGCCGCGCAGATATTCGCGCGCGCCGCGCCAGAGCACGATCGGCCGCTCGCCGATGAGATCGCGCAGCAGATACGTCGCCTGCTCCCGGATGCTGCGCGTCGCACTGTTCACCGTGGGGCCGGCGAGCACCAGGCCGTCGACGAGCTTCGGATGCCGTGCCGCCATCTCCGCGCCGATCTGAGAGCCCATCGAATGGCCGATGATCACGGCATCCGTGACGCCGATGCTGCGCAGAAAAGCCGCGATCAGGTCGGCATGACGCGCCATCGTGAGTGTGCGCTCGGGTTCCGGTGCCTCTCCGAATCCGGGTAGATCGAGCGCGATGATGCGTCCGGGCAGGCGCTCGATGAAGTCGAGGTAGACGCTGCGGCCCATTCCGATCCCGTGCACGAGCACGTACGGACGCGCGCCGGTGCCGAAGTCCTCGGCGATGAGGGTCGCGCCGCCGTGCTCGAACTCGATGACGGATGCGGGCACGCCCTCAGGAGCGAGAAGACGGGAAGGCATGGAACGACCCTATCGAGGGATGCTGACCGTGAGCGACGCGCGAAGGCTGTGTCCGTGCCCTGTGTGAAACTGGCATGTGCCTTCGCAAGACCCGTCTCCGACTGCCTCCGTGAAACCGCGCGTGCGCGACCGCCTGGCGCAGACATTCTCCGACCCGGTGCTGCGCGCACTCGTCACTGCGACGGCTGTGTCGCGCATCGGCCGAGGTGTCTTCCTCACTGTCACCGTGCTGTTCTTCACCCTGATCATCGGGTTGAGCGCCGGCGAGGCCGCAGTGGTGCTCGCCGTCTCCAGCGCCTGCGGAGTGCTCGCCTCGTTCCTGGGTGGATGGCTCGCCGACCGATGGAGCGCGCGCCGACTGGCGTTCGTCTTCGAGACCCTCGGAGGGCTGCTGCTCGCGACCTACGCCTTCGCCGACTCCTTCGTAGCTGCCCTCGTGATCGCGAGCCTCGCCGGCTTCTTCGACACGATCGGGTATTCGGCGCGTTCGGCGATTATCGCCAGAGGGTTCGCACCGGAACGACGGGTGCATGCCCGTGCCGTGCTGCGCACGGTGACGAATCTGTCGATCGCGATCGGCTCGGGCATCGCCGCAGTGGCACTGGCTCTCGGAACCGCCGAGGCGTACCGGATCGTCATCGTCATCGCCGGCGTCATCGGCGTGCTCGGTGCATTGCCGCTGCTGCGACTGCCGGCATCCGTCGATGCGCCGGTGCGCGAAGTGGACGCCGTGCTCACGGAGACGGGATCCATCGACACCCACGGCACGGCCGAAGCCACGCTCGCCGCCCGGAAGGACTGGCGCCGCCGTTCGCCATGGCGCGACCCGCGCTACCTGCTGCTCTCATTCCTCTCGGCGGTGTTCGGCATGCAGTTCGGCGTCGCCGAGCTCGGGATGCCGCTGTGGGTGACCCAGCGGACGAACGCTCCCGAGTGGGTCGTCGCGCTGCTGCTGATCGTCAACACCTCGCTCGTCGTGCTCTTCCAAGTGCGCGCGTCGCGCGGCACCCACGACGTGCGTATAGCGGGCAGGGTGACGATGATCGCCGGATGGCTGATGGCCGCGGCCTGCGTGATCTATGCGCTCGCGGCAGGGCTGCCGGCCTGGGTCGCGATCGTCGTGCTGATCGTGGCCGCCGTCACCCACACCTTCGCCGAGATCCTCTCCCAGGCGGGAGCGTGGGGGCTCAGCTTCGAGCTCGCCGATCCCGTGCGTGCCGGGGCCTATCAGGGCGTTTTCGGCATGGGGTTCTCGCTCGGCGCGCTCGCGTCGCCGATCGTCGTGAACGCGACCGCGATCACGTTCGGCCTGCTCGGCTGGGTGATGCTCGGTGGGATCTTCCTCGCCGCAGCCTTCGGCATCTGGATGATCTCGCGGCGTGCGGCCGCCGTCGTCGACGCCAGAGCCGCGCGCAGCCGAGCCGCGCGCAGCCGAGCCGGAGCTCAGAGCACGGCCGAGAGGAAGTCCCTAGTGCGCTGCTCCTGCGGATCGCTGAAGATGTCCTCCGGCTTGCCCTCTTCGACGATGCGACCGCTGTCGAACATCAGCACTCGATTCGACACGTCACGGGCGAACTGCATCTCGTGCGTCACGATCAGCATCGTCACATCGGTGTCGCGGGCGATGTCGCGCAGGATGTTCAGCACCTCGCCGACCACCTCGGGGTCCAGCGCACTGGTGACCTCGTCGAGCAGCAGGATCTCGGGTTCCATCGCCAGCGCCCGAGCGATCGCGACGCGCTGCTGCTGACCGCCGGAGAGCTGGGTGGGGTGAGCGTTCTCCTTGTCGGGAAGGCCGACCTTTTCGAGCAGCGCGCGGCCTCGCTCGATCGCTTCCTTCTTGGAAAGACCGAGCACGTGCACGGGTGCCTCGATGATGTTCTCGATCACCGTCATGTTCGGGAACAGGTTGAACTGCTGGAAGACCATGCCGATGCGCTTGCGCATCTCGTTCTTGTGCTTCTCCTTCAGCTCGACCCGCTTGCCGCCCTGCGAGTAGTGCGTGAGCGGCTTGCCGTCGATCAGGATGTAGCCGTCGTTCGCCTCCTCCAGCGTCATGACGAGGCGGAGGATGGTCGTCTTTCCCGAGCCGCTCGGGCCGATCAGTGTCACTCGATCCCCGCGCCGAACGGTGAAGTCGAGATCGTGCAACACGACGTGGTCGCCGAATCGCTTCTCGACCTTGTCGAAGAGGATCGCCGGCATCTCGCCGTCATCGAGCGTGATCGCACCGGTATGGGTGTCAAGCGGTGGTGTACTCAAGACGTTTCTCCAATCGCCTGGCCAGCAGCGAGCTCAGAAGGCTTGCGACCAGATAGATGAGTCCGGCGATGATGATCGCCTCGACGAAGCGGAAGTTCTTACTGCCGTACAACTGCGCCTGGCGCACCATTTCGACGACGGTGATGACCATGAGGAACGGAGTGTCCTTGAACATGGAGATCACGTAGTTGGCCAGGGCCGGCAGTGTGGAGCGCAGCGCCTGGGGGATGATCACGGCTGTCCACGTGCGTCCGGGTGACATCGACAGCGCCGTCGTCGCCTCCCACTGGCCGGGAGGGACCGCATCGATTCCGGCACGGTAGACCTCGGCCATGTACGTGGCGTAGTGGATACCGATGATGATCGTTCCGAGCACGAGAGGCGGGACAGTCGTGAACACGTAGTACGCGAAGAGCAGCTGCACCACGAGCGGGGTCATGCGCACGAAGTTCATCAGCAGAGTGATGACGGCGGCGACAGGACGCGGTGCCGTGCGGCGGCCGAGCGCGATCACGAGCCCGAGGATGGCGGCGATGATGCTGCCGATGATCGTCACGACCAGCGTGACCGTGAGGAACTTCTCCAGGATGTCGGGGAACGCCGCGATGGCGTGGTCCCAGCTCCAGAAGCTGTTGTCGTCGTTCATGCGGCTTGACCTGCCCCCTTCATGTCGGGGACCGGAGTGGTGGTGATGGAGTCACGCCACTTCCCGCCCTGCCCCAGACGGTGCTTGGCACGCGTCTCGAGCGCGTTCATGCCCAGCGTGAGCAGGTAGGCGATCGCGAAGTAGATGAGCAGACCGAGACCATACGCGAAGTACACGTCGGTCTGCACGCGCAGCTTGTTCAGCTCGGCTGTGAGGTCGACGATCGTGATCAGGTAGACGACCGCAGTGCCCTTCAGCAGCTGGATCAGCAGGTTGTTCAGAGAGGGGAGCATGAGCGCCCAGGCCTGCGGGAAGATCACGCGCCACATCCGGTGCGTGCGGGAAAGGCTCAGCGCCGTGGTCGCCTCCCACTGGCCGGCCGGCACCGAGTTGATCGAGCCGCGCACGACCTCGGCACCATAGGCGCCGTAGTTCAGGCCGAGGGCCAGGATGCCGGTGAAGACGGCGGGCATCTCGATCTCGAAGGGCGGCAGCGGCAGCACGAAGAAGAAGAAGAAGAGCTGCACGAGCAGCGAGGTGCCGCGGAACAGCTCGATGACGACGCGCGCGAAACCGCGCAGCAGGACGTTCTCGAATCGTGCCAGCAGCCCGAGGCCGATGGCGACGACGATCGCCAGGAGGGCGCCGCCTGCCGTCAACTGGAGTGTGATGAGCACTCCGTCGACGAGTTGGGGCAGCGCCCTCCAGAGCGCTTCGAAATTCTCAGTCACAGGAGTCGGATCAGCCCAGCTCGCCGGAGCAGAGCTGCTCGGTGGTCAGGTCGGCCGGGGGAAGGTTCTCAGCGGTGAAGCCGAACGGCTCGACCAGGTCGAGGTACTTCGTCTCGTCGCCCGTGATCTTGGCGAGTTCCTCGTTGTAGGCCTCGAGCAGCTCGGTGTCGTCCTGACGGAACACCGTGGCACCGGCGCCGATCTGCTCGACCCCGTCGATCTCCTGCACGAAGGCCTCGGTGGTCTCGACGTCATCCATGCCCTCTGTCATCCAGTTGAGCGAGACCGCGGTCAGGGTGAACGCGTCGGCGCGACCGGACTGCACGATCTCGATACCGGCCTGGGCGCTGTCGACCGGCACGGTGTTCGCGATGCCGAGATCGGTCGCGTAACCCTCTTCGATCGCCCCGGACTGCACCGCGAGAGTGACGTCGCCGGCCGCGGCGACCGAGTCGAGGTCGCTGAGGTTCTTGGGGTTGCCCTTGGGGACGACGAGGGTGGTCGTGTACATGATCTCGGGATCGCTGAACGCGGCCTCTGCGCAGCGCTCAGGGAGGATCGACATGCCGGCACTCACGGCATCCCAGCGGCCGGCGTTGAGCCCCGGGATCAGTGAGTTCCAGTCGACTTCCTCGACTTCGATCTCGTCGATGCCGAGATTCTTGAAGATCTGCTCGTGCATCGCGATGGTCGCGCCGGTCGGCTCGCCGTCTTCCACCCACGAGTACGGCTGCTCGGAGGCGATCGCAAGTGTGATCTTGCCCTCTTCCTGCGCCTTCTCGAGCGTGTTCATGCCCTCGGTGTCGTTGCCGCCCCCTGCTGAGCACCCGGCGAGAAGGCCGAGCGTCAGGGTTCCGACGGCGGCTGTGGCGATGCCGATCCGTGTCGTTCTCTTCGTCATGATGTCCTCGCGTTCCGTATGAGTTCCGTATCCGGGCGCTCTGCACGGGCGCCGTTGACCGTGCCCCAGACTATGGAATCTGTCGATGGATGTACAGTCAGGCGCGCTGATTGTCGACAAGTATACAAAAACGTGATCATGAGGCAGACTGAGGAATCCTGACTCGACTTCGCAGAATGACGCGGAGGATCGACAATGAGATGTTCGCGGTTTCGCGCGACGGCTGGAAGGGATGCACATGGCTTCACACACCCCTCGCGCGGTTTCGCCGATCTCGATGGTGCGCGTCGCTCGACCGTCGACCGTCGACCTCATCACCGCCGAATTGCGCAGTGCCATCTTCACCGGAGCGCTGCCGGTGGGCAGCCCCATCGGTGAGGTCGAGATGTCGTCGCAGTTGGGGGTGAGCCGCAGTCCGCTGCGGGAGTCCACGCAGCGACTCGTGCAGGAGGGGCTGCTCACCGCGTCCCCGGGCCGCGGCATGCGCGTGAGCATGATCGGACCTGAGCACGTCGCCGACGTGTACGACGCACGGCTCGCGATCGAGGGCCAGGCGGTGCGCCTGATCATCAGGTCCGGCGCCGCGTCGGTGCTGGACAGGCTTGAGCGCGCGTACGATGCCCTGGTCGCGGTGAGCGAGGGGACGGATGCTCGCGCCATCGGCGATGCGGACATCGAGTTCCACCGGGAGCTCGTCGACTCGGCCGGCAGCCGCAGGCTGACGCAGTACATGGCGACGCTCGCGATCGAGACCCGTATCGCCAGCTTCAGCGACCCGGGTGGCTATACCGTGCGCCGTTCTGTCTCCGACACATATCGGCAGCTGCTCGACGCGCTCGCCGCGGGCGACGTGGCTGCGGCTTTCCTCGCGCTCGAGCAGCAGTTCGCCGAAGCCGTCGACCGGCTGACCGGCAAGGACGACGATGTCGAGACGGTCGAGACTCCCGCCGACGTGGAGCCGCCCGCGATCGGACCGATCGAGATCACTGAAGAGGTCTGAGCGCGCTGGTGCTCAGCCCTTCGGCCGGAGCACCAGTGTGTCGACGGTCGCCTCATCCACGGCATCCGCAGTGAACGCCCACGGCGTCTGGATGCCGCGTGACCAGTTCTCGGTCTGATCGACGTAGTGCGGGTGGAACGCATGTCCGGAAGCACCGGTCAGCTGATTCCACGTCGAAGCGTCGAAGTCGGACAGGTCGATCACCATCCGCATGGATGGCACAGTGGTCGTCGCATATCCCTCACCGAGCTCCCAGCCCGTGGCATTGACGACAGAGGGTCCGCCGCCGACGGGATAGGGCCCGCGGTTGAACAGTGCTTCGATCGGGGCGATTCCGGATGAGCCGAGGGTCGAGTTCTTCAGGGTGATGGCGTGCAGGCTGCCCCAGTTCCAGCGCGAGACGGCCGAGCCCTGCAGCCCGGCGAGCTCGGTGTAGGCCTGTTCGGCGGAGAAGGCGAGCATCTCCTCCATGCCGGAGACGTCGAGCTTCTCGTTCTTCCAGAGCGGGTCGGTCGGGTCGTCGAGCAGTGCGGAGACCACCGTGAACAGGCGGGCCTGACCGTCGTGCGGCAGCGGCTTCTCACGCTGCTCGAACAGGTTCAGCACCAGGTTCGACCACAGCACGTTCGCGTAGGCGGCCGCCGCTGAATCCGCGTTGTTCTGCGCGTCCCAGGTGCGCAGAAGTGCGACGGCTTCTTTCGGGCCGGTGCCCTCCACCTCGATGTCGGCCATGATCGCCGCGAGCTTCTTGCCTATCCACATCTCGTTGTCGTTCTGGATGTCGCGCATGTCCTGCGCGGTGAGCGGTGCTGCCGCAGCGCGGCGTTCGATCATGTGGGTGATCCGAGCCGCACGGTAGCCGTAGTCCCAGTCGCGGGAGAGGAAGCGGTCGTAGTCGTCCGTGACGATCGCGTTGTTCGCCGTGACGATGTAACCCGAGCTCGGATTGTAGGAGACGGGCAGCTCCTCGAAATCGATGAACCCGGTCCAGTCATAGCTGCTGTCCCACCCGGGCTGCGGGAGCCATCCGTCGCCTGCGCCCCGGATCGGCAGGCGGCCGGGCGCCTGGTATCCGATGTTGCCCTCGACGTCGGCGTAGATCAGGTTCTGCGCCGGCACATCGAACAGCGATGCTGCATACCGGAAGTCGTCGAAGTCCTGAGCCGTGGCGAGAGCGAAGATCGCGGTCGCGGTGCTGCCGGCATCCAGCGCCGTCCAGCGCAGGCTCACGGCGTACTCACCCGAGAGTGCCGCTGACGCATCCGTCTCTCCCTGGGTGAGCGCGTCGCCGTCTGCCGCGACCTGACCGTCGGCGACGGCGGTGAAGTCGTCGGTGAGGCCGGAGATGATCGGACCGTGCACTGTCGAGCGGATCGTCAGATCGATGTCGTCTCCGCCGGCCACCTTGACCGTCTCCTCGCGCACGTCGAGGGGCACCAGTGCCCCGTCGCGCCAGTACTCATCGCCGTCGACCTTCTCGATGTAGAGGTCGGCGACGTCGGTCGTGAGGTTCGTGAAGCCCCAGGCCACCTGGGCGTTGTGGCCGATCACGATGCCAGGCAGGCCGGAGAACGAGAAGCCTCCGACGTCGAACGGGCATTCGTCGGTGATCGCTGAGCAGCGCAGCTGCACCTGGTACCAGACAGACGGCAGCGATGACCCCAGGTGCGGATCATTCGCCAGCAGAGGCAGCCCACTCTCGGTGAGCTCGCCGGAGACGACCCATGAGTTCGAGCCGATGCCCTCGCCGACATCTCCGATCAGCATGCTCGCCGCCGCGACGACGCTGTCGGCCTCCTGCCATTCGATCGTGGACACCGCGGTCTGCACCTGCGAATCCTCGGTCGTGCCTGTTTCGGTCGAGAAGGCGGCGGGCGCGGCATCCGTTGCCGCTTCCAGCGCGGGCACCGTTGAGAGCTTGGGCACGATCACCGGGTTCTCTTCGAACGGATATGCGGGGTAGAGCTGTTCGAGTAGTTCCACGCTCTCGGCCGGGGCCGTGGGGTCTCCGACCTCGGCGATCAGCAGTGCGCGCTCGGTCTCGTCCTCGATGTTGGTGCGGAGGTCCCAGGCCATCGCCTTGAGCCACGCCACTGAATCGGCGGGCTCCCACGGCTCGACCTCGTAGTCGGGGTTCTGTATGCCGAGAACGGCATATTCCAGCGAGAGGTCGGCACCATCACGCGTTTCGAGGTAGGCGTTCACGCCGTCTGCGTATGCCTGGTAGTAGGCGAGCGTGGTCTCGTCCATCGCCTCGACCTCCTGCTCGGCGACATCGCGCCAGCCGAGGGTGCGCAGGAACATGTCGGTCGGGGCCTGTGATTCGCCGAACATCTCGGCGACGCGGCCGGATGTCACGTGCCGGCGGAAGTCCATCTCGAAGAAGCGGTCCTGCGCGTGCACGAAGCCCTGGGCATAGAACAGGTCGTGCGAGGAGTCGGCCGTGATCGTCGGTACGCCGAGGTCGTCGCGCTGCACCGTGACCTCTGCGGTCAGCCCATCGAGTTCGATCTCGCCGGCCGTCTGAGGGAAGGACCGCTGGATCGTCCAGACCACGAAGAAGGCCGCAGCGACCGCGATCACGAGCAGCCCGGCGACGACACCGAAGGCGATGCGCCCGATCCTGACTCCCAGACGGCGGGGTGCAGGCGGTTCGACAGGTTCGATCGTCATTGAGCGTTCTTTCAGGGTCGTCGGCGGGATCCGGTCTCACCGTTCCCAGGAGCGCGTTTCGGGACGCGCTCTGGAAGCCTAGCCCGATCGATGCGTTTCAGCACGCTGCGCGGCAGATGCCGCAGTGGGCAGCGCCGGTGGAGGAAGAGTGCGGATGCCGCGGCATCCGCACTCTCGATCGCCATTCCGCGAGCTCACCCGACTGCGCTCACCCGATCAGGCTCGGCTGCAGATCGCGCAGCGTGCGGCGATGCGTCATGCGCGTCACGCCGATCATCGCGAGCAGCAGCGCGCCGACCAGCCACATCGCAAGCACGGCCAGATCCCACCACGCACGCTGGAAGTTCCCGCCGTACATGAGCTGGCGCATCGCATCCACGACGTAGCCGAGCGGCAGCACATGGTGCAGCGCCGCGAGAGGCGCGGGGAGCGTCTGCCACGGGAACGTGCCACCCGCCGTGACCAGTTGCAGCACCATGAGCACGAGCCCCAGGAACTGACCCACCGACCCCAGCCAGACGTTGAGCGCCAGGATGATCGCCGCGAACGTCGCTGACGCGAGCACCATGACCCCGAGCGTGCCGATCGCGTTGTCGAAGCGGAAGCCGAGTGTGATGGCCAGAATGCCCATCAGGCCCACCATCTGCAGCGCCCCGAGGGCCGCGGGCGTGAGCCAGCCGGCGAGTGTGATGCGGATGGGGGAGTGCAGCGCGGTCACCGCACGGCGAGACACCGGCTTCACGATCAGGAACAGCGCGTAGATGCCGATCCAGGCCGCCAGCGCCGCGAAGAACGGCGCGAGCCCCGCGCCGTAGTCCTCGGCAGAGGCGACCTTGTCGCTCGAGATGCGGAGCGGATCGGAGATCGTGTCCGCCTGGGCCTTGCGCAACTCCGGTGTGGATGCCGGGATCTGCTCGACCCCGTTGGCCAGGCCGTCGCGCAGTTCGACGGTGCCATCGGCGAGTGTGGCGAGACCGTCGCGCAATCGGACGGCGCCGTCGTTCGCCGCGGCAGCACCGGTAGCCGCCGTGCCGGCGCCGGTCGCCACGGTGTCGGCGCCGTCGGACAGTGTGCGTGCGCTCGAAGCGAGCGTCGCCGCGCCCGCGGCGAGCTGGTCGATCCTGCCCACGGCATCCTGGACCGTCGCGTTGCCCTGCTGCAGCCGCTCTCCGAGCGGATCGAGCTTGGCGAGGACCGTGTCGATCTCCGCCTGCGTCAACCCCTGGGATGCGAGCGTGTCCGAGATATCGGTACGAATCTGCGGCAGGGTGTCTGCGGCATCCTGCACGATGCCGCCTGCCTGATCGGCGACATCGGCGATCTGCTGGTTGCCGTCGCTCACCTGCTGCGCGCCGTCTGCGAGCTGAGAGGCGCCGCTCGCGAGTCGGGCCGTTCCGCTCGCGAGCTGTGCGGTGCCGTCTGCGAGCTGTGCGGTCCCTTCGGCGAGCGTGGCGCTGCCGGCGGATGCCGTCGCCGCACCGTCCGCGAGTTGAGAGGCGCCGTCGGCTGCGTCGGACAGCGAATCGCGCACGTCGCTGAGCCCGGTGAGAAGACGCTCTGCGGCCTCGCTTCCGACCATCTTCGCGACGGAGCTGCGGATCTTCTCCACGGCCTGCGTGCCCATGGACGAGGCCAGGTAGTTGTTGGCGTCGTTGGTCTCGAGCTCGATCGTGGCCTGGTGGGGGTCCGTGCCCGAGGCTGAAGTCAGCGCCGCGGAGAAGTCGGAGGGGATCGTCACGGTGAAGTCGACGGTGCCGTCGTGCAGCGCGTCAGCCGCGGCATCCGCCTTCATCTCCTGCCAATCGAAGGCATTGCCCTCGATGAGGTTCTCGGCGACTTTCTGGCCGTAGTTCACGGTTTCGTCCGTGCCGTCGGCATCGGTGCTGGTGGCGCCCTCGTCCTGCACGACCAGCGCGACCGGCACCTCGGAGAACTTGGCGTACGGGTCCTGATTGGCCCAGAGGTAGAGGCCGCCGTAGAGGATCGGCACGCACATGAGCGCGATCAGCGCGATGATGCCCATGCGGCTCGCGGTGAGGCGCCGCAGCTCGGCGGCGATCATGGGGATGACCTTCATCGCGCGTCTCCTTCCTCGTTGGTGCTGTCAGGGATCATGGCGGTCTCGGGTCGCTCCAGCATGAGGGGCGGAATCGGCCCCGAGGCGTTGATCGCCTCCAGCTCGTGCATCCGCTCGAGTGCCACGGCCGCTGAGCCGCCGATGATGACGAGCATGGCGTAGCCGCGGTCGGCGAACTCCGATGCGATGCGCCACCACCCGTCAGGGCTGCCGCCGTGGCGGTCAGGCGAGACGAGCACGATCCCCTCGGTGCCCTTGCGCAGCACGGCGAGCTCGCACATGATGCGCACGCGCGCGGCCGGATCGACGTTTCCGATCGGCACCGATGCGAGTTCGGCGTAGCCGAGCTGCCTGAGCCAGCGGCGGGCATGGATCGGCGTCGCCCCTGTGCCCGCGAACATCAGCTCCTCGCCGACGACGCCGGCCACGGTGATGTCTGCGTGAGGGTCGCTCACGTCCGGAGCATCCACCAGGGCGACCGCCCGGCGCAGGCGGCGGTTGTCGATGTCGCCGTCGACTGTCACCCGACCAGTGGCTGGGGTCATCCTGCCGCTGGCGACCAGACCGAGCACGGTGGGGCGCTGCTGCGTCTCGGCGAGAGCGAAGCGCACGGCGCCGGTGTGGAACTCGAGACTCGTGGTCGGCAGCGCCTGACCCTTGCTCACTTCGTGAAGCGTGATCCTCATGCGTCGACCTCTGCCGCGACGATCTCTGGATGGGCGGCGAGCAGTGCGTCGGCTTCGCGCCAGGAGAGCCCGGCGATGCTCAGTACGGCGCGCACGGCGGTGGCCGCAGCATCCGGGCCGATCAGGTCCACGCGCACGACGGCACGGGCGGTCTCCTCGATGAGTCGGGCGAGTACGTCGCCGGGCACATCGGTGCGCATCGTGCCGGTGCGGCGCCCACGCTCCACGAGCTCCGACACGGTTCGGCGCAGCGGCCCCAGCGCGGTGCCCGTCTCAGCAACGTGCGCATCGTCGAGTGCGATGGCGGTGACGGTCTGGATGTGTGCGGCCTCGTGCCAGAGTCGGGAGGCGAGCTGGGCGAGTGCGATGCGGGTGTCGTCGTCGAGCGACTGCGCGGCGATCGCGTTGAAGCGCTGCGCGCCGATGCGGATCAGCTCGGCGATCAGGGCTGAGCGGTCGTCGAAGTGTCCGTACAGCGCGCGACGCGAGAGTCCCGCAGTACGGGCGATCAGGTCGACTGATGCGTTCGGGTCCTGCGCGAGGGCGGTGCGGGCGGCGACCAGGATGCTCTCTCGGTTGGCCTGTGCGTCGCGGCGGGGTGCGCGAGGTTCTGTCATACGACCCAGTTTACGATCTTGCACACTTATGTGCAAGATCGGTGTCTCTGGAGTGCGTGTTCGTCGCTGCCGGGCGCGTGAGACGACGGAGGGGGCGGATGCCGCAGCATCCGCCCCCTCCTGAGAAACGTGTCAGTCGGTGCCGGAGTCGAACGCCGCGCCCTCGGACGCCGTGTCGACGGCATCCGCCAGCTTGTCGTCGCCGTGCTCGACAGAGCCGGTGATCTCGGATGCTTCGCCCGCGGTGACGCGTCCGACGAGTTCGCCCGTCGCGCCGCCGACGAGGCCGAGGCTCGCGTACTGCTCGAGGCGCGAACGCGAGTCGGCGATGTCGAGGTTGCGCATGGTGAGCTGTCCGATGCGGTCGACGGGGCCGAAGGCGGCATCTCCGACTCGCTCCATCGACAGCTTCTCGGGGCCGTATGACAGGTTCGGCGAGACGGTGTCGAGGATCGTCCAGTCGTCACCGCGGCGCAGGCGGATCGTGACCGTGCCGGAGATCGTGAGGCCGACCCAGCGCTGGATCGACTCGCGCAGCATGAGCGACTGCGGCTCGAGCCAGCGTCCCTCGTACATGAGGCGGCCGAGGCGGCGGCCCTGCTCGTGGTAGGTCGCGAGGGTGTCTTCGTTCAGGATGCCGTTGACGAGGCGCTCGTAGGCGATGAAGAGCAGCGCCATGGCCGGGGCCTCGTAGATGCCGCGTGACTTGGCCTCGATGATGCGGTTCTCGATCTGGTCGCTCATGCCGAGGCCGTGGCGTCCGCCGATCGTGTTCGCCTCGTTCACCAGGGCGACCGGATCGGTGTACTCGACGCCATTGAGGGCGACCGGACGGCCGGCCTCGAACGTGACGGTGACGTCTTCGGTCTCGATCGCGACCGACTGGTCCCAGAACTTCACGCCCATGATCGGGTCGACGGTCTCGAGCGAGACGTTCAGGTGCTCGAGGGTCTTCGCCTCATGCGTGGCGCCCCAGATGTTGGCGTCGGTCGAGTACGCCTTCTCGGCGGCGTCGCGGTACGGGAAGCCGTGCTCGACGAGCCATTCGCTCATCTCCTGGCGTCCGCCGAGCTCGGTGACGAAGTCGGCGTCGAGCCAGGGTTTGTAGATGCGCAGGCGCGGGTTGGCCAGCAGTCCGTAGCGGTAGAACCGCTCGATGTCGTTGCCCTTGTAGGTGGAGCCGTCGCCCCAGATGTCGACGCCGTCCTCCTTCATGGCGCGCACGAGCATGGTGCCCGTGACGGCGCGGCCGAGGGGAGTGGTGTTGAAGTACGTCTTGCCGCCGGAGCGGATGTGGAAGGCGCCGCACTGCAGCGCGACGAAGCCCTCTTCGACGAGAGCTGTCTTCGCGTCGACGATGCGGGCAATCTCGGCGCCGTACTCGAGGGCGCGGCCGGGGATCGACTCGATGTCGTCCTCGTCGGGCTGGCCGAGGTCGCCGGTGTAGGTGCAGGGGATCGCGCCCTTGTCGCGCATCCATGCGACGGCGACGGAGGTGTCGAGTCCTCCGGAGAAGGCGATGCCGACGCGCTCGCCGACGGGCAGGGACTGGAGGACCTTGGACATGGCGTCCATTCTATCGGCGCGCGGCGTGGCGCCCGTTCGGGCGACTGGATGCTGCGCCGATCGCCCGCTCGCAGGTCAGACGAGCTTCACATCGACTCCGAGTGCCTGATACGTCGGAACGGCGCGTCGGTCGCAGGACAGCAGACGGATTCCGGACTCCCGTGCGGCCAATGCGACGAGCCCGTCGTAGACGGCTCCGCCGGCGATACCGGATTCGGCGAGAATCGAAACGGCCCGGACCGATACGTGGGAATCGAGTGCGACAGAATTCGGGAAGGCTCGCTGGATCATCTCCGCGGCCCTCGGTGCTGTCACACGGGATGCTCCTGGCAGCCTGGTGAGCACTGAATACGTCTCGGCCGACGCATGTCCGGCCAATCCGCGGGTCAGATGGCGCGTCATTTCACGCAAGGTGTCGTGGCGGGGATCATCCCTCAGCATCAGCGCGATCGCTGCACTCGTGTCGAACAGAATCTCAGCGCTGGTTGCCAAGGCGCAGTTCCCGAATGTCATCATCGGTCAGGGTGGGGCCACCGGTGATGACGAGCAGGCCGTCCTTCTCGACGACGTTGTCGTGCGTCTCGACCTCGATGCGGATACCAGTGCCGTCCATGATCAGATCGACTGGCCCGGGAATCATCCCAAGACGCTCGCGCAGAGCTGCGGGGATCACGATCCGTCCTGCCTTATCCATGGTTGCCTTCATGCCATCAGAATACCATTGGAATGGTGCGGGCGACAGTGCCAGGGTGATTCGAGGAGGTGCGCATGATCCAGGCGGTGCTGTGGGGTGCGGTGGCGGCCGCGCCGCTGTTCATCGGCGCAGTGCTCGCGCTGCTGCGCAAGTGGCCGCCGAAATGGCTCGGTATCGTGCTCGGATTCGGCGCCGGAGCGCTGATGGCATCGATCGCCTTCGAGCTGTGGGAGGAGGGGCTGAACCTCGGCGGTCCCATTCCGCTCGTCGTCGGCGTCGCCGCCGGTGCCCTCTGCTACTACGTCGCCGACCGCATCGTCGAGCGCCGCGCCTCCGCTTCACAGGGGTCGGCCGGCGGCCCACTCGCGGTCGGCGCCCTGCTCGACGGCATCCCGGAACAACTCGTGCTCGGCATCGGACTGGCCTCCGGTGAAGGTGTCAGCGTCGCCCTCGTCATCGCGATCGTCGTCTCCAACCTGCCCGAGTCGATCGGCTCGGCCGCCGACCTGCTCGACGGCGGCATGAAGCGATCTCGTGTGCTGTCGCTGTGGGCAGGCGTCGCCGTCGTCTGCGCGATCGCGACGATCGCCGGCTACGCACTCGCGGATGCGGTGAGCCCCGAGTTCCGCGCCGGAGCCAGCGGCTTCGCTGCCGGAGCCCTGCTCGTCATGCTCGTCGACTCGATGGTGCCCGACGCGCAGTCCAAGGCGAAGGAGTCGACGGGCCTCGCCACCGTTCTCGGATTCGCGCTCGCCGCAGGGCTGTCGCTGGGGGCGTGAGACCGAGCATTCGGCTACTGCCTCCCGTACTTGCGGAAGGCATTCTGCTTGGACGTCCGCAACGCGACGCCGATCATGGTCCATGAATCACCGGCTTCACGAGCCGCCGCAACTGCGGAGCGAAGTCGGGCATCTGCCGTCCCGACCGCATCACGCGCTGCCGCGATCTCACGGAGGTGCCTTGCGTCACGCATCGTTCCCGTGCCGATGATGTCGATGAATGCATCGATATCTGTGTCATGGATGCGAGGTGGACTGGTCTTTGACATTGGGGGACTCCTCAGAGGAATCGATAGCGACTTGGTCGAAGTATGTCGGCGTCCGGGATTCGGTGCTTTCGCGCACTCTGCGCGATCCGAACACCGTCATCATATCGTTTACGCGTCATAATCGTCAATGTTTTGATGACGTAACTGTCTGGCCAGATTGCCCATACCCTGATTCAAGTCGTCGGTGCCTACAGCCAAAGGCACTAACGAACGATCGGTGGAGAACCACGTTGGTACTCGACCTGTGGAGTGCGAGTTACGGGTGGCGGCCACCGAAAGGGCCGCGGCTCAGGACCCGGGGTACTCCTGCATCCGTGTCTCGAACTCCTCGCGGTCGCCCTCGCTGAGCAACTGGGGAGCGAGGAAGTAGATCTGCAGCCCCTCCAGAGGCTCGCCCGTGCGGGCGCTCTGCGCCTCGCGTTCGCCGGCGAACTCTCCGGTGGGGTCGTTGGAGAGGTCGTAGAGCACGGCGTAGAAGCGCAGCGGATCCGGGTAGTTGTCGGAGTAGTACTCCCAGGTGTTCTGCTCACGCGGATCGGCGCTGCCGTAGAACTTCTCCTGGATGGCGTCGTCCATCCCCGACGACGGCTCGTTGAACGAGTACAGACCGTACATGCCGTACTCGGTGACGACCTCTTCGATGACGTCCATCACGGCGACCTTGCGGTCGTAGTCCTGGATGGGCTCGTTCGTCATCCACGGCACTGACGTGTACTGCACCAGCATCGACTCCCCGCCGTAGCCGTTGCGCTCCGGACGGAGGTTCTCGGTGCCGGCCTCGGTCCACGTGTAGCCGAACTGCGTAGACAGGCGATCGCGGATCTCGGCCAGCATCTCCTCGCTCTGCGCCCGCACCTCCTCAAGCGACGGCTGCGCGAGGATCGTGCCCGAGGAGGTGTCCTTGACCCCGGGGTACGCCTCCTCGTGCTTCTGCTCCTCGGTCTTCTCACCTTCATAGTTGCCTGACACCGAGGTCTGCAGCGCGCTCATCGCACCGACGGTCGCGACGTTGAGCATGAGGGTGACGATGAGAGCGGATGCCGCGAGCACCCGCCCGCGGCGTGAGAACAGTGCAGCGATCACGACGGCGAGCACCACGAGCTGCAGCGTCAGCATCGTCACGCCGTACAGCGCATCCGTGCCGCCGGACAGCAGCGTGCCGAGCAGCACGACCGCGAAGAGGATCGCCGCGATCAGAGCGACCCAGCCGATCACGTTCGCCGGCTGCTTGTCCTGTGTCGCCTCGGCCGTGCTGATCACCGGAGCGCCGGAAGGCGGTGCGGTCTGCACGCGCTTGGCGCCGTGATAGCCGCCAGGCGGCGGCACGGGAGGTGCGCCCTCGGTGCCGGCGATGTAACGCGCGCGCTGCTTCTCGGGCTCTACCATGGCTTGTCCGTCCCGCCGCCGGGGCCGTCTTCGTCGCCCTGGTTCTGCTCGCGCTCCTCAGCGCCCTGATCGAGCTTGTCCTGCAGCTCGTCGAGCTTGTCCTGGTCGGGCTGCTGCGGCTGCTCCTGCTCTTCGCCCTCGCCCTCGGAGGGCGGTTGCTGCTGCTTCTGCGCCTGCTGCTGCTTCTCCTGCAGACGATCGCCGAGCTCATCGAGGGTGTCGCTCATGCTGCGGTCGGGATCGGGAGACTGCGAATCGGCCTCTTCGCTGTTGCACTCCTCCGGCGTCTCGGCCGTGATCTGCAGCGCCTCACCGTACAGTTCCGCCCCGCCTGGTCCGTCGCCCCCGCCGACCGCTGCGTCGCCCTGGCGTTCGATGACGATCGCGAGGTTCACCCGCACCGCGCACACCTCGAGGCCGTGGGCCAGGGGCAGAGCCTCTTCGAACTTCGCGCGTGCAGCATCGAGATCCTCGGATCCTGCCAGCGCCGTGCCGACGTTGTACGGCGCCTTGTACGGCTCGAACCAGTTCAGGAACTCCTGGCCCTCGGCCGCAGCGGTCGACCCCGCGTAGTCGGCGACGACGTAGGACGTGATCGCCTGGTGTGCGAACGCGTACATGCTCAGCAGCTTGCCGACGAACAGCAGAGCGGCGATCGTGAGGGGCAGGGTCCCGATCAGGGCCCAGCGGCGGATCAGTCGGCGTCGACGGTTCGCCGCGAGCAGAGCGGCCGCGGCATCCGCCTGCGTCGGTGCGCCGGACTGTGCAGGTGCATCCGTCATGCGTCACCTCCGGGCTGCTGGTCACGCGGGGGGACGCTTCGACTCGCTGGCGCTCGCTCAGCGCGTTTCGTCTCGCTTCGCTCGCTCAACGACCCGGGGGCGGCGCGTTTCGTCTTGCTCAACGACCCGGGGGTAGGGTGCTCGGGCCGGGTGGCGAGGCCGCGCATCTGTGCGATGAGGATCGTGGCGCGGGCGATCTCGACACCCAGCAGCAGCACCATCACGAGGGCGAAGATCCAATACAGCTCGATGACATTGCCGACCGACCCCCCGATCCCTGAGCCTGTCGAAGGGTCGGTGTAGTTCGTGGTCGTGGTCGGCGCTTCCGGGAGCTCGATGTCGGCGTCGGCGGAGCGCAGCTGGTACGGCACGCCGAGGTCGTCGGCGATCGTCTGCAGGTTGCTCTCGTCGATCACCGACATCGCCTGCTCGCCCTGATACTCGATGTAGTCGCCGCCCTCTTCGGATGCCGCGAAGCTCCCGGAGGTGACCTTCATCGGGCCGCCCTCGCTCGTGCCGTAGCCGAGCACCGCCCCACCGTCGGTGAACTCGGCACTCGCCGAGAACGACTCGGGTTCGGTGCTGACGGTCTGCTCGCCGTCGCCCAGGTAGAACACCATCCGCGAGCGGTCGGGCGACGCCTCGGCTGCCGCCTCCAGTGTCTCCTCGACCATGGCGCTCGCGATGCCGATCGAGCTGCCACGGGACTGCGAGGTGACTTCCGGCCGCAGCACCTCGAGCGAGGAGATGAGCGCCGTGGCATCGGTGGTCAGCGGCAGCCGCAGCTCGGCGGCAGCGTCGAAGCTGATCAGCGCGAAGCGCGCGCCGGGGTACTCATCGACGATCGACTGCACGTCGGCGCGGACGCCGTCGAGCCGCTGTCCGTCGCCGTCCCAGTCCTCCGCCACGATGCTCGCGGTGGTGTCGACGACGATGAGGATGTCGGTGTCTGTGGCGAGGGTCTCGGTCGCGCCACCGGGGATGCCGGGCCGCAGCAGCATCATGAAGCAGGCCACGAGCATCAGCAGGCGCAGCCCCCAGATGACGGGTCCGGCAGAGCCGGTCCCTGAGCCTGTCGAAGGGGCGGCGGGGTTGCGCTTCTTCGGCCCTTCGGCCGCTGACGCTTCGACAGGCTCAGCGGTCGAAGCGTCAGGGAGCGAAGACGGACGCACGCCCTGCACCAGCATCCAGACCACAAGGAACGCGACCGGTGCGAACAGCAGCACCAGCAGGAAGATGTTGAGTACGGGTTGGAAGATCACAGTCTGACCCTCCACAGCAGCACCACGAAGCCGAGTGCCGCGACCAGCAGCACGGCGATCCATGGGTTCGGGTTGTCGGTCCACACGACCTGCGCCTGACCGCGCAGCTCTGTGGCCTCCTGCTCCTGCACATCTTTGATGATGTCGGAGACGGTCGTGGTGTCGCGCAGGCCGTATGCCTTGCCGCCGGTCGCCTCGGCGGCCGCGGCGAGTTCCGCACTGATGTCGGTGTCGACGCCCTGCACGGGGTTGAGCGCGAAGACGCGCACACCGGCAGATGCCGCGTAGTTCGACGCCTCCTCGAGGGTGACGATCGAATCGCCGTTCACCTCGTTGTCGGTGGCGAGGATGATCGAGCGCGAGCGCTCGTCGCCCTGGCGATCGAAGCGCATGGCGCACGATGCGAGCCCGTCGCCGATCAGCGAGGCGCCTGGTCCGTTGAGCGTGCCGACCCAGTGCTCAGGAACCTCCTCCATGTAGTCGAAGCTCTCCCTGATGCTCTGCAGATGCGTGCGGATGAAGTCGTAGTCATCCGTCAGAGGGAAGATCTGCACGGGTGAGCTGTTGAAGATCGTCAAGCCGATGCGCTCGCCCTCGAACCCGTCGAGCAGCTCTTCGAAAACGCTGAGCACCTCGACATCGACCTCGCTCATGGAGCCGGAGACGTCGAGGCACAGCATGATGTCGCGGCTGGTGTTGACCGGCTGGATGGTCTCGGATGCCATCGGCCGCGCGGCCACGACCCCGGCGATCACGCTCGCGAGCACACCCAGCGCGAGCACGCCGGCGAGGGCGACGGTGCGGCGCCGGACGGCATGCTGGAAAGACGGCAGTGCGCGCAGCCGCTCCGCCCGTGCGATCGGGGCGCTCTGCTGTTCGCGGTGGCGGGTATTCCGGCGCAGACCGATGAACAGGCCGACGCCGATCGCGATCACGATGACGGCGACCGCGATGGGGATGACCCACCAGTTCGCTAGTGCCATGAGCCGACCACCTTGTGCGCGGCCTCGGCGCCGGCGATCGGATCGACCGCCGGTCCCTTGCGGAAGATGCTCGGGTAGTAGTGCCGCTGCAGCGCATCGATCAGCGCCGGCGGCACGTCGAGGCGCACGAGGTCGTCGAGCGCGAGCACGGGGGCCTCGAGGCCGCTGTACTCGTTGACGAACGTGCGCACCACCCGGCTGAGCTCGAGGTTGGCGTGCCGGGCGGTGAGCGACCCCGCCCGGTAGTCGGCCTCGATCTGCGCGATGCGCTCGTGATACTCCTGCCGCAGTTGCGTGAGCACGTCGGTGGTCATCGGCACCGATGTCTGCGTGTCGTCGTACAGGACCATGCCGCGTCGGGGCTTGGTGAGGAAGAGCAGCAGCCATGCGCCGAGGATGAGCAGCGCCAAGATGGCGAGCGCAAGCAGCATCCATCCCCAGCCATACTGCGCGGGAGGGTAGAGCTCGTCAGTTCCTGACATCGGCCCTCCGGTTCAGCATGCGCAGCAGCTGAGGCACCGCGTCATCCTGAGTCTCGAGGGCGGTGTGGCTGATCTCGAGGCGATCGAGCAGCTCGTTCAGCCGCGCGGTTTCCGCCTGCGTCTGGGCGATGAGTTCGCCGAGCACCTCGCGGTCGCCGTGCACGAAGTCGGGAACCGCCCATCGGGTGTTCACGTCGGCGCGCTGCCGTGAGCTCGGGTCCCTGAGCCTGTCGAAGGGCAGCACGGGGTCCGCGTCGCGGAGCGTGACCCACAGCACGTCGTGCTGCACGCGCAGCCGGCGCAGCATCCGCTCGGTGTCATCGGTGACCGGCGCGTCGTCCGTGATGATCACGACGATGCAGCGACGCGCGATCGTGCGCGCGACGAACGAGAGCAGAGCATCGCGGTCGCTGGGCGCTCGACCCTCCGAGATGGCCTGATCGATCGTGCGGAGGGCGTGCTCGAGCGCCCCTTCACTACGGCCCGGTGCACGTCGACGCACGCCCTCGGCGTCGCCGTGGACGACGCTGAAATCGTCGCCGTGTCGCAGGGCGAGGATGCCGAGCGCACCTGTGGCGAGGATCGCGAGGTCCTTCTTCGGCTTCTCGTCGTGCGCGAGCGCCGTCATGGACCTGCCGGTGTCGACCACGAACAGCACGGTGTGCATCCGGTTCGCGCGGTGCCGCTTCACGAGTGGAGTGCCCAGGCGTGCGGTGGCGCGCCAGTCGATGTCGCGCACCTGATCGCCGTACTCGTACTTGCGCAGGTCCTCGAAGTCGAGGCTGCGCCCGTGCAGCAGCGACGCGTAGGCGCCGTCGAGCGCGTGCATCGACTTCTGCGACGAGTGGATGAAGAGCTTGCTCTTCACCTGTGTGATCAGGCTGGCCATCAGCAGCGACTACGGCGTCGGCACGGCGGCGAAGATCTGGTCGATGATCTCCTCGCTGCGGATGCCCTCGGCATCCGCCTCGAACGTGAGCAGCACGCGGTGGCGGAGGATGACGTGGCGGAGGGTGCGGATGTCTTCCGGGAGCACGTGCGAGCGGCCGTTGAGCAGGGCCAGCGCGCGGGATGCCTGCAGGAACGCGATGCTCGCACGGGGGCTCGCGCCGTACTTGATGTAGCGCGCGCGATCCTCGCCGATGTACGGGCCGGGGTTTCGGGTCACGTAGGCGATCGAGACGATGTAGTTGCGGATCGCGGCGTCGACGTAGATGCGACTCGCGACATCCTGCAGCAGCTGCACGTCTTCCAGCGACACGGCACTGGCGACGTGCCGGTCGGGGTCGAGCACGCCGGAGTCGATGCGCCGCAGGATCTCGAACTCGTCGGAGGGGCTCGGGTACTCGACGATCTCCTTGAGCAGGAAGCGGTCCATCTGCGCCTCTGGGAGCTCGTAGGTACCCTCCTGCTCGATCGGGTTCTGCGTCGCGATCACGAGGAACGGCTTGGGCAGGTGGTGCACTTCGCCGCCGATCGTCGTCTGGTGCTCCTGCATCGCCTCGAGCATGGCGGACTGCGTCTTGGCGCTGGAGCGGTTGATCTCGTCGAGCAGTACGAAGTTCGCGTGCACCGGACCCAGCACTGTGCGGAACGACCCGGTCGCCGCGTCGTAGATCTGGTTGCCGGTGATATCGCTGGGGAGCAGGTCGGGTGTGCACTGGATGCGTTTGAAGCTGGCCTTCACGGTGTCGGCGAGGGTGGATGCCGCGGTCGTCTTGGCGAGGCCGGGCACCGACTCGAGCAGGATGTGGCCGCCGGCGATGAGCGAGACCAACAGGCTCGTGCGCAGTCGCTCCTGGCCGACCATCTTCGCGGAGTATGCGTCGGAGACGACCTTCAGCACGTTCGCGGCGCGGGTCATCTCCGCGTCGGTCGGCGTGGAGTCCGGGCCGGCTGCGGGAGTGGCGCGCTGAGCGGACGGCGCCGGCGGTGCGGACGGCTGAGGTGAGGGAGCCGCCGCGGGCGCGGGTGGCCGCGGGGGCGGAGGT
>NZ_JABFAS010000002.1:62680-160858 GCF_017168295.1 Microbacterium sp. KRD172 | reverse complement strand
CACGGAGTCGAAGTGATTGGAGATCATGTTCTTGTTGCGGCCGATGATCACGAGGATGTCATCGATGCCGGCTGCGGCGGCCTCTTCGACCACGTACTGGATCGCCGGCTTGTCCACCACCGGAAGCGGCGTTCGACTCGGTCATCACTGTCTCCTCGCATGCGCGGGGGAACGGTGCTCCGATCTCCCCCGCAGACCAGCGTAATCGCAGCATCCGACTCGGACAGCCCGAGAGCAAGGGCAGAGATCCCCATCTCGGTGAATCCCGAACAAATACTTGTATCGTCCTATATATGTGTGGTCTACTAATGTCATGCAACTGCGTCACGCCATTCTCGGCCTCCTCGACATCGCACCCCAGAGCGGCTACGACCTCGGCCGGGCATTCGCCGGGTCCGTTGCGCACTTCTGGCACGCCGACCAATCGCAGATCTATCGCACCATCGATCGCCTCGAGACCGACGGCGCCGTGGCGACCGAGCTGATCGTCCAGACCGGACGCCCCGATCGCCGCGTGCATGAGCTGACCGATGCCGGACGCGCAGAGCTGCGTGCCTGGTTGCACTCACCGGTCGAGGCGCCCTTGCCCAAGGAGCCGTTCCTGGCCCGGCTCTTCTTCGCCGAGTCGCTCGGCGTCGAGGGCGTACTCGCGCTGCTCGACGAACGGGCAGATGCCGTCCGTGCCGAACGCGAGCAGCTCGCCGAGATCCCGAGAGCGACGCAAGGACTCGGTGCCGTGTTGCGCACAGCGACCCTCGACGCGGGGCTGCGAGCGGCAGAAGCCGAGCTCTCGTGGCTCGCGGATGTGCGGATCTCAGTGAAGAAGGAAATGCCATGACCGAGAGATACGCGATAGAGCACGGCCCGCGCACTGGCGAGTCGATCATCCTGCTGCACGGGGGCAATGTCGGCAACTGGATGTGGGAGCCGCAGGTCGACGGTCTCGCCGGTCGTCATGTGATCACCCCGGATGTCGTGGCCTTCGGCTCGCGGTCAGGGGAGCGTTGGCCGGGGCTCGGCGGCGCAGCCGACGACATCGCTGCGATCATCCGCGAGCGGGCGATCGGCGGCAGAGCGCACGTCGTCGGACTGTCGATGGGCGGCGTGATCGGCGTGCATCTTGGCATGCGGCATCCGGAGGTCGTCCGCTCCTGCATGGTGACCGGCGCGGCGATGACCGGGGTGGGCGGATTCGAGCGTCGGCTGGCGGAGCTGCAATTGCGTTCGTGGCACAAGCGCTGGTTCTGGAGCATGCAGGCGGCGATGTTCCGCATTCCGGCCGAGGCACGTGAGCTGTTCGTCTCCGATGGGATGGGCGTCGACAAGGATGCCGCGACGCGGATGTACCGCGAGATCTTCGACGGTTCGATGCCCGATGTGCGCTCCGGATACACCGGGCCGATCCTCGCGATCGCCGGCGGGAGGGAATCCGGGAGCGTGGCTGCGGCGTTTCCGGCGCTCGCGGCGGCGATGCCGCAGACGCGCACCTGGACGGCACCGGGGATGCGTCATGTGTGGAGCATCCAGGACCCGGAGCTGTTCACGAAGACGATCATGGACTTCGTCGACCGCGATGTCGTGCCCGTCTGAGCTCAGATCGAGTCGCGCGGGGCCTGGATAGCGGATCCCGCAGTGCCATCGCTGTAGGCGACGCGAATCATCGGATTGTCGAGGCCCGCGCTGAGAAGCGCTCCGCCCAGGGAGATGCTCGCCCGGCCGCCGGAATCGAATGTCACCGAACCGGCGCGGGAGGCGCCGTAGGAGGCGGATGCTGTCGCACCCGGCTGTCCTGACAGTGAGAGCGTGTAGCTGGACAGGATCCTGATGCCGAGCAGCCCGATCACGTGGTTCTCGCTGATGCCCGTGAAAGCGAGAGACTGTGGGGCCGGGGCCGGGGCGGGTGCAGGCGCTGGTGCGGGCGCGGCTGGTGCCGGTGCTGGTACCGGGCCGGGCGCGGCGGGAACGCCGGGAGTGTCTGCGCCCGGTGTCGCGGTGGACGGATTCGACGAGCCGGGAGCGTCGGGCGTCGTGCCGCGCAGTGCAGGCGGACTCCCCGGCGGGCCCTCTACTGAGTCGACGTCCTGGTCGTCGACGGTCTCAACGGCCGGTGCATAGGGTGCCTGCTGAGAGACCTCATCGCGGTCTGACATCGCGCTGCACCGGTCGCTCCGCTCACCGTTCTCACTGAGTGCGAGCGGCACGCACTGCGCGCTCATGGCATCGCGCCCCGAGATCGCCTCAGCGCCGGATGCCGTGAGCGCGGTGTCCTCGCGCAGACCCAGCGAGAGCGCCCCCGCGGTGATCACGCCTACGATCACCAGGGCCGCGATGCTCACGAGCAGCCACGGAGCGATCCGCCGTCTTCCAGCGGATGCCGACGTCGATGCGCGGGCGCCCTGCACCGGCTGCGCGGCAGGCAGAGCGACCTCAGCTGCGTAGATCCGATTATCGCGACGGCGGGCACTCACCACGGGCGTCGGCACAGATCCATCCACACTCACACCCTATCGATCACTCGAGGGCTTCTCCCTCGAGGGCTTCTCCCTCGAAGGGTTCTCGCACGAAGGGTTCTCGCACGAGGCGGCGCGCTCTATACCGCGCGTGACTCGCTGATCGGGTCGCGCACTCCGCGGGAGCGGATGCCGCGGCGGCGTCCCATCCAGATGACGAGGGCCGCCACGCCGATGATCGCGGCGGCGATCCCGATGATGTAGCCGACCACACCGCCGTAACCGCCCTGGATGTTCGGATCCAGGAAGGGGTACGGATACCAGTAGTGGTTGCCATGGGCGGGGCCGATGATGAAGTTCGCCCTGATCAGCGTGTACACCGCCCAGACGACGGGGAAGGCGGCGGCGGTCAGCATGGCTACCCACGGCAGCGCACGACGCCGCGGCGCGAACAGCACGTCGGCGAGCAGGAACAGCGGGATGATCACGTGCAGCGTCTCGTTGGTCCAGACATCCGAGATACCGGCGATCGCGATGTTGCGCAGCAGCAGATTGTAGACGATGCCCGTCACGATCATGTAGGTGCTCGCGCACAGCAGCAGCGTCGCCAGCCACGCGGGCTCCGGTGCCGTGCTGTGCCTCGTGCGCAGCATCCAGATCGCCGCGATGATCAGCACGACCGCGGCGATGAGGTTCGACAGGATCGTGAAATAGCTGAAGAAGTTCGCCACCACGGTCGGTATGTGACTCGCCCATGGCGTCTCAGCGGCGAGGGCATTCCCGACCGCGAGCGAGAACTGGCGGATGATCGCCGCGAGCCCGAGCACGGCCGCTGCGAGACGGGCGTATGGCCACCACTTGTTCATGATTCCTCCGCGATCACTGTAGCGAGCGCGTCACGTCACGCGAAGAGCGTCGCAGAGATGCGTGCGGAAAACATCGATCACGCTCACCGCGCCGCGCGTCGCCGCATCCGTGTGACGAGAACGCCGAGCAGGCCGACGGCATCCGCACACCCCTTCGGTAGGATGGAGAAGCCCGATCGGGCGCAGCTACGCGGCAGAAGACCCAGGGGGTTACCCATGCCAGGAATCGTGATCGTCGGCGTCCAGTGGGGCGACGAGGGCAAGGGCAAGGCGACCGACCTGCTCGGCGACCGGACCGACTGGGTGGTGAAGTTCAACGGCGGCAACAACGCCGGGCACACCGTCGTGGTCGGCAATGAGAAGTACGCGCTGCACCTGCTGCCCTCCGGCATCCTGTCGCCCGGTGTCACTCCGGTGATCGGCAACGGCGTCGTCATCGATCCCGAAGTGCTCTTCGACGAGCTCACCGCTCTCTCCGCCCGCGGCATCGACGTCTCGAAGCTCCGGGTGAGTGCGAACGCGCACCTCATCACGCAGTTCCACCGCACGCTCGACAAGGTGACCGAGCGCTTCCTCGGAAAGCGAAACATCGGCACGACAGGGCGCGGCATCGGCCCTGCCTACGCCGACAAGATCAATCGCGTGGGCATCCGCGTGCAGGATCTCTTCGACGAGAACATCCTGCGCCAGAAGGTCGAGGGCGCGCTCGATCAGAAGAACCACCTGCTGGTGAAGGTCTTCAACCGCCGTGCGGTGACGATCGACGAGATCGTCGACGAATTGCTCTCCTACGCGGAGCGGCTGCGACCGATGGTCGCCGATACCGGACACCTGATCGACGAGGCGCTCGAGAACGGCGAGGTCGTGGTGTTCGAGGGTGGCCAGGCGACGATGCTCGACATCGACCACGGCACGTACCCGTTCGTCACGTCGTCGACCGCGACGGCGGCGGGCGCAGCATCCGGATCCGGAGTCGGACCTGGGCGCCTCGACCGCATCGTCGGAATCGTCAAGGCATACACGACGCGCGTCGGATCGGGTCCGTTCCCGACCGAGCTGTTCGACGACAAGGGCGACTGGCTGCGCTCCGCCGGCTTCGAGTTCGGCACCACCACCGGCCGGCCACGCCGCGTCGGCTGGTACGACGCGCCGATCACGCGCTACGCGACGCGCATCAACGGCATCACCGACCTCGTGCTCACCAAGCTCGACATCCTCACCGGGCTCGAGAAGATCCCGGTCTGCGTCGCGTACGACGTCGACGGCGAGCGGTTCGACGACGTGCCGGTGAACCAGACCGACTTCCACCACGCGAAGCCGATCTACGAGGAGTTCCCCGGCTGGAGCGAAGACATCTCCACCGCCCGCACGTTCGAGGACCTGCCGCAGACCGCGCAGGAGTACGTGCTCGCGCTCGAGAAGATGAGCAAGACGCGCATCTCGGTGATCGGCGTCGGCCCTGAACGCGATCAGGTGATCGTGCGCCACGACCTGCTCGATTGAGCGTGACGCCGGCGTGGGAGGTGGCGCTTGTGGCCGCTGAATCGCGGTGGAAGCGGCGCGAGGCGACACCTGCCGGGGCGAGGAGACAGGCGTGACGCAGTTCTGGGTCGGCGGATACGGCGCCGACATGGGTGGGGATGCCACCGGCATCGGCCTGCTCGAGGGGGACGAGGGGCGCGAGCCCGGCACGCTCGCCTACCGTGGCGCCGTGACACGGACGGCGTCTCCTTCCTGGCTCGCGCGGCATCCGTCTCTCGACGTCGTCTACGCGGCGCTCGAGGGCGACGGTACGGTGCAGGCGTTCGTCCGCACCGGCCAGTCGGCTCTTGCGCCGATGGGTCGCCCGGTCGCGGCGGGCGATTCCGTCTGCCACCTCGCGGTCGCCCCGAGCGGTTCGTATCTGATCGCCAGTTGCTACGGCGACGGCCGGGTCGTGCGCATCGACGTCTCCGCGGACGGGTCGCTCGTGAAGTCGACGATCGCGGCGCGTGCGCTCGATCCTTTTGACCCGGATGCTGCGCAGGATGCCGCAGGAGACGACGCTGCGCAGCCCTCCGCGCAGGAGATCGCCGCGGCCATGCTGCGCAGCGGTTCCATGACGTTCGAAGAGCCTCCCGCCGCCGTCGTGGAACCGCCGCGTTCGGGGCTGCTGCTGTTCGACGACGTGCTCGGGTTCAATACTCCTGCGCCGCCGGAGCCCGAAGCGGCGGTCGAAGAGGATGAGCAGCCCGCTCGTTCATCCCACGCGCACGCCGCGGCATTCCTGCCGGACGGACGAATCGCGACCACCGACCTCGGGTTCGACCTCGTGCGCATCTGGCGCCCGACGCAGGGCAGGCTGACGCTGGATCACGAGATCGTGCTGCCGATGGGCACCGGTCCTCGGCACATGGTCGTCCACCCGAGCGGGCACCTGCATATCGTGACCGAGTACTCGTGCGAGATCTTCACGCTCGCCGTGCAGCCGGACGGACGCTGGGCGCTCGCCGCAGCGACCACGGTGACTCCCGGCGCCGAGATCGGCACCGACTTCCCCGCAGAACTCGCCCTCTCCAGAGACGGCGAGACCCTGTACACCGCGCTGCGGGGCAGTAACACGATCGCCGCCCTTCGCGTGCGCGGCGCCGGCGAGACGGTCGACCCGCTCGCGCTCGCCGAGTCAGGGGTGGACTGGCCGCGCCACCACCTCATCCACGACGGCGCGCTCCTCGTCGCCGGGCAGCGCTCGAATGAGATCAGCGTGCTCGACCTCGACGATCGCATGGGCGCGCCCCGCGGCATCCGGCACCGCACGTCGGCGCCGGCGCCGACCAGCATCTTGCTCGCGCGCTGAGCCGGTGCACGTCCCGCCGATACACCTGTCAGTCCGGATCACGCCCGTATGTCGAAACCCGGCCAGATCGACTGACATCCGTGATCGACGCTGACAAGTGTGAGATCGGCGCGCAAGCAGCATGCCGATGAATTCTGTTGCGCCCGTCGGAGGTTGTTGCGTCTGACGGACTTTTCGGACGAAAACCTCCGACGGGTGTCGCATCCTCCGCCATACGTCACGAGGCGCGCGGGAACAACCCCGGTGACATCGCGTTGCATCTCGACAAGACTGGTGCAGTACCGGTTCCGACGGAGGGCGACGCTATGCCGACAGAAGAATACGACCTGATCGTCCTGGGGGGAGGCCCCGTAGGCGAGAACGTCGCGGACCGAGCGGCCCAGGGCGGACTCACAGCGATCATCGTCGAGAGCGAGCTCGTCGGCGGCGAATGCTCGTACTGGGCGTGCATGCCGTCGAAGGCATTGCTGCGATCCGCACAGGCGCTGCGCGCGGCCCAGCATGTGGCGGGCGCTGCCGAGGCGGTCACCGGAACGCTCGACGTGCGTGCGGTGCTCGCCCGCCGCAACTCGTTCACGAGCGACTGGTCCGACGACGGCCAGGTGAAGTGGCTCAACTCGGCCGGCATCGACCTCGCCCGCGGCCACGGCCGCATCTCCGGCCCACGCGAAGTCACCGTGACGGCGGAAGACGGCACCACGCGGGTGCTCAGGGCTCGACAGGCGGTTGCGATCAGCACCGGGACGGATGCCGCGATCGCCCCGATAGACGGATTGGCGGATGCTGCGCCCTGGACGAGCCGCGAGGCGACGAGTGCGCAGGAGATTCCAGCATCCCTCGCCATCATCGGCGGCGGCGTCGTTGCAGTCGAGATGGCCACCGCCTACGCAGGTCTCGGCGCGAAGGTCACGCTGATCGCTCGCAGCGGTCTGCTCGAGAAGATGGAGCCGTTTGCCGGTGAGCTGGTCGAGAAGGGGCTGCGCGAGCTCGGCGTCGACGTCCGCACGAACACCGGCACCACTCGCGTCGCGCGCGGCGACGACGGAGTGACAGTGACGCTCGATGGCGGGACTGAGATCACTGCTGAGGAGGTGCTCGCCGCGACCGGACGCAGTCCGCGCAGCGGCGGCATCGGACTCGAGACCGTCGACCTCGAGCCGGGAAAGTACATCGAGACGGACGACACCCTCCGCGTTCAAGGCAGCGACTGGCTGTATGCCGTCGGTGACGTCAACGGACGCGTACTGCTGACCCACCAGGGCAAGTATCAGGCCAGGGCGGCAGGCGACGTGATCGCAGCGCGAGCGAACGGCGACGACGTCGATGATGCCGCATGGGGACGCCACGTCGCCACTGCAGATCACGCGGTCGTGCCGCAGGTCGTTTTCGGCGAGCCGGAGGTCGCATCGGTCGGGCTGACTGCGAAGGGCGCGAAGGATGCCGGCTACCAGACCCGCGTGATCGATCAGGATCTCGGCGCGATCGCGGGTTCCAGCCTTCGTGAGGACGGCTACGCCGGACAGGCGCGCATGGTCGTCGACACCGAGCGCGACGTCATCCTCGGGGTGACCTTCGTGGGTCCGGATGTCGCGGACCTGCTGCAGGCGGCGACCGTCGCGATCGTCGGTGAGGTACCGATCTCGCGGATGTGGCACGCGGTGCCCGCGTATCCGACGGTCAGTGAAGTCTGGCTGCGGCTGCTCGAGCAGTACGGGCGGGATTCTGCCTGAGCCGGTTCGGGCAGCTTTCCATCCATCTGGCGCACGGCTGCGAACAACCGAAGAATGTGCCACATATGTCTGACCCTTCCCATACGCTCGAAACCGAATCTGAGGAGACATCACCATGAAGGCTGTACTCGCAGGAACCGTGATCGCCGAGGCCGACCAGAGCGATCTCATCTCGATCGAGGGCAACTGGTACTTCCCGTTGACCTCTGTGGCGCCGGGAGTGCTCGTGCAGAGCCCGACCCCGTACACCTGTCCGTGGAAGGGCGAGGCGCAGTACTACTCGCTGCAGGTCGACGGTCAGACGCACGCCGATCAGGCGTGGGGCTACCCGAACCCGTACCCGACCGCCTTCGAGCGCCTCGGCAAGGACATCTCCGGACACATCGCATTCGGACCGGACGTCGAGGTCGGATGATAGACCGAGCAACGGAAGCAGGGCAGGCATGATCGAGTTCCGATCGGTCACGAAGAGGTTCCCGGATGGCACGCTCGCCGTCGAGGACTTCAGCCTCGTGCTGCCGTCACGCAAGACGACGGTGTTCGTCGGATCATCCGGATGCGGCAAGACGACTCTGCTGCGCATGATCAACCGCATGGTCGAGCCGAGCAGCGGCGACGTCGAGATCGACGGCGAGAGCGTGCTCGACAAGAACCCGGTGAATCTGCGGCGCAGCATCGGCTACGTCATGCAGAACTCCGGACTCATGCCGCACTTCACGGTGATCGACAACGTCGCCACAGTGCTGCGCCTGACCGGCACCTCCAAGAAGGATGCGCACGAGCGCGCCCGCACGCTCCTCGACACCGTCGGACTCGACCACGCGCTCGCCGACCGCTACCCGAGCCAGCTCTCCGGGGGGCAGCAGCAGAGAGTCGGAGTGGCGCGCGGCCTCGCGGCCGATCCGAACATCCTCCTCATGGACGAGCCGTTCGGCGCCGTCGACCCGATCGTGCGCGCCGACCTGCAGCGGGAGCTCATCCGGCTGCAGGTCGAGCTCGACAAGACCGTCGTCTTCGTGACGCACGACATCGATGAGGCGTTCCTGCTCGGAGACCAGGTCGTGATCCTCGACAAGGGCGCCCGCATCGTGCAGGTGGGCAGCCCGAGCGAGATCATCGAGAATCCGGCCGACGACTTCGTGACGGCATTCATCGGCGCCGAGCGCGGCAAGCGGGCACTGAGGATCAAGCAGACCTCGCACGGCCGGGTCGTCGTCGATTCAGAGGGGCGCACTCAGGGCGCGCTCCTCGATGACGAGGCCCCGGCGGATGCTGCGTCAGAGGTGCGCGCCGAGGGGGCCGGAACCTCGTGAACTGGATCGCCGACAACTTCGGCCTCATCCTCGAGTTGACGCTCGCGCATCTCTGGCAGAGCGCGATCCCGATCGTGCTCGGATTCGTGCTGTCTCTCCCGCTGGGATGGGTCGCCTGGCGGTACCGACTCGTGCGTGGTCCAGTGGTCATCCTCACCGGGCTGCTCTACACGATCCCCTCGCTGGCTCTTCTCATCCTGCTCCCCGCGCTGATCGGCATCTCCACGCGCGACCCGGCGAACCTCATCATCGGCCTCACGATCTATGCGATCGCGATTCTCGTGCGGGCTGTCGCCGACGGCCTGGATTCGGTCGATCCGGCCATCCGTCAGTCTGCGACCGCGATGGGCTACGGTGGGCTCCGCCGGTTCTGGACGGTGGACTTCCCGCTCGCGGCGCCGGTGGTGCTCGCTGGGCTCCGCGTGACGGCGGTGAGCACGATCTCACTCGCCACGGTCGGCATCCTCGTGGGCGTGGAGAACCTCGGCTACCTGTTCACCAACGGCCTGCAGCGGCGCATCATCGCCGAGGTCTTCGCCGGTGTGATCGCGGTCGTCGTGATCGCCCTGCTCATCGACCTTCTCCTCCTGCTCGCCGGGCGGGCGCTCATGCCATGGACCCGTGCGGTCAAGACTCCGAATGCCGCTCGCCGCCCCGCCCGTATCGTCAGGGCGGCCGCATGAATCTGTTCGCCGAGGCTCTCGCCTGGCTGTTCTCCCCTGAGCGGCTGGAAGGCCAGTACGCGCTGCCCGTCCTGCTCGGCCAGCACCTGTTCTACACGGTCATATCGGTGGTGATCGCGGCGGTGATCGCCGTCCCGGCAGGATGGCTCATCGGCCATACCGGACGCGGGCGCGAGGTGGCCGTGGCGATCTCCGGCGCAGCCCGCGCGGTGCCTTCGTTCGGCCTCATGGTGCTGCTCGTGCTGCTGCTGGGTGTGCTGCGCGTACCTCAGGCTGCGACCATCACGTTCGTGCTGCTCGCGATTCCCTCCCTGCTCGCCGGTGCCTACACCGGTCTCGAGGCCATCGACCGCCGCGTGATCGACGCCGCCCGCGCCACCGGCATGACCGAGTGGCAGATCTTCTGGAAGGTCGAGGTGCCGCTCGGGCTGCCCCTGCTGGTCGGCGGCCTGCGCGCTGCGACCCTGCAAGTGATCGCCACGGTCACGATCGCCGCCTACGTGAACCTCGGCGGGCTCGGCTGGCCGATCATCCAGGGCATCCCACTGCGCCGCTTCGACCAGGTGCTCGGCGGAGCCATCCTCGTCGCCGTGCTCGCACTGATCGCTGACATGCTGCTCGCGCTCGCCCAGCGGGCGGCGGTTCCCGCCGGCATCCGCGTCGCGTCCCGCGGGTCACGGACGCCGCGAGCGGCGCGGCGCGCAGCATCCGCCGAATCGCCTTCCGCCTCGGAGGACTCGGCCGCGACCGCACCCGCCTCAGCCTCCCCCACTTGACCAGCTCCCCACCAGGAACAGCACTCCCCACCAGGAAGGAACATCATGTTCACCGCACGAAAGTCACGCCTCGCCCTCATCGGCGGCATCGGGCTCGCAGCCTCGCTCGTGCTCGCCGGCTGCGCGAGCAGCAACCCGCTCGACACCCCCACCGAAGACGGCGGCGAGAGCGCCGGCTCAGACACGATCGTCATCGGATCGCAGGCCTACTACTCCAACGAGATCATCGCCGAGATCTATGCTCAGGCGCTCGAGAACGCCGACTTCACTGTCGAACGCGAGTTCAACATCGGTCAGCGCGACGCCTACATCCCCGATCTGGAGTCCGGCGCGATCGACCTGTTCCCCGAGTACACCGGCAACCTGCTGGAGTTCTACGACGACTCGGCCGACGTCACGAGCCCTGAGGACGTGTACACGGCGCTCCAGGACGCGCTGCCGGATGGACTGACGGCCCTCGACTACGCCGAGGCCAGCGACCAGGACACCTACACCGTCACGAAGGAGTTCGCCGCGGCGAACAAGCTGACCTCGATCGCCGACCTGGCCAGCCTCAGCGAGAAGGCCACGATCGGCGGCGCACCGGAGTTCGAGCAGCGTCCGTACGGGCCCGCCGGCGCCAAGGAGCTGTACGGCGTCGACCTCGCGTTCTCCGCGACCGGTGACACCACGCTGGAATCGCTGCTCGCCGGCGAGATCCAGGTCGCCGACATCTACAGCGCAGACCCTGCCTTCGAGACCGAGGACATCGTCGCGCTCGAAGACCCGGAGAACCTGATCCTGGCATCGAACGTCGTGCCGATCGCCTCGAGCGATGTGGCCGATGAGATCGCCGACGTCATCAACGCGGTCAGCGCCGCGCTCGGTGCCGACGACCTGGTCGCGCTCGGAGTGCAGAGCACGGTCGACGAGAAGTCGCCCGAGGAGATCGCCACGCAGTGGCTGACGGACAACGATCTGCTCTGATCACGCAGGATCGACACACGCAGGATCGAGGGGTCTTCCGGTGCATACCGGGAGGCCCTTCTGCGTGCGCGGCACGCGGCGCCTGAGACAATGGAGCCCATGGCCATGGACTCACGCGCATGATCTCGAAGCGCGATCTCGCTCAGCGACTCGACATCCCTCTGGAGATGGTCGACCGTCACGGCCTCGGCGACGGCATGAGCGAGGCGGAGTTCGCCGCGCTCGAGGCTGAACCACCCGCATGGCTCGTGCAGTCGCGGGCGAACCGCAAGAAGGGCGCCCGTCCGGTGTGGGCGACCCTGACGTGCGACGTGTGCGGATACACCGAGACGACCAGGCCCAAGAAGTGGTGGCCGGAGTTCACCTATCTGATGTGCGGCCACCATTCGATGGGCGAGCTCCCGAAACCGGCATCCGGTCACCACCGCGGTGAGTTCGACGGCGTCGGGAGCCGGTTCGTCGGGGTGGTCGATCAGTCGATCGAGGGCGTCTAGATCCTGGAGTCCTGGCGCGGGATCCAGATCTTCTTGATGATGATCAGAATGGATGCCGCGACCGGCACCGCCACGAGCGCTCCGAGCAGTCCGAGCAGCGTGCCGCCGACGAGGGCGCCGATGACGACCAGCGAACCGGGGATCGAGATCGCCCTGTTCATCACGCGCGGTGTCAGGAAGTACGACTCCACCTGCATGTAGACGAGGTAGACGACCGCGAAGATCAGCGCGAAGACGATGTTGTCCCCGAACAGGGCGATCCCGGTACCGATCACCCAGAACAGCAGCGACCCGACAAGCGGGATCAGCGTGATGAGGAACGCGACGACGGCCAGCAGCAGCGGGAACGGCAGCCCGAGCGCCGTGTACAGCACCAGCACGACCATGGCGTTGATGAACGCCAGAGTCACCATCCCCATGACGTAACCGCCGACCGAGTCGGTGATCTGCGTGCTGATGATGTCGGCGTTGGCCCGGTCGCGCGCCGGCACGAGGCGCAGCATCGCGGCCTTGATCCCGGGCAGCGTCGCCACGAAGTAGATGATGAGCACCAGCACGATGACCGCGCCGGAGATGCCGTTGGCGATGGATGCTCCGACCTGCAGCGCGCCTCCGCCGATCGCGGCGATGTTGCCAGGGTTCGTCAGGAACGCCTGGACATCGCCCACCATCGACTCGAACTGGTCGCCGAACTGATCCTCCAGGGTCGCGTAGAGATCGCTGCCCTGGAAGTCCGCGATCATCCCTGGGACGTCCTTCACGAAGGATGTGATCTGCGTCACGACGACGGGGACGATCGACCAGATGATCAGGCCCAGCGCGACGATGAGTGTGAACAGGACGATCAGCACGCCCCATCCGCGACTCAGACCGCGGCGCTCCAGGAAGCGCACGGCAGGGTCGAGGCCGAGGGCCGCGAACAACGCGAGCGCGATGTAGATGATGACCGTCGAGAGGTTCGACAGGGCGAGTCCGAGCAGGATCGCGGCCAGCCCGCCGAGGGTGACGAGGAAGCCGAACACGAACGGCCGCTCGATGCGGGTCCAGAACGAGCGATTCGACGCGACCGGTTCGACGACTGGCTTGGTCTTGATCTCCGGTTCTGCAGGTGGCTCCGCCTTGATGGCCTTCTGCTTCTTCGGCTTCGTCTTGGTCGCTGCTTCGGCCCGGCGGGTGACCGGCGCCTCGGCGGCGGAGGAATCGTCGGATGCCGCAGGCTCATCGATACTCATGCGCTCACTCTAGAGCGTGGAAACCCGCCCATCGGGAGCCGCTCCCTGAGCCCTTCGCGATATCGTCGTACCTGCGACCTGGAGGAGACACATGACCGACGCAGAAGACGCCCGCGCAGAGCTGCTGCGACTGCGCGGCAGTATCGACAACATCGACGCCGCGCTCATCTACATGCTCGCCGAGCGGTTCCGCGCGACCCAGCAGGTCGGCGTCCTCAAGGCAGAGCACGAGATGCCCGCATCCGATCCGAAGCGCGAGGAGCAGCAGGTCGCACGTCTGCGCGCCGTCGCGGAGGAGGCGCATCTCGACCCCGAGTTCGCCGAGAAGTGGTTCAACTTCGTCGTCGCGGAAGTCATCCGCCACCACACCGAGGCCAAAGAAGGGCGCTGACCGGATGACTCGGCCGGCGATCGATGACAGGGATGCGCGGTTCCGGCTCGGGATCATCGGTCATGGGATGTGGCCTTCCGCGTACCTCATCCCCGGCGCACGCCAGCTGGATGGTGTGGATGTCGTCGCCGTGTGCGGTCGCGATTCTGCGCGGGCAGCCGCGTTCGCCGACGCTCACGGCATCGAGCGTTCCTATGACTCGATCGATCGGATGCTGGCTGTCGAGCATCTCGACGGCGTGATCATCGCGACTCCTCCGCCCCACCACGAGTCCGCGGTCCGCGCGGTGTCCGGCTTCCGCGCCGCGGTCCTCTGCGAGAAACCCCTCGCCCTGGAAGTGGACAGCGCCCGTCGCATCAGGGATCTGCTCGTCGGCAGGGCGGCGCTCACCGGTTTCACACTGCGATGGCATCCGCTGTTCCAGCAACTGCGCGAGGCCGTCGTGACGCAGGCCGTCGGCGCGGTGAGGCACGTGCGCATCCGTTACCTGCAATCCTCTGCGGCGACCCCCGCACGCGGGTGGGACTGGCATTTCGACGCGGCCGACGAGCCGCTCGGCGTCATCTCCGACCTCGGCCCGCACGCCATCGACCTCGTGCGGTGGATGCTCGGCGATGTGACCGAGGTGACGGCGTTCGCACGCACGACGATCTCAGAGCGGCCGGATCCCGGGTCCGGTCGGGCTCGCCAGGTCACCAATCACGACGACGCGGACGTCCAGCTGGCGGCGCAGTCGGGCGCGACCGCGTCGCTGACGATCAGTCGCGTCGCCCCGGATGCCGGGGTGCCGGGCGGGATCACGATCGAGGTCCTCGGGGACGCGGGATGGATCAGGGTCGACTCCAATGAGCCGGATGTCGTGATCGGCACAGCATCCGGAATCGAACGACGGCCTGTGCCGGTGCGGTCATTCCAGGACGGCGCCGGCGCGCAGATCGGGGACTTCGTCCGCGTCGCGCGCGGTGAGCACGTGGACGGGCTGCCGAGCATCGACGACGGCTATCAGGCACAGCTCGTGATGGATGCCGTCGCGCGGTCCCTCGACGCGCGCGAGAGCATCCATCTGGGCTGAGTCCGTCCGTGAGAGGCGTGCTACTTCGAAGTCCCCTGCGACACCGAACCCTGCAGCTGGCGCTGGAAGAAGATGTACACGATCAGCACCGGGACGATCGTGATGATCACGGCCGCGAACATCTCACCGAAGTCGAGCGCGTACCCCGCGGACGAGGCGTAGGACGCCATGCCCTGTGAGAGCACGTACTTGCTCCTGTCGGTGTTCAACGAGATCGGCAACAGGAACTGGTTCCACAGGCCGAGGAAGTTCATGATCGCCACGGCAGCCATCCCGGGCTTGGCCATCGGCAGCATCACCTGGAAGAAGGTGCGCCATTCGCTCGCACCGTCGACGTATGCGGCCTCCTGGATCTCATAGGGCAGCGACTTGAAGAACGAGAACAGGAAGAACACCGTGAACGGCAGTGCGAACGCGACGTACGTGATGATCAGGCCGGGCAGCGTGTTCAGCAGCCCCATGCCCTGCAGGATGAAGAACAGCGGGACGATCGCGAGGAACACCGGGAAGGTGAGTCCGGCGAGCATCAGGTAGTAGATCACCCGGCTGCCCGGCACCGAGAACCGTGCCAGCACGTACGCGCACATGGCGCCGAGCACCATCACGAGCACGAGCGAGACACCCACGACGATGACCGTGTTGATGAACATGCCGCCGAAGTTGTTGCCCACCCAGGCGTTGATGTAGTTGTCGAAGCTCCAGTTCGCAGGCAGGCCGAACGGCGATGCGAAGATCTCCTTCGTGGTCTTGAAGGAACCGATGAGGGTCCACAGCATCGGCATGATCACGACGAGCGACCAGATGATCAGAACCACGTGGGATGCTCCGCCGACGGCCTTGTCGCCCTTGGTGGATTTCGTCTTCAAGGCGGTCGGCCGAGTCCCCGACTTCGGATCGATCGTGACCGCTGCGCGCGTGTCGAGACTCATGAGCGCCCTCCTTCATCCTTGCCGCCGATGAGGCGGAACACGCCGATCACGATCGCGGCGAACAGCAGCGTGATCACAGCGAGGACCACACCCATCGCACTCGCCAGGCCGAACTGGCCCTTCTCGAACGCGGTGCGGAACAGGTACTGGCTCATCACCAGGGTGCTGTTGCCTGGACCACCGGTGGAATTGAGGCCCACCATGTAGACGAAAGCATCCAATGCCAGGATGCCGAGATAGATGTAGGCAGTCTGCACGTTGTCGCGGATCTGCGGGAGAATTATCGAGGTGACAGTGCGGAACCGGCCGGCCCCGTCGATGCGCGCGGCTTCGAGGGTCTCAGATGGAACCCCCTTGATCGCGGCGATGAACAGCACCATGTAGAAGCCGACCATGCTCCAGACGATGACGAAGATCGTTGCGCCCATGGCGGTGCGCGCGTCGCCCAGCCACGCGAAGCCGTTCGTGTCGACCCCGATCACCCCGAGAAGACCGTTCAGCAGGCCGCTGGGCGTGTAGATCATGTTCCACAGGATCGCGATCACGATCGCGGGGATGACATACGGGAAGAAAGACACCACGCGATAGAAGCTCGAGCCCGTCAGGCCGCGTACTTGACCGTGGCTCGGGCCGCCGACGGTGATCATGCTCGCGAAGATCAGGGCGATCACGATCGTGATCAGTGGGACGACGATCGCGAGCAAGACGTTGTTGCCCATGGCCTGAAGAAAAGTCGGGTCCTGGAACAGCTTCACGAAGTTGTCGACGCCGACGAAGTCCATGTTGGGCGAGAAGCCGGTCCAGTTCGTCATCGCGTAGTAGACGGCCTGGATGAACGGCGAGATGACGAAGATCAGGAAGATCGCGACCGGAAGCCCGAGGAACACCAGCAGGAACGACACATAGTCGAACGTCATCCTGCGGCGCAGCCCCGCACGGGGCGCCTTGCGGCGTCCCGTGCGGGCGGTGACGACGGCGCTGGTGTCCAGCGCCGCGTCGAGGCCAGGAGCGCTGAGGGTCACTTGATCTCGATCTTCTCGATGGAACTGTCGTTGCGAATCTTGTCGGTCAGGTCCTGCAGCTGCTTCGTGATGTCTGCGACCGTCATCTTGCCGTCGAGGAACGAGTTCCAGATCGGCAGCTGGTCGGAGTTCATGCCGTACAGGTTGAATGACTGGATCGTGAACATGCCCGACCCGGCCGACGCGATCATCTCCACCTGCGACACGAGCGCCGTCGAGCCGAAGCCGTCCTCGGGCACGATGTCCTTGACGACGGTCGGGGCGAGCTTCTCCTTCGAGAAGGCCGACGCCGCCTCCTTCGAGAGCATCGTGCGCAGCAGCTCCTTGCCCCCGGCGGGGTTCTTCGCCTTGGACGGCACGATGAAGGGTTCACCGGCCTCGGCCCGCATGAAGCCGGCAGGCGTGGTCGCCTTGTCGTCCAGGGGCATCTCACGCACGCCCTTCATCTGGAAGTTCTCGGCCGTGGTCTTCTTCATCTCGTTCTCGATCCACGACCCGGACGGGTACAGCAGTGCCTCCTGGTCGAGGCTCCACTGCGCCTGAGCCTCGGTGAACTGCGTGCCACCGCCACCGGGCTTGACGTAGCCGGCCTGGATCAGCTCGTACAGGACGGTGAGGATGGACTGCAGAGTCGGATGCGACCAGCATCCTTCTTCGAGGTTCTCCAGCGGCAGGCGCACATCGTCGCCGGACTGGATGATGGCAGAGTCGACGACGAAAGTCTGGTAGTAGGTCGCCGCTTCCTTGCCCCAGAGGAACAGGTACTTGCCCTGTGCCTTCGCCGCCTCGCCGAGGGCCTTCAGATCCTGCCAGGTCGTCGGCGGCTCCCAGCCGTTCTCCTCGAACAGGCTTCCCGAATACCAGATGCCGTACGTGGTGAACACGTAGTTGATCGCCGCGAACTTGTCGCCGAAGGTGCCCGGGGCCTTCACGCCGTCGAACAGGGTGTCGGCGATCTTCGTGCCCTCGAGGTTCTCGGCCTCGAGCACGTCGCTGAGGTCCTCGAGCTGGTCGAGGATGGTGTTCCAGCCGATCGAGTTCGCGCCGGAGTTGTCGACGAGATCCGGTGGGTTGCCGCCCACGAATCGCGGCTGCAGCTCCTGTGCGATCTTGGTGGAGGCGGAGACCTTGGCGGTGACGCCGTCCAGGCCCTTGTTGCCGGCCATGATCTTGGCCGCGTTCTCGACGTAGTCGACGCCGTAGCCGCCGTCGAAGATGACCGCGTCGACCTCGGTGTTGGCTGCGACGCCGAACGGGTTGTCCGCGGTGACCTCGCCCTTGGCGCCGCCTCCGCCTCCGCCGCCACCCGGTGCTGCGCAGGATGCGAGGGACATGCCAAATGGCAGCAGCAGCGCCGTCGCTGCAGCGCCGCGCAACAGGTTGCGACGGCTGATGGAGGTTTGTGTGAGTTCCATCTTCGTACCTTTCATTGTGGTGATCAGTGTTCGGGTTCAGGCGCCCCGGCGCATGCGACCGCGATAGCGGTCTTCCAGGACGGAGTTGTGCTCATCGCCGCCGGGGATGTTGGCGGAGATGTACATCGGGGGAGTCTCGCCGCGGTCGGCGATGGTGCGTGCGACGCCGAGCGTGAGCAGCTGGGCGATGAACGCGGCGGTGATCGATGAGATGGCTCCGGCGCCGATACCGCCCGTGACTTCGAGGGTCGTGTCGCCGTAGGGGGCGAGGTTGTCGATCACGACGTCGGCGACGTCGGCGAGGCGCTTGCCGGACGGATGCTTCGGTTCGACGCGCATGGTGTGCTCCATGCTCGTGACCGCGATCACGCTGTGTCCGCGCTCCTTCGCCCACAGCGCTGCCCCGACGATCGATCCGTTCACACCGGAGTTCGAGGCGATCATGAAGACGTCGCCCTCGCCCACCGGGACCGTCGCCATCAGCTCGTCGACCAGCCAGGGTTCGCGCTCCAGTGCGCTGGTCAGAACGTCCACTTCGCGATCGCCATGCATCACGAGGTCGCGCAGCGCGAACTTGTTGGTCGGGATGAGCCCGCCCGCCCTGCCGGAGATCTCCATCGCGAACGCCTCGGAGTGACCGGTGCCGAAGGCGTGGATCACTCCGCCGGCATCCAGCGCCGCGACCATCAACTCGACCGCGGGATCGAGGGCGCCGGCTTCGGCATCCGCAGTGAGGCGGGTGAGGCGATCGTTCGCCTCACGGAACAGATCGGACGGTGTCGCGGTCAACTCGCAGCCTCCTGGATCTCGGACGGGGATTCCGGCGGCTCATCGCCCGAACGCTGGTTCAGCGTTCGCGGTCGGCGATGTGCGGACACTGCTGTCGCGGTGGCGGCAAGCCGCCGCGTGGCCGGATCGAACATCTGCTGTGCGATGAGTAGGTAGAGCAGGTCGATCACGAAGAGCTGCGAATGCTTCACCGACATGTCGTCCGGTCGCAGGTAGCCGACGGGTGCTGCGGTGGTTATCGACACGTCTGCCACGTCGGCGATCCAGCTCTCGACGTCGTGCGTGATCGCGACGGTGAGCGCTCCCACGGCTCCGGCCTGCGTGAGCATCTGCACGGTCTCGTTGGTCTGCCCGGTGCTCGACACTCCGATCGCCACGGAGCCCTCGTCCTGCAGCGCGGCACTCGCCAGGCCGTCATGCACATCCGACCACGCGTGCGAGTTGATCCCGATGCGGTGCATCCTGCGCTGGAACTCCTGGGCGATCCCCGCACTGCCGCCCAGGCCGTAGATGTCGACGTGCCGGCTCGCGGTGATCGCGCGCGCGGCCCGGCCGACGGCATCCAGATCGATGCCCTCCCGCGTCGTCTCGAGGCCGCTCACGTGCACGTTGAGGAGCGTGCGCAGAATCTTCTCCGGTGAATCCGTCGGCTCGAACTCGGCGCCGATGTCGGTGATCCAGGCATGCTCGGCGGACGCGTGTCCGAGCTCGGTCGCGATCGCGACGCGGAACTGCGTGTACCCCGCGAAGCCGAGGGATCGGCAGAAGCGCGTGACGCTCGCAGGCGAGCTTCCCGCCCGCTCGGCCAGCTCGGTGATCGTCAGTTCGGCCGGGGTGGTCGGGTTGGAGATCACCAGATCGGCGATCTTCGACAGCGCGGAGGGCATGGCGTCGCGACGCTCGGCCAAGCGGGCGACGATCGCGCCATTGCCCGTGCTCATGCTGCGTGGCACCATTGCCCCCAGAACTCGTCGCAGTAGGTCTGCGTTGCGTTGAAAACTATTCTCACCGTCGAGGAACGTCAAGTTAGGGCGAATAACAAATGGGTCACAACACTCTGATGCTGGGACTTGACGCCGGCGGGACGTCGACCAGAGCAGTGCTGATGACGAGCCAGGGGGAGTGCGTCGGGTACGGCGTCGGGGGTCGAGGGAACCCGATCGCCACGGGTCCTGATCTCGCCGCGCAGGGGGTGCTGGATGCCGTCGCTCTGGCGCTCGCACCGTCATCTCGCGCCCTCGCAGATGTGTCGGTGATCACGGCGGCGATGGCCGGGCAGAAGGCCGCGGAGGGCGAAGGAGCGTGGCTCGGTGATCGACTGGCCGCGGAAGGGTTCGCCGGCAGACTCACCTTCGAATCCGATCTCCTCGCGACCTACTTCAGCGGCTCGGTGGAGCCTTTCGGCTATGCGATCGTGGCGGGAACCGGCGCGTGCGCCGTCCGTGTCTCGGGCGGACGGATCGCGGGGACTGCCGATGGGCTCGGATGGCTGCTCGGCGACCGCGGAAGTGGCTTCTGGATCGGGCGTCGGGTGGCGAGGGCGGTCGTTCGGGACCTCGACGACGCCGGTCCGGCGACGACGCTGACCGGCGCAGTGCTCGAGCATCTCGACATCGTCGAGGACGCGACCCGCAGAGAAGGGCGCTCGCGCACACTCGAGAATCTGGTCGGTGCGCTCTACGGCGCCAGGCCGATCGAGCTCGCAGCCCTCGCACCGCTCGCCTTCGCGGCTGATGACCAGGTGGCCGAGAGCATCCTCCGTCGAGCGGGCGAGCACCTCGCCGATTCGTTCGCCGCGGTGCTGTCCGGCCCTGGACCTCTCGTCGTAGGAGGAAGCGTGCTCTTCCGTCCGAGTGCCGTCAGGAATGCCTTCATGCAGCGCCTCGGCGATGCCGCGGCCGGTCTCGAACTGCTTCCGGTCGTCGACGGGGCGGTCGGTGCGGGCGTGCTCGCGCTGCGTGCCGGCGGCGCTCGACCGTCGTCTGAGATGCACATCAGGCTCCGCGAGTCGCTCTCGCACTTCCGCTGATGCCGACTGGTGCCGCGTCATGCTCGCACGATACTCTATGATCGAAAGCAGAAGCAATCAATCAAAATAAAGCATTCGGAAGGCTCGATCACATGACCGACTCGGTCCCCGGCGCGTTCATGCGTGCGGAGCTCCTCTCCCAGCCCGAGACCTGGGCGCGCGCCGCCGACATGCGCGACGAACAGAAGGTGCTGCCAGCGGCCGGCGCACGGGTGGCCGCCATCGGCTGCGGAACGTCGTGGTTCATCGCGCAGTCGTATGCCGCTCTGCGGGAGACCGCCGGCCTCGGCGTCACGGATGCGTTCGCGGCATCCGAGGCGTTCCTCGACCGTGACTACGACGTCGTCGTGGCGCTCACCCGTTCGGGAACGACCAGCGAGGTGCTCGAAATCACCGAGCAGATCAAGGGCCGTATCCCGGTCATCGGCGTGATCGGCGACCCGACCTCGCCCCTGGTCGATCTGGTCGATGAGGCCGTCCTGATGCCGTTCGCCGACGAGCAGTCGGTCGTGCAGACGCGCTTCGCCACCACAGCGCTCACCCTGTTCCGCTCCTCGCTCGGCCTCGATGACGACGTCGCGCGCTCGATCGCGGATGCTTCGACCGTGCTCGCCGAGACCGATGACGCCGCGCTCGCCGAGGCGGAGCAGTACACGTTCCTCGGCCGCAACTGGACGATCGGCCTCGCGCACGAGGCCGCACTGAAGATGCGCGAGTCGTCGCAGTCGTGGACCGAGTCGTACCCGTCGATGGACTACCGGCACGGCCCGATCGCGATCGCCGCTCCCGGCCGCATCACCTGGCAGTTCGGCGTCGCACCAGATGGGCTCGCGGGCCAGGTCGAGGCGACCGGTGGCCGCTTCGTGCAGCACGACGTCGACCCGCTCGCCGACCTCGTGCGTCTGCACCGCGTGGCACTCGACCGTGCCGTGGCCAAGGGCCTCGACCCCGACCAGCCGCGCAACCTCACCCGCTCGGTCGTCCTGGACGCGTGATGACGCGGATGGAAGAAGAGTTTCCCGGTTCCAACGACCTGCGAAGCCGGGAAACTCTTCTCGCATCCGGTGGGCGGCGGGCCGCAGGTGGAGTAGAAGACGCGGCACGCGGCATCGGCGCAGGGGCGGCGGTGCTCGCCTTCGACGTCGGGGGCACGGACATCAAGTCGGCGATCTTCGATGCGGACGGCACGGCTCTCGGGCTGCGCCGCACGCCGACACCGCCGCTGGGCGATGATCCGGCCGCCGCGCTGATCGAGGAGCTGGACCGCCTGTCCGAGGAGCTGCGGGCGCAGCATCCGCTCGTCGTGCCGGCAGCGCTGGGCTTCGTCGTGCCGGGGATCGTCGATGCGGATGCCGGGATCGGCGTCTTCGCGAGCAATCTGGGTTGGCGTGATGCACCGCTTCGCGAGCTTGCGGCGGAGCGGTTGAAGCTGCCGATCGCGTTCGATCATGATGTGCGCTCGGCGAGCTGGGCGGAGCACCGGCTCGGCGGCGCACGGGCGCACGACGATGTCGTGGTGCTGATCATCGGCACCGGGATCGCGGGCGCCATCCTCGTCGGCGGCGAGCCGTACACGGCGGGCGGCTACGCCGGCGAGATCGGGCACTCTCCCATCGCCGACGGACCGGAGTGCGCGTGCGGAGCGCGCGGCTGCCTCGAGGCCATCGCCTCGGCTGGGGCCATCGCCCGCCGCTACGCAGCAGAGACCGGCACCACGCCCGACGGAGCCAGGGACGTCATCGCCCGCGCTGCCGCCGGCGATGCCGTCGCCGAGCGCATCTGGGACGACGCGCTCGGCGCGCTCACGATGTCGCTCGCGCAGCTGACCGCGATGTTCGCACCCCAGGCGATCGTGATCGGCGGCGGTCTCTCGCGCGCCGGCGGTGCGCTGTTCGACGAGCTTCGTGCGCGCCTGGCGGCAAGACTCAGCTTCCATCGGATGCCGGAACTGCTGCCCGCAGAACTCGAGGGCGACGCCGGGCTCCTCGGCGCAGCCCTGCGGGCGAGGGAGCTGGCGTGATCCTGACCGTCACCGCGAACCCCGCGCTGGACCTGACGTGGGAGATCGACCGCATCGAGATCGGCGGCGCGCACCGTGCCGACACCGGCGCTGTGCGTGCCGGAGGCAAGGGCCTCAACGTCGCCAGGATCGCTCAGGCGCAGGGCTTCGAGGTCTGCGCCGTGACGACCTGCGGCGGGGCGACCGGCGCAGAGCTGCGCGATGAACTCGACGCGAGCGGGGTTCCGCACGTGCTCATCCCGGTCACCGCCCCCACCCGCCGCAGCGTCGCGTGGGTCGATCGTGCACTCGGCGACACCACGATCGTCAACGAACGCGGCGCGAACCCGAGCGCGCAGGAGTGGTCGGCGTTCACAGCGGCGGTGCGTGGGCGGGTCGCCGCGGCATCCGTGCTCGTGATCTCGGGCAGCTTCCCTCCCGGGGCGCCGTCAACGATTCTGCCCGAGCTCATCGCGGCGGGCGCAGGGCGTCCCGTGATCGTCGACACCTCCGGACCTGCGCTGCTCACTGCGGCGGATGCCGGAGCATCCGTCCTCAAACCCAACAGGGCCGAGCTCGCCGAAGCCACGGGCATGGCCGATCCGATCGAGGGGGCTCGCTCCCTCATCGCCCGCGGGGCGGGGCTCGTGCTGCTGTCGCTCGGCGCCGAGGGCATGTATGCGGTCACGGCCGATCGGGTGCTGCGCGCCCGCCTGCCCGAGCGACTCGCCGGCAACCCGACCGGCGCGGGCGACGCGGCTGTCGCCGCCGCCGCGACGCTCCTCGACGAGAACGTCGGTGCCGCGAGCAACGGTGCTGCGGACCCTTTCGCCGCGAGCTTCGACCCGGAAGCGATCCTGCGCCGTGCGACCGCGTGGTCGGCCGCGGCAGTGCTCATGCCGCTCGCGGGCGAGATCCATCCCACGTGGCGCGACCTCGAACGCGCGCTGATACTCGACACCGTTACCGGCGAGACATCATCGCCGACACGACACACCACCGCGCACGAGGTGTCTCATGCCGCAGATGGTGTCCCACCCGTTCCCGCCGCACCACACGACCCGGAAGAGCCCGCATGACCCTCGTCTCCGCCGCCGACCTCGTCCGCGCTGCCGCCACCCAGAACCGCGGGATCGGCGCGTTCAACGTGATCCACCTCGAGACGGCAGAGGCGCTGGTCGCAGCATCCGCTCAGGCAGATCTTCCGGTCATCCTGCAGATCTCGCAGAACTGCGCGAAGTATCACGGCGCGCTCGAGCCGATCGCCCTCGCCACGCTCGCGGTGGCGCGTCGGGCCGAGACCCCGGTCGCCGTGCACCTCGACCACGCCGAGAACCCCGAGCTCGTCGACGAGGCCATCGCCCTCGGATTCGGGTCGGTCATGTTCGACGGCGGGGCGCTGCCCTACGACGACAATGTCGCTCTGACCCGCGCCGTCGCCGCCCGCGCGCATGCCGCTGGTGTCTACGTCGAGGGTGAGCTGGGTGAGGTCGGCGGTAAGGACGGCGCGCATGCGCCTGGCGTGCGCACCGATCCGGACGAGGCTCGCGTGTTCGTCGCCGAGACCGGAGTCGATGCGTTGGCCGTCGCAGTCGGCTCATCGCACGCCATGACCGATCGCAGCGCGTCACTCGACATCGCGTTGATCGACCGGCTGCGTGCGGCGCTCCGGCAGAGCGGCCGGAATGGTGCGGATGTGCCGCTCGTGCTGCACGGATCGTCCGGCGTCGCGGATGCTGTCATCATGGATGCTGTGCGCGCAGGCATGACGAAGATCAACGTGTCCACGCATCTGAACGGCTTCTTCACGCGGTCGGTGCGCTCGATTCTCGACGGCGACGAGCGCCTGGTCGATTCGCGCAAGTACATCGCTCCCGGACGTGCGGCGGTCGTCGACGAGGCGGCCCGGATGCTGCGACTGTTCGCGCTGCAGGACGCAGAACCCACCACTTCCGCCGTGTCTCGGGAATCGGTGTGAAGCGCGCATCGCGGCTGACCGCGATCCTCGACCTGCTCGCTGCCCAGGGCGAGGTGACTGTCGAAGAACTGGTCGAGCGGCTCGATGCGTCTCCGGCGACGGCGAGGCGCGACCTCGACAGCCTCGCCGAGCAGCGACTGCTCACCCGCACGCACGGCGGCGCGGTGGCGCAGTCGGTCGCCTACGAACTGCCCGTCCGCTACAAGAGCCACCAGCGCACGCAGGAGAAGGACGCCATCGCGCGCGCAGCATCCGCCCTCGTCACGACCGGAGCCGTCGTCGGGCTCTCCGGCGGCACCACGACCACCGCGATCGCGGCGGCGCTCGCCGCCCGCGCCGACCTCGGCGAGTTCACCGTCGTCACCAACGCGGTGAACATCGCCGCGCAGCTCGCGACCAGGCCCGACATCAAGGTCGTCGTCACCGGTGGCGTGATCCACTCCCGCAGTTACGAGCTCGTCGGTCCTTTCGTGGAGCAGCTGCTCAGCGGCATCCGGCTCGACATCGCCTTCATCGGCGTGAACGCGCTCTCCGCCGAAGACGGCGCGAGCACCCACGATGAGCGCGAGGCCGCCGTGAACCGGATGATGGCGTCGCGCGCGGCCCGGGCCATCGTGGTGGCGGATTCGAGCAAGATCGGCGAGGTCGCATTCGCGTTCGTCGGCGGTCCGGAGCTCTTCCCGACGGTCATCACGGATACCGGGATCGCCGACGCCGATCGCGTCGGTCTGGATGCCGTCGGGCACACCGTCGTCATCGCCCGCTGACCTGCGGGTGCAGTGGCTGCCGTGCATCGAACACACGAGGGGTGCGCGCGAACTGATCGCGCGCACCCCCGAGCGGTCGGTGTCTGTCGTCCGCGTCCCCACACGCAGCCCCAGTGACCGGCGCCCCTCGCGCTCCTTGACCCTCCCGGAGCGCTTCGCCTGACACCTTCCTCATATCAGGAGCGATCAGTACTCCTCCTGATACATCGGAACGGGAATTCGCTCAGAAGCCGCTGCCATGGCATTGGAACGGAGTCCGGTGGCCGGTCGCCTCTGATGCCGCGGCCAGTGCGACGGCCGGACTCTCGCCGCGGCTGAGGCCCACGTGGACCGCGGCCAGGAGGGTGCTGGCGATGTCATCGGAGACGACGGCGGGGGCGGCGATCACACTGCGCGTCCCGGCGTGCAACCACACCCGCGTCATCCCGAGCGCCTCCTCACCCCACCGCACCGACGAGTGGCCCAGCTCGCACGCCGAGAGCACGACCGTCCCGGGTGCGTGCGGGATGAGATCGACGTCGTACCCGAACAGCGTGCCGTCGGCGAGCTCGAAACCGGCGAACAGCGGGTTGTCGACGGCATGGTGTCCGTGAGCGGCGATGTGCAGCAGATCGACGCGTCCGGCGAGATCCGTGACCGCATCGACTCTCGCGTTCTCGCCGATGAGCACGGCCGGGTCTGGCCAGGCGGATGCTGCGGCATGCACCTCTTCGACGGCGCGGGGAACGCGCGGTCCGCCGGCGAACCCCACCGACCGCATCTGCGCCGTCGTCGGACGCTCCTGCATCCATCGCGACACCGACGTGGCGAGAGTGAACGGCCGGGCATGATTGGTCGGCAGCATCGCCCACGGGATGCCGGCGAGGAGACCGGGCACGGTCAGCACGAGGCGACGGGTTCCGATCGCGGTGCGCAGCGGACCGAGCAGTGCCTCGTCGAGGCGCAGCATCCGATCGTCGAGCGCGCGAGCGACGACCTCTGCCATCGGACCGCTGCGGATGGCGGCCGACACGTCGAGGTCTGCACGCAGTCCGTCGGAGGCGCGCTTCACGTCGGGCCAGTCGAGGTCGACGATGCGGCTGGCGTCGGCGGTCGTGACGAGGCACAGCAGAGACGCTCCGGTGAAGACGTACGACAGCACTGCGGTGTCCGGATCGAGCGAGGCCCTCAACTCGTCGAGAGTGACCCGTGGACGCAGATCCCCGGCGCCCGTCTCCGTCCACTGGCGATCGCGCACTCGATCACGAAGCGCGCGCACGCGGGGATCGGTGGTCCATTCCGTCCCGGAGAGATCTGTGCGCAGCATCCGCAATGTCGCCAGGTCGTCGGCGAGATGACCGTCGCGCGGCGGGCGCACGGGAGCCACCTGCTGACTGAGGTGGCGTGCGCGCTCGGACCAGTCGAACAGGATCGCCGGGTCCCGGCTGTCGCCGGCGGCTGCGAGTCCTCGGAAGATCAGACCGGTGCCGTGCATCGCGAGCGACACCTGCAGGTCGAGCGCGCCGAACGACCGCTGCCAATCGGAGAGGAGGTCGAGTCCGTGGGCCGCATGGCGACGGGCTTGCGCTGCGCGTCCGTGCGCCTGCGCGCGAGCGGCGCGCACCTCGGCGGCGCGCAGGCGCAACGGAGTCGGGGAATCACGCGGAAGCAGGGGGAGGCGCTCAGCCGAATCGCCATCGCCACGCTGATCGGCGGCGAGGGCGGCGCTGAATCGCACGGCCGTGGCTTCGGCGGGGAATCCGCAGGTGTTGAGCGCATCGACGGTCGCGGCGAATTCGGCGGCGGTCGGGAGAGCGGCATCGCGTCCGCCGATGCCCAGGCGATCGTTGGCGACCGCCTGGGCGAGTCGGGCCTCGAGGCGGATGGCGTCGCTGCGCGCGGCCCAACTCTCTGCACCGAGCGCGCGGAACCGGCGGGCAGCCGAGCGGGCGACCCCCTCCGCCCGCGCAGGATCGTGTCGCACCAGGGAGCGGGCGAGGTGATACTCCGCCTCGGCCTGCGACTGGCGCATCCGAGCGGCGCCGAAGGTCGTGGCGACGCTGTCGAGCAGGCGTTCCGCCTCGTCGACGAGGCCGGCGTCGCGCAGCACCTCGGCCCGATCGAGGTCGCTCATCGCCGCGCCCTCGGGGGAGCCGGCGGCGATCACCGGGCGCGATCTGGCCATGAGCTCGAGCGCTTCGACGAGGTCGCCGCGCAGCAACGCGGTGTAGCCGAGATTGTGGCGCGCTTCGGCCGCCGCGGCCGCGTCGCCTTCGGCCTCGTAGATCGTGACCGCCTGTTCGAGATCGGCGGTGGACGCGGCGAACGCCCGTCGGTGCATGTGCACGAGGGAGCGATTCAACAGACAGTTGGCGCGCGCTGTTCCGCTTAGGCCGGTGATCGCCCGAGTGAGCATCTCGTCGGCGTCGTCCAGGCGTCCTGCGCGCGTGAACAGAAGACCCAACTGGCCTGCGACGATCGCCTGGGTCTCCGCGCTCACGCCGTCGCGGTCGAGTGCTTCGCGGCACAGCGCCTCGGCCCGCGCCGCCTCGCCGGTCTGCGCGAGCACATAGGCCATGGTCCCCGCGATCCGGGACTGCAGATCCGCCCCGGCATCCGTCGCCCTCGCTGATGCGCGCTCGAGGAGTCGGCGCGCCGCCGCGTACCGCTGCGCGTTCGAGGCGTCGCGTCCCCGCTCATACAGTTCACGCGCAGTAGTCCCCATTGCCTCAGGATGCCGTGTTCGCGGCCCGCGCGGAAGCCGCGGCGCCGGTACAGACGTCAGTCGAAAGCACAGATGTCAGCTCAGATCGCCATTGCGCGCTGACATCTGTGAAAATCCACTGACATCTGTACCGCGATCAGCCGAGCGTCAGCGACCTACCCGAACGGCGCGACGGGCGGCAGCTCTTTCAGCACGGCATCCGTCGCCTTCTTCACCACTGCTGCGGGTGCGCAGCCGTCGTGCGGGAGGTCATCGAGCCTGGCGGCGATCTTCCCCGCCACGTACGGCGCAGCGAACGACGTGCCGCTCCAGGCCGCGAAACCGCCGCGATAGTCGTCCGGATCGATCGTCTCGCGGGGCAGGTCGCCGACGTCATCCCTGGTGACGGCCTGCGTCCCGCCCGTGAAGGCGGGAGTCGTCGAGACGACAGCGGCGCCGGGCGCGAACACGCGCACCCATGGCCCGACGTTGGAGAACAGCGCCAGAGATCGGCGGGAGGGGTTGAGCGCCCCGACCGAGACGAGCGGGACGGCTTTGTCGGTCGACAGGCCGTTGTCGGCACCCGGCCACGCCCACAGCGACGCGGGGAACGACGGGCGATCGATCGCGTCGTTGCCGGCCGAGCACACGACCACCATGCCCAGTCGGCGCGCCGTGCGCAGCAGCTCGTACAACAGCAGCGAGAACTGTCCGTCCTTCGGAGTCTCGTGGTAGTAGCCGAGTGACAGATTCAGCACGTCGATCGGCCGACCGCCCTCTGCTCCCTCCACGAACCGCCGGTGCAGCTCGACGACGGCCGCAAGGGCCCGCAGGAACGTCGTCTCATCCACCACTCCGAGTGACCCTGCGATGCGGATCGAGAGGATGTCGGCATCCGGAGCGGTCTGGCGTACCAGACCCGCGATGAACGTGCCGTGCCCTGCCACCGCATCGATCTCGCCGTCGAGCTGCCCGTAGAGGTCGGGGTAGACCTCGGGATCGTCAGCGCCGGTGAGGCCGATCGGTGTTCCATCCAGCTCGACCGTCCTGGTCACGATCGAATCGGGCAGCCACTCGTGCGCCCCGCATCCAGTGTCGAGCACCGCGACGACCGCCCTGCGCCCGGTCTCAGGGTCCGCAGTGCGCACCGGTGCGGCGCCGATCCAGGCGATCGGCTGCCTGCCGCCACGACCCGGTTCCATGTAGTCGTCGCTGCCGACCGCGCCCGCGCCGCGCACCGGATTGGATCGGGTGAACGGGTTCGTCCGCGTGAAGGGGTTCGTGCGCGTGAACGGATTCAGCCCGACGGGATCGATCGCGAGCACGTGCTCGAGGCCGGCACGCGGCATCGGATCGCGGGTGATCTTGCGCGCGCGCTGGAGCACGCGCCAGGCATCCGGCGCCACGGGCGATTCGCCCGCACCCGGCTCGTCCGGTGTCGTGAGTCGGGCGCGATGCAACCCAGGAACGTCGGGGAGAGTGTTCGGGCGTCGCCCAGCACGCAGCACGTCGTCCTCTTCGACCTGCAGCCGCCATCCGAAGGCCCCCGCGGCCTCCATCAGTGCCTTGAGGTCGCGATCGTAGGCACCGTTCTCGTCATCGGGATGCTCGGTGATCAGCATCCGATCCGGCAGGTAGGCCGTGGGGAACGCGCGGATGCCCTCGACGGGATCCACACCGGGATCGAGTGCCGCACCACGGGGGATCGACCCCTCGGCGCGGTCCTGCCAGCTCCAGCCTCTCGGGTGCTCCATTGCTCTCCCTCTCTACTGCGTCAGCGCCGGACTCGTCGTCGCTCTCAGACTTCGAACTGCGGCGTTAGTAGATCCTTCGAAGCTCCGGTGCTGACGAGCAGCGCACGGCTGAGACCAGGGGGGATCTCATCGAATGCGCACCGTCCCTGCTCGTCCGGTACGGCTGTCCAGGTGCGCTCGCCCGGTCCTTCTCCCTGGATCAGACACAGCTCCGTGGCGTCGGCATCCACCCAGCCGTCCACTCGGCGCCGACCGCTCGCGGTGCGGCTGATGTGCAGCAGGATGCTCGCTGCACCGTCGCTGAACTGCAGCGTGGTCGTGTCGCTGTCGCCGCGAACGGCTGCGTGCGCATTCTCCATCAGCGTCAGCAGCGCGTACTCGCGCGAGACATCAGCGACCGCGACTGCGGCGATCGTGCGGTCGACGAGGCCTTGCGGCATCGGGTCGATCTCGTCGATCGCTGTGCGCAGAAGCGCGAACAACTCTTCATCCGAGCGGCTCATCATGACCTCCCTCGGCCGGTGCGAGCCCCGTGCGCACCAGCTCGGTGCGCAGCTTCACGAGGCATCGTCTGCGAGTCGGGCCGATGCTGCCGATCGGCATGTCGAGATCGGTGGCGATCGAGGCGTAGTCCGGTCGGTCGTCGAAGGCCACGATGCGCAGCAGGCGCTGGCAGCGTTTGCTGAGCGTGCCGACAGCGGTCCAGATGCGCCGAGCCTCATCGGATGCCGCGACCTCGTCCTCGGCCGATTCCTGTGGCGGAAGCATCGGCTCGAGCAGATCGTCAGCCGTGGCATCCGCTCGTCGGTGGCCCTTGCTCACCCGCCACGCTTCACGGCGCGCGGTGACGGTGAGCCAGCCGGAGACCGCCCGGCCGTCCGCGATCCTGTCGTGCCCTCGCACGAGCGCGAGCCACGTCGACTGCACCACGTCTTCGGCGAGTGAGCGTTCGAGCCCGTATGCGCGGACGACGTGCCACAGCACGGGGGTCATGAGACGCACCAGGTCATCCATGGCGCGCCTGTCTCCGGAGCGCCAGTCGGCGAACAGATCAGCTGCGCGTTCCCAGCGCGCGGATCCGTCGCTGACGGCGCCTGCGGGCGAGGCGTCGGTCATGAAGATCATTGTGCTCACACCTACCAGGAGCGCGGCAAGGGATCGCTGATACATCGTGACGCCTAGGCTGAAGACGTGATCGCTCTTGCCGTGCTCCTGTTCATCAATGCGGCCTTCAACATCGTCGTGTGGCCGCGCTTCTACAAGCGGGTCGCGAACGACCCGCGGGCACGGGAGGCCGAGGGCAGGGCGACGACGTTCCTCAAGGTGCACGCCGTGCTGATCGCACTCGCACTGGTGATCGCACTGGTCTCCGTGATCGCCGGCATCGCGGCGCTCGCCGGGGCTCTCTGATCTCGATTCCCCGGTGACTCACTCGAACTGACGGGCGTGCGCCGACCATCCGGCCTCGACGGGAAGTGCGCGCAGCCCTCGATTCGCGACGGCGAGCAGCACCGAGATCGCGCACAGGACTGATGCCGCGACCAGGGTGTTCTCGCGTCCGATCGCAGCGAGACCGAATCCGGCGATCAATGGAGCGAACGGCATCGCCCCCATGCCGAGGACGGCGGATGCGCTGTTCGCCCGACCGAGCAGTTCGGTCGGCGTCGCGACCATGAAGTAGCCCATCAGCGCGGCGTTCACCGCGGGGACGAAGAACACGGTGACGGCGAGCACGCCGACGAGCGCGAGCGGTTCGCGGGCGGGGATCATCCCGAAGACGCCAAGGGTTGCGACGCCGAGTCCGCCGATGATGACGACGCTCGCGCGGATCCGTGACACCAGCAGAGGGGCGAGGAGGGCGCCGACGAGCATGGCGACCCCCGCGCCGGTCGCGAGCAGGCCGATCGTGATGGTCGAGTGGCCCGCCTGTTGCAGTGCGTAGATGACGGTCGTCATCGCCGTGCTGAATCCGAGATTCACGATGGTCGCGACGAACAGGACGCCGCGCAGATCGCGTCGGGAGAACAGCCACCGGAATCCCTCGGCGATCTCGCGCAGCGCGTTCGGGCGGCCGATGGCCGCGGCTGCGGCCGCGAGGCCGACCTCGGATGCCGCGGCATCCGCCTCTCGTTCTGGAAAACCCAGACCATCTGGCGTGGCGTCGGCGCGTCGCGGCGCGACATGCCGAAGACGCGCCGAGTCGTCTGCGTTTTCCCTCGGGTGGCGCCTCGCGGAGCCGGATGCTGCGGCGCTCGAGGCTGCATCATCGGGGGCGGAGCGGCGCAGCATCCACGCCGTCGCCACCGCGATCACGTGGCACGCGGCCATTGCTGCGCCGATCAACCACGCGCCCGCCGCGAGCAGCACACCGCCGAGCGGCCCGCCCGCGAGCTGCAGCACGGCGTCGCGTCCCTGGTTCGCGGCCTGGGCCCTGCCCATCGCGTCATCGGGCACGATCTCCTTCAGTGCGCTCTCGCCTGCGATGTCGAAGAATCCGGCACGCGCGGCGAGGGCGACATCGATCACCAGCAGCGTCACGAAGGTGAGCGCATCGGTCAGGGCCAGAGCGGTGAACGCGCCAGCGAGCACGACGCCGGTGGCCGAACCGATGATCATCATGACGATGCGGCTGTGCCGGTCGGCGAGCACGCCGCCGAACACGGTGGTGATGGTGCGGATCGTCATGCCGACCGCGCTGATGATGCCGGCCTGCGCCGGATCGTTCGTGACGAACAGCGCGATCAACGGGATCGCGAAGCCGAAGAGCGCGGAGGCCAGGCCCTTGGCCGTGTCGCTGATCAGCCACGTGATGTAGCGGACGTTGCGGGTCAGGCGGTGAGCGATTGCGGTCGTCATGTGTTCGAGAATAGATCCGCAAGAGATATTGCGCAACTAAGATTGCGCAATATCTGTTGTGGATAGACTCAGTGCATGGCAGACGAGAAGGATTCGGTGAACGAGCAGCCGTCCGTGCCGGCGCCTGAGCAGTCGTCCGTGCCGACGCCTGCGAACCCGGCGCCTGCGAACCCGGCGCCCGTGGACGACGTGCGTCCGGACGAGCCGCACGCCGACGGGGTGCACTCCGATGCGCGGCATGCGACGACCGCGATGCTCAAGGCGTATGCGCACCCGCTGCGCCGTCGCATCGCCAAGGCGGTCGCAGGACGCGGTCACGCTCGTGCAGCGGACGTCGCCGCCGATCTCGGAGTCGCCGCCAACAGTGTCAGCTTCCATCTGCGCGTCCTCGCGGACGCCGGCCTCATCGAAGAGGCGCCGGAGCACGCCCGTGACAAGCGCGATCGGGTGTGGAAGGCCACCGAGGGGTCATGGAATGTCGGGTCCCCTGAGCATCCGATCGCCGACGAGGAGCTCGGCGGAACGTTGATGATGGCGCTCGCCGACGACCATGTCGACATGGTGCGCAGGGTCGTGGCGTGGGCTCCGGAGTACGTCTCCGGTCGTGACCCGGTGGTGCACGGCACCTTCGCGCAGGCGAACCTGCGGCTGACAGAAGCCGAGTTCAAAGAGCTTGAGCGGCGGATCCACGAGCTGATCAGAGAGGTCGAGGACGCTCACGACCCCGACGATCCGGACACCCGCATCTGGGGCCTCGACATCGTCGCCGCCGACGACACGATCTGACGCGGCCCGTTCACAACTCCTCAGAGAACACGAGAATCGGCCCGAGCGAGGCGCATTTGACGCGGATCGGGCCGATTCTTGAGGAGTTGTGAACGCGCGGGTACTACGGCTTCGCCCGACGGAACGCCAGGAACGAGATCCCCGCGAGCACCGCGACCGCGACCAGGCCCCACAGTGCCAACCCGAGCGCTCCGAAATCGAGGATCCCGATCCACACCTGCTCCCACAGCTCGAGCCGCGTGATGAGGTAGATGATCCCGATCAGCGAGAGGCCGACCGCGACTCCGACGACCGTGATCACCACGGCCCCCCAGCTCTTGTAGATCGTGGCACCGGTGAAGCCGACCACGAAGAAGAACAGGGCGAGCGTGAAGTAGACGATGAATGCGCCGAGCGGACCGGCCTCCCACAGCCACGGCAGGTGGAAGACGTAGCCGTTCACGCCGTAGCCGTCGGTGAGCAGCTCGATGGCCCCTCCGATCAGGAACAGCACGCCCATGAACGCGCTACCGAGCACCGCGGTGATCAACGTCCCGACGAAGAACTCGCGCCTGGTGATGCTCATCGCCTGTGAGAACGGGAAAGTCAGCGTCATCGCCGTCATGCCGACCGCGAAGAACACCCACAGCGGAGCTTGACCGCCGCCGCCGTACTTGGGCTCACCACCGGGGATCATCGCGTAGATCAGCACTGACAGGAGCGTGGCGCCGGCGAGGACGATCAGCGGCACCCAGATGAAGGTCTGCTTGTTGATGAGCTGCAGACGGATGACATTGAGCGTGCGGGACATCAGCGGACCTCCTGGTTTTCTGCGCCGTTTTCTGCGCCGTTTTCTGCGCTGGCCTTCTGGGTGAGGCGGACGATGAGCTGTTGAAGCGACACGGGTGCGAGATCGAGACCGGATGCCGTGACCTGTGCGCGTTCCTCGGACGACAGCGCGCCGAGCACGGTGACGGACGCCACTCGTCCGAGCCGCTCGCGGTGCAGCACTTCGCGCGACGCCACCCAGGCGTCGACCTCGGCCGAATCACCGACGACGGTCACGGCGCGATCGCGCACGGCATCCGTCTCCTCGTTCAGGAGGATCTTGCCGTCATCGATCACGATGACCCGCTCGATGAGGTTGGCGACCTCGTCGATCAGGTGCGACGACAGGATGATCGTACGCGGATGCTCGGAGTAGTCCTCGAGCAGGCGGTCGTAGAAGATCTGCCTGGCGACCGCGTCGAGACCGAGGTACGGCTCGTCGAAGAACGTGATGTCGGCGCGCGAGGCGAGGCCGATGATCACGCCGACGGCAGAGAGCTGCCCGCGGGAGAGCTTCTTGATCGTCTGCTTCATCGGCAGCTGGAACTCCTTGATCAGCTGCTCGGCGAGCTCCTGATCCCAGTTGGTGAAGAACAGCGACGCCGCTTTGAACGCGTGGCGTGGTGTCGCGTCATCCGGGTACTTCTGGCTCTCGCGCACGAAGCAGATCCTGCTGAGTGCTCGAGCGTTCTCGTACGGGTGCTCGCCGAACACCTTCACGTCGCCGGAGGTGGCGAAGTTCTGCGCGGTGAGGATCGACATGAGTGTCGTCTTGCCTGCACCGTTGCGCCCGAGCAGGCCGTAGATGGCATCGCCCTCGAGCGACAGCGAGACGTTGTCGAGCGCGCGCTTGTCCTTGTAGTGCTTGGAGAGGTTGTTCACCTCGATGACAGCGGTCATGCGGGGTTCCCTTCGGTGGTGGATGCGGATGCCGCGACTGCAGCGCGCTCGCGCAGCAGCGCGGCGAGGTCGTCGGCGCCGAGGCCCAGCGTGCGGGCTTCGGCGAGGAGGGGATCGATGTAGCGGTCGGCGAACGCGGAGCGCCGTTCGCCGAGCAGCAGTTCGCGGGCTCCTGATTGCACGAACATTCCGATTCCGCGGCGCTTGTACAGCACGCCCTTGTCGGTGAGCATGGCGACTCCCTTCGCGGCGGTGGCGGGGTTGATGCGGTAGAAGGCGGCGAGCTCGTTCGTCGACGGAGCCTTGGACTCCTCCTCGAGCGAGCCGTCGAGGATCGAGTCCTCGATCTGTTCGGCGATCTGGAGGAAGAGCGCCTTGCCTTCTTCGATCACTGATGCCTCCTGGTGGTCAGTTGGTTACTTACTCGACTAACTAACCATAGAACCTGGAGTGCGTCAACCCTTGTGGCGATGGACGTGATTCGTTCCGCCCGCATAACTCCGGAGGATTCTTCAGAATCCGCGGATTCCGAGCAGCGCGGGTGCCTGTCGGCGAAGAATCTCCGGAGTCATGCGCGGATCGCAGGCGAGAAGTGTGGACCCAGGCGTTAAGCAGTCGTCCGGAGGGTCCGCGAACTGCCGTAGCCGCGCGCATCGGTTCGGCGTAGCATCCGACGTATCGGGCCGCTGGGGCGCCTCATCAGATCGCGCCTACCTTCGCGACTCCAGACGAAGGGAATGGGATCATGCCGCTGTACATGGACGTCCACACGCTCGGCGATGCCGTGAGCATGGAGGACGTCGCCAAGGCGCACGCCGCCGACCTGCAATTGCAGGATGAGCATGACGTGAAGTACCTGCGCTATTGGGTCGACGAGCCGGGCGGGAAGATCTTCTGCCTCGTCGATGCACCGGATGCCGAGGCCGCGAACACCGTGCACAGGGAAGCGCACGGGCTCGTCGCCGACGAGATCCATCTCGTGAAGGAGGGCGCGTAGCGGCGGCGAGCAGCACAGCCCGCGTACAGTGGGCGGGTGCCAGAGTTCGCCTTCAGCCGGCTTCGCCGTCACCCCGACGTGGAGGCGACGAACCTCCAGGCCTGGGATGCCACCGACGAGCTTCTCGTCCAGCGTGCGCTCGCCGTGGATCTGCCGGGCGACGAGATCGCGGTGATCGGTGACGAGTACGGTGCGATCACACTCGCGTTGACGGATGCCGGGCGCATCGGCATCCGCGTGCATCAGGATCTCGTGACCGGAAGGCGGGCGCTGACGCGCAACGCCGAAGAAATCGGCCTCGAAGGATTCACCTCCCACGAGCTGGATGAAACGCTGCTGTCGGGTGCGCGGCTCGTGCTGCTGCAGCTGCCGAAGGCGCTCGCCGAGCTGGAGGAGATCGCGGATGCCGTCGCCCGCTGGGCCGCAACCGACGTGGTGCTGGTCGCCGGGGGGCGAGTGAAGCACATGACCCTCGCGCAGAACGAGGTGCTCGGACGCCGCTTCGCCGAGGTGCAGCCGCAGCGCGCCGAGCGGAAGTCGCGCCTGGTCGTGGCATCCGAGCCGCTGCCAGCGCCGGATGAGCCGCCGTATCCGCAGCGGGCGCAGCATCCGGGGTTCGGGCTCACCATCGTCGCGCACGGCGGGGCGTTCGCCGCGAACCGGATCGACATCGGAACCCGCGTGCTGCTCGGGGTGCTGGAGGGGATGCTTCGGGGCGGATGCTTCGGGGCGGGGAGGGAAGGCTTCGACTCCCTTCGGTCGCTCTACCCGTTTCGTCTCGCTTCGCTCGCTCAACGACCCACCATGGGGATCCCGCGCCGACCGAACCTTCGCGGGTCGTTGAGCGAGCCGAAGGCGAGACGAAACGCGTTGAGCGAGGAGCGCAGCGACGAGTCGAAGCGGCCTCCACCGTCATCGACCTTGGCTGCGGCACAGGAGCGCTCGCCGCGTACTACGCGCTGAACCACCCCGAAGCCAAGATCACGGCGACCGACCGCTCGGCGGCAGCCGCGGCATCCGCCCGCGAGACGATGATCGCGAACGGCGTCTCCGACCGCGTGACGGTGACGCACGACGATGCCGGCTCCGAACTGCCGGACGGCAGCGCCGACCTCATCCTGCTGACCCCGCCGTTCCACCTCGGCGCGAGCGTGCACACCGGGGCGGCGACGCGCCTTTTCGAAGCCGCGGCGAGACTTCTCCGCCCCGGCGGCGAACTGCTCACCGTGTTCAATTCGAGCCTCGCGTATCGCCCGGAACTGACGAGGATGATCGGCTGGACCGAGCAGCTGCATCGCACCTCGAAGTTCACCGTGACGCGCAGTATCCGCCGCTGACACGCCAACACTCAGATTGTCGACATTCGACAGAATCCCCGTTCAGGCAATAAAAAGGTACGACGTCAACGTGGACGAGATTTGCCCCTGACCGGCCCTTTTGTTACGTTGAAATGTAGGCCTTTCGGCTTATAGACCAGTCCGCGGTCACGTCCTTCCTTCGATGAGCTGTGCTGCGAAGAGGCGTGGGCGTACGGTCGATGTTCTTTGCGCGGATCCGAAATCCGTTGCCTGAGCCGCCAGTGCAGAACTGTCGAAGCGGCCCCGTGATCATCACCCGGGCGCAACCGAAGTCGGCTCCGAGACCCGAAGAATCGGAAGCCACCGGGGGAAACGTGACCGAAACCGCTCTCGAAGCGCGCCATCTTTTCAAGGTGTTCGGACGTAATCCGAACCAGGCTGTCCGCCGCCTGAAGGCGGGCGAATCCCGCACCGACATTCAGGATGCCGGAACCGCTGCCGTCATCGACGCCAGCTTCACCGTCAACCGCGGTGAGATCTTCGTCATCATGGGGTTGTCCGGCTCGGGCAAGTCCACCATCATCCGCATGCTCAACGGCCTGCACGACATCACCGACGGCTCTGTCGTCATCAACGGCGACGAGATCGCCGGAGTGCCGGCCTCCCGCCTGCGCCAGATCCGCCGCGAGAACGTGTCGATGGTGTTCCAGCACTTCGCACTGCTGCCGCACCGTACCGTGGCCGACAATGTCGCCTACCCGCTTGAGCTCAAGGGCGTGCCGAAGGCCGATCGCCTTGCCAAGGCCAACGAGGTCATCGCGATGGTCGGCCTCGACGGCTGGGGCGACAAACTTCCCTCGCAACTGTCCGGTGGAATGCAGCAGCGCGTCGGCATCGCGCGTGCGCTCGCTGCAGACACCGAGATCCTCCTGATGGACGAGGCGTTCAGCGCCCTCGACCCGCTCATCCGTCGAGAGATGCAGGAGCAGCTGGTGGAGCTGCAGGAGAAACTGCAGAAGACGATCGTCTTCATCACGCACGACCTGAACGAGGCGATGTTCCTCGGCGATCGGATCGCGGTCATGCGCGACGGCCGCATCGTGCAGATCGGTACGCCAGAAGACATCCTCACCGACCCGGCCAACGACTACGTCGAGCAGTTCGTGCAGGATGTCGACCGCGCACGCGTGCTCACGGCAGCCAACGTCATGGAGCGTCCACGTCCGGTCGTCGCAGACACCGCCGGCCCTCGGACGGCGCTGCGCCAGATGCGTGACGCCTACATGTCGGCGGCATACGTCACCGGCCGCGACCGCAAGCTCCTCGGTATGGTCACCGATCGTGATGCCGTCAAGCTCGTGCGCAAGGGCGAGACGTCGCTGACGTCAATTCTGAAGGCCGTTCCGCAGGCCGTCTCGGAGGACGAGACGCTGATGAACCTGTTCGTCCCCGCTGTCGAGTCGCAGCTACCGCTCGCGGTGCTCGACGCCGAGGGGCGGCTGACCGGCGTCATCCCGCGAGTCACGCTGCTCGCAGCCCTCGGCCCAGGCCCGAACTCCACCGAGGAGATCACCTTGCCACTTCCCCCCGTCTCGCACGCCGAGATCGCCGCGGTGCTGGGAGAGGCGGCCGATGCCGTCGCCCCCGAGGCCGCGATCGAAGGAGAGGTGCGCTGATGGACGGTTTCCGCATCCCGATCGGCGAGTGGGTCGCCGGTGCTGTCGCATGGGTCAAGGACAACCTCGAGGGCCTGCTCGACTTCATCTCGTTCATCGTCAAGTTCCTCGTCAACGGCCTGACCGAAGTGCTGCTCGGCACGCCGATCGTCGTGCTCATCATCATCGCCGCGCTGATCGCCTGGGCGGTCCGTTCGCTGTGGATGGCACTGGGCACGGCCGTCTCGTTCGCGCTGATCCTCAGCATGGGGCTGTGGGTCGGAGCGATGCAGACGCTGTCGCTGGTGATCGTCGCGGCGCTGGTCGCGGTGGTCATCGCCATTCCGCTGGGCATCTGGTCGGCGCGCAACGCCACCGTGCGTGCGGTGCTGAAGCCGATCCTCGACTTCATGCAGACGATGCCGGCGATGGTCTACCTGATCCCCGCCATCGTGTTCTTCAGCATCGGCGTCGTGCCAGGACTCGTCGCCACCGTGATCTTCGCCCTGCCTCCCGGCGTGCGCATGACCGAACTCGGCATCCGCGGGGTCGACTCCGAGACCGTCGAGGCCGGACACGCGTTCGGTGCGACGCCGGGGCAGATCCTGCGCGGCATCCAGCTCCCGCTCGCGATGCCGACCATCATGGCCGGTGTCAACCAGGTCATCATGCTCTCGCTGTCGATGGCGGTCATCGCCGGCATGGCCGGGGCCGACGGCCTCGGAAAGCTGGTCGTCGAGGCGATCGCGACCGTCAACATCGGCAAGGGCGCGGAGGCGGGACTCGCCGTCGTGCTGCTCGCCGTGTTCCTCGACCGCGTCACCGCCGCGCTCGGCACCCCCGGCGAGTTCCCGTCGTCGCTGCTGGGCATGGTGAATCGCCGCCGCGCTTCGCAGCAGGCGAGCAAGGCGGATGCCGCGGCTGAGGCCGCGCGTGCAGTGGCGTCACCGCACCGCGCACCCATCGGCGGCGGAGCCGTATAGACCCATCCCTGTCCCATACGAAACGCAGCAGAACATACGGAAGGAAGCACCATGAAGAAGTTCCGGCACATCACAGCCGCCGTGGCCCTGGGGGCCGTGGCATCCCTCGCCCTCGCCGGTTGCGCGACGGGCAACGACACCGCAGGCGGAAACGGCGGCGGTGACAGCGAAGGCGGAGACAAGGGCACCATCACCCTCGGCTTCATCCCCTCGTGGACCGACGGCCTCAGCATGGCCTACCTGGTCCAGGACCAGCTCGAGAAGCTCGGCTACACGGTCGAGCTCGAGACGCTGACCGAGGCGGGCCCGCTCTACACCGGTCTCGCCCAGGGCGACGTCGACCTGTTCCCGTCGGCATGGCCAGAGGTCACGCACGCCGAGTACATGAAGACGTACGGCGACGACCTCGAAGACCTCGGCGCGTACTACGAGAACGCCAAGCTCACGATCGCGGTGCCCAGCTACATGGACATCACGTCGATCGAGGACCTCAAGGGGCAGGCCGCTCGCTTCGACGGCAAGATCATCGGCATCGAGCCGGGCGCCGGCCTCACCGGCGTCACGCAGGACTCGATGATGCCCGAGTACGGCCTCGACGGGGAGTACACCCTCGAGACGTCGTCGACCTCGGGCATGCTCACCGTTCTCGGTGAGGCCATCGACAACGAGGAGGACCTCGTCGTCACGCTGTGGAAGCCCTTCTGGGCCAACAGCAAGTACGACGTCAAGGAGCTCGAGGACCCGCTGGGTGCGATGGGTGAGGCTGAGACGCTGAACTTCATGGCGCACAAGGGCTTCGCCGAGGAGTTCCCCGAGGCCGCTGAGCTCATCGAGCAGATCAAGCTCGACGACGACCAGTACGGCTCGCTCGAGGACCTCGTCGTCAACGAGTTCGGCGAGGGCCAGGAGGCCGACGCCGTCGACAAGTGGCTCGAGGAGAACGGCGACCAGTTCGACTGGGTCGTCACCGAGTGATCACCCTCGCTCACTGAGGGTGCAAGGGCGTCGCGGCTTCGGCCGCGGCGCCCTTCTTGTGCGAGCGTGCGGCCGGGCTACGGAACGATCGAGTCGATGTACCCGCCGTCGACGCGCACCGCGGCTCCCGTCGTCGCCGATGCCAGCGGGGAGGCGAGGTACGCCACCATGTTGGCGATCTCCTCGGGCTCGATCAGGCGCTGCAGCAGCGACTGCGGCCGGTGCAGGCGCATGAACTCGCGCTGCGCCTCATCCCATGGCAGGGCCGAGTCGACGAGCTCGTAGACGAAGGTCTCCACGCCGCCGGTATGCGTCGGGCCGGCGAGCACCGAGTTCACGGTGACGCCCGTGCCCGCGGCATCCTTCGCGAAGCCGCGCGAGACGGCGAGGAGCGCCGTCTTCGACATGCCGTAGTGGATCATCTCGGCCGGGATGACGACGGCCGAGTCGCTGGCGATATTCAGGATGCGCCCCCACCCGCGCGTCTTCATGCCGGGCAGCGTCGCGCGGATCAACCGCACGGCGGCGAGCACGTTCACGTCGAAGTAGCGGCGCCATTCCTCGTCGGAGATCTCCAGCGCATCCGCCGCCCCGAAGATCCCGAGGTTGTTGACGAGCACGTCGATGTCGCCGGTCGCTGCGAGCACGGCATCCGCCCCTGCCTGGTTCGTGACGTCGCCCGGCGCCGCGATGAACTCGCGCTCGCCCGACTCCGCCTGCAGCTCGGCGATCACGGATGCCACGGTGTCGGCGCTGCGGCCGTTGATGGCGACGCGTGCGCCGGCGTCGGCGAGGGCCCTGGCGATGGCCCTTCCGATGCCCTGGGTGGAGCCGGTGACGAGTGCGGTCTTGCCGTCTAGATCGATGCGCATGGTGGGTGCAACCACGCGAGAGGTCGGAACATGCCCAGCTGCGCCGAGGCCCCCTGCTCGCGTCGACGCCCCCTGTTGCCTGCGCGGTTACGAGGGGGCGTCGGCGGTAACAGGGGGCGTCGGAGCCCGATCGCGCGTAACCTGACGAGATGGACGGTTTCGCGGCTGTCGACTTCGGTTTCGCGCGCGAGGTGCTCCAGCGGGGCATCGCGGCGCTGTACCTCGTCGCGTTCGTGTCGACGGTGAACCAGTTCCGTCCGCTGCTCGGAGAGCGCGGGCTGCTGCCTGCGCCGGCGCTGCTGGAATGGGCCGCCTCGTCGAAGGCGAGAAGGCGGATGCTGCGCCCGACGCTCTTCCACCGCATCCGGTACACCGACCGGCGACTGGCGGCGCTGTGCTGGGCCGGCATCGTCATCGCCGTACTCCTCGTCGCCGGCATCCCGCAGCTCGCGCCGCCGTGGGTGCCGATGCTGTGCTTCCTCGCACTCTGGTTCGGGTACATGTCGATCTCGAGCATCGGGCAGACGTTCTACGGCTTCGGGTGGGAGATGCTGCTGCTGGAGGCGGGGTTCCTCGCCGCGTTCCTCGGCTCGCGGGATCAGCCGCCGCCGACCGTCGTGATTGTGCTGCTGTGGTGGCTCGTGTTCCGGCTGGAGTTCGGTGCCGGCATGATCAAGCGAGCAATATTGCCGTCTGATGCATCATGAAAGAGAGCAAGGTCGAGCCCACGCCGCAGCGAGAAGTGGGTACTTGTGGCGTTGCTGAAAGAGATTGGCCCCGAGATCGGGAACCTCGGCAGGGCATTTGCATCAATGTCTGGTCTGATGCATCACAGCGGAGCGACAGACGGTGCGATGGAGGTCGCACCGTAGGCGGCCGAAGCGAATCCCTGCGACGGTCACACCGATCTGCACCGCCGACAGGAACGTGTTGGGGTTGCGTGCCAGCGCGGCGGCGCGCTCACCACGCCGGCCGCGCGCGGCGATCGCGTTGACCTGGCTCTCGCGGAGGGTGACCAGCGCCATCTCGGTGCGTGCGAAGACGCCGCCGATGAGCACGAAGGCGATGACCAGCGCGATGTTCAGGGTGAGGTCGCCGTTCATCGAACGTCAAGCCCTTCGTCAGCGTACGCCCGCCGAATCGGCCGGGCGCCGGGTCTGTCGGGGTCGGGGGAGGGATCAGCGCGGTGCAGGATGCTCACGAGAGTTCCTTCTATGTGTCATCGGCTGAGACCTGCTCGGCTGGGCGGCGGTCGCCGCGGGTCTTGATGAGGCTGGCGATGGTCGCCACCGCGATCGTCCCGGCGATGAAGAGTAGCGAGAGCCAGATCGGGATCTCGGGGATCACCGTGATCGGCTCGCCGCCGTTGATGAACGGCAACTCGTTCTTGTGCAGGGCGTGGATGAGCAGCTTCACGCCGATGAAGGCCAGGATGACAGCGAGCCCCTGCGCGAGGTAGACCAGCCGCTCCAGCAGGCCGCCGATCAAGAAGAACAGCTGGCGTAAGCCCATGAGCGCGAACGCGTTGGCGGTGAAGACGATGTACGCCTCTTCGGTCAGCCCGTAGATCGCCGGGATCGAGTCGACCGCGAAGATGAGGTCGACGAAGCCGATCGCGATGATGGTGAGCAGCATCGGCGTGGCCCAGCGGCGCCCCTGCTGCACGATCGTGAGGCGGTCGCCGTGGTACTCGTCGGTCACGCGCATATGGCGGCGCACGAAGCGCATGAACCTGCCGTCGGCGGGGTTGGAGTCGCCGTGTGTGAAAGCCTGCCGGTAGGCGAGGAAGAGCAGCAGTGCACCGAATCCGTAGAACACCCACGAAAAGTTCTCGATGAGCGTCGCGCCGACGGCGATGAAGATGCCGCGGAGGATCAGTGCGATCACGATGCCGATCATCAGCACCTTCTGCTGATAGATCTTCGGCACGGCAAAGCTTGTCATCACGATGAGGAAGACGAAGAGGTTGTCGATCGACAGCGCCTTCTCGGTCAGATACCCGGCGAAGTACTCACCGCCGTACGTCCAGCCTGACACCATTCCGATGCCGACGCCGAACAGCAGCGCGAGACCGATGTAGAAGGCCGACCAGCGGGCGGATTCGCCTATGGTCGGCTCGTGGGGCTTGCGCACGTGCGCGTAGAACTCGTAGACGAAGAACGCGATCGTGACTGCGATCGTGATGATCCAGACGAGCGGGGGGATGTTCACAGCGGGGTCCTAACCGTGGCGTGAGCGGATCAGTGCCAAGGTCTTCTCCATCCTCGTGATCGAGGACCGGTGGCCCGGGATGCGGCGTGCATCCGTAATGACGAGCCGACTGTGGCGGAGTACTCCCCTTGGACTTCCAAGTATGCATGTCCTCGCCGTGTTTCCTGAACAGGTCGTGGTGGGCTTGCACGATGACGCCTTGGTGGGGAAGCCGAGGCGGGTGGCGTTGGAGAGGGCTTGTGCGCTGGTGAGGATGTGCCGGCCCGGGGGCACGGGGAAGCTGGCGGCGCGGAGTCCGAGGAGTGCTTTGCTGCGTGCGGCCTGTTGTGGGGTGAGGGTACGAGGGATGTCGCCGGCGAAGGATCCGAACTGGTCGGTGTCGATTCCTGCCGGGGCGAGAACCGCGGCGCCAAGGATTGTGCGGAACGGTCCGCGGGCGAGTTGTTCTTTGCCGTGCATGGTGGCAAACGCGATGACAGCACCGCGGTAGGGGTTCGGGGTGGGTGTCATTGGAAGTAGTCAGGTCGGCTGACGTAGGTGTCGGTGACGAACATCACGCCGCTGCAGGTGGTGAACAGTTCCCGGGCTGCGGTGATGAGCTCTTCGGCGCGCTCGGGGGGGAGGACGGTGATCAGCATGGTGAGGGTGTCGTAGTCGTTGAACAGCAGCGCACCGGAGTGGTGGCCGTGGTGGCCGATGCCCGAGACGCCGGAGACGCCGGTGTAGCCGGTGGCGCCGGCGGCGGTGATCAGGGCGCGGATCGAGGGGGCGTCGCGGCCGGGGACGACGAATTCCACCTTCGTCATTTCGGTCAGTCCGTGCATCAGCGGTTCTCCTTCTTGTGTGTGCGGGTGGGTTGGCTCGCCCAGCCGTAGCGGGTGTACCGGTGCCAGGGAGTTGTGGGGGCATGCGCCGCCACGTCACCGGGCTCGTCCCGGCCGAGTGACCGCAGTGCGGGCGCGGGCGCTACCAGATCCCCGCGCCCGCACTACCGGTTCGACCCACACCCGCTACCGAACAGCTCGGCTAAACACTTGCCGGCGCGATCGACCTTTCCGCGCTTGCCACGGGACTGGAGGACGTCACCGCCACAGCCACCGACTTTGCCGGCGGGGCGAGTGATCTAGCTGGCGGGGCGAGCGACCTCGCTGCCGGAGCCACAGCGGGCTTGGGCGAGAACATCAGTGGCTTCGGGGAACAGCTCTCCAACATTGACATCCCTGGCTGGGGAAACCTCTTCGGCAGATGACTGAGGCCATCACGTCATTTGACCTCGGGCTGCGACTGGGGTGGCCATCGGAGTGAATTAGTCGGCTGCGAGAGGTCGACGCTCCGCGCAACCGACCAATACTGCACCCCTCAGTATTGACTCTCCGCCAGTCGCACACATGGGCTGACTGATGACCGACGTGGTGCCCGTCGTGCTGGAACGGTTCGAAAGGAATGGCCTCCAGGTCTGGCCCATGCTGGCCGAAAACCCAGACCGGTACATATGGGATGGACTAGCCTTCGGTGCTGGAGTCCGAGGTCCTCGTCAGGCTCAAGGTAAAGACCTAGCTGATTGGCAACATCGCGGAACCGTATGTTGTAGGGCGTCGCCGTGAGCAGAAGCACCTTTGAGTTGTAGTTGCGGATGTACTCCAGGAGCGCCTTGTAGTCCTGGCGACTGTCGCTGCGCATCGTGTGCGACTCATCGACGATGACGAACTGATACCTGCCCAGGTCCGGCAACCGCTTCGCGGCCATGGAGTAGGGCACGACTGTGGCGTTGAGCTCGTACTTCTCCTTGTACTCCCACCACATCTTCTCGAGGTTCGGTGGACAGACGATGAGAGTGCGGTAGCCCTCCGCCTCGTTGAGCATCATCGCCGTCGCCGTGGCGGTGATGGTCTTGCCGAGCCCAACTACGTCTCCGAGCATGGCGCCGCCGCGGGTCATGATGCGCCGACTGAGGGTCTTGACGGCACTCTCCTGATACTCCAGCAGCTGATTCCGCATAGACGGCGGCAAGGTGTATTCGATGAGGCCCTCTCGGACATCGCGCGAGAGATGCCAGCAGACTTTGAGGTACACCTCGTAGGGCGACAGAAGGTTTTCACTAGCCCAGGACTCGTCGATGACATCGATGAGGTCCGCGGTGACATCAACGGCGAACGGGTCATCCCACCGCGCTTCGAACCATCCATCGAGCTTCTCGGCGCCATCGGAATCTACGACGTCCACGTTGAGCTCGAAGTTCGACACGAGGCCAGATGTAGTCAGGTTGGAAGAGCCGACGTAGGCGACGATGGGTGTGATTTTGTCCTGTCGATGGCAGATGTACGTCTTGCCGTGCAGCGGGCGACGCGTGAATAGCTTGATGGCGACCCGACCATCTGCCAACTGCTCCCGGAGCGCCCGGATCGTCTGCTCGTCCTGCTTGGTGGGTGCGCCACGCATGAGCTGCTGACGGAATTTCAGCTTGGCTTGCTTCAACCGCGCCTGCGCAGTCTTTCGGTCGATGTCATCAGACTCCTGACCGCCCTCGAGCGTCCGCTGGAGATGGGCCATGACCTGTGCTTCCGGGTCGCCATGCACCATGCCGATAAGCACCCGAGCGATGGGGTGGTCCCCACTTTCTCGTTCGGCGACTACGTCCCCGAACAGCTTCCAGCCGCGCAAGTTGAAGTAACCGACGGCCGCGTCAATGCGGGTCGAGTCCTTCAGCGTCTGGACGAGGTGCCCGCCAAGCGCGAGCTCGATGTTGTCGAAGATATGGGTCACGCTGCTCCTACATCTAAGAGTGGACCGAGGTGGCCGCTCGCTAAGCGTATAAGTGGGCGCGCAACGCCTGTGCAAGCCGAACCCGCGAGGTGCACACGAAAGCGCGAGCGCCAACGGCGAAACACCACATTAATCGGTGCGGTCAGACGGCCTCGGGCGAGGGTGCACTCAGCTGTGGCAGCGTGCGCCTCTTCCTCGATTCGAGGTATAGTGCCTCATCGAATCATCAGGAGAAGCCTTACCGTACTGGTGACCCGGCGTAATCGGGACCGGCGTATTCTCCGGATTTATAGCGCGGTAGAATCCCGCTGGCTCAATAGACACCTATCGTCGTCGTCGTCGAGCGGTCCGCTTTCGCAATGTGGTGAAGTGAAATGCCGGAGATGGGGCTTACCCACTCGAAGCGCAACGGATAGGCGTCCGGATCATCGGCCCGCTGGCACACCAGCGTTATTGCGGGCTTCTCATCTATCGCAACGCAATAGTCGTCGCCGTCCGCCATGAACCCCGTCCAGGCGATAGCGTGGTTGGCCCCGGCAGCGAGTTTCACCTGTTCCGGATCGTCCCAGCGTTGCGTCGCAGTCACGCGGTCATAACTCTGAAACTGCTCCGCTGACAACACTCCTCCTGCGTTCTCTGGAGACGGAGGCGACATCGATAACCACTCAGGCTGGACGCCCACAATGACTCCGACAGCGAAGCCGCTAGCGATGAGAACGGGAATCGACCAGCTCGGCAGATGTCGGCGTTCGCCAGATCTTCCTACCGCGTTCGTCCCTATATCGCGGGACTCATCCGGCGCTACCGCAGGAGCCTGCTCCGAGGCGATATCTGGGTCATCGGAAGTGAGATCCTGAACTCGCGCAGATACTTCAAGCTCGCTCAGTCGAGTCAGTGTGTCGGCCGCCAGCTCGACGGACTCGGGTCCATACGCAGCCTTTCTTAGACGGGCGAGTTCCTCAACCTCATCGCGAGCCAACATGATTTCAGTATCGCAGGGGATCTGTGGACGGAAGGGGATCACGAGCCGAGAACATGTCAGCTTCTGATGGGTAACCGCGTTATCCGTTTCTTCACTAATCAGTCACGTGTACCTGACAACGCTCGTCTTAGTCGGTGCGTCCGTTTAGGGGGTCGGGGCTTCGTCGACGACGGTGATCTCGATCTGCCACGATACCCAGGGGACTCCCTCTGGCATGAGACTCGTTGAACGGTGCGGGTAGGTCTCCCGGATTCCGACGATCTGCCCCGTGCTGGTGTCGATGTCAAGCTCGGACACCAGCAAGTCCCCGAACTGTCCCCCTATGCCAAGCTTGGCCGGCAGTGTGAGCGTGGTGATCGTCCCGTTAGTTGCCGCCACTTCGACGTTGCTGAGCAGGCCAAGAACTCGAAGCGACGCTGCTCTCAGGTCCTTCGGCATCAGGTTGATCCGGAGTCCCTGGCCGATGCTCTGGAACACGTACCAGTCGTCCGAGGACGTTCCCAAGTTCTCGCGGTACCAGGTGAGGAGTTGCTGTGGGTCTCTCGGCATCTCGTCGTAGAACGGGCGGAGCTGGTCGTAGTACCCGATATCGTCGACCGAGGGCGCGCTGGCTTCGCTGTTCACTGTGCCGGGCGAGGGGGTCGGCTGGGGCGTGCTTTCGTGAGCTGGGCTTCCGTCAGCGCCCTGCGGAAGAACCCGGATCCCCGCGGGATCTGCGTCGGTTCCGGGTGGGACCGCCGACATCTCGGCCATCTGGTCGTACGCGGCTTGGGTCCGCGGATCTCCCCACACCTCGAGTACCTCGTTTGTCGCGCGGTCGTCGAGAATCCAATCCTCGGTGCGGTCGCTGGGTACATACAGGTCTCGGACACCGCGCACCTGAACTGCGCCTTCGGATGCGGGAAGTGTGGCCGTGTTAAAGCCAGCGTCGGCGTCCCACAGTGACACCCGCTCGTAGGTCTCGCGGACCCTCAAATACTGGCCCGGGCCAACTACCAGGTCTGCGCCCTCGATTACCACTTCGGCTGCGTCGTTCAGAACCTCGACAGCGGCCGCCGACGCGGGCTGCACGACCACGGGAGCCGCCAGGCCGGCGATGATCACGCTGGCTACGACAGTTGCGGTAGACAAGCCTCCCACCGCGGCGGTGCCACCCCACACCCAGCGTGCGCGAACGCGTCGCTTCGGCTCAACTCTCAACTTGGTCAGTAACTGCGCACGCGATCGCGCAATCCGCGCAGGAGTCGTGGGATCCTGCGTGTTCTCGATTTCACGCACCATCTCGAACAATTCCATGATCCATCTCCCTTGCTATCCATGTCAGCCGAGCGGAATCAGACCCCGGTGGGGCGAGCTTGCGTCTGATCCGATGCAGCCGCGACCAGACGGTGCCCACAGGGACCTTCAGTGCTTGAGCGATCTGCTCTGGTGCGAGGTCAGACCAGGCATACATAAACAACGTGTCGCGCTCCTTGGCAGACAGTGCCGCAATGCGTGGTGCAAGGGCACGGTGAATCGCCCCGGGTCTCGTGGAGGGTCTGAAGTCCCGAGAGGATGAGGCCTATGCCAGCTTTGAGGAAGTATCCGCCGGAGTTGCGGGAGCGAGCGATGCGGCTCGTGCAGGAAGCGCGGAAGGAGGATCCGGAGTTGTCTGTGAATCAGGCAGTGATCCGGATCGGACAGCGTGTCGGGGTGAATCCTGACACGCTCCGCGGCTGGGTCAAGCAGGCCCAAATCGACGCGGGAGAGCGTCCTGGAACGACGACTGACGATGCGTCGAGGATCAAGCAACTCGAGGCGGAAGTGCGTGAGCTCAAGCGCGCGAACGAGATCCTGTTGGCGGCGTCGAGTTTCTTCGCGCGGGAGCTCGACCCGCGACTGCCGTGGTAGTTCAGTTCATCGACGATCATCGTGACCGGTTCGGAGTCGAGCCGATCTGCCGCGTGCTCACAGAGCACGGGGTGAAGATCGCTCCGTCCGGTTACTACGCCTTCAAGAAGCGACCCGTCTCCGCGCGAACCGTCAGCGATGCGGAACTGGTCGTGCAGATCGAGCGGGTGTTCTGGGACCGCAAGCTCGGTCGTGGGATCAGCGGCGCCCGGAAGGTCTGGCGGCTGCTGACCCGGGAGGGCATCATCGTCGCGCGCTGCACTGTCGAACGCCTCATGCGTCAGCAGGGCCTGCGCGGCATCCGCCGCGGCAAGCAGTTCATCACGACCCGCCCGGATTCCTCAGCGCCGAGGGCGGAGGATCACGTCAAGCGGGAGTTCCACGCTGACCGGCCGAACGAGCTCTGGGTGGTCGACTTCACCTATGTGCCGACGTGGTCGGGGATGGCGTTCACCGCGTTCGTCACCGATGTGTTCTCCCGCCGCATCGTCGGCTGGCGAACGATGTCCAAGATGCCGACCGACCTGCCACTGGACGCGCTCGAGATGGCTCTCTGGATCCGCGATCGGGCCGGTGAAGACATCACCGGCGTCATTCAGCACTCGGACGCCGGGTCGCAATACACGGCGCTGCGCTACACCGAGCGGCTCGCCGAGGTCGGCGCGATCGCATCGATCGGGACCGTCGGCAACAGCTACGACAATGCCCTCGCCGAGAGCGTCGTCGGGCTCTACAAGACCGAGTGCGTGAAGATCGATGGCCCGTTCCGCAGCGCCGACGACCTCGAACTCGCGACGCTGTCCTGGGTGCACTGGTTCAACGAGAACCGGCTGCACTCCTCGATCGGCTACCTCACACCCATCGAGAAGGAGAACGAGTACTACCGTGAGATCAACCCCCAACGCCAGCCGGCGCTGGGAGAACTCGCCCTCCACTAAACCCGGGGCGATTCACGGATCGCGGCGGCAGCATCCAACCGTCCGGTCGACTCCTCAAACCCTCCACCACTGGTCGTTTCTCCGCGCGCAGCGGCAGCTTCCACCGCCCGCCAGTGTCGCGCCTCAGTCACGCGATGCTTCGCCGCCACCCGGGCAGCGATCCCCAACAGCCACGGCCGCGCCGACTCCCACGCGTGATCAAACGAACCCCGTCGACGAAACGCGACGAGGAACGTATCGCTCAGGGCGTCCTCAGCGGCATCCGCCCCTAGCCGGCGCCGCAAGAACGACTCGACCACACCGGCATGCCGGTCGAAAACTTCAGCGAACGCCTGCGGAGTCCGCTCCGCCCGCTTCAAGATGTCGCTGTCTGTGCTCACACTAGGTATTCCTCCCACAGCGGCAATTCCTTCCATCTTTCTTTCGAGGAAAGCTGGGCGTCCTCGGATGGGCCCCGTGATTCCGCGCCCGAGCTACACACGCGCTGCCCGAACTTATCGTGCGCCGGACTGGGCATCCTTCTGTGGAACGATAGGAGTCGCGCAAGCGGATCCTCATGAGGACTCGCGGCGCGACGAGGTGCGGGCAGCGGCCTCGTATCTCGCGTCTGATGCGAAAATGCCGGTTGCGATTCTTGCAAACATGAACACAGAACGACCTGATGAGAATGGTTATCTATCGGCCGGGAGTTGATACCGCAACTTCTGATGGGTAATCCCGTTATCCGTTTCTTCACTAATCGCCCCACACGCGCCGCGCTGGAGCCCGCGCCGAAAACGTCGACCATGCCGTTTCGGCGCGATCAGTTTCGGCAGGAGGTTTTGGCGGGTCGTTCCCCGGCGTGTCGCACGGTCGGCGTGTCAATGTCCGAAGTCATCGGCACTTCTGTCCGAAGTCCTCAACACTCGTGTGCGTCAGCCGATCGCGCGAGGTGGGGCGACTGTCTCGTATCCCATGGGTTTTGAGACAGGCGAGGTTATGAGACACCGGCCTGCCTGACAGGATCGGGAGATGCCAGGTTTCCATCACGTCGAATTGTGGGTTGCGGATTTTGCGGAGGCGCAAGCGGAGTGGGGCTGGCTGCTGAGCAGATTAGGTTTCGCGCTCGATAGCTCCTGGGCCGAAGGGCAGTCTTGGAGGGCCGGCGCTGAATATCTCACCATCACGACTTCGCCCAACCTGTCGACGCCCGTGCACGACCGTCGTCGGGCGGGAGTGAATCACTTGGCGTTCAAGGCGGAGTCTGCGGCGGAGGTCGACGCAATCATCGAGGACGCGCCCGCACACGGTTGGCATCCGCTCTATCAGGATCGCTATCCGCATGCGGGTGGCGAGGACCACTACGCAGGCTGGATCGAGAACTCTGCTGGGTTCAAAGCCGAGGTCGTCGCCACCGCCTCTCCGGAGTGAACCAGAGCGCATGCACAACCGGAGGACCGAGCCGTCGTCGTGCACTGTCGCGTATCCGATGCGTTTTGCGACACCGAGGTTACGAGACATCCAACTAGCAACCACCACATGGCGACGCGAATCCGGACTAGAGTCCTTCGCGTGAGAGTTCGGGCAGTTGCGGTCGTTATCGAGGGCGGCGAGGTACTCGTCATCGCTCGCGAAAAGGCCGGCAAGAAGTACTGCGTACTTCCCGGCGGTGGGGTCGAGCTGGACGAATCGCCTCAGCAGGCGTGCCTCCGGGAGCTTCGCGAGGAGACAGGCCTGGAAGGGACAATCGTCCGACGCCTCGCCATTCCGGGCCTCTCCAATGAAGAGGCGGTGTATTTCGAGGTTGCTGTTCGAACGCGACGGTTGCGTCTCGGTGGCCCCGAAGTCGAGAGAAGCTCCGCCATAAATCGTTACGAGCCGCTGTGGGCCGGGTTGGACTCGCTCACAGACCTGGTACCCATGGCTGCCCATGCGGCCATAAGCGCCACTCAATCCGGCGAGTGAGTCGTCCGGACTTCAGCCGACGCCAACTTTGCGACAACTGTCTCGTATCCCTACGGTTGCGGGACGTCTCATAGGACCAGCAGTCGGCTGACGGGGCTCCACGGTCGCGCGAGTCTCATATCTATGTCTCGCGACCTGCCGGGGGAGCCGAGGTACTAACCCTTAGTTACGAGACAGCCGAAAACGCTCGTTTGCGACGGGTGCATTGTTGGTTTGGTGAAGCCGACCACCGGCCTCTGGGCGCCCGCTAGTTCGCTGCTGCCCGGTGCATCGTTCCGATGCGTGAATACGCCATGGTCACAGAATCAAGATCGGCAAATATCGCACATCTCAATATTGCCGTTCCGCCAGTCAAGATCCGCGGCGGGCGGGAGTGGCGCGACCTCACCGCCCTCACGTACCACCACGAGACGCAGCCGATGCCTGGTCCGCTGAGCCGTCAGGCGCACCTGCTGCCACGGTGGTTCCACAAGGCCGAGGTCGTGGGCAACCACTTCGCGCAGCTGGTGGTGCCGTTCTTCCTGTTCTCACCGATCCTGGGGCTGTGGATCGAGAGCCCTGTGCCGGCGATCGTCGGGGCCGTCGCGGGCGCGATCGTCATCGTCACGCAGTTGTGGCTCGTGATCACCGGCAACTTCGCGTGGCTCAACTGGGCGACCATCGTGCTGGCCTTCTCGGCGATCGGCATCCCGTCAGGTGGGACCGGACAGCAGCCGATTCCGCTGTACTGGGTCGTGATCACGTCGGCCGTCGGCATCCTGTACCTCGTCGTCAGCTGGCCGGCCCTGCGCAATCTGTTCGCCCGCCGCCAGCTGATGAACGCGAGCTTCAACCGCTGGGAGCTCGCGAACGCCTACGGCGCGTTCGGCACCGTGACGAAGGAGCGGATGGAGATCGTCATCGAGGGCACTCTCGACGACGACCCGGATGCCGCGACCTGGCGCGAGTACGAGTTCAAGGGCAAGCCCGGTGACGTGCGCCGCGTGCCGCGGCAGTTCGCGCCGTACCATCTGCGCCTCGACTGGCTGATGTGGTTCCTGCCGCTCGGGCGCTCACTGGATGACTGGTTCACGATGCTGCTGGCACGGTTGCTCCAGGCGGATGCTGCGACGCTGGCGCTGCTGCGCACCGACCCGTTCGCGGGGCAGAAGCCGCGGTGGGTGAGGGCCGTGTCGTACCGGTACCGTTTCGCGACCAGGGAGCAGCGGCGGCGCGACGGGGTCGTGTGGGTGCGGGATCGGCGGCGGGAGATCGTGGGGCCTGCCGAACTGCCGTGAGTCGCGCGCCCGCGACGTCGACGCCCCCTTTCTCCGTCGGCGCCCCCTCTCGGGTGCGTACATACGAGGGGGCGCCGGCGGCAGGAGGGGGCCCCGGCGCAAGTGCTTCTACGAGGCGTCGCGCTTCGGCTGACGCATCGGCTCCGGTTCGGGGGCAGGCTCTGCGACCGGTTCCGGCTGCGGCACCGGCGCCTGGCCGGTCGTGATCTCTCTGGCCACCTGATTCTCGAGCACTGTGACGGCCTCGTCCGAGAGCAGGATCAGCCCCTCGAGCTCTTCGCGCACGCGCTTGTAGGCGACGTTGCGCTCGGCCTGGGTGGCCGACTCGTCGACGGCGACCTTCAGCAGTTTCTGGGCGCGATCGAGGCGTTTGCGCTCGGCATCGGTGAACGACGAATCGCGCAGGCGCCTGGCATCCTTCTCCGCGATCTCGAACGCGACGGCGTAGTTGCCGACGGCATCCAGGTACTCAGATACGCGCTGCTCGCTGACCTCGGTGTCCGCGGACACCGGACGCAGCGCATCAGCCGTCTTCTTCGCCCGCAGGAATGCGGCGGTCAGCGGCTGGCGGCCGTCGCTCATGGCCGGGAAGGCGATGAGCTTCGCGACGTCGAGCTCGTAGTCGAGCCAACGGGCGGTGATCTCGTCATGCTCCTGGAACAGCCGCGCCAGCAGCTGGTTCGACGACACCCTGGCGTCGGAGGCGATCTCCCGCGGCTTCTTCGAGGGTGCGACCTGGCCACCGCGGGCGGCGAGTTCGGCGGCCTTGAGCTCGCCCTTCAGCCGCAGCGTCTCGAGGCGTCGTTCGTGCCGGCGCTTCGCGCCCTGCTCCCACGCCTTCGCCGCCCCGCCGGCCATTCCCATGATCGGGAAGATGAGCCACCAGAAGCTGCCCGCCCACTGCCAGAACTCTTGCATGATGCGTTCAGCCTACTGCGGTGGATTGCCGCGCACCCGCCTCGGATCGATGAGTTCTGCGGAGGTGGCGCCGGATGCTGGCATCGCGCCGCGGGCCGTGTCAGGATGACCACGACTCGGCTCACCGCGGGCCGAGCGGAACGGCAGGAGCGGGATATGCAGCTGGCCATGATCGGACTCGGCAGGATGGGCGCGAACATCGTCCGGCGATTGATGCGCGACGGGCACGACTGCGTCGTCTACGACGTGAACGCGGATGCCGTCGCCGCACTCGTCGCGGAAGGAGCGACCGGCGCCGACAGCATGGCCGACCTCGCCGCGAAGCTGACCCCGACCCGCGTCGTCTGGATGATGGTGCCCGCCTCCCTCACCGGACAGGTGGCCGAAGAGGTGGCGGCCGTCCTGGAGAAGGGCGACATCCTCATCGACGGCGGCAACTCGAACTACCGCGACGACGTCCGCCGGGCCGCGAAACTGCGCGAGACCGGCATCGAGTACGTCGACATCGGCACGAGCGGCGGCGTGTTCGGACTCGAGCGCGGCTACTGCCTCATGGTCGGCGGCAGCGAGAGGGCGTTCGAACACATCGAACCCGTGCTGCGCACGATCGCTCCGGGCGCCGGTGAGATCGAGCGCACCCCTGGGCGCTCCGGCGACCTCACCCCCGAGGAGCAGGGTTACCTGCACTGCGGCCCGTCCGGTGCGGGGCACTTCGTCAAGATGGTGCACAACGGCATCGAGTACGGCATCATGGCGTCGATCGCCGAGGGCCTCAACCTGCTCGAGAACGCGGATGCCGGTGTGCGCGAAGCCGAGCACTCGGCAGAGATCGCGCCACTGGAGGAGCCGGAGTTCTACCAGTTCCCGATCGACACCGACAAGGTGACCGAGCTGTGGCGACGAGGCTCCGTGATCTCCTCGTGGCTGCTCGACCTCACCGCGGCCGCGCTGCACGAGAACCCCACGCTCGACGGGCTGGCCGGGCGGGTGTCGGATTCCGGCGAGGGCCGATGGACGGTCAAGGCCGCGGTCGACGTGGGCGTTCCCGTCCCGGTGCTCGCGGCGTCGCTGTTCGAGCGCTTCTCCTCGCGTGACGAGGACCAGTTCGCGAACCAGGTGCTCTCGGCGATGCGTCTGCAGTTCGGCGGGCACAAGGAGCGGCCGGCCGGCGACGTGCTGGAGGCGGGTGCGCGCAAGGCCGACGCCGGCTAGAACCGGGAGGCGCTGCGCGCCCGCTCCCTCAGACCTTCCGAACCCGCTCATCCACCCCGAACCGCTGCGCCCCGAGCACGCCGAGCAGCCGGATCTTCTCTTCGTCCTCGCTCCGGGGCGCGGCGGTCAGCACGAGCAGCGCCTGACCGCGGTCTTCGGTGAAGAGCACCTGACAGTCCACTTCGATCGGGCCGACCTCGGGGTGGATCAGCGTCTTGTGATCGGCGAAGCGCTGGGCGACCTCGTGCCGTTCCCACAGTTCACGGAACTCCTCGCTGCGACGTGACAGTTCGGCGACCAGCATCCCTGCTTGCGAATCCGGGCCCATGGCGCCGTACGCTGCGCGCAACCCGGCGACCTGCGCTCGGCTGTTCCGCGCGTGATCTTCCGACGGGTAGTGGGCCCGCGTCTGCTCCGGTCGCATGAACCAGCGGTACGGCTCGTAGCGCTCGAGCCCTGCGGCGCCGACGTTGTCGCCCAGGAGAGCTGCGGCCAGGGCGTTCTGCACGAGGGTCTCGCCGAGGGTCGAAATGATCAGCGCCGGAGTGTCGTGCAGTCGGTCGAACACGCGCTGCAGCGCCGGCGCGACGTGGTCGGACGGCGTGATCCGGTCGGGCACGGCGTGACCTGCGGCGCGATAGAGGTAGTCGCGTTCGTCGGCGGTGATACGGAGCGCGCGGGCGAGCGAGCTGAGCATCTGTGTACTCGGCTGCGGTCCGCGCTGCTGCTCGAGTCGCGTGTAGTAATCGGTCGACATGAGCGCCAGCTGCGCGACCTCTTCGCGGCGGAGTCCTGGCGCACGTCGTCGCACACCTGCGGACAGTCCGACGTCGCCGGGCTGCAGCTGCTCCCGGCGCCGACGGAGGAACACGGCGAGTGCTTCACGATCCATCCCTCCATCATGCGCGCGCTACGCCCTGGTATCCAGGGATCGCCGATCCCCCGATAACCGCTCTCTGCCGCGCGCCGCCGGCTCGATCGACACTCGAAGCATGCGAATCAACGGAAACACCATCTTCATCCCCGGCGCGACCAGCGGTATCGGCCTCGCCCTCGCGCTCCGCCTCCACGAGGCCGGCAATCAGGTCGTCATCGGCGGTCGCCGCACCGAGCTTCTCGCGGACATCGCAGCGCAGCATCCGGGAATCGACACCGTCCGGATCGACACGACGGATGCCGCATCCATCGTCGCCGCGGCGCATGAGGTCATCGCGAAGTATCCGGAACTCAACGTGCTCGTCGCGATGGCGGGCATCATGCGCATGGAGGACTGGACCACGCCCGGCAGCTTCCTCGAGAACGCCGAGGCCACGGTGACGACGAACCTGCTCGGACCGATCCGGCTCATCTCGGCGTTCATCGAGCATCTGCTCGGGCAGCCGGATGCCACCATCGTGACCGTCTCGTCGGGGCTCGCGTTCGCCCCTCTGCGCGTCACGCCCACCTACAACGCGACGAAGGCGGCGATCCACCAGCTCAGCGAGACGCTACGGCTGCAGTTCGCAGGCACGAGCGTCAGCGTGGTCGAACTCGTGCCGCCGTCGGTGCAGACCGAACTCATGCCGGGGCATCAGGACGACCCGCTCGCGCTGCCTCTCGACGAGTACATCGACGAGACGATGAGTATTCTCGAGTCGCAGCCGGACGCGACCGAGGTGCAGGTCGAGCGCGTGAAGTTCCTGCGCTACGGCGAAGCGCGCGGGGATCAGGCGCAGGTCATCAGGGCGCTGAACGGGTCGGACGCGCTCGCCGCGAACTGAGTTCCCGGGCGCACGGTCACGAGACCGGTGGCCGCGCGCCGGGCTCAGGCGCCGGGATCAGGCGTCGGCATCCGTCTCGTCTGTGTCGTCTTCGTCCTCGTCTTCGACCTGGGCGGGTGGGAGGTCGTCGAGATAGGTGCGGTCGTCGTTCGGGTCGCCGGTCCCCTTGTCGAGACCCGTCTCGATCGGGTCGTCCATGCGGGGCTCGCCGGTGTTCGGCTCGCTCATGAGGTGCTCCTGTTCGTCGGATGTCCGCTCAGCGTCGTCCGTCCGATCCGCGGTCGCCAGAGGGTTGACAACCGCGTACGCCCGGGTGGTCAGCGCCCGAGCTTCTCCGCACAGGGCACGCAGAGCGTGGCGAACGGCCTGACGCGCAGCCGCGCGATCGGGATGCTGCGACCGCAGTTCGCGCAGACGCCGTAGTCGCCGGCATCCATTCGGGTCAGCGCGTCGTCGACCTGCTGCAGTTCGTCGCGGGCCCCGTCGAGCAGCCCGCTCAGACGGGACCACTCGGCCGACAGCGGCACCCCCTCCGGATCGTGCTCGTCGTCGTCGCTCTGGCTGCTGCGATCGTGTGTCAGCTCGGCGAGCGTGGCGGAGAGCGACTCTGTGCGAGCGTTCGCCTCACGGCGCAGCACCTCCAGCAGGGTGCGCAGCTCGGTGTCGGTCACGGTCTCAGGGTATCGCCGCGCCTCGCGGTACGGATGTCAGCCGGCGCGGAATCATCGATGTCAGCCGGAATCACGGAGGTCAGTCGGAAACCGGCCCTTCAGGCTGACATCCGTGATCTGGGCTGACAAGTGTGCGGATCGCGCGGGTGCGGGCGCGGGAAAGGTCACGACTCAGTCGACCCGCATCACTGGGACGTGGACGCGGCCGGACCCTGCTCGCGCGAGATGTGACTGCGAGCGTGGGCGATGGCGTCATCCAATGCGGTGAAGAGGTGACGGTGATGGCGCAGCGAGGTCAGGACCCCGATCGTGCGGAACAGGTCCTCGTGCACCGGCTGCACCCCCTTGATGAGCACCGTCACGCCTCGTCGTTCGAGGGACTGCACGATGTCCTGCAGGGCATGAGCTCCGCTCGCGTCGACGTGCTCGAGCTTCGACATGCGCAGGATGACGACCGTGGCGCCCCGCATGCGTGTGATCTCCTCGAACACCCGATCGGCGGATGCGAAGATCAACGGCCCGTCGATGCGCACGACCGAGATGCGCTCATCGCCCGACTGCGGGACACCGGCGATCTCCTCGCGCTGCACGCCCGCGCCACGTGAGAGGTTGCGGATCGCGAAGACACCCGCGAACACGATTCCGATCACGACGGCGATGATGAGGTCGAACGACACCGTGACGATGGCCGTGACGATGAAGGCCGCGGCATCCGATCTGGCCGAGCGCAGGATCGACCGCATCGTCGCCCTGTGCACCATCCGGTAGGCGGTGAGCATGAGCACGCCGGCGAGGCCCGCAAGCGGGATCATTCCGACCGGCCCCGACAGCACGAGCACGAACAGCAGCAGCACGACCGCGTGCACGATCGATGCGAGCCTGGTGCGGCCGCCCGACCGAACATTCACGGCGGTGCGTGCGATGGCTCCGGTCGCCGGCATCCCGCCGAACAGGCCGGAACCGATGGATGCGATGCCCTGTCCGACCAACTCCCGATCCGGGTCGTACGGCCCTGTGTCTGCGAGGGACGAGGCGACGCGGGCCGAGAGCAGCGACTCGATGGCTGCCAACGCGGCGATCGTGAGAGCGGGTCCGAGCAGGGATGCCGTGCCGCCGAGCGTCAGCGTCGGAAAGGCCGGCATCGGCAGCCCGTCTGGCAGCGCACCGATGACGGCAAGGGGGCTGTCGATGACGAGGCACAGGATCGTCACGACCGCGATTCCGACGAGAGAGCCCGGGATGCCGGGATGCAGGCGCGGCGCGAGAAGCATGCACCCGATGACGATGAGGGCGGCGCCGACCGCCCAAGGCACGTACGTCCAGTCGGCGCTGCCCATCGCTTGGACGGCGGCGACCAGGGCGTTGGAACTGTGGCTCGCGGCATCCGCGTGCCCGCCGATTGTGAGCGATGGCACCTGCTGCAGGAAGATGATCGCCGCGATACCGAGCGTGAATCCCTCGATCACGGGCCACGGGATGATGCTGACAGCGCGTCCGAGGCGCAGGGCGCCCGCCGCGAGCACGATGATGCCGGCCATGATGCTCACCAGGGCGACCGTGCCGACGCCGTGATCGGCGACGATCGGCAGCAGCACGACCACCATGGCTCCGGTGGGTCCGGAGACCTGGACGTTAGAGCCGCCGAAGATCGCGGCGAGCACGCCGGCGATGACCGCGGTGATGAGCCCGGCCTCCGCGCTGACACCTGAGCTGACGCCGAATCCCAGAGCGAGGGGGAGCGCGACGATGCCGACCGTGAGACCGGCGACGAGGTCGCCCTTCCACGTGCGGCGCAGGTCTCGGTAGTCGGTGCGGGACGGCAGGTAGCCGCGGATGTATGCCGCGGCTCGGGTGATGGGTGTCACGGACGGGCCTGGGCGAGTGCCGGCAGACCGTCGACCTCGTCGATGCGCTCGCCGTCGGAGCGCACGATCTCGAGCAGCAGCGCCCTGGCGACGGCGAGCATCTCAGCGGTGCGGCGATCGGCCAGGCGGTAGTAGACGTGGCTGGCGCGGCGTTCGGACACGACGAGCCGGTGGCGGCGCAGTACTGAAAGGTGTTGAGAAAGATGCGAGGCCTCGAGCCCCGTCTCTTCGCCGAGGCGGGCGACGCTCACTTCGTCCGAGTCTGAGAGCAGTTCGAGGATGCGGATGCGGAGCGGATGGGCGAGCCCTTTGAAGAGGTTCGCCTTCACCTCGTACAGCGGACGGTGTGCATCACTTAGTGGCATGATAAATCCATCATATTGCCTGAATGTCGACCCTACTTGACGACAACGACAGCGACAGCGACAACGACAACGACAGCGACAACGACAGCCACAACGAACCCGGCCTGCCGCCACTCGCTCGCTCGCGCTCAGCCCGACAGGCCCCGCCCGGCCGTGACCGCGCTCCCGCCGGTGTTCGCCTCGAGACCCGATCGATGTCCGTGAGTGAAGGCCGAACGATCGGCGCCCTGGCGCGCTCGTCCCCGACGATGCGGGATCGCGTCGACCACGGCATCCACCTGATCCTGGCGATCCGCGAGGACGAGCGCTGTGCCCGACCCTTCCTCCTCAAGGATCGTGGCGCGACTCTCGCGTAGACGCTGGGCGGCACCGATCCCGAACCCGCGGATGAATCCGCTGCGCGCGCGCCGCTTCTCGCTCTCGGAGTGCCATCGGTACAGCTCGCGGCGGCTCGCCCACCATTGCCGCATCGCGACCATCGCCTGCACCTCGAGGCTCGCAGTGAGAATCTTCGCCTGCTGCACGTCTGAGGTGAACCCGACGAAGTACAGGATGAATCCGCCGCCCGGCCGCTCGGACTGCATCGGCCTGATCGAGCCGAGTGCGAACGCGACGTTGCCGCCCAACTCGCGGATGTCTCGTGCGTAGGAGCCCGTGAAGACCATCTGCTCCTGCACGATCTCCTCGCGCTCCTGCCCGAGTTTCGCGCGCCGCGCATCGAGCCGCGCCTGTTCGATGCCGTACTTCACCATCAGCCGCTCGGCGTGCTCGGTCAGCGCCTCAGCCTCTTCCGGCGTCGTGCTTTCAGCCTTCGCCAGCAGCTTCGCGATCAGGTCCAGTTTGGATTCGCTCATCGTGTTCTCCCTTGTCTGCGATCCCGTTCAGTCTTCGCGGACAGTCCGACATTCCAGCACACGAAGGTGTGAAAGGTGGATTTTTCGGTGGAAGGCGGATGCTGTGGAGGAGGAGTCGGGGCTGCGGGGCGTGACGTTTCGACTCGCTACGCTCGCTCAACGCGTTTCGTCTCGCTCCGCTCGCTCAACGACCCGCTTGCTCGCTCGACGACCCGCTTGCTCGCTCGACGACCCGCTTGCCCGCTCGACGACCCGCTTGCTCGCTCAACGACCCGCTTGCTCGCTCAACGACCCGCACGGACGTTCGGCCGACGTACGCTCAGCCGAAGAGCAGCGAAAGCACGGTCGCGCCGCCGCCGCCGAGGATCAGCGCGATGATCGTCGTCCAGGCGATGATGCGGATGCGCCGGTTGCGCGTCGCGTTGAGGTCGCCGTAGTCGTCATCGCTGTGCCGCTCGACGTCACTCACACGGGCTCCGAAACGGTCGGACCGAACGCCGCCGGCAGTGTTTCCTGCGAGCGCTCACGCAGTTCGGCCGCCGAGACCGTGAACAGCCCGGTGACCTCGAGGTCGGAGACCGTGTCGGTCACGCCGATGCGCAGCACCGGGTATCCGCGTCCTTCGCACAGGCCCTGGAACTTCACGTCATCCTCGCGAGGAACGGTCACAATGACGCGGCCCGTCGATTCTGAGAACAGAGCGGATGCAGCATCCACGCCGTCGCGGTCCATGATCTCCGTCAGCCACACGCGGGCGCCGATGCCGAAGCGCGTGACGCCCTCGGCGAGGGCCTGGGCGAGCCCGCCCTCGGACACGTCGTGGGCGCTGGAGATCAACCACTCATCGCGCGCGGCGGCGATGAGCCCTGCCAGTCGCTTCTCGCCGGCGAGGTCGACCTTCGGGGGCAGACCGCCGAGGTGGTTGTGTACCGTCTCGGCCCAGGCCGAGCCGGACAGCTCGGTCGAGGTGGTGCCGAGAAGGTAGATGTTCTGACCTTCGTCCTGCCAGGCCGAGGGGATGCGGCGCGACACGTCGTCGATGATGCCGAGAACGCCCACCAGCGGGGTGGGGTGGATCGGGGTGTCGCCGGTCTGGTTGTAGAACGAGACGTTGCCTCCCGTGACGGGGGTGCCCAGTTCGTAGCATCCGTCGGCCAGGCCGTCGACCGTCTGACCGAACTGCCACATGACCTCGGGGTTCTCGGGAGAGCCGAAGTTCAGGCAGTCGGTGATCGCGGTCGGGGTGGCGCCGGTGACGGCGACGTTGCGATATGCCTCGGCGAGAGCCAACTGCGCGCCCGCGTACGGGTCGAGCTGGCAGTAGCGGCCGTTGGCGTCGGTCGAGATCGCGAAGCCGAGGCCCGATTCCTCGTCGACGCGGATCATGCCGGCGTCATCGGGGAAGGCCAGCGCCGTGTTGCCGAGCACGTAGTAGTCGTATTGGTTGGTGATCCAGCTCGTGTCGGCGAGGTTCGGGGATGCGACGAGCAGGAGGAACTGCTCGCGCAGCACCTCGGCGTCGTCGGTGCGGGGCAGCAGCTCAGCAGCATCCGCCTGCAGAGCGTCGATCCACGTCGGGTAGGCCACAGGGCGGTCGTAGACGGGGCCATCGACCGCGACCGTCGACGGGTCGACGTCGACGATGCGCTCGCCCTGCCAGTCGATGACGAGGCGGCCGTCGCCGGTGACCTCGCCGAGCACGCTGGTCTCGACCTCCCATTTGTTCACGACTTCCATGAACGCATCGAGCTTCTCGGGGGCGACGATGGCCATCATGCGCTCCTGCGACTCCGACATGAGGATCTCCTCAGCGGTCAGCGAGGGGTCGCGCAGCAGCACGTTGTCGAGCGAGACCTTCATGCCGCTGTTGCCGTTGGCCGCGAGCTCGGATGTCGCGCACGAGATGCCGGCTGCGCCGAGGTCCTGGATGGCCTCGACGAGCTCGCCCTTGTAGAGCTCGAGGCAGCACTCGATGAGCACCTTCTCGGCGAACGGGTCGCCGACCTGCACCGCGGGGCGCTTCGTCGGGCCGCCGTCGTCGAACGAGTCGGATGCGAGGATGCTGGCGCCGCCGATCCCGTCGCCGCCGGTGCGGGCGCCGAAGAGGACGACCTTGTTGCCGACTCCTTCGGCATTGGCGAGCTTGAGGTCTTCGTGGCGGAGCACACCGACCGCGAGTGCGTTGACGAGCGGGTTGGCCTGGTAGACGGAGTCGAAGACCGTCTCGCCGCCGATGTTCGGAAGCCCCAGGCAGTTGCCGTAGAAGCTGATGCCGGCGGTGACACCGTGCACGACGCGGGCGGTGTCCGGGTGGTCGATGGCGCCGAAGCGGAGCGCATCCATGACAGCCACAGGGCGAGCACCCATCGAGATGATGTCGCGGACGATGCCGCCGACTCCGGTCGCCGCACCCTGGAACGGCTCGATGAAGGACGGGTGGTTGTGCGACTCGGCCTTGAACGTGACGGCCCAGCCCTCGCCGACGTCGACGACGCCCGCGTTCTGGCCCATGCCCACCATGAGGCGTTCCTTCATCTCGTCGGAGACCTTGGCGCCGAAGCGCTTCAGGTAGTTCTTCGACGACTTGTAGGAACAGTGCTCCGACCACATGACGGAGTACATCGCCAGCTCGCCCGAGGTGGGGCGACGACCGAGGATCTCGCGGATGCGGGCGTACTCGTCGGGCTTGAGCCCCAGCGCCGCGTACGGCTGCTCTTTCTCGGGAGTCGCCTCGGCGTTGCTCACGGAGTCGGGGACGTGCTGACGAGTGGATGCTTCGGGGGTGGGGGTGGTCACGCGCACTCCAAGATCAGGGCCGGCGGGGCGAGGTCAAGTCTACCGGCGGTTCACGTGCGTGAATCTGTGTGCGCAACGCGCTAACGCAGCGCCTCGCGGGCGAACGTGCTCAACAGTGGGCTCTCCTCGTCGAATCTACGCAGGCGAGGTGTGTCCCCGAGCTGATCGAGCACTCGCTGCACCCAGAACGTCGCGTGGCCGATGTCCTGCTTCGTGAAGCGCCACCCGGTCGACGATTGCCATCCGCACATCTCCAGGCCGAAGGCAATGGCCCGCCAACGTTCTTCGCGGGGTGTGCCGTCGGCGACGGTGAGGAGCAGCAGCACCGCGGCATCCGTCTCGGCATCGCTGAGCCTTCGATACAGACCCCCGGCGATCAGTCGCAACTGTGCAACGGGGTCGCCGAGCGCCTTCTTCGCCGCCGCGCTCAGCAGCAGGCGGCCCTTCTGCACGCGCACAATCCCGATGTGCTGCGCCGTCTCGCGCAGCACAGCGATCGGAGGGGTGACGTCTTCGCGGTTGCCCTTGCCGATCCAGTCGGCGATCCAGCCGAGTTCGGTCATGCCTGCGAGCACCGTGGCCTGCGGCATCCACCCGGCGGCGGTCAAGTCGAGGCCCGCGGGCCCAACCGCATCCATCAGCCAGGCGAACGGACGGATGATGCGCGCCGCAGTGTCGGCATCGACCGCACTGGGACCCAGCACGCCGGTGTGCTGCAGATGCTGACGCAACTCGGAGCGGATCGGCGGTGGCAGCTGCGACGCGAAATCGGCGATCGGTGAGGTCTCATCGACGTCTCCGCGCCGTCGATGCGCCTCGACCTTGACGAGCCCGGACATGTCGTTCGGTGAAATTCCTGAAGCGCGAGGATTGAACATCAGATTCAGCTCGGACTGCACGCCGACGAGGTCGAACATTCCCGGCTCGCGGGGCGCCCACGGCCCGACCGTGGTGTCGATCCAGTCGACGATCGACTCGTGCTCCGGATGCTGCGTGTCGGCCGCGATCGCGATCTTCTCGGCATACCCGCCCACACCGCCTGAGTCTTCGAACGGTCCGCGATTCGCGCCGTCGAGCAGCACGACCGTGGTCAAGTGGGGCTCGGACGGCAGCTGCTCGATGACGTCCAACCGATGGATCCATCCGTCGCCGAAGTCGTACTCGTACCAGAGCGTCCTCCCGCCCTGCAGCACGTCGTCGACGGTGAAGTCATCTTCGGAGAGCGTGCCCTCATCGCTCTCGAAATCGAGTGCCTCCCACCGGCGCGACGGATGCTGAGCGCGATCGTAAGGGTCGGCATCTGTGAACGCGTGCAGGTGTGACTCGCGCCACCCCATGATCGTCTGCAGCGCGAGGTGCAGCATCCGAAGGCTGGCGCTGCCTTCGATCTCGAACGTGCGCCAGATCTCCGGCTCACTGCCGACGAGGCTCGAACGCAATCGATAGCGGGTCATATGTCAAGCGTAGAACTCGGGTCGGACATCAGGCGAGTTCGGTCGAGCGCCTGCGACGGATGCCGTTGGTGCCGGTGGCTCTTGCCGGTCGCACAGTGCGTGGCTCAGCTGCGCTCGCCCGACCGATCCACGATGCGCCAGGTAGCGGGAAGGAGCCCCGCCATCGCGACGATCTTCACAGCGTCTCCGATGAGGAAGGGCAGCACGCCGAGAGCGAAGGCCGTGGCGAGATCGATGCCCGCGAACGTGGCGAGCCACGGCACTCCGAAGGCGTAGATCGTGAGCGATCCGACGGCGGCGAGCCCGAGGGTCGACCACACAGAGCGGTCGGAGCGACGGCGGGCCAGCGCCCCGACGATCAGGGCCGCGACGACGTAGCCGAGGATGTAGCCGAACGACGAGAACGCCCAGCCGGATGCACCATGGGCGAACAGCGGCACGCCGATGAGGCCGAGCACGAGGTAGACGCCTGCGCTCGCCGACCCTCGCAGCGGACCGAGCGCCGCGCCGGTCAGCAGCACCGCGAAGGTGGCGAGCGAGATCGGCACCGGCGTGAACGGCAGCGGGATCGTGATGTAGCCGGCGACCGTGATGAACGCCGTGCCGATGAGAGTCAGGACGACATCGCGCACTCGTGTGCCGGGAATGAGGTCTGCCAGCACCGGGAAGGTGCGGCGCGGGGCTGCTGCGGTTGACATCGGTCTCCTTGGGGCTTCCTTGATTGCTTCCTGAACAGTGCTCACTAGAACAGTGTTCACCTGAACGGTGTTCTGTAGAGTAGCAGCATGAATGCCGTGCCTGCATCCGCCCGCAATGACCGCACCGGCGTCGTCGACGCCGCGATGCGTGTGCTCGCCGAGAACGGACTGCCCGGCCTGTCGATGCGGCGGATCGCCGACGTACTCGATGTGCAGGTGAGCGCGCTGTACTGGCACTTCCCGAACAAGCAGAGCCTGCTCGCGGCGGTGAGTGAGCGGATCGTCGCGCTGGGTGACCAGACCCCGGATGCTGCGCCCGATCTCGTCGCCATCGCGAAGACGCTGCGAGAGAAGCTGCTCGCACACCGCGACGGTGCCGAGCTCGTGTCGAGCTCGCTCGCGCTAGGGCTGCTGGCGCTGCCGAGCCGAGTTCGGCTCGTCGCCGCGGCGGAAGCCTCGGGGCTCGACGCTGCGTCGGCGCAGATCGCGGCCGACACCGTCGTGCACTACGTGATCGGCTACACGTTCCACGAACAGCAGCGCGTTCACGCCGCTGTGGTGGGGGCGGCGGATGCTTCGGCCGATCTCACACCGGCGCAGGTCGCGGACCAGGTCGACGCCTTCGATGCCGGGTTGAAGATGGTGGTGGCAGGCGTGCGGTCCGCCGCCGGTGCCCGTAGCGGTCGTTGACCTTCAACGGCGACGGGCCGTGTCCCACGGGCTGGCGAGATCGATGCCCGTGCCGACGAAGTCGGTGAGGTTGCGAGTGGCAAGCGTGCCGCCGGACACCGCGGCGATGGCCGCGATCTGCGCGTCGGCGATGCTAATGGGGGTTCCGGCGGCGGTGCGTGCCGCGATGAGGTCTCCGTACGCGAGAGCTACGACCGTGGTGAACGAGAGGATGCGCTCCTCGAAGCCGTCCAGCGCGAGTTGGAATGCTTCCGCAAGTCGGTTCCGACGGGCGCCCGCCGGGAGCAGTGCGATTCCGGCCGCGATCTCGCCGACGGTGATCGTCGTGGTCCAGATCTCTCCACGCGGAATCTCATCGAGCCAGGCGACGACGTCCGGATTCGGCTCCGCGCGCATCATCTCGGAGATCACGTTCGTGTCCAGGATGATCACGTCAGATCGACGGCCTCGGGAAGCTCGGTGCGGGCGGGAATCTCAGGCGCGCCGGCACCAGCGAAGGTCGTCGTGAGGAAGCTGCCGAATCCGCGTTCGTTCTCGGTGCCCTTCGCTGCGGCGGTCAGAATGGAGCGAACCTCGGCCTCCATCGACCGACCCTCTCGTGCCGCGCGCAGCTTGAGTGCACGCACGACGACGTCGTCGAGCCCGCGCACTGTGATGGTCGACATGGTGCCTCCTGACGGCATTGCTGTCATTGCTGTCACAGTTTACCTCCAGAGCGTCGTCGGCCGACTGTATCGAGTCAGGGCACCGTGCTGGATCGAGTGTGGATAACCTGACGCCGATCTGATCGACAGCGGTGACCTGCGTGGCTCCGCTAGCCAGCATCCGCTCTGCAGGCAAGGGGGTTCGCCGTGCGCCGGCGCTGTCGTAGACAAGAAGTGAACACGACGTAAGGAGACGAAATGGCTGCAGGCGACATCGAGACGTTCCGCCAGGACGGGCTGTGGTTCAACCGCATCGAAGGTGAATCGCGCACGCTCGGCCCCGGCTTCGAGAAGGAGAAGGAAGCGATCGCCGCGGGGCGTGAAGCCGCCGTCGCGCGGCAGGTCGAGCACAACCTCAAGTTCTCCGAGGGCCCGACCGACGACCGCGCGGCCCACGGCACGAACCCCCGCGACCTCGTCTGAGCCCGATCGGCACGCCCGCACGGTGTCGCCGATGCGCGCGGGTGGAGGTGGCGTTAGTGGCCGCCTCTGCGCTACTGAAGCGGCACCAAGCGACACCTCCGGGTTGCGCGGGGGATGCGCGCGGGTGGAGGTGGCGTGAGTGGCCGCCTCAGTGGCGCAGAGGCGGCACCAAGCGACACCTCCGGGCTGGGCGGGAGGATGCCGCCAACGCGTAAGGTCGTCACGTGTCCGCATTCGCCCTGAAGTACGCCCTGATCGCGCTGGCGATACTCGTCGTCGCAGCCGGAGTGTGGTGGGCGATGAAGCGTCCGAACCGTTCCAAGCGGGCGCCGTCCCGCGTGCGGATGCCGATCTTCGTCCCGCTCGCCGGATGGATGCTGCTCGCGGTCGGATTCCTGCTGGCGCTGAGTGCGTTCACGTCCCGCTACACGGCCGATCTGCTGCCGATGCGCATCGCCTCGCTCGTGATCGCCGCCGGCGGGGTGTTCTTCCTGGTCATGTACAACAACTGGTACGTCGATGCCCGATCAGACGAAGTGCATTTCCGCACGATCCTCGGCCGTGAGCGCGTCATCAAGTACGTCGACATCGTCGACTACCGGATGCGGGACATCAACGGGCAGCCGAACTTCCGGGTGCGCTCGGCATCCGGCGTGAAGTTCAGCATCAATCCGCGGCTGTTCCCCGTCGAGCCCCTGTTCGACGCCATCCGGTTCCGCGAGCGCACCGGCCGCTGGCCGCTGGTGGGCGAACCGCGCTAACGCGTCCGCGGGAGGTGGCGCGTGTTGCCGCCTTCGCGCGGTTTCAGCGACCTTTTGCGACACCCTAGGCGCGCGCACCCGCCTCAGTGCGACCGTCCACGAAGCGCGCTGCTGCTGGCGCTGCGCCGCGTGGCGCAGCAGGTCGCGTCAGCGGAGCGGTTCGGTCCCTACTGAACCTCTTCGAGGGGGATCCCGTGACGCTCCGCCGCGGCGCCGAGTTCGTTGTCGAAGGTGAGGATGCCGGAGATTGCGCTCTTGATGCGGACCGCGGTCGCGAGGTGCAGGGCGTCGAGCGTGCGGAGTCCGCTGTGCATCGTGATCGCGTCTTCGAGGATGCCGTCACCGAGCGAGACGAGTGCCACACGGTCGAGTAACTCCTGTGCAGCATCCGCGCTGACCATGCGGCGATCAGCGACGGCATGAAGTTCGACGGCCAGAAGCTTGGATGACACGAACTCAGTGTCGTCGGCGAACAGCTTTCGGATGCTGTCGGTCTCGGCCTCATCGATCAAGACCTTCGCGGCGGCGGAGGTGTCGAGGTAGATCACAGGCGATCCGCTCGCAGGTCGTCGAGGATCTCGCGGCTGGTCTTGCCCGACTTGACGGCGGGTAGCCGAAGCGCGCCGTTGGCCTTCGGCACTGTCACCTGGCCGCTCGCGACGAGCTCGGCCCAGGTATCCTTCGCGGGTGGTGACAGTTCGGCGATCGGCCGCCCGCGATCGGTGACCGTGAGCCGCTCGCCGGCAGCGACACGCGCCAGCACTCGCGCGGTCTGTTGGTTGAGTTCGGTCTTCGTCACATCGGCCATCTCCCCAGAATACGCCTGAACTACTAGAAGTACTAGTTCACATGCTTCTGTGGTCATTCTTACGGGTATCGCCGACATTCAAACTCGTGGATGCTGCGCGATTACGCTGGACTCATGAACAAGAGCAACGTGTGGACAATCGTCGGTGTCGTCGTCGCGGTCATCGTCGCATGGTTCGTCGTCAGCGCGTTGTTCTCGGTGCTGTGGTTCATCGCCAAGCTCGCCCTCGTGGCCGTGGTCGCCGTGGTCGTGTATCTGGTGCTGCGCGGGGCATTCAGCAAGCAGGAGTAGCCCGCCCGACTCACCCCCGCAGCAGCGCTCGCAGGGTCTGGATGCCGTCGGCCTCCGCCGCGGTCTTGTCGGGGCGGTACCTCTTGACTCGGGCGAAGCGCAGAGCGATGCCGCCTGGATATCGGGGCGAGGTCTGCACCCCGTCGATCGCGATCTCGACGACGAGCTCCGGTCGCAGGAAAACGGTGTTCGCCGTCCGCCGCGTCTCGTACGCCGGGAAGGTCTCGGTCTGCCACTGCAGCAGTTCGTCCGTGAGTCCCTTGAACGTCTTGCCGACCATCACGTAGCCGCCCGGTTCGCCGAACTCGCCGGATGGGTCGTAGGCGCCAAGGTGCAGGTTCGAGAGTTTGCCCCGCCGGCGCCCCGATCCCCACTCCGCCGCGAGCAGCACGAGGTCGTAGGTGAGCACCGGCTTTACCTTGATCCACGACTTGCCGCGCCGTCCGGCCGTGTAGGTCGATCCGATCGCCTTCACGAGCACGCCCTCGTGCCCTGCGGCGAGGGCTTCGCGAGAGAGCTGCTCAGCGGCATCCGCATCGGAGGTGATGATTCCCGGCATCCGCCACTCGCCTGCGATCCGATCCAGTTCCTGGAGCCGCTCGGAGAGGGGCTCGTCGATGAGGTCGCGGCCGTCGACGTGCAGCAGGTCGAAGAACCACGGCCGCAGCACGACATCGCGGGCGACATCGGCGCCGAAGCGCGACATGGTCTGCTGGAACGGGCGCGGCCCGCCGTCTTCGTCGAGTGCGAGCGTCTCTGCGTCGAGGATGAGATCGGTGGTGGGCAGTCCGCGCACGATCTCGACGATCTCGGGCACGCGGTGGGTGATGTCGGCGAGGCTGCGGGTGTAGACGCCGACGTCGTCGCCGTGCCGGTGCACCTGGATGCGGGCGCCGTCGAGCTTGTATTCGACGGATGCTTCGCCGGTGAGTTCGAGCGCGGCCGTCGCGGTCGTGGCGGTGCCTGCGAGCATCGGCGACACAGGCCGGCCGACCTGCAGGCCGACTTCGTCGAGTTGCTCTGCGGTGCCGGTCAGCGCGAGAAGCGCGGTGTCGCCGAGGTCGCCGGAGAGCATGGCGGCGCGGCGCACGCTCGCGACCGGGCGGTCGGAGGCGCGGGCGATCGCGTCGAGCAGCACTCCGCCGAGCGCACCGGTGCGCAGCTCGCCGAGCATCGCGCGTGCGAGGAGGTCCCACTCCTGGGCAGTCGCGCGGGATGCAAGGTCGGTGAGCAGACGCGTGCGGGCGGCGGCTGATCCGGCCCCGGATGCCGCGGCAAGGGCCTCGAGCGCACGATCGACGTCGGTGATGCCGAGGGCCGACTCGTCGGCGTGAGCGACCACGAGCGCAGTGAGGCCGCGCCATCCGACGCCCAGACGCCCCTGGCGCGGAGCGGCGAGCAGCAGCCCGATCAGCGCGGGGATCTCGTCAGGCCCGGCGCGTTCGAGCAGCCGGGCGAGGGCGTCGGTCTTCGCCAGTCGCGATGACGTGGCCGCGACCGCCTCGGCGGTGTCTGTGAGCTCGGAGAGCTTCATGACGGCATTCTCGCACCGGGGTGCGACGTTCGGGTCAGACGGTGAAAGGCCGCGCCGCAGGGTTGCGAGGGCGGCCGTGTCCGCCGGCATCCGAAATTCGTCGTCAGCGCGCAGGCGGCGCGAACGCCCGACTGACGATGCGGCGGAGCACCTCACAGCGTCGTTCGTGATCCCGGGGACTCGGATCGGTGGAGTTAACGTCCCTCTGACGAGGTTCACCGGGATTTGGAATATGGAATGGAAAGTTTGGATGACATGAGAGCACCTGCCTAAATTCCATAACTTATGGGAAACTCTTCCATATGACGCCAAATGAGCTGCAAGAGATCATCGACCGCGGGGAGACTCTGGCCGTCGAGTTCAAATCGGACAAGGGCGGCTTCAGCGACGACAAGATCGCCGAGGCGGTCGCTTGCCTCTCAAACGGCGGCGGAGGACTCTTACTGATAGGCGTCGAGGATGACGGAGTAATCACGGGCGCGCGTAGTCGCCATGGTGACAACACCGATCCGTTGCGGCTGCAGGCAGTCATCTCGAACAAGACGGTGCCGCCGGTCGTCACCGACGTCGAAACTGTGATGATCCACGAGAAGGCGATCATCACCGTCCGAGTCCCCTCGGCACCCACGGTGGTTGGTACATCGAAAGGGCTGTATGTCCGACGCGGACTCGGGGGAGATGGCAAACCTGGATGCCTACCGTTTCTCGCTCACGAGATGCTCGCTGAGCGTATCGAGCGTGGCGAGACTGATTTTTCGCTGATCGCTGAGCCACTGGCGACGCTTGACGATCTAGACCCGATTGAGTTTGACCGGATGAGACGTCTAGCAGGTGCGAGCTCCGGGAGTGTGCTGGCCAGCCTCGCGGATTTCGAACTCGGTCGAGCGCTGGGCGTGCTCGATGGACGCCCAGACGTACCTGTTGTCCGTCGAGGGGCGCTGTTGTTGTTCGGACGCCCCGAGAGCATTCGGCGCTTCATACCTACGCATGAGACTGCCTTTCAGGTCATGGACGGAACAGCCGTGAAGCAGAATGTGTTCGCGCACGATCCGCTCCTGAAGTCCGCTGAGGAGCTCTTTGCCCAGTTACAGCGATACAACGAGGAAGAAGAGATCGATATCGGCCTCACTCGCGTAGCAGTGCCTCGAATTCCGCCAGTGGCAGCCCGCGAACTAATCGCGAATGCGCTGGTGCACCGCGACTACACGGTGCAAGGAGCGGTCGCCATCCGGCTGAATGAAGACGAGCTGAACATCACGAATCCGGGAGGATTCCCCCGTGGAATCACGCTGGACAACTTCTTGACCAATTCAAGACCGCGCAGTCGAACTCTCTCTGAAGCGTTCCAGCGCGCGGGCCTCGTCGAACGCGTGGGGCGCGGTATCAACCGAGTCTTTGAATGGTCATTGCGGACCGGACGGACTGCGCCGGATTACGCACGAAGCGACAGCTCGCAGGTAGCAGTTTCGGTGGCTGTGGGGCGCGCTGATCTCGCGGTGGTGAGGTTCATTGTCGAGCATGACGAGCGAAGCGGTCGACCTTTCGCACTTGAGGAACTTCAGATTGTGCACGCGTTGCTTGACGATCCTCGGTTGACGCTTGGCGAACTATCCAACATCACCCAGGCGAGCGATGTGGCGACCCGCAGCACCTTGACAAGACTTATTGAGGGCGGGATTGTCGAGTCCAGGGGTGATGGTCGCGGTCGTCGATACACGCTCACAGCCTCTTCGTATCGTCAGCTCTCGACAAAAGCAGGCTACGTAAGAGTGCGCGCGTTCGACTCGGTGCAGCAAGAGCAGATGGTTCTCACCTACGTGCGTTCACATGGCAGCATTACACGGCGTGAGGCGGCTGAGTTGTGTTCGATCTCTTCGGATGCTGCGAAAACGCTGTTGGTTGGCATGCGGACACGAGGGACACTCGAGATGCGCGGCGAACGCAGGGGTGCACGGTACGAGCTGGCGTCGCAATCCGACTAGGCCTGGGCGACGCCCCACTGCGGATGCCGCGCCACGGCCAGGCGCGCGGTGAGATCGGTCAGCACTCGAGACTCCGCAACGGAGCCCAGCCCGAGCATGCGTGCCACCTCCAGCGCAACAGCCGCGTGCCCGGCCGCGTTCGGATGGAATGCATCGTCGAGCAGGCCCCACGGCATCCCCTCGTTGCCTGGGCCCGTGCCGATCGAGAACTCGGCGAAGAGGCGGAACTGGTCGACGAGGATGACATCGTGAGTCGCGGCGACAGCGCGGATCTGCTCCGCGAACTCGCCGATGCGCGACCGGTCGGGCGAATGCTTCACGTCGATGAACGGCGGCGTCTGCAGCACCGGGATCGCACCGAGCTCACGCACGCGTGCCACGAATGACGCGATGCCTTCCCCGAACTCCGCAGGCGAAACGATCGGGTCAACCCACACGGTCGAGCAGTCGTTCGTGCCGATCATGAGCGTGACGACATCAGGTCGCCACGTCGCCACGCGACGCTCGAAATCGTCGAGGATCAGCGGGATGCGCCATCCGCTGATCCCGGTGTTGATCACGGCATCCTGCACGCGACCCAGATCCCCGCGGATCAGCTCGTGCAGATGGTCGACGTAGTTGCGCGCGCCGCGCGTGTGCAGAAGCCCGTGGGTGATCGAGTCGCCCGTGAGCACCCAGGTCAGCGGAGCATCCGAGGCCAGCAGAGCTTTCAGCTGCGTAGCATCCGTCATCGACTCACCTCCAGCTCGCCGTCGATGAAGCGTGGGCGGGAGATGGAGGCGTCGTAATACACATCGCCGACATTATCGAACGTGTTGACGTTGTAGGTGGCGAGCAGCCTGTTGCCCTGGCGCAGGGTCAGGCGGGATGCCGGCTGTGATCCTCGACGTCGGGTTCTGCCCGGAGCAGGTCAGCGACTTCCTCCTCCGGGCGGGGCGCGATGTTCTCGTCGAGCTCGATCTCCGGCACGGCGGCCTCGCTCGGGCCGGGGATGTGCTTCCGGTGTGGGTGGTCGTCGTGCGAATTCATGGCGGCTCCTTCGTTCTGTGGCAGCCTGTGGACGTCGTGCCCGTCAGGCTCAGAGATCCACCTTGCCGCTTTCGCCGCCGTCGTAGCGCTCCCCGGTGATCTTCGACTTCACGAAGCTGAACGCGGTGGCGATCTTCCCGCCCGGACTGTCCCAGTACTCGGCCGAGTCCGCGCTGAACTTGAGCACGCCGACAGCGGGGTCGTCCGGACCATCGGGGAACCAGGCCTCGACGACTGGGTTCCACAGCTCGTCGATCTTCTCGCGGTCCTCGACGAGTCGTGCCGTGCCCGAAAGCGAGACCCACGCGTCATTCGAACTGAGCGAGACGTTGGCTTGCGAGTCAGCGGCGAGATCCCTGATCGGCGACGAGTTCTTCGAAACGAGGAACCACAGGTCGCCGTCGAACTCCGCCTCCTGCACCGTGAGCGGGTGCGCGACGAGCGTGCCGTCGGTGTGGCGGGTGACGAACATCGCGAATCGGAACTTCTTGACGAGTTCTGCGACCTTCGTGCGATCATCCGTGGCGTCAGTCATGGCGTTCACCTTTCTCTTCCGTTCCATCTGTCGCAGTCAACGATGCTCCGCCCTTGCCTTCGTGGGAACGGGGTTGATTAGCAAGTCGATCCCGGGATAGGGACAGCCGCAGGCGGTCGCGTATCAGGCGATACCCGGGTCTCGTGGCCGCGGCAGTCTGATTGACCTCGGGACGCCGCCCTCGGATGGACCCAGGTTGCGCGCCGGATTCTGAGGTTGGTACTCCGCCTGGATAAGAGAAGCCACGCCTGGCGCGAGAGCTCAGTCGTGGCTTTTCGATGGTCGGGGGTACCGCACCGACCGTCCTCACTTGCGGCGTTCGAAGTTGCGGTTCGCTTCAACGCGGCAGAGCACACGGACGTGCGCGGGCGCGTCTGCATTCACTCGCTCTGCAACTGCCCGAAGAGTCCAGCCAGATTTCACGAGCGCGTGCACATCCCCGCACAGCCAGTCCGGGACATATCCGAGCTTGGTGCCTTCAACGGTGTCAATCAGTACGGCTTTCGGGTTCGCCTCGTTGGACTCGTCCAGCTCGAGCACGAGATCGGCGCCATCCCGAATGGTGCTGATTGCCGCGTCAGCATCGGGCGAGTACCGGATACCTGAGATGAAGAATCGGCTCGAGAAGCGATCGTCGTCATCCACCGGCATATCGACGACGTGAAAAGTGTCGGTGGCGCGGCCAGCGCCCGTGCGGGCGAGGACTTCAAAAGGGATGTCATTCGCCGAGTATTCGGACAGACCAAGCCAGCCCAGATACTTGTCGTACCCACGGCGATCGGCTGACAGAATGCGGTTCGCGAAGAACGCTGGGATCTCGTCCGAAACGTAGACCCCATCGAAACTCGGGAACTCATCCAAATGCACGAACCCGTCAACGTTAGCTGCGTCGGGGAGGTAGTGGAATGCGATGCGCGCATGGGGAAGGGCGTCGATCTGACCAACCTTCGAAAATCGACGAGTTTCGGGATTCTGCCACACGAGGATCAGTGCGCGGCGGCTCGCCGTGAGATCGATCTGATCAGAACCCAGGAGTTCGGTAGCCATCGAGCAACCTCCTTCGATTTGTGTAAAGCAGGGAAGACACAAACCTACGTGATACATCAGACATTACGTCACTGGGGACCAGATCGATGACAGCCTCGGCGGTTTCCAGGTCAAATGCGTCGAGGCGTTCCCACCAGTACACCCGTGCCTCTGGCGAGGCACGCTCGAGTGCTGACATCGCAACATCAGTCAGCAAAGGACGTCCAACGAAATGCGGACTGGTTCCGCGTCCGAGCCAGCGTGAGAGGTGTGACTCGTCGGCCAGCATTCGTGCGCGGCGGTCATCGCGTTCTTGAAAACCTAACGCGTTCCCGTGATCGAAGGATGGCGCAAGCCAGCGTTCGCCTCCACGTCGGATCGCTCCCCAGTTCTCATGGTGACGGTCACGGCCTGAAACGAGTGCGTCGCAGAGGAGGTAGCCCGCGAAGGTGTCGTATGCATCGAATGGCTCGCCGAACTCACGCGGACCCGGGATGCCTGCGAGCGCGACTTCGATCGCCGAAAGTGTGTAGCCAGGATTCTCCCCGCGAATGCTCTGCTCATAGTCCTCGAAGCGGGCGCTGAGGAGTTCGTTGCCGTGAGTGAGACGCTCTGATTCATCGTGCAACATCGACCGCGAAGCGGTTGCGCGATTGCCGTCAAAGATCGCAGGTCGCACTTCGGCAGTCGGCATTCCGAGCTGGGCGGCGACGTGCTGAACGATCCACTCCGCCCAATCCTCTCCGCTGACCGTTCCGTCGCGAACGTCGGTGCGGGCGATCTTGACGAGCCAGCGGCGATCGTCGCGGGCAATTCGTATCCAGTTCTTGTCCTTCGATCCCATCTGTTCTTCCGGATCGTCGATGTCCAGGTCAGACATGTTGAGCTCGACAGGATCCCAGGTCGGAGACATGGTAAGACGCTATCGCTTGCCGGGGACTTCGGCCGACTGAACAGCATTTGCACTGAGGACCCGCCGCGGACGTGAGCGCGGCGACCATGACATCCGCGGCTTCGCCTTGAGGGGGAACCTCATGGATGCGACGGTCGTGGCGGTCGATGTCAGTTGCCCGCTGGGGCGATCGCGCGAGCGCGCCCGTGGCTACGCCGTGAACCCCACGCTGCGAAGCGCGTTCACCTGCTGCCGCCAGAAGTCCTTCACGACTTCGGTCTTGGTGAACATCTGATCGAACCCGTGCGTCGCGCCGGGAACGACGTACAGCTCACAGGGCACGCCGGCCGCGTCGAGCCGTCGCGCGTACTCGGCGTCTTCGTCATGGAAGAGGTCGATCGCTCCTACCCCGATCCACGCCGGCGGGAGACCGGTGAGGTCTTCTCGGCGCGCAGGGGCCGCGTAGGGGGAGACTCCGGGCCGTCCTGGTTCGCCGCCGGTGTAGGTGGTCCAACCGTGTCGGTTGTTCTTGGTGTTCCAGCCGCGGTGGTACTTCGCGTCAGCGTGCGACCTGAGGACCGTGCGGTCGTCGAGCATCGGGTAGACCAGCAGCTGGAACTCGGGCTGCACTCCGCCCTGGTCGAGCGCGTACAGAGCGAGACCTGCAGCGACGCCTCCACCGGCGCTTGCTCCGCCGATGGCGAGCCGCGTCTGGTCGATGCCCCAGTCTGCACCGCGGGTCGCGAGCGTCTGGAGTGCGGCGTAGCAGTCCTCGACCGAGGCCGGTGCCGGAGCATCCGAGCCGAGGCGGTAACGCGCTGCCGCTACGGCGATGCCGAGTTTCCTGACGAAGGCGATGCTGCTGCGGTCGTCCTGCTCGGGCGTGCCGAACAGGTGGCCGCCGCCGTGCATCCACAGCATCGCGGGAACCGGACCGACGGTGACGGCAGGACGGAACAGGCGAATCGAGACCGTCGGAGAGATCACGATCTCTTGCACGGTAACGTCGGGGCCGGGATCGATGCCGCGCGGCTTCGCCTTTCGTATGAGCTTCACCATCCGCGGACCGGACGGTACGTTCGGCACGAAGCGCGCGAGCGCGAGCTCAGGGTGATACGGAGACTTCGACATCGGATCCTCTCGGACCGGGATCAGGGGCGGTGCGTGCTGCATCGATAATCCTCCACCCGACGTGACGACGGCGGCGGCGCGCGCCGCGCGTGTGGAAGAGCCCGAGGGTCGTCGAGTCGCCCGCCACGACCCAGGTCAGCGGGGCACCCGAGGCCAGTATGGTCTTCAGCCGCGGAGCATCCGGCGGGTTGTCCTTCTGAGCCGAAGAGGCTCCCGAGGCCGTGCGGGCCCCGGGGAGCAGGTGAGTCAGTCGGCGACCTTCGCGACCAGGCGTCCGACGACAGTGCCGTCGGTGAGCTGCTGGATTCCGGCGGGAATCTCCTCGAAGTCGATCTCGGTGATCGTCGGCGTCAGCTTGCCCGAGGCCATGAAGCGCATGGTCTCTTCGATGTCATCCTTGCTGCCGCCCATCGAGCCGTGCAGCTGCTTGCGGCCGAGGATGAGCGAGTAGGTGTCGATGGTCGATTCGAGCTTGCCCATGCCGACCTGCACGACGCGTCCGCCGCCGGAGGACTTTACGGTCTTGAGAGCGTCTGCGGTGGTGACACCGAATCCGGCGTAGTCGATGATGACGTCGAGCTCGACGTCGGTGAATTCGGTGATCGATTTGGCGACCTTCACGGCGCCGGCTTCGCGGGCGCGGTCCCAGATCGACTCGTTGACCTCGGCGACGTAGACCTCAGCGCCGCGCAGGTAAGCGACTCGGGCACCGATCTGGCCGAGGCCACCGAAGCCGATCACGCCGACCTTCATGCCCGCTTCGACACCGGCGGTCGAGAGGGCGCCGACCGAGGTCATGCCCGCGTCGGTGGCCGCCGCAGCCTGGTTGAAGCTGACCTCATCGGGGATGGCGACCAGTGCATCGCTGGTGACTTCGGTGCGGTCTTCCCAGGCGCCATTGACGGTGTAGCCCTGGCCGAGCATGGGCCAGACGGCGACGCGGTCGCCGACCTTCCAGTCGGTCACGCCTTCGCCGACCTCGCTGATGATGCCTGCAGTCTCGTGGCCGGGGACGACGGGAAGCTCCTTCATTGAGGACAGCCACTTCTCGTCCTCGAGGATGCCGACGTCGGAGTGGCAAAGACCCGCCGCCTTCACATCGACGACGACCTTGCCGGGTCCGGCCGTCGGTTCTTCGATGTCGACTCGCTCAAACGGCTTGTGTGTGCCAACGAACTGCCATGCGCGCATGGAAACTCCTTAGAACTGCGTTTCGGGAGCGGGGGTTTCGGGCTCCCTCGTCCTTCCAGGGTAGGCACTGGAGCGCACATGAGGGACGGGGTTCGCCGCGAGCAGAATATGCATATGAAAGGAATATTCACGCGCCGGGGAGCCCGAGACCTTCGCGACCGGGCGCGACGCTGGATCATGAACAAGAGCACCATCTGGACCATCGTCGGCGTCGTCATCGCGGTGATCATCGCGTGGACGTTGGCCAGTCTGCTGTTCAACGTTCTCTGGTTCGTCGTGAAGCTGCTGGTCGTCGTGGTCGTCGCCGTCGTGGTGTACCTGGTGCTGCGCGGGGCGTTCGGTCGAGACGAGTGGCTTCAGCCATGCCTGTATGGTGGCGCCATGACTGACTTTGATGTGGTGCAGGTCGGCGGCCTCGACTCCTGGGACGAAATCGAGGGTGCGGCACCGGGAAAGCTCTTCGTGGAGAAGGATCTCGCCACGAAGTATCTCGGCCTGTCCGTGAACTCGAATGCCGCCGGTTCGGAAGCATCGTTATGGCACACGCATTCGCAGCACGAAGAGCTGTACGTCTTCCTCACCGGTCGCGGGCAGCTCGCACTGGATGATGAGGTCGTCGACATCGAACCCGGCACGATCGTTCGTGTCGGAACAGGAACATGGCGGGCGTGGCACGCGGCAGCAGACAGCTCCGAACCCCTGCGCTGGCTGTGCGTCCGCGCAGGAGGATCGACCCTCGGTGAGATCGGCCGCGACGGCGAGCTCGACCGAGAACGCCCGATGCCCTGGTCGAAATAGCGCGCGCGTGCGCGCGAGACTTTGGACCCGTGGCCAGTGCGGATGCCGCGCCACGGCAACCCGCGGGTGAGATCGATCAGCACCCGCGTCTCACCCGTAGAGCCGAGCACCCGCGCCAGCTCGATCGCGATCGCCGCATGACCCAGATACGAACCGTCGTGACCTGATTAGTGACGGACAACTCGATCGTCGACGCTCACATCCGCTTTCCATACCCTCGGATGCCTCGCACGATACGGCCCAAGGTGGGTCTCATCGACGAGGATCAAGTCGAACAGGGCATCCGACTCCCCGACCTGCAACGGGGTCAGCACCATCGACGGGTCGAGCTTGGGCGTCTTCTTGAACACCTTCTTCACCGACTGTCACAGTGACTGCTGCGGGATCACGAGCGCCATCTTCAGATCGGCGAGCAGGTCGCGGTTCTCGGGGCTGAAGAACTCCGCGAACATCGAGTCGGGTTCGACGTCGTCGTGATCCTGGAAGTCGCGGATGTCGGCGAGCAGCTTCATGAGGAAGATCGCGACGATCGTCTTGCCGGTGCCGGGGTCGCCCTGCACGACGAGGGTGGAGCGGGCATCCGGATGCCGGAGATCGGCCAGCAGGCCCTCGATGATGTCCTCGATGGCGATCGCCTGATCATCGGCGAGTAGATGCTCTTCGCGAGGTTCTCCGGGGAGTGAAACTGGTTCCATTCCCGCTCCGCGACGAAGGTGCGGAGGGCCTGCAGCGTTGCCGGGGAGGGCATGTGAGTGACGGTAGCAGGGTGTTAGGAGCTGTTAATCCGGTGTTTGTTCACCACCCCGGATGACAGGAGTCCCGAATGCTATCTTCGCTGATCCACGCCGTAGACGCCACGCACATCCCGCTCGACGCGCCCGTGTCGTCGCTCGCGGCCGCGCTTGCCCAGGTCCCCGACCCCGTGGTTGACAGTCTCCGCCCCTCAGGTCGAGCGTTGCACTCTTATGTCTGTCACACGCATTCGATCCGCCGTTCGTCCCGGCTTTCATGGGCGTGTGCAGGGCAACTTAGCCGTCCGTCGTGAGCTACCGAGACAATAGAACACGCTGGTGCGCTCATTCGGCGGTATCGGTGGCTGCGGAGTATCCGAGCGCGTCGCTGATGTCGTGACCTGCGCGGGTGACGTGCTCAGCGACCTCCCGCAGTCGGGGTAACGGCATCTCGAACTCGAGGGCGGAGACGCTCACGCCGCCGATGCTGGCGCCGGAGGCGTCGAAGACCGGAGCGCCCACGCACCGGAGATTGTCCTCGTTTTCTCCGTTGTCGATGGCCCAGCCGCGCTGGCGAGTGGAGCGGAGATCGTCGAGCAGCGTAGCGATGGTCGTATGCGTCGCGTCGGCGACCCGCTCCATCCCGGTGCGCTTGACGATTTCGGCGACGCGCGCGTCCGACACCGTCGCCAGGAACGCTTTGCCGATGGAGGTCGAGTGAAGGGGCACCATGCCTCCGACGCGGGATCGCATCCGGTATGAGCCGAGCCCGTCGAGCTTGGCGGCGTACATGACACTGTCGCCCTTTATCAGACCGAAGTGCACTGTCATCCCACTGGCACGGCGCAGCACCTCAAGGTGCGGACGGGCAACGCGACCGATCTCACCGTCTTCGCGCAGCAGCCCGGCGATTGCGTGCATGCGACGTCCTGGGAGATAGTGCTTGTCTTCATCTTGGAACACCCAGCCCGTGGCGACCAGTTCGTTGAGCACGCGGTGTGCCGTGCTGAACGACAGGTCGGTCGCCTTCGACAGATCGGACAGCCGTTCGTTCGACAACACTGCTTCGAGCAACGCGAGCCCCTTCGCGAGTGCGGATCGGGGCGCGTCGCCGTCGGTCATCGGTTCTCCTGCTCTCGAGGGTTCACTGGAGGTCAGCAACTGAGACGTGATCCATGTCATCGTAGGCGGCGTTCTCTCCCGCAGTCGCCCAGACGAAGCTGTACGAACCTGTCCCGGCCCCGAAGTGCACTGACCAACTGGGCGAGGCCACGAGCTGTCGATTGCCGAGGACGACATGCCGGGTCTGGTCAGGGAGCCCGAGCACGTGGAAAACCCGATCCTGCTCGGCGAGGTCGAAGTAGAGATAGCATTCCGTACGCCGGTCATGCGTGTGCGGCGGCATCGTGTTCCACACACTTCCAGCATGCACCGTGGTGAAGCCGAAAGCGATGTTCGCGCTCGGGGTGCGACTCTCGATGATGCACTGGTGCAGCGTGCGTCGGTTCGAGTCCTCGGCCGAGCCGAGCTCGACGATGTTCATGTTTTCGCGCGTGATGAGGGCATGAGGAAACTGCGTGTGCGCGACGGCAGTGAACACGTAGAAGGCAGCGGGGTCGGCGGGACCATCGGAGCGGAAGGAGACGTCCTGTGCGCCACGGCCGAGGTACACCGCTTCACCGTGTCCGACGGAGAACTCGGTACCGTCCGCGCGGACGACACCTGGCGCACCGACGTTCAGGATGCCGGCTTCACGCCGCTGGAGTACGTGCTGCGCGCGGACTTGGTCGGGAGTCGGCAACGCGACAGGCTCGGTGGTAGGGACGATGCCGAAGGCGAGGATGCGATCGTAATGCAGGTAGACGCCTCGCGCCGTACCAGGGACGAACAGATCATCTGCGACGAATGCTGCGCGCAGCCCCGCCGTGTCCATCGCGGCGACGGCAACCGGGTTGTGCGCGTATCGAGTCTCGACAGTCATGGGGTGGGGTCCTTCTCTGATTCGTTCATCGTACTTACGGCGCGGCGCGACCGGTCCGTCGGATGGGTTTCACGCCACGCGGCGAGCGCCTCCATCGCGAGCCCTTGTCCCCACGGCTGGGAACGGTCGTCGCGGATGACGGAGTAGCCGAATGGAATGAGCTGCAGGATGGTCCCGGCGCTGACACGGGTGAGGATGCCTGCATCGACATAGGCCATCGAGCCGAGCACGGCGCGCTCGCCCGCTTCGAAGAGCTGCGCGTATGCGTCGGCTCCGAGCCGTTGAGGTCCGAGCGTCGCGGCGGTCCTCAGGAGCGCCGCGCCGAGCCCTGCTGCGGCGGAGGTCTCGATGAGTCCGCGGACCTCCGGGACGGAATCGACCAGCACGTCCCAGACGCCGTGGCTGGGCTGCACCGTGGCCACGGCCTTGAGCAGGGCGACCAGGCGTCGCTCGACCTGTTCGTCGCCGGTAGCGGCGAGCAGGTCGGCGCCGACGAGCGCGAACCATGCGTTCGCGCGGCCCCAGTGACAGTCGATCCGCGCGCCACCATGCGTGCCGTGCACGAGAAGATGGTTCTGCGGATGCTGCAGAAGCTCGGCGTGACGCAACCACTGCGACACTGCCTCGTCGACGAGATCGGGGCGATCGAGCACCGACCCCATGCGCAGAAGAAATTGACCGGCCATGTACACCGTGTCGGCCCAGACGCCGCCAGGCCAGTGCTCGAGTGCGCCGTTGGGCGCGCGGGTGGCTTCGGGCGCCGACTGATACCACGAGAGGCAATCCCGCAGGAGCGCGAGTCGGCGATCGTTTGGATCGTTCCGATATAGCTCCGCCAGCGCGGCTCCGGGCGCAAGGTTGTTGACGTGCTCGAGCATGGGGGCTGCTGTCATGTAAGGCTCGAAGAACCCGTTGACCCACGCCGGAGTCTGTTTTCCGCGCGAGACGGCGAGGCGGTGAGAGGCGAGGAGGCAGACGCCCTCTCCCCAGAACCAACGATGCATTCCCTGTGCGGCCGTCGCCTCCTGCAGTACGTCCTCCAGCGCGCTTTGCTGCTGTTCAAACTCGGGCAATGTGAGCGGTTGACGAAGGGGAGCGGCGCGCTCCGATGACGAGAGATCCTCACCGGCCATGTTCGGCTGCCACCTCCTTAGCCGAATCAATTGCCTCAGCGATCGCAAGCCGTAGAGACTGGCCGGCCCAATTTACGATAGCTTCCGCTTCTCCGAACCGGAGCGTCACGGCGGGATTGGCCAGGTGCGGCTCCTCCTCGATGTGACCGTCCTCGAATCCGGCGGGCAGACCATCGATGAGGAATGGACCGTCGAATGTCAGCTCGAGCGACGGATCGCTCACTCTCTCCCATCGCACCCCCGGATCGTGGTCACCGAGCGGGTTCCATTCGATATGCCCCGAGGTGAGACGCTCGACCCATGCAGCGAATTCCCCATCGACGGCGCGGCGTCCGATCGCCGCGATCCACGATGCGCCGTGCGCTGCCGGAATCCACTCCTGCTGTGCAGTGTCACCGGTGGTAATGGCACGCAGCCCGCCTTCCGCGGCCACGACGACGTACCCGTCACCGCGGCGTCCGAACAGCCAATCGCCATGCTGCACGATCTCATCGAACTGGACTGTGGGGAACCAGAGATGGGTGCTCTTTCTCGGGTCGGTCGAGGTGAACCGCTGTACGTGGACCAGTGCGTTGCGGTGCTGATGGACTCTCCCCAGCACGCGGTGTCCCGCCCACCCGTTGGGGCGCGCCGCTGAACCGGTGTCGGCGTTGGCTGGATGAGTGACGAATACCTGCAACTCCCGGCCCAGAGTGGCGCCCCACAGGTGCTCCTGGAGCCCTGGCAGGCCCGAACGGTAGTCCTGCACACTCGCGAGCATCACATCGGGTGTGCGATGGATGCGCAGGTCGGAGCGGTAGGGGCGTGCGAGAAGATCGCGCTCGAAGGCCAGCGCTCCCCGGTAGACCTGACGGCCGTTCCACTCCTCGGGTTCGGTGCGTGCGAGTTCGCGGACGACAGCGGGGATCGTGTACTTCTGAGCCATCGCGAGCGCCGTCACCGGCAGCACCGCGTCGTTCAGCGTCCCGACACCGCCGATCAGGCGCAGCAGCGGCGAGGTCTCCTCGTATCGGCTGCTGCGAAGAGTGTGCACATAGGACCGGCCGTGCGCCGCACCATGCACTCCACGCCAGGAGTTGCTCGTGAGGCTGACCAGCGTCTTGTCGAGCAGGGTCGTCGCCGGAAGGGTGAGGCGCTGATCTGTGGCGAGCTCGATCAGGGCTGCCAGCGCGTACGAGTCGATCGCCAAGTAGGCGTTGGAGTCGAACTCGCTGAATCCGCCCTCGAGTTTGCGGGTGAGCCACGCCGCTGCTCGGGCGCGCGCCTCGGCAGCGTGTTCGCGTCCGGTGCGACCGTCGACGTCGAAGTGCGCGTCGGGGAACGCCTCGCCGGCCAGGGTCTCGGCCACGTGCCAGACGAACTGATGGTTCTCGGTGAAGTAGCACATGGCATCCAGACCCGACTGCGTGATCCAGTACTTCATCGAGGTCAGCTCCGCCTGGATCTCGTCGCGGAGTCCAGGGGCCCATTGCTCGGCGGGTATCCAGTGCCAGGCGAGCAGCAGCGCGATCACCTCGAAGTCCGCGCAGTCGCCGCGGGTCACGACACGGTGGCGCGCCGAGGCGAGGTCGTTCGGCACAACTGTCGTTGACGGATCCAGCGCGAAGCGCGCAAGGACCCCCGCGACGCCGACCTCGCGCACATCGTTGCCGTCAGCCCCGACGTGTTCAAGGACATCCTGTCGCCACGAGTCGGGCGAGCCCTCGCTCGTCAGGCGGCTGTCCTGGGGGAGAGACGCGACCCGCAGACGCACCGTCTGCGGGCACCGCTGATCCGCCACTCCGACTTCGATGATCGACTCTCCGGTGGACAGCATCGACGCGCCGGCTGACCGTGCGACATCGGCACCCTCGTCCTCTGCCTCGATCGCGCCGAAGAGCGAGTACTCGGCCAGACCGCGGGAATCTGCTTGCACCTGCTGCCATGCACCGTCGCCGACGCGTATCCGCAGTCGGACGCTGGCGGGAGCCGTGAGACTCGCGGTCGCACGCTCCTGCGCCCAACTGGGGGAGCCGACTCGCCCGAGCACGCCATCCGCGAGGCGAGCGGCTGTCTCATCTGCCCCCGGCGAGGGGATGACGACGCGCACCGGAAGTCCGATCACGCGCAGGCGTGCGATGTGCCGCACTTCGCGGAACGCCGCTTGCCAGGTCGCGAGGTGCACCGTCGTCGTGCGGGAGTGCAGCCGCAGCCGCATGCTGGAAACCTCGGGTTCCATGTACGACACGGTGCCGCCGCGCAGCACGAGTTCGCCGTCGACCCACAGGGCGAAAGGTCCGGTGGTGTGGACCTCGAATGTGCGCCACTCTGCCTGATCGACCTCGAGCACCGTGCTCGCGATTGAGGCACGATACTCCGGGGTGAAGCAGAACGCCGACCAGTCGAGGTAGCCGTCCCATCCGGCGCGCACTCGCCGCCATGAGCCTTCGTGCACCGTGTCGAATGCCGTCCAGGTGATCCGTGCGCCCTCGGAGATCGCAGGCAGGGCCTGATCGAGATCCAACGCTTGCGCGCCGAGCAGTCGTTCCTTGAAGGGACCGACGTCGGGGCCTTGCGTGAGGACCCAACGGCCGTCTTCGGCGCTCGGCGCTCCGTCCGAGAAGCGACGACCTTCCCCCCAGGGCTCGCCGTCTGCGGGAAGGAAGTCTCCGAGGTCTTCGCACGGCAGTGCCCAGGCCGGGGATACGAGCCAGTCGCGGACGGTGCCGTCGGGATCGGTCACGTGTACTGTGCGCCCAGAAGGGGCGAGGAGATGGGACATCATGCCTTTATTGTCTGGATCTTCTGGTCAGGTTCTGCGGGATGGACGGGGTGCTACTTAATGCCCGTATTGGCGATTCCCGTCGCGATCTGCCTCTGGAAGAAGAGGAAGATCACCAGAACGGGGATCGTCGAGACCACACCCATTGCGAGGATGAGGTTGAACGGCACGGTCAGTTCCGCATTGAAGCGCGCGAGGGCAACCGGCAGGGTGTAGACCGACTCGCTCTGCGCGATGACGAGCGGCCAGAGAAAGTCGCTCCACCGCCACATGACCGAGAAGATTGCGACGACAGCCAGCGCTGGCGTGCACAAGGGGATGACGATCTGTGCGAACGTGCGGAACTCACCCGCACCATCGACGCGGGCGGCCTCGATGAGCTCGTCCGGAATCGAGAGCATGTACTGCCGCAGCAGGAACACGCCAGTGGGAGTCGCCGCGGCCGGGATGATCATGCCCCACAGGGTGTTGACGAGTCCGAGCGATGCCACCACCTGATACACGGGGATGAGAATCACCTGGAGCGGAATCATGATGGTCGCGAGTGTGAGCAGGAACAGGAGCGTTTTGCCACGGAAGTTGTACTTCGCCAGCGCATATGCCGCCATCGCATTGATGACGAGCGTGAGCGCTGTCGCAACGACCGTCACGATCACGCTGTTGGTGAGGTACTGAAGGAAATTGAAGCGACTCAGCGCCTCGATGTAGTTGATCGGCAGCCAGGACTCCGGCAGAAGCGTCGGCGGGCGTTGCGCAAGCTCCGTCGGAGTCTTGAACGACCCGAGGAACATCCATAGCAGGGGCACGAGGCACGCCAATGAGCCGCCGACGAGCACCACAACGCGCAGGACGTCGGAGACTCGCACGGTCCCGGCACTGATCGACGTCCACGTGCGCTTCGGCTGGCCGGTGATGATCGTTCGAGTCTCGCTCATACCGCTTCCCTTCTACGGCTGATTAGCCAGTTGACGAGCGTGAGTATGAAGACAGTGAGGAACAGCAGGACGCCACCGGCCGTAGCGATGCCGTAGCGGATCGGTGACTGGAATCCGTTCTCGTAGATGTACTGCACCATGAGGGTCGTCGCACCGACCGGACCGCCACCCGTGAGGGTCCAGATGAAGTCGAAGGACTGGAACCCGTGGATCGTCGCGAGGACGACCACGACCACGATGCTCGGCTGAAGCAACGGCACGGTGATCACGCGGAACTGCTGCCACCAGTTGGCGCCGTCCATGCGCGCGGCCTCGTAAAGTGCGGGATCGATCGCTTGCAGACCCGCGAGGAGGATGAGCATGTAGAAGCCCATCTGCATCCAGATCCCGACCAGGATGATGGCGACCATCGCCCACGCGTCGTCGACCAGCCACGGGACCGAGGGGATCCCGAACCAGTTCAGTGCCGTGTTGACGATGCCGTTCTGCCGTTCCAACATCCAGTTCCACATGAGGCCGACGACAACAGGCGACATGAGGACGGGGATGAAGAACACCGCACGGAAAAAGGTCTTGCCACGTCGCTGGGCATTCACCAGCGCGGCTGCCGCCAGCGCGACAGCTGTTCCCAACACGACGAACGCGATGGCGAAGATGGCCGTGTTGCGCACCACTTCCCAGAACTCGGCATCGGTGAGGATATTGCGATAGTTCTCGAGGCCCACCCACCGGAACGTGCGTCCGTTGTTCGACTCGTACAGCGACATGTTGAAGCCGTTGAGCGCCGGATAGATCGTGAAGATGGCGAAGATCACCATGTTCGGAATGAGGAACAGGTACGGAGCCACCTTCATGCCCCAACCACCACCCGTCCACCGCGTGAGCGGCGGACGGGTGGTGGTCATGGTCGTCGTAGTCACGAGCCGAGTTCGGCGACGAGTGCGTCGATCGCCTCGCTCAGAGACGTGAGCGCCGTGTTCAGATCGACCTGGCCGGCCACAACCGTCGAAAGCGACTCGACGAGCTCGGTGGCCGAGGGTGAGAACGCCGGGTTGGCGTTGGCCGCGAAGCCCTCGTCGGGGGTGACCAGCAAGTCGGCGAGGAATACGTCCATCGTCGCCTGAGTCTTCTCGTCGGGATAGGTGACTCCGCTCTCTGACAGGTCGACCCTGGTTGGCAGCGCTCCGGCGGTCGTGACAAACGTCTCCTGATTCTCCGTGTCGTTCATGAATCGGATGAACTCGGCGGCCAGCGCGGGGTTCTCCGACTGCTGGAACGCGGCCATGAATTTGCCGCCGGGGAAGCCGCCGCACTCCGCCTCGCACGGGTTCGGCGCAACAGCCCAATCGAACGAGGCGTCTGCCGCGAACTGCGCGACCTGCCAGTTGCCCGACAGGTAGATCGGCGTCTCGCCGGCGAGGAAGATCTCGTTGGCACCCGCATAGCGAGAACCCGATCCGAGCCAGAAGTCAGCCGGCATGTCACCGTCCGCCATCAGGTCCACGAGTGGCTGCAGTGCCTGCTCTGCCTTGTCGATGTCGAGGGCGTTCCCGTCGGCGTCCAGCATGTACGTGCCGTACTGGCTGAGGATTGTCGAGAGGCGGTGGCCGGACTTGTCCATCGCGAACGCGTATGGCGTGCCGGTCTTCTCCTTGACTTCCTTCGCGGCGGTGAGCATCTCTTCCCAGGTCCACTTCTCGGGGATATCGACACCCGCTTGCTCGAAGAGCTCGACGTTGATGAAGGGGCCGTTCATCGTGAGGTCGCTCGGGACGGCGATCATCTCGTCGTCCGCGTTCTCGACCGCCTGCAAGGGCCCGGGAAGGAACTCGTCGGAGTAGGCGTCACCCAGGTATGGGTCGAGTACGAGCAGATCGTCGCGGAAGTCCGTTAGGCCGGTCAGGCGAGCGACGTCGGGTGCGTTGCCGCCCGAAAGACGGTTGAGCGTCGAGGTGACGAGGTCGGCGTATGGCAGGATCTCGAGTTCGACCGTGACGTCGTACTTGTCCTCGAACTCCGCGATGAGTTGACGAGTCGCTTCCTCATCCGGACCGTCGGTGAAGTACATGTACGTCAGGGATTTCCCGGCGAAGTCCGCAGGGTCAACCGTCTGGACAGGCTGCGGCGAGTCGTCTTCGATCTGGCCTGGTGCGCAACCAGCGATGAGCAGCGCGGATGCGCTGAGAGCCAGCGCAGCGAGAGTGCGCTTTCGCATAAGTGCCACGGATCCTCCTTGATTCGGTGAGCGGGTGACGTGATTAGTCGAAGCAGATGACAACCATCAGCATTCTGACCTAGTATTCCAATGGATAGGAAACTCTTTCTGCTGAGTGGAAAACTTAACGCAACTGAAACTGAACGGAGCAGGCGTCGATGTCATTCACGGAGCTGTGGAGCACGCACCCCCAAGAGCTCAGCATCCTGAACGGGGCGGAGCTGCGCGAACGATTTGTGGTGCCCCGTCTCTTCGAGAGCGGCGCGTTCACCTTCGCGTATTCCCATGACGACAGGCTCCTAGTAGGAGGGGTGGTGCTCGATGACGAAGAGATTCCTCTCGATGCCCCACTCGAGCTGAACACGCCGCAGCTTCTAGATCGGCGAGAGCTGGGTTTGGTCGGTCTCGATGGAGACATCTGTGTCACGAGTTCTGCGGGCGAGTTTTTCGTAGGCCGGCACGACGTGTTGTACCTGCCCAAGGGCACGCGCGATGTCCGCGTCGGTGGCCGAGGTGTCCTCTACGTAGTCTCGGCCCCTGCCCACGCGGAGGGTGAGGCTGCGTTGGCCACACGAGAGGGCGTCGAGGCGATTCGCCTCGGGTCGGCCGAGGGAGCGAACGACCGGACTATTCGCAAATACATCCACGCGGACGGAATAGCGTCGAATCAGCTCGTACTCGGCATCACGACGCTCGAGCCGGGATCGGTGTGGAACACGATGCCTGCGCACACTCACAGTCGCCGTACCGAGATCTACCTTTATGACGGGCTCGGCGACAACCCGCTCGTGCATCTCATGGGGCGACCCGACGACACCCGGCACCTGCTGCTGCACGACAAGGATGCTGTGATTTCGCCGCCATGGTCGATTCATTCCGGTTCCGCGACGGGCGCTTACAGTTTCGTCTGGGCTATGGCGGGCGAGAATATCGACTATGCCGACGTGGTCGCCGTCGCCCCGTTGGAGCTGCGATGAGCGGCCCCGTGGTCGCAGAGCAAGACGATATCGGAGCTCCGCTCCGCGGCCGGCGCGCACTTGTCACCGGCGCGGGCAGTGGTATCGGGCTTGCCTGCGCGCGATCGCTCGCACAGCGCGGAGCTGAGCTCGTACTGCTCGGTCGTGCCTCTGTGGAACGCGGCGCCGAGGCGCTTCGGAGCGAGGGACACGCCGTATCGACTGTCACGTGCGACCTCTCCGATGTCGATGAGGCGTACCGGATCGGCGCCGAAGTCGCTGCGCGCGAACCGATCGATATCCTCGTCAACAACGCAGGCATTATCCATCGTGAGCCTGCCGTGGACCACGATCGCAGTGATTGGCGGCGCGTGCTCGATGTCAACCTGAACTCGCCGTGGGCGCTCACACAGGCGATCGGCGCCGGGATGGTCTCACGTGGCTACGGACGCATCGTCACGATCGCTTCACTGCTCTCATTTCAGGGCGGCATCAATGTCGTCTCGTACGCCGCCAGTAAACATGCCAGCGTCGGCATGACCAAGACCCTTGCCAACGAATGGGCCGCCCACGGCGTCACCGTGAACTGCGTCGCCCCTGGCTACGTGCGTACAGACAACACGGCGGCTCTCAGGGAGGACGAAGAACGCGAGCGCGAGATCCGTGCGCGTATCCCCGCTGGGCGTTGGGCCGAGGCGAGCGATATAGCCGGCGCGGTGGCTTTCCTCAGCGGCCCGGATGCCGCGTACGTCAACGGACATGTCCTAGTGGTCGACGGCGGCTGGCTGTCGCGCTGACGCGCTCTCGCCCCGGAGGTGTTCGGCTGTCTGCTTGTCCTGATCAGTCCCCGTCGACGACCATGAAGCCATGGCGAACGCGGTCGAACCGGCGCTCACGGACGAACCCCAGTCATCGGTCTGACCCTCGATCACTGGCGAGGAATCGCTCGGTCAGAACGGGATCGTCAGGCTGCCGTCGGCCGCGACGACGATGACCTTCTTGTCGATCAATCGGTTGATGACCGCAGGAGCGTCGATGGGCGCCGAACCATCTATCGTGGCGCCGTCACGATCGGGATCATGACGGTACGCCGCTTCCAAACGCTCGCGCGGCACTGGGCCGTCAAACTCCTGCATCAGTCGCACGAGAGTCCCTGCGACATCTCCCTCATCCGAGCCCAATCGGGTGATTGTTTCTGCGATGCTGCGGATCTGTGCGATCCCGGCTCCGGCCGAAAGGAACGCCTGACCCGTCGCCAGTGAGATAAGCCCGATCAGCAGTTGCCAGAGCGCGTCCTTTCGCAATTTGGTGGTGTTGATATGCCATCGCTCGTCCGGAGTGAGCAGCTCTGACACGATCGGGTCGCCGGGACGACGGCGCGAAGATGGAAGTTCATAAACTGACCGTGATGCCGTCGATGTGCATCGCATGTGCCTCGCGCTACAACGCGCTGATCTCGTCGGAAGTGAGTCGTCTTGCAAGATCCGGCTCGATCATCTCAGAGCTTCGGGCAGGTCCCGTTTCGAGAAACTCATCACGGGGGACAGCGTAGCGATGAGCGACACCAGACCAGTCGGGGCGGGCCCGCCCCAATGTCGTCGAAATGCTGATGCGACCAGGTCGGGTCGCATCCTGGATCGAAGGTGACCACTCGGCTTGCGTGCAGGCTCACTCCTTATGCTGGCTGTGATCCTCGACGTCGGGTTCTGCCCGGAGCAGGTCAGCGACTTCCTCCTCGGGGCGGGGCGCGATGTTCTCGTCAAGTTCGATCTCCGGCACGGTGGCCTCGGTCGGGCCGGGTATGTGCTTCCGGTGTGGCTGGTCCTCGGGGGAACTCATGGAGGCTCCTTCGTTTGTGGCAGCCTGCGCTCGTCGCGCCCGCCGGGGTCAGAGATCCACTTTGCCGCTTTCGCCGCCGTCGTAGCGCTCCCCGGTGATCTTCGACTTCACGAAGCTGAATGCTGTGGCGATCTTTCCGCCCGGGGTGTCCCAGTACTCGGCCGAGTCCGCGCTGAACTTGAGCACGCCGACAGCGGGGTCGTCCGGACCATCGGGGAACCAGGCCTCGACGACTGGGTTCCACAGCTCGTCGATCTTCTCGCGGTCCTCGATGAGTCGTGCCGTGCCCGAAAGCGAGACCCAGGCGTCATTCGAGCTGAGCGAGACGTTGGCGTGCGAGTCAGCGGCGAGATCTCTGATCGGCGAGGAGTTCTTCGAGACGAGGAACCACAGGTCGCCGTCGAACTCCGCTTCCTGCACTGTGAGCGGGTGCGCGACGAGCGTGCCGTCGGTGTGGCGGGTGACGAACATCGCGAATCGGAACTTCTTGACGAGTTCTGCGACCTTCGCGCGATCGTCCGTGGCGTCAGTCATGGCGTTCACCTTTCTCTTCCGTTCCATCTGTCGCAGCCAATGATGCGCTGTCTGCGCATTCGTGGGAACGGGGTTGAAAGCGACGCGTGTCAGGGATATGGCGGGGTGATCTCCGAACGTTGCCATGGGGGTGTTCAGCGATTCGTGGCTCCATCGGCTGGTGAGCTGGTCCGGCCGAAGTCGCTCGCCAACCAGCTCTCGATCGACGCGAACGGAAACTCGCGGGGCGAATGCGCGCCCGGGAGGATGCTGGTCGACTGCATCCGGTCCAGTCGGAACAGGCGCCAATCGCCTCGGTCGAGATCGAAGCCGACGACATACCACTGCCGGTCCCGCAGGAAGTGGCGGTGCGGCTCGACCACGCGCGCGGATTGCCGCCTGGACTGATCGGTGTATTCGAAGCCGACGCGTGCACCCTGGGCGACCGCATCGGACAGGATGCCGACGATCGCCCAGTCCACGGGTGCGGGCGGCTCCTGCAGGATCTGGGTCGAGATCGCGGTGGCGGCCGCGCGTCGGCGCAGGGCGGGCGGCAATGTCTGCTCGAGCTTCGAGCGGGCGACGGATGCCGTCGGGTCATCGGGGCTCCACGTCTCGAGCACGAGCAGGCTCGTGATGATCGTGGCGACCTCGTCAGCGCTGAGGAGTAGCGGGGGGATCTTCGTCCCCGGGCGCAGTTGATATCCGGCTCCCGGACCCGGTCTGGACTGCACGTCGTACCCGAGCTCCCGCAGTCGTTGGGCGTCTCGTCGCACGGTTCGCTGGCTCACTTCCAGTCGCTCAGCGAGCGCAGCAACGCTCCAATCGCCGCCTGCCTGGAGCAGCGACAGCAGACCTAGGGTGCGATTCGATGGCGAGTCCACGATCCCATGATCGCCGAGGATGCGGCCAAAAACAGGCCGCATCTGGTTCTAACGTGGCCAGTCACACACGAAAGGACTCACCATGCGAATCGCTGTCACCACACCCAACGGCAATGTCGGACACCACCTCACGCGGATGCTGGTGCGCTCAGGCGTCCGGCCGTTGCTGCTCACGCGGCACCCGGAGGAGATCTCCGCGGAGCTGATCCCCTACGTCGATGTGGCGCGTGCGGACTCGCAGAATGCCGACGAGGTCGTGGACGCGACTCGCGGTGTGAATGCTATCTACTGGGTCGATCCGTCTGTCATGACGGAGGATCCGCTCGCCGATTACGCCCGCGCCACGGAGGCTCTCGTGCGTGCGGTCGCCGAGAACGGTATCGTTCGGGTCGTCTTCCAGAGCAGCATCGGCGCCGAGAAGCGCCACGGCGCCGGTGAGATCGACGGGCTCGCGGCGACCGAGGTCGCGCTGGACGGTCTCGACATCGACGTCACTCACCTGCGGTGCGGCTACTTCTTCACCAACCTGCTGCTCGACGTCGAGTCGTTGAAGTCGGGGAAGATGCAGACGGTACTGCCGATCGATGCGCCGATGGCTTGGGTGGCGCCCCGTGATATCGCCGAGGTGGCCGCCCTGACGCTGCTCAATCGTGAGTGGACGGGACATCGCGTGCAGGCTGTGCACGGACCTGAAGACCTGAGCTGGTCGCAGGTCGCCGGGATCCTGACGCAGGAGCTCGGGCGAGATGTGGTCGTCGAAAGGATCGCGGATGAGGAGATGCGGCAGCAGTACGTCGATGCCCGGATGCCGGCGGCGATGGCGGATGCCGTGCTGGGGATGTCGACCGGACTGCGCGATGACTTCACGCCCGAGCAGGAGCGGTCGGTGGTGACGACCACTCCGACGATGTTGCGGGCGTGGGTGCGGGAGGAGCTGGCGGGGTGACGGTCTTCGCCGCCAGCTGGTCGGGCTCATCCGTCCATCGATGGAGCCTGTCGCTCGGGCTACCTCGATGCTGGCCCGACTCCGGGTGGTGCGGAGGGCTTCCTGCGTCGGGGTGGTCGGATTGGGAGCGACGGTAGCAGAGGCGTCGTCAGATCAGAGCGGACCGAATGCGTCCTCGAGTATCTTCTTAAAGGCCTTTGCAGCGTCGCGATCGAAATGAGTGCTCTGGGTTGGAGACGCCCCGAACTGAGGGCCGCTCGCCGCGTAGTTGTACAGATAGAGCAAGAGCTCGCCGTCCGCGTCTTGCACCATCTGCACGTAGGCGTCCACTTCGGATCGCGGCGCTTTAACCTCGCGGTCGCCCTGGATGAATCTTCGTATCCGTGCCACAGCATCAACATAGCGCCGCCTGGATAGATGAGGACGATGGCGCGCTGGATGCAGACTCGGATCGCGTGCTCACACCGCACGCCTGTTTACGAGTCGTTTGATCCGATCTGCGACCTCAGTCGGTGATTCGTGCTCCCAGCACCTGAAGACGGTCCATCCGGCGGAACGCAACTGCTCGTCGGTGTCGCGATCTCGGTCGATGTTCCGTTGGAGCTTCGGAACCCAGTAGTTGCTGTTGTGCTTGGGGAGCGTGGCGTGGAGGGGGCACCCATGCCAGAAGCAACCGTCGACGAAGACGGCGATCTTGGCTCGTGTGAAGACGATGTCCGCGCGCCTGCGTCCGCCTAACGGCGCGAAGTCGACGCGGTACCGGAGGCCCGCAGCGTGGAGGAGCGCCCGAATAGCGAGTTCGGGCTTGGTGTCCCGCCGTCGGTTGGACTGCATCGAGCGCCGGACGCCCTCTGTGCTTGCCCACGACATGTGACGAGCATACGTCGAACTAGCATGTCAGAGCTTAGAACTAATCTTCGAGAATGTCGCGACGGGCGCGGCTGAGCTGCTGGGGCGGTGGAATCGCGGTAAGCTGCTGAAGAAGAGTCAACTGTTTAGGAGCAAATTTGTCCGAGTACCAGTTCCGAATGGGCGAGCTGTTTAGCGGTCCCGGGGGCATGGCGCTGGGGGCGCGGCGGGCTGCGGCTGCTGTCGAAGGCGTCGAGCTCCGGCACGCATGGGCTAACGACTATGACCGCGATACCTGCAGAACCTATCGCGAGAACATCCTCGTTCCGGCTTACGGTGAGGAAGCCGAGGTGGTCGAAACGGCTGGCGAGCTTCCGCTCGACGGTGGTGGCATCGTTCATCAGAATGTGCACGACCTGGACATCGAGGCGTTGGGTCCCATCGAGGGTTTTGCTTTCGGGTTCCCCTGCAACGACTACAGCCTGGTGGGCGAGTGGAAGGGGCTCGACGGCGAGTTCGGACCTTTGTACACGTACGGTGTGAAAGTGCTCGCGACGAAGGTGCCGAAGTGGTTCGTTGCGGAGAACGTCTCGGGGCTCCGAGGGGCGAACGAAGGAGAAGCTTTCAAGCAGATACTGGCACATCTCCAGGAGCCTGTACCAGGGTTGCGCTACCGTCTCGTGCCACACCTTTATTCCTTCGATGAGTACGGTGTTCCGCAACGGCGGCAGCGGATTGTCATTGTTGGAATCCGTGAAGACCTCGATACCGTTTTCCGCGTCCCGTCCCCGGCCATGCACGTCGATGACGATGTTTCCGTCGGGACTGCCCTGACTGTTCCCCGCATTCCTGTCGGTGCACCGAATCACGAGTACACCAGGCAATCCCCGACCGTTGTTGAACGACTGAGCTACCTGCTACCCGGAGAGCACGCTTTCTCCCCGCGCGCACTCGAGATCATGCCCGAGCGCTTGAAGATCAAGACCCGGACGACAATCAGTACGACCTATAAGCGGCTTGAAGCACAGAAGCCTGCGTATACGGTCACCGGCGGTGGCGGCGGCGGTTCGCACATGTATCACTGGGTGCAGAACCGAGCTCTCACCAATCGCGAGCGGGCGCGATTGCAATCATTCCCTGACGAGTTCGTATTCCAAGGCGGTAAGGAGAGCGTCCGGAAGCAGGTCGGGATGGCCGTCCCGGTCAAGGGGGCGGAAGCGATCTTCACGGCACTCTTCCGTTCGTTCGCCGGGGTGGACTACCCGTCGATCGAGGCGAACGTGGATCTGCAGAAGATGCTCCGTTCAGGAACAAGCGTCGCCGTCTGACATATAGCGCCCGGACCGCCGGTCGATCGATGCAAGGCTCGCGCCGTTCTGATGATGTCGATGGTTCTCGCGAGATTTCAACGCAATCAGGACAGATCCGCAATCGTGATCAGTCCCTCATCCACGCATCGCTCCAGCACGCGCCATGCGCGTGCTGCCTGTCGATCCGACGGCACATTTCCGCCGGCCACCGTTTGAATTATGCCGAGATCCGTCGGGCTAAGGATTCCGGATCCGCGTGAGTCACGAAGAATATCCGTCCAAACGTTTCGTTGAATCTTCATTGTTTAGCCGAGTCGTTCGGTAGCGCGGGTGGGTCGTTCTGGTAGCACTCGTGGGTTGGTCTGGTAGCGCCGGGGGCGGTTGGACCGTGAGGATGGCTGTCAGCCGAGGCCAACGGGGTCTCGGTCG
>NZ_JABFAS010000002.1:13451-62580 GCF_017168295.1 Microbacterium sp. KRD172 | reverse complement strand
CATGCGCCGCCACGTCACCGGGCTCGTCCCGGCCGAGTGACCGCAGTGCGGGCGCGGGCGCTACCAGATCCCCGCGCCCGCACTACCGGTTCGACCCACACCCGCTACCGAACAGCTCGGCTAAACACTTCATCACACGGGTGACTACTTCGAGTCCGGAATCGATCTGCCGTTCTCGCTTTGCAGACACCTGTCGCGATCGAATCTCGGACGCATCGATCAGGTCATTCTCGACCCCGTCTGCCAGACGCACAGGAACCCGTTGCGCGCGTTTCCAAGCTTCTTCCTGTTTCGCCCACTGGGTGACGTTCGCTTGTGGGCGGGTCGGGTCTGTCAACAGCGTGTGCATCGCTTCGGCCACGCCGGCGAGAGAATCTCGGCTGGAAGAAGAGAGACCCTGCCGTTTCCAGACCTGTTCGAAGTCGTACCTCCGTCCCGGAAAACGCAGCTCCAGCTCGAGCGCAAATCGAGCCACTGCATACGTGACGATGTTCGCCAGATATCCGGTGTTGTACCAATCGGATGCCATGACGGCGGCCCGCGTATCGGAATACATGATCGCCTTGGCGACGCCAGTGCGGAAGTATGCGTCGCCGAACTGACTCTCGTCGTTCTCCCACATCTCCGATGCAAGCTTGGCGAAAGCCATAAAGTTGCTCTGTGCGCCGCGGCTCACCTCGTGAGGCCGTTTGCTCCAGCTAAACGCGTATTTGGCCCAGTCTGTTTTCGTGATCCGTTGCTTCTTCGGATACTCACGATCGAAGCGTTGAACGTGCGAAGCCGGCCCAGCGTTGCGCTGGTTCTCCCATTGTCCACGAGCTCGCTCGTAGAACCACTTCGACTGGTGATTCTCGCCTTCGCGTGCGGGTGCGAGAAGACGTCGACTGATTTGCTCGAGCCGCACGTGGAATGGGCTGTTCGAGAACAGGTCGGCCTCGTTCACAGAATTCTGGCTGTTGGCGTAGCGGGAGATCGCTGAGACGATGTCAGCGGAGTCGTCCGCCTCAACCGTCACGAGCTTCATGGGAACATAGACCGTGTCGATGTCGGCGCCGCGTGCGGTGCGAATGAAGTGCGCTAGTGAGGCCGTCGTCTGACCGCCGTTCACGATCTGCCAGTTATGGAGGGACACGATCTTCGGTCCCGCCGGCGTGTGGTTGATTTCGACGCCGGTAGCCGTCGTGGTCAGGCCGTTGTTGTATGCCAAGAACTTCTCGGGCTCGTTGGCGAGAGTCCGCTGTATGCCACGATTGACTTTTCCTCGCGCGCTGAGGAACGTCCGAACGTTCGACTCGAGCAACTGACTTCCATGCTCGTCGAACACCTCGGCAAGAAGCCGGCCAGGGATGACCGCTAGATACGACTTCATCGACGCGTCCGTGGATGCAGCTGGTAGGCAGGGGAGACCGTCCGGCATCCATCGGGTTATGTCGACGTCGTAATCGTCCTGTCCGGTTGCCGATAGTGCAAGATCCTCGAAGCGCCCCAGATCCCAGATTGCATAGGACGCAGGTAAGCCGGCGACGTAGTCACTTTCAAATGAGCGAATGCGGCCGCTCATCACGCCATCCGTGACGAGGATGAACTTTAGTTTCACGATCTTCTCGAGCGAGTTGCGCGGATCGCGCCCCAGGATGTCACGGAAGAACCTTGCATGCTCGGCCTCCGCGGAGCTTATTTCGAGGTTGTCTACCAGATAACCGTCGACCGACTGCTCGATGAACCCAGTCCCGGCCTTAAACGACGCACGCGCATCAGTCGTCGTCAGTGTCTTTCCTGCATCATCGTAAAATGTTGAGCACAGGACGACCAGTGAGCTGTCAGCGGTGTCCTCCGCGTATCCAAGAAGTCGGAGGGCAGCCCTATTGCGGCCGACGCACTGCAACGGCATGATCGTCAGGTCTTGCACCACTTCGGCAGTTTCAAGTCGCTCCTTCACTTCTTCACCGAAGGCTTCCAGCCTGAAGGCCGCGTTACCTTCAGCCCGGATCGTGATCGCGTTCGTGAACTCTTCAACGAAGTCCGGCAACTTTGCTCCCTCAGTCCTGCTCGGTCCAGAATGGTTTCGACTCAAAGCTCTTGATCTGATCGATATCGAGTCTGTAGCTCACATTCGACACTGCGGGCGGAACGTCTACCTGTCGAACTCGGGGAAAGTCTTCCAGCACCTTGTACCAAGCCCAGTCCTTAGCCTGAAATCGCCACTGCTCGTAGCGCGGATCCTCGACGTCAAAGTCGAGCGCATCGAGTGCTTGAGTGAAGGATATGTGCGCCGAAGGCGTCGCTGCTGCCCACGCTTTCACATCATGGACCAGATCGAGAATGCCGCGCCCGTCGCCGTGGGCGCTTTTTTCGAGGCGAACGACGGCAAGCCGTAGGTCCTCATCACGAGGATCCAGCTGGTCTGTGTTGGCGATGTTAACGTGGTGGTTCGTGCGCCGAAGCGACTTCACTTCGACACACTTCCCGCCTGGCAGAATGAAGTCCTTCGCGCTCCGATACGGACCTTGCCACGCATTCACCGCGATATCCGCACTGAAACCGGCTGCACGCAGCTCGAGTAGCATGAGCAGCTCCGCGAACAGACCGCGGATCAAGTCCTCGGTGAGCATTCCACCTCGAGAAGCGAACATTGCCTGAAGCTGTTCGAAGTTCGCTAGTAGACGTTCGATCGCCTCTCCGGCGTTCGCAGTCGAGTTGCTGGACCCCAGTAGCGAGTCGACCACGGCGTCGAACATCGTCGTCATTCCGGTCGATTCCGATCGGAACGAGATGAATCGATCCACGACATTGGGCGCATCGACGTGAACGTCGATGCCGCGAGTCCCATTGATACTGCGATCGAAATCTTGAGGAACCTTCACGAGAAGAGCTGGCTTGCCGCCTGCGTTGACAGCGTATGCGCTCAAGACGTCGTGATGCAGGGGGATCGCCTTGAGGTTGATCCCGGCTAAGGCCAGGGCAAATTTCTCAGAGAAGGTCATTCCTCTTCACCCGCCAGATCGTCTTCCTCCTGCCAGCCGAGCTCATGTCGCGCAAAGACGCCGTTGATGACCCATTTGATGCCGCGTTCATTGGCGATCTCGTCCATCTCTTCCTCGGCCGTCAGCTTCGGCGGCACGACGATGACAGCGGTCACGGGTGTGGTGTCGCTCGGAACGTACGGCTTTCGTCCTGTCTCGAGCAGCTTGGAGTCGTCGGGCTTCCCAGTTACGGTGTAGACCATCAGTAGCGGGCGCTGCATTGCCCCGCGCACCACGTGCTCTGCCGTGTGGCCGCCGCTCAGCTCGTCACGCAGGCGCGACTGGGACTCACTCGGAAGTGTCTTGAACAGATCGTTTCCTGCCGCGACTCGCCTGTTCGTGAAGTGCAATTCGTCGCGCTCTGTGTAGAGATTGTTCCGGATGCTGGCCTTGAGCGGCGGAAGTCCCGGTACGTCGATGGGGTCTCCCGTTCCCTGCATGAACGCGACATCCCATCGTTCGTGGCCCTTTATGTCAGAGAAGCCATCGACGAGAGGGCTCAACCGACCCGGTGCGGCCCCGAAAGTCGGGTCGGACGGGTGCGCTTTGAAGCGCGTTAGGAAGTCGACCACGATATCGCTGTGGACATCGCGCCATATAAGCGGTTCCGCGCCTCTAGCGTTCGGAGTCTCTCCGAGGCCCGCACAGAGGTCGATCGCGGCTTCGAGATTGCTGGCAAGTTCGGCCGGAGCGCTGGGCAGATTGTGCGATTCCCACTTCTTGCTGTTGAGTGAGATGGAACCCTCGAATGGCTTGGCGTGCTGCATCTTGCGGGCACTCGCGATCAGGAATCCTTCCGGGTGCCGACGCATCTTCAAGCCGAACTGTTGCGGGGTCAGCTCCTTGGCCTCCATCTCGGCAAGGGAGTCGCGCAGTTCTTGCGAGAGCTCTGCCGTCCATCGGAACAGCTCGGCAGTTCCCGGATCGATCCATAGGCGCACGAGGTCTTCGTATCCGGGCCGGTATCCGAACCAACGGCCCATCTGGAGCAGGGTGTCCGCCGCGGCAGCCCTGCGCGCGTAGTAGCTGATCTGCAGGCCGTCGAGCGTTAGTCCACGCGCAAGCACGTCCCCGCCGACGTAAACCGTCGGAATAAGTGCATCTGCCTCCTTGACTCGACGCGGGGTATGGCTCAGCCATCGATCGCGCTCGGCCTTGGTGTCACCGTTGATGAGCTGGGCACGAAGCTCGTCGGCCACCCCGATTAACTCGGTCCGAACGCTCATCCATGTGACGTCCACGTTCGGATAGAGGTCATCGTATGCATCCCGCAGAAGTTGTGATCGTGTGCTGAGCTGTGAGGTTTCAGACGTGCCGAACTCACTGAAAATCGTGTCCGACAGCTCTTTGATCCAGGCCTGCGCGAGGTCGAAGACCTGGGCCTGCACCATCTTGAATCTGCTGACATTGATGAGCATCGAAGCAGGCTTCGCATCCCCGTCGCGTATTCGGCGTATTGCCGTCCCGACGTAGAAGGCTGCGATCGCCTTCTGGATCGAGCCCGGCAACTCCTTGATTCGCGAGCCGGCTTTGTGGGAATACGGCAGGATGGCGAGCGTGTCTTCGACGTCCTCGACGAGGGCAGGGTTCTCGTCGAGGACGAAGTACGAATTGACGCCCTGGTAGTTCGACGGGCTCTCGAGCACCTGGATGAAGTCCCGGGGGAAGAGATCCTCCTCGATCTCATCGTTAATGAAGATATTCGCAAACGGGGTCGCTGTGATGCCTACATAGCTGTTTCTCGCTGACTGGCCGAGCAATTTCCTGATCGCCGCGTTCACAGCCGTGACGTTGGATTCGTCCTTAGTGTTGATCGACGCCCAATCAGCTTCATCGTCGATAAGCAGCAACGGCGGCTGATTCCCGCCCTTTGGCATTGCCACGGCGAGATACTGCGCGAGGTTATTGAGCACAGTCTTGTTCTTCTTGACGACGAACAGTGTTGGCGTTCCCGCTCCGAGGGCAACCTGACCTGCACGTTTGCTTCGTGCGCTGAAGTCCGATTGGGTAGTGGTCAGCACGTTGATCGCCAGGGGGAGCTTCTTGTCGATCTTGCCGATCCCGACGTGTGCGACGTCATTGCTCGAGATATTATCGGCCAGATACGACGAATCGATCCCTGTGAGATCGGAGTCGAGCCTTCGTTGCGTTTGACGACGCAAGTCCTCCGTGTGTCCGCCGATGACCACAAGGACCTTGTATCCGTAGTCGATCGCCTTTGCCAGCAAGCTGATATAGGTGGCAGTCTTCCCCGACTGGACTTCGCCGATTGCGATCCCCCGTCGTTGCCACTCTCCCGTCTTAGCCGGATCGCCGGTGAGGTCCATTATGCGGTCGGTTTGCCGGTCGAGGGCATCGATGACGTTGCCGGACCAACCGCGTTGCAGGAGGAGCTCGTTGTACGCGTGCGATCGTTGCAGATTCGCGTCGTGTTTTCGTTCGGCGAGCCACGGAGTGAAGTTGCTCTTATCAATCACGCCGTATCCGTCGGCCATCACTACGTTGTACTGGTCCATGAGGATATCGATGACCGTGTCTACCTCGCCGGCCGCCAGTTCTAGCGACATCAGGGGAGTGAATACCTCTGCGAGTTCCCGCAGCCTGCTCAGCTCGATCGTATGACCGGGGTCGTGGCGGATCTGAACGGCGAGGGTCTCGCGAAGTCTGGCGGCATCAGGGCTGAGCGTCATCGGATTCCTTCCACACCTCGTCGACGAGGTCTCGTAGATTGGGTACAGCATTGAATGGTTCGATCTTGACCAGGGCAGCGGACATCGTGTCGCCGTCTGTTGTTGCCGCACCGTTGTCGCGCAGTGCTCGTAGGCGTAGACGGATCTGATCATCGCCGAGTGGAGGCACTACGCGCTGCTGGTTCTCAGCCATGCGTGCGTAGATGTCAGTGGCGGGAATGCCTCCTGCGAGATCGGCGAGCAGACTCTCGAGGCTACTGACTTGATCGGCGGGAAGGCTGTCGCGTATCGCCTGCACTGAAGGGTGATCAGTGTTCACCTGATAGCGGAACCCGTGGCGGTCCTCGACGAGTGTCCAGAGGAAAGCGAAGTCAGAGGTAGTTGTTTGCCTACCGCGGAAGGAATGAATCCGGGTGCTCTTGGCCTTCACCTGGTCGATAATCTGCCGAAGCCGGCTGCGGAAGGCCTGCGGCGGCTCAACCCGAGACTTCTTGATGTCAAGTTGCCAGTGGTGATCGAGCTCCGGTGGTATCTCGACGCGTACGCGAGTCTGCTTGCTTAGCTCATCCTGCTTCGACAACCCGAACCAGCCGCCTGCGCTGATAAGGCGCCGATTACGGTACACGTAGAACCCTTGGTGCTCTCTCATTCGCGTCCCTAGGTCCTCGCGCTTTCGCTCCTTTGCGTTGAGATAGCTCGAATGCGGCAGCGTGAATGCTTCGACGGCGACCGCGTGGCCGTCGATGGAGACCTTCTCGATCGGTGCGACCTGAGTTCGCGGATTCCCTTCGAGGAAAGGGTCGATCGGCGCGACCAATATGCCGTTGACGCTGAGACGGAGTGCACCGCGGCCTTCGAGGAACCTCTGAAACACGAGACCCAAGTGGTCCCGCAGCTCACTAAGCCGGTTGCTCATCCAGCTCGATTTGTCGTGCGCCCCCGCGAGAAGGTAGTCAAGCGATTCCCATATCACGAGGGTGCCGTGTTCGCCCCCCTCGATGAGTTCACTTCGAGGGAGAACCGCAATGTCTTCGGCGTCGAGCACGCGAATCGCCCAGCTACCGGTCTCCAGGACGAAGTCGAGGTCCCACTGCAACCCGGTCGTGACTCCGTCGCGCTTGGTGATGACCGTCAGTCGTCGCCCCTGAGAGAGCGAGGCGGTCTTCAGCCCGAGTCCGAATCGTCCGAGATCGCGGGCCCCGCGCTCGACGTTTCGCGTGCCGGCGAGTTTGAGCGCATTGCGCGCCTGCGGGGGACGCATCCCGGTGCCGTCATCGTAGATGCAGACCCACTCTCCATCTACGGCATCCGCGGAAATATCGATCCGCGTCGCGTCGGCAGCGATACTGTTGTCTACGATGTCCGCGATGGCCGCATTGAACGAGTAACCGACCGATCGCATGGATTCCAGAAGCTCTACTCCCGGGATCAGAGTCTCTTGACGCACTCGCCGTGGCCTTCCTTGTCCTCGACCTCAATCTAGCCCCATAGACGTGGGCACGCGTACACGCCGTCTGAAGCCAGCGCATCGAGTCGACGGAGCTTCATCGCTTCGCGACGCGGGTACATGGCGAGCGCAATCATGCGCCCGCCATGGGGGGCCCTACGGCTGGACGAACACCTCGTCGGCCAGGATCCCCGGGCGCACGCGGATCAGTGCGGTCTCGCCATCAGGAATGAGGAACGCCTGTGAGCCGGTCGCGGATGCGCCGTTGTAGAGCTCGTCCATTCCGATGCTGTCGGCAAGCGACACCAGGGAGTCATAGCTGTTCACGACGTTACCGGCGCTGGTGACGACGTCGATGCTGACCTCGACTGCGAGGCCTGATTCGTCACCCGTGTAAGTGACCGTGTAGTTCACGATCTCGTAGTGCGATCCGGCCGGTGCCGGGTCGTTGAACATGTTGCCGTCGGCCACAGCGGCAGCGCCGTCGGGCGTGTGACTGTTCACGACGACTGTCCAGTCGCCGGAGCTGATCTGCGAGGCGAGCGGGTACGGGTTCTCACGGGTACCCTGTTCTGCGGCATCCGCCGGCTCTTCCTCATCTGCCGCTGCGGGTTCTTCGTCCACGGGCTGGGTGACGGTGGTGTCGGTGTCGCCGAACTCATCGCTGAAAGCTTCGCTCGCCGCGTTCGCGATCACCGCGAAGAAGACGACGAAGCCGACGATCGTACCGACGATCGACACGATCAGGCCGACGACGCCCATCCACTTGCGATCGCCCTTGAGGAACAGCGAGACGATGCTGAGCACGAACGCGATCGGCAGCAGGATCCAGCCGACGATGAGCGCGCCGGGGATGCACGCGAAGATGAATCCCACGATGGCGACGATCATCGCGACCAGCGCGACGACGTTCTTCTTGCCGGATGCGGGCGCTGCTGCATCGGAAGGAGGCAACGGAGGCGGCAGCTGCTGCGGAGCAGGGGCTGCGGGGTTGGGTACGGACATGTGATTCTCCTTGTGGAGTGTGCGTGAAGCACCGGCCTGCCCCACGACGAATGCCGTAGGACGCCGATTCGCACGCACACCGAATAGTGCCCTGATCAGGGCGCGAGTCGGGAGTTCGGGTAGAACTCTTGGTCCGTGCGGACCGGCTATTTCAGACCATAGAGAAGGGGTCAGACATTGGTCTGAGACCGCCGGGCGAAAGGTCGATGCCGAAGTGGCATTGGGGCGTTCCTGGCCGCCGCAACGGGTGAAGAAGTTGCTTTCGATTTTTTCGATTCGGGAGTAGCATGGGCGTATGAGCACCTCGACTGATGTGCCCCGCGGCGCACGCAAGGCACAGACCTATCTCCCTGAGGCAGAGGGCCGCGGTGAGCTTCTCGATTTTGCGGAGTTGTTGCGCGAGCTCGAAGGGTATCTGGCACAGAACTCGTCTAAGGCCGCACTTGTCGACCCTCACGGGAACAACCGCCCGATCCCGGATGAGATCTTCCGTATCCTCGACCAGGTGACGAATGCGCTCGCAGCGGGCGAAGGAATCACGATCGTTCCACAAGGCGCGACGATGACGACGCAGCAGGCAGCAGATTTCCTGGGGATCAGCCGCCCGACGCTTGTCCGCCTCTTGGAAGCCGGTGACATCCCCTTCGAGCAGCCTGGTCGCCATCGGCGGGTCCGGCTCGAAGATCTGGTTTCGTACCAGGCAAGATTTCGCGCCGAACGTCGCGTCGCACTCCGGGAACTGCAGCAGACCAGCCCCGCCGCGAAGATCCGGATCGGAGACCCGAACAGCGTGAAGCGGTTGAAGGAGCTGGACGCTGAGTGAGCTTTCCTGCGTTCTTCGACACGAATGTCCTGTACGGGGCGCTGATCAACGACTTCATTCTCGAACTCGCTGATCGCGGTCTGTTCCGGCCGCTGTGGTCGAAGGATGTGATGGCTGAACTGTCGAGGAACATGGTCGCGAACGGCGAGGATCCGCACCTTGTCGAAAAGCGCATCTCCACGATGGAGCGCTACTTTGCTGACGCGATGGTGACGGGATACGACGATCTCGTTTCAACGATGACGAATGATGAGAAGGACCGACACGTCGTCGCTGCAGCGGTTCGTGGTGGTGCGGAGGTGCTTGTCACGTTCAACTTGAAAGACTTCCCTGCGGACTCAGTTGAGCCGTTCGACCCAGATTGGCTCTTCGACCGTCTCGCCCAGGGTGCCCGCGCCAACCGGCGAGAAATCGAACGCGAGTACGCTCCGATCGCGCGGGAGAAGTACCGAGCCGAACTCGTCCGACGCGAGCGCGAGATCGACGCCCGGCTGCTGACCTCCGAGTGCATCGACGCCATCCAGCACTACGGTGCCGCAGTTACGCTGCACGCTGACATCGCGTGCGAGTTCACGCACCAGGGCAAGGCGTGGGCGGTGCGGCGCGCCGACACCATGCTTCGATGGATGTCGCACGGAGCGACCGCCGTGCAGGTCAGAACGGAACTCGCCGCACGCGTCGCGCGCCTCGTCTTCGGGCGTTCGGTCGCCGAGGTGCGGACACTTCTCGAGGTCTGAACGACTTACCCCACGTCCCCGAACTCCACGACCCCGCCGACACGTTAGGTGAATGTGTGCGTCACACCGCCCCACCGTGCGTCTCAGTAGGCATCGCGCCACCCGATCCCGCGCCCCGCGATCCGCCGGCCAGCCTCGCCCGCCGCGACCGGTTCACCGACGTCCCTCCCGTGCTGCAGCGACACCGCCGAGTGCACGATCGTCTCGGCGTACACGTGAACGAGGTTGTACCCCTGCGCAGCATCCTGCCCTCGCGTCGCACCGACCGGCTGCGCCAGATCCTGCCCGTACGCACTCGACGACGCGACCGCGACCGGGATGCCGGCGAACGTGCCGAACGACGGGTGATGCACGTGCCCCGAGAGAATCGCGCGCACATCGGTTCCGCGAAGAACAGAAGCGAGCCGAGACTGATCGCGCAGCTCCACCGTCACCGCCAGATCCAGCACCGTCGGCAACGGTGGGTGGTGGGTGAGCAGCAGCGTCCCGGCCGGCGCCGCAACGGACAGCTCCGCAGCCAGCCATGACAGCTGCGCGTCGTCCAGCTCGCCCCAGTGCGCACCGGGCACAGACGAGTCGAGCACGATCACACGCATGTCGCCGAACCACCGCACCTCGGTGATCGGCGCGTCATCGGCCACGGCATCCGAACCGTCCAGCAGCGCCGTCCGCATCGTCGCGCGGTCGTCGTGGTTGCCCGCCGCCCACACGATTTCGCACTGCAACGCTGCGGCCGCGGGCTCCACAAGGGCGCGCAACCGCCGGTACGCCGACGCATCCCCGTGGTCGGTCAGGTCCCCGGTCATCAGCAGTGCGTCCGGCTTCAACCCCGAAGCGACCAGCCGGTCGAGCATGAGCGACAGGTTCGAATCGGCATCCGTGCCGCTGCCATACAGCGGCGACCGCTCTCCGGGCAGATGCGTGTCAGAGATGTGCACGAAGGTATGCGACGGACGGGGGTGTTCGGTGAGGATCATGTCTCTTCCGGGTCGACGAACAGGGTCAGAAAGTCAGCGGGAGGCCGCGGCCGTGGTTCCGGGGACGAGCTCTCCGGCGAACGCCTGCCGGATCGGACCCGACCCCGGCTCGGGCCCCGGCCCCGAGCTCAGCAGCGTCTGCATGGTCGCCACGGCAGCTTCGGCGACCTGCTCGACGGGAATGCGGATGGTCGTCAGCCCCAGCAGATCGGCCCCGGGCAGGATGCCGTCGCAGCCGGTGATGCTCGCATCCCCCGGCACATCCAGACCTGCATCGCGCGCCGCCCGCATCACCGCGAGCTGACGGTAGTCCGAAGCGCACATCACCGCTGTCGCGCCGTCGCGCACGGCGCCCAGCGCCTCGGCGACGCCGTCATCCGGTCGAGGGCCACCGGCGATCACCGTCACCGGCGCTCCAGCGGCCAGGAGCGTCTCGCGCATCGCCATCGCGCGCAGATGCTCGGGATACGACACCTCCGGCGCGGCCGTCAACACCACGACGTTGCGGTGACCGAGGGATAGCACATGCTCCGCCAGCATCCGTCCGTGCGTCGGGTCGTCGTAATGCGCGGAGTGGATCCGACCGGACTCCTCCACGCGTCCGGCACGAACGATCGGCACCTGATCCGCGAACGGCGCGAGCTGTGCGGCGGTGATGCCACCCGTCGCCACGATGAGCCCGGCCACCCGCATCCCGAGAAGACGATGCAGCGCGTTCACCTGCTTGGCGCCCTGCTCGTCCGCACTGATCGTCACGGTCACGAGGTCGAGTCCTCGCCGATGCGCCTCGTCCTGCAGACAAGAGAACAGCAAACCGTAGGCGGGGTTGCTCGCATCGCGCAGCATCAGGCCCACCGTGCCGGTGCGCCCGGCAGCGAGTTCCGCGGCCATCGTGTTGCGCACGTATCCGAGCCGTTCGGCCGCCTCGAGAATGCGATCCCGGGTGTCAGACGCGAATCGCCCCTCACCCTTCAGTGCACGCGTCGCGGTCGCGCGCGACACTCCCGCCGCCGACGCGACATCGCTGATCGTGACGCGCAGCGCCGGGGTACCGGCATCCTCACCGCTCATGCACGCCCCCGACGGCGACGCGGCGAGGTCGCCTTCGAAGAGCCCGCACGCGATCCTCGTCCATACACGAGATACATCGTGGCACCCATGATGATCATCAACAGCACCGTGTACACGAATGTGATCGGCATCGCGTCGAGATTGTTCTCGCCACGCGTGCTCTCCTGGATCGCCACACCGAGCGGCTGATACAGCGGGTGGTAGAGGAAGATCGCCGCGTCGTAGTCGTCGAGCAGGCTGTTGAAGTTCAGCGCCGTGATCGCGGCCGCGGTGGGCAGCACGAGCGGGAGCAGCACTCGACGGAACGCCGTCAGCGACCCGGCACCGAGGATGCGGGAGGCGTCTTCCAGCGAATCCGGTACGGACGCGAACGCCGCCTTCAGCAGCCGCAGCGTGAACGGGATCTTCACGCAGATGTACGCGATCAGCAGCAGGATCGGCGTGCCGGTCAGCACGATGTTGCCGACGATCGCCTGCGGCTTGTCGAACGTCATCACCAGCGCGAGCGCGATGAGCACGATCGGCAGGATCCACGGGATGTGCAGCACGTACTCGATCGCCGTCGTGAGCACGTTCCGATGCTTCTGCAGCACCCGCGCGACGAACAGCAGACCGGCGACGACGATCACCGAGGCGAGCGCGCTGTACACGACGCTGACGATGAAGGGGCGGATCGCCTCCGCACTGCTGAACACGGTGATGTAGTTGTCGAGCGTGAAGCTGTCGAGCGTGATGGCGCCGGCGAGGATGCTGCGCGCATCGACGAATGAGAAGAGCGCGATCAGCACCACCGGGATCAGGTAGATCACCCACAGCGCGTACGCGATGACGTGCACGACGAGGTTCGCGAACGGATTGCTGATCTGTTGCTTCTGGATCGGCGTCGCCACTTTCGCGACCGAGAAGTACACGCCCGACTTCTCGGCGCGGTTCATGATCGCCAGCAGGATGATGGTCGCGAGCCCCAGCACGATGGCGAGCAGTGCGGCGATGTCACGCGTCACCGGGCTGCGTGAGAGGTCGATGATGAGCGGCGCGACGGTCTGGAAGTCGGGGCCACCGAGCACGAGCGGTGCGGTCAGCGCGCCGAGCCCGATGAGGAACGTCAGCACCGTGACGGCGAACAGCATGGGCTTCATCACCGGCAGCACGATGCGGCGGAGGATCGTCCACGATGAGGCGCCCATGAGCTTGGCTGCCTCGATCGACGCGTAGTCGACCTTGCCGAGCGACGACGACAGGAACAGCATGTGGTTCGTCGTCGTCGCGAAGGTCATCACGAACGCGACGGCGAAGAAGCCGGAGAACCAGTCGCGGTTCATCTCCGGCCACCAGTTGACCATCAGGTTCGTGATGAACCCGAACCGACCGTAGATGAAGTTGTAGCCGGCGGCGAGCACGATGCCGCCGTAGATGAGCGTCGTCGCGTACCCGAGCCACAGCAGCTTCGCCCCGCGGATCTTGAAGTACTGCGTGACGAGCACGATGAACACACCGACGACGTTGACGGTGACGGACAGCGTGATCGCGAGGAGGAAGCTGTTGCCGAGCGTCTTCAGCGCGCGCTCGCTGCCGAGCAGTTTCTCGATGGCACGGATGCTGAACTGCCCATCCGGGAAGAACGTCGTTCCCAGCAGCGCGGCGTTCGGCAGCACGAGGAACGCGGCGGCGAACCAGATCACGGCGATGACGGTCACCCAGGCGAGGGGCGAACGGAGCATCGTACGGATGCTGCCGGGTCTGCCGTTGCGGCCCCTCCCGTTCCTGCCGGTCTTGCCGCCGCGGAGAGCGGATGCCACGCCGGTCAGCGCCCCGGCCTCACCGGGAAGCCCCGCAGACGGCGAAGGGACGGGACTCGTCGGATCTGTCATGTCACGCCGCCGGGTATTGCAGGATCCAGCGCGGGTCGACGTCGACGCGCACGGCATCGCCGGCATCCCACTGGCGCGCGCTCGCGCCGGCAGGAACGCTCACCCGGAGCGTGGTGTCTTCGACGGCCACTGTGTAGACGCTGTGGCTGCCGTGATAGGTGCGGCCGACGACGGATCCATCGAGGGATGCCGGAGCATCCGTCGCCGCATCCGGCGCCGCCAGGTGCAGCTTCTCGGGACGCACGTAACTCTCGGCGGTCGGGTCCAGAGCGGATGCGCCCAGACTGATCAGCGCGGCGGGCGTGAGGCGGTTGTTCTCGCCGATGAACCGGCAGACGAACGGAGTGCCGCTGCGGTCGTAGATTTCCTCAGGGGTGCCGACCTGCTGGAGTTGTCCGGCATCCAGCACGGCGATCCGATCGCTGAGGGTCAGCGCCTCTTCCTGATCGTGCGTGACGTAGACCGTCGTCACGCCGACCTCGTGCTGCAGTTCTTTCAGCTGCTCGCGCAGTTGCACGCGGAGTTTCGCGTCGAGGTTCGACAGCGGCTCGTCGAGCAGCAGGATGCGCGGGGTGAGCACGAGTGCGCGGGCGATGGCGACGCGCTGCTGCTGCCCGCCCGAGAGCTCAGACACGTTCTTGTCGAGCTGGCTCAGCGCCAGTCCGGTGCGATCGGCGATCTCGTTGACGCGGCGGGTCTGCTCGGCCTTCGACACCTTCTTCGCATCCGTCTGCCCGCGCTTGTTCACCGTGAGCCCGAACGCGATGTTCTCGCGCACGTTCATGCTGGGGAAGAGGGCGTAGTTCTGGAACACCATGCCCACCTCGCGCTTCTCGCTGGGCACCCGCGTGACGTCGCGGCCGGCGATGACGATGCGCCCGCCGGTCGGCTGGACGAATCCGGCGAGAGAGCGCAGGGCTGTGGTCTTCCCGCATCCGGACGGACCCAGGAGGGTGAAGAACTCACCCTCCCGGATCTCCAGATCGAGGTGCGAGACCGCGCGGTGTTCGCCGAACGCGACATCGACATCTTCGAATCGGATCATGGTGTCTTTCCGGATGCCTTCCGAGTGTCCTACTAGATCAGCCGATGTACTCGAGCGTGACCTTCTCGACCCACGGGCCGAGGTTCTCGCTCAGGAAGCTGAAGTCGATGTCCTGGCGGGGAAGCGACTCCATCAGTTCGATGACCTCGGGGTTGGCATCGGCGACAGCACCCTCGTTCACGGGCATGGAGTTGAACTCCGCCGCGAATGCGCCCTGCACCTCGGCGCTGCCGAACCAGTCGATGAACTCCTGCGCGACCTCTTCGTTGCCGGAGCCGTTGATCGGTGCGATCTGCTCGGTCACGTAGGGAACGCCCTCTTCCGGGACGATGATGCCCGTCGAGGTGCCGTACTCCGCGTCGCGGGCGGCGATGCCGCTGGAGGGCAGGACGGCGTAGTCGATCTCGTCGCGCGTGATGCGCGCATAGGGGTCGGTGCCCTCCACAGCAGGCGAACCGTTCGCGTAGTAGGACTCCACCAGGCTCCAGCCGTCCTCGCTGACGCCCAGGTCACCGGATTCGTCGAGGTTCTCGGTCAGGATGCCGGCGAGCACGAGCTGGGGGGTGGCCTGGCCGAGTGCGGGGTTGACCTCGTAGCGGCCTGCGTACGCTGCATCCGTGTAGAGGTCTTCGAGGGTCTCGGGAGCGTTGTCGGTGGTGTTCTCGTCGTAGACCGTGACGATCGCCTGCTCGACCAGTGGCCAGTAGACGCCGTCGGCCGGGTCTCCGGCCTCCTCCGGAACCTCGCCGCTCCAGCTGGGCTCGTAAGCAGTGATCGCCTCTTCGGCCTTGAGCTGCTCGAAGAACATGTTGTTGAGTCCGAAGACGACATCGCCGACAGGGTTGTTCTTCTCCGCGATGATGCGGTTGGTGAGGTCGGCGCCGCCGAGGCCGACGATCTCGATCTCGATGCCTGCTTGCGCGGCCTGCTCGGTGATCCACTCGCCGCGACCGTCGCTGTTTGAGTTCGTGTAGACGATGAGCGTCTCGGTTGAGCCGCCTTCGCTCGCGTCGCCTTCGGGGGTTTCTTCACTCGCCGCGCAGCCGCTCAGCGCGATCGCTGCAACCGCCGTGATTCCGATGAGGGACCAGCGCTTGTTCCGCATGTCGACCATGTTCGTCCTTTCTCGCCTTCGAGGTGGTGTCGTGACTGACACTACCTCTGAATTGTATTGAATGTACAAAGATCAGTTCATTTCATAGCCGCGGTCGCGCGGCCGCACCTAACCTAAGGCTGCAGCGTGAACCGCGGACCACGGCAATATGAACGTTCGGGTGTGACCCGGTTCAGCTGCGCTTCATCTCGGCCTGAATGCGCCGGTCGAGGTCGTCGAGTTCGGCGAGCAATTCTGTGGCGACCCATACGCGGTTGCGTTTGCGACCCGTGATCTCATGGATGAACCCCGCCTCGGTCAACCGGGTTATGGCCCTGTAGGTCTGTTGCTCAGATGATCCAGAACGCTGCTCGATCTCGGCGGCTGCCATTACGGGGTGGTCGTAGAAGGCAGGTATGAGAGCTGCGACCGCAGACCCAGCGCGTGGGTGCAGCTCTGCGTTCCATTCGCCCGGGAGCGCCTTGATGCGCGCAATGGATTCGCGGGAACACGCGGCCGCAGCGCGGGCTGAGCGTGCGAACAACTCGATCAGCGGCGCCGGGCGTCCCCGTCGATAGTCGCCGAGGGTGGCGAAGTAGTCGTCGCGCCTCGCCAGCAGGCCGCTCGCGAGTGGAACGACGGCGTTCCGGGTTACGCCACGGCGGCGGAGAACAGCGGATACCAGCGCGCGGCCGATGCGACCATTGCCATCCGTGAAAGCGTGGATCGACTCGAACTGAGCGTGTGCGATCGCAGCCTGCACCATCACCGGTATGTCGTTGCGATTGAGGTAGTCGATGAGATCCTCCATCAACGCAGATACCCGCTCTGGCGCAGGCGGAACGTGAAGCGCGTCGTGCGGCGAATGGTCGCTGCCGCCGATCCAGTTCTGCATGTCTCTCATGCGGCCGGCGTAGGCGGCTTCGTGAGGATCGTCCTGCATCAGAGCGCGGTGGGCGACCAGCAGGTCCTCGAGGACAAACCGTTCGCGTTCCGCCGTTGCGGTCACCAGGCCGTGCAACGCAGTACTCGCGGCAACCATGCTCGTCGCGGATGAGTTCGAGCGGTTGCCGGCGAGCGCCTTCGCGTAATCGACGGCGCTCGCGGAGATTCGCTCGATCTTCGACGACGCCACCGATTCTGTCCTGATCATGAAGCGACTGAGCGCAGCTGAATGTCCTTCGGCGTCAGTATCTGCCTGCGCGACGGCGAGAAGAGCTTCCTCTGACGCGACGATGGTCGCCAATGGTGGGATGTAGTCGAGAGGCGAGATCATTGGGGGGATCGTCGCATCGACGCTTGACAGCGTGCGATCGGCTCGAGTGCCGCCCCGAACCTGCGGACGCCACGGAAGTGTCTCGACGGTCTGCGCCGGCCACGAGGCGTGCGAGGGCGAGCTGCCTGCAGAGTCGCTCATAACCTGAGTATTGCATTCCTTACTAAGGTTTAGAAAGAGTAAGCACGGGTTCGATCCTCGGTGATAAGGGTTGTCGAAGTCGACCGTGGGTAGCCGCTTCGACAGATTCAGCGACCCATTGGAGCGATCTCATGGTGATCAGCTAGATGCAATCTGCCAATATAAACTTCAGAGTAGAAAACAATACGACCAGTTTAAGCGCGCACTATCTGGTCGATTTGATCTCCGATTTGGCGCGACACGCCGATGGGCGGATACTCGTGGCATCTGAGCCCGCTCCATCGCCGTTCCGAAATCCTCATGAACTCAACTCCCGCGCTCGCGCCCGAAACGACCATCGCCGTCATCGGCCGCGGCCGCCTCGGTGGCGTGCTCGCGCGAGCTCTGCGGCAGGCCGGCCTCGCGGTGAGCGGACCGCACGGTCGCGAAGAAGTGATTCCCGAGACCGACATCGCCCTCCTCTGCGTCCCCGACTCCGCGATCCCCGAAGCGGCAGCGGCCGCCCGTAGATCGGCGACCCGCGTCGCCCACGTCTCGGGCGCCACCCCGCTCGACGACGTCGACTTCAGCATCCACCCGCTCCAGACCTTCACCGGCGCCGAGTCTCCCGACGTGTTCCACGACATCGGTGCAGCCATCTCCGGCCGCACTCCGGCAGACAAGAACACCGCTGAACAACTCGCGCGAACCCTTGGCGCCCGTCCCTTCGGGGTCGACGTCGCCCACCGCGCCGGCTACCACGCAGCAGCATCCTTTGCCTCGAACTTCGTGCTCACCGTGCTCGACGCGGCAGAGCAGCTCGCAGCATCCGCCGGCATCCGAGGCGACGAAGCGCGCGACCTGCTCGCTCCGCTCCTCCGCCGCACGGTCGACAACTGGCAGCGCAACGGCTCGACAGCATCCCTCACCGGACCGATCGCCCGCGGCGACGAGGCGACCGTCGCCCGTCAGAGGGGCGCGATCGACGAAACCGACCCCGAACTTGTGCCGCTCTTCGACGCGCTCGCCGATGCCACCCACGCGATCGCCCGTCAGAAGGCGGCGGTATGAGGATCCTCCGGACGATCCCCGAGATACGCGCAGCAGTCAGAGAGGCGAGGGGAACAGTAGGGCTCGTCCCCACCATGGGCGCCTTCCACGACGGCCATGTCTCGCTGATGCGCCGCGCGCGGGAGCAGAACGACCTCGTCGTCGTGTCGCTCTTCGTCAACCCCACCCAGTTCGGCGCGAACGAGGACCTCGGCAGTTATCCCCGCGATGAGCACGCAGACGCCGCGCGCGCGGAGCTGGAGGGCGTCGACATCCTCTTCGCCCCCGAAGCGACCGAGATCTATCCCGACGGCTTCGCCACCAGCATCCACGTCTCCGGCGTCACCGAGATGCTCGACGGCGCGAACCGTGGCGCCCACCATTTCGACGGCGTCGCCACCGTCGTCGCCAAGCTGTTCGGCATCGTCCGCCCCGATGTGGCCTACTTCGGGCAGAAGGATGCGCAGCAGATCGCCGTCGTCCGCAGCCTCGTGCGCGACCTCGACCTCGACGTGCGCATCGAAGCGTGCCCGATCGTGCGCGAAGCAGACGGACTCGCCATGAGCTCGCGCAACGTCTACCTCGACGCCGACGCCCGCGTGCAGGCCACGGCACTCAACCGTGCACTCGACGCAGCGGCCGCGCTGCATGAGTCGGGCGAGAGCGACGGCGACAGCATCCTCATCGCCGCCCGCCGGGTGCTCGAGGAGGCCGGCATCACGCCCGAGTATCTCGAGCTCCGCGATGCTCTCACAATGCAGGCCGTCACGCGCGTCGAAGGCGACACGCTCCTCGCCGTCGCCGCCCACGTGGGCGCTGCCCGACTGATCGACAACCACATCCTGAAACGGAGCGCCTGATGCGTCGCACCATGCTGAAGTCGAAGATCCACCGCGCCACCATCACCGGCAGCGACCTCAACTACGTCGGCTCGATCACGATCGATCCCGATCTGCTCGAGGCCGCCGACATCCTCGCGCACGAGCAGGTGCACGTGGTCGACGTGAACAACGGGGCACGCTTCGAGACCTACACGATCGCCGGAGAGCGCGGATCCGGCGTCATCCAGGTCAACGGCGCCGCCGCGCGCCTCGTGCACTCCGGCGACACCATCATCGTCATCTCCTACGCCGATTACTCGCGCGAAGACCTGCTCGACTACGAGCCGGTCGTCGTGCACGTCGACCGGGCGAACCGGATCATCCAGGTCGACGACGTCGTGGATCGGCTGCTGACCGAGGCCTCTTCTTCGGCAGGAACAGGCGCGTGCGATGCACTGAGCGACCGGAGGGAGTCGAAGTGAGCGTGCACGCGGCGACGCGCAAGCGGGTCACCCTGGCGGGCCTCGCCGAGAAGAAGGGTGCCGCAGATCCCATCGTCATGGTCACCGCCTACGATCACCCCGGCGCGCAGATCGTCGAGGCCGCCGGCGTCGACATCGTGCTCGTCGGCGACTCCGGCGCGATGACGGTGCTCGGCTACGACAGCACCGTGCCGGTCACCGTTGACGAGATGCTCATGCTCACTCGCGCGGTGCGGCGGGGCCTGACGATTCCACTGCTCGTCGGTGATCTGCCGTTCGGATCGTACGAGGCATCCGATTCGCTCGCGATCGCCACGGCGCAGCGCTTCATCAAGGAGGCCGGCTGCGACCTCGTGAAGATCGAGCGCGGCGGCACCTCGGTCGACCGGGCGCGCGCTCTCGTCGCCGCCGGCATTCCGGTGGTGGGGCATGTCGGTCTCACCCCGCAGACCGCCACAGCTCTAGGCGGATACCGCGCGCAGGGCCGCACCGCCGACGCCGCGCGTGCCGTGATCGATGACGCGCTGGCCCTGCAGGATGCCGGGTGCTCGCTGCTCGTCATCGAAGCCGTGCCGTCGGAGGTGACTGCCGCACTCTCGCCGCTCATGCGGATTCCGGTGATCGGGATCGGCGCCGGGGCGGATGCCGACGGGCAGGTGCTCGTCTTCCACGACCTGCTCGGGCTGTACGACGGGGGAGCTGCGAAGTTCGTCAAGCGCTACGCGGACCTGCGGGCGGATGCTGTCGCCGGGGTCGCGGCGTATGCAGAAGAGGTGCATTCGGGGGCGTATCCGGCGGCGGAGCACTCGTACTCGATGCCGGCTGACGAGGCCGCGGCGCTACGGGAGATGATCGCCGGGCGGTGAGGTGCGAGCACACGCAGAGACCTGGTCGAACGGCGAAGTGGCTCCCGCAAGGTAGGGACGGGCGCTCGCGCCGAAACCAGGCCGATTCTCCCGCAGTGAGTGTCTGAAGCACCCGTGGCGCGACGAATCGTCGGTCGTAAGAAGCGCCTGAGACCTGTTGCAGAACATTTGCTATGTGCAAATGATCGTTTAGCGCGATGTGCCCGTCTCGCGTTTACGACTGGTCGGGCCGAGGATCCCTCTCGATAGGCTGTCCGCATGCGCAGCCGTGCCGAGACCGATGATCGACTCGCGCAGGATGCGCACCGGCCACGGGTGATCCACACCGGACAGGCGCTGGTCGACCTGGTCATCGAAGTGGCAGACCTCCCCGCTCGCGGACAGAACCTGATGGCCGACTCTGTTGCCGAGTATGCGGGCGGCTCGGTCACCGTGCTGCTCGCGGCGGCGCGGTTGGGTGCCGAGTGCCTGCATGCCGGAGCGATCGGCACTGGTCCATATGGTGATCTGATCCGTGAAGCGTTGGATGCTGACGGCATCGCAGCATCCGCTCCTCCGGTGACCACGCAGGACACCGGGGTGTGCGTCGTGCTGATCGAACCCTCAGCGGAGCGCACCTTCGTCACGACGCTGGGGGCGGAGCGCGAGATCACGGTCGAGTCGCTCGCGAGCGCCGACGTGCAGCCGGGCGATCTCGTCTGCGTCACCGGATACTCGCTCGCCGTCGCGCAGACTCGGGAACCGTTGCTGGCCTGGTTGAGGACACTTCCTGAGGATGCCGTCGTCGTCCTCGACCCTGGAGCGGCTTTCGCCGAACTGCCCGCCGACGTGCGCGACACGATGCTCGCCCGCACCGACGTCTGGACCGGCAACGCAGAGGAGGCGACCGATCTATTGGCCGCACGGTCGGTGTCGGTCGAAGCATCCAAGGCCGGAGCATCCAAGGCCGGAGCATCCAAGGCCGGAGCATCCAAGGCCGAAGCATCCGCTCGCGAGATCGTGGGCCAGGCCCGCGCGCTGAGTCCGCTGCTGCGCGCCGGAGCCGTCACCATCGTGCGAGACGGCGCCGCAGGATGTGCGGTGCACGCGCACGGCGAGAGCACCTACGTGCCGGGCTTTCCGCAGACGCCCGTCGACACGAACGGTGCCGGCGACACCCACACCGGCGCCCTGCTGGCCGGCATCGCCGACGGCGCGACATGGGTGGATGCCTGCCGCCGTGCCAACGCCGCAGCTGCGATCAAGGTCACCCGCCGTGGGCCGACGACGGCTCCGACCGCAGACGAGGTCGAGGAGTTCCTGCGCGGGAGGTGACGCTCATCGATGGGGTGCTCCAACTTTTTGCTCTCTAGAAGCTCCACATTCTTATCTTTAGATGTTCGGCTTTCTTATCTTTGAGACGTCGACTTTCTTATCTTTGGGGTCTAGAGTCGCCATATGCCTACGTACCGGCCGAGAGTCATTGACGCCCAGCTTTCGCGTGCGCTCGCACACCCGGGCGCGGTCGTACTCGAAGGCGCGCGCGCCTGCGGGAAGTCGGCAACAGGACGAGAGTTTGCGAATAGCAGCATCCAATTGGACACTGATCCTGCAGCGCTGCAACTCGCAGAACTGGACCCCGCCCGTCTCCTCGACGGAGCGCGTCCACGGTTCATTGATGAGTGGCAGCTTGCCCCTGCTGTATGGAATCAAGTGCGATCCGCCGTCGACACGCAAGACGACGGGTCCTTCATCCTGGCCGGGTCCTCCGTGCCCGCCGACGATGTGACACGGCATTCGGGAGCAGGTCGAATGCTCAGGCTGCGGATGCGCCCGATGGCATTGAGCGAGTCAGGACACTCCTCTGCTGAGATCAGTGTGGGCGGAGTATTCGACGACCCTGCGAACAGGGTCTCAGGGGCTTCTGCGCTCAGCGTTTCGGATCTCATCGAGGTTGCCGCACGTGGTGGATGGCCCGGACTGCAGAGTTTGCCGCTCGCGCAAGCACTGGATCGCACTCGCGCCTACCTCGATGACGTGACACGCATCGATCTGCCGCGACTGGATTCGGAGCCGCGCCGAGATCCCGCTGGCGTGATGCGCATCATCAGGGCGCTGGGGCGAAACGTCGCCACGGAGGTCGCGGTCGCTGCACTCGCACGCGACGCATCAGCAGGGGGGGAGCAGATGACCAATGCCACGGCGCAGGGCTACCTGGATGCGCTCGCGCGCGTCTTCGTTCTTGAAGAGCAGCCCTCATGGGGACCTCATCTGCGCTCGCGGGATCGTGTGCGCAAGGCAGCGAAGCGGCACTTCGTAGATCCTTCGCTCGCTGTCGCCGCTGTCGGCGCCAATGCAGATCGGCTTCTGCGCGACCTTGATTACTTTGGTCAGGTGTTCGAGTCACTGGTCGTTCGGGACCTCCGCGTGTACGCAGATGTGCACGACGCGATCGTCCACCATTACCGGGACAGCGCAGGCCGCGAAGTCGACGCGATAATCGAACGGCGCGACGGGAGCTGGATTGCTGTCGAAGTCAAGCTCGCGGCCTCTCGCGAGGAAGATGCTGCCGCGTCCTTGAAGCGATTTGCCGCCAACCTGGATACTGCTCGTACCGAGCCTCCCTCCGCCATGATCATCATCACTGGCGGCCAGTACGGGTACACCCGGGCGGATGGCATCCACGTAATCCCGATTGGAGCGTTGGCAGCTTAGGTTCACGCGCGCTCCCTTAGCCCATCGATCGCCTCGCACCGAACGGCCGCCTGGTCATCGTCGGAGCGGTCGCCGGATTCCCGCCCGCCGACTTCGGCATGCGCCTCATGGCACCTCAGACGAGAGTCCGGCATTGTCGGTCGTCGGGGTTGAGTTCGGAACCGTCCACACTCGCGGATACGCTTCTGGGGTGGACCACGACGAGATCGAACAGCTCGCCGAACGGCATGGAGCATGGCGGCTGCTTCGCAAGACGAACGCGCCTCTGATCCTTTCCTTCCTCGGAACTCACCTCATCGATGCCAACCGCGGCGCAGTGGCGCAGAGCGAGCTGGTCAGTCTGCTCGACGATCACCTGTACGCGATCCATCAGTCCGCGCCGGATCGCTACCCGCGGGAGCCGATCGAGTACCTGGAGGAGTGGGCTGCAGCCGACGACGGCTGGTTGCGCCGTTTCTACCCTTCGCGCGCCGAGGAGATCCACTACGAGGCGACTTCCACGCTGGAGAAGGCCTATCGGTGGGTGGGCGAGCTGCGCGAGCGCACCTTCGTGGGCACGGAGTCGAGGCTTCACACGCTCATCGCCCTGTTGCGTGACATCGTGCACGGCTCCGACGCGGATCCTCAGGTGCGCGTCGCCGAGCTCGCGCGACGCCGTGACGAGCTCGATCAAGAGATCGCACGAATCGAACGGGGAGAGTCGCAGGCGCTCGACGAGATCGGGGTTCGAGATCGCTTCCAGCAGTTCTCCTCGATGTCGCGCGAGCTGATGAGCGACTTCCGTGAGGTCGAGGAGAACCTGCGCCGGCTGGACCGCTCGGCGAGGGAGAAGATCGCCGCCTGGAACGGAGCCAAGGGCGAGCTCCTCGGAGAGCTCGTCGGCGACCGCGCCGACATCGCGTCGTCCGAGCAGGGGCGCAGCTTTCAGGCGTTCTACGATTTCCTGCTCTCCGAGCAGCGTCAGGATGAGCTCTCCACACTGCTCGGTGCGGTGAGCGAGATGCCGGCGGTCGAGACGGACCGGCGGATGCGTCTACTGCACCACGACTGGGCCGAGGCCGCGGAGCGCACGCAGGTGACGGTGCGGATGCTGTCGGAGCAGCTGCGGCGTTTTCTCGATGACCGCGTGTGGTTCGAGAACCGACGGGTGCTCGACCTCGCCCGCGCCATCGAAGCCGCGGCGATCGCGGTTCGGCAGGATCCGCCCGATGCCGGTCTCGAGATCGATGAGCCCGGCATCCCGATCGTGATGGCCTTCGAGCGTCCGCTGTACCAGGTGAGACCGGACACCGCCGTGAACAGTCTGCTGGGACCGGTCGATGAGGGACCGCTCGACCTCGACGTGCTTCTCAGCCAGCGCCATGTCGACGTCGAGCGCCTGGCCGAAAACATCCGTGCGGTCGTGCCTCCGCACAGCGCGGCCGAGCTCAGCGACATCCTCTCGCTCTACCCGATCACTGAGGGAGCGGCGGAGGTGATCGCGTACCTCGGTCTCGATGCGCAAGACGATCTCGAACTGAGCATCGATGCCGAGCAATCGATGTCGGTGGTCTATGAGGGACTGGACGGGGTACGCCGCCTGATGACTGTTCCGCACGTCACGATCACGCGCTCATGAGAGCCGAGGAAGCCAGCCTATGAGAAGCCCCGAAGAGCACGCCACGGCGTCAGCCGTCATCGCACTGATGCGCGGCGTCGTGTACCGCGAGCGCGACGAGAGCACGTGGGCCGCATTGGAGCGCCATGGTGCAGCGGTGCGCGACCATTTCAACGACATCGCCGTCGATGTCGTGTTCGACGAAGTCGAGGGCTTCGCGTATCTGCGGGCACACGACGATGCCGAGGGCGAAGAGCCGTTGCCCCGGCTGATCCGCCGTCGATCCCTCACCTACCAGGCGAGTCTGCTCGCGGTGCTGCTGCGCCGGCGACTCGCCGAATTCGAGGCGACAGGGGGCGAGGGCCGGCTCGTGCTGTCGCAGGAGCAGATCGGCGACATGCTCAGCGTGTTCTCGAAGGACTCCACGAACGAAGCGCGTTCGCAGGATCGTGTCGCAAGCACGGTCCGGCAGCTCAAGGATCTGGGCTTTCTGCAGGAGCTGCGCGGGCAGTCCGATGCGTGGGAGGTCAAGCGCGTGCTGAAGGCCTATGTCGACGCGCAGACACTGGGCGACTTCGAAGCGCGGCTGACGGAATACGCTCGCGCGATAGACGGGGAGGACGCCGAATGAGCGATGCGCTCTTCTCCGCACTGGATGTGGACACGGGAGACGATGCCTTTCCGGGCTACCGTCTGCACCGAGTCGAGGTCTTCAACTGGGGAACGTTCGACCGACAGGTGTGGGACCTGGAGCTGGATGGGCGCACAGCGCTGCTGACCGGCGACATCGGATCGGGCAAGTCGACCATCGTCGACGCGATCAGCACTCTGCTGCTGCCCGCGCAGCGCATCGCGTACAACAAGGCCGCCGGCGCCGAGGCGAAGGAGCGCAACCTGCGCAGCTACGTCGAGGGGCACTACAAGTCAGAGCGCAACGAGCAGACCGGTGCGTCGCGTCCGGTGGGGTTGCGCGATCACACGTCGTACTCGGTGATCCTGGGCTCGTTCCGCAACGAGGCGTACGACGAGACCGTCACCCTCGCGCAGGTGTTCCACCAGAAGGATCGCGCCGGACAGCCCGATCGCTTCTACGTGACGGCATCCCACGCCCTCGCGGTCGATCCGGACTTCTCCGACTTCGGTTCCGAGCTGACCGCCCTGCGCAAGCGGCTACGGCAGCAGGGCGCGGACATCGACACCAGCTTCCCCGACTATTCGAGGCGGATGCGCCGGCTTCTCGGCATCCGATCGGAGCAGGCGATGGACCTGTTCCATCAGACCGTCTCGATGAAGTCGGTGGGAAACCTCACCGACTTCGTGCGCAGCCACATGCTCGAAGAAGAGGACTCCGCAGAGCGGGTGCGCGCGATCATCGAGCACTTCGAGAACCTCACACGTGCGCATGAGTCCGTCCAGCGCGCGACGGCGCAGCTGGCCGTGCTCGATCCGCTCGTCGAAGCCGGCGACCGGTACGACGCGGCCATCGATCGTCGAGACGACCTCACGGCGTCTCGCGCGGCCGTCGACCCCTACGTCGCTGAGGCGATGCTCGTCGCCCTTGCCGACGAGAGCACACGCGTCGAAGGTGCACGCACGAAGGCAGGCGAGCAGCAGGAGCGGATGCGGGCCGCGCGGCAGGCGCTCGTACCTGAACGCGACCGTCTCATCGCCGAGCGTGCCGGCGCGGGCGGCGACCGGCTCGTCGAGATCGACCGAGCGCTGCCGCGTCTCGACGAAGAGTTGGACCGTCGTTCAGAGGCGCGTGCACGATATCTGTCCCGTCTGGAGGATGCCGGGCTCGATCCGGTGACGGATGCCGGCGGGTTCGCCGTGCGTCGCGTCGACGCCGAACGCGCCAGAAGCGAAGCGGATGCCGCGCGCGAAGGCGTGGGCGCGCGCCAGGAGCCGCTCGGTCGCAGGCGGTTCGAACTCGACGCCGCGCTGACCCGCACGAACGATGAGCTCGCGATCTTGCAGGGGCGGCGCAGCAACCTCGACAGCAAGCTGCTCGCAGTGCGGGATCGGCTCTGTGCCGGTCTCGGTCTCGACGAACAGCAGGTGCCGTTCGCGGGCGAGCTGATCGACGTCGCAGACGTCCATGAGGGCTGGCGCGGTGCTGCGGAGCGGGTGCTCGGCGGATTCGCCACGATGATGCTCGTCGCCCAGAGCGACTACGACGCCGTCTCCCGCTGGGTGAACGACACGCACCTCGGTGCGAAGCTGCGATACCTGCGAGTGCCGGATCGGCAGGTGCGCTCGGTGCCGGCCCGCGCCGATGAGGCCCTTCGGCTGCGAGACATCCTCGAAGTCGAAGAAGGCCCCTTCGCGGCATTCGTGACGGGTGAACTGCAGCGCAGGGGCGAGCACCAGCTCGTGCAGTCGGCCGCCGAACTGCGAGGTGCCGACCGTGCGGTGACGCGCGCAGGGCTCGTACGCGACCGGGATCGGCACGAGAAGGACGACCGCTTCGCCATCGACGATCCACGCAACTGGGTGCTCGGACGTACGAGCGAGCGCAAGCTCGCCGCGCTGCGCGACGAGGCGGCGGAGTACGAGTCGGAGCGGGGCGAGGTGCTCGCCTCGCTGGCCGCGCTGCAGCGCGAGGAGAACGAGCTGCAGTCGCGACTGCGCGCCCTCGACGCGCTTGCCGACGTCACTCGCTGGAGTGATCTGGACACCGAGTCCAGCCAGGCGGAGATCACCGCTCTGCACGACGAGCGGTCGAGGCTGATCGCGGGATCGAACAAGCTCGAGGAGATCGAGAAGGCGCTCACGCGCGTCGATGAGCAGGCGGTGCGCCTCGACGAAGACCTCGAGGCAGGAGCTCGCGCCATCGGTGATCTCGACGGCGAGGCGGCCAGACTCACTGAGCGGACTCAGCGTGAGCAGCGTGCACTCGAGCCGCTGACAGCATCCGAGATCGCCGCAGCGCGGGAGCGCTACGGCGCGCTGGATACGCTGCTCGCCGACAAACGATCGCGTCGTACGCTCGAGGGCCTGGAGACGCTGCGCAAGCGACTGGCAGACGAGATCGCCCGGCTCAGCGACGCCGTGCAGCGTGAGATCAACGGGCACATCACGAGCGTGCAGGCGAAGATGCACGAGATGCTGCGCAACTGGCCGGAGCTGCGTGCCGAGCACGATGCGGAAGTAGGTGCCCTCGGCTCGTTCAGGGAGTTGCACAGCCGAGTCCGGGCCGACGATCTGCCGCGGTTCGAGTCGGAGTTCCGGCACCAGCTCAACACGAACGCCGTCACCGAGCTGGCAGGGTTCCACAACTGGCTTCGTCGGCAGGCGGATGAGATCCATGCGCGAGTCGATCGGATCAATGAGGCGCTCGGCGCGATCGACTACCGCCCGGGACGTGTCATCCGGATCATCGCCGACCCCACGGTCAATCAGGAGATCAGAGACTTCCGTGCCGACCTGCGCGCGGCGACCAGCGACCTCGTGGATCCGGAATCCGGCGATGCCGAACGTCGGTTCGAGCAGGTGCGAGCGATCATCGAGAGGTTCCGCGGCCGAGAAGCGCACAGCGATCGGGACCGCATATGGACGAGGTTCGTGACGGATGTGCGCAACTGGTACCTCTTCGCGGCCTCCGAGCAGGATCGCGACACCGGCGAGGAGTTCGAGCACTACACCGACTCGGACGGCAAGTCCGGCGGGCAGAAGGAGAAGCTCGCCTACACGATTCTCGCCGCTTCGCTCGCCTATCAGTTCGGACTCGAATGGGGCGTGCAGAAAGCACGCGACTTCCGTTTCGCGGTCATCGATGAGGCCTTCGGGCGGGGCTCGGATGAGTCGACTCGTTATGCGCTCAAGCTCTTCGGCCGGCTTGGTCTGCAGCTGCTGATCGTCACACCGCTGCAGAAGGTGCACGTCATCGAGCCGTTCATCAGCGCGATCGGATTCGTCGACAACCCGACCGGCGCACGCTCTCGCGTGCATACGCTCACGATCGAGGAGTATCACAAGCGGCGCAAGGATGCCTCGTGAGCGCCGCCGCATCATCGTGGACGACGCCTTCCGACGTCGCAGCGCGGGTGCGCAGGCGCTGGACCGACGGCACGCTGCTGCGCGTTGCGGTCGAGGGGGAGTTCGCGCCGATCGAGCTGCCGCTGCGCGGGCCATCGTCGTCTGACCTGGGCGACCGGGTGGATGAGGCGCGTCGGTGGGCGAACGAACTGATCCGCGCCTCGCGCGACGGGGCGCACTTCGAGCTCGTGTTCGGCGAGGTCGGTGGCCGGCACGTGGGGAAATCGCGCATCCCGATGCGCGCGGTCATCTCCACCGCGCAGCAGGCGTGGGCGCTTCTCGGCGTGGGGGCGGAGGTGCGGCGTTTCGTCTCGTTGTTCGGACAAGCTCCGGCTCAAGCGCGGGGCTGGGTGCTTCAGCATCCGCACGCGGCGCTCGCCGCAGCCGATGACTGGTCCGAGATTCTGGCGGCGCTCGAGTGGATCAGCCGGGAACGCGGTGCAGGTCGGTTTCTACGGGAGGTCACTGCGCCGGGAGTCGACACGAAGCTCATCGAGCGCAGGCGAGGCGTGCTTGCCGGCATGCTCGGCGTTCCGGCCGGTGCGGATGCTTTCACGCAATCGCTCGGCTTCGCACGGCGACCCGCCACAGTCAGGTTGCGCTTCGATCCTCGAGTGTTCGGATTCCCCAGCGGATTCACGGAGGGTGTCTTCCGGCTCGACGAACTCGATTCGGCCGTCTCGTCGGCGAGTCAGGCCCTGATCATCGAGAACGAAGCGACGTATCTCGCCGCACCCATTCCTGAGAGCGGCGTCGTCCTGTGGGGCAAGGGGTACGACGCCGGTAATCCTGCGTCCCTGCGCTGGCTGAGGGATGTTCCCGTGGCATATTGGGGCGACATCGACACGCATGGCTTCGCGATTCTGAACCGCGTGCGATCACGGCTGCCGCAGGTCAGGTCCGTGCTGATGGACTTCACCACGCTGCACGCACATCGTGAGCGATGGGGTCGGGAGGAGAAGCCGACGAGCGCTGCGCTCACGCACCTCGCACCGGAAGACACCGACGTCTATGCGGCGCTGGTCACCGATCGGCACGGCGAGCGGTTGCGGTTGGAACAGGAGCGGGTGGACTGGGCGTGGGCGCTGGAGCGCCTGCCGAGATAAGTCGCTCTGCACGCTATCCTCACTCGGGCATGCGGACCCTGAACACCAGCGCGAGCAGCGAGAGCGCGATGACGACCACGCCGTAGCCGACGCACACCGCGCCGAGCCCGACGACGCCCACCAGCATCCCGGCGATCACGGCGGGCACGCCGAACGCGAGGTACGCGAGAAGGAAGATGACCGCGAACGTGTCGGCGCGCTCCGTGGCGGGGATGCGCGGCGCGAGCGATGCGATCACGCCTGAGAACGTGGTGCCGAAGCCCATTCCGGTCACGCCGGCGGCGATGAGATAGGCCGGGAGCGAACCGAGCGCGAGGGCGCCGAGCGACATCGCCGTGCCGACGGCGAGGGCTGCGGTGCCGAAGATCGTGATCGTGCGGGGCGAGCGCTTGCGCAGGAGGAACGCCGTGATCGCTCCGACGCCGGTGAGGATCGCGACGCCGAGTCCCTGCCAGATGTGCGCGACGCCGCCGAGCTCGCCCCGCACGATGTTCGCGCCGAGAGAGAGGAACAGTCCGCCGGTCGCCCAGCCCGCGACGATGGCGGGGGCCGCGCGCCAGAAGTCCGCCCGGATCGCCTGCGGAACCGACAGGCGGAACTGCAGCGAAGCCCAGACTCCCGGCTTCTTCGGCGCGGTCTCCGGTGCGAAGAAGAAGAGCACCGCGAGGATGACATACGCGGCGGTGAGCGGCACGAAGACATCGAGCAGCGGTTCGCCCATGATGTCGAGGGCGGCTCCCGACAGGAGCGCGCCGGTGGCGAGGCCGATGCCGGGGGCGAGCGCATTCCACAGCGCTGCGGTCGACGGGCGGGCGGGGTGTGCGAGGTCGAGCACCGCAGCCGAGAGGGCCGAGAGCAGCAGTCCACTCGCGATGCCCTGGGTGATGCGCGCCATGAAGAGCAGGGCCACGGAATCCGCGTGTGAGAAGAGCAGCATGCTGCCGCCCAGGAGCACGAGTCCGACGATCGCGACCGGGCGGCGGCCGACGTGATCAGACAGCGCCCCGGCCGTGAGCAGCGTGAAAAGAAGTGCGATGGCGTAGACCGCGAACACGGCGGTGATCACGATCGGGGCGAAGCCGATCTGCTCGGCGAGAACCGGGTAGAACGGCGACGGAGCGCTCGCACCGGTCATCATCAGGATCTGCGCCACGACCGCCAGCGCGAACCCGAACCGTGCGCGGGTGGAGCGAGGGATGGGTGCGGCGGTCGGACCGGTCTGCCGGACGGTGATCGGTTCGGTCGTGGTCATGCGTGCTCCTCGAGTTCGAGAATCTTTCGGTTCGAATCTTTCGGTTCGAGTCTTTCGGTTCGAGAATCGTCGAACTATCGGAGCGTACTCGCCCATCGGCAATTGTTCAACTATTATCGAACCATGCCCGGTGATCTGCAGCATCCGGAGCGCTCCGACATCCACCTGACGGACGTGCTCTTCGCCCTCAGTGACCCCGAGCGCCTCGCGATCGCACGCCAGCTCGCGGCCGGCCCGCTCGACATGGCCGCCTGCCACGCCACCGACCCGAACCTGCCGAAGTCGACCAAGTCGCACTTCATGAAGGTGCTGCGCGAGGCGGGCGTCATCCGCAATGAGCCCAACGGGCGCCGACGGATGCTGACGCTACGGCGCGACGACCTCGATGCCCTGTTCCCCGGGCTGTTGGATTCGGTGCTGCAGAGCTGAGGCATCCGCGCCCCACCTAGGCTGGTGCATATGCCTCGCACGACCACCGTCGCCCCGGCCGTGCGGCGCGCACGCGTCGGCGTTGCGATCCTCTTCCTCACCAACGGCGCGCTGTTCGCCAACATCCTGCCGCGCTACCCCGAGATCAAGGTGCAGCTCGGCCTCGACGCCGCCGCCTACGGGCTCGCGATCGCGGCGTTCCCCGCCGGCGCGATGGTCGCAGGGCTCGGAGCCGCCGTGCTCATCCGCCGCTTCGGGTCGGCGAAGGTCGCGGTGGTCGGCACGATCCTCACCAGCCTCGGCATCCTCGCGGCGGGCCTCGCGCCGTCGGTCGTGTTCTTCGCGCTCGGCCTCTTCCTCGGCGGAGCGGCGGATGCGATCACCGATGTCGGCCAGAACGCGCACAGCCTTCGCGTGCAACGCGGCTACGGACGCTCGATCATCAACTCCTTCCACGCGATCTGGTCGATCGGCGCGGTGCTGGGCGGATCGATGTCGGCCGTGGCGATCGCGCTCGCTCTGCCCCTCGGCATCCATCTCGGCATCTCGGCCGTCGTGTTCTGCGTGCTCTCGCTCGTCGCGCTGCGCATGTGCCTGCCGGGGCGCGACGACGTGACGGAGGAGGAGGCGATCGCCGGTGGATCGGAGATCAGCGGTGCGCTGCGTCGCGGCATCTCGGGGAAGACCGTGTTCGTCATCTCCGCGCTCGTGCTGCTCTCGATCGCCGGCGCCATCGTCGAGGATGCCGGAATGTCGTGGGCGACCCTCTACCTGGGCGCGGATCTCGCCGCCCCGGCAGCGATCGCCACCACCGGATATATCGCCCTGGTCGGCGCGCAGTTCATCGGCCGGATGATCGGCGACCGCATGGTCGACCGCTTCGGGCAGCGTGCCGTCGCGCAGGCCGGCGGACTCCTCATCGCCGTCGGAATGGGTCTGGCCCTGGCTTTCCCGACGATTCCAGGCACGATCCTGGGCTTCGCGGTCGCCGGGTTCGGCAGCGCCACGCTCATCCCCGCCGCGATGCAGGCCGCCGACGCGCTGCCGGGACTGCGGCACGGCGCCGGCCTCACGATCGTGTCGTGGCTGCTGCGACTGGGTTTCCTGCTCTCGCCTCCGTTCGTCGGATTCATCGCCGACAATGCGGGGCTGCGCGCGGGGCTGATCGTCGTGCCGATCGCCGGGGTTGTGGCGATCGTGTGCGCCCGGGTGCTGGAGCGGCGACGGACCGCTTGACCGGCTGAGGGGATGCGGCACGTGGTGCGCGGGTCGCGAGCACGAACGCGAGTCGGTCAGAGCAATGCAGCATGGGCGAGCCTCCTCACGGCCGGCGTGAACTCGCTGAACGATTCGGGGCGGCCCGGTAGCTCAAGCCGGTCCAATGTTCTGTCGACGATGGCTGCGATGTTGTTCTCGGAGGACAAGGCGTCATCTCCGGGATACTCATGCCAATAGCGTTCGGCGCCGTAGTCCCCGTAGTCCCCGTAGTTCCCGTAGTTCCCGTAGTTCCCGTAGTTCCCGTAGTTCCCGTAGTTCCCGTAGCCCCCGTACGGGGCCGCATGGCGCTCGAGTACTGCGACGCCGCGCGCGACGACGTCCACCACGTCCGCGCGCGATTGCGCCGAGCCGTCGGCGATCGACAGCAGCGTCAGCGCGATGATCAGCTGTGATTCGTGGCTGTCCTGGGAGTGGAGATAGCCGGATTGACCAGCGCCGCGTGTTGCGTGGTTCGCGAGATGAGGGACGAATCCGGTCGGACGGGCGCGGAGCGCTTTCGCCATGTTCGTGAGGATGATACGTCCCTTGAGACGCCGGAGAAGTCGGAGCTCGCGCGCGGTCGATAGAAGCGAAGCGCCAACGGACTCATCCGATCCGCGCGCGGATGCGAGTCGAACGTGAAGCTCGGACGTCCACCCGAGCGCCTGTTCCACATCGCGAAGAGCATCGTCGGACAACCAGCCGTTCTCCGAGTGCTCCAAGCCATCTGAGCCGATGCGATCGATGAGAGCTCTCAGTCCTGCGGACAACGCGGCGGCGTCGGCCTCGCTGAATACCGGCCGATCCAGCAACCCGGTCTCCCGAAGGTGCGCGCGCAGCGCAAGGCGCCGAACAGGTGGGAGTGCCCGCAGCAGTCCTACCAGCAGGCAGCCGGACGATACGCCATGCCCGAGATCGACGACCAGTGAACGGTCGAAGCGCGGCTGTACGACGCCGTACTGGTCGGCGAGCTCAGTGTTCACTTCGCGAACGCTCAATGAGGCGGTCGATGTCTGCCAGTTCACGTTGACCGGAACTGGGCTCGTGCTCGTGCTCGTGCTCGGACTCGTGCTCGTGCTCGGACTCGTGCGATCGTGCGCAGCGCTCACCGCAGTGGGGTCTGGATCGTCGTGCTCGATGATGGCGACTTTCGGTTCGCCCACGGCGGGAGCTCGCGTGTGAAGACGGTGCACTTCGAGATCATGGGGGACGCCGGGGAGGGTGAAGGAACGTGAGAGATTCGGTTCGTCGTCGAAAGGGGATCTCCCGTACGAGCCCCAGAGCAGCGGTTCGTACGCCTGCGGCAGACGGAAATCCTCGGCATCGTCATCGGTCAGTGAATCTTCGCCGATAGAGAGCAGGAAGGCATTCGCGAGCCATGCATCCGGCGCATCGCCGGGCACTTCGATGATGCGATTCAGCGTCGGTTTGCCCGGTGCGCTGATGAGGACCGTTACTGCAGATGCTGAGGGGTGTACATAGCCGTCGTAGTAGCTCACATGCGATGACGATAAGGGTGGAGTGGATGCTGGGCCCCACCCGGATACAGCAATCGGGGACAGCGTCCGGCCAGATCGTGCTGTGGAGGATGAGTCGGTTACAGATTCGTATATAGATGCGAATACATGGTTGAGCGGTGCGCGTCGGCGAGCGCGCGGATCGAGACGATCTCAACATAAGTTCGAATTAATGTTCGACAAAGACGGAACACTGCGGTATCGTTGAGTTATGTCGAAGCTGACCGGTCTGCACGAGGCGATCTCCCGCCTCGACGAGGTGTGGGCGGATGCTGGCGACTCGAACGATCTTTCGAGAGAACAGCTGATCGCGGTTACGAATGCGATCGGCGTACTGCAGCGTCGGCTGGATGCTGTGCATGTAGGTGTCGCTGCTGGGATCGCGAGTGAGTCCCGCGCGGAGTTGGGTGCGGATTCCTTGGCGAAGCAGCACGGGTTCCGCTCGCCGGCGAAGCTGATCGCCGCGTCCACCGGTGTATCGACCGGCGACGCCATCCGACTGATCAACGTGGGCGAGGCGACGGCGGCGCGCACTGATCTGCTCGGTGCCCGGTTGCCCGCGAAGTATCCGCTGGTGAGCGAGGCTTTGGAAGCAGGAACTCTCAGTGCGCAGGCGGCCGCGTTGATCATCGCGGTCCTGGAGCGGTGTCGCATCGCTGCCGGGCCCGGGCGCACGGCCGAGGGCGAGAAGCTCCTGGTCGACGCTGCTCCCGGTCTCGGGCTCGACGAAGTGCGCCGGCTCGGCGTGCGGATCGAAGCGTGGCTCGACCCTGATGGTGTCGAACCGCGAGAGGACGAGCAGTGCGGCAAGCGTTCGCTGACGTTCTTCGAGCGCGGCGGACGGTTGCATCTCAACGGCAACTTCGACGTCGAGACCGGTGCCCCGATCGTCGCAGCACTTCGCGGATACGTGAGCGCCGCATTCGCAGCCCGTAAGGCCGCACCGGATCCAGATGCTCCGGATGCCGACCGTCGCACGGTGCCCATGTTGCAGGCCGACGCGCTCGCCCTGTTCTGCGCGCACGTGCTCGGCTGCAAGAGCGAGAAGCTTCCCCTCGCGGGAGCCACCGTCGTCGTCCGGATGCACGTCGACGACCTGGATTCCGCCACGGGAACCGCCACGATCGACGGCATCGACCAGCCGATCAGCGCAGCAGCGGCCCGACGGATGGCCGCTGACGGCGGCGTGATCCCGTGCGTTCTCGGCGGCGACAGCGAGATCCTCGACTGGGGTCGGAAGAAGCGCTTCTTCACGAAGGCGCAACGCCTCGCTCTCGCCGAGCGTGACGGCGGATGCGCCATGTGCAACCTCTCGCCCGAAATGGTCAAGGCGCACCACATGCGATGGTGGAAACGTCATCACGGTCGAACCGACCTCTCCAACGGGATACTCCTATGCGATAGCTGCCACCATCGCATCCACGACAACGGATGGGACATCCGCATCGACGGCACAGGTGTGGATGCACGGGTCTGGTTCATCCCACCGGTTCACGTCGATCCCGCTCGCACCCCCAGGCTCGGCGGACGCGCACGCTTCGACATCGCAGCCTGAGCCGTGGACCGGAAGCATCTCGCACGTCGAAGGTCTGATGCCTGAGCGGCTGGCCCCGCTCGCTATCGCAGGCCGGACGATCCAGACTGGTCACGAGAAACGCAACGCAGGAGGCGCACCTTGGACATCGAAGATATTCTGGCCGAGCCACGCTCAATCACGACCTCGCAGCGAGCCGCCGCGCTGACATGCATCCCGCCCCGGTGGCGATCGGACGCAACGTCTGGATCGGTGCCAACGCCACGATCCTCGCGGGCGTCACGATCGGAGACGACGCGGTCGTAGCTGCAGCATCCGTCGTCACCAAAGACGTGCCGGCCCAGGCCATCGTCGTCGGATCGCCGGCTCGCGTCGTGCGCTCCGTCCCCGACTGACCTCAGCGTCGGATACGAAGCCGGCCGCTCGCGCGTCTTGCGGGCGGATGCCGTCGCCCGAGGTTTCCTGCTTGCCCTCCAATCAGAGTGAGTGTACAGTCACTCATATGCCGACGACACGCAGTTCGATCCTCTCGACCGCCGACGCGCGACGGCCCGTCGTCGCCGCCGCGGCGCTGGCGGAGTTCGCGCGCGGGGGCTACTACGCCACGACCGTCGCCGATGTCGCCCGCGAAGCGAAGATCTCCCCCGCGTACGTCTTCAAGCTCTACTCCGGCAAGGAGGCGCTCTTCATCGCCGCACTCGAGGCGTGCTTCGATGCGATCATCGCGGCTCTCGAAGAGGGGGCGGATGCTGCGGGGGAGCAGACGCCCGACGGCATCCTCGACGCGATGGGAGACGCCTACGCGCAGCTGATCAGCGACCGCACGCTGCTGATGCTGCAGGTGCATGCGCAATCCGTCGCCGACATCCCGGTGGTGGGTGAGGCGCTCCGCGCCGGCCTCGCACGCGTGACGAATTTCGCGAAGAGTCGCTCCGGCGGCGCCGATGACGACGTGCAGCGCTTCATCGCCTACGGGCAACTCTGCCATCTGATCGTCACGACGCAGCTCGAGGGGCGCCCGGAGGATTGGGCGAAACTCCTGACCAAGGGGATGAGCCACCCGGCGTGATCGCGCCCGGTGCTGTTCCCGTTCTTCTGTGCCCTAAAGAGTGAGTGATGAATCACTCATGCACCACCGACCGAAAGGAACGACACGATGAACATGCTCTCGACCACCGCTCGACCCGCCGCCGCCGCTCGACCCGCCATCACCGCACCACGCAGTTCACGCCGCTGGTTGGCGCTCAGCATCCTCGCGCTCGCTCAGTTTCTCGTCGTACTCGACGCCTCGATCGTCAACATCGCCCTCCCGGTGCTCGGCCGGCAACTCCGCATGGACACCGCTGCGCTCACATGGGTGATCACCGCGTACGTACTCGCCTTCGGCGGGCTGCTGCTGCTCGGCGGCCGTCTCGCCGACCGATACGGTCACCGCCGCGTCTTCCTGATCGGCACGGCGGGTTTCGTCGCAGCATCCGCCTTCGCCGGCCTCTCGTTCTCGAGCGAGATGCTGCTCGCCGCGCGCGCGGTGCAGGGAGCGTCCGCCGCGCTTCTCGCCCCGGCTGCGCTGGCGCTGCTCACGCACCTCTTCCCTGATGCGAAGGAACGCACCAGGGCTCTCGGCGTCTGGGGTGCGGTCGCAGGTATCGGCTCGGCGGCCGGGGTGCTGCTCGGCGGCATCCTCACCGCGACGCTCGGCTGGCAGGCGGTGTTCTTCGTCAACGTGCCGATCGGCGTCATCGTGCTGGTCGCGATTCCCGTTCTCATCACCCGTGACGGCGCGCGAGCGTCCGGACGTCTGGATGCTGCCGGCGCGATCATCGTGACCGCGGCGCTCGTCGCTCTCGTCGGTGCGCTCAGCGCAGTGGAGCGGCTCGGATTCCTGCACCCGCTGCCTCTGGTGCTCTTCGCGGTCGCCGTCGTGCTGGGGGTGGCGTTCGTGGTGGTCGAGCGTCGCAGCGCCGAACCGCTCGTGCCGCTGGGTGTGTTCCGCAACCGCGATCTCGCGCTCGGCAACATCGTGATGCTGCTGGCCGGTGCGGCGATGGTCGCGCTGTTCTTCGCGCTGTCGGTGTATATGCAGGCCGTGCTCGGCTACGACGCGCTCACCGCGGGCCTGAGCCAGCTGCCGCTCGCAGGTGCGCTCGTGCTCGTCGCGGGTGCGGCGCCTTCCCTGATCGGACGCCTCGGCACCAGGCCGGTGCTCGCCACCGCACTGCTCGTTCTGGCCGGCGGCCTGGTGTGGCTCGCGTTCGCGCCATCGGATGCTGTCTTCCTGACGCAGCTGCTCGGACCGACGCTGCTCATCGGTGTCGGCCTCGGTGGCGGGTTCGTCGCCACGACGCAGCTGGCCGTCGAAGGAGTCGAAGGCGGTGAAGCGGGGCTCGCCGGCGGGCTCATCAACACCAGTCAGCAGATCGGCGGCGCGGTCGGGCTTGCCGTGCTCGGCACGATCGCCGGGCTCAGGACGGCGGCACTCGAAGCCGGCGGCGCGTCGACCGCGGATGCGCTCACCGGTGGATTCTCGTGGCTCTTCCTCGGTGCAGCTGCGCTGTCGATCATCGGGGCCGGAGTCGTGGCGGTCTGGCGGCGGCGCTGAGCCGGGCGGCCCCGTTGAACCGGGCGGCCCCGTTGAACCGGGCGGCGGCGCTGAGCCCGGCGGCAGCGCTGAACCGGGCGGCGGCGCTGAGCCCAGCGGCCCCGGACTGAGGCTCGCGCGTGCTGTCTGGTTCAGGCAGGCGTGCGGGCCTCAGTCCTCGCTCGAATGCAGGCCTCTTCGAGTCGCCAGCAGAGTGACTTCGGGATGCTCTTCCGCCAGCATCCGCTCTGCACGATCCAAGACGTCCCGGACATGCGCGATCTCCGCTCCGACCACCGACAGGCCGATCGCCGTGCGTCGGTGCAGGTCGTTGGCGCCGACCTCGGCAGCCGCCGCCTCGGTGCGGCGCGACAGGTCGGCGATCAGCGGCCGGATGACGCTGCGCTTCTCCTTCAGAGAGTGCACGTCACCGAGCAGCACATCGACTCGATCCAGCCGATCCACATGCCGAGAGTCTGCCACAAGCGGTCGTTCAGTTGTACACTTTTATGTACGTATTTGAAGGTGGATCATGGATGTCGTCCCTGTTGCCGAAGCTCGAGCGGGACTCTCGCGCGTACTCGCCTCGTTCCGTTCGGGTGAGACAAGAGAGCCAGTGGTGATCGGCTCTCACCGTCGACCGGAGGCGGTGCTGCTTCCGATCGAGCGATATCAAGACCTCCTCGAGGCCGATTCGAGCGTTTCGCTGGAAAGACTGCGCATGCTGCGCCCGCTCATCGAGCGACTGGCGGCAATGTCCAGGATCAGTGAAGTGAAGGTGTTCGGCTCGGTCGCTCGCGGTGAACAGGTCACGGGCAGTGATGTGGATCTGCTCGTCGTGCCCATGCCCGGCGCGACACTCTTCGACATCGCACAGTTCGAACTCGATATGGAAGCCGTCCTAGGCGCACCTGTCGACGCGGTTTCCGTCGGGGGGCTCGATGAGGAGCGTGACGACCAGATGATCCGCGAGGCGGTGTCGTTGTGAACGATGGTGAGCGCATCGAGCGTTGGCTTCGGGAACTCGCCGCGACCCTTCAGGCGGCCGCCGGCTTGGCGGCTCGAGGCGAGGATGCGTTTCGCAACGATCCCGCCCTTCCGCTCGCGTTCGAGGCGCTCTCCAACCGAGTAGGGGATCTGTCCAAACGGCTCACCCGTGCCGATCCTGACCGATTCTCGAACTCTGCGTGGCGGGCCGCTGCCCGTCACCGAGACTTCGTCGTCCATCACTATGGAGCGCTGGATCACGACCTGCTGTGGAGCACAGTCGTCGACAGTTTCCCCCGGCTTGCGGAATTGGTGCGTGTGCAGCTCGATCAGGCCTGAGTCCGCTGGGTACGACTCACAAACTCAGAACGGCGTCTCGTCAGCGGTCGACCATTCGGCGTTCGGCGACGACCACGAGTCGGCAGCAGCCGCGGGCGCCGCAGCACCGGCTGACGCGGGCGCGGCAGCACCGGCTGACGCGGTCACGGGCACCCCGCCACCGCCCGAACGATCGCCTCGCACGACCTGCGCCGTCGCGTACTTCAGCGAAGGGCCGACCTCGTCGACCTGCAGTTCGAGGCTCACGCGGTTGTTGCCCTCGCGGTCCTGGTAGCTGCGCTGCTGCAGGCGCCCGGTGACGATCACACGGCTGCCCTTCGTCAGGGATGCGGTGATGTTCGTCGCGAGGTCGCGCCAGGCCGAGCATCGCATGAACAGCGCATCGCCGTCTTTCCACTCGTTCGCCTGGCGGTCGAAGTTGCGCGGCGTGCTGGCAACGGTGAAGCTCGCGACGGCAACGCCGGAGTTCGTCTGGCGAAGCTCGGGCTCGGCGGTCAGGTTGCCCACGATGGTGAGGGTGGTCTCGTTCATGTCATTCACTCCGGTTCCGTATGTTCTTCATCTCAGTGTCGAGACTGCCTCATCGGTGAGACGTGATCAGAGTATGGCCGGCATCCGACATCGGGCCGGCGCCACGCATGATCCGAGACCACCCCTTCCCGAACGACACTGAACGATATATCGTTAACGCACCATCGTCCGTTCGACCCTGGAGGACAACATGAACAGCTCATTCCCCACCGGCCCCTTCGGCGGAGGCGGCTCCGGCGCAGGCTCAGGCTCACCGTTCGGCGGCGCAGGCGGTCCGGCATCCGCGATCTTCGATGCGATGGATCAGCTGCGCAAGTCTTTCGAGCAGCGCACCGGCGGTGGCCCTTCCCGCATGGCGCGCGGCGACGTGCGCGCGGCAGTGATCACGCTGCTCGCCGAGGAGCCGATGCACGGCTACCAGATCATCAACGAGATCGCCGAGCGCTCCGGCGGCTCGTGGAAGCCGAGCGCAGGCTCCGTCTACCCGACCCTGCAGCTGCTCGCCGACGAAGGCCTCATCACCGCAGAGGAGCAGAACGGCCGCAAGACCTACTCGCTCACCGGCGCGGGTCGCGAAGAGGCCGAGATCGCCGCCGACAAGCCGGCTCCGTGGGAGGCGTTCTCGTCCCGCGAGCACAGCCACCTCACTGCTCTGCCCAAGGCGGGGATGGATCTCGCCGGCGCCGCCGCTCAGGTCGCCCGCACCGGTACGCCGGAGCAGGTGCAGGAAGCGGTCACCGTGCTCGACGAGGCGCGTCGTAGGCTGTACGCGATCCTTGCGCAGGACTGACTCGCCCCGCACCGCCCGGTCGGGCATCCTGCCGAACCCGGGCGAGAGGATGACGCGATGACGGATGCTGCCGGCTCAGCGCATCGTACGACCCACCGCGCCCGCTACCGCCGCATCGTCTCGTTCGCAGCCCGCGAGTTCATCAAAATCTGGTGGTTCGAGCTGGTGTTGCCCAGGCTCGGCTTCTCACGCGTCGCCGAACGCACCCGCGCGCCGCGGATGCAGAGCTTCGCTCGCCGTTTTCACGTGCTCGCCGTCGACCTCGGCGGACTCATGATCAAGGTCGGCCAGTTCATGTCGTCGCGCCTCGACGTGCTGCCCCCTGAGATCACCCAGGAGCTCGCAGGGCTGCAGGACGAAGTGCCCGCCGTGCCGTATCCCGACATCAAAGCGCTCGCCGAGGCCGAGCTCGGGGTCTCGCTCGAGCGCGCCTTCGCCTGGTTCGATGAGCGGCCCCTTGCCGCGGCATCCCTCGGCCAGGTGCATCGTGCGCGACTGTCCGATCTCGACGCCGCCGACACCGGGCTGCGCGATGTCGTCGTGAAGGTGCAGCGCCCCGGAATCGACGAGATCGTCGCGACCGACCTCACGGCTCTTCGCCGCGTGGCTGGGTGGGCGAGCCGCATCCGCCTCGTCTCCTCGCGTGTCGATGCGCCAGCGCTCGTCGAGGAGTTCGCGGCGACCTGCCTCGAGGAGATCGACTATCTGCACGAGGCCGCGAATGCCGAGCGCTTCGCGGAGAACTTCGCATCCGATCCTCGCGTCGGCACCCCGCAGATCGTGTGGGAGCGCGTGACGCGTCGGGTGCTGACGCTGTCGGATGTCACGGCGATCAAGATCAACGACACCGCGGCGCTTCGGCGGGCCGGAATCGACCCGAGCAGGGTCGCGGATGTCTTCGCCGAAGTCATGTTCGATCAGGTGTTCACGCACAGCTTCGTGCACGCCGACCCGCACCCCGGCAACATCTTCGTGACGCCATTGGCTGCACCGGAGACGGATGCTGCGCCCGCCGCTTCTGGTGAGGGCAGGTCGTGGCGGCTGACCTTCGTCGACTTCGGGATGATGGCGGAGGTGCCGGACAGTCTGCGCGACGGGCTGCGCACGTTGCTCGTCGCCGTCGCCGGGCGCGACAGCAAGGGGCTGGTGAAGGCGGCGCAGGAGATCGGCGTGCTGCTGCCGTCGGCCGACACCCTCGAACTCGAACGCGCGCTCGCGGCGCTCTTCGATCGGTTCGGAGGGATGGGATTCGTCGAACTCAGCAAGGTCGATCCGAGCGAGTTCACCGGCTTCGCGAACGAGTTCGGCGACACCATGCGCTCCCTGCCGTTGCAGCTGCCCGAGAACATGCTGCTGCTCTTCAGGGCGGTCTCGCTGACATCCGGCATGTGCAGCGGGCTCGATCCCGAGTTCAACGTGTGGGATGCTGCGGAGCCGTATGCCGCTCGTCTGATCCGTGACGAGAGCGGCAACGTCATCCAGGCCTTCGCACGTCAGGCGGTCTCGACGGCCGCGACCACCTGGCGTCTGCCCGCGCGCATCGACGACGTGATCACGCGCATCGATGACGGCACCGTGACGTTCGACACCTCCCGACTGGAGCGCCGTCTCGACTCGCTGATGCGCATCGGTCGTCGCGCCGTGGCCGCGCTGCTTTTCGGCGGCCTGCTCATCGGCGGTGCGGTGCTGCTCGTGCCGGCCGCGCCGCTCGGGATCGTGCTGATGGCGGGGTCGGCAGCTCCGCTGCTCTACGCGCTGTTCGGAGGCGTCGGGCGGCGGTGAGCACGCTGCCGCCGGCCGCCGCTCACGCTTTGTCGTGAACACTCACCCGGGAACAAGGCTCTACGGAACCACCGGCCGGTGCCGCGCGGGCGCCCCGGACGACAGAAGGTGCAGATCGTGATCGTTCCCGAAGTCCTCGTCACGGCGTTCCGGCGGGCGACGCGTGCGAACGCACCCTTCCTCAGCGTCGACTCCGCACGCCGAGCGATCCTCAGCGTCGAGTCGCCGCTGAGGCGGCGTCAGTGATTGTCGAGGATGGTCCGGGTGGTGGTGTCGGGTCGGAGGTCGAGTCGGCGCAGCAGTTGTGCGTTGAGTGCGACGACGATGGTTGACAGCGACATGAGGATTGCTCCGACGGACATCGGCAGGACGAACCCGATAGGTGCGAGGACGCCAGCGGCGAGGGGAACGGAGATGAGGTTGTAGCCCGCAGCCCACCACAGGTTCTGTTTCATCTTCCGGTACGCGGCACGGGAGAGTTCGATGACGGAGAGGACGGAGCGGGGGTCGTCGCTGGCGAGGATGACGCCAGCCGAGGCGATCGCGACGTCCGTGCCTGCGCCGATCGCGAGACCGACGTCGGCCTGCGCGAGGGCGGGGGCGTCGTTCACCCCGTCGCCGACCATCGCGACCTTGCGACCTTCCTTCTGCAGCTCCTGGACCTTGGCGGCTTTGTCCTCGGGACGAACTCCCGCGAAGAACCGGTCGATTCCGAGGTCTTGAGCAACGGTGTGCGCGACGGCTTCCGCGTCTCCGGTGATCATGACGACCTGCACGCCGAGCGCGTGGAGCGCGTCGACGGCTTCACGGGACTCGGATCGCACCTCATCGGCGAGCTTGAGAGCACCGATCACTTGCCCATCCTGCACGACGTGCAGGATGATGGCGCCGTCTTGTCGCCAGCTGTCTGCGACAGCCAGCTCGCCCGCGTTCTCCTCCGTGAGCAGGTGCGGTCCGCCCACCCGAACCGTCGTCTCATTGACGGTCGCAGTGACGCCAACGGCCGGGGAGGAGGTGAAGTCGCGGCTCGCGGGTACGGTGAGGTTCTTGTCGGCGGCCGCGCGGACGATGGCTTTGGCGAGGGGGTGCTCGCTGTCCGCCTCCGCGGCGGCCGCGAGGGCGAGCACCTGGTCACGGTCGCCGCCATCGGGTACCGAGACCTCACTCACGACGGGCTCGCCCCTGGTGAGCGTCCCGGTCTTGTCGAACAGAACGGTGTCAACGGTGCGCATGCTCTCCAGCGCGAGCCGATCCTTGACGAGCACACCGCCCCGCGCGGCACGTTCGGTGGCGATGGAAACGACGAGCGGGATGGCTAGACCCAATGCGTGGGGGCACGCGATCACGAGAACGGTGATCGTGCGCACGACGGCGGCATCGGGGAAGCCGAGCACGGTCCACGCGAGGGCTGTGATTGCGGCTGCTCCGAGGGCGAACCAGAACAGCCATCCCGCTGCCGTGTCCGCGAGCCGTTGCGCTCGGGACGATGAACTCTGCGCCTCGGCGACCAGGCGTTGGATGCCGGCGAGGGTGGTGTCGTCTCCGGTCGCGGTGATCTCGACGCGAAGCCCGGAGTCGGTGGCGACGGTGCCCGCGGTGACCAGGTCGCCGGCGGAGCGGGTGACGGTGGCGGATTCGCCGGTGACCATGGCCTCGTCCATGGATGCCCTGCCATCGACGATCCGCCCGTCGGCGGGGATGCTGCCACCGGGCCGGATGACGACGAGGTCGCCGACGACGAGGTCGGCGGGTGAGACCGAGACGACCTGACCGTTTTCGATGCGTTCGGCCTCATCGGGCAACAGCGCAGCCAACGAGTCCAGCGCGGAGGTGGTCTGGGCGAGGGAGCGCATCTCGATCCAGTGGCCGAGGAGCATGATGACGATCAGCAGCGCCAGCTCCCACCAGAAGTCGAGTTCGTGGTGGATCAGTCCGAGGGTCGCACCCCAGGAGGCGAAGAACGCGACGGTGATCGCCAGCCCGATGAGGAGCATCATGCCGGGCTTGCGGGCGCGGATCTCGCTGACCGCGCCGACGAGGAAGGGCCGGCCGCCCCATACGTACATGACGGTCCCCAGTACCGGGGAGATCCAGGCGAGAGCAGCAATATCCGGGAGGGTGTATCCGAGGATCATCGCGAACATCCCCGACAGTGCCACGGTGGGCACCGCGAGGATCAGCATCATCCAGAACAGTCGGCGGAACTGCCCCACGTGATCGCCGTGACCGCCGGCGTCCATATGCCCGGTGTGCTGCGCATGTTCGTCGTGGCCGTTCCCGTTTTTCGAGGGCTCGTGCGTCGCCGTCGTGGCGTGGTCCGCATGCTGCTGCTGCTGCGGGGCGTCGCTGGGGCCGGTGGTCGGCGTTTCGTGATGCGCGGTGGGGTGTTCAACGTCATCGTTGTGCGAGTTGCTCATGAACCTATCCTCCTCGGGAATCACCGGATCCGGACCGCCTCGTACCCGGCTTCGTCGACCGCAGCGAGAACCGCGGCATCATCGAGCGGCTGATCGCTGCTCACGATGAGCTTCCCGCCCTGGGTGGTGACATCGATATCGGTAACGCCCGCGATCTGGCCGACCTCGCCGCGAATGGCAACCTCGCAGTGCCCGCAGCTCATCCCGGTGACCTGATACTCGCTCGTGCTCATGATGCAACCTTCCTCAAAACGGATACCCCAACGGGGTGCTGCTAGGCTCAACGGTATACCCACTGGGGGTATTCCCGTCAAGTATTGCGACGGAGACGAAAATGACGTCACACGACTCGGATGTGCTCATCATCGGAGCGGGGGCGCGTCGTCGATTTGGCGCACCGTCGGCAGCCCGGCGAGTCCGGTATCGGTCATGTAGACCCGGCATGCAAGATCGGTCGTCGTGGACCCGCTCCAGCAATATCGTCGGCGATCCAGCGAAGGGCCACCTCCCGTCAGCGCACCCACGGGCGCACCAGCCGTGGCCGCTCCGGAAGAAGACGCAAAGAGAAGAGTGCTATCTTGTGCTCGGATCGGAGGTCGAGCATGCACGTTGAACGCCGCGGATTGCACCCGCAGCTGTCGCTTCGGACCGCATTATTGCTCGCGAGCGCCGTTCTCATGATCATCGTCGGCCTTCTCGGCATGCACACCTTCAGCTCCAACGCAGTCGGTCACGGCACCGCCGTGGGCGCGCACTCGTCGTCCGCGGTTGATCAGGCAACGCCGATCGCTGGTCATACTGACGCTGTCGCTGCTTCCGCTACCTCAGCGGAGCCCACAGTGTGCGATGACGCGTGCATGACCGGATCGACGGGCGGTCGCTCGAACATGCTCTCCGCGTGCATCCTCGCGCTTTTTGCCGGCCTTCTCCTGTTGCTGCGTCCGCTGTTCGCGCAGCGGCTCAGCCCTCCACTGATGGTTTTGATGTCCCGGCTCCGCCCCGAGGTCGAGGACACGTTGAGCAGGGCACCCTCCCTGACGTTCCTCTCGATCAGTCGCACCTGAGCAGTCGAATGCCGGCATCGTGCCGACATGCAGTCTCGCAGCCTCATTCTGGACGCTGCGTGACAGACCCCTCATACGACTCATTCGAAGGAACAATCATGAAGAAGCTTCCCCTTGCGCTGGGCACGAGCGTGCTCAGCCTGACCCTCGTCCTCACCGGCTGCACCGACGCCTCCGCGCCCGTAGATGGGGCCACAACCTCCTCGGAAGCGCCGGACTCGACGGCGACCGAGGCGGATGAGATGTTCGTCACGATGATGATCCCGCACCACGAGCAGGCCGTCGAGATGTCGGACATCGTGCTCGCCAAAGACGACCTCGACCCGCAGGTGGCGGAACTGGCTCAGCAGATCAAGGACGCCCAAGGCCCCGAGATCGACCGGATGCTCGGCTGGCTGGAGGACTGGGGCGTCGAGTACGACCCTGACGCTTCAGGCGGCATGGATCACGGCTCGATGGGCGGCTCGATGGACGGTATGATGTCCGAGGAGGACATGGCTGCACTCGAAGAGGCGGACGGCGCGACAGCTAGCCGCTTGTTCCTGGAGCAGATGATCATGCACCACGAGGGTGCCGTCGACATGGCTGAGACCGCGCTCAAAGACGCCCAGAACCCGGACGTGCTCGAACTTGCGCAGCAGGTCATCGACGATCAGACCGCGGAGATCGCCACGATGAAGGATCTCCTCACCCAGATCTGATCGCCCGGGTGGGCCGGACCCGAACCGGCCCACCCGACTTTCACACCACGGCATGTGCCGTGACCGCTGTGCGTGCCGCCGCACACACCCGACGCCGCATTCTCGCTGGCGTACCACTCGCATTCGCTCACCTCTCACCGGAGCCCCATGAACCGCCGCGCTCTTGCCCTGACCGCTATTTCCATTGCTGCTCTCACCCTCACGGTGACAGGATGCACACCCCAGACCGACACCACCAACGCGGTACCGCCGAGTATCGAACATATCCACGGCATCGCAGCCGACCCCCGTGGCGAGGACCTGTTCATCGCCACGCACGGTGGCATCTTCACCCTCACGGAGACCGGCGAGATGACCGGACCGATCGGCGACCACGACTTCGACGCGATGGGATTCACGCTCTCTGGCGACACGCTCTTCGCCTCAGGTCATCCCGGGACGACGACCGCGGAGGAGCTTGGCGCACCGAACCTCGGCATCATTCGCAGTGACGACTTCGGTGCGACATGGTCACCTGTCGCATTCAATGGCAGCGCCGACTTCCATGTCCTCACCGCAGCCCCTGACGGCATGCTCTACGGATTCGCTTCCACCGAAGTCGAACTTCTCGCCAGCGCCGACGAAGGACGCACATGGACATCCAAAGCATCGTTCACCGCCGCCGACCTCGCGGCCACTACCGACGGGCTGTACGCGGCAACCGAGGAGGGCCTGCTGATCAGCACCGACAACGGCGGGACTTTCGACCCGGTCGAAGGCGCACCCGTGCTCTACACAATCGACGCGAGCCCGGACGGCACACTCGCCGGCGTCGGTACCGACGGTGTTCTCTGGTCCTACGGCGCTGATGGTGACTGGCAGCGGATGGAACCGCTGGAGGGCGTCGCGCAGGCCTTCAGCGCCATCGATTCGGAGCGCTTCGTTCTCGTCGACGACCGCGGAATCGTCGAAGTCACCCGCGATGAATCCACCATCCTCGCCCCAGCCCGCCCGGCGGACTGACGACACCGATCAAGGGCATCGCGCATGGACAGACCTCGCAAACCCGTTCCGCGACATGACGTTCTTCATCGCGTCCGCTACCACCTCTCAGGTTGATCCCGCTCATCATCTCTTGGCGATCGGCGAGACGTGCTCGTTCATGGACAGGAGCCAGCTCCACACGCACCTGCTCGGCTGCGCCCCAACAATGTGTGCCGGTGACGGCGCTCAGCTGACCGTGGGCGCTCACGCGGGCCGAGGATCGCTAGTGTCGCTGCGCAGGTGCCTTCTGGTAATCGAACATTCCTGGTGCATTCTGTGTGTCGTTCAGGCGGTAGATCACACCATCGTGATCGATGACGGGCTTGGGCAGGCCGTCCGGCTGAAACGGGCACAGAACAGGCTGCCCTTCATCGGTGGATGTGGGTCCATCGTGCAATACCGCAACGTACGTCTTGATGGTCATCCTTCGACGGTACCCGTTCGATCCAACGAAAATGCTATTATCTACGCATGAATGCAGATAATAGGGTTTGCGGTCGGATGCCTGAGAGCGACTTCGTCGAACTGGCGGTTGAGATCTTCGGGATGCTCGCCGATGCGACCCGCGTGCGCCTCATTCTGGCGTTGCGCGAGGCCGGTGAGCTCTCCGTGAACGAGCTGGCGGAGATCGTGGACAAGGCCCCGCCGTCAGTGTCGCAGCATCTTGCCAAGCTCCGGCTGGCTCGTATCGTCTCAACCCGCCAGAACGGGACCCGGGTGTTCTACCGGCTGGAGAATGAGCACGCGTCGCAGTTGGTGCGGGATGCGATCTTCCAGGCCGAGCACTCCCTGGGCGGCACCCCACGCCACCACCACGCGGAGCCGGCCGCGGTAGAAACGGCGACTGCGGAGGCGCGCCTTCAGAGTGCCGACGTATGAGCATCCTCACAGACCCGGGACTGCGCCCTGGGGGCCGGGCACTGCCGAAGCCGCCATCGATCTTCGTCACCGGGACACGTTTGCCCGAAGTGCGCTGGGCGGCACTCGCTCTGCTGCTGTTCCTGATCGCGTGGCCTCTGCAGATGGCCGGCGCCCCGGAGCCGGTGTGGTGGACACTGTACCTTCTCGGATATGTTGCGGGCTGTCTCTTATACAC
>NZ_JABFAS010000002.1:0-13351 GCF_017168295.1 Microbacterium sp. KRD172 | reverse complement strand
GCCCCGGAGCCGGTGTGGTGGACACTGTACCTTCTCGGATATGTTGCGGGCGGGTGGGAGCCGGCGTGGGCGGGCCTGACCGCGTTGCGGAACAAGGTTCTCGACGTGGATCTGCTGATGATCGTCGCCGCAATCGCCGCCGCCTCGATCGGGCAGGTGTTCGACGGCGCCCTCCTGATCGTCATCTTCGCGACCAGCGGCGCCCTTGAAGCCCTCGTCACTCAGCGCACCGCAGACTCCGTGAGCAGCCTTCTGTCGCTCACGCCGGAGCAGGCCACTCGTCTGATCCGCGTCGGGGCTCGTGAGGAGCTCGAGGATGTTCCGACATCCGCTCTGCAGGTCGGGGACCTGATCCTGGTGCGCCCCGGTGAACGCATCGGCGCGGACGGCGTCGTGGTCGACGGGATCAGCGAAGTCGACCAGGCGGCGATGACCGGGGAGTCCATGCCAGTCCGCCGCGGGGAGGGTCAGGATGTGCTCTCCGGGACCGTGAACGGCACCGGCGCTCTCACCGTCCGGGTCACCCGCCCCGCCAGCGAGTCCGTCATCGCCCGGGTCGTGGCGATGGTGTCCGAGGCCTCGGAGACGAAGTCGCAACGGCAGATGTTCATCGAGAAGGTCGAGCAACGGTACTCCCTCGGCGTGGTCGCCGCGACCCTGCTGGTGTTCTTCGTCCCTCTGGGGTTCGGTACCGACTTCCGCGAGGCGCTACTGCGCGCGATCACCTTCATGATCGTGGCGTCCCCGTGTGCGGTGGTCCTCTCCACGATGCCGCCGCTGCTCGCCTCGATCGCGAACGCGGGACGACACGGCGTGCTGGTCAAATCCGCGACCGTGATGGAACGCCTCGGCCGCACCTCCCTGGTCGCATTCGATAAGACCGGAACGCTCACCCACGGCGCCCCCGTCGTGAGAGACGTCACCGCACGGCCCGGGCAGACCCGCCAGTCGGTGCTGGCGTTGGCGGCCGCTGTCGAGCAGCACAGCGAGCATCCGATCGGGCGAGCCGTCGTCCGCGCCGTCCCGGAGGGCAGCGCCCCTGCCGCGAACTTCCGGGCGATCCCTGGCCACGGGGTCGAAGGGGTCGTCGACGGGCGCTTGGTCCGAGTCGTGCAGACGGCTGATGAATCGGGCACGGTCGGCACGATCGTGGACGTCCTGGTCGATGGTGAACCTGTCGGAACGCTCACCCTCGATGACGCACTCCGCCCGGACGCGGCCTCCTCGGTCGCGCGAACCGAGACCCTCACAGCGTCGCCGGTGCACCTGCTCACCGGGGACAACGACCGCACCGCCGCCGACATCGCCGCACGTACCGGGATTCGTGTCGTCCACGCCCGCCTGCTCCCCGCTGATAAGGCCGAGGCGGTGAAACGACTCGAGGATGACGGCGCCACCGTGATGGTCGTCGGCGACGGGGTCAACGACGCCCCCGCATTGGCCGCGGCCAGTATCGGTGTCGCGATGGGTCGGCACGGCTCCGACCTCGCCCTGGACACCGCGGACGCGGTCATCATCCGCGACGAACTGTCCGCGGTGCCCGCGGTGATCAACCTGTCCCGCAAAACACACCGGTATGTCGTGGCGAACCTGATCATCGCCGCGACCTTCATCACCGTGCTGGTGACATGGGACCTGGTCGCCACATTGCCGTTGCCGCTCGCGGTGGCCGGCCATGAAGGGTCTACCGTCATCGTCGCCCTCAACGGGCTGCGCCTGCTCCGCAAAAGCGCCTGGACATGAGATCTCGCATGCGGGTGGAACTAGACCTCGGGGGCCGGCCATGACACCGAAACGTCCCGCCATGGCCGACGACGCGCACCCGTTCTGATCATGCCCACGCCACAGATTCCAGCCGCGCTCACACGGCCGGAAACCATGCACACGTGGCCGGAAAATCCGCGCTCAAACGGCCGACTTCCACTTGACAAAACACAATCGTCAAGCGCGGGCGGCTCATCGCGTCACCTCCGAGGTGGTTGCGGCGATGCAGGCGGCGTGGCGGGTGGCGGATCACAGACCAGGTGCGCCGCGTACTCCCGGGACACCGGAACCACCCGTAGGTGACACTCGTGAACCGGGCAAAGCACTGGTCAGAGGGTCATTCAGTAGGGGATTTAGATGGGTATTAGATGGCCGGATCAAATCTCGCCAACGAGAAATCGCGGAAACCCTTGAGTTTCCGCGATTTTTTGGTGGGCTGTTGGCGCAACCTGCTATGGTGCCTGTCGCACCCGGAAAGCAACTACAGCTTTCCTGTTCCGCTCGAGATATTTTCCTGCTACCAGCCCACGAGCAATCGCAAAGCTCACCGATGAACCGCCGGAACAGGGCCGGTACTCTCTCAGTGTGCAGATCGACATCGAGGGCCGCCGGCGTTCCGCCGAACGATCACGGCCATTCAGAAGCGCGCGTCGAAGGTCTCCTTCCTGCCCGCGGCCAGCGAGGTCGTCGTCGGCGTGCTGGAGTGCAGGGTCGCCAACGAGTCCTTCCACCCCGAGTCGCGCTCGTCCGGCGTCGGCGCGAGCGTCGGAACATTCGGTGTCCGAGTTGGAGGCGGATTTGGACAGTCCACCAGCGAACGCATCCGCGACGGGCTCCGCACCGACGATGTCGGCGAGCTCGTCATCACCACCACTCGCATGGTCTTCATCGGCGACAAGAACACCGTCGAGATGCCCTACAAGCGCATCGTCGAACTGGCACCGGCACGCAGCGGACTTCGAGTCAGCGTCGCTGGCCGCGCGGCGCCGATGACGCTCGCCTGCAAGAAAGGCGACTACGCTCTCGCCGCGGCTTCCATCGCCTCCGCGCTCCGCGATAATGCCGGCGGATAGCTCACGTGCTGCTGACCGCGAGATCTCTCACGCCCTGCGTCATCTGATCATGGCATGATGCCGAGGAGAAAACGGAGGCGGAGATGGGTGACAGTAGATCGGAGTGGACTCGAGTCGAGTGCCCGGCCTGCCCGGAGGACTTCGCTAACTCACCCATCACCATGTCGCAACACCCGCAGCGAGCGGGTACGACCCATGACTAGACGTCAGCCGAAACGAACCAGCCAGAGAACTGGTACTCGAACATCTTTAAGCCAATGCCGGAAGCTTCTCGGAGCATCTCGATGAAGTATTCCTCAGCGACGTCCGATCCTGTCGCGCCGCCGGAGAACCAGAACCCTGCTTCACTGTGCTTGCCCGTATACCGCGGGTAGGACCGCTCAATCGAGCTGATCTGTTGGTCGCCGGGGACAACAGTGATGTGCATCGGACGCGGCTGTTTCAGAGGCGCAACTGCCGCATGGATCTGTATGACCACGCCCCCCGGCTCAGGAATGAGATAGATGTCCACGACCTTGTGCGCGAGAGAGGTGGGCCTTTGGCCGTCGTGGGGAGCATCCCACCGTTCCGAGCCGTCACCCAGCGGCGTGCGCTGAGCTCCCAGGAACCGTCCTCGCACTGACCAGTCGGCCTTGTCTGTGTCGAACTCGTAGAAGACGAGATCAGTCCATGGTTCCTGAGCTGCCCGAAAGCGGACTCTGACGTCGCCATCCTCGTCGTAGCTCCAGGCGATGCTCGCACGGTCCAGCGCCGCGCCGATCTCACTTGACGTTGTCCGCGTCAGATCCATAGTGCGTTCCTGCCCACCGTGTGCTTCGCCAGGCCCCGTGATGACAAAGATGCCTACAGTGCCGTCAGGGTTCGTGCGTGCGATACCAGGAAGCCCCACCACTGCCTGTGAGCCACTTTCATTCATCACGTGAACTACCTGCTCCCAGTGGGGTGATGTCGGGGTGGCATACCCAAGGATTACGCCGCCGAGCTCGCCGGGTTTGGAGCCGAGCGTGATCATGACGGTGTCATGGGTCATCACGTTCATGATGATGTGGTGTCCACTCGGCGAGCCATCGCCGAGTTGAATCCCGCGGGATCCATCCTCAAGCCGGAGTGCTCTGGACTCGTTGAAGGCTGCTTCGACCCCCGAATTGCTCGCGCCCTCGCCGCTGAGGGTGAGTACGAAACCGTTGTTGAGGTCCCCGAACCCAACGGATGTCGCCTTCTTCTTACGTCCCCACATCGCGATGCTCCCTGTGCTGGTCAGTGTCTTGATCGCGATCATAGTGAGTGCCAGCCAGCGACCATCACTCGATCCGTAAACCTCGCGCAGTGTCGACCGTCGGTCCACCAGTCCCCCCTTAGAACTCTGAGGCGGCCCCCTACGTGTCAGGGTTGAGTGAGTCCACCGGTTCATAGCAAGTCCGCCTCGTGGGGCGAGTTGAAGGATCACCAATCTGATGAGTTTGAGTTCCCCGGTCGCGGTCGTCGCGGCCGATGATGGAGTCGTGAGCGCACCCTCGATCCCGGACGGGCCGACGCGTCGGCGACGGCGTCAATGACGCCCCCGCCCTCGCGCAGGCCGACGTCGGGCTCGCCATCGGAGCGGGCACGGATGTGGCGATCGCCTCGGCTGGGGTCATCCTCGCCAGCGACGACCCCCGCTCTGTGCTCTCCGTGATCGAGCTGTCCCGTGCGGCGTATCGGAAGATGAAGCAGAACCTCTGGTGGGCCGCGGCCTACAACCTCATCTCCGTCCCCCTCGCCGCCGGCGTCCTCGCACCCATCGGGTTCATCCTGCCGATGTCGGTCGGCGCGATCCTAATGTCGCTGTCCACGATCGTCGTCGCCCTCAACGCCCAGCTGCTGCGACGCCTCGACCTCAGGCCGGAGACCACGACCCGGACCATCCTCGACCGATGACCATGACGAACCCGGAGGACGTGATGGCCGACGCCATTGAACCCGCAACGGCCTGCGACCACGGTGAACACGGCTACAGCAGCGACAACGTCCGCTACCTCGCCCCCCTTATTCGTGAGGTCCTCCCTGACCTCTTCGCAAGACCCTAACAACTCGCATTCTGTTCGCCAACCGGTGAGGACTGGCGTGAGGACTACTTCATCTCGCCGTTCTGATCGGCGTGCTCTTCCGCACGGAGTCTCTCACGATCGTCCTTTAGACCATCGCGCACACCCTTGCGGACGGCACCGTAGACGGCGTAAGCCAACACCCCAATGGTGACGGCGGTCAGGGCGAGCAATGACAAGGGGTCCATAGGCTCTCCTCCAAGTTTCGGTTCACTGTACGCCGTCGGCCGTCGCGGGCTGAGGCTCGTAGTCATGTCGTTCGGCCTCGTGGGCGGGCGTCACCAGAAGGCCGAAATGAACGCACAAGAGGCTGCAACTGTTGAGAGACAGAGGCGTTTGGTCGCGCCGCATCCGATACCCCGCCCGGACGGGTGACGGTCCGTCTGTATGCGGACGGATCTCGGGCATTCTCTTCGATGGAGGTCCCTGTCGAGCAGGCCAACGCCGATGATCAGATCAGCCCATATTCGATCCAAGGAGGCAGCTACTCATCCGCCGCCCCGCCGCGACGAATGCAGAGCACCACCATGCTGCGGACATCGCACCCATCGGCACGTCGCGGTCGGAGACGGCTCGTGGACGAAGCAGCTGACATCTGCTCGCCGATCGTCTCTCATCCTGGTCTCATGATCGGGGTTCTAACGTCACTGTCATGAGAGATTCAGCGATCGTCCTGACGCGGCTCAGCCGCAGGTTCGGGGCCACACCCGCGGTCACCGATGTGAGTGTCGAGATCCCGGCGGGCGAGATCTTCGGCCTGCTCGGCCACAACGGGGCGGGCAAGACGACGACGGTCAACATGCTGACCACCCTGCTTCCGCCGACGTCGGGAGACGCGGTGGTCGGAGGGAAGAGCATCATCGCGGATGCTGCGGCGGTGCGCAGTCTGATCGGCTATCTGCCGGAGAACGTGCAGTTCTACGACAATCTGACGCTGGTGGAGAATCTGCAGTTCTTCGGTCGACTGTCGGGGTTGCGCCGCCCGGATGCACGGATCGCGGATGTTCTGCGGTTCCTGGACTTCACGGGGCACGACAGCCAACGGCTGGGCACGTTCAGCAAGGGTATGCGTCAGCGGGTAGGGATCGCACAGGCGATCCTGCACGCCCCGGCCGTTCTCTTTCTGGACGAGCCGACGTCTGGCCTGGACCCGGAGGGCGTCCGAACCCTGCGCGAGACGATCGTGCGACTGAACAAGGAACTCGGGCTGACAGTGTTCATGAACACGCATCTGCTCTCAGAGGTCACCCGCACGTGCACCAGCATCGGCATCCTCAATCAAGGACGCCTGGTGCACCATGACACGGTCGCGAGCACTCTGGCGGCGTATCCCGAAGAGCAGTCGTTGGAGGAGATCTTCTTCCAGCTGGAGCGGGCCGGGACACCGTGAACGGCTTCTGGACGAGCGCCCGGCATGAGGTGCTCAGCATCACCCGCGCACGCATCGCACTATTGCTACTGATGGTGTTCGTCGGCATGGTGTCCGTGTCTGCGATTATCGGATGGATCACCACGCGTACCGTCACCTCCGTGTATGAGGGCATCCTCGCGGCGGGTCTGACCGCCGCGCCCAACCCGTTCACTGACGTGGCCCCGCTGTACTACGCACGTAACTCGGCGATCTACGTTGTCTTGATCGGGTGCCTCATGGCGATCGTCCTCGGCGCGCAGGCCACGCTCCGCGACCGCAAGCAGGGCACCTCCATCCTGGTGCTCACCCGCCCTCTCGCCGTCCAGGCGCGTCTGCTCGGGCAGCTGGCCGGGATCGGGCTGGTCCTTGCCACGGTGTCACTGGTGAGCACCCTGATCAGCTGGGTCTCGATCGCGATCATCACCGGACCCCCCCTCGGCGGGGACCTCACCGCCCGGCTGGTGGGCTTCGCGGGCACGTCATGGTTGCTGCTGATGGTCTTCGCGATCATCGGGATGATCTCCGGCCTGTTCGCCCGCCGCGAGAGCACCGCCTTCCTTGTGCCGTTCGTGGTGTGGAGCGGAATCACATTCGTGCTGCCCCAGTTGGGCTCCGCCGCCCGGCCTGTGGCACTGCTGAACCCCGTGCCGGCTGTTCCCGTCGCGGGGGACTCGTTCTCGGTCCTGTCCGCGTTGACCGGCCCGCTCGCGATCACTGAACAGTTCAAGACGACCGCGAGCGTGCTGCTCCAGAACGACCTGGTGGTCGGCAGCGCCGGGGCCGGTGTCCTCGTCCTGGCGATATTCCTGCTCGCGGGCCTGATCGCGATCACCGTGATCCCTCGACGAAAGATCCGGAGTGCCCTTCATGACTGACATCGCCACGGTGGCCCGCAAAGAGATCCTGGAACTGCGCCGCGACCGCCTTTTCCTCATCCTGATCGGCTTCCTCGCCGTCGTCACCGTGATCTCGGTCGCGGTGGGCGCCGCCGACTTCCGGGCGCAGCTGGACGCCTACACCCTGTACGTCGCAGACGTCACTGCCAGCGGCTCCGGTGTGACGCCCGCCGCCCCGCAGCTGTTCCCCCTGCAACTACTGCGAGGTGGGATGGAGTACCTCGAGATCCTCGGGGCGCTGTTCGCGATCGTGTTGGGTTACGCCACCATTGCGAAAGAGAAGCATCGCGGGACGTTGCCGCTGCTGCTCAGCCGCCCCGTGCAGCGCTTCGCGCTGGCCGGCGGCAAGATCGCAGCCCTTGCGACGATATGGGGACTGGTCGTGCTGGGCCTGGCGATCGTCTCCGCCATCGCGGTCACCACCATCGGCGGGGGAACCCTGACCGGAACCGACCTGGCCCGGCTCGCAGTCAGTTGCGGCTTCGCCTGGTTGTACCTGGTGTTCTGGTCGGCCATCGCGATCGCTGTCACTGTGCTCACTAGGCAGCTCAGCGCCGGACTGATCATCAGCCTGCTGGTCTGGCTGACCTTCGTGCTGCTCATACCCCAGATCGGCGACACGATGGACCCGGACAATCAGGTCCCGGGCGGGCTGTTCGCCGCGTTGCAGATTCAGAAACCGGATGAGCTGGCCGTGCTCGCCCAGTTCGCACGCTTCGACAGCATCCGCAACGGACTGGAAGTGTCCTCGGTTACCAAGCACTTCGAACGGATCGCGTTCGCGTTTCTGGGGATCAAGGGCCAGTACAACCAACAACCACTGCCCGTGGTGTGGATGGCGATGCTGCCCTACATCCTCACGCTCACCGCCGCGACCGTCGCCTCCATCACTATCGCCAGCGCCGTCACCACCCGGCGCGCTCTGCAAAGGAAACAATCATGAACACCAAAAACCTGATCCCTTTCGTCGCCGCAATGGTCCTGACCGCCGGCGTCCTCACCGGCTGCCAAGCTGCCACCGGCACCGCCCTGGCGACCCCCGGTGCCTCTGCCAGCGCGACACCGGGCTCCAACTCCGTGCTGCCGGTCGCGTCCAACCCGATCAGCAACACCAGCACGGCACCAGGTCTGAGTATCGCCTCGGCGGCCGTGGAGGACCTCGTCGACCCGGCCACCGGGAAGGCGATGGATGACCGGCTGCAGATCACGTTGACCAACAGCACCAGCACACCCTTGACCAACGTCGAGATCTACTATCAGATGACCGATGTCACCACCCAACAGTCTGAGGGGTACTACATGGCACTTGATGACGTGACAATTCCTGCCCAGGACGAGACGACCGTGTACTTCGACAACGGCACCGAGCCCGGGCACTTCCCCGAGAACACCTTCAGCCTGTACCGCACGTCCACCAACCAGGTCGATTTCGTCATCCAGGCCAGCGCCGACGGCGTTCAGGTCGCTACCGCGAACGCATCGAAAGGGGCCGGTACCGGTGAACAGCCCGACTGACCGACGCCCCGGCCTGCGGCAGGCGGGTGCCCGGTGAGGATTCTCGTCGTCGAGGATGACGTCGCGCTCGGCGACGTCATCCGCCGCGCCCTCGCTGAGACCGGGTATGCCGTCACCATCGCCGGAACTGCTCCGGGCGGGATCGAAGCCTTCGAGATCGACACGTACGACCTGGTCGTCCTGGATCTGATGCTCCCCGGACTGCCGGACGGCGGCATGGGCGTATGCCGGCGCATCCGCGAGATCAACCACGACACGCCGGTGCTGATGCTGACCGCGCTGGACTCGATGCGCTCCAAGGTCGCGGGGCTGGACGCGGGCGCCGATGATTACATCGTCAAACCGTTCCACCTGGTCGAGTTGTTGGCCCGCACCCGGGCGCTGCTGCGCCGCGCGCCGCGCGCACAGCCGCCGGTGCTCACCGCCCAGGGCGTCACCCTGATTCCCTCCACACAGACGGCGATCCGCGATGGGCGTACCATCGACCTCACCCCCAAGGAGTATGCGGTCCTGGAGTACCTGATGCGCAACGCAGGTACGATCATCAGTTCCACCGAACTGATCGACCATGCCTGGGACAGCAACTACGAGGGGTTCAGCAACGTCGTGCAAACGTACATCCGCTACCTTCGCCAAAAGCTGTCCACGCCCGGTGAATCCGACATCATCGAGACTCGCCGGGGCGCCGGTTATCTGATCGCGGCAGACGAATGATCTTCCGCCGTGCGACGATCCGCCTCACCGTTGCGTACACGGTCATCCAGCTGGCGATCTTCGCGATCTTCGCGATCGGCGTGTACACGTTCGTCACCGGAACGTTCGATTTCGACGCCGCCGAGAGCGATGGCGAAGGCGCAGTTAATACCGCGGAGCAAGGATTCGCGTTGCTGCGCACCGCGCTGATCGTGTTCTATGCCTGCCTCCTCGTCGTCATCCCGCTGTTCAGCTGGCTGATGGCACGTTCGGCGCTGAAACCGATCCGGGTCAGCTTCGAACGACAACAGCAGTTCGTCGATGGTGCTTCCCACGAGATGCGCACCCCGCTCAGCGTCATCCAGGGGGAACTCGAACTGGCTCTGAGTCGCTCCCGTACACCCGCCGAGTATCAGGAAGCGATCACTGTCGCACTTACGGCCACGGGTGGGCTCATCCGGCTTACCGAGGACCTGCTGAAACTGTCCCGCACGAGCAAGGCGGAACTCTCCGACAGCTTCACCCTGATCGATCTGAATGAGATCCTTCCGGAGCTGGTCGTCGCTGCTGCGGGCCGCCGCGACGATGTTCACATCGCCCTCCACACTGGGCCCCCGCTACCGGTGCGCGGATCAGCCGAACTCCTCTCGCGCGCGATCGGGAACGTCCTCGACAACGCAGTGAAGTTCAGCGGCCCCGGCGGCGCTGTCACCCTCAGTACCACCCGCGGCGACGGGGGTGCAGCCGTGATCCGGATTGACGACGACGGTATCGGAATGACTCCCGCAGAACTCGTCCATGCTTTCGACCGGTTCTGGCGTGCCGAAACATCACGAACCACCCCGGGGCACGGATTGGGGTTGGCGTTGACAAAGCAGATCATGCAGGCCCATGACGGCTCCATCGCTCTCGAATCCTGGCCCGGGCGCGGCAGCACGCTCACCTTCAAAATACCGACCGCCACGCGCTGACCGCGAACGGATGGTCCACCGACAGAGCCAACGGGCGACGGTCCGGAGGCAATTCTGGCGCTCTCACGTTCATCTCATCGCCTTCTTCTTAGCCTGTATTCACAGTCGAGAACTCACTCGACCTTCAACGAAAGACAGTCCGCAACCGCCACTGCGGCGGTGAACGACACCGCGAAGGAGAACAGCATGAAGACAACAGCCAAGCGGGCGATCGCCACCGGCGCACTCGTCACCGCACTCGCCCTGGGCGGCACCGGAGTGGCCGTCGCCACTACCGGCGCGGCAAGCGCCCCGGCAAATACCACCAACAGCGAGCAGGACCCCGGCTACGTCGGAACCATCCCCGCTCCAAACGACGGCACAGCCGACACCGAGGAAGCCGACGGCGCCAAGGGCGCCGAAGGCGCAGAAGCTGCGGAAGGGACGGAAGGCGCAGAAGGGGCGGATGACTCCGCTGCCGAAGCTGCACAGTCGACCGCCCTGGAAAGCCTCGCGAAAGTCACGCCAGAGGAGGCCACTGCGGTCGCACTGAAGGCGGTCTCCGGGACGGCCGCCGCCGCACAGCTCGAGAACGAGAACGGGTTCGTCGTCTACGGCATCGAGGTCACCACCGCCGACGGCACCGTCATCGATGTCAAGATCGATGCCGGCGACGGAACAGTTCTCGCACAAGACACCGCAGACTCGGAGACCTCGGACTGATTGCGTCGCCTGCGACCGTGAGGGTCTGCGCCCGGCATTTGCGCCGGCGCAGACCCTCGAGTCGTTGACGCCGCCCGGCTGCATCTGGTCTGCGATCGCGCGGCACCTCCGTGACGTCGTCATGTGATGGAGCGGCAGGACAGTGTTGCCAGAGAGCCGCCGTACCCGGTATACGATTGCCGATCCGGGAAGGTTGTCGGCCGGAGGTCGGAGGTTGGTCTGCGGGAGCCTCGCCGCAGGCTCTTGGCCGATCGTGAGAACGTGTCACAGGATTAAGGCCCTTATCGATTGGAGCCCGGCATGATTCGAGCCGAAAAGCCTGATCACGGAGATCCCGGTGAGATCGCACACGATAGCCGGATCTCTCCACGGCGGAGTAACTCAGTGTGGCGTCGCCTCGCCCATGGTGTGCGCACGGTCAGCGAACGACTCGGACCGAACGGTGCATTGATCCTAATCCTGGCGTTTGGGCTGATTCTCGTTCTCGTGCTTAGCGTCGCTGCCGCCCAGGTGTACGACAACATCACCGACGCAGATGGGGTAGCCGGTCTCGACCGCCCCCTGCTCGACTTCGTTCTTTCCCTCCGATCGCCATTTCTCGACGTGATCCTCACCGGATACACCCATATCGCCGGTCCCGTTGGCATGCCCATCATCGCCATCGCTGCGATGGCGATTCTCTCGATCCATCGCCGATCCTGGACGCCAGTGATCCTGATCGTCGCCAGCGGCGGCGGGTCGCTCCTCATGACGGTCGTAGGAAAACAACTGTTCGGACGCGACCGGCCTCCTCTCGCCGATGCGGTGCCCCCGTATGAACACTCGGCATCCTTCCCGAGCGGGCACACATTGAACGCGGTGACAGTCATAGGGGTGATCGCCTACCTGCTCATCCTGCGTCAGACGACCTTCCGGGCCAAGACCGTCACGATCGCCACCGCCGCACTCTTCGCCTTCACCACAGGCATCGATCGGATCTACCTCGGACACCACTGGGCAACCGACGTCCTCGGTGCCTGGATGCTCGGCGCTGCCTGGCTCGCTCTGGTCATCACCGCACACCAGCTCTACCTCACCGCTCGCGTCCTGCACGAGCAGCAAGATCCCGACGGGTCTCGTCCAAGCCCCTCCCTGGTTCGAGGCGCGCATCGGACGCAGCGGAGAAGGTGACGCCGACGGCACGATCGAAAAAACCACTGAGGACATCGCCCGCCTCATCGGCTCCAAACGGTCTCACATGCGATCTCGAGGCTCGTTCATCGTCTTCACGGACAGGATTCTCCACGTGCAACCGCTCGCGTTGCCTGGCGATAAGGCCACAGCCGGTTGAGGGACTCAGCTGACTACGGACCCTCGCGAAGGCCGAGGATCTTCAGCGCGGCTGCGCCGGTGTCTTCAGGTAGTCGAATGTGCCCGGTGCATTCTGTGTGTCGCTCAGGCGATAGATCACGCCCTCGTGATCGATAACGGGCTTGGGCATGCCGTCCGGCTGAAACGGGCACAGAACGGGCTGCCCCGCATCGGTGGGTGTCGGTCCATCGTGCAATACCGCAACGTACGTCTTGATGGTCATCCTTCGACGGTACCCCGTCGATCCAACGAAAATGCTATTATCTACGCATGAATGCAGATAGTAAGGTTTGTGGTCGGATGCCCGAGAGCGACTTCGTCGAGCTGGCGGTTGAGATCTTCGGGATGCTTGCCGATGCGACGCGCGTGCGGTTGATTCTGGCGTTGCGTGAGGCCGGGGAGCTCTCCGTGAACGACCTGGCGGAGATGGTGGATAAGGCCCCGCCGTCGGTGTCGCAGCATCTTGCCAAGCTCCGGCTGGCGCGTATCGTCTCGACCCGGCAGGACGGGACCCGGGTGTTTTACCGGCTGGAGAATGAGCACGCGTCGCAGCTGGTCCGAGATGCGATCTTCCAGGCCGAGCACTCCCTGGGCGGCACCCCCCGCCACCACCACCCGGAGGCGGCCACGGTAGAAACCGCCTCCGCAGAACCGCGCCTTCAGAGCGCGGACGTATGAGCATCCTCACCGAACCGGGGCTGCGCCCTGGGGGCCGGGCACTGCCGAAGCCACCATCGATCTTCGTCACCGGGGCACGTTTGCCCGAGGTGCGGTGGGCGGCTCTTGCTCTGTTGCTGTTTCTGATCGCGTGGCCGCTGCAGGTGGCCGGTGCCCCGGAGCCGGTGTGGTGGACACTGTACCTTCTCGGATATGTTGCGGGCGGGTGGGAGCC
>NZ_JABFAS010000018.1:0-560 GCF_017168295.1 Microbacterium sp. KRD172 | reverse complement strand
TCACGGTCGCGGATTTGACCAGCACGCCGTGTCGTCCCGCGTTCGCGATCGAGGCGAGCAGCGGCGGCATCGTGGAGAGGACCACCGCACACGGGGACGCCACGATCATGAAGGTGATCGCGCGCAGCAGCGCCTCTCGGAAGTCGGTACCGAACATCAACGGGACGAAGAACACCAGTAGGGTCGCCGCGACCACGCCTAGGGAGTACCGTTGCTCGACCTTCTCGATGAACATCTGCCGTTGCGATTTCGTCTCCGAGGCTGCGGACACCATCGTCACCACCCGGGCGATGACGGACTCGCTGGCGGGGCGGGTGACCCGGACGGTGAGAGCGCCGGTGCCGTTCACGGTCCCGGAGAGCACATCCTGACCCTCCCCGCGGCGGACCGGCATGGACTCCCCGGTCATCGCTGCCTGGTCGACTTCGCTAACCCCGTCGACCACGACGCCGTCCGCGCCGATGCGTTCACCGGGGCGCACCAGGATCAGGTCCCCGACCTGCAGAGCGGATGTCGGAACATCCTCGAGCTCCTCACGAGCCCCGACGCGGATCAGACGA
>NZ_JABFAS010000017.1:0-450 GCF_017168295.1 Microbacterium sp. KRD172 | reverse complement strand
ATTACTATTCACTTTTTTATGTGCTTCTGGCATTGGCTTTAATGTCAGGTGTGAAGCAGCTTCACTTAAATGCTCACGCTTAAAACGAACACCATCATGGAAATCTTTTAAGGCAATACGTGTAGGCCAACCATTTTCATGAATGAGCATCATATTTTGTGCATGCGATTCAAAGGCAATACCGTGATAATAAAGCATATGAATCATTGGACGAATCGCTACAGCTAAAAATTGCTTTGTCCAAGCTTCAGAACCATATTGTTTAATCCAATTTTCAATGAATGGTACACCATCCTTATCACTTGCATAAAGTGCATTAAATGGTATCGCATCCTCTTCATCGATTACCATATGATATATATTTTCACGCCATATAACACCTAACGCACCATAAACTTGAATTTGTTTATAAGGCGAAAGTTGTGTATTTAAATAAGACTGTCCTAAGAC
>NZ_JABFAS010000016.1:0-15178 GCF_017168295.1 Microbacterium sp. KRD172 | reverse complement strand
CGCGTCGGGTGTCGACTCGCACGTGACGCTGCGTGGCCGGATTCTCGCGCTCAAACAGCAGGAAACCAGCCACTACTCTGGCCGGAAAACCCTGCTCAACCGGCCTGTAAACAGTCGATCACACACATCGTCGAGGGGGGGAGGGTCGCGATCTCCTTCGGCACGGACCCTGTTGAGTTGCCCCCGCGTCTGGCCGACCTTGTCCGTCGCGTCATCGAAGCCCCTCCGCGGTCCCCGGTCGTGGAGGACACGTGGGTCTTCCGCGGACTTCGACCCGGCGCGCACCTGGCCAACGTCAGCGTGTCAGCCGCTCTGCGACCCGCAGGGATCTCTGTCCAGCAGGGGCGCCTGGTTGCGCTGATGACCCTCAGCCGAGACCTGCAACCCGCCATCGTCGCCGACCTGATCGGTGTCACCGCGGACACCGCGGCGCGGTGGAGCACTCACGCCGGCGGCGACTGGGCAGAGTACCCTCAATTGCGCGCCTCGGAGATCTCCCATTCGAGACGGTCCACTGTCCCGTAAGACGCAGCGAACCGCGAATTTAAATCGGGCGGGTCTAACGCGAATTCGAGTAGTCCAGGGTCTTTGACGCGCTGTTGCTTGTGGTACGCCGATGCGGCGTCCTACTGACCGACCCGTTGAGGGCGGCGGCCGCCTCAACTCAACCGATGTGCCTGAGGACGGCCGACAAGTTCGATGCCGCCGGATGAATCGCGTCGACGGTGAAGCGCGGAACGGTCAGCGGCTCGATCTCCTTCTTCATGAACTCGACATGGCTCCAGTCGATCTCATGCCACCCTGGGATGTTGCGCCTGCGACCTTCGACCCGAGACCGATGCACCGTCTCGTCCGAGCACACGCCTTCGACTGTCACGAGTCGTCCGTCGTACTGATAGGTGATCGACGACCACGCTTCGATGATGTCGTCCGAGGCGATCGTGTCGAGCACTGCTGACTGCCCCAGCATCAACTGACGGGTCAGAAGCGAACTGAGCAGTCCTTCATACACGCCCCGAACGACGGGCCGAGCGGCGCCACTGAGAACACCGGACGGTGCAATGGCGCCAAGAAGCCAATCCACGGAGAACGCAGGCGCACGCGCTGCCTTCGCGATGCCCTCAGCGAGGGTCGACTTTCCGGTCCCCGGCAAGCCCGTGACGACCACCACCGTGGGTTGCTGCCACACCGTGACGTCGCTCACGAGTTCACCCTAGATCCGCGGTGCCGCCCGCGGATCTACAATCTGCCGCGGCGCCAGGTCACAGACCGCTTATCGATGCGACTTGCGGAGGCGGCGCGCGCCTGCCGCGGAGATCACAACGACGACCGCCATTGATGCGAGCCAGAGCCAGATGGTTGTGTCGATTCCGATGAGCGAGCGTTGGAACGAACCACACACTGAGGTTCCCCCGACCGTTGCATCGGCACACCAACCCCCGTGGATGGCGGGAGCGAAGAGGATCGACACCCCAGCCAAGCCAGCCATGCCGAGCCAGATGATCGAGGCCCGCGATTGCTTGGCTCCAGTCATGTGCTCAGCCAACCAGCATCACCGGAACACATCCGGGTTCGAGATCAACCTGTGATCGGAGTGAGAGCACAGGCGACGTCGATCGGCGTGCTCGGGGTCCTCCAGCCGCCCGCTGACTGACCCCGCACGGGCGACGGTGCTGTCGAGGATCTCCGGTGATGCGATAGCGGTGCGCAGCACCACATAGATCCCCGGCCGCGGGGGAATGTCGACGTCAGGGATCTCAGCGAAGGTCACGAAGCCGGAGAAACCGACGCCCTCGAGGGCGGCACGGTCCCACGAGGCAGGCAACGCGAGGGCGCTCATGCGTCGACGGGCCCGACAGGCTCTGTGACGGCCGGCACTCCAAAGAGGGCAGCGGTGCGGCGCTCGAGCAGATGCTGCTCGACGTCGCCGGCGTGCAGCGGCGCCTGCCCGACGCCCCGCGCCGGCCGCTGCTGCATGTACCAGTACAGCTGCCGGTTCCCCTTAGCGTTGTGCTGCTGCGCGAGCTCGCGCGCCTCGTCGCGAGTGAACAGCCACACCTGGTCGGTGGAGAGCAGCGCCAGCGCGAGGATCTCGGCGCGCAGATCGTCGGGGAAGTAGAAGCCCACCGACAGCGCCCCTTTGCCACCGGAGGGGGAGGGTGCCGTCTGCGTCTTGACCTGCACGGTCACAGCCTCGGCACGTAGCGGCGAATACACCACCAGGTCGATCCCGGAGTCGGTCGTCATCCGCGCCGAGTCGATTCCGAGCTTGAGGAGCCGGTACTGGACGAGGATCTCGCCCGCGGCCCCAATGTGCTGCGTCGTGGTCATCGCGGCATCGTCTCACGTCGGCTCGCGGCGCGCGTGTAGGTTTCCGCTCGAGATGGCGGGGGGGGTGCCGGGGTTCCGCGGTGGTTGGCAGTGGGTTCGGGCTCAGGATTCCACGGGAAATGGCGGATTCCTACATCCGCCGGCTACAGGGTGCTGAGCACCAGACCTCGATCTTGTTGCAGCGCGCGTCTGTCGAGCACCCGTAGTAGCTGACGTTCCGTGTAGGCGAAGTGGGTCTCCGGGACGCAAACACTTCCTCGGTGCAGGGCATAGCCATCAAGCCCTCGGGGATCTGGCTCTACGGTTCCAGCGCTTGACCTCCAGACGTGAGATCGCCTCACATCGGACCAAAGGGTGAGGTGCCTGGGGTCGGGCGTCAATCCAGCCAGCCGGGGGCGGCGGGAACCACCGGGTACTCGATCGCGGGCGCGGCGCCGACGATGGGATCCATGCGGATTCGGCTCAGCCGCATGAAGGCGATGCGCCAGCCGGACTCGGTGAGTCGGTAGAGCTCCTCGTAGTAGCCATATCCTTGCATCCCGCTTTGTCCAGGCACGGTGATGCCCATGTACCCCCGTGACCCGAGTGGCCACGTCAGATAGTCGGTCATTGCCCAGCGTCCGCGGGCCGAGATGTCGTCGACCTGCCTGAACTGGGGCGTGAAACCGTGATGAACGCTGACGACCTCTTCGGTCATATTGCGCGTCAGGTTCTCGACGAACGTGTCGGGGTCGGGCGCTGCCGCCCAGAGCCCTTCAAAGACGCAGTCGTCCACGAAGAGTCCGCGCAGTTCGTTCCACTGTTTCAGGTCGACGTAGTGGAAGTAGCGCGCCTTTAGGTCGCGGAGTTCCTCCGCCACGGTGGGGGCGACCGAACGTACTCCGGGCATCGAGAACCATCCTTACTTTCTGACGGACGTTGAGGGCGACACATGCCACTGTGTTCAGCCTGCCGCGGAGCCCAGTCGCACTGTTCTGAGCTTTCCTCCGAGAACTTCCTCTACCGCTCACCGACCTCGAAGTCGACCGAGGCGATCTGCTCCGAGATGGCACTGGAGAGGGGAAAGAGCGGCAGGTGCTCGGGGTGCGTCGCGTAGGCGCGGACGTCGTTGCGTGTGCGGAAGTCGGCGACGAGCGCATAGTCCCATGCGCGTTCGCTGCTTGACACATCGGGGCCGTGCGACAGTCGGACCAGGCCGGGGATCTTCCCGACGAGACCATCGAGCAGGGCGCGCCACTCCTCGAGCACGGCAGGATCGTGGTTCGCTGTAAACGTGAAGAACACGACATGACGGATCATCGGGCACCCGCTCCGTCGGCAAGGCTTAGATCGCCGACCGGTGCTCCGCTCGCGGTGCGACCGAGGAGATAGGCCATGGTCATGATTGGACCGAGCGTGGCACCGGCGCCGGGGTAGCCGGCGGCGAATGCGTTCTCGGAGGCGTTGCCGACCGCGAACAGGCCGGGTATGGCGTCGCCGTCTGCGTCGAGGACTCTTCCGAGGCCGTCCGTGGCGATCCCACCGCTGGTGCCGAAACAGCCGTTCACCACGGCGAGGGCGTAATACGGACCTTGCTCGAGCGGCGCGAGGCTGGGGTTGGGATAGGGGTTCTGTTCGTCTCCCCAGTAGCGATCGTACGCGCTCGCACCGCGGTGGAAGTCTGGATCTTCCCCGCGGGCGGCGTGCTCGTTGAATCGTGCGACCGTCTCGGCCAGCGCCTGGGCAGGAACGTCGATCTTCCCTGCGAGCTCTTCGAGTGTTACTCCTTCGACGAGCCAGTCCGGTGTCGGCTGACCCACCCGGTGTGACAGCATGCCGTACTCGTCCAGGTAGCGCTGGTCGAAAACGATGTGCACCGGGGTGTTCAGCGGCTGGTAGTTGGCAGAGTCCCAGGCGTGCAGGGAGCGGGCGAGGTCGTTGTAGTTCTGCGACTCGTTCGCGAATCTGTTGCCGTGGCGGTTCACCATGATCGAGCCTGGTCCCTGCCTCTCGAACCGCAGGAGGGTGCCGATCTGCGCCCCGTCTCGCAGATCGCCGGGGATGACCGCCATCGGTGCCCACCAGGCGTTGCGCAGCCCCCCGAATCGCGCGCCGACCCGCTGCGCCATGCGGTACCCGTCGCCCGTGTTCGAAGGGGGGGAGCACTTCGCGTACACCTTTGAGGCGAGCATGCTGTCCGCGAGCACCTCGTCCCACTCGAAGCCTCCCGAAGCGAGAACAACCGCCGGCGCGGCGATCTGGCGACCCTCGAGAACGATGCCTGCGATAGCCCCGTCATCGGTGATCAGGCGCTCGGCGCGGGCCTCGACCGCGATGGACACGCCCAGACGCACGCATGCCGTGAAGAGGCCCGCCACGAGCGCCTGTCCCTTCGCCACGATGCCTCGGGCGGCGCGGCCGTGGAGTTCGGCTTCGGGAAACCGAGTGAACGCGCCCCACTGTTCGTACTCCTGCATCGTGAACGGCAAGCGGCCGTCGACGCGGAGAAATCGCCGCAACTCGCCGAGAGCGGCTTCAGCGTCGAAGAGCGCGGGCTCGATGGTGCGTCCCCCAGACCGCGCACCCAGGAGGTGCAGGCAGTAATCGGGGAAGTTGTCGAGGAAGAGGAACCGCAGGTCGAGTTCGTCTATCGCGAAACGCAGCATCTCGTCCCCGTGACCTACGACCGCGTCAAGCAGCTCGTCGCGACCGAGGCCGCGCGCCACGGCGCGGACATAGTTGGCGGCCGACTGGCGGGTATCCTCAATTCCGGCAGCCTTGGCGAGATGGTTGTCGCCGATCCACAGCATCCCGCCAGAGACCGCCGAGGTCCCTCCGACCAGCGCGGCCTTCTCGAGCACGAGGACGCGAAGTCCAGCCTGCGCCGCAGTGGCTGCGGACATGAGCCCTCCGGCACCCGCCCCAACGACGATGAGATCGAACGATCGATCGATGCTACCTGTGATCACATGCATTGTGGGAACTCCCCTTGACGACGATGTCGCGGAACGGACGGCTACTACAGAGCATTTCCCACCGTGGCCCTCACGGTGCACCAGTCGCCATTGATCGGTGGCCACTGCGGGAAGCCGCATACTTTCCCCGAGCCGATAGCCATTGAACGGTGATCCGTCTGCGTCACGGTCGGGGTTCGCCTTGACTGATCCGAGAGAGCGTGTCGCGGTCCCTCGCGACCCCGTCGGCGCCCGGATGGTGTTGATCAACGTCGATCGGAGTGGCAATTGGCCAGCCAGGTGAAGCAATGCGATGTGCTCGTCGTAGGCTCGGGAGCCGCGGGACTGACCGCGGCTCTGGCCGCCGCCAAGCACGGACTCAAAGTGGTGGTCGTCGAGAAGGAACGGTACTACGGCGGAACGACAGCGATCTCCGCCGGATGGGCGTGGGTGCCGGGCAATCGCCAAGGCGTGGAACTAGGCGACACGCGCACAGCGGTGGAGGACTATCTGCGGCAAATCGCCCCCGCTCACTTCGATGCCGAAGGGGTCGAGGCCTTTCTCGACACCGTCCCGGAAGCGATCTCGTTCCTCGAGGACGAAGCAGGAGTGCAATTCATCTACCCGCCGAAGGCACCCGACTATCAGATGGACAAGACCGGGGCGAAAGAGTCCGGGCGCGCAATCATCCCGACCGATGTGGACGCGCGGATCCTCGGGCCGGACCGCCTGAAAGTGCAGCCGTATCTGAGCAGCTACACCGTCTTCGGCTACATGCCCCAGGTCGGTGCCGACATCACGCACTTCTTCCGTGTCAACCAGTCACTGCGTTCCTTCGTCTACGTCGCCTCGCGACTGTTGCGGACGTGGTGGGACACGCTCTGGTTCCGCCGGTCGCTGACCCGGTCCAACGGGAACGCGCTGATCACACAGATGCTCAAGGCCGCCAAGGACGCCGGAGTTGACCTGCGAACCTCGGCGCCCGTCGAGCGGCTGATCACCGACGACAGCGGACGGGTCGTCAGCGCCGAGATCGGCGGCGACCACCCGGGCGCCATCACCGCTCGCCTTGGCGTCGTCATCGCAACCGGTGGCTTCTCCGGCAACGACCGCCTACGGCGCGAGTATTTCCCGCACGACAAGCGCGGCGACAACCACTTCACCCCGACCCTCGGCCATGGCGGAGACGGCGCAGAGTTGGCGCTCACCGTGGGAGGTACCATCGACTCGACGGTCGAGAGCGTCGGCTCGTGGGCACCCGTGACCGTGTTTAGATACCTCGACGGTCGGCAAAGGCTCTTCCCCCATTTGCGGGCATTCGGTCTCCCCGGTCTTATCGGGGTGGACCGCCACGGGCAACGGTTCGCAGGCGAAGCCTCCTCGTACCACGACTACGGCAGCGCGATGATCGCGAACGACGCGGCGGAGAAGGACACCTGGGCGTGGATCGTCGGCGACGCCACCGCGATGCACAAGTACGGCATCGGATACGCCAAGCCATGGCCTATGCCGAGAAGCTACTTCTTCAAGACCGGCTACCTCCGCAAAGCGAACACCCTCGAAGAGCTCGCCCAGAAGATTGACGTAGACCCCGCCGGGCTCGTGGCGACCGTGGCAGCGTTCAACGAAGGCGCCACCAGAGGCGAGGACCCTGCATTCGGACGCGGCTCAACCAAGTACCACCACTTCAAGGGCGACCCCCTGCACAAACCGAACCCGAACCTCGCCCCCCTGAACAAGCCGCCGTACTACGCGACGAAGATCCAGATGGGCGACCTCGGCACCTTCGCCGGGATCGCGGTCGACTCGAGCTCCCGCGTGACGACCGGTAGCGGTGACGCGATACCAGGGCTCTACGCGGTCGGCGCGGCCGCCGTGAGCGTCTTCGGCGGCGGCTACCCCGGATACGGCTCGCACATCGGCCCTGCGCTCGTGTTCGGCTATCGTGTTGGTCGGAACATCGCCACCGAAGCGAAGCGGCCTGAGGCCCCCGAGAGCTGAGTGGCGATGACGTTGCGCCGACGACGACGCAATGATCAAGGGAGGATCCGCTGTGGCGAATTCACAGTCCGGCGAGTCGCTGCTGAAACGGATCGTGAAGATCATCGGCGACTTCGAGACCTACAACACCACCCGATCCCCGTCCGCGCTCGCCCGACGCACGGGGATCCCACTCACCACCACATACCGGCTTGTCCGTGAGCTCGTCGACGAGGGCCTGCTCGCGCGCGACGACGACGACAACATCCGCCTCGGCGTCAAACTATGGGAGTTCGGCTCACGGTCCACCCTGATCCGGCTGCGGGAGTATGCGCTGCCGTTCATGGAGGACGTCCAGACGGAAGTGCGACAGCACACCACCCTCGGGGTCCTCGACCATGACGAGCTCCTCTATATAGAGCGCATCGGACTCGGCTCCCCGGTTGTCAGCATCGCCAGTATCGCCGCCCGGCTGCCGGCGCACGCCTCCTCCTCAGGACTCGTCCTCCTGGCGCATGCACCGCTGGACTACCAGGACGCCTTCCTCCAGCGCACCCTGCCAAAGCTGACGAACAACACCATCACCAACAGCTCGGAGGTGCGCCGCCGGCTCGCTGAAATCCGCCAGGTCGGCTATGCCTTCGAGCGGGGCGTCATCGTGCCCGAATCAAGCGGAGTCGCCGTCCCCGTCCGAGATCGCACAGGAGATGTCGTCGCTGCGCTCAGCGTCATCGTCCCGCAGGGCGAGGAGAACATCCCGACCACAGTTCCCGTGCTCAAGACCGCCGCCCGCGGCATCTCGCGATCGCTCGGATGGCGAGGCTGAGTGCGGCGCGTCATCAATCGATGAGGTCCACCGTGACCATGAGATCCGCGTTCGGAACGGAGATATCCTTGAGCCTGTCGTGCGCCGGGTGCATATAGTAGGCGGCGACGTCGGCTGCCGTGGCGAACTCCGCGACGATCGCATAGTCCGCCGACCGCTGGCCTGCGGCCAGCCCGGCGTCGGGGCCATGGGTGAGCCCGAGGATGACCGGGATCTCGTCCGCAAGCGCATCGAGGCCCCGCAACCAGCGTTCGCGCTCCTCGACAGGAAACCCGTCACGGAACCGCAACAGGGTGATGTGGCGGATCATATCGATGTGTACCCGCCGTCGATCACGAGCTCGGATCCAGTCGTGAACGCAGACTCGTCGGACGCGAGATAGAGCACGCCGTACGCGATCTCGACCGGTTCCCCCTGCCGGCGGATGGCGTTCGAACCCAGCAGCTGGGCATAGTACGCCTCTCTGCCGATCGGCGCGGCATCAGCGGCCGCCGCGCTCATGCGTGTGCGCATGGAGCCGGGATGGATCGAGTTCACGCGGATTCCGTGCTCGCCGTAAGTGTGAGCATCCGCTTTGGTCAGGAGCCTGACTGCACCTTTCGTCGCGTGGTAGAGCGGGACGCTCTTGCCGCCGGTCAGCCCATGGATCGATGAAAAGTTCACGATGCTGCCCGACTCCGCAGCGATCATCAAGGGAACGACGTGCTTCGTCATGAGCCAGACGCCTTTGACGTTGAGGTTGAAGAGACCGTCGAACTCGTCGACCGTCGCTTCGTGCGAGGGCCCGGGGCGGCCGACCATTCCGGCGGCGTTGACGAGCACGTCCGGTGTTCCGAGCCCGCTCACCACTCGTGCCACCGTCGCGGAGACGGATCTCTCGTCGGTGACATCCACGTCATACTCACGGATCGAGTCATGACGCACCTGCGGAGCCGCGCCGGCCAGGTCGAGGCTCGCCACCGTGGCGCCATGCTCAGCCAGGAGCAGCCCGGTTGCGCTTCCCAGATCCCCCCTGCCACCGGTGAGGATCACGGTCTTGCCTGCCACACGCTGCTTGTCGGTCATCATCGAACCCTCTCGTCTGGACTGCAGTGTCCTGATACATCTCGATCCTCACAGGAGCCGCCGCGCACCAGGCAGAGTTCGCCACTGATGGGCACGTTCGGGAGTAGGAGGCGAGCCCCGATGCAATATGAATCAGAGCTCACCCCCTGCGGCGTCAGAGCGTGCACTCCGGGCTCGGCCCGTGGTCGTTCTGGTCGGCGGGGACAGTGTCTACCACGTTGAACACGAGGCCCCCGTCGTCGCCCTCCTCGACCTGTGCGATATAGAGCGGCGCCTGGAGCTGGTGGTCCTCGGCGCGCATCGTGACCTCGCCCTTGATGGAGTCGAAGGTGAGGCCGGACAGCGCGTCGCGCACGGCGTCGGGATCGGCGCTGCCCGCCTCGCGCACCCCCGCGAACAGGGCTTGCATTCCCATGTAGCCCGCCCCGGTGAAGTCCGCGGGCGCCTCCCCGTTGGCCCCCTCGTAGGCCTCGACGAACGCCTTGCTCTCAGGTGTGTCCACCGTGTTCTGCCAATTCGCCGACCCGTAGGCTCCGACCAGCCGCGCGTCGTTCACTGCGTTCAGGCTCGAGGTCGTGAACGACGCGTTGCCAAAGACGAGACCGTACTTCTCCAACGTCCCGAACTGCAGGGCCTGCTTGAAGAAGTTGATCGAGTCACCACCGGAGTTCGCGACCAGAAGGCCACCACCACCGTTGAGCTGGCTGATATAGGAGCCGAAGTCGGTGCTGCCCAGCGGCGCGAACACCGAGACCTCGACCGTGCCACCCTGTCCATCCACGATCTGTTCCAGACCAGCGACCGATTGGCGCCCGAAGCTGTAGTCCGCTCCGATGGCGTCCCAGTCGAGGACCGGTTCGCGTTCGTCGAGCCAGGCGCCCATCGCGTTAATGATCTGATCGTCGTTCGTGAACACACGGAAGAAGTTCGCTTCGCACGATGCGCCCGTGAGGTCGACGCCCTGGGACTGAGTGCCGAACTGTAGAGCACCCCACGAGTCCAGCCGCTGCATCACGGCGAGGGTCGTCGGGGAGGCGATCGTGCCGATGATGAACTGGGCCCCGTTCTGCTGCACGAGCTTCTGCGCCGCTGACACGGCGCCCTCGGCCGTGCCGAGGCTGTCGGCCTGATAGATCTCGACGGGATGACCGTCTATCCCGCCGTTCGCGTTGGCCTCGTCGGCGGCGAACTTCACTCCTGCGGCCTGCTGTGCGGCGAACTCAGCGTACGGACCCGACTGGTCCGTCAGCAGCGCCACCCGGATGGGGGCGCCGGAGCTGGACGCGGACGGGTCACCGCCCACCGCCGCGCCGGTGCAGCCGGCAAGTGCGATGACGAGCGGCAACGTCGCCGCCAGAATCACTGCGCGTGTCTTACGAGTGTTCACGGTCTCCTCTTCTCTTTCGTTGGTGCGGGTTAGGGCATTGGTGCGAGGTAGGGCTTAGAGCGCGACCAGGGAGCGAAGCTGCTCCTCGGTGGTGGTGGCGATCGTGCCGTCGGCGACGACTCGGCCTTTGGTGAGCACGGCGAACCGGTCGGCGAGTCGGCGCACAAGGTCCAGCCGCTGCTCGATGAGCAGCATCGATGTGCCTTGCTCGCGGAGCAGGGCGAGGTCGTCGCCGAGCTTGTCGATGATCACGGGCGCGAGGCCTTCGGAGGGCTCGTCGAGGATGAGGATCCTCGGGTTTGCCATGAGTGCTCTGCCGATGGCGAGCATCTGCTGCTGGCCGCCACTGAGGTCTGTCCCCGATGAGGCTCGCCGTTCCTTCAGGTCCGGGAACATCTCGTACACTTTCTTCAGATCCCACGGGCCTTTTCGCTCGGATGCGCGCCCGAGGATGAGGTTCTCCTCCACCGTGAGGCTGGAGATGATCCACCGCCCCTGCGGGACGAGGGCGGCGCCGAAGCGTGCGGCCTCCCTGGGCCGTCTACCCGAGAGTGTCTTGCCATCCACGGTGATGGTCCCGGACGCCCGTGCGATCCCGTAGAGCGCGTTGATGCTGGTGGTCTTGCCGACGCCGTTGGGCCCGAGGAGCGAGAAGCACTCCCCTTCGGCCACCTCGAGCGAGATCCCGTCGATGATCAGTGCCGTCCCGTAGTACGCACGGAGGTCCTGGAACTGCAGCACCGGGTTTGCGGTCATGATGCGGCCCTTCCCAAGTAGGCGTCTACGACGATGTCTAGGGAGCGCACATCCTGCGGCTTCCCGTCGGCGATCACCGATCCGTGGTCGAGTACTGTCAGGTGATCGCAGATTCGGAACACGACCTCCATATCGTGCTCGACGAGCACGAAAGTGGAGTCCCGCTCCCGGGCGAGGTCCGCGAGGTGATCCGCGAGCTGAATGCTCTCGGCCTGCGAGAGCCCCGCCGCCGGCTCATCCAAGAGCACGAGCGCCGGCTCCCCCAGCAGCGCGAGCGCGATGTCGACCCGCCGCTGCTCCCCGTAGCTGGTCTCCGAGCACTTCGCGGTGAGCGTCGAGCGAAGATCGAGCACGTCCACGATGTGATCGAGCTGCCGTTCACCGACAGCGCCGGCGGCGAGGTCGAGCTGGTCGGCGACGGTCAGTCCCTGGTACACGCTGATCCGCTGGAACGATCGAGAGATCCCGGCATGACGACGCCACCGCACCGGGCGGCGTGTGATGTTCTCACCGCGGTAGACGACGGCGCCGGAGGTGGGGCGCTGGCGACCGGAGATGAGGTCGATGCACGTGCTCTTGCCCGCACCATTCGGACCGATGATGCCGTGGATCGTGCCCTGCACGATCTCCATGTCGACATTGCGCACGGCGCGCACCGCGCCGTAGGAGAAGCTCAGTCCCTCAAGCCTCAGCATCCGAATCACCTACCTTCTTGCCGGGCCGCACCCGACGTGCGACCGCTGTGACTAGACGTCGGATGATGTCGACAACTCCCCCTGGTGCGACGATGACGACCACCATGAGGACGGCTCCGATGATCAGGAGATAGTTTGAGCTCTCGCTCAAGAACCCCTGCAGGAACGTGAAGCCGAACGCACCGATGATCGGACCTATCACGCTACTCACCCCGCCGATCACGGCGGCGATGAGCGGCAACCCGGACTTGTCCCAGAACAGCAGTTCCGGGGAGATGAAGCCGAGGTTCACGATCGACACGGCTCCGGCAAGGCTTGCGACGAAGCCGGAGATCGTGACAGCGGCGACACGTGGGAGGTGCGTGCCGTGCCCCGCGAACCGGGTGCGCTCCTCGTTCTCCCGGATTGCGGCCAGGCGGCGTCCGAAGCGTGATCCGCTTAGGAGCCACAGGCCCGCCGCGACCACTATCACGATGATCCAGATCGGGGGCCAGGCGACGACTGGGTTCGTCAATGAACTGATCGGGATGCCGAGGATGTCCCCTGAGAAGCTAGCCGTGAGTCCGTCATATCCGTTCGTCAGACCTCGCAGCTGTGTGCTGGCGACCCACACCAGCATGCCTATCGCGAGCGTCAGCATGGAGAACGCGATGCCCGGCGTGCGTGCGATGAAGAGTGCCACCAGGAAGGCGAAAACGGTCCCGATAGCGATCCCGGCGAGGACGGCCACCCATCCCGGTACTCCGGGGATCCTCCCGAGAATGGCCGCCACGTATGCCGCGACGCCGAGATAGGCGGCCTGACCGAAGCTGAGCTGTCCGGTCTGTCGCAGCAGCCATCCGACGCTGAGTGCGATGATGGCCAGCGTGCCGCCCTGCACCGCGAGCTGCAGGTTGTAGAGACTGAGGACATACGGTGCGAACAGTCCGGCGATCAGCGCCACGATCCACACGACGGCGAGGATGACGTACGTCCGGGGACGGGTGCGAAGCACCGCATCCACCGACGATGCCGAGGGCTGCGAAGACGCCGGTGCGGAAGTGGTGGAGCGTGCAGCGGTCATACGAGGGTCCTCGTTCCAGCGAATCCACGGGGCCTGAAGAGCAGGACGACGAGCATCAGCGCGTATGGCGCGTAGGCGGCGAACCACGGAACGAACACCGCCGACAGGTTGACGATGAGCCCGAGCACGACGGCTGCCACCATCGCGCCCCCCAAGCTCCCGAGACCGCCGACGACGACCACGATGAACGTGAGCACGAGGATCTCCACGCCCATGTTCGGGCTGAGACTCAGATACGGCCCGGCGAGCACGCCCGCCGCTCCCGCGAATGCGAAACCAAGCCCGACGACGGTGGCGCTGACCCGGTCGACATCGACACCCACGACCGTCGCCACCGTCCGATCCATGGTGGACGCGCGAACGTACAGACCCGTCTTCGAGAAGCGCAGCCAGAGGATCAGCGCGACACCGAGAAGAACACCGGTCACGATCAGGAAGATCCTGTACGTGGGGTAGCTTGCCTCGGGAAGCGGAATGCTGCCATCAAGGCCGGGTGGGGCGTTGATCGATTTGGGTTGCGTCCCCCAGACCGATTGGACGAGCCCGGTGAGCACGAAAGTGAGACCGAAGGTCAACAGGACCAGGTCGAGGACCTCCCGTTTCGCCAAGTAGCGGAGACCGAACCGATCCAACAGGACGCCCACGGCTCCGAGGATGATCGGCGTGACAACGAGTGCGACCCAGAAATTTGTGACCGATCCGATAGCGAACCCGATGTAGGCGCCCACCATGTAGAGCGCTCCGTGAGCGAAGTTCACGACGTTTCGGAGGCCGAAAATGAGGGCCAGCCCCGACGACAGGACGAGCATGAGCATGCCGAACGCCAGCCCATTGAGCAGAGCGGTGATCATCGGAGTATTCGTCCTTCGCCCGGCCGGTTGCAGCCCTCGGATCTGGCGCAGAGTCGCATGTGTTCTCCAGTGCGGTATGTGTGTAGGTCGAACAGAGGGGGCGGTGACGTCATCGCTCGTACCAGTCGCCGTCGACGCTCAGGCCCCCGTCGACGACGAGCGTGGTACCCGTGATGAACGAGGCGCCCGACGAGCAAAGGAAGAGGATCGGTGCCGCGATCTCGTCTGGTATGGCCAGCCGGCGCAGCGGCGTGCGGCGTTCCACACCCTCTGTGCTCACGTCTCCATGCGCGATGAGGCGATCCATCAGGGTCGTGCGGGTGATCCCAGGCGCCACCGAGTTGACCCGGATGCGCTCCGGTGCCCACTCCACGGCAAGAGTTCGAGACAGCGCCGAGATCCCGGCCTTCGCCGAGCTGTACGCCGCCCGGCCGGGCACGCCCGCCAGGGCGGCTACCGACGACACGTTGACGATCGCGGGCGATCCGCCATCGTTTGCCGAGGTGGCGAGCAAGCCGTGCGCGGCCCGGCAGGTGCGCATCGTTCCGCCGAGGTGGACGTCCACAAGCCGCGACCACTCATCGTCCGAGCCCTCCGTCACCCGCGCCGGACGCGCGAAGCCTGCGCAGTTGACGAGTGCGTCCAGGCGGCCTTCGGTGTGCTCGATGTCGGCAAAGGATGCGGCGACGGAGTCCGCGTCGGTGACGTCGGTCGCGACGGCACGGACACCAGCCGCGGCTGCCGACGCGGGAAGCTGGGAAGGCTGCAGATCGAGAACTACCGGACGGGCACCGGCCGCAGCGGCCAGGACGGCGACCGCGAGTCCGATCCCGGACGCACCGCCTGTGATGGCGATGACGGTCCCCGCGGGGACGGAAGGTTGACTGTTCACCTGCTGCTCCTCATTGAGTAGTCCACGGCTGGTGGATCCGGTGCATCCATTGGCCCGACAGAACATCCGGAGTCTCACAGACAGTTCAGGCCACCGGATGGCGGGCACCATTCAATGGCGCACGACCTGGCGAGAGTCAGGCGTGGAGGGCACATCCACATCCATGGACTCGGGAGGTGAACAGGCAACCCGGGATGCCCCCTGGCCAGGCCGCGTCGTGGCTTGTGATTGTCGGAGTACTGCTGGCGTCGCTGAGTCTGTGCGGCCCCATCTGTGTTTTGTCAAGTGGAAGTCGGCCGTTTGAGCGCGGATTTTCCGGCCACGTGTGCATGGTTTCCGGCCGTGTGAGCGCGGCTGGAATCTGTGGCGTGGGCATGATCAGAACGGGTGCGCGTCGTC
>NZ_JABFAS010000015.1:0-251 GCF_017168295.1 Microbacterium sp. KRD172 | reverse complement strand
TCGTGGCCTGGCACGCGCAGACCACCATGCACACCGAGCTCGTCATGATCCCGCTACGCATGGCGCTGTGGGAACGTGGCCGGCAAGGCCACCCGATCCAACCGAAACAGCTTCGAGCGCATAGCGACGCGGGAAGTCAATATACCGCTGTGGCATATACCGAAAGGCTCGCCCTCGACGGCATCGCGCCATCGATCGGGAGCGTCGGCGATGCGTACGATAACGCCCTCATGGAGACGATCAACGGCCTC
>NZ_JABFAS010000014.1:0-1513 GCF_017168295.1 Microbacterium sp. KRD172 | reverse complement strand
ACCCTCTTTGTCAAGCTGGTTGTGAGTCGTTCATGATCAGTAGGGAGTCAGGGTGATGACTGTCAGTCCAGGGTTCACGGCCACGGAGATCCGTGAGATCGTGCACGAGTATCAGGTGCAGCCGCACGGTCAGAAGCGGCCGTGGCTCGCCGCGCGGGGCGTGTCGTATGCCCGGCTGCGGCGGTGGCGCGACGCGGTGTTCGAGGGTGACCTCGACCGGGGGCTGGTCCCGCGAGAAGGTAGTGGTATGACGATCCCACCGAGCAAGCGCACCGCGCTGGAGAAGCAGCGTGCGAGAGAACGCGCCGCGCATGAGAACGAGGTGACGCGGTTGACCGCGCGGGTGCGGGAGCTGGAGGACACCAACGATGCGCTGGGAAAAGCTATCGGGCTCTTGCACGCGATGAGCGAGCCAGAGCCCGCCGAGATCCCGACGACGACCGATCCGTCGAGTTCCTGAGCATGGAGAACGACCTCGTGGCGGAGTTGGCGGGGATCACCGGATCCCAGCGGCAGGCGCTGGAGCTGACGGGGGTGTCCCGGTCGACGTGGCACTACCGGCAGCACCCGCGGGACCGGGTCGCCGATCCGATCCCGCAGACCGAGCGGGCGTACCAGTCGCGGATCAGCGAGCCGGACCGGGAGAAGATCACCGAGCACATCCTGTCCGGGTGGGCGGGACAGAACTCCGTCGATCACGCGTTCGCCTCGGCATGGGACCAAGGGATCATGCTCGGCTCCCGCCGCACCTGGTGGCGGATCGCAGCGGAGATCGAGGACCAGATGCTGCGCCCGAAGGTCCCGGCTCGTAAGGAGCGCACGGCGCCGCGGAACAAACCCGTGCTGAAGGCGACCGGCCCCGGGCAGGTTTGGACGTGGGATATCAGTGACCTGTACTCGCCGTGGCGTGGGGTGGTGTTCAAGGCGTACAAGATCACCGACATCTTCTCCCGTGAGATCGTCGGATGGCGGGTCGAGGACCGTGAGGCCGACCACCTCGCCGTCGAGATGTTCGCGCAGGCGATCGCCATGCACGGCACGCCGTGCATCGTGCACGCCGACAACGGCGCCGCGATGAAATCGAACCTGCTGCGAGACTTCCTGAAAGAGCAGCACGGCACTGAACTGTCACACAGCCGGCCGTACGTGTCCGATGACAACCCCTTCAGCGAGGCGGGATTCCGGACCATGAAGTACCGGCCGGGCTACCCGAAAGTCTTCGCCGACCTCGACTCCGCCAGGGCATATCTCGGCGAGTACGTGCCCTGGTACAACCAGGAGCACAAGCACTCCGGTATCGCGTTGTTCTCCCCGTCCCAGGTCCACGATGGATCCTGGCGCGAGGCCTGGCAGACACGCGAGCACGCCCTGCAACGCTACTTCCAGGCGCACCCGGAACGCTTCCGCGCCCGCCCGAGCACACCCACACCCGCTGGCACGGTCGGGATCAACCTGCCCAACGAGAAACCACAAAACAAGGCCGCGTGACTCCACACAGCTTGACATCGCTCGG
>NZ_JABFAS010000013.1:0-7333 GCF_017168295.1 Microbacterium sp. KRD172 | reverse complement strand
CCCCCCCGAGAGGACATGCTTCGATGAAGCGCATGACAAAGGCTGCGGCGATGGCCGCCGCGGCGATCCTTCCCCTGTTCGCGCTGACCGCATGCGGCAGCGGTGGCGACGCCGAGGGCTCCGGCGACGGCAACACCCTGACCGTCTGGGCCTGGGACCCCTCCTTCAACATCTATGCGATGCAGGAGGCCGAGAAGGTCTACCAGAAGGACCACCCCGACTTCGAGCTGAAGATCGTGGAGACGCCCTGGGACGACCTGCAGGCCAAGCTCACCACCATCGCCCAGTCGCAGCAGTTCGACGAGCTGCCCGACATCTTCCTCATGCAGAACAGCGCGTTCCAGAAGAACGTCATCAACTATCCCGACGTGTTCGGCGACTACGCCGACGCCGACATCGACTTCTCGGAGTTCCCCCAGAGCGTCACCGCCTACTCCACGATCGACGACGTCAACTACGGTGTGCCCTTCGACTCGGGCACCGCGGTCTCGGCCCTGCGCACCGACGTGCTGGAGCAGGCCGGATACACCATCGACGACTTCACCAGCACCACCTGGGACGACTTCATCACGAAGGGCAAGGACGTGCTGGCCAAGACCGGCAAGCCGCTGCTCTCCGGCATCGCCGGCTCGTCCGACCTGCTGTCGATCATCCTGCAGTCCGCCGGGGGGAGCCTGTTCGACAAGGACGGTCAGCCCACGATCGCCGGCAACGATGTGCTGATCGACGCCATCGAGGTGTACACCGAGCTGGTCGAGTCCGGCGTGTTCGTCGAGGTCAACTCGTGGGACGAGTACATCAGCAGCTTCGTCAACGGCTCTGTCGCCGGCACCATCAACGGCATCTGGATCGCCGGGTCGATCCAGACCGCTGAGGACCAGGCGGGGAAGTGGGCCGTCACCGACCTGCCGAAGCTCGACGGCGTGCCCGACGCCACGAACTACTCGGCCAACGGCGGTTCGTCCTGGGCGATCAGCTCCACCGGCGACGCGACGCTCGCCGCCGACTTCCTGGCATCCACCTTCGCGGGATCGACCGACTTCTACGACACGATCCTGCCGAAGGCCGGCGCGGTCGCGAACTGGATCCCCGCCGGCGAGAGCAGCGTGTACGCCGAGCCGAGCGCGTTCTTCAGCGGGCAGCCGATCTTCCAGAAGGTCGTCGAGTTCGGCGCCGAGGTGCCCAGCAGCAACACCGGCGTCTACTTCTTCGAAGGTCGTGACGCGGTCAGCGCGGCGATGACCAAGGTCATCGGCGGCACCAGCATCGAGGATGCGCTCGACGAGGCCCAGGCCAACGTCGAGTTCGCGATGAACTGACCCTCTCCGCTCGGGCGGGGCACGACGCCCCGCCCGAGCGTCCTGTTCCGAAGCAATGGAAAGCGAGTACGCATCGTGGCGACCCAGGCGATCGTGACCTCCGACGGCTCCCGCCGGCGGGGGCGGAGCACCCCTCCGCCGGACTTCACCCCGCGCGGACCGTGGCTGAACACCGCACGGCGACGCAACCTCACCGGGTGGGGGTTCCTTCTGCCGGCAGCCCTCCTGATCACGCTGCTGAGCTTCGTGCCGATGATCCAGGCATTCGTCCTCTCGTTGCAGACCGGCCGGGGATCACGGCTGAACTGGGCGGAGCCGCTGTGGTCGAACTTCGCCCGGCTGCTCGACGACGAGATCTTCAAGCTCACCATGTTCAACACGGTGTTCTACCTGGTGGTCCAGGTGCCGATCATGCTGATCCTGGCGATGGTGCTGGCCAACCTGCTGAACGACCCGAAGCTGAGGGGCAAGGCCCTCTGGCGCACGATGATCTTCCTGCCGTGCGCCGTCTCGCTGGTCTCGTACTCGCTGGTTTTCCGCACCATGTTCGCCACGGACGGACTGGTCAACGACGCCCTCATGGCGGTCGGCCTCATGCACGACCCGCTCAACTGGCTCGGCGAGCCGTGGACCGCGCGGTTCGTGATCATCATCGGCCTGCTGTGGCGGTGGACCGGCTACAACATGATCTTCTTCCTGGCGGCGCTGCAGAACGTCGACCACTCCACCCTCGAGGCCGCGCGAATCGACGGCGCCGGAGCGTTCAAGACGTTCTGGTTCGTGACCGTGCCGCAGCTGCGGCCGATGATCGTGCTCACCGCGATCATGTCGATCAACGGCACGATGCAGCTGTTCGACGAGTCCTGGGCGCTCACCAAGGGCGGGCCGTCATACAACTCGATGTCGATGTCGCACTACCTCTACGAGCTCGCATTCCTGAAGAACCCCAACGTCGGCTACGCCTCCGCGATCTCGTACGTGATCCTGATCATGGTCGCGGTGCTGGCTCTCATCCAGATGAAGGTGGGTGACAAGCGTGACTAGTCGACGCTTTCCCTGGCGACGCGTGCCCGGCTACGCGTTCCTGACCGTGTTCGCCCTGTTCTCGGTCTTCCCGCTGTATTTCATGCTGGTCTCATCGACCAACTCGACCCGAGAGGTCCTCGGATCCCGGCTGACCCCGGGCGGCCACTTCATCGACAATCTGGTGGCGCTGACCACGCAGCAGGATCTCGGCGCCGCCATGATCAGCTCGTCCCTCATCGCCATCGGCACGACGGTGCTGTCGCTGATCGTCTGCGCGATCGCGGGCTACGGCTTCGAGATCTACCACTCCCGCGGCAAGGACGTCGTGATGGCGATCCTCATGCTGGCGATGATGATCCCGTTCGCGGCCATCATGATCCCGCTGTTCCGCATCTTCGCGCAGTTCGACATGGTCAACTCGCTGTTCGCGGTGATCATCCCCTCGATCGCCACGCCACTGCTGATCCTGCTGTTCCGGCAGGCGTCGCGCTCGTTCCCGTATGAGGTCATCGAGGCCGCCCGGATCGACGGGCTGAAGGAGCTCTCCATCTTCGCGCGCATCTACGTGCCGACGATGAAGTCCACTTTCGCCGCCGCGGCCGTCATCACCTTCATGGCCTCGTGGAACAACTTCCTCTGGCCGCGTGTGATCCTGCTCGACAACGCGGTGCAGACGATGCCCATGCTCATCGCCAACCTCACGGCCGGATACGTCACCGACTACGGCGTGCTCATGCTCGCCGTGCTGCTGACATCCCTCCCGACCATCCTCATCTTCCTCATCCTGCAGCGCGCCTTCGCACAGGGCATCACCGGAGCCATCAAGTGACATTCGATCCCGTCTTCGCCATCGACCGCATCGCCGACCCGACCTTCGTCTCGGAGAACCGCCGCCCGGCGCACTCGGACCACCGCTGGTTCGCCGACCTCGACGAGGCGCGATCGGGGGTCAGCGCGTTCGAGCAGTCGCTGAACGGCTTGTGGAAGTTCTTCTGCGCCCGCAACCAGGGGCAGGTGCTGCCCGACTTCGCCGATCCGTCGCGGGATGTGTCGGGGTGGGACGACATCCGCGTGCCTTCGCACCTGCAGCTGGAGGGCTACGACCGACCGCAGTACGTCAACGTCGGCTACGCATGGGACGGCCAGGAGGACATCGAGCCGGGGCAGGTCCCCGAGCGCGACAACCCGATCGGATGCTATGTGCGCACCTTCGCGCTCGATTGCCCGCTCGCCGAGGGCGAGCGGCTCAGCGTCACCTTCCACGGCGCGGAGAGCGCGATCGCGCTGTGGGTGAACGGCCGCTACATCGGCTACAGCACCGACAGCTTCACCCCCGCCGAGTTCGATCTCACCGACGCGCTGGTCGAGGGCGAGAACCGCATCGCCGCGCAGGTGTTCAGCTACAGCGCCGGCTCGTGGCTCGAGGACCAGGACTTCTTCCGGTTCTCGGGCATCTTCCGCGACGTCACCCTGTACCGGCGCCCCGGGGTGCACGCCGAGGACATCCGCGTGACCACCGCGGTCGCCGATGACCTGGCATCCGCCCAGGTGCGGGTCCGCGTGGAGCTCGACGGGGCGGGCGGCGCCGTCTCGGCCCGCATCGAGGGCGTCGGCGAGCTCGCGCGGGATGCCGACGGAGCCTTCGTCGTGCAGGTGGAGGAGCCCCGGCTGTGGAGCCCCGAGCATCCGCACCTGTACGACCTCGTGATCGAGGTGCGCGACGCCGCCGGAGCGCTGACCGAGGTCGTCCCGCAGCGAGTCGGCATCCGCCGGTTCGGCATCGAGAACGGCGTGCTGTCGCTCAACGGCGACCGGGTCGTCTTCAACGGCATCAACCGTCACGAGTTCGGCCTGAACGGGCGGGTGCCGTCGCGAGAGCTCACCGAGTCCGACATCCGGATGCTGAAGGCGCACAACGTCAACGCCGTGCGCACCAGCCACTACCCGAACGACTCGGCGTTCTACGCGCTCGCCGACGAGTACGGCCTGATGGTCATCGACGAGATGAACCTCGAGACGCACGCCCGGTGGAGCCGCATCCGCCTGCACGGCGAATCGCTCGACACCGCCCTGCCCGGCGACCACGACGAATGGCGCCCGGCGGCGCTGGATCGTGCCCGCAGCATGCTCGAGCGCGACAAGAACCACGCCAGCGTGGTGATCTGGTCCTGCGGCAACGAGTCCTTCGGCGGCACGGTGCTGCGCGATGTGGCCGACTGGTTCCGGTCGGTCGACGATCGCCCGGTGCACTACGAGGGCGTGCACTGGGACCCGAGGTACCCCGAGACGACCGACATCGCGAGCCAGATGTACACCCCCGCCGCGGCGGTGGAGGACTATCTGCGCACCAACCGCGACAAGCCGTTCATCGTGTGCGAGTACGCGCACGCGATGGGCAACTCCTTCGGCGGGGTCGGCGAGTACATCGAGCTCGCGTATCGTGACGAGCTGTTCCAGGGCGGATTCATCTGGGACTTCGCCGATCAGGCGATCCTCATGCGCGATCGCTACGGCCGCGAGTACTTCGGCTACGGCGGCGACAACGGCGAGGCGCCGCACGATCAGGACTTCAGCGGCAACGGCATCTTCTTCGCCGACCACACCCCCTCGCCGAAGGCGCAGGAGATGAAGCGGCTGTACCAGGGCTTCGTCGTCGACGTGTCGGAGTCGTCGTTCGCGCTGACGAACCGGCTGATGTCGACCTCGTCGGCCGAATACGAGACGCGCGTCTCGATCTCCCGGGAGGGCCGCATCCTGACCGCCGGCGTCGTCGACACGGACGTCGCGCCGGGCGGGTCGGCGGTGTACCCGCTGCCGGTCGCGATTCCCGCGGCGGCGGGCGAGTACGCGATCGTCGTCTCGCTGCACCTGCGGACCGAGACGGCGTGGGCACCCGCCGGGCACGAGGTCGCCTTCGGCGAGCACGTGCTCAGGGTCGGCGAGCCGGCCGCAGGCGCGACGGCACCGGCCGCGCAGGTCGCGGCGCCCGCGCCGCGCCTGGTCGAGGGCACGCTGAGCATCGGCGTGCACGGGCCCGGCTTCCACGTGACGTTCTCGCGGATCTTCAACGGGCTGACCTCGTACCGCTTCGGCGAGACGCGCACGGGCGGCCGCGAGCTGCTCTCGGGCGCGGTCACCCCGAACTTCTGGCATGCGCCGACCGCGAACGAGCGGGGCTGGGGCGGCCCGTTCGAAGAGGGGCAGTGGCTGCTCGCCAGCCGTTACGGCCGCGCCAGCGGGTTTCACGAGCCGGCCGACATCTCGGTCGAGCAGGTCGACGGCGGGGTGCGCATCGGCTACCGCTACGAGCTGCCGACGACGCCCGTGACGCACTGCGATCTCAGTTATCTCGTCGACGGCTCGGGCCGGGTGGAGGTCACCCAGCGGATGCACGTTCCCGACGGGCTGCCGCAGATGCCCGAGTTCGCGACGATGCTGGCGATGCCCGCGGATTACGACCGGGTGCGCTGGTACGGCGACGGTCCCGAGGAGTGCTATGTGGACCGGCGGGAGGGTGCCCGGCTGGGCGTCTACGACCGTCACGTCCCCGACATGCTCACCCCGTACATCCGTCCGCAGGAGGCCGGCAACCGCACCGGCGTGCGCTGGGCGGAGATCACGGATGCCCGGGGCGCGGGTCTGCGCTTCGAGGGAGACCCGATCATGGAGTTCTCGGCGCTGAGCTGGACGCCGGCCGAGATCGAGAGCGCACTGCATCCGCACGAGCTGCCGCCGATCCACCGCACGATCGTGCGCCCGGCGCTGATGCGCCGGGGGGTGGCGGGAGACGACTCCTGGGGTTCGCGTCCGCTCGACCGGTACCTGCTGCCGACGGGAGACCTCGAGTTCCGGTTCGCGTTCCGCGGCATCCAGAACCGCTGAGCCCGGCTCAGCCGACCCGCGCCGTCCCCGATCCCGGGGGCGGCGCGGTGCTCGCCCGCACGATCAGCTCGGTGGGCACCGGGTCGGCGGTGGTGCGCTTCTGGTGCTCGATCCGGTCGATGAGCATGCCGACCGCCGCGGTGGCGACACGGTCGAAGTACTGGTGCACCGTGGTCAGCGGCGGCCGGAAGTCGGCGGAGAGCTCCATGTCGTCGAAGCCGACGACGCTGACCGAGCCGGGCACGTCGCGTCCGGCCTCGTGCAGTGCGCGCATGGCTCCCAGCGCCATCGCGTCGTTGGACGCGAAGATCGCCGTCACCGCGGGGTCGGCTGCCAGTCGCTTCCCCGCCGCGTAACCGGATGCCGGGCTCCAGTCACCCGGCATGACCGGGGGCACCACGCGGCCGTGCTCGCGGAGCGTGTCGGCCCAAGCCTGCGCGCGGTTCCTGGCGCCGTGCGAGCGCTCGGGTCCGCGGACGTGCCAGACCGTCTCGTGCCCGAGTGAAAGGAGGTGCTCGGTGGCCAGCCGGGCGCCCTGCGCCTGATCGGTGTCGATCGCGACGTAGGGATGCGAGCGGCCGGCGGTGACGACGACCGTGGGGATCTTGGCGATGCGCTTCAGGTCGGACTTGAGCAGCTCATGCTCTTCGAGCACCACGATGAGCCCGTCGACCGCCTGGTCGGCGATCCGGGTGAGCGCGCCGGTCAGGCCCGCCTGCGCGATGGTCCACAGCGGGGTGAGCGCGAGCGAGTAGCCGGCCTTGGACGCCTCGCTGGCGAACGCCTCCAGCGTTCGGGTGTTGCCGTAGCTGGAGAGCTCGGACATGATCACGCCGAGGGTGCGGAACCTGCCGGTCTTCAGAGCGCGCGCGGCGGAGTTCGGCCGGTAGCCGAGCCGGTCCATGGCCGCGAGCACCTTGTCGCGGGTGACCGGACGCACGATGTCCATGCCGTTGGCGACGCGAGAGACGGTCTGCGCCGAGACCCCGGCCTCACGTGCGACGTCGATGATCGACGGCGCGCGCCACACGCGCGCGTCCTCCGGCTGCTCCACCACTGACCCTCCCGGCGTCCCCCTGAACGATACCAATCCGCGGTCGCGCCCC
>NZ_JABFAS010000012.1:0-864 GCF_017168295.1 Microbacterium sp. KRD172 | reverse complement strand
GGCCATGGCGGGACGTTTCGGTGTCATGGCCGGCCCCCGAGGTCTAGTTCCACCCGCATGCGAGATCTCATGTCCAGGCGCTTTTGCGGAGCAGGCGCAGCCCGTTGAGGGCGACGATGACGGTAGATCCTTCGTGTCCGGCGACCGCGAGCGGCAACGGTAATGTGGCGATCAGGTCCCATGTCACCAGCACGGTGATGAAGGTCGCGGCGATGATCAGGTTCGCCACCACATACCGGTGTGCCTTGCGGGACAGGTTGATGACCGCGGGCACCGCGGACAGTTCGTCGCGGATGATGACCGCATCGGCGGTGTCCAGGGCGAGGTCGGAGCCGTGCCGTCCCATCGCGACACCGATGCTGGCCGCGGCCAGGGCGGGGGCGTCGTTTACCCCGTCGCCGACTACCATCACGGTGGCGCCGTCATCCTCGAGTCGTTTCACCGCGTCGGCCTTGTCAGCGGGGAGCAGCCGGGCGTGGACGACACGAATCCCGGTGCGTGCGGCGATGTCGGCGGCGGTGCGGTCGTTGTCCCCGGTGAGCAGGTGCACCGGCGACGCTGTGAGGGTCTCGGTTCGTGCGACCGAGGAGGCCGCGTCCGGGCGGAGTGCGTCGTCGAGGGTGAGCGTTCCGACAGGTTCACCATCGACCAGGACGTCCACGATCGTGCCGACCGTGCCCGATTCATCAGCCGTCTGCACGACTCGGACCAAGCGCCCGTCGACGACCCCTTCGACGCCGTGGCCAGGGATCGCCCGGAAGTTCGCGGCAGGGGCGCTGCCCTCCGGGACGGCGCGGACGACGGCTCGCCCGATCGGATGCTCGCTGTGCTGCTCGACAGCGGCCGCCAACGCCAGCACCGACT
>NZ_JABFAS010000011.1:0-2957 GCF_017168295.1 Microbacterium sp. KRD172 | reverse complement strand
TGTGTGTGATCGACTGTTTACAGGCCGGTTGAGCAGGGTTTTCCGGCCAGAGTAGTGGCTGGTTTCCTGCTGTTTGAGCGCGAGAATCCGGCCACGCAGCGTCACGTGCGAGTCGACACCCGACGCGGTGGTGGCTGAGCGGGCGTGACGTGTTCATCATTCATATCGGCGACGGTGTTCGTGCTGCCCCGGCTCGGCTGGGGTCATGGGCCCGTCACTATCGATAGGTTCCGGTCGGCGCTTCCAGATTTTGGTAAAGCGGAGCGCCGGAAAGGAACCGGTAAGGGAGATGACGGTACCCATGACCGTTGTAGAAAATATTAGGCGGCTCGATGCCGATGGCGTGCCGGGGCGGGAGATCGCCCGGCGGCTCGGGGTGAGTCGGGACTCGGTGACCAAGTACACGGGGGTGGCGGATTTCTCGCCGGTCGTCCCGGTGCTGGCGGCTCGTCCGGGTTCGGTCGTGCTCGCCGGGCTGGAAGCAGTTGTCCTGGAGTGGCTCGTCGGTGATGAGCGGCGCCCTCGGAAGCAGCGTCACACCGCGCGGCGGGTGTTTGACCGCCTCGTCGCCGAGCACGGCTATGCGGGGTCATACTCCCCGGTGCAGCGGCTCGTGAAGCAGTACCGGGCCGAGCACCGCTCCCGTGCCGAGGGGTATCTGGAGCTTCAGTGGCCGCCGGGGCAGGCGCAAGTCGATTTCGGTCAGGGCGTGGCGATCATCGCCGGGGTGCGGCTCGTGCTGCACTTGCTGCTGGTGACGTTCCCGTTCTCGAACACCCGGTTCGTGCAGGCCTACCGGGGAGAGAGCGCCGAGTGCGTCGGCGATGGGCTGCGCCGCATCTTCGAACACGTCGGATTCGCACCCCGGGTGCTGGTGTTCGACAACGCCACCGGGGTGGGTCGGCGCAGCGGGGAGAAGATCGTCGAATCGAAGCTGTTCGGAGCGTTCAAAGCGCACTACCGGCTCACTGCCCGCTACTGCAACCCGAGCTCGGGGAACGAGAAAGGCAACGTCGAAAACGCGGTCGGGTTCCTGCGCCGCAACCTGATGGTCCCCGAACCTGAGGCCGCGTCGCTCGGCGCGTTGAACCAGATGTTGCTGGACCGGTGCGATGACCTGGCCTCGCGGGAGCATTGGCGCAAGAACGTCCCCATCGGCGTGCTGTTCGCCGACGACGCCGCCGCGGGCCTGGAGTTGCCCGGGATCGGATTCGACCCGGTCCGTTACGAATCCCGTCGTGCGGACAAGACCGGCAAGGTCGTCGTGGAGGGCGTCGCGTATCTGGCAGGTCCGGCCTATCACGACCGGCATCTCACCGTCGGGATCCGCCACGACAGGATCGAGATCCTCGATGAGCACGCCTGCCCGGTGATCGTGTTTGACCGGGTGTTCGGTTCCAGTGAGCAGACCGTGTTCCAAGCCGCCCAGCTGCTGCATGCCCTCGCCGTCAAACCCGGCGCGTGGACGCATTCCCCGGCTCGGGATCTGGTCGCTGACCCGGTCCGCGACTGGCTCGACAAGGCGCGGCTGCCGGAGCGGGCGCGACTTCTGTCCCGCCTGGATCAAGCGGCGGCCGCGACCAGCTTCGAGGTCGCGATCACCGCCGCGACCCAGCTGGTGGGCCAGGGGGCTGACCCTGCCGGCGACGGGCTCGGGATGCTCGCCCGCCGTATCCACGACAACCTCGAACCAGACCCCGCGGTCGTCGATCTCCACGTCTACGACCAGTTCACCGAGCCACCTGGCGCCGACACACCGGCGGATCCGGGCGAGATCGAGGAGGACGCGGCATGACGAACACGATCACGAGCGCGCCGGTGAGCAATGACGACATCATCGCCGCCGGCCGGGCGATCTCGCTGACCACCACGGTCGTCGCGGACTGGGCAACTCGGGGAACTCCGAAGCAACGCGAGTACCTGCACGGGTTCCTCACCGCCGAGCACGCCTCCCGCCAGCATGCCCGCCACGCCCGGCTGCTGCGAGCCGCCCGACTGCCGGCGCTGAAGTCGTTCGACGGCTACGACTGGACCGCGATCCGGTTCCCCGACGGCTACGGCCGCGACCAACTCACCGGACTCGAGTTCCTCGACCATGCGGGGGACCTGGTGTTCTACGGTGATGTCGGCACCGGCAAGACCCACCTGGCCTGCGCGCTGGTCGCCGCCGCCTGCAACCGGGGCATCCCGGCACGGTTCCACACCACCGCGTCGCTGGTCGCGCAACTGCGCCGCGCGAAAGAAGCCGACCGGCTCGACAAGGAACTCGCCGCCCTCGCCAGATACCCGCTCCTCGCGATCGATGAATTCGGGTATCTGCCAATCGATGCCGAGGGCGCGAGGCTGTTGTTCCAAGTCATCGCCGACGCATATGAGAGACGCAGCCTGATCTTGACTACGAACCTCGAGTTCGCCCGCTGGGGCACCGTGTTCGGCGACGACCAGATGGCCGCCGCGGTCATCGACCGCATCGTCCACCACGGCCGTCTCCTGCAATTCCGCGGCGAGTCCTACCGCGTCGCGCACGCCCTCATGAAATAGCCGACCCCATGCAAAGGAGAACACCATGACACGCACGACACCGCTCACGTCCCCACACCCGAGCGGAACGGCCCGGGCCGCCGGCATCGACCGCGCCGAGCGAGACCACGACTGGCACGCCACCACCGGTGAAGCGATCGCCCGCCTCGACGACGCCATCGCCACCATCAGCGCCCACGTCGACGCCGTCGACACCGATGCCATGAGAGGACACATCACCGGGCAGCTCACCGCCGCCCTCACCATCCTGGAACAACTCGCCGAGCACCTCGCAGCCCCGACGGCGGGCGACGACGCGCACCCGTTCTGATCATGCCCACGCCACAGATTCCAGCCGCGCTCACACGGCCGGAAACCATGCACACGTGGCCGGAAAATCCGCGCTCAAACGGCCGACTTCCACTTGACAAAACACA
>NZ_JABFAS010000010.1:0-732 GCF_017168295.1 Microbacterium sp. KRD172 | reverse complement strand
TTTTGAGTGTCATTCGCGTGGTATTTTTGTGGATTGATGGTTTTTGAAAGGTTTTTGAAACGAGTTGAAAACGAGTTTCTTCTTGTCTTGATACTATATAGAAATAACTCGATTTTATATATACAGCTGTAACTGTTGATATTACAGCGTTTAAACGTGTTTTTGTGCGTGAAAGGAAAATTTGACAATAAAAAACCCCAGTTATATTATTAAGGTGTCGAATCTTAAATAATACTGGGGGTCTTTTTATATGCAATATAATACTACTAGAAGTATAACCGAAAATCAAGATAATAAAACGTTAAAAGATATGACGAAAAGTGGGAAACAACGCCCATGGAGAGAAAAGAAAATAGATAATGTAAGCTATGCAGATATACTAGAAATTTTAAAAATCAAAAAGGCTTTTAATGTAAAACAATGTGGTAATATTTTAGAATTTAAGCCAACTGATGAAGGTTATTTGAAGTTACATAAGACATGGTTTTGTAAATCAAAATTATGTCCGGTTTGTAATTGGAGACGTGCTATGAAAAATAGTTATCAAGCTCAAAAAGTGATTGAAGAAGTAATTAAGGAAAAGCCAAAAGCACGTTGGTTGTTTTTAACACTTTCAACAAAAAATGCGATAGATGGAGATACTTTAGAACAAAGTTTGAAGCATCTAACTAAAGCATTTGATAGGTTGAGTAGATATAAAAAGGTTAAACAAAATCTTGTTGGATTTATGCG
>NZ_JABFAS010000001.1:0-7684 GCF_017168295.1 Microbacterium sp. KRD172 | reverse complement strand
CTAATATGGATCGACTGCAGCCGGACGGTCCGTTCGTTGAGGTGGCGGTGGAGGTGTTCCGGCTGCTCGCAGATGCGACACGGATTCGCATCATCCTCGCCCTCCAAGAGGGGGAACTGTCGGTGAGCGCTCTCGCCGAACTCGTGGACCGCAGCCCTGCGGCCGTGTCGCAGCATCTCGCGAAGTTGCGGTGGGGGAAGATCGTGCGGGTTCGCCAGGACGGCAACCGGATGTTCTACCGGCTCACGGACGAGCACGCGCAGCGCCTGGTCACCGAAGCGATTCTGCAAGCGGAACATGCTGTCGAAGACACCCCTCGGCACCACTCATGATCCAGGTTCTTCGCAACCGCACGTACCGGTCGCTGTTTTCCGCGCAGGTGATCGCACTGGTCGGCACGGGGCTGCTCACCGTCGCACTTGGTTTGCTGGCGTTCGATCTGGCCGGCGCGGCAGCGGGATCGGTGTTGGGGACCGCGTTGACGATCAAGATGGTCGCGTACGTGGGCGTCGCACCGCTGATCGCCGCGGTCGTGGACCGGCTCCCGAAGAAGGCCGTCCTCGTCAGTGCCGACGTGATCCGGCTGCTGATCGCGATGATGCTGCCGTTCGTGACAGAGACCTGGCAGATCTATGTGCTGGTGTTCGTGCTGCAGTCCGCATCCGCGACATTCACGCCCGCGTTTCAGTCGCTGATCCCTTCAGTGCTCCCCGAACCACGCGACTACACTCGAGCGCTGGCCCTCTCCCGCCTCGCGTACGACCTCGAAGCATTGCTGAGCCCTCTCCTCGCCGCGGTCCTCTTGACCGTGATCAGCTACAACAACCTGTTCCTGGGCACTGCCGTCGGCTTCGCCGCATCAGCCGCGCTAGTAGTGACGACCAGACTCCCGGCGCTGTCACACGATCAGCCGGCATCCTCGTTCTGGCAGCGCCTATCGACCGGGATGCGGGTATTCGCCCGCTCGCCCAGCCTGCGGTTTCTGATGCTCACCAACATCGTCGTCGCGGCCGGCACCGCGCTCGTTCTGGTGAACTCCGTCGTCTACGCCAAGGGCGTGCTCGGTTTCGACGACGCAGCCCTCGCCGTCGCCCTCGGCGCTTACGGCGTCGGCTCACTGGTAGTGGCGTTGAACATACCCTGGGTCGTCGAGCGGATCGGAGTGACCCGCACCATGCTTACCGGCACGGCCGTGGTGGTAAGCGGGCTTGTTGCGGCGATCGGTGTCACGATCATCGCCGTCGACACAGGTACCGGGTGGTGGGCACTGCTGATCGTCTGGCTGATACTCGGCGCCGGAACCTCACTGATCAACACGCCCTCCTCAAGGCTGCTCGCGGAAGCCTCCACGCCAACGAACCGGAACCTCCTCTACACCGCCCAATTCGCGCTATCCCACGCCTGCTTCCTCATCACCTACCCGCTCGCCGGATGGCTGGGCGCCACAAGCCTTCCCGCCGCCGCCGAAGCCCTTGCGGGCGTCGGCGTCCTCGGCACAATCGCTGCGCTCCTCCTCCACCGCCGCCAAACCCCGCCCGCAGACATCGATCACCTCACGACAACGACCTGAAGAACCCACGAAACGCGCGATGGCCGCGGTGGCTTCCACTGAGATCTACCGCCGGCTTCCTCTCCGCCAAGGACGTAGGGCATCTACTGCGCAGCAGTCAAGGCGGTCATAGAAGAGTCGGCTGCCGACGGAATTGGCTAGAGAACCCTCCACATCGCTGGTGGGACGATCAGCGGGCGGCATATTCAGTGGTTGCGGACATGCACCAGAGACCGCGATTCGACGGTGACGTCCCGCTGAGTGGTGGAGTTTCTCGACACCGTGCGGGATCAGTTGTGTTGATTATGCCGCGTTGAGTTCCGGGATCGCCACCTCCTCGTCGGTCGCGGTGAGGAGCTTCATGGAGTGCTCGCTGAAGTAGCGGCGGTCGGCGCCGTCCCACTCGTCGTGCTGCTCGATCAGGACGTGCCCTGCCAGGCGCAGGAGCGCTGCCGGGTTTGGGAACGTGCCAACGACGTCGGTGCGGCGCTTGATCTCCTTGTTGACGCGTTCCAGCGGATTCGTGGACCAGATCTGTCGCCAGTGCTGTTGCGGGAATCCGCAGAACGCGAGGATGTCGTTCTTCGCGTCCTCGAGCATGTCCGCGACCTTCGGATGTGACCGTGTCAGCATCCGCACGACCTCATGGAACTGCGCGAACACGTGCTCGGTGTCGGGCTGCGCGAAGATCGTGCGGATGATCGACGCGACCATCGGCCCGGACGCTTTCGGAACGTTTGAGAGCACGTTGCGCATGAAATGCACCCGACAACGCTGCCAGGCGGAACCGGCGAACACGGTCTCGATCGCGGAGATCAGCCCCGTATGAGCGTCGGAGATCACCAGCTTGACCCCGCCGAGGCCGCGGGCCTTCAACGAGCGCAGGAAGCTCGTCCAGAACGGTTGCGACTCGGTTTCTCCGACCTCGAAGCCGAGGACTTCGCGCCTGCCGTCGGCGGCGACGCCGATCGCGACGACGACCGCCTGGGGCACGACTCGCCGGCCGACCCTGGCCTTGCAATACGTGGCGTCAAGGAACACATACGGGTAGGTCGTGTCGGCCAGAGGCCGGTCCCGGAACGCGGCAACATCCTCATCGAGATTGGCGCAGATCCGGGATACCTCGGACTTGGAGATGCCGGTATCGGCGCCGAGTGCTTTGACGAGATCGTCGACCTTCCTCGTTGAGACGCCGTGCACATACGCTTCCATCACGACAGCGAATAGCGCCTGATCGACGCGGCGGCGGCGCTCTAGCAGCGACGGGAAGAACGATCCCTGCCGCAGCTTCGGGATCCGCAACTCCAACTCCCCAGCGGTCGTCGTGAGAGTGCGGGGGCGGGTGCCGTTTCGTTGCGTGGTCCGCTCCGGGGAGCGTTCGAACGGGGCGGCGCCGATGAACGCGGCCGCCTCCGCGTCGATCAACTCTTGATAGAGCGTTTCGGTCGCGATCCGGATCCGGTCGGTGACATCGGTGAGTTTCAGTTCCCCGAGGAGCTCGAGGAGGGCAGACTGGTCTAGAGCCATCGTGCTTTGTGTCCTTCTGTGAGTGACTTTGATCGGTACTCACTGACCATCGCACGATGGCTCACCCACGTCTACGACGAGAGCGACTCTGCCGGAAAGTCCACCACTCCACGGGACGTCACCGATTCGACCCAGATCGTGTACCCGCAAGCGCGGCGAGGGGTCACATACAGGAGCGTTTGGCGGTGCGTCAGCCGTGGCCGATGTTGAGCGCGGCGAGTTGGTCGGAGGTGCCGCGCGCGATTAGGCGCAATTCCTCATCGCTTTCCTCGGTGCTCCAATCCACGAACGCGCAGCAGCGCCGTTCGACCGCGACGAGGTCTCGCAGGCGCAAGATTGAGTCCTCGACTTTCGCGTAGTGAACGGTGAGTTGTGTGTCGGTGCGTTCGGAGGACTGCGCGTAGTCGGCGTCGAAGGCCTGCCACTTCTCAACCTGAACCGTCCCAGGTTCTGTGCCGCTTCTATGCGGGTTGCGGCTCTCGGGTGATGGCCGCGTAGTAGGTCGCCTCGAACTCGTCGGGGCTGACCATTCCGAGGCTACCGTGGAGCCTTCGGTTGTTGTACCAGTCGACCCAGCCGCCGGTCGCGAATTCGACGTCCGCGATCGTCTTGTACGGGCCGTCGTGGAAGATCGTCGTGCGCACGCACTCGGCCTTGTAGAGGCCGTTGATCGTCTCCATGAGGGCGTTATCGTACGCATCGCCGACGCTCCCGATCGATGGCGCGATGCCGTCGAGGGCGAGCCTTTCGGTATATGCCACAGCGGTATATTGACTTCCCGCGTCGGAGTTAAGCCGAATTCGGCTTAACTCAGATTATGCCGAGGTTTTCGTTAAGCCGAGGATTCGTGTTCTGGCGTGTGTTGGCGCGGGTTCGTGACCGTTTCCTCGGCTTAACATCGGTCTGGTCGTAGTGTCCGCCGTATCCATTCGTCTATGGAAAGGACACGGCTATGGATACGACTGTCATTCATTTGGGTGGTCTCGTTGTCGCGGCGTTGCGTCAGGCGGGGTACGCGGAGTCCACGATTGGACAGTACGAGAAAACGATCCGCGCGTTGGACCGATTCGTCGATGGTCGCGGCGGGGCGTATACGAGTGCGCTCGGGGTGGTGTTCGCGTCGTTGACGACGAGCCCGCGCACGGGCCGCTTCAGCGCAATTCGTCGATTCAACTACACGCGGCTCGTGACGTTGTTCGACGCACTTGTCGATACTGGGGACGTGCCTCTCAGCGTTCGTAAGCGCGGTGGTGGCGGCCGCCGGCCATTCTCCGACACGTTCATCTCGCTGAATGCCGAATGGGAGGCTGAGATGATCGAGCGAGAACTCGCTGATGCGACGCGTGAGGCTTATGGTCGCACTGCGCGCGGCTACCTGGTGTTCCTCGAAGAGCACGGGATCGTCCGTTTGGAAGACGCGGACGCCGGCACGATCACTGGCTTCTTGGAATCGTTGCTGGATCGGTGGGCGAAGAGCTCCCTGTTCTGGGTGGTGTCGAACTTCCGCCCATTCCTGACGTTCACCGGCCGACGTGACCTCGTCGATGCGCTGGGTCTTGTCGGGATACGCCGTTCGCACCCGGTGTTGTCGGTCATGGCTGATGAGGACGTGCAGCGCGTGGTAACCGCGTGCGCGTCACGCACGGTGGTGTCGTCACGCGACGCAGCGATCACGTTGCTGGCGCTGATGACGGGGCTGCGTTCGTGCGACATCATCGATCTGCGGTTGGGTGATATCGATTGGCGATCACAGACGATCAGTCTCATCCAGCAGAAGACCCGTAACCCGGTCACGCTGCCACTGCCGGGCCTACTGCTGGCACGCCTCGCCGATTATGTCCTGAATGAGCGGCCCGACACTGGTGATGATCATGTCTTCCTGCGCCAGCTCGCGCCACACACCCCGTTGGCTGATCATGCGACGATTCACCGGATCACCACGGTCGTGTTCACCGCCGCTGGCGTCACTGATCCGCGGGCCGGGTCACGGCTGTTGCGGCATACGGCCGCGTCGAGGCTGCTGGCCGCGGCGACCGCACTGCCGACGATTTCCGCTGTCCTCGGTCACGCCCGTATCGAATCAACCAGCATCTACCTGACCGTTGATGAGGGGCGGCTGGCCGGATGCGTGCTGCCCGTCCCGGCGGGGGCACGATCATGATCGAGTATTCATCCGGGCACGGATTCGTCAGTGTGTTCGCGGCTGATTTGGATGACTACGTCGCGTTCAAAACGGCGATGGGCTTCACTGGTCTCTCCCGCATCTGGTATCTGAAGCAGTTCGACGCCTACTGCACCCACCACCAGTCGACGACGTTGGATCGGGTGACCGTTGAAGGATGGGTCACGGAACGGCTTGCCAGCTCCGGCACCTACCGGTCATGGATGTCATACATCCGTGGCTTCGGGCGATGGGTCCTCGTTCACCGCGACCCGGACGCCTACGTCCTCGACAGCACCTGGAGAGCACCCTTCGTGCGCTCGCACCCTTACCTGCTCACCGGAGAGCAGATCGAGAAGTTCTTCACTGCGGCCACGAGCGTGAGATCGAAATCACCGTGGGAATGGCAGGCGTCGGCGTTCTTCACCCTGATGCATTCGTGCGGGCTGCGCACCGGCGAGGTCAGAGCCCTGCGCCCCGAAGACGTTGACCTGCGCGGCGGGCATGTCACGATCATCGAGTCCAAGGGCCACCGCAGCCGGCGTCTGCCGGTCACCGATGACGTGACCGCGATCCTGAGGTCCTGCGATGCGACGTCAAGGAAGTGGTTTCCCGGCAGGCGATCGTTCTTCGTCTCCGCGACCGGCTCGGCCGTGACGCCCACATCGGTCGGGGTGATCTTTCACCGCATTTGGGACCACGCGGGCTTGCCCCGTCCGAACGGCGGTGCCCAGCCTCGTCCCTATGATTTCCGTCATCACTTTGCTTATGCGAATCTGGAACGTTGGATGGCCGACGGGACCGACGTGTCCGCGATGCTGCCCTACCTGCAGGTATATATGGGCCACGCGGGCGTCGAGTCGACCTACTACTACGTCCACACGTCTCCGGATTTCATGGACGCCTACACCGGCATCACCCGTGAGGCCAGCAGGGGCCTGCTGCCGGAGGTCGGTTTCGCATGAAACGTCACGTCGTCACCGGCGCCCCGGATTTCTGGGACCTCGCCCGCGGCTTCCTCCACACCTATCTTCCCGCCGTCCGCTCAGCATCTGCGAGGACGATTGAGGCCTACCGGATCAGCTTGGAATGCTTCCTCGGGTTTCTCACCGACCACCAGCACATCACCCGCACCGATGTCACGTTCGACTGCTTCGACCGGACGCATCTGAAAGCCTGGCTGGCATGGATGAACGAACACCAGCGTTACGCACCCCGGACGATCACACTGCGGCTCACCGCGATTCGGGCGTTCCTCGCCTACGCCGCCGCCGAGGACATCACCCTCGTCGCGCTGCACAACGCGGCCTCGACGTTGAAACCTCCGACCGTCCCGAAGAGGCCGATCGAGTATCTCACCGAGGATGAGACTCGCGCGGTCCTCGCCGCGCACACCGGCCACACAGCCAAATCACGCCGGAACCGAATGCTACTCATCTTGCTCTACGACACTGCGGCCCGCGTCAGCGAGATCACCCGTCTCACTCTCGGCGATCTCACCCTCACCCATCCGGGCCACGTGATGTTGACCGGGAAACGACGCAAGACCCGTGTCGTTCCATTGACCGAGGCCACGATCGGGCACCTGCGCGTCTATCTCGATGAGTTCCATCCCGACCGAGCGGTCCTCCCATCGGACAGGCCGCTGTTCTACAGCCACCTGTTTAGCCGAGTCGTTCGGTAGCGCGGGTGGGTCGTTCTGGTAGCACTCGTGGGTTGGTCTGGTAGCGCCGGGGGCGGTTGGACCGTGAGGATGGCTGTCAGCCGAGGCCAACGGGGTCTCGGTCGCATGCGCCGCCACGTCACCGGGCTCGTCCCGGCCGAGTGACCGCAGTGCGGGCGCGGGCGCTACCAGATCCCCGCGCCCGCACTACCGGTTCGACCCACACCCGCTACCGAACAGCTCGGCTAAACAGCCACCATCAGGGACAACCGGCGCCGCTCTCGGCCGATACTGTCGCGAACGTGCTCACCATCGCCGCCGACACCGCACGAGCGCACTGCCCCTCGGTCCCTGCGAGGGTTCACTGTCATATGCTCCGCAAGACCAAAGCGATGGATCTCTACCAGCAAGGTGTCCCGTTGCCCATCATCATGCGCCTCCTCGGCCACGAGAACATCTCGACCACGAACGCGTTCTACGCCTTCGCGACCATCGACATGATGCGCGACGCTATCAACGCCGCCACACCAACAGCCGACGTCGCTCGCATCCCCGAAGACGCGCTCCGCGCGCTCTACAGCCTCCGATAACCCCGAAATGTTAAGCCGAGGAAACTGTCACGAACCCGCGCCACCACACGCCAGAACACGAATCCTCGGCTTAACGAAAACCTCGGCATAATCGCTATGCGCTCGAAGCTGTTTCGGTTGGATCGGGTGGCCTTGCCGGCCACGTTCCCACAGCGCCATGCGTAGCGGGATCATGACGAGCTCGGTGTGCATGG